>NZ_BDAV01000009.1 GCF_001612635.1 Nocardia africana NBRC 100379 | reverse complement strand
GGGTGATCGCGAAGCCGGAGGCCGCCGGGAAGTCGTCGAGCCTGCCGAGGACATCGGTGGGCGAGGCGACCAGGCCGATCTCCTCGTGCAGTTCCCGTAACCCTGCCGCGACAGCGGTCTCGTCGCCGTCGACCCGCCCGCCCGGCAACGCCCACTGCCCCGCGTTGCGGCCGCGATAGGCCCGCTTGATCACGACCACACACGGGTGTCCCTCGTGCTCCAGCACGCACAGCGCGACGCTCGCGCGTCGCATTCCGGGCACGTCCGCGACCGTTCGAAACTCGAACTCGCGCAAGCGCGCCGCGGCGAGTTCCCGGAAATCCTGCACACTCATACCTCGATGGTGTCAGTACCGGCCCCGGCGTGCACCGAGCGCACGGCAACCGATGCCCGCCTGCTACCCGCTCGCCGACGCGGTGTGCAGGTGCGTGCGCGCCCACTGCTCGAAGCTGGTGAGGGAAATGCCGAGGGCTCTGGCGTAGTCGGGGCGACCGGGCTGGCCGGCCACGTTCAGCCATTCGAGCGCGGCGCCCATGGGCGGCATACCGGCAGCCACAGCCTGTGTGACGGTCATGTTCGGAGCCTCCACGGGAACGCCGAGCGCGCGGGACAGGGTGGCTGCGATCTCGATCATCGACAGGTAGTCGCTCGCCAGCTCGAGTTCGACGCGGTCGAATCGTCCGGGGTCGGTGATCGCCGCGGCGGCCGCGCGGCCGATGTCGGCGACCGCGACCAGGGACAGCCGGGTCTGCGGCGCCAGGACGCTCACCAGCCCGCCCTCGACTCCGCGGGGAAACATGTACCGCATGGACGGCAGGAAGTTCTCCATGAAGGTGCCGGGTTTCAACAAGGTCCAGCGCGGGAACCCGGCTGCGCGCAACGCATCCTGGACCGCGGCCTTGGCTGTCAGAGAGTTTTCGACGGCCCACCGGCCGGGAGCCCAGCCGGGAACTTCGGTGTGCTGACCGGCGCCGCTCACCGAGGTGTGCACGAACTGGGAGACCCCCGCGACCCGTGCGCCCTCGATCAGATGGACGCCTTGGGTGACCTCGCCGTCGAAGTCGAAGCCGGCCTCGGTGATGGCGGGCATCTGCACGGAGAACACCGCGCGGGCGCCCTCGGCCGCGCGAATCACCGATTCCCGGTCGCGTAGATCGCCGGTCACCAGTTCGGCTCCGAGTGATTCGATCTCCTTGGCGCGCACGGTGTTTCGGTCGCGCACCAGAGCGCGGACGGGTACGCCCGCCGCGAGCAGTGCGCGGGCGGTGGCGCCGCCCTGCCTTCCGGTGGCGCCGGTGACCAGGACGGGGGCCGAAGCTGTGGACTTCGAAGCTGCGGACATGGTGCACCCTTCGCTAAACGGCGGGGCCCGCCGTTTCTGTTTTCGGCTACGATATGGCGGGGCCCGCCGTTTAGCAACCGGGAGGTGACGCGATGCCCGAGCGCCGACGCGCTGATGCTCGCCGCAACTACGCACGGGTGCTCGCGGTCGCCGAGAAGGAAGTCGCGGCGCACGGAGCCGGGGCATCGCTCGAACAGATCGCGCGCGTGGCGGGAGTCGGTTCGGCGACGGTGCGGCGGCACTTTCCCACCCGCCGCGCGCTGCTGGAAGCGGTGTCGCGCACCAGGATCGACGCGCTGTGCGCCCGCGCGCACGAACTCGCCGACGCCGAGGACAGCCGCGGCGCCTTGCTGGACTGGTTGCGCGATGTCGTCGCCTACTGTGTCGGTGCCCGCGGGCTGGCGGCCGCGTTGTCCTACGACAGCGCCGGATCCGATCCGGTGCACGACAACAGCTGTGCGGCGGCGCTGGAAGAAGCGGGCGAGCCGCTGCTGCGCCGCGCCGCCCGGGAAGGCGTGGTCGCGACCGCGTTCACGGTGGGGGACCTGATCACCCTGATCGTGGGGATCGCCCTGGCGACCGAACACGGCGCCGACCCCGCCGCACAGGCGGACCGGTTGTTCGGGCTGGTCGTCGCGGGCCTGAGCCCGCAGCAGGCGACCGCCGACGTCTTCTCGGTGGAGGCGGACGAACGATGAGCCTGCGGCAATTCGAGTACGCCCTCGCCGTCGCCGAGGAGGGATCGGTCACGGCCGCCGCCGAGCGCCTGCACGTCGCCCAGCCGTCGATGTCGCAGCAGATCCGCGCCCTGGAGCGCGAGCTCGGCGTGACGCTGTTCGACCGCACGCCGACCGGGCTGGTGCCCACGGTGGTCGGCCGCGCCTTCCTGCGGGATGCCGAGCTGGCGGTGAACGCGGCACGGCGGGCGCGAGCAACCGCACGCGCCGGCGGCGATGATCTGGTCGGTGAACTCGTGGTGGCAGCGCAGATGGGGCTGGGCACACGACAGCTGCCGAACGCGCTGGGCGTCCTGCGCCGCCGGTTCCCGCGGATGGCGGTGACCGTGTTCGAGGAGCCGAATCCCGCCGAGCTCGAGCGGCTCGCGCGCCGGGGTGTGCTGGACCTCGCGCTGATGGCAGGGCCGTGCGGTGAGGGCCGGTACATCGGTCACCACCTCGGCGACGAGGGGTTTTTCGTGGTTCTCGCGGAGGGACACCCGCTTCTCACCGCGGATCGGATCGAGTTGCGTGATCTGGAGCGCGAACCGTGGGTGCGGTTCGATCAGGACGGCGCGCTCGACGGTCTGCTCCGAAATGTGTTGCAAGACAACGGTATCACGCCCGCCACCGTCGCCCGGGTATCGCAGACGGCGACCGCGGTGCGCTGGGCCGCCCAGGGGCTCGGGGTCACGCTCGTGCCGGCCTCGGCGGTGCCGCACGACTATTGCCATCTCGCACGCCCGGTGTCGCCGGGCGTCTATCAGCCCGTCGTCGCCGCGGTCCGGCCCGGCGCGGGCCCCGCGGAGACGGCTCTGCTGGAACTGCTGCGCCGCGAGACCTGGTGCCGGACCGCTCATGCCGCGCCGGCGGCGTGACGGTCACCGCTTCGGGAATTCGCCGCCGTCGACGACGAGCCCGGTGCCGGTCAGCCAGCCGGCCCGATCGGATACCAGGAACAATACCGCCTCGGCGATATCGTCCGGCCGGCCGTCGCGCCCCAGCGGAACGGTCGCAGTGGCGCCGTCTGCGCCGGTGCTCAGCTGCGCCCACTGATCGCGCGTCGCCTCGCCGCCGGGAGTCGCGGTCCGGCCGGGAGATACGGTGTTGACCCGGATTCCGAACGGGGCCAGCTCGGCGGCCAGCCCGCGACTGTAATTCTCCAGTGCCGCCTTGGCGGCGGTGTAGTGCAGGAACGGGGCGAACGCGACAGGCACCGCCGCCGACGAGATGTGCACGATGGCGCCCGCGCCGCGTTCCCGCATCCCGGGTGTCAGCAGCGCGTCCAGCCGCACCGCGGCGAGCAGATTCAGCTCCAGCGCGTCCTGCCACTCCTCGTCGGGAATGGCCGAACTACTCGCGAACGGGCGTGCGCCACCGGCGTTGTGCACGACGATGTCGACGCCGCCGAGAGTCTGCTGCGCGGCCCCGGCGAGCGCCTCGGCTCCCGCCCGGGTGCGCACGTCGGCCGGTACGAACCCGGCGCCCTCGGGTGCCGTGCCCGTGGCCGACCTGGCGGTCGTGAGCACCTCGGCACCGGCGGCCAGCAGTCCACGCACGACGGCCGCGCCGATGCCGCGCGTGCCACCGGTCACCAGTGCGCGTTTACCCGCGAGGTCGCTCGTGCGGGATCCGTCCTCGATCGTGGTCATACCACCGATCCTCTCGAATTCGTGATGTGTGGTGCACCGCGAAACACGCTGTGCGACAGGCACTTCGGAAAGTCGCGAGGCGTGTCTCGCCGGGTCGTTTCACGGTAGGCCCGGGGGTCTGCGAGAGGCAAAGACGGAATCCGAGCAGGCGGCATAGGGAACTCCTATACCGTCCCCGGCGTCCGGAAAGCCGCTGCGTACCAGGGATCGCCGCCGGCCGGCCCGGGAACCGTTCCTCGCCGAGCCGGCCCGCCCGGTACGTCGGGCATGGTTTGCCGGATGCGGCGGTGGTCAACACTATGTTTCGGCTCGTCGGACCGGTTCCGGCGGGCCGTCATTGCTGTTTGCCGTCGGAAATCGACCTGCGCCACACCGGCGCAGAAGGAGGATACGTGCGCATCATCACCACCGGTCTCACCGCCGCGGCGTTGACCGTCGCCGCAGTGGCGGGGGCCGGCGTCGCTGCGGCCGATGACGATTCGGGGCTCAACCCGCCCAAGGAGATCATCACCGTGGATATCAACCTCCTCGGATGTTCGATCGGCGCCGGACTCGGCGCGCAGCTCGTTCCCACGCTGAGCGCCGGCGGGTTCGGTGGTCCGGTGGGCATCGACGGGGGATTGGCCTCGCGGTTGCGGAGCGCCGGCTGCCTGCCCTGGCGCTGAGGGCGCGAATTATTCGGTAGCGCTGTCGATTTCGGTGATGGCGTGTACCGGGCAGTCCAGCAGTGCCCGGTACGCGCCGTCGCGATCCGGGGCGGGACGACACCGTCACCCTCCATACGCGCATAGCCCCCAGTCGTCGAGGGAGAAGTACGTCGGCGCGTGTTACGGCGCCCATCTCGGGCTCACCATCAACGTGGTGAGGAATTGCGCGCCGCCGATAATCGCGGTCGTCGTCGGCACCGTCCCGCAGGCCGAGGCGAACTCCTCGAGGTGGGCGCGGCGGTGTTTGGGACCGGTACTCCGCTGGATGCGCGAGATTCGCGCGCTCACCGCGCGGGTGGCGGGCACGGCCGAGAGATGGCCGCGACCGACCGCACGGCGCAGGTCACGGCCGGGCGAAGCGCCGGCGTCGCAGCGGTCACGGACGCGCTCGCCCATCCGATCGAGGGCGGGCAATCGGGGCATTTCGGGCGCTGATCGTGGCCGATGCGCGCCCCGGAGGTGCGCCGGACGGCGGCCTGTAATGAACTCGTGCCCGTTTTCACAGGTTGAGCACGGTCCCGGCTGACATAGTCTGAGCAGGCGAGTTCTGTTCGGGGCAGTTTCGGCGCCGGTCGCGGTCCACGCGATCGCCGGTGAGAACGAACGGAACCGCAGTCGGCAGGGGCAGTCGAGGAGGTCGGCCGTGCACACAGCGGTGACGACGGCAATCACACGGCGTGAGTTGATGCGGCTCACGGGAATCACAGCGCATTCGGTCAGCCGCCGCGGCGGCCGGTCGCTCAATGCCGACGCGGTGTCGGGCTATATCGACTCCGCGGTCGGACGCAGCGCCTTCGCCGTGGCCGACGGCATCGGCGATCATCTGCTGGCCGCGCGGGCGGCGCGCACCGTGGCGCAGGTCGCGGCGCGGGTCGCCGTCGGTGGTAGTGCGGCCGCCGGAATCCTTGCCGCCCAACAGCAATTGCTGCGCGAATTCCCCGAGCCCTCCGCCGACAGCGTGGTGGTCGTGGCCGTATGCCCGACACCGGACCGCATCGACGGACCCTGTGATATCGCCTGGGTCGGCGACTGCCGGGCCTACCACTGGAACGGGCGAGTGCTGCATCAGATCACCAGCGACCACACCGTCGCGGAGATGATGAACGCGCGCGGTGTCGCCGTCGCGCCCCGGATGCACCATATGGTGACCACCTCCGCGCGGACCGTGCGGCCGGACGCGGTGGGTCACGGCATCACCGGCACGGGCACCGGCCGCTGGCTGCTGAGCACGGACGGGGTGCACAAGACCCTGCCGATGACCGAGATCAAGCAGATCCTCGCCGACGCCGACTCCGCGTCGAGCGCCGCGGACGCCCTGGTCGAGGCGGCGATCACGGCGGGCGCCACCGACAACACCACCGCCCTGGTCTTCGATCACGGCTGACCGGCGGGCACCGCCTCGCGCCCGGCGCCCGGCGCAGCGGCCGCGGCAAGAATCCGGCGTAGCGGCCACGGGAGTTCGCGAAACAGCGCGATCATGGCGGCGGTGGTGCCGCGCAGATCGGTGCGGCCGGACAGATAAGCACGCTGCAGGGCCGGAGGCAAGGCGAAGAAGGCGTCGAAGAACACCGGCAACTCGTGCGGCGGCAACGCGAGCAGCGCCCGCAGACCGGCCCTGCGCAGGGCATACACCAGGCGCGCCGAGACCGGCCAGAGGCTCTGCCCGGTGGCGACGGCGTCGGCCGCGGCGAGTGTGGCGCCGACGCTGTATCCCGTCGCCGGATGCAGCAGTCCGCCCGCCGCGCCGAATGCGCCGTCGCGCGCCCGGCCGCCCTCGACCGGGAAGCGCACCCGTTCGACCGGTGCGTCCGTCCCGAATTCGATTCCCCGGCAGCGCAATCGGTGTTCCAGGCGACGCCGCAGCTCGTCGAGGCCGATCGCCGGCCGCCCGGCCAGGCAGGTCTCCTCGAACAGCACCCGGCCACCGCCCAGCGGGATCGTGTACAGAAAGGAGGCCGGTTCGCCGGCGTCGGCGCCGTTGTCCCGGGACCAGTCCATGAAGTAGGCCGGTTCGCGATCACGGTGCAGCACAACGCCATAGGCGGTCTGCTCGGCTCGGCGCACGTCACGGGCCAGGCCGCGGGCGTCGACCACGCGGTGCGCGGGCAGTGTCCGGCCCGAGGTCAGCCGCACCTGCTCGCCTCGCCCGATCTCCAGCACCCGATCGGCGACTACCCGCACCCCGGACAGGTCCAGAGCGTCCTGCAGCGCGGCGGTGCCGAAAACCTGGTAGGCGCGGGCGATCTCGACTTCGCGCGTACCGCGGGCGAGCGGGCGCTCGATCGTCGCGGCCACGACCCGGTCCGGCAGCCAGTCCGGTACTTCGTCGGCCCAGGTGGCGTAGGTCGCGGGCCAGCGGCGCCACGGATGCGGATCGATCGCGGTCACGGCGAGTCCGTGGACGGCCGCGCGATGCGCCAGCGCCCGCCCGGCCGGACCGAGCCCGCAGACGATGAGATCGGCACTCATGCCGCCATTGCAGCAGATCGGCCGGGCGCGGTGTGCCCGCCCGTCGCATCACGGCGGGTGTGTCGGGTCCGGTAGGGTCGACCCACGATGCCCGGGGGGAGACCACGACCGCGGAGGGCGCTGCCCCGGGACGCGGAAGGTGGCAGCAGATGACGTATCCCCCCGGATCCGGGCCGTACGGCTACGGCCCGCAACAACCCCACGACGCGGGGTGGGGGCGCGACCCGAACCAGCCCGGTTCGGGCTGGGACGCGGCACCGGGCGGGTGGGAGACGCCGGCGTGGGATCAGCAGATGCCCGCGCCGAACTGGGGACAGCCCGCTCCCGGCGGCTATCCGACTCCGCCGCCGCCCAAGAACAACAGCGGACTCATCGTCGGCATCGTCTTCGGCGTGATCGCGCTGCTGGTGATCGCGGGCGGCATCGTCGTGGTCGCGACCCGCGATTCCGGCGGTGACGACCGGGCCGCCGGAACCAGTACGCCCGCGCTCGTCCCCGCCACCACCGACGCCCGGACCACCACCGCGGCCCCGACCACCAGCGCGAGTCCCGGCACCTCCGGCCACCTGAGCTATCGGGAATACGGGCACGACTGGAACTTCAAGGCCGGCGATGTGGAATTGCACGCCGACTGGGTCGAGGGCCGCGACCATCCCAGCTGCGCCGATATCGAGGTCGGCGGCAAACTCACGTCGCTGGGCTGCCAGTATGCGGCGGAGATGGTGTACAAGGCCGAGGGCGGTTCCCTGATGCTGACTCAATTCGTCGTCGGCATGTCGAGCAGCCAGAAGGCCGCGGCCGCACCGGACGCGTACACCGACGACGATCTGAAGCTGCGGCCCGGCACCTACATCTCGAACTTCGCGACCGGCAAGTGGAAGGACGACGCCGAGAAGGAGTTCCTGGTCATCACCTTCGCCACCGCCACCAGCTCGGTGGACGAGGGCACCGTGAAGAAGTACCTGAAGTACCGGCACGAGGACATCCTCGGCGCCCTCGCCTTCCGCTGACGGGATGTGCGGTCGCCCGGTTCAGATACCGCCGGTCGCGAGCAGGCCGCCGTCGACCCGCACCACCTCGCCGGTGATCCACGCGGCCTGATCGGAGACCAGGAACCCGACCAGTGCGGCCACGTCCTCGGGCGTGCCCAGGCGCCGCAGCGGATAGGTCGCGGCCACGGCCTCCTCGTTGTCGGTGACCAGCGCGTCGGCGAATTTCGTCTTGACCACGCCCGGTGCGACGGCGTTGACCCGGATCGACGGACCCAGCTGCCAGGCCAGTTCCTCGGTGAGCCGGATGAGGGCCGCCTTGGACGCGCCGTAGGCGGCGATCACACCCGTCGAGCGGATACCGGCCACACTCGCCAGGTTCACCACCGCGCCGCCGTGCTCACCCATCCACGCCCGATAGGCCTGCTGCACATAGCCCAGCGCCGCGACCACGTTGACGTCGAAGATCTTGCGCACCGCCCCGAGATCGGCCTCCATCAGCGACCCGTAGACGGGGTTGATGCCGGTGTTGTTGATCAGGATGTCCAAGGATCCGAATTCGGCGACGGCGGTGTCCACCTGCTCGGCGCGCGCCGCCTCGTCACCCGAATTGCCCGCCAGCGCGACGACGGTGCCCGAATGGCCCAGCGCCCGCAACCGGTCGGCCGCCTCGGCCAGCGGTTCCGGTTTGCGGGCGGTGATCAGCACGTTCGCCCCGCGCCGCAGCAGTTCCGCCGCCACCGCGTATCCGATACCGCGACTCGCCCCGCTGACCAGCGCACCCTTGCCCAACAGATCCTCACTCATGGGTCGCGACCTTACGTCAGGCGGGCGCGGGCACCGCCGCGGACCCGGGGCGGGGTGCTGCGCAGCACCTGGAAGCCGGCGCTGGAGACCATCACCGGGATGCGCCGGGCGGCCTGCAGGTAGCGGATGCGCGCGGACCGGGGCAGGTCCGGCCAGGGCAGCGGTTCGGCGTCGTCGGGATCGGGATGGGCGGCTCCGCCGAGCAGGGCGCGCCGATCGGCGATCCGGCGTTCGTAGTCGAGGCGGGCGAGCAGCCCGATCTCGTCGTCGTCGAAGGTCACCGCGAAGGCCGGATCGAAGGCGGGCACCATGAAGCAGCCGATCGCGGCCAGATCCTCCCCGATACCGCGGGCCTGCTGGCGATAGGCCCGGCGGTCCTGTTCGCTGAGCTCGTTCCAGTGGCGCAGGGCGGCGGCGTCGGCCGGCGCCTCACCGGTGGTCATGACGGTGTGGGCGCGGGCCTGGTGGTCGACCCGTTCGCTGGTTTCGTGCAGCGCCCGCCCGAGCTGTTCGCTGACCCGGTCGGTGACGTAACCGGTGAGGCTGTCGATGACGCGGTCCTGGGCGGTGAGCCGCGCCTTCATCCGCCGGCATTCGTGCAGCACCGCCTGCGCGTCGAGGAAGGTCTGCTCGGAGCGGCGGTCACCGGTGCGCCCGAGCACGTCCTGACCGACCATGATCACGATCATGAACACCAGTTGCGCGAGCGTGGACAGAAACGCCATGAAGGCGAACGGGTAGGGGTCGACGCGCTGAATTCCGGCCTGCGCCAGCACAACCCAGAGAATCTGCGAACCGAGCGCGAGATAGAAGCCCCAGACGCTGCCCAGCCGCTCGGTCAGCCACACCGCGATCCGGTCGTTGGTGCTGACCGCCTGGTCGGCGGCCTGCGGCGGTGACTGCACCCGATGCCGTTCGATCCACGGATGCGGCGTCGACTCGAGCAGGCTCAGGCCCCGGCTGAGCGCGCGGTCGTGGTGGTCCAGATGCGCCTGCAGATCCGCGACCTGGGCGAAGATCGCCTCGGTGTTCTCGTAGGTCTGCACCGACCGGCGGTCGGCGGCGGCACTGAGCACCCGCTGGCCCACCAGGATCACCAGACACAGAATCAGCTGCGCGACGTTGTCGACGAACAGCAGGAACGGAAACGGATACGGGTCCACCGAGCGCAACGGCCCCCAGGTCGCCAGCGCCATCCAGATGCTGAACCCGATCAGCACCAGATACAGCGCGGGCATCGATCCGATCCAGCGGGTGAGGACGGCGGCGACCGCATCGTTGACGCCGAGGCGTTCGTCGGCCATCGTCACCGCACCGGTGTGCGCAGCGAAACCGGCGCCGGGGTCGAAACCGGCGCCGGCGGGCGCATTCGCTCTCGCGCCGTCGTGGGTGTCCGGTTCGGCGCCGCCGTGGATCTCCCCGGCCCGGCTGTCGCTGCTCACTTGCACGGCCCCCTCACCTGCACTCGTCCGACACCGCGCACTGTACGTGCCCGATATGGTCGGCGCGCGTCCGAATCCGGCGCCGGCCGCCGGGCTCTGCGCGTCAGGCCGAGGGGGTCCGGCGCAGCAGGTCGGTGATCACCCCGACCACTTCCTCCGGCGCTTCCTCGGCCATGAAGTGCCCCAGCGCGAGCGTGCGGTGGTCGAGATCGGTGGCCCACTCGCGCCATACCGCGGCCGCGTCGTATCCGAGTTCGGCGCCCCAATCCTGCTGAATCACGGTGACGGGCATGGTGAGTCGCCTGCCGGCGGCGCGGTCGGCCCGATCGTGGTCGAGATCGACGGTGGCCGAGGCGCGGTAGTCGGCGACGATCGAGTCGACCGCGTCGGCGCACGCCCGCAGATACTCCGCGCGGATATCCGCGGGAATCGCCTCGGGGCGCAGGCACCAGGCGTCGAGAAAATGGCCGAAGAAGTCGTCGGCGCTCGCGCGGATCATGCGCTCGGGCAGCCCGGGCGGCTGGGCCATCAGATACAGATGGAACGCGACCGCGGCGGTGTGGCCGTGCAGGACATCCCACATGGCCGCCGTCGGCAGCACGTCCAAAACCGCCACGTGGGAGATGCGATCCGGCCGGTCGAGTCCGGTGCGAATCGCCACCAGCGCGCCGCGGTCGTGGCCGGCCAGCGCGAAGCGATCGAATCCGAAGTGGTCGGCCAGCGCGATCACATCGGAGGCCATGGTGCGTTTGGCATAGGTGCCGGGATCGGCGGCGACCGGTTTGCCGCTGTCGCCGTAGCCGCGCAGGTCCGGGCACAGCACCGTGTGCTCGCGCGCCAGCGCGGGTGCGACGTGCCGCCACATCAGATGTGTCTGCGGGAAGCCGTGCAGCAGCACGATCGGAGTTCCGGAGCCGGCGTGCGCCACGGACAACGCGACATCCTCGGCGACCGGAACGCGGTCGTAGTCGAAACCGAGGACGGTGGGTGCGGACATGCGGTGAGGTTCCCTTCTCTAGGCTGGTTCGGTGCGTGATCAATGCTCGGCGGCGGGAATGAGCAACCGATGAGTGCGCAGCTCACCGGCCCCGATGCGGCACCCTCGGCCGGTGTCCTGGGCCCGGTGCGCGCCGTCGCCGCCGACGGGACGCCGCTGCCGCTGCACGGACCCCGGCACGCCGAGGTGCTGGCCCGCCTGATCGCCGCGGGAGGACGGGTGGTGCCGGTGCCGACCTTGGGGGCCGACCTGTGGGAGGACCCGCCGCCGGGCGCGGTCGCCGCCGTGCGCACCTTCGTCGCCGCATTGCGGCGTGCGCTGGAACCCGGCCGCGCGCCGCGCACCCGTTCCCGGGTGATCGTCACCGAGGGCTCCGGATACCGGCTGGTGCTGCCCCGCGACCACGTCGACGCCTGGTACTTCGACGATCTGATCCGCGCGGCGGCGAATCAGGCCGGGCCGCAGCGGATCGAGACGCTGGAAACGGCCCTCGCGCTCTGGCGCGGAGACGCCTACGACGACTACCGGTGGGCGAACGGCGAGATCGCGAAGCTCGGTGAACTGCGTTCGGCGGCAGTGGAAATGCTCGCGGAGGCGCGGATCCGGCAGGGGCGGCCGGAACAGGCCGTCGCCGAACTCGAACCGTATCTGCACGAGCATCCCGCACGCGAACGCGCCTGGCTGCTGCAGGCGCGCGGACTGTGGCAGGCCGGGCGGCGGGAGGATGCGTTGGCGGCACTGCGGCGCGCCCGCACCCGGCTCGGCTCGGAAGCCGGATTGGATCCCAGCGCCGAACTGATCGCCCTCGAACGCGAAATCCTCACCGGCGAACAAGAATTCGGCGAGCACCGATTGTGGCGGGAGACCGTCGCCGCCTACGGCGCCACCGGCCCCCGCAGCCGCATCACCTCCTCCGCCGATCTGCTGCGCGGCCTGGCGCTCACCGATGCGACCGGCCTGACTTCCGCCCAGGACCGCCGGGCGCACGCGATCGACGACCTGCTCGCGATCGACGATCCCGAACTCACGGCCACCGCGCTGACCCGCATGGAGGTACCCGGGGTCTGGTCGGTGCTCGATGATCCGGCCCGGTCGGCGCGCGTGGCCGAGGCCGCGCGCGTCACCCTCGAACGCTTGGACACCGAGGCCGCGCCCGCGCTCCGCGCCCGGTTGCTCGCGCTGTTCGCCATCGAAACCCGGGGCCGCCGTGGCGGTTCCGGCGCCGAGGCCGCGCGGGCGGCCGAACTCATGGCCCGCGACCTGGGTGACCCGGCCGTGCTCGTGCTCGCTCTCGATGCCCGATTCCTGCAGTCCTTCCACACCCCGGGCCGGTGGCCGCTGCGGGCACGGCTCGCGGGGGAGCTGATCACGGTGTCGCGCCGGCACGACCTGTCGACCTACCTGATCCTGGGGCATCTGATCGCGCTGCAGGCGGCGGCCGCGGTGGGCGATGTGGCCGCCGCCGACGAGCATGCCGCCGCGGCCGACCGGCTCGCGGTGCGCTACGAGCGCGACCTGGTCGGGGTCTTCACGACCTGGTATCGCGCGCTGCGCACCGTCCTCACCGACCGGCCGGAGCCGGAAGTGGCAGACGCCTACGAACGCGCACTCGCCACCCTGCCGGGCTGCGGAATGCCCGGTGTCGCAGCCGGTCTCGCGCCGCTGACCCGCTTGTGCCTCGCGCTGCGGGAAGGCCGGGACCCGGCCGACTTCGCCAACGACGACTTCGGGCCGAACGCCCCCTACGTCGCCGCCCTGCTCCGGCCCGAGCGCGCCCACGAGCTGCTGCACGCGGCGCCGGCACCGCCGCCGGACCACCTGGCCGAATTACGTTGGGCGCTAGTGGGAATCGCCGCCGACCGATGCGCGGACCGGAGTACCGCGAGTCAGGTGCGTCGCGTCCTGTCTCCGGCGCGCGGCGAAGTGCTCGGCGCCGGAACCGGCATGCTGAGTCTCGGTCCGGCCGCCGCGTTCCTCGATCGTTCGGCGCCGTAACGAAACATCCGGCGTTGCGATCCCTCGGATGTGAGTATCAACGGCCTCTCGGCCGCCCAGCAGCGCGCCGCGTTGCGCCGCCTGGTGGTGGCCTTCGGTGAACTGAACACCATCGTCGAACTCGCCGCGGGCGAGGCCTCTCCGGACTTGCGTGAACATGCCGAAATCGCGCGGGACATGCTCGGCGCCCTGGTCACGGAGGTGGCGCAGCCCTCCCGGGACCGTCGATGCTATCTGCCATTGACAAATGGCACATAGGTAGCTGATGCTCGATACATGGAGACGAGAAGGTCAACGGAGACCTCGCCGTCGGCCACCGCACCGGTCCTGTCGTCACCGTCGCCGCGTGCGCGGCCGGCGCTGACCCCGGGGCGGTACGGGGGACGGCCGATCAACTGCCTGCTGCCGGGAACCCCTGTGACACAAGCCTGTTCGCGTTCGCTGCGCGCGGAACGGGTGGACGCGGCCGCCTTCATCTCCCGCGTACTCGCGCTATCCCGTGCGGCACAACCGGTATCGAGTGCCCGAGAGGCGGGATGGTGATGTGGATCGTGGACGCGATGTCGGGGGCCAACGCGGCGCTGCGGTCGGTGATCGGCGGCGACCGCAGCACCTACGACGCGAAGGCCGTCGTCACCGGAGCCGGCAGCGGAATCGGGCGTGCCTTCGCTCTCGAGCTGGCCCGGCGCGGGGGCGAGGTGATCTGTGCGGATATCGACCTCGGTCGCGCCGAGGAGACGGTCGCGCTCATCGATCGGACCCACGGCCGCCGCGCGCACGCCTTTCGTTGCGACGTGGCCCAGCGCGCGGAGATGGAATCGCTGGCGCTGCACAGCGCCTCGATCTTCGGCGGCCCGCCGACTCTGGTGATCAACAACGCCGGTGTCGGCATCGGTGGAAAGCCGGTGGGCGACATCGGATTCGAGGACTGGCAGTGGGCGCTGGGCATCAACCTGTGGGGTGTGGTGCACGGATGCGAACTGTTCGTGCCGCAGCTACGCCGCGCCGGCCGCGGCGGCATCATCAATGTGGCCTCGGCGGCCGGATTCGCCGCCGCACCCGCGATGGCGCCGTACAACGTGTCCAAGGCGGGCGTGGTGTCGCTGTCGGAAACCCTCGCCGCCGAACTGTCGGGCACCGGCGTCACCGTGACGGTGCTGTGCCCGACCTTCGTGCGCACCAACGTCGCCCGCGACGGCCGCATCACCGCCGGCTCGGCCCGGCTGGCCACCGAACTGATGCGCTGGACCGGCTTCTCGCCCGACCACGTCGCGCGCATCACCCTCGACGCCCACGAGCGCGGCCGCCTGCATGTGCTGCCGCAGCTCGACGCTGTGGTCGTCTGGCATCTCAAACGGCACTTCCCGGCCACCTACACCCGCGCCCTCGGCGTGCTGAATCGGTTTCTGCCGCAAGCGGACTCGATTCCGGCATCGGCCGGCGGCGAGAAGACAGGAGTCTGACATGTCCTTCGACTTCGACGATATGCTGGCCAAGATCAAGTCCCGGCAGTGGGCGCTGGCCGATATCGACTGGGACGCACCGGGCGCGGAACTGATCGACTCCGACCTGCATGCCAAGCTGACGCCGTTCATGGCGGATCTGATGTGGATCGAGAACGTCGGCGCACGCGGCTTCGCGGCGATGGCGAAGAAGGCCCCGACGCAGACGCTGCGCGAGATCTACCGGTACTTCCACGCCGAGGAACAACGCCACGCCAATGCCGAACTGGCCCTGATGCGGCGCTGGGGCATGCTCGACGGCGACGAGATCCCCGAACCGAATATCAACGTCAAGCTGGTCATCGACTTCCTCGACAAATACGCCGACGGCATGTCGCTGTCGTTTCTGGGCACGGTGATCCCGATGCTGGAGGTGGCGCTCGACGGCGCGCTGATCAAATTCGTCACCGACGAGATCGCCGATCCGGTCGCCCAGGAGGTGTTCCGCAAGATCAACTCCGACGAGTCCCGGCATCTGGCCACCGATTACGCGGTGATGGAACTGCTCGGGCACTCCACCGTCCGCAAACTCGCGATCGATCTGGTCGGGGGCTGGATGAAGCCGTCGCTGATGATCGGTGTGCTCAGCTATGTGCCGCTGCTGAACAAGATGCGCGACAACATCGTCGCGATGGGCGTCGACGAGGACAAACTGTATGCCGCGATGCGCCGGTTCAAGGCGGTCGGGGAGCGCACGCCCGTGGTGAACCGGGTGCCGATGTACCGGATCGTCAAGATGCACAGCGACTGGGTGGTCAACCGCGACCACCCCTACCACCTGCTGGCCGACGTGCTGGTGAAGGTGACCGCCCGCATCCCCGACCGGGTGCTGCCCCCGCAGCCGACCTGGTCGAAGGAACTGACCTACGAGCCGGTCGCATGAATACGGGCCGATACACCGTGTTGGACGTCGCGATCGTCGGCGCCGGATTCGCCGGCATCGGCGCCGCGATCCGGTTGCGGCAGCGCGGGATCACGAATATCGCGATCTTCGAACGGGACCGGCGAGTGGGCGGCACCTGGCGCGACAACACCTATCCGGGTGCGGCCTGCGATATTCCGTCGCGGCTGTACTCCTACAGTTTCGCGCCGAATCCGGAGTGGTCGCAGACCTATTCCGGCAGTGCGGAAATCCTCGGCTACATCGATGCGATGGTCGAGAAGTTCGCGCTCGGCGCATCGATTCGCTTCGGGCACAACGTATCCGGATTGGCCTACGACGAGGCGGCGGGGGAATGGGAGATCGCCTTCGACGCCGGCCGCACGCCGGTGCGGGCCCGTTCGGTGGTCGTCGCGTCCGGGCCGCTGGCCAATGCGAGCCTGCCGGACATCCCGGGCCGCGACAGCTACGAGGGTCATATGATCCACTCCGCCCGCTGGGATCACGACTACGACTTCACCGGCAAGAAGGTGGCCGTGGTCGGCACCGGCGCCAGTGCGGTGCAGATCGTCCCGGAACTGGTCGAACGCGCGGGATCGGTGAAGGTGTTCCAGCGCACGCCGGGCTGGGTCCTGCCGCGGATCAACCGGCACACCACCGGCCTGACCCGGCAGCTGTACCGGCACCTGCCGCTCACCGAGCAGCTCGCCCGCCAGGCCTGGTTCTGGGGGCACGAATCGGTCGCGCTGGGCGTGGTGTGGAATACGCCGCTGACCCGGATCGTGGAATCCGTGGCGCTGGCCCATCTGCACAGCCAGGTCCGCGACCCGTGGTTGCGGCGGCAGCTGACCCCCGACTTCCGGGCCGGATGCAAGCGGCTGCTGATGAGCAGCGACTACTACCCGGCGCTGCAGCGCGACAACTGCACGCTGGTCACCTGGCCGATCACGGGAATGTCGCCGGCCGGCATCCGCACCGCCGAGGGGATCGAGCACCGCTTCGACTGCATCGTGTTCGCCACCGGATTCGAGGTGTCGAAGGCGCGCGCGCCGATCCCGATCACCGGCCGGGGCGGGCGGGTACTGGATGACGAATGGCGCAGGGGCGCATACGCGTACAAGAGTGTGACGGTCGCCGGCTATCCGAATCTGTTCTTCACCTTCGGACCCAATTCCGGCCCGGGGCACAATTCGGCGCTGGTGTACATGGAGGCCCAGATCGACTATCTCGCCGCGGCGATCGGCATGCTGCTCGAGCGGAATCTGCATTCGCTCGAGGTGCGCCGCGACCGGCAGGACCGCTACAACCACCGGCTGCAGCGGCGGCTGCGGGCGACCACCTGGAACTCCGGGTGCCGTAGCTGGTATCTGACCGAGGACGGATTCAACGCGACCATGTTCCCGGGCTTCGGCAGCCAGTTCACCGGTCAGCTCGCCACCCTCGATCCGCACGACTATGTGCTGATCCCCGGGCGGGGCGGCGGCCGCGCGCCCGTCGCCGATCGGACGGTGACCTCGTTGGGTTAATGTCGACACGATGCGTCGCGCCCGAGCTGGTCACACGGGCCGGGGGGTGTGACGCGGGTCGGCGTCCGGCACGAGGAAAGGGTGGGCGAGAACGGGATGGCGGAGTACCGCATCGATGAACTCGCCCGTGCCGCAGGCACAACCAGCCGCAACGTGCGCGCCTACCAGGAACGCGGTCTGCTGCCGCCGCCGGTGCGCCGGATCGGGCGCGCGCTGATCTACGACGATTCCCATCTGGAGCGCCTGAAAATCATCGACGTCCTGTTGCAGCGGGGGTTCACCACCGCCCATATCGCCGATTTCATCACCGGCTGGGAAACGGGTAAGGACCTCACCGAGATCCTGGGGCTGCAGCATGCGGTCACCGCCGCATGGGGGCAGCAGGACGAGACGTTGCAGGTACCGCGGGAGTTGATCGACACCTTCCTCGGCGAGGAGGCGGCCGATCCGGAGATCCTGAAACATCTCGCCGAACTCGGGCTGGCCCGGATCAGCGCGGAGACAGTCGAATTCACCGATCCGCAGTTGCTGGAGACGTTCGCCGAACTGCACGGCTACGGGTTCCGGCTGGGCCGGCTGGCCGATCTGCAGGCGGCCGTCGCCGGCCGACTCGACGAGATCGCCCACGACATGATGTCGGTCGCCAAACAACATATCGTCGATGCGCACGGCCCCGGCTGGCTGCCCGACACCGACGAGGAAATCACCGAAACCGCCAAGATGCTCACTCACCTACGGGGCCTCGCCGTCACCGCGGTGAACAACACCCTGGCGCGCTCGCTGGATCGGGTGCTGCGGGAGGAGCTGGGCGACTACCTCGCCGAGGCCGTGGACCGGCGCGCCACGGAGCGCTGACCGTTCCGCGAGACTTCACGACGCGTCGCACGACGCTGGGCGATCGCGCCGCGATGCCGAGCGTAGCCGCTTTTCGCGACCGGAGAGAATAGTTTGGGATCTTTCCCGGTCTCGGCGGGACCGTCCGCCGGGCTACGATCGACGATCGGTCCTCGGGCGAAGACCAGGCAGGAGTGAGTGATGGCGTCGAAGGCCGCCGGGCAGCGTCGCCGGCCCACCCAGGAGCGAGCCAAGGCGACCCGGGAGCACATCCTCGACACCGCCGCCCGGCTGTTCGGCGAGCGCGGGATCGCCAACACCTCGACCAACCGGATCGCCGCCGACGCGGGCATGAGTATCGGCACCGTGTACCGCTACTTCTCCGACCGCACCGTCATCGTCGAGGAGCTGCTCGCACGACTGCTCGAGAACATCGAGAAGCGTGCCACCGAAAGCATCTTCGACCGCTCGGACGCCTCGATGCACGAGTTGACCGCGCGCCTGCTGAACTCGATCGCCGAGGAGCTGGTGGCCAACGCGCTGCTGGTCCGCGCGCTGGTCGCCGGGGTGCAGTTCTACAGCAGCGGCATCCCGGAGTTCGAACCGCGGTTGCGGCTGCTGATCAAGGTGCTGCTGATCCAGGTACTCGGGCCCGGTGACGATCACGAATACGACGTGATGACGTTCGTGATGATAAACACCGGCTTCTCCGCGGTGCTGCGGGCGTCGGCCATCGAATTCGACGAGCGGCAGCGTCGCGAGGCCATCGATATGACGGCGCACATGATCGGCGACTGGATCGAGGCCGAGGCCGCGCGGCGCAGCGGCGCCGGGGCGCCGGTGCCTCGCCTCAGATGACCGTGCCGATATCGGTGGCGACGATGCGGTCGAGCGCCCGTTCGGCGACGGCGGCGATGGTCATCGACGGATTGCAGGCCGCGGTACTGCCCGGAATCAGGGCGCCGTCGAGGACGTAGAGACCGCGCGTGCCGTGGACCCGGCCCTCCAGGTCGCAGACCGTGCCCATCGGCGCGCCGCCGAGCGGATGCCACGTGCTCGGGGCCGCGGCGTTGGTGTCGAGCACCGTACTCCCGGGTCCCGCGATGGCGTGGACGCGAGCGGCGATGCGCTGCTGCAGTGCGGCGTCGGCATCCGCGGGCCAGTGCAGTGTCGCGTCGTCGGTGGCCGCGTCGTAGGCGAGATGCCCACGGCCGTCGGTGATTCCGAAACCGACCAGCATGGTCGAATGCGCGTCGACACCGGCCGGCGGGATCGAGGCCTGGATCACGGTGTTGGCGACGGCCGGGTCGTCCCACTCCTTGCTGCCGTAGACCACCGGCCCGCCCTGCGCGGTGCCGAAATCGTCGGTCGCGCTGGTCCAGGTGAAGATCCGGTCGCCGTTGTTGCCCCACTGACCTCCGAGTCCGTCGGGCAGATCCGGGATCTGTCCCTTGGCGCCCGCCCGCAGCAACAGCTTGGTGGTGTTGATGCTGCCCGCGGCCATGATCAGTGCTTGCGATGTGAGGACGAGTTGTTCGACGACCTGTCCGGCGGTGTCGATCCGGTCGACGCTGATCTGCCAGCGACCGTCGCGCGTCCGCGCCACATCGGTGACCTCGTGCTGGGTTCGCACGCCGGCGCGGCCGGTGGCCTCGGCGCGGGCCAGGTAGGTGACATCGACGGAGTGTTTGCCGCCGTTGTTCACCCCGAGAGCGCAGTCGCCGTTGATGTAGGACGGTTTCATCTCGCCGCGCACCTCGCGCAGCGCGAAGCTCCAGTCGATCGGCATCGGGATCTTCGACAGCTCGTAGCCGGCCGCGCCGACGTTGCGCGCGAACGCGCGGGAGGGCAGATAGGTGGGGCTGTCGATCAGTTCGTCGGGCGCGACACCGGCACCCAGCATGCGTGCCACCCGCGGGTAGTGCTCGCGCGCCATCAGCGCGTAGTCGAGTTCGGCGGGGAAGACCGCGGAGAAGGTCGCCTCGGTGGGCTGCAACGTCATGCCCTGGTAGACCAGCGAGCCACCGCCGACGCCCGCGGCGCAGACCGCCGTCATATTCTCTCCGACGACGGCCTCCAGCAGGCCGGTGTAGGGCTCGACCGCCACCGGCACACCCAGCACCTCGGGGGCGGACCGGTACCAGAGCATGCGCTTGTCGGGGCGCGTCGGATGCGGGAAGGTGTCGGCATTCGGACCGGTGGGCCAGCGCATCCCGCGTTCGAGGACCAGGACGTCGACGCCGGCCTCGGCCAGCCGCAGCGCGCTGACGCCACCCCCGAATCCGGACCCGATGATGACGACGCGATGGTCTTCCCTCGTCAGCGGGACGGCCGTGCGCCGTCTCCCCGTGGTCATCCAGGGCTGGGCGCTCGCGGTGGCCGCGGTGGCCAGCGTCAGTCCGGCGGTGGTGGCGCCGAGCAGAAAGGAGCGTCGCTTCATCGGGGGCATGCACTCTCCATCAAGACTTCCAGGCAACATCGGTCGCGAGGTTCGCTCCGGACGCGAAAGCAGGGTGCGTTCCGGACGAGTACGACCGAATCCAACCGGACAATGGTCTCCGGTTGTTAGGGCAGTGTGTACGACCCGGCCGGTGTCGTCAACTGCAACCTGTTTCATTCCGTGTCGCGGGGGCTCCGGCGTCACGAAATCCGTACGCGCCGAACGACGCCGGGCTCGGGCGACGGCGTCGGTCCGTGGTGCCGGGTCGCCGACCGGGTGCGGTAACGTCGCATAGATGACCGCGTCACCCCGGGCGAATCGAGGGCCGAAGGCAGCTGCGGCGAACCGGCGGGCATTGGTTCGCGCGGCGCGGGAGGTGTTCGCCGAGAACGGCTTCGACGCCCCGCTGAACTCGATCGCCCGTGCGGCGGGAGTGGGTCCGGGCGTGATGTACCGGCATTTCCCGACCCGCGAGTCGATGATCCTGGCGGTGTTCGACGACAACGTCGTCGCCATCGAGGAGGTGGCGAACCGGCCGGGGACCACGGCGGTGGATCTGCTGGACTTCATCGTCGACCAGATCGCGGTCTCGGCCGGCTTCATCGCCACCATCGATCCCACCGGCTTCGACGATCCGAGGTTGTTCGAGGTGTCGCGCCGGCTCGTCGACCTGATCGGCGCCAAATTGGCCGATGCCGATTCGCGCGGCGCGCTGCGACCGGAACTCACCGCCGAGGACGTCGTGACGGCGCTGGCCATGCTGGCGGCCGTGCTGATCAAAACCGAACTTCCGGCGCGCCAGGCCACTGCACGACGCGCATGGGGCCTGCTGATGCACGGGCTCAGCGGCGAATCCCGCAGCTGAGCCGCCTCGGTGGTCAGCGCAGGCGTGGCGGCATGCGCTCGCCGGGCTCGCGTGCGCCCGGAGTCAGGCGGCCTGGCCGGAGTGTTCGAAGGGTGCGAAGAACGCGCCCATCCCGCCCGCGGCCAGGACATCGCCCAGCGCGATGAAATCGTAACTGCCACCGGGCTTTCCGGCGACAGCGCGGACCTCGGCGAGAATATCGCCGGTGTCGTGGCGCAACAGCCGATGCCGGGCCCGGGCCAGATCCCGCGCGGGCACCCGCCCTTCGGCGTGCGCCAGCATCAGATGCAGGCACAGCTGCTGGGCCGGGGACGCCGGGCCGGGCGGGCGACCCGAGGACAGGTCGGCGTCGAGTTGATCGAAGGTCTGGGCCAGGTAGAACAGGAATACCGGGCGCGGGCTGTGCAGCAGGACGGCACGCACCTCGTCACCGAGCAGTTGCGCCGCGGTACACAGCGCCGCGGTGAGCCGCGGAGTAGGTCCGGTGCTGTCGAAGTCGCTCATCTGTCTCTCCCAACCACTTCAGTACTGGGTGCTGCCCCGATCGGCGACGTCGCGGAACGACTGCGCGTTGATCGCATCCCACGGCTCCGGGACCGCGATCCTGGCATGGCCCCCGCGATGTCGACGGCGGATGATGTCGGCGCCCTCGCGCGCCATCCGCACGGCGGGCGCGCGGCCCTGCTCACGCGCGCCGCCGGTGAATGCGACCGGCCGGTGAGCCTGCCGGTCACGTGCCCTCCTGTGGCCCGATGCGAAACAGTCACGGCGAGAACGGGTTTCGATTCAGTCGGCGATACCTCCGGTACTCGGCCGCTTGTAGCAACCCAGCAACAGCAGCGCCGGGACGAACGCCGCGGCGAACTTCGGAGAAGATGTTCGCAGAGGCGCGCCGTCCGGAGGCTGTGCCGGCGGACCGGTGTTCAGTTTACGTTCCTCGACGTGTCCGGGAGCGTCGATGCGCAGAATCAGCGGGTTGGCCGACATCACCGCCGGGGTTCCGATCCTTACCGCGAGGACTGCACACGGCTCACGAATTCGGCCACGTCGTCGGCCGCGGGGTCGTAACCCGGGAAGTAGCAGCAGATGTCGCGGGCGTAGTCGCCGAAGCGGGCGTGCGCCTGTGCCGCACAGTCGGCCGGGGAGCCGACCAGCGCGATGGTGCGGACCATCGGCTCGGTGATCAGCGCTCGCATCTCGGCGTAGCGGCCCTGCTTGGACAGGGCGTTGAGTTCGGGCTGCAAGTCGCCCCAGCCCTCGGCGTCGAGGACCGGGCGGTAGGCCGGGGTGGAGGCGTAGAAGGCGATGAGCCGCGCGACCGCGTCGACGGCGGAGGCCACCTCGGGCGCGGTGCGGCCGAGCGCGACCATGGCCTGGGCGACCACCTCGAACTCGTCGAGCGTGCGCCCGGACGCGGCCAGCCCGCGCCGCAGCGCCGGCACCGTGCGCCCGGTGAAATGCCTGGCACTGTTGAACGGCATGACCAGCAGTCCGTCGGCCACCTCGGCGGCGGTGCGGGTCATCACCGGTCCGAGCGCGCCCATCAGCACCGGCGGCGGGCCGAACGGATTGGGGCCGGGATCGAACGTCGGCGGCATCAGCGTATGGGTGAAGAATTCGCCCCGGAAATCCAAGGGCGCGTGGCCCTCCCACGCCGCGAGGATGGCCTTCACGGCCGCCACCGATTCGCCGGTGCGCCGGGCCGGGCGTTCCCACCGGCTGCCGTAGCGCTTCTCGATGTGCACCCGGATCTGCGACCCCAGTCCCAGCCGGAACCGTCCCCCGCTGAGGGCCTGCAGATCGTAGGCGGTGTGCGCCAGGTGCAGCGGACTGCGCGGGCCGGCGATGGCGACATTGGTCATCAGGCGCAGATCGGTTTCCGTGGCGGCGAGAACCAGTGGCACGAAGACGTCGTGCGGCCCCTCGAAGGAGAAGATGCCGTCGGCGCCGAGCGCGGCGATCGCGCGGGCGCTCTCGCGGGCACGCAGCGGCGAACCCTCCACCTGCAGATGCACTTTCACCGGTGATCCTTCCGTTCGGTGGCATCACGCTAGCGGAAGGCGCGGGGGCTCAGGCCTGATGCGCGGCGGTGAGACGTTCGGCGCACTCCCACATGTCGCGTTCGCGAGCCGGATCGTAGGACTCGGGTGAGGATTCGGTGACCCGGTAGCGATCGATGTAACTGCCGGACTCGGCCCGGACCGATCCGGTGACCACCTCGGCGAGGCGCCGGCCCGCGGTCTTCGGCGTGCTCGCCAGCGGGGTCCAGGTGAGCGCGGGTGCGATGCGGCGGGCGGCGAAGCGCTCCAGTCGCCCGGCGTTGCGGGTCAAGGCGGTGCCGGGGACGAAACCCGGGTTGTAGGAAAGGATGTCGACTCCGGCCGGAAGCCGGCGCGCGTATTCGTGCACCAGATAGATCATGGCGAGTTTGCTGGTCGAGTACGCGGTGCGGCCCGCCGCGGTAGTCGACGGACCGTCGAAGGCGCCGGGGTGGGCCAGCACATCGGGGGAGTGCCACACCGGGCCGGGCACCATGCCCAGGTTGTGGCGCAGATCGCCGAAATGGGTGTCGCTGACGGTGATCACGATCCGCGACGGCACGACGAACCGGTCGCCGAGCAGGCGCAGCAGCAGATGGTTGGCCAGGACGTTGACGGCGAAGGTGGCCTCGAGTCCGTCCTCGGTCGCGATGGTCGCCTCGGTGTACTGGATGCCGGCATTGCCGACGAATCCGGCCAGCGGCGGCACCTCTCCGCGATCGAGCATGTCGTGAATACGCCGCGCCGCGGAACGGATACCGGCCAGCGATGCCAGATCGGCCTCCACATGCGAGGCCGCATACCCCGCACCGGACAGTTCCGCGCACACCTGTGGTCCGGACGCGCCGCGCGCCAGCACGAGCAGGCGGGTATCGGGGGCGATGCGCAGGATCTCCCGGGCGGCGATCCGCCCGATTCCCCGCGTCGCGCCGGTCATCACGAGGGTCTGCATGCCACGACGGTAACCCGCGCGTGGCCCGTGCGCCCGGCGGCGGCTCGTCGCACCGCCGTCGCCGGCCCGCTAGCCGAGCGCGCCGTGCAGGGGCGGGGAGGGCGGGAAGGTGACCGGTAGTGCGGTCAGGGCACGATGGAAAGGCCCTGGGCGCCAGCGGAGTTCGTTCACCGGCACGGCCAGCTCGATATCCGGCAGCGCGTCCAGGAGCTGGTCGACGGCGTCCTGGGCGACCAGATAGCCGATCTGCCGGGCCGGGCAGGCGTGCGGCCCGGCGCCCCAGGACAGATGGGAGCGGTTGCCGTTGCGGTCGCCCTCGCGGACCTGCGGATCGTTGTTGCAGGCGGCGATACCGATCAGCACCGGCTGATGGGCGGGCAGCCACACGTCCTCGATGAGCATCGGCTGCCGCGGATAACTCGCGCAGTAGTTGACCAGCGGGGGATTGTTGAACAACACCCAGTCCAGCGCATCGCGGGTGGTCAGGGCGCCGCCGAGCAGGCTTCCGGAGAACCGATCGTCGGTCATCATCAGCAGCAGGGCGTTGGCGACCAGATGCACCTGCGGTTCGATACCGGCGCCGAACAGGCTGACCAGCTGGTTGATGACCTCCTCGTCGTCGAGGCCGCTGTCGTGGGCGATCAGTCGCGAGGTGATGTCGTCACCGGGGTAGGCGCGCTTGCGATCGGTATGTTCCTGCAGCGCGGCGGCCAGCATCCGGTTGCCCGCGGCCGCGTCGCCGGTCGCGTCGAAGATGGCGGCCATCCCGGCCGCCACCCGCTCGGCGATATCCGGTTCGATGCCCAGCATCGTGTTCAGATTCGCCGAGACCAGCGGATGGATGTACTGGGTCAGCAGATCGGCATGGCCGTCGGCGCTGAACGAGTTGATCAGCGGCACCGCGATCCGCTCGACGGCGGTGTGCACCGTATGCAGATCGACGCCGTCGATGGCCGCGATGTTGGCGGCACGGAAACGCGCATGCACGGGACCCGTGTTGCGCAACGCATTCGGGCGCCACTCGAGCATCGGCAGAATCGGGCTGTCGGCCGGTACGGTGCGCTGCCAGGCCCGCGGGTCGGCCGGAAAATGCTCGGGATCGTTGAGAATGCCGAGGGCGGCCTGGTAGCCGATCACCAGTGTCGCCGGCACTCCGGGGGCGAGCTCGACCGGAGCGAAGGAGCGGTGGTGGCCACGCATCCGGTCGTATCCGCCGCGCGGGTCGGCGGCGAATTCCTCGGTGTAGAGGGGAACACGCGGTCCGTCCGGGGCGATCGGTGAATCGTGTGCCACGGGGCACCTGTTCGACGACGATTCCAGCGAATGCGGCGTGGTCACAGAAGACAACTCCAAACGGTCGTGGTGGACGACGACGGCGGCGGCCGTCGCCAGTCGTGAAGCCAAAAGCGTTGGGCCGAACCATAATCTGTGGTACGGGGGCCGATGATACCTACCGGCGTGCCGGTTGCGCAGCGGAAGCCGGGCATCGGCCGCGTGGCCGATGCCCGGCTTCCGGGCCAGTGATGTGACAGTGGCTCTGTCGCTTCGTGGCCGGCCGTCGCAGACTGACCGCTATGACAACTCTGCTGATCATCGCGGTCGTGGCGGCGGTGGCGGCCGGCCTGTTCGACACCGTGGCACCCCGTGGTGACCGCGAGCAGTTCCGGCGTGCGCTACGGCAAGCCAGGCATTCGCTGACCGATTGGGATGCCGCCCGCGAGTGACCTATTCGTCGTCCGGGCGGCGCCCCGGCAGGAACTCCTGTGCCTTGGTCTTCATGCCCTGCGTGACCAGATGCCAGGCGTTCGGGTCGCCGCGCAGGACGGCCTCCGCCGTCGCCTTCATCTGATCCCAGGTGGCGTGCGGCGGGATCGGCGGCACCTCGGGATCACAGCGCACGTCCAGCACGGTCGGGCGATCGGCGGACAGGGCCCGCTCCCAGGCCCCGGCCAGTTGCTCCGGGTCGTCGACCTCGATCGCCGCGAGTCCGAAACAGCGCGCCGCGTCGGCATACGAAATGTCCGGAAGCGATTGGGAATCCTCGAATTTCGGCGATCCGCCCATGGAGCGCAGTTCCCAGGTCACCTGGTTGAGGTCGTTGTTGTGGAACACGCACACCACCAGCCGCTTGTCGCTCCACTGCTCGGTGTAGCGGGCGATGGTGATCAGTTCGGCCAGCCCGTTCATCTGCATCGCGCCGTCACCGACGAGTGCGATGACCGGCCGGTCCGGGTGGGCGAACTTGGCGCCGATCGCGTACGGCACACCGGGGCCCATGGTTGCCAGCGTCCCAGACAACGACCCCCGCATCGTGCCGCGGAACTTGAGGCAGCGCGCATACCAGTTGGTGGACGATCCGGAATCGGCCGTGACGATGGCGTTGTCCGGAATCTGTTGCGACAGTTCCCAGACCACCCGCATCGGGTTGACCGGCTTCGCGGCCAGCGTCGACTGCCGTTCGACGGTCTCCCACCAGCGCGCCACATTCGACTCGACGGTCTCGCGCCAGGAGCGGTCACTCACCGGCTTCAGCAGCGGAACGAGTTCGGCCAGTGTGGCTTTCGCATCACCGACGAGATTCACCTCCGTCGGATACCGCATGCCGATCATGGTGCCGTCGATATCGATCTGCACCGCCCGGGCCTGGTCCAGCTCGGGCAGGAACTGGCTGTAGGGGAAGTTGGAACCGACGATCACCAGGGTGTCGCAGTCGCGCATCAGCTCGTAGCTGGGACGCGTGCCGAGCAAGCCGATCGGACCGGTGACGAACGGCAGATCGTCGGGCAGCACGTCCTTGCCGAGCAGCGCCTTGGCGACACCGGCGCCGGTGATCTCCGCGAGTTCGGTCACCTCGCGCGCGGCCGAGCGGGCGCCCTGGCCGACCAGGATCGCCACCTTGGAACCGGCGCTGATCACCTCCGCGGCGCGCTCGATCTCCGCCCGCGCGGGCACGACCACCGAATGCATCTCGGCCGGCGGGCTCGAGGGCACCTGCTTGAATTCGTGCTGCGGCGGTTCGTAGGTCTCCTCCTGCAGATCCGCCGGGATGATCACCGCCGTGGGCGCGCGCCGGGTCCACGCCGTGCGGAACGCGCGATCGAGGGCGTTCGGCAGCTGTTCGGCGACATTGACCTCGACGAGATATTCGGAGGCCACGTCCTTGTACAGGCTCTGCAGATCGACCTCCTGCTGATAGCTGCCGCCCATCGCGCTGCGCGCGGTCTGGCCGATGATCGCCACCACCGGCACATGGTCGAGTTTGGCGTCGTAGAGGCCGTTGAGCAGATGGATCGCGCCCGGGCCGGACGTCGCCATGCACACACCGACGTGCCCGCTGAACTTGGCGTAGCCGGTGGCCGAGAACGCCGCCATCTCCTCGTGCCGGGCCTGGACGAAGGTCGGGCGGTCGTCGGTACGCCCGAAAGCGGCGACGAGACCGTTGATTCCGTCGCCGGGATAGGCGAAGACCTCTTTCACGCCCCACTCGTTGAGCCGGGCCACGACGTAGTCAGCAACCTGTTGCGCCATATCTGTCCTGTCCTCTCCGTGTCGAGCCCGCGGGGATGCGCTGCGCGCCCCTGGTCCCCGGGCGGGTACCCGCGGGGGTTCGGCTAAACCGCGGCCGGCGGGTAGATCCGGCGGTCAGTGCCGGGCCATCCGGGCGACGGAACCGGCCACCGATTCGACACAGCGCGACATCCACGCCTGTGGGCTGTGCCGATGGGCCCGGCCGTCGAAATCACCGTGGGCGCCGTAGTCGTGGCCGTGTTCGTCGTCGAGCGGGCGCCACAGATTGTCCGGGCGCGCGGTCTCGTCCGCGTCGGTCTGCTGCGAGTCGTAGCCGGTGCGCGCCAGATAGCGATCCAGCACCGCCGGCGCGAGTCGCTGCGCGACGACGGTGCCGACCGTGCTCGCGCCGACCCAATATTGCTTGCGCTCCGGATGCTCGGCCGCGAAGGCGATGGTGTCGGCCACCACCTCGGGCTGGTAGATCGGCGGCACCGGCTGCGGCTTCTTCGGCAAACGCGAACGCACCCACGCGAATTGGGGAGTGTTGACCGCAGGCGCCTGCACGATCGTCACGTGCACGCCACTGTGCTCGTGCATCAGCTCCACCCGCACCGCCTCGAGAAATCCGTTGACCGCGTGCTTGGCGCCGCAGTAGGCCGATTGCAGCGGGATCGCCCGCTCGCCGAGCGCCGATCCGACCTGCACGATGGTGCCGCGGTTACGCGGGCGCATCCGGGCCAGCGCCACCATCACTCCGTGCACCGATCCGAGATAGGTGACCTCGGTGACGCGCCGATACTCCGTCGGCTCGATCTCGGTGAAGGGGGCGAAGACCGAGGTGAACGCCGAATTCACCCACACGTCGATCGGACCCCACTGCTGTTCGACGCGCTCGGCGGCGGCCTCGACGGCGTCGTAGTCGGCGACGTCGGCCGGGATCGGCAGTGCCTCGCCACCGGCCCGCTCGACGTCCTTCGCCGCGGCCTCCAGCCCGGCGCGTCCGCGGGCGAGCAGGGCGACGCGGGCACCGTCGGCGGCGAAGCGCCGCGCGGCGGCGCGCCCGATTCCGGCACTGGCTCCGGTGACGACCACTACGGGTGATTGCGCGCTCACTCGGTCTCCTCTCCTCGCGGGTTGCCGCCCGCTGCCGGAGGCGGTACGGCGGGGCGTCGCATCTGCGGCGTACCCGCGCCACGGGCTGTTATTCGAGCCGGGATCGCCTGCCATGGTGTCCGATTCGGCGGGTGTGACCTGCGGCCGACCGGGTATCCGCGCGATGTCCGGCCGCTCGCGCCGAGGTGCGGCCGCATCACATCCGGCCGATCACGACAGGGGTTCACGAATGGCGATTGCGGATCGCGCGGCCCGCCCGCACCGCGGCTCGCTTCGAGACCGATGGCCGCTGCAGGCACTCGAGACCGCCCTGAAGGAGGCGGTCGACGGGGAGGTGCGTTTCGATTCGGGAACTCGCGCCGCCTATTCCACCGACGCGTCGAACTATCGCGCACTGCCGCTGGGCGTGGTCGTTCCGCGCACACCGGAAGCCGCCGCGACCGCGGTGGGAATCTGCCGCGACCACGACGTCCCGTTGCTCTCCCGTGGCGGCGGCACCAGCCTCGCCGGGCAGAGCTGCAATACCGCGGTCGTGATCGACTGGACCAAATACTGTCACCGGCTGCTCGGCGTGGACGCCGAAACCCGCACGGCGGTGGTCGAACCGGGCATCGCGCTCGATCCGCTCGATGAGCAGTTGAAGTCGTCCGGGCTGATGGTCGGCCCCAAGCCGTCGACCCATGTCAGCTGCACGATCGGCGGAATGATCGGCAACAATTCGTGCGGTGCCACGGCACAGGCCTACGGCAAGATGGTCGACTCCGTGCGCCGGCTCGAGATCCTCACCTACGACGGACTGCGCGCCTGGGTGGGTGCCGAAGATCCGATCCCGGGCACGAATCCGGAGGCCGACGAACTGGTCCGCCGGCTCCGCGAGATCCGGGACCGCTACGCCGACGACATCCGCGCCGCGTATCCGGACATTCCCCGCAGAGTGTCCGGGTACAACCTCGACGCGCTGCTGCCGGAGCGAGGATTCGATATCGCGAAGTTCCTCGTCGGCAGCGAAAGCACCCTGGTGACCGTGTTGCGCGCCGAGATCGAGCTGGTGCGGGTTCCGGCCGCGAAGGCGATGGCCGTCCTCGGCTTCCCCGATGTCTATCACGCCGCCGATGCGGTCTCTCGCATCCTGCCGCACGACCCGGCCGCCCTCGAAGGCCTCGACCATCGACTGGTCCAACTGGAGCACAGCCGGCATCTGGCGGCGAAGGCCATCTCGCAGTTGCCCGACGGCAAGGCCTGGCTGATGGTGCAATTCGACGGCGACGATCAGAGGCAGGCCGACGCGCGGGCGAAGACGATGATCGCCGATCTCGAACGTGCCACCGGCGCGAGTTCCACCATCCTGGACGATCCCGACCGCGAGGCCGAGGTGTGGGCGGCTCGTGAGGCCGGACTGGGCGCCACCGCCTATCCGCCCGACGGCCCGGAAACACACGAGGGATGGGAGGATGCCGCGGTCCCACCCGAGCGGCTGGGCGACTACCTGCGCGACTTCGACGCGCTGCTGGAGGAGTTCGGCTACGAATCCAGTTCGCTCTACGGGCATTTCGGTCACGGCTGTGTGCACACCCGCATTCCGTTCGACCTGCGTACCGCCGACGGGATCGCGCACTACCGGCGCTTCGTCGAACGGGCCGCGCGCCTGGTGAGCAGCTACGGTGGGTCACTGTCGGGTGAGCACGGCGACGGTCAGTCGCGCGCCGAACTGTTGCCGATCATGTTCGGCGACACCGTGGTTCGTGCGTTCGGTGAGGTGAAGGCACTGTTCGACCCCCGCGATCGGATGAATCCCGGCAAGGTCGTGCAGCCGCACCGATTGGATTCGGATCTGCGTCAGGGCAGCGACTACCGGCCGTGGGAACCGGTGACACACTTCGCCTTTCCCGACGACGGCCACCGGTTCAGCGAGGCGGCCGGCCGCTGCGTGGGCGTCGGCAAATGCCGCGGCGAGAGCAGCGGGGTGATGTGCCCGAGCTACCGCGCCACGCGGGAAGAGGAGCACTCCACCCGCGGGCGCGCCCGGCTGCTGTTCGAAATGCTGCAGGGCGAGGAGATCACCGACGGCTGGCGCTCCAGCGAGGTCCGCGACGCGCTCGATCTGTGCCTGGCGTGCAAGGGATGTCGCAGCGATTGCCCGGTCGATGTCGACATGGCCACCTACAAGGCCGAATTCCTGTCCCACCACTACGCACACCGGATCCGGCCGATGGCCCACTATTCGATGGGCTGGATTCCGCTGTGGGCCCGGCTCGGCACCTCGATGGCTCCGCTCGCCAACGCCGTGACGCACACCCCGGGCCTGCGGCGGCTGGTCTCGGCCGCGGGCGGCATCGCCCGGCAGCGGGACATGCCCCGCTTCGCCCGCAGCCGCTTCACCCGGACGTTCCGCGACCACACCAGCTCCACCACCGGCGAGCGCGGCACCGTGCTGCTGTGGCCCGACACCTTCACCAACAATTTCGAACCGGGAATCGCCGAAGCCGCGGTGACCGTGCTGGAGGCCGCGGGCTTCTCCGTGGTCGTGCCCGAGCGCACCGTCTGCTGCGGCCTGACCTGGATCTCCACCGGTCAGCTGCCCACCGCGAAACGCGTGCTGCGCCGCACGCTGCGGGTGCTGGCGCCGCACCTGCGCGACAGCACACCGATCGTCGTCCTCGAACCCAGCTGCGCGGCCGTGTTCCGGGCCGACCTGCCCGATCTGCTCTACAGCGACCAGGATGCCCACCGGCTGTCGAAACAGACCTACACACTCGCCGAACTGCTGGCCGAGCGCGCGCCGGACTGGAACCCGCCGCACGTCGACACCGCGGCCATGGTGCAGCCGCACTGCCACCACCACGCGATCATGCATTACGACACCGACCGCGAACTGCTGTCCTCGACCGGCGCCGACGTGGAGGTTCTCGATGCCGGATGTTGCGGTCTGGCAGGCAATTTCGGCTTCGAACGCGGCCACTACGACGTCTCGGTGGCCTGCGCGGAGGACACGCTGATGCCGGCGGTGCGCGAGCGCGATCCGGGCACCGTGGTGCTCGCCGACGGATTCAGCTGCCGGACCCAGATCCGGCAGCTGCAACCGGACGCCGATCCGCGCCACGCCGTCGAACTGCTCGCGGCGGCGCTGGCCGCGAAGGATCAGAAGTGAGCGCGGCGACGATCGACGAGGCGCTCCGGGTCGGGGTCTACCGGTTCGCGACGCCGGAGCCGGAAGCCGACGGCACCCTCGAATGGGAGGCGACGACGGCGGTGACCGTCGAACTCGGCGCGGGCGGGCAGACCGGGCTGGGCTGGACCTACAGCGGCGGCGTCACCGCGGCGATCGTGCGTGAGGTGCTCGCCCCGGTGCTGGCCGGGCGTTCGCCGTTCGATATCGGCGACTGCCGGATCCGGATGCAGCGCGCCTGCCGCAATCTGGGCACCGCCGCGGTCGTCGCACATGCGCTCAGCGCCGTCGACATCGCGCTGTGGGACCTGAAGGCGCGCCTGCTCGACGTGCCGCTGAGCCGGCTGTTCGGCGCCGTGCGACCGGCGACACCGGTCTACGGCTCGGGCGGATTCACCACGCTCACCGACGACGAACTCGGCGAGCAGATCGACGGCTGGCTCTCGGCCGGGTGCCGATGCGTCAAGATCAAGATCGGGGAGGATCGTGGCGAGCGGACCGATCGGGACCTCGCGCGGGTGTCGTTCGCGAACCGGCTGCTCGGCGACCGCGCCCGGTTGATGGTCGACGCGAACGGCGCCTACTCCGCCGCGCTGGCCCGCCGGGTGGGCGCCGACCTCGACCGGCACGGTGTGATCTGGTTCGAAGAGCCCGTCACCAGCGACGATCCGCCCGGGCTGGCGCTGCTGCGGGCGGCGCTGCGCTGCGATGTGGCCGCCGGCGAATACGTCTACCGCCACTACGACGCGGCCGCGCTGATCGGCTCGGTGGACTGCCTGCAACTCGATGTGACCCGATGCGGCGGCTACAGCGGCTTCGTGGAATGCGCGGCACTCGCCGCCGCGCACGGTCTGGACATCTCCGCCCACTGCGCGCCCGCGTTGCACGCGCCGATCGTGTCCTCGTTCGCCCATCTGCGTCACGTGGAGTGGTTCATCGACCACACCCGCCTGGAACCACTGCTGGTCGACGGCGTGCCCGACGTCCGCGACGGGGCGCTTGTGACCGGCCGGGGCGCCGGGCACGGTATGCGGCTCGCGGACTCGGCCGGAAAATATTCGGTCGGCGATGACGGCCGGCGGTGACCTGGTGCGCCCGGGTGGTCGAATACCGGCGCGGCTGCTGGGTAACCGCCGGACATGGCAGCCATCGGATATTTTCTCGCCAGCGAACAGTTCGGACCGAAAGAACTCGTCGAGCAGGCCCAGCGCGCGGAACAAGCGGGGTTCGAGCGGCTGTGGATCTCCGACCACTTCCATCCGTGGAACGACGCCCAGGGGCACAGTCCCTTCGTCTGGGGCACCATCGGCGCGTTGTCCCAGGCCACGTCGCTACCGATCACCACGGCCGTGACCTGTCCGACCGTGCGCATCCATCCCGCGATCATCGCCCAGGCCGCGGCCACCGCGGCCGTGCAGCTCGACGGCCGTTTCGTGCTCGGCGTCGGCAGCGGCGAAGCGCTCAACGAGCACATCTTCGGCGATCCGTGGCCTCCGCCGGGGGAGCGGCTGCAGATGCTGGCCGAAGCCGTCGACCTGATCCGCCGCCTGCACCGCGGCGACATGGTGACCTATCGCGGCGAGCACTACGACGTGCAGGAGGCGCGGATCTACACGCTGCCGGAACAGCCGGTGCCGATCTATGTGTCCGGATTCGGCCCGCAGGCAACGGAATTGGCCGCGCGCATCGGCGACGGCTACTGCACGGCCAGTCCCGACGCCGAGCTGGTCGGGCTGTTCCGCGACAGCGGCGGCGGCGCCAAACCGGTGCAGATGGGCACCAAGGTGAGCTGGTCGGCCGACGAGGAGTCCGGCGTCGATGCCGCCCACCGGCTCTGGGCCAACGAACTGCTGCCCGGCCAGTTGGGCCAGACCCTGCCGCGCCCCGCCGATTTCGAGGACGCGATGTCGTTGCTCGACCGCGAGGCGTCGCGGCAGCACTTCGCCGCCGGGCCGGACCCGCAACGCCACATCGACCAGGTGCGCACGTGTGTGGAAGCGGGCGCCGACGAGGTCTACGTCGGCCAGATCGGACCGGACCTGGAGGGCTTCTTCACCGCATACGAGAAGGAAGTACTGCCGGCCCTGCGCTGAGCGGTACGCGATCACCGTTGGTACCGAGGAGAGGCGAACCGATGGATCACTCACGGGCCCCCGTACTGGACGCATTGGCCGAATACCGGCAACTCGGCCGCTACGGCTTCACGCCGCCCGGGCATCGGCAGGGCGCGGGCGCCGACCCGCGTGTGCGCGAGGTGCTCGGCGGCGCGCTGGCCTCCGACATCCTCGCCGCGCCCGGTCTCGACGACCGGCTCTCGCGCGGCGGCTATCTGAGCGAGGCCGAGGACTTGATGGCCGACGCGGTGGGCGCCGACGCGGCGTTCTTCTCCACCTGCGGGAGCTCGCTGTCGGTGAAGGCGGCGATGCTCGCCGTCGCCGGCGGCGCCGACGGCGGCCTCATCCTGGGCCGCGACAGCCACAAATCCATCGTCGCGGGTCTGGTGTTCTCCGGCGTGCTGCCCCGGTGGGTCCCGCCGCGCTGGGATGCGCAGCGTCACCTGTCGCATCCGCCGTCCCCGGAACAGGTCGAGCAGGCCTGGCAGAAGTATCCCGACGCGGCCGGCGCGCTGATCGTGAGCCCGAGCCCGTACGGCACCTGCGCCGACATCTGCGCCATCGCGGAGGTCTGCCATCGCCGCGGCAAGCCGCTGATCATCGACGAGGCGTGGGGCGCGCATCTGCCGTTCCACCCCGATCTGCCCACCTGGGCGATGGATGCCGGCGCCGATGTCTGCGTGGTCAGCGTGCACAAGATGGGCGCCGGATTCGAACAGGGCTCGGTCTTCCACGTCCAGGGCGATCTGGTCGACGTCGACAAATTGAAGCTGTGTGCCGAACTGCTCACCACGACGAGCCCCAATGTGCTGCTCTACGCGGCCATCGACGGCTGGCGGCGGCAGATGGTCGAGCATGGTGAGAAGCTGCTCACCGACGCGCTGCACACGGCCGAACGAGCCCGGACCGGACTCGACCGCATTCCCGGCATCTCGGTGATGGAGGACGAACTGCTCGGCACCGAGGCCTCCCACGACCTCGATCGCATGCAGGTGCTGATGGATGTATCGGGAACCGGCGCAACGGGTTTCGAGGTCGCCGACTGGCTGCGCGAACATCGCCGCATCGACATGGGGCACAGTGACCATCGCCGGATCCTCGCCACGCTGTCGATGGCCGACGACACCGACACCGTCGACGCGCTGATCGACGCCATGACCGCGTGGCGGGTGCAGTACCGAGGTGCCGGCCCGAGCCCCGCCGACATCCATGTGCCCGCACCGCGCGAACTGCAGCTGGAATCGGTGATGAATCCGCGTGACGCCTTCTTCGGGCCGCAGGAGACGGTGCCGTTCGAGAACGCGATCGGCCGCATCGCCGCCGAACAGGTCACCCCGTATCCACCGGGAATCCCGGTGATCGTGCCCGGGGAGCTGGTCGACGCCGCGGTGGTGGACTACCTGCGGTCCGGAGTGGAGAACGGGATGAACGTGCCCGACCCGGCCGATCCGACGTTGCGCACGCTGCGGGTGGTGGCCGGGTGACCGTCGAGAGCCGGTAAAATGGGTGGTTCTGGTGTGTCCGAGGGATGCACAATCGAACCGTTTGCCCCCTTACCGTGCTAGGAGACTGTTGTGATCACCGCGACCGACCTGGAGGTCCGGGCCGGAATCCGCACCCTGCTCACCGCGCCGGGTTCGGCGCTGCGGGTGCAGGCCGGTGATCGGATCGGTCTCGTCGGCCGCAACGGCGCGGGCAAGACCACCACCCTGCGCATCCTGGCCGGCGAGGGAGAACCCTACGCCGGCAAAGTGATTCGTTCGGGTGAAATCGGCTATCTGCCCCAGGATCCGCGCGAGGGAAATCTCGACGTCCTGGCCCGCGACCGCGTGCTCTCGGCGCGGGGACTCGACAAGCTGATCCGCGATATGGAGAAGCAGCAGGCCCTGATGGCCGAGGTCGTCGACGACGCCGAACGTGAGAAGGCGGTGCGCAAGTACGGCCGGCTCGAGGAACGATTCTCGGCGCTGGGCGGCTATGTCGCCGAGAGCGAGGCCGCCCGGATCTGCCACAGCCTCGGTTTGCCGGACCGGGTGCTGGGCCAGGCCCTGCGCACGTTGTCGGGCGGTCAGCGCCGGCGCATCGAGCTGGCGCGCATCCTGTTCTCCGCGTCCGACGGCTCGGGCGGCAAATCCGATACGACGCTGCTGCTCGACGAGCCCACCAACCACCTCGACGCCGACTCCATCACCTGGCTGCGGGGTTTCCTGCAGAACCACGACGGTGGCCTGATCGTCATTTCCCACGACGTCGACCTGCTCGCCGACGTGGTGAACAAGGTGTGGTTCCTCGACGCCGTGCGCGGTGAGGCCGACATCTACAACATGGGCTGGAAGAAGTATCTCGACGCCCGTGCCACCGACGAACAGCGCCGTGTCCGCGAGCGCGCCAACGCGGAGAAGAAGGCCTCCGCGCTCAAGCAGCAGGCCGCCAAACTCGGCGCGAAGGCGACGAAAGCCGCTGCGGCACATCAGATGGTCAAGCGTGCCGAGCGGATGCTCTCCGAACTCGACGACGTGCGCGTGGCCGACAAGGTGGCCCGCATCAAGTTCCCCGAACCCGCTCCCTGCGGCAAGACGCCGCTGATGGCCACCAACCTCACCAAGCTCTACGGATCGCTGGAGATCTTCACCGGCGTGAACCTGGCCATCGACAAGGGCAGCCGGGTCGTGATCCTGGGCCTCAACGGCGCGGGCAAGACGACCATGCTGCGTCTGCTCGCGGGAGTGGAGCCGCTGACCGCCGGGCAGATCGATCCGGGCCGCGGCCTGCGCATCGGCTATTTCGCGCAGGAGCACGACACCCTCGACGACAACGCCACCGTCTGGGAGAACATCCGCCACGCCGCACCCGATGCGGGGGAGCAGGACCTGCGCGGGCTGCTGGGCGCGTTCATGTTCACCGGCCCGCAGCTCGACCAGCCGGCCGGCACGTTGTCCGGAGGTGAGAAGACCCGGCTCGCGCTGGCCGGCCTGGTGTCCTCGGCGGCCAACGTGCTGCTGCTCGACGAGCCGACCAACAACCTCGATCCGGTCTCGCGTGAACAGGTCCTCGACGCGCTGCGCAGCTACGCGGGTGCCGTCGTGCTGGTCACCCACGACCCGGGCGCGGCCGAGGCGCTGAACCCGGAACGGGTCATCATGCTGCCCGACGGCACCGAGGACCATTGGTCGCAGGAGTACCTGGAGCTGATTCAGCTGGCCTGAGCGTGGCGAATGCTTCCGGCGACGCGCCGAGACACGCCGAAAGATCCTCGGAATCGGTGAGTTTCATCACAGTGAGGCGTTGATCACTGCGGATCGAGTGTCTAGCCTGGAATGAGGCTGCACGGCGACCGGAGGAAGCCATGAGTGACAGGCCCGCACAGGGGAAGTCGATGTTGGGTAAGGGCACGCGCGTCACGGGCAAGTCGCGCGACCGGCTGCAAACCCAGCTCAAGAAGCAATACGAGGCGGGCGCCAGCATTCGTTCGCTGGCGCGGGAGACCGGCCGCTCGTACGGATTCATTCACAACGTGCTCGTGGAGTCGCATGTGCAACTCCGCAGCCGTGGTGGCGCCAACCGGCGCAAAGCGGTCAGCAAGGCCTGACCCGCCCACTCGCCCGAAGCGGCCGATCGGCTTCCGCGGTCGTCGGCGCTTGCTGCCGATGCGCGCGGAGTTTCACGCCCGGTGGGCGTTGCGTTCGGCCCACCAGTGCGGGGCGTCGACGAAATGGTTGTCGTATTCGTCCTGGGTGGCGGCGAGTTCGGCGAGGGTGGCCTCGCCGGAAGCGACCCGCTCGAGCAGCCGGAAGTAGCCGAAACGCTGCACGGCGAGGGTCAGTGCGATCAGGATTCGCGCCGGCGAACCCGGGGCGGCGCCGAAGGCGTGCGGCATGAACCGCGGCACGGTGATCGCGCCGCCGGCCCCGACGGTCGTGATCTGCTCGCCCGCGAGCACCTGCAATTCGCCCTCGGCGACATAGAACAACTCGTCGGACAGCGTGTGGTAGTGCGGGGTCGCCCCGTCGGCGCCGGGGGCCATCGTGACTTCGAGCGTGCTGACGCTACCGCCGGTGCGGTCGGAATCCAGCAGCAGGCGCATGGTGACGGCGTCGGTCGCGCGTACCTCGGCCTCGGCGGGCTGGACGACGGCGGCGGGGATGCGAGGTGCGGTGGTCATCTGATCTCCAAGTAGTTCGCTATCGGATAGTTCGCTACCGAACTATATCCCGTCGAATAGTATGTGTCCATGGCTGGACGACAGACCGATGCGGTGGATGCGATCGTGGCGCAGTGGGAGCGGGAACGCCCCGACCTGGATCTCACGGCGATGGCGGTGCTCGGTCGGCTCGGCCGCCTGTACGTCCTCGCCGAGCGCGAGATCGACGCGGTGTTCACCGCGCACGGGCTGCAGCGCGGCGAGTTCGATGTGCTTGCGGCACTTCGACGTTCGGGTGAGCCGTTCGAACTGACCCCGTCGGTCCTGGCCGACACCCTGATGTTGTCGCGCGCCGGCATGACCGGGCGGTTGGACCGCCTGGAATCGGCCGGACTGGTGCGACGTATCGCCGATCCCGCCGACCGCCGCGCGGTCCGGGTCGCCCTGACCGAGGCCGGTCGCGCCCGCGTCGACGAGGTCGTGACGGCACACACCGAGAACGAGACGCGCCTGCTGTCCGGGTTGTCGATGCGCGACCGCACCGAACTGGACCGGATCGCGCGGCTGCTGCTGGCCGAGCTGGACCGGCCGTGACACCGGCTCAGCCGGCGACCATCGCCTCACCGTGGACGAGGAACTGGGCGAGACTGGCGAAGATCGGCAGCCCCGTCTTGATCTCCAGATAGGCGAACTGCCCCTGCGGATTCACCTCGAGGAAGTAGTACTCGCCGTCGAGCCCGAGCCTGATGTCGAGGACGCCGAAGACCAGTCCGAGCGCACCCATCAGCGTGGTGAGCGACTTGCTCACCGAGGCGGGCAGCCGCGCGGGGGTGAAGGCCACCGAGGTGTCCAGGCGCGAATCCACCCATCCCACACCGGATTGCGAGTCGATCCGCACCGCCCATTCGACGCCGTCGATCCACACCACCCGCAGATCGCATTCGGCTTCGACGTAGTCCTGGAAGGTCGTCGGCGCCGAGCGGATGGTGTCGAACCGGCCGAGATCCTCGCTGCTCACGATGCGGGTTTCGGAGAATTCCGCGCGGCCGGTGCCGGTTCGCTTGTAGATCACCGACCCGCCGCGGGAATCGACGAAGCTGCGAGCCTCGTCGGGATCGTTGGTGATCAACGTTTCCGGGATCGCGAAGCCGCTGCGCCGGGCGGTGTCGAGTTGCACGATCTTGCGAGTGGCGGTGCGGTCGGCGCCGGGATCGTTGACCCAGAGCGCCGGTATCGACCAGAGCATGCCCTGCAGGAACCCGTCGCATTCGGCCTGCCGGAAATCGTCGTCGGCGTCCAGGAAACCGCCGGGCACCCGGCAGGGCAGGGGACGGCGCCACCACACGGCGGTCACGTCGTCGAGACCGGTGATATGCGACATCGAGCGGGCGGCCCCGGCGCGATCGAGCCGGAAACTGCCGCATTCGCGCGGAAAATCGCGCATATCCAGGCGAATCGGGTTGAGTCCGTACATATTCCGCAGTATCGAGGCCATCGCGTCGGCGTGCAGGTCGCCGGTCTCGGCGACGATCAGCACGGCACCCGCCGACCCGGCACTCATCGACCGGCCCTCAGTCCAGGCTGTCGCAGGCGGTGCCGTCGTCGCTGCCACCGCCGCTGCGAGTCTGGCTGTAGCTCACCGTCGCGCCGGCGGCCCCCGGGGCGGGCGCGAGGTCGAGCCGCCGGGCCCACTGGTCGGTCAGGCGGGCCAGCACATCCTCACCGACGGCGGGGCTGGGACGCGGCGGTAGCGTGAGCGGGCGTTCGGTGAGCTGAATGCGGCGCCGCTGTGTGAAATCCGCTGTGGCGCCGGGCCGTATCCAGACGAGCACGGGGCGTTCCGCGGCGCCGACGTCGGTCTCCGGGGATCCGTCGCGCAGCTGCAGGACGTCGTCACGGTCGAGAGTCCAGATTCCCTCGGCGACGCGGACGCTGATGGTGTCGCGGGATTCGGCGACCAGGCGGCCGGCCAGTGGCGGTGCCGGGTGACGGAGTTGCGGGCGCGGCCGGGTGCGTTCGGGTACCTGGCGGCGGGCATCGTTCATGGGCTGGACTCCGATCTGCTCGCAAGTTGCCCCGGAAGTCGAGCGTGATCTGGATCATAGCCCGCCACGGTGCCCGGCCGGTTCGCAACGAAATATTTCCGGTGCGAACCCCGTGCCCGGCGCCGGACGCGGAAACCGCTATCGCCGAAAGCTATTCGGTTGAGCTGTCAACGGCTCACAGGCCGAGCACGCCGGGGGATTCGGCGAGCTCGAGGAGGCGTTTACCCGGATTCGACACGAGTTTGCGCGCGTCCAGATCCATCAGCCCCAGCACGACGGCGAATTCCGCGGAGACGGTCCCGTCCAATTTGCGAATCTGCTGGTCCATCCAGAACGCCTTGCCCTCTCCCCAGCGGCATGCGCAGGTCACGGTGATCTCGTCGCCCAGATGCAGTTCCCGCCGATACTTGACGGTGGATTCCAGGACCACCGGGCCGAGCCCGGACAGCCGCATCTTGTCCGGGACCAGTCCGGCCGCGCGCAGCACCTCCCACCGGGCGTGCTCGGCGTATTGGTGGTACACGGCCTGGTTGAGATGGCCGTTGACGTCGAGTTCGTAACCGCGGACGGTGACGGGCACGGAGAAGGTCATATCCGAGGCGAACGGGTGCGATGTTCCCGGTATTTCCGGACCGGGCGTGGGATCGGTCACCGTCCGGCGGCGGCTACATGAGCCGCCGCATCAGATACGTGTACTCGAGCGCGCTGGTGCGGGCCTGCTCCTCACGATCGGCGCCCGCGCCGTGACCGCCCTCGCCCGCCTCGTAGAACAGATACGGGTCGCCGAACTCGGCCAGCCGCACGGCGAATTTCCGGGCGTGCTGCGGGCCCACCCGGTCGTCCTTGGTCGTGGTCCAGACGAACGGTTCCGGATAATGCGCGCCGCGTCGCACGTTCCCGTACGGGGAGATGGATTCGAGAAATGCCCGCTGGGTGGGATCGTCGACGCTGCCGTACTCGTCCACCCAGGAGGCGCCGGCGGCGATCTTCTCGTAGCGCATCATGTCCAGCAGCGGTACCTGGATGTCGACGGCGTTCCACATCTCCGGATGCTGGACGAATTCGACACCCATGAGCAGCCCGCCGTTGGAGCCGCCCTGGATGCCGAGCCGCCGTGCGCTGGTCACGCCGCGGGCCACCAGATCCTTGCCGACGGCGGCGAAATCGTCGAACGCCCGCTGCCGGCCGGTGGTGCGCGCGGCCTCGTGCCAGGCGGGACCGAATTCGCCGCCGCCGCGGATGTTCGCCAGAACGTAGACGCCGCCGTGATCGAGCCAGAGCCGGCCGAGCAAGCCCTGATACGACGGTGTCTGCGACATTCCGAAACCGCCGTAGGCGTACATCAGGGTGGGGTTCGAGCCGTCGAACGCCATATCGGCGGCGTGGACCACGAAATACGGCACGGCCGTGCCGTCGGCCGAGATCGCCTTCCGCTGTTCGACCACGTAGCGGGACGAATCGAACTGCGGCGGTGTGCTTTTCACCTGCCGGGCCGTGCCCGCGGCGGTGTCCACACTCCACAGTGTGGTCGGAACGAGGAACGAGGTCACCGACAGATAGGCGCGATCGCCCGCCGGATCGGCGGTGACGGTGTCGACGGTCGCGTTGTCCGGCAACGGCACCGGAGTCGGCGACCAGGTCCCGTCCGGGCGCGGCGTGTAGACGGTGGCGCGACCGCGCACGTCGTTCAGTGAGGTGACCACCGCGTGGTCGCGAGTGGTCTGCACACCACTCAGGCTCTCCGACGGCCCCGGAACATAGACCGGTGTCACCTGCGGATGGGCCGGATCGGTGATCAGCTGGTCGGCATCCACCGATACCAGCGCGCCCGGCCGATAGGTCGTCGCGCCGACCGCCCAGTCCTGTTGCAGCGACACCAGGATGTGATTGCCGATGAAACCCGCGAGGTCCGACTTCGCCGGGAGCGTGGTCGGTACCGGACCGGTCGCGGTGAGCAGTTCGATGTCGTGTTCGAAGAAGGTCCGGCCGCGTACGACGAAATCGAGCCGCCGGCCGGCGCCGTTGTCCAGGACGACCGGTGTGGTCGACAGCTGATCGGTCCGGTCACCACGCGCGATTTCGGTTGCGGCGTCGAGGGGTTGGCCGCGGCGCCACTGCCGGACGATATACGGGTATCCGGAGGCCGTCGTCTCGCCCGGCCGCCATTCCCGCGCGATCAGCACCGTATTCTCGTCGCTGAACGTGAGATCCACCTTGCCGCGCGGTACCGCGAAGCCGTCCGGCACGAACTGCCGTGTGTCCCGGTCGAATTCGCGGACCGAGACGGCGTCCTCGCCGCCGTCGGACAAACTGATCAGGCATCGGCGATGGGTGACCGGATCACAGTCGGCGCCGCGCCAGACCCAGTTCTTCCCCTCGGCCCGCGATAGCTCGTCGAGGTCGAGCAGTGTGGTCCACGCCGGTTGCGGTGCTTCGTACTCGGCGGTCGTCGTCTCGCGCCAGATGCCGCGTTTGTGGTCGCCGTCCTGCCAGAAGTTCTCGACGGTGCCGTCCTCGAAACGTGGCATCGGGATGCGATCGGGCGTCTTCGCCAGTGCCGTCGCCTGCGCGAGATTGTCGGCGTAGCGCGGATCGTGTTCGAGCACGTCGAGGGTCCGGCGATTCTGTTCGCCGACCCACGCCTGCACGCGCGGGCTGTCGAGTTCCTCGAGCCAGAGATACGGATCCTGGGGTGCGGCGCCGCCGCCGCACGCCGCGACGAGCACGGCGATCGACAGCACCGCCGCCGCGTGCCGCGATGAGGTGCGCCTCGCACCGCTGAGCACTCCGTACCATCGTCCCCGCCCCATGATCATCAGCACATGGTACGACGAAGCCGGCGCGGGCACGGGCGGATGTCGCGGCCGGTTCAGTCCCGGCGGCGGACCGACGCCTCCACGAGATCGAGTACGGCCGTGAGGTTTTCGTTGACGTGGCCGGAGGCAATGCGGGCGATGAGGCCGTCGAGGACGAGATCGAGATAGCCCAGCAGCACGTCGGTGGGGACGTCGTCGCGCAGCGCGCCGGCCGCCTTGCGGCGTTCCAGGCGGGCCAGTGTGGCCGCGGTCAGCTCGGCCGAACGCTGGGTCCAGCCGGCGGCGAATTCGGGATCGGTGCGCAGGCGCCGGGCGATCTCGAGGCGGGTGCCCAGCCAGTTGTACTGCGCGGGATTGTCGAGCATCTCCCGCATGACCTGCACGATGCCCTCGTTGGCCGCGACCTCGGCCATCCGTTCGGCATCCTCCTGGGCCAAGGCGAGAAACAGGGCGTCCTTGTCCCGGAAATGATGGAAGATCGCGCCACGGGACAGCCCGATCGCCTCTTCCAGGCGGCGGACGGTCGCACCCTCGTACCCGAATTCGGCGAAACACCGCCGCGCCCCGTCCAGAATCTGGCTGCGCCGGGCGGCGAGGTGATCGTCACTGACCTTGGGCATGGGCTCCTCCAGCGGGGAATGCGCGGACCCCCGCGCCGGGACGATCCGGCGCGGGGGTTCTCACAGTACGAGCATGGACGCGTAGATCCTGCGGCGGCGCAACGATATTCGTGCCGGCCCGGCGAGCCGAACGGACGCCGGGCGCGGCACGACGCGCCGCGGGTGCGGGATATCAGCCGCGAATCATGTTGCGCAGCACGAACTGCAGGATGCCGCCGTTGCGGTAGTAGTCGGCCTCACCGGGGGTGTCGATGCGCACGACCGCGTCGAAGGTGACCTTCTCGCCGTTCTCCTTGGTCGCGGTGACCTTCAGGGTCTTCGGCGTGACGCCCTCGTTGAGCTTGGTGATGCCCTCGATGTCGAACACCTCGGTGCCGTCCAGGCCCAGCGACGCGGCCGACTCGCCCGCGGGGAACTGCAGCGGGATCACGCCCATGCCGATCAGGTTCGACCGGTGGATGCGCTCGAACGACTCGGTGATGACGGCCTTGACGCCCAGCAGGCGCGTGCCCTTGGCCGCCCAGTCGCGCGAGGAACCGGAGCCGTACTCCTTACCGCCCAGCACGACCAGCGGAATGCCGGCCTTCTGGTAGTTCTGCGAGGCGTCGTAGATGAACGCCTGCGGGCCGCCCTCCTGGGTGAAGTCGCGGGTGTAGCCACCCGAGACGTCGTCGAGCAGCTGGTTGCGCAGCCGGATGTTGGCGAAGGTACCGCGGATCATGACCTCGTGGTTGCCGCGGCGCGAGCCCAGGGAGTTGTAGTCCTTGCGCTCGACGCCGTGCGCGTCGAGGTACTGCGCGGCCGGGGTGCCCGGCTTGATCGGACCGGCCGGGGAGATGTGGTCGGTGGTGACCGAATCACCCAGCAGGGCCAGCACGCGGGCGCCCTTGATGTCCTCGACCGGGGCCGGCTCGAGTTCCATCCCGTCGAAGTACGGCGCCTTGCGGACGTAGGTGGAGTTCTCGTCCCAGGCGAAGGTGTCACCGGACGGGGTCTCGAGGTTCTGCCAGCGCTCGTCACCCTTGAACACGTCGGCGTAGGACTTGCGGAACATGTCCTGGCTGATCGCCGACTTGATGGTGTCGTCGATCTCCTGGGCCGAGGGCCAGATGTCGCGCAGGAACACGTCGTTGCCCGCGGTGTCCTGACCCAGCGCGTCCTTCTCGAAGTCGAAGTCCATCGTGCCCGCGAGCGCGTAGGCGATGACCAGCGGCGGCGAGGCCAGGTAGTTCATCTTCACGTCGGGGGAGATGCGGCCCTCGAAGTTGCGGTTACCGGACAGCACCGCGGTCACCGACAGATCGTTGTCGTTGACGGCCTTGGAGATCTCCTCCGGCAGCGGGCCGGTGTTGCCGATGCAGGTGGTGCAGCCGTAACCACCCAGGTAGAAGCCCAGCTTCTCCAGGTAGGGCCACAGACCGGCCTTCTCGTAGTAGTCGGAGACGACCTGCGAACCCGGAGCCATGTTGGTCTTGACCCACGGCTTGCTGGACAGGCCCTTCTCCACCGCGTTGCGAGCCAGCAGCGCAGCGCCGATCATGACCGACGGGTTGGAGGTGTTGGTGCAGGAGGTGATACCCGCGACCACGACCGCGCCGTGATCGAGGATGAACTCGCCGCGATCCTCGGAGACCACCTTGACCGGCTTGGACGGCCGGCCCTTCGCGCCGTTGGCCGCCGAATGGGCGGGTGCGTAGCTCTCGTTGGCGGCGCCGGCCGAGACCGAGACCGGGTCCGAGGCGGGGAAGGTCTCCTCGACGCCCTCGTCGAGCCCGTTGTAGTCACCGGTGACGTAATCGGTGATGTCGGAGCGGAACGCCGCCTTCGACTCGCTGAGCAGGATGCGGTCCTGCGGGCGCTTCGGACCGGCGATCGAGGGGACCACGGTGCTCAGGTCGAGCTCGAGGTACTCCGAGTAGGCGGGCTCGTGCGCGGCGTCGTGCCACATGCCCTGTTCCTTGGCGTAGGCCTCGACCAGGGCCAGCTGCTCGTCCGAGCGGCCGGTCAGACGCAGGTAGTTGATGGTCTCCTCGTCGATCGGGAAGATCGCCGCGGTGGAGCCGAATTCGGGGCTCATGTTGCCCAGGGTGGCGCGGTTGGCCAGCGGCACCTCGGCCACACCGGCGCCGTAGAACTCGACGAACTTGCCGACCACACCGTGCTTGCGCAGCATGTCGGTGACCGTGAGCACGACGTCGGTGGCGGTGACGCCGGGCTGGATCTCACCGGTGAGCTTGAAGCCGACGACCCGCGGGATGAGCATGGAGACCGGCTGGCCGAGCATCGCGGCCTCGGCCTCGATACCGCCGACGCCCCAGCCCAGCACGCCCAGGCCGTTGACCATCGTGGTGTGCGAGTCGGTGCCGACGCAGGTGTCCGGGTAGGCCTGGCCGTTGCGGACCATGACTGTCGGGGCCAGGTACTCGATGTTGACCTGGTGCACGATGCCGGTGCCCGGGGGGACGACCTTGAAGTCGTCGAACGCGCCCTGGCCCCAGCGCAGGAACTGGTAGCGCTCACCGTTGCGCTGGTATTCGAGGTCGACGTTGCGCTCGAGGGCGTCGGCGCGGCCGAAGACGTCGAGGATCACCGAGTGGTCGATGACCATGTCGGCGGGGGAGAGCGGGTTGACCTTGTTCGGGTCGCCGCCCAAGGCGCTGACGGCCTCACGCATGGTGGCCAGGTCGACCACACACGGCACGCCGGTGAAGTCCTGCATGATCACGCGGGCGGGGGTGAACTGGATCTCGATACTCGGCTCCGCCGACGGATCCCAGTTGGCGATGGCGCGGATGTGGTCGGCGGTGATGTTGGCGCCGTCCTCGGTGCGGAGCAGGTTCTCCGCCAGGACCTTCAGGGCGTAGGGCAGCTTCTCGGTGCCGGGCACGGCCGAGAGGCGGAAGATCTCGTAGGAGTTGCTTCCGACCTCGAGGGTGCCCTTGGCGCCGAATGTATCGATACTTGTCATACGTTCAGCTCCACTCGTCGGTGTTCCGATCGGGGCGCGTGCGGGCCCCGTGGGGTGGCCACCGGCGGGGCTGCGCCGGCGGCTGTCGTCGAGGACGCGTTTCGGGCTGCGCGCCTCGTACTTCCGAACTCTAACAGTACGCTTGTCCTATGAAGCGTGCGGGGCACATACGGCGCGGCGTGCCGCCATCCATGATGCCCCCGTCGCGTACTGTGCTCGAAGGCCCCGCCGGAGTCGTCGCCTCCGGTGTGCCGGCCAGGTGTGTGTTGATCACGTGAATGTGTTGGACGCCCGTCGCTGGAGTCGGCGGCTCGACAAGACCGGATGGAAGATGACCGTCTCGTATGCCTCGGTTTTCACCCCCATGGCCGCGGAGCTACCGCCGGATACCGACGTCGACGCCATCGTGCTGGATCTGGCCGACAACCACGTAGCCGCGCCCGCGTCCAAGGATCAGGACAAGCTCGCCGAGATCGCGGATCAGGCCCGCGCCCACGGCATCGAGCTGAACATCGTGGTCGTGAAGGGGAATCCGGGCCGCGATTCGGATCTGCGTGACCTGGCGACCACCCTCGGCAAGACCGAGCACGGCACGGTCGTGGTGTTCAGCGACGACTGGATCGGCACCTACAGCGATTCCATCAACCGCGCGCGGCTGGAGTGGGCCGAGGACAAGGCCAAGTACCAGGGCGGGCACACCGCCACGGCGGCGCAGATCTTCGTCGACCGGCTCGAGACGCCGGAAAAGGTGTCGTGGACGGCGATCACGGGGGTCGTGCTGGCGGGCACCGTGCTGACCATCGGCGGGCTGTACTACCTGAAGTCCCGGCGTGCGGCGCGTGAGCGGGCCGCGGTGGCGGCCGATGATGCGGCGCCGAACCCCCCGGTTGCGTCCCGGTAGGCGCCTCCGGAGGCCGTGCGCGGCGTGTCGCGGGCGAGCCGGGGCGGTCGCCGGAAGCTAGCTGCCACCTCGGCGGGATGCCCGATTCGAGGGATACGTCTCGATTCGCGGGACGATACTGAACGACCGGTTCGATTTCCCCCCGAAACCCCTATTTACAGTTAGCAAATTTTTAGCAAACCAGAAATTACTCCTCTGTGATTTGTCGTCCGATGTTTCCTCTGTGAAGGAAGTGTCGTACGGTTTCGAGGTGACACTCTTGGGGAAGAAGTGTCACATGGGCCTCCAGCGTCCCTCGAGGGCAGATGGACCGTTGGTGCTCGTGCGGCGACGCCTCGATCGGTCGCCCAGCGCAGTCCTGGCGAATCTGGTGCTCGCCGGGAGCCGCAGCGGGATCAGGGAGGTGTGATGCGAATATCGCCGAGGCGGTCCGGGGGTGCCGCGAAGGTCGCTGTGGGATTGCTCTTATGTGGGATCGCGCTGACGGTGACGGCTCCGCTGGTGGCCGCGGTGCCCCCGCCCCCTCCGAATCCGAGTGACGGCGATATCGCCGCGGCGGGCGCGCAGGTCGATGCGGGGGTCAATCAGGTCAGCGGATTGATCAATCAGGTCGCCACCGCCGACCAGCAGCTCGCCCAGCTCGACACCGAGGTCGCCGGCAAGCGGGAAGCCGTGAACAAGGCGCTGGTCGATCTGCAGAACGCCCGCGACGCCGCCGACGCGGCCGCGGCCACGGTCGCCGTCACCCAGCGCGATCTGCAGACCGCCGGAACCCAGCTCGACCAGGCGCAGGGAAGATTCGACGAATTCGCGGTCGACGCCTACACCCACCCGGGCTCGACGTCGATGGTGAATTATCTCGCCGGCTCCGATCCGGCCGCCGCGCTCGACCGCGCCGATCTGCTCGGCATGGCGTCGAAGAATCAGCAGGCCGCCATCGACGGCCTGCGCCGCGCGCAGGTCGAGCAGGCCAACAAGGATTCCGCCGCCCGTCAGGCCAAGAAGGCCGCCGACACGGCCGCGGCGGAGGCCGATCGGAAACGACAGCAGGCGCAGGCCGCGGTCGCCGCCGCCAAGGCCGCTCTCGACGAACAGGCGCAGAAGCGCGACGCCCTGATGGCCCAGCGCGATTCGGCCCAGCAGCAGCTCGACCAGGCCCGGGCCACCGTGACCGGCCTGCAGGGCCAGCGCGAGGCCTACCTGGCCTGGGATCGTCAGCGCCGGGCCGAAGTCGCCGCCGCCCAAGCCGCCGCGACCGCCGCCGCCGCACGCTCCGCGGCCGATCAGGCCGCGCGGGACCGCGCCGCCGAGCTCGGCGCGGGCAAGCGGCCGCATACCCAGCTGGACAACGCACCGCCGCCACGCCGGTCGATGTCGACCCCCAGCCGGCCCAGCGGCGGCCGCTCCGAACTGATCGAGACGGTCGTCGACCGCGCGATGTCGCAACTGGGCGTCACCTACGCCTGGGGCGGCGGCGACGAGGACGGCCCCACCAAGGGCATCCACGACGGCGGTGTGGCCGATTCCTACGGCGACTACAACAAGGTGGGATTCGACTGCTCGGGTCTGATGATCTACGCCTTCGCAGGTGTCGGCATCTCCCTGCCGCACTACAGCGGTTACCAGTACACGATGGGCACCCGGGTCAAGGTCGCTCAGCGCGAGCGCGGGGACATGCTGTTCTGGGGAGCCAACGGCAGTGAGCACGTCGCGCTGTACCTGGGCGACGGGAAAATGATCGAGGCGCCCGAATCCGGTGACGTGGTGAAGATTTCGCCGGTGCGTGAGGGCGGCATCATGCCGTACGCCGTTCGCCTGATCACCTGACGCACCTCCGAATGATCTTGGCTACCATGCGAATCGGCACATATCGTGCCGGTCCGTTCGGCACGAGCCGAGAGTTCGGCAGTAGTTGGGGTATTGATGAGGCAGATCCTGTTCTCGGCGGCGATCGCACTCGCGGTCTCGATCACCGTGACGCCGTTGCTGATCAGGTTGTTCGCACGCCGGAATCTCGGCCAGCAGATCCGCGTCGAGGGACCGCAGAGTCACCAGGCCAAACGGGGCACTCCCACCATGGGGGGCATCGCCATCGTGGCCGGGCTGTGGGCCGGTTATCTGGGCTCGCATCTGATCGGCCTGCGCTACGACGCCGACGGGCCCTCGGCCTCCGGGCTGCTGGTGCTCGGCCTGGCCACCGCGCTCGGGTTCGTGGGGTTCCTCGACGATTTCATCAAGATCCGCAAGCACCGCAATCTGGGCCTGACCGCGACGGGCAAGTACATCGGCCAGATCGGCTCCGCCGTGGTGTTCGGAATCCTCGCGCTGCGCTTTCCCGGCGGTACCGGGCTCACCCCGGCCAGCCGGCAGGTGTCGTACGTGCGCGACTGGCCCACGGTGGCCTTCCCGCTGGTGATCTTCCTGCTGGCGGTGTGCTTCGTGGTCGTCGCCTGGTCCAACGCGGTGAACATCACCGACGGGCTCGACGGGCTGGCCGCGGGATCGATGGGTTTCGCACTCGGCGCCTACATCATCGTCACCTTCTGGCAGTACACCAATTCCTGTGCCGCCCATGCCCTTCCGGGCTGTTACAGCGTGCGTGACCCGCTGGATCTGGCCGTGGTGTGCGCGGCCGGTGGCGCCGCCTGTATCGGTTTCCTGTGGTGGAATGCCAATCCGGCCAAGATCTTCATGGGCGATACCGGGTCGCTGGCCCTGGGCGGGCTACTGGCCGGAATCTCGATCACCACCCGCACCGAATTGCTGATGGTCGTCGTGGGCGCGTTGTTCTTCGCCGAAATTCTGTCCGTGGCGTTGCAGATCGCGGTTTTCCGCACCACCCGCAACCGGTTGTTCAAGATGGCGCCGTTCCATCACCATTTCGAACTCGGCGGCTGGCCCGAAACCACGGTGATCATCCGATTCTGGCTGCTCGCGGGCATGGCGGCCGCGATCGGGCTGGCCCTGTTCTACGCCGAATACCTGGCCGCGGTGGGCTGATCGCGTCACGGCGACCGGCTGCGACACGGCAATTCGGAATCGGTGCATTCCGGACACCGTCGAGTGCCTTCCGATCCGCCCGGGAGGCCTGGCCCGCGACATTGTGCGAGCCCAGTTGCGGCAATCTTGCCCGATACCTGGAATAGTTGGGGCGGCACGCATGGAGACCGAAGCGAAAGCGGGGAGTTTGGTGACTTCGACGGACGATGTGAGCGCTGGGAGTGCGGTGAAGCAGGCGGAGGCCGCCTCGGGCACTTTGGAGCGTGACGTCGCGACCCTGGAGAAGGCGATCTACGAAGTCAAACGGGTCATCGTCGGTCAGGACCGGTTGGTCGAGCGGCTGCTCGTCGGCGTTCTGGCTCGCGGGCACGTGCTGCTCGAGGGTGTGCCCGGTATCGCCAAGACGCTGGCGGTGGAGACCTTCGCGAAGGTGGTCGGCGGCAGCTTCTCGCGCGTGCAGTTCACCCCCGACCTGGTGCCCACCGATCTCATCGGTACCCGCATCTACCGGCAGGGCCGCGAGGAGTTCGATACCGAACTCGGTCCGGTGGTCGCCAACTTCGTCCTCGCCGACGAGATCAACCGCGCGCCCGCGAAGGTGCAGTCGGCGCTGCTCGAGGTCATGGCCGAGCGGCACGTGTCGATCGGCGGCAAGACCTACCCCATGCCCGATCCGTTCCTGGTCATGGCGACCCAGAACCCGATCGAGAGCGAGGGTGTGTACCCGCTGCCCGAGGCGCAGCGCGACCGCTTCCTGTTCAAGGTCGTCGTCGACTATCCGACGGTCGAGGAGGAGCGCGAGATCATCTACCGGATGGGTGTGACCCCGCCGGAACCCAAGCAGATCCTGGAGCCTGCCGAACTGATCCGGCTGCAGAAGCTGGCCGCCAACACCTTCGTCCACCACGCCCTGGTCGACTACGTCGTGCGCGTCATCGCCGCGACCCGCAAGCCGGCCGAATTCGGGCTCGAGGACGTCGCGGGCTGGATCGCCTACGGCGCCTCGCCACGTGCCAGCCTCGGCATCATCGCCGCCGCCCGCGCGGTCGCGCTGATCCGCGGCCGCGATTACGTGGTGCCGCAGGACGTGGTCGAGGTGGTTCCGGATGTGCTGCGCCACCGCCTCGTGCTGTCCTACGACGCGCTGGCCGACGAGGTGAGCCCCGACGACGTGATCCGCCGGGTCCTGCAGACCGTCGGGCTGCCGCAGGTCGCCACCCAGGCCAACGCACCCGCCCCCGGCGGTCCGGCGCCGATGCCGGCCCCGGGCCCGCAGGCTGCCGCGCCGCAGCCCATCGCCCCGCATCCGGCCGGTCAGCCGCAGAACGGTCAGGGCGCCGGGCAGCCGCAGCGCCAGTGAGCGGGGCATCGGATTCGGTTGCGCCAGTGACGAACTCAGCTCACCTCCCCGCCCATCACGACAGTGCGCCGCCGTCGTTCCGGTCCGGAGATCTGCGTGATCCGCGATTGTCGGCGGCGCTGAAAACCCTCGAGCTGACGGTGCGCCGCCGCCTCGACGGCGTCCTGCACGGCGATCATCTCGGGCTGATCCCCGGCCCCGGCTCCGAGCCCGGGGACGCGCGGATGTATCAGCCGGGCGACGATGTGCGCCAGATGGATTGGTCGGTCACCGCGCGTACGACCCATCCGCACGTGCGGCAGATGATCGCCGACCGGGAGCTCGAGACCTGGCTCGTGGTCGACCTGTCGGCCAGTCTGGACTTCGGCACCGCGCTGTGCCAGAAGCGCGATCTGGTGGTCGCGGCTGCCGCCGCGGTGACGCATCTGACCAGTGGCGGCGGTAACCGGATCGGCGCGGTCGTCGCCAACGGCGAACGGCTGTATCGCATTCCGGCCCGCACCGGACGGGTGCACGCCCAGTCGCTGCTGCGCAGCATCGCCACCACCCCCCATGCGAGCGACGGCGTGCGCGGCGATCTGCGCGGCGCCATCGAGTCGTTGCGCCGGCCGCAGCGCAAACGCGGTCTGGCCGTTGTTATTTCGGACTTCCTCGGCGAGATCGACTGGCAGCGTTCGCTGCGCGCGATCTCCGGCCGTCACGATCTGCTCGGTGTGGAGATCCTCGATCCGCTGGATCTGGATCTGCCCGACGTCGGCGACGTGGTGCTCCACGATCCCGAAACCGGCCGCACCCGCGAATTCACCGTCACTCCCACCCTGCGCGCCGACTTCGGCCGTGCTGCCCAGCAGCATCGCGAACAGGTCGAGGCGGCGCTGCGCAGTTGCGGCGCGCCGGTGATGACGCTGCGGACCGATCGTGACTGGATCGCCGACGTGGTCCGTTTCGTGTCCACTCGGCGCCACACCTTCGGCGCCCCGACCGGGCGGGTGCCCCGACAGTGAGTATTTCGCATTTCACGTCCGCGATCTGGCTGATATTCCTCATCGTCGTCGCCGCGATCGCGCTGCTCTACGTGCTGGTCCAGCGGCGGCGCAAACGGCACATGCTGCGGTTCTCCAACATGGAGACCCTCGAGAAGGTGGCGCCCAAGCGTCCCAGCAACTGGCGGCACGCGCCGGTGGCACTGATGCTGGTGGGCCTGGCCCTGCTGACGGTCGCCGCGGCGGGTCCCCAGGCGGCCAAGAAGGTGCCGCGCAACCGGGCCACGGTCATGCTGGTGATCGACGTGTCGTTGTCGATGGAGGCCACCGATGTGCCGCCGTCCCGGATCCAGGTCGCGAAGAAGGCGGCGACGGATTTCGTGGACGGTCTCACCCCGGGCATCAACCTGGGCTTGGTGACCTTCGCCGGTACCGCGTCGGTGCAGGTCTCGCCGACGACCAACCGGGAGGCGATGAAGGCGGCGATCAACAATATGAAGCTCGCCGAACGCACCGCCACCGGTGAGGGCATCTTCAGCGCCCTGCAGGCCATCGACACGCTCGCCTCGGTGCTGGGCGGGGCGCAGACGCCGCCCCCCGCGCGGATCGTGCTGATGTCCGACGGCAAGCAGACCGTGCCCGACGACAAGGACGTCGACAACCCTCGCCACGGCTTCGTCGCGGCACGGGTCGCCAAGCAGAAGGGCGTCCCGGTGTCGACCATCTCCTTCGGCACCACCTGGGGGTCGGTCGAGATCCCGGATCAGGACGGCAAGGGCTCCCAGCGCGTCCGGGTACCGGTCGACGACGACTCCTTGCGCGAGATCGCCAAGATCTCCGGCGGCGACTTCTACACCGCCTCCACGCTGGAAGAACTCAGCGCCGTCTACGACACCCTGGACAAGCAGATCGGCTACGAGATGCAGATGGGTGACGCCTCCCGGCCGTGGCTGCTGCTGGGCCTGCTGCTGACCGCTGCGGGTGTCGTGGGCGGTTTGGTCTATCGTCAACGCCTGCCATAACGGGTACCGCGCAACCCGGCCACGACAGTCGAACTCGAACAGATAGGTTGACATTCATGTCGAACTTCACTTCCCGATCGGTCCTGGTGACCGGTGGCAACCGCGGTATCGGTCTCGCGGTGGCCCAGCGGCTGGCCGCCGACGGGCACAAGGTTGCCGTCACCCATCGTGGATCGGGCGCGCCGGAAGGTCTTCTGGGCGTGAAATGCGATGTGACGGACTCGGATTCGATCGATTCGGCCTTCAGTGAGGTCGAGGCCAAGCAGGGCGCGGTCGAGGTGCTGGTGGCCAACGCCGGCATCGTGGACAACACCCTGCTCATGCGGATGAGCGAGGAGCAGTTCACCCGGGTCATCGACGCCAACCTGACCGGTGCGTGGCGCTGCGCCAAGCGCGCGAACCGGGCGATGCTGCGGGCCCGCTTCGGGCGCATCATCTTCCTGGGTTCGGTCGTGGGCCAGACGGGTGTTCCCGGTCAGGTGAACTACGCCGCCGCCAAGGCCGGCCTGGTCGGCATGGCGCGCGCGATCACCCGCGAGATCGGCTCACGCAACATCACCGCCAACGTGGTGGCGCCCGGCCTGATCGACACCGACATGACCCGTCAGGACATGACGGAAGACATGCGCGAGATGGCGCTGAAGGCGATCCCCGCGGGCCGCATCGGCCTGCCCGAGGAGGTCGCCGCGGCGATCAGCTTCCTGGCCTCCGACGACGCCTCCTACATCAGTGGTGCGATCCTGCCGGTCGACGGCGGCATGGGCATGGGCCACTGAGCCGGCGGCCCGAGCCCGTCGACTTCCCATCCGAGTTTCCCCGAGGAGAATTCACCACCCATGAGCGGAATCCTGGACGGTAAAACCGTCCTGATCACCGGCATCATCACCGATTCGTCGATCGCCTTCCACGCGGCCAAGGTGGCCCAGGAGCAGGGCGCGAAGGTGATCATCACCGGTATCCCCGAGCGGCTGCGCCTGATCGACCGCATCGCCAAGCGCCTGCCCCAGGAAATCGCGCCCGCGATCGGCCTCGACGTCACGAGCGAGGAGGATCTCGCCGGTCTCGCCGACAAGGTGCGCGAACTCGCGCCCGAGGGCATCGACGGCGTTCTGCACTCCATCGCCTTCGCCCCGCGCACTCTGATGGGCCCCGACGCGCTGCCGTTCCTCGACGGCCCGGGCGCCGACGCCGCCAAGGCCTTCGAGATCTCCGCGTGGAGCTACGCCTCGCTGGCGCGCGCGGTGCTGCCCGCGATGAACGAGGGTGGCTCGATCGTGGGTATGGACTTCGACCCGCGCACGGCGATGCCGTACTACAACTGGATGGGTGTGGCCAAGGCCGCGCTGGAGTCGGTGAACCGCTATGTGGCACGAGAGGTGGGCGAGGCCAAGCGCGTTCGGTCCAACCTGATCGCCGCGGGTCCGATCAAGACCCTCGCCGCGAAGGCGATCGCCGGCACGGCCACCGATGACGCCAAGCAGCTGAACATGCTCAACACCTACTGGGACGGCGCCTCGCCGATCGGCTGGGACGTCGACGACCCGACCGTGGTCGCCAAGTCGATCGTCACGCTGCTCTCGGATTGGCTGCCCGGCACCACCGGTTCGATCATCTACGTCGACGGCGGCGCCAGCCACAACACCTGGTTCCCGGAAAACTGGACGGCCAACTGAGAGCCTGGAGGTAATCAGCCGTGACCGGGACCGTCGACGCACTGCTCCTGCTGTCCTTCGGCGGTCCCGAACGCCCCGAGGACGTGATGCCGTTCCTGGAGAACGTCACCCGCGGCCGGGGCGTACCGCGGGAACGCCTCGACGAGGTGGCCCAGCACTACCTGCACTTCGGTGGTGTCTCGCCGATCAACGCGCTCAACCGCGAGCTGATCGCCGCGATCGAGGCCGAATTCGCCGCGCGCGCGGTGGATCTGCCGGTGTACTTCGGCAATCGCAACTGGCATCCGATGGTCGAGGAGACCGTCGCGACCATGCGCGCCGACGGCATCGGCCACGCGCTGGTGTTCCCGACCTCGGCGTGGGGCGGCTACTCGGGGTGCCGCCAGTACGACGAGGACATCGAGCGTGCTCGTGCGGCCGTCGACGGGGCGCCGGAATTGACCAAGATCCGGCAGTACTTCGATCATCCGCTGCTGATCGACTCCTTCGCCGACGCCGTGCGCGCGGCGGTGGGCCGGCTTCCGGCCGAATCGCGTGACCGGGCCCGGCTGGTGTTCACCGCCCATTCGATTCCGGTCGCCGCCGACATCGCGGCCGGACCGCCCGCCGACGGCGGCCACCTCTACAGCCGGCAGGTCGCCGAGGCGGCCCGATTGTGCGCGGCGGCAACGGGTTTCGACGACTTCGACGTGGTGTGGCAGTCGCGCTCCGGACCGCCGCAGGTGCCGTGGCTGGAACCCGACATCGTCGACCATCTGGAAGCGCTGTCCGGCAAGGGGGTCGATGCCGTCGTGGTCTGCCCGGTGGGATTCGTCTCCGATCACCTCGAGGTCGTCTGGGACCTGGACAACGAGGCCGCCGAGAAGGCCGCCGAACTCGGTATGGCCTTCGCCCGCGCCGCCACCCCCGGCCCGGATCCGCGCTTCGCCCGCATGGTCGCCGAACTGGTCGGCGAACATCTCGACGGGACCGACCCTCGGCGCCTGGGCGCGGTGCCCGGGTTCGGCTGCACCCGCAACGGGGCGATCTGCGCACCCGGGTGCTGTGAACCCGTGCGCCGCCGAAAATAACTGCCGCCGAGCGGGTATGCCCTCGGTATGAACGTGCGAAAGGTGGCGGTGGAGCGATGACGCGGTTCTTCCTCTTCGGTCTGCTCACGGTGATGGTGATCGTTCTGGGCGTGGTCGCGGCGATCGGCTCGTGGGCGTGGTGGATCCTCGTCGCCGGAGCGGGTTTGCTCGTTCTCGTCGGCGCCTACGACCTGGTGCAGCGCCGGCATTCGATTTTGCGCAACTATCCCTTGCTGGGGCATATGCGCTATCTGCTGGAAAGTATCCGGCCGGAACTGCAGCAGTATTTCATCGAGCGGAATTTCGACGGCCGCCCCTTCGACCGCGACGTGCGGACGATGATCTACGAGCGCTCCAAGGGAATTCACGGCGAACTGTCCTACGGCACCGAGCGCGATATCGAAGCGGTCGGCTACGAATTCCTCGTCCATTCGGTCGCCGCGCTGCCCGAGCCGGAGCAGCCGCCGCGCGTGCTGATCGGTGGGCCGGACTGCCGGCAACCCTATGCCATGTCGCTGTTGAACATCTCGGCGATGAGTTTCGGCGCGCTGTCGGGGAATGCGCTGCGCGCGTTGAACATCGGCGCCGCCCGCGGCGGTTTCGCACACGACACCGGTGAGGGCGGGCTGACCCCGTTCCATCTGGAGGGCGGCGCGGATCTGGTGTGGGAGATCGGATCGGCGTACTTCGGCACCCGCACCCGCGACGGCCGCTTCGATCCGGAGCAGTTCGCCGAGAAGGCCGGCTACGACCAGGTGAAGGCGATCTCGGTGAAATTGAGTCAGGGCGCGAAACCCGGACTCGGCGGGGTTCTGCCGGCCGCGAAGGTGAGCGAGGAGATCGCTCGCTATCGCGGGGTGCCGGCACACGAGAAATGTGTCAGCCCGCCGTCGCATTCGGAATTCCACACCCCGCGCGAATTGATTCGCTTCATCGTCCGCCTGCGCGAACTGTCCGGCGGCAAACCCATCGGGTTCAAGCTGTGTGTCGGTTCGCGCACCGATGTCCTGGCGATCTGCAAGGCGATGATCGCCGAGGGGACCGCACCCGATTTCATCGTCGTCGACGGCGCCGAGGGCGGTACCGCGGCCGCGCCGCTGGAATACGAGGACCACGTCGGCCTGCCGCTGACCGACGGGCTCATGACCGTGCACAACGCACTGGTCGGAACGGGCCTGCGCGACCGGATTCGGCTGGGAGCCAGCGGCAAGGTGGCCACCGGCACGGATATCGTGAAGCGATTGGTGCAGGGCGCGGACTTCGCCAATGCCGCGCGGGCGATGATGATGGCCGTCGGATGTATCCAGTCCCAGCGCTGCCACACCAATCAGTGCCCGGTCGGCGTCGCCACCCAGGATCCGCGGCGTGCCCGCGCCCTCGACGTCGCCGACAAGGCCGAGCGGGTGCAGCGCTATCACGAGGCCACGGTGCGCCAGGCGATGCAGATGATGGCCTCGATGGGCGTGCACGACCCCGCCGAGCTGGACACCCACATGCTGCGGAAGAAGGTGGCGCCCAACGAGATCCGGTCGTACGCCGAACTCTACGAATGGCTGGCGCCGGGGGAGCTGCTCGTCCATCCACCGGCGAGCTGGCGCGCCGATTGGGAGGCCGCCGATCCGGATTCGTTCCGCCCGGTCGCGCCCGCCCAGCCGGTCCGTGTGCGGTGATCAGAAGTCGAGTGCCGGCACCCGCGCGTACACGCCGGGAAATCCGGGTTCGGCCGAACCCTTACCCCACGAGGTGATCCCGGCGACCTTGCCGTCGACCAACAGCGGTCCGCCGCTGTCGAATTCACCGGTGTCGGCGGCGGGAGAGCCCGCGCACAGCGCCTCGCCCGGATCGAATTCGGCGCCGTAGGCGACCGCGCAGGCCGCATCGGGCACCAGCGGCACCGTCGCCGCCCGCAGCACGCTGTTGGACTGGTCGTCCTCGGAGGTGGCGCCCCAGCCGACCACCCTCGCCGTATCTCCCTGTGGCGCCGCCACGGCCACGGTCGGCAGGGCGACCGGCGCACTGAGCACCAGGACGGCGACATTGTGGTGATAGCTCAGATCCGTGCCGAACACCGACACCCGGAAACCGGGGTCGATCCGGACATCGGCGATGCCGACGGTGACCCCGCCGTGCCCGGCCACATCGTTGCGGCCGAAGGTCACCGTCGTCCCCGGCAGCGTGCGAGCGAGGGCGCCGCAGTGCGCGGCGGTGAGCACCCGGTCCGGGGCGATCAGGGCACCGGCGCAGAACTGACCGCCGGGCCTCGTCGCATAGGCGGGGGTGCCGATGGCCGCGAGCCACGGATAGTCGGCGGCGCTGACCGGGACCCCGCCGACCACGGCCTGCGCCGCGGTCGTCGGCACCAGAGCGCAGGCGAGCGCGGCGGCGACGGCGCCGGCGGCCCGGCGCGGGGAAATCTTCATGACGACCTCGATGCTGTATGACATGTCCGCCGAAAGTTCTACCGTACGACCATGACGAGGTGGAGCGAATTCGCCGGTGCCGCCCCGCGCATCGCGGGAATCTTCGTGCGCCGCCACGCGGCGGCCGGCAATCTGTGCCTGCTGGCGACGACTCGCCGCGACGGGTACCCACGGATCAGCCCGCTGGAACCACGCCTGTTCGAGGGACAGTTGTGGCTGGTGGGCATGCCGGGCACCCGCAAATTCGCCGATCTGCGCCGTGACCCGCGCTTCTGCCTGCACACCGCCACGGTCGACCCGCAGGTCGGCGACGGGGACGCCAAGCTGTGGGGCGTGGTGCGCGAGGTGCCCGATGCGGAGCTGCAGCGCCGCTGGGCCGAATCGCTCTACGCCGATACGGGTTTCGATCGGCGCGGGCAGCGCCTGGATCCGTTCTTCGCCGCCGATATCACCGGCGCCTCGGCGGTCGAGGTGGGCGGCGGGCATATGGATGTGGTGATCTGGAAACCGGGCGAGGGGGAGACGGTACTGCGCAAGCACTGAGCGCGTCGGCCGGTCGGCGACGTTTCGTGCGGTAACTGGCCTGCGATCAGCTAATTCACCGCTATTGTGCGGAGGTGGACATCGCGCTGGAGTGGGACCAGCATCCGGGAACGGGTTTGCGGCTGGCGGCCGAGCTGGCGGGCCGCACCGGGTTGCCCCTGCTCGAAGATATGTCCGTCGCCGACGGCACCGCCGATCTGCTGGGTGTGATCGCGGCCCGCGGTGGCGGTGAGCTGCTGGGCTGGGCGGAATTGCGCGATGCCGGCCTGGGTGAGGCGTGGGTGCAGGCGGTGTCCGCGCAACGCCTCGTGCATTCGCTGTATCTGGGCCGCGCCGACGAGTCCGAACCGCAGGCGGACGAAACCGAGATGGTCTGCCGCTTGACCGCCGAGGCGGTGCGCCGGGCCACTGCCGCCGGGTACCGGGTGTTGCGCTGGCAGGGCACCGATATCGGCCCCTCGGGGCGTGCGGCGGTCGAACTGGGTGCGCGGCGGGTCGACGAATACGCGCGGTTGTGGGAGCTCGACCTCACCCGGCCTCCCGCCCCGGACACCACCGCGCCACTGCGGCGGCTGGTGCACACCCTCGCCGAATCGGCCGACCCGCCCGGACGGGTACTGCTCACCACCGTGCTCTCGGCCCACTCGGCGACCGAACCGATCACCACCATCACGACCTTCGCCGGTGGCGCCGAGGCCTACATCAGCGCTGAGGAGGGTTTCGCCCACCGCGAGGCCGACGCCGATCTGCTGGCCGCGGCCTTCGGTGCGGTCGTCGCCGAATTGCGCGCCGTGATGCCCGATATCACCGTGCTGCGGGTGTTCGAATTCGACGACGAGGCGCTGCGCGCGGCCCTGGCCCGGATCGGCATGCGCGTGTGCGGGCGCTACAACGACTACGAACTGAACCTGCCCGGGCCGAACACCGGCGCGGCAGCGCCCTAACGCGGGCCCGCCGCCGCGTTCACCGCGGCCAGACGGGCGGCGCGCAGGGCGTTCCACAGCGGACGCAGCAGCGTCTCCTGGGCCTGCACGGCGCTGGCCGAGCTGGGGGAGGAGGGGGCCGTCTGCTGGGCCACGGTGAGGATCGCGGCCACGTGGTCGGCCGAATCGAGGATGCGGCGGGCCCGCAGCGGCGCCGAGTCGGGGTAGATGTGGCGTGAGCAGGCGGCCAATTCGGCCTCGATCAATTCGCGCGGATCGTCGTCACCGCCGATCGCGGTGGTATGTAATCGCATCAGGGCTTCCGCGGCCTCCCGCACCGCTTCCCGCATCGCGAATTCGGCCTCGCCGAGCGCCATATCCGGCGCCGGGACCGGAATGGGTGTGTGGAAGACCGTCCACTGCAGCGATTCCTCGTCGGTCCACTGCGGTACCAGCGCCACACCCTCGCCGCCCGGTACGCCGGCGATCACGCCCTCTTCGGCATCCATTGCCGCCGTAGCGAATTCGGTGCCGACCGGCAATCCGCGCGCATCGCCGGGCACGGGCAGTACCAGCCGCATCTGCGCCCCAGGCGCGGCCATCGCCTCGCGAATGACCTTGAGCAGGACCATGATTCCGGTGCCGGCCTCCAACGGCTCGGCCGAGGGCCACGGCAGTCCCGTCCGTCCGCCGGTCAGCGGGTCACCGGCGGCGACACTGTGCTGCGGCGACCAGGCGCGCAACGCGTCCAGCACGTCGTCGGGCGCGCTGCGGCCCGCCAGCCACGAGCCCGCCCACACCGTCAGCGTGGCACTGGGAGAACACATGGTTCGAGGATAGTGGTGCCGCGGCGATCCCGTGGGCACTGGTGCAGCTGACGTGCGCGCCGGGGTTGCCGCGGCCGACGGCCTCAATCCCTCGAAAAGGCAGCGGCGGCAGCCATTTCGAGGTCGAGGTACGGTTTACCGCTCACATCCTCGACGACCTGGTGCATGATTCCGCCGGTGAACGGGAAGGGCGCGTGGTAGCGCGGGGTGACCGACTGGCCGCTGTCGCGACCGACCCGGACCCCCTCGCCGACGCCGGAGAACACGGTCGGCTGGGTGCGCATATCGTCGAGCGACGCCACCGGGTCCTCGTCGATGTAGAGGACCGCCTCTCCGGTCGGGGTGAAATTGTCCGGCCGGGTGCCCTTCCGTTCATAGCGCATGCCCAGGATGTGGTCACCGAGCGGTACCGGGCGGTCGGAGACCATCACCTGTTCCTCCTCGCCGAGGAAGTTGTAGACGTAATAAAGATGTCCGTCCCGCAGGAACAGGGTGTGCCCGCCGAGGCGCCCGCCGTGGGCGAAGAGCACACCCTCGGCGCCGGGACTGGTGATGGTCGTCTCGGCGAGCAAGGCGAAGGATCGGCCGCGAATCTCCAGCGCGGCCCCCGGCCCCACCTCGGCGATGCCGGGATAGTAGACAGCGGTGTCGCGGGCCGCGGCGTACGTCGGCCGGTCGCGCAGCATCACCGACACGATGTCGAGGTCGTAGAGCGGCAGACCGTTGTACTTCTCGGCTTCGGAGAACCACAGCGCCTTCAATTCCTCCAGCTTCTCGGGATGAGTGCCGGCCAGGTCGTGCATCTGGCTGCGGTCGTGTTCGATATGGAACAGCTCCCACCGGTCGCTGTCGAAATGCCCCCAGCCCGACGGGCACGCCGCGTGCACCGTGTCGGCGAACCAGCCCCGGTGCCAGATGCCGCGGGTGCCCAGCATCGAATAGAACTGCGTGTGCTTGCCGGGATCGGCGTTCGGGTCGTCGAGCAGGGCCCGGAAACTGACCCCTTCCAGTGGGCGCTGCGCGACGTTCTTCACCGTGTCCGGCGGAGTGATGCCGAGCAGGTCGTAGACCGTCGGGGTGATGTCGCAGACGTTGAGATAGTGGTGGCGCAGTTCGCCGCGGGCGGCGATTCCGGCCGGCCACGAGAGCAGACACGGGTCGGCGATGCCGCCTTCGTGGGAGGCGTAGCGCTTGTACAGCTTGTACGGGGTGTTGAAGGCCATCGCCCACCCGATGCTGTAGTGGTTGTAGGTGGTCGGCGAGCCGAGCTCGTCGATTTTGGCCAGGCTGTCCTCGATCGTGTCGACGTAGCCGTTGAAGAATTTCATCTCGTTGGCCGACCCGTTCGGACCGCCCTCACCACTGGCGCCGTTGTCGGAGAAGGCGACGATGATCGTATTGTCGAGCTGCCCGCTCTCCTCGAGATAATCGAGAAGCCGTCCGATCTGCGCATCGGTATAGGACAGGAATCCGGCGAAGACCTCCGCCTGGCGACGGAACAGCCGTTTCTCGTCCTCCGACAGCGAATCCCATGCGCGCACCGTGTCCTGCAGCGGCCAGGGCTCGCCGTTGCTTCCGGTGGCGTCGGCGTAGGGATTCATCGGCGACAGTTCGGTGTCCTCCGGGATCAGCCCCATCCGCTTCTGGTTCTCCAGCACGATCTCGCGGTACTTCTCGTATCCCATATCGAATGTGCCGCGGTACTTGTCCGCCCATTCGCGCGGGACATGATGCGGCGCGTGACCGCATCCGGGGCACAGATACATGAACCACGGTTTGTCCGGAGCGATGACCTTGGCGTCACGAACGAACTCGATCGACTTGTCGGCCAGATCTTTCGACAGGTGGTATCCGTCCTCCGGTGAGTACGGCGCGGTGACCGGGTGATTGTCGTAGACCAGGTTGGGATACCACTGGTCGGCTTCGCCGCCGAGGAATCCGTAGAACCGCTCGAATCCGCGTCCCAGCGGCCAATGGCGCTTCGAGGCCGCGAGGTTGTTCTCCTCGAGCGGTGTCATATGCCATTTGCCGACGGCGTAGGTATTCCATCCGCGCTCGGCGAGAACCTCCGAACACAGGGCGGTGTCGTCGGGAATCCTGCCGCTCATACTCGGGAAGCCGTCGGTGAACTCCTCGATGGTCGCCATACCGACGGATGTCGGATTCCTTCCGGTGAGCAGCGACGCGCGAGTCGGGGAACACAGCGCGGTGGTGTGGAACTGGGTGAATTGGATTCCGTGATCGGCGATTCGCTTCATATTCGGCATCTCGACCAGCCCGCCGTAGCAGTCCCAGGTGGCGATTCCGATGTCGTCCCACACCAGATACAGCACATTCGGTGCGCCGCGGGGTGCGGTCGGTTCCGCGAACGGCTTCCAGTCGGCGACGGAATCACGAATATCGAGCGCGATATGTCCTTCGAATTTCTCGGCCACCATCCACCTCCGGACGGAGAGTCATCGGATCGCCGTCGATCCGATCCGGGGCCGCCCACCCGCACGTGTCCATCCGTGGTCGTCGGGGCGCGGCCTCGATGCCTGCTGGATTCTCTCGGGCTCGCACGAACGGCCGAGAGTCGATAGGGACTGCCGTGCGACGGCCACTCGTCCGGTTCGCGAAACGGCATCCGGATATGGCTGGTCACACCCTGTGCGCCCATAGATCGTACCGGGCGCGCGGGGTGCGGCGGTGGGTAAGTGAAGAAAGAGGCGGCACGGACCCGGGCGCACCGATCAGGCGACGCGGCTATTGGCGGTAGGTGGACAGGAAGCGGCCGATGCGCTCGATGATGGCCTCCAATTCGTCGGCATGCGGCAGGGTGGTGATCCGGAAATGGTCGGGGGTCGACCAGTTGAAACCGGTGCCCTGCACGATGTGCAGCTTTTCCTGCAGGAGCAGATCGAGCACGAACTGTTCGTCGTCGTGAATGGCGTAGACACGCGGATCGATGCGCGGGAACGCGTACAGGGCGCCCTTGGGTTTCACGCAGGTGATGCCCGGGATCGCGGTGAGCGCCTCCCAGGCGCGGTCGCGCTGTTCGCGCAGGCGTCCGCCCGGCAGCGTCAGGTCGTAGATGCTCTGGTGCCCGCCGAGTGCGGCCTGAATCGCTTGCTGCGCAGGGACATTCGCGCACAGCCGCAATCCCGCGAGCATGGTGAGGCCCTCGAGGTAGTTCTCCGCGTGGCCGGTGGGCCCGGAGACGACCAGCCAGCCGCCGCGCAGGCCCGCGCAGCGATAGGCCTTGGACAGGCCTGAGAAGGTCAGGCACAGCAGGTCGGGCGCCAGCGCGGCGATCGAGGTGTGGGTGAGGCCGTCGTAGTAGATCTTGTCGTAGATCTCGTCGGCGAAGACCACCAGGTTGTGGCGGCGGGCGAGGTCGAGGATTTCCCGCAGCACCTCGGGCGGGTAGACGGCGCCGGTGGGATTGTTCGGGTTGATGAGCACCAGGGCGCGGGTGCGGTCGGTGATCTTGGCCGAGATGTCGGCCGTATCCGGATACCAGTCGGCGCCCTCGTCGCAGATGTAGTGCACCGGCCGCCCGCCGTTGAGCGTGGTCGCCGCCGTCCACAGCGGGAAATCCGGTGCGGGAACGAGGACTTCGTCGCCGTTCTCGAGCAGCGCGGTGAGCGCCATCATGATCAGCTCGGAGACACCGTTGCCGAGAAAGACCTGCTCGACGCCGACGTCGGGGAGGCCGAGGGTCTGGTAGTACTGCACCACGGCGCGCCGCGCCGGCAACAGGCCCTTCGAGGACGAGTAGCCGGTCGAGGCCGGCAATGTGCGGACGATGTCCTGCAGGATCTCCGCGGGCGCCTCGAAGCCGAACGGCAATGGGTTGCCGGTGTTGAGTTTGACGACGTGATGGCCTTCGGCTTCCAGCCGCGCGGCCTGCTCGGCAACCGGGCCGCGAATCTCGTACGAGACTCCCATGAGTTTGCTGGACTGGTTGACCTGCATGAACATCCCCTTCCGGCGTGTAGGCCGCCTACTGTACTTGGTTATTCCAAGTTTATGCTTGGATTTTCCAAGTGCTGGGATAGGCTGGGGATGTGCCACGCCGAACCTATGACCACTACTGCCCGGTCAGCCGCGCGCTCGAAGTCGTCGGTGATCGCTGGAATCTGCTGGTGGTTCGCGAATTGTGCTCGGGCCCAAGGCGTTACAGCGATCTGTTCGCCGATCTCCCGGGCATCAGCACCGATATTCTGGCGGCCCGGCTGAAGGATCTGGAACGCGACGGCATACTCACCCATCGCAAGGTCGGGTCGCGATCGGCGGCCGCCGTCTACGAGCTCACCCCCGCCGGCGCGGCGCTACGGCCTGTGCTGCAAGCGCTCTCGGAATGGGGGGCGCCGTTGCTGGGGGAGCGTCGCGCCACCGACGCGGTGCGCGCACACTGGTTCGCGCTGCCGCTGGGACGCGCGGTCGCCGATGTCGTGCCCGCCGGCACGGTCACGGTCCACATCGGCGACGCGGCACTGCACTACGTCATCGGCCCCGCCGGCATCAGCCATCACGAGGGCCCCGCGCCGGCCGCCGACCACGAATTCCGGCTCGATATGGCGGTGGCGACCGAGATCGCCACCGGCGCACGACGTCTCGCCGACGTCGTGGGTGAGCCGGGGCGCGGAGGGCGCGGGGCGCGCTCGTAAGGCCGGGTGACGACCTACCGCTCGAGTTCGGCGGTGACGAGGGCTTGAACGGCCTTCTTGTCGACCTTGCCCAGCCCCGTCAACGGCAGCGCGTCGACCACGACGATGTGCTTGGGAGCTTGCACGGAACCCTTGCGGCGCTTGACATCCTGCTGGATGTCGTCGATCGCCGCGGCCACCGCGTCGGAATCGGCCGCGGTGGCAGGGTCGAAGACGACCGCGGCCGTCACCGCCTCGCCCCAGCGGGGGTCGGAGACGCCCACCACGGCGACGCCCTGGACGCGGGCGTCGGCGGCGATGACATCCTCCACCTCTCTGGGAAAGACGTTGAAGCCGCCGGTGACGATCATGTCCTTGCTGCGTCCGACGATATGCCAGAAGCCGTCCGGATCCTCGCGAGCCAGATCCCCGGTGTGCAGCCAGCCGTCGCGGAAGGTCTCCGCGGTGACGTCCGGCAGATTCAGGTAACCACCGGCCAGCAGTGGCCCGGATACACAGATCTCGCCGACCTCGCCCGGCGCCACACGCTTGCCATCGGTGCCGATCAGCCCGGTGCGCAACGCCGCCGACGGGCGGCCGCAGGAGGTGAGCCGAGCCTCGTCGTGCTCGTCCTTGGCCAGATAGCTGATCACCATCGGCGCTTCGGACTGGCCGTAGTACTGGGCGAAGATGGGACCGAACCGCGCGATGGCCTGCGTAAGGCGTTTCGGATCGATGGACGAGGCGCCGTAGTAGATCGTCTCCAGCGACGACAGATCGCGCGAGTCGATATCGGGATGGTCGAGCAGCGCGTACAGCATCGACGGCACCAGCATGGTCGCGGAGATGCGATGTTCCTCGATGGCGCGCAGCACCTCGCCGGCGTCGAATCGCGGAAGTACCACGCATTGCCCGCCCTGCAGCACCACCGGCAGGAAGAACGCGGCGCCCGCGTGCGACAGCGGCGTGCAGATCAGGAATCGCGGGCGCTGCGGCCATTCCCATTCCGAGAGCTGGATCTGGGTCATGGTCGCCATGGTGCCGGCGGTGCCGATGACACCCTTGGGCTTGCCGGTGGTGCCGCCGGTGTAGCTGATCGAGACGACGAAATCCGGTGGGATATCGACGGCTTCGATCGGTTCCGGCGTGTATTGGGCTGCGGCGGCGATCAAGTCGACGCCGATGTCGGCCAGTTCCTCCGGGACCGGGCCGAGGACGAGGATCCGCTTCAGTTCGGGAACCCGGTCGGCCAGTTCGCGCGCGCGCCGCACGAACGCCGGCTGCGGATCGATGACGAGATTCGTGATACCGGCATCGGTCAGCACGTGCACGTGGTCGTCGAGCCCGCCCATCGGATGCAGTGCGGTGCGCCGATGTCCGGCGATCTGGCCGGCGCCGAGGATGAACAGCACCTCGGGACGGTTGAGGGCGAGCAGCGCGCTCGGGGTGCCGAGCCCGACCTCGTGGGCGGCGAACGCGGCGATGTATCGGCTGATGGCGTCGATGACGTCGGCGCCGGTGAGGACGGTGTCGCCGAGTGTCATCACCGGGTCGCGCCGATGGCGCCGCAGTCCGGCGAGCAGGGCGTGCCCGTTGTGGGTCGGCAGCCGCAGCAGAGTCGCGGGATCGATTGTGCTGGTTTCTGTTTGGGGCATATCTGTGCTCCTGGAGGGGATGTCGTCCGGGGTCAGGAGGTCTTGTGCGGTACCGCGGTCACCAGTCCGCCGTCCACGACGAACTCCGAGCCCGTCGCATACGAGGATTCGTCGCTCGCCAGGAACAGCACGAAGGTCGCCACCTCTTCGGGCTGTGCCGGACGGCCCAGCGGAATCGTCACCAGATCGTCGGGGATGGCGGCGGTCATGGGTGTGCGGATCAGCCCGGGGTGCAGCGAATTCACGCGAATGTTGTGCGGCGCCAGCTCGAGTGCGGCCGACTTCGCCAGGCCGCGCACACCCCACTTGGAGGCGACATAGCCGTGTGCCCACGGCGCGCCGCGCAATCCTTCGATCGAGGAGACGTTGACGATGGATCCGCCGCCGGCGGCGATCATCGGCTCGACCGCGGCCTGCATGCCGAGAAACGTTCCGGTCAGGTTCACATCGAGGATGCGGCGCCACTGTTCGAGTTCGAACTTGCGCAGCGAATTGCCGTTGACGATGCCCGCGTTGTTGACCAGCACGTCGAGTTTGCCGAATTCGCCGACGGCCGTGGACACCGCCGCCGCCCAGTCCGCGGGCTCGGTCACGTCCAGGTGCACGAAACGCGCGGCATCCCCGAGTTCGCCGGCCAGAGCCGCACCTTCGTCGTCGAGAATGTCACCGATCACGACCTTCGCGCCTTCGGCGACGAGCAGTCGCGCATGGGCCGCACCCATACCTCGCGAGCCCCCGCTGATGAGTGCAATCTTGCCGTCTACACGTCCCATGCCGGTGACGCTACCATGCAAACTGGAACATGTTCTAGACACTGTTCCAGAGGTCCGACCGCTGTTCGCGCGGGTGATCTGTTGTCGGCCGGCGCGGGATCGTAGTACTGTCCAGACACTTGTCCGACTGCGGCCCGTATGATCACCCGCCGGTACGGCAGCGACGCCGGCCGCCTGCGGTGCCGCAGCGATCCGAGGAGAGACGAATGCCCATCCGCGTCGTGCACATCGGCACCGGCAATGTCGGCCGGCTCGCACTGGCCGGCCTGATCGAGGACCCGCGCTTCGAACTGGTCGGCGTGTGCGTTTCAACGAAGGAGAAGGTCGGCAAGGACGCCGGCGAACTGGCCGGCCTCGACGTCGCCACCGGCATCCGCGCGACCGGCGAGCTGGCGGAGGTGCTCGCCCTGCGCCCGGACTGCGCGGTCTACTGCGCGATGGGCGATACCCGGTTGCTGGAAGCGCTGGAGGACTGCCGCCGCATCCTGGCCGCCGGCGTCGACATCGTCGGATCGGCTCCGGGACTGCTGCAGTATCCGTGGAAGGTGTTGCCGGACAAGTTCTTCGCCGCCATCGAGGCGGCTGCGCGCGAGGGTGATGCCAGCATCTTCATCACCGGCATCGATCCCGGTTTCGCCAACGATCTGATCCCGCTCGCCTTCGCCGGCACCTGCCGCGACATCGAACAGGTGCGGTGTTCGGAGATCGCCGACTACGCCACCTACGACGGCGCGACGGTCATGTTCGACGTCATGGGATTCGGCAAACCCCTCGACGAGGTGCCGATGCTGCTGCAGCCCGGGGTGCTGGGCATGGCCTGGGGCACGACGATCCGGCAACTCGAGGCGGGGCTGGGCATCACCGTCGACGAGATCACCGAATCCTACGAGCGGGAACCGGCGCCGGAGAGCTTCGACATCGCCGCCGGGCACGTGCCCGAAGGGTCGGTCGCGGCAATACATTTCGAGATCCGCGGGCTGGTGAAGGGCCGCCCGGTCATCGTCATCGAGCACACCACCCGGCTGCGGGGCGACCTGCGACCCGATTGGCCGCAGCCGGCCCAGCCCGGCGGGTCCTATCGGGTCGAGATCGTCGGCGAACCCTCCTATACCGTCGACATCTGTCCCACCAGCCGCCACGGCGACCACAATCACGCGGCGATCGTGGCCGCCGCGGGCCGGATCGTCAACGCCATCCCCGCGGTGGTCGGCGCCCCCGCCGGAATCCGCACCGCCCTCGACCTGCCGCTGATCGCCGGAAGCGTTGTGGCCGAATGACTTCGGGGCCGGTACTCGTCACCGGTGCGTTCGGGCTGGTCGGCACCGCGCTGGTGCGCACCCTCGCCACAGGCGGGTCCCGCGTCATCGCCACCGACCTCGACATCCCGGCCAACCGCCGCGCGGCGCGAAGGTTCACCGGTGCCGGCGTGGAGGTGCGATGGGCGGATCTGACCGTGCCGCAGCAGGTTCGTGAGCTGCTGCGCTCGGTGCGTCCGAGCGCGATCGTCCATCTTGCCGCGATCATCCCGCCGGTCTGTTACCAGCGCCGCGGCCTCGCCCGCGCCGTCAATGTGGAGGCCACCGCCACACTGCTCGACGCCGCGGCCGAACTCACCGCGCCGCCGCGGTTCGTGCTCGCGTCGAGTATCGCGGTATACGGCGCCCGCAATCCGCATCGGTCCGGCGGACTGCTCACGCCGGACACTCCGGTGCGGCCGGCGGATCTGTACGGCGCGCACAAGGCGGAGGCCGAACGGCTGGTGCGGGCGTCGCGACCGGAGTGGGTGATTCTGCGGCTCGGCGGCGTACTCACCGTCGAGCCGATGCGTGGCCTGGACGGTGACGTGCTCACCTTCGAGGCGGCGCTGCCGGCCGACGGGCGAATCACCACGGTCGACGTGCGCGATGTGGCCGCCGCGTTCACGGCCGCGATCGGCACGCCGTGCGTGCGCGAGGTTTTCCTGATCGGCGGCGACGCTTCACATCGGCTGCGACAGTGCGATATCGGCGCCTCGATCGCCGCGGCCTCCGGGTTGCCCGGGGCCATCCCGCGCGGACTGGACGGGGACCCGGACAGCGATGCGGACTGGTTCGCCACCGACTGGATGGATACTGCACGCTCCCAGGACGTGCTGCGCTTCCAGCATCACTCCTTCCCGGATATGCTCGCCGAAATCCGTTCCAGGACAGGCATAGTGCGGTTTCTCGCCCGCCCGTCCACGCCGGTGGTCCGTTGGTATCTCGGACGGCTGTCGCCGTACCGCGACGGCTCACGCGCGTTTGCCGACCCGTGGGGTGCGATCCGTGCTCGATTCGGCGATCCGGAGCCGGATCGTCACTGATCAGCCACGGGCCCGCACGAGGTTCACGCCCGGCCCGTGTTCGTCGAGCGCTCGAGGCCCAGGGGGGACATCATCGATAGATGATCCTGGTCGCGACATGTTCCACCGAGCAGGCGCCGCTGTGCAGTGAGTAACCCATGCTCGCGGTGAGCACTGTCCCTAGATAGATCGCTTCGAGTGCCTTCATGCGGTCCGGGTCGGGGTCGGAGCCGGCCGCCGCGCGAATGCGACGCCGGATTTCCGGCGCGATCAGGCTTCGAGTACTCGCGACGTCGAACGGGCTGTGCGGTGTTGTCGCCATGGCGTGTCGCTTCTTCCCCTCCGGTGTGGAGGAAGTGGCCTGCGGTCGTGGGCGCCACAGATATGGACACCTGTCTGGACAATATTACACTTCGACGGGTACCGCAAAGTCCGACCGCCCCGGCGCCGTGCGGCGGGGCCCGCGAATCTCGTGAGTGAACGATGACCGACGAAGAACAGGCAATCATCGATTTCGCCATGCTGTGGCTGCCCTACGGCGGGCCGCCGGACGAGGAGATCCTCGTACGTTTCGGCATGAGCGAACAGCGTTTCCGCACCCGGCTCGCAGCCATCGTCGCCGATCGCGGCACGCGTGTCGATCGCGCGTGGCGACAGCGAGCCGCGGTGCTGCTGCGGTCGTATCTCGGCGGCGAGCCGCAACTCGGCCTCTCCCGCATCCGCCCTCGGCCGTGGGACGGCGGATACCCTGCCGGGTGGATGTGAAGGAAATGCGCGAATCAGCCGGGAGCGCCGCCGATCTCGGCGGCGGAGGTACGCGCGAAATCGATGCGACGGCGCGCATTGGACAGAGTGCTGATCACGCTGGTGCCGACAGGACCCGTGCGGTCGTAGAGGGTGGCGACGCCGACGGCGATACCGCCCGAGGCGATGGAATTGTCGGCACGCACCCCCAGTTCGTGTCCGCGGGGCAGGCGGGAAAGGTTCACCGTCACATCGGCATTGATGTAACCGGCCCCTTCCGAGCCCCAGTGGCAGACGTGGTTGGTGCCGTCGCCGAGGATCGCGGCGCGCTGGAACGGAGTGATCGCCTCGCCCGCCACCAGCGGCGGCAGACTGTGCCAGGCGATCTTACGGTCGGCATTCTGGTTCGCGGCCAGCCGCTGGGCCACGAGCCGGCCACCGTCCTCACGAAAGAAACTCACCATCGATATCCGATTCCCCTACGGTCCGTTCGCTGGAAAGCCCAGGCGTGGAACACGTTACAGTCGCCGGGCATGGGAGGGCAGGATGTTTCGGAGATCCTCCGTGTCCGGTCGGCCCTGAAACCTCACGCTCCGGGAGTGATCCTCAGCAGCGCCACGCCGTGGGCGGGAATGTCCGGCGCGACGATGCGGCCGTCGGTCACCGTCGTCGTCGCGGCCCAGATGTCGTGCACGGTGTACGACCGTGCCTGTGCGAGACCGACTTCGGTGGCGCCGGTCGCGAGGGTGAGCGGCTGCTCGCCGGGGTTGAGCAGTGCCACCGCGACCGAACCGTCGGCCAGAGGTTTGGTGAGGATCCGGTGATCGCGGGGGAGCGGGACTGCGGGGGCCACCCGGGTGTCCTGATCGATGGCGATCACCCCGGCATGGGTGAGCAGCTCGCGCGTGGGCTCGTCCATCGTGCGGACATCGTTTCCCGCGATGAGCGGGGCGGACAGCATCGCCCACAGCGACAGATGGGCCTGTTCCTCGGCGGGCGAGAGGGTGTGCGGATTGCGCAGCATCGCCAGCGTGTCCGGCGATATCCCCAACCGGCGGGCCAGGTAGGCGGTCTCGTCGGCGGTGAGTGCCGACCGGCGCACGGCGGTTCCGGGCAGGCCGTCCAGATGGGCTCCCAGGAATTGCGACATCGACAGCCCGACGACGAGCATGTCGGGGTCGGGCCAGTATCCCGGCCGGCTGGGCCGGGCGTGGAGGGCGGCGTCGGCCTCATCGGCGACACCGCGGACCGACGTGGTGTCGAATCCGCCGATATCGGGCTCGGGAAAGGTGTTGCGCCACATCGGAATCAGATCGGCGGTGCTGCGGGCCGAGTTCGCGACGGCGGACCAGTCGTAGTCGACGCCGGCGCGGGCGTCGGCGGAGCTGTTGGGATTGATGCTGTAGACGATGCTGCGACCGGTCGATCGCAGCGCGTCGCGCATCCGGGCGAAATCACGAACCTGCTCATCGTGATTCGCATCGGTCCGGCACCAGTCGTATTTGAGCAGGTCGACACCCCACTGGGCGAATCGCCGCGCATCCTGCAGCTCGTGGCCGCGGCTCGCGGTCGCTGGGGTCTGCCCGCAGATCTCGTTGAAGGGACTGGAATACAGGCCCAGAAACATACCGTGTTGGTGGGCGTAGGTGGCCACCGCCGCCATGCCGTGCGGGAACCGGACCGGATCCGCCGTGAGATCGCCCGACGAATCCCGTTGCGGCGCAGCCCAGCCCGCGTCCAGATCGACATAGCGATAACCGGCGTCGCGCAGACCGTCCGACACCATCGCGTCGATCGTTTCGCGCACCGACTGCTCGCTCGGCGACATCCCGGAATCCCAGGAATTCCACCCCATCGGAGGAGTCGCCCGCACGACCGGCGGCTGCGTCACCGGCTGACGTACCGCACTGCCCGCCATCGCGGCACCCACTGCGACGACACCGGCCGCGAAGACCGCGAGCCTTGTCGCACCGGCGCGTCTCACCCGAGATACTGCGCGTACCAGTCGGTGACGCGCTGCCAGGCGGCGGCGGCCGCGGCGGGCTGGTAATTCGGGCCGGTGTCGTTGAAGAACGCGTGATTGGCGTCGTCGGCGACGAAGATCTCGTGCGGCACCCCGGCTCGGTTCAGCGCCGCCTCGGCCGCGGGACGCGTCGCGTCGACACGCTTGTCGAGTGCGCCGTACACGGCGAGAACCGCCGTCGCGGTGGTGATGTCGTCGTCACCGGGATACGGGCCGTAGAAGGGGGTGGCCGCGGCCAGCTCCCGGGTGCCATGGGTGAGCAGCAGCCAGGTGAGACCGCCACCGAAACAGAAACCCGTGGCGCCCAGCTTCTTTCCCGGCACCCGGCGGCCCAGTTCCGCCACACCGGCCTGCAGATCGGCGATGAAACGATCCTGCGGTGCCTTGCCCAGCGCCGCGGTGGCCGCGGCCTGGTCGGTGAAGGTGGCGGTGCCGCCCTCTTCGGAGAGCAGATCCACCGCGAGCGCGGAATACCCGATTCCGGCGAAACGCCCGGCGACGGAACGGATGTGGTCGGTGAGGCCCTTGTTCTCGTGGATCACCAGGACGCCGCCCCGAGGTTGTGCCGCGGCGGCCCAAGCGGCCTGCAGGGCGCGGCCGTCGGGGCCGGCGAACGTGATCGCGGTGGGCTGGACCGCGGTCGCGGTTCCCGGCGGTGGTACTGAGCTCGACGGTGCGGTCGGCTTCGTGCTCCCCGCCGAAGTGCCGGACCGCTGCGCGCAGGCGGCCAGCAACGCCACCGCCGCCGGGGTGCCGAGCCCGAGCAGGCTCAGCCGCCGCAGCGCCTCCCGGCGGCTGAGCAGGCCCTCGGCATGGTCGGTACCGATCTCCTCCGCGATGTAACGCTGCAGCGGCGTCATACCGGCCAGCGTAACCACGGTCCCTGTGAATCGGCACGCGTACGGCGGACCGGCGGCCTCACTCCGGTTCGGTGACGAAGTCGATGAGCTGTTCCACCGCGCCCAGCAGCGGCGCCTCCAGATCGCGGAAGCTGTCGACGGCGTTGTAGACCCGCCGCCAGCCCTCCGACGGGGTACCCCAGCCGAGGCGGCGGCAGACGCCGGTCTTCCAGTCCTCACCGCGCGGCACCCGCGGCCAGGCTTCGATACCGACGGCCTGCGGCCGCACCGCCTGCCAGATATCGATGTAGGGATGGCCGGTGACCAGGACGTGGGGGCCGAGGCCGGTGGTCAGATTCGTCTCCTTGGACCCGGTGACCAGGTGGTCCACCAGCACCCCGACCCGGCGGCCGGACTCCGGCCGGAAGTCGGTCAGGCGCTCGGCGAGGTGGTCGAGTCCTTCCAGATGCTCCACGACCACGCCCTCCACCCGCAGGTCGTGCCCCCACACGCGTTCCACCAGCGCCGCGTCGTGCACGCCCTCGACCCAGATCCGGCTGGCCCGCGCCACGCGGGCGCGCAGTCCCTCCACCCGCGTGGAGCCCGAGGCGGAGCGCGTGGGTGCGGCCGGCGCGGTCGCCTTCGGCCGGACCAGCGTCACCGGCTGCCCGTCGATCAGGAACGCCGCCTCACGCAAGGCGAACAGCCGGACCCGGCCGCCGCGGTCCTCGAGTTTCACGAAGTCGCCGTCGTAGGTGCGCTCGAAACCGACGACGGCGCCGCAGAATCCGCTGGCCGCGTCCTCGGCGACGAGATCGCGTTCGGCGACGACCTGCGGTACCGCGCGCTTGCGGGTTCGAGCGTGTCCGGAATAGATGTCACCGTAATCGCGCGCACTCACCCGGCCGAAACTACCTGTTTCCCTTGCCGTTCGGCGGGAGGCGAGGCCACGACCGGCGATGCGGTCCGGCCGGCGAAGGCTGGCGCCCACCGGATCCGGACCGGTGACCGGCGTGTTTCCGCTCGACTCGTCCGCTTAAAGGCGCGGAAAAACGGACAGGCACGGTACGGTTGACTCGTGGCCGCAATCGTATGGCTGGTCGCGGGAATTCTGCTCGCCGCAGCCGAGATGCTCACCGGTGACTTCACGCTGCTCATGTTGGGCGGGGCGGCGTTGATCACCGCGGGGGTTGCCGGGATCGCGCAGACGTCGGTGGTGATCGACGCCGTGGTGTTCGCGATCTCCGCCATCGGGCTGCTGTTCGTCGTTCGCCCGATGTTGTTGCGCCGCTTCGCGACTCCACCGCCCACGCCGACCAATGTCGACGCGTTGCCGGGGAAGACGGCGAAGGTGCTGGAGGCGGTGAACGAGAACAGCGGTCAGGTGAAGATCGGTGGCGAAGTGTGGAGCGCACGCCCGTTCGACCCGGCCGATGAATATGCCGAGGGTGAGACCGTCTACGTCATGAAGATCGACGGCGCGCACGCCGTCGTCTGGAAGGGGCCGTAATGGCTGTACTGATCGTCGCGATCGTCATCGTGGTGCTGGTCGCGGTGGTGGTCTTCAAGTCGATCGCGCTGGTACCGCAGGCCGAGGCCGCGGTGATCGAGCGGCTGGGCAGATATTCGCGCACCGTATCGGGCCAGCTGACATTCCTGGTCCCGTTCGCCGACCGGATCCGCGCGAAGGTCGACCTGCGCGAACGGGTCGTGTCGTTCCCGCCGCAGCCGGTGATCACCCAGGACAACCTCACCGTGCAGATCGATTCGGTGGTGTATTTCCAGGTCACCAGCCCGCAGGCCGCGGTCTACGAGATCAGCAACTACATCGCCGCGGTCGAGCAGCTGACCATCACCACCCTGCGCAACGTGGTCGGCGGCATGACCCTGGAGGAGACGCTGACCTCCCGCGACCAGATCAACTCCCAGCTGCGCGGCGTCCTCGACGAGGCGACCGGCCGCTGGGGCCTGCGGGTGGCACGAGTGGAATTGAAGGCCATCGATCCGCCGCCGTCGATCCAGGAATCGATGGAGAAGCAGATGAAGGCCGACCGTGAGAAGCGCGCGATGATTCTCACCGCGGAAGGTAACCGCGAGGCGCAGATCAAGACGGCCGAGGGTGCCAAGCAGTCCCAGATCCTCGCGGCCGAAGGTTCCAAGCAGTCGGCCATCCTGTCCGCCGAAGGTGAGCGGCAGAGCCGGATCCTGCGCGCCCAGGGTGAACGCGCGGCCGCCTACCTGCAGGCGCAGGGCCAGGCGAAGGCGATCGAAAAGGTCTTCGCCGCAATCAAATCCGGCAAACCGACCCCGGAGCTGCTCGCCTACCAGTACATGCAGACACTGCCGCTGGTGGCGAAGGGCGATGCGAACAAGGTCTGGATGGTGCCGAGCGACTTCGGCAAGGCACTGGAAGGGTTCGCCCGCAACTTCGGAACCCAGGGGGAGGACGGCGTCTTCCGCTACGAGCCCAGTGACGACGGCGCCGCGAGCGCACCCGACGACGACGCCGACGAAGTGGCCGACTGGTTCGACATCAAGACCGACCCGGCCGCCGAGCGCGCGGTGCGGGCCGCCGAGGCCGCCGCGGCCACACCGGTCGATTCGCCGCTGGTCGCGCCCAATCAGCCCCGCCATCTGCCGCCGCAGAGCGCGCCCATCCCACCGTCGCCGCCGGCGCAGCAGCAGCAACCGGCGCCGCGCCCCGGCGATGCCGGCGGCCGGCCGTGGCAGCCGCCGGAATATCCGGGACGTTAACGGGGTAACCGGATTTCAGCGACAATTCGAATGCCGGTCCGCACATCATGCGGACCGGCATTCGAACGTCGGTGCACGGCACGCGGACTCGGGGGTGGCGATGGCGACACGGCGGGCGGTGCTGCGTGCCGCGGCGTTGGCGCCGATGCTGACCGCGTGCGCACCCGGAGTGCTGTTCGGCCACCCCGCCTCGGTGCGTATCGCGGTGCCCTGGAGCGGATCCGAGCTGGCCGCGTTCCGCCGCGTACTGGACGACGCGGGGCTGGGGGCGACGGTCGGTGTGCTGCCACTCGGCGACGACATCGATACCGCCCTGCAGGCTCGCGGTCGCTCGGCACCCGATCTGGTGATGTTGCCCGAGGTCGGCCGGATCACTGAGCTGGCGGGCGGGGTGCTGCGGGCGCTGCCGCCCACGCTGTGGCACGACGCGGCGGGCCCGCGCTATCCGGAACAGTGGCGCTCGCTGCTGTGGAAAGACGGTGCGCTCTACGGCATTCCGTTCAAGGCGGCCGCCAAATCGCTGGTGTGGTACGACCGTTATGCCTTCGGCGGCGACCGGCCGCGCGACGACCCGCGCGACTGGACCGTTTCCCAGTGGCCGCAGCGCATCACGGCGGCGACCACCCGCCGTCCACTCGCGCTGGGTGGTGCCGACGGCTGGGTGCTGGCCGACCTGTTCGGCAACATCCTCTACGGCGAATCCGCATGGGATTACCAGGATTTGGTGGCCGCCGGCGAGCCGGACCGGCCGCGGGAATGGGATCGCGACGCGGTGCGGGCGACCCTGTATCGCCTGGGCACGCTGTGGGCGCCGCGCGGCACCTTCCCCGGCGGTATCGCCGCGACCCTGACCCGGCAGTTCCCGGAATCGGTGCGTGAGGTGTTCGAACGCCGCACCGCGGCGATGGTGGTGGCGCCCGATTTCGCGGAACCCATCGTGCGCAGCTGTCTGCGCCGGGCGGGCCGGCCCGCCGACGCGGTCGGCGTGATGCCCTTTCCGGCCGTGGCGCCCGGTGGCCCGCGCCCGGCCATCGGCGGCGGTGACGTGATCGTCGCGACCGCGGCCGGCGCACACGATGCGCTGCCGGTGCTCGGCGCACTGACCGCACCGGCCGCGGTCTCGGCCTGGATCGGCGATTACGGCGGCTTCCTGGCGCCCAGCCCGCGTACGGTCCCGGATCACCCGCCGATGCTGGAAGCGGTTGCGGGCGAGCTGCATTCGTGGACCGCCTTCGATTTCGCCGACCTCATCGGCGCCGCCGGCCGCCGCGACGGCCTGTGGCGGGTATTGACCGATCTGCTCATCACCGTCGGCGACGGCCACGCCGAGCGACTGGACGCGGCGGTCGATCACGCCGTGCGCGCACTCGACGAGTTCGAACGGAGAGCGCGATGACGGCCGGGCATATCCACGCGCACGGGCTGGATCTGGAGCCGGCGCTCACGCGGATCGCCGGTCCGGTGATCCCGGGCCGCCACCCCCGGCGATGGTCGATGTGGCCGGCGCAGCTGCCCGCACTGCTGCTGATCCTGCTGCTGCTGGTGGGGCCGGCCGCCACCACGGTCTGGACGGCGGTCCGTGCCCAGTGGGAGATGGTCGGCTGGTGTGCGCTGCTGGTGGTCGCGGTCGCGGCGAGCACCGTGCTGTGGCGCCGGGACGACGCGGTGCGCGCGGTGGCGGCGGCGGCCGTGCGTGGTCGCTGGACACTACTGCGAAATCGATTGTGGCCGAGCGTTTTCCGCCGCCAGGCGCCCGAAGGCGCCGGCATCGTCGCACGCGTACGGTGGCGTTCCCTGTGGTGGCCCGTTCTGGTGGTCGCGATCGTGGTCACGATCCGCGGAATCGGCGTCGAGCTCGGGCCGGGTGGGCGCGGCGCCTACACCCGGACCCTGGTGTGGGTGCTGTGCGGGCTGGGGGTGCTGGTCCTCGCCCTGGAACTGGCCTGGCGTGGCCGCCGCGGCTGGTGGCCGTGGCAGCCGCTGATCCTGCCGTTCGGCGTGTCCGCGTTCGTGGCCGGACTGGCCCTGCGCCTGCTGGCCGAGAACCCCGACTACCGGATGCCGGTCCCGGGGGTGGCCGGGCAGCGCGTCTGGTTGATGTCCATGCTGATCGCGGCCTTCGTCTGGTGCTGGCTGGGTGCGCTGTTCGCGCTGTTTCGCGCCGCGATCGCCGCCGTCGAAGCCGATCCGGTGCGGCGCGGCTATCTCGAGGACGCGCGCGGCGCGGCGCGAACCCGGGCCCGGCTGTTCGAACTGATGCGGCCGGTGTTGCTGATTCTGGGCCTCGTGGTGGCCATCGCCGCGGCGCGGATCTTCGACATCATCCTGATCGCGGTACCGGGATCGCTGCAGTATTCGCTGGACTCGGCGACGGTGCACTGGTGGCGGCTGGTGTCGGATCCCGATGCCGATCCGGGTGTGGCCGCGGCCTATTCGCTGCCGCTGGCGGTGTTGATCGGTTCGGCGGCGTGGATTCTGCAGACCGACGTACGCCGCCACCGCGTCGGCTGGATGCGCCGCCCGGCCGTCGACCCGGTCCGTACCAGGCGCACCGCGCGTGGCGTCGCGCGGGTCGTGGCGGTCTCGCTGCTCTCGCTGGGGCCGCTGCTGGCGTTGGCGGTCTTCAGCTGGGTGGGCGCCGACGGGCCCGCGTTCGCCGGCACCGGATCGGTCTGGCAGCACCGAGAGTTGTTGCACGCCATGGCCGATACCGGCTGGGTCGCGGTCTGGGCGACCGTCCTGGTGATCGGGGCGGCCTTCCCGGTCGCCCATCAACTCGCGGCGCTGCCCGCCGACGCGCTGCGTTCGCGGATCGCCGTGGTGGTGCTGGTGGTGTTCACCGTCCTGCCCGCGCAGCTCTACGTCGGGCCGATCCGGCGCGTGATCGAGCGGATGGGATTGACCGGGACGTCGTTCTCCTCGCTGATCGTGGTGCACGCCGCGATCGGCCTGCCCATAGCGATCCTCATTCTGCGCGGGGCGCTGCTCGCGCCCTCGGACGGTCCGGCCGCCGACGCCCTGCACGGTCTGGCCAAACCGTGGGCCGTCCTGGGTCGCGTGGTGTCCACCGCATGGCCCGCCGTCGGCGCGGTCGCGGTGCTCGAACTGATTCAGGTGTGGAACGACTTCTTCATCGGGCTCATGGTCAGCGGCGCCGACGTCAGCCCGTGGTCGCTGCTGCTGTGGGGCGAGGCACGACAATTCCGGGAGAACGCCGCCCATCTCGCGGCCGGGGCCCTGCTGTCGACGATCCCGCCGGTGCTGCTGTTGCTGATGACGTGGCGGCGGTTCCTGGTTCCGGGATTGACGGGCGGGATCGTGCGATGAGCGGCGGCCACTCGCACCGGCCCGAGCACGACATCGCGTCGCAGCTCATCGCCACCCCGAAATCCTCGATCTGGCAAGGGTTTCTGGGGGCGGCCTGGGTGATGTCGTCGTCGCTGCTGCTCGAGGTGGTGGCGAAACTGCTGGAGGGTTCGGTCGGGCAGAGCCGGGTGCTGAACTCGCTGGCCGGAGTGCTGCGCTGGGTGGCGGTCGCGGTGGTGGCGGCCGCGGCGCTCTACGTGCTGTGGCGCAAGACGATGGATATGCGCGAGGGCGCGCGTATCCGCCGGGAACTGGATCTCACCGCGGACCTGGTCCAGCCGCCGCCCGTGGTCGAGCGGACCGTCGCGGCGCTGCCCGCGTCCACCCCGGCCCGGGCGCAACCGCTGGATGCGGCCGATTCGGCCGTCGCCGCCGTCTTGCGGGCGCTGCCGTTCGCCGGCTACGAGGCCGCCGCGCTCTACGACACGGTGACCGCGATGCTCGACAGCGCGACGGTTCTGCCGGGGGAGCAGGCGGTGGTCCGGCGTTCCACCGGCGAGGTTCTGATCCGGCTCGCCGCCCACGGCGTGATCGTCCACGACGGACACGACCGATTCGCGGTGGACCGGACCACGATCTCGCCCGACCTCGCCGTCGTCCGCCGCACACCGCAGTGGCGCGCCGCCTGGCCGGCGCTGATCCGGCACTACTGCGACCGGGCGACGCGCTGGGCGGTGGCCCTGGATTCGGATCGGCTCGGCGCCGGCGCGCATCGGTGGTTCACCGGATCGGCGGACCGGCTGGCCGAGCTGGTGCGCGAATGCGCCGACTGCGACCACGGCATCGAGCTCGACATCCCCGCCCTGGCCCGCATCGCCGACGCACTCGACCTCTGGTACGCGCGGATCGGGGAGCCGTCCGACGGGCCCGCGGCCCGGGCGATGGTGGCGCTGAGTGCGGCGGCGCACCCGCAGATCAACGAACTGGCCTCGATCCGCTGCGGGCTGCCGTCCGACACCGCGACACGCCGACGATGGCCGCGCCCGCGCCGGAGGCCGCGACGCGGCCGCCCGCGCCGGAGCACGGGCCTGCACGCTCGCCGGGCGCACGCGGAGGCGATGTGGGAGTTCGATCGCTTGCCCGGCGGGGAGTACCCACTACCCGAGGTCGTGGCCGGATTCGAGCGCGCGTGGTGGCTGCTGCCGCGTCGCGATATCGCCGGGGAGGTCTGCGCCCTCAACGACCTCGCCATCGCACATCTGTACGAAGGCCGCCTGGACGCCGCGCGCGACCGTCTCGAGCTGGCCGAAACGCTCACCCGCGGCGGGCGCAATCCGTCCGGTCGCGCGCACACCTTCGAAACGCTGGGGCTGCTGTGGTGGATGCGCGGTGAGCCCCGGCGTGCGATGCGCTGGTGGCTGCTGGCGCTCACCCGCTACCGCGATCTGGGTCACGAACTGGGAATCGGCCGCTGCCTGCAGCATCTGGGCAGTGCGGTGGCGGTCGCGCCCGACTACGGCGGTCTGCTGCTGGGAGGGCCGCTGAACACCGGCGAGATCCTGCGGCAGGCCTCGGGCTGGCTGGCCTACGCCGAGCGGTGCCGGCCCGGTGGCGTCGGCCGGGCTCCCGCTCTGGCTTCCCACTACCGTCGGCGTGTCGCGGAAGCGCTGGAGAACGCGCAGCTCACGGCGCTGGAGACGGTGGACCGGTGGCCCGTCACCGTGTCCGAGCATTAGGCCCCTGACCGGCCCGTATCGTCGGCCGCGGGGGATTCGAGCCCGCGAAACCGCCTATTTCGGGCATCGTCATGCGACGGCCGTCACTATTTCTCAGTGATCTCGACCACATAACGTTTATATAACTACAGTTATGTAACGCGCGTTTATCGCACCATGCGCTGCGTAAACGTGAATATCCTCCACGTTGGGTTGAGACAGTTCCGTTGTTATCGCAACGTGATGTATCGAGATTTCTCCGTTACCGTCGTCTGCAGCTCGGAATTCCGGGCTGACGCTCGAATCGCTGAACACCGGCAACCCTGTCCCGCGGTTCGAGTTCGACCCCAACATCCCTGGGGGCAGGGACCCGAGATCGTCACCATCGGGCCGGCTGGGCGCAGGCAGGAAAAACCACATGTCTCGTAACCGTAAGTTCAGCACTCGCGCACTCGGCTTCGCCGCCGTCGCCGGCGCCATCGTCGCCGTCCCCTTCGGCCTGACCGCTACCGCGTCTGCCGACGGCGGACACGACTGGGATGCCGTGGCACAGTGCGAGGCCAGCGGCAACTGGGGCGCCGACACCGGAAACGGTTTCTACGGCGGCCTGCAGTTCACCCAGAGCACCTGGAACGCCAACGGCGGCAGTGGCAATCCGGCCAACGCCAGCCGCGCCGAGCAGATCCGCGTCGCGGAGAACGTGCTCGCCAGCCAGGGCCCCGGCGCCTGGCCGGTGTGTGGCGCCAACCTGTAAGGTTCGCCTCCGCCCGCGGTTCGTCCGCATACACAGCGTGCAGACAGGCCCCTCCCGGATCTACCCGGAAGGGGCCTGTCGCGTTGTATCCGCCGGTCAGGCGCTGATCGCGGCTCCCGTCGTGAAACGGCTCTCCACCGGCGCGAGTCCGTAGTGCCCGCGCAAGGTATCGGCGGTGTACTCGGTGCGGAACAGGCCGCGTTCCTGCAGGATCGGCACCACCCGGTCGACGAAGTCGGTGAGTCCGCCGGGCAGGTACGGCGGCATGATGTTGAATCCGTCCGCCGCGCCGGCCTCGAACCAGGTCTGCAGTTCGTCGGCGATCTGCTCCGGTGTGCCGGCGAAGCTGCGATGCCCGCGCCCGCCGCCGAGTTTGCCGATCAGCTGCCGCACGGTCAGCTGCTCTTGCGTGGCCAACTCCTTGACCAGCGTGAACCGGGACTTGTTGCCTTCGATCTCGCTCTCCACCGGCAGCGGCGGCAACGGCGCGTCGAGCGGATGGCCGGTCAGATCGATGCCCAGCTGCGTGGACAGCTGGCGCACCGCGTAGTCGGGGGAGATGAGATCGGTGAACTCCTGCTCCAGCGCCACCGCCTCGGCGGGCGTATCGGCGATGTAGGGCACCAGGCCGGGTAGCACCTTCAGCTCGTCGGCGCCGCGGCCGTACTTCGGCAGCCGTGATTTCAGGTCGCGATAGAAGCGCTGCCCGTCCCCGAGGCTGCGCTGTGCGGTGAACACCGCCTCGGCGTAGCGGGCGGCGAATTCCTTTCCGCTCTCGGAAGATCCGGCCTGTACCAGCAGTGGCCGGCCCTGCGGACCGCGCGGGGAGTTCAGCGGACCGCGCACCCGGAACCGGTCGCTGTCGTAGTCGATGGTGTGGACCTTGTCCGGGTCGGCGAAGACCCCGGCCTCGGGGTCGAGCACGATGGCCGAGGACTCCCAGCTGTCCCACAACTGCAACGCGACATCGACGAATTCGGTGGCGCGCTCATATCGGCGGGCATGGTCGGGAATGGCGTCGTAGCCGAAATTGTAGGCCTCGTCGGCCGTGCCGGAGGTGACGATGTTCCATCCGGCCCGGCCGCCGCTGATGTGGTCGAGCGAGGCGAATTTCCGGGCCAGATTGAACGGTTCGTTATAGGTGGTCGAGGCCGTCGCGATGAGACCGATATGTTCGGTCGCAGCGGCGATGGCCGACAGCAGTGTCACCGGTTCGAACACCGCGAGCGTATTGCGCTGAATGCGCGGACCCACCGCCAGACCGTCGGCGAAGAAGACCGAATCCAGTTTGCCGCGCTCGGCGATGCGGCCCAATTCCTGGAAATGCTTCACGTCCAGTACGCGCCGTGCCTCCGTGCGCGGATGGCGCCAGGCGGCTTCGTGGTGGCCGACGCCCATCAGAAAGGCGTTGAGATGAAAGGTTTTCGGTGATGGCGACATCGAGCGTCGTCGTCCCTTCGGTGTTGTGCTTCAGCGATCGGATTGCGGGCGCCAGCGGGTGAGGCGACGTTCGATCGCGACGAGTACGGCGTTGTAGACCAGGCCGACGATCGCGATGGCGACGATGCCGACGTACATGTCGGGGATCTGGAAATTCTGCTGTGCGGCGGTGATGAGATAGCCGAGACCCGCTCGCGCACCGGCCATTTCGGTGGCGATCAGGACCAGGATGGAGGCCGAGGCCGCCATCCGGATGCCGGTGAAGATGGTCGGCACCGCGGCGGGCAGAATCACCTTCTGAAACAGTCGTATCGGCGAGAAGCCCAGGGATACAGCCGATTTGATCAGCAACGGATCCACCGACCGGACACCGCTGATGGTGTTGAGCAGAATCGGGAAGAAGCCCGCGTACACCACGATCGCGACCTTGGAGGTCTCGCCGATCCCGAGGATCAGGATGAACACCGGCAGCAGCGCCAGCGCCGCGGTATTGCGGAACAGCTCCAGCAGCGGGTTCACGAAGTCGGCCACCGGCTTGTACCACGCGATGGCGACGCCGGCCGGAACGGCGCACGCCACCGCGATCGCGAACCCGACCAGGGACCGGCCCAGGCTGGCCGAGGTGTTGTCCCAGAGCTGGCCGTTGCGGATCAGTTCGTCCCCGCGCTGCACCACGGTGGAGAACGGCGGCAGGAAGATCTGATCGACCAGGCCGAAGCGGGGCGCGAGCTCCCAGAAGGCCAGGAACAGGCCGATGACCAGGACGGGCTTGAACAGCCGCCAGCCCCAGCGACCGGCCAGGGCGGCCAGCTGCCGCCCCGAGCCGGAGGTGGAGCCAGCGGGGGCCTCGGCCGCACTCGCGGCCGAGGGGGAGGGCTTCTTCGGCACCCGGACGGCTTCGGCGGTGACGGGCAGTGTGGTGGACATGGTGTTACCTCCTGTCGGTGGCCGCGAGGTCGGCCTGCTCGAGACCCTGCGCGCGGGCCACCTCGTCGTGCAGCAGCGACCAGATCCGGTGACGGACTTCGCTGAAGTGTTCGCTGGAGCGGATGTCGGCGTCCGGGTCGGTGTCGCGGTCGAGGTCGATATCGACCACCGCCTTGACCCGTCCCGGCCTGGAGGTGAGCACGGCCACCCGTTGCCCCAGATAGACGGCTTCGTTGATGTCGTGGGTGATGAACAGGATGGTCTTGCCGGTGGTGCGCCAGATGCGCAGCAGCTCGTCCTGCAGCGATTCGCGGGTCTGCGCGTCGAGCGCGGCGAACGGCTCGTCCATCAGCAGCACCTCGGGATCGAAGGCGAGGCTGCGCGCGATGGCTACGCGCTGCTTCATGCCGCCGGACAATTCGTGCGGGTACCGGTCGCCGAAGCCGGTGAGGCCGACCAATGCCAGATAGTCGTCCGCGATCCGGCGGCGCTCGCGCCGGCGAATGCGCTTGGCCTCCAAGCCGAACTCGATATTGCCGCGCGCGGTGCGCCACGGCAGCAGCGCGTACTGCTGGAAGACGATGCCCCGATCGAGCCCGGGGCCGGTGACCGGCCGGCCGTCGAGCAGGATCGTCCCGTGAGTCGGCCGGGTCAGCCCGCCCAGCAGATCCAGCAGGGTCGACTTACCCGAGCCGCTGGGGCCGACCAGCACGAGGAATTCACCGTCGCGCACGTCCACGGTGATGTTCTCCAGGGCCGTGAAGGGGGTTCCGGCGCCCCGCGCGGGAAATTCCTTCCGCACCGCGTCGAGCGCGAGTTTGATTGCCGTGTCGCTCATTTGGCGGCCACCACCTCTCCGGTCGGCCCGCTCTCGGCGGGGTAGGTACCGTTGGCGTAGGGGTTGAACTTGTTGGTGTAGAGATCCTTGGCCGCGAATTTCCCGGCCGGCAGTTCACCGTTGCGGACCAGCCAGTCGATCCAGATCTGCAGTTCTCGCTCCTGGATCACCGCGCCGGGCACCGGAATTCCGGACGATTTGTAGGAGTCGAGCAGCTTGGTGTTCTCGTTGCGGCCGCGCTTGTGGATGATGTCGGCCAGGCGGGCCACCGCCTGATCGTGCGGCGTGATCTGCAGCCACCGCGTCGCGCGGGCCGTGCCCTGCACGAAATCGGCCACCGCGTCCTGATGGCCGGCGATGTAGTCGTTGCGGAAGACGTATGTGCCGTAGTCGAATTCGCCGAACAGTCCCTTGTCGGTGTAGAGCGCGTGGATGCCCCCGTGCGCCAGCGCGATGTCCTGTAGCGGGCCGCCCAGTGCCGCCGCGTCGATCTGCCCCTTGCGCAGCGCGTCCTCGGTGTTGACCGGCGGCAGCACGACGAGTTGCACCTGTTTGATCTCGTCGTCGGTGAGCCCTTGATCGTGCAGCCACTGCCGGGTGATGAATTCGTGATGGGCGCCGAGAGTGTTGACGCCGACCTTCTTCCCGATCAGATCCCGGGCGGTCGTGATACCCGAATCGTCACGGACGTAGTAGCCGGTGAAGCTCTGCCCGTCGGCGCCGTAGGAACTGAGCACCGAGGTCACCGGTGCCCCGCCGGCGATGAGCTTGACGACCGCGCCGTTGAACGCGCTGCCGAATTCGATCTGCTTGGTGGTGGCGGCCTGGATATTGGCCGGACCACTGGTGGTGTCGCCTTCCCACTTCAGCTCGACCTTGGAGAAGTAGCCGAGGTCGGCGGCGAGCTCGTAGGGCGTGACGGTGCCGGCCTGACCCTGGTAACGAAGGATGGTCTTCCCGTCGGAGGTGGTGCCGGCGCCCGAACTCGAGCAGCCGGCGGCGAGCGCGGCGAGTACGGGCAGGGCGAGGACGGCGGCGAACGCGCGCACGACCCGGGGTCGTCTGAACGACAACATGATCGGTTCTTTCACTGAATGCGTCTGCGGCCACGCGCACATCCGCGTGCGGTGACCGGTAGATCGGCGAAACGAAGTGCCTGGCAGGGGCTTTCGGCGACGGCGATGGCGCCCGTTCAGGCGCGACAGATCCCGTGCGGGACGCGCATGAGATCGACCGTGCGCCGGCGCGTCAGTGGTCGGGAGACGTTCATCGGGTGCCTCTTCGGAGAGTGCTCGGACCGGCGATGCGGATCGCCGTCACCTGCGTTGATCACATGGTGCGGTCGTCCGTGCTGGTGAGCAACGGTGGTTTCACAGTGTGGAAATCAGCGTGAGGATAATTCCGCGGCCGAAATGCGGGCCGCGCCATGGGCTTACGCGGCGGTGTCGGGTTCGGCGTGCAACAGTGGGCCGATGCGGTTCGCGATATGACGCATCGGGGGCAGGATCGAGCGCATCAGTTCGGTGTCGAGGCGTGCCGACCGAGCCTGCACACAGAGCGCGCCGCGTACCTGCCGGCCGGGTCCGACGATCGGTACCGCGACCGACCGGATCGGATCGTCGCTGTCGATGACCTCGACGGCGAATCCGGCGCGGCGCACTCGGTCGAGATCGGCCGCCGCCGGCGTATCCGATTCGTTCCGGGTGGCGTAGGACTCGATCAGACGGTCGACGGGGGAGAACGCCAGCAGGGCGTGCCCGGCCGCGCTGGACCGCAGCGGGCGCCGTGGCCGCGGTATCTGGTTGGGGCAGAACGAGACCGGCGGCCGCGCCTGGAAGACGGTCAGCGCGTCGCGCGAGTCGGGCACGCTGAGAGTGACCGAGATGCGAATGTTGGCAGCCAGCGCGTAGAGATGCGGCGCCGCCGAATCGAGGCCGAGCCGGGTCAGCGCGGGCCGCGCCAGCGACGCGAGCCCGTGCCCGATGCGGTAGCGGTCGTTGGCGCGGTCCTGTTCCAGCAGCCGCCCGCGGACGAGCGCCTGCAGCAGCCGGTGGGTCGTGCTGACGGGCAGGCCGGTCTGCTGTGCCAGTTCGCTGACCGACAACTCGGGGTCGTCGCCGTCGAAGCAATTGAGCACCGCGATCGCACGATCGACAGCGCGTGCGCCCGAACGCGGTTCATCGGTGGCGGCCATACATCCTCCTGCCGGGACCGAAAGTGATACAGGCACTCTGGTCCCGCCAGGGACGCGGGGCAATGATTGTGCGCAGCGCGAGCCGATCACTTTCGGCCCGTCCTATCACGCGGTCTTCGTGTCAGTGCGGTGCCGGTTCCTCGGCCGCGTCGGTGGGCAGTGCCGCGAACTGGTCGGCGCCCCAGCGAGCGTCGACGATCAGACCGATCACGCCGATGGTGATGCAGACGCCCGAGAGCACCAGCAGGCCCGGATTCGTGCGGCCGGTCAGCGCGTCCCCGAGGACGACGACGCCGATGGTGCCGGGGATGATGCCCACGAAGGTGGCCAGCAGATACGGCATCATCCGCACCGAGGACAATCCGGCGCAGTAGTTGATCACCGAGAACGGCACCGGTGCGATCAGCCGCAGCGATCCGACCGCGAGCCAGCCGCGCCGGGCCAGCCGCCGATCCACCGCCTGTACCGCTGGATGGTTCAGCCGCGCGGCGACCTGCTCCCGATCCAGGGCTCGCACGAGCAGCAACGCCAGCACCGCGCTGACCGTCGTCGCGGCCACCGCGAGGGCGATGCCGAGAATCGGCCCGAACAACAGCCCGGCGCTGAGCGTGAAGACCGTGCGTGGAAACGGCGCCACCGTCACGAGCGCGTGGACGAGAAAGAACAGCAGCGGGAACATCGGGCCGACCGAATCGGCCCATTCCCGGATCTGCTGCGGGGCCGGATGCGGTGCCAGTACGGCGACCGCGACCAGCGCGGCCGCGAGGATCGCGAGCATCACGACCCGTCTGTTGCGCAGGAGTCGCAAGGCCACATTCGTCGTCCTCGGCACCGCGACAGGTTACCGGTCGGTATGGCGAGGCTGTGCGAAGAGTATGCGAACACCGGGCTAGCATCGAATGAAGGTTGATGAATGATCGTTAACCGAACTGGTCGTCGACCTGCCGATATCGCACGCCCGTCGCACTGTGAAGGGGTCACACAGGCGGTTGCGAAGGCGCTGCGAAGTGTTGGGTCCCAGCGTAGGTATCCGGTACGAGTGAAGTATCGGAGTCGAGTGGAAGAGGTACAGCAGCGATGCCGATTGGTTCAGATCCGGGTGCGGACACCGTGCCCGGATACGCCGCATGGCGCAAGGGTGTGGCCGGAGTGCTGGCCAAGTCCCGCAAGGTCGAGGCGTCCGAACTCGGTGACGAGCCGGAGCGCCTGCTCGAGGTCACCAATTACGACGGAGTGACCGTCGCGCCGCTGTACACCCGTCGCGACGAACTGCCCGAACAGCCGCTGCCGGGACAGTTCCCGTTCGTGCGCGGGAACGAGGCCACCCGGGACGTGCACCGGGGCTGGCATGTCAGCGCCCGCTTCGGCGGAACGGATCCGGCCGTCGTCAACGAGGAGATTCTCGCCGCTTTGGAGAACGGCGTCAGCTCCGTCTGGCTCGGGGTCGGCGAGAACGGCATCCCGGTGGCCGGGCTGGCGGACACGCTGCGCGGCCTGCTGTTCGAGTTGGCTCCCCTGAGCCTGCGGGCGGGCGCGGACACCCCGGCCGCCGCCGCGCAGGTGCTGAGCCTGCTCGACGGCTACGAGGTGGCCGACCGCTCCGACATCCACATCTTCCTCGGCGCGGCGCCGCTGACCAGCCGCTTCGCCGGAGTGACCGACATCGACCTCGACGCCGCGGTCGAGCTGGCGCGCACCGCCACCGGCCGCACCGAGACCGTCCGCGCGATCACGGTGGACGGCACGGTCTTCCACAACGCCGGCGCGTCCGACGCCCAGGAGATCGGCGCGGCCGTCGCCGCGGGCCTGGACTACCTGCGCGCGCTCACCGACGCCGGCCTCGATGTCGCCGATGCGCTGGATCAGGTGAGTTTCCGGCTGGCGGCGACCGACGACCAGTTCGAGACGATCGCCAAATTCCGGGCCGCCCGGCGGCTGTGGGCCCGCGTCGCCCACGAGTCGGGAGCGCCCGACTTCGGCAACGCGCCGCAGCACGCGGTCACCTCGGAAGCGATGCTGAGCCGGCGCGATCCGTGGGTGAACATGCTGCGCACCACCCTGGCCGCGTTCGGCGCCGGTGTGGGCGGCGCGGACCTGGTCACCGTGCTGCCGTTCGACGCTGCCCTGCCGCCCGGGGAACTCGGTGTGTCGCAAGCGTTCTCGGAGCGCATGGCACGCAACACGCAACTGCTGCTGCTCGAGGAGTCGCATCTCGGACATGTGCAGGACCCGGGCGCGGGTTCCTGGCACGTGGAGAGCCTCACCGCGGATGTGGCCGGTGCGGCGTGGTCGTTCATGCAGGAGCTCGAACGCGCCGGCGGATACCGCGCCGCGTTGGAGTCCGGCGTGCTGGCCGAGCGTATCGCCGATACCCGGACCCGCCGCGAATCCGATATCGCCCACCGCCGCACCGCGGTCACCGGCGTCAACGAATTCCCGAACCTCGCCGAGGAACCGCTGTCCGAGGCCGCGCGCCACACGAACGGGGTAGCCCGCTACGGCGCGGCCTTCGAGACGCTGCGCAACCGTTCCGACGCCTACCTGGCCGCCCACGGCCGCCGGCCGCGTGCGCTGCTGGTACCGCTGGGCCCGGTTGCCGAACACAACGTGCGCGTGACCTTCGCCGCGAACGTGCTGGCCTCCGGCGGCATCGAAACGGTGAACCCGGGAGCGCTGGAGACCTCCGCGATCGGCTCGGCCGCAACGGATTCCGGAGCGACGATGGCGGTGCTGTGCGGCAGCGACGCCCGTTACGGCACCGAGGCCGCGCCCGCCGTGCAGCAGCTGCGCGACGCCGGCGTGACGACGGTACTGCTGGCCGGACCGGAGAAGGCGGTGGCCGAGGTGAGCGGCACACAGCGGCCGGACGGATTCCTCACGGCCCGCATGGACGCGGTGGCGACCCTGTCCGGCCTGCTGGAGAAGCTGGGAGCGTAATGACTACTCGAGATGTGAACCACGTGATCGGCAGCTTCGCCGAGGTGCCGCTGGGCGAACCGGCGGTCGGGCGGACCGGTGGCGGCGACGTCGAGGCGTTCGTCGCCGAATCGGCCGCCGCCAACGGCTACGCGCCCGAACAACTGGTCTGGGCCACCCCCGAAGGTATCGACGTCGCGCCGGTGTACACCAAGGCCGACCGCGATGCCGTTGTGGCCGAAGGCTATCCGCTCGACAGCGTGCCCGGTGTGGCGCCGTTCGTGCGCGGCCCGTACCCGACCATGTACGTGAATCAGCCGTGGACCATCCGCCAGTACGCGGGTTTCTCCACCGCCGCCGATTCCAACGCCTTCTACCGCCGCAACCTGGCCGCGGGCCAGAAGGGTCTGTCGGTCGCCTTCGACCTGGCCACCCATCGCGGCTACGACTCCGATCACCCGCGCGTCACCGGTGACGTCGGTATGGCCGGCGTCGCCATCGACTCGATCCTGGACATGCGGGAACTGTTCGATCAGATTCCGCTGGATCAGGTGTCGGTGTCGATGACCATGAACGGCGCGGTGCTGCCGATCCTGGCGCTGTACGTCGTCGCCGCCGAGGAACAGGGCGTCAAGCCCGAACAGCTGGCCGGAACCATTCAGAACGACATTCTGAAGGAGTTCATGGTCCGCAACACCTACATTTATCCGCCCAAGCCCTCGATGCGGATCATCTCCGACATCTTCGCCTACACCTCCGCGAAGATGCCGAAGTTCAACTCGATCTCCATCTCCGGCTACCACATCCAGGAAGCCGGAGCCACGGCCGATCTGGAGCTGGCCTACACCCTGGCCGACGGCGTCGAATACATCCGTGCCGGCCTGGACGCGGGCATGGAGATCGACCAGTTCGCGCCGCGGCTGTCGTTCTTCTGGGCCATCGGCATGAACTTCTTCATGGAGGTCGCGAAGCTGCGCGCGGGCCGGCTGCTGTGGAGCGAGCTGGTGTCGAAGTTCGAACCCAAGAGCCAGAAGTCGCTGTCACTGCGCACTCACTCGCAGACCTCGGGCTGGTCGCTGACCGCGCAGGACGTGTTCAACAACGTGGCGCGCACCTGCGTCGAGGCGATGGCCGCGACCCAGGGCCACACCCAGTCGCTGCACACCAACGCTCTCGACGAGGCGCTGGCGCTGCCCACCGACTTCTCCGCCCGCATCGCCCGCAACACCCAATTGCTGCTGCAGCAGGAGTCGGGCACCACGCGCCCGATCGACCCGTGGGGCGGCTCCTACTACGTGGAGTGGCTGACCCACCAGCTCGCCGAGCGGGCGCGGGCCCACATCGCTGAGGTCGAGGCGCACGGCGGTATGGCGCAGGCGATTTCGGAGGGCATCCCGAAGCTGCGCATCGAGGAGGCCGCGGCCCGCACCCAGGCGCGCATCGACACCGGCGCGCAGCCGGTGATCGGTGTCAACAAGTACCAGGTGACCGAGGACCAGGAGATCGAGGTCCTCAAGGTCGAGAACTCGCGCGTGCGCGCCGAGCAGAACGAGAAGCTGCGCCGCCTGCGCGCCGAGCGCGACAACGCCGAGGTCGAGCGGACGCTGGCCGAATTGGCCAGGGCCGCAGCGTCTTCCGAAGGGGGGATGGCCAACAACCTGCTCGCCCTGGCCATCGATGCCGCGCGCGCCAAGGCCACCGTCGGCGAGATCTCCGACGCGCTGGAGAAGGTGTACGGTCGCCATCAGGCCGAGATCCGCACACTGTCGGGCGTCTACCGAGAGGAGGCCGGCAAGGTGACCAATATCAGCAGGGCCATCGAGCTGGTCGAGGAATTCGCCGAGGCCGAGGGCCGCCGGCCGCGCATCCTCGTCGCCAAGATGGGCCAGGACGGCCACGACCGGGGCCAGAAGGTGATCGCGACCGCCTTCGCCGACCTGGGCATGGACGTCGATGTGGGCCCGCTGTTCCAGACCCCGGAAGAGGTGGCCCAGCAGGCGGCCGACAACGACGTGCACATCGTCGGTGTCTCCTCGCTGGCGGCCGGTCACCTCACGCTGGTGCCCGCCCTGCGGCAGGCACTGGCCGATGTCGGTCGCCCCGACATCATGGTCATCGTCGGCGGGGTGATTCCGCCCGGTGACTTCGACGAGCTGTATGCCGCCGGCGCCGCGGCGATCTTCCCGCCGGGCACCGTGATCGCCGACGCCGCGATCGGCCTGCTGCAAAAACTGGCGGCCGAACTCGGCCACGAGATCGGCGGACAAGCCGAGGCGGAATGAGCGACGTCGACCGGACCCCGGCGGGCGATGCGCCCGCCGGGGCGGAGTTGCCCGCGAAGGCGGAGTTGCCCGGAAGCCAGGCCCTGTCCACGGCCCGCGGCCTGCCCCCGGCGCTGCGCGTGGACGGACCGCGGTCGCAGGGCGGCGGGCGACGCCGGACCATCGATGTGGCGGAGCTGGCAGCGGCGATCCGCGACAATCAGCGCGCCGCGCTCGCCCGCGCGATCACGCTGGTCGAATCGACCCGTGCCGATCACCGCGAGGCGGCGCAGCGGCTGCTGCTCGAGCTGACGGCCGAAGGCGGCGCCGCCGAGTCCAATCGGGTCGGTATCACCGGCGTTCCGGGCGTGGGCAAGTCGACGTTCATCGACGCGCTCGGGATGTATCTGATCGGCCAGGGGCATCGGGTCGCGGTGCTGGCGGTGGATCCGTCCTCGACTCGTACCGGTGGCTCGATTCTCGGCGACAAGACCCGCATGGCACGGCTGTCGGTGGAACGCGACGCGTTCATCCGCCCGTCGCCGACCGCGGGCACACTGGGTGGTGTCGCCAAGGCGACCCGGGAAACCATCGTGCTGCTCGAGGCCGCCGGTTACGACGTGATCCTGGTCGAGACGGTGGGCGTCGGCCAGTCGGAGGTGACCGTCGCCAATATGGTCGACGCGTTCTGCTTCCTCACCCTGGCCCGTACCGGAGATCAGTTGCAGGGCATCAAGAAGGGTGTGCTGGAGCTGGCCGACCTGGTCGCGGTCAACAAGGCCGACGGCCGCCACGAAGTGGAGGCGCGGGCGGCCGCACGCGAGCTGCAGGGCGCGATGCGGCTGATCCATCCGCGCGATTCCCTCTGGCGCCCACCGGTTCTCACCATGAGCGGGCTGAACGGTACCGGTCTGGACACCTTCTGGGATACGGTCCTCGAACACCGGCGTGTTCTCACCGAGGCGGGGGAGTTCGCCGAGAAGCGCCGCCGCCAGCAGGTCGACTGGACCTGGACGATGGTGCACGACCAGTTGCTGCGCCGGCTGGCCGACAGTCCCGGCGTGAAAGCGATTCGCGCGCAGGTGGAAAAGCAGATCCGCGACGGCTCGCTGACCCCGGCCCTGGCGGCCGAGGAACTGCTGCGCGCCTTCGACGAGAAGTAGCGGGGCTGTCCGGGCGAGCAGAATACGCGCCCGGACACCTCAGCTCATCCGGAACAGCCGCGCCGCATTGCCGTAGCACACCGCGCGCACCCAGTCGGTGCCCACGCCGAGTCGTTCCAGCGCTTCCAGCGCGTGGGCATACGAGTACGGGATGTTCGGGAAGTCGCTGCCGAACAGGATCCGCTCGCCCAGCTCGGACAGGCGCGCATATTCGTTGCGCGGGAACGGGTTTCGTTCCTCGATGAAGTCCGTGAACGACATCGTGGTGTCGAGGTGCACGTTGTCGTAGCGCTCGGCGAGGTCGAGAAATTCGGAGTACTCGGGCACGCCCATATGGGCGATGATCAGCGTCAGGCGCGGAAACCGCTGCAGCAGAGCCGCGATCGGTTCCGGACCGGTGAATTCCCCCGGCGCCGGGCCCGAGCCACAATGGATCAGCACCGGAATCCCGGCCTCGGACAACAGCCCCCACACCTCGGTCAGCAACGGATCGCCCGGATGGTAGTCACCGACCTGGATATGTGATTTGAAGATACGTGCGCCGGATTCGATCGCCGCGCTCACATAACTTCCGGCGCCGTGCTCGGGATAGAAGGTCGCGGTGTGCAGGCAGCCCGGGGTGCGTGCCGCGAAGTCGGCCGCCCACTCGTTCAGCCACGCCGCCATATCGGGTTTGTGCGGGTACACCAGGGAGGTGAACGCGCGCACTCCGAAACCACGCAGCGTATCCAGGCGCTGCTGCTCGTCGTCGCGATAGGCGATCGGCCACGGCCGTCCGATCAGCGGACCCGCGGAATCGAAATACGCCCACACCTTGCGCAGCACCCGATCGGGCATGAAATGGGTGTGCACATCGATGATTCCGGGAAGCCCCATCCGGTCCCGGAACTGCGCCACCGCCGCCTGGTCACCCTCGTCGACCGTCACCGGACCTCCTGTGCCACCGGCGGATACAGCGCCGCCGCGAAATCACCGATACGCGCGATCATGCGGTCGAAGAAGGCCGCCGGGTCGGTACCGACCGCGATATCGGCATTGGGCGCGCGGCCCCACATCCCCGCCCAATCGGCGACCGTGGTGCCGCGGGTGATCGTCCCGGCCAGCTCGACATCCACCGTGGCCGGGCGCAGCACCGCCAGGGTCGGTTCGAGCGCGACCGCCGCGGCGAACGGATCGTGCATGTGCGCCAGGTATCCCTGGTCGTAGTGCTGGTGGAACTCGAAGTAGAACCGCACCGCGTCGATCAGGAACCGCACGACCGGATTGGCCGCCTCGGACCGGAGGCCGGGCGGATCCCCGGGGGCCGGCATCGCGACGCCGGCGCAGTGCGCTCGCTCGGCGATCCGCCGCAGATGGTCGGGGAACATCTCGATCGATTCGGTGATATCGAGCGCGCAGACGATCGGCCGCCGATCCTGCGGGGCGGCGGAGAACGCGTCGAAGACCACTTTGGCGGCCTCCGGGTCGACGTGCACGTTCCACTCGTTGGTCGGGGTGGTGTTCCCCGGATGCCGGAACGCGCCGCCCATGACCACCAGCCGCCGAAGCAATTGCGGCAGTTGGGGTTCCAGTTCCAGGGCCAGGGCCAGATTGGTCAACGGCCCGGTGCACAGGCCCAGTACCGCACCCGGACGCGCACGCACCGTATCGACCCACAATTGCGCCGCCGATCGATCCGACAGCGGGCGCGGAGAGGTCGGCAGTTCGGCATAACCGATCCCGTGCGGACCGTGGGTGTCCTCGGTGGTGCGCAGCGGGATCGCCAGCGGTTGCGCCGCACCCAGTGCCACCTCGATGGCCGGCGCCCGGCACAGATCCAGCAGGGCCAGATTGTTCGCCGCGACCTGTGCGGTGGGGACATTGCCTCCGGTCGAGGCGATTCCGGCGATCTCGAGCTGCGGATCCGCCAGCAGATACAGCAGCGCCAGCGCATCGTCGATTCCGGTGTCTACGTCCACCATGATCGTCTGCCGCACGGTGCGAGACTAGCGGCCCGCCACCGGCCCGCCCCGTCCGGCCCGTCGGCGGGCGAAACGATGCGGGCGAGGGTAGTTTCGATATGTCAATTCTCGTGTTGTGGCCCGTGCGCGTTCCTCGCAGCGGCCTGGGGGTGTTTCGCCGGTGAGATTCGCGGACCGTTTCAACGAGGTCGTCTCGCAGTGGGAGCAGGCGCACGGTACCCGGATGACCAATCGCGCCTTGGCCTTTCGCGTGACCCAGGCCGGGCATCCGGTCTCGGCGACCTATCTGTCCCAGCTGCGATCGGGCAACCGCGACAATCCGTCTCGAGCTCTGGTCGAAACCGTGGCCAGGGTGCTGGCGGTGGAACTGACCCGGTTCAACGACGGGGGACCGGGTGATCCGGTGCCCGGTGACGACCTGGTGTCGTCGGCGGTGGACGATCCGGCGCTGCGGCGGCTGCTCACCACCGCTGCCGGACTGTCCGCGTCCTCGATCGAGCTGCTGTCGGATCTGGCCGCCAAGCTGCGGCTCGCCGAAGGGTTGGCGCCGGGCACGACGGCCCAGCTGTGATCCGCGCCTACCGGCCGGTCGTGGCGGCGGGGGTCTCGTACGTGGGCAGCTCGTAGTCGTCGGTCTTGCCGAAGAACAGCTTCATCATCACCGGCCGCATGGGTTTCGACATCATGATCCGGTTGGCGGTTCGCCGCATGGATGTGCCGAACGCACTGGGGGACAGCATCATATCGATACCGCCGCCGGGGAGTTCCTTGGCCTTGTCGAGGAACGGCGTGACCTTCTCCTCGTAACGGCGCAGCGCCGCCGCGACATCGCCCGGATCGGCCGCGAGCTCCCCCGCGAGGATGTAGGCGCCGACGAGCGCCATCGCGGTGCCCATCCCGGTCATCGGTGAGCCGCAGTAGCCGGCGTCGCCGACCAGGGTCACCCGCCCGGCCGCCAGAGTGGGCATATCGATGCGCGCGAGTTCGTCGAAGTAGAAGTCGTCGGCCTCGGTCATGGCCGCCAAAATGGTGGGAGCGTGCCAGTGCGGCTGGGAGCCGATCTTCTCGCGGATCAACCGCTGCTGCGCGGCGGTATCGCGGCGCAGCGCCGGATCGGGATCGGCGAGCAGGGTGAGAATCGCCTTGGCGGTCGCGGGATCGCGGTCGGGCCGCAGGCCGACCGCGGCGGAGGGAACGAGCTGCATGGCGAACCAGCCGGGCGTCAGCCCCGCCGGCGTGGGCATCGTGAAGAACGAGGCGTAGCCGCCCAGGAAGGTGCTGAACTGCTCCTCCGGGCCGAAAGCCAGCCGCCGGGTCGCCGAATGCACACCGTCGGCGCCGACGACGAGATCGAAGTGCCCGGTGCGCCCCGAGGCGAATTCCACCGTGACGCCGGTGTCGTCCTGGGTCAGCGCTTCGATCCACTCGCCGTAGCGGTAGTCCAGCTCGCCGCCGGCCGCGGCCACGGCGTCGAGCAGGACCTGGTTGAGGTCACCACGGGTGATCTCGATGTCGGCGACCGGGCCCTTGCCGTCGAAGTGTTCCATCGCCATGTTCGCGTAGGTGCGGCCCCTGTGGTCGATGTAGGACATGCCGAGTTCTTCGAGCTGGTACTCGGCGATGCCGGGCATGAGGCCCATGCGCTCGGCCACCTCGCGGCTGGGGCCGCGCAGATCGACCGCCTGCCCGCCCGGGCGGGGAGCGGTGGCACGCTCGACGACAGTGACCGCGACGCCTGCTCGAAGCAGTTGCAGCGCAACGGCATTACCGGCGATACCGCCACCGGAGACCAGGATGTGCAGGGGACGGGAGGCGGTGTTCATGGGGGCGATTCCTATCGTTTGGTCCGAACGTCTTAGACAAATGTGCCATATCGTTGGCACATCTGTCTAGTACAAATGTCTAAGACGTTGTAACCTGGGCATATGGGTAATCGAGAGGATCTGTTGGCAGGGGCGAGGAAGGCGATTCTGGAGCGAGGTCTCGCCAAGGTGACCGCACGCGATATCGCTGGTGCGGCGGGGGTCAGCCTGGCCGCGATCGGCTATCACTTCGGCACGAAGGATCGACTGGTCGCCGAGGCCATCGCGGAGGTGACCGGTGACGAGATCGGCCGCGGGATGGAAGAGGCCATCCGCGACGCGGGGGAGGGGCGCACCCTGGCGCAATCGCTGGAGGCGACCTGGAACGCCATGATGGACGTCATCCAGAGCCACCCGGACGAGTTGATTCTCAGCTTCGAGAACGGGGTGCGGGTGGCTCGGTCACCCGAATCCCAGGAGTACTTCTCCACCGCGACCGAGGAGGTCTACACCGGGCTCGTCGAGCCGCTGCGTGAGGTTCATCCCGACCTGTCGGCCGGGGATGCTCGCGCGGTCGCCAAACTGTATTTCGCTCTGTTCCAGGGGATGGCGCTGCAGTGGCTCATCGCCCCGGCCGGTGATCAGCTGACCGGGGACGACGTCGTCCGTGCGGTGCGGGCGATGAGCCGGGAGTAGCCCGCGCGCATGCGTTACTCGGCGATCGCGTGATGCGATCGGTACCGCCGCCCGAGCCGGACGTAGCCGATCCACGAAATCGCCACCAGCACCACGACCAGCACGCGCACCAGATCGAGCGCGCTGCGCGGATAGAGCACCCCGGTGATGTAGTGGGCGATGAAGCCGGTCGACGGCAGGCCGGCTTCGCCCCCACGTTCACGGGCCCACGTCTCCAGGTAGGTCAGGGGGCAGTCGATGGCGAACAGGATCGTGCTGAAACCCCACGCCACCGCGGCGACATGGGTCCAGATCGTCCGGCGCCACCGCCACGCGACGAAGCCGCCGACGACGAGGTAGGCGATGAACAGGAAATGCACACCCGCGGTGGCATCTGCCAGCAGCCGGTACATCACGTAATCCAGACTAAGGCGCTCGCGCCCGTTGTGCGCGGGATTCTGCCGTCGAGCCCCGGCGTCATCGGGTGAACGACTTTGTCTCCCACGGCCTTCCGGTCGCGGCCGATGGAGCGGCACAAAAGATACCGGTACGCACATATGCGCATTAAACGATTAGTCGGTCCGGCGTGGCTCACCGCCGGAGGCAGGGGAGTGGCCATACCGGCAAGGCCGCGACGGCGGAGACGTACCTCCGGCATTCCGGGAGAGAAGTGAAGCCGGCGTGTGTGGGGAGAGGCGGAAGCGCTCATAATGCGCCATGTAGCAAGGAAATTCGAATGTGTGCCGTCAGCGTTGGGCGGCATCACATGCACAGAGGAAGCTTAACAATACCGATACGGTGATATGCGCATCTACACATGTCTCTCCATCCCGCGCGCCGCCCACATATCGATAACTCACGTCTAAAGATCAGCCACGAAACGGCCCGGCAGTCACCAGTTGGACGGCTCGTAGTCCTTGAGGAAGCAGCCGAAGAGGTCGACGCCGTCTTCGCCACGCACGATCGGGTCGTAGACGCGGGCGGCGCCGTCGACGAGGTCGAGGGGAGCGTGGAAGCCCTCCTCGGCGAGGCGGACCTTGGTGTAGTGCGGGCGCTCGTCGGTGATCCAGCCGGTGTCGACGGCGGTCATGAGGATGCGGTCGGTCTCGAACATCTCGCGGGCGCTGGTGCGAGTGAGCATGTTGAGGGCGGCCTTGGCCATATTGGTGTGCGGGTGGCCGGGCCCCTTGTAGCCGCGGCTGAAGACGCCTTCCATGGCGGAGACGTTGACGACGTATTTGCGGCGGGCCGGTGATGCCGCGAGGGCGGGCCGCAGCCGGGAGATCAGCAGGAACGGCGCGGTCGAGTTGCACAGCTGCACTTCGAGCAGTTCGGTGGCGTCGACCTCGGCGACGGTCTGCACCCAGCTGTTGGTGTGGGCCAGATCGGGTACCAGGCCACCGGCATCGATCGCCACGCCGCGCGAAATGCGTTCGGGGGTGGCCGATCCCGCGACCAGGGCGAGATCGGTGACCTCGGCGGCGGACAGGGTGGCCGGTGCCGGCACGGAGTGCAGAGACGCGGTGAGTGCGTTCGGATGGGCCTGGGTGGTGTGGCCGAACGTGATGGTGTCGGGCAGTTCGCCGGCGGGGAGCGGAGCGGATTCGGCCTCGATGAGCGCGGCGTAGGCACCGGCCGAGCGCCGGACGGTCTGCGCGGCGTTGTTGATGATGATGTCCAGCGGACCCTGCGCCGCGACATCGTCGGCCAGGGCGACGACCTGAGCCGGATCTCGCAGGTCGATACCGACGATCCGCAGCCGGTGCAGCCATTCCGCGCTGTCGGGCTGAGCGGTGAAGCGGCGGATCGCGTCGTTGGGGAAGCGGGTGGTGATGGTGGTGTGGGCGCCGTCGCGCAGCAGTCGCAGGGCGATGTACATGCCGATCTTGGCGCGGCCGCCGGTGAGCAGCGCGCGACGGCCGGACAGGTCGGTGCGGGCGTCGCGTTTGGCGTGGTTGCGGGCGGCGCAGTCGGGGCAGAGCTGGTGGTAGAACCGGTCGACGCGGGTGTAGCGCTGCTTGCAGATGTAGCAGGGCCGCGCGCGCTGCAGCGTTCCGGCGGCGTCTCCGTCGACGGACGTGGTGAGCGGGATGCCGGCGGTCTCGTCGTCGATGCGGTGCGGGGAGCCGGTGGCGGTGGCGGCGACCACCGCCCGGTCCGCTGCGGCGACGGCGTCGCGGGCCTGATTGCGGCGGCGTCGCTTGAGCTTTTTGAACATATGCCCGACCGCACGCTGCACCGCGAGGGAGTCGGGGTGGTCGTCATCGAGCAGTGCGGCCAGGTCGAGGACCCGCAGGCAGATCGCGAGCTCCTCGGGATCGATGGGGTCCGGCAGGGACGTGGTGGGCGCGTTCGTCGTGGTGTGCTCAGCCATCGTGCTGCCGGATGATCCTTCGTCTGCGGGGATGTGCGACGCCTATTGTCGCATCGCGGCTGTTGGGGGCTGCCGGGGCTCCTCAGCGGGGGGTGTAGTGGATGGGCCGGTGGTCGGTGTGCTGATCGTCGATGAAGTTGGCGATGGCTTCGACGACCAGCAGGGGTTCGGTCAGAGGTAGCCAGGGATCGGCGGGCAGTTCGCGCAGCCAGAGGCGGTCGACGTCGCGGCGGATGTGGGCGCGCAGGCTGGGCAGCGCGGCGGTGTCGGCGCGGTCGAGGATGAGCTGGACCGGCACGGCGGTATGTTGCGGTCGCGGGTGGCGCAGGTGGTGAGCGAGGTTGGCGAGGACGATGCGGGCGCCCGCGAGCAGGTCACCGGGCCAGGTGGTGGCCTGGGGCAGGATGCGGGCGCGCAGGCGAGGCCAGTGCAGGAGGCGGCGGCCCAGGACCAGCCAGCTCAGGCGCGGGAGCCGCCACCAGGGGCTGCGGGGGCAGCGGAGATCGCGTAGTGCGAGGGCGAGGTGGTCGAGGTGGGGCGCCGACAGCGCGGTGGCGGAGGCGATGCGGGTGTTGGCGCGCGGGTCGCCGAGGGCGTACCAGAGTTGGATCGCGCCCCAGCCGTGGCCGGCGAGGTGGACGGGTGTGCGGGGGCTGACGGCGTCGAGGACGGCGAAGAGGTCGTCGGCGAGGTGAGGCAGGCGGTAGCGGTGGGTGCGGGTGGGTGCGCTGGAGCGGCCGTGGCCGCGGACATCGTAGGTGACCACGTGGAAGCTGTCGGCGAGTCCGGTGGCGACGCGGTTCCAGATGCGGTGGGTGTCGGTGATGCCGGGGATGAGCACGATGGTGTCGGCCTGGGGATGGCCGTATTCGTAGACGGCGAGGTCGCCGCCGGGGGCGGTGACGGTGCGGTGGCGGGCGGGGATGCGGGCTGGGTTCATCGGTCTACCTCGTGAGCGCGGGTCGGAGCCGCTCGTACTGCCGGTACGGTCAACGGTACCGACAGTACGCGATAGGCATTCCGTCGGCTGGCCTCGGTGGGTTAACTCCCTATCCGGCCGCGTTTCGGCTGGGTGGTTGGGCGGTTGCCCATTTCGTACCGGCGGTACGTGTAGCCTGGGTGGAACTGTTCGCTCGGCTGGGGAGGTGCCCATGGTGTCTCGGGTCGGCCGGCGAGCCGGCGCGCCTCGGGTGACGCGGGAGGAGATCGTCGATGCGGCGATCCGGGTGATCGACCGGGACGGCCCGCAGCCGAGTATGGACGACATCGCGCGGGCGGCGGGGATGACGAAGCCGCGGTTGTATCGGCAGTTCGCGGACAAGGCGGATTTGTACACCGAGATCGCCGATCGGATGTCGCGCGAGGCGTTCGCCGCGGCGGGGGAGGATATGACGTTGCTGTTGCAGCCGCCGCGGCCGGCGCTGCGGCGGGTGTTCACCTCGTATGTCGCGGGAATCCTGGCTCATCCCAACGTCTTTCGCTTCTTGATGCAGGCGCCGGTGGTGCAGACGGCGCAGGCGAGCCGGTCGGGGGGTGATGCGGTGGGGGCGGTGCTGCAGTTCGATCTGGGGCGCGATGCGGCGCGGCGGTTCGCGAAGCTCGCGCGGTCGATCGCGGAGGCGGTGCCGATCGAGACGGCGGGCCTGGATTATCTGGCGCGGGCGGTCGTCGGGGTGGTGGTGGCGACGACGGATCTGTGGCTCGAGGGTGCGGAGGCGCCGCGGCGCAGCAGTGCGGATTTCGTCGCGGAGCTCACGGAGCTGGTGTGGTCGCTGATCGACGGGTTTCTGCGGCGCCAGCACATCGTGGCGGATCCGGAGGTGCCGATTTTCAGCACGCTGGCGGAGGTGAATATCGCTCGGGAGGCACACTGAACCCGCGTTGTTGACATGCCGCCAATAGTGCGCCAGGCTGGTGCGCGGGGCCGGTGCGGTCCGGTTCCGGGTACGAGACGAAGGAAGTAACGATGGCGCGCGCCGCGTGGAGCGACGATGAGGTCGAGGCCGTCCGGGATCTGGCGAAGACCTTCTTCGAGAAGGAAGTCCTGCCGAACGAGGAGAAGTTCGTCGCGCAGGGGCATCCGGACCGCGAACTGTACAACCGGGCGGGCGAGCTGGGCCTGCTGTGCGCCGCGATTCCGTCCGAATACGGCGGTGGCGGTGGCACTTTCGCGCACGAGGCGGCGTTGATCGAGGCGCAGTCCTCTGCCGGGGACGGCTCACTGGGTATGGCGGTGCATTCGTCGATCATCGCGCCCTACATCCATCATTTCGGGACCGAGGACCTCAAGCGGCGGGTGCTGCCGAAGGCGGCCAGCGGTGAGATGGTGCTGTCGATCGGTATGACCGAGCCGGGGACGGGGTCGGATCTTCAGAACATCAAGACCCGCGCGGTGCGCGAAGGTGACGAGTACGTGATCACCGGGTCGAAGATCTTCATCTCCAACGGCTGGCTGTGCGACGGCATCATCATCGCGGCCAAGACCGACCCGACGAAGGGTGCGGCGGGTGTGTCGCTGATCTTCGCCGAGGTGAGCGACGAGACCCCGGGTTTCCGGCGGGGCCGGATCCTGAACAAGATCGGCGGCAAGGCGCAGGACACCGCGGAACTGTTCTTCGACGGCCTGCGGGTGCCGGTGTCGAATCTGCTGGGTGATGCCGAGGGGCAGGGCTTCTACCAGATGATGCAGCTACTGGCGCAGGAGCGGCTGGTGACCGCGATCATGGCGGTGTCGATGATGGAGCGGGCGGTGGAGTTGACCGTCGAATACACCAAGGGGCGTGAGGCTTTCGGCAAGCCGCTGTTCGCGATGCAGAACACGAAGTTCGAGCTGGCCGAGTGCGCGACGATCGCGCGGGTGAGCCGGACGTTCCTCGACGATGCGATCGGCAAGCATCTGCGCGGTGAGCTGGACATTCCCACCGCTGCGATGTCGAAGTACTGGCTTACCGACCAGTTGGGTATTGTGGTGGACCGCTGTTTGCAACTGTTCGGTGGTTATGGATACATGACGGAGTACCCGATTTCCCAGCTGTACACCGGTGCGCGTGTGCTGCGCATCCTCGCCGGTTCCAACGAGGTGATGAAGGATCTCATTGCCCGCTCACTCTGACACCACGACCCAGCCGGTGCCGGCCGATGCCGATTCGGCTCGGCGGCGCCGGCTGGAGCCGGACGAACGGCGCGCCCAGATTCTGGCGTGCGCGATCGAGATGTTCGGTGAACGCCCCTATGCGGCGGTGTCGACCGCTGAACTCGCGCAGCGCGCCGGCGTGGCGCGCGGGCTGATCAATCACTATTTCGGCAACAAGCGCGATCTGTATCTGGCGGTGGTGCGGCGGATGGTGACGTTGCCGCGGCCGGATCACATGGTGATGCCGACGGGCACGCCGCGGGAGCGGGTGGATGCGAGTGTGTCGTGGTTGCTGGACACCATCAGCGGTTTGGGCAGTACCTGGGTGAAGGTGACCGGGCACGAGGGTATCGGTGACGATCCGGAGGTGCAGCGCATCCTGGACGAGGCCGACGACGCCGCGGCCGACCGGCTGCTGCAGATGGTGGGCCTGGCCGGGTCGGCGCGTGACGACGAGTTGCGGGCCCTGGTCCGCGCCTACAGTGGTCTGGTGAAAACCGCTGGGCGGGAATGGATTACGCGCCGCAGCTTGAATCGGGAGCAGGTGCATCATCTGCTGGCGGATGTGTTGATGGCGTTGGTGGAGACCACGTTCCCGCGGATCGAACAGGCTCGCTGATCGCGCATCCGGCGTGGTGTTCTGCTCAGCCGGGGGCGCGGGCGCGGCTGGGCTGGACGCGCGGTGGTTCGTTGGGCATCTTCGGGTAGTTCGGTGGCCAGGGGGCGTCGAGGAGGCCGGAATCGAAGTCGCGGCGCGACATTTCGAGCAGCGGCTGGATCGATTGCGGGGTGCGGTCGGCCCAGGGGTCGCCGGATGCGGCGAGCCGCTCGGGGACCGTGGCGATGGTCAGTTCGTCGGGGACGATCGCATCGAGTGCGTCCCAGGCGATGGGGGTCGAGACCTGGGCGCCGACCTTGGGGCGCACGCACCAGGCGCCGAAGACGGTCTTGTGCGGCGCGTTCTGGTTGTAGTCGATGAAGACGCGTTGTCCGCGTTCTTCTTTCCACCAGTTGGCGGTGATCAGGTCGGGGTGGCGGCGTTCGAGTTCGCGGGCCAGGGCGACCGCGGCGGCGCGGACCTGGTAGCCGTCCCAGACGGGTTCGAGGACGGCGTAGATGTGCAGGCCGCGGGAGCCGGAGGTTTTGACGCGGGCGTCGATGCCGAGTTCGGCGAGCAGTTCGCGGGTGAGGACGGCGACGTGGCGCAGGTCGTCGAAGCCGATGCCGGGGGAGGGGTCGAGGTCGATGCGCAGTTCGTCGCTGATGTCGAGGTCGCCGATCTCACCTTCGGTGCGGGCCGGGACGCCGCCGGCGGGAACGTGATTGGGCCAGACGTGGAAGCCGAGGCAGCCGAGGTTGACCGCCCAGAGGATGTGGGCGAGGTCGGCGGCGACCAGGGCGTCGCTGGCGGTGCCGTTGGGGGTGGAGACCTGCACGGTCTGCAGCCAGTCGGGGACCGATTTCGGGACGCGTTTCTGGAACCAGGATTTGCCGCCGGCGCCGTCTGGATAGCGTTCGAGCAGTACGGGCCGGTTGCCGATGGTGCGCAGCAGGGGTTCGGCGACGGCCTGGTAGTAGCGCACGAGGTCGAGTTTGGTTTCGCCGCGTTTGCTGAAGTAGATCTTGCCGGGGTTGCTGATGCGGACGGTGACGCCGTCGGTGTCGATGTCGATGGCTTCGCTCACGGCTGGGCCTGCGCTTTCGCGGCGGTGAAGACGTCGGCGAGTTCGGCGGGCGCGACCTCTTCGAGTTGGGCGTAGGTGCACGATTGCGGGGTGCGGTCGTCGCGGAAGCGGACCAGGCGCCCGCCGTGGCGTAATCGCCCGGCCATGAGATGTTCGTAGCGGACCTCGGCGACCAGTTCGGGTCGCAGGGGTTCCCAGGACAGGTCCTTGCCACCGGTCCAGCGGCTGATGCCGCCGGGCATCTTGCCTTCGGCCTTGGCTTGTGCGGCGGCGTCGGCCCAGTTGCGCCAGGGATGGTTGTCGAGCGCGCCCTCGCGCAGTGGCGCCAGTTCGTCGACGAGTTGTGTGCGGCGGGCCGCGGTGAAGCTGCTGGCGACGCCGACGTGGTGCAGGTGGCCGTCCTCGTCGTAGAGGCCCAGCAGGAGTGATCCGACGCCCTGTCCGTCCTTGTGCCAGCGGAATCCGGCCACGACGCAGTCGGCGGTGCGCTCGTGTTTGACCTTGACCATGACGCGTTTGTCCTGCATGTAGGGCAGGTCGCGGGATTTGACCATCACGCCGTCGAACCCGGCGCCCTCGAATCGGGTGAACCAGTCCTGGGCGGTGTCGGGGTCGGAGGTGACGGGGGTGAGGTGGATGCCCTCGCGCGGCGTGTCGAGGATCGATTCCAGCAGGTGCCGGCGTTCGTGGAAGGGCCGGGTGGTCAGATCGTCGTCGCCGAGGGCGAGCAGGTCGAAGGCGACGAAGCTCGCGGGTGTTTCGACGCTGAGTTTGTTCACTCGTGAGGCGGCCGGGTGCAGCCGGTTCTGCAGGACGTCGAAATCGAGGCCGTGTTCGGTGACGACGACGATTTCACCGTCGAGGACGCACCGCGGCGGCAGCGCCGCGTCCAGCAGCCGCACCACTTCCGGGAAATAGCGGGTCAGTGGCCGGTCGTTGCGGGAGCCGAGTTCGATATCGGTGCCGTCGCGAAAGACGATGCATCGGAAGCCGTCCCATTTGGGCTCGTAGAGGAGGGTGTCCTCGCGGGGCAGGGCGCCGGCGGATTTGGCCAGCATCGGTTTCACCGGCGGCATGACGGGCAGGTCCACGCGATCCTCCTCGGGTCGGTCTCACCCATGCCGACGGTGCGGGCGGGAGAAATTCATCGCCCGGCACCGTCGTCATGATCGTAGGCCGAGAGCCGCTGCTCGCGGTCGCGGGACATTCGCCCGGTCGGTTCAGTTCTCCAGCCAGCCGTGCTGGTCGGCGAATTCGGCGAGCCGGTCGCGGATGGTGATGATCTCGCCGGCGGTGAGGGCGGGGCTGGCGTCGAGCAGCAGTTCGGTGATCAGCCGTTTGTGTTCGGCGGCGGTGAGCTGGCCGGCGCCGCGGCCGCGATGCCGCGGCGGTGCCGGTGCGCCGCCGACCGCGGTCAGGTTGACCGCCTTGGGTCCTCGATCACCCTCGGTGACCTCGAATTCGAATACTCGCCCCTGCCGCAGTTCGTCCTCGTCCAATCCGATGTCGTTCACATGAACGAATACGTCCGGCCCGCCGTCTTCGGGACGGATGAACCCGAACCCCCGAGAACTGTCGAAGGACACCAATTTCCCGATCGACACCTACACCTGCTCCTCATTGCCGTCCGTGTGCGGTCACTCTATCGGTGCCTCGGAGTGGTTGTCGGTGGAAAGAGCCTTTTGCAGTGAGTTGAACACGGTCAGTCCCTGCCCGACCATTCCGTTGATCAATTCGCCGACGCCGTCGGGGCCGTTGAGGACGGTCAGATTGGCGTTGGACAGGCCGAGCGCTGCCTGTTTGACGATTTCGGGCAGCTGCTCGATCAGCAACTGGTCCAAGGCGATTCGATTGTTGGAGGCCGCGGCCTCGGCCTGGATGCGGGTGCGGTCGGCCTCGGCCTGGGCGAGCACGCGCACGCGTTCGGCTTCGGCTTCGGCGGGTTTGACGACCTCGGCCTGCAGTTGCTGTTCGCGCAGTTGCGCTTCCTTGCGGGCGCGTTCGGCCTGGGCGGTGAGCACTTCCTGCAGGGCGATGGCTTCGGCGAGGGGGCCGGCCTGGCTGGCCTCGGCTTTGGCCTTGTCGATATCGCGCTGGTATTCGGCCTGCAGAATCGCGGTCTGGCGTTGATATTCCGCCTGTTTGCGCAGCGATTCCTGTTCGGCTTGGGCGGCGAGCTGGGCGGCGGCGGCCTGGGCGATCTGCGCGTCGCGCTGGACGGCGGCGTTGTGCGGTGCGGCGAGGGCGGCGATGTAGCCGAGTCCGCCGTCGTCGATGGACTGGATCTGGAACGAGTCGACCCACAGTCCGATGTTGCTCATCTCCACCTTGGAGGCGACCAGGACCTCGTCGGCGAGTTTCTGGCGTTCGCGGATGATCTCCTCGACGGTCATGGAACCGACGATGGAGCGCAGGTGGCCGGAGAAGATGCGCCCGGTCAGCACCGACATCTCGCGTTCCTGTTCGGACAGGAATCGCTGGGCGGCGTTGACCACGGACTGGGTGTCGTTGGCGACTTTGAAGGCGATGACCGCGCGCACGTCGAGCTGGATGGCCTGACGGGTAACGCAGCGTTCCTGGATCTCGGATTCGAACATCGCGAGCGACAGGTAGCTGACCTTGCGGAAGAACGGCATCACCCAGGCGCCGTGGCCGGTGATGACGCGGAAGGGGGCGTTGTCCTTGGCGCGGCCGCCGCTGATCAGCATGGCCTCGTCGGGATCGGGCACGTGATAGCCCAGCACTGGTGTCTCCCTTGTTATTTCGTTGTATCCCCACCCGGCCCGAAATCCAGCGGGATCCACTCGACGACATCGACGATCCGGCCGGGATGCACCTCGACCACGAGTACGGTGGTGCCGGCATCCAGGGGTTCGGTGGATCGCGCGATGTACAGCTCGGTGCCCCCTCTGATCGCGACCAGGACCTCCCCGAGCATGCCTGCGCCCCGGATCGGCGATGTGAGCCTACCGGTCGAACCGAGTACCGGGTCTTCTATCGTGGGGAACTCCTTGCCGGACAACGGATGAACGGACGGGGACCAATGTAGTGCGCGCGCCGGGACCGCGCCGGGGCGGCAAGATAACGGTGGGGACGGGCGAATCGGGCGCCAAAAGTTGGAGGTTTCGATATGGCCTCCCCTGGGAACGGGGGCTGGTCAAGCGATCGGTCACCTGGCAGGCTGAAGCGGTGACCTCTCCTCCGGATATTCCTGCGGCTACGTCGGATCCCGCTTCCGACACCCTCGATGCCGCGGTGTTCAAGGTAGCCGGTGTGGTCGTGCTCGGCGCGATCATGTCGATCCTGGACGTGACCGTCGTGACCGTCGCGCTGCCGACGTTCCAGCACGAATTCGACACCAGCTACGCCATCGCGGCCTGGACGATGACCGGCTACACCCTGGCCCTGGCCAGCGTGATCCCGCTGACCGGCTGGGCGGCCGACCGATTCGGCACCAAACGTCTCTACATCCTGGCCCTGACGTTCTTCATCCTCGGCTCGGTGCTGTGCTCCACGGCGTGGAACATCGAGTCGCTCATCGCCTTCCGCGTGGTGCAGGGCCTCGGCGGCGGCATGCTGATGCCGCTGGGTATGACGATCATGACCCACGCGGCCGGCCCGCAGCGGATCGGCCGGGTGATGGCCGTGCTCGGCGTGCCGATGCTGCTGGGGCCGATTCTCGGGCCGATTCTCGGCGGCTGGCTGATCGGCAGTTTCAGCTGGCACTGGATCTTCCTGATCAACCTGCCCGTCGGTGTGATCGCGTTGATCCTGGCGGTCGTGGTGCTGCCCTCCGACCGGCCCGAACCCTCGGAATCGTTCGACTTCCTCGGGATGCTGCTCGCGTCGCCGGGGTTGGCGTTGTTCCTGTTCGGTGTGTCCTCGATTCCCGAACAGCACACGGTCGCCTCGGCGCGGGTGCTGGTGCCGGCCGCGATCGGCCTGGTGCTGATGGTGGGTTTCGTCTTCCACGCGCTGCGCACCGAACATCCGCTGATCGATCTGCATCTGTTCCGCAACCGCCAGTTGACCTTCGCCGTCCTGACCGCGGTGTTCTTCGCCGTGGCGTTCTTCGGCTCCGGTCTGCTGCTGCCCAGCTACCTGCAGCAGGTGCAGGGTAAGTCGACGCTGGTGACCGGATTGCTCATCGCGCCACAGGGTTTGGGCGCGATGGTCACGATGCCGATCGGCGGCAAGCTGGTCGACAAGATCGGCCCCGGCAAGGTGGTGATGACCGGCCTGACCGTCATCGCGGTGAGCATGCTGTTCTTCACTCAGCTCTCGGCCGACACCTCGCTGCCGCTGATGTGTGTGGCGCTGTTCGTGATGGGACTGGGCATGGGCTGCACGATGATGCCGACCATGACCGCCGCGATCCAGACGCTGACCCACGCGCAGGTGGCCCGGGGTTCGACGCTGATGAACATCGTCAACCAGGCGGCCGGTTCGATCGGTACGGCGACCATGTCGGTGCTGCTGACGAACATGCTCGAGAACCAGCCGCTGGCGCAGGCGGCGATCGGATCGCAGTTCGATCCGACCATCGCGCAGAAGCTGCCGCCCGAGCAGCTCGACGCCGGTTTCGACCAGGCCGCGACGGCCTACGCGCACACCTACATCGTTGCCCTGGTGCTGGTGTTGGTGACGCTGATCCCGGCGGCGTTCCTGCCGCGCTCGAAACCGAAACTGCCCCAGGAAGGTACCGATGCGCCGGTGCTGATGGGGCACTGACCGGCGAGGGCGTGCCGAGCCCTCGTTCGTCTGCCGCGATCGTGCACCGGATGCATGACTGCACCGCATGCCGTCCGGGCGTGACCTTCGGGTTCGCCCGGGCGGCATGCTGCGTTTCGGCGGCGGCCCCCGGGACACCCACGACGGTCGCTGCTGAATTGCTGCCAACGTTCCGGTGACAGTTGGATCACGTTGGATGAACCCGTGGCGATTCGAGTTGTACTTTTAAATTCCCAGTTCAAATGCACTGACGAGCGGGTGAACGAAAGGGGCGGTCATGCCGTTGCGCAAGAGTTTGCTGGGATCGCGAACCGGATCGGTGAAATCCACGACCGTCACATCCGCTCGCGTATCGCTGACTCCGGAAGCGTTGACCACCGGTGGCCTGCTGCTCACCGGCGCCGGGCTCGCCCTGCTCGGTCCGTTGCTCGCGGCGATGCTGATCCGGGCGAGCGGAGCGGGCCGCACCGACGCGGCGGCGACGACACCGCTGGTGCTGGCGATGCTCGCCGTGATCATCGCTGTCGCGGGCGGTTTCGCCCTGTTCGTCTCGGCGTGGCGGCGGGCCCACACCCCCGCGCCCGGACGGGTGCGCAGCATGGCCGCGGTGCGGGCGAAATCCGTACGTTCCGAAATCGACAGTGGCGGTGGGTCATGAGTATCGCCGAGATCGAACGGGTGCGGCCCGATCGGCCGCGGTGCCGGCAGCTGCGGATGCGGGCGGTGATCGTGAACGAATCCGGTTGCCGGGACGCGACCGAGGTGCTGCTGGAACGAGCGTATCGCCGCTGGTCGGGTCGCCCGGACTGCGATCATTTCCCGCCTGTGCAGCGTTGGCGCGCCGTCGAGCCGGGGTATCTCGACGGCGCCGAGTTGCTGCCCGGCTCGCTGATCGGCGCCGCGGCGGCGGGGCATCGTCCGCGGATTCGTGACGTGTCGCTGGGGGTGCAGGCCGCGCTCGTGTTGCATTCGGGATGTCCGGCGCTGGTCGAGGAGACGGCCACGCCGGGTCCGTGCCGCGGGGTGCGCGCGCAGGGGCCGTGGCGTGGTCTGCTCGTGTCGGTCTTCGGGCTGCCCGAGGACGATATGACGCTGGCCGAAAGCGTGCTGGCCGGATATGTGGGGCTGGGCGCGCTGGAAGTGGTGGAACGGTTCTCCCGGTGGCTACCCGACACTGCCTTGTGCCCCACGGTATCGGTCCCCGCGCGTGCTGCGGGAACCGATCCGCGTGCCGTGGCGTGAGGCCGTTCAGCTCGCCTGCACCGGTTCGGGTTGAGCCACCGGTTGCGCTGCGCGGTGGCGCAGCAGAATCAGGCCCAGCAGCGCGGCCGCGAGGCTGAAACCGGCGCTGATCCACGCCCCGTAGGACATGGCCGTGGTGAACGCCGACTTCGCCGGTTCGCCGAAGCCGAGGGCGAAGGCGTTGCCGATGTTCTCGCGCGCCGCGGCCGGGGCGTCGGCGGGCATATGCGAGGTGAACACGCCCGCCAGCACACTGCCGAGCACCGCGATGCTGACCGCCATACCCACCTGCTGGATGGTGTCGTTCATCGCCGAGCCGACACCGGCGTGTTCGAGCGGGATCGCGCTCATGATCGCGGCGTAGGCCGCGGGACCGGCCAGGCCGCCGCCGACCCCCATCACCAGCATCGACGCCAGTACCCATGCGTAGCTGTCGGCGTTGGCGAGGATGACGAACGCCCCGGCCATCACCGCCAAGCCCGCGACGATCAGGGTCTTGTTGCTCAGTTTCTTGCCGAGGGTGGCACCCAGCCCGTTGCACACCGTCGCGGCCACCGCGTAGGGCAGCAGCGCCAGCCCGGCCTTCATCGGGCCGTATCCGAGGACGAACTGCAGGTACTGGGTGAGCATCAGCATCACCGCGCCCATGCCGAACACCATCAGCAGCAGCGTCAGGCAGGTGCCGGTGAAGTCGCGATTGCGGAACACCGCCAGCGGCAGCATGGGGTGCGGCGAGCGGTACTCCCAGTAGGTGAATCCGGCCGCCGCGACCACCGCGAGCGCGATGACGGGGATGTTCCATTCGCGTTCGATGATCACGTAGACGGTCGCGGTGAGCGCCGCGATGGACAGCAGCACGCCGACCAGATCGACGGGGCGTTGCTGCCCGTAGGTTTCGGGCATCAGCACCACCGCGGCGATGATGGCGACGATCGCGACGGGGATGTTGAGCAGGAAGACCGAGCCCCACCAGAAGTGTTGCAGCAGAAAGCCGCCCAGGGTGGGGCCGAGCACGATGCCGACCATCGACACCGTCGACCAGCCGGCCATCGCCTTGCGGCGTTCGTCCTCCTCGAAGGTCGTCATCAGGATCGACAGTGTCGAGGGCATGAGCAGCGACCCGCCGACGCCCATGGCGGCGCGGGCGGCGATGACCTGCCACGGTTCGCCGGCGACGACGGCCAGCAGCGACGCCGCGCCGAACACCGCGAGTCCGGTGATGAGCATGCGGCGCCGGCCGAACCGGTCGGACAGGCTGCCGGCGGTGAGCAGAAGTCCGGCGAAGACGAGGACGTAGGCGTCGAGGATCCATTGGATGTCGGAGGGGCTCGCGCCGAGTTCCCGGATCAGTGACGGAATGGCCAGGTTGAGGACGGTGCCGTCGATCATCAGCACCAGCAGGGACAGGCAGAGCACACCCAGGATCCACCAGCGGCGGGGATCGCGCGGGGGCGTCTCCGCCGATTCTCGTACAGTGTTCGATTCCACTCGATCAGCGTACGATAAACTCGAACGGTGTGCGAGGCAATTACAGTGGTGCCGTGACCAAACCGTTCAGCTCGGTGTGGACGCGGCAGGCCCGCCCGCCCAGGAGGTCGGGGCTGACCCGCGAACAGATCGTCGCGGCCACTGTGGAACTGCTCGACGCCGACGGCCTCGAGGCGCTGAGCATGCGCAAACTCGGCGCCCGTCTCAATGCCGGCGCGACCAGCCTCTACTGGTATGTGGCCAACAAGGACGAACTGCTGGAATTGGCGCTCGACGAGGTCTGGGGCCTGGTCGAGACGCCCGATCCCGACCACACGAGCTGGCGGGAGGTGTTCACCACCTTCGCCTACAGCCTTCGTGCCACCATCCGCTCCCATCCGTGGGCGGCGAGCCTGCTGGGCCGGCTCCCCAGCGTCGGCCCCAACGCCTTCGCACTCACCGACCGGCTGCGCCGCACCTGCCTGCGGGCCGGATTCGACGGCACCGACATCTACCTGGCCAGCGCCCTGTTGATGAGTTTCATTCTGGGACAGGTGATTCCGGAACTGACCTACCGCAAGGCCGCCGGCGGCGAGGTCGACCACCAATCGGTGCTCGCCTCGATGGATCAACTGGCCGCGGACTATCCGCAACTGCGCGCCGACTACCGCGACGCGCTACCGCAGGATCCCGAAGTGGCGCGAGCGCTGGCATTCGACTTCGGGCTGGTCTGCGTCCTGGACGGGCTGGCCGCGCGGCTGGGTGAAGCGCCCACGGCCGGTCTGGGCAGCTCGGTGCCCGATGCCGGGGAGCCGGAGACGTCGCCGCGAACTCAGCGGCGCACCCGATAACGCAGGTGGGTGACCCGGCTGCCCGCCACGACGGCCGGATCCTCCAGCAGATGTGGTGCGGCGCCGAGATGGTCGAACATCGGTGTGCCGCCGCCGAGCAGCACCGGCACCAGATCGATCCAGATCTCGTCGAGCAGTCCGGCCTCGAGCGCCTGGCGGGCCATCGTGCCGCCGTTGACGCCCACCGCCCGGCCCCCGGCCAGGGCTGCGGCGCGCTCGATGGCGGCCTCGATGCCGTCGGTGACGAAGGTGAACGGCGCCCCGGGATGCGCGTCGATCCATTCCCGCGGAATGTGGTGGGTGACAACGACTATCGGCCGGTCGAACGGATGTATGCCGCCCCAGCCGTCGGTGAGGTCGAACAGCCGGCGCCCGACCACGAACACACCGACCGTGTCGAGATAGGCGGCGACCTGCTCGTAGTCGGCGCCGGTCATCGAGAACCGCAGTTCCGGATGGGTACTGGGGTAGGTGCGGTCACCGGCCTCGTACCACGCGAACAGATGCTCGAATCCCGATTCCGCGGGCCCTGCGATATATCCGTCGAGGGACATGCTCGCGCCGCACACCACTGTCGCCATATCTTCGCTCCTTCGGCTCTCGCGCCGGACTCGGCTCTCACCGGGACAGACGGCGGCCGCGGCCGGAATTCATCGGCGCCGGGCCGGGACTCAGTCGCGATACATCGACCGGTAGGCCCCGATCACCGCGACCAGATGGTCCACCACCTGAGCGCGGTCGGCGCGCAGCGAGCCGTTGAGCCAGGCCGCGAACAGTCCGGCATTGCCCGAGGCCATGGTGACCGCCGCCATCCGCCGCCGCATCGGATCGTCGATATCGGTGAACAGATGATCCTGGATCAGGCGGGTGAACGTCGGCATCACCGCGATGGTGGTCTGGCCCAATCCGGTGCTCGAATACGGTTCGACCAGAAACAGCCGCGATTTGCGGGGGTCGGCGAGCACCTTGTCGACCAGCACCGTCGCCAGTTCGCGGTCACGGTCGGGGTCGGCCGCGGCGGCGAAGGAGGTCATCGGTTCCCGGAAGTCGTCGGCGACCTGCCGGTAGAGCACGTCGAGCAGATCGTCGCGGCCGGTGAAGCTTTCGTAGAAGTAGCGGTCGGTGAGCCCCGCGCGCCGGCACACCGCGCGCATGGTGACCGCGCCCGCGCCGGCCTCACCGATCAGATCCAACGCGGCCTCCAGCAACGCGGTCCGGCGCGCCTCGCGGCGCTCGGTGAGCGTGGTACCACCCCAGATACGGGTGTCGTTGTCGGCGGAGTCCTGACCTGTTCGCACGGTCCCGAGCCTAACCGGTGGGTTCAGCCCAGGATTTCGTCGACATAACACCACCGCCATTTCTCCCCGGGCTCCACGCTGCGCATCACCGGATGGGTCGTGGCGTGGAAGTGCTTGGTGGCGTGGTTGCCGACCGAGGAATCGCAGCAGGCGATATGCCCGCAGGTCAGGCACATGCGCAGATGCACCCACGTCAACCCCTCGGCGACGCATTCGGAACAGCAGTCGGGGTGGTCGGGGGTGTGGGTGTGCGGGGCGGAGATCAGATGCTCGCAGCCGCCGGACACCGGAGCCGTGAGCGGACCGGCGGCCTCGTCGTCGTCGGCCTCGCCGATCCGGTCGATCGTGGACTCTTCCAGATCGATCGCGGTCATCACCTGTTCGAGGACTTCGTGATCGATACCGCCGCCGTCGCGGGCGCGCAGCACCGCCTCGCGTTCGGCGTGCAGCATCACCAGTCGCAGCCGCCGGTATTCGCCGCTGGGGGTGACGCGCACCGATTCCGCGCGCCCGAGCTGTTCCCACGCCGCGTGCGTGCGCCGCGCGACCCGGTCGCGCAGGCTCGCCACCACCTCGGGTGGGGTTTCGGGCGCGACCGCCTCGTCGAGGGCCTCGAGTCCGGCAGCGGTGGCCTGCTGCAGCAGCGCGGCCTCCTGCAGGGCGTCCTCGGCGCGGCTGGGACCGCGCAGTTGCAGCAGCCGCACCAGCGCGGGCAGCGAAATGCCTTGCAGCAGCAGCGTTCCGCCGACCACGACGAGGGCGAGCAGTTTCAGCGTCGCCAGCTGCGGGGTGTCGTCGGGCAGCAGAGTGGCCGCGGCGAGGGTGACCACGCCGCGCATCCCGGCCCACGCCACCACCGCGGGACCGGTCCACGCGGGTTTCGGTTTGCCCCGTGGGCGGCTTTCGACGAACCAGGAGAAGTAGGTGGCGGGAAAAACCCAGACCGGGCGCACCACGATGACGGTGACCAGCACGGCGAGGGCGGTGAACACGATGGTGGCGTGGTCGAGTCCGCTGTTCCAGGCGTCGTCGACGATATGGCGGACCTGCAGGCCGATCAGCAGGAATACCGCGCTCTCCAGCAGGAATTGGATGGTGCGCCAGTTGGTGCGCTCGGCGACGCGGGAGGCCGCCGACTGCCACACCGGTGCGCCCTGGCCGAGGATCAGACCGCACACCACCACCGCGATCACCCCGGAGGCGTGGGCGGCCTCGGCGGGCAGATACGCCGCGAACGGCGCCAGCAACGACACACCGGTGTCGAGCACCGGATCGGTGATGCGGCGGCGCACCAACACCAGTACCGCGGCCGCGGCGATGCCGATCACCGCGCCGCCGGCGGCCGCGTAGACGAAGTCGCCGCCGGCCTGCCACACACTGAAACTGCCCGCCATCGCCGCGATCGCGGTGCGCAACGCGACCAGCGCGGTGGCGTCGTTGAACAGCGATTCGCCCTCGAGCAGGGTGACGATGCGCCGCGGCATCCCGACCCGGCGGGCCACCGCGATGGCGGCCACCGCGTCGGGCGGGGCGACGATCGCGCCGAGGGCCACCGCGGCCGCGAACGGCACCGGCAGCAGCTGCCACACCACCGCCGCGACCGCGAAGGTGGTGGCCAGTACCAGGCCGACCGACAGCAGGGTGATCGACACCTTCTTCGGTTTGAATTCCAGCAGCGAGGTACTGATCGAGGCCGTGTACAGCAGCGGTGGCAGCAGCCCCAGCAGCACCCACTCCGGATCGATATCGATCCGCGGCACGAACGGCAGGTAGGAGGCGACGACCCCGGCGACGGTGAGCAGCAGCGGTTCGGCCATGCCGATGCGGCGGGCCAGCGCCGCCAGCGCGACCGCCACGGCGAGCACGGCCACAACCCCGAACGCGATATGCACCCGCCCATCGTGCCAGTAACGCCTGGTAGTACGCGCATCCGGGCACCGGGGACGATCCGGGCCGATACGCCCGGGCGGCGCGCGGCGGCGGCGATCCGCATACTGGACACGATGAATGCGCTGCGGATCGGGATGTCGTCGGGACCGATCGTGCGCGGCCGGCCGCGGCGTACGGAATTGCTGTTGTGCGCCGCGGCGGTGGCCGTGGTGGGGATCGCGGCATGGATCATGTCCACGGCCGCCGGCGGTGACGACGGCCGATCGCTGCAATGGTCGCTGCTGGTGTTCGCGGCGCTGACCCTGCTGGCGCATCTGGCGGTGCGTCAGTTCGCCGCCAACGCCGACCCGGTGCTGCTGCCGTGCGTGGTACTGCTCAACGGGCTCGGGCTGGTGTTGATCGACCGGCTCGATCGGGCCGAGGCCGCGAGCGCCGCCGCCAAGGGGACAGCCGCGCCGTCCTCGGACGCCGCGCACCAATTGATCTGGACCGCGGCCGGTATCGCGTTGTTCGCGCTCGTGCTGGTGGTGGTGCGCAACCACACGCAGCCGGCGCGCTACGCCTATACGTGCGGGCTCGCGGGTGTGGTGGCGTTGCTGATCCCGGCGGTGCTGCCGGCACGGTTCAGCGAGGTCAACGGCGGTAAGAGCTGGATCCTGTTCTCCGGGTTCTCGATTCAGCCCGGCGAATTCGCCAAGGTGCTGCTGCTGATCTTCGTGGCGGCGTTCCTGGTGGCCAACCGGGACCTGTTCGGCGCCGCCGGGCGGCGCGTGGCGGGTTTCACGGTGCCGCGGCTGCGTGATCTGGGACCGCTGCTGGTGGTGACGTTCGTGGCGGTGCTGGTGCTGGTGTACGAGAAGAATCTGGGCTTCTCGCTGCTGGTGTTCGGCACGGTGCTGGCGATGGTGTACATCGCGACGGGACGGGCGTCGTGGCTGCTGATCGGGGTGGCGATGTTCGCGGTCGGGGCGGTGGTCGCCTACCACCTGTTCGCGCACGTGCGGGTGCGGGTGCGGGTCTGGGAGGATCCGATGGCCACCTACTACACCAACGGCTATCAGATCGCGCAGGGATTGTTCGGGCTGGGAACCGGCGGACTGTGGGGGACCGGGCTCGGGGCGGGTCGGCCGCAGGAGGTGCCGTTCGCCAAAACCGACTTCATCATCTCCACCATCGGTGAGGAGTTGGGGTTGTTCGGGCTGACGGCGGTGATTCTGCTGTTCGGGGTGATCACCGTGCGTGGTTTCGCCGCGGCCCTGGCGACGCGCGACGCGTTCGGGAAACTGCTCGGCGGCGGGCTCGCGTTCTCGGTGGGCTGGCAGTTGTTCGTCGTCGTCGGCGGTGTGACGAAGTTGATTCCGCTGACCGGTCTGACCACGCCGTTCATGTCCTACGGCGGATCGTCGCTGCTGGCCAACTATGTGATCGTGGCACTGCTGATCCGCATCTCCCACGACGCACGGACCCAGGCCGCACCGGCCGCGCCCCCACCGGCGCCGATCGCCGAGGCCATGACCGAGCACATCCGCCGGCCGCGGTCGCGATGACAATCGTTGCGTGGCAACGATTCTGAGCATGCGTTCAGCGGACGAGGTTGTCCGGAAGCCGGCCGGTGAGGAACCGCTCGATCTGGGTGGCGGCCACCGCGTAGGCGCGGGTGGTGCTGTGGCTGCTGGTGCCCGCGACATGCGGGGTGAGAAACAGCCCTGGCGCACCCCACAGCGGATGATCCGGCGGCAGCGGTTCGGGATCTGTGACATCGAGCGCGGCGCGCAGCCGATGCGAATACAGTTCGGCGACAAGGGCTTGCGTGTCGACCACCGTCCCGCCCGAGACGTTCACCAGAATCGCGCCGTCGGCCATGCGCGCCAGCATCGTCGCGTCGGCCAGCCCGCGAGTGCGGGCGGTCGACGGCACCGCCAGCACCACGATGTCGTGGCGGGGCAGCAGCGCGGGCAACTCCTCGACCGCATACACCCCCGCCCGCGCGGTCCTCGCCACCCGCGTGACCGGAGTCCGGAACGGTGCCAGCGCGCGGGTCAGGGCTTCGGCGAGTTCGCCGGCGCCGGCGACGAGCACCCGCTTCCCGTACAGGGTGTCGGTGGGGCGGGTGGCCCAGCGGTGTTCCTGGCGGGCGCGGGCGAAGACGGGGAAGTCGCGGTACATCGTGATCAACGCTCCCAGAACCCATTCGGCCACCCCGGCACTGTGCGCGCCCCGCGCATTCGACAGCAGCACTCCCTCGGGCAATGCGTCGGTCCAGCCGTCGGCGCCCGAGGTGAGCAGTTGCACCAGACCCAGTTCCGGAAGCCGCTGGGCCAGCGCGACCGTGTCGGCGCCGGCCGGGACATCGGGGATCAGCACCCGCGCTGCCTCGGCGCCGGGCGGCAACGCACCGCGGCGATAATGCAGGACGGTCACACCGTCGAGATGCGCGAGGGCCGACACCCCGATCTCGTGTGGTACCAGCACCGTCACCGCCATACCGAACCACGGTAGCCGCGCCCGTCGCCGCCGTGTGTGCTTGCCACAGCGGTGGCGGTGGGAAGGCGGCATGTGGGCAGCGGCCGGGCACTCAGATCGCCGGTGGCGCCGCGCTTTCCAAGTCGAACCCGGCGTCGCGCCAGGCGACGATGCCGCCGGCCAGACTCGCCGCGTCGTAGCCCGCGCGGGCGGCCGTGGCGGCGAAGCGGCGGGACAGATCACCCACCGGGCAGACGAAAACCACGGGGCGCGAACGGGAGAACGGCACGCCGTGGGCGAACATGTCGTCGAGCTGGTCGTCGCGAATGTTGATCGCGCCCGGGATGTGCCCGATCCGGTAGGCCATCGCGCCCCGGGTGTCGACGATCGTCGGGCGGCCGGTGGCATCGAGTTCGCGCAACTGGTCCGCGGACAGTTCACTGACGGTGTCCAGTTCCGCGTCGGTGGGTGCGGGCACCGCGGAACCCGTGCGGCCGAACAGGTCCGGGCGCCGCTTCTTGATGTAGGACAGATACGGTTCGATGCGGTCGCACATGATCAGCACCGCCACGATCGGCGTCGGCCGGGGCGGGAGTTCGCGCAACACCTCCAGCGCGGCCGCGTATCCCGCGCCGCTGGTGGGGCCGGCGAGAATACCGTAGCCGGTGGCCAATTCGAGGGTGGCCTCGATCGCCCGGGCCGCGTCGATCGTCACGATCCGGTCGTAGAACTCCGGCTGGAACAACCCCACATCCCACATCTCGGTCTCCGACCGGATACCGGGAATGAAGTCGCCGCGTTGCGACACGACCGCGACCGTGCGCAGGTCGGGGTGATGTTTGCGCAGATAGGTGGCGGTGCCGCGGGTGGAGCCGGTGGTGCCGAGTCCGCCGATGAGGTAGTCGGCGCCCGCGCCGGCGGCGGCCAGGTCCTCGTGGATCTCGCGCCCGGTGCCGTGGTAGTGGGCGTCGATGTTCTTCTCGTTGGTGTACTGCGACGGATGATGGTAGGCGCCGGGATTCTTCGCCATCGTGGTCTCGATCACCGAGTACACGTCGTTGGGTGTGGTCGGATCCGGGCATTCCGACAGCCCCGGCAGCTCCTCGATCCGGGTGCCGAACAGCTGCAGCAGATCGCGCACCTCGTCGACCTTGATCCGGTTGGTCACCGCGTGCAGGCCCACACCGCGGCGGGCGCCCAGCAGCCGCAGCGCCTTGGCGGTGTTGCCGCTGGAGGCCTCGATGAGGGTTTGCCCGCGGGCGGTGATTTCGTCGAGTTCGTCGCGGATCATGCCCCAGGCGACGCGGTCCTTCACCGAACCGAATGGGTTGCAGAACTCGAGCTTGGCATACAGTTCCACCCCGGGCAGCCGGTGTACGCCCGGATCCAGGCGCAGCAGCGGGGTGTCGCCGATCAGGTCGGTGATGTCGTCGTAGCGCATCACGGCCTCCCGGGACGGTATTCGGCGTCGGGCACCACGCGGAAACCGTCGTCGTGGCAGGCGACGGCCAGTTTCGGCGGCAGTGGATGCATCGAGGCGCGCGCCGCGGACAAATCCATGTGGTAGGCACCGGTATTCGGGAAGACCAGCAGATCACCGGGCTGCGGCAGGCGCGGCAACCACACCTTGTGATTGCTGATCAGATCGCGTTCCAGGCATAGATGCCCGCCGATGTACACCCCGACCGGTCCGCCGGGATCCTCGGTGGCGCGGTCACCGGATTCGGGTCCGGGCAGCAGTAGCGGATCCACCATCACCTCCTGGTCGGCGGGCGTGATCGTGTCACGTCCGATATCGACGGTCACCACCACGCTGCCGTCGGCCGCGCGCTTGACGAACTCCACTCCCGCCACCGTGATCCCGGCATGATCGGCCAGTGCCTTCCCCGGTTCGCACCACAGTTCCAGCAGGTTGTCGGCGAGTACCCGGGCCAGCGGTTGCCCGCCGTGCGCGGGCAGTGGTGCCGCGAGCAGTTCGTCGAGCATCCGCGGCCCCGACATCGTGTTGGCGTATTTGTGGAAGATCGGGATGCCGTGCGCGCCGGTGTCGTCGATGGTGTATCCGAACGTGTTGCCGGCCCAGCTCATCGGTTCCCCGCGGCCGAGCAGCGATTCCCGCAGCGCCAGCGTGTAGTGGTCGAAGCGGTCGGCGTCGGCGGTGAACACCTGCCGGAACCCGCCGCCGATATCGAGCACCGTGGGCGCGAGGCCGTGGGCGTAGGCCCGTTCGATCCATCCCAGGCACGCCTCCACCGCCCGCACCCGTTCCCCGACCTCGCCGGAATCGAGATGGAAGGCGAAGCCGCGCAATGTGATCCGGTCGCGCCGCGCGGCCAGTAACGCCAGCTGGCCGGCCACCTCGTCGGGGCCGATGCCGAATCGGCTCACCGCCACCTGCCCGCCCGGGCCGGGAAAGCCGCTCAGCCGCAACAGCACCGGGATCGGTGCCGACGGGCCGGCCAGCTCCGCCAGCTCGCGCAACTCCCACGGATTGTCCACGTTCACCGTCACCCCGGAACCGGCGAGCGCGGACAGCAGCCGCCTGCCCTTCGGTCCGGTCACCTCGACAGCGCCGGGCGCGAATCCCACCTCCCGGGCCGCGGCGAGTTCCTGCGCCGAGGCCACATCGACACCGATACCGGCCCGGTGCGCGGTCGCCAGCAACGCTCTCGAGTGGTTCACCTTGTGCGCGTAGCAGATCCGGTACCGCAGCCGATGCCGCGCCGGCACGGCCTGCAGGTGCCGAAGATTGTCGAGATAGACCTGCGGGAACAGCAGATGCGCGGGGGTGCCGAACCGGGCGACGGTCGCGGTGAGGGCGTGCGGGTGATCGAGGTAGGCGCGGACCAGGGGATGCAGCAGCGCCGGTAACGCGGGCGGTGCGCTCATCCCGCCGCCGGATCCGGGGCCGCGAGGGTCGGGTTGTAACCGCTGTCGCGCAGCGCTTCGAAGGCCCGGTGCCGGTTGCGGGCACTGCGGAACTCGGCGCGCACCCGCTTGCTGATCAGATCGATCTCGTGCACCGCGATCTGCATCGATTCCAGCACGCCGCCGATGGTGCGCACACAATGTTTGCAGTTCATATCCGGCACATAGAACAGATGGTCGGCCGTGCCCGCGAGTTCACCTGTGGCGTCGGCTGTTTCGACGATGTCGAGGCGGGCCACGGTGTGGGTGAACAGGTCCACGAACCGATCGACCACCTCGGGCAGCAGACTGTAGTGGTGCCCGTCGACACGATGCGGCATCGCGGCCAGGCACGAGGGGCGCACACCGTCGGGCAGCAGGGCGTATTGGCGGGAGATGAGGTCGAGTTCGTCGTGATATCTGCCGATGGCCGCCTCCACCGACAGTCCCTCCTCGGTGGTGGCGCGCCGCATCACGGTGTGCGCGTCGTCGATGGTGGCGTCCTTCATCGCGCGCAGGGTGGCGATGGTGTCGGCGGTGTAGCGGACGGTGCCGTCGGGCTGGGTGTCGAAGGCGGCCGCGATCATGCCGCGCCGATAGGTGGAGGCCTGCTGCTCCCAATACCAGCGGGTGGCGACCGCCGCGAAAATGCCGGAATCGCGGAGCCCGCAAGCGAAGTCGGTGGCGGTCCGATACGGGGTGAAGCCGGCCAGCAGCGCGTGCTGCGCCAGTGCCCGGCCGGTGGCTTCGATACCGACGCGGAAGATGTCGATCGGATCCTGATCGGTGGTGGTCGCGCCCAATACCGCGCGATCGTGCTGGGTCAGCGCCGTGATCCGTTCGGCCAGCGCGGTATCGGCTTCGAGGCTGTGCCACAGCGCCAGCACGGTTTCGCGGACCGCGACCGGCACGATCGGCCCGAGACCGCCGCTGCGGACGTGGCCGGTGTTGGGGATGCCGTCGCTGTCGGTCCACACCACCCGGTGGGTGGCGCTGGTGACCTGTTCGGCGCGGCACGGACGCATGAACGATTCCAGATAGAGGCGTTGCGACAACGTCAGGTGGCTGCCCGGTTCGGGGTGCAGCGGTGTGCGCGTCACCGCGACCGTGCGCGCCGCGGTGGGGGTGGCGCCGGTGAACAGGCCGGGACGGGCCAGTTCGGCGAGGATCCGGGACGCGCTGCGGCGGTCGTAATCCGACGCGCTGCTCTCCGGCGCGCTGCCCGCGCCGGCGGTGGAGCCGGGGCCGGGATCGGCGGTGGAGAGGGCGGTTGCGGCGGTGTCGCGGCGTGTGGTCATCGGACCTCCGTGGCGATGGTGGTGAGGCAATCGAGGAACCGGTCGATCTCCTCGGCCGTGGTGTAGACATGAGTACTCACGCGCACCGAATCCGCCTCGGCCGCAACCACTTCGGCGTGCTCGCCGGCGGCCTCTGAGGGTACGCAGTGCGCGCCGGTGCGCACGAGGAAACCCAGTTCCGAGAGCACGAAGCCGAGGTCGGTGGCGCTGATTCCGTCGAGGGTGAACGACACGATGCCGTACCCGGTGTCGCAGGGGGCGTGGCCGGGCCCGGGCAGCAGGCGCAGCCCGGGTAGTGCGCGCAGGCCGTCGACGAGGCGGCGGGTCAGCATCCGGTTGTGCCGCTCCACGGTGTCGATACCGATCGAGTCGAGTACTCGCAGTGCGGCGCCGAGAGCCAGGATGCCCGGGATGTTGTGGGTCCCGCCTTCGAGACGATGCGGCATCCGAGCCGGCAGCAGTGCCGAATCCCGCACGCTCACACCGGAATTGCCGCCCGGCAGGAACGGGCCCAGCTGGTCGTGGAGGCGGCGGTGGCAGAACAGCACCCCGGTGCCGGGTGCGGCGAACATCTTGTGCGCCGACAGCACCGCGAAATCGGCGCCCAGCTCACGCACGTCGACCGGGATGTGCCCGCCGCTCTGGCTGCAGTCGAAACACACCGCCACCCGGGCGTCGATGTGGCCGCGCAACTCTTCGAGGGTGTTGCGCGCGCCGTAGACGTGGTGAAGGTGGCTGACGGTCAGCAGCCGGGTGCGCGGCCCGAGTTTGGTGGCGATGTCGTCGATATCGGCCTCGCCCAGTGCGGTGGTCCGGTAGGGGACCAGCCGCACCCGGCGGCCGAAGTGGGCGAGTGTGGCCCGCAGCTGCAGCCACGGATACACGTTGGAGGCGTGATCGCCTGGGCTGTAGAGGATTTCGTCGCCGTCGGCGAAGGTGGTCAGCCCCCAGGCGAGGGCGACCGCGTTGAGGCCCGCCGTCGCGCCCGCGGTGAACACCACCTCCTCCGGTTCGGCGCGCAGGAAGCGGGCGGTGTCGGCGCGGACCTGTTCGATCGCGCGGGTCAGCGTCGTGGCCCACGGGTAGGTGCCGCGCCCGGAGTTGGCGGTGTGGCGGCGGTGATAGCCCTCGATCGCCTCGATCACCGGCAGCGGTTTCTGCGTGGTGGCGGCGCTGTCCAGATAGACCGGACCGTCGCCGCTGATCGCGGGGAAGAGGTCGCGAACGGTCTCGGGGGCTGCGGCGGCATCGTCGCGGGAGACGGGCTCACACGCAGGGGGCGAAGGGATCCGGGCGGTGGTGTGGCCGGGAGTGTGTGCGGAGGCCGGAGCGCTCGCCGGGTGGGCGTGCGCGGGCCGAGGGATCGGCGACCGCAACGTGACGCTCCCTTCGGCTCGTACGCTGGCGACCACATCCACGATACCTATCGTCGCGGCCGCCTTCGAAGCCGGTCGCGGACAACATATTTCACCGGACAATCGTCCAGAGCCGCGAATCGTGGTCGCAGCGGGCCGGTTTCGCGTTCAGTTACCGGCCGGATCGGGGCCGCCGGGATTGCACATCGCCTGAACGGTGGCCTCGTAGCCGACGGCCGGCCGCCACGGTTCCAGATTCCAGCTCGGCTTGTTCGGCGCGACCATTCGCGCCCACACCCAATGGCAGCGGAATTGGTCGTACATGCCCGGAGAATCCGCGTCGGGGGAGTCGGCGAGCACCTCCGACCAGGCGCGGTCCAGGGCGGCGGGGAATTGGTCGGCGCGGCCGGCGGCGGTCGGGTAGACGTGGAGGCGGCGGCCGTCGGGGTCGTCGGTCCATTCGGTGTGGTCGATCAGCGGGCTGCCGGCGAACGGATCGGTGGTGGGTTCGGTGGGCGGCACGCCGGTCGTCGCCTCGGCGGTGCGCGTGACAGTGGTGGTGGTTGCGGGCGTGGAGGATTCGGTGCTCGCCGAGTTGTCGCTGCCGCATCCGGCCAGCGCGAGCACGGCCGGCACCACCGCGGCCACCGCGAACCATCGCGGCCCGCCGGCGGGTGCTCGTCGTGGCCCCGACCTCATCCGCGTCCCTTTCGACATCGCGATCACCGTCGCCGCTCACGCTACCCGCCACGCCCGGCCGCGGCGGAACCGGCGGGCGGGTGCCCGTGTTGCCCGGATACCGCCCGGACTCGACGTAGAGTGGGAGGGTGGCCGCTCAGTTGACCAAGGGACAGGTGGATCGTCTGACCCACGACGAGGTCGTCGTATCCGTCCGGCACAGTGAACCCGTCGATGTCTCCGCGCTGCTGCTGAATTCGGCCGGCCGGGTCCGCGACGAAACCGATCTGATCTTCTACAACCAGCCCGCCGCGCACGGCGTGCGCCTGGCCTCCGGCCGGCCGGAGCTGTCGATCGGATTACGTTCGCTCCCACCGGAGATCGAGCACGTGCGGATCGTGGCCTCGCTCGAGGAGCAGCAGGATCACTTCGGTGACTACCCGCCGCCGCAACTGGTCGTCGCCGATCCGAGCGGAAATGCGGTGTACGAGTACACCGTCGACGGCCTGGGTGAGGAACCGGCGGTGATCGTGGCCGATCTGGACCGGGTCGGCAGCACCTGGCAGGTGCGCCCGCTCGGGCACGGCTTCCCGGCCGGGTTCGCGGCGCTGGTGACCGCGCACGGTGTCGCGGTGGGCGGCGGGGCCGACGAGTTGCCCTATCGCGGACCGGCGGTGCTGGCGCCCGGACAGGAGGTGGCGCTCAACCAGATCCGCCAGGGCGAGCTGTCGATGGTGAAGATGGGCGTCGGGTGGGATCCGATGAAGGTGCACGGCCCGCGCGGGCTGCGCTCCCTCGAGATCGACCTGGACGCCTCGGCGCTGCTGTTCGTCGGCCAGACTCTCGTGGATGTGGCGTTCTACCAGCAGCTTTCCTCCCGTGACGGCGCGGTGCGCCACTCGGGGGACAACCTGACCGGCGACGGTAAGGGCGACGACGAGGTCATCACCGTGGACCTGGCGCGGCTGCCGGCGCCGGTGACGGCGGTGGTCTTCGTGGTCACCTCGTATGCGGGACATACCTTCGAACGCATCCGAAACGGCTACTGGCGCATGGTCGACGGTTCCTCGACCGCGGAACTGGCCCGGGGCAATCTGCGCGGCGGCGGCCCGCACACCGGCATGGTGGTGGCGAAGGTGTATCGCGACGGCGGCATCTGGCGGGTGGCCTCGATCGGCGCCCCGATCCAGGCCGGGCATCCGGTGGAGGCCGTCCCGCTGGTGATCCCCATGCTGTGAGCGGCGCCGCGAGCCAGTGGTTTGCCAGGGCTGGTGTGCGCGGCCCGGCATCCCTACTATGACCTCTCGCGGGGACCGGCCCAGGAAAGCGGGGGCTTGTCCGGCACAATCGGTACCTGGATGGTGGCGGTACCCATCGGCTGTGCCCTGCGGGTGTGGCCGATGTGGGTGTTGAGGAGAGTGGACCGTAGGGGCGAGATGACAGCACCGGCAGTGAAATGTCTTGTCTGGGAACTGGACAACACCATGTGGGACGGTGTGGTCTGCGATTCGACCAGTGGTGCCCTGCGCCCGGACGCGGTGCGGGCGCTGCATACGCTGACCGGCCGGGGCGTCATGCACGCCGTGGCCAGCCGCGGTGAATGGTCCTGGACGACCGACAAATTGGAACGTCACGGCCTGCACGGGCTGTTCGCCGCCGTCGAGGTCGGGTGGGGACGCAAATCGGCGGCGATCACGCGGATCGCGGCACAGTTGCGGATCGGACTCGACGCGATCGGCTACATCGACGCCGAGGCGATGGAACGCAGCGAGGTCGCCCACGCGCTCCCGCAGGTGCGCTGCTATGCCGGACGGCACGTGGATGTGCTCACCGCGCTGCAGGAATTCCGGGCCCCGCTGACGTCGGCGCCGCCGCCGACCTCACCGATGGGCTTCGCCCACATCTCCGCGAACTGATCCGGCCGCCGCGGCGAGAACTCGCCGCGGCGGCCGGATCGCCAGGTGCGGGTGAATCAGGCGCTGTCGCGGTTGATTTCGACGATCGGCAACACCAGCGCCGCCGGCGCCGAGGCCGGGACCACCGGCTGCCGCGGCGCGACCGGGGAAATGCGCTGGTAGGGGCTGCCCTGCGGCGGGCGGGTGTCCTGTTCGCCCTTGTTCGGCCACAGTGCGGCCGCACGTTCGGCCTGCGCGGTGATCGTCAGCGACGGGTTCACACCCAGATTCGCCGACACCGCCGCGCCGTCGACCACACTGAGCGTCGGATAACCGTAGACGCGGTGGTAGGGGTCGATGACGCCGTGGTCGGCGTCGGCGCCGATGACCGCACCGCCGAGGAAGTGGGCGGTCAGCGGGATGTTGAACACCTCGCCCCAGGTGCCGCCCGCGGTTCCGCCGATCTTCTCCGCCACGCGCCGGGTCACGTCGTTACCGGCCGGGATCCAGGTCGGATTCGGTTCGCCGTGGCCCTGTTTGGAGGTCAGCTTGCGGCCGAACACTCCGCGTTTGGTGTAGGTGGTGATGGAGTTGTCCAGATGCTGCATCACCAGCGAGATGACCGTGCGCTCGCTCCAGTTGCGCACGCTGAGCATCCGCAGCAGGGTCAGCGGATGGCGCAGCACTTCCAGCAGGAAACGCAGCCAGCGCGGGATCCGGCCGCCGCCGTCGACCATCAGCGTCTGCAGCAGGCCCATCGAATTGGATCCCTTGCCGTAGCGGACCGGTTCGATATGGGTGTCGGGGGTGGGGTGGATGGAGGAGGTGATCGCGACACCGCGGGTGAAGTCGCGGTCGGGGTCCACCGTCGGGGTCGCCGCGCCGAGAATGGATTCGGAGTTGGTGCGGGTCAGCTCGCCCAGCCGCGGCGACAGCTGCGGCAGGATTCCCTTGTCGCGCATGTCGAACAGCAGCTTCTGGGTGCCGCGGGTGCCGGCGGCGAGTACCACGTGTCCGGCGGTGTAGGAGGCCGGTGATCGGCGGATCTTCGCGCCGGTTCGGCGGGTGTCGACCTGCCAGCCGCCGTCGGGCAGGGGCCGCACCGCGGTCACCGTGGTCAGCGGCAGCACCTGCGCACCGGCCTGTTCGGCCAGATACAGGTAGTTCTTCACCAGCGTGTTCTTGGCGCCGTGGCGGCAGCCGGTCATACATTCACCGCATTCCAGGCAGCCGGTGCGCTGTGGGCCCGCGCCGCCGAAATACGGGTCGGCCACGGTCTTCCCGGGCTCGCCGAAGAACACGCCGACCGGGGTCTGCACGAAGGTGTCACCGACGCCCATGTCGTCGGCGACCTGTTTGAACACCTCGTCGGCGGGGGTGATGTGCGGGTTGCGCACCACGCCCAGCATTTTGGTGGCCTGCTCGTAGTAGGGGGTCAGTTCGGCGCGCCAATCGGTGATGCCGCGCCACTGGTTGTCCTGGAAGAACGGCTCCGGCGGCACGTAGAGGGTGTTGGCGTAGTTGAGCGAACCGCCACCGACGCCCGCGCCGCCGAGGATCAGCACATCGCGCAGCAGGTGGATGCGCTGGATGCCGTAGCAGCCCAGGGCGGGTGCCCACAGGAATTTGCGGAGGTCCCAGCTGGTTTCGGGCAGTTCGTCGTCGGCGAAGCGGCGACCGGCCTCGAGGACGCCGACCCGGTAGCCCTTCTCGACCAGGCGCAGCGCGGTGACGCTGCCGCCGAATCCGGAGCCGACGATCAGGACGTCGAAATCGGTGTCGGGCGCGGTCATGGCCGCTCCTGCGGGCTGCGGTCCACCCGCAACCGGTCGGCCCCGGGAACGGGCTGCGCATGGTGTCTCATCGGGCCTCCGTGAGTGTGTGTCGCCGGTGACGAATATCAACGCTACTACCGAGAATTTTAGGTGTGTCCCTCGGTACCCCTAAACGAGGTCGCGCCTGGTCATCGCGCAGATCGGGGGAAAATCGGCGGGCGGCCGGGGGGCCGCGGAGAGGCGGCCGAGGGGCGGGCCAGGCCGGGGCAACGGCGTGGCGAGCTCCCATCGATCAGGGGTGTCGATCTCCTCGCGTTTCGTCGTCGGCCGGTGGCCGACCCTGCTCATTACCGGCGGGTAACAGTAATCTGCATCACGATTTGTGACAAGTACGAACGACACGCCAGATCGCCGATCACTCTGGTAAGCACCGCTCTCTTTATGGCAGGCTGAGAGCATGAGCACACCTCGATCCCGCGCCCGCGCCCGCACGATGGACGAGATCGTGCGCATCGGCCGCGACCATCTGGCGGTGCACGGCGCCGCGGCGCTGTCGCTGCGCGCTGTCGCTCGCGACCTCGGCGTGGTCTCCTCGGCGGTCTACCGCTACGTGCGCAGCCGCGACGAACTGCTGACCATGCTCGTCGTCGACGGCTACACCGAACTGGCCGACGCCGTCGACGCCGCCCTGGCCGGCGCCCCCGCCGACGGTGCCGCCCGGCTGCGGGTGCTGGCCCACGCCGTGCGCGACTGGGCGCTGGCCGAACCGGCCCGCTACGGACTGCTGTTCGGCACCCCCGTCCCGGGTTACGACGCACCCGCCCAGGAAACCACCGCCCCCGGCACCCGGGTCATCGGATCGCTGCTGGGTATCGTCGAAAGTGCTTGGCGCGCAGGTGAACTCGCCACGCCGGACCCCATCCCGGCGACCCCGGCGGAACTGGGCGCCGATATCGAGCGCATCCGGGCCGAGTTCGGGATGAAGCTGCCGGATTGGGCGATGGCGCGCACGCTGACGGTGTGGACGGGCCTGTTCGGCGCGGTGAGCTTCGACGTGTTCGACATGTACGGCGCACAGACCTTCACCGATCGCACCCAGGTTTTCGACGTCCACCTGGACAACCTGTGCGCGATCCTCGGATTCCGCGCTGCCCCAGCGGACTAGCCTGCGCGCCGAGTAGGCATTCGTCACCGCCATCGTGCAGGATGTCACAACCCGATAAAGCTCATTCTCAGCTTTCCCATATCCGGGAATGAAAGACTGAACGGCGAAATGAACGACGAAACCGAACCGATCCCGGTGGTGGATCCCCGCGGCGGCAGCGGCCGATCGCGGCACGCGCGACCAGACGACGAGTCGCCGCAAGATCGGTCCGGTCGACATAGCCCCCGCACGGCTCGGGCGGCCACCCCGCCCTGGAGTCGCGGCATCGCCACCCCCGCCGACCAGCGCGACAGCGAACGCACCCGCCGAGCAGCCCCGCCGCCCCCGCACCGTCCGGTACGACGGGAACAACCCGCCGCCGCCGAACCGGGCCCTCGGCGTCGTCCCGCGCCCGCGCAGGCCCCCGTACCGGAACGCGGCGACACCGAGCCGCGCCGCCGAGCCACCCGCGCCGCCCCGACCGGGCCCGCGGCGGCGGCTGCGGCAGCAGCGGAGACCGTGGCCGCCGCCGAAGGCGCCGCGCCACCGCCCAATCGGCGGGCCCGCCGCGCTCGCACCGCACCGCCGCCGCGTCCCAATCGCGGAGGTAAGGCCCTCCGGGTCGGTGGCCGTCTCGTGGCCGCGGTGACGGCTGTGGTCGTGGTCAGCGGCACCGGTTTGGCCTACTACACCGAACGCAGCGTCGACCAGGGTTTCACCCGGTCCAACGCGATCAGCGAGGCCGATGCGGCCGCGCTCGACGGCGATCTGAACATCCTGTTGATCGGCCTGGACACCCGCAAGGACCAGAACGGCAACGACCTGCCCAAGAACATCCTCGACCAGTTGCACGCCGGCGACGGCAGCGAAGGCGGCTACAACGCGAATTCGCTGATCCTGGTGCACATTCCGAAGGATCTGAAGAAGGTCACCGCCTTCTCCATCCCGCGCGACGACTACGTCTCGGTCTCGGGCATCCCCGGCTACGACCACGCCAAGATCAAGGAATCCTACGGGCTGAAAAAGGCCTCGGTGGAACAGAAGCTGGAAAACCAGGGCGTCAAGGACAAGGTCGAACTCGAACGCCAGGGCCGCGAGGCCGGGCGTGAATCGATCGTGCAGACGGTCAAACAGCTCACCGGGGTACCGATCAACCGGTTCGCCGAGATCTCGCTGGTCGGCTTCTACGATCTGGCCAATATCCTCGGCGGCGTCGACGTGTGTCTCAACCACGCCGTCGACGACGAGTACTACTCCGGCGCGGTGTTTCCCGCGGGCCGCCAGCATCTCGACGCCGCCAACGCGCTGTCGTTCGTGCGCCAGCGTCACGGCCTCGACAACGGCGACCTCGACCGCACCCACCGCCAGCAGGCATTCCTGACCTCGGTCGCCAAACAGCTCAAGGATTCGGGAACGCTCACCAACATCGGCAAACTGCAGGAGCTGATCAGCGCGGCGCAGAACGACATCGTGCTGTCGCAGGGCTGGAATCTGCTCGACTTCGCCCAGACCCTCGGCCGCGCCGGATCCATTCCGATCGAATTCCAGACCCTGCCGGTGAAGGCCTACGACACCGTCGACGGCCAGGACGTCAACATCGTCGACCCGGCCGCGATCAAGAAGACCGTGCGCACCGCCTTCGGCGTGGCCGAACCGCAATCCAGCGCCCCGACCACCACCCCCACCAGCACCATCGACGTCGTCAACGCCGGCGGAGCGAGCGGAATGGCGGCCAAGGTGTCCACGGCGCTGGTGGACAAGGGCTTCCGCAAGGGCAACATCGGCAATGCCACCTACAGCGACGGCTCCAGTTCGGTCGTCTACTTCGGCTCCGGCGCCGACACCGACGCCACCACGGCCGCCGATATGCTGGGCGGATTGCCCACGGCCGCGTCGAAATCCCTCGATCCGGGCACGGTGAAAATCGTGATCGGCAGCGACTTCAGCATGCCCGACACCCTCACCTCCTCCTCGGCGTCGACGGTGACCACCACCGACCCCACCACCGGGCTCACCACGACCACCACCAGCGGCGGCTCGGTGTCGGCCACCGCCACCACCGACGACCGCCCCGACTCCGGTAAACCGGTCACCACCAGCATCGGATCCGACATCCCCTGCGTGAACTGAGGCGCCGCCGCGGCGGCCGTCTACGATTCCCCGGTGACCGGATACGACGACGCATACGACCACCTCGACACCTCCCGGCTGCCCGAACGGCAGCGGCGCATCCTCGGCGTGATCCGGGAAGCGGTGCAGCGCAACGGGTATGCGCCGTCATCGCGGGAGATCGCGGCCGCCGTCGGACTGAAATCGGGCTCCTCGGTGTCGAAACACCTGAAAGACCTCGAGGACAAGGGATTCCTGCGCCGCAGTGCCAGCGTCTCCCGGCCCATCGACGTGCGCCTGTTCCTCGCCCCCGCCGAAAGCCGTGGCGGCGACCAGGATTCGGTGATCGTGCCGGTCGTCGGCGACATCGCCGCCGGCACCCCGATCCTCGCCGAGGAACACGCCGACGACCAGCTCACCCTGTCGCGGCAACTGGTCGGGCGCGGAACCGTGTTCGGGCTGCGGGTGCGCGGTGATTCGATGATCGACGCCGCGATCTGCGACGGCGACATCGTGGTCGTGCGCCGCCAGCACGAAGCCCACTCCGGTGACATCGTGGCGGCCATGATCGACGACGAGGCCACCGTGAAGGTCTATCGCCGGCGCAACGGTCACGTCTACCTCGAACCCCGCAACCCCGCCTACGACGTCATCGACGGCGACCGCGCGGTCGTGCTCGGCAAGGTCGTGTCCGTGATGCGACGAATGTGACGACCTGCTCGACGCGCCCGCCGGATCGATCGCCAAACGGTTGCCGCTGAATTAGTCTGCCCAAGCAGAGGACCGCGCAAGACCGAACGGGATTCGGAGGTGCACGTGGCGAGCAGTAATCGGGCGGGCAGATCGGCGGTGCGACACCGGGTGCGGGGGAGCACCCGGATCGCGACGGTCGCGGCCGCGGCCGTGCTGGCCGCGGTATCGGCGACCATGGCGGCAGGACCGGCCGCCGCGGGCGATCCGGTCGTCGATTCCGCTGCCCCGCTGGCACATCCGGTATCCGCCGACGGATCGAAGATCGTCGACTTCGCCGTCGTCGACGGCCGCAACGTCACCCTGAAGGTGTACTCCGCGGCCATGGACAAACCGATCACGATCAACGTGCAGCGACCCGCCGACGCCTCCACACCGCGTCCGGTGCTGTATCTGCTCAACGGCGCCGGCGGTGGTGAGGACAGCGCCACCTGGGACAACAAGGCTCCCGACGCGCTGAAGTTCCTCGCCGACAAGGACGTCAACGTCGTCCAGCCCGTCGGCGGCGCCTGGAGTTACTACACCGATTGGCGCGCGCCGGATCCGAAGCTGGGCGTCAACAAGTGGAAGACCTTCTTCACCGAGGAACTGCCGCCCATCATCGACGGCGCCCTGGGCACCAACGGCCTCAACGCCATCGCCGGGCTGTCCACGTCCGGAACCTCGGTGCTGCAGTTGCCGATCGCCGCACCCGGCCTGTACAAGTCGGTGGCCGCCTACAGCGGTTGCGCACAGATCAGCGACCCCGTGGGCTACACCGCGGTCAATCTCGCGGTCAACGTGTGGGGCGGCGGCAACACCGTGAACATGTACGGGCCGCAGAACGATCCGATGTGGGCGGCCAACGATCCCTACGTGCACGCCGACCAATTGCGCGGGCTCAACCTGTTCATCTCCAGCGGATCCGGACTGCCCGGACAGTGGGACACCCTCAACGGGCCGTACACGCTGCCCGGACCGGGCGGGCTGGCCAATCAAGTGATCATCGGCGGTGTCATCGAGGCCGCGGTCAACTACTGCAGCCACAATTTGCAGGCCAAGCTCAATGGTCTCGGCATTCCGGCGACCTACGACTTCACCCCGACCGGAACCCATTCCTGGGGCTACTGGCACGACGCGCTGATCCAGTCGTGGCCGGTGCTCGCGGCCGGGCTGCAACTTCCCGCCTGAGCGGCAACCGCCGGGTTCGGCAGTCGGTACGCGGCTGCCGAACCCGGCGGCGTCTACGGCGCCGGTGAGGCGGCCGGATCCGGCAGCATCACCGGCTCGTCGCAACTGGCCGGCGGATCGACCTGAGAACAGGCGACGGGAGCGCGGGTGGGCCGGTAATCGGCGGGCACCCCGCCCGCGCGCACGAGCGAGGCGAACACCTCCACCGCGTCGGTGGGCCGGCGCACCAGATCCGGATCCGAGGTGACATCGACGGTGTAGAGGCCGAAACGGGGTGTGTAGCTGCCCCATTCGTAGTTGTCGGTGAGACTCCAATAGTTGTAGCCGCGCACATCGATGCCGTCGGCCTTGGCACGCTGGATCCAGTACACGGTGTCGCGCAACTGGTCGGCTCGACTGTAGCCGTCCGGGCGGGGTGCGCCGTTCTCGGTCGGCATCCCGTTCTCCACCACGTACAGCGGTTTTCCCGGGAACTGGCGGGCGTAGCGGCGCAGCGCGTAGTAGACGCCCTCGGTCTGCAGCGGCAGCTCCCACATCGCGGGCGCACCCGCCGAGGTCGCCGCCGAGCCGTCCGCGGCCGGAGTGGGGCCGAAATAGTAGTCGACACCGACGAAATCGAGTTTGTCGCGCACCTTGTCGATATACGGCTGGTTCACCTCGGAGTCGGCGCCGGGCACATAGCCGATGTTGCTGGTGACCATCGCCTTCGGATAGGCGGCGTGGATGTCGTCGTAGATCCGGTTGTGGGCCTGCGCGAGCCGGTCCATCGCCGCCGGCCACTCCTCGTGCGAGAGGGCGCCGATGCGGATCTCGGTGCCGAGATAGGCGGCCGGTTCGTTGATCGTGACCCAGATCGGATCGCGAGAACCATAGCGCTGCACCACTTTTCGCGCATTGGTCAGCCAGTCGTCGACCATGCCCTGGTTGCGCCAGCCGCCGCGGTCGGCGGCCCAGCCCGGATACACCCAGTGATCCAGGGTGAGCATCGGGGTCATGCCGGCGGCGTAGACGGCGTCGACGATCCGGTCGTAGCCGGCGAACGCCTGGTCGTCCCATTGGTCGGGATGGGGCTGTACCCGGGCCCATTCGATACTCATCCGGAAGCTCGTGGCGCCCAGGTGCGCGGCGCGCTCGATATCGTCGGCGTAGGTGTCGAGGAAGCGCACCGAATCCCGATACGGTTCGGCCGCACCGGTCGCGATGTAGCGGGTCCAGTTGCTGTCGGGGGCGTGGCCCTCGGTCTGGAACCCGGATGTGGCCACCCCCCAGACGAAGTCGGGGCCCAGGGGAGCGAGGGCCGACGCCGCCCGGCGGACGGGGTCGGCGCCCGCGCGGGCCGGCAGCAGCAGCGCGGCTGCTGCTGCCAGTCCGGTGGCCAGCACCTGGCGGCGGTTCGGCTCTCGCATCCAGCAATCGTAGCTGCGAGATTGCTGAATTCCGGTGTGCGCAAGGGCGTGTCGAGCGCGCGATCGGCCGCTCGACACCGGGCTCAGTGCGGCGGTGCGGTGAGGTCGAAGACCTCGAGACCGCCGAGGTGTTGCGACGTGTAGTGCGCGGACACCCAGGCGTAGATGTCGGTGTTGCCGACCGGATGCCACATCGGCGGCTGCGCGTCGGGGGCCGACGGGGCCGGTGCGGCCGCCGGAGTGTGGGCGCCGCCGGGGGATCGGTGCTGGTCGCGGGTTCGCCACGAATCCGGCAACGTCATCTCGGGCGCCAGATAGTAGGTGATCCGGTGGTCGCGGACCAGGTCCTGGAACCCCGCGACGGTGGGGACCGGATCTTCGGAGGTGAATCCGCCGATGGCGATCACCGGTGTCCGGCTGGCCAGTTCGAGCCCGGCAGCCGGTCCCGAGCGGTCGATGGCCGCCGACCATGTCGTCCGTGTCGCCCGCAACATCTCCACCAGCTTCGGATCGGTGTCGGTACCGCCCATCAGCATGCCGACCTGGCGGCGGAACGGATTCAGTGCTTGCGGCAGGTCCGGATGCGCGGGCCCGACGACCGGACTGCCGCCGGTATGCGACTGCGGCAGCGTCGCCACCGCGTACGCGCTCGACCCGGCCATCGCGGCCAGCACACCGGCGCCCACCGCAGCCGCGACCGCCCGGGCGGGCACCCGTCGCGACAGCGCCGGCAGCGTCGTCAGAACCAGCGCGGCGGCGGCCACGACGGTCACCGCGAGGATGGACCACCGCAGCCACGGCTGCCAGTCCGGATTGCGGTCGAGCAGCACGAAGCCCCAGACGCCGCCGGCCACAACCAGTCCCGCGGCCCCCGCCCGGCCCCACGCCCGATCCCGGCAACGCCACACCTCGGCCAGGCCCAGGACGAAACTGCCGACCACCGCGGGCGCGATGGCCAGGGTGTAGTAGGCGTGCATGCCACCCTTCATCGCCGAGAACGCCACCCCGTCGATCAAGAGCCACAGCCCGAAAACCAGTGCCGCCCCGCGGACGAGGTCGGTGCGCGGATACCTCCATCGCGTGATCAGCACGACGACGAAACCCAGCACGGCCGCCGGTAGCAGCCACGAGATCTCGAATCCGATCTCGCCGGTGAACAACCGATCCGGGCCCGACCCGAACCCGCCGCCACCGCCACCCATGTGCGGCAATTCGTATCCCGGTGGCAGTTCGAAGGGTTTGCGCCCGGTGTGGTTGTGTCCGAGGTAGCGGGCGAAACCGTTGTAACCCAGCACCAGATCCATGAAGGTGTTGTCCTTGGAACCGGCCAGATACGGGCGGGAATCGGCGGGCCACAGGATCGTCAGCAGCACATACCACCCCGACGAGACCACCAGCGCCACCGCGGCGGCCAGCAGATGCGCGATCCGCTTGCCGAAACTCGCCGGGGCCGCCACCAGATACGCCGCAGCCAGCGCGGGCAGCACCATGAGGCCCTCGAGCATCTTCGCCAGGAACGCGAAACCCAATGCGACACCGGCCAATACGAGCCAGCGCGGGCTCGCGTGACGCAACGCGCGCACGGTGCAGTAGGCGGCGGCGGTCATCAGCAGCACCATCACCGCATCCGGATTGTTGAACCGGAACATCAACGCCACCACCGGTGTCAGCGCCAGTAGCAGACCGGCCAGCAGACCCGCGCCGCGGCTGCCGCTCGCGCGGGCGATCGCGCCGTACATCAGTGCGACCGCCGCCACCGCCATCAACGCCTGCGGAATCAGCATGGAGGCACTGGAGAAACCGAACAGCTGCCCGGACACCCCCATCACCCACTGCGAGACCGGCGGTTTGTCGACGGTGATGAAGTTGGCCGGGTCCAGCGAACCGAACAGCAGCGCCTTCCAGTCGCGCGAGCCCGACCATGCGGCCGCCGCGTAGAACCCGTTGCCCATCCCGTTGACGGTGATGTTCCACAGATACGCGGCCGCGGTGGCGACCAGCAGCACAGCGAGCGCGATCCGGTCCCGCCGTCGCGGCGGCGCCAGATCCGGATCCGGCGGACGAGCCGATTCGGGCGATACGGGCACGGCGGTGTCGGCAGTCGTCACTGTCACCGCGGGAGCGTCTCAGCCGATCCGGTGACCACCCTGTCCGAACCCTTGGAGATTGCTGTGAGTTCGGGTGCGATCGGGCGAATCGGGCGCCGAAGCCCGGTGTGGTCAGTACCGGCCGAACAGCACCGCCGCGTTGTGGCCGCCGAACCCGAAGGAGTTGTTCATCGCGAACTCCACGTCGGTGTGCCGCGGTTTGTCGTGCACGATGTCGAGGTCGACCTCGGGGTCCTGATTGTCGAGGTTGAGCGTGGGCGGGATGACCTGATCACGCAGCGTCAGCACCGAGATCGCGGCCTCGAGCGCGCCCACCGCGCCCACCGAATGCCCCAGCGCCGACTTCGGCGCGTACACCGCCGGATGGGTGCCGATGGCGGCGGCGATGCCCTTGGCCTCGGCCAGATCACCGATCGAGGTGCCGGTGGCGTGGGCGTTGACGTGATCGACATCGGCGGCGGCCACGCCCGCGGTTTCGATGGCCCGGCGCATCGCGCGGGCGCAGCCGAGACCCTCCGGGTCGGGAGCGACCATGTGGTAGCCGTCCGCGGTCAGTCCGGCGCCGAGCAGCCGGGCCAGCGGCGTCGCCCCGCGCGCCAGCGCGTGCTCCTCCGATTCGACCAGCAGCAGCGCGGCGGCCTCACCGAAGACGAAACCGTCGCGGTCGCGATCGAAGGGCCGCGACGCCCGTTCGGGTTCGTCGATGCGGGAGCTGAGCGCGCGCGCCATGGTGAATCCGGCGATCGCCATCGGATTGATGTAGCCCTCCACCCCGCCGGCGACGACCATGTCGGCCTCGCCCAGCACGATCGAGCGCCACGCGTGCACCAGCGCCTCGTTGCCCGACGCGCACGCCGATACCGGCGTCACCAGGCTCGCGCGCGCCCCGAGTTCCAGGCCGACCACACCGGAGACGCCGTTGGGCATGCTCATCGGGACCGCGAAGGGGGACACCTTGCGATAGCCGTGTTCGCGCATGGTGTCGTGGGCCTCGACGATGACGTCGGCGCCGCCCAGACCGGTGCCGATGCAGACGCCCAGGCGGTCCTTGTCCACCTCGGGCGCTCCCGCGGTCTCCCAGAGCCGCCGACCCATCGCGTACGCCATCTGCTGGACGTAGCACATGCGGCGCTTGCGCACCCGGTCCAGATCGGCGGTGGGGTCGTGGATCAGTTTGCCGCCGATGGCATTCGGCAGATCGTGGCGGGTGATGTCCTCGTCGGTGAGGGCTTTGATCCCGCTGGCGCCGGAAAGCAGCGCCTGCCAAGTACTTTCGGTATCCGCGCCGATGGAGGTGGTGATCTCCACTGCGGTGACGACTACCTCGCGGAAGCCGCCGTGGCGGGTGTTGAAGCTGGTATCGAGCGTGCGCACGGTCGTCGATTCCTCACTGTGTCGGTCCCTCGTTTTCCCCGGACACGAAACTCGGCGGCACCCGCGGCCGCCGGTGACCTCGCCGTCATCGGCCGCCGGCCCCGCCGCGCGGGCGGTTGGTGCGCCTGGGTCAGCCTAGCCCTCCGGCCGCCCGCAGCGGTGGAGAAACGAAGATGCCAGAAATTTGCCGGAGGGGTAGCGTTGAGGGTCACGGATGGGTGCGTCCGCAGCGGTGCGCCCGACCGGACGGGCTAGGGGAAGGGCGTGCCCGAGATGACTGTCAACGCTGTTCACGACATGGTTACGGCTCAGCTGGACAATGTGGGGCCGCAGGCTCCACCGGGCGCGGGGGTGACGACGGCGCTGCTGCGAAATCTCATCTGGTTGCATTTGCTGGCGACGGCGATCGCGGTCGGTTGCTGGATCCATCTGGCGAGTCGGCGCGGGGTCGCGCGGGCCACGGTGTCGCGGGTGGCCGTGGGTGTCGTGGCGATCGGGCTGGCCACCGCGGGCGCCGGGGAAATTCTGGGCGCGTCCATGCAGTGACCGTGCCGCCGGACCTGCCGCGACTAGACGTAACCAGAAATAACACGTAACCTTCGGGTATCCGGACGGCGAGGTCCGGGCTGACATTCGGACGAAACGGATACCTCAATGACGCGGCATGTCGACGTGTTGATCATCGGTGCGGGACTGTCCGGGATCGGGATGGCCTGCCATCTCAGCCGGGAGAACACCGGACGCAGCTACGCGATCCTCGAACGGCGCAGCGCCATCGGCGGCACCTGGGACCTGTTCCGCTATCCGGGCATCCGCTCGGACTCCGACATGCTCACCTTCGGCTACGGCTTCCGTCCCTGGATCGGCACCAAGGTGCTCGCCGACGGACCGCACATCCGCCAGTACATCGCCGACACCGCCGAGGAATACGGCGTCACCCGCCACATCCGCTTCGGCCGCAAGGTCGTGAAGTCGAGCTGGTCGAGCACCGAGCAGCTGTGGACCACCGAGGCGCTCGACGAGCAGACCGGCGAGACCGAGACCTACACCAGCAACTTCCTGGTCGGCTGCACCGGTTACTACGACTACGACCAGGGCTTCCGCCCGCAGTTCCCCGGTGAGGAGAACTTCGGCGGGCAGATCGTGCACCCCCAGCACTGGCCCGAGGACCTGGACTACCGCGGCAAGCGGGTCGTCGTCATCGGCAGCGGCGCCACCGCGATCACACTGGTCCCGGCCATGAGCGAGGACGCCGCGCACGTGACCATGCTGCAGCGCTCGCCCACCTACATCGCGCCGCTGCCCGCCGAAGACCCCGTCGCCGTCGGCATGAAGAAGGCGAAACTGCCCGCCGCGCTGGCTTACAAGACCGGCCGCGCCCGCAACATCGCCCTGCAGCGCGCCAGTTTCGCCCTCTCCCGCAGCAACCCCGCCCTGTCGCGCAAACTGCTCCTGCAGGCCGTGCGGGTCGCCGTCGGGCCCGACGTGGACATGCGCCACTTCAGCCCCAGCTACAACCCGTGGGATCAGCGGCTGTGCATCGTGCCCAACGGAGACCTGTTCAAGGTGCTGCGCAACGGACGCGCCTCGATCGTCACCGACCGCATCGCGACCTTCACCGAAACCGGCATCCGCCTGGAATCCGGCGAGGAACTGCCCGCCGACATCGTGATCAGCGCCACCGGCCTCAACATCCAGATGCTCGGCGGCGCGGCGATCGACGTCGACGGCACCCCGATCGCCACCCGCGATCTGGTCGCCTACAAGGGCGCGCTGATGAGCGGGCTGCCCAACGCCATGATGATCATCGGCTACACCAACGCCTCCTGGACGTTGAAGGCCGATCTGGCCGCCGAATACTTCTGCCGGCTGCTCAATCACATGAAGGCCAAGGGGTATTCGACCTTCGTCGCCGAAGCCGAGGAGGCCGACCGGGCGCCCGAGTCGATGATGGGCGGTGCGCTGACCTCCGGCTACATCGCCCGCGGTGACGCGGTGATGCCGCGTCAAGGCCGCCGCGGTCCGTGGAAGGTGATCAACAACTACTACCGCGACCGCGCACTGCTTCGCAAAGCCGACCTCGAAGACGGCATCCTGCGCTTCGGCACCCGTTCGGCGGCCGCTCGCCCGGTCGCCGAATCCCGTTCCGCCTGACCGACGTCGCGCGGAACTCCGTCCGGTCGCGGCAGCGCACGGCCACGACCGGACGGACCCGGCGCTCAGCCCAGCAGGTGTGCGGGAGTCGCCAGCGGTTTGGTGTTGGCGACGAATTCGCGCCGCAACCGGTGATAGGACTCGCCGTCGCCGAAGAAGTTGCGGTGCATATGCGCCAGCTCCTCGGCCCGATACCGCGCCAGCGGCTTGACCGCCTCGTCGGCCGCGCGGCGCTGCTTCTTCGCCAGCAGGAGGTTCTGCAGTTCCGGTGCCGCCGCGAGGTTTTCGGCCTCGCGGCGAACCTGTGCCCGGAACCGCTCGGTGGAGCCTTCGAACACCTTGTCCACCAACCCCACTCGCGCCGCGGCCCGCGCGCCGACCGGCAGGGTCCGGGTGGTGAGTTGCTCGGCGACCTCCGGGCCCACCCGTTGCGGCAGCGTATAGGTCCAGTACTCCGAACCGTGCAGGCCCATCAGCCGGTAGTGCGGATTGAGCACCACCGATTCCCGGCACCACACGTGATCGGCGGCCAGGGCCAGCATCACCCCGCCGGCGGCGGCATTGCCCGCCAGCGCCGCGACCACCAGTTTGTCGGTGGTGGTCAGAATCGCCTCCACCACATCGTCGATCGCGTTGATGTTGCGCCACGACTCCTCGGCCGGATCGGCGGCCGCCTCGATCACGTTGAGATGGATGCCGTTGGAGAAGAAGTCGCGCCGCGGCCCCAGCACCAGCACGTCCACCGGCCGATCGCAGGCCTCGCGATACGCGGTGAGCAGCCGCCGGCACTGCCGGGTGTCCATCGCGCCACCGGGATAGGCGAATTCGAGATAGCCGACGCCCGCGTCCTCGTGGTAGCGCAGCTCCGACCAGGTGTCACGGACCGCCGCCTCGGCGGGGGAGACCGGGACCTCGGGAACTCCGGCGGGCAGATCGGCGCCCAGCGCGTCGGTGGCCGGCATCTTGAACGTCACCGGTCCGCCCGGCACGCGGCGCGGGCGCAGCTGCGGCAACCACACCGCACCGTCGACGGTCGCCCGGCAGATCGCGCCGTCGCGGGTGGCGATCACCGCGCCCGGCTCGCCGCGCAGCCGATCCTCGTAATGGCCGCCGTGGACGAAGTATTCGCGGCCGAACAGTTCGTCCAGCACACCCGGCTGGGAATCGGCCGCGCGCAGCGTGCGGATCACGGTCGCGGTATCGGCGGTGGCCCACTCGATGCGACGGACCTGCTGGGTGAGGAACGGCCGCAACCGGCCGGTGACGTCGGGGCGGTCGTAATCCAGCGGTTCGGGCACGTAGTCGCCGGATGCGAAGCGGCGCACCGCGGTCAGCACCGCCTCGACCGCCGCGTCGGACACCTCGTTGCGATACAGCTCGCTCTTACCGCACGGCGCCACATCGAAGCCCACCGACGCCCAGATCGGGCCCGCGTCCATCTCGGCCACCGCCTGCAGCACCGTCACACCCCACCGGGACGCACCCTCGGTGATGGCCCAATCCAGCGACGACGGCCCCCGATCGCCCATCGGACCCGGATGCACGATGAACACCGGATGCTCGGTCCACACATCCTCGGGAATCGCCGTGGTGAGCATCGGCGCCAGAATCAGATCCGGCCGGAAACGGGCGACCCGGGCGCGGAGCAGATCGTCGCCGAGCGCCAATTCGACGCCGACCTCGTGATCGCGCTCCCGCAATTCGGCATGCACGCGCTGGGTGAGACTGTTGAATGCGCTGGCGACCAACAGGATGCGCACGAGCTGTCCTCCATCAGGGTGTTTCGTCGGCCCGTGACCGGACCGCAACAATTGCCCCTCTGAAACTAGCCCCAGCGCCCGGCGCCCGCATACCGGGTGGGGGCGATCAATGCGGCACGGTCACCGGATCGGCACAGCTGCCGGGTATGTCGACGAGGGAACAGGCCACCGGGCCACGCGTGGGACGGTAGTCTGCGGGAACCCCGCCCGCCCGTGTGATCGCGCGATAGGCGTCCACCGCGTCGGTGGGCCGCCGCGTCAGGGTGGGGTCGGTCAGCACGTCGACGGTGTACAGCCCGAAGCGCGGTGTGTAGCTGCCCCATTCGTAGTTGTCGGTGATCGACCAGTAGTTGTAGCCGATCACGTCGATGCCGTCGGCCTTGGCGCGCTGGAGCCAGTACACGGTGTCGCGCAGGTCGTCGCCGCGGGTGTAGCCGTCGGGGCGTGGCGCGCCGTTCTCGGTCGGCATACCGTTCTCCACCACATACAGCGGTTTACCGGGGAATCGTCGCGAATAGTATTCCAGCGCATAGTAGATGCCCTCGGGTTGCAGCGGCATCTTCCACAGCTGGTCGAGGTCGCCGGGTGACAGCCGGGCCAGGTCCTGCGGGGTGTGACCGTAGTAGTAGTCGATGCCGACATAGTCGAGTTTCGCGGCGATGGCATCGATCATCGGGCCGTTGACCACCGGCTCCGCCGTGCCGACGATGTAGGCCAGGTTGCTGGTCACCAGGGCGCCCGGCTGCACCCGGTGGATGTCGTCGTAGATGGTGTTGTGCGCCTGGATCAGTCGCTGCTGCATGGCGGGGACGTCCGCCGGCGACAACCCGCCGTTGCGGGTTTCGTTGACGATGTAGAACGCCGGCTCGTTGAACGTGACCCACAGCGGATTGCGAGAGGCATAGCGCTGCACCACTGTCCGCGCATTGGCCAGCCAGTCGCCGAGCATCGCCGGATGCGCCCAGCCGCCGCGGTCGGCCGCCCAGCCGGGATACACCCAGTGATCCAGGGTCAGCATCGGGCGGATGCCGTGCGCGGCCATCGTGTCGAGAACGCTGTCGTAGAACGCGAATCCGGCCTCGTCCCATTCGCCGGGCCGCGGCTGCACCCGTGCCCATTCGACGCTGATGCGGTAGACCCCGACGCCGAGCCCGGCGGCCAGGCCGATATCGGAGCGATAGCCGGTGAAGAAATCGACCGCATCGTGGTAGCGGTCGTAGTCGGGATGCGCGGCCACGTACCGCAGCCAATTGCTGTCGGGCGCATGGCCTTCGCACTGGAATCCGGCGCTGGCCACACCCCACAGGAAGTCGCCACCCAGATCCGGCACGGTGACCGGCGGAGCCGGGCGGGCCTGGGCGAAGGCGGCGGGACCGGCCACGGCGGCAGCGGCCACGGCGGCGAACAGACCGAAAGCCTGGCGACGGCTGACGTTGCGCATCGAACTCCTCGGCATCTGGTAGGGACGCGTCCGGGCACGCCGGCCCCGGTCGCCGCCTCCACACGCGCGGACGCGGCGCAGTCATTCTGACGCGCTGTTGGGCGAGTGTCCAGGTATTGCGGAATTCGGTCGAACACTGTCGGTGCGCGCGGCTAGGGTGGCGGCCATGGCCACGCACATGACGCATTGGGGAGCGTTCGACGCCGTCAGCGACGGTGAGCGGCTGACCGAGGTGCGGCCCTGGCCCGGCGACCCCGAGCCCACCGCGCTGATCGGCAATGTGGCCTCGGCGCAACATCATCCGACCCGCATCGACCGGCCCTACGTGCGCACATCGTGGCTCGAGCACGGACCGGGCGCCTCCGGGCGCGGCGGCGATTCCTATGTTCCCGTGAGCTGGGACCGGGCATTCGATCTGCTCAGCGGCGAATTGCGCCGGGTCTACACCGAATTCGGCCCCGAAGCCGTCTACGGCGGTTCCTACGGCTGGGCCAGCGCGGGACGATTCCATCACGCCCAGAGCCAATTGCACCGGTTCCTGAACTGCCTGGGTGGCTACGTCCGCCACGTCAACAGCTACAGCCTGGGCACGTCCACGGTGTTGCTGCCGTATGTCGTGGGGCCGCTGTTCGCGCTGCTGGGCCGTTTCACCGCCAAATCGGTGATCGCCGAACACACCGAACTGGTGGTCGCGTTCGGTGGTATCTCGCCGAAGAACGCCGCGGTCAATCCGGGCGGCGTGTCCCGCCACCACACCCGAGACTGGATCGAGAAAGCCCGGCGGCGCGGCTGCCGGTTCGTCACCGTCTCCCCGCTGCGCGACGACACCGCCGAGGTCGCGGAGGCGGAGTGGATCAGCCCACGCCCGGGCACCGACGCCGCGCTGATGCTCGCGCTGGCCCAGGTCCTCGACGCCGACAGCCTGGCCGACACCGCATTCTTGAACTCCCACACCGTCGGATACGAGCGGTTCGCGCACTATCTGCGTGGCACGGCCGACGGCGTCGTGAAGGATCCCGCCTGGGCCGCCGCGATCACCGGGGTGCCGGCCGAACGCATCCGGGCGCTGGCACACGAGATGGCCGCGGCACGCACGCTCGTGACGGTGAGCTGGTCGCTGCAGCGGGCGCAGTACGGCGAGCAACCGACCTGGCTGGGCGTGGTGCTGGCCGCCATGCTGGGCCAGATCGGATTGCCCGGCGGCGGTTTCGGACACGGCTACGGATCCTCGGCGAGTGTCGGCGAACCCACCCGCACCCTGCCGTTGCCGCGACTTCCGCAGGGCGCCAACCCCATCGACCGCTTCATCCCCGTCGCGCGGATCGCGGATATGCTGCTCGCACCCGGCACCCCGTTCCGATACGACGGACGCGAGCTGCGCTATCCCGATATCCGCCTGGTCTACTGGGCCGGCGGCAACCCCTTCCATCACCATCAGGACCTGGCGCGCCTGCGCCGCGCGTTCGACCGGCCCGAAACCATCGTCGTCCACGACGCGTTCTGGACCGCCACCGCCCGCCACGCCGATATCGTGCTGCCCGCCACCATGACCATCGAACGCGACGACTACGGCACCGGCGACAACGACGGCATCCTGTTCCCCATGCCGGCGCTGACCCGCCCGCACGGACAAGCCCGCGACGACTACGACATCTTCGCCGCATTGTCCGAAAGGCTCGGCACCGGAAAGGAATTCACCGAGGGGCGCACCACGGGCGAATGGCTGCGCCACCTGTACGGGCAATGGGTGTCCGACCTCGGCGAGCGGGGGCGCAGCTTCCCGGACTTCGACCGGTTCTGGTCCGGTTCCGGTATCGAACTGCCCGTCGCCGACCCGCCGCAGGTGGCGTTCGCCGACTTCCGTGCCGACCCCGGCGCACATCCGCTACCGACACCCTCCGGGCGCATCGAGATCTTCTCCGAAACCATCGCCGGATACGGCTACCCCGACTGCCCCGGCCACCCGGTCTGGCTCGAACCCGACGAATGGCTGGGAAGCGACGCCGCACAAGACTTTCCGCTCCAACTGGTCGCCAACCAGCCGCGGACCAAACTGCACAGTCAGCTCGACATCGGCGCACACAGCCGGTCGGTGAAGATCCGCGATCGCGAACCGGTGCGCCTGCATCCCTCGGAAGCCCGCGCACGCGGACTGGCCGATGGCGATATCGTGCGCCTGTACAACGACCGCGGCTCCTGCCTGGCCGGACTCGTCGTCGACGACGCGGTCGCACCGGGCATCGCGCAACTGTCCACCGGCGCCTGGTACGACCCGGACCCCGCCGATCCGTCGTTCTGCCGGCACGGCAACCCGAACGTGCTCACCGCCGACCGCCCGTCCTCCACGCTGAGCCAGGGCAGTACAGGACAACTGGCGCTCGTGCAAGTCGAGGCCTATCGCGGCGCGGTCCCGGACCTGACCGTGCTCACCCCGCCGCCGATCGTGCCGGACCTCGAGGACGTCAGCTCGTAACCGCCTGCCGGGCACCGGCTTTCGCGCGATCCGCCGCCCACACCCGGTGATCCGTGGTCAGTCCTTTCGTCCGGTCAACGCCAAGCTGGTGCCGAGTCCGATCATCACGAGTCCGCCCGCGCCGCCGACGGCGGCAAGTCGCCGCGGCGAACGCGCGAACCAGGCGCGCGCCGCTCCGGCGGTCAGTGCCCAGGTGGAGTCGAAGATCAACCCGAACAACGGAATACACAGCCCGAGCACCAGCATCTGCCCCGGCACCCAGCCGTGGTCCGGGTCGACGAATTGCGGCAGCAGCGCGGCGAGGAAGACCACGGACTTCGGGTTGGCGAATCCGACGACGAGGCCGTCGCGCACCATGGTGACACTGCCGCGCCGGAGTGCGGGCACCTCGGCGGTGAAGGCTTCCACCAGTCCGGCCCGACGACGGATCGCCTGGACACCCAGATAGATCAGGTAGCTCGCACCCACGAGTTTGACGGCGGTGAATACCGTGGCCGACGCCGCGACGAGCGTCCCGAGCCCGAATGCGACCGCGGCGACCTGCATATAGACGCCGACCGCGTTGCCGGCCACCGTGAACAGTGCCTCCCGCCGCCCGACTGTGATTGCCCGGGTGATCGCGAACAGCACGCTCGGCCCGGGCACGACCACGAGCACCACAGCCAATCCGGCGAATTCGAGCAGACGATCCGGCGCCACCATGCCACGACCCTAACGATCGGACGGGCAGGCCGACCATCGCTTTCGGGAAGCCTCCTCAGCCGGTACGGGCGATGGTTCGGCGCACCCAGTCCAACGGCACCGGCGCCAACTCGTGCGCGTCGAGGCCCACGTGGATCATGCGCCCGCGGATCCGCACCGAGCTGTGGGTGTGGCCGTGCAGCAGCCAGCGTCCGGCATTGTCCCCGGTCGCGGGCAGCCGCCACTCCTCGAATCGGTTCTCGGCGGTATGGTCGCCGTCCGTGGCCCCGTGAAACGGGAAGTGCGACAACAACACCCGGTGACCGTCGATCCTGCGGACCGCGGACTGCTGCACCGACGCGAACGTCTCCAGATAGATCCGCTGCCAGCGATGGGCGCGGCTGCGCATCGGATGACAACCGTCGTGATTCCCCGCCACCAGATGCTTCACCCCGGGCCGCTGCGACATCCACTCCAGAGCCGCCATCTGCGCTTTGGTGCCGCCGACGGAGATATCACCGAGCACCCACACCTCATCCTCGGCACCGACCCGGCTGTCCCAGCGCTCGGCGAGCGCGGCATCGTGCTCCTCGGGTGTGTCGAATCCACGCAGGCCCGACACCAGCCGATGTCCCACATGGGGGTCGGCGAGGAACCACACCTCGCTCATCGCGTCTCCTCGTCCAGATAGGCGCGCCGGATGCGTTGCAGCAGCGACTCGATCGGTTCCTCATCGGGCTCGTGCCGCAGGGCCGATGTCGTCTGCTCGAACGCCCCCTCGTACTCGGCGAGCACCGCCCGCACCGGAGTCGCCCCGTCGGTCGCGGCGCGCTGCCCGAACTCGAGATAGCGTTGCGGATCCGGCACCCGGATCGGCAGAAAGCCGGTGGCGTAGAGCTGATATCCCTGCCACAGCAGTCGCAGCGTGTGCCGGGCCTGTTTGGCGCGCCGGTCCGGCGATGGATGCGGGCGCTGTTCCAGATCGCGCAGCTGCGCGGCGGCGTACCCGACATACGCACGGCGGACCCGGCCCGCCGACGCGAAACATCCACGCAGCGACACGAGTTCGCGCCCGAAAGGTGTGGCGACCGTGTAGGTGTCGAGCCACAGCACTTCGTAGGCGGTCGGATTGCACGACAGCATCAGGGCCATCGCCTTGCCGATCTCGTGGTAGACGGCGTCGTCGCCACCGCGGCCGGTGCGGCTGGTTCGCGCCGGTGGATGCAAGCCCAGCAGCGCACGCGTCGGTTCCGCGTAGATCCCCGCATAGTCGGTATCGCTCGTCGCCGTCGCCAAACCGTAGGCCTGCGACCCGACGACTCCTTCCAACAGCAGATTCCGCACCTGCTCACCCCCGTCCTACACCTTGCTGCTCCGCTACGGCGACGCCGCGACCCGAAGCGCACCGGCACGATCGCCGGAGAGGCAACGATAGTGCGTGCGAACGGCTACGCGCACACGGATTTTCGCCGGCGTACACGCCGGTGCGCAGGCCCGGCGGCAGGCACCGGTCCGATGCGTGCGCGCTACGGTGACTGGAAGCCGCCGATCTTCTCCTCGAGCAGTTCGGCCAGCCGCAACGGGGTGCGGTCCTCGAACATCGGGCCGATAAGCTGCACTCCCACCGGCAGGCCCTCGGGGGAGCGGCCCGCCGGTACGGCGGTCGCGGGCAGACCGGGCATGGTGGCCATACCGGCCCACACGAGCTGGTCGAAGTACGGATAGGCGACGCCGTCGATGTCGATGTGCCGGTCCTCCAGGTCTCCGTGGTGGTCGTGCGGGTAGGCGGGAGTGGGCGTGATGGGGCACACCACGGCGTCGAACTCGGCGAACAGCTGCCGCCAACCGTGGCGATGGAGTTCGCGACCGTTGTTCGCCGCGACCCAGTCTCGGTGGCTGAGCACCATGCCGCGCAACCGCGCCGCATCGAGACTCCGGTCGTCCGGGCTCAGGGCGGCGGCCCGGGTCCGCAGCTGCCGGTACACATCGAGCGGAAGACCCGCCGCGGCATTCGACAGCATCAGCTGCATGTACAGCGTCGCCGCGTCGGTCGGATCCGGCAGCAGCGGGCTGTGTCGTTCGACGCGGGCGCCCTCGTCGACGAGCGCCTCGGCGACTCGGTTCACGCCCGCCCGCACCGCCGATCCGGTCGCGATGAGGGGATGGTCCTCGATGATCAGGACACGGAAGTCGGCCAGCCGATCGTGGCGCGCGGGCGGCAGTGCGACGTCGTAGGCGAGGCCGTGGGTCAGTGGGTCCGGTCCGGCCATCACGTCGAGCAGCAGGGACAGGTCGCGGGCGGTGCGCGCCATCGGGCCGACGACAGCCAGGTCGAGGTCGATCGGCAAGGCCGGCGCGGACGGGGCGACCATCCCGCGGGTCGGCGCGAGCCCGAGTGTCGGCTTGTGCGCGTAGACGCCGCAGAAATGCGCGGGCGTGCGCAAGGAACCCGCGAGGTCGGAGCCGATGGACAGCGCGCCGAATCCGGACGCCAGGGCCGCCGCCGACCCTCCGGACGACCCACCCGACGTGCGGTTGTGATCCCACGGATTGTTGGTGGTGCCGTAGATCTCGTTGAAGCTCTGGATATCTCGCAACATCACCGGCACATTGGTTTTGCCGAGGATCACAGCACCGGCCGCCTTCAACCGCGATACCTGCACCGCGTCCTCGGCCGGTACATAATTCGCGTGCTGCGGCATGCCCCAGGTCGTGGGCAGCCCGGCGATATCGTAGGACTCCTTGACCGTCACCGGAATGCCGAGCAGCGGCCGGTTCTCGCCGCCGGCGCGCGCCTGGTCGGCGGCGCGCGCGGCGGCCCGAGCATTGTCGAAGTCCGGCACACAGATCGCGTTGATCGCCTTGTCGTCGCGCTCGATACGAGTGATCGCCGCGTCGGTCAGTTCCACCGACGTCACCGCACCGGCACGCAAGGCAGCCGCGATGTCTTCCGCCGACTGAAAGTTCCACTCCATGAATTGGAAGGTATTGGCCTGCGCCAGGGGGCATAAAATGCCGCGTCGCGCAAAAGGGAAATTCGATTTGCCCGACATTCGGTGCGAATCAACGCATTCCTTTTGTCATATCTCCAGGTCGCAGTATCCGTAAAGTCCCGACCCTGCCGGCGCAAGCCATGAAATGCGCTTTCGCGCAACGGGTTAGATGTCACAAGGACTACCGTGTTCCGTCCTGGCCGCGAACTGTTCGACCGGTCGTCGGTCACGACGGGCGGCGAGACCGGTGCCGGCCAGAAAACGCAATTGATTCCGATTCATCGTCGCGGCGGTGTGGTCGCGGCGGTGCGGATTGCGTGCAGCGCCTCGCGGTGCAGGTGCCGGGTGATCGCGGTGCCGGGTGCGACAGTGTCGAAGCCGTGGAAGGCGCCGGGGATGACGGTGAACTGGCTGTCGACCCCGGCGCCGGTCAGGGCCCGGTGGTAGCGAACATTCTGGTCGTGGAGCAGGTCGAGATCGCCGACGGCGATCCACGCCGGGGGGAGTCCGGTGAGATCGCGGCGATGAGCGGGCACCGCGTCGGCGGGATCGGCGCCCGTGAGATAGCTGTCCCAGGCGAAGGCGTTGCTGCGCGGTCCCCACAGTCGATGCCGGGTGCTGGTGTCAGGCAGTGGGGTGTGGTCGAGCATGGGATAGAACAGCAGCTGTTGTACCGGGATCACGGGCCCGTGATCGAGGGTGTGCGCGGCGAGTGCGGCGGCGAGGCCGCCGCCGGCGCTGGCTCCGGCGAGGATGATGCGGCCGGGATCGACGCCGGGCCGGGAGGCCAGCCATGTCAGGGCGAGGTGGCAGTCGTGTAATGCTGCCGGGTAGGGGTGTTCGGGGGCGAGCCGGTAGTCGACGGAGGCGACGAGAACTCCTGTGCGGGTGGCGATCTGGTGACACCAGCGGTCGTCCTGGGCGGCGGTGCCGAAGACGTAGCCGCCGCCGTGGATCCATAGCAGTGCCGGTCCCGGTGCCTGGTCGTCGGTCGTACCGAACACGCGGACCCGCACACCCCGGTCGAGATCGATGACTCTAGCGGCGGGATGGGGCCGGATGCGTGCGGCGATGCGTCGCATGATCGGCAGCGTGCGGGGGCCGATGGACTCGCGCGGTAGGACCAGCGCGTAGGGGCGCAGGTCGGGGTGGAAGTGGCGGTGGTCGCGAAGTCGAGCGATCGGTCCCGATACCAGGTCCGAGCCGAGGGTCCGTGGGCTCGGTGCGGCGATCATGCGGGGGTGACCGACAGGTGCAGATGCGCCAGGCGGCGCACGATCAGGCTGGGTACGTAGACCGGTTCGCGGTCGCGCAGTGTGACGGTGGCGGTGGCGTCCAGCAGTGCCCGCACGGCCTGGGTGGTTTCTTTGCGGGCGAGGTGAGCGCCGAGGCAGAAGTGGATGCCGCGGCCGAAGCTGTGATGCAGTTTCGGCTGAGCACGGTCGAGGTCGACCCGCTCGGGTTGTTCGACGATGCGCGGGTCGCGATTGGACGCGCCCCACATCAGCATCAGTCGCGCGCCCTGTTCCAGTTGCACCCCGGCCAGGCGCGTCGGTGCGGTGGTGACACGGAAGTGGCCCCGGAACGGGCTCTCGATCCGCACCGCTTCCTCCACCAGTGCGGCGATCCGGTCGGGCTCGGCGCGCAGCGTGGCTTGCAGATGCTCATCGCAGGCCACCATCCGCACCGCGGTGCCCAGAAGGCTCGCGGTCGACTCCGCACCCGCGGTGACCAGCTGCACCAGCAGCATCGCGCCCTGATCGCGGGTCAGGGTTCCCGAAGCGACCGCAGCGGCGACGCTGCCGAGTATCCCGGCGTCCTGCCCCGGGTGGGCCTGGTCGAGGCGCTCGCCCAGATACCCGACGAACTCGAGCACGGCGAGCGCGGCCTGCCCGGCGCGTTCGGGACTTGCGACCCCGGACACCAGATCGATCGCCGCGTCCGACCAGTCGGCGAGGCGCTGATGGTCTTCGCGTGGGAGCCCGATCAGCTCACCGATCACCTGCACCGGCACACGGTGCGCGACCGCGGCCATCCAGTCGCCGCCGCCGGCAGCGACCAGCCCGGCCACCGCCGGGGCGACCGCGGCATCGATCAGCTCGCTCGTCTCGGCCACCGCACGCGGGCTGAACCGCGACATCACCAGCGCCCGCTGCGCGGTGTGCGTGGGCGGATCCGCGGTCGCCAGCACATCCACTCCGCCACCGGCCTCGACCACCGACACCGTCGCCGACCCCGCCGCCGACAACACCGCGACCAGATTGCTCGAATAGGTCTGCGGATCGGCCAGCACCGTGCGGATCGCATCGAACCCGAGCACCACATACAGCTGCTGATCAGGCAGAAAATGCACGTCCCCAGCGACACGCAACCGGTCGAGCAGCGGATACGGGTCCTGCAATGCCTCGGGGGAGAACACGTCGGGAACAGTCATCGCAACCAGCCTTTCACACGTTGTATAACACGTTATACAACGTGTTCCCGTTCTGCGGTACCCTCGAACGGTGGTCGATGACACTGCTGCCCTGCTGCGCGAGTCCCGCGATTCCCTGCGCGTGGTCCGCGAATTCGGTCCCGCCGAACGCGCGCGCCGTGCCGAGATCGCCGCCGTCGCACGCGCGATGGCCTCCCGGCACGGCTACAAGGGCGTCACGATCCGCGAGGTCGCCGCTGAGGCCGGCACCACCCCGGTCACCGTGTACCGCTACTTCGGTTCCAAGGACGGCCTGATCCAGCACCTCATGGCCGACTGGGCCCTGGACACCCTCGCCCGTCTCGAGCGGCTGCCCGCGGACCCCGCCGCCGAGCCCGCCGACCGGATCGCCTCCGCGTTCTCCCAGTTCATCGGTTGGGCCGCCGAGGACCGCAACCTGCTGCAAGCCGGAATGAACTCCGTGCACTCCGGCGACGGGCCCGGCATCAGGGTCTGGCGGCCCCTGTTCACCGAACTCGTCCGCGCCGCGCTGGCCGACCCCGACTGGACCGACGACCACGACCAGGCCCTGATCCTCGGCCACGTCCTGACCACCTGTCTGCTCGACCTGACGACCAACCCCGCCAACATCGCCGATATTCGCCACACCATCACCCGCGCCGCACGCCTGCTCTTCCCCGCACCCACTCCTCGGAACCACCATTAGGCCGCTGCGGGACCGCGAATATGCCGATGCTGTGGGCGCGGAGTGTGCGAGCGAGGGATGGGGTTCCCCCTTCCGGCTTCACAAGCCCAATTTGGTTACCGCGTTGTCCTCCAACGGATTCGCGGTGCGGATGTAACCGTGCACGGTGCGCGGATTGGACCAGCGGCCCTGGCGCATGATTTCGCGGTCGCTCGCCCCGCCCAGTGCGGCCTGGGTGGCGAATCCGGCGCGCAGCGAATGTCCGGAGAACAGGGCCGGATCCAGTCCGGCTCGTGCGGCATAGCGTTTCACCAGTTCCGCCACCGCCCGTCCCGAGATCGGCTGCGCGCCGATGCCGCCGTGCCGCGAAACCGGCGGGAACAGCGGGGCCGCCGGATCGACCCGGGTGGCGCCGGTGAAGCCGTGGCAGCGGTGGATGTCGGTGGCGGTGACGGTGCGCTCGGTCCAGGACCGCAGATCGTCGGCGCCGCCCTCGAAGTGGATGTCGCGCAGGTCGATCCAGTCCGCGAAGGCGCACACCGGACACGTCGAGGGCCGCGCTCCGCGCGGCAGGGCCACCGATTGGGCGCCGGCGCCGGTCGGATCGGTTTTGGTCGCCGGCAGCCGCACCAGCAGCACGGGCTCGCCGGTGCGGTGATCGACCGTGACCGCCACATCGCCGACGCGTAGTCCGGCGAGTTCGCTGCGGCGCAGTGCCCCGGCGAAGCCGACGAGCAGCATGAGCCGGTCGCGGCGGCGGGCCGGCTCGGTGGGCCAGCCCGGCGCCGGTAATCCGTCCAGCAGTTGTTCCAGCGTGTGCAGCAGCACGGGACGCTTGCGGTTCGGCACGCTGCGGCGGGTACGGCGAATGCCGCGCAGCGTCAGCCGCACCACATCCGATCGGGTCGGGGAGGGCAGCCCGTTGGCGGCATGGACCGCGGCGATGGCGGCGCTCTTGCGTTCCAGCGTGGCCGGCCCGAATGCCCACTCGCCGGACGGTTTTCGCGCATCGGCGGCCGCGGCAAGATAGACCGCGACATCCAGGGCGTCCGCGGGGAGTGCGCACCGCGCCTCGGCCGCACACCACGCCGACCACCCGATCCAGTCGGAACGGTAGGCGCGCACCGTATTCGGCGACTGCGAGGCCTCGAGATAGCGGCCCAGCGCCCCGGCCTGCTCGGTGTCGAAGCGCTCCCGCACCATCCGCAGGGCGACCGTGTCGACGAGCACACTGCGCACGCCCCGCCGTAATTCGGTGCGAACCGCCTCCGGCACGGCGATATCGACGACCAGGGGATCCGGTGACACGCTCATCGCGAGACAGGCTACCGGGCAACGACGTTCGCCGCGCCCGCCCGCGCCGGGAAGAATGAACGACCGTGCCGTCCGTGACAATCGCCGCGCTCACGCTGGTCACCGCCCGCCGCGACGGTCTGCTGCTGGGTATGGGCGCGCTGCGCGATCTCGGTGCCGGGCACGCGGAACTGAAATCGATGCACATCGTCGAAGCTGCGCGCGGACACGGCGTCGGAGCCGCGATCGTCACACATCTGCTCGAGCTTGCCCGCGCCCGCGGCTGGATGCGCGTGAGCCTGGAAACCGGTGCGGGCGAGGCGTTTCGGCCCGCGCGGGCACTGTATGAGCGGTGCGGATTCGTCGCCTGCGGCGCGTTCGGTGACTACCTCGACAACGGGACGAGTGCGTTCATGACTCGCGAGGTGTGAGCGGCGGGCGGAACCATAGTCCGCGACGAAAAGGAACCCCCTCCACCTTCAATATATAGCGCACAGGGGTCTTGCGGCAAGGCCGGGGGTGTGCTGCACAATCGTCGGGCCAACGCCAGGACCTGCGGAAATCGGCTGCTCCGCGGGCTGGGCCATCACCGTCGAATGGGGTTTCATGATTGACGTGATCGTTGCCGGCGCCGGACCTACCGGTCTGATGCTGGCGTGCGAGTTGCGGTTGCACGGACTGAACCCGGTCGTGCTGGAGAAGGAGACCGAGCCGACGAAGGTTGTTCGCGCGCTGGGCCTGCACGCGCGCAGTATCGAGGTGATGGATCAGCGCGGGCTGCTGGAGCGCTTCGTCGCCCTGGGCACGAAGTACCCGGTCGGCGGGTTCTTCGCCGGTATCACGGCACCGCAGCCGGAACTGGACTCGGCCCATGCCTATGTGCTCGGCATTCCGCAGACTGTGACCGATCGACTGCTCGCCGAACACGCGGCCGAACTCGGCGTCGACCTCCGGCGCGGCTGCGAAGTGGTCGGCGCCACGCAGGACGCGGAGGGCGTGACCGTGGAACTGGCCGACGGCAACCGGCTACGCGCGCAGTATCTCGTCGGCTGCGACGGCGGGCGCAGCACCGTGCGCAAACTCGCCGGGATCGATTTCCCCGGTGAACCGACGCAGGTGGAGACACTGCTGGGAGAGGTCGAGCTGGACGCGCCGCTGGAGACCGTGACCGCGGTGGTGACCGAGGTCCGCAAGACACAGCGGCGTTTCGGGGTCGGGCCGTCGGGCAATGGGACGTTCCGCTTCGTGGTGCCGGCCGAGGGACTGTCCGAGGACCGGACGGTTCCGCCGACGATGGAGGAGGTGAAGCGGCAGCTGGTGGCCACCGCCGGCACCGACTTCGGCGTGCATTCACCGCGCTGGCTGTCGCGTTTCGGCGACGCGACCCGGCTGGCCGAGCGGTATCGGTCCGGGCGGGTACTGCTGGCCGGGGATGCGGCGCACATCCATCCTCCGGTCGGCGGTCAGGGCCTCAACCTCGGCATCCAGGACGCGTTCAACCTGGGGTGGAAGCTGGCCGCCGAACTCGCCGGCTGGGCGCCCGTCGGTCTGCTGGACACCTACGAGTCCGAGCGACATCCGGTCGCCGCCGACGTGCTGGACAATACGCGCGCGCAGATGGAGCTGATATCACTCGAGCCGGGCGCCCGGGCGGTGCGCCGGCTGCTGACGGAGCTCATCGATATCGAGGAGGTCAACCGGCGGCTGACCGAGAAGATCACCGCCACCGCGATCCGCTACGACTTCGGTGCAGAGCACGAACTGGTCGGGCGGCGTCTGCGCGACGTGCGGTTGAAAGACGGGCGCCTCTACGAGCTGATGCACGCGGGCCGCGGGCTGCTCCTGGATCAGACCGGCCGGTTGTCGGTGGCGGGATGGGCCGACCGGGTCGATCACGTCGTCGACGTCAGCGAGGAACTCGATGTCCCCGCGGTGCTGTTGCGACCGGACGGGCATGTGGCCTGGGTCGGCGACGCCCAGGACGATCTGTTCGCCCATCTTCCGAGGTGGTTCGGGGCGGCTTGATCAGGCTCCGGATCTACGGTCGCGTCGCGAGGCCGAAGGCGCGCGTTGACGGTGCCGGCGTTGAGCACCTCATCGGTGCGCGGGAGAACGGCCACGTCGGTGCGCACGCGTTCCCAGCGCAGGCGTCCGGCCGGTCGACTATCGCGGGGCGCTGATGCGCGCCTTCATCGCGGCCAGGCGGGCGGCGAATTCCTCCGAATCCAGCGATGCCACCTGGGGCACGATCTCCGCGTCGACGGCGTCGGCGTGCGAGTCCAGGGTGCGTGTGTGGCGCATGGTGCGCTTGGTGGTGACCAGTAGATTGCGCGGCGCCGCCGCCGCGCCGGACGCCAATTCGACTGCGGCGGAAAGCAAGTCGTCGTGGTCGCCGAGTACGACACGATGCACCAGGCCCGCGCTGTGTGCCGCGTCGGCATCGAGGATCTCGCCGAGCAGCGTCATGGCCGCCGCCTGCTGCGACCCGACGGCGCGCTGCAACATCCAGGTCATGCCGCCGCCCGGATGGATACCCAGCCGCAGGAATCGCGCATCGAAGCGAGCGCGCGGACCGGCGAGGCGCACATCGGCGGCCAGCGCCAGATTCAGCCCCGCGCCGACCGCGGCCCCGCCGACCGCCGCGACGGTGGGCAGCGAGCACTCGGCCACGGCGAGGAATCCGGCGTAGATGGCCCGCAAGCCTTCCTCCGCCGCCTCCCCGAGTGCGCTGAGGTCTGCGCCCGCGCAGAATGCCGGCGGAGCCCCGGTGATCACCACCGCGTGCACCCCGGCATCGGCCTCCGCCTCGGCGATGGCCGCCGCCAGCTGCTCGGACAGCCCGAGTGTCAACGCGTTTCGGCGCTGCGGGTCCGATACCGTCACCACCGCGACCGCATCGCGCCGCTCCACCGTGATCTCCGCCATGGCGTCATCGTAAGGGAGACGTCGGTCGATACGATCAGGGAATCCAAGTCGAACCGGACGAGCGAGGGAGCCCGCATGAAGGCGATCATCGTCTGTGTCTCGGTATCGCACGGCAATACCCGGCGGATCGCCGAGGCCATGGGGGGGCTCGGTGCCCGGGTCGTCGAGCCCGACGAAACTCGATCCCGCCGGAGGATTACGCGCCCGGGTCACCGCCGGGTCCTGATGCCTTCGCACCCCGATCATTCGCGCGGCCGGTACGCGGCGGGCCGGCAGCACCCGGCTCGCCGCATCGTGCGGTGCTCGACCGGCAGGTCAGCCCGCGGTCCGGCCGTCCAGTGACTCGCGAATGATGTCGGCGTGCCCGGCATGCTGCGCGGTCTCGTGGATGAGGTGCATCAGGACCCGGCGCACGCTACGGACCGCCCCGGCTTCGTGCCACGGCGCATCGGGGAGCGGGTGCGTGGCCGCGAGATCAGGGACGCCGGCGATGATCTCGTGCGTGCGCGCGGCGATCTGCTCGTAGCGGGCCAGGATGCCGGCGAGCGTTTCGCCCGGCAGCATCACGAAGGTGTTGCGGTGGTCGATGGCCCACTGCGGGTATTCCCGCGCGGTGCCGGAGGCGAAGTCCGCCCACGTGACGCCCTCGGGCAGCTCGTAGGACATGGCCGAGGGACCCTCCACCACGAACCGCAGCCAGTTGTCCTCCATGGCCGCCACATGTTTGACCAGCCCGCCCAGCGACAGGGCACTGACGGTGGGATGCGCGCCGGCCTGCTCGTCGGTCAACCCGTCGACGGTGCCGCGCAGAGCGCTGCGTGCGGCGGCGAGCTGGGCGAGCAGATCGGCGCGTTCACCGTCGAGTGGGGGCACCGGGGTGTTCTCGGAGGTCATCGTTGTCCTTTCGGGTCATTGTCGATTCCGGTACCGACAATCGCAGCGAACTAGGTCGGATCTTGTCCGCTTGTCTCTCGGTGGATGAAATTTGTGTCGCGGGCCGGTCATACCGTCCCGCGTGGGGGACCGGCGGCGACGGGCTCTAGCTCTCGGTCACCCCCCATCCTCGCGGTTCGCCACTCCATGGGCGAGAAGGGCTGTCGGGGGCGTCCGTGAGATGCCTGGCGTTGCGTTCGGGGTGTCGGCGTCACCGTCTTAGCCGATTGGTACGCAAGTACCACCGAGCACAGTTTTTCATGAGTTGCGTTGGGATTACGTTTGGTTGGACGTGACCAAACGTAAACGCAATGGCGAGAGTAATTCTGGACGACGAGCGCGCCGCTGACCTCCGATAAGGTTCACTTATCGGAGGTCAGGCCACAGCGGAACCTCTTGGCGATTCACCGCTTTCGTTTCGTGTCATTCCGTTGGGGACGACGAAACAAACGCTACGATTCTCCTGTGTCGAGCATCTGTAACTACCCGGGCTGTACGCGCACCATCACTCGCGGCGGGACTCCGGGACGGCCGTCGGAATATTGCGACCACCCCGAACACACGCGATGGCGGGCATGGCGGGAGCGGCAACGCCGCCAGCAGGAGGGTGAGGGGACGGAGACGAACGTCACTGTGACGCAACCGGGCCCGGTGACCGCCGCCCGGGTGCGGGCCGACGAGATGCTCACTCAATTCCGGACTCTGGCCGACCAGCTGAGCAACACGTTGTCGGTGGCGGTGGCCGAACTATCGACCCTGGCCGACCCCTCGGTGGCCGAAGCGCAGGTCCAGGCCGTGCAGGCCGATGCCGCGCGGCGAATCGCGGAGGCCGAGGTCGCGTCCGTGGCGGCCGAGAAGGCGCGGCGCGAGGCCGAAGAAGCCCGCGCCGCGGCCGAATCGGCAGCCGAAGACGCCGCCGCGGCCGCCGAGGCCGCCGAAGCGCGCATCGCGGAGGCACTGGCCGCACGCGACGACGCACTGCGAGAAGTGCAGCGCGTCAGCAAACAAGCCGCCGACGACGTGTTCGCCGCACGCACCGAGGCCGACACCGAGATCCGCGCGGTTCGCGCGCAGTGTGCGCACGATGTGGACGAGGCGCGACGGCACGCCGCCGAACAGATCGACCTGGCGCGCACCACGCTCACCGCGGAGCTCGAACAGGTGCGCCGCGACAGTGCCCAGCGCATCACCGCCGCCGGCGCCGAGCGTGACCTTGCCGTCCAGCGCGCCGCCGACGCCGAACGCGCCATCGAGCGCGCCGAATCGGCGGTCGCCGAACGGAACCGGACGCTCGAGGAGGTCAAGGCGGAATTGGCCCGTGCCCGCGGCGAGATCGACCGGATGCGTGCGGAGGCGATCGCGGCACAACAGCGCGCAGCCGACGACATCGCCGCCGTGCGCGCCGAAGCCGCCGCGGCCGCCGAACGCGTCGCGCAGCAGACCGCGGCCCGGCTGGCGGCGGTCGAGGACGCGCGCCGCCAGACTTTGGCCCGGGCCGAACGGGCCGAGGCGCAACTCGACGCCGAACTGTCGCGGCGGACCGGCATGCGCACCGCCGATGCGAGCGAATCAGGCACTGGCGCAGCAGAAGTGGCCGATCCCCGCTGATGTGGTGATCATTCACGCCATCAACCGGCGACAGGCCCGGAAAACCACGCCGAGACCGAGTCGATCGTCGGCTTCGGTGGGGGGCGACCGCTATGCTCGACAACTACATCAGCCACGGCTGCGACGGGCGTCGTGGGAACGAGAGGTGACAAGTGAACGACGACGCCATGCGAGCACGGCAAGCAAGGCCGAGCGTGGCACGGGTATACGACTACATCCTCGGCGGGCGGGACAACTACGGCGTCGATCAGAACCTCGCCGACTACTTCATCGGCTTCCTGCCCGGTTCCGAACAGGTCGCGATCACCGCTCGGGCCGCCACGCTCCGCGCCGTACGCAGCATGTGCGCCAATGGGATTCGCCAATACATCGACCTGGGATGCGGATTGCCCACCAGCGAGAACGTGCACGACGTGGTGCGCCGTCAGCATCCCGACGCACCGATCGTCTACGTCGACAACGATCCGTTCGTCGTCGCCCACGGCCGCGCACTGCTGTCGATCGACGATCGGATCACGGTGCTCGATGGCGACCTGTGCCAGGTCTCCGACATCGCCGGCAATCCGGACGTCGCGCGGCTGATCAACTTCGACGAACCGGTGGGCCTGCTGTTCGGCGTCGTGCTGGCCTTCGTGGAGGACAACGAGAATCCCGCCGGTGTGGTCGGCGACTGGGCCGCCCGCGTTCCGGCCGGCAGTCAGGTCTACATCTCCCATTTCCGCTCCGGGCACAACCGCGAGACCAACACCACCGAGCGGAAGGTGCTCGACGCCTTCGGGCGCGGTCGCTGGCGCAACGACGACGAGATCGAGGCGCTGTTCGGAGACCTGGAACTGCTCGATCCGGGCCTGCAGCCGTGCGCGCGCTGGTGGCCGCAGTCCGCCGCCGAGGACTCCGGCAACGGCCGCGAACTCAGCGTGTGGGAGCAACTGATCGTCGCCGGGCTCGCCCGCAAAACCGCCTGAGCCGCACGGGGTTCGGCGCCCGCGCTCAGCGCAGGGTGCCGATCCAGCGGCGCGTCTGCGCCGGATCGATGACGTCGTCGAGTTCGAGCACCGTCGCGGCGGTGAGCGCCTTCCCGCTCTCGTAGGCGGCACGAACGAGATTGTCGAATGCCGTGGCCCGCTGCGCCGGATCCTCGATCGCCGCGAGTTCCTTCGCGAAACCCAGCCGCACGGCTCCCTCCAACCCCATACCGCCGATTTCCCCGGTGGGCCAGGCGATGACGAACCGCGGGGCGCGAAACGATCCGGCCGCCATCGCCTGCGCACCCAATCCATAGCCCTTGCGCAGAATGACGGTGCCCCACGGCACCGACATCGCCGCCGCGTCGATGAACAGACGGCTGAACTTGGTGACCGTGGCATGGGTTTCGGCCTCCGGTCCGACCATGAAACCCGGTGTGTCACACAGCGATACGATGGGCAGACCGTGCGCGTCGCACAACCGCAGGAAGGCGCTGAGCTTGTCGGCCGCCGGTGCGTCGATGGCGCCGCCGAGGTGATGGCAGTCGTTGGCGATGAGCCCGAAGGGCCTGCCCTGCACGCGGATCAGGGCGGTGACCACGCCCACGCCCCAGTCGCGGCGCAATTCCAAGACCGAACCGGTGTCGGCGACCGCGGCCACGGCCGCGCGGATGTCGTAGGCCCGCAGCCGGTCCTCCGGCACCACATGGCGGGCCAGTCGCGGGTCCGGCTCCTCCCACGTGTCGAGCGTCCCTTGGAAATACCCGAGATAGTCGCGGGCGATCGCCACCGCCTCGGCCTCGTCGCCCGCGACGATGTGCACCACACCATTGCGGCGCTGCACCCGCACCGGGCCGATCTCCTCCGGCGTGTACACACCCAGTCCGCCGCCCTCGATCATCGCGGGCCCGCCCATGCCGATATTGGCGTCGGGTGTGGCGATGACGACATCACACATGCCGAGCAGCGCGGCATTACCGGCGAAACAGCGCCCGGACACGATGCCGATCAGCGGGACCTTGCCCGACAGGGCGGCCATCGCGCGGAACGTCGTCACGTCCAGTCCGGAGATGCCCGCGTGATCGGTGTCGCCGGGCCGTCCGCCGCCGCCCTCGGTGAAGAACACCACCGGAAGTCGTTGGTCGCGTGCCAGTTCCAGCATGCGGTCGGTCTTGGCGTGATTGCGCATGCCCTGGGTACCGGCCAGCACGGTGTAGTCGTAGGACATGACCACCGCCCGGGAGCGGTCGTGCCCGAATCGGCCGGCGTTGATCGTCGCCACACCCGCGACGAGTCCGTCGGCGGGCGTATTGGCGATGAGATCGTCGATACTGCGCCGGGAACGCTGCGCCGCCACCGCCAGCGCCCCGTATTCGACGAAACTGTCGTCGTCGACCAGATCCGCGATGTTCTCGCGGGCGGTGCGACGCCCCAGCCGGTGCCGTTTGGCCACCGCCTCCGGACGTGCCTCGTCGAGTCCGGCACGGTGGCGGGCCCGCACCTGCGCGAGATCGTCGCGTTCGGCGTCGAGGTCCACGGCGGCGAGGCCGGTGTTCTCACCGTCGTGATCCGCGTCGTCCCACACCAGCAGTGGCGCATGCGGATCCACCACCGTCGCGGGTTCGGCCAGCACCCGCAGCACCCGCAACGACTGGGCGGCGCGGACCACGTGATGCATCTTCATCGCCTCGACGACGGCGACCTCGGCACCCGCGGCTACCACCGTGCCCGGTGCGGCGACACTGATCACCGTGCCGCCCAGCGGTGAGCGCAACACCTGCTCGTCGCCGTCGTACTGCTCCACCGCCGCCGGCGCAACGTCGACCGGGGGCGCCGGCGGGGGAGCCGATTCCCCGGCCCGCGCGGTCAATTCGGCGCTGTGACGTTCGAACCACATCGTGTCGACCGTGGTGTCGCCGGATAAGGCGTCGAGGACGGCGCGCTGCAGGGCGACCGTGGTGTCGATGCCGTCGATCGTGGTTTCGGCCAGTGCGTCGGCGGCTCGCCGCAGCGCCGCCGGGTAGGTCGGTCCGCGCGCGATGATCTTGGCCAGCAGTGAATCGAAACCGGCGCCCTGACGCATGCCGCTGTAGGCGGCGGTGTCGACGCGCACACCGGATCCGGTCGGCGGGGTGAACCGGGTGAGCACTCCGGTGCTGGGCAGGACATCACCTGTCGCGCTGAGGATTTCGGCATTGACCCGCACCTGCACCGCATATCCGCGGGGGGCGTGCGACAGTTCGAGCTCGTTCAGGGTGTGCGCCTGCGCGAGGTCGAACTGCACGGCCACCAGATCCAGGCCCGTCACCTCCTCGGTGACGGTGTGCTCGACCTGCAACCGCGGATTGACCTCGAGAAACCACGCGGTGTCGTCGCGCACCAGGAATTCGACCGTGATCACGCCACGGCAACCGACCGTTTCGGCCAGTCGCACCGCCGCCGAATGCAGGCGCTCGCGCATATCCGGCGCGAGGGAGGGCGCGGGCGCGATCTCGATCAGTTTCTGGCGCCGCCGCTGCACGCTGCAATCGCGATCGCCGATCGCGACCGCGCGCGACCCGTCGGCGACGATCTGCACCTCGATGTGGCGGGCATGTTCCACCAACGCCTCGGCGTAGACGGTGTCGTCACCGAAACCCGCACGGGCCTCGGCGCGACACTGGGCATAGGCCTGCGCCAGTTCCTCGCGACAGCGCACCACGCGCATCCCGCGGCCACCGCCACCGGCCGTCGCCTTGATCATCACGCCCTCGGGATGGGCGAGCAGCAGGGCCTCGATCTGTTCGGGCCCGGCGGCGCCGGCGGTCGCGGGCAGCACCGCGACACCGGCCTGTTCCGCGGCGCGCCGCGCCGCCACCTTGTCGCCGAAAATCCGCAACACCTCCGGAGCCGGCCCGACGAACACCAGCCCCGCCGCCGCGCACGCTGCGGCGAAATCAGCGCTCTCGCTGAGGAATCCGTATCCCGGATGGACCAGTGCGCCCGGCCCCGCACTCCCGGCGGCCGCGACGACGGCGTCGATGTCGAGGTAGGCCGCGGCTCCGGAGCCCGGCAGCCGGACCGCCTCGTCGGCCAGCCGCACCGGCATCGCATCCGGCTCGTCCGCCGTCGCCAACGCCCGCGTGCCGTAGCCGCGCTCTCGCGCCGTCCGCAACACTCGGACCGCCACTTCACCCCGGTTCGCCACCACCACCTGCATGCGGCCAGTCTGATTGACATTGACGTCAACGTCAATATGCTGGACGGTATGACGTCGGCGTGGAGTGTGCGCGCGGCCCGGGAGCGCTCGGATACCGACCGGCATCGTGCCCTGCTCGATGCCGCGGCGGACGTTTTCATCGAACGTGGCTACGCGGCGACCACGGTGGCCGCGATCACCGCCCGAGCCGGTGTCTCCCGCGCGACGTTGTATGTGTACTTCGCGTCCAAGGACGAGATCTTCCACGCGCTCGCCGCGCGGGTTCGTGACGAATTCCTCGCCGCGCAGGAACCCGAACTGACCGATGCCGATCCGCGAGAGATGTTGCGCGCCACCATAGAATCGTTCGCCGAGGCGGTGCTGCACGCCGGTCCGCTGCTGCGGCTGATCGAGGAGCGCGGCGCCGTGGACCCGGAGATCGGCGAACTGGCCACCGAAATCTCCGAACGCCCCATCCGCCGCTTCGCGCGGTACCTGGACCGGGAACAGCGGGCCGGGACCATCGCCCTCGCGGCGCCGGCCCGCATGGTCGCCGAAACCGTCGGCTACGCGCTGACCCGCGGCATGCTCGCCCGCCGGGGCCATCCGGCGCCCGAGCGCGCCCGGTACCTCGCCGAGATGGGGCGGATCGCCGAAACCCTGCTCGGGCTACGCCCGGGCGCCGAATTTCCGGCTTGACCTTCACGTTACGGCAACTTCTACCGTCGAAGACGAGGCCGGAGCGACCGGCCCGCAGGACAGATGGGAAGCACCATGAGCTGGTCGATCGCGGAAGTGGCGAAGATGTCGGGAGTCACCGCCCGCACCTTGCGCCACTACGACGACATCGGCCTGCTCACCCCGGCCCACGTGGGCAGCAACGGCTATCGCTACTACGACGAGCGGAGTCTGTTGCGGCTGCAGCAGATCCTCGTGCTGCGCGAGCTGGGGCTCGGTCTCGCCGAGATCGCCGCGGCGGTCGACTCCGAACCGGACACGCTGGCAGCGCTCAAACGCCAGTACACCCGGCTGCTCGCCGAACGCGACCGGCTGGGACGGATGGCCGAGACCGTGGCGCGCACCATCGCCGAACTCGAAGGGAACAAGGAGATGTCAGTGCAGATCAACCGCCCGGAAAATCTGTTCGCGGGCTTCGATCACACGCAGTACGACGACGAGGCCCGGGAGCGCTGGCCCGAACAGTTCGAGCAGTCCCGGCGGGCGACCGCCGATATGACCGCCGAGGATGTCGAGCGCATGCAGCGGGAACTGACCGCCGCGATGATCCGGATGGCCGAATTCATGGCCGCCGGGACACCGGTCGAGGATGCGGCGGTACAGGCCGAAATCCACGCTCAGTACGAGGGTATTCGCCGTTTCTGGACCCCGAACCGGAGCGCGTACACCTGCCTCGGCCAGATGTATGTCGACGACGAACGGTTCAAGGCGAACTACGAGCGGATCGCGTCCGGATTGGCCGAATACCAGCGTGATGCCATGGCCGTCTACGCCGAGCAGCGGCTCACCGACTGATCGGCGTAGACGGTGGCCGCCTCGCCGCGGCGCACGACGAGCACGCCGGTGAGGACCAGCACCCCGCCGACCAGCTGGACGGGGTGCGGGGCCTCACCGAGCAGCGCCCACGCGAAGATCAGTGCCGCCACCACTTCGAGCAGACCCGTGAACGCCGCCGCCCGGGAGCCGAGCAGGCGCGTGGCCGCGATGCCGGCGACGTAGGCGAGGGCGGCGGTCACGGTGCCGAGGATCGCGATCGGCAGCCACCACGGCATCGTGACGCCTTGGTACACAACCGGATTCGTGGTGGCACGCAGCGGGAGTATCCCCGCTCCACCGGCGGCGAGCAGTCCGAGCCCGCCGACCAGCAGCCCGCCGGCGGCCAGTACCGTTCCCGGCAGCGCGCCGTCACCGCGCGCGGAGAGCACGAAATAGGCGACCCCGCAGGCCATGGCGAGCAGCGCCCACGCGATGCCGATCCGGTCGGCCGCGACGCCCGAACGCAGGTCGACCACCAGCGCCAGACCGGTCACACCGAGGCACGCACCGGCCACCGTCGCCACCCCCGGGCGTTGCCGGCGACGCAGCCACAACCAGCCGACCACCGCGATCGGGGAGGAGTATTGGATCAGCAGCGCCGTCCCCACCGCCAGATACGCGACAGCGGTGAAATAGGCCAGCTGCACTCCGGCGATCGCCACCACGCCGTACGCGAGGAGCAGAGATGCGTTGAGGCGCAACAGTTTCCAGTTCCCTCGCAGCTGTAGGGCCGCGATCGGCGCCAGTGCCGCGGCGGCGACGAGGACACGCACGATCACCACCGCCGCGGAACTCCAGCCGGCGGTCATCAGGCCGCGCGCCAACGGCCCGGACAGCGCGAACGACACCGCCGAGACCAGCGCGCAACTCGTGCCGGAGCCCAGCCGCCCGGCGGCAACCTCCGGCGCCATCCTCGACATGCCCGTGAACGCTAGGCTGGGCGCCGTCGGCTGTCACATGATTTTGCCGCCGCGTGGGGCGATCGCGGCCACCAGTTCGGCCACCGCGTCGGCGACCGGAGTGCTGCCGCCGGTGAGCTCGATGATCACCCGGTTCAGCGCCGGTTCGTGCAGGGCCGCGTCGATGAAGGCGGCGACGTCGTCGCGGGCGATCGAACCGTATTCGATAGCGAGCCCGGCGGTGACGGTGCCGGACCCCGGATCGTCGAGCAGCGTGCCCGGGCGCACGATGAGCCAGTCCAGCGCGGTGTGGGTCAGATGGACGTCCGCGGACTTCTTCACCCGCATGTAGTGCTCGAATCCCGCCGAGGTTTCGCGATCGCGCCCGGCATCGGGGAACACCGACACCAGCACGAAACGCGAGACACCCGCCTGCGCCGCGGCCGCGGCCGCCTTCTCCAGCCCGGCGCCGTCGATGGCCGTGGTCTTGTCGGGGCCGGTGCCGTGGGCGCCCGCGGAGAACACCACGGCGTCGTGCCCGGCGATCTTGGCCGCCAATTCCTCGATCGTGTCGTGGATCAGGTCGCCGGCCACCGGCGTCGCACCGGTCGCTGCGACGGTCTCGGCCTGGTCGGGATTGCGATGCATACCGGTGACCTGGTCACCGCGGTCCGTGAGCCGCTGCGCGAGGCGGCGGCCCACGCCGCCCGCCGCGCCGATCTGAAACACCTTCACGAGCGATCACCTCTCTGTCGGCGAGTGTGCGGTCCCTTGCCGATTGTGGACTCCGCGCCGGCACGCACCGCGCCCGGGTGCGGCAGCGGCGCGGCGGCCGGGAACGGTACCGGCGGGCGTCGGCGGGATCGGTTCTGCCGTATCAGAGCGTGCCCGGATGTGGTCGCAGCAGCACCGGCGCACCGTGGGCGGGCACATTGGTGATGTTGCGGATGCGCCCGCGTTCGTGGGTACGCACCGCTTCCAGGGCGAATCGGCCCAGGACTTCCGACAGCACCGCCGTGCCCTCCATCAGTGAGAAGCCGGCGCCGATACAGCGGCGCACACCGCCACCGAACGGCAGCCAGGTGTGGGCGGCCACGCTGCCGTCGAGAAAGCGTTCGGGGCGGAAACTCTCGGGCTCCGGGTGATTATCGGGATTCGCGTGCGCCAGTACGATCGAGGTCTGCACGACGGTGCCGCGGGGCAGGGTGTAGCCGCCGATCGTCGTCTCGCGCGTGAGCCGGCGCAATGTGCCGCCGATGACCGGATGGCGGCGCATCGCCTCCTTGAGCACCGCCTCCAGATATTTGTCGTCGCCCTCGGCGGCCGCGCGACGGGCCCGCTGCTGCACCTCGGGATGGGCGGCCAATTCGACCATCGCCCACGACAGCGCCGACGCGGTGGTCTCGTGCCCGGCCAGCAGCAGGGTCACCAGCTGGTCGCGGAGTTCGGCATCCGAGAGCGGCTCGTCGCCGGCTTCCGCGCCCACCGCGAGCAATCGGGCCAGCACGTCGGCGCGCGCACCGGGATCCGGCTCCGCGCGCCGGCGTGCGATCTCTTCGTAGAGCAGCGCGTCGATGGCATTCTTGTTGTCGGCGAACCGCTTCCACGGGCCGAAACGCTGCAGCCGATGCCATTTCCAGCCCAGGAAGATCAGCGGGCCGACATCGACCAGGTACCGCAGCCGCGGCGCGAGCTCGGCGCGTCCGCGCTGCTCGCTGATACCGAACACCACCTGCATGATCACATCGAGTGTCAGTTCGTTCATACGTGGCAGCGTCACGAGCGTGGTATCCGGCTGCCATTGGTCGATGTGGTGTTTGGCGATCGCTTCGACCAGGTCGCGGTAGCCGCGCAGCGCCGAGCCGGTGAACGCCGGCATCAGCAGCCGGCGGGCTCGCGCGTGTTCGTCCTCGTCGGTGAGCAGCAGCGAATGCCGCCCCATCACCGGCTCCAGCACCCGATTGCCTTCTCCGGCATGCAGGTCCGCCGGGGCGCCGGCGAAGATCTCGCGGATGTGCTCCGGCCGCGAGAACACCACCAGATTCTCGGCATAGGGTGCGATCATGCGCATCGTGTAGACATCGCCGTAGCGGCGCGAGGCCACCCCGGCGAACCAGCCCCGCCATTTCGCGTGCAACAGCGTCTGCGCCACCCGCGGCAGCCGGGGACCCGGCGGAAACTCAGTGGTCATGAGGCAACCTTCCGACGGGCGGCAACGGCGCGAGATCCGATATCCACTCACGGTAGCCCGGTAGCCGTTACCGGACCACACACGTTTCACGAGCAGTGGGCGGCTGTCCGATAGCTGGACCGGCCGTGTCGAACCTGTGAAAGTGCGCAGAGTGCACCGTCCGGGGCCATATCATCGGGGCCATGCCCACCTTCCGAGCGGCCGGCCGCAGGGATGTCTTCGCTGGTGATACCTGGCAGCTGGCGTGCGCGATCGGCTGTGCGTCGATCACCGTCGGGGTGATCATGCTCGTTTGGCCCGATAAGTCCGTTCCGGTTGCGGAGCTATTGCTCGGAACGGCGCTGCTGTTGACCGCCGCCTGGCAGTTCACGGTGGCCTTCCGCGCGCGCATCCGCGGCGGACTCAAGGCGCTGGAATTCGTCAGCGGGGCCCTGTCGGTGCTGCTCGCGCTGTGGTGCATGCGCAGCGGCGACTGGGTGGCGTTGCTGGCCATGTGGGTCGGGATGGGATGGATGATCCGCGGCATCGTGCAGGCGATCGTCGCGGCCTGGTCGGAAGATCTGCCGAAGCCGGGCCGCCGCGAGGGCTACGGCCTGGCGACACTGCTGGCCGGGCTCGTCGTGCTGGTGTGGCCGATCGACACCGTCGCGGCCCTGTCGGTTCTGGCCGGCGTCTGCCTGATCCTGCTCGGCGCGATGGAGATCCGCATGGCCGTCCGCATCCGCCGTCCCGATCGCGGTGGCGACCAGGTGGGGGTGCGCGGCCTGCTCGGCCCGCGTGCACAAACCCCGGTGCGGGCCGCGGATTAGGGTCGGCGTATGGCTGTCGTTCACCACACCACCCTCGAGCCCGGCAAACTCGAGCTGCTCACCGCATGGCTGCCCACGCGCGAATGGTTCACCGGCACAACGCCGCGACTGCACAAGGCGGGCGGGTTCCGTCTCGACGACCCCGCAGGGGAGGTGGGCATCGAGCACATGCTCGTCGTCGACACCGCCGATTCCCGCCGGCCCGTCTACCACGTGCCGATGACCGATCGCGGCGCTCCGCTGCCCGGCGCGGACGCGGCGTTGATCGGCACCTCCGAACACGGTGTGCTCGGAACCCGGTGGATCTACGACGCCGCGCACGACCCGGTGGCACTCGCGCAGATGGCGGCGCTGCTCGCCGGGCGCGCGGTGGCGCAGGATCAGAACCTCAGCGACACCCCCGCCGGCATCGTCGAGGTGTCCGTCGCCGATCCGGAATCACCGAAGGCCGTGCGCGTCAACCGGATCCCCTCGCCGGCGGCCGTCTCCGCGCCCGGCTGGGTCCGGGTGGGCTGGGCCGATCCGGACGGCGCGCCGGGCGCGGGGGTAGTGCTGGAGGTAGCGGTGAACTGAGCGCGCACGCGTGCGGCCGGAAAGGAGTCGAGGTGACGATCGGCAGATACGGATATCGGACGGCTGCGGTGGTGGTGCTCGGCGCGACCGCACTCGGCTCATGCGCGCAGCACGGCTCCGGGCCCGCACCCTCCGCCCGGCCGGCCACCGAAACGTCTGCCGCGCAGACGCCTTCGCCGCAGGCGAACCCCACAACAGGATCCACCACCACCGCGTCGGCCGTCGCGCCGTGCCGGCCGCGCCAGTTGGACACCACCGCCCACACCCTGTCTCCCGGGATGATGCATCGCGGCGTCGAGTTGACCTTCGCCCTCGCCGCCGACACCCCGCCCTGCACGATCGCCGGCTATCCCGGCGTCGACACCGGTGAGGGCGGCCCGGTCCTGCACGCCCGACGTACCCCGCGCGGATATATGGGCGGCCTGCCCCGGGACGACGACACCCCACCCGTCGTCACGGTGCTGCCCGGTCGTCCCGCCCGCGCGGTCGTGGAGGGGTCGGCGATGGGCCCGGCCGGCGAGGACTGCCCGCTGTACACGAGTCTCGTTGTGACAGCTCCCGATTCGATCGACACCCGCACCGTGCACACCACCATCGACACCTGCGCCCTGGAGGTGCATCCGGTCACCGGCTGACGCGGCCCCGGTGCCCGCGGCGCCGGGTCTCAGGTGTAGGCGAGCATTCGGCACGGTCCGCCCGTGCCGCCGATGTGCTCGGGCGCGCCGATCACGACGGTGGCACCGGTCGGCGGGACCGAGCCGAGATTGGCCACCATCTCCACGCCGTAGCGCCCGCCGCCGAGGAATGCGGTGTGCGCGCCGTAGTCGGGATCGGCGGCGTGGTCGAGGCTGAGTGTATCCACCCCCGCGCCGGCGATATCGCGGTGGCGCACAAGGTATTCCGCCGCCTCGGCGCAGAAGCCGGGAGCATGCGGGGTGCCCTGGACGTCGAGGTTGACGAAGGCCGCCGGATGCGCGAGCCGGCGTTCCCACCCGGAGTACATGGCGACGAAGGCGCGCGGTGGAATGCGGCCGTAGATCCGCTCGAACGCATCGATGTCATCGATCGTGACCGTCGCGTCGACATCGAACGCCGCCTTCGCGCTGATGTCGATCACGACGAGTGGAGCCACCAGATCGCGCACCGAGAAGGTGTCGATCGACGACCCGCCGGACGCGCGGCGCAGCGGCGCGTCGACATGTGTTCCGGTGTGCTCCCACAGCGCGATCGCGTTCTGATCGAAACCTCCCAGCGCATGCCATGCCACCGGAACCATCGCGAACGGCGGGTTACCCGGCCACATCGGCGTATTCGGCCCCACGGGATGGGTGAGGTCGACGACGCTTCCCGCCCGCGGGCGCGCGACGGGTGCGGTGGCCGCCACCGCCAGTGCCGCGAGGCCGGCGGCGCCTCCCAGGGCACGCTGCGACGGGACCGCCGCGAAATCGGCGCCGTCGTGGGCGATCCGGACGATCCGAGGTGCACACATGGTGCCCGGCAGCTTAGCCGCTGCCCGGGCGGCGGACGCTGTTCGATCGCGGCGCGGACCTCTGCGAGCCGCAGGACGACGCCGCCGAGAACCTGGCAGCTTGGGTGGCGCTCGTGGTCGAGCAGGCCGGAGCGGACCGGGCGCAGCGCCTCATCGCCGTGGCGCGGGCCGGTCTGTTCGTGTAACTCGCAGCGAAATCCTCAGTGGGCCTTACGGGCCAGGGCGCACGCGATCAGGTGTTCCCACAGGGTGGGTTCGCGCTCGGCGGGTCCGATGCGCGAGACCGAGGCGTCGGCTTCGGCGGGCCGCCAGCGGGCGCAGGTCTCCAGCCCCGGCTCGAGCACCTCGAGATCGCCGAACAGGCCGAGGATCTCCTCGTCCGAACGCCAGCGGCCCCGACCGAACGTCGCCTGCAGCTTCTCCTCCGCGGCCTGCGTCTCCTCGTTGAAGCCGGAGCGGAAATGTGAGATGTAGATCTGTGAGCCCACCGCAATCCGGTCGGTCCACCACTTCACCAGCTCGGCCGGATTCTCGTCGTCGTTGAGGTGGTGCAAGATCGCGCTGAAGATCACCGCCACCGGCTCGTCGAAATTAATCAGCCGCTGCAAATCCGGATGGGAGACGATGGACTCCGGATCGCGCAGATCCGCGTGGATGACCGTGGTGTTGTCGTCGGCGGACAGCAGTGCGCGCCCATGGGCCAGCACGATCGGGTCGTTGTCCACGTACACCACGCGCGCCGTGTCCAGGTGGCGCTGGGCGACCTGATGCACGTTGTCGACGGTGGGCAACCCGCTGCCCATATCGATGAACTGGCGCACACCGGAGTCCGCGATATCGGCGACCGCGCGAATCATGGCCTGCCGATTGGAGTACGCGATGGCGACCGAACCGGGGAGATCGTTGATGAAGTAGTCACCGACCTTGCGGTCGACGGCGTAATTGTCGCGCCCGCCCAGCAGATAGTCGTACACGCGGGCGATGCTCGGCTTCGATTGATCCACCTGTGCGGCGCTGTCGGTCATGACACCTGTTTCTGTGCGCGGAGGTCGTCGTCGGACTCGATCCTAGGGCCACCGCGGGCTTTTCGGTGCGGCGTCGACGAGAACCGTTATCCCGGAAGTGCTTTCCGGCATTATCCGCCGACGAATCCGACCGCGCGGTTCGCCAAGTCGAGCAACGGCTGCGGCACGATACCCAGGGCCAGTGTGGCGGCGCCGGTGACGATGACGACCATCGTGGTCACCGGCGCGGTGACCACGGCGGGCGGCGCGTCCGGCGGATCGGTGAAGAACATCTGCACGATGACGCGAATGTAGAAGAACACGGCGATCGCACTGGAGATCACACCGACGATCACCAGATACGCCGCATGTCCGGAGGCGGCCGCCGAGAACACCGCGAATTTTCCGACGAAACCACTGGTCAGCGGAATGCCCGCGAACGACAGCAGAAACAGCGCGAAAACCGTTGCCAGCCATGGTGAACGGCGGCCGAGCCCGGCCCACGCCGACAGTGCGGTGGCCTCGTCTCCCACCCGGTCGCGCACCAGCGTGACCACCGCGAACGCGCCCACCGTGCTCACGCCGTAGACCGCCAGATAGAACAGCACCGACGACACCCCGTCGGAATTGGCCGCCACCAGCGCGGTGAGGATGAAGCCGGCGTGTGCGATGGAGGAGTAGGCGAGCATGCGCTTCACATCGGTCTGGGTCACGGCGAGAATCGCGCCCAGCACCATCGTGGCCACCGCCACGGCGCCCAGGATCGGACGCCAGTCCGCGCTCAGCCCCGGCACCGCGACCTGCAGGATGCGCAGCAGTGCACCGACCGCCGCGATCTTGGTCGCCGCGGCCATGAACGCGGTGACCGCGGTCGGCGCCCCCTGATACACATCGGGCACCCACGACTGGAACGGCACCGCGCCGATCTTGAACAGCAAGCCGACCACCAGCATCGCCACACCCAGCACCGCAAGGGTTTTCGAGCCGGAATCCCGGGCCACCGCGTCGGCGATCCCGGAGAGGCGAACCGTGCCGGCGTATCCGTACAGCAGCGCCATCCCGTACAGGAAGAAGGCCGAGGCGAACGCGCCCAGCAGGAAGTACTTCAGCGCTGCCTCCTGCGACAGCAGCCGACGCCGCCGCGCCAGCCCGCACAGCAGATACAGCGGCAGCGACAGCACCTCGAGCGCGACGAACATCGACAGCAGATCGTTCGAGGCGGGAAACAGCAGCATGCCGCCGACCGCGAACAGGGTCAGCGGGAAGACCTCGGTGGTGGTGATACCCGCTCGCGCTGCCGCGATCTCGTCCGAACTGCCCGGCACCGCCGCGGCCTGCGGGGTGAAGGCGTCGACGGCGACCGCGCCCACGGCCACCGCGGCAGCCCGGCTCCACGTCCCCGGGCCCTCCCGGCTTTCGCGCGCCAGCCGCGGTTCGGTTCCGCGTTCGGCCATCAGCGCGACCGCGAGAATCGCGACCACCAGGATGGTGCCCTGCAGCATCAACGTCACGTTGTCGACGGCGACCGCGCCGACGGCCACCGTGGCATGAGTGCCCGCGAGCGCGACCACCGCCACCAATGCCGCGACCAAACCGCCCAGCGCGAGCACCAGATGCACCGGATAGCGCCACGCACGCGGCAGGAACGCCTCGGCCAGCACCCCGGCGACGGCCACACCGAAGACGACGAGCATCGGTGACAGGGCGTGATATTCGATCGAAGGAGCCGGAACCGTCGCGGCCATAAGCTGATTCACCGGTGGTTACCTCCGCTCGGAGTGGTCGCGGCCGGTACGGTCGCGGCATCCGGCGCGACCGTGGGCGCCGGATCGTGTTTGCCGATGGTGGTGAGCGTGCCGGCCACCGCCGGATTGATGCGATCGAGAACCGGTTTCGGGTAGGCGCCCAGGACCAGTAGCGCCGCCAGCAACGGCACCACGACCACCAGTTCGCGCGGCAGCAGATCCTGCAATCGCTCGTTGCCCTTGCGGACCGGCCCGGTCATCATCCGCTGGTACATCCACAGCACATACAGCGCCGCCAGCACCAGCGCGCCGGTGGCGAACACCGCCGCCACCGGATATCTGGTGAACGTGCCGGCCAGCACCAGGAATTCGCTGACGAACGGCGCCAGACCGGGCAGCGAGAGCGTCGCCAGGCCCGCGATCAGGAAAGTTCCCGCCAATACCGGCGCCACCTTCTGTACGCCGCCGAATTCCGCGATCGCCCGAGTTCCGCGGCGCGACACCAGGAATCCCGCGATGAGGAACAGCGCGGCGGTCGAGATGCCGTGGTTGACCATGTACAGCGTCGCGCCCGCGCCGCCCTGATTGGTCATCGCGAAGATGCCGAGGATGATGAAACCGAAATGCGAGATCGAGGTGTAGGCGATCAGGCGCATGACATCGGTCTGCCCGATGGCCAGCAGCGCGCCGTAGAGGATGCCGATCACCGCCAGCACGCTGATCATCGGCGCGTAGGTGGTCGAGGCGGCCGGGAACAGCAGCAGGCAGTAGCGCAGCATGCCGAAGGTGCCGACCTTGTCGACCACCGCCATCATCAGCACCGCGCTCGCCGGTGTGGCCGACACCGCCGCGCCGGGCAGCCAGGTGTGCAGCGGCCACAGCGGCGCCTTCACGGCGAAGGCGAACATGAAGCCGAGGAACAGCGCGTTGAGCACGGCCGGGCCGGCGCCGAGCTGCCCGGAATTCGCCGCCGCCGCGACCGCCCGGAAATCGAAGGTGCCACCCGCACCGCCGAGATGTGCCCGTGCGGTGAGCACATAGAGCCCGATCACCGCGGCCAGCATGATCAGGCCGCCGAACAGGTTGTACAGCAGGAATTTCACCGCCGCGCGCGAACGCTGCTGCCGCCGGGCCAGTTCCACGGCCGCCGATTCACTGCCGCCGGTGCGGGGCCCGAAGCCGCCGATGAGGAAGTACATCGGGATCAGCATGACCTCGAAGAACACGTAGAACAGCAGGATGTCGAGCGAGACGAACGAGATCAGCACCATCGACTCGACGATCAGGGTGAGCGCGACGTAGATGTGCGCGACCCGCCGCCCGCTGCCCGCCTCGCGGTCGTCCTTCCATCCGGCGAGGATCAGCAAAGGCACCAGTGCGGCGGTCAACAGCAGCAGCACCAGCGCGATCCCGTCGACGCCGAGGGTGTAGCCGGCGCCGAAAGCCGGTATCCAGCGGTGTGATTCGACGAGCTGATATTGCGGCCCGCCCGGATCGAAACGCACCGCGACCACGATCGCGACGGCCACGGTGGCCAGCGCCGCCACGAGCCCGGTCACCCGGGCCACCGTGCGCCGTCCGGCCGGAACCGCCAGCACGACGACGGCGCCGGCCAGGGGCAGCACCCACAGTGTGGTCAGCCAGGGATACTCCGTCACAGCAACCTCACCGCCAGCAGGGCCGCGACCACCAGGGCCGCGCCGGTGAACATGGACAGGGCGTACGAGCGTACGAAACCCGTTTGCACGCGCCGGATTCGAGCGGACAGGCCGCCGATCACCGCGGCCGTGGTGTTGACGATGCCGTCGATACCGCGGTTGTCGAGGAAGACCAGCGAGCGGGTCAGATGGGTGCCCGGACGCATGAACGCGGCCTCGTTGAACGCGTCGCCGTACAGGTCGCGGCGCGCGGCGACGGTCAGCGGCGTGACGTCCTGCGGGGCGGTGCGCGGCACCGGCCGCCGCGCGTACTGGCGGTAGGCGACCGCGATACCGATCGCGACCACGACCAGCGCCGCCACGGTGACCGCCCACGCCGGCACGGCGCTTTCGGCGTGTTCGGTGCCGACCACCGGCGCCAGCCAGTTCTGCAGCGACGATCCGAAGACGAACACCCCGCCGGAGAACACCGATCCGACGGCCAGCACGATCATCGGGCCGGTCATCACCGCGGGCGCCTCGTGCGGATGTGGCTCGGTCTCGGATTCGCCCGCAGCCCAGCGCTTTTCGCCGAAGAACGTCAACAGCATCACGCGCGTCATATAGAAGGCGGTGATCCCGGCGCCGAGCAGCGCGGCGGCGCCGAGGGTGATGCCGTTCGCACCGCCGTACCCGAACGCGGCCTCGATGATCCTGTCCTTGGAGAAGAACCCCGCGAACGGCGGCACCCCGATGATCGCCAGATAGCCGAGCCCGAAGGTGACGAAGGTGATCGGCAGGTACTTCCGCAGCCCGCCGTAGCGGCGCATATCGGTTTCGTCGTTCATCGCGTGCATGACCGATCCGGCGCCGAGGAACAATCCGGCCTTGAAGAAGCCGTGGGTGAGCAGATGCATGATCGCCACGGCATATCCGGCCGGGCCCAGTCCGGCGGCCAGCACCATATAGCCGATCTGACTCATCGTGGACGCCGCCAGCGCCTTCTTGATGTCGTCCTTCGCACAGCCGATCACGGCGCCGAACAGCAGCGTCACCGCGCCCACCACCAGCACGCCGGCGCGCGCCGCCGGGGCCGCGTCGAAGATCGCGTTCGAACGCGCGATCAGATACACACCCGCGGTCACCATGGTCGCGGCGTGGATGAGCGCAGACACCGGAGTCGGGCCTTCCATCGCGTCGCCGAGCCAGGACTGCAGCGGCACCTGCGCGGATTTACCGCACGCGCCCAGCAGCAACAGCAGCCCCAGGGCGGTCAGGGTGCCTTCGCTCGCATGCGGGACACCAGCGAACACGTGCCCGAAGTCGACCGAGCCGAAGGTGGCGAACATCAGGAACAGCGCGATCGCCAGACCCATGTCGCCGACACGGTTGACCACGAAGGCCTTCTTCGCCGCCGCGGCCGCGGAGGGCTTCTCGTGCCAGAACCCGATCAGCAGGTACGAGGCCAGGCCCACGCCCTCCCAGCCGAGATAGAGCACCAGATAGTTGTCGGCCATGACCAGGATCAGCATCGCGGCCAGGAACAGGTTGAGGTAGGCGAAGAACCGCCGCCGCGCCGGATCGTGTCCCATGTAGCCGACCGAGTAGATGTGGATCAGTGAGCCGACGCCGGTGATCAGCAGGACGAAACACATCGTCAGCTGATCGAGCTGCAGCGAGAATTCGGCCTGCAGCCCGGCCACCGGTATCCAGCTGAAGAAGTTGTGCGACACCGCGCGATCGGCGCCGGCGCGGCCGAGCATCTCGGTGAACGCCCACACCGCCACGCCGAACGAGGCGACCGCGGTCGCGCAGCCCAGCCAATGCCCCCAGCGGTCGCTCGTGCGTCCCGCCAGCAGCAGGATCAGCGCGCCGGCGGCGGGCAGGGCCGGCAGCAGCCAGAGCAGATTCCCGGTACCCACGTCAGTACTTCAGCAGGTTGGCGTCGTCGACCGAGGTCGAGCGGCGGGTGCGGAAGATGGTCATGATGATCGCCAGGCCCACGACGACTTCCGAGGCGGCCACGACCATCGTGAAGAACGCGAAGACCTGCCCGTCGAGGTTGTGGTGCTGACGGGCGAAGGTGACGAACGCGAGATTGACCGCGTTGAGCATCAACTCGATGCACATGAACACCACGATCGCGTTGCGCCGCACCAGCACCCCGGCCGCGCCGATGGTGAACAGCAGGGCGGACAGGTACAGGTAGTTGTCCGGATTCACCGCGGAGCCTTCCTCTCGTTGTCGCCGGTCGCGTGGGCGCTGTCGCTCTCGTCGCCATGCCCGTTCCGGTCGCTGCCGTTCGAACCGTCACCGTTGCCGCCGTTGCCGTTTCGCATTCCGAGCTCGGCTGCCTCGGTGTGGGCGCGGCGGCGGCGATGGCGCAGGATGGTGCTCACCGACAGTTCGGCGAACGAGCCGTCGGGCAGCCGGGCGGGCACGTCGACGGCGTTGTGGCGGGCGTACACACCAGGAGTGGGTAGGGGAGTGATGCGGTGGCCTTCGCGCAGGCGGCGTTGCGATTGTTCGCGCTGCCCGGTGCGCCGACCGAACCGTTCCCGGTGCGCGAGGATCATCGCGCCGATGGTGGCGGTGATCAGCAGCGCGCCGGTGAGTTCGAAGGCCCACACGTACCGCACGAAGATCAGGTCGGCCAGCGCCCCGATCGGGTCGGCGCCGAACCCGGGCCCGGTGGCCGCCACCGAATCGTCGCGCACACCACGGGCGATCGCCGCGATGAGCAACAGTCCGAATCCGGCACCCACCACGACGACGGCGATGCGGTGCCCGCGCAACGTCTCCCGCAGCGATTCGGCCGAATCGACACCGACGAGCATCAGCACGAACAGGAACAACATCATGACCGCGCCCGTGTACACCACGATCTGCACCACCCCCAGGAACAGCGCGTCCTGGGCGATATAGAACACCGACAGGGTGATCATGGTGGCGGCCAGGCACAGCGCGGAGTGCACGGCCTTGCGGGCACACACCATGCCGAGTGCGCCCGCCACCGCGACCACGGCCAGGACCCAGAACAGCACCGCCTCGCCGGTGGACGTTCGCGTAACTGCTTCGGCGGCAAGCACATTCACTCCCGGGCTCACTGCGCACCTCCTTGTGCGCCGGTGGCGGCCGGTTGCCGTTCCGCCGCATCGGCGGCGGAGTCCGCGGAGTCCGGACTCACGGGATCCGGAGCGCCGGAACCGGATCGGCGCGCCGACGCGATACCGGTGGAGCCGAGGCCCGTGTCGCGGTCGGTGCCGGGCGCTGCCGGAACGGCGCCGAGGTAGTAGTCCTCCTCGGTGGCGCCCGGGTAGGCGGCGTGCGGCGGGGCGATCATTCCGTCGCCCAGCGGGGCGAGCAGCCGGTCCTTCTCGTAGATCAGATCGGCGCGATTGTCGTCGGCCAGCTCGTATTCGTTGGTCATCGTCAATGCCCGCGTGGGGCATGCCTCGATGCACAGTCCGCAGCCGATGCAGCGCAGATAGTTGATCTGGTAGACGCGGCCGTAGCGTTCGCCGGGGGAGTAGCGCTCGCTGTCGGTGTTGTCGGCGCCCTCGACGTAGATCGCGTCGGCGGGGCAGGCCCACGCGCACAGTTCGCAGCCGATGCACTTCTCGAGCCCGTCGGGATGCCGGTTGAGCTGGTGGCGGCCGTGGTAGCGCGGCGCGGTCGGCACCTTCTCCTCGGGGTAGAACTCGGTGTTCTTCTTCTTGAACATCGTGACGAAGGTGACCCAGAATCCGCCGAGGGGTTCCAGCAGACCGGCTTTGGTGGCAGCCGGCGCGGTCTCGGGCATCGGCGGCACCGGGAAGTCCGAGAACTGTTGTGTCCCGGTCGTTTCCGGTGCGGGATTGTCCCCGGCGCGCCCGGCGCGCAACATCATCGCCAGCAGGCCCACCGAGATGATCACCCCGGCGACCACGAGGCCCGTGGTCTGCACGTCGTGGCCGTTGTCCTGCACCACCTTCAGCGTCGCCACGACCATCACCCACAGCAGCGACACCGGAATGAGCAACTTCCAGCCGAGGTTCATGAACTGGTCGTAGCGCAGCCGGGGCAGCGTCCCGCGCAGCCAGATGAAGACGAACAGGAACGTCCAGACCTTCAGCGTGAACCACAGCAGCGGCCACCAGCCCGAATTCGCGCCGTCCCACAGGTTCAGCGGGAAAGGCGCGTGCCAGCCGCCGAAGAACAGTGTGGTGGCCAGCGCCGAGACGGTGCCCATGTTGATGTATTCGGCCATCATGAACATCGCGAATTTCAGCGACGAGTACTCGGTGTGGAAACCGCCGACGAGTTCACCCTCGGCTTCGGGCAGATCGAAGGGGGCGCGATTGGTTTCGCCGACCATCGCCACCGCGTAGATGACGAACGACGGCAGCAGCAGCCACACGTTCCAGGTGCCCCACTGCCGGTCCACGATGCCGGAGGTGGACATGGTGCCGGCCAGCAGGAACACCGCCGCGAAACACGCCGCCATCGCGATCTCGTAGGAAATCACCTGCGCGGTCGACCGCAGACCACCGAGCAGCGGATACGTCGATCCCGACGACCACCCCGCCAGCACGATGCCGTAGACCCCGATCGAGGTCATCGCGAGGATGTAGAGCACTCCCACCGGCATATCGGTCAACTGCAGGGGTGTGCGGGTGCCGAAGATCGACACCTCCGGCCCCAGCGGGATCACCGCGAACGCCATCACCGCCGGAATCAGCGCGACGACCGGCGCCAGAATGTAGATGGGCTTGTCGACCATCGCCGGGACGATGTCCTCCTTGAGGAGCATCTTCACCCCGTCGGCGATGGATTGCAGCGAGCCGCGCGGCCCGACCCGGTTGGGCCCGACCCGCATCTGCATCCAGGCCACCACCTTGCGCTCGATGATCACCGCGAGCAGCGGGATGAGCAGCAGGAAGATGAAGATGCCGACGGATTTGAGCACGACCAGCCACCACGGGTCGTGGCCGAAGGCGGACAGATCGGCCGGGGCTGCGAGCAGCACGGTCGGCGACATCTCACTCATGGGGGTCCTCCCGTTGGATGCGCACGCGGTGGCCGAGGGCGGTGACGAGCCGGTCGTTGACCGACGATTCCGCCGAGTTCCATGGCAGCCAGGCGACACGATCGGGCATCTCGGTGATCTCGAGCGGCAGCACGATGCGTCCGTGCCCGGTGCTGATCCGCACCGAATCACCGGTGGCCACGCCGATTTCGGCGGCGGTGGCCGGCGACAGCCGCAGGACCGGCCGGCGGGCGGTGCCGGCGAGATTCGGTTCACCGTCCTGCATGCGGCCGTTGTCGAGCAGCATGCGCCAGCCGGCGAGGATGGCGGTGCCGGTTTCGGTATCCGGTAGCGCTGCCGACGGATGGGCCGGCGGCTGCGGCCGGGGCCCGTCCCAGACACCCAGCGCGTCGAGTTCCGCGCGGGCGGCCTCGACCGTCGGCAGGTCCAATCGCACGCCCATCTCGTCGGCCAGCGAATGCAGCACGCGATGGTCGGCCAGCGGAGCCGCCTGCCGCCGCACCGTCGCATCGCCGAGGGCGGCGCCGAACGGCCGCGGCCGGCCCTCCCAGGTGAGGTATGTTCCCGGCTTCTCCATGGCCGAGGCGACCGGGAACACCACATCGGCCCGCTCGGTGACCTCACTGTGCCGCAATTCCAGAGCGACCACGAATGCCGCGGCCTCGACGGCGGCGCGGGCTGCGCGGGGATCGGGGAGATCGGCGATCTCCACACCGCCGATCAGCAGCGCTCCTGGGTGGCGGCCGGCGTCGAGGATTGCGGAGGTATCGCGCCCCGGTGCGGCCGGCAGTTCGTCGACCTGCCAGATCCGTTCAACCTGCCGGCGCGCACGGGCATTCGCGATCGGGCGGCCGCCGGGAAGCAGACCCGGCAGCGCACCCGCCTCGAGCGCACCGCGTTCCCCGGCGCGGCGTGGCACCCAGGCGACCGCGGCGCCGGTGGTCTCGGCCAGTGCCGCCACCGCCGACAGCGCGCCGGGTAGCGGGGCCAGCCGTTCGCCGGCCAGGATGATCGCACCGCGACGGCGCAGCGCGCGGGCGAGTTCGTCGAGTCCCGGCGGATCGGGCGGGCATTCGTATCCGGCGCCCGCGACCGCCAGCGCCTGCAGCAGCCGCGCCTCGTCACCGGGCACGGTCGGGATCAACCGGCCCGATATCCGTCGCAGACCCCGGCTCGCGTAGGCGGCCAGCGAATAGATCGCGGTCGCGGAGGTGCGGGCGGCCTTGCGCAGCCGCAGATGCAGGATCGGGCATTCCTCTTCGGGTTCGAGTCCGGCGAGCAGCACGACCGGCGCCGAGTCCAGCGCGCCGTAGTCCACCCGCACACCCTGTCCGGCGATCGCCGCCGCCAGGAATTCGGCCTCCTCCGCGGAATGGGCGCGAGCGCGGAAATCGACGTCGTTGGTGCCCAACGCGATACGCGCGAACTTCGCATACGCGTAGGCGTCTTCGACCGTGGCGCGGCCACCCACCAGCACTCCGGCGTTCCCGCGGGCGGCGGCCAGTCCCGCACCCGCGCGCGCGAGCGCCTCCGACCACGAGGCCGGAACGAGCGCGCCGCTGTCGTCGCGGATCAGGGGAGTGGTGATCCGATCGGGTTCGGTCGCGTAGGTGAACGCCCAGCGGCCCTTGTCGCAATTCCATTCCTCGTTGACCTGCGGATCGTCACCGGCCAAGCGGCGCAACACCTTTCCGCGGCGGTGGTCGGTGCGCTGGGCGCATCCGGCGGCACAGTGCTCGCACACCGCCGGGCTCGAGACCAGGTCGAAGGGGCGCGCGCGGAAGCGATAGGTGGTGCCGGTGAGGGCGCCGACCGGGCAGATCTGGACGGTGTTGCCGGAGAAGTAGGAGTCCATCGGCTCGCCGGCGGCGATCCCGACCTGCTGCAGCGCGCCGCGGTCCATCAGCTCGATGAACGGATCACCGGCGATCTGCTGGGAGAACCGGGTGCAGCGGGCGCACAGCACGCACCGCTCCCGATCCAGCAGCACCGCGGGCGAGAGCGGAATCGGTTTGGGGTAGGTGCGTTTCACGCCCTCGAAACGCGATTCGGGCCGGCCGCTGGACATCGCCTGGTTCTGCAGCGGGCATTCCCCGCCCTTGTCGCAGACCGGGCAGTCCAGTGGGTGGTTGATCAGCAGCAGTTCCATGACGCCGGCCTGCGCCTTCTGCGCGGCCGGCGAACTGATCTGGGTGTGGGCGATCATCCCGTCGGTGACGGCCATCGTGCAGGAGGCGACGGGTTTGCGCTGCCCCTCCACTTCGACCAGGCACTGCCGGCACGCTCCGACCGGATCCAGCAGCGGATGGTCGCAGAATCGGGGGATCTGGATTCCGACGAGTTCGGCCGCCCGGATCAGCAACGTTCCGGCGGGCACGGCGATCGTCGTGCCGTCGATGGTGACGGTGACCAGATCCTGGGGGATGACGCCACTGCTGTCGTGGCTGACTGTCGCGGTCATCGCACTCCTTCGGCAGGCGTCGCTGCGGTGGCTGCCGCGGCCGTGGAGAGGGCCCAGGCGGTCGAGCGAGCGGGATCGAACGGGCACCGGCCCAGCCGGATGTGTTCGGCGTATTCGTCGCGGAAATATTTGAGGGAGGACACGATCGGGCTCGCCGCACCGTCGCCGAGGGCGCAGAACGACTTGCCGTTGATGTTGTCGGCGATGTCGAGCAGGGTGTCCAGGTCGGCGTCGGCGCCGCCGCCGGACTCCAGTCGCTGCAGCAGTTGCACGAGCCAGTAGGTGCCCTCCCGGCAGGGGGTGCATTTTCCGCAGGATTCGTGGGCGTAGAACTCGGTCCAGCGCAGGACCGCGCGCACGACGCAGGTGGTGTCGTCGAAGATCTGTAATGCCTTGGTGCCCAGCATGGATCCGGCCGCGCCCACGTTCTCGTAGTCGAGGGGCACATCGAGGTGTTCGGCGGTGAACAAGGGAGTCGAGGAGCCGCCGGGGGTCCAGAACTTCAGGGTGTGCCCGGCGCGCACACCGCCGGCGTGGCCGAGAAGTTCGCGCAGCGTCACACCGAGCGGCGCCTCGTACTGGCCCGGCCGGGTGACATGTCCGGACAGCGAGTACAGGGTGAAGCCGGGCGATTTCTCCGATCCCATCGAACGGAACCATTCGACGCCGTTGTGCAGGATGGCCGGCACACTCGCGATCGACTCCACGTTGTTGACCACGGTCGGGCACGCGTACAGGCCGGCGACCGCGGGGAAGGGCGGGCGCAGCCGAGGCTGGCCGCGGCGGCCCTCGAGTGAGTCCAGCAGCGCGGTTTCCTCACCGCAGATATAGGCGCCGGCCCCCGCGTGCACGATCAGGTCGAGATCGAAACCAGAACCGAGAATGTCGCGACCCAGATAGCCTGCGGCATAGGCCTCTTCGACCGCGGTCTGGAGCCGGCGCAGCACCGGCACGACCTCGCCGCGCACGTAGATGAACGCATGGGCGGCGCGGATGGCGTAGGCGGCGATGATGGCGCCCTCGACCAGCACATGCGGGGTCGCCATCATCAACGGGATGTCCTTGCAGGTGCCGGGTTCGGATTCGTCGGCGTTGATCACCAGGTAGTGCGGCTTACCGGCCGCCGGCGAGCCCTCGGGATCCTGCGGGATGAAACCCCATTTCATGCCGGTGGGAAATCCGGCACCGCCGCGGCCGCGCAATCCGGCGTCCTTCACCGTGGCGATGACCTCGTCGGGATGCATGCCCAGCGCACGGGACAGGGCCCGGTAGCCGTCGTGTGCCCGGTAGGTGTCGAGGGTCCACGACTGCGGCTGATCCCAGTAGCGGGTGAGCTCGGGCGCCAGCGTCATCACCGTTCCCCCTGTCCGGTATCCGAATCATGCTCCGCCGCAGCGGATGTCGGCTGCTCCCTCGCCACGCGCAAACCGGCGAGCGTGGGTTCTCCGGGGGTGCCGTCGTTGGCGCCGGGCCGCCGATCCGGGAATCCGGCGAGGATGCGGGCGGTCTCGCGGAAGCTGCACAGCGGTGCGCCGCTGCGCGTGCCGGTGACCTCGCCGCCGGCTCGCAGCGTATCGGCGAGCGCGCGGGCCGACTCCGGGGTCTGGTTGTCGAAGAATTCCCAGTTCACCATGACGACCGGGGCGTAATCGCAGGCGGCGTTGCACTCGAGGTGTTCCAGCGTGATCGACCCGTCCGCGGTCGTTTCCCCCGGGGTGACCTCCAGATGCCGGGTGAGCGCGGCCAGGATCTCGTCGCCGCCCATGACCGCGCACAACGTATTGGTGCAGACTCCGACGTGATAGTCGCCGGTCGGCGTGCGGCGATACATCGAGTAGAAGGTGGCGACCGCGGTGACTTCGGCGTCGGTGAGCCCGAGTTGTTCCGCGCAGAACGCGATTCCGGTGCCGCTGACGTATCCTTCGACGCTCTGCACCAGATGCAGCAGCGGCAGCAGCGCCGAGCGTGGGTGCGGGTAGCGGTCGATGATCTCGCGCGCCTCGACCCGCAGATTCTCCTGCACCTGCGGCGGGTACGGGACGGGCCGCTGCGACAACTGCAGCAGGATCGGGTCGCGGCCGGTCGCGGTCGCGGGAATCGGTTCGGCTGTCATCGGTCGACACCACCCATCACCGGGTCGATGCTGGCCACGGAGGCGATCACGTCGGCGACCATGCCGCCTTCGCACATCGCCGCCACGGCCTGCAGATTCGTGAACGAGGGATCGCGGAAATGCACGCGGTAGGGACGGGTTCCGCCGTCGGAGACCATGTGGACGCCGAGTTCGCCGCGGGGGGACTCCACCGATGCGTACACCTGGCCGGGCGGCACCCGCATACCCTCGGTGACCAGTTTGAAGTGGTGGATCAGCGCCTCCATCGAGGTGCCCATGATGGTGCCGATATGTTCGGCGGAATTGCCGAGTCCGTCGGGCCCGAGTGTCAGATCGGCCGGCCACGCGATCTTCTTGTCCGACACCATGACCGGGCCCGGGCGGAGTGTGTCGAGGCACTGCTCGACGATCTTCAGCGACTCCTTCATCTCCTTGATGCGGATCAGGTAGCGGCCGTAGCAGTCGCATCCGGTGTCGGTCATGACGTCGAACTCGTAGTTCTCGTAGCCGCAGTACGGCTGCGATTTGCGCAGATCGTGCGGCAGTCCGGTGGACCGCAGGACCGGTCCGGTCACCCCCAACGCCATACACGAGGCCAGGTCGAGATAGCCGATGCCCCGGGTGCGGGCCTTGAAGATCGGGTTCTCGTTGAGCAGCAACTCCATATCGCGCAGCCGTTTCGGCATGAGCGCCAGCAGATCCCGGATCTTGCCCACCGCATCGGGCGGCAGATCCTGCGCCAGCCCGCCGGGGCGGATGTAGGCGTGGTTCATCCGTAGTCCGGTGACGGTTTCGAAGATGTCGAGGATCAGTTCGCGTTCGCGGAAGCCGAACAGCATCGGTGTCAGCGCGCCGAGTTCCATACCGCCGGTGGCCAGCGCCACCAGGTGGGAGGAGATGCGGTTGAGTTCCATCAGCATGACGCGGACGATGTTCACCCGTTCGGGGATGTCGTCGGTGATGCCGAGCAGCTTCTCCACGGCCAGGCAGTAGGCGGTCTCGTTGAACATCGGGGACAGGTAGTCCATCCGGGTCACGAACGTGACGCCCTGCACCCAGTTGCGGAATTCGAGATTCTTCTCGATGCCGGTGTGCAGGTAGCCGATTCCGCAGCGCGCCTCGGTGACGGTTTCGCCCTCGATCTCGAGGATCAGCCGCAGCACGCCGTGCGTGGACGGATGCTGCGGTCCCATATTGACGACGATGCGCTCCTCCGCGGCGCCGTCGAGGGCCTCGCGCACATCGTCCCAGTCCTGTCCGACGACCGTGACCGCCGGGCTCTCGGCGACCGGATCCGTTGCGGCGCCGGTGATTTCGGTGTGGTTCATCAGCTGTAGGTCCTCCGCTGGTCCGGCGGCGGAATACGCGCGCCCTTGTATTCGACCGGGATCCCGCCGAGCGGGTAGTCCTTGCGCTGCGGATGTCCACGCCAGTCGTCGGGCATCATGATCCGCGTCAGCGACGGATGCCCGTCGAAGACGATGCCGAAGAAGTCGTAGGTTTCGCGCTCGTGCCAGTCGGTGGTCGGATACACCGCGAACAGCGAGGGCGTATGCGGATCCGAATCCGGTACCGGCACCTCCACCCGCACCCGGCGGTTGTGGGTGATCGACAGCAGGTGATAGGCGGCGTGCAGCTCGCGGCCCGTGTCGTCCGGGTAGTGCACGCCGTTCACGCCCAGGCACAGTTCGAAGCGCAACGCCGGGTCGTCGCGCAGCGCACGCGCCACCTCGACGACCCGCTCCCGCCGCACGTGCAGGGTCAGTTCCCCGGCGAAGACCACGATCTTCTCGATCGCGGCGCGGAATACGTCGTCTCCGACCGACTGTGCCAGTGCGGCGACCACCTCGTCGAAATAGGAACCGTAGGGCGCGGGAGTGCTCCCGGGCAGCGTGACGGTGCGCACCAGCCGCCCGTAGCCGGAGGTGTCGCCGGTGCCCCGGACGCCGAACATGCCGCGGCGCACGCCGATGACCTCGTCGTCGGGCCGGTCGGGGGAGGGACCGCGCGATTCGGGTTCGATCGCCGGTTCGCCGGCCGGGCCGGTTCGGCTTGTGCCGGAGGAGGATTCGAGCTCAGCGCGGCTGTCGGGCGGATCGCCGGCGCTGCGCGGTGCGTCCAGGCTCATCGCAGCAACCCCTCCATCCGGATCGTGGGGGTGGAGGCGAGCGCGGCGGCCTCGGCGGCGCGCACGGCCTCGGCGCGGTCGACGCCCAGCGGCATCTCCTGGATCTTCTCGTGCAGTTTCAAGATCGCGTGCAACAGCATCTCCGGGCGCGGCGGACAGCCGGGCAGGTAGATGTCCACGGGCACAACATGATCGACGCCCTGCACGATGGCGTAGTTGTTGAACATGCCGCCGGAGGAGGCGCACACCCCCATCGCCAGCACCCATTTGGGTTCGGTCATCTGGTCGTAGACCTGCCGCAGCACCGGCGCCATCTTCTGGCTGACCCGGCCGGCGACGATCATCAGGTCCGCCTGCCTGGGGGAGGCGCGGAAGACCTCCATCCCGAAGCGGGCGCTGTCGAAGCGACCGGCCCCCGTGGCCATCATCTCGATCGCGCAGCAGGCCAGCCCGAACGTCGCGGGCCACAGCGAGCCCTTACGCAGGTATCCGGCGAACTGTTCGACCGTGCTCAGCAGGAAGCCGCTGGGCAATTTCTCCTCGAGCCCCATCTCGGATCAACTCTCACTTCCGTGTGCGAATCCTCGGTCCCGGCGGACGCCGGGACGACGGGTTGGGTATGCGGTGCCGACGGGCCGATCGACTCGCCCGCGTTCAGTCCCAGCTCAGGCCGCCGCGCCTCCACTCGTAGGCATAGGCAACCGAGACGTTGAGAATGAACAGCGCCATGGCCGCCAACCCGAAGACGCCGAGGGCATCGAAGTGCACCGCCCACGGATAGAGGAATACGATCTCGATGTCGAAGATGATGAACAGCATCGCGGTGAGGTAGTACTTCACCGGAAAGCGTTGTCCCGCAGCGTTTCCCGGCCCGCCGGCGATGGCGTGCGGGGTGGGTTCGATACCGCATTCGTAGGCTTCGAGTTTGGCGCGGTTGTAGCGTTTGGGGCCGATCACGGCCGCCAGCACCACCGATCCCAGCGCGAACGCGGCAGCGATCGCACCGAGCACAAGAGTCGGCACCTGGGTATTCACAACGGCACAACCCCTCTCCCTCGCCGGCAACTGCCGAGGCGGGGCTGACATCGTCGTCTGCCGGGCCAGTCTCACCCCGAACCGCAGCTCGAGCGCGAGCGCGGGACGACAGGGCAGGCAGGGCGCCATTCATATCAACGGTCGCGCTCGTGTGAGCTACAGCACAGCCTACAACCGCTCTTTCTGAATACTCATGGTTCCGCCCCGGTGTTTGATCGAATTCGGAACTGTCACTTATGACCGAACCAGCGCAATGGCCTCCCCGTGGCCGGGCGCGTCGCCGTCTTCTGGGCGCACGAGAACGGTCGGCCGACGAGATATCGGCCGACCGGGAAAAGCGCTGGTCAGGCGGCGGGACGAGTGTTCAGGGCCGTGGTGACCGCCGAGGTGAGCTGGAACGGGTCCAGCGGATGGGCGGCTGCCGCCTCTGCCCTGGACCAGGCGGCGAGCCAGGCATCGTCGGCCCGGCCGGTCAGCACCACGATGGGCGGGCAGTCGGCGATCTCGTCCTTGAGTTGTTTGGCCAGCCCCATTCCGCCGGTGGGTGTGGCCTCACCGTCGAGAATGGCCAGGTCGATCCCCCCGGCGTCGAGCTGCTCGATCACCACCGGCGCGGTGGCGGTCTCGCGGTAGTCGAACGGCGGCAGGTCGGGATGCGGATGCTTGCCCAGCGCCAGTATCACCTGGCGGCGAGTGTCGGCATCGCTGCTGTATACGAGAACCCGCAGCGCGGGACGGTTCGCATCGGCCACCTTTCGGATGCTACGTCCATCGGGACGGCCGCGGTGGCACCTTGGGCGGCAACGGCCCCCGCGCCGGGCGTGGCGCCCGCCGCGCGGCTTCACCGCGAGGTTGATCGTGCCGATCGGAATCGTTGCTGGTCACCGGGAACAAAACGCGCGATCCTTATAAGCGGCGGCAGTTCGCGGCAGAACTGTCCCGGCAGGGCGTACCAACGACAGGCTCGACAGGGCGGTGGACGATGCGAATTTCGGAGGTTTTGCGCAACAAGGGGGCCGATGTGGTGACGATCGCGCCGGAGGCGACGGTCGACAGATTGCTGGCGGTGCTGGCCGAACACAATGTCGGCGCGGTGGTGGTGTGTGGCGCCGGCGGCGCACTGGACGGGATCGTCTCGGAGCGGGATGTGGTCCGGTGCCTGTACAGACAGGGTGCGCAGCTGTTGACTCGGCCGGTATCCGACATCATGACCGCGATCGTGCACACCTGTTCGCCCGAGGATCGGGTGGAGAGTCTGCGCGCGACGATGACCGAACATCGGATCCGGCATCTGCCGGTCGTCGATCACGGGCGCATGGTCGGAATCGTCAGTATCGGCGATGTGGTCAAGAGCGCGATCTCCGAGCTGCAGGACGAGCGCGAACACCTCGAGCATTATCTGCAGGGCTGAGCGTCCGGGCCGGATTCGGTGGCCGTTCAATCCGTCATTGCCGCACGGTGATTGGATATTCACCGGTTCGTAACCACGAAAGGTTATACGCGCGCGACGTTTTCGGAGCAGAATTCCCACGGGCGGTTCGTTCGGAACCACGAGGTCGCCGATGCCGGCATCGGGTGTATCGGGTGGGGTTCGAGACGTGCGCTGTCCCTCGGAGCTCACCGCCCGGCGTCCGCGTTGTGGAGCGTTCCGAACGGCCGCCGACCACGTCGCATTTCCGGGCGGTCATCCGGGCGATTCGATCGGTGACCGATCGCGTATTAGGGTGCGTGACACACGCGCCCGTTCGCTGGTCGGCGGCGCCGAACACGCCGCTCGATCCGAAGGATATCCATGCGCCGCATCGCATTCGCCGCGTCCCTGCTCGCCCTCGCCTGCACCGTCGGAGCCTGCGGCGGATCCTCCGACGACCATGCGGCCGGCACCACCGCGACATCCGCTGCGGCGCAATCGAGTTCCGTCGCGGCGGCCGGTCGGGACTGCGGCGCGCAGCCCTGGCCTCGTCCGCTACCCGACTTCCGCGGGAAGCCATTGGGACAGACCGTGGTCGGTGCGGCGCTGTGCTTCGACATCACCGGTATCGCCACCGCGGACGGCCGCGACGTGATGCACGACCCGAGCGCCGCGACGACTGCCTGGACGGTCACCGCCCAGCAGCCGGCGGCGGGGACGCCGGTCGCCGCGGACACCCCGGTCACGCTGACGGTCGACGTCCCGCACTGATCACTGCGCTATTTGCCGGCGGCGCGGGCCAGGTGTTCCGGGTACCGGTCACCGGCGAAGGCCTCGGCCGGGGCGGCGGCCTCGATCCGCGCCAGATCCTCGGCGCTGAGCTCGATCTCGGTGGCCGCCACATTCTGCTCGAGATAGGTGCGGCGCTTGGTGCCCGGAATCGGGACCACGTCGTCACCCCGTGACTGGACCCAGGCCAGCGCCAATTGCCCTGCGGTCACGCCCTTTTCCTCCGCCATCGCGCGCAACTCGGCGACCACGGCGAGGTTGCGGTCGATGTTGTCGTCGGCGAAACGGGGCAGCGCGCGGCGCAGGTCGTCGGCGGGCAGATCGGCGGTCGAGGTGATCGAGCCGGTGAGGAAACCGCGGCCGAGCGGGGAGAACGGCACGATCCCGATGCCCAGTTCGCGGCAGGTGGGCAGGACCTCCTCTTCGATACCGCGCGTCCACAGCGACCATTCGCTCTGCAGCGCGGTCACCGGATGCACGGCGTGTGCGCGACGGATGGTCTGGGCAGAGGCCTCGGAGATGCCGAGGTAGCGGACCTTACCCGCGGTGACCAGGTCCGACAGCGCGCCCCAGGTCTCCTCGATCGGCACATTCGGGTCGACGCGGTGCTGGTAGTACAGGTCGATGTGGTCGACGCCGAGGCGTTTCAGCGATTCGTCGCACGACTGCGCGACGTAGGCGGCGTCGCCCCGGGCGCCCATACTGCCGCCCTCGCCCCACACGATGCCGAATTTGGTCGCGAGGACGACCTGGTCGCGCCGACCGGCGATAGCGCGGCCCACCAGCTCCTCGTTGTCGCCGGCGCCGTAGACGTTCGCGGTGTCGAGCAGGGTCACCCCGAGGTCGAGGGCGCGATGGATGGTGGCGATCGACTCCTCGTCGTTGTCGCGCACACCGTAGGCCTGGCTCATGCCCATGCAGCCGAGTCCCTGTGCGCCGACGGTCAATTCGCCGAGTTTCCTGGTCGCGATCATGCGAGCGGTCCTCCTGAGGTGCCATCGGATTGGATGGTGAGTCGCTGCGGACTCACGAGGCCGACGCTACGACTTGGAGTGCGCTCCAAGTCAAGCCGTTACCGGGAGCCGTCGTCTTCGAGCCGCGCGACCAGCACGGCCAGTGCGTCGCCTAGCGTGCGCCGCTGGTGCGGATCGATATCGTCCAGGACGGCGGCGAAGCGCTGGATCCGGGCCGACGTGAGCCCGTTGACCAGAGATTTCGCCTGTTCGGTGACGGTCAGCAACTGGGCTCTGCCGTCGGCCGGGTCGGCGGTGCGTTCGAGGTATCCGTACTTCTCCAGGCCCGACACGATGCGCGACATCGTAGGAGCGGTGACGTGTTCGGCGGCGGCAAGATCGCCCAGCCGCATCGGGCCGCTGCGCACCAGCGTGCCCAGCGCCGAGGCCGAACCGGGACTCAGCGCACCCAGGTCACCGGAGCGCCGCAACAGCCGAGTGATCCTGCCGAGCGCGAAATACAGATCCGCCGCCTCGGCAAGTTCCTCCGCGCTGCGTGCGCGCTCCTGCTGGATCATGGGCGTTGTCGCTCCTACGCGTTTCCTGGGACCGTCGGCAGCCGCACCGTCGGCGATATCCGATCCAGTAAGTATGCCCTCCCGCTCGATCCCGACGACTTCGGCCTGCTCATCGACGGCGCCGAGCTGGGGGACCGCGGCGCAGCGGACATACCGCCGACCGTCCTAGGTCGTGCCGGGGTGTCGCGGGCGAGAATCGGGCTTCGCTGCCGGGGCGGTGCCGGACGCGGCGGAGATCGTCGGCAGCGGGCCGGTGGGGTGGTCGGTGATCGGCTGGAAGGCCCGGTCGCCCACCCGGGCGGGGTCGACCATGTGCGCGACGAACAGGCGTGCCGCGGGCGTGGGGGTGCCGGTCGTCACCGCGTGCCACGGCCGGTCCAGTGGGGTTCCCTCGACCGGCACGACGACCAGATTGCCGTGCGCCACATCGGCTTCCACCGCGTCGCTGTGAATCAGCGTGATGCCCAGTCCTTCCCGGGCGGCGGCGAGGACGGCCCCGTGGGTGCCGAGGGTGAGGGCGGGTGGGCGGATCTCCAGCCGGTCCAGCAGGGCCAGCGTGGTGTCGCGGGTGCCGGAGCCGGGGCCGCGCAGCAACCAGGTGGTGGTGCGCGGATCGTGGGACCGTCCCGGCGCTCCCACGACGACCAGGCGGCTGGGCCGGCGTGCCCGCACCACCAGCCCGGTGTCGCGTGGCGGACGCCCGGCGATCACGAGATCGGTTTCGTGGTGCTGTAATTCGACGAACAGCAGATCGCGCGGATGGATCGACAGGCCCAGCTCGATCTCGGGGTAACGGTCGCGAAACGACACAAGCAGCCGCAGCAGCACGTATTCCCCGGCGGTCGCCACCACCCCGATGCGCAACCGTCCGGTTTCGGCGCGACGGACCGCCGCGTGCGCCTCTTTCATCAAACCCAGGATGCTGCGGCAGTATTCGGCGTAGACCCGCCCCGCCTCGGTGAGTGCGATACCGCGTCCGGATTTCGCGATCAGTTTCGCCCCGAGCTGCTTTTCGATATGTGCCACCGCCGCCGATGCGGCCGCCTCGGTGATGTGCAGTTGCGCAGCGGCGCGCCGAATGCTGTTGTGCCGGGCCACAGCCAGAAACGTTTCCATTCGGACCGCGCTCACCGTTCCCATCTACAGACGGTAGCAAACTCAACGATTCGATTGAGCGAGACCGGAAACAATCGAATTGTCCCCGCCGGGCGGTGCCCGCATCCTGAATCTGCGCACTCGCCACACCCTCTCAGGAGGTGTCGCGGGCGAGATTCGCGCAGCGGCTCGCGATGCCGACCGGGTGCGGGTGTTCCGCAAGATACAGGAGGACCGATGACCGACGAATCCACTCGTGACCGCTGGGATCCGGGCGTGCACTCGTATGCGTCGATGGGTTATTACGACGCCGATTATCAACCCTGCGACACCGATGTGCTGGCGGTGTTCCGGGTGACGCCGCAACCGGGGGTCGATCCGATCGAGGCGGCCGCCGCGGTGGCCGGCGAATCCTCCACTGCCACATGGACTGTCGTGTGGACCGACCGGCTCACCGCGCACGACCGCTACCGGGCCAAGTGCTATCGGGTGGAGGAGGTGCCGGGGCGGCCGGGAGAGTATTTCGCCTATATCGCCTACGATCTGGACCTTTTCGAAGAGGGCTCGATCACCAATCTCACCTCCTCGGTGATCGGCAACGTCTTCGGTTTCAAACCGCTCCAGGCATTGCGGCTCGAGGACATGCGTATTCCGGTGGCCTATGTCAAGACCTTTCAGGGACCGCCGCACGGAATCGTTATGGAACGGGAGTATCTGAACAAGTACGGCCGGCCGTTGCTGGGAGCGACCGTGAAGCCGAAACTCGGCCTCTCGGCGCGCAACTACGGACGGGTGGTGTACGAGGCCTGTAAGGGTGGCCTCGATTTCACCAAGGACGACGAGAACATCAACTCGCAACCGTTCATGCGATGGCGCGATCGCTATCTGTTCGCCATGGAGGGTGTGAACCGCGCGACCGCGGAAACGGGAGAATTGAAGGGTCATTATCTCAATATCACGGCCGCCACGATGGAGGATATGTACGAGCGGGCGGAGTTCGCGAAATCGCTCGGCAGCGTGATCGTGATGATGGACCTCACCGTCGGCTACACCGCGATGCAGTCGATGTCGAAGTGGGCGCGGCGCAACGGCATGCTGTTGCATCTGCACCGCGCCGGACATTCGACCTTCACCCGCCAGAAGACCCACGGCGTCAGCTTCCGGGTGCTGGCGAAATGGTGCCGTCTCATCGGCGTCGACCACCTGCACGCCGGCACCGTCATCGGAAAGCTCGAGGGAGACCCGCACACGGTCAAGGGTTTCTACGACACGTTGCGCGACAACCACATTCCGGCCAACCCGCGCAACGGCATCTTCTTCGACCAGGACTGGGCGAGTCTGCCCGGAGTGATGCCGGTGGCATCGGGCGGAATCCACGCGGGGCAGATGCATCAACTACTGGATCTGTTCGGCGACGACGCGATCCTGCAGTTCGGCGGCGGCACCATCGGCCACCCGATGGGGATCGCCGCGGGAGCCGAGGCCAATCGCGTCGCCCTCGAGGCAATGGTCAAGGCGCGCAACGAAGGCCGCGATCTGCTGAAGGAGGGGCCCGACGCGCTGCGCGCTGCGGCCCGGATCTGTCCGTCGCTGGACGTGGCCCTCGCGACCTGGGGCGATGTCACCTTCGACTACACCTCCACCGACGCCCCCGACGCGGTACCCACGGTCACCGCCTGACCGGCCGCCCCGACCGACCCGACGACAGACAAGGAGACGCAATGCATCTGCGTCAAGGGACGTTCTCCCATCTGCCCGACCTGACCGATGCCGAAATCGGCGCTCAGATCCGCTACGCGCTGCTCAACAACTGGCCGGTCTCGATCGAGTACACCGACGACCCGCATCCACGCAACGTCTACTGGGAGATGTGGGGGCTGCCGCTGTTCGACCTCGATGAACCCGACGGTGTGCTCGCCGAGGTGAACGCCTGCCGTTCGACGTTCCCGCACCACTACATCCGCGTCAACGCCTACGACGCGAGCTACGGCCGGCAGACGACCGCGCTGAGTTTCCTGGTGCAGCGGCCCGCCGACGAGCCGGGCTTCCTGGTGGTACGCACCGAGACCGAGGATCGCCGGCAGCACTACGGCCTGCGGTCCTACGCCACCGAAGTGCCCGCGGGCGCGCGCTACCGGGACTGAGACGATGGTGGACGGGAGGCCGGCGATGTCCGGCGGCACACAGGGCAGCGGATCGGGATTCCGGATGTACCGCCCGGGGACGGGCGGTGCCGCGGTCTCCGGTGCGAATCACACCGAGACGCAAGCGGATTCCGACCCGTCGGAGATCACGCTGGCCGACGACGCGACGGTCGATCTGTCGACGGATCTGGCCGGTAAGAACGTCGAGGACACCCTGACCCGGCTCGATGCGGAGCTGATCGGGCTGGCCACGGTCAAGAAGCGGGTGCGCGAGATCGCGGCGCTGCTGCTGATCGACCGGGCCCGGCAGCGGTTCGGACTGCAGGCCGACCGTCCCACCATGCATATGAGTTTCACCGGTGGTCCCGGTACCGGGAAGACGACGGTCGCACTGCGGATGGCGGAAATGCTGCACGCCCTCGGCTACATCCGGAAACCGAAGGTGCACACGGTGACCCGCGACGACCTGGTGGGCCAGTTCATCGGCCACACCGCACCCAAGACCAAAGAAGCACTGGCCAAAGCGGCGGGGGGAGTGCTGTTCATCGACGAGGCCTATTACCTGTTCCGGCCGGAGAACGAGCGAGACTACGGACAGGAGGTCATCGAGATCCTGCTGCAGGAGATGGAGACCGAACGTTCCAGTCTGGTGGTGATCTTCGCCGGATATCCGGACCGGATGGAGACGTTCTTCTCCGCCAATCCCGGCTTGTCCTCTCGGGTGGCCCACCACATCGAATTCCCGGACTACACACGCGAGGAACTGCTGGCCATCGCGGAAGTGATGGTGGCACAGCAGAATTTCCAGTTCGGGGACGCGGCGGCGGATGCCTTCGACGAATACCTGGCGGCGCGGATGGCTCGGCCGCGTTTCGCGAATGCGCGCAGCGTCCGCAACGCCGTGGACCGGTGCCGGCTGCGTCAGGCCAATCGGCTCGTGCAGGAACATCGCCCGCTCGGCAAGACCGATCTGATGACCCTGACGACGGAAGACATCTACGGCAGCAGCGTTTTCGGTGAGGTTGTGCGCGCCGCGGAGGAGGCGCCGGCATGCCCGACGGAATGAAAACCCTCACCCGCTACACGATCGAACAGGAACATCGCCATCCCGGTTCGTCGGGGGAATTCTCCGCGCTGCTCAATGTGGTGTCCACCGCGGCGAAGATCATCGCCAATCAGGTGACCCGCGGTCGCATCGTGGGCGCGCTGGACGCATCCGACGGCGCGGACCCACCGGTGAGCCTGCACCGGCGCATGGACGCGATCGCCAACGACATCATGGTGGAGCAATCCGAATCGAGTGGGCCGTTGTCGGCACTGTTGTCGGAGCAGATGAACGGATTTCATCCGGTGCCGGGGGAAGTGCGGCGCGGCAAATACATGCTGGCCTTCGATCCGCTGGACGGCTCCTCGAATATCGATGTGAATCTGCCCGTCGGCACGATATTCAGTGTGTTGCGCGCACCGGAGGACGGGCGCGCGCCGCAAGCGGCCGATTTCCTGCAGCCGGGCGTACGGCAGGTGTGCGCGGGATTCACGCTGTACGGACCGGCGACGATGCTGGTTCTCACCACCGGCAGCGGGGTCGACGGATTCACTCTCGACCGGGAGATCGGCGCCTTCGTCCTCACCCATCCCCGCATGCGCATTCCGGAAGACACCTCGGGATTCGCGATCAATGCCGCCAACGAGCGGTTCTGGCAGCGCCCCGTGCGGCGTTATGTGCACGAATGCCTCGACGGGGTGGAGGGACCACGGTCGCGCGATTTCAATATGCGCTGGGTGGCGTCGCTGGTCGCCGACGCCTTTCACATCCTCACCCGCGGCGGGGTCTATCTGTATCCGTACGACACCCGCGATCCCGGCCGGCCGGGTCGGGTGTCGCTGCTCTACGGCGCCAATCCCATCGCCTTCGTGATCGAACAGGCCGGCGGTGCCGCGACCACCGGCCACGAACGGGTGCTCGAGGTGATTCCCGAGCATCTGCATCAACAGATCCCGCTGGTTTTCGGATCGCGCAACGAGGTGCGCCGGATCGAGCGCTATCACCGTGAACCCGATGCCGGGCCGCCGTTCGACGCGTCGTTGTTCGGCAACCGCACCCTGTTCCGACCGGCGCGCCATTGAACGCCGGCTGATCGAATCGAGATGTCATGTCGCGCAAGCATCCCGTGGTCGCCATCACCGGTTCCTCCGGCGCCGGAACGACCAGCGTCACCCGGACCTTCCAGGAGATCTTCCGGCGAGAGGGCATCAATGCCGCGATCGTGGAGGGGGACTCGTTCCATCGCTACGATCGCGGCCAAATGCAGGTGGCGATGGCCGAGGCCGAAGCCGATCTGAACCTGCACTTCTCGCATTTCGGCCCGGAGGCCAATCTGCTCACCGAATTGGAAAGCCTGTTCCGCGATTACGGCCAGTCCGGCGTCGGTCTGGTGCGCAAATATCTGCACGACGAGACCGAGGCCAAACCCTACGGACTGGAACCGGGCACCTTCACACCGTGGGAAGAACTCGCCCCCGGCAGCGACCTGCTGTTCTACGAGGGGTTGCACGGCGCTGCGGTCACCGGCACCGTCGATGTGGCGCGTTACGCGGATCTGCTGGTGGGGGTGGTGCCCATCGTGAATCTGGAATGGATTCAGAAGGTCATCCGCGACAAGACCGAGCGCGGCTATTCCAGCGAAGCGGTGATCGATACGATCCTGCGGCGCATGCCCGACTACGTGAAATACATCTGCCCGCAGTTCTCGCGCACGTATGTCAATTTCCAACGGGTGCCGACGGTGGACACCTCGAATCCGTTCACAGCCCGTAGCATTCCGACCGCCGACGAGAGTTTCGTCGTGATCCGCTTCGCCGATCCGAAGGTGATCGATTTCCCGTACCTGCTGTCGATGCTGCACGATTCGTTCATGTCTCGCCCGAACTGCATCGTGGTGCCGGGCGGCAAGATGGACTTGGCGATGCAACTGATCTTCACTCCGCTCATTCTGCGGTTGATGGACAAACGACCCGGCCCGCGCGCATAACCCGCCACGAATATCGGCGTTTCGACGCTCGCGCACACCGACCGGGCGGAGTTGAATCGACGCTATGTGGTCGATGAATCTGAGCGCCACGACGGCCGCGGCGCGCCGGGGTTCACCGGATGCCTGGTCCGGGCCGCTCCGGCAGTTGGTCGGCGAATTCGCCGATATCGAAATCGTGGACCGCTCGATGACGCTGGCGGCCAAGATTTTCACCTGTGTACTGCCAGTGATCATCGCCGGCTCCGTCTTCTCCCAGCTGGATCTCGCGACGCGCGCGATCGACGATCAGCTGGGCCTGGACCGGGCGACGTTCCGGTCCGCCTTCGGCGTCGTCGCTGCGAGCGATCCGACATTCGCGGCGTTCGGGGTGGTCGGATTGCTGATGGTCGTGATCAGTGGCGCCTCGTTCGCCAAAACCCTCGCCCGCATCTACGGCAAGCTGTGGGATGTGCCGGCGATCGGCCTGCGCGACGCATGGCGCTGGCCGGTGGTTCTGCTCGTCGTCGCGTTCTCCGCCGCAACCATCGGGGCCGTGCGCGAACTCGCCGGGCTGCGCTATGTCGGGCTGCCGCTCACCGTCGGTGGCGAGTTCCTGGTGTGGATGTTCGTATGGACCCTCTGCGGGTACTTGCTGACGCTGGGCACGCTGCGTGGGCGGGCATTGTGGACGACCGGAGTGCTGACAGCCGTCGGGCTGACGGCGGTCCGGGCGGTGGGACGCCTGGTACTGCCGAAGATCACAGCCTCGGCGCAGGTCAAGTTCGGGCTGCTGGGCCCGGTGTTCACCGCGATCAGCTGGCTCTTCGTGCTCTCGCTCGTCGTGGTCGGGGCGGCGACGATCACCAAAGTGCTGGTGCCCGGCCCGACGCGCACGGAGGTGCGGGGCGGCGAGCCGGACGCCGGAGGGTGACCGCTATTTCGTGGTGACCGAGATCGTCGCCTGATCGATCTGCACGTTCGACTCCATCGGATTGCCTTCCGCGTGAACGGTGATGCGAGCCTTGTCGATCCCCTCGTTCTGCAGGGCCGTGGCGACGTTGTTGCCCCGGGCCTCGGCGAGCGAGTCGGCCGCCCCGGAGTTCGAGTCGACGGCATAGGTCTCGATCTTGATCGCGGTGTCGTTGCCCTTGAGCGGGAGCGCCACCGCTTTGATCGTGGCGACATCGGCCGGGCTGAGATCGGAGCTGCCCTTGTCGAAGGTGATCGGGGCCGCGGACAGAACGCTGTTGATCGCGTTCTGCACCGCCTGCTGCGCGGAGTTGAGGGCCGAGCCGACCACCGACGACGCCGTGGTGGCGAGACTGCTTCGCATATCGGTGTGCTCGCCGCCGTGCGTCGTGGTCGTCGTGACCGCGACCGGACCGCTGTTGTTGTCCGAGGAACACGCGGCGATCGGAATCAGTGCTGCCGCACCGGTCGCCAGCACTGCTACCGCCTTGACGAGTTTCATGCTGCTTCTCCTGATCTCCGTGCGGTTGCCCGGGTGGTCACGACGCGAGAATGCGCGCCTTCTCCGATTCGAACTCCTGCTCGGTGAGCACCCCCTGAGCTTTCAACTCGCCCAGCTGCTTCAGTGCGGCGATGCGGTCGGTTCCCCCGCCGGCCGGTGCGGGCGGCGGCTGTTGCTGCTGGTACTGGTACTCCTCCTGCGCGGCCCAGCGCTGGCCCTGGCGGCGCGACACGCGATTGGATACCGCCGTGGCGGTTCCGGCGACCACCGCGGTGCGGGCGACGCCACGAAGTAGTCCGGGCATGCTGCTTCTCCTTAGGTGTCAGCCTCGAGTTTGTCGAGGGTCGAGAGGATGGCTTGCACCGGAATGCGACCGGATGCGACGAGTTCGGCGCCGTTGCGCCGCAACGCGACCGCCAGCGGCGCCGCCCACGCGTTCTCGTAGAGGAGAACGGCGGCGGAATGGCCGGGCTCCAAGGCGTTACCGGCCTCGCGCAGATCACCGTCGTCGAGCAGCCCGGTCGCCGCCTCGGCGAACAGGGTCACATCCAGATCCCCGGTCAGCCCGACATCGGCGATGTCGATCCCGGTCAGTGCACCGTCGGTGTCCTTGTGCACGAAGGCCAGATCCAGGACCCGGATGATGCCGCGGTCCACCAGATCGCGCAGCAGCGGCAACGCCGAGCCGTCCGGTTGCCGGTCGGCGGGAAATTCGATGACGAGATAGTCGATCGGCCCCATCTCGTCGATATCGGCAGCAGTGTTCACCGGACACCTCATTTCTCCGACGCCTGACCCTCTGAAACGAACCCTCTGAGACGAACATCCACCGCAACCCAGGTCCGGGCGGGCCGGCGACAGCGCGAACGCGGCCGGCGAGACGACCTGACATCTATGATTCGGTGCCGCCGGTCGCGCAGATACCGCGACCGCGCCCGTTACTCCGAGGTCGGATGGCGCTGCACCCAGCTCAGGTCGGCGCGCCAGGTGTAGGCGGCCACGATGGCGGAGGCGATGACGGCGGTGTAGAGCATGTCGGCGCCCTCGACGACGAGGGAGACCAGACCGCCGATCAAGGCGCCGGCGGCGAACGACAGCCATTGCACCGCGTAATCCAGCCACTCACGATGGGTGCCGCCGGCGATATGCCGCTCCACGCCCTGGGCGAATTTCACCAGGGTGCCGGTGACGTAGGTGACCGGGATCGACACCTCACCCTTCTTGACGAACGAGGTGTTCAGCGAACCCATCGCGAACGAGACGAGCAGGATCGGCACCAGGCCGAGATCGGAATCGTGCCGGTAGAGGATCGTGTCGAGGACGGCGGCCGCGGTGAGGGCGGCGGTGGCGAGCATGGTCGCGCCGTGCGGATGATTGCGCCACCAGTGCCGGCGGCAGATCGACGCCACGAGTACACCGGCGAGAAAGAACACGATCAGGGCGAGGGCGCCGGCCGCGAGGGTGTAGTCGCCGAGAAATCCGCCGATGACGGCACGTTCGGTATTGCCGGTCATGAAGGTGACGAAGTAGCCCTCGGAGTGGGTGTAGGCGGCGGCGCCCACGAATCCGGCCAGGATCAGCAGTGCCGAGGCCAGCCGGGCCTCCAGTGTCCAGAACGGCTCGGAGGAGTCTTCGGATTTCGGAGTCACGGCAACAGGCTAGCAATACATGCACACATGTGCATGGATTTCCCTGGCGGGGTGCGAGGCGTCACGACCGTGCGAGTTGTCGGTGCCGAGCCGTAAGGTGAGCGCGCGGATCGGCGGGTGTGGGAGGTGCGGTGAAGGCCACATGGGGTCAAGTGTTCGCGTGGCGATTGCGGCGGGGCTTCGTCGAGGCGCGTGACGCCCGGGATGCCGTCGCCGTGGCGCGGCGGCTGGCCGGAGTGCAGGCGCAGGTGACGTCCGCGGCGGAGACCGCGGTGGCCGTGCGGCGCGGGGGAGCGCCGGGAGAGCTGGTGCGCGCTCTCGGCGCCGGTGAGCTGATGAAGACGTGGGCGATGCGCGGCACGCTGCATGCGATGACACCCGACACGGCGGCCGCCGCGCTGGCCTTGATCGCCTCGGCCCGCACATGGGAAAAGCCTGCCTGGCAACGCAATTTCGGCGCCGATCCCGGCGAGGTGAAGGCGCTGACCGACGCGGTGGCCGACCTGCTCGACGGCGGTGCCGTGCTGAGCCGAACCGAACTGGTGGACGAACTCTTGCGGGACCGCCGCTTCGCGGCGATGGGGGAACAGTTGCGGTCCGGGTGGGGTGCGCTGTTGAAACCGCTGGCCTGGCAGGGAGTGCTGTGCCACGGACCCGCCCGCGGATCGTCGGTGACCTTTACCGCCCCGGCACATGCGGTGAGTGGCTGGAGCGGCCTGCCACCCACCGACATCGCGGCGTCACACCTGATCCACGCCTATCTCGGCGCCTACGGTCCGGGCACACCGGAGGCGTTCAACGCCTGGCTCATCCGCGGCGTGTTGCGCAAAACAACTGTCCGCCAATGGTTCTCCGATCTGGGCTCCGAACTCACCGAAGTCGACGTCGAGGGCCGCCGGACCTGGATCCGCACCGAGGACGCGGCCGATCTGGCCGCCACGAACCCCACCGACAGCGTCCGCCTGCTCGGTCCCTTCGACCAATACGTCCTCGGCCCCGGCACCACGGATCCGGTCCTCCTGCCTCCGGCCCATCGCGCCGAGGTCAGCCGGACCGCCGGCTGGATCTCGCCCCTGGTCCTCGTCGGCGGCCGGATCGCCGGAACGTGGGAAACCGTCGGTGACACCCTCACGGTGAGCATGTTCGACGGCGACCATGTCGATGCGGAGCTGCTGGAAGCCGAAGCCGTCCACCTCGCCCGCGCCACCGGCCGCGACCAGCTGAACCTGGGCTGAGCCGACCGAGAGCTGCTCGCTATGGCCGATCGGCCATCGGCCGCTATCGAGGCCCGTCCAGGGCAGCGGGGCGATTCAGATCGCGATGTCCCCGTCGGCTCGAAGGGCCTCACCGAGCGCGGCCAAGGTTGCCGCGCGCCCCAAATCCAGGGCACGTAACAGGACCGCGGAATCGCGGGCGACCCGGCCGATCGTGGGCGCGCCCAGGGGTGGGCGGATCTGCAGAATCGACGGGTCGGCCGTCATGCGGTGCTCGTCGGCGGCGAACTGCGCGGCGCGGGCGAACCAGCTCTGTGCCACTGCCGGGCCCGAGGCGCCGAGTACCCGCGCGACCACGCGCCGTTCGAAATCCGATGGGATGCTGGGCTTTTCATCGGCTCGCCGGGTGCGCAACACGACGATGTGGGTGGCGCCCTGGGCACGGGCAGTGGTGATGGGCACCGATTCGGACAGTCCGGCATCGACGTAGCGCCCGCCGCCCACCGCCACCGGGCGCCCAGCCAGAACCGGCATGCAGGTGCTGGCGCGCAGGGCACGCTGCAGGGTGGGAACATCGCTGATGTGCGGGCTCAGATCGACGGCACTGCCATCGCTGATATCGGTGCCGATCGGGTGGAAGGTGACCGAATTGCTCAGGATGGCTTCGAAATCCATCGGGACGACGCGTTCGTACACGGTGTGCACCAGGTAGCGGGTGTCCACGACCACACCGCCACGCAGGGCCCGGGCCGGGGAGATCACCCGCCGCACCACGTCGGAATGCCAGGCGCGCCGGGCCCGCGCCGCTCGCCCGCACAGCAGCCATGCCCCGTTCAGCGCGCCGGCCGAGGCGCCGTAGACCGCGTCGAAACACCGCAGCACCCCGAGTTCTTCCAGACCGGTGACCATACCGTGCGAATAGACCCCGCGTGCCGAGCCACCCTCGATGACCAGGGCCAGCCGAGCTCCGTCGCGATGCGCACCGGCAGTGCTGCCGCGGCGGAAGCGTTGCGCGATCAACTCCGCCGGAGGTGTCGGCTGTGTACTGTCCGGCATCGCCTCCACCTTCCGATCACTGCGTTCAGCACTGTCTATCACGCCGCACCGGAGGCGTCACCCGAGACTCGGGGAGTCGGCGAGCGCCCGGGTAGGCTGCGCGAATGCGGATCGAATCGTCGCGGCGCCTCATCGATACCGTCGCCTGGGTGCTGATCGAGGACGGCCGGATCCTGTGCGCCCGCCCGGACGGCAAGGACGAGTTCTACATTCCCGGCGGCAAGCGCGAGGGCGAGGAGACCGACCGGCAGACGCTGATCCGGGAGATCGCCGAGGAGCTCACCGTGGTGCTGATTCCGGAATCGGTGGCACACGTCGGCACCTACGAGGCGGAAGTGCCCGGCGCCACCGAGGTTTCGGTACGAATGAGCTGTTACACCGCGGACTATGCCGGCACCATCGAGCCCAGCAGCGAGATCGCAGAAATAGCCTGGTTCACCTACGCCGACCGGGCCGCGGTGCCGCCGGTCGATCAGGTGCTGTTCGATGATCTGGTGGCGCGCGGACTGCTACCGGCGCAGTAATTTCCGCGGCCCGCCTTCCGCGGCCCGGCGCATCAGTCGGGAAGCAGCGGCACCGACAAGCCCTCACCGCGACCGAGCAGTGCGGCCCGGGTGACCGTCCCGGCACCGAAGCGGTCGCGCACCGCATCCAGCGCCGCGTCGAGCGTGGTGTCCGGGCGCGCGTCCAGCGGAAGCATCAGCTGCCGTGGATCCGTATTCTGCAGATTCGTCAGGGCGAGCCCGATGAGGGTGATGCCGCGTTCCTCGATCAGTGGGCGAGCGCCCGCGAGCAAGGTGCGGGCGGCCTGCAGGATTGTCGCACCGTCGTCGGTGGCGGTCGGCAGGGTGTGCGACCGGGTCGCGCGGCCGAAATCGGCGAAGCGCAAGCGCAGCACCACGGTTCGGCAGATCCGTCGCGCCGCCCGCAACCGGTGTCCGAGCCGATCCGCCAGGCCGTGCAGGTACGCCTCGATCTCGGCATCGGTGCGAGGCCGGTTTCCCAGCGCGCGTTGCGCACCGATCGAGCGGCGCCGGCGACCGGTGTCGACCCGGCGCGGATCGCGCGCCCAGGCCAGCGCGTGCAGATGCCGTCCGGCGGCGCGACCGAGCAGACCGCACAACTCCATCGGGTCGGTGTCGGCGAGTTGCCCGATCCGGGTGATGCCGTGTTCGTGCAAGGTCCGGGCGGTCACCTCACCCACTCCCCAGAGCCGCTCGACCGGCAGCGGATGCAGGAATTCGAGTTCGGCCTCGGGCCGCACCAGCAGTAGGCCGTCGGGTTTGCAGACCGCACTGGCCACCTTGGCGAGGAATTTGCTCCGCGCCACGCCGACCGAGATGGGCAGTCCGACCTCGGCGCGCACTCGCGCCCGCAATCCGGCCGCGATTTCGATCGGGGCGCCCGAAATGCGGTGCAGCCCACCGACATCGAGAAACGCCTCGTCGATGGAGATGCCCTCCACCTCCGGAGTGGTGTCGCGGAAGATCTCGAACACAGCCCGGCTCGCCTGCGCATAGGCCGACATCCGCGGCGGCACCACGACCGCATGCGGACACAGCCGCAACGCCTGCCGCGCGTTCATCGGCGTCCGCACCCCGTACGCCTTCGCCTCGTAACTAGCCGCCAACACCACCCCACCCCCGACGATCACCGGCTTTCCCCGCAACTCCGGTGCATCCCGCTGCTCGACCGACGCGTAGAACGAATCCAGATCGGCATGCAGAATCACCGCCCGCCCCTCACGCCCCCCTTCCGCCGCTTCACCATCCGATGCGAACATATGTTCGATACTAGACCACTCTACGTGTCAAACTTTCCGGCAGGGTTGCTCGGTTTAATCTCCGAGCACATCGGACCGGGAAGGAGCCGGTCGGTGGCCAGGTCACGACGGTTGAAGATCCCGGTCGAAGACAAGGTGAGAGTGGTGTTGTCGGTGCTGGCCGGAGAGATGAGCGCTGCGGAGGCCACACGGCGGCGCGGGGTGTCAACGCCATCGGTGGGCAAGTGGAAGCAGGCGTTCCTGGAGGCGGGGACGAAAGCGCTGGGCGAAGTGCCCAGCGGTCCGGACGGGACGCAGGGTTCACCGGAGCAGCGGTGGTTGCGTAGGCGGAATAGGGCGCTCGGCTGCCTCTAGCAGCACGTCTCGTGAAGAGTGAGACGCCGATTCGATTGCAGGGCAGGCATTCGCGTAGCGTCCTTCTCCGCTTGCCGGGCCTAGTGTCGAGGTTCGTGTACAGTTCCGGCGGCGCTTCGAGTGCTGTCTTGTCTGTCGTAGGGAGGGGATTTGCTGTGAACACCCATCAGCCCATCGAGCCGGGCCAGGCGGTGCGCGACGATGATCCTTTGGTTCCCATCCCGATTCCTGCGCTCATCGCCCTGCTGATTCGCCGGGAAGACGACAAGGGCGCGGCTTTGACAGAGGACGAGGTCCTCGACGTACGCGATAACGCCCTCTGCATGATGATGCCGCTGTCGGACCAGCGAGCATTGGATCGGTCGCGTGGATATCGCGACATCGATCCGGACAACCTCTGGCAGGAATGGTGCGCCTACAAATCCGGTCAGGACCCGTTCACCCTCGGCGATGATCACCTCTGACTGTGCTCCACCAGCCCCCATGGCGGATCCCAAGTCGCGAAAACACTGTCATCGGTAGGACAGCGCGTTGGGTCGACGCTGAGGGCGGTCGGCTCGAGATCAAAACCGGTCGGTGCCAGCGATTTTCAGGGCCGACCGATTGACCGCTTCGAACCGCGCGGCCCGTGGCAGATGAGTGCGTTCGGGAGGCGGAATAGGGAGAATCCTTGGCGCCGTCACGGCGGGGCCGCCCGCTTCGCGCGACTACACCTCGAGCTCGACGCCTTTCATGCGCTGGTGCCAGATAGTCACGGAGAGGTCCGGCCGACTCGAAGACTGCCGGCATTTTTGCAGGCACAGACCCACGAAATCGTCGAGATGCGCTCGCCCTGTGGGCCTTCGAAGAACCTGTCACGGCCGGTTCACTCAGCGCGCCATGCGGCAGTAGCGGATATTGGGTCTACCGCCCAGGTAGCCATCGACGCAAACCAGTTCGGCGCTCCGGCTCCTGCACCTTGAACTGGATCGTCGCACCCTCGGGTACATACCGCAGTTGCTCGTGGATCTGACCAGCCATACCCACGCCGGTCACAAAATCCATGACGTGAATATTGGCCAGGGCCAGCTCACCACCCACCTTCGGAGGAACGGCAAAGTCCAAAATCTCTGACCGCTTCGGTCTCAGCCCGCACGCGGAGGCCGCTCGGGCAAGATCCGCGCGTAACCAATCCTCCTGCCCCTCAACAGTATCCAGCTCGCTCCCACATTCCCCGAGATCAGTCCAACCCCACTCCAGCGTCCCCTCGACAATGTCGAGCAGCCAGACACCCTCCTCGGAGTCGAAGAAGATGTCCCCGAACGGCGACGCGAAAATCGGTTCCTTACCTTGCACCCCGATCCACGCCCAAGACTCCAGAGCTTGCGAATACTGCTTAGAGGTGAACCGTCTCAACAACTCCACACCGCGCACGGTACCCGAGCCGATCTCCGCGTAGCAGGATCGCCGAGGCCGGCTCCTGAAAACACTGTATTCGGCATTACCGCGCGCTGACCGCGGTCGCTGCATCCTGGCGTAAACCTCATGACCGGCGAGATCCTGCCAGGATCTTGACGCAAGACACCACTCTCCTGATGACACCTGCGCGCATTGCGACGAGGCTGCTCTCGGCGCGCCTGACAACCGGTCTCGGATAGGGTCCGAGAATTCTTTCGCGGGGATGTCGAGAACGGTCGGGCGGCTGCGTCCCAGGAGTACGAGCATCGGAACGCCTGGGCCGATCGGCTCGGAGGCAACGGTCGCGACGAAACCGAGGAGAACATCATGACGATCCACCGGATGGATCACGTCGGCATCGTGGTCGAGGATCTCGCGGCGGCGGTCGCGTTCTTCCTCGAACTGGGTATGGAGTTGGAGGGCGAGGCCGCGGTCGGAGGCCCGTGGGCCGACGACCTGCTCGGATTGGAAGGGGTGCGAGCCGACATCGCCGTCGTGCGGACTCCGGATGGCGGCAGCCGCGTCGAGCTGTCCACGTTCCGGTCGCCGGCGCCCGTCGGCGCGGCCCCGCAGGCGCCGGTCAACACGCCGGGCATTCTTCGTCTGACGTTCGTGGTCGACGATGTCGAAGACGTCCTGGGCCGCCTGCGCGCCCACGGCGCCGAACTCGTGGGCACGATAGCCCGGTACGAAGACATCTACCGCTACTGCTACGTCCGCGGTCCCGACGGCATCCTCATCGGTCTTGTCGAGGAACTTCGCTGAACGACACGGCCGATTCGGCCACTCGAAAAAAATTCCCCATCGACGTCGAGAACGTCGAACCGGCTCCGTCCCAGATACGAGCAACCGAGAACGGCCCGCTCGACGGCACCGACACAGGAGCGACAGCCATGGAACAGCACGAGATCACCGAAATCCTCAACCGTCCGATCAGCCGGGAGTTGCTGGCCCGCGACCTGCTGCGCCTGGCGTATGTCGCCAAGGACGGCACCCCGCGCAACGTCCCCATCGCGTTCACCTGGAACGGCTCACAGATCGTGCTCTGCACGACGAAGAACGCCCCGAAACTGCACGCGTTGCGGCAGAATCCTCAGGTCGCGCTGACGGTCGACACCGAGGTCCATCCGCCGAAGATCCTGCTCCTGCGCGGCCGTGCCGAGCTGGACGTGGTCGACGGCATCCCCGAGGAATACCTGCAGATGAACGGCAGCTACGAGATGACTCCCGAACAGCGCGTGGAGTGGGAGGCGGAGGTCCGCTCGCTCTACGACGGCATGGTCCGGATCGTCATCACCCCGACCTGGGTGAAGCTCATCGACTTCGACACCACCCTGCCCAGCGCGGTCGAGGAGCTGGTCCGGCAACGGGCCGAGCGTCAGCAGGCCTGATCACCACGGCCGGTTGCGTGCCGTGCCCACCGAGGAGACGATGATGCCCAAATACCTACTGCTCAAGCACTATCGGGGTGCGCCCGCATCGGTCAACGACGTGCCGATGGATCAGTGGACCCCGGAGGAGATCACCGCCCACGTGCGGTACATGGAGGATTTCGCCGCGCGGCTGCAGTCCACCGGCGAGTACGTCGACCATCGGGCACTCTCACCGCAGGGCACGTTCGTGCGGTCCGACGGGGAGGGCCGCCCACCGATCACCGACGGCCCGTTCGCCGAGACCAAAGACCTCATCGCCGGCTGGATGCTGATCGATGTCGAAACCTACGAGCGCGCGATCGAACTGGCCGGTGAGTTGTCCGCGGCGCCCGGTGCGGGCGGGAAGCCGATCGGGGAGTGGCTCGAGTTGCGCCCGTTGCTCACCGCGATGCCCACGGTGACCGAGTGAACGAATCGCTGCTGCGGGAGTTGGTGCCCGCGGTGATCGGTGTCCTCGTCCGGCGTGGCGCGGACTTCGCCTCGGCCGAGGATGCCGTGCAGGAGTCGCTGATCCGAGCCCTGGAAACCTGGCCGGACGAGCCGCCGCGCGATCCGAAAGGATGGCTCGTCACGGCCGCGTGGCGAAAGTTTCTCGACGCCTCGCGAGCCGAAACCTCCCGGCGGGAAAGGGAACTCGCGGTCGAGGACGAACCGCCGGCTGGTCCGGTGCCGGGCGCCGACGACTCGCTGTGGCTCTATTTCCTCTGTGCGCATCCGTCGCTGTCGCCCGGTTCCGCCGTCGCATTGACGCTGCGCGCGGTCGGTGGCCTGACGACGCGGCAGATCGCGACGGCATACCTCGTTCCGGAAGCCACCATGGCGCAACGGATCAGCCGGGCCAAACGGCGTCTCGCGGGGCTGCCGCTGGACCGGCCCGGCGATCCGGCGACGGTGCTGCGAGTCCTCTACCTCGTATTCAACGAGGGCTACAGCGGCGACATCGACCTGGCCGCCGAAGCGATCCGCCTCACTCGCCAGCTCGCCGCCGCGACCGACGACCCGGAGGTCGCGGGGCTGCTCGCCCTCATGCTGCTGCACCATGCCCGCCGCGCCTCCCGCACGGGCCCGGGCGGACGCCTCGTGCCGCTGGCAGAACAGGACCGAACACTGTGGGACACAACGCTGATCGCCGAGGGAGTCGCGATTCTGCAAGCGGCATTGGCGCGGGATCGCCTGGGCGAATATCAGGCGCAGGCAGCCATCGCCGCTCTGCACGCCGATGCCCCGACCGCCGCCGAGACGGACTGGGTACAGATCGTGGAGTGGTACGACGAACTGCTGAATCTCACCGGCAGCCCGGTGGTGCGACTCAATCGCGCGGTCGCGGTCGGTGAAGCCGACGGACCCCAGGCCGGCCTCGCGGAATTGAGCAAGGTGGACCCCGGGCTACCCCGGTATGCCGCGGTCCACGCCTACCTTCTCGAACGCGCCGGCGACCTCGAACAGGCCGCCGATCTGTACGCCGCGGCATCCGGCACCGCCACCAGCGTCGCGGAGCGCGACCACCTCACTCGCGAGGCAGCACGGGTGCGGGCGCTGCTGCGCCGGCGAACCGACCGCTGGGCCTGACCGCCGCCACCACAGCTCCGGCGGAGGATCAGTATTCGTTCTTGATGACGAAGTAGGAGCCGCGAATCGTGCCCGCCAGCTTCGACTTCTGCCTCGCGAACTTGAAAGACGAGAGTTCGGTGGGGATTTCCATCCCGTCGGACAGCTTGAAGCCCACCGCCCGCTTGCCGGGATCGTCGATCGAATACATGACGTTGATCGACAGGCCGCTCTCGTAGAAGACATAGGCGATGCGGATGCCGTCCACTTCGAAGGCCGTGGCCTCGAGCGGAGGGGAGGAGATGACGATGCCGCGTTCGTCCTCGAGGATCCGGCTGACCCAGTCGACGGTCGACTGGGCCTCCTTGGCGGGCTCCACCGTGAAGACGTGGTCGTACTTGTTCTTGAAGTATCGGGCCTCGTTGGCGCGCAGACCGGCCAACGCCTCCGCGACCGGCGACGATTCGAGGCCATCGGTCGATACCGTAGTGAAGTCCACTGTGTAGGTCATGGCGAACTCCTCCGGGAGTGTGTCGGTCGAACTCTACAGCGTCGTGGGTCGCGAAGCGGGCAGGCTCGGCCTCACTCCGCGCGCGAGAACACCGCCACCAGAAAGTCGGATTCGTCGGTGAACGGGCGCAGATCCCATGTCGAAAGCCGCAGATCCACCCGGAGACCGGCATGTTCGGCGTCGGCCAGGAACTGTGGGAACTCGTAGCCGCGGTCCGCGCCGAACCCGACCACGACCCGTCCGGCCGGGGCCAGATGGCGGGCGAAACCGGACAGCACCGCGTCGCGGGTGGAGGGCGCCAGGAATGTCATCACGTTCCCCGCGCACACGATGACATCGAAGTCGCCGTCGACCCCGCGACTGGGCAGATCCAGTTCGGCGAGGTCACCGACCAGCCAGGTCGGGCCCGGATGATCCTGTTCCGCCGCGGCGATCAGCACCGGATCGACATCGACGCCGACTACGACGTGACCGGCGCGATACAGGTAGCCGCCCAGCCGTCCCGGACCGCATCCGGCGTCCAGAATCCGGCTACCGCGCCCGACCATCGCATCGATCAGGCGCGCTTCGCCCACGATGTCCGCGCCCTCGGCCGCCATCGTCCGGAAACGCTCCACGTACCAGGTCGAATGCGCGGGATCGGCGGCAGTGATCTCTTCCCACTGGCTGGGCGTGCGTCCGCTCATGGTCTGTTCCCTCTTCTCTGGGTCCGGTGCGTGTACTTGACCTTGCCATCGTGACAAGGTCTTCACTTGACTGCCGGAGGTGGTCTCGATGAACTCGACACACAGGAACCCACGGAACATGCGGCTGCTCGACGCACTGGCGGCGAACAACTCCTCGACACGGCTCGAGGCGGCGCTGGCGCTCGGCACCCGTCCCGAGGCGGAATTCGCCGATGCGCTGGTAGAGCGGTCCGCGATCGAGCCGGACTTCTTCGTGCGCGACATGCTCACCTGGGCGCTCACCCGGATTCCGGCCGCGGTCACGGTTCCGAAATTGCGTGCGCAACTGGGTTCGGACCGTCCCCAGGCGCGCAGCCAGGCGCTGCACACCCTGTCGAAGATCGGGGACCGCAGCGCTTGGCCCGCGATCACCCGGTCGTTGCTGATGGATGCCGACGACGACGTCGCACGCAGCGCGTGGCGCGCCGCCGTCGTCCTGGTGCCCGACGCCGACAAGCAAGCCCTGGCCGAGACACTGGCCACCCAGTTCGGCCGCGGTAACCGCGAGGTGCGGCTGAGTGTGAGCCGCGCCCTGGTCGCCTTGGGCGAGATCATCGAGCCGGTCCTGCGGTCGGCGAAGGCGAACCCGGATCCGGTGGTCCGGGCACATGCGCGCGCCACCGAAATCCTGCTGCGTGATCCGGACGCCGGTTTCGACCTCGCGATCGACGACGCCAGACGGATTCGTGCGCTCGGACCGGAGCGAGAGGAGTCGACCGCGTGCTGATCGGCGAGGTGGCCCGTTACTCGGGAGTGAGCGCCCGCATGCTGCGGCACTACGACTCCCTCGGGCTGGTGCGGCCGACCGGCCGCACCATCGGCGGCTACCGGGAGTACTCCGTCCAGGACATCCGGCGGATCTTCCATGTCGAAGGTCTGCGGTCGCTGGGCCTGTCACTGACCCAGATCGGGCGCGCCCTCGACGATCCCGGCTTCACGCCGTCCGCCCTGGTCGGCGACCTCGTGCGAGCGACCGAGGAACGGCTGAACCGGGACCGGGAGCTGCTCGAACGGCTGCGTGCGGTCGAGGCGGCCGAACCCTCCGGATGGCAGGACGCCCTGCGCATCGTCGAACTCCTGCGCGGGCTGGGGTCGTCCGATGCCGCCCGGCGACAGCAGGCCGTCCTCGCTCCGGCCGAGGATATGCCGGCCGAGTTGCTGGCCGAGGCGGTGCTCACCGAATCCGATCCCTATGTCGCGGGAGCACTGCGGTGGGCTCTCGCGCGGGCCGGAGCGGATGGAGTGCTGAACGTGGCTTCCGGCCTGGACTCCGCCGATGTCGAGGTCCGGCGGCGGGCGGCGTCGGCGCTCGCCGAGATCTCCGGGCAGGAGTCCACCGCTGTGCTGCTGGACGCGCTCACCGACGCGGACGCGACCGTCCGGAGGATCTCCGCACTCGCTCTCGGCGCGCGCGGACAGACCCGCGCGGTCCCGGAACTCGTCGCCACCGTGATCGAGGGCCCGAACGATGTCGAGGCGGCCGAGCTCCTGGGATCGCTGGCCCGGGACGCGAAATGGGCGGATCGCATCCTGGGTGCGCTGGCCCGGGAGTTGGCCGCACACCCGCCGGGTTCGCCGGTGCGGCTGCGGCTCACCCAGGCGCTGGCCGAGCTACCCGGCTCGCTCGCGCTGAATACGTTGCGGCCCTTGATACACGACGACGATCGGACGGTCGCTCTGCTCGCCGCGGCCCTGGTCCGCACGCTCGAACACGAGCCACCGGCCGACCGCGGCGACGATCGCGGTTCCACCGACATCGCATGATCGCGTCCCGCGCGGGTATCACGCGATGCGCGGGACGAGAGGAGTGACGTGATGCGGTTGCGGCGCAGCACGCCGTACGGCGCGGGAATACGCCGGGCGCGGCGCGGCAGAGGGTTCTCCTATGTCGACGAGAACGGTGTCTCGATCACGGATCCCGAAGTGACACAACGCATCGACGACCTGGTGATCCCGCCGGCCTGGCGGAAGGTGTGGATCTGCCCGCATGCCCAGGGACACATTCAAGCGGTCGGGGTGGATGCGGCGGGGCGGCGGCAGTATCTCTATCACCAACAGTGGCGGCGAGAACGCGACGAGGAGAAGTTCGACCGTATGCTCGAGGTGGCGGCACAGCTACCGAGTCTGCGCGAGCAGGTCGGCGCCGATCTGCAGCGTTCCGGCTTGGATCGGCGCCGCGTGGAGGCTGTGGCGATCGGACTGCTCGACCGTGGCGTCTTCCGCATCGGCGGTGAGGCATACGCGGAGGAGAACGGCACTCGCGGGGTGGCCACGCTCTTGCGCGAACAGGTCCGGGTCTCGGGGGAGCAGATGCGGTTCGACTATGTGGCCAAAGGCGGAATCCGCCGGCAGGTGCGCATCGTCGAACCGGATCTCGCGCGGGCCGTACGGTCGCTGCGGCGCAATCGCAGTCCCAGCGGCCGGCTACTGGTCTATCGCGAAAGCCGGCAATTGAGCGAGTTGCATTCCGGTGACATCAATGCCCGGTTCAAGGCGCTGGTCGGAGACGAGCACAGCGCGAAGGATTTTCGCACCTGGCAGGCCACGGTGCTGGCCGCGGCCGGCTTGGCTGCCACCGAATGCCCGAATTCGCAGCGGCGCCGCAGCAGCGCCGTGCGGCAGGTGATGACCGAGGTGGCAGAGGCATTGGGCAACACCCCGACCGTGGCCCGTAACTCCTATGTCGATCCGCGCGTGATCGAGGCGTGGGAGCAGGGCCGGACCATCGCGGCGGCATCGCGGCGGGCGCGGAGCGCTCCCACCGAGGACGACGGCCGCGCGATCGTGGAGCGGGCCGTGCTGCGCCTGCTGCGCTCGGCCGCGAACGGCAACTGAACCGCCCCTCGCGCCGCACTGCCGGGCGGCAATGTCCGCCGGAGAAGTTTGCCGCAGAACGCCGGGGTACTCCACGCCCATGACCGAGATCGACAACGCGACCCGCATCGAGGCCGAGTCGGTGACGGGAAACCTGGACCTGATGACCATCGTGGGCGCCGCGCACGCCGCGCAGTCGGGCTGGGCCCGCACGCCCGCGGCGAGCAGAGCCGAGGCGCTGCGCTCCGGGGCGGCCGCATTGCGCGAGCATGCGGACGAACTCGCCGCCACACTCGAAGCGGAGACCGGCCGCCCGGCGGCCTCGGGGCGGGAGGGGGTGCTGGCCGGCGCCGGTACGCTCGACCAGTACGCCGAACTGGGGCCGGTCCATCGCGGCCACACCCTGCAAGGCAGTTGGGACGCAACGGATTTCATGATCGCGCAGCCGCGCGGCGTGGTGGTCGCCCTGACGCCGTGGAACGATCCGGTCGCCATCGCGGCGGGGCTGGTCGGTGCCGCTCTCGCCACCGGAAACGCGGTGGTGCACAAGCCCAGTGAACGCTGTCCGCGCACCGGTGAGTGGTTCGGGCGACTGCTCGCGACGCACTGCCCCGACGGCGTATTGCAGACCGTGCGCGGTGACGGCCGGGTGGGCGCGGCACTGGCCGGGCTGCCCGGCGTGGATGTGGTGGCCCACGTCGGCGGCACCGCCACCGGGCGCACCATCGCCGCGGCCGGTGCGCGCACGGGGGCGAAAGTGCTGTTGGAGAACGGCGGAAACGATCCGCTGATCGTCGACGCCGATGTGGACCCGGTATGGGCCGCCGAGCAGGCCGCACTGGGTGCCTTCGCCAATGCCGGCCAGATCTGCGTCTCCGTGGAGCGGATCTACGTGCATCGCGATATCGCCGAGCAGTTCGTGTCGGCACTGTGCGAACAGGCGCGGCGATGGAATCTCGATCCGCAGCCGCTGGTCGACGAGCGGCTGCGCACGCAGGTGCACGCCCAGGTGCGGGAGGCGCTCGCTGCCGGCGCGAAAGCGCTGGTGGGCGGTCGGATTCCCGAGGGCCCCGGCACGACGTACCCGGCGACGGTGCTCACCGACTGCCGGCCCGGAATGCGCGTGGTCCGCGAGGAGACCTTCGGGCCGATCGCACCCGTCCAGGTGGTCGCGGATTTCGCGACGGGCCTCGAGGCGGCCTGCCGCGACGATTACGGCTTGGCGGCGACGGTGCTCACCGACTCGATGGAACATATGCAGCAGGCGTGGCGCACACTGCCGGTGGGCACGGTGAAGATCAACGCGGTCTTCGGTGGCGCTCCCGGCGGCGCGGCGCAACCGCGCGGCACCTCGGGCACCGGATTCGGCTACGGTCCCGAACTTCTCGATGAGATGACCACCACCAAGGTGGTGCACATGGAGCCCGCGCCGCGGCGCTGATTGTTCGAACGAGCACACGCCCCGGGCGGGTCAGGAGTCGATCTCGTCGAGCACCTCGTGCAGGCGGTTCAAGGTGCCCCGCCACCCCCGCTCCATCGCGTTGCGGGCCATCTTCTGCCGCCGATCGCCGATATCGAAACCGGTCTGGGTCAACAACACTCGCGTTCCGCGCCCCTGTGCCTCGAGTACCCAGTCGACCACCCATCGGGCCGGAAATTTCGCCCGCAGGTCGATCCAGGTGTAGGTCAGTTGTTCACCCGTGCGGGCCGCCAGCACCTCACACGCGATCTCCGCGCTCGGCTCGGTCGGGACGGCGAAGATGAAATGCGTGCCCACCACCGGTTCGAGCCCGATCGACCGCATCAGCCAGCGTTCGACCAGATCCGGTTCGGTCAGCGCCCGCCACAGCAGCGCCGGCGGGTGCGGGAAGAATCCACCGATTTCCACCGCGGCCGGATCCAATTCCGATTCGTAGGTCACCGGCACACCCCCGGCCCGATCACATCCATGGCACGAGCATTCCACGTCCGCGGGCGACGCACGTGGAACCGGACGGTCGGCAAAAGTCTCCGCCCGTCCGGATGCCGCGGGCGCGGCGGAGCGGTCGATCGACCCCCAACTAGAACATGTTGCCCACGCTGAATGGGGACAACGGGGCGAGGACACCCTCCTCGACAATGGCGTGCGACCGCCATCCACCGGCAATTTCGGCTCAACTCTCGATTCCTGACCGATGAGTCACTAGTCTGAATATGAAACGTGTTCTAGTGTTGTGGCGAAGTTCCAGCGCCGGAAGACCAGAGGAGTCACCCCGCCATGCATACCGAGATCTGCGAACGACTGGGCATCGATGTCCCCATCTTCGCTTTCACCCATTGCCGCGACGTGGCCGCCGCGGTGAGCAACGCCGGCGGGCTCGGCGTCCTGGGTGCGGTCGGTTTCACCGCCGAGGAGCTGGAGGTCGAACTGGCCTGGCTCGATGAACATGTGCACGGCGTGTACGGCGTCGACCTCGTCATCCCGTCCAAGTACGAGGGCAAGGGCATCGACGGACTGAGTCCCGCGCAGTTGGAAGCCGAACTGGCCAAACTGGTTCCGCAGGGCCACCGCGATTTCGCCGAGAAGATCCTCGCCGACCACGGCGTCCCGAAACTGCCCGAGGGCGAACATCACGAGCAGCTGCTGGGCTGGACCGCCACCACGGCCGGTCCGCAGGTCGACGTCATCCTGAAGCACCCCAAGGCGAAGCTGGTCGCCAACGCGCTCGGCACCCCGCCCGACGACATCATCAAGAAGGTCCAGGATTCCGGCCGTTTGATCGGCGCGCTGTGCGGCTCGGTCAAGCATGCGCTCAACCACAAGCGGGCCGGCCTGGATTTCGTCGTCTGCCAGGGCACCGAGGGCGGCGGCCACTGCGGTGAGATCTCCTCGCTGGTGTTGTGGCCGCAGGTGATCGACGCCGTCGGCGATCTGCCGGTGCTCGCCGCCGGTGGTATCGGCAACGGCCGCCAGGTCGCCGCCGCCATGGCGATGGGCGCCGCGGGTGCGTGGACCGGCTCGATCTGGCTGACCGTCGAGGAGGCCAATGTGCCGCCCGCGCAGATGCAGACCTACATCGATGCCACCAGCCACGACACCGTGCGGTCGCGGGCGTGGACGGGTAAGCCGGCTCGCATGCTGCGCAACGACTGGACCGAGGCGTGGGAGCGGCCGGACACCCCGGATCCGCTGGGCATGCCGCTGCAGATGATGGTCGCCCTCGACGGCGTCAAGCGCGGCCACCGCTATCCCGAAGCGGCCAAGGACGTCAACTTCAACCCCGTCGGCCAGGTCGTCGGCATGATGAACAAGGTCGAGCGGACCTCCGACGTCATGCAGCGCCTGATGGAGGAGTACCTCGAGGCCTGCGAGCGGCTGAACAAGCTCAACAGCTGACAATGCCGGTCCGGCAGGGCCGCCACGCCCTGCCGGACAGTTCTTTCCAGGTATCGAAGCGGCTACGGAAGCAACTGGTGCACTTGCGGTTTGCCGGTGCCGGTTGACACTCTGTATCCGCGATGAGAAGTACATATGGTGAACGGCCCGAATGCGGCCGGCAAGTTGATCAGTACCCCACCGTCCGGAAGTTTGCTCGGATTGCGCTCGACGGCACGGCATTCCGGTCCCGGGCAGTCCGCGGACCCCGGTGCGTGCCCGGCGACACGATCGGGGCGCGGTGGTGAAGACATCCTCTCCCGGTATGCGCCGGCTGGTCGCGATCGTGGCGCCCGTCGTTCTCGCCATCGTGCTGGCGGTGGTGTACAGCTTCATCGACGAAGCCGGCAAGAAGAACGATCCGAAACCCGATTCCGCTGCCGCCGCGACCTTTTCCGGTAAAGAAGTCAATGCCCTGCTGGGCAAACTCGTGGTCGCTCCGGAAGCGCCGATGACCGGGTACAGCCGCGAACAATTCCCGCACTGGGATCAGAACACTCCCGAACACGGTTTCGGCGACAAATTTGCCCAGTACGCGAAATGCACCACCCGCGACGTGATGATGCTGCGCGACGCCACCGGCTCGGTGACACTCGACGCCGCGACCTGCAAACTGACGCTCGGCAAGGACGGCGGCTGGCGCGACCGTTACGGCGTACTCGACGCCAAGACCGGAAAACTCAAGCCCTACAAATGGATCACCGACCCCGCCGGAGTCGACGCCGAACATATCGTGCCGCTGGCCGAGGCCTGGCGTTCCGGCGCGCAATCCCTCGACACCGATACCCGCCGCAATATCGCCAACGACGCGATCAATCTGGTCGCCTCCGACCCGTCGGCCAACCGGTCCAAGGGTGACCAGGATGCGGCGAATTATCTGCCGCCCGGCGTGTTCCGCTGCGAGTACGTTCAGCGCTACATACGCATCAAGGTAAAATACGGTTTGACCATCGACACGGCGGAACAGACCGCATTGCGCACCGCGGTCGACGACTGCCTCCACCGAGGAGAGTTCACATAGGCGACATCATCGAAATCACCGGTAAGGCCGCCGTCATGACCGACGAGGAAGGGACGGTGTCCGGCGAACTCGATGTCACCGTCGACGAGCAGGGCAGGGGGCTGGTTCGCTATCGGGATACCGAAACCTGGTATCACATCGGCAATCTCGATGGCGAACCCGCCCGCACCTGGGCCGACGTCGCCGAACTCGCCAGCGCGATCGACGCCGGTCGTGGCCGCCGCGACGCCGCGGGCAATGTGATCCCGTTCGAGGCCTGAGCGCCCGGCGCGAGGATTCGACCGCCCGCGGTGCTCAGCGCAGCGATTCCGCGCGCTCCTTGACCGCGGCGGTCATGCCGCCGAAGCCGGACCGCAGTGCCGTGCCGAGCGCCAGCGTCACGACCGGCCGCAGCAGGCCGCCGAGCTCGAAATGCGACCGGTACCGGGTGCGGCCGGTGTCGAGTGGCGTCACGGTATGCGACCGCAGGCTGTGCAGGATGCCCAGCGGTACCGGCTTCATGCTGTAGCTGAATTCGGTTCCGGGCGTGTGGGTCCGGATGTATTCGACCTGCTTGCGCGGCTTCGGCGAACCCAACCGCACGTGCATCTCGATCGGATCGCCGGGTTCGAGCGTGCTGCGGCATTCGGCGACGAACGGATTCCATTCACCGTAGCTGCCCAGGTCGGTCAGCACCTTCCACACCACCTCGGCGGGTGCGTCGATCTCCACGGTGTCATCGATCACGAAAGCCATGGCGGCAACAATACTGAAACTTGTTCCATCAGCGATACCGCGGGCCCGCTCATCGGCCGGCGCCGGGTTCGGGCAGCGTGAGCGACTGGGTGATCAGCAACCGCGCCGCGCGTGACACGCGGGCGGTGTCACCGGTGACGAACCGATCCTGCAACAACCCGCGCACACCCGAAACGAGCAGAGTGGCCGTCGATTCCGGATCGGCGACGGTGGGGTCGAAGCCGCTCAGCACGTCGGTGAGTGCGGTGACCAGGACGTGCACGGCGTCCTCGCCGTAGGACCGGAACGGGCTGCCGGGCACCGCGGCCACCCCCATCACCTGCAACAGCACCCGCGTGCTGGACACCCATTCCGTCGTGATGTTGACGCTGAACGATTCGATGAGACGACGCCGCAGGGCCGGCAGGTCCGGCACGTCGGCGAACATGCCCGCGATGTCGGGGCGCTGGGTCTCGAGCGCCGCGATCAGCATCTGCTCCTTGGTCCCGAAATAGTGGATCAACATGCGCGAGCTGGTTCCGAGGTATTCCGCCAGCGGACGCAGCGACAGTTCGGTCAACCCGTATTCGCCGATATAGGCGATCACCCCGGCGAGCAATTCCGCGCGCCGGGCCTGGTCGAGTGGTCGAGGCACATGTTGACTGTAGCGGTCGCTACGGGTATCCATATCCGCATGAGTGTACCGACTGCTACACAAACGTCGCGGAATGTCGTCGTGACCGCGATGGCCGCCACCACCTGCCTCGGCCCCGACCTCGACAGCACCTGGTCGGCGCTGCTGGCGGGCAAGAGCGGGATCGGACCGCTCACCGACGAGTTCGTGACCCGCTACAACCTGCCCGTGCGGATCGGCGGGCGGCTGACCGAACATCCGGGCGCTCATCTGACCCGCATCGAACAGCGCCGGCACTCCTATGTGCAGCAGCTGGCGCTGGTGCTGGGCCGCCAGGTCTGGTCGCAGGCGGGGACACCGGAGGTCGATGCCGAACGCCTCGCGGTGGCGGTCGGCACCGGACTCGGCGGCGGTGACGCCTTTCTCACAGCGGTCGACGCGATGCGCGAGGGCGGGTATCGCAAGGTGCCGCCGCTGACGGTTCCGATGGTGATGCCGAACGGGCCGGCCGCCCGGGTAGGCCTCGAATTCGGCGCGAAGGCGGGCGTTTACGCGCCGACCTCGGCGTGTTCGTCGGGTGCCGAAGCGATCGCGCACGCGTGGCGGCTGATCCGCACGGGGGAGGCCGACGTGGTGATCGCCGGTGGCGTGGAGGGATATATCGAGGCGATTCCGATCGCCAGCTTCGCCATGATGCGGGCGATGAGCACCCGCAACGACGAACCCGGCCTGGCCTCACGGCCTTTCGACCGCGATCGTGACGGTTTCGTGTTCGGCGAGGCGGGTGCGCTGCTGGTTCTGGAATCGGAGGAGTTCGCCCGGGCCCGCGGCGCCACCGTGCACGGCCGAATTCTCGGCGCGGGAATCACTTCCGACGGCTACCACATCACCGGCACGGACCCCGACGGTGCGGGCGCGGCGCGGGCGATGCGCAAGGCCATCGCCGCCGCGGATCTGACCGCCGCCGATATCGACCACATCGACGCGCACGCCACCTCGACACCGATCGGTGATGCCTCGGAGGCCAATGCCATTGCGGCCGTGGTCAAGCACGCCTCGGTGTACGCGCCGAAATCCGCGCTCGGCCATTCCATCGGCGCGGTGGGCGCGCTCGAGGCCATCCTCACCCTGTGCACACTGCGCGACCAGACCGTGCCTCCCACACTGAATTTCGACAATCCGGACCCCGGTGTGGAACTCGACATCGTGCACGGTGTCGCCCGTCCACAGCGAATCTCACAGGCGTTGAGCAATTCCTTCGGCTTCGGAGGACACAACGTCACACTCGCATTCGGACGCGCCTGAGGTCTTCCGTCCACGGGTGTTCCGGCGATGTGGAACAACCGCTGTTCACGCTTGTCCACCGATCGTTGTGGATGACACGCCGACTGTGGAAAACCGCCTCCGAACAGCAGTAACGACAGGACATTTCACCCATACGGTCACGGAAAACCGTGACCGGCAGCGTCTTCGAGCGAGCATCGGCGAACGGGCTTTGCGGGCGCATCGGTCCGTGGCGTCGACTGCTGTCACAACGGGCCGGTGAGGTCGGCGCGTCGACAACGCTGCGTGGCTACACCGGCGGATGGTGCCGAGCTGTCCTGCAAACGTTGTCTCCGCGTCGGCGGCGCGATCACTGCGGTGTGCACCCGCGGATGCCGACGGCCACCCGCTGCGCGCAGATGCGGGATCGCGACGAGCGCCCCGGCGGAGCCGGGCCCACGCCCGCCGCCACGCACGCGGTGCATGTTTGCACACGCTGCCGTTTTCGGGGTGCTCACGACCGGCAGCCGCAGACGCCGGATCGGATCCGGGCGAGGGTAAACCTGGTGCGGGCCGATGGCCTCTGATTCGCTACGTTTGAGAGGTGGACGGGTCGAGTGGTGAGGGTTGGGTGCGGAATGGGTGAAAGTTCGATCACGTGGGTCGACGGCGCCGTGGTGACGATCGATCAGCGCGCGCTGCCGCACGAGGTGCGCACGCTGCGGCTGACGACGGTCGACCAGGTGATCGACGCGATCGCCACCCTGGCCGTGCGCGGCGCCCCCGCGATCGGCGTGACCGGGGCCTTCGGAGTCGCACTCGCCGCGCTCGCCCATCCCGGCGACCCCGCGCGGATCGAAGCCGAGGCCGCCCGCATCGAGGCCGCCCGGCCCACCGCGGTGAACCTGTCCTGGGGCGTGCGACGAGCGCTGGCGAAATTCGCCGACGGCGGCGCCGAGGGGGTTCTCGCCGAGGCGCAGGCACTGCTCGCCGAGGACGGCCGGGTCAACCGGGCCGCCGCCGAACACGCCGCCGACCTGGTGCAGCGGTTGTGCCCGGATCGCCCACTGCGGATGCTCACCCACTGCAACACCGGTCGCTTGGCCACCACCGCATTCGGCACGGCGATCGGGGCGCTGCGCGTCCTGCACGCTCGCGGCGTGATCGACAGCGTCCTGGTCGACGAAACCCGCCCGCTGCTGCAGGGCGCGCGCCTGACCACGTGGGAACTGGCCGAGGCGGGCATTCCGCATCGGCTCACGGTCGACTCCGCCGCCGCCTGGGCGATGGCGACCGGGCAGGTGGATTGCGTGATCGTCGGTGCGGACCGCATCACCGCCGACGGCTCGGTGGCCAACAAGATCGGCACCTACGGGCTGGCACTGGCCGCCCGCCATCACGGCATCCCGTTCATCGTGGTGGCACCCGAATCCACCCGTGACGCGGCGACCGCGACCGGCGCCGATATCGTCGTCGAGCAGCGCGGGTCGGCCGAGATCACTCATGTCGGGGACTATGCGGCCGCCCCCGAGGGCACCGCGGTGTTCAACCCGGCCTTCGATGTGACGCCACCCGAACTGGTGACCGCCGTGGTCACCGAGAACGGCTTGGTCGACGAAGCGAATCCGGGTGCGGCGCAAGCGATCGTCGCCGCCGATCCGGCCGCCGCCGATTCCGGTGCCCAGGATCCCGCCGATTCGCCGAACGCCGCCGCGATCGCAAACCTGGCGCGTGACCTCTACGCCCGCGGCTGGATGCCGGGTACCGCCGGCAACATCTCCGTCCGTGACGGCGCCGCCGGGGCGGCATCGGACACCGGCGCGGCGGCCTCGGGTTCCTTCGCAGTCGTCACCGGCAGCGGCCTGTCCAAAGGTGAGCTGACCGCCGCCGATATGGTCCGCGTGCGGATCGAGAACTCCGAACCGATTGCCGGGGACCGCCGTCCCTCCGCCGAGACCGCGATCCACACCGCGATCTACCGCACGACCGAGGCCGCGGCGGTGGTGCACGTGCACTCACCGCGAGCCACCGCGGCCTCCGTCGGCGCCCCGAATCCGCTGCGATTCACCGGTTTCGAGCTGATCAAGGGTCTGCGCTCCGGCGACACCATCGACGTCCCGGTCTTTTCCAATCATGCCGACGTGTCGCGCATCGGCGCGGAGATCGAACAGTATCTGCGTGCGCATCCGGCGGCCCCGCCGGTGCTGTTCATCGCCGGGCACGGCATCACCGCGTGGGGCAGCGATCTCGCCCAAGCCCGCGACCGCGCGGAATGCCTGGAGGCTCTGTGTGAACTGGTGTCGCTCACCGGGCGCCGCGACATCTCCACCGACCGCATTCTCGAGGAGCAACCGCAATGACCCTGTTGCATATCGCGGCCGATACCGATCCGGCCGACGTGCGTCTGCACACCACCGACCCGGACCGCATCGCGGCCGAACTGGCCGCGCGCGGAATCGTTTTCGACCGCTGGCCCGCGCAGGCCGTGACCGCCGACATCGCGTCCGAGGAGATCCTCGGCCACTACAAGGATCGCATCGGCGAACTCAACGCCGACGGCCGCTACCGCCATATCGATCTGGCCCGGTTGCATCCCGACGACAGCGATCCGCAGTGGCCCGACCAGGCGCACGCGGCGCGGCAGAAGTTCCTGTCCGAACATCGCCACGCCGAGGACGAGGTGCGCTTCTTCGTCTCCGGTCGCGGCTGCTTCTACCTGCACCTGGAACCGGAGGTCGTCGCGGTGGTCTGCGAGGGCGGTGATCTGGTGTCGGTGCCCGCGGGAACGCGACACTGGTTCGATATGGGAACCCGCCCGGACTTCGTGGCGATCCGGTTCTTCGAAGAGGCCGACGGCTGGATCGGCGATTTCACCGGCGATCCCATCGCGCAGGGCTTTCCGACGCTCGACGAACTGGTCGCCGCATGAGCGGCGACCATCGAGACGACGGTCGGACCGGGCCGATCCGGGCGATCGTCGTGGATATCGAAGGCACCACCAGCCCCACCAGCTCGGTCCGCGAAGATCTGTACGGCTACACCCGCCGCCGGTTGCCGCAGTGGCTGGCGGACGACCCGGACGGCGCGGCGGACACGGTGATCGAGCAGACGCGGGAACTGGCCGGGCGTCCCGACGCCGACCTCGACGAGATCGCCGGGATATTGCGCGGCTGGCTGGATTCCGACGTCAAGGCGGCGCCGCTGAAAACCGCCCAGGGGGTGATCTGTGCTCGGGGATTCCGCGAGGGTGCCCTGTTCGGCGAGTTCTTCCCCGACGCGCCCGTGGCGCTGCGTGCCTGGCACGGCGCGGGAATCACGCTGTGGGTGTATTCGTCGGGTTCGGTACGCAATCAACAGGATTGGTTCGCGTATGCGCGCGGGGGCGAGCTGGCCTCGCTGATCAGCGGCTGGTTCGATCTGGCCAATGCCGGCCCGAAGCGGGAGGAGCAGTCCTATCACCGCATCGCGGCCGAGATCGGTGTACCGGCGGGGGAGATTCTGTTCCTGTCCGACCATCCCGGCGAATTGGATGCCGCGGTGGCCGCGGGCTGGCAGGCGGTCGGCGTCACCCGCGCCGGGGAGCCGAATTCGCCGCGGCCGCCGCATCGGTGGGTCGGCAGCTTCGCCGAGCTGGATCCGGTCGCGGCCGCCCGCTGAGCGGCCGCGCCGATCCGATGCTCGGTGCGTTCAGGCCACCGAGCTGGTGGCCCGCGCGATGAGATGTTCGACCAGCGTCATCAGCACCGTCTTACAGGAGCTGCGGTCGCGCGCATCGCAGAGCACCACGGGAATGTGGGCGTCGAGATCGAGTGCGTCGCGCACCTCCTCGGTGGTGTAGACCGGGGCGTTGTCGAAGCAGTTCACCGCGACCGCGAACGAGAGTCCGCGCCGCTCGAAGAAGTCGATGGCGGCGAAGGAGTTCTCCAGCCGGCGGGTGTCGGCGATGACCACCGCTCCGAGCGCGCCGCGCGCCAATTCGTCCCACAGGAACCAGAATCTGTCCTGGCCGGGCGTGCCGAACAGGTACAGCACCAGGTTCTGGTCGATGGTGATGCGACCGAAGTCCAGCGCCACGGTGGTGGTGGTCTTGCCCTCCACGCCCGACAGATCATCGATGCCGGTGGACAATTCGGTGATCAGTTCCTCGGTGCGCAGCGGCGTGATCTCGCTGATCGAGGACACCATCGTGGTCTTCCCGACGCCGAAACCGCCGGCTACGAGGATTTTGACCGAGGCAGCCAGGTCGGCCGAGGACGAAATATCAGGCACGGTGTTCTACAGCTTTCGGATTCCATCGAGTACTGCTCGCAAAATGTTCAGTTCGCCGGTCCCGCCGGTATCGGTGTCGGTCCGGGCGGGGGCCCGGAAATTCAGCAGACCCTCGCCGATCAGATCACCGACGAGGATCTTGGTCACCGCCAACGGTAGCTTGAGTCTCGCCGAGACCTCGGCCACCGATTGCGGAGTCCGGCACAGCCGAACGATTTCCGCGTATTCGGGTTCGACGCGCCGCAGCGGCGGACCCGGTGACACGGTCACCACCAGTGTGAGCATGTCCAGATCGTGTCCCGCCCCCACGGTGCGGCCCCGCGTCACGGCGTACGGTCGGACCAGAGGGCCGGCCGCATCGTCGAACCACGGTTGACCGAAGCGCGTCATGACAATCTATGCTCCACGTGCTCGGCCAGACCGTTACGCGGATCGGTGGACAGGTAACCACCGACTCGCTGCACGGTCAGATTCATTTCGTAGGCCACCATACCCAGATTCGCGTTCTCGTTGGCCTGCAATGCGATACATGCGTTGTCACCGGCCGCGGTGACGAACAGTACCGCACGGTCGAGTTCGATGACGGCCTGGCGTACGCCGCCTCCGTCGAACCGGTTTCCGGCGCTGCGCGCCAGCCCGTACAGCGTGGCCGACATGGCGCCGAAGTGTTCGGCGTCTTCCCGGCTCATCGACGTGGAGCGGCCCAGCAGCAGCCCGTCGGTGGAATGCACCACCGCGTAGCGCACCCCGGCCAGGCGATCGACCAGATCGTCGAGCAGCCAGTTCAGATCACCTGCGTTGGAAGAAGTCACCTTCGCCTTCCTGTTCGTCCGGAGTGGGGCCGGGCTGCGATCGCCGCCCCTGCCTGGTTCCGTTCTCGATGGCGGACATCAGGTCTCGTGCCTGTTCCGCCGAACGCGGCCGCTGCGGGGACGCCGCGTCGGGTTGGGGGTCGTGCGCCAATTCCGGTGCCAGACTGGCCTGTCGGCGACGGCGGGGCAACGGTGGGCGAGCATCGCTGCCAGTGTAGGACGGGCGCTGCGGACTGCGTCGCGCCGGTTGGTCGGTCGGCGTCGCGGGCATTTCGTGGCGCGGCGGAACCTCGTGCCGGGTCGAGGTGTCGGCCCAGGTCCGGTCGTCGGTGCGCGGCGCGCTGTCGGTGCGCGGGTAATCGGACCAGGCCTGCGGTTGCGGTGGCGACAGCGTCGCCAGCGACGTTGCCGCCGAGGTCGGTTCGGCCGCGGAGATCGCCGGCATCTCACCGGTCATCGCGGGCTCGGGGCGGCGACCGGCGAACCGTTCGGGCAGATGGTCGGCCAGCGGCGCGTCGGCGGCCACGACGGCGGTCGGCACCAGCACGATGGCGCGGATGCCGCCGTAGTCGGATTCCGACAACCGCACCGTGATGCCGTGGCGAGCGCCCAGCTGGGCCACCACGAACAGGCCCAGGCGCGAATTGGCCGACAGGGTCGCCACACCGAAATCCGGTGGGTTGCGCAGCATCTCGTTGGCGCGTTCGAGTTCGTCGGCGGGCATGCCCATGCCCTGATCGCTGATCTCGATCGCCACACCCTTGCCGACCACGTTGCTGTTCACCTCGACCCGTGATTGCGGCGGGGAGAAGGAGGTGGCGTTGTCGACCAGCTCCGCGAGCAGGTGGATGAGGTCGGCGACCACGTTGCCGACGATGAACACCTGCGGCATCCGATGCGCGCGAACCCGCGCGTAGTCGAGGGTTTCACCGATCGCGCTGCGTACCAGTTCGACCAGCGGCACCGGGCGCCGCCACTGCCGGCCGGGTTCGCCGCCACCGAGGATGATCAGATTCTCGGCATTGCGGCGTTCGCGAGTGGCCAGGTGGTCGAGGCGGAAGAAGGTCTCGAGCAGAGCCGGATCCTCCTGGCGCTGTTCGGCTTCGTCGAGAATCTCGAGCTGGCGGTGCACCACGATCTGGCTGCGGTGCGCGATGTTGAGGAATACCGCGCGTACGCCCTCGCGGGTGCGCGCCTCGGTGACCGCGGCGGCGACGGCCGCGGTGTGGGCGCGGTTGAACGCGTTGGCCACCGAACCGATCTCGTCGTGACCGAAGTCCAGCCTGGCCGCCTCGATTTCGGGATCGACGTTCTCGCCCTCGCTGAGGCGGCGCATCGTTTCGGGCAGGCGGACCTCGGCCAGCGCGAGGGTTTCGGTGCGCAGGCGCTTGAGCCGCCCGATCAACCGGTTCGCCAGCCACAGCGACAGCAGGAAGGCGATGATCGCGATCGCCAGCACGCCGGCGCCTGCCCACAGCGAATTGGTCGCGGTGCGGTCGCCGTCGTCGACGGCGGTCTGGTTGGCATGGTCGTTCTGATACTGCCAAGCGGCGAGCAGTTGGTCGCCGAGTTGTTCGGCCGAGGTGCGCCAGTCGGCGAAACTCATCGGCGGGGGCGGCAATTCGCCGTTCTTGTTCGGCGCCGGCGGATGGATGAGGTAGTCCTCCATCGCGGCCAGCTGCTGCCAGGCCGGGGAGGCGATGACCGTTTTGATCTTGTCCGCCGGGGGGCCGGTGAGGTCCGCGGCGAGCTGGGGGAGTTCGGTGCGGTAGTAGCCCACCAGGTTGCGGTAGTCGTCGCGCATCTGGCCGGCCAGGATCTGGCCGTTGAGTTCGGCCGCGGTCAGCGCGGCGCTACGCGACATGCCCTCCATCGCGTGCAGCGTGCGCAGACCGCCGGCCAACTGCTGGGCGACGGCGGCATCGGGTGCGGTCGGGATGGTGAGATTGGTGCCGACGACGACGGCATCCAGAATGCGGTTGTAGATGGCGTAGGTTTCGGGAATCGGCAGCGCGCCCGCATCGATCCCGCCGCGAATGGCCGGAAGTTGCTTCTTGAGGGTTTCGAATCCGCCGGTGTCGTCACCCATCGGATTCGAACCGCTGGTCATCAGTTTGTTCTCGGTGGCGGCCAGGGCCTGCAGGGCATTGTCCACTCGTGTGCGCGCCGCGCCGAGCGCGGCCGGGTCGCCGTGCTCACCGGCCAGATGCCACAGCGACAGCATCCGCTCCTGTTCGACCGCGGCGATCATCTCGCGAGTGTGCACATTGGCATTGCCCAGGATCGATGCCCAGTCCTTGGCGTGTTGCCCCTCCCGTACCAGATAACCCGCTGTGCCCACACCGATTCCGAGCAACGTCAAGCTCGGAATCACTGCGATGGCCAGAATGCGGGTCCGGATACCGAGCCTCGCTCTCAACATCGGCACAACATAACGGGGGATGTTTCAAACTTCAGGCCGGATACCGCTGAGCGAGACCCGCATTGACTTTCCTCACCTGCTATGAGTTGGCAGGTCAGACGCCCATTAGCGAGTGTGGTGAAGATGACGGCCGACGAGACATTGTGGCAAGTCACACGTTTGAACAGCGTTAGGTATAGGTGTACGCGAATCCGGCTGTGAGACAGGGCGTTCGGTTACCGCCCGGTAGCCGGGCGTCGACGCGCGGCGAGGGCGAAGAGAACGGCAACGGCCGCACACTCGACCACGACGACGGTCGCGACCAGCGCCGAATACGATGTGTCGGAGAGGAATCCGGTGATCGCGCCGCCGGCGGCGGTGGCGGCGCCGAGGACTGCGGCGTAGATGCCGTAGGCGGTGGCGCGGCGATCGCCCGGAACCAGATCGGCCACCACGGCACGCAGCGTGGACTCCTGCACACCGACCGTCGCACCCCACAGCAGTGCGCCCGCGAACACCGCGCCCACACCGCCGGTGAAACCGAAGACCGGCACCAGTGCCGTCGAAACCGGCAGCACAAGGAGCGTTTTCGCGCCCACGCGGTCGTACAGCCAGCCGGAGGCCAGCGCGGCGACGGCATCGGCGCCCATGGCCGCGGCATACACCACCGGGACCGTGGCCGCCGTGAACACCCCGGCCGCCACCATGTGCAGCGACAGCACGCCGTAGGTGGTGGCGCCCAGCATCGAGACGGCGGTGAACAGGCAATACAGCCAGAATCTGCGGGGCAGCGGCGCTCTCGGGATTCCCGGCCGGGGCGCCACGGCGGGTTCGTATCGTGCCGGGTCCGGGACGCGGATTCGGATGCGAACCAGCACCAGCAGCGTCGCCACACCCGGGATCGCCAGCATGGTGAGGGCCGGAGTGAAATCGTCGTCGGTCGCGGCCAGAACCGCCGCGACGGTGAGCGGCCCGGCGACCGCGCCGACCTGATCGAGCGCCTCGTGCACCGCGAAGCCGCGCCCGCGCCCGGTGACCGTGGTGGCATGGGAGAGCAATGTGTCCTTGGCCGGACTGCGCACCGCCTTGCCCACCCGTTCGGCGATCACCAACGCGGCCGCCACCCACAACACCCCCGCCACACCCAGGAATGGGACGCTGACCACGGTGAGCACATATCCGGAGATGGTCCACGCCCAGAACCGCCGCGTCCGGTCGGTGAGCGGGCCGGAGACCAGCCGCAGCACCAGCGCGGCCGCCTCGCCCACTCCGGTCACCACACCCACGACCAATCCGGACGCGCCCAGTGACCCGAGAAGGGGCCCGGTGATCGACCGCGCCCCTTCGTACACGAAATCCGCGAGCAAACTGACGATTCCGAACCGCACGACGAAACCCCACGCGCCCAGCGGCGCAGCCGGAACCCGCCTGGGCCGCGTATCAGCCCGCCGAGCCGCCATGATCCGCCTCCGGTCGTCGCCGATCCGCCGCCGCCCCGAACGGATCCATGATCGCATCGGGGTGCGGGCGGGGCAGGGGAACGCTCGGAAGCACGTCAGCGTGGGTACGGCGCGCGGCCCGAAACCTTCCGCCGGATCTCCCAGCGACGCCAGACGCGGGTCGGACCGACGACGGCGGCACCGACACCGAACCCGACACCCCATCCCGCCAGCACATCGGTCGGCCAATGCGCCCCGAGGTAGATCATCGCGACACCGATCACCACGAGGAGTACTGCGAGCAGAGCGACAACCCTGTGCCGGTACTCCGCCGGCCAGGGCAGGACGGCATAGGCGGCCACCACGACAGCGGCAGTCATCGCGGCCACCGTCGACGGCATCGAAAACGCACCGACCTGGACCACCGCGAGATCTTCCGGCGGTCGCGCTCGCTGGATCATCTGTTTGAGGGCCCTGGCCACCGCTTGTGCCGACACGACCGACACGGCGATCACGATCCCTTGCCACCACCAGCGTTTCGCGGCCACCACGGCCAACCCCACCCCAGCGACCGCCGCCATAGCCGTACCGTTGGTCCCGATGTCCATCGCCCAGCGCGCCACCACGGTCAATGCCGGTGCTCTGTGGTCGGCGAGCAACCGCAGAATGTCCAGATCCACGCTCACCGGGCACATTCTGCCTCGCTCCTGCCCGGGAATTCGATTGCTCGACGCTGCCGTGCGTTATCGGTCCATGGACGACCATCGCGCGAGCGAAGCCTTGCGCACCCCTCGAGCGGCCGGGCTCGGGGACGTCGGACGATATCCGCCCCAGGGCGGAGATATGGCCGTGCAGCGCGCGGTAGATTATGTGTATCGGAGGGTTACATTACTCACAAGTAGGAGGCGACGATGCCCGTACCGGAAGCTGCGGTGTTCGAGCGTCTGCGGGCGTTCGCGTCCGTCGACGGTTCCCGTGACCACGCGAACAAAACCATCGCCGAGACGTTCACCGGGCGACCGCTGGGCGAGGTGCCGGTGGGTACCGCCGACGATGTGAGCGTCGCGTTCACCCGCGCCCGCGCCGCGCAGGCGGACTGGGCGAAACGCACGCCGAAGGAACGGGCGGCGGTGCTCGAACGCTTCCGCGACCTGATCATCAGCGAACGCGACTACCTGATGGACGTGATCCAGGCCGAAACCGGCAAGGCCCGGTGGGCGGCGCAGGAAGAAATCCTGGGCATGATGTTCGCGGCCCGCTACTTCTCGCGCGTGGCGCCGAAGCTGCTGGCGCCGCATTCGGTGCCGGGCGCGTTCCCGGTGCTGAACCGCGCGCAGGTGCGCACCCAGCCCAAGGGCGTGGTCGGCGTCATCGCGCCGTGGAACTATCCCATGGTGCTGTCGATCGGCGATGCGATCCCGGCGCTGCTGGCCGGCAACGCGGTCGTCGTCAAACCCGACAGCCAGACGCCGTACTCGTCACTGGCGAGCGTGGAGTTACTGCTGCGCGCGGGGCTGCCGCGCGATGTGCTGCAAGTGATTCCGGGCCCGGGCAGCGTGGTCGGCACCGCGATCGTCGACCAGTGCGACTACCTGATGTTCACCGGCTCCTCGGCCACCGGGCGCGAACTGGCCCAGCAGTGCGGCAAGCGGCTGATCGGATTCTCCGCCGAGCTCGGCGGTAAGAACCCGATGATCGTGACCCGCGGTGCGAATCTGGACAAGGTCGCCAAGGCGGCCGTGCGTGCATGCTTCTCCAACGCCGGCCAGCTGTGCATCTCGATCGAGCGGATCTATGTCGAGCAGTCGATCGCGGCGGAGTTCAGCGAGAAGTTCGTCAAGGCGGTCGGCGCCGCGAAACTCGGTGCGGCCTACGACTTCTCGACCGATATCGGTAGCCTGATCTCACCGGCGCAGCTCGAGACCGTCACCAAGCACGTCGCCGACGCCACGTCCAAGGGCGCCGAAATTCTGGGCGGCGGCAATGCGCGCCCCGATCTGGGTCCGCTGTTCTTCGAGCCGACCGTATTGAGCAAGGTCACCGACGAGATGGAATGCGGCCGCAACGAGACCTTCGGCCCGCTGGTCTCGATCTATCCGGTCGCCGATGTCGAGGAGGCCATCGCCCGCGCCAACGACACCGAATACGGGCTCAACGCCAGCGTGTGGGCGAGCAGCGCGTCCGAGGGCCAGGCCATCGCGGCCCGGCTGCGGACCGGAACCGTCTGTGTCGATGAGGGTTACGCACCGGCGTGGGGGAGCACCGGCGCACCGATGGGCGGAATGGGGATCTCCGGCGTCGGCCGCCGCCACGGCCCCGACGGACTGCTGAAGTTCACCGAACCGCAGACGGTGGTCGTCACCCGCGGAATGAATCTGGATGCGCCGCTGGGGATTCCGCAGTCGAAGTGGCAGGCGTTGCTGATGACGCTCGCGCGTAGCTTCCGCTACCTGCCCGGACGCTGAGCCCGGCCGGGCAGGTCACCGGTGCCCCGGTGACCGGCCCCGCGCGCACTCACTGGTTGAAGAAGATTCCGGTCAGATTCGCGTTCTTGATCGGAGTGTCGGCGTTGCGCTGGTTGGCGCACAGGAAATCCACCGCCGCCATGGTGGCGTCGACCTGGGTGCCGGCGGGCTCGTGATCGTTGTTCGTCTGCTGTTTCACGAATTTGGTGATCGTGACCCGCTTGGTGTCGGCGTCCTGTTTGACATAGTCGCTGCACGGGGTGTCACCACCCTTGTTGATCGCGCGCTGCACGTCCGAGCATCCACTCAGCAGGCCCGCGGTCACCGCGGTCGCTGCGATGGTGCCGAACAGCGCGGCGATGCTGCGATGGGCCCTGGATGTCATCTGGTCTCCTCGTCGAGGCCGCGTGCCGGGCCGATCCCGGCAATTCGACCGCAAGCCTAAGCGTTCACCGGCCGGAATACCCCGTCGTATCCGGCCGAATCGGACGGACCGCTACCCTACGGCGGTGCAGCTGTCTCGAACGGCCGATGCGGTGTCGTCGGTAACCGATAAATTGACGACGATATCCCCGCAGCCGCCGGTATGGGTGGTGCTGGCCACGGCAGCGGCGGCAGCGGCGGTGGTGCTCTACCGGCCGGTGTGGCGAGTACTGCGGACGTGTGTGACGATCGCCCACGAGATCGGCCACGCGGTCGTGGCGGTCTGCACAGGCCGTACCCTCAGCGGTATCCGCCTGCATTCCGACACGTCCGGAGTGACCGTATCCCGTGGCAAGCCACGAGGTTTCGGGATGGTGCTGACCACCCTGGCCGGCTATCCGGCTCCCTCGGCGGTGGGGCTGGGATTCGCGATCCTGCTCGGCACCGGACGCCAGACGATGATGCTGTGGATCCTCATCGCGGCGCTGGTGGTGTTGATCGTGGTGATCCGCAACGTGTTCGGCTTCCTCGCGGTGATCTGCGCGGGCGGGGCCGCCTTCGCCGTGTCCTGGTACGGGACTGCGGTGTGGCAGGGCGTCTTCGGCTATGTGGTCACATGGTTTTTGCTGTTCGGCGGCGTGCGCGCGGTGCTCGAACTGTGGCAGGTGTCGGTGCGCGGCGACGGATCCGACGCCGATCAGCTGGCCTGGCTCACCCGCATTCCGGCGCGGCTGTGGGTCGTCGTGTTCGGCCTGCTCACCGTCGCGGCCCTGGTCGTGGGGGCCGGTGAGCTGCTCGGAATTCAGCTCGGCGGCACGGCCGCCTGAGGGGTTTCGGGTAGCGCCGCACGTGCGGCGGCGGTCTCTGTGGTGCTGATGGTCTGCAGCAAAACGCTTCTGGCTGTGTTGATCTCGGCCGACCGCTGGTCGAGGACGCGCAGCTGAGCGCGGAGCGCGTCCAGGACGCCGGGACAGGGCAGTACCGCCGCCGCAGCGTCGGTGCAGGGAAGGATTCGGCGGATGACACGAGTCGGCAGGCCGGCCGCGAGCAGCGCCCGAATCCGCAGGACCGTCGTAGTGGCGCTCTCGTCATAGGTCCGATACCCGTTGGACCGGCGCTCGGACCGGAGCAGCCCCACCCGTTCGTAGTAGCGCAGGAGGCGTTCGCTGGTTCCGGTCCGCTTGGCCAGTTCTCCGATGAGCACCGTCTTTCCTCTCGCGCTTGACCTTCCAACAGTGTCAAGGAGCAACAGTGGGCCTGCTCTGCCGCATTCCAGCGGCCCACTCTTTCCGGGAGGACCCTTTTGATCATCGATGCCCACAGTCATGTCCACGACCCGGTCGAAAGCCACCTCGCCGCTCTGGACGACGCGGGAGTGGATCGGGCTGTGCTCTTCGGAACCAGACCGCATCCGGAACGGGCCGTCGATCTCGCATCATTACGCCGTGAGATGGGCGTCCTCGACAGCGCCCTGGCAGGCGGTGAGAACCGCCTCGACAGATATCGCACCGCCTGGGCAGAGCTTCATGAGACCCTGGCCGCGCACCCGAGCCGGTTCATCGGGTTCGGCTCCATACCGGTGGACCTGCCCGAGCAGGACATCGCGGCTCTGATCGACCGCGAGGTGGTGGGACGCGGACTGCGCGGCATCGGGGAACTTACACCTCCCGCGGGTGAGGCAGCCCGGATCGAGCCCGTGCTCGCCGCGGCGCACGACCACGGCGGGCTGCCGGTCGTGGTCCACGGATTTGCCCCGACCACCGGCGAAGACCTGCGCACGTTGTCCCGTCTCGCCGCGCGATACCCGGCGGTTCCGCTGGTGGTCAGCCAGCTCGGCGGGACGAACTGGATGGAGGCGATCGAACTCGTGCGGGACACACCGAGTATGTATGTGGAATTGTCCACAGCCAACATCATTTTCGCGGTGCGGCTGGCGATCCGCGAAATTCCGGAGCGAACGTTGTTCGGCTCGGATGCTCCCTACGGCGATCCGGTGCTCGCCCGCACAGCCGTAGAACGGGTCACCTCACCCGGCGAGGTGCGTGACTTGGTGCTCGGAGGAAACCTGGGAAAGCTCTTGGGCATTCTCTGAGACGCCCAGCCGCCCCGGCGACCGTGCGGGGCACCGACGAGGCGTCGGGCGGCCCGGCCTCTCGACGGCTCAACCCCCCTGAGCCTGGGCACGCCATTTCCGGGCTGCGGCCGAATCGCCCTGGCGCTCCAGCACTTCGGCGAGGCCGGCCATCGCGCGCGGGTCGCCCTGTTCGGCCGCCACGCGCCACCAGCGTTGCGCCTCGTCGAATTCGCGTGTCCGGTAACCGAGTACGCCCAGATCGTAGGCGGCTCCGGCATGTCCGAGTTCGGCCGCCTGCCGCCACAACCGCCGGGCCTGGTCGAGGTCGCCGCGAGTGTGCGCCTCCACGCCGAGGTGGTAGAGCGCGGACCGGAACCGGTCCTGATCGCCGGCGGCGTCGACGGTGGCCGTCACCGCGACGACCAATTCGCCGAAATCAGGTTCCCCGACGCCGGTGCTGCAGCGCAGCAGCATGGTCGCACCCGTGCCGCGTTCGATGACGAGGCCGTAGTTGCCCGTCCAGGATTCGACCGCGCCCGCGGCGGTCATCCAGACCGGGGTGAGGGTGTACGCGGCCTCCGGGCCGGTTCCCGACAGGCGTAGATCGATCCCCTCGGCGAGAGCATCGCTCCAGACATCGACGCCCGGCAACCTGCTCCCTCGCACCATCACATATCCGTCGATCACCGACAATCCGATGCCCAGGCCCAGCAGTCCCGGCGGCGGCGCTACAGCGCGCAGCGACAACCGCACCACCGTCGGTTCGGCACCCAGGCGCTGCGAGTACATCGGGTGGACCGTGGCACCGCGCCAACCGACCGGCTCGGTGCCCGGATATCGTTCGGCCAGGGGGCGATTCGCCTCACCGGTACCGGCCATCGCGCCGCCTTTCACCGCAGCCGCAGGGGGAATCGATGCACTGCCGCGCACACCGTAGTCCCTGCGGCCGGAAAATGGCGCCGAACCGGCGAGTTTCAGTCCTCGCTACCGCTGCGCTGCCCGACGAATGCCCGCACATCCGGATCCGCGGAGACGATGCGATCCACCTCGTCACCGCCGGTGCATTCGAACAGCCCGATGGTCACGTGCGTGCCGCGGCGGCCCAGCACCCGCCAGACGCCACCGCTGTCCTGCCAGCGGATCAGCGCGGCGACGGCGGGGGAGATCGGCGAATCCGGCACACCACCATTGTGACTGCCGGATCCGTCAGGCGAATTCGTGGTACAGCTCCGGCAGGAATCGGGCGAGATGGTTCATCTCCTGCCCGCAGTGCAACAGCAGATCGCGAGCGAGGTCGAGTCCAGGGAGGAGGTCGGCGGGGTCGGCGGCGGCACCGCGCTGCACCGCACGCGCGGTGTGCACCGGATCCAGGGTGTGGACTCCGTAGATGCGCAGGTAGAAGCGACTGCGCATCTCGCATCCACCGGTAACGGGGCGGACCTGATGGGCCAGCCAGCCCAGGTCGACGGGCGCGACGCTGCTTCCGACCCGGCCGAGCACCACGGTGTGATCGTCGGGAACGGTGAACCCGTAGGCGACCGGATCGTGGAAGGCGATGGCGAGTTGCTGCAATTCGGGGCCGATGAATTCGTCGACGTAGGAGATGTTGCCGACGTACCGCTGTCGGTCCGGCATCACCCCACCGGTTCGATCGGCCGCCACCTCCGCGTACATGTGCGCATCCGGATGCCACAGCTTGTACCGGGCGGATTCGACCAGATGCCACCCGAACCACCAGTCCCACATAGCGGCCGTCACGCGTGGCATCTCGGTCCGTACCGCCACCCAGACGATCCCGGAATCGGTTCGGCCGTAACCGGTTTCGATCGGCGAATAACCCGCGGGCCCCAGTTCTTCGATCAGCGCCGTAAAGGGCGGAATCCGGTCCGCAGGAGTGGGTGGGCCGGCATACGCCGCCGCGACGGCCGGCTGTGGCGGCACGGTGTGCTCGGCCATGAAATGTGCGTACGGCTCGGCGCTGTCCTGCGCGGAGTAGCCGCTATAGCGCGCGTTGTCGGGCCCGTCGGCGCGTGCGAGAGGCGATCGAACCACGGCGAACGCTCCCGCGCCGGCCGCCGCAAGGGTCAGCGCCCGTCGCCGCGACAGGGCCGTAAGTCTCACCATGCGAGGAGGCTACTGCCCGGAGAGCGGGGCGGATGCGCCGATGGTGGTATCTCCCAACAGGATCAGCCGACATCGCCGAGCTGCTCGGTCTTACGGCGGGCCGGTGATGAGGTCTCCCAGTAGCACCGCAGGCCGAGCCCACCGCGGGCCGTGCGCGTTCGCGATGCGAGGGGCCGCACGGCCCGCGAGGTACCGGCTACGGCGTGGAGTAGCCGATCAGGGCTCCGATCCCGGCGCCGATCGGGATGGTGACCAGGGCGCCGACACCACCCAGGAAGAAGCCCAGGACCGCACCGATTCCGGCGCCGACCAGGGCGCCGACACCCGCGTTGTACTGCTTGCGGGCGAGAGTGTCGGAGGCTTCGTCGATCGCCTGTGCGGTCCGCTCGGTGGCCGACTGCGGCATCAGCGTGAGGGTGCGGCCGGCATTCTCGATGCGCGGCGTGAGGCCGACCGTTCCCGAAGCCGTGCGCAGGCCGAGCGGCACCGAAACGACGGCACGGCCGGCGGCATCGGTGAGGGTGACCGAATCACCGGTGACGGTGAAGGATCCGGCGTCCACGGTGGTCGTCAGACCGGTGTGGTCGGCGGTCGGCGCGGTGACGAAGCCGACGCCCTGTTCGACACCGCGCACCGCGACCTCGGAGGCCGTGGCCGGTGCGGCCTGCACGACACCGGCGGCCACCGTGGTGGCGCCGACGGCCAGTAGCGCGGTAGCGGCGAATTTCTTGGCTCTCATGATCTTTCCCCACAATCCGTCGGCCCGGCCGGGCCGACATGTCCCCTGTGGCCGGATCTCGGCCGTCCTCATTCTTACCCAGATAGTGCGCCGGTGTTCGGTTTCCGATCGGTGGTGACCGAAACCGGCTCTCGCGCAACGCGTTTGCCTGCGATTCGCCCAAAATCCGCATCCCGATGGGCGGCGTGGGTAGCTGGGCGGATCCGCCCCGATTGCCGAACGGATGCCGCGGCTTTTCCACCCGCCGATGTAGACGCCCGCGCACTCTCCGGCCCGGAGTCGGCCGAGTCCGGAATCCGCTCGCCGGCCCGTACCGAGGACGCGGCTCGGCACCGCCCGACCGGCACGGGAAAGGCCGCGGAACTGCGCCGACGGCCGTGGCGCGACTCGGCGACCCGACCGCAGCAACCGTCGTTTCCGAATCCGCGGCCCGTATCGTCGACCGATGTGAGCGACGACGACGGTGCGACGCGCCCGCGATTGCGGCCCTCCGTGATCGGCGACCCCGCTGCGTTCGCCGTCCACGTCTGTACCCGGCTCCAGCGCGAGATCCCGGCATACCGCGGGATTGCCGCCGCCGACCTGGTGCCCTCGATCGCCGACGCGGTGGATCGTCTGATCAACGCCACCGCGGCCGACCGGCCACTCGACGAACGAGAGCTGGCGGACTTCCGCGCGTACGGCGCGCTGCGCGCCGAACTGGGTGTGCCGCTCGACGCGATGCTGCGCGGATGGCAGATCGTGGTGGGGGAGGTCATCGAACGCATCGGCGCCTCCGAGCACTGGGCGACCCGGCCGGGCGCGGCACTGATGTCAGTGCTCGCGGCCCTGCTGCGCGCCTCGGACGCGGCCACCGTCGCCTACAGTTCCGGCCATCGCGAGGCCGAAGCTCAGATCACCCGCGCCCTCGACACCCGGCGCGACGATATGGTGCGCGCGCTGGCCGAAGGTGCGCTGCCCGCCGGTGAGTTGCGCCGCCGGGCGCAATACGTCGGCCTGCGCCTCGACGGTGTGTACGCGGCCTTCCGCGCGATCACCGAGGAACCGGAGCACACCGAATGGGAGTTGCGGCAGCGGCCGGGTTTCCGTCCGCCGCGCGGTGTGGTCGCGATCCTGGAACGCGATGTGGTCGGCATCTGCGATCCGCGCGACGAGTCGGCCCCCTCGGCCGGAGTGTTTCTCGGCGTGGGACCCTCCTGTGCGCTCGAGCGGGTTCCGTATTCACTGCACATCGCCGGCCGGGTCGCCGAGACCGCGCGGCTGTTCGGCCGCCCGGGCCGCCACACCCTCACCGATCTGGGCGTCCTGCCGGCCGTCGTCGGTGACAGTGACGTGGGCAGCGCTCTGATGCATCGCTACATCACTCCAGTCGACGATGCCGAGGCAGGATCGATACTCGACACCGTCGACACGTATCTGGCGGCGGGCCTCAACGCCAGCGAAACCGGCCATCGGCTGTATCTGCACCACAACACGGTCCGCTATCGGTTGTCCCGGTTCGAGGAACTGACCGGGGCGTCGTTGAAGGATCCGCACGTGGCCCAGCAGGTGTGGTGGGCGCTGCGTTATCGGGAGCTGAATTCCGGCGGCGCGGAGGCCTGAGTGAGCGGTTGACAAGCCCGCGCGCCGAGATTTTGTGAACTGTTACGAAACTTCCCGGCCGCACCGGTGGTTGATCGATACAGGGAGGCGATGTGGCGACCGAGATCCGGGCACCACATCCCCGTATGTCCGTGCGACGCTCGAAAGGCAGAACCGGCATCATGACATTCGCCGATCCGTTCACCGCGGTTTTCGCCGACGCCGTGGAGATGGCCGTGCGCGCCCCCTCGGTGCACAACACCCAGCCGTGGCGGTGGTCATTGCACGAGGAGACCATCCACCTGCACGCCGACGAGTCCCGGCAGTTGACCGTGACCGATCCGGCCCAGCGCGCACTGCTGCTGAGCTGCGGCACGGCGCTGCACCACATGCGGGTGGCGCTGGCGATGCTCGGCTGGTCCGCGCAGGTCACCTATCTTCCCGACGACACCGATCCCGACCACCTCGCGGCGATCACCATGCGCCCGCGGACGCCGTCGGCGCGCGATATCGAACTCGCCGCCGCGATCGCCCACCGGCAGTCCGATCGCCGCCGCTACAGCGCCCGCCCGGTGCCGCAGGCCCTCGTGCGCGAGGTGTCCGCCGATGCCCGCGCCTACGGCGCCGCCGCACGGCAGGTGCCGCCGGAGCTGCGCCCGGAACTGGCCGACGCCGCCCGGGTGGCGGCCGTGCGTCACGCCGCCGACCCCGCGTATCTGCACGAACTGGCGGTCTGGAGCGGGCGGCACGGGACCGCCGACGGTGTCCCGGCCGCGAACACCCCAGCACCGCGTCCCGACGACGAGATCGCCAAGCGCCGGTTCGAGTCGCCGGAGCTGGCCGACCCGGCCACCGAACCCGAGGCCGCCGAATGGCTGGTGGTGTGCACGACCGGCGACGACCGCCTCGCGCGGCTGCGTGCGGGGGAGGCGGTGAGCGCTCTGCTGTTGTCGGCGACGACGCTGGGCCTGTCGTCGAGTCTGCAGTCCGAACCGCTGGCCCTGCCCGATCTGCGCGCCGAGATGCGCCGCCATGTGCTCTCCGAATGCGCGTATCCGCAGACGATGGTGCGAATGGGCTGGCTGCCGTCCGGCGCCGCACCGCTGCCGCATACGCCACGGCGGCCGGTCACCGAGGTGATCGCGGCCGCCGTCGCGTCCTGAACGACGCGCGTCAGAGGCCGGCGTCGGCGGCGATCTCGCGGGCGTGGGCGATGATGGCGTCGATGCGTTCGACGGTCGGCGTGCCCGCGGCGGCCTTGTTGCCCGGCGTATCGGCCGCGCGTCGCATCACACCCTCGGCGATGATCGCGAGCTTCCACAATCCGAGCACATGCCAGAAGGTCAGCGCGTCGCGGTCGCGGCCGGTCTCGTCGAGGTAGGCACGCGCCATTTCGGCTCGGTCCGGGAAACCCGGTAGCGCCGAGGCCGGGAAGTCACCCCCGAGGTCCTCGCCGGGCTCGACCCAGTAGGCGAGCAGACTCCCCATATCCGCGAGGGGATCGCCGAGGGTGGACAATTCCCAGTCCAAGGCGGCCACCACCGCGCCGTTCTCCCGCGAGGTGATCACGTTGCGCAGATGGAAATCACCGTGCACCAACGTCGTTTCCCGTTGCGGCGGAATCGATCCGGCGAGCCGGCGGGTGAGGTCCTCGAGGTCGGGCACCTCGCGGGTGCGTGACTGCTCCCACTGCCGCGACCACCGATTGAGCTGCCGCTGCGCATACGGTTTGTGACTGGCCAGATCCGCCAGCTCCACCGCCTCGAGATCGACCGCGTGGATCCGTGCCAGCGTGTGGGTCAGGGATCGGGCGATGGCCAGGCGTCGCTGCGGCGTCAGCGACTCCGCCACCTCCATGGTGTCCACGACCTGCCCGTCGACGTATTCCATCAGCACCACCGGTGCGTCGCAGACCGCGGAATCGGTTGTGACGGAGATGATTCCGGGCACCGGGACATCGGTACCGGCCAGCGCGGACATGATCCGCGACTCGCGCACCACATCGTGTGCGGAGGCCAGCAGCCGGCCGAGCGGCGGCCGCCGCAGCACCCAGCGGTGTCCGGCGTCGTCGCGTACCAGATAGGTGAGATTGGACTGGCCGAGCCCGATCCGGGTGAAGGCGGGGGCGCCGGTCAGCCCGATGCCCAGGCCGTCGATCCACCGTGTGATGGCCGCGGGGTCGATTCCGCGGGGCTGTTCCGGCGTGCCGGTCACGGTGCCGTCCGGAATGCCGCCGGGTGGCCGAGACGCTGCCCGCCGTCGACGACCATCACCTCACCGGTGATCCAGCGCGCGGCGTCGGAGACCAGGAACGCGATGGCCGAGCCGATATCGTCGGGTTCGCCTATTCGGTCCAGTGCGGTCGCGCCGGCGACCAGATTCTCGTGTTCCCGCCACAGCGCCTCGGCGAGTTTGGTCCGCACCACGCCGGGCGCGACGGCGTTGACCCGGACCCGCGGGGACAGCTCCAGCGCCATCTGCTTGGTGAGATGGATGAGCGCCGCCTTGGAGGCGTTGTACAGGCCGAGGTTCGCCTCGAAACCCATACCGCCGATCGAGGCGGTGTTCACGACCGCGCCGCCGTGTTCACCCATCCACGCCTTGGTCGCCAGCGACGTCCACAGGATCGGCGCCCACAGGTTGACGTCGAAGATCTTGGCGAACCGGCCGTGGTCCTGATCGATCACCGGGCCGAACGCCGGATTGGTGCCCGCGTTGTTGACCAGGATGTCGACGCTGCCGAACCGCTCGAGGGTGCGGTCGACGCAGGCGCGCGCGGCATCCTCGTCGACGGCGTGCGCGGCGATACCGAGGGCGTTGCCCTGCACCTGCGCGGCCGCGGCGTCGGCCGATTCCTGATCCCGCGAGGTCAGCACCACGTTGGCCCCGGCCGCGGCCAAGGCCTGCGCGGTCGCGAGGCCGATGCCGCGCGAGGCGCCGGTGACGATCGCGGTGCGGCCGGTCAGATCCGCGTTCGGCATATCAGTTGTCCGCCTTCACATCTCGATACTTGCGCAGTTCCTGCCGGGCCAGCGTCCGCTTGTGCACCTCGTCGGGCCCGTCGGCCAGCCGCAGCGTGCGCAGATGCGCCCAGGCCATGGCCAGCGGGAAGTCGTCGGTGACACCGGCGCCGCCGTGGACCTGAATGGCCCGGTCGACGATCTTCAAGGCGATATTCGGCGCGGCTACCTTGATCGCGGCGATCTCGGTGCGGGCCTCCTTGTTGCCGACGGTGTCCATCAGATACGCCGCCTTCAACGTCAGCAGCCGGATCATCTCGATATCGATGCGCGCCTCGGCGATCCAGTCCTGGATATTGGCGTTGGCGGCGATCGGCTTGCCGAAGGTGACGCGCGTACTCGCGCGCCGGCACATCAGTTCCAGTGCGCGCTCGGCCATTCCAATGGCCCGCATGCAGTGGTGGATGCGGCCGGGGCCGAGCCGGGCCTGGCTGATCGCGAAGCCCTCACCCTCTCCCTTCAGCACGTCCTTCAGCGGTACCCGCACATTCTGGAAATCGATCTCGGCGTGACCCTCGCGGTCCTGATAACCGAAGACCGGCAGGCCGCGCATGACGGTCACGCCCGGCGCGTCGATGGGGACCACCATCATCGACTGCTGGCGGTGCGGCGCGGCGTCGGGATCGGTCTTGCCCATCACGATCAGCACGGTGCAGTTCGGGTGCAAGGCGTTGGAGGCGAACCACTTACGGCCGTTGAGAACGTACTCGTCGCCGTCGCGCACCATCGACAGTTCCACATTGGTGGCGTCGGAACTGGCGACCGCGGGTTCGGTCATCGCGAACGCCGAGCGGATCGTGCCCGCCAGCAACGGCTTCAGGTACTTCTCCTTGTGCTCGTCGGTGCCGAAGAGCGTGAAGACCTCCATATTTCCCGTATCCGGGGCATTGCAGTTGCACGCCTCCGGCGCCAGATGGCTGCGGCCCATGATCTCGGCCAGCGGTGCGTACTCGAGATTGGTCAGCCCCGGACCCCATTCCGGGTAGGGGTGGAACAGATTCCACAGACCGCGCCGCTGCGCCTCGGCCTTGAGCTCTTCGAGGATCGGCGGCTGGAAGTGCGGATCACCGGCGGCGCGCATCTGCTCGTCGTAGACGGCCTCGGCGGGGTAGACGTGCGAATCCATGAACTCCAGCAGCTGAGCGCGATATTTCTCGGCCCGCTCGGAGATGTCGAACATCGACATGTGCTCTCCTGATCGTTGTGAAATCTGTGGTGATGGTTCAGTTCTCGTCGAGCAGGCTGCGCTGGTAACGGCGCATGCCGGCCAGCCAGCGGTCGTAGTCGGCCCCCTTGCGCCGATACATCTCGAGCACACTCGGATGCGGCAGGATCAAGAACTGCTCGGTGTCGATCGCGGCCAGCACCTCGTCGGCGACCTGCGCGGGTTCGAGCACATCGCCGGCGGCGGTCACCGCCCGGGTGGAGGCCGCGCCGAGCCGGTCGCCGGAGTCGCGCCCGGCGTACAGCAGGGCCGTGTCGACCCCCATGGGACACAGGCAGCTGACCCGAATTCCCTTGTCGCCGTAAGTGACCGACAACCATTCGGCGAAGCCGACGGCGGCGTGCTTGGTGACCGAGTAGGTGGCCGAGCCGATCTGGGTGAGAAGTCCGGCCGCGGAGGCTGTGCTGACGAAATACCCTTCGCCGCGCTCGAGCCACTTCGGCACCAGCTGCGTGGCGGCGCGGATGTGCGCGCGCACGTTCACGTCGAAGGACCGGTCCCAGTCGGCCTCGGCGACGTCGAGCCCGGCCGCACCGGCGATGCCGGCGTTCGCGAAGTACAGGTCGACCGGGCCGAAGGTGTTCTCCGCCAGGGCGATGAGGCCGGCGATCGCCTCCGGGTCGCTGACGTCGGCCCCGGCGCTCACGCAGGCACCGGGATGGTCGGCGGCCACCGCGTCGGCGACGTTCTTCGCGGCGGCCTCGTCGATGTCGGCGACGACGACTCGCGCGCCCGCGGCGGCAAGGCGTGCGGCGAGAGCGCCACCGATGCCGCCTCCGCCACCGGTCACGATGGCCACTTTCTGCGCAACCTGCACTGCGGTACCCCTGTCCGTGTCCGTGATGTCACCTCACCGTAGTTGAGGTTGACGTCAAGTTCAATTTCGGGTGTGCGTGCGGGCCGCACTCCGCTGTTGTAGCAGGTCTGCGCCGCGCCGGAGGGCGAAACGGCGAGTCAGGACTTGGCCGGTATGCGCAGGGCGTTGACCCACAACCGGGTCGCGGTGAAGGTCAGCTCGTCCAGGTCGACCGGGCGATCGGTGTCGTCACCGGCCACGAAATGCCCGAAGGCCAGGCGGCTCACCATGCCGGAGAGAGCACGCGAGGCGAGCAGCGGATCCAGCTCGGGATCTGCCAGTCCACGACGTTGCAGCGATTCGATACTGCGAGCGTTGCGGTCGATGAACGCCTCGGCGCGGCGCTGGCGCAGCACCCGGAATTCGGGGTCGATATTGGCGACCTGTTCCAGCAGGCCCATCAGTTTGGCATTGCGCTGATAGGCCTCGAAATAGGCGCGATTGCTCGCGGCCACGACCGCGGCCGGATCGTCGGCCTCGGGCACATGCGGCATCCCCGGGTGCATCATGTCCTCCTGGGCGACCTCCAGGACGGCCGCGAAGATCTCCTCCTTGCTGGAGAAATAGGTGTAGAAGGTGCCGGAGGAGCAGTGCGCCTCGGTCGTGATGTCGACCAGCCGGGTGTCGAGATAGCCGCTGGTCTCGAAGACGCGGCGCGCGGCGGCGATCAGCGCCGAGCGGGTACGCAACCCGCGCTCGGTGGTGGGCAATTCGCGCAGCAGGGAAGTCCGGGCCATCGACGGCGCTGTGTCCGTGCTGCGACCGTCTTCGCCGAACTTTCCCATGCAGCAGTTATAGCCGACGCGGCCGATTCGATCGCAGGCACCGCTCACCTGTTTCGCCGGACCACCACGTGGGCGAGGGTTTCGAGATCACCTCGGGCCACGCCGGGCGGCAGGCCGGCGAGTGCGGAACGCAACGCGCGGTCGGCGTAATCGCGGGTGAGTTCGCGGCCACCGGCGGCGGCGACGAGTTCGGCCGCACGCGCAACGTCGGCTGTCGTCATCGGCCGTGGCTCGCTGTAGAGCCGCGCCAACTCGTGGCCCGCGTCGGTGCCGGAGGCCAACGCGCACACCACCGGAAACGACCGCTTCCGGGCGGCCAGGTCGCTGAGCGCGGGTTTACCGGTCACCGCAGGCTCGCCCCAGATGTCGATGGCGTCGTCGACCAGTTGGAACGCCACGCCCAAATTGCGGCCGAAGGTGTTGAACGCGGCCACCGTCCGCGAATCCGCACCTGCGCACAACGCGCCCAGAGCGCACGAACATCCCAGGAGCACAGCGGTTTTGCCCGCCGCCATGGACAGATAGTCCTCGACGCTCACATCCGGCCGGGTTTCGAAATCGCAGTCCTGATATTGGCCGTGACACAGCGTCGCGGCGGTGCGGGCCAGCCGGATCACCGCGGCGGCGCCGGCCTCCTCCGGCACTCCACCGTCGGAGAGCACGGCGAACGACAAGGCCTGCAACGCGTCTCCGAGCAGCGTGGCGTTCGTGGTACCCCACACCCGCCAGACCGTGGGCCGGCCGTGACGCAGCGGATCGGCGTCCATCACGTCGTCGTGCACGAGGGAGAAGTTGTGCAGCAGTTCGACCGCGGCGCCGGCGTGGACGGCATCGGCGGCCGGGGCGCCGCAGGCGGCCGCGGCAGCGAGAGTCAGTGCCGGGCGCAGACACTTGCCGTGCGCACCGGTACGCAGATTGCCCTCGGCGTCGCACCAGCCGAAGTGATACCCCGCCATCCGGTCCAGGGGGTGACCGAGCGTCGCGACGGCGGCCCGCAGGACCGGCGCGATCGCCGTGCGGGCATCGGCAAGCAGAGTGCCCGCAGAGCGCGTGCCGGGTGTGGCATCGGTGGTGGCGCGTGGACGGCGCCCGGGTTCGCGCGGGAGTGCGCAGTCCTTGCGGTCCGCTGCGGGAAGGCGTTGTTCCGGAGGGGAGGTGGTGGGTTTGGATGATCGCATTACCGGCCCCGCTCGCTAGGGCACAGCCGCCGCGCCCGCTCCGCGTCGCGGTCGGCGGTGCGTGAAGTATTCATCGTCGCACCGGAACCCGCGGGCCGGGCGGTGGCCCGGGTTGCGTTTGCGCAACGCCCGCGGGTTCGCCGTCAGGTCAGGGGTGCGCCGTGTTCGAGTGCCTCGCGCGGTGCACTGGTGTAGCGCGCGGCCTGATAGTGGTAGTCGAAGTTGGCTCGGACGTATCGGGTGTAACAGGTTGCGGTGCTGAGGATATCGGCGCGCTCGCGGCCGGACAGTCCTGCCGCGTCGAGTTCGGCGGGCAGCGCATCGATGCCCGTCAGCATCCGGCGCACACATCCGGTCAGCATCCGGTCGACCACCTCGACCGCCTGTTTCCGGTCGAGGCCCTGCTGCCGTTCGGCCAGCAGCACCGAGTTGTACAGATACTTCGAGGCCTCGTCGGAGTCGATGGACAGGATGTCGTTGAACAGTCCCATATGTTCGACCGACGCCTCCCGTATCGCACGAAACGCCGGCAGGCCACGCGCCGCCGCGCACAGGTCGACGCCCTCCGCGATCTCGCTGATATCGAGAAATACGTACAGTGCCACGGAATCGCGCCGGTGGGCCCGATAGTCGTCCAGATCGGGATAGCGATCGGTGAGCCGCCCGATGCTCTCGGTGTGGTAAGTCCACAGCCACGCCGAGAGTTCGGTGCGCACGGCATGGCGCCACTGGCTGGACCGTCCGGCGCACAGTTCGCGCCAGAGTTCGGCGAAGGCCGCCGCGAGCACACCGAGCGGTCGCGCACCGTCTTCGAACACCTCCTCCAGTTCGGTGATGGTCGCCAAGGTCCGTGCCGGGTCGGGGATTTCGATGTCGAACTGATCGTCGACGATGAAAGCCCATGCGGTGAATCTGCTCAGCAATCCCAGCGCGTCCGCATCGGCATACGGGCACCACAGCGCGTACATGCGAGCCGGCCGGGTCCGGCGCATGCGCCGCCGAGTCGGCTCCGAGGGAACCAGATCACAACGTTCGAGCCAGGCCCACATGGCCTGCTCGGCCTCCGATTCGGCGGGATTGGCCCCCTCCGAATCGAACGGCATGAAGAACTCAGTTACATGCATCGAAACCGCCTATCTCCCAAGCAGTTTAACGCGACTGCGGCAATCCGGGCATTCGGTTTGCGATATCGAGCCGAACCCGTAGGGCGACAAGGCGAAGTGCCACAACGGATTCGGTTCGATATCGCTCGTGCCGGCGGACCTCGTCGCGGATCGACGACGCAGGCGACAGCCCGCCCGGGCGGGGCGGCGGACCCGCCACCTGCCCCGGAGCATTCACCGGGCGATCATCGACACGCGCCCCGGAAGACGACCCGCGCCGCGGCCGAGATCGACGCGCCGCCGGACCGCCCGGGTCGACTCGGCGGACATCCGACTCACGGATCCGCGCGTGCCACCCGGGCTCGGCGTGCGGTCGACCAGCGATGGCAGCTACCGAGCTCAGCACGATCGCGGCAACCGGGAACACGCACGCCGGCGACATCAGCACCGACGGAACCGCGGAGCTTCCAGGGCGCGCCCGTGACTACGCGTCCTGGAGTGCGAGCATGGCGACGAGCAGTCGATCCCACGTGGACGCCGGCAGCTCGTGCCCGATGCCGGGCAGGGGGAGTAGTTCGGCGCCCGGGATCTCCCGGGCCATGGCCTGACCGTTGCCGTAGGGGAAGAACGGGTCGTCGGTGCCGTGGACGACGAGGGTCGGGACGGTGAGCTCGCCCAGACGCTCACGCCAGCGCTCGCCCGCATCGACGAAGGCCAGGTTGAGCACGCTCGAGCCCATGTCGGTGGTGCGATCGACCGTGCGCGCCGCCTGCTGTCGTGCCTGCTGTTCGTCGAATCCATGTGCGCCCGACAGGGTCCGGGCCTGTTCGACGCGGTAGTCGATCACCGCCTCCCGGTCGGACCAGTCCGGGGCGGGTGTCGCGGCGAAGAAGCCCATGATCCGGTCGGAGTGGTCGGGCAGATCGGGATCCGCCGGGCCAGGAGACGTCGGCCTGGTGTTGATCAAGGTCAGGGCGGACACGCGATCGCGGTGGTCGAGCGCGGCGAGTTGACAGATCCAGCCGGCCACCGAGAAACCCACCAGGTGGGCTCGCGGCAGCTCGAAGAGATCCATCAGCCCGATGAGGTCGGAGGCCAGGTCACGCAAGGTGTACCCGGGCGCGCCGGTCGGATAGGCAGTCGACCGGCCGGTGTCACGGATGTCGTAGCGAAGCACGAACCGGCCGGCGGCGGCCAACCGGTCGCAGAACTCGTCCTCCCAGAAGAGTCCCGACGTACTGGGCAGCACCGCGGCAGGCCGCCGCCGGTCTCCGAAGGTGGTCACACACATCTCGGCGTCACCGACGGTGACCAGATGCTCGGGCGAGCGTCGACTCTGAAGCGGCATGAAGACTCCTCTGCGATTGCGTCTGCTGAGAAGACTCCTTCCGCCGCCGAAACTCATCGGCCGCGCAAAGTAGCTCCTAGGCCGCGCGGATCTGCGGTAACCCCCATTCGGCGGCGAGCAGTTCGTGCGAACGCAGCCGGTCCTCGTGCCGGTAGGTGACGCTGGTGACGACGAGTTCGTCGGCGCCGGTCAACTGCTGCAGCGCCGAGAGCCGTTCGGCCACCGAACCCGGTGCGCCGACGAACTGGGTGGTGACGCGATCGTGCACCAGGCGCTGCTGCTGTTCGGTCAGCGGAGGAGCGGTATCGGGGTCGAGGTATTCGGCCGCCCCGGCGCCGCTGCGAATGCTGTAGACCCAGTGGCCGTAGGTCGAGGCCAGATGGGTGGCGGTCGCGTCGTCGTCGGCGACCACCACATCCGCCGAGACCACCAGATACGGCCGGTCGAGCACCGCCGAGGGCCGGAAGGCGGCGCGGTACGCCTCCACCGTCTCCACGATCGTGCCGGGCGAGACGTGGTAGTTGGCCGCGAACGGCAGCCCGAGCCGCCCCGCCAGCTGGGCACTCTCCCCACCGGAACTGCCGAACAGCCACAGCTGCACCTCGGCGCCCTCACCCGGAACCGCGTGCAGGGCCACACCTTCCGAGCTGCGGTAGTTCCCGGTCAGCAGGTCGCGGATCTCACGCACCTGACGGCCGTAGTCCAGCGGCTGGGTCCCGGGCAGTTGCAGCGCCTCGAAACTCGCCGCCAGCCGGGTGGTGTCGAGCAGCCGTCCGGGACTGAACGGCGGTGGGATCACCACACCGTCGCGCACCCGGGTCGGGCGGTCGGGCGCGGGCACCGGTTTCACCCCCGCCGAGCGCACTTCGGCGATTCGATGCGCCGAGCGCCCCAGACCGAGATCAAGCCGTCCCGGATACAGCGCGTCGATGGTGCCGAACGCCTCCACCACCGCCGCGGAGGTGTGGTGGCCGGCCTGCACGGCGGCCGAGCCGACCCGGATGTTGTCGGTCGCGGCCGCGATCAACGCGATGAGCGTGGTCGGCGCCGAGGAGGCCACCGCGACGAAATGGTGTTCGGCGACCCAGAATCGGCGATACCCCCACGACTCGGCGTGCCGGGCCAGGTCGATGGTGTTGCGCAGCGCCTGCCGCGGTGTGGATCCGGCGCTGACGGGGGAGAGATCCAGAATCGACAACGGCACGGTCATGACGCTCGCACTCCTTCGCTGCCGCGATGCGGATGGCGCAGCCCCAGATGTTCGCGCAGGGTCACACCGGTGTATTCGGTTCGGAAACTGCCCAGCTCCTGAAGTTCGGGAACGACCTTGTCGACGAATTCGTCGAGTCCGGCGGGCGTGAGATGCGGAACCAGCACGAATCCGTCGGCGGCGTCGGACTGCACGTACCGATCGATCTCCGTGGCGACCTGGGCGGGCGTGCCGACGAACTGCTGGCGCGCGGTCACCTCGATGATCAGCTCCCGGATGCTCAGCTTCTCCGCCTCCGCCTTGGCGCGCCAGTCCTCCGCGATCGCGCGCGGGTCCTTGGCGTGCCGGACGCGCCCGCGGGTGATGGTCGCGTTGTCGACCGGATCGATCTCGGGCAGCGGCCCGTCGGGGTCGTAGCCGGAAAGATCACGGCCCCAGACCTGTTCGAGGAACGCGATCGCCGTCTGCGGCCCCACCTGCCGCAGCCGGATCTCGCGGGCCCGCTCCTGCGCGTCGGACTCGCTGTCACCGAGCACGAAGGTCGCGGCGGGCAGGATCTTCAGATCGTCGCGGCGACGGCCGTACTTCGCGAGCCGGGTCTTGATGTCGGTGTAGAACCGGCGTCCGTCCTCGAGTTCGCCGTGACGGCTGAAGATCGCGTCGGCCTTCGCGGCGGCGAATTCCCGGCCCTCCTCGGAATCACCGGCCTGGATCTGCACCGGATATCCCTGCGGGCTCGCCGGTAACCCGTAGACGCCCTCGATGTCGAATTGTGTTCCGCGATAACTGAATCGGGGCGCCGGGCCGCCGAACACCCCGCGTTCGCGGTCGACGACCGGCGCCCCGCCGGCGCGACTGTCCCAGATCGCGCGGGTCGCGTCGACCACTTCCGCCGCGCGCACATAGCGCTGCGAGTGGTCCAGATAGCCGCCACGGCGGAAATTCTCACCGGTGAACGCGTCGGAGGAGGTGACCGCGTTCCAGGCGGCCCGCCCTCCCGAGAGGTGGTCCAGGCTACCGAATTGCCGTGCGAGCTCGAAGGGTTCGTTGAACGTGGTGTTGATCGTGCCGGCCAGGCCGAGATGCGTGGTGACCCCGGCGAGGGCATTGAGCACGGTGAAGGTGTCGGGACGACCGACCACGTCGAGGTCGAAGATCCGGCCGCGGTGTTCGCGCAGCCGCAGCCCCTCGGCGAGGAAGAAGAAGTCGAACAGTCCGCGCTCTGCGGTGCGGGCCAGGTGGACGAAGGAGTCGAACTCGATCTGACTGCCCGATTCCGGCACGCTCCACACCGTGGTGTTGTTCACCCCCGGGAAGTGGGCGGCCAGGTGAATCTGCTTGCGTACCTGTTGTTTCGGCATCCTCATCCTCGGGCGAGTGCGTAGCGGTTGACGGGGCGCGTCAGACCGATCCGGGCGCGCAGGCTGCGCGCCGGCCGGACGAGCGCGGCGCTGAACGCGGGCACCGCCAGCGGCCGCACCACCAGACCATCGGCGGCGCACGCACGCTGGGTCCGGTCGAGCAGCGCGTGCAGCCCGTCGGCGGTGCCGAGGTGGCGCACGGTCGCGGACGGGGCCGCCGGGCCCCACGCGTCCAGCTGGTCGAGTTCGGTGTGCGCCAGCTCCTCGGTCGCGGCCAGATGTACGTCGACGTCGAGCAGGATTCGCACCTCGTCGGGCGTCCGGCCGGCGGCGGCGACCGCGGAGCGCAGCCGGGCGCGCAGGGCTGCGGCCTCGTCGAGGTCGGCGGCGCTGATCCGGATCAGATCGGCACGATGCACGGCGAGACGGGTGCTCGCGGCCGACTGGGCGCGCACCGCTATCGGCGGTTGCCCCTGCGGCGGGCGGGGGGTGATCGAGGGGCCCTTGACGGAGAAGTTCTCGCCCTCGAAATCGATGTAGTGCAATCGGTCGCGGTCGATGAACCGGCCGGTCGCGAGATCGCGGATCTCGGCGTCGTCCTCCCAGCTGTCCCACAGCCGGGTCACCACCTCGATCGTCTCGTCGGCCTCGCGCCACAGCGAGGCGTCGTCCTGCGGCTGCTTGCGTCCGAAGAGTTTCGTCTGCTCGGGGTCGGAGGAGACCGCGACCTCCCAGCCCGCCCGGCTGTGGGTGGCGTAGTCGAGGGCGGCGATCGCCTTGGACACATGGAACGGCTCGGTGTGAGTGACCGTCGCCTGCGGGATCAGGCCGATGGTCCGGGTCGCCGCGGCGGCGCGGGCCGCGAGCGCGATCGCGTCGACCGGCCCGTAACCGCCGGCGTCCACGCCGAAGGAGTCCGGGAGGAAGACGAAGTCGAGTCCGGCCCGGTCCGCGGCGATGATCGCGTCGAGCCAGTAACCGGGCGTGAACAGCTCTTCGGCGCGGGAGTCGGCCCGCCGCCACGACGCCGGGTGCGTACCCGTGCCGGACAATTCCACCCCGAGCAGAGGCGGGAACGACGACATGCGAAGGCGTCCTTTCGATCGACAGGAGAGACACCGCCGAATCGCGGTTCGTGGGAAGCGGAGATGTCCCGCGATCGCCGGATGGGCAGAAGCTCAAACTAGGAGAAATCGCCTGCGGCGTCAGCACTCTCGATCGTGGTGAATTCTATTCTTGCGGCCGGCGCGATCGGCGGGGAGCCGAAGCGGCCCGGAGGTCGCGATGCGCGGCGCCGCCGTTCCCGGCTGCTTCCGGATGTCCGGGGGTTACGGGCTTCTAAGGTGGCGGCATGTCCGACAACGAGCGGAACACCCCGGCCGCGGTGCCGGTGGCGCCGACCGGATGGCGCGGCCGCTGGCACCGCTACCGGCACTCGCCGTATCTGCCGGCGACGGTGCTGGTGTTCATTCTGGCGATCGCGGCCGGACTGTTCGCCGGCTCCTACACCTACATCCTCGCCAATCCGACACCGCACCGGATCCCCATCGCGATCGTCGATGCGGGCACCGCGGTACCGCCACCCGATCAGCGCTTCCTCGACACCATGGATCAGGCTCTGAACGGTTCCCTGCGTCCGCTGCACTACGACACCCCGGAAGCGGCGCGCGAGGCCGTGGAATCGCAGCGGGTGTTCGCCATTCTGGACGTGCGCACGACCGAACGGATCCCGGTCGATATTTCGGGTGCGTCCGGTTCGTCGGTAGCCCAGGTGGTCGTCCAAGCGTCCGCCGAGGCGAGCCGCCGGACCCGGATCCCTATTGCGGTGAGCGATATCAATCCGCTCCAGCCGGGGGATCCGCGCGGATTGGCGATCTTCTACATCACCCTGGCGGCGGTGATCATCGGCTTCATCGGCGCCATCCAGCTCGGCGTGCACGCCGGTGCGCTCAGTGCGGTACAGCGGATCGGATTCACCGTCGCCTACGCCCTGCTGGGCGGGTTCGCGATCGCCGCCGTGGTGGACTGGTGGCTGGGCGCACTGTCCCTGCCGTTCGTGCAGTCGTGGGGAATTCTGGCGTTCACCATGTTCACCTCGGGCATGATCTTCTCGATGTTCAACGCGCTGTTCGGGCGCTGGGCGATGATCCCGACCTGGGGTGTGATGGTGCTGCTCGGCAACCCGTCCTCCGGCGGCGCGGTGTCGTGGCCGCTGCTGCCGTCCGTACTCGGGGCGATCGGCCGCTGGCTACCGCCGGGCGCCTCGGTCAACGCCCAGCACACCGCGGTGTACTTCTCCGGCCATCAGCACATCTTCCCGTATCTGGTGCTCGCCGGGTGGTCGCTGGTCGCGTCCGCAGTGTTCTGGCTGTGGCGGGACCGGCAGACCGAGGCGAGCGACGACGAGCCGTCCGGCTCCGACGAGGTATAGCTCGTGCCCTCAGGCGGACCGCTCGATCGCCGGCCGCGCGAACCCGCCCGGCACCGCGGCCAGCAACTCCCGCGTGTACTCGTGCCGTGGATCGTCGAACAGCATTGCGGTGGCGGCTGTTTCGACGATCCGGCCCTCCCGCATCACCGCGACGCGGTCGCTGATGCGGCGCACCACGGCCAGATCGTGGGAGATGAACAGATAGCTCAGCTCGAGCTCGGCCTGCAATCGCTCCAGCAACGCCAGAATCTGGGCCTGCACCCCGACATCGAGCGCCGACACCGGTTCGTCCAGCACCAGCACATCCGGCCGCAGCGCCAGCGCCCGGGCGATCGCGACGCGCTGCCGCTGCCCGCCCGACAGCCGATCCGGGCGCCGGCCGGCCACGTCACCCGGCAGCGCCACCTGCTCGAGCAGTTCGGCGACCCGGGCGCGGCGTTCGCGACGATCGCCGATTCCGAAGGCCTGCAACGGTTCTCCCACGATCTTCGCGACGCTCAGGGTGGGATTCAGTGACGTGTACGGGTTCTGGTACACCACCTGGACGCGCCGGCGAAACTCCCGCAGCCCGGCGCCGCGCAAACGGGCGACGTCGCGCCCGTCGAAGCGGATGCTGCCCGCATCGGGTGTCGACAACCTGGCGAGGATGCGCGCGGTGGTGGTCTTGCCGGAGCCGGATTCGCCGACCAGGGCGAGCGTTTCGCCGCGATCGAGATCCAGTGACACATCGTCGACCGCATCGGTGCGCACACCCCGCGCCATGCGGAAACTCTTACGCAGCCCCGTCGCCACCAGCAAGGGGCGTTCGGCCCGCGGGCGCGCTCGGCGCACCGGTGTCTCGGCACTCGGCGCGGCGGCGAGCAGCTCGGCGGTGTATTCGTGCTGCGGATCGGTGAGAACGGCTGTGGTGGTTCCGGTTTCGACGATCCGGCCGTGGCGCATCACCACGATCCGATCGGCGCGGTCGGCGGCCACCGCGAGGTCGTGGGTGATCAGCAGGACCGCGGTGCCGAGCTGCGCGGTGCGGTCGGCGAGGTGGTCGAGGATGCGGCGCTGCACGGTGACGTCCAGGGCGCTGGTCGGCTCGTCGGCGATCACCAGTTCCGGTTCGCAGGCCAGCGCGATCGCGATCAGCACCCGCTGACGTTGTCCACCGGACAGATCCTGCGGATACTGCCGCGCCCGCACCTCCGGGCGGTCCAGGCCCGCCTCGGTGAGCAACCGGACCGCCTCCAGCCGTGCCGTGCGGCGATCGGCCCGCCGATGGATGCGCAACACCTCGGCCACCTGATCGCCGATGCGCTGCACCGGATTCAGCGACGTCCCGGGATCCTGCGGGACGAGTCCGATACGCGCGCCCCGGAGGCCGCGCAGCGTGCGATCCGACGCGGTGTCGAGCCGGTGGCCGTCGAAGACGATTCCGCCGCCGGATACCTCCGCGGAGTCGGGCAGCAGGCCGATCACGGCATGGGCGAGTGTGGATTTGCCCGAACCCGACTCACCGACCAGCGCGACGGTCTCCCCGCGCGCGATCTCGAGCGTCGCACCCGACACCGCGTCCACCGCCGTGCCGCCGTAGCGAACGTGCAGATCATCGACCCGCAACAAGGTGTCGTCGCTCATCATCGCCCCTCCTGTGTCTTGCGGGACACCCGCACCCGGTCGGACCGACGAGAGGCTGCGCGAGTGTGTCTCATCGGTCCTCGTGTCCTGCGGGACACCCGCACCCGGTCGGACCGACGAGAGGCTGCGCGAGTATGTCTCATCGGTCCTCCGTGTTCCCGATCGCGCGGCCGATGCGCTGGGCGGCGAGCACCACCGCGACGATCACCAGGCCGGGCAGGGTGGTCATCCACCAGGCGAGCACCAGGTAGTTGCGGCCCTCCGAGATCAGCGACCCCCATTCCGGGGTCGGCGGCGCGGCACCGTAGCCGAGGAAGCTCAGCGACGAGATCGCCAGGACCGCGACACCGAACTCGACCGCGGCCAGCGCGGCGACCGGCGCGTACGCGGTGCGCAGGATGTGGCGAAGAAGCACGGTGTGCCAGCGCACTCCGGACGCGAACGCCGCCTCCACGTAGGGTGCGCGGCGCACCCGCAGCACTTCCGAGCGCATCACCCGCGCGAACCGGGCGATCAGCGCCACGCCCACCGCGATGGCCACGTTCCGGGTGCCCAGTCCGAGCACCGTGATCAGTACCAGGGCCGACAACAGTTCCGGAATCGCCAGCAGCACATCGACTCCGCGCATGACGACGGCATCGACGGTCCCGCCGAGGGTGCCGGACACGAGACCGATCGCCGAACCGACCACCAACCCCAGCAGCACGGCGCAGACCGTCGCCGACAGCGTCAACGCCGCCCCGTGCGCCACCCGGGTGTACAGGTCGCGGCCGAGATTGTCGGTACCGAACCAGTGCTGCGGGCTCGGGCCGCGGAATTTCTCCTCCGGCACGCCCGCGCGTGGATCGTCGCCGGCGAGAAGCGACGGCGCGACCGCCCAGCCGAGGACCACGATCAGCACGAGGATCGACACCGCGAGCCCGGCGGTGGCGCGCCAGCGTTTCGGCGCCAGCGCCCGCCGCAGTTCCGTGATCCTGGCGGCGGCGGGGTGGGCGATGAGCAGCGTGTCAGACATGTGCGCGCACCTTCTCGCGAGCGACGGCGACGCGGGGATCCAGCAGCGGATAGATCAGATCCACCGCCAGATTCACCACCACGAAGGCCAGGGCGGCGATCAACACGATCCCCTGCACCACCGGAATGTCTTGATGCAGCACCGCGTTCTGGGTCAGCCGGCCCAGTCCGCCGCGCGAGAACACGGTTTCGACCACCACGGAACCGGCCAGCACCGTGCCGACCCACAGTCCCGCGACGGTGAGCGCCGGCCCGGCCGCGGCGCGCAGCACGTGGCGCCATTGCACCCACAGCCGCGAGGCGCCCTTGGCGAAGGCAACATCGACGAACGGCTGCCGCCATGTGGTGGCCAGACCGCTGTAGAACACCTGCGCGATCACCGCGCCTACCGGCACTGCCAGGGTGATCGCGGGCAGGATCGTGCCACTGAAGCCCGTCCCGCCGAAGGCGGGCACGAGCCGGAGCCGGAACGAGAACAATTGCAGCAGAAGCAGTCCCACCCAGAACGTCGGCATCGCGGCCCCGATCGGCGGCAGTGCGGTCAGCAGATTCCGCAACCACGGACGCCGGGTGTAGGAGGCGGCCACGGCCAGTGCGGCGCCGAAGACGATCGCCAGCAGCAGCGCCAGCCCGGCCAGCGCCAGCGTCGAGGGAATCGACTGCCCCAGCGCGCCGGTGACGGACTGCCCGGTGTTCAGGGAGCGCCCGAGGTCACCTCGGACGGCGTGGGTGAGCGCGGTCCAATACTGTTCCGGCACCGAGCGATCCAGCCCGTATCTGGCCTTCAGCTCCGCGATGGCGGCCGGATCCGGAGGCACCCCCGGATCCGCGTCGACGGCCATCTGGACCGGATCCGAGGGCAGCAGGAACAAGACGGCGAAGGAGATGGTGAACGCCGCCCACAGCACACCGATCGCCTGCAGCACCCGCACGATCACATACCGGGTCATCGGAGTCATCGCTTGCTCAACCAGGTGTCGTAGAACTGCAGACGCGCCGAGGCCTCGAATTTCAGGTCGTGCACCGCGCCGGACACGCCGATCGCCTGCGACAATTCGATGGTCGGCAACCACAGGCCGTTCTCGATCACCGATCGCTGCGCCTGCCCGATGATCCCCGCCCGCGCGGCCGGGTCGGTGGTCGAGAGCTGGTCGGCGAGCGCCTGGTCCAGCGCCGGAATCGGTCCGCGCTGGTTGAGGTTTCGCTGACCGCGCCCGAACGTGGTGCGCAGAATGTCGCCGTCGGCGCGGGTGGTGTTGAAGTAGGTGGCGTCGAAGTCACCGGAGTTCTGCCGCGCGGTGTAGTCGGCGACGGGCGTCAACTCCAGCCGAATATCCACCCCGATCTTGCGCAGTTGCTGCTGCACCAGTTCCAAGGTCGCCTGATTGGCGGCGAACTGCGCGCCGAAGAGCACCCCGAACGACAGCCGCCGCCCGTCCTTGACGCGGATTCCGTCGCCGCCGGGCACCCATCCGGCCTGGTCCAGGATGCGGCGCGCCTGGTCGGGGTCATAGGCTATCGACTTCGAAAGATCGACGTAGCCCGGTGTTTTCGAGGCCAGCGGACCGGTCGCGGGCAGGAACTGCGGTCCCAGCACCGTATCGACCAACTGCTTGCGGTCGATGGCGTGCAACAGGGCTTGGCGCACGGCGGAGTCCGACAGCGGCGCACGGCTCACATTCGGCTGCAGCCCGAACGGGACACCGGGGTTCGAGTCGAACTGGACCTTGGCGCCGGCGGCCTCGAGTTGCGGAACATCCTGTGGCAGTGCGTCACTGACGGCATCGAGCTGATTCGACGACAGGCTGCCGGTCCGCACCCCGGCCTCGGGCACGACCGTGAATTCGATGCGGTCCAGATACGCCTCGCCGGAATGGGCGAACACCGCCGAACCCCACCGGTACCCGGGGCGCTTGACCAGCGTGGCGGACGCATCCTGGCGATAGCCGGCATACACGAACGGACCGCTGCCGATGTTGTCGCCGAGGCAGCGCTGTTCGGCCGGTTTCGCGGTGGTCGCGTCGGCGAGGATGCCCAGCTGCGGTGTCGAAGAGGCTTGCAGGAATTGGGCATTCGGAGCGTCGAATCGGACCTCGGCGGTGAGCGGGTCGACCGCCGTCGTGCCCGCGTAGCCGGCCAGATAGCTGGCGCCCAGCGGCGCTTTCGCCGCGGTGAGGGTGTGCACGATCGCGTCGAAGTTCTTCTGCACCGACGTGGCGGTCAGCGGTGTGCCGTCGCTGAAGGTGACGTCGGGCCGCAGATGGAAGGTGAAGGTCTTCGCGTCCGGGCTCACCTGCCAGGACGTGGCCAGCCACGGTGTGATCTCCCCGCTCGCCGGATCCTGGTCGGTGAGCGAATCGACGATCTGACGTGCCACGTACAGGGTCTGGTTGGTACCGGCCTGGGCCGGATCCGAGCAGGTCGGCGCCTGCGACAGGCCGTAGCGCAGGGTGCCTCCCGGCTGCGGGGGACCGGCGTCGCCGCCACCACCGGAGGTGTTCGCGCAGGCGGCGATCGCCAGCGTCGCGGTGAGCGCGAGCGCCGGCGAGAGGATTCGTTTCATTCGGTGACTCCGGGTGGATCGATGCGGTAGCGGTCGGCGCCGTACGGACGGCAGGGAACGGTTCGGCGCCGGCGCGTGAGCAGCGTCGGCAGGAATGTCATACGTGCACGGCACCGGCCTCGTCGCGCACCGGCCGATAGCGTCGGCCGCTCCGCACCGGGGTGTACCCGCCCTCGCGTTCGCGCCCGAAACGATTGCGCCGCTGGGTGTTCGCGGTCGGACGTAGCGGGAACTTCTCGAACGGATGCGCGAGCAGACCGGGCTGGATGGACGCCGTGCGTTCGAGCGGGGTGTATCCCGCCGACAAGTACAGGGCGACCGCTTCGGGTTGCCGCGGGCCGGTGGTCAGGAAGATGCGCCGATACCCCCGGCGCAGCGCCTCGGCCTCGAGTTCGGCGAGGACGAAGGTCGCGAGGCCGCGACGGCGGTGTTCGCGCGCGGTCCAGATGCGCTTCAATTCGGCGGTCTGCTCGTCGTAGCGGCGGAACGCTCCGCCGGCGACCGGTTCGCCGTCCTCGACCACCACCAGCAGATCACCGTGCGGGGCAGCGAAATCGGCGGCCGGGTGGTTCACCAGATCGGCATGGACCTCACCGACGCTCCCGCCGTAGCGGCTGCTGTATTCGATGGCCAGCTCGGCCAGCAGCGGCGCGGCCATCGGATCGTCCTGGCGGACGTGAAAGACGCTGCGTACCATATGTTCCTCCATCGGTCCCGGCGGTAGCACCCACACCCAGTCGGCGGGTTGCTGCGACGTCGTGGAGCCGGGTCTCTCGATCGCTCTGGATGGGCGAAACGTCACGCTAGGGGAATTCCGGTGCGGGGTCAGCACTCTGGATCGCGCTGAATCCAATCCTTGTCGCGACGACCGGCCGCCGGTGTGATTACCGGTGTCGCACCGACCCGGAGAGCCCGCGCACCGCCACCTCCGGATCCCACACGCCCGGCCTCCCGAGGGTCAGTGGGTAACAGGCCAGTCCGAGGACCATCGCACTGAAATGTCCTATGTCGGTGAAGGTTCGGTTCGAGAAGACCGGTATCGCGTAGAAGACGATCACGCCGAGCAGATACACATACCGCCACGGCTTCGCGATCCGATACACCAGCACGGCGATGACACCGGCCAACGCATAGCTCACGCCGTAGTCGAGGGTGTTCACCGCGGATTCCGGGGCGTAACCGTGATGGATGGCCCAATACAAGACGCCCTCGCTGAGGTAGGTCGCGCCGACGTGCGCGATCACCACCACCGCCAGCCAGCGCAGCGTTCCCAGCCAGCGTTCGGCCTGGGCGTGGAAGATGGTGTAGCTGACCGCGTAACCGAACCAGCCGCCGCCGGCGAGCCAGAAGGCGCTCGAGATCAGCACGTGCACCGGATCCTCGCGCAGATGATGCAGATTCGTCGAGCGGTTGCCCAGCAGAGTCTCGGCCTGATCGGGGGACAGGTGCCGGACCACGAGGGTGGAGACCAGGAGGATGGCCAGCCAGATGTAGGTGCCGGGCGCGTGCCGGATGTAGTCGCCGATCGCGGCCGCGGCGGTCCGCCACCGGGAGCGCTCTCGCCTGGGCATCGGTCACCTTCCTCGACAGATCGCGAAGATCGCTTCACTATGAGCCCTCGCCGGCCGGCTGCACTCACCCGTGGGGGGTGAGTCGGCGCCACGCCCCGCCGAATACCCCGAATACGGCAAAACGCCTGGTCCGGCTGTGCCGGGCGCGCGCCGGGCGGCGACGACACGTACTCTGCTGCTGCGGTGCGACACCGGATTCATGGTGTGCACTGGAGGGTGCTGTGTCCCGGGTGGGCGCCGTGCATGCGAGGGTGCGAGACAGAGGCGGTGAGGACGTGCGCAGGCGTCGATCTCTACTGGTGGTGTCAGCGGTGCTGACGGCGATCGTGGTGCTCGTCGGCGGATGTGGTGGCTCGGGTGGCGGCACGTCGGCGGCGCCGGGGTCCAAGGGACCCGAGATCACCGCGCCCGCGGCGATCGATGTGCCCGCGGCCGATCACGGGCCGCTCAATCCCGCCACGCCCATCGTGGTGAACTCCGCCGACGGCATGCTCACCAAGGTCACCGTCACCGACGGGGACGGCAAGGCGGTCACCGGCGATTTCGGCGCCGACCATCGCAGCTGGACCTCGAAGGACCCGCTGAACTTCGGGACCACCTATCGCGTCGACGCCCAAGCGGTGAACCTCGCTCAGGTCGCGACCGACAAGACGGTTACCGTCGCCACGATAGACGCCGGTCACAAGGCGTACGCGAATGTCGTGCCGGCCCCCGATCTCGTCGCCCAGACCGGAATCGGGGTCGGGCAGCCGATGGTTTTCCAGTTCACCCAGCCGGTGGCGAACAAGGCGGAGGTGCAGAAGCATCTGAAGGTCACCGTCACGCCGCCGCAGCCGGGCGCCTGGTACTGGGTCGACGACAAGGATGTGCACTACCGCGCCGCGCAGTACTGGCAGCCGGGCACCAAGATCCATATCGAAGCCGACGTCTTCGGTCTCGACCTCGGCGACGGGGTGTTCGGCGCGGAGAACAACAGCGCCGACTACACGGTCCATGACGCATGGATCGCCCAGGCCGACGGCAACACCGAGCAGCTGACGATCCTGCACAACGGTGCGCAGGTGAACCAGATGCCGATGAGTCTCGGCTCGCCCGGATTCCCGTCGCACGAAGGGCCGCATGTCATTTCGGAGAAATCGCCGTCGATCATCATGGACTCCTGCAGTTACGGGGTCTGCGCCGGCCAGCCCGGGTACTACCGCGAGAAGGTGGACCTGGACGAACGCATTTCCAACGACGGTGAATTCGTCCACTCGGCGCCCTGGTCGGTGGGGCAGCAGGGGGCCAGCAACGTGTCGCACGGCTGCGTGAACCTCTCACCCGACAACGCCCAGTGGTTCTTCGACCACTTCGGCGTCGGCGATGTCGTGGAGATCACCAACTCCGGTGGCCAACCGCTGCCCGTGTGGGACACCTACGGCGACTGGGAGGTCCCGTGGAACGTCTGGCAGGCCGGTAACGCGAACAGCTGATCCGGCCCACCCGGCGGCTACCATCGGATCATGTCGGCGAATATCCTGCGAATCGTTCCGGTCCTGGCCGCGCTGACAGCCGTAGCCTCCTGCTCCTCCGGAAACAATTCCACCCCAACGGTTTCCGCACCCGCCACCCCCGTCGGCCATACCTACGTCTCCACCGACGTCCAGGGCCCGCGAATCCCCGGCGACGGCCCCCTCCGCCTGACCTTCACCGAGGGACGTCTCAGCGCCACCGCCGGCTGCAACACCCTCATGGGCTCCGCCGACCTGTCCGGCAACACCCTCCGCACCGGTCCCCTCGCCAGCACCCGCATGGCATGTGCGGGAGACCGTGCCGGAGCCGACGACTGGGCGACCTCACTGCTGCAGGCAAGCCCGGCATGGAGTCTCGACGGCGCGACATTGACGCTGAAAACCGCCGACCGCGCCGTAACACTGCACGAGTCGGAACCCGCGGGCTGAGCTCCGCGATCCGATCAGCACATCGTCGATGTCGGCCCCCATCCAGCCGGTCCGGACGACCCGATCGCCCTTGTCCGCCCGAACGGCCGGCATACCCAGATGATCGACAGGCATAATCGGGTTGAAATAGGCAGGTAAATACCTGCATAATTCAACGATGCTCGATACCACCGCGCTGGGCGACGCCTACCGCACGCTTCTGGAAGCTGCCGACACCGTGGCCGATTCGGATCAGACGATCACCCCCGCACCAGGCGAATGGAACGCCGACCAGATCCTGGCGCATGTCTGCCTGATCACCGCCACCACCATCGCCGCCGCGTCAGCCGTCGCCGCCGGCGCGCACACCACCTACGACAACCGCCTCGCCCTCGACACCTGGACCATCGACCACGTCGTAGCGCTTGCCGGCGGCAGCCCCGGCCTCCGCGACCGCCTGTCCCGGCAAGCCGAAGTCCTCTGCCGCCTCTCCGGCCCGGCCCTCAGCGACACCGAACTCGACACCCTGGTTCCCACCCGCCTGCTCTCCAACGACGCCCTGTTGGTCGATCAACCACTACCCCTACGGGATCTGATCACCGGCCTGACCAACGCGGAGTTACCAGGCCACACCAAGCAACTGCTGGCCTTACTGCCCGGTCGGAGCACCGAAGCCAGGGTCTGACCGCCAGGTGTTCGCGGGAGGACCAAGGCGTCACTGTCAGATCGTTCGGGGGAACCTGCGGGTAGGGGAAACGGCGTGCGAGCATGGTCGACATGGCGATTGCTGTGGGATCTATTGCTCACGTCCGGCTCACGGTGTGCGATATCGGCCGGTCGCGGGCCTTCTACGAGAAGGTTTTCGGCTGGCCGGTCGCGCTGGAGCTGCCGGCCGATGCGGATGAGGAGACGCGTGAGCGTCTCGGTTTCCTCTACGGCGGGGTGATCTACCGGATGGAGCACGGATTGATCGGGCTGCGGCCGGTCGGTGCCGATCGGTTCGACGAGAATCGTGTCGGTCTCGACCACCTCGCGTTCCCTGTCGCCTCACTCGCCGAATTGGAAGCCGCCGCAGCACATCTGGACGCGTGTGGGGTAGCGCACGAGGACATCAAAGACATCGGTGTCAGCTACATACTGGAGTTCCGGGATCCGGACAATATCGCGCTCGAGCTCGTCGCGCCCAAGTAGTCGTCAGGGGAGTGGACCGCCGCGGCGTCGGTGCTGCGACAGCCGGGATCGGTCGGCGGCGTGACCGAGCCCGGATCCGGTCTACCGGCGCAGGGTGCGGTCGAACAGGGCCCGGAGTTCGCGGTAGTGGCGTTCGGCGGCTTCCGCGTCGTAGGCGGAGGTGTCGGCCTGGGTGAACCCGTGGTGGGCGCCCGCGTAGACCTCGGTGCGATGGCGAACGCCGGCGTCGGCGAGTGCCTTGTCGAACGCGCCGATGTGTTCGGCGGTCATGTGGTCGTCCTCGCCGGCGTGGGCGAAATACAGTTCGCCCGTGAAGTTTCCGACGCTGCGGTGCGGACTGTCGGCGGTGTCGGTGACGAGCGGTCCGCCGTGGAAGCCGGCCACCGCCGCGACCCGATCGGGGAACATGCCGGCGGTCAGGACCGCCAGGCGGGCGCCCATGCAATAACCGGTGACGCCGGCCTTGCCCGCGCTGACCTTCGGCGAGGCCGCGAGCCAGTCGAGGTAGGCGCCGGCATCGGAGCGCCAGTGCTCCGGTGTGAGGTCGCGGATCATCGGGAAGACCCGCTGGAAGATCTCGGGTCGCTGCACGGGGTCGATGTAGTCCGGCAACTCGATCACCGGTGCGCGCCCGTGGCGGTAGTAGGCGTTGGGAAGCAGAACGGTGTAGCCGTGGGCGGCGATCCGGTCGGCCAGTGCCCGCAGACCGGGCCGCAGCCCGAAACCGTCCTGGACCACCAGCACTCCCGGATGGGCGGCGGCGTCGGCGGGGTAGGTGAGATAGGCGTCGGCGACACCGTCGGGTGTCTGCACGTCGACCGACATGCCATGCGTTTCTGTCATCGTCGAATCCTTCTGTCGTCGTTGATGTTTCCTGATCAACACGACGAAGGCGGAGCCCGCGCGATACCGCGGCGCCGGTCGATGCGCGAGCCCGTATCGGCCCGCACGGCGCTCAGCAGAGCACCGGGTAACCCATCCGTGTGTGGCGCGAAGCCGTCCCGGTAGTCATCGCCTCATACCGTAGCCGCCACGCCGCGCCGACGTCGAATCGCCGATCCCGGTAGGCGGAATGCCGGGCCGCCCGGGATCCGCCGGTTGGTAGGACGAAACTCGCGATTCTCGGGACGGCACGAGTGATAGGGGCTTCGATGCGCTACGTCGACGCCATGCGTGTGGATCCGGGTCGTCTGCGCATCGGGATCGCGACGACGTTGCCTTCGGGTGCCGCCGTACACCCCGATTGTGTTGCGGCGACACACGATATCGCCGGCGTCCTCACCGATCTCGGCCACGATGTCGGGGACGAGGCGCCCGACTTTCCGTTCGAGGAAATCATGAGCGGGCTGCAGTACCTGATGGCGGTGCCGGTCGCGGTGGATGTGAAGGCGCGGCTGGCAGCACTCGGCCGCGACGTCCGCGACGACGACCTCGAACCGATGACGCGGATAATCTACGACGGCGCCGATCAGGACAGCGCGGGGGATTATGTGCGGGCGCTGCGCGACCTCGAGACGGCGGCGACCACGCTGGGCGGCTACTTCGCGCACCACGACCTGCTGCTCACGCCGACTCTGGGGACGCTCGTCGCGCCGCTGGGCCTGCTCGACACCACGGACCCGGCGTCGTTGTGGCAGCACGCGATGTCGTTCAGCGGTATGACGAGTCCGTTCAATGTGACCGGGCAACCGGCGATCTCGCTCCCACTGGGTACCGACAGTGCCGGAATGCCGGTCGGTATTCAGCTGGTCGCCGCATTCGGGCGCGAAGACCTGCTGCTGCAGGTCGCAGCGCAACTCGAGCAGGCGCGCCCGTGGCGCACGGCTCCTGTCTGGCCGCCGGTCGACCGACCGTCGGACGATCCACTGTGATCCGTGTCAGCGTGTGCCGAGCAGCAGGGTCTGGGTACCGCGTCCGAGCGGGCCCTTCTCATCGAAGAGGCGGGACTCGGCCATGCCGATGCCGCTGCGTTCCGGGTAGGTGACCGCGTCCAGGCATATCCACTCGCCGACCGGATCGCGGTGCAGGGTCACCGTCAGATCGGTGTTGATGAAAAAGTATCGGCCCCAGGCCAGGACGGAGCTGACGCCGTTGCCGAAGTCAGCGGCGGCGAGGGTGCGCTGCAGCGGGCTGAGCGAGGTGCCGGCCACGATCGGGTAGCGCAGGCGAATCCAGCACACGGCCGGGCCCGGTGCCTGGAAAGTGCCTGACGCGAAACGGTATTCGACCCCGGTGTGGAATCCGACCGGCTGAGTACTCGGGAAGCCGTGATCCGGGCTCGGCGTCACGGTGTCCGGGCCGGGCCGGGTGCCGGTAGGCAGCATCTCGGTCGGTACGTCGAGTTCCGGCTCGAGCGGTCGAAGCCGCCACGCGGTCGCCTTCAGCACCGGTCCTCGGTCCGAACTCATTGTCGCCTCGATCAATTCGACACCGCGCCCGGGTTGGGCGACTCGCGCCTGGGCCCGGGTGACTCGCGCTTCGACCCGCAGCGGCGCGATCGGCACCGGCCCGAGAAACTCCACCGTGACCCGTGCGACCCGGCACTCCGGTCGTGGCTCGCACTGTTCGATCACATACCCCAACAGTGCCGACGGCGCCCCGCCGTGCTGAGCATCCGGCGACCACGGTCCACGGGTGAGTTCGGTGGGATGGAACAGATCCGGGTCCGACGAGTCGGGCAGGTAGAAGGCATCCATAGCGTTACTCCTTGCGGCACCGGAAAGTACCGGCGGCGCACGTGTGCTCAGCGCGTCACTTCGCGCCGGTTGATGGTCTTCACGATCGCGTCGCGCACGACGTCGGCATGCCGGCGGAGTGTGGATGCCAGGGCTGCGGCGTCCCTTTCCTGCAGGGCGTGCGCGATGTCGATATGTTCGTTCTGGCGCTGGGTTTCGTGTGCACCGGTATCCAGCACCAGGTAGTGAGAGATCAGCAGGTGAAGGTTCAGCGACCGATAGGCATCGCACAGGTAGGGATTGTTCGCGCCGGCGATGATCCGGCGGTGAAACTCGACATCGTTGTCGATGAACTCGATCCGGCGGGTCAGTTCCTCCGGTGTCCGCTCCTCCGGTGACGGCGCGGAGGTCAGAGCAGGGACCAGTGCGAGCGCGTCGGCGACCTGTTCGTCGGTGATCCGCTCCGCGATCAGGGGAGCCGCGGCGTCCTCATACAGTGAACGCATCTCGAACATCTGCGTGACACCGGTTGCGGTCAGCCTGGTCACCGACGTGCCACTGCGGCCGCGAATCTGGAACAGTCCTTCACCGGCGAGCCTGTCGATGGCGGCTTTGACCGGCGCCCGGCCCAGCCCGGTCGCAGCCGACAATCGACCGACCGACGTCCGCTCGCCGGGGCGAAGCTCCTGGTAGAGCAGCATCGACCGGATTCGGCGGTACGCGGCATCCGTCAGATCTCCGCCGGCGCCTGCTGGTTCGGTCATCTGGGCCCCTGATTCTCGGCTCGGCATTGCCGAAACAATCGGTGACGCTGGCATGCCAATCTAACATGTCAATTCTCACCGAGCCACGGCTACACACAGCGCGACTTTTCCTGTTTCGCTCAGTGGGAGTTGCGGATCGGCAGCCCACGGCACCACCGGTACCGTGCGCACATGCCGGACATGTCTGTCTTTCGTGAGATCGCGGCGCGCGTGAACAACTGGGGCCGCTGGGGAGCCGACGACGAAATCGGCACCCTGAACTTCGTCACCGACGAGGTGGTCCGGGCCGCCGCGGCGACCGTGCGGACGGGACGGCGAGTCGGGCTGGCGCTGCCGCTGCGTCAGCGTGGCGTGCAGACCGGACTGGTGCCGGGACGGGTGAATCCGCTGCACACCATGGTCGCGGTGAACTGGGAGATGTTCGGGCCCGGCACGATTGCGACCAGCGACGATTCGATCACCATGGGGTTGCAGGCGGGTACGCACTGGGATGGCCTCGGACATGTCTCCTACGCCGGGCGTCTCTACAACGGCCGTCGCGCCGACTCGATCACCGCCCACCGCGGTGCACGCTTCAGCGGCATCGAGAAGGTGCCGTATCTGGTGTCGCGTGGAGTGCTGCTCGACGTCGCACGCGCCCGCGGAGTCGACCGGCTGGCCGCCGATCACGCCGTCTCACCGGAGGATCTCGACGCCGCCGCGGCCATGGCGCAGGTGCGGGTGCGGGCCGGGGATGTGGTGCTGGTGCGCACCGGGCAGATGCGCCTCTATCTGGCCGGCGATCGCGAGGCGTACGGGACGCCCTCACCGGGACTGTCGGTGCGCTGCCCGGAATGGTTCCACGCCCGCGATGTCGCCGCCGTCGCCACCGATACGCTCACCTTCGAGATCTGTCCGCCCGAGGCAGACGGGCCGTGGCTGGCGGTGCATGCCCTGCATCTGGTCGAAATGGGCATGCTGCAGGGCCAGAACTGGAATCTCGAGGAGCTCTCCGAGGTGTGTGCCGAGGAAGGCCGTTACGACTTCCTGCTGTCGGCGATGCCGGAACCCTTCGTCGGTGCCACCGGGAGTCCGGTCGCCCCGGTCGCGATCTTCTGACCGCTGCGCGGCGAGCCCGGGCGCGGTGGCTACGGTTGAGGACGCGGCATCGGTGGCGGTAGGTGAGTGAGGTGAGCATGACGAACCGCGGTGCGGATTCGATCGTCCCGGGAAGCTTCGCGACCGAGCCGGAGTCCTACATGGACCACTCGATCAGCGACGTCGTTCGCGTCTGGGCGCAACGGATTCCGCACCGGGCGGCATTCATCACCGCCGGCGGGTCGACCAGCTGGAGCGAATACGACCGGTCGGCGGACGCGATCGGTGACACGGTGCGCGCTACTCCCGGTGGCCCACGTTCTCGGGTCGCGCTGCTGCTCCCGGATACCGCGGCAGTCCACGCGGCGCTGTGCGGGTGCTACCGCGCGGGACGCATCGCCGCGGCCGTCGGTGTGCGATCCGGTGTGCGCGAGATCGCGCACGTGATGCGCCGGACCGCCGCGTCGACACTGGTCACCGCGCCCGAGATTCGAGGCAGAACCTGGCAGGCGCTGGTCCGCGAACTCGACGCCGAAGGTGTGATGCCGGGCGACGTCGTCGTGGTCGACGAGCGGTCCGGCGCCGTCGCGCACCACCGTCTCGGCGCGGCGCCCGCGAACGAGACCTCTTCCGCCGGGGCGTCTTTCACGCCGTCGCAGGTGACCATTCTCAACTCGACGTCGGGGACGACCGGGACACCGAAGATCGTCGCGCATACCGAGCGACGATGGACGGCCTTCGCGCGCGAGGCGATGCTGGGCGCCCGGATCGGATCGCGCGACGTCCTCTGTTCGGTGGTTCCGGCGCCGTACGGATTCGGCCTGTGGTCGGCGCATTTCCTGCCCGCCCTGCTGGGCATACCGGTCGTCGTCGGCGCCCGCTTCGATGCCGAGGAGACCGCGATGCTCATCGAACGCGAGCGGGTCACCGTACTGTGCTGTGTCAGTACGCAATTCAAGATGCTGTTGCGTTCCGGGGCGCTGGAGCGCCGTGACCTGACCAGCCTGCGGGTGCTGTACACCGGCGGTGAGCCCGTGCCGTATCGCGATGCCCGCGCGTTCGAGGAACGCACCGGCGCCCAGGTTCTGCAGTTCTACGGCTCCAACGAGAGCGGCGCGGTGAGCCGGACCACCCTCGACGACGACATCGAAACCCGGCTGCGCACCTGCGGCCGGACGCTGGCCACGATGAACGTCCGCGTGCTCGACGACGCCGGCGCCGACGTGGCCGGAGCGGTTCGCCGCGGCCGTCCCGCGGTGCGTGGGCCGCTGGTGTCGGCCGGCTACTGGGACGACCCGGCCGCCGACGCCGAGCTCTACACACCCGACGGGTGGACACTGCTCGGCGATATCGTCGAAATCGACGAGAACGACCGGGTGCGGGTGGTCGGACGGACATCGGATTTCGTCATCCGTGGCGGCAAGAACATCTCGATCATCGAAATCGAGGACCTGGTGCGCGAACTCGAGTCGGTCACCGACGTCGCTGTCGTCGGTGTTCCCGACGACGTCTACGGCGAACGTGTCTGCGCCGTGGTCGTACTCGCCGACGGCGCGACCCTGGATGCGGCCGGCCTGTCGAGCCGGCTCGAATCTCGTGGCGTGACCAAGGAATACACGCCCGAATACGTCGTGGTGGCGGACCGGCTGCCGCTCGGCCCGGGCGGCAAGACCGACCGCGGGGCCGCTCGCGACACCGCGATGCGCGTGCTGGGGCTGCGGTGATCGCGCTCGACCTTCCCGATTTGCCCGTCCGGGCAGTTCTCGATCATCTCGTCGCGACGTTGGCCGACCGCGACACCGCGGTCCTGGTCGCGCCCCCGGGCACCGGAAAGACGACGCTGGTGCCGTTGGCGCTGGCGGCGAACAACTCCGGCCGGGTGCTCGTCGCCGAGCCGCGACGGCTGGCGGCACGGGCCGCGGCCGCGCGGATGGCTGCATTGCTGGGCGAGCAGGTGGGCGAAACCGTGGGCTACTCGGTCCGCGGCGATCGGAAAGCCGGGCGCCGGACCCGCATCGAGGTCGTGACCTCCGGCCTGCTCGTGCGCCGCCTGCAGGACGATCCGGAGCTGGCGGGCGTCGACGTGGTCGTGCTCGACGAATGTCACGAGCGCCATCTGGACGCGGACCTGCTGCTCGCACTGCTGCTGGACGCCCGCGCCGGACTGCGGCCGGACCTACGGGTACTCGCCACATCGGCCACCGTTGCCGCCGAACGGCTTTCGACGCTGCTGGGTGGTGACGACGCGGCGCCGGTGGTGCGGGTCCGAGCGCAGACCTTTCCCGTGGCCACGACCTACGTCGCGCCCTTGCCGAGGGAACGAATCGACACCCAGGTCGCACGCGCCACCCGGACCGCACTGGCCGACACCGAGGGCGACGTGCTGGTGTTCCTCCCGGGAGCGGCCGAAATCAGAAGAGTCGCCGCTCTTCTCGACGCAGACGGCTACGTGGATATCGTTCCGCTGCACGGCAGATTGTCGGGGGCGAGCCAGGACACGGCCTTGCGTCCCGGACCGCGGCGGCGCGTGGTGCTCGCCACCGCGGTGGCGGAGTCGAGCCTGACGGTGCCGGGCGTGCGTGCCGTGGTCGATTCGGGTCTTGCCCGAGTGCCACGCATCGATCGGGCGCGCGGGCTGTCCGGACTGGCCACGGTCCGCGTCTCGGCGGCCGTCGCCGACCAGCGCGCCGGGCGGGCCGGGCGCGAGGCACCGGGCCGGGTGTGGCGATGCTGGCCGGAGCACGAGCACGCCACCCTGCCCGCCTATCCCGAGCCGGAGATCCGCACCGCGGATCTGACCCGGCTGGCCTTGGAACTGGCCTGCTGGGGCACGGCGGACGGGCAGGGCCTCAGTTGGTGGGACCCGCCACCGGCCGGTGGGCTGACCGCCGGTCGAAAGGTACTGCAGGCGTTGGGAGCCGTGAATGCCGACGGTGGCGTGACCGACCGCGGGCGCCACATGGCCCGCGTCGGGCTGCACCCGCGACTGGCGCGCGCGTTACTCGACGGAGCGGCCGAGGTGGGGGCACGGCCGGCCGCGGACGTCGTCGCCGCCCTCGACGACGACACCCTCATCTCGGGTGTCGATCTCACCGCCGGCCTGCGTCGACTCCGGCGCGACCAGCCGGTGCGCTGGCGACGCGAGGCCGAGCGACTGGCCCGAACGGTCGACGGACCGGAGGGGGCCGACGATCCCGCTTACATTGTGGCGCTGGCCTATCCGGAACGGCTGGCGCGCCGCCGCGCCCCCGGCTCGGCGAGCTACCTGATGGCCGGCGGCACCGCGGTCACCCTGCCGCCCGGCTCCGGAACCGGCGATCCGGAATGGCTCGCGGTCGGTGTCGCCACCCGCGACCCCGGTCGTTCCGAGGGATACATCCGGCTGGCCGCGGTCGCGGACGAGCGCCTGGCTCGCCGTGCCGCCCCGGATCTGCTGACGACCGCCGACGAGGTCGAGTGGGCCGACGGCGACGTGGTGGCACGGCGGGTCGAACGGCTCGGTGCGATCACGTTGTCGGAGAAGGTCATTCGCGATCCGGACCCGAGCTTGCTCGGCGCCGCCGTGCGACACGGGCTGCGTTCGTCCGGCCTCGGCCTGCTGTCCTGGCCCGCCGAGGCGACCGCCCTGCGTCAGCGCCTCGACTTTCTGCACCGCACCCTCGGTGACCCGTGGCCGGCGGTCGACGACGAGGCGCTGCTAGCCGCCGCCGACGTCTGGCTCGGCCCCGAACTCGCCACCGCGCGCCGCCGCGCCGATCTCGAACGAATCGACACCGCCCACGCCCTGCGCCGCCTGCTGCCCTGGCCGGACGCGGCCCGCATCGACGAATTGGCGCCGGAGCGTGTGCAGGTGCCTTCCGGCAGCCGCGCCCGCATCGACTACTCCGCCGATCCGCCGGTGCTCGCGATCAAGGTGCAGGAGATCTTCGGCTGGACGGACGCACCGCGTCTGGCCGACGGCCGCGTCCCGATCGTGCTGCATCTGCTCTCACCGGCTCGGCGCCCGGTCGCGGTCACCGCGGATCTCGCCTCGTTCTGGCGCACGGGCTGGCCTCGCGTCCGCGCGGACCTGCGCGGCCGCTATCCCAAACACGCCTGGCCCGAAGACCCCACGACCGTGCCCGCCCACCGCGGCACCGCCCGCAACGCCGGCCGCGGCTAGTCCGGATCCGCGTTCTCGGCGCCGGAGGCCTCCGGAACGCGAACCGCGACGTCCTCGGTGAAGTCGACCACCAGTTCCCGCCGCGCGAACAACCAGCCTTCCGCGGTGCGGGCGAAGGTGTCCTGATAGCGGAGGGCAACTCGCCGGTCCCGGTGACCGTCCGCCCGTCGCGAGATGTGGTGTGCCGTGCAGTAGACCTCGCCCCGCGCGCGGTCGCCCGAAATCGGCTCGAGCACGGCCTGTTCCACGACGTGCCGGGTGAGTACGAACCGTGACACCGAGTCGACGACCGACGACACCACGCTCTGCCTGCCCACCAGCTCGACGTCCTGTTCCGTACCGTTCAGCAGGGGTGGTAACACGAGGACCACGTCCGGGGTGAACAGCGCGGTGAGCGCGGCACTGTCGCGCCGGTCGACGGCGCGCGCATACTCCGCCGTGAGTGTGGTGATGGCAAGTCGGTCCGCGGATTCCACGCTCCCATCCTCGCCGCTCGACCCGGCACGGGACCAGAGCTTTCCGGTGGGTGGGACCTCGCCGGACAGTCGGCCCGTCGGCACCGCTACCGTGCGAATGACGTATCGCGACACCCGCGAACGGCAGAGGAGAACCACGATGGATTCGATGACGTCGGCCGATCCGGAGCCGGAAAGCGCTCCCACAGTGCGCAATTCGCCTGCCGACATCGTCCTGACATCGGAACAGCAGGACGTCCCGGTCGACCGCGCGACGGCGGCGGCGCGGCGGGTGATCGACGCCCTGCTGCGCACCGACCGGGCCAACGCGAATCTGGACCGGGTGGCCGAGGAACTCGACAACATCGCCGACCACCTCGAACAGCATGCCCCGGTGGTCGCGGAACGGCTGATCGATATGTGGCGCGGTGAGGGCGTGACCAGGCACGATCCGGTCACCGGTCCGGAGAATGCGATCGCGCCGCCGCTGGCACTCACCGGCCGCGCGGACGGATCGGTGGACGGTGTCGTGACCCTGACGCTTCCGTATCAGGGACCGCCGGGACATGTGCACGGGGGAGTGGCCGCGCTGCTGCTCGACCACACGCTCGGGGTGGCGAACGCCTGGTCGGGCCGCAGCGGCGCGACGGCGCAGCTGAACGTGCGATATCACCGTCCGACACCCTTGTTCGAGCCGCTCACCGTCAGCGGCCGGATGGTGTCGGAGAACGGCCGCAAGATCAACTCGGCCGGCGCGGTCCACACCGCCGACGGCACCCTCTGCGTCTCGGTGGAGGGTTTGTTCATCGACAAGCGGGTTCCCCGGCCACGCTGACGAGCGACCGGGATTCAACCCACCACCACCCTGCGAGAGATGTCTGCGAATGAAGATCCTGATCGTCGGCGGCACCGGCATGATCGGCGTGCACGCCGCGCTGCACCTGCGCGAGCACGGTGACGACGTCACCGTCGCCGGCCGCGGCCCGATACCGGCCGATTCACCGGTCGCCGATTTTCCTTTGCTGAGGGGCGATTACACGGTGCCCACCTTCACCGCGGCACACCTGGAACACTTCGACGGCATCGTGTTCGCCGCGGGGCAGGATGTGCGGCACAAGACTGCCCAGGACGACACCCGGCAATTCTGGGAGACCACCCAGAGCGTCGGCGTACCCCGTTTCGTGGCACTGGCCAAACAGGCCGGCGTGCCGCGTTTCGTGCAGGTCGGCAGCTACTACCACCAGCTGCGCCCGAACCTCGCCGAACACAACCCGTACATCGCGGCCCGCAGAGCCGCCGACGAGGGCGCCCGCGCGCTCGCCGACGACTTGTTCACCGCGTGCACCGTCAATCCGCCGTCGATCATCGGTGCGGTGCCGGGCCCCTCGGCCCGACGCTATCGGCGAATGGTCTCCTGGGCGGCCGGGAACGAACCCGACATCCCGGACTTCGCACCCCCCGGCGGCACCAACTACATGTCGGCTGCCTCACTCGCCCAAGCGATTCGGGGTGCTCTGGTGCGCGGTGAGCCCGGTGCGGCCTATCTCGTCGGCGATCAGAACCTGTCGTACCGGGAGTTCTTCCAGATGCTCGTCGACGCCGCCGGCGGTGATCGGATCATCGCCGAGCGCGACGAGCAGCACCGATTGCAGCCGGACGCCTCCATCATCCAGGGCCGCGGCAACACCCTGGCCTACGAACCGGATGCCGAGGAGGTGCGTCTGCTCGGCTACACCCGCGACGATTGCCGCCGGGCCGTCCAAGCCCTCGTGGACGTGGTTTCGGCCGCGCAGTGACCGGGTGAGCACTTCGTTCCCGCAATAGGAGGAAATCCGCGGCAATTGGCGGCAGGATGGCAGATATGCGCGCACTCATTCAACTCCGTCCCTCCGCCGATCTGATTGCCGCAGTTGCCGATCCGGCCGTCTCGGTGGCCCCGGCCGATGTGGCCGGCGATTTGCCCGGGTTCGACCTCGACCACGACTTCGCCCCGCTGTCGGTCCCGGATACGGTGGCCGCCGAACAGGCCGGCGCGGGTTCGGTGGTAGTGCGCGGACAGATCCCCGACGACGACCTCGACGCCACCGTGGCGCGGCTGACCGGAACCCGGGGTGTGGCAGGCGTTTTCGCCGACCCGCGGATCGAGACGAACCTCACCTGCGGCGGCGACCCGGCGGTCGGGACCTGGCACGACGTCCAAACCCTGCTGCACACCGCCGATCTGGCCGCCGCTGGAATGGACGGAAAATCCGTCGCGGTGGCGATCGTCGACACCGGGATCAACGCCGCCCGCGTCGAGCAGGCGCGTGGCGGCCCGGTGACCGTCGACGCCGCGCGCAGCTGGAACCCGCCGGGGGTGAGCGGCGCCGCCGGACAGTTCCCGGTCGACCACGGATCGATGTGCGCGTTCGACACCCTGATCGGCGCGCCCAACGCCACGCTGCTCGATATTCCGGTGCTGCAGAGCAAGACTCGCGGCGGCTCCACGATGGACGGGCTGCTCTCGGACGCGCTGGCCGCCTACGCGCACCTGCGCACCGTGCTCTCCGATCAGCCGGAGGCCACCCGCACGCTGGTGATCAGCAACAGCTGGGGTGCGTTCTCACCGGACTGGGACTTTCCGGTGGGGCAGCCGGGCAACTACTCCGACAACCCGTCGCATCCGTTCAATGTGATCGTCGGTTCGCTCGAATCGGCCGGCGCCGACATCCTGTTCGCCGCGGGCAATTGCGGTCGCGACTGCCCCGATTCGCGGTGCGCGTACCGGGATCGGCCGATCGGCGGCGCCAATTCGCATCCGAGTGTGCTGAGCATCGGCGGTGTCGACACCAAGGGGCAGCGCGTCGGCTACTCCTCGCAGGGGCCGGGCCGGTTGTCCGACCGCAAACCCGACATCTGCAGCTACACCCACTTCCTCGGGTCGACGGTATTCGGCGCGCAGGAGCCCGATACCGGCACCTCGGCGGCCTGCCCGGTCGCCGCCGGGCTGGTCGCGGCGGTCCGCACGGTCTATCCGGCCAGCAAGCTGCCGCCGGCCCAGTTGCGAGACCTGTTGCGGCGCACCGCGTCCGCACAGCCCGGTGGATTCGACTACGACTACGGATTCGGTGTGGTCGACGCCGCCGCCCTGCTGGCGGAGCTGAAGAACACCGAGATCCGTGCGTAGCGTGGAACCATGCCGCTGCTCACCGTCCGGCTCGCCGCCGACCCCACCCTGGCGGCGGCGCTGCGCGAACTACACCTCACCGAGGCCGACGTCGACCTCGACTACGGCCTCGTCGCGGTGGACCCGGAGCAACACCTGTACGCCCTGCGGGTGAGCGATGCGGCCGCGACGCGGGCGGCGGCGATCTCGGATGCGGCCGAGATCGCCGCCGATCCGCGCATCGGCCCCGCGCACGATGCCGGGCCCGAGGACCGGTCGCCCCGGCTGCCGCCCGACGGTCCCGCCCCGGCCTGATCGCAGCACGCATTACCCCGTCCCGCTGCCGAATTGGTCCGTATGCGCTATATATCGGCGATACGTACCCAACCCGCGAGGAGCCTTCCCGTGTCCGATCATCCGGTCGACCTGCGCACCGATGTGGCACACCCAGCCCGCATGTACGACTACTTCCTCGGCGGCAAGGACCACTACGAGGCCGACCGCCGCGCTGCCGAGACCGCTCTCGCGAACTTTCCGGCGGTCCGCCTGACCGCGCGCACCAACCGCGAATTCATGCGCACCGCGACGCGTTATCTCGCCGAGCAGGGCGTGCGGCAGTTCCTCGATATCGGCACCGGGATTCCGACCGAACCCAACCTGCACCAGGTCGCGCAGGAACACGCGTGCGAGTCACGGGTGGTGTACGTCGACAACGATCCGATCGTGCTCGCGCACGCCCGGGCGTTGCTGGTGAGCGCGCCCGAAGGCCGCACCACCTATGTGCAGGCCGACGCGGCGGATCCCGAGGCGATCCTCGGCTCCCGCGAACTCCGCGACACCCTGGATCTGTCGCAGCCGGTGGCGATTTCGCTGATGGCGGTGGTCCATTTCGTGCCCGGCGACGTCTACGGCATGGTCGACACGTTGATGGATGCACTGGCCCCCGGCTCGTATCTCGCGATGAGCCATGTCACCACGGATTTCGACAACGGCGCCGACGATCCCGACGGGATGGGCCGGCTGCTGCAGGTGTATTCGGATCAGGGCATTCCGGTGCGCCCGCGCAGCCGCGACGAGGTCGCCCGCTTCTTCGACGGCCTCGCACTCGTCGAGCCGGGGGTCGAGGTGATCCACCGGTGGCGGCAGGAGGGCATCGAACATCCCGCCGACCACGACAAGAAGGTCTCGCTCTACGGCGCGGTCGGCAAGAAGGTGTGAGCGCCGACCGCATATTCACCCGCAACGTGTGACGCGCGCCTGCCGCCACCGTCGTTAGCGTCGCTGCCGAGCGGCAACGACGGTCTGTGATCGGGAGACCGGTCCTGCGGACGGGTGGAGGACAGGTGGCGGCACGCTGGGTGATATTCGAATCCTTGGCGGGATATCGCCCGCAGTGGTTGCGTGCCGATGTCGTCGCCGGCCTGACCGTGTGGGCGGTCCTGGTGCCGGAAGCGCTGGCCTACGCCTCGATCGCGGGTGTGCCGCCGGTCGTGGGCCTCTACGCGGCCGTGCCGTCGCTCGTGCTGTACGCGCTGGCGGGTAGTTCCCGGCATCTGGTGGTCGGACCGATGTCGGCGACCGCGGCGCTGTCGGCGGCGATCGTGACGCCGATGGCGGGCGCGGACGGCGGCCGCTACATCGCGCTCTCGGCGGGGCTGGCCATCGCCACCGGAATCGTGGGCCTGATCGCGGGGGCGATCCGCCTCGGCTTCGTCGCCGCCTTCATCTCCGAACCGGTGCTCAAGGGATTCATCATCGGGCTGGCGTTGACGATCATCATCGGCCAGGTGCCGAAACTGCTCGGCATCCCGAAGCACGGCGGCAACTTCTTCGAGCAGGCGTGGGGTGTGCTGCGCCATCTCGGCGATGCGCAGTGGCGGACCGTGGTGGTCGGTGTCGCGAGCCTGGCGATCGTGCTGGCGGTGAAGCGATGGCTGCCGCTGGTCCCCGGTTCGCTGCTCGCCGTGCTGGCCGGAATCGGCGCGGTCGCGGTGTTCGATCTGGACGAGCGAGGAGTCGCCATCGTCGGCCACATCGATTCCGGCCTGCCGGCGCTGGGGCTTCCGGACGGGCTCGATGTCAGCACCTACATCGATCTGCTGGGCCCCGCGGTGGGCGTACTGCTGATCGGCTTCGCCGAGGGCCTCGGCGCGGCGAAAACCTATGCGGCCAAAGCGGGTTACCAGATCGACGCCAATCGCGAACTGCTCGGACTGGGCGCGGCGAATCTGGGCGCCGGGCTGGCCTCGGGCATGGTCGTGAACGGAAGCCTGTCCAAAACCGCCGTCAACGGCTCGGCAGGGGCCAGATCGCAGGGCAGTGGGCTGGTGGTGGCGGCGCTGACCGTGCTGACCCTGCTGTTCCTGACCGGTCTGTTCGAGAACCTGCCCGAGGCGACGCTGGCGGGTGTGGTGATCGCGGCGGTGATCGAGCTGGTCGATTTCGCGGCGCTGCGGCGGCTGTATCGGGTGTGGACGCAGCGCCTGGGCGGAATCTACGGCAAGGCCGCCCGCGCGGACTTCGCCGCCGCCGTCGCGGCGATGATCGGCGTCCTGCTGTTCGATACGCTGCCCGGCCTGCTGATCGGGATCGGCATCTCCATGCTGCTGCTGGTGTACCGCTCGTCCCGCCCGCACGTGGCGCCGGTGGTGCGCTCCGGAACGCTGTGGCTGGATGCGGACCGGCATCCGGAGTTGACCCAGCGACCGGATCTGGTGGTCGTGCGGGTCGAGTCGGGCCTGTTCTTCGCCAACGCCGACTACGTGCGCGGACGGATCGAGCAGCTGTGCACCGACCGGACCCGGCTGGTGGTTCTCGACGCCGAGACCTCGCCGAGTATCGACGTCACCGCCGCGGCGATGCTGGCGGATCTGCGCGACGACCTGGGCCGGCGACACATCGACTTCCGGATCGCCCGCTCGATCGGCCAGTTCGGTGACGCACTGGGCACCGCCGAAGCCGACGCGAGGCCGGTCGGCCTGTATCCGACCGTGACGGCGGCGGTCGCGGATCTGCCCGATGTGGACGAACACTCCGACGGCGCCGAGCCGACGCGATAGAATCACGGGAAACAGATAACCCCCGGCCGAAGCCGGGGGTTATCTGTAACTCAGAGTTACACACAGTGTCCGGAGGGGGACTTGAACCCCCACGCCCGTTAATAGGGCACTAGCACCTCAAGCTAGCGCGTCTGCCATTCCGCCACCCGGACCGGTGGTGCTCAGCAAGGTTAACGGATCTCTCCGCAAGGTCCAAATCACGGGTGTCCGTGCAGGTCCCGGACTCGCGAGTGACTGCTGAGCGCCGCCTTCGGGAGGGTTAGTTCGTCAACGCCTCGAGCAGTGCGGCACGCTGACGGGACCCCAGGCCGCCGATACGGCGGTCGACCGGAATATCGGCTTCGTCCATCAGCTTTGCCGCCTTGACCGGCCCGATGCCGGGCAGGGCCTTGATGACCGCGGCGACCTTCGTCTTCTTGACCAGGTCCTCTTTGTCGGCGCGCTCGAGCACCTGGGCCAACGAGATCGAGCCCTTGCGAATCTGCTCGATCAGTTCCGACCGCGCCTTACGGACCGCGGCCGCCTTGGCCAGCGCTTCGGAGCGTTGCTCGGCGGTCATGGTGGGAAGTGCCATGTCTCTAACCTTTCACTCGTTCGCTGGAACCTCAACGGCACCGATTGAACATCACCGGCAGCCCGGTGATGGGTCGACACACCGCGAGGATAATCCCGGTTCGGCGGTGGTGCCGGGGGTTCGGATACCCGAGATGCGGGAAATTTGCCAGGATTCGCCCACGTCGCCGGGGCCCCTGGCGCACGGCTAGCGGCCGGGTGATCGCACCAAGCCGTGCCGGTAGGCGTACACGACGGCCTGAATGCGGTCGCGCACTTGCAGTTTCGCCAGAATCCGGGATACGTGGGTTTTCACCGTCTCCTCGCCGACCCCCAGGGCGGCGGCGATTTCGCTGTTGCTGCGGGCGTCGGCGAGCAGGAGGAGAACCTGCTGTTCCCGGGCGGTCAGGGCGTGATCGGGCGGTGGCGGCGGGGCCAGCGTGCCGGCCAGCCGGGCGGCCAGGCGGCGGGTCATCGACGGGTCGATGATCGCGTCACCGCGCACCGCCACGCGGATCGCCGCGATCAGCTCCTCCGGCGGCAGCGTCTTGAGCAGGAATCCGCTGGCACCGGCCTGCAGGGCGCGTGCGAGGCTCGCCTCGCTGTCGTAGGTGGTCAGCACCAGCACCCGGGTGCCGCCGGCGGCCACGATCGCCTCCGTGGCCTCCAAACCGTCGAGTTTCGGCATCCGGATGTCGAGGATGGCCACGTCGGGCCGTAGCCGCGCGGTAGCGGCGATGGCGGTGCGACCGTCGCCCGCCTCGCCGACGCATTCGAGGTCCGGGGCCGCATCGAGGACGGCCCGCAGTCCGGATCGGAACATCGCGTGGTCGTCGGCGATGAGGACGCGGACCGTGCCGGTCACGACCGCCCGCCCGGGAGCCGGACGAGGACGCGCCAGCGGCCGTCGGCGATGCCGTGGTCCACGCTGCCGCCGAAGAGCTCCGCGCGCCGGCGGATACCGTCGAGTCCCCGATGCACGCCCGTGGTCGCCTCCGGGGCGGCACCGTCCGGCCGCGCAGGCCCGCGTTCTCGCGGCGGCGTTCGCCGGCCGGAACGGAACCTGGCCATGGCCGGTGTGGTGGCAGGGACGGTTGCGCGGGGAGTCGCTGCCGAATCGAGGTGAGCCGTTGCCCGCACCGCCGGCAAGCAAGGCGCGCATACGGTCGAATCCTCTTCGCCGGCAAGCGGATTGGTCTGTTCGATCTCGACCTCGGTGCCGTCGTTGCGGACCGTCAGCCGCGCGCTGCCGGCGCCGTGGCGCAGGGCGTTGGTGAGCAGTTCCTGGACGATCCGGTAGACGGTGATGTCGAGCGAACGGGGTAGTTCGGCGCCGGTGGTGGTGACGGCCAGATCCAGGCCGGCGCCGCGCACGCGGTCGACCAGAGCGTCGATATCGGCCATACCCGGCTGTCGGGCGGCGTCCTCGCGGCCGTGCAGCAGATCGAGCTGGCGGCGTAGATCCACCATCGCCGCGCGGCTCTCCGATTCCACCGCCGACAGGGAGCGCGTCGCCGCGGCGGTGGCGGCGCCACGTCCATGCAGTGCCAGACGCGCCGCGCCCGCGTGGATGCCGATCGCGCTGACGTGATGGGAGATGACATCGTGCAGGTCGCGGGCGATCGCTTCGCGTTCGTCGGTCAGCGCCCGTTCCAGCGCGGTCCGCTGCTGTTGGCGGGCGAGGCGTTCGCGCTGCTCCAGTTCGGCGATATAGGCGCCGCGACCTGCGGTGTAGCGGCCGACCAGCCATGGCACGACACCACCGGAGATCGAGGAGGTGAGCAGCAGACGCCAGTCCGCCGCCGGCGCCCCGCCCGCGATCAGCGGCGCACCGCACGCACCCAGCACCAGGACGGGCACCGTCACCAGCGACGCCCGGCCCGACAACCAGGCGCCCGCTCGATAGCCGGCGACGAGGAAGCCGACGTCTGCCACCCGGACGGGCAGTCCGTGCCGGTGCAGCAGCACCGTGACCGCCAGCCGGATCGCGACCTGGACCACGGCGACGACCGCGGCCGTTGCCGGTGGCGCGGCGAAAGCCAGATCGGCCGCCGCGATCGCCACCAGGACCGCGCTCGCCGGGCCGGGCGCCACCGCGAAGATGCCGGAGAGCGCGAAAACGACCGCGTCCACCAACGCCGCGACCACCGCGACCGCCACCGATTGCCTGGTCAGCGATCGGCGCACCGCCCGCAGTTCACCGCCCGGCGGACCCGCCGCGCTCTCGGCCTCCGGCCGCCGTGGAGTACGCCGCAGCAGCGCCCACGGGCTCGGCGACACCGCTCGCTCCCACAACACACCGCGACGATACCGGCGCGGACGGTGACGGCGAGTCCCTCGGGCGGGGGATCGGAGGTCCCTCTCGGGCCCGATGTTCCGGCTGGTCGGCGGCATTACCGTCGCTGTGGCACGCCGCGCGCGAGGACGCCTCGGTGTCCGCGGGCGGATCGGATCGGGACAGGAGTTCGGATGAACAATGCGGACCTGGCGCTGTACGCGGTGCCGGCCTTCATCGCGATGATGGGCGTGGAGTGGTGGGACGCGCGCCGCGATCCCGACCGCGCACCCAGCGGCCGGTACGGGCGCGAGGCGGCCACCAACTGGGCCACCTACGCGATCGGCCAGCTCACCAAGCCGCTGCTGCACTACGTCCTGCCGTTCTCCACCATCGTGCTGGCGGCATCGTGGACACCACTGCACCTGTCACCGCGTGACTGGTGGGTGTGGCTGCTGGGACTGGTGGTCACCGATTTCTGCTATTACTGGGCGCACCGGGCCGATCACCGCATCCGGTTGCTGTGGACGGCCCATTCGGTGCACCACTCGAGCACCTATTTCAATCTCACGACCGCGATCCGGTTGCCGTGGCTCAACCCGATCGCGGCAATGATGCGCAGCCTCGCGTGGGTGCCGGCCGCACTGCTGGGTTTGCCCGCGTGGATGATCTTCCTGCTCAACACCCTCGGGCTGCTGTATCAATTCCCGATCCACACCCAGCGCGTCCGAACCCTGTGGCGCCCGGTGGAATTCGTGTTCAACACCCCCGCCCATCACCGCGTGCACCACGGCTCCAACCAGCCCTACCTCGACACCAACTACGGCGGCGTGTTCATCGTCTGGGATCGCGTGTTCGGCAGCTTCGCCGCCGAATCCGAACCCATCCGCTACGGGCTCACCCACGACATCGGCACCGGGAATCCCCTGAAGGTGAATTACCACGAATTCGCCGCGTTGCTCCGCGATGTGCGCGGGGCCGGCACCTGGCGCGGTCGCCTCGGATACGCGTTCGGCCCCCCCGGCTGGCGCGAACACATCGGTGACGCGCCCGCAATCACCGAGAAAACCTCGGCAGCAGCCTGATTCGCGAATCGCCGATCAGCGGCGCAGGCCTTCCACGATTCGGGCGAAGGCCTGTTCGCCGTGGCCGTCGGCGATCTGTTCGTCGATCAGCGCTTTGATCGGGCGAAGCACGTCGACGGCTACTCCCGCGTCACGGCCGGCCCGCACGATCGCGTCGACCGCGGCCTTGTTGAATCGCAGGCTTTGCACCTCGGTGGCGTAGTCGCCACGATCGGCGAGGCGGGCCTGCTCGGGGAGCGATCGCGTCATCGCGGTCAGCCACGGCACCGCTCGCTCGGCGAACATGGCGGCCGAGACTCCGACGGCGCGCATCATGGCCACACCGTGGGCGAACCCGCCGAACATCGCGTACATCGCCGCTAGGAGCGCGAAGTCGTAGGCCGCGGCCAGACCGGGGTCCGCGCCGAGGTATTCGGCGCCGCCGAACAGCTCGAGCACGTTGCGGCCTGCCTGAAACGTCGGCTCGTCGCCACTGTAGAGGATCGAGGCAGCCGGGCCGCCGATCATCTCCGGGACCGCCATGATGCCGCCGTCGAGGTAAGCGATCCCGCGGCTGCGCGACCACTCGGCCAGCTCGCGAGCCTGCTCGGGAGTCGTCGTGGTGAGGTTCACCAGCGCAGCCGGCGGTGCGGCGACGGGATCCAGGACGGCGTGGATCGAGGCGTGGTCGAACAGGCAGACGATCACCAGATCGCTGCCGGTCACCGCCGCGGCCGGGGAGGCCGCTCGCACGGCCCCGGCTGCGATCAGTGCGTCGTCCCCGCCGTCGCTGCGATTCCACACCCGCACCCGGTGACCGCCGTTCAGTGCGGCGGCGGCCAGCGCACGCCCCATCGCCCCCAGGCCCAGCACGCTGACAGTCCTTCGCATGTCTCGCATCTCGGGTTGCTCCCTCATGTCGTAGGGTCGGGTGGCGCGCCACTGCCGATCATGACCCGTATTGCGCTGTGCGCCAAGTACTTACAAATATGTGTAGTACTTACCTTTAGGTGTGTGACCAGGTGGAGGGACGGCATGAGCGAACGACGGGGTCCGTATTTGTGCGGAATCGACGCGGCAATGGATGTCGTCGGCGGCAAGTGGAAGGCGCTCATTCTCTGGGAACTCGACACCCACGGCACCCGTCGCTTCGGCGAACTGCGTCGCGGATTGGCCGGAGTATCGGAGAAAATGCTCGTCCAGCAGCTGCGTGAACTGGAACAGGACACGATCATCCAACGCGAGGTCTACGCGGAAGTGCCGCCCCGGGTGGAGTATTCGCTGACCGAATCAGGCGCGACCCTCAACGCGGCACTGGCGCCACTGGGTGCGTGGGGGCGGGCACGCATGGAGCGGATCGGTGCCGAACGGGTACCGCACACTCGCTGAGCCGAAGTTCGAGCGCCGGCCTACCCGGCTCGGTACAGCCGTCGAGTTCGCGGCAACGCGGGCGGACGTCGCCGGGATGCGCCGCATGGTAGGAAGAGGGGCGTGACAGGTACCGACGCACAGCGCGAGTCCCGCTCCCGGGCGGAAGCCGAAGTGGTCGAATTGGTCAGCACGCTGATTCGCTTCGACACCTCCAATACCGGGGTGCTGGAAACCACCAAGGGTGAACGCGAATGTGCGCACTGGGTGGCCGATCAGTTGCAGCAGGCCGGGTACACCACCGAGTACGTGGAGTCGGGTGCCCCGGGGCGCGCAAATGTGTTCGCGCGCTTGCCCGGAGCCGATCCCAGCCGTGGCGCGCTGATGATCCACGGCCATCTGGACGTGGTGCCGGCCGAGGCCGCGGACTGGAGTGTGCATCCGTTCTCGGGCGCGATCCGCGACGGCTACGTGTGGGGCCGCGGCGCGATCGACATGAAGGATATGGTCGGCATGATGCTGGCGGTGGCCCGCCAGTTCAAGATCGAGGGCACGGTCCCGCCGCGTGATCTGGTGTTCGCGTTCCTCGCCGACGAGGAGAACGGCGGCAAGTGGGGCTCGCAGTGGCTGGCCGACAACCGGCCGGATCTGTTCGAGGGAGTCACCGAGGCGGTCGGCGAGGTCGGCGGCTTCTCGCTGACCGTGCCGCGCCGCGACGGCACCGAGCGGCGGCTGTATCTGGTGGAGACCGCCGAAAAAGGCCTGGGCTGGATGCGGTTGCGCGCCAAGGCCCGCGCGGGCCACGGATCGTTCCTGCACGACGACAACGCGGTCACGATCCTGGCCGAGGCGGTGGCGCGGCTGGGTAAGCACACGTTCCCGCTGGTGCTGTCGGATTCGGTGGCCGAATTCCTGGCCGCGGTCAGCGAGGAGACCGGCATCGACTTCGATCCGGACAGCCCGGACATCGAAGGTCAGCTCGCGAAACTGGGCACCATCTCACGCATCATCGGCGCCACCCTGCGCGATACCGCCAACCCGACCATGCTGCGCGCCGGCTACAAGGCGAACGTGATTCCGCAGACCGCCGAGGCGACCGTGGACTGCCGGGTGGTGCCGGGGCGTCAGGCGGCCTTCGAGCGTGAGGTCGACGAGCTGATCGGCCCGGACGTGGAGCGCGAGTGGATCACCAAACTCGACTCCTACGAAACGACCTTCGACGGGCATCTGGTCGACGCGATGAACGACGCCATCCTGGCTCACGACCCGAACGGCCGCACCGTGCCCTACATGCTGTCGGGCGGAACGGACGCGAAAGCCTTCGCGCGCTTGGGAATTCGCTGCTTCGGCTTCGCGCCGCTGCAATTGCCGCCGGACCTGGATTTCTCCGCGCTGTTCCACGGCGTGGACGAGCGGGTGCCGGTGTCGGCGCTGGAATTCGGCGCTCGCGTCATGGAGCATTTCCTGTTGCACAGCTGACGATCCGCTCGACTAGCAGAAAGGACGGTCCTCGTGCCCGACTATTCCTACAATCCCTATGCGGCGTTGCCGCAGCTGCCCGAGTTCACTCTCACCTCCACCGATGTCACCGACGGACAGCCGCTGGGTAACGAACAGGTCAGCGGGGTGTTCGGGGCGGGCGGCAGAGATATCTCCCCGCAGCTGTCGTGGAGCGGATTCCCGGCCGAGACCAAGAGTTTCGCGGTCACCGTGTACGACCCGGATGCGCCGACCGGCTCCGGCTTCTGGCACTGGGCCGTCGCCGACATCCCGGCGTCGGTGACCTCGCTGGAATCCGGAGCGGGCAGCGCCGGAGAGGGCAGCGAGGGCGGGGCCCTGCCCACCGGTGCGATACAGCTGCGCAACGACGGCGGCTTCGCCGGATTCGTCGGCGCCGCCCCGCCGCCCGGACACGGCTACCACCGCTACTTCATCGTGGTGCACGCGGTGGACGTCGAATCGCTGGGCATCGGCGCGGACGCGACGCCGGCCTATCTGGGCTTCAACCTGTTCTCGCACGCCATCGCGCGCGCGACCCTCGTCGGCACCTACGAACAGAAGTAGTCCGGCCGAGGCGGCGGGGTCTTCGGGGAACCGAAGACCCCGCCGTCGTGAAACAGACTGCGTCCGAACCGTTTCGGTTACAGGCTGTGCACTCCCTCGGGAACCGGATCGGTGTAGAGCTCGGCGATGTCGGCGGCGTATTCGGCGGCGATCGGCGAGCGCTTCAACTTCAGTGTGGGTGTGAGTTCCACGCCGCCGGGTTCCCAGGCCCGGGCGAGGACGCGGAAACGCTTGATCTGCTCCACCCGCGACAGTTTGGCGTTGCCGGCCACGATCGTGGCACGCACCTCCTCGAGGATCTGCGGATGCGCTGCCAGGGTGGCGAGATCGGCGTCGGGGATGCCCAGCGTCTTGGCGCGCACGACGGCGGTGTCGGGGTCGAGCACGACCAGCGCGGCGATGTAGGGGCGGGAGTCGCCGATGGCGACGATCTGGCCGATCAGCGACGAGGCGGCCTTCACCGAATTCTCGATATTGGTCGGGGAGATGTTCTTCCCGGCCTCGGTGATGATCAGTTCCTTCTTGCGGTCGACGATGGTGACGTAGCCGTCACCGTCGATGGTCGCGATGTCGCCGGTGTGCAGCCAGCCGTCGGAATCGATGGCCTCACTGGTCTTCTCGGGCATCTTGCGGTAGCCGTGGGTGACGATGCCGCCGCGGATGAGCAGTTCCCCGTCGCTGTCGAGGCGGATCTCCACCCCGTCGACGGCCCGGCCCACCGATCCGGGGCGCGGCTTGTCCAGTTCGGTGAAGGTGCCGACGCCGGTGGTCTCCGACATGCCCCACACCTCGCTGACGGTGAAGCCGAGGCCGAGCAGGAATTCCAGCGTCTCCGGCGGGATCGCGGCCGCACCCGAGGACGCGACCTTCAGCTCGTCCAGGCCGAGGGTGGCGCGCAACTTCGACAACACCAGCGCATCGGCCAGTTTGTGCTGCACGGCCGGCAGCGGGCCGCCGTTGCCGCCGGCCAGTCGCGCGCGGGCCGTGGCCACGCCGACGCCGATCGCCCACTGCGCCAGCGCCTTCTTGACCGGGCTGGATTCGGTGGCGATCGCCGCGTCGACACCGGCCTTGATCTTCTGCCACACCCGAGGCACGCCGAAGAAGAAGGTCGGCCGGGCATCGGGCAGCGCGGCGGCGATCTCACGCGGATCCGGCACGCAGGTGAGGGTGACGCCGGTGAACAGATTGAGGCAGTGCCCGGAGATGCGGTCGGCGACGTGAGCGGCCGGCAGATACGACACCGCCCGGGCGTCGATATCGGCGACGAGAGCGCCGTTGGTGAGCGCGACGATCTGGGCGACGACATTGGCGTGGGTGATCTCCACGCCCTTCGACGGCCCGGTGGTGCCGGAGGTGTAGATGAGGGTGGCCAGATCGTCGGGCCGCACCGCCTGCCAGGCGGCGTCGAAATCGAAATCCTCGGCCGGATCGTTTTCGATCTGGTCCAGGGTCAGCCCGCCCTCGGGCGCGGCGCCGTCGACGACGATCACGTGCTCGAGTTTCACCCCGGAGGCGGTGATCGGCGCCAGGAACGCTTGTTCGGTGACGACCACGCCGTTCTCGGCGTTGCCGAACACGTGCGCGATCTGTTCGGGAGAGCTGGTGTTGTACACCGAGAACGGGGTGGCGCCCAGATGCAGGATCGCGGTGTCGACCAGATTGAACTCCGGCCGGTTGGTGAGCATGATCCCGACCGTGTCACCGTGCGCGACACCGAGTTTCGCCAGCCCGGCCGCGATCGCGCGCACCCGGCGCGCGTAGTCGGCCCAGGTGATCTGCTGGGTGCCGCCGACGGTCCGCAACGCGACCTGGTTCGGGCGTAGTGTCGCCGTCTGCTGGAAGGCCTCGGGCACGGTGCGGACCGTGGCCCCGGTGTGGTGGTTGTAGCCGATCTCTGCTGTGGTCATATCCCTTGTTCCCGGTCAGTGCACGAACATCACGCCTGGGACGTGATGCGGATCACCCATCCTAAACGTGAAATCGGACATTCGGGGGGCTCTTCCGGCCGGTAGCAACCGGCTCGCGCATCGGAAACCGGACGCAGCAGCGGGATCGGCGAGCGGGTGGGTTCGGCGGCGCTCAGGCGCGGGCGGTGTGGGCGGCGCCGACGGCCTCGGCGAGGCTGCGGTATCCGTCCGCGCGCAGGCGGGCGGCGATGCCGCGGTGCACCGTCCGTGTCCAGAACGGCCCGCCGTAGATGAACCCGGTGTAGCCCTGCAGCAGCGAGGCTCCCGCGAGAATGCGCTCGTAGGCCTGGTCGGCGTTCTCGATGCCGCCGACCGAGATCAGCACCAGCCGGTCTCCGACGCGGGCGTAGAGGCGGCGCAGCACCTCGAGCGAGCGCTCGGCTACCGGCGGGCCGGACAGCCCGCCCGCGCCCATCGCGGCGACCTCGGCGGCCGGAGTGGCCAGTCCGTCGCGGCGAATGGTGGTGTTGGTGGCCACGATTCCGGCGAGGCCGAGTTCGACGGCCAGGTCGGCGACCGCGTCGATGTCCTCGTCGGACAGGTCGGGGGCGATCTTGACCAGGACCGGTTTGGGTTCGGCGCCGGCGGCGACACTGTCGAGCACCGCGCGCAGCAGCGGGCGCAGCGATTCCACCGCCTGCAGATCGCGCAGCCCCGGGGTGTTGGGCGAGCTGACGTTGACCACGACGAAGTCCGCGAGCGGGCCCAGCAGCCGGGCGCTGAGCGCATAGTCCTCGGCGGCGTGTTCGGGCTCGACGACCTTGGTCTTGCCGATGTTGGCGCCGATCGGCACGCCACCGCTCCGGCGGGCGGCCAGCCGTTCCGCGGCCGCGGCGGCGCCGTGGTTGTTGAAGCCCATCCGGTTGATCAGCGCGTGGTCGGCCGGCAGCCGGAACAGTCGCGGCGCCGGATTACCCGGCTGCGCCTGCGCGGTGACGGTGCCGATCTCGGCGAAACCGAAACCCACTGCGCCCCAAGCGTTCACACCGGTGGCGTCCTTGTCGAACCCCGCGGCCAACCCCAGCGGGGCCGGGAAGTCGATGCCGAAGACGGTGGTGGCGAGGATCGGGTCATCGGCCGCGGTGAGCTTGCGAGCGAGCCATCGTGTCGGCGGGAAAGCGGTCGTGAGCCGGATGACGGTGAACGCGAGGTGATGAATACGCTCGGGCGGCACCAGGAACAGCAACCGCAGGAATAAGGAATACATCCCTCACATCCCCGTTTCGGTCACGGGGAAGCTGGTTTTGCGCCGCCGCAACAACACTCGCCGGCTGCCGTCGGTGTAGGCCCGCACTCGCGAGAGCTCCCAGCCGCCGAATTCGGCCTGGATGGCCAGGCGCATGGACGCGGTGACCCGATTCACGTCCGGGGGTAGTCGTAGCGGCACGTACTCGTATTCTCCTTCTTCGCTGGTCTCCTCCCATCCCGCGGGGATCGACCTTCTGTGCCGGTCGCGATGTGCGGCGCCGGACGCCGACTCGTATCGAGGCGCTCGAGCCATCACTGACCTCTCTTCCTCTGGTCCGCGCCGATGCGTTGCAGACCGTCTCCGGTTGCCGACCCGACGAACATGTCGCCGGTGCGGCTGTCGATCGTCAGCGAATCGGGCTGGCGCACCGTTGCGAATCGGCCCACTTCTTCCGGTATACCGGTCGACAGATCGAAACCGACCACCTCGTTGCTTCCGCTGAGCGTGAGCCACACGGTGTCGGACCGTTCATCGTAGGCCAGTGCGTAGGGGGAGGGCCCGACCGGGAAGCGCTGGCGCAGCAGCAGAGGATCGGCCGTGTAGACCAGCAGCGCGCCGCCGGAGGTGTCGGCCGCCAGCAGGCGGCCGTAGTGATCGCTGATGACGTGGGTGGCGCCCAGGCCCGCGCGCAGGGCCAGACCGGGGCGGTTGTGATCGAGGTCCAGTTCGGTGAGGGTGGTCTGGTTCAGATCCAGGGTGGCGACCGCGTTCGCCGTGGCGGCCACCGCGTCGACGGCGCCCAGGCCGCTGATGGTGTGGCTCGGATGCCCGTCGGCGTCGAGAATCCGCACGCGGCCACCGTCGAGTCCCGCCACCAGGCTGCCGTCGCCGCGCCGGGCGACCGCCCGCACGTCGCCCTCCACGGGCACCGGGCGGATCGCGGCGGTGGCGATATCGACGCGCAACACCTCGCGCCCGGCCGGTACGAGCACCTCACCAGGGGCACCGAGCGCGAGACCGGTCGCGTGCGCGGGCAGGGTGATCGCCCTCGCGGCGGCGGGATTTGCGGGGTCTACCAGGCGTAAGCCGAGGCCGTTGGGGTCCAGGGCGACGACCCGGCCGGTGGCGGGTTCGGCGAGCAGCGCCCCGACCGGCCCGAACGCGGTGACGGCTCCGGCGGGCGTGGCGGTCGCCGCCGGCGCGGCGGCGGCGCTTCCGGGAGCACCGGCCGCAGGGGCGGTCGTATCGCCGCTATGGGACGAACAGCCCGCGACGAGCACGACGGCGCCGGCGGCCGCGAGGACGGCACCCAGTGCCGACCGGTTACCCCGCATGCTCCGAACTCCTTCGTGTGACTCATGCGTACTGTTTCATCTGACCATGATCGGACACGCGGCCCGCTCACCGGGGTGGTTCCGGCGTGGCACGCGCCTCACCCGTTACCGTGAATACCTCGCATCGGACGTCGAACCAGGGGAGTCTCGGTTGGAAACAGACCGCACGTCTGAATTCACACTTGAAGATTTGACCGTCGGTCCGTTCGCGCACGGGTTCGGCCGAACGGCCGAGGGGCAGCCGTTCGCCTTCCGCACGGTGCGTTCCACCCTCACCCTCGAGATCTATCGCGCCGACACCACCACCGACGTGCCCGGTCCCGAGGATGTGGTGGCGGTGGTCGAGGCCGCCGTCACCGATATCGACCTCGACGACGCCCGCAGCGTGCGCGCCCTGGTGCGTGATCTGGTGCCGACCGCCGTGCCGGTCTCGGAGCAGCGCGGGGCGACCACGACGGTGCGCGCCCTGCTGAGCCGGTTGAGCGCGGTCATCGAGGGCCGCTGAATCCACGTGCCAGACTGTAGGAACCACCGGTTACTTTCGACACATTCGAGGACGTCATGGCATTGCGACGCACGGTCCACGCCGCATGGGGAATCACGATGCTCGCGCTGGTGATCGCCGCCTGCGACAGCGGTCCGGACGAGGCTTCGGTGGCGGCGGCGCGCTCGTCGGCCTACGCCGCGCTCACTTCCTCCTCGGAGGCGGCTGCCGTCAGCAGTGCCAACCGGCCGCCGTTGCCGACCGCCGCACAGCTGGATTCGCAGATCAAACGCGCACTGGACCCCTCGCTGCCCGACAGTGAACGCACCGATCTGATCGAGGACGGCGCCGCCTTCAAGGACGCCATTCCCGACATGTACAAGGCGCTGCACGACAATCCGCGGGCCGTGTACGGCGTGGTCGATCCGGTCTTCGACAACCACGACGGCACCCTGACCGCCACGATGCGGCTGGACAAGGACGGCACCGGCGAGAACGTGCGCACCACCATCGTGCATTTCGTCGACAACGACGGGAAGTGGAAGATCTCGCGCACCGACCTGTGCGGGATTCTGCGTTCGGCCGACTACCGCACCCCGGCCTGCGGCTGACCCCCGGCATGCTCGAGGGCTTTCTGCTGCGCTGGGGCCGATTCGTTCATCACCATCGCTACCTGGTTTTCGCGATCTTCGTGCTGATCGTTGCCGTCTCCGGGTTCTACGGCCGTGATCTGGGCTCGCGGCTGACCCAGGGTGGATGGTTCGACGAGCACAGCGAATCGGTGGTCGCCTCCAAACTCGCCGACCAGACCTTCGGCCGCGACACCGATGCCGACGTGATCGTGCTCTACACCGCACCGCCCGGCCACACCGTCGACGATCCGCCGATCCGTACGGCGATCGCCTCGGCGCTGAAGGATCTGCACGACCGGTATCCGGACCGGATCAAGAAGATCGACAGTTACTTCGACGGCTCGATGATGGGGCAGTTCGCCGACGCCTCCCGCACCCACGCCTTCGCCAGCATCGGCCTGCACGGCTCCGACACCGCGACGGTCGACAACTACCTCGCCATTCGAAACGATTTGGGCGCAGGCGGTTCCGGGCGCGGGCCGGGCGGCACGACGGTACAGCTGGCGGGTTTGCAACCGGTGGTCGAGGGCATCAACATCGGGATGCAGGACGACATCCACCGCGCCGAACTGATCGCGCTACCGGTGGTGGCGGTCCTGCTGTATTTCGTGTTCGGCGGCGTGGTGGGCGCACTGCTGCCGGTGCTCATCGGCGCGATGACGATCCTGGGCAGTCAGGGCATGATGCGCCTGCTCACCGACCACATCGACGTCAACGTCTTCGCCAGCGCCGTGGTCACTCTGGTGAGCCTGGGGCTGGCGATCGATTACGGCCTGTTCGCGGTGACCCGGTTCCGGGAGGAGCTGGCGGCGGGGCGCACTGTGGAGGAGGCGACCGCGCGCACGGTCGCCACCGCCGGGCGCACGGTGCTGTTCTCCGCGGCGATCATCGCGGTGAGCCTGGCGGCGCTGTTCATCTACCCGAACGGGGTGCTGCGCTCGGTGCCCTACGGCGGCATCAGTTCGGTTCTGCTGGCGGCACTGCTGTCGGTCACCGCGCTGCCGGCGGCGCTGAGCATCGTCGGGCGGCGCATCGATCTGTGGGGCTGGCACCGGTTCGCCGGGATCCGCAGCGCCCAGGAGATCGACAACGGTTTCTTCTCCAAGCTGGCCCTGTTCGCGATGCGCCATCCGGCGCGGGTGATCGTGCCGGTGGTGGCCGGACTGCTGTTCCTGCTGATCCCCTTCCGCAATATCGAATTCGGCGGCCTGTCCGAGCGCTACCTCGCGGCCGACAACCCGGCCCGCGTCGCGCAGGAGAAATTCGACACGCTGTTTCCCGAATTCCGCACCGAGCCAGTGAAATTGGTGGTCGTCGGGGCGGATCCGCAGCAGCTGTCGGATATCCGGTTCCAAGCCAATTTCGCACCCGGGCTGACCGGTCCGTTCGAGGCGGCGGCGCCGACGACCAACGGCATCAATGTGCTGTCCACCGGTCTGGTGCACAAGACCGATGCCGACGCCGCCATCGCGGCGCTGCGCGCGATTCCGCATCCGCCCGGGGTGCGGGTGATGGTCGCCGGGGTGCCGGCCCTGGAACGCGACGCCATTCACGGCCTCATCGACGGATTACCCTTGCTGGCAACGGTTCTGGCGACCGCGGCCCTGGTGCTGATGTACATCGCGTTCCGCTCGATCGTGCTCGCGCTGAAGGCCGTGCTGATGAGTGCGCTGAGTCTCGGTGCGGCGCTGGGCATCCTGACGTGGATATTCGTCGAAGGGCACGGCGCCGGGCTGCTCGGCTTCACCCCGGGGCCGCTGATGTTCGCGGTGCTGGTCCTGATCGTGACGGTGCTGTTCGGATTGTCCACCGACTACGAAGTATTCCTGCAGTCGCGCATGGCCGAGGCGCGCGCGGGTGGGGCACCGCCGGCGGAGGCGATCCGCTTCGGCATCGCGCACACCGGCGGGGTGATAACCTCGGCGGCGGCGATTCTGATCGTGGTCACCGGCGCGTTCGGGTTCTCGGATCTGGTGCTGATGAAATACATCGCCTACGGCATGATCGCGGCCCTGATCCTGGACGCCACGGTGATCCGCATGCTGCTGACCCCCGCGGTGCTGAAATTGGTGTGGCGGTGAGCGTCAACCGCTATCCGGAGTGAGAGGGATACGCGGTGTCAGCGCTCCCGCTCGAGGTGCGCGAGCCGGGTGAGGGCGGGCAGTGCGGCCGCCAGTGCCCTGCGCTGCGCGGGGCTCAGTTCGCCGATCAGCGGAGCCAGATGGCGCACGCGGTCGTCGTGGCGGCTTTGCCGGACCTGCCGGCCTGCCTCGGTGAGGTGTACGAGCACGGCTCGCCCGTCGCCGGGGTCGCGGCGGCGCAGCACCAGGCCGTCGCGTTCCAACCGCGCGACGAGTTGCGTGATCCCGGGCTGGGTCATCTGTTCGGTGTCGGTCAGCTCCGTCAGTCGCATCGGTCCCCGCTGCGCCAGGGTGTCGAGCACCGACAGCGTGGTGAACGGCAGCTTCTCCCGGACCGGGATGCGGATGTAGACGCGGTTGAAGTCCTCGATCACCGCGGCGAACCCGTCCACGTCGAAATCGTCGATGTCGTCCACATCGGCCACTATATCCGGAACTTATACAAGTTGCTTAAATAAGTTGCTTATGTAAGTGTGGCGTTCACACGGCGGAGGAGGCCCCCATGAGCGACACTATCGACGATGCCCGACCGTTTCCCTTGACTCCCACGACGATTCACGTCCCCGACAGTGTGCTCGCCGACCTGCGGCAGCGCCTGGAACTGACTCGTCTGCCCGACGACGCCGGCAACGACGACGGGTATTACGGCGTGCCCGCCGGTTGTATGCGGGAGCTCGTCGACTACTGGCGCAGCGAATACGACTGGCGCGCAGCCGAAGCCGAGATCAACACCTTCCAGCATTACAAGGTCGACATCGACGGGGTGCCGATCCACTTCATGCGCAAGCCCGGCGTCGGGCCGAACCCGACGCCGCTGATCCTGACGCACGGCTGGCCCTGGACGTTCTGGCACTGGTCCAAGGTCGCCGGCCCCCTGGCCGATCCGGGTGCGCACGGCGGTGATCCGGCCGAGGCATTCGATGTGATCGTGCCGTCGTTTCCGGGGTTCGGGTTCTCCAGCCCGCTGCTCGACCGGCCGGATCTGAACTTCTGGAAGGTCGCCGACCTCTGGCACACGCTGATGACCGAGGTGCTGGGCCACGAGAAGTACGCCGCCGCGGGCTGCGACGTCGGCGCGCTGGTCACCGCACAGCTCGGCCACAAATACGCCGAGCAGTTGTATGCCATCCACATCGGGTCCGGGCTGAAACTGACCCTGTTCAACGGCGATCGAGCCTGGGACTTCAGCGGCGGACGCCCGATTCCCGACGGCCTGCCCGCCGAGGTGCATGCCCGGTTCGTTGAGCTGGACAGGCGTTTCGCCGTCCACCTGGCCGCACACCTGCTCGCTCCCAGCACCCTGGCCCACGCTCTGTCGGATTCCCCGGCGGGCATGCTGGCGTGGATCCTCGAACGCTGGAGCACGTGGAGCGACAACGGCGGCGATGTCGAAACCGTGTTCAGCAGAGACGATCTGCTCACCCATGCGACGATCTACTGGGTCACCAACACCATCGGCACCTCGATCCGGCTCTACGCCAACAACAATCGCTACCCCTGGACGCCGTCGCACGACCGCGTCCCGGTCGTCGAGGCACCCACCGGCATCACCTTCGTCGGCTACGAGAACCCACCCGGCGTCGATACCGACAGCCGCGTCGAGAACTTCCGCACCGGCGACCGCGCCCCGTGGTACAACCACGTCAACCTCACCGTCCACGATCGCGGCGGCCACTTCATCCCGTGGGAGATCCCGGATCTGTGGATCGACGACCTGCGCCGCACTTTCCGCGGGCGACGCTGATCAGGTCGGTACCACCGAAGTCGTCACGTGCGGCTCTCTCGCGCGCCGATTCCTTTTCGCGGCGTCCGAGGTCTACATGGTCGGCGTCCGCCGAACCGGTGGGGCGCGACGAGCCGAGAAAGAGCTGATTGCCGTGACGATTCCCGCGACCATGCGGGCCCTGCAGCAGACGTCGCTGCGGGGGCCGCGAGACACCCGCTTGATCACCGACGCACCAGTGCCGCATCCCGGCCGCGGCGAGATCCTGATCCGTGTGAGCGCGGCCGGGGTCAACTTCGCCGACATCTCGAAAAGCCGTGGCACGTTCGGCAGCGGCCCGCAGCCACCGTATCTGGCGGGTTTCGAAGCGGCGGGCGAGGTCGTGGCGGTGGGCGAGGGCGTGACCGAACCCCGGCCCGGAGCACGCGTGACAGGCGTGGGGGACGGTGCCTTCGCCGAATACCTGGTCCTGTCGGCCGCCGCGGCCGTGCCGGTGCCGCAGGGCTGGACCGCCGAACAGGCTGTGGGCCTGACCGTCAACCACCCGACCGCGCTCGCCGCGCTGAAACCACTGGGCCGCCTCGCGGCCGGGGAAACCGTGCTGATCCAGGCCGCGGCGGGCGCCACCGGACAGGCCGCGGTGACCCTGGCCAAGCACGTCGGGGCTACGGTCGTCGCCGCCGCGGCGGTGGGCAAACACCACATCGTGCGCGAGCTGGGCGCCGATCACGTACTGGACTCGCGCAGTGAGAGCCTGGCCGCCGAGGTGCTGGAACTGACCGGAGGCACCGGCGTCGATCTCGTGCTCGAGTCCGGCGGCGGCCCCGGCTTCACGGACAGCCTCGCCGCGGCCAAACGGGTCACCGGCCGGGTGGTCGTCTTCGGCGCGGCCGGCGGCGACGCCACGATCAGCAACCGGCAGCTGATCTACCAACACCAGATCCAGCTCATCGGCCTCAACATCGGCGTGCTGATCCAGGCGGCGCCCGAGATCTTCGGCGCGGTCATGGCCGAGTTGTTCGCCCTCGTCGCCGCCGGTGTCATCGGACCGGCGCGGCCCACGGTCTACGACCTCGCCGACGGCCCGAAGGCGCTTGCCGAACTGGAAGCTCGCACGACCGTCGGCAAACTGGCGCTGCGGCCGTGATCGCGGCTCCTACACTCGGCGATATGACGGCGCAGGCGCGGACGGCGGAGCGGGACCGGTTCGCCGCCGACTGCGAGCGCTACCGCCGGGAGCTGCTGGCGCACTGCTACCGCATGGCCGGTTCGGCACAGGATGCCGAGGATCTGGTGCAGGAGACCTACCTTCGGGCCTGGCGCTCCTACAGCGGGTTCGAGGGCCGGGCGTCGGTGCGGTCGTGGCTGTACACGATCGCCACCAACGTCTGCCTCACCGCCAGGACATCGCGCCACACGCGGGTCCTGCCGTCCGGCCTCGGCGGTCCCGCGAGCGAATCCGACCACCCGCCGAGATATCTTGCGCCAGGAGAGGTTTCGTGGCTGGAACCGCTGCCGGACAGCCGGCTCGCGGCCGCCGCCGACGATCCGGCGGCAGTCGTGGTCGCGCGCGAATCGCTGCGCCTGGCGCTGGTCGCGAGCCTGCAGCACCTGCCCGCGCGCCAGCGCGCCATCCTCCTCCTGCGCGAGGTGCTGGCATTCTCCGCGGCCGAGACCGCGGAAATCCTCGGTACCACCACGGCGGCGGTGAAAAGCGGCCTGCAACGCGCCCGCGCCCGCCTCGACGAACTGGACCCCGCCCCCGAGGGTCTCCTGGAACCGGCCGATCGGCGCGCCCGTGCGCTGCTCGACGGCTACATCACGGCCTTCGAACGGTCCGATGCCGCGCTGCTGGAGCAGGTGTTGCGCACCGACGCCACGCTGGAGGCGACCCCGTTCCGCGACTGGCAGGCCGGGCGCGCGCACTGCCTCCGCATGCTCGACACCTACGTGCTGGGTACGCCCGGCGAGTGGCGCATGGTCGCGACCATCGCCAACGGCCAGCCCGCCGCCGTCGTCTACCACCGGTCGGCGGACGGCGCGCTGCGGGCAGACGGGATCGTGGTGCTGGCGGCGACCGCCACCGGCGTGTCGCGCGTGGTGAAGTTCCACGATCCGGCGCTGGTCGCGCTGTTCGGCCACCCGGATGTGCTCGCGGGCTGAGCCGGGTTCAGCGGCGTACGGGCAGGATCAGCTGGGCGCCGGTGACGGGGTGGTCGATGACCTCGACGGGGTGACGGTAGACGGTGGTCAGCAGGTCGGTGGTGAGGATGTCGCGGGGGCGGCCGACGGCGGCGAGGCGGCCGCCGTCGAGCACGGCGACGCGGTCGGCGTAGGCGGCGGCCAGACCGAGATCGTGCAGCACGACGACCACGGCCGCACCCTCGGCGGCACGGGCCGCGGCCAGGCGCAGCACCTGTTCCTGATGGCCGAGATCCAATGCGGCGGTGGGCTCGTCGAGCAGCAATGTCTCGGTGTCCTGGGCCAGCACCCGGGCCAGCGCCGCGCGGGCGCGCTCACCGCCGGACAGTGCCGGGAACGGCCGCTCGGCGAGATGTTCGATGTCGGTGGCGGCGAGCGCGGCGGCGATCATCTGTTCGTCGGCGTCCTGGCGCGGGGTGCGGGCCCAGGGGGAGCGGCCCATGGCGACGACCTCGCGGACCGTGAACGGGAATCCGACGGTGTGATTCTGTGGCAGCACCGCGCGGCGGCGCGCCATATCGGTGGGAGTCCAGGCGGAGATCGGTCGGCCATCGAGTTCGACTGTGCCGCTTGCCGGTTCGAGTTCGCCCGAGAGCGCGGCCAGCAGCGTCGACTTGCCCGCCCCGTTGGGACCGACCAGGGCCAGGATCTGTCCGGCGACGACGTCGATGTCGACCGATTCGAGCACCGCTCGCCCACCCCGCGCGATATCGATACCGCGCGCTCGCAGGGTCACCGCACCGCGAGGTGGCGGTTGCGGAAGACCGTGCGCGGGGCGAAGTGTGCGGATCCATGCACGCACGCGTGCCGTCGCGGCGCCGCTCATGCCCAGCCTCCCGATCGGGCGCGGGTGCGCCGCAGCAGCCAGAAGAAGAACGGGCCGCCGACCAATGAGGTCAGCATGCCGAGGGGGAGATCGGCGTTGTGGACCAGGGTCCGGGCCCCGATATCGGCGGCCAGCAGCACCACCGCCCCGAGAATCGCCGACAGCGGGATCAGCACCCGGTGCGCGGGACCGACGAGCATGCGCACCACGTGCGGGACGATCAATCCGACGAACAGGATGATGCCGGTGAAGGCCACCCCGGCGGTGGCGAGGATCGCGACGACGACGATCACGTTGCGCCGCAAGCGTTCCACGTCGACGCCCAGGTGCCGCGCCGCCGATTCGCCGAGGGCGAGCAGATCCAGGCGCGGCGCCATCACGACCGCCGCCGCCACGCCCAGCGCGGCCAGCGGCGCCACCACGGCCACCGCCTGCCAGGTGGCGCCGTTCAGGCTGCCCATCTGCCAGAACACGATCTGATCGCGGGCCGCGGGGGAGGCGGTGAACAGCAGAAACGACATCAGGCCGCCGGCGAAGGCGTTGACCGCGACACCGGTCAGCACCAGCGTCACGGTTTCGGTCCGCCCGCCCGAGCGCGACAGCAGATACACCGCGAGGGTGGTCCCCAGTCCGGCGACGAATGCGCCACCGGCGACCGACCAGGCCGCCGCGAACGCGCCGCCGACCACGATCACCACGCCCGCACCGACGGCCGCGCCCGCGGACACACCGATCACGCCGGGTTCGGCGAGAGGATTGGCGAACACACCCTGCAGCAACGCACCGGCGGTCGCCAGCGCCGCACCGACCAGCATCGCCAGCACCACCCGCGGGAACCGGACCTCCCACAGCGTGACCTCACCGGCGGGGTGGTGCGGCATCGGCCCCCAGTCGAGCCCGATCCGATGCAGCACGCTGCCGGCCACCTCGAGCGGAGTCGTGGGGACCTGTCCGACAGCGGCCGAGATCAGCGCCAGGATCACCAGCGCTGCGATCGACACCGCGAAGACGACGGTGATGCGGGACCAGCGACGCGGTGTACGCGGACCGACGACGGCCTCCCCGGCGGCAAGACCGTCCGGGCCCGGGTTCGGATGCCCCGGCTTCAGCGACGCCGCAGCGGTGACCGAGCCGGCCACAGCTCGCGGACCCGCCGGGCGCGCGGCAGTCTGCTCCCCGCCCGCCGCCACCCCCGCGCCGATCCCCGGCGTTGGCGGTGGGCCCGATTGCCCGGAATCTCCGCCGCTCGTAGTATGTTCGGCCGCGCCCGCGCCGGGTGCGGGCCCCTCCGAATCGTGCGCACCGATCTCACCCGATGGAGCTGAAACCTCTTGCGCCGCAACGGTTTCTGTGGGCAGTTCCGGATCCGACGCCGCGGGACGAAGACCGGAATCAGCGGACTCCGCACCGGGCGAATCACCGGGGCTCATGCGGGCTGGGCGCCGTAGACGGCCTTCGACAACGCTTCGAGCACGTGCCCCGTCTCGGGTCCGAAGCTGAGCAGCACCGCATCGGACATGTCGACGATGCGGTGATTGCGCCCGGCCGGCGTCTGCGCGACACCGGGCACCTTCTCCAGGCCGTCGACGCCGCCGACCGATTTCAGCCCGTCCGACATCACCAGCAGCACATCCGGCGCGGCGCCGATCATCGCCTCGCTGGTGATGGTGGTGAACGGTTCGGTCAGTCCCGCCGCGGTTCCGGCGTCGACGCCGCCCAGCGCGGTCACCAGCGAATCGGCGCCCGAGCCGGGTCCGGCGAGCATGGTGATCGCGGTGCTGCGCAGGTAGACGAAGCCGATCTTCAACGGTGGCTGGTGTTTCGGCACGGCGGCGGTGGCGGCGGCGATCTCGGCGTGCGTGCGGTCGGCCAGCTTCACCCCGTGGTCGTGGACGCCCAGCGCGTCGGCGACCGACCGGATCTGGGGGCCGACACCGTCGATGGTGCGCTGCGGGTCGAAGTAGACGACCGTGATGCCCAGCGCGCGCAACTGATCGCGCATCGTGGGCGTGGCGCTGGTGGTGTCGGTGAGAAAGACCGTGGGACGTTGCGCGGCAACGGCTTCGATGTTGATGCTGCCGTTGCCGCCCGCCACGTTGGGCACGTCACGCACCGCGGGGAAGGCCGCCGACGTCGACCGGCCGACCAGGTTGGAACCCAGGCCCAGTGCCCACACGGTCTGGGCGAGGGTGCCGTAGCGGTCCACGGCCACGATCCGGTCGGCGGAGGTGACGGTGACCTCGGCGCCGTCGAACGAGTGCACGGTGACCGGCAGCGCCGGTACCGGGGCGGGACCGATCGGTGTCGGATCCAGATTCGCCAGCGTCGCGGTGGTCGCCCCCCGCTGCTCGCCCGAGGCGCCGCTGCCGCCGCACGCGGTGGTGACGGCGACGAGCAGCACGACCCCGAGCGCCGCGAGCAGCCACCGGGTGCCGCCACCGGCCACCCCCTGCCACCCACGCGGCTCGGGTGATGCCGGACGGTTCTGCGTGGTCGTCGCAGCACGCAGCGCCGGCGTTGCCGCATCGCCCGGCTCGGTAGGCCCCGCCGGTGCGGCGGAGGCGGGGCGGGCCGATCGGACGTCGAGACACCTCATGTAGGCAAGCCTAAGTGGTCGCGCGGACCGGTTGTCACCGCCCTGTGCGCGCACCTGCGGCCGGCCCGGCCGCTCAGATACCGCTGACGTCGTCGAGCGCGGCCGCGATCGCGCGCGGAAGTTCCAGCGTTTCGGCGGCGAGCACGCCGGTGAGCTGACCGATATCGCGCGCGCCGACGATCATCGACGCGACGCCGGGCCGGTCGCGCAGCCAGGCCGCCGCCACCGCCAGCGGTGAGGTGCCCAGTCCGTCGGCGGCGGTGACCACCGCGTCCACAACCCGGGTGGCGTGTTCGTCGAGGCGTTCGCGGATTTCGGCGGCGGTCGCCTCGTCGGCGCCGCGCGAGTCGGCGGGCACGCCGTCGCGATATTTGCCGGTGAGGATGCCACCGGCCAGCGGTGAGGCGGCGATCAATCCGACCCCGTGGTGTCCGGCCGCCGGCAGCAGTTCGCTCTCCGCGCCGCGTGCCAGCAGCGAATAGGGCGATTGCGCCGCCACGATCGGCGCGGCCGAGGCGAGAGTGGCCAGCTGCCAGGCGCTCAGGCCACGCGCCCCCGCGTAGCGCACCTTGCCCGAGCGCACCGCGTGGTCGAGGGTGGCCGCGATCTCGTCGAGCGGGGTGTGCCGGTCCCAGGCCGCCACACTCCAGATGTCGAGGTAGTCGGTGCCGAGTTCGGCGAGGGTGCGGTCGAGTTGGCGCATCAGGGTGCGCCGCGAGGCGTCCACACTCCAGTGGATCCCGGCCGCGGGTCCGCCGTCGGGGTCGGTGACACCGGGCACCGGCACCAGGCCCGCACACCCGCTGATCACCAGATCGTCGCGCGGCACCAGCTCACCCACGAGCTCGCCGAGCATGCGTTGCGCGGCGCCGCCCTGATACACCGGCGAGGTGTCGACCAGGGTTCCGCCGGCCTCCACGAACGCCACCAGCTGCGCCGCCGCGTCCTCGGCGTCGGTTTCCCGACCCCAGGTGTGGGTGGCCAGCCCCATCCGCGATACCCGCAGGCCACTGCGCCCCACCGCCCGCTGTTCCATCACCACACCGCCCCAGCTCTCGTCACAGTGTCCGAGCCTAGGGCCACAACCGGTCCCGGAAACGGATACCACTCGCGAACCGCCGGAAGATGCGAGGTGCACCACAGCGCCCGCCGGTGTGGGGAGGCCCGCCCGGATCCCGGTCGCCGATTCCTCCGAGGGCGAAACAGGTTGCATACCAGCGGGTTCCGCATCAGCGGGCGCTGCGGCCGAGGTCGCGGGCCGGTGACGGCGCGAGCCGGCGGTGGTGATCGCCTAGTCTGGTCCCATGACGGTGATCCTGCTGCGGCACGGGGTGTCGACCTCCAACACCGCGCGCACGCTGGCCGGCCGCAGCCCCGGCGTCGAGCTCACCGAGCGCGGCACCGAGCAGGCACTGGCGGTGGCAGAACGCCTGGCACCGTTACCGATCGAGCACATCGTGCATTCCCCGCTGCTGCGCTGCACGCGCACGGTCTCGCCGCTGGCCGACAAACTCGGCCTCGAACCCGAACCCGACGAGCGTCTGCTCGAGGTCGACTACGGCGAATGGACCGGCCGGCTGCTCTCGGAGCTGGTGAAGGAACCGTTGTGGAAGGTCGTGCAGCAGCACGCCTCGGGTGCGGTGTTCCCCGGTGGGGAGGGCCTGGCCCAGGTGCAGTACCGGGCGGTGGCCGCGGTGCGCGCGATCGACACCGAGCTCGCCGAACGCCACGGCCGCGACGTGCTGTGGGTGGCCTGCACGCACGGTGATGTGATCAAGTCGCTGCTGGCCGACGCGTTCGGCATCCATCTCGACGGGTTCCAGCGCATCGTGGTGGAACCGGCCTCCATCAGCGTCGTCCGCTACACCCCGGCCGCCCCTTACGTGTGGCGGGTCAACGACACCGGTTCGGACCTGTCGGCGCTGGCCGCGGTCGCGCAACCGTCCGAGCAGCGGGCCGGGCCCGTCCCCGGCGGTGAGGTGGGCGCCGCGCCGCGGGCGGATAATGGGAATATTGCGGATCCCCCCGATTCGGGGAACGAGCGTAATCAGTGATGCAGTCGGTTTCAGGAGGTGCAGATGGCCCGAGCAATCCATGTGTTTCGCACCCCCGACCGTTTCGTCGCCGGAACCGTCGGTGAGCCAGGGGATCGCGCCTTCTATCTACAGGCCGTGCAGGAACCTCGCGTGGTGAGCGTGCTGCTGGAGAAGCAGCAGGTGAAGGTGCTCGCCGACCGGATGGGTCTGCTGCTGGACGAGGTGGCGCGGCGGTTCGGCGCGACGGTGCCGCCGCAGGCCGAGGACGTTTCCGACACGGCTCCGCTCCAGATGCCCATCGACACCGAATTCCGGGTCGGGACAATGGGTTTGGGCTGGGACGCCGATGCCGGTGCGGTGGTGGTGGAACTGCTGGCCATCACCGAGACCGAGGTCGACGAATCGGTGGTGCTCGACGACACCGAGGAGGGACCCGACGCGGTGCGCGTGTTCTTGACCCCGGAGCAGGCCCGCGAGTTCGCGTTGCGGTCGGCGAAGGTGATCGCGGCCGGGCGGCCGCCGTGCCCGCTGTGCGGGGAACCGCTCTCGCCCAAGGGGCACATGTGTGTGCGCACCAATGGTTACAAGCGCGGCGACATCTTCGGCGCGACCGATTTGGAGGACTGAGGACCGGTGACCACGCGCGCGGCGGCCGCAGACGAGGGCGCGGCCCGCGACGGCCTCTACAGCGGCGAGTTGTCGATCATCGGGCGGGTGACCACCGCCAGCAACCTGACCCTGGTCTGTGAGATCGACGTTCCGCCGGTCGACGGGGGCGGGGAACCGCTGCGCGTGGTGTACAAGCCGGTGCGCGGGGAGCGGCCGCTGTGGGATTTCCCCGACGGCACGCTGGCCGGGCGCGAGGTGGCCTCGTATCTGGTGTCGGCGGCGCTGGGGTGGTCGGTGATTCCGGAGACGATCCTGCGGGAGGGTCCACTGGGCCCCGGCATGGTGCAGCGCTGGATCGAGACCGTCGACCCGGGTGAGGCGGCGCCGGAGCGCCTGGATCTGGTGGATCTGGTGCCGGCCGGTGCGGTGCCCGCCGGATTCCGGGAGGTGCTGCGGGCGGTCGACGGCACGGGTGCGCGGGTGTCGCTGGTGCATGCCGACGATCCGCGGCTGCGCCGGATGGCGGTGCTGGACGTGTTGCTCAACAACGCCGACCGCAAGGGCGGGCACGCCCTCGAAGGCGTCGACGGCGGCGTCTACGGTGTCGACCACGGGATCTGCCTGCACAGCGAACCGAAATTGCGCACGGTGCTGTGGGGTTGGGCGGGTGAGCCGGTGGGGGAGGAACTGCTCGGCGATATCGCCGAGTTCGCCGACCGGATTTCGGGTCCGATCGGTTCGGCGCTGGCCGAGCACATCACCGACGACGAGATCGAGGCCCTGGCGGCGCGGGCCCGCGAGCTGCTGAACGATCCGGTGCTGCCGCAACCGATCAGCTCTCGCCCGATTCCCTGGCCCGCGTTCTGATCTGCGGCGCCTCCGGGTGCGCCGATCCGCCGATGTGCGCGCCGCATTCGGTGCGCGCGGCGTACAACGGTTGACTTCGCCGCACGGCTTACCCCGGCCGAGGTCGGATGTGGTGGCGAACACCCCGCGACGGGCCCGGTAGCCGGGGTCGGCGGGCGAGGCGCCCGCCCGGACCCTTACCCTCGAATCATGCAGTCCTGGTCCGAAATCTCCGTTCCCGCCGTCCCCGGATCCGGACCGCCGTTGCGGTTGTTCGATACCGCAGACCGGCAGGTGCGCCCGGTGGCGCCCGGCGCGACCGCCACCATGTACGTCTGCGGCATCACACCCTACGACGCCACACATCTGGGGCACGCCGCGACCTACCTGGCCTTCGATCTGATCAACCGGATCCTGCGCGACAGCGGCCACCAGGTGCACTACGTGCAGAACATCACCGACGTCGACGATCCGCTGTTCGAGCGGGCCGAACGCGACGGCGTGGACTGGCGTGAACTCGGCACCGGCGAGATCGAGTTGTTCCGCGAGGATATGGCGCAGCTGCGGGTGCTGCCGCCGCGCGACTACATCGGCGCGATCGAATCGGTCGGCGAGGTGGTGGAGCTGGTGGACAAGCTGCTGGCCGCCGGGGCCGCGTACGTGGTCGACGACGCCGAATACCGCGACATCTACTTCCGGCACGACGCCACCGAGCAGTTCGGCTACGAGTCCGGCTACGACCGGGCCACGATGGAGCGACTGTTCGCCGAACGCGGCGGCGATCCGGAGCGCCCGGGTAAGCGCGACCCGATCGACGCGCTGCTGTGGCGGGCGGCGCGGCCGGGTGAGCCGTCGTGGCCGGCGCCGTTCGGCGAGGGCCGCCCGGGCTGGCACATCGAGTGTGCGGCGATCGCGTTGAACCGGCTCGGCCCCGAATTCGACATTCAGGGTGGCGGCAGCGATCTGATCTATCCGCATCACGAGTACTCGGCCGCGCACGCCGAGGCGCTGGTGTCGCATCGGCGCTTCGCCCGGCACTACGTGCATGCCGGGTTGATCGGCCTGGACGGCGAGAAGATGTCCAAGTCGCGCGGCAATCTGGTGTTCGTGTCGAAGTTGCGGCGCGCCGGCGTGGACCCGTCGGCGATCCGGCTGGGGCTGTTCGCCGACCACTACCGCACCGATCGGCAGTGGTCGGACGCGGTGCTCGAGCAGGCGCAGCAGCGGCTCGCGCGCTGGCGGCAGGCGGCGGCGCTGGAGTCGGGCCCGTCGGCCGAGGAGACGGTCGCGCGGTTGCGACAGCATCTGGCCGACGATCTGGACACCCCGAAAGCCCTTGCCGCCGTGGACAGCTGGGTGCAGCAGGCGCTGGAGTACGGCGGCCCGGACACCGCGGCGCCGGGACTCGTCCGCACGGCGGTCGACGCGCTGCTGGGCATCACCCTCTGAGCCCAGCGTGACCGCCTGAGCACAGAGTGCACGGTGCACCGGCTGCATGTTGGCAGCGAATGCAGCTGCAAGCCAACGCAACTGCGAGCCGGTGCGAACCTGCTCGGCCGTTCAGGCGCGGCGGTCGGCGAGTACCCACGAGGTGATCGCCACCGCGCCGGAGACCACCGCCACCGACGGCCACGCGCCGATCTTCTTGGCCAGCGGATGCGAGGCGCCCATCGCGCCCACCGAGAGTCCGGTCAGCGCGGCCGCCCCGGGAGTGCCGACCGCCGCCCGCCAGCGCGGGACCGCGGCCGCGGTGGCCGCGGCGAAGACCACACCGCCGAGCTGTCGCTGCTTGGTCGCCTGCGCGAGCGCGAACCCGCCGAGCAGCCCACCGGCGGCGAGCGCCGACGTCGGCACCGAAGATATTCCGGCCATACTCACAAACCTCCACCACACATCAACCCGAATCGGGACAGCGGCCGGACGAAAACACCGCAGGGCGCGAATCCGGCCACGCCCCATTGTTCACCGCGCCGCGATACCGGCCTGAAGCAGTCGACGCATGCCGGCACGGCCTGCGAGAAGGTCGCTGATCGTTGCTCCTCTCTCAGAGCTCGCTCTTGTCTCAGAGCCGAGGCCAGGCGTGGGGGACACCGACCCCAGCGCGGCGGCCGGTCGGCCACGGTCGCCGACTGGTACAGCCACGTCCGGTAAGTGGGTGCCCTGCATGCGGTCAGGCCGCGGAACTACACAGCGGCACCCCACCAGGCGGCGGCACCTCGTGCGGCCGCATGCCATGCAGGAGCAGCACTCAGGCAGCGGCCGCGGCGGCGCGAGCGTAGGTGTCCGCCAGTCCGGGCCAGCCGCCCTCGGAGCCGACCGCGTCGCGCATGGATTCCCAGCCCTCGCCGTGGTTGGCGAAGTCGCCGTGGACGAGCGTGACGGCGGTGTGGGTGGCGTCGATGGGGGTGAAGGTGACATCGACGCGGCTGGTCAGGGCCGGGTCGGGCTGGTATTTCCAGTCCAGGGAGATGTCCCAGGAGAACGCGAAGTGGCCGGGACGGTCCCACACGAGGACGCGGCCCCACGGGCATTCGGTGCCGTCGGCCTCGCGGCCGAACAGTCGTCCGCCGTCGCGGGGTTCGACCACCACTTCGGCCAGGGGCCCCGCGCCGATGTGATGGTCGCGGGGCCACCAGCTGTCCATGCCGGTGGTGAAGACGTCGAAGGCGGTGTCGATGGGCGCCTCGACGGTGAGTTCGACGCGGACCTGGGTGTCGCTGGTTTGCTGTGTCATGACTTCTCCTCGGATGTGGTTGTGCCGCTGTGTGTTTCGATCGACAGCGTCTGCCCGGCGCGTGCCGCTGCCTCGGCCCGGTCGCGAAACGACGACATCGCCGTCGTCCAGAACCGGGTGAAGTAGCCACGCAGGGCGTCGATGCCGTTCGGATCGAGCCGGTAGATCCGGCGGGTGCCGATCGCCTCGTCGAGGACCAGTCCCGCCTGTTTGAGCACCCTCAGGTGCTGGGAGACCGCCGGACGGCTGACCGGGAGTTCGGCGGCCAGCTCACCGACCGCGCAGGGTCCGCGCCCGAGTCGTTCGAAGATCGCTCGCCGGGTCGGATCCCCGAGAGCGTCGAGCGCTCCATCTTGGTAAGTCTCCACGAACCGTAAGTGTAGACTTACGTAACGCAGGTCACAAGTCTTTGACGCCCCGAAAGAGCGGGTGATTAATTGTCTCGAGACGCAACAAGGAGGTTGTCGGTGTCGCCATTCCCGGGATCGGATCGAATCCGCGCCGCACGCACCAAGCTCGAGGCGGGAAATGCCCTGTTCACAGCGGTGCGCAAAGATCCGCGCATCGCCCGTGACCTGATCACCGGCCTGGTCGGCGCCGCCCGATCGCAGTCCGCCCCGGCAGTGACACCGGCCGAAGAGGCCGACGGTTATCTCACGCCCGCCGGGGTGAGTGACTACGCCAAATCCGCGCACGCCCGCCGCAGCCTTCCCCTGGCACCCGAGACGGTGGCGGCCTATCTGTCGGATCTGAACCGGCTGGCCGACTGGTTCACCCTGCACGCCGGCTGGCGCGGGCAGGCGCCCGGCGCCGTGCGCGAGGGCCTGACGTTCACCCAGCAGGCGCTGGTGATGGGCATCCCCGCCGAGTTGCACTGGACGGTCGCCGAGGCCGGTGAGCGCGGTTTCGCGCTGCGCGGGGAGGGCCCGCAGGGAGTGCGGCTGGGGTATTGGCTGACCGTCGCCGGTTCCGGCGACGAGGCGACGGTGTATTTCGATGCGGGGCTGGGCGGCCCGCCGGTCGAGGGCCCGCTCGGCGCGTCGGTGGCCCGCAGCCTCGGCGAGGCGATGGAGCAGTCCCTGGCCCGGCTGCCGGAAGCGATCGCCGCGGCCGGGCCGGTGAGAAAGCGTGCGGCCCAGCCCATTCGGCACCGCGCCTCGGGTACCGAGATCGATCCGCGCACCCCGGTGCTGGTGGGCGTCGGGCAGATCACCCAGCGCACACCGGATTCCGGTTACGGCGATCCGGCCGCGCTCGCGGTGACCGCGTTGCGGCGCGCCGCGGCCGATACCGGCGCCGGGGAGGATCTGCTGCGCCGCGCGGACGCGGTGTTCGCGGTGGCGTGCACGTCGTGGCAATACCGCGATATGGGCGCGGTGATCGCGCAGCGCCTGGGTGTGGCCGGTATCGACACCGCGCAATCGAGTCGCTTCGGCGGTGACGGCGGTCAGCTGGTGATCAACGAGGCCGCGGCGGCCATCGCGGCCGGGGAGTACGAGATGGTGCTGGTCACCGGCGCCGAGGCCGGAGCCACGCAGGCCGCCGCGCAGCGCGCCGGCGTCGAACTGTCCTGGCCGCAGCAGGGTCCCGAGGTCGCGCCGACCCGCTCGATCGGTATCGACAAACCGGCCAACAATCCGGCCGAGACCGCGGCGGGCCTGATCGCTCCGATCAACATGTACGCCCTGCTGGAGTCGGCGAACCGGCATCGGCTGGGCCGCAGCCCCGGCGATCACGCCAAGGCCGTGGCCGAACTCTGGTCGCGGCTGTCGGCGGTGGCGGCGCACAACGAATACGCCTGGCAGGCCGAGGAATTCGACGCCGACCGGATCGCCACCCCCGGTCCGGACAATCGCATGGTCTCCACGCCCTACACCAAGCTGGAATGCGCGAATCTCACCGTCGACATGGCCAGCGGCATCGTGATGTGCAGCGCCGCGGCCGCGCAGGAGGCCGGAATCGCGCAGGACAAGTGGATTTTCATCCACGCCGGCGCATCCGGCCACGACGAGTGGTTCACCAGCGAACGCGCCGAACTGGCGGCCTCGCCGGCGATCGCGACGCTGGGCCGCGCGGTGCTCGAACACAGCGGTATCGGTGTCGAAGCGCTGACCCACGTGGACCTCTACGCCTGCTTCCCGGTGGCGGTGCAGATCGCCGCCCGGGAATTGGGGCTGACGATCGACGATCCGGCACGCCCGCTGTCGGTGACCGGCGGGCTGACCTTCGGCGGCGGCCCGGGTAACAACTACGGCGGTCATGCGGTGGCGACGATGGTGCAGCGGTTGCGCGCGGAACCGGGCACCTTCGGCCTGGCGAGTTCGCTGGGCTGGTACGTCACCAAACACGCCCTGGGCGTGTACTCCTCGCTGCCGCCCGCCCAGCCGTACCGGCATCTGCGCCCGATCATCGAGAATCCGCCGGCGCGCCCGGCTCGCAGCACCCACGACGGCCCGGCGGTGGTGGAGGCCTACACCGTCGCCTACGCCCGCGACGGGCAGCCGGAAGCGGCGATTCTGAGCGTGATCGAACCCGCGGGCGGCCGGATCCTGCTGCGGAACACCGATTCCGAACTGATCGCGGAACTGGTCGACGGCGACCTGCTGGGTCTGCCGGTGACGGTGTCCGGACACGACATCAGCGTCGAGGGCCGCGAGCGGGTGGAGTTGCCGCCCCCGCCCGCGCCGCCGGTGCTGGTGGAGCGCCGCGGCCCGATCACGATCATCACCCTGAACCGCCCGCGGGTGCGCAATGCCGTGAATCTGGCCACCGCCCTCGGGCTGGAGCGGGCCCTGGACGCCTACGAGGCCGATCCGTCGGCGCAGGTCGCGATCATCACCGGCGCGGGTGGATACTTCTGCGCCGGAATGGATCTCAAGGCCGCCTCGCGCGGCGAGACACCGATGACCGAAAAGCGCGGGCCGCTCGGTATCACCGCCAAACCGCCGGTCAAGCCGTTGATCGCGGCGGTCGAGGGACCGGCCCTGGCCGGCGGCTGCGAACTGGCGCTGGCCGCCGATCTGGTTGTGGCAGCCCGGGATTCGACGTTCGGGATCCCGGAGGTCAAACGCGGACTGGTGGCCGTCGGCGGTGGCGTGTTGCGGCTGGCGCAGCGGTTGCCGCGGGCGGTGGCGATGGAGCTGGCGCTCACCGGTGATCCCATCTCCGCCGAACGCGCGGCGGCGCTGGGACTGGTCAATCAGGTGACCGAATCGGGGAAGGCCCTCGACGCCGCGCTGGAACTGGCGCAGCGGATCGCGGTGAACGCGCCGCTGAGCCTGGTGGCGAGCAAACGCATCATCGACGAATCACCGGACTGGTCCACCGATGTCGCGTTCACCCGCCAGCTCGAGGTGTCGGGCAGTGCGCTGTCGTCGGAGGACGCTGCCGAGGGTGTGCTGGCGTTCGCGCAGAAGCGCACGCCGGAGTGGAAAGCTCGCTGAGCGGCGCGTTCAGGCGATCAGGGCGGTGTAGGCGTCGGCGTAGAACACCGATTTGATCGATCCCAGGGTGCCTTGATCCTTGGCGCCCAGCGGGGCGAGCAGCGCGGTGGCGGTCTCGACCTCCGCGCCCGCGTCGGCGGTGGCGTCGACCAGGCCGTAGTCGTGCGCTTCGGTCCCGCCGAATCGCCGGCCGGTGAGCACGGCGGCGGTGACGGCCTCCGCCGACAGCTTGGCCCGCACGAGCGCGGCCAGCGCCGGGGTGAACGGCACCCGGATGTCGACCTCGGGGAAGCAGAAGTAGCCACGATCGGCGCGCATGACGCGCTGGTCGTGTGCGAGGGCCAGCATCGCGCCGGCGCCGAAGGCGTGACCGGGCAGGGCCGCCACGCTCGGCACCGGCAGCGTGAGCACCCGTGCCAGCAGTCCCTGCACCTGTTCGACATACCACGCGGCGCGATCGCCGTTGGCGCCCAACCACTCCAGGTCGAGTCCGTTGGAGTAGAACTTGCCGCTCGCGGTGGTGATCAAGCCGGTGGCACCGTCGGCGACCACGGTGTCGAGGTGAGCGTTCACGGCGCCGAGGAATTCGGGTGAGAAGCGGTTCTCGCCGCTGCCGAGGTCGAGGACGGCGACGGTGTCGCGGTAGGTGAGGGTGGGGGACATCGGATCTCCTTCGGTGTTGCGGTGGTAGCCGGTGCTTCCGGTGCTCAGTGTTTCGGTGGTGGTCCGGCGCTGACGGCGGCCTGCACGGCCGCCCGCAACCGCATCCGGGTGTCGGGGTCGGCGAGGCGGTCACGTGACAGCAGCAGTGCCGTGGGCAGATCGACGATGCAGGCGGTGATCACCTCGACCGCGCGCCGGTCCTCGCGCTGCCACAGGTGCGCCGACAACCTCCGCATCACCGCGACGAGCCCACGATGCTGTGCGCGCATCTCGGCGGCCACACTCTCGGGCAGTTCCGCGGCGAGCACCTCGTCGTGGCGCAGCATCGTCACCAGGCGGGACGAGGCCGGATATCGGTCGGCGAACTCCGCGGGCGCTTCGGCCGCACGCACGACCGCCCGCACGGCGGCATCGCTGCCCGACCCGTCCGCCAGCGCCGCGTCGACGAGTTCGTTCTGCACGTCCAGGAACCGGCGTGCGGCGCGAATCCACATGCGCGCCACCAGTTCCGCGCGCGAACCGAAACTGTGGTAGATCGCCCCGTTCGACATTCCACTGGCGGCCGCGACCGCGCGAATCGTCACCGCCGGCACACCCGCGGCCACGGCGAGCGCTTCGGCATGGTCGAGAACGAGATCGAGATCGTGAATACGGGGGCGGGGCACGACCTCACCATAACAGAGCAGTTGCTCTATTACTTGGTGGTGTGGGCCACATACGGCCGAGGCGCTGCGCGGCGGAGGGGGCGCCGGTAATCTCGCGCGCATGTGTCCCGCACTCTCGCCCGACCGTTTCCGCACCGCATTGGTACTGGGTGGTGGCGGTCCGGTGGGGATCGCGTGGATGGCGGGGGTGATGGTCGGATTGCGTGCCGCCGGGATCGATCCCGCGCGCGCGGACCGGATCGTGGGCACATCGGCGGGATCGGTGGTCGGTGCCGTGCTCGCGGCAGGCGGAGATCTGAAACATCTCGGGGCCACCCGGTCATCCGGCGGTGCATCGTTCGCGCCGGATCCGCGTCGGCTCGCCGAGATCTTCTCGCTGCGCACCGCACCCGGCGACGCGCGCGAAATCCGCCGCCGCATGGGCGAATTGGCGCTGGCCGCCGATGCCGGCGACCCCGACGCCCACGTCGAACGGATCGCCCGGCTGGCCGGTGTCACCGAGTGGCCGGATGCCGACCTGCGCGTGACCACGGTCGATATCGGCACCGGCGACCTGCAGGTGTGGACCCGCGACACCGCCGCGACATTGCCGCAGGCGCTGGCCGCGAGCACCTCCGTGCCGGGTGTCTTCCCGCCGATCCCGATCGGCGAATCCCGCTATTTCGACGGCGGTGTGCGCTCGGCGCTCAATGCCGATCTGGCCGCCGGCGCGGAGGTCGTGGTGATCATGGAACCGCTGGCCCACATGTTCCCCCGCACCCGCGCCGACCGCGCGCACGGCGCCGACACCGAGATCTCGATCGCCCCCGATGCCGATGCGGTGGCCGTGTTCGGCATCGACGTGTTCAACCCGGCCGCGCTGGGCCCCGCCTACGATGCCGGATTGCGCCAATCGGCCGATGCGGCGAAACAATTGGCGGACGTCGGATTCACCGCCTGAGCCGCCGGCTCGCTCGCGTTCGCGCCGGCATTCGGCTCAGCTGCCGACCGCGCCCAAGCCGTGCTGCGGCAGCTCGGGCAGCGCGGTGCGGTAGAGCCAGCCGTCCCACAGGTCGCGCAGCGGCGCAGGGCTGTAGTGGCCGGCGAGGTCGGTGAAGTCCTCGGCGGCGACGGTGGCGTAGCGATGCCGGGCGGTCCAGTCGCGCAGCAGGGTGAAGAAGGCCTCGTCGCCGAGACGCAGGCGCAGCGCGTGCAGGGTGAGGGCGCCGCGTTTGTAGACCCGGTCGTCGAACATCGATGCCGGTCCCGGGTCGCCGATCACGAGGTCCTGCGGGGCCCGGGCGAGGTTCTGGCGGGCGGCGCGGGCCAGCTGGTCGGCGCTGGGCCCGCCCCCGGCCTGCGACCAGATCCATTCGGCGTAGCAGGCGAAGCCCTCGTGCAGCCAGATGTCGCGCCACTGCCGCACCGTGAGGCTGTTGCCGAACCACTGGTGGGCCAGTTCGTGGGCGATGAGCCGTTCCGCGCCGCGCTGCCCGTCGCAGTGGTTGGCGCCGAAGATCGACAAACCCTGTGCCTCGATGGGGATTTCGAGTTCGTCGTCGGTGACGACGACGGTGTATCCGTGGAACGGGTAGGGCCCGAACCGGCGCTCGAATTCGGCCATCATCTGTGGTTGCCGGGCGAAGTCGTGGTCGAAGGCGGGGCGCAGCCGCGGCGGCAGCACCGCGGTCATCGGCACCTTCGTGGCGCGTCCGGCGTCGATGCGGTGGGCCCGGTAGGGGCCGATCTGAATGGTGGCCAGATAGGAGGCCATCGGCTCGGACTGCTCGTACACCCAGGTGGTCTGGCTGGATTTGGTGGTGCGAGCGGTCAGCACACCGTTGGCGAGTGCGTGGTACGGGGAGTCGGTGGTGATCGATATCCGGTAGCTCGCCTTGGAGCTGGGGTGATCGTCGCACGGGAACCAGGACGCCGCACCGTTGGGCTGGCTCGCGACGAGCACGCCGTCGGTGAGTTCCTCCCAGCCGACCTCACCCCACGGCCCGCGCACCGGTTTCGGGGTGCCGCCGTAGTGCACCACGATCGACAGGGCCGCGCCGGGCGGGACCGGGCGAGCGGGTGTGATCGTCAGCTTGCCGCGGGTGTGGGTGTATTTGGCGGGTTTGGCGCCGTTGACGAAAACCTTGGCCACACTGAGGGTTTGCGACAGATCCAGCGCGAACCGCGGTTGCACCGCGGTGGTCACCGCGGTGATGGTGGCCCGGCCCGTCAGCCGGTTGGCGGCGACCTTGTACACCAGGTCCAGTTCGTAGCGCGAGACCCGGTAGCCGCGGTTGCCGTTCTGCGGCAGATAGTCGTCGATCGGCGCCTCGGCGCCACCCTTACCCAGCTTCACCGACGCCCTGCCTTCACTTGCCGGGCCGGGTGTCCGGCCACGGCGCGATCGGATTGCCCTGCCACCGGGTCGACGGCGGGACGGTGTCCCCGCGCATCACCAGCGAGGCCGGGCCCACGGTCGCACCGGCGCCGATGCGGGCCGCCGGCAGTGCCACGCAGTGCGGGCCGAGGGTGGCACCGGCGTCGAGGGTCACGCTGTCCATGGACATGATCCGATCATGGAACAGATGGGTTTGCACGACACAGCCGCGTTCCACGGTCGCTCCGTCGCCGAGGCTGACCAGATCGGCCTCGGGCAGCCAATACGATTCGCACCACACCCCGCGCCCGATGCGCGCGCCGAGCCCGCGCAGCCAGATGTTCATCACCGCGGTGCCGGTGGCCGCGCGCGCGAACCACGGCGCGGCAACGGTTTCCACGAACGCGTCGCACACCTCGTTTCGCCAGACGAACGAACTCCACAGCGGATGTTCCACTCGCTGAATGCGGCCTACGATCAGCCATTTCGCCGCCACCGCGCACCCGCCGGCCACGGCGCCGGCGATCAGCAGCACCACCCCGGAACAGAGTGCGGCCAGCCAATATCCGGGCCCGGAGGCCAGCCAGGCCAGCGCGAACAGCACACCGAGCCCGATGCCGAAGCTGAGTATCACCGGGACGAGCCGGCAGGTCTCCACCAGCGCGCGGGCCAGTTTCAACCGCAGCGGCGGGTCGAAGGTGCGGGCGGTGTCGGAATCACCGGCGGTGCGGCGCAACCGCACCGGCGGACTGCCCAGCCACGACGAACCCGCTTTCGCCTTCTCCGGAGCCGCCGACAACACCGCCACCAAACCGTTCTTGGGCACCCGCCGTCCGGGCGCGGTCATACCGGAGTTACCCAGAAACGCCCGCTTTCCCACCTTGGCGCCGCCGATGTGCATCCAGCCGCCACCGAGTTCGTAGCCGGCGATCATGGTGTCGTCGGCGAGGAACGCCCCGTCGGCGACCTTGGTGAATTTCGGCAGCAGCAGCACCGTCGACGCCTCGACGCCCTTGCCGACGTCGGCGCCGAGCAGCCGCAGCCACAGCGGGGTGAGCAGGCTGGCATACAGCGGGAACAGGAAGGTGCGCGCGGAGTCGGTGAGCCGTTCGGTGGCCCAGGCCTGCCAGCCGACGCGGCTGCGCACCGGGTGGTAGCCCTCGGTCAATCCGATCGCGAGCACCCGGATCGCGACGACGGTCACCGCGGCGAAGACGGCGAGCACGATCAGCGCGGCCACCGGCAGCATCAGCATCGCGTGCGCCAGCGCCCCGGTGAGGGTGGTTTCGTCGCGGATCCACCAGGCCAACAGGAGTCCGCCCGCGGCGAGCGCGATCACCGGCAGCGCCGACAGCAGCATCGAGGTCACACCGAAGGCGAGGACCCAGTGCAGCGCGCGCGGCGGTGTGGTGGCGGGCCAGCGATGTTCGGCGGGACCGACTTTCACCGCGGGCGATCCGGCCCAGCTCTGGCCGGCTTTCACCTTTCCGAATACCGCCGAGCCGGGTTCGATGACGGCGTTCTTGCCGATCACCGCGCCGGGCATCACCGTGGAGCGGGAACCGACCACCGCGCCGGGGCCGATGCGGATTTCCCCGATGTGCACGAGGTCGCCGTCGATCCAGTATCCGGCCAGATCCACTTCCGGTTCGACGCTGCAGCCGTCGCCGAGTTCGAGCATGCCGGTGACCGGCGGCAGCGTGTGCAGATCGACACCGCGCCCGATGCGTGCCCCCAGCGCGCGGGCGAACGGCACCATCCACGGTGCGCCGGAGAGGTTTTCCGCGCCCGCCGCCTCGGCCATCCGCACCGCGGTCCACAGGCGCAGATGGACCGAGCCGCCGCGCGGGTAGCTGCCGGGACGCACGCCGCGCAGCAGGATGCGGGCGCCGGCCACGCAGATCGCCATCCGGCCGGGCGGTGAGATGAACAGCACGAATCCGGCCAGCGCCCACCACCACGACAGTCCCGGCATCCACGGCAGCGCACCGAAGCGGGTGGCGATATTGGTGACCACGCCGAGCCAGGTGAGCCATTGCAGCCCGGTGAGGGTGGTCAGCGGCACCGAGGCCAGCACCTGGATCCATTGCGCGCGCCGCGGTGTCGGGGTGACGTGGCGGGTGGGCGCCTGTTCGGTGGGGGCGGCGGCGTCGATGAATTCGGCCAGCGCCCCGAGGCGCGGATGATCGTAGAGGTCGGCGACGGTGATCTGCGGCAGCCGTTCACGCAGCGCGGTGACCAGCTGCGCCGCCGACAGCGAACCGCCACCGAGGTCGAAGAAATCCGAATCGAGTCCGTCGACATCGGCGCCGAGCACCGAATGCCACAGTCCCGCAAGCCAATACGCGGTGCCGTCCAGTCCGGCGCCGAGTTCGCCGTCGGCGCCGGGCAGCGGCCACGGCAGCGCGTCACGGTCGACCTTTCCCGATGTGCGCGTGGGCAATTCGTCCAGTACGGCCAGCCGGGGCACGAGGGCCGCGGGCAGTCGTTCGGCGAGCAGTTCCCGCGCACGCGTCAGGTCGATGCCGTCGTCGCCGGTGGACAGATAACCCACGAGGATCGGGGTGCCCGTGGCGGTGGTGCGCACGGCGGCCGCGGCGGCGGTGACGCCGGGCAGGTGCTGCAGCGCGGCGTCGAGTTCGCCGAGTTCGATCCGCCGTCCTCCGACCTTGACCTGGTCGTCGGCGCGGCCGAGGAAGACCAGTCCGGCGGAGTCGTTGCGCACCATGTCGCCGGAGCGGTAGGCGCGCTGCCATCCCAGGGCCGGCATCGGCGCGTACTTCTCGGCGTCCTTGGCCGGGTCGAGGTAGCGGGCGAGTCCGACGCCGCCGATCACCAGTTCACCGGCTTGTCCCTCGGCGACCGGCGTGCCGTCGGGGTCGACGACGGCCAGATCCCAGCCGTCCAACGGCAATCCGATGCGCACGGGCGGCGTGCCGGTGAGCTGTGCCGCGCACGCCACGACGGTGGCCTCGGTGGGGCCGTAGGTGTTCCACACTTCGCGGTCGTCGCTGCCGGCGAGCCGCTCGGCCAGTTCCGGGGGAACCGCCTCGCCGCCGAAGATCAGCAGCCGCACCGCGTCGAGCGCTTCCGGCGGCCACATGGCGGCCAGGGTGGGCACCGTGGACACGATGCTGATTTCGCGGCGCACCAGCCACGGGCCCAGGTCCATGCCGCTGCGCACCAGCGCGCGCGGCGCCGGGACCAGGCACGCGCCGTGCCGCCATGCCAGCCACATCTCCTCGCAGGAGGCGTCGAAGGCGACCGACAGTCCGGCCAGCACCCGGTCGCCGGGCCCGATCGGCTCCTGCTGCAGGAACATTCGCGCTTCGGCGTCGACGAAGGCGGCGGCGTTGCGGTGGGTGACCGCCACCCCTTTGGGGGTTCCGGTGGAGCCGGAGGTGAAGATGATCCACGCGTCGTCGTCGACGGTGGGGCCGGACGCGTGGAGGTCGGCTGCCACGCGGTCGTCGTCGCGGCGCGTGACGGTGCCTTCCGGCTCAGCGGCGGTGGCGTCCGGCCGGGTGGTGGCGTCGTCTCGCCGTGTGACGGTGATGCCCTCGGCGGTGGCGACCGCGGCGACCGCGGCCTCGCCGAAGACCAGGTCGGCGCGTTCCTCCGGATCGTCGGCGTCGACGGGCACGTAGGCGGCTCCGGCGTGCAGCACGGCGAGGATGGTCACGTACAGCCGCGCGGTCCCCGACGGGACCCGCACCCCGACCCGGTCGCCGCGCCGGATTCCCGCCGCCCGCAATTCGCCCACCGACGCGGCGATCGCCGTGAGCAATTCCCGATAGGTGAGTACCTCGGTGCCGTCGTCGACGGCGTCGGCGTCGGCGTAGGCGTGTGCTGTTTCGGCGAGGATGTCGACGAGTGTCCGGGGCTGTGCCGCCGCAGCCCCGCGCAGCAGCGGCGACACCGGAGCGTGCGCCGTGCGCTGCCCGGAGCCCGGGTCGCCGGCCTCGGGGGCCGCTTGCCCGTCGGCGCCGGTCACCGTCGGGCCGGAGGGGCCGGCATCTGTGCCGGTTCGTGAGTCGGTCGCTTCCGCGGAGTCGATCGCGGTCTCGGAGTCCGTGCGGGCTTCTTCGTGCGTCGAGGCTTGGGACTCTGTCACGGCTTCGGAGCCCCGGAGGACTTCGGATTCCGTCAGGGCTTCGGGGGGCTCACCATTCGTGTCGCTGCCCGGGGGCGCGGTGGGCGGGGCGTCGGTACCGCCCGCGCCCGACTGCGAACCGACGATCACGTTGCTGCCTGCCTCTCCCGTTCCCGGCTGTCGGACGTCCGGTTGTCTCACATTGGGGTTACCGTTGCGCAAACACCAGCTGTCCGGTTCACGCGTGTCCGGGCCGCCGTAGCCCCCGACAGTCGCACCGTCGGCCCGCCCTATTGTCCCAACACAACCGCGCGTACGGTCTCGCGGGGGCGACGGGCGTGTTCGCTCGCGATATGCCGGGCCCCGCCGGCCAGGAACTACCCTGGGCGGCCGGACGGTCAGCTGTCGACGTGCACGTGCGGGCGCTGATTCGGATCGGCGACCGCGCGCCGCAGGATCTCTCGCGTCACCGGCGCCACCTCACCCTCACCGACGAACAGGAATTTCAGCAGGTTGAGCAGCGGATTGCCTTCGGTCCATTCGAAATACACGTGCGGATTCATTCCGGTGCGATCGCGTATCGCGAGCAGGATCGCGGCAATCGAGTTGGGCACGGCGGCGGCTTCGACGGAGAGGATTTTGTAGCAGTCGATTTCGACCGCGCTGACGTTGAGGTCGGTGGAGAATTCCGAGGCGTCCTTGACGATCACCTCGAGGAACAGGATCGGCTCCTTGGCCGGGATGTGGCTTTCGATCCGCTGTTCGGCTTCCTTCTCCCGGTAGTCGTCGGGCCGGCGGGCGTCGACGTCGTCGAGATCGTGGGTGACGATGCGGATAGTGCCCGAGGCGGCGATCTTGTCGATCAGCCAGGCCGCCTTGTCGTCGAAATCGACCTCGATGGCCCGCAATTCGAAGGCGCGACGCGCCCGCGAGACGAACGACACCACGATGATGGCGATGATGAACAGCGAGGCCAGCTGCACGCCCTCGGGTCGTTCCACGATATTGGCGATGGTGGTGTAGACGAACACGGCCGCCACGGCGCCGAATCCGAAGACCTTGCCGCGCTGGTGTTTTCGTGCCGCGGACAGGGTCACGGCGACGGCGGCGGAGGTGATCAGCACCAGCACACCGGTGGCGTAGGCGCCGCCCTGGGCGTCGACGTCGGCGTCGAAGTACCAGGTGATGCCGAAGGCGATCACCGCGAACACCAGCACCAGCGGCCGGGTGGCGCGCGCCCATTCCGGCGCCATGCCGTAGCGGGGCAGATAGCGCGGCACCAGATTCAGCAGTCCGGCCATGGCCGAGGCACCGGCGAACCACAGGATCGCGATGGTGGAGATGTCGTAGACGGTGCCGAATCCGTTGCCCAGATATTGGTGGGCCAGATAGGCCAGCGCGCGGCCGTTGGCGGATCCGCCGGATTCGAATTCGTGTTCCGGGATCAGCACCACGGTGATGAAGCTGGTGACGATGAGGAATCCGCTCATGATCAGCGCGGCGGTGGTCAGTAGTTTGCGCGCGCCGACGATCCGGCGTTCCGGATGCTCCTCGGTGTCGCCGGGGCCACCCTTGATCTGCGGCATCACCGCCACCCCGGTTTCGAAGCCCGACAGTCCGAGCGCGAGTTTGGGGAAGACGAGCAGCGAGATCCCGACCATCGCGAAGACGCTGCCGTGCTGGGCGGTCATGGCGTGGCCCCAGTCGACGACCAGGTGCGAGGCGGTGGCGACCTTCCACACGCCGACGACCGCGACGACGAGGTTCAGCGCCAGATAGACCCCGACCAACCCGATCGCGATCCGGATCGCCTCGGCGAATCCCTTGAGGAAGATCGCGGCCAGCAGCGCGAGCAGGGTGAGGGTGATCGCGAGCGCGTGTCCGTGCAGCGCCTGCGGCACGAACGGATTCTCCACGATGTGGGCGGCGCCGTCGGCCGCCGACAGCGTCATGGTGATCACGAAGTCGGTGGCGGCGAATCCGAGCAGGACGAGGATGAACAGTTTGCCGGTCCAGCGGGGCAGGATGTCGGTGAACATGGCCAGCGATCCGCCGCCGTGCGGGGATTCGCGGGCCACTCGCCGATACACCGGCAGCGCACCCAGCAATGTCAGCGCGACCAGCACCAGTGTCGCCAGCGGCGACAGCACACCGGCGGCCAGCGCGGCGATGCCGGGCTGATAGCCGAGGGTGGAGAAGTAGTCGACACCGGTCAGGCACATCACCTGCCACCACGACCGCTGATGGTGTTCCTCGGCCTGTTTCACCATCGGGCCGGGATGGCGGGAGTAGCGGTCCTCGTCGGCGCCCTGCAGCAACCATTCCGTCAAAGCCGAACGTGGTCGTCCGGTGGCGGTGGCGGTCACGTGGTCCCCCTCGGGAGCATCTGTCCGGGTATCCCGGAGTCCAGCGATATCCGGGTCAATGTACGTGGGCCGCCACCGAAGCCACGCATACCGGATGCCGCGCACGGCAGCCTGAAACGGCAAATCAGACACGAAATCCGGCAAATCCGGCACAGAACCGGCCGGTGATTCCTGTCCACGGGCCGCGTCGCGCTGTGAGCGGAGTCACCCACCTCGATATCATCGCAGGTGGAACCCATCGACCGAGCCGGCCGCGCGGCCGGCCTCCGGTTTGCCGGACCGCCCACCGGGTACCCGAGTGTTTCGTATCCCACGTCGCGGCATCGCGACCGGACGCGCAGCAACCGAAAACAGGTGAGGAGGAGCGCGCGTGAGCACCAGCCTGCCGCACGCCCAGCAACGACGTTCGGTGGCCGCCGCGGCCATGGGCAATGCCACCGAGTGGTACGACTACGGCGTCTACGCGGCCACCGCCTCCTATCTGACCGACGCGTTCTTCCCCGGTTCGCTGGGCACCCTGGGCACGCTGCTCGGTTTCGCCATCTCCTTCGTGCTGCGTCCGATCGGCGGCATGGTGTGGGGTCCGCTCGGCGACCGGGTGGGCCGAAAGTTGGTGCTGGCCACCACGATTCTGCTGATGGCCGCGGCCACGGGCTGCATCGGTATCCTGCCCACGCATTCCGCGGTCGGTATCGCCGCGCCGATCCTGCTGATCCTGCTGCGCGTCGTGCAGGGCTTCTCCACGGGCGGCGAATACGGTGGCGCGGCCACCTACATCGCGGAATCCACCGATGAGCGCCGCCGCGGATTCCTCGGCAGCTTCCTCGAATTCGGCACCCTGTGCGGATTCGTCGGTGGTTCCACGGTGGTCCTGATCCTGCAGGTTCTGCTCTCCGACGACGCGATGGGATCCTGGGGCTGGCGCATTCCGTTCCTGCTGGCGGTGCCGCTGGGCCTGATCGGCTGGTATCTGCGCAGCAGGCTCGACGAATCACCGGTGTTCACCGAGGTCGCCGAGCATCAGAAGGCCCAGGGCGGGCTGCGCGTCCTGCTGCGCGACTACCGCCGCGAACTGCTGACCATCGCCGGGCTGGTGGTCGCGCTCAACGTCGTCAACTACACGCTGCTGGCGTATCAGCCGACCTACCTGCACAACACCTTGGGCATGGGGGATTCCGAGACCACGGCGATGGTGCTGATCGGCCAGATCGTGATGGCGCTGGTGCTGCCGGTCTCGGGTGCGGTCTCCGACCGGGTGGGGCGGCGGCCGATGTGGCTGGTGTCGTTGGTGGGGCTGGCGATCCTGGCAATCCCCATGTATTGGCTGATGGGTCAGGGCGCGGCCTGGGCGATCGTCGGCTTCGTGGTGCTGGGCCTGCTCTACGTTCCGCAGCTGTCCACGATCTCGGCGACGTTTCCCGCGATCTTCCCGACGCAGGTGCGGTACGCGGGATTCGCGTTGGGCTACAACATCTCCACCGCCGCGTTCGGCGGTACCGCACCGCTGATCAACGAGTCGGTCATCGACGCCACCGGCTGGCATCTGTTCCCCGCCTACTACATGGTCGGCGCGTGCCTGGTGGGCCTGGTGGCGTGGTTCTTCCTGCGGGAGACCGCGGGCGTCTCGCTCGCCGGTACCGAGGTTCCCGACGCGGCCGACGAGGAACCGGTTCCGCAGCCGACCTAGGACGTCCGCAGCCGGTCGAGCCCTGCGCTTGCGGCGGATGCCGCGCTCGTGTGTGATCGAGCGAGCCCGCACGCGCAGGGCACGGCCGGGAAGGAACGACGAGTGCTCCCACTGGAGTCCGGGGATCCGGCGACCATCGGCCCCTACCGTCTGCTCGGGGTACTCGGCGCCGGCGGAATGGGCCGGGTCTATCTGGGCCGCAACGCCGGTGGCCGCACCGTCGCGGTCAAGGTGGTGCGCCCGGATCTGTCGGACGATCCCGAATTCCGCACCCGGTTCCGGCGCGAGGTGGCCGCCGCGCGGCGGGTGACCGGTGCCCACGCGGTGCCGGTCCTGGACGCCGATGTGGAAGCGGAGCGGCCGTGGCTGGCCACCGGGTACGTGGCGGGATTGTCGTTGCGCGAGGCCGTGGACTCGTTCGGGCCGCTACCGGAATCGGCGCTGGTTCCGCTGGCCGCGGGCCTGGCGCGGGCGCTGGCCGACGTGCACGCGGCCGGGGTGATACACCGCGACCTCAAACCGTCCAACGTGCTGCTGACCCTCGACGGTCCGCGGTTGATCGATTTCGGCATCGCCCGCGCCGCCGACGACGGCACGCTCACCACGACCGGCAAGGTGATCGGCTCGCCGGGTTATATGGCGCCGGAACATATTTCGGGTGATGCCCCGGTGGGACCGGCGGTCGATGTGTTCGCCCTCGGCGGGGTGCTGGTGTATGCCGCCAGCGGCAGCGGCCCGTTCGGTTCGGGTGATTCGATTCCGATGCTGTGGCGGGTGATGCAGGAACCGGCTCGGCTCGACGGCCTGCCGGCGGCGTTGCGTCCGATCGCGGGGGCGTGCCTGGACAAGCAGCCCGGTAATCGCCCGACGCCCGCCGAGGTCGAAAGACAGTGCGTGGCATTGGGTGACGCACGCTCGGGGTGGTTGCCGGGACCGATCCTGGAGGCGATCAGCCGTCAGGCGGTGATGCTGCTGGATCTGGATTCCGAGCCGGCGCCGCACATTCCGTCACCGCGGCCCGCAACGCCGGAACTTCCCTCCACGTTGATCGGTTCGGCAGGCCGGACCGGCGCCGCCGGGCACCCGCACACACCCGGTGCGCCGTCGCCACTGCCGGCGCCCTGGGCTCCGCACGGCGTTACCGCGCGCGTCGGGCACGGCGAAACCCCTGCCGCACAGCGGGATTCGTCGCGGCGACGGGTGGTTGTGATCGGATGCGTGGCGGTGCTGTTGGTCGCCACGGCGGTGATCAGCGCCACGCTCGCCTTCCGCAGCGCGTCCTCGGACGCTCCGGGATCGGCCGCCGGCACCGAAACCGCGGTCGAGACCGGAGCTTTCGAGGAGACGTCGACGCCGGAGGCGACGGCGGAGACGACGGCCGCGGCGAGCGAGTTGCCGGCGCTGCCCGCCGAGTACGCGGGCACGTGGAAGGGCACCGCGACCGACGGGCTGGCCACCTACGACATCGTCGTCACTTTGCACGCGGGCGCGGTGGGGACGGAACTGGGTACTGCGAGCAATACCGGCCGGGCCAGCGGTCTCACCTGCCGACGGGGCGAAACACTCGTTTCCGCGACCGATTCGGTGATCACGCTGCGCGCTCGCTTGGTGTCAGGGGCGTCCTGCACGGACGACGGCCAGTCCTCCACCCTCACACTGAACCCGGACCACACCGTCGCCTACTCGATGCCCGGCCCGATCGGCGCGATCGACGGAACATTGCGACACCAGTAAACCTGTTGCAGCACAGACGCTTTCGCCCACACCCATCTCATGCGGGCAGGCGCACCACCGCGATGGCCGGTTCGCTGAGGCTGCCCAGGTAGAGGGTCCCACCTGCTTCGGCGACGCCGGTGACCATCGCGTACCGGTCGGCTTCGCGTTGCAGGTCGTGGACGAGGGTGCCATGGAAGTCGTAGGCCTGCACCCAGACGGTGCGGGCGGGTTTCGGCTGCAACGCGGGAGGTATGGCGCGCACGATATGGCGCAGCACGCCGGGCAGCGGAAGCAGCCTGTCCAGGATCGGGTTTCGCGGTGTGACGAGCGCGGCCCAGATGTGGCCGTCGCTGCCGAGGCCGAGATTGTCGGGGCAGCCGGGCAGGTTCTCCACCAGATAGTCGGTGTGGCCGGCGCGGGGGCCGGTGAGGTGGTGGCGCGCGATACGGTAGCCGCCCGTCTCGGCGACCAGCACACAGGTGCGGTCGGGGGCCAGAACGATGCCGTTGGCGAATTGCAGTCCGTCGACGAGGGTGTCGATCCGCCCGTCGGGGCTGCGGCGGAACAGCCGGCCGGTGCCGGAGTGTTCGAGGATGTCGCCCATGTAGTCGTCGAGTGGGTAGCGGCGGGTGGATTCGGAGAAGTACACGGTGCCGTCGGTGTCGGCGACGACGTTGCTGGCGAAGTTCAGCGGCACGCCGTCGACCCGGTCGCAGAGGGTTTCCAGGGTGCCGTGCGGGCGGTCCAGACGCAGCAGTCCGCGCTCGGCGTCGCAGATCAGCAGCGATCCGTCGGCCTCGGCGTGCAGGCCCAGCGGCCGGCCGCCGGTATGGGCGATCTGCTCGACCGCATCGGTGGCCGGGTCGACCGCGAGGACGGCGCCGTCGCCGATGCCGGTGAGGATCCGCCCGTCGGGAGCGAGTACCACGTTCTCGGGACCGGTGCCGGGGAGTTCGAGCAGCCGCAGCTCGGGCATGGGCGGATCGCTGTGCGGGGCACGCGCCCGGGCGGGCGCCGGCGGGGGAGTCCAACGGGTCGGCTGGAAAGACATGACTCACCGTACCCACCGACTCCTCGCCGCGATCCAACAGATGACGGTCGCACGAACCCCACTACACCCGTTGACGGAGGACGCGATCCAGCGCAGTGGTACCACGCGGATCCGGCGGTGCGGTCGCGGCGATACCGATCGCCGCCGCGGGCCCCAGGAGAACTGCCGCGGCGGCGAGCACCGGAACATGGCAACGCCTACCGGCCCGCACCGCACACCGTTGCCGAAATTTCTCGACCAACAGAATGTTTTCCGCGTCGTCGCTCGGATCGAGTTGTTCGCGATCGAGCCGGTCGGATGGGTGTGGGGCGGGGAGGTGGTCGCTATCGGTCCAGGTTGTCCGCCCGGGCTCGCAGGTAGCGCTGTTCGGGGAGGCTGGTGGTGCGCCGCGCCGCCAGCCGGTAGTTGGTGCGAGCAGCGGCGTCGTCGCCGGCCAGCTCCTGCAGGTGGGCACGGACGGCGTGGAGGCGGTGGTGGCGAGACATTCGTGGGTCGTCGTCCAGTCCTTCGAGCAGTTCGAGTCCGGCCCGCGGACCTCGGGTCATCGCGACGGCGACCGCGTAATTGAGTGTGACCATGGGGTTCGGTGCGATCCGGCCGAGAATCCCGTACAGGACGCGGATTTGTTCCCAGTCGGTGTCCTCGGCCCGCGGCGCCTGAACGTGCAGTGCCGCGGTCGCCGCCTGAAGCTGGTACGGGCCGAGGACCGACGCGGACATGGCGGCGGTGACCAGCGCGGTGCCCTCGTCGATCAGGGTGGCGTCCCACAGGGTCCGGTCTTGCTCGGCCAGCGGTACCAGGGTGCCGTCCGGTCCGGTACGGGCCGCGCGGCGGGCGTCGGTCAGCAACATCAGCGCCAGCAACCCGGCGACCTCACCGTCGTCTGGCAAGGACCGGCGCAGCATTCGAGTGAGCCGGATCGCCTCCGCGGTGAGCTCGCCGCGGTGTAGATCGGGTCCGGAGCTGGCGGTGTAGCCCTCGTTGAAGATCAGGTAGAGCACGTGCAGGACAGAATCCAGCCGATCTGCCCACTCGGAGCCGCTCGGCATCGCGAACGACGCACCGACGGCCTTTATCCGCTGCTTGGCGCGGCTGATCCGGGGCGCCATCGTCGCCTCCGGCACCAGGAAGGCCCGCGCTACCTCTGCGGTGCTGAGCCCCCCGACGGCGCGGAGGGTGAGTGCGACCTGGGCGGCGGCCGTCAGCGCCGGATGGCAGCACAGGAACAGCAGCGCCAGCGTGTCGTCCTGATCGCCGGGACTTTCGTCGCCCGGCGTCGGCGCCAGGTCGGTGCCCGGCACCTCCTGGTGGGCCGCGCTGACCTCCCGGCGACGTCGGGCCTGCTCGCTGCGTACCTGATCGACCAGGCGCCGTGCGGCGACGGTGACCAGCCAGGACCGTGGGCTGTGCGGGACGCCCTGCGCCGGCCACTGTGTCGCCGCGGCGAGCAACGCCTCCTGGACGGCGTCCTCACACTCCTCGAACCCGCCGTAGCGGCGCAGGAGCACGCCCAGCACCTGCGGCGCCAGTTCGCGCAGCAGGTCCTCGAGCCGTACCGGGGTGCTCACATCTCCATCCCGGCCGAATCCATCAGTGGTCGTACCTCCACACCACCGGGGTGACCGCCCGAGAGCAGGGCGGCCAATTCCAGTGCGCGCTCCCGGCTTTCGCAGTCGACCAGGTACTGGCCGGCGACGTAGTCCGGGGCCGATGAATACGGCCCGTCGGTCACCGTCACCACGCCGCCGGAAACCGATACCACGGCGCTGATCGACGGATCGGCAATCACGTATCCGCTGACCAGTTCCCCCGTCTGCCCGGGCACCGCGAGGAACCGCTCGTGGTCGAACCCGTCCCCGGGCAGCGACGCGGCGCTCAGATACAGATTCAGCAGGAACTTCACGGTGTACTCAACGGCCTGCCGCGAAGACCACCGGCCGCACCTCGATACCGAGGCCCGCGACTCCGGCGTCCGGTATGAGCGCGGCCAGCTCCACAGCGCGCTCCCGGCTCTCGCATTCCACCAGGTAGTAGCCGCCGAGGAACTCCTTGGCTTCGAGATAGGGCCCATCCGTGACCGCCGGGACACCGGCCCGGACCCGGACCACGGCGCTCTGCGACGGGTCGGCCAGGGCGGCGGTACTGATCAGCTCCCCGGATTTCGTCACGGTTTCCATGAACGCACCATGGCCACTCATCACCTCGGTGCGCTCCTCTTCCGTCAGCGCATCCCAGATCTGCGGGTTGCTGTGCATGATCAACAAGAACTTCATGTCGTCGTCTCCTCGGATATTCGGGCCGGCGCTTCCGAGCGCCGTTCACCATCGAGTCGGAGCCGGTGGCACATTCTTGCGCACCTGCCCGGGGTAGAAGGGCTCAGGCGAAAAAGTCGAGCAGCAGCGGCGCGAGCAGTTCGGGCCGGCCGAGAACCTCGTGGTCGGCGCCGGGCAGAACTTCCCGGCGCGAGTGCGGGATGGCGGCGGCCAGGGCCTGGTTCGCGGTGTGGATCCACGGCCAGGTCTGGTCGCCATCGACGACCAGCGCGGGGATGGTGATCGCGGCGTACCGGTCGGATTGCAGACGCATCCGGGGACCGCAGACAGCGACGTCATAGGGCAGGGTGTGGGCCTGAGCGCGCAGGAATTCCCACATCGGCGCCGTGCGCATCTCGGCGACGAACGGTGCCGGCACCCCGACCTGCTCGGTGAGGAACAGCTCGGCCGCGCCGTCGTTGTCGCCGGAAGCGAGGAGAGCGACGAGCCGATCGAATACGTCGGCGGGCGGCTCGGCACGGTTACCGTCGACCACCGCGGGCATCTCGTACACGGCGACCTTGTCGATAGGCAGCCCGCGCATCACCGCTTCCAAGGCCAGGGCGGCACCGGACGAATGGCCGAACACGCCGGCGACACCGCCCACGTGCTCGATCACGGCCGCCAGATCGTCGATCTCGGATCGAACCGCGAAGTCGCCGCGAATATCGCTGCTGCCGCCCCGGCCACGGCGGTCGTAGCTGATCGCCCGGACGTGCGGGGCCAGAGTTTCCGCCAGGGCGGTAACGGTCGAGCGGTCGTTGAACGCACCGCCGATGAGGATCACCGGCGTGCCGCATCCGACGGTCTCGACCGCGATGGTGCTGCCATCGGTGGAATGGACGGAGGTCAGGACGGAACTGGTCACAGGCTCGTGCCTTTCGAGTGTCGTGGTGGCGGTCAGGCGGCGGTGGGGAACCGGAAGCCGAGGTGAGTGGCGGCAGGTGAATCGAGGACATGGAATCGGTTCAGCTCGATCACGGTGTCGGGCAGGTCGTCGAACAGCCGCGTGCCCTGCCCGAGCAGGACCGGTGCGATATGTACGTGCATCTCGTCGAGCAGTCCCTCGGCGATCGCCTGTTGCACGATCGTCGCACCGCCACTGATATGGACGTTGCGGTCACCGCAGGCGGCCTTCGCACGCTCGATCGCACCCGCCACGCCGTCGGTGACGAAATGAAAAGTCGTGCCACCCTTGCGAATCAGCGGTTCCCGCTCGCGATGTGTGACGACGAAGACCGGTGCGCGAAACGGTGGCGATTCACCCCACGGCTCCTCCCCGGAGTCGAACATCCTGCGCCCCATCACATATGCGCCGGCCTGCTCGAACATCTCCTTCAGCAGGGCGTCTTCGGCGTCCCGCACGCCGCCGTCGAACCCCGCGCGTTCACGCCACGCCCGATGTGCGACAGCCCATTCGGTGACGCGGAAGAATCCCTTGTCCAGGTAGGGCGGCTGCTGCGCGGCGAGTCCACAGATGTAGCCATCCACTGAGACCGTCATATCGGTGCGAACGTTGGGCATGTCATCTCCTCGACAGATGGTGGTGCGGCGGCCGTGTGCGCCGTTCACCATCGAGTCGGAGCCGGTGGCCCATCCTTGCGCACCGATCCTGTTCGACGACAGGGAGCCCGATGTCTTCCTTACTATCTCGCGGCGGCGGAGGCCGACGATCTGCCGGCCGCGTCGGAGATCCTGCGGAAGATGGCCTTGCCGGAGTACTGGCTGGGGACCAAACCCACTCCGTCCAAGGCCATTCCGACTTTCCGAGCGCGAGTCAGGCGGGCCGGGCCGGATCCGTCACGCTCGGTCCCGCGGTGCTGGTGACGTGGACGGGGAGGTTGTCGGCCCATGGCTGGCTTTCCACCATGTCGGCGACTCGCACGGTGCCCCTTTCGAATTCGCCGGTGGCGGCGTCGACGAGGCGGTAGGCCTGCACCTGGGTGTGGATGGGCTGGGCGTCGAGCAGCACGACGCGGACTTCGCCGGGTTCGAAGTGGCAGCGCTGCTGCAGGGCGGCGATGAGTTGTTCGTTGTGCATGTGGCCGTCGCCGAAGTTCCAGCCGATGGCGGTGCTGCAGATGCGTTCACCGTCGGTGATGGTGTATTCGTCCTCGCAGCCGGCGGGCATGGCGCGGTGTACGAGGGTGAACAGGGCGCGGCCGTGGGTGTTCATGGCGCGGAAGGCGTAACCGAGATACAGCGGGATCTGGGCCCGGTCCTTGCCGTAGTAGCGCTCCATCTGCGCCTGCGGCATGCTCGCGATCGCGACGATGTTGCGGTCGATCTTCTGTGCCGCGGAGGGTTTGATGCACCACACCGTGGTGTCCCAATTGCCGGCGTAGTAGCGCATCCCGGGCAGGAACGAGATCCGCGAGGGCAGCAGGTTGCCGGTGATCACGATCGCGACGAGGACCGCGAACAGCAGCACCGGCAGCCAGGGGTGGGCCGCGTCGGCGAAGCCGATATCGGCGTGGGCGACGAACAGCACTCCGAGCCCGAAGATCATGAACACGTTCCACTCGAGCGGTACGCCCATCGGGATGGCGGTGAGGATCGCCAGGTGGAAGCACAGCAGGATCACCGCCGCCACCGCGGTGGGCAGGCCGCCGTGGGAGAAGAACAGCACGATCGGCGCGCACATCTCCACCGCGGTGCCGCTGTGGGCGATCCACCGCGACAACCGGCCCGGGCGCAGATCCTCGGGGAAGTTCGCGAAGAAGCGGCGCTTCAACCATCGCGGACGCACGATCGGGCTGTTGGACATCATGGTCGAGACCACGAACGGGAAGTGCCGGTTCAGTTTCGAGGTCGCCGCACCCATCCAGATGACGACGAAGACGAGTTTGGCGGCGAGGATCGCATCGGCGCCGCCGAACAGGAATGCCACCGCGAGCGAGCCGTAGACCTCGCCGCGTGCGGCCAGGAAGATCACCTTGTCGCGCAGACCCAGCACCGCGAGCACGGCGACGACGAGGCCGACCTGCCAGGCCGGCAACAGTCCGACGGTGGTGTCGAGGGCGGGGATCGGTCCGGTGCCGTCGGACAGCAGCGCCCACAGCAGCACCACCAGCAGCAGTGCGTAGAGCGCGGCGTCGACCGGGGTGCGGGCGGTGCCGCGGGTCAGCGGGACGACGCGCGGCCACGGTGGAAGGCGGATCGTTCCGGGCCGCAGCCAGTACAGGATCGATCCCATCGGCGGGAAGTAGCGGTTGTTGAGCGGCCCGAATCCGCAGCCGAGCCCGATCACCTCGAACAGCATGGTGTAGAGCACGGCTTTTTCGAACACGATCGGTTCCGACCACCAGCTGCCCACCGCGGTGAATCCGTCGATGCCGCTGGTGCTCAGCGCGAACAGCCAGCCACCGAGGATGTAGAGGCAGATCTTGACGACGTAGAACAGGTGCAGCACCACCGGTGTGCCGAAGCCGACCTCGGCCCAGTGCCGCGCCATGAGCCGGATGCGCTCACTGCGGCCGCTGTTGTCCCACTGCTGTTGATCGACGACCGGCAGTTCCGGCTGAACGAACCCCATCACTCTCTCCGTTCCCGCGTCCGCGGCCGGTCACGGCACCATGACCGCGGTGTTGCCCTTCTCGCTCGACGTGACGATGATGTCGCGGCCGATCGGATCATCCACCGCGGCAAGGCTTTCCGGCGCCATGATCGCCAGGAACCGGCTGTCGTCGGCGTGCAGGCGCCCGACGACCAGTCCGGTGCGCGGCTCGAATGCGTGGCGCACGGTGTAGGTTTCGATCCGGGCGGGTCCGTCGACACGTGCCCGGCTGGACACCTGCGGGGCCGTCGCCACCGCGCGCTGCAACTGCGCGCTGCGGTCGGGCACCCAGGGCGCCGGCGCGGTCGAATACACCCCGACCGAATATTTGCTCATGATGCCGCCGTTGGCGCCGACCAGGCCGAAAGCGCCGGGCTGGTCGCGCATCCGGGCCACGGTCTCAGCGATGGCGTGCATGGAGTAGTTGTTGCCGGGGCCGCCGAAGAACGGCAGCCCGCCGGTCACGGTGAGCCCGCGCGGGTCGTCGGTGGCCAGTCCGGTGCCGTCGCAGACGTTGAACACCGCGACGGGAAAGCAGCTGTAGAGGTCGAGGGTGGCGAGATCGTCGAGACCGATTCCGGCCACCCGCAACGCTTCTCGCGCCGCCGTCCACGCGGTGGGCGCGGCCCCGAGGTCGGGGCGCGCGAGCAGGGTCTGTTCCTCGAGGTCGGCGTGGCCGCGCAGATACACCAGTTTGTCGTCGGGAACACCGAGTTCGCGGGCCTTGCCCAGCGACATCACCACGGCCGCGGCGCCGAGGTTGACCAGATCCCGGGCCACCATCAGGCGCGGAAACGGGTCGCAGATCATCCGGTTCGCCTCGGTGACGGTCGCCAGTTCCTCGGCGCTGCGCTCGATCGGCGCGGCGGCGAGGGGGTTCTTCGCGGCCACGGAGGTGAAGGGCGCCAGCAGTTTTCCCATCTGGAGGCGATACTGCTCCGGGCTCGCGCCCACGCGCGCGCGGCGGGCGTTCTCGAGCAGGCCGTATTGGGTGGGTGCGCCCATGACGGCGTGGGCGATCAGATTGTCGTCGACGAACGATTCGTATCCGAAGCCGCGGTCCTCGAGTTGGCCGCCGACGGTTTCGGTGAAGTCGGGTTTGTCGTCTCGGCCGGCGTAGTGGCGTTCGGTCGAGATCGCGTCCGATCCGGTGATCAGCACCGATTCCAGTCGCCCGGCGGCGATGTCGGCGGCGAACTCGGTGAGCAGATGTTGCGGGCCCTGCCCGCCGACCACCTCGAGCACGGCGCGGGCCGGGTCGATGCCCAGGCGCCGTGCCACCGAGCGCGGGTAGTTGTCGGAGCGGCCCAGCTGGGCGCGCACCGGCGCCGAGATCTCGAATTGGCGCACCCCGGCGATGAGTTGGACGCTCGCGGCGGCCTCGGCGTAGCGGACGCCGGTGTCCTCGAGGGCGGCGCGGGCGGCCGCGGCGGCGAGGTCGACCGACGACATCTGCCGGTACTCGGAACTGTCGATGCGGTCGATCGCCTGTCCGACGCCCACGACGACCGGCGTACGCGAATCCACCATCAACGGACCCCACCACTGCGTGCGGTCGTGCCGGCTCCCCGTCTCATGGCTGTGACAGTAACACGAGAAATAGAACCTGTTACAGACGTTTGTCTCAGGTGGTGGCCCGCTGCGAGGCCGCGGCGTGCTCGCCGAGATCGGCGAGGGTGAGCCGGTGCCGCGGCGCGTAATCGACGACGGTGTGGCTGGTGGTCACCAGATCCGGTCCGACGTGCAGCAACCGGCCCACCGGCAGCTCACGCCAGCCGGGATCGCTGTCCATGCGTTCGGTGGCGATCACCACGGCCGGATGGTCGGCGAGCGCGGGTGAGTGGGCGCGCATGGGCCCGGTGCCGGCGTGGTCGAGATGTTCACCGCCGCCTGGTCCGCCCGCGGCTCGTTCGAGGACGAACAGGTCGTGGGTGTCGGGATAGCGCAGCGCCCACAGATCCTCCGCGGTGGTGAGCACGAAGTTCAGCGCGAAGACAGGCAGGTTGTCCGCGATCCACCCGACCGCCGCGCCGATCCCGGCGACGACATCGCCGTCGTGTTCGTCGACGCATCGGGTGACGAGCGCGAAGACCCGCTCGGAATCTGTCTGCCCGGCGACCAGGTCACGGTAGTCACCCAGTGCGCTTTCCAGTTCCGGCAGCCCGCCGACGACGCCGTTGTGGGCGAACAGCCGCCCGTGTTGCTCGAACGGGTGGGTGTTGGCCGCGACCGTCGCACCGGTGGAGGCGTAGCGCACGTGGGCGAGGAAGGTCGCCGACTCGCACTCCATCGCCTCGCGCACGAACTGCTTGTCCTCGTAGGCGGCGATGGGCTGTTTGCGCACCAGCGGCCGGCCGTCGGCTTCGAAGATGCCCAGCCCGGTGCCGTCGGGTTCGCGGCGGCTTTGTCGGGCCAGGCTGTCGGAGGCCTCCAGCAACCAGAACGTCGCGTGCACCCGCTGCGGTGCCGCACTGAGCCCGAACAAACGGCACATCGATTCACCTTTCGCCGCACCGGCACGGACCGGAGATCCACCTCGGACGAAAATGCTTGTCGCGGTTCGATATTCAGTGCACGGCCGGCGGGGAACCCCGTCGAGAACGCGGCCCGGCCGCCGCATCGACCCTACCCTGGCCGCGGCGAAACGCGAGGCCCTTCGGCCCTGGATCGGCGGTTGCCCGCAGTGCACCATGAGGTGATCGGCATGTACTGGAACCGGAGAGGGGTGCTTGTGGCGAGGAAACGGTGGAGTGAGCTGGACGAGCGGACGCGGCGGCTGATCGTGGCCGCGTCCGTGGTCGAAGGGATCTTGAAGCTCGCGGCGCTCATCGATATCGCGCGCCGGCCGGCCGCCGAGATCCGAGGGTCGAAACGGCGGTGGGCGACCGCGGTGACGCTGCTCAACTCGGCGGGCGCGGTGCCGATCGCCTACTTCCTCGCCGGACGCCGGCAACCGGGCACGCATTCCTGAGCCCGGTCACCGTTCGCCGCGGTAGTCCTGGCATCGGCAGCGCTGCGTCGGCAGCCCGCCGCCGCCGTCGCGCGAGACCAGGACTCCCGCGTCCACGGCGCTGCGGCAGCGGCCCGATACCGGGTCGTGCACGATGTTGGAGTGCCCGCACTGCGAGCACAGTCGACGGGTCACCTTCCGCGGCACCAGGACCAGCAGCACCAGCGCCGAGAACGCGACGGTGACACCGGCGAACCTGAGCAGATGTGGCCAATCCATCTCACGACCTCACTTTCCGGCCGAGTCCGCCGCGGCCGCCCGCGATCAACGCCGCCGCAGGTGCATGCCGTAGGGGACCGCCTCGAGCAATGTCACGTTCACCGACGCTCCACTGGGAATCCGGTACGAGCACACCTGCCCGGGCCGGGCGCCGGTGAGCGCGCGGCCCAGCGGCGACTCGGGCGAATAGACCTCCAGTTCCTCGGTGTCGGCGCCGTCGCGCCGGCTCAGCAGGAACGTTTCGGTCTGCTCGTCGTCGAACCGGACGGTCAGCACCATCCCGGGTTCGGCGATGCCGTCGTCGGCGGGCGCCTGCCCGACCACGGCACGATCCAGCAACTCCTCCAACTCCAGCCGGCGCAACCGCCGCCCGGCCGCGGACTGTCCGTCCTCGTCGCCGGGGCCGTGCTGCGCCGCCCGCAACTCCAGCAATTCCCGCCGTAGCCGCTCGTACGCGTCCTGCGTCAACCAGACGCCTTCGGTTCCCGTCATCTCATTCTCTTCGTCCACTGCCGACAACACCCCGGACCCCGGGCGGCACCACATCCGCCGCACCGAGGGTCCACCTCCAGAGTGACCCGCCGGCGCACCCGCTACATTGTCGGTAGCCGACAATCTCCCCGGCACACATTGTCGCCGCCGAACAGCGCCGCAGTCCCCGACGACCAGGAAGGAGCCGTGATCGGTACCGATGGTCAAACTGGACCGGCTGATCAACATCGTGAGCCGCTACGGCGCCCGCCTGCACGGCACCGTCGTCGACCGCACCGTCGAGATCCACAGCGTCGCGGTCCACGACCCGATTCGCCCGCACGCGGCCACCGGCGACGTGTTCCTCGCCGTCGGCGCGGCGGATCTGGCCGAAGCTCTCGCTCTGGGCATCGATGCCCGCGCCGGCGTGATCGTCGCCCGCACGTCCGAGACACCCGATGCGCGGATCCGGCAGTTGCTCGACGATCGCGGCCCCGCTCTCATGACCGTCGACCCGAGCGTGTCCTGGAGCCAGATCGCCTCGGTGGTCTACGGGCTGGTCCTCGAGGGCCGCGAAACCGAATCCGGGCGCGGTCCCAGCGATCTGTTCGCCCTGGCCGACACCATCTCCGCGTCCCTGGACGGACCGGTGACGATCGAGGATCAGCTCTCGCGTGTGATGGCCTACTCCACCGCGCACCACGACACCGACCCGGTCCGCTCGGACACCATTCTGGGGCGGCGTATGCCCGATCGGGTACGCCGATTCTTCGAGGAGCAGGGCATTTTCGCCCACCTCGCCCGCTCCGACGCGCCGCGCTACATCCCGCCCGCGCCCGAGCACGGATTGCACGGGCGCACTGTCGCCGCGGTGCGTGCGGGCCGGGAGCTGCTGGGTTCGGTGTGGGTGTCCGGACGCGAGCCGCTCTCGGGGGATCGGGCCAGAATCCTGCAGGAGGGCGCGCACACCGTCGCGTTGCATCTGCTGCGGTCACGGGTCAGTGCCGACCTCGAGCGGCAGGTCGAGTCGGAGCTGGTCATCGAGTTGATCGAAGGCAGTCCCGACGCGGAGGCCGCGATCGGCAAACTCGGCATCCCGGCACGCAATCTGCGCGTCATCGCCTTGCAGGCCCACGCCGAGCAGGAACGCAACGCCGGCATCCTGCTGGCGTTCGAGCGGGCCACCACCGGTTTCGGCTGGTCGCGCCTGGGCCGCAGCACCCTGTTCGGCAATACCGTCTACACACTGCTGCCGGCCGGTGACGACCCGGCGCCGGCGTATCGGTGGATCGCCGATATCGCCGCGAGCCTGCCCGCGCACATGACCGTCGTCGCAGGCATCGGCGGCACGGCCGACGCGCGGGAGCTGCCGGCCAGCCGCCAGGAGGCCGACGAGTGCATGGCACTGCCGGTGACCGCAACCCGGGAGCCGGCCTGCTACGACACCGCCTGGGACCGGGTCCTGATCCAGCGCCTGCGGTCGATGGCCTCCACGGGCCGGCTCCCGTCCCGCGATCCCGTCGCCCAGCTGGCCGAGATCGACGAGCGGGCGGGCACCGCGTATCTGCCGACGTTGAAGGCCTGGCTCGAAGCCCACGGCGATCCGGCCACCGCTGCCCGCACCCTGGCCGTGCATCCCAATACCGTCCGTCACCGCATGCGGCGGATGCGCGAACTGGATTTCCTCGATCCCGACGATCCGGCCAAACGCACGGCGATGCTCATCGCCCTGTCGATCCACACCGGCTGAGCCGCGGCCGGTCGAAAATCGATGGAGACGGCGTTCCGGCCGGGCTAACGTCGCGCGGCATGAGCGTCGACGCGCAGGCCGGCAACTGGATGGAACTCAACCGCGCCAACTGGGACGAGCGCGTGCCGATCCACGCGAGGAGCGACTTCTACGACCTGGACGGTTTCGTCGCCGGCGCCGAAGCGCTGCGCGACTTCGAACCCGCAGAGGTCGGCGACGTGCACGGAAAACGCCTGCTGCACCTGCAATGTCACATCGGCACCGATACCTTGGCGTGGGCGCGCCGCGGCGCGAGCGTCACGGGTTTGGACTTCTCCGCGCCCGCCGTGCGCACCGCCACCGGCCTGGCGGCCCGCATCGGTGTCACCGGCGCGCGGTTCGTGACCGCGAACGTCTACGACGCGGTCACCGCCCTCGAGCGGGACCGCTACGACATCGTCTACACCGGTGTCGGTGCCCTGATCTGGTTGCCCGACCTGGTGCGCTGGGCATCGGTGGTGGCCGAGTTGCTCACGCCGGGCGGCTTCGTGTACCTGACCGAATTCCACCCGTTCGGCGACATTCTCGCCGAGGACGACGGCCGCACCGTCGCCTACGACTATTTCGATCCGGCCCCGCAGGTGTGGGACGAACCCGGCACCTACGCCGATCCGGACGCGCCGACCACCGCGAACGTGACGGTGCAGTGGCAGCACGGCATCGGTGACATCGTCACCGCGATCGCCGGGGCCGGGCTGCGCCTGGAGTTCCTGCACGAACACGACTTCACCCTGTACCCGCGATTTCGTACCCTGGCCGAGAACGGCGGCCGCTACCGCCTGCCCGCGGGGCAGCCGCGCGTTCCGCTGCTGTTCTCGCTCCGGGCATCGAAACCGCACGACCGAATCACGCAGGCGCCGTGAGTTTTCGGCCAACAAGGCCGTCGTGGGCATCCGTGTGACATCGCCCGCCCGTCGGGGTTATCCGCCGGCCCGGTAGTGATCCGGCCGCGGGGTGAGGTCGTCGAGCACCACGAGGTTTCCCCCTGCCTGTTTGGCCCGGTACATCGCGGCGTCGGCGGATTGCAGCAGCCGGTCCGGGGTCGGTCGCGGGCAGCGCGGGCAGATCCTCGTGTCGTAGACGGCGACACCGACGCTCGCGGTCACCTCGACCGTGTTCTCGGATGGTTCGGCGACCGTGCGGCGCAGGCGTTCGGCCTCGGTGCGGGCGGCCTCGGCGGTGATCGGCGCGGCGACGACGAATTCTTCCCCGCCCGTGCGTGCCACCACGGCGGAGCGGCCCGCTGCCTCGTGCAGGCGTTGCGCGGTGCGCACCAGCACGGTGTCGCCGGCGCGGTGTCCCCAGGTGTCGTTGACGTTTTTGAATTTGTCGAGGTCGAAGGTCATGACGCTGATCGCGGGGTGCTGGTCGAGCAGCAACGGGAGCCGGATCTCGAGGCCGCGGCGGTTCAGCAGTTCGGTCAGCGGATCCGACAATGACTCGGTGCGCAGCAGCCAGTACAGGATCTGCAACGCGGGCAGGGCGCTGACCACCGACACGAACAGCAGCAGCCCCACCGCGAGGGCCAAGCGCAGGGGTCCGCCGCCGGTGGCGATACGCGCCGACACCACGATCACCGACAGCAGCGACCACGCCGAATGTGCCGCCAACGCCCGCGCATTGTGGAAGAAGCCGAGGTAGCTGCCGGTGACCACGAGCAGGACGGTGCCCATCGCCGCGAACACCCGATCCGGCACCTGCAGGAATTCCAGGATGAACAGCACGTCGGCGCCGCCGATCAGCAGCAACGATTCGGTTTTGCCGGGCCAGCGCCAAAACCACCAGCGCAGTGCCCACAGCGTCCCGCACGACACCCCGAACGCGGAGGCGACGCCGGGATGACCGGGCGGCCCGACCGGTGACCCCGTGATAACCGCTCCCATCGCCGCGATCATCGCCCCGGAGACACCGACCAGCACCTTCAGCGGACCCAGCGCGGATCGGGCCGTCAGGCTACGGACCAGCCAGCAGTAGTCGACCGGATCGTTCCACCAGGCCCGTAGTGTCTTGCCGCCATTCATCGACTCACCCTCGCACCCGGCCGGGTTGCCCGGCCGTCGCTCGATCCCAGTGCGAGAATCCCTGTGCGAGGGTCTCGGGAATCTCATCAGCTGATCGGCAGCAGTCTAGACCGGCAACTCGGGCCCATCGGGCAAAAATGTGGCACTCGCGCGAGGTGATGTCGAGGGCGCGGTCGGACACTAGGATGAACGCCTGTCCACAGCACAGCCGACGCCGGACCCAGCGGGTGCGGAACTCACCGACGAGGCACGATGGCATCCACATCCACCCCAGCGCCCGGGCGCACCGAATTCGATCTGGGACAGGTCACCTTGCACGCCCTCACCTGGGGCGACCCCGCGGCGCCGCCGGCACTGTGCCTGCACGGCTACCCCGACACCGCGTGGACGTGGCGGCATCTGGGGCCCGCGCTGGCCGATCACGGGTACTACGCCGTCGCACCGTTCAGCCGTGGATACGCTCCGTCGTCGGTGCCGGCCGACGGTGACCTGTCGACCGGCTCGCGCGTCGCCGACGCGCTCGGTGTCGCCGAGCGGCTCGGCGCCGACCGCGCCGTCGTCATCGGCCACGACTGGGGCGCCTTCACCGCGAACGCCCTTGCCGCCCTGCCCGATTCACCGTTCCGGGCCTTCGTCGCCGCAGCCGTCCCGCCACTGGCCGGCGTCCGGATCACCCGCGACAACGTCGCCCGCCACATCGGGCGGATCGTGGCGCAGTCGGTGAACAGCTGGTACATCCTCGCCAACCAGATCCCGGCCGTTCCCGAACGGTTCTTCACCCCCATGACAGCCTTGCTGTGGCGCCGATGGTCTCCCGGATACGACGCCACCGACGACCTCGCCCACCTCGCCGCGGCCGCACCGCCGGATCACCGCTCGGCGATCATCGGCTACTACCGGCAACTGGTCCGGCCACGGTCGACGCGACCCCGTGACCTCGACCGCCTGCTGATGGCCCCACCGATCCACCCGATGCTGCAGCTCTACGGCGCCACCGACGGATGCCTGCGTCCCGGCTTCTTCCACGATCTGGACCGGCACCTGCCCGCGGGCAGCCGCGTCGTCCGCATCGACGACGCCGGACATTTCCTGCATCTCGAGAAACCGGCCGCGGTCGGCGAGATCATCCTCGACTACCTCGGACCGGGCCGGTAGCGGCGGTTCACGACGCCGTTTCCCCGATCAGCCGGCGCAGCAAGGCCGCGTGGTAGAACAGCGACTCGACATCCTCGGGTCGTTGCATCTCCCCGAAGTGCACCCGGCGGGCGCCGGTGCGCAGGAACACACACGCCCAGACCACGGCCGCGTACACGAAGAACCACCGCAGATCACCGAGCTCGACACCGGTGAGGCGCCGATAGGTGTCCCGGACATCGTTCTCGCGCAACACATCCGGCAATCCCGGCAGGCCGGCCAGCCCGCTCAGTTCCTGAAACACCTGGTGCGCGAACACACACCACGCGACGTCGAGTTCGCGCGGGCCCACCGTGGTCATCTCCCAGTCGAGGACGGCGGCGGGACGGAAGTCGCGGTAGAGGACGTTGCCTATCCGCGCGTCACCCCACAACAGCACGGTCTCACCGGCCGCGATCTGTTCGGGCCAGTGGCTGTCGAGCCAGTCGAAGGCGCGTTCGACCAGCGGCGAACCCCCGATATCGGCGACCGAGAACTCGTACCATGTCCGCAGCCAGGACAGATTCTTGGCCAGGGCGGTGTCGCCGGCGCGGTCGGCGACGAGGAAACCGAATGCGGTGCCGGCGCCGGGAATCGAGTGCAGCCTCGTGAGCACCTCGATGGTCGCGTCCTGCAGTGCGCGCTGCTGCTCGGGGGCCGCGTCGAAGAACCAGTTACCGCCGAACGTATACGGCATCACATCGGGCGGGACGACCCCCTCGACGTAGTCCATGATGAAGAACGGTGACCCCAGCACCGTTCCGGTGTTCTCCGAAAACCGCACCGGCGGGACCGGGATGCCGGCCCTGCCGGCGGCCTCGATGACCCGGGCTTGGTGGTCCAGACGGTAGACCGGGAAGACGGGGACGTCGGCGTCGGTGGGCGCCACCCGCATCACCCATTTCCGGTCCACGCGCGCGCCGTCGTCGTCGAAGCAGGCGGTGAGCACGATCGTCTCCGAGGACATGCCGTTGGCGTCGATCCCGCCGACGACGGTGATCTCGGGCCGCTGCCCGTCCGGCATGACCGTGGCCAGCCAGTCGGCGAGGATCGACGGCAAGCGGGTGACGTCGCGGCTCGAGCTTCGCAGCCGGCTGACGTTCTCCACGGTCGGTTCGGTAGCCAAGGCCGGCTCCTTTCACTCGGGCGGGTCACCCACGAGACGTCCCGCTCTCACCGGGCGACCATCGTGACCGGCATATGCCGGACCCCGGTGTGTTTGTTGCTGCGGACGTACTCGACGGGCCCACGCGGAGTGACGGTCTCGACCCGATCCAGTAGCGCGTCGAACATGACCCGCATTTCCATCCGCGCGAGCGAAGCGCCCAGGCAGAAGTGCACGCCGCGCCCGAAAGCCAGGTGCGGGTTGGGGTTTCGGGTGATGTCGAAACGGTGGGGATCGGTGAACACCCGGTCGTCACGGTTGGCCGAGGCCCACCACAGCGTGACCTTGTCACCGGCGGCGATGCGGTGGCCGTCGATCCACACGTCCTCGGTGGCCGTGCGCCGGTTGTAGGGGGTCGAGGACGCCCAGCGCAGCATCTCCTCGACGGCGGCCGGGAGGCGAGTCCTGTCCTGCTGCAACTGTTTCCACAGCCGCGGCGACTCGCAGAGCGCGGCCGTGCCGATGGCGATCGAGTTGCGTGTCGTCTCACTGCCCGCGGCCACGACGAGGCTCAGGAACAGGTGTTGTTCGGCATCGGTCAGCGGCTCGTCGTCGACGAGTGCGTGCGTGATCACCGACAGCAGATCCTCGCCCGGCGCGGCGCGTTTGCGGTGCAGCAGCTCCGCGGCGTAGGCGAACATACGCGCTTGTGCCTTGGCGAGACGGTCGTCGACCTCGCCCACCTCGCGGCCGTCGTAGTCGAGGGTGACGTTCGCCCAGTTCATCAGTTCGTGGCGGTCGGCTTGCGGCACCCCGGCCAGCTCGGCGACGGCCTGCAGCGGCAGTTCCGCGGCCACGTCGGTGAGAAAGTCGCACTCACCCTTCGCCACGGCCGCCTCCACGATGCCGGCCGCGCGCCGGCGCAGGTCGTCCTCGATCCGCCGCAGCGCTCGCGGTGTGGTGCTGGGGGCGAGCAGGCGGCGGATCTTGGCGTGGCGGGGATCGTCCATCATGTTCAGCAGCGCCCCGACCGGCACCCCCAGCGGCATATCCTCGAGCGTGGTCCCGCCGCCGTCGCGGCCGCCGCCGGATGCGGAGGAGAAGACCGCGGTGTCGGTGGCCGCGGCGACGATGTCGGCGTAGCGGCTGAGCACCCAGAAACCGTCGCCGCCGGGGCTGTGCGCGGTGGGCGGATGAAACCAGACCGGCGCTTCCTCCCGCAGCCGATCGAAGACCGGATGGGGAAAGCCGCTGGTGAACCGGTCCAGGTCGGTCAGGTCGACGTCCTCGTCCACGACGTTCGCGCCTCCTTGCCCACAGCTCACCCGCCGGCGAGTACCGGGCGCTGCCGCACACCCGGCACGCCGTACCTTACCGGTGCCGATCCGGCCGTAAGGCCGGAAAAGGCGGACTCACACCAGTTTCGCGCCACCGTCGACATGCACGGTGGTGCCGGTGAGGAACGGGTTGGTCACAGCCAGCAGCGCCACGGCGGAGATGTCGGCCGGTGTCCCGACCCGGCGAGCCGGATTTCGGTCGGCGACGGTCCGGAAGAACTCCTCCTTCCCGGGGCCGTCCCACACACCCGAGTCGACGATGCCGGGGGAGATCGCGTTGACGCGCACGGGCGCGAGCTCGACCGCCAACGCCTCGGCCAGAGCGGCGGCAGCGGCGTTGGTGGTGGCCATCACCGCGCGTTCCGGTGCCGGCCGCCAGGCCGCGACGCCGGAGAACAGCAGCATCGCGCCACCGGCGCGGAATCGCGGAGCGAAGTGTTTGGCGAGCAGGATCGGCCCGATCACCTTGGCGTCGAAGGCTCGGCGCACCGCACCGTGCTCCAGTGCGGTGACGGGACCGTTGGCGTGGTCGGCGGCCAAGGACACCAGGTAGTCCACCTCGCCGATACGTTCGGCCAGGGCGCGCACGGTGGCCTCGTCTGCCAGGTCCACGTCTGGACGGCCCACCGAAATAACCTGCGCCCCTTGCTCTTCGGCGTCGAGGGCGATCCGGCGGCCGATGCCCGATCCGGCACCGATGATGAGCATCTTCTTGGCTTGCAGCGTTGTCATGCCCGGTTCAGCAACGCACCGGCGACGGATAATCCCTTCTCTCGATGAATGTTTTCGATCGTTGCCATAGGATTTGCGAATGCCAACACTGCGTGCACTGGAATGCCTCCTCGCCGTGCTGGACGCCGGGTCCATCACCGACGCCGCCACCGCCCTGCACATGTCGCAGCCCGCGCTGTCACACCAGCTGGCGGCGCTCGAACGGGAGATCGGCGCACCGGTCCTGGAACGACTGCCGCGCGGGGTGCGCGCCACCGCCATCGGCCGCGCCGTCGAGGCCGATGCCCGCGCGGCGGTGACCGCGGCCGCTCGCGTCGTCGACGGCGGAAAGGCCGCGGCCAAGGGCGAAGGCGGCTTCCTGCGGCTGGCGTGCGCGGAAAGCCTGACCGCGAGTCTGCTCGCTCCCGTTCTGCGTGCCTGGTTCCGCCGCCACCCCGCGGTGCGCGTGACGCTCACCGAGGCCACGAGCGCCGACGACCTCGTTCACCACCTCGAATCCGGTACGGCCGACCTGGCATTGGGGCCGCGGCCGACTCGCTGGACCGGCGCAACCGAGCTCGTCGGAACCGAGGAGATCGTGGCCGTCCTTCCCGCCGGCCACCCCTTGACCCGGCACGACCGACTCGGCTTCGACGACCTGCGCGACCAACCGTTGGTGCACTATCACCCCGACAACGGCCTCGCCGGTTGGCTCGACGCCCGAGCCGCCGCCCACGGCGTCACTCTGAGTCCGGTCATGCGCACCCGGCAGGCGGTCACCGCTGCGCAACTGGCCGCGGCCGGACTCGGCATCGCCCTGGTCCCCGTCACCGCCCTCGGCCCCGGCCTGCCGGGCACCCTGAAACGCTTGCACCCCAGCGTGTCTCGCGATCTCGTCTGCCTGCTCGCCACCCCTGCCGACCCACTGCTGCGCCGCTTCGCCGCCGACCTGATCGGCCGTGGCGTCCCCATGAATTCCTCGGCCGCACGACAACTCCCCATCGCCGCCGCGCACAGCATCCACTACGACGAGCACTGAAAGGCACCCGACACCGGTCGGGGGGAGGGCTCAGCGCGGGCCCGGCGTGAGCTCCGCGGCGAGGCCGGTCGCCCAGTCCCGAACATGCTGCGGATCCCGGAAATCACCCGCCATCGTCTTGGCCATCGCCGCCGCCGGGAAACCATGGGCGTCGGACGCCAAGCGGCCCCCGAAAATCGTGTAATCCCGGGCATTCACCCGATGCGCGGCCCGCTCGACAGCCTTGCCCCCCGGAACCTTTCCGGGACCGCCGGAGGTGAGCGAATCGTCCAGCGGCCCGCTGGCGAACAGCCACACCGGCCGCACGCGCAACTGCCGTGCGAAACGACGAGCGAAGCGGCGGGCGTGACGATGCCAGCGACCGGTGTAGAGCGCACCGCCGAGGACCACCGCCCCATAGTCGCCGAGGGAGCGAACCTCACGCGCATTGCGGACCTCGGCGTCGACACCGGCCGAGCGCAGCACCTCACCGATCCACTCCGCGATTTCGGCCGTGCCGCCCCGCTTCGAGCCGTACGCCACGAGAACATGTTCCGGTGTCACGGCGCACCTTCCTCTCATCGGCCGCTTGGTGCGATCTACGGGTAGGCGATGTTCGCGGCGGGCTGCGGCAGCAGCAGAATCCGGGCGATCGTCGCCGTCCATTCACCGATCGCCGGCCAGTCGCGCAGGTCGCCGAAACGCCCGCCACCGAGCAGGCGGTAGGCGATGCGCGCCTTCAGCGACACTCCCGCGTTCTCGAAATGCCCCGCGAACGCGCGGTATCCGACAGGCGCAATCGAATCGCGCAGCGTGGCGATCTTCTGCGGAACGATCCTGCCCATCCGCCGCCCGATCGGCCCCCGCAGCGCCGGTCCGAGCCCCACGGTGAACAACCACACATTCATCGCGGCCAGTTCGTAGCGGTGATTCCGAACGAACACCGACATCTCGGGAAGCACATCCATGTTGTGCACAGCACTGCCGAGAATCACCGCGTCGAACCGCGACAGCTCAGGCGCATGCGCCACATCAGCCACCTCCACATCGGCTCCGCGGTTGGCCAGCACGGCCCCGATATAGTCGGCGATCTCTCGGGTCGACCCCTGCGACGAGGCGAAAACGACTGCGATGCGAACAGTTTGGTGAGTCATGTGTCGAGCGTGCGCCCCGGGCCGCGACTGCTCCCAGAGGCGGCGTACCTCATGCGCAGAGGACAAACGTCCCCAGTGAGGCCGCCCTGCGCAACCGCCGGGCCCCGGCGCGGGGGACGCGTCAGTGGATATGGTCCTGCCAGTCCGCGGGGACGTGACCCGCGGGGCCCGGCACCGGCTGCGTCTCCGGATGACTCGTCGGCGGCGCCAGTTCCGGCCCCTCACCGACCGCACCGTCGCGGTAGTCGTAGAACCAGTCCTCACCCGGTTCGAAGCTCTGGATGATCGGATGACCCGTGCTGCGGAAGTGGGCGGTGGCATGCTGGGCAGGGGAGGTGTCGCAGCAACCCACATGCCCGCAGCGCGCGCACCGGCGCAGATGCACCCACCAGCCGCCGGCGGCGACACACTCCGCGCAACCGGCTCCGCTGGCGGGCACCTCGACATCGATATCGCTGCCGGAATCGCTCACCGCTGATCTCCTCTCAGGGTCGCGACCACCGCTTCGGCCACCCCGCGGGCACTGCCGGGATTCTGGCCGGTGATCAGCCGCCCGTCGGTGACGACGTGGACTCCGAACGGCTCGTCGGCCATGCTGTAGTCGGCGCCCGATTTCACGAGTTCGTCCTGAAGACTGAACGGTACCGCGTCGGCACGCTGGGCGGCTTCCTCCTCCGGCCACGAGAACCCGGTCACCCGCCGCCCGGCGATCAGCGCGGCCCCGCTCTCCAGCGGGACGTTCAGCAATCCGACCGGCCCGTGGCAGACCGCAGACACCACGCGTCCGCTGTCGTGGAAAGCCGCGGTGAGCGCGCCGAGATCGTCGCCACCGAAGTCGAACATGACCCCGTGCCCGCCGGTGAAGTAGATCGCGTCGTAATCCTCGACCTCGACCTCGCCGATGCTGCGCGTGTGGTCGAGCAGGTCCATGAACTCCCGATCGCGGTAGCGGCGGTCGGTGCCGAGTTCGGCCAGCACGTCGTGTGCCAGGCTCTCCGGATCGATGGGCACGAATCCGCCTGCGGGACTGGCGATGTCGACGGTGTAGCCGTGTTCGATGACATAGTCGTAGAAATGGGTCAGCTCGCCGAGCCACAGCCCGGTGCGGTAGCCGACCTTCTCGTATTCCCCCGCATTGGTGACGATGACCAGAATCCGGTCGGTGGCCACGATGATCTCCTTCCGGTCCGTGCGATGGGCGACCGCCGTCCGAGATCACTGGCGTCCAATCCGGGAACACCGCCGGCCGCGTGACGTCGATCACAACGTAACACAGGCGCCGATCGCCGGACCCGTCCCGGGACTCGGTGGAGACGCAACGGCATCCAACCGATCTGGGACCGCGACGCCGGCATCCTCAACAAACTCATGGTCACCCCCACACCCCGCGCGGCGCTGATCACCGGCAAGTGCTTCGCCGCCGGGGTACGCGCCACCGCGCAAGTGCTGATCATCGTCGTCCTCGCTCTGATCATGGGCGTCCACATGACGATGAACCCGCTGAAACTGCTCGGCGCCCTCACCGCCGTCGTCCTCGGTGCCGCCTTCTTCGCCTCCAACGCCCTCTACCCGCTGGCACTCATGCCCGGCTGGCTGCACGTCGTCAGCCACGTCAACCCGCTCAGCTACGAGGTCGACGCCCTGCGCGGCCTGCTCGTCGGCGGCACCGCCGGCCTGTGGACCGACTTCGGTGTGCTCGTCCTGGCCGCAGTCCTCGGAATCGCTTGCGCCTCAGCACTGTTGGGACGCCTCACGCGCTGACACCGAGAACCGGAGCCGTGCCGGTCAGGCCGGGCGAGCGTCCGGGGCCGCGTGGCGGACCTCCACGATCGGCAGCCGCAACGCGGCAGGGGAGCGGGCCGGAACCACCGGCGCCACCGGCGCGATCGGATCGACGCGCCGGTAGGGGAGATCCATCGGCGGCCGCGGATCCCGCTCGCCCTTGTTCGGCCACATCGATGCCGCCCGCTCGGCTTGCGCGGCGATCGTCAGCGACGGATTCACACCGAGATTCGCCGAGATCGCCGACCCGTCCACGATGCTCAATGTCGGATACCCGTGCACCCGGTGATATGGATCGATCACACCGTGCTCGCGGTCGCCGCCGATCACGCACCCACCGATGAAATGCGCCGTCATCGGCACGCCGAAAATGTCCGGCCAGGTACTGCCCGCGGTGGCGCCGAGTTTGTCGGCCACCCGCCGCGTCACCTCGTGCCCGGCCGGGATCCACGACGGATTCGGCTCGCCGTAGCCCTGCCTGCTGGTGTAGCGGCGACCGAACAGACCGCGCCGGGTGAACGTGGTGATCGAATTGTCCAGGCTCTGCATCACCAGCAGGATCAACGTTCGTTCACTCCAGCGCCGCGTCCGCAGCAACCGCACCGTCCGCACCGGATGGGTGGCCGCGATCGCCAGCACCCTCACCCACCTCGGCACCGTCTGCCCGCCGTCGACCAGATAGGTCTGCAACAACCCCATCGTGTTCGAACCCTTGCCGTAGCGCACCGGCTCGATATGGGTGTCGGAGGTCGGATGGAACGACGAGGTGATCGCCACGCCCGCCGTCAGATCCAGGCCGGTGTCCACCCGGGTGCGGCCCGCACCCAGAATCGCCTCCGAATTCGTGCGGGTCAGCACACCCAGCTGCGGCGAGAGCGCCGGCAACACCCCGGTGTCGCGCATCCGGAACAGCAACCGCTGCGTACCCCAGGTCCCCGCCGCCAGCACCACATACCGCGCCGAGAAGCTGCGCCGCCCACCCCGGAATCGGCCCGTGCGGCGTGTGTCGACGCGCCAGCTGCCGTCGTCCCGCGGTCGCAGCGCGGTCACCGTGGTCATCGGATGTATCTGTGCCCCAGCGCTTTCGGCCAAACCGAGATAGTTCTTGACCAGCGTGTTCTTCGCGCCGTGCCGACATCCGGTCATGCACTCGCCGCATTCGATGCAGCCTGTGCGCTCCGGTCCGACACCACCGAAGTAGGGGTCGTCGCTCACGACTCCGGGCTGACCGAAATACACACCGACCGGCGTCGGGACGTAGGTGTCGGCGACGCCCATCTCCTCGGCCACCGAGCGGATGATCTCGTCGGCCGGGGTGGTGTGCGGGTTCTCCACGACACCGAGCATGCGCCGGGCCTGGTCGTAGTGCGGGGTGAGTTCGGCGTCCCAGTCGGTGATCTCGGCCCACTGCCGGTCCTCGAAGAACGCGCGTCCCGGCTTGTAGAGGGTGTTGGCGTAGTTGAGCGAGCCACCGCCGACTCCGGCGCCGGCGAGGATGAAGCAGTCGCGCAGCCGGTGGATCCGCTGGATGCCGTAGCAGCCCAGTGCCGGTGCCCACAGATACCGTCGCAGATCCCAGCTGGTGGTGGCGAAGTCGGCGTCCTCGTAGCGTCGCCCGGCCTCGAGCACCGCGACCGAATATCCCTTTTCCACCAATCGCAATGCCGTCACACTGCCACCGAATCCGGATCCGACGATCACCACATCGACATCGAAAGGCCGCGCTGCCTTCATGACACCTCCTACCGAGGACGCTAACAAGTCACCACCGCAGCCGCGACGGACTCGTGGCGGGTACCAAACCGCGCGGTGTGCGCTGCCTTCGAATCACAAGACGTACGGACGGTGCGCGGTGAGGTGCATCGGATCCGGATCTCGGCTGGTTCCGGGCGGCCCACGGAAGCGTCCCCATTACGTCACTGTGACGTTTGCGAGGGGAAGCCCGGGCTGGGGAAGTGGGCGATGATGGCGGACGCCGACCCGACGCGAGCGCCAGAAATTTTCCGGCGAATCAGGCCAGAGGCGAAAAGTTTCACCAGGAGGATTTCGGCAGGTTCGCGCGAGACGTCTGCGGCGGTCGAATGCCGATGGTCCACGGCATGCGGGACGGCCGAGCGGCACAGCCGAGGCGCCGAAGGCAATCACTGAAAGATGCTGACGCACAGCGCAAATGCGTCCTCCAGCGCCCGTTCCATTGCGCCGATAATCTACATTATGTCAAGTAATCGCTGTTCGGTCCGATCCCTCACCGATCCAGTCGGCGGTTGAGGATCGTCGCGATCTCGGCGACCACGGCGGGTTCGGTCATCGCCAGATGCTCGGCCGCGATATCGACGTTCGTGATCCGACCGGCGACGAACCGGGCCCATCCCTCGTGGCCCGCCGCGTCGGCACGCCGGTCCTTCGTGGCGGTGAAATACAGCATGTCGGCGTCGAGGACCGGCGGCTGCCAGGCACTCGCGGCCCGGATGGACAGGTTGTAGGCGTCGGTCATGCGTTCGATGGTCGCGGCGTCGACGGCGAAGCTGTCCCCCAGCTGCTGCCGGATCAGGTCGGCGGCCTCTTCGGCGGTCGCGTCGGCGCCGACGACGTCGATGCCCATGACCGGGCCGACGTTGCTGATCAGCTCCCCTGGTGTGGCTTCGGAGACCTCGGTGGCGTCGATTCCCTCGGCCTCGGCATCCAGCAGCGCCAGCAGCGCGACTTCCTCACCGGCCGACCTTATTTCGGCGGCGACGGCGTGGGCGATCTGCCCACCCAGCGACCAGCCGAGCAGATGGTAGGGCCCGTGCGGCTGGATGGCGCGGATCTCCTGGAAGTAGCGGCGCGCGATCTCCTCGAACGTTTGCGGGCCCGGCACTTCCCCACCGATCTGCGGCGCCTGCAGACCGTAGATCGGGCGGTCGCCGGCGAGGTGGTCGCCGAAGGTGTAGTAGCACCACGACAGGCCCGAGGCGGGATGGATGCAGAACAGCGGTGGCCGGCTGCCACCGGTCCGGATCGGCAGCACGACGTCCAGACCGAAGGCCGCGGGCCCGGGTTCGTGGTGTCCGTCGCTCATTCCGGTTTCGATGCGCTTGGCGAGGTCGGCCGGATTCGGATCCGACAGCATCCAGCCGAGCGGGATCTCGAAGTGCAGTTCCTTGGTGAGTTCGCTGGCGACCTGCACCGAGCGCAGCGAGTTGCCGCCCAGGGCGTAGAAGTCGTCGTCGGCTCCGACGTGGGTGACGCCGAGGACGTGTTCGAAGGCGCGCGCGACCTCTTCTTCGAGCCAGGTCGACGGTTCGCGGAACTCCCCTACCGCGGCCACCGGTTCCGGCAGCCGGGCGCGGTCGAGTTTGCCGGAGGCGGTGAGCGGAACGGTGTCGAGCACCATGAGTGTGGTGGGCACCATGTAGTTGGGCAGTTCGGCGGCGGCGTGTGCGAGGACCGCGGCGGTGTCGACGGTGGCGCCGGCGGCGGGCACGAGGTAGCCGACGAGCTGGGCGGCGAGCTCGCTGGAGTGGACCACGGCGATGGCGCGGGCGACGCCGGGATATTCGGCGAGCACGGTTTCGATTTCGCCGAGTTCGATGCGCAAGCCGCGCAGTTTGACCTGGAAGTCGGTGCGTCCCAGGTATTCCAGTTCGCCGTCGCGGCGGCGGCGCCGCACGAGGTCGCCGGTGCGGTACATGCGTCCGCCGTTGTTGTAGGGGTCGGGCACGAACCGTTCGGCGGTGAGGCCGGGGCGGGCGTGGTAGCCGCGAGCGATCTGGGTGCCCGCGAGGTACAGCTCCCCCGCCACTCCGGGCGGTACCGGATTGAGCCGGGCGTCGAGGACGTAGGCGCGGGCGTTCCAGACGGGCATGCCCATCGGCACGCTGCCCTGATCGGCGTCGGTGACGTGGTGGGAGGTGACGTGCACGGTGAATTCGGTGGGCCCGTACAGGTTGTGCAGTTCGACCTCGGGCAGGACGCGCCGGACGGCGGCCACGGTGTCGGAACCGAACGCCTCTCCCCCGATGAGCAGCGCGCGCAGTGAGGTCAGGGTGCGCTCGGGTGCGGCTTCGGCGAAGACGGCGAGCATGGACGGAACGAACGAGGTGATCGTGATCTGTTGTGCGGCAATGATTTCGGCGAGATAGGCGGGGTCGGTGTGGCCGTCGGAGCGGGCGATGACGAGGCGGGCGCCGACGCCGAGGGTGGCGAACAGTTCCCACACCGAGACGTCGAAGGTGGCCGGTGTCTTCTGCAGGACCACGTCGGCGGCGGTGAGGCGGTATTCGTCGCTGAGCCAGCGGATCTGGTTGACCGCGGCGCCGTGCGGGACGGCGACGCCTTTGGGGCGGCCGGTGGATCCGGAGGTGAACAGGACGTAGGCGGTGTTGGTGGGTCGCAGTGGGGTGCGGCGGTCGTGGTCGGTGACGGGTGTGTCGTCGTAGGCGGACAGGTCGATGCCGTCGAGGGTGGACAGGACGACGACGGGTGTGGCGGTGGCCAGCATGTAGTCGATGCGGTCGGCGGGCAGGTCGGGGTCGACGGGGACGTATCCGCCGCCGGCGGCGAGCACGGCGTAGAGGGCGGTGACCTGGTCGAGCGAGCGGCGCATCCGCACGGCGACCAGCTTTTCCGGGCCCACGCCGCGGCCGATGAGCCAGCGGGCGAGCCGGTTGACGCGGGCGGAGAACTGCCCGTAGGTCAGCGACAGGTCGCCGTAGGTGACGGCGGTGCGGTCGCGGTAGGCCGGTACCGCGCCGGCGAACATGGAGATGAGTGTTTCGCCGGTGGCGACGGTGTGGTGGGTGGTGTTCCAGCGGTCCACGACGTCGCGGCGTTCGTCGGCGTCGAGCAGGTCGACGTCGTAGACGAGTCCGGTGGGGTCGGCGACGAGGGCGCGCAGGAGCCGGTCGAGGCGGGCGGCGATGCCGGTGACGGTGTCGGGGTCGAACAGGTCGCGGGCGTAGGTGATGCCGCCGGTGATGCCGGCGGGGCCGCCGTGGTCGTCGTAGCTGTCGGAGACGGTGATCTGCAGGTCGAACAGTGAGGTGTCGATGTCGGCTTCGACGGCGGAGAGGGTGAGTTCGGGGAGTTCGAATTGGGTGCCGGTGAGGTTCTGGAAGGCGAGCATCACCTGGAACAGCGGGTGGTGGGCGTGGGAGCGGGCGGGGTTGAGTTCTTGTACGAGTCGTTCGAAGGGGACGTCGGCGTGCCCGAAGGCGGCGAGGTCGGTGTCGCGGACCTGGTCGAGCAGGTCGGTGAAGGTCATGTCGGTGCGCAGGCGGGTGCGCAGGACGAGGGTGTTGACGAACATGCCGACGAGGTCGTCGAGTTCGGGTTCGCCGCGTCCGGCGTAGGGGGTGCCGATGGTGACGTCGTCGGTGCCGGCGAGGCGGGCGAGGACGGCGGCGAGTGCGGCGTGGAAGACCATGAACAGGGTGGTGTTGTGGGCGCGGGCGAGGTGTTGGAGGCGGGCGTGGAGTTCGGGGTCGACGGTGAGGGGCACGCGGGCGCCGGCGTAGGTTTGCACGGGCGGGCGCGGCCGGTCGGCGGGCAGCGCGAGCAGTGCGGGTGCGTCGGCGAGTTGGGTTGTCCAGTAGTCGATTTGGGCGTGCAGCAGCGAGTCGGGGTCGTCGTCGCCGCCGAGGACGGTGCGTTGCCAGAGGGCGTAGTCGGCGTATTGGACGGGCAGGGGTGGCCAGGCGGGGGTGTCGCCGTCGAGTCGTGCGGTGTAGGCGGTGGTGAGGTCGCGGGCCAGGGGTGCCAGTGAGGATCCGTCGCCGGCGATGTGGTGGACGACGAGGGCGAGGATCCAGGTGTCGTCGGCGATGTCGTAGAGCCGGATGCGCAGCGGCACGGTGGTGGTGACGTCGAAGACGGTGGCCAGCAGTGCCGAGAGGGTCTGTGGCAGTTCGGTTTCGGGGATGCGGGTGATGGGCAGGGGTGGGACGGCGTCGGCGGGTGGGAGGATTTGCTGGGTGGGTTCGCCGTCGACGGCCGGGTAGATGGTGCGCAGCACTTCGTGGCGGGTGATGACGTCGCCGATGGCGGCGTGCAGGGCGTCGGTGTCGAGGTGGCCGGTGAGCCGGATGACGATGGGGATGCTGTAGGCGGGGGTGTCGGGTTCGAAGCGGTTGAGGAACCACATCCGTTGTTGGGCGTAGGACAGCGGGAGGTGGTGTGGGCGTGGTTGTTCGGTGAGGGCGATGCGGCGGGTGTCGGCGTGGGATTCGGCGCGGGCGGCGAGTTTGGCGACGGTGGGTGCGTCGAAGATCATCGAGACGGGGACGCGGGTGTCGAGGGCGGCGCCGATGCGGGCGGCGGCGCGGGTGGCGACGAGGCTGTTGCCGCCGAGGTCGAAGAAGTTGTCGTCGGCGCCGACGGTGGTGTCGAGGCCGAGCAGGTCGGCGAAGATGCCGGCGACGATTTCTTCGACCGGTGAGGCGGGTGCGCGGAATGTTTCGGTGTGCAGGACGGGTTCGGGTAGTGCGCTGCGGTCGAGTTTGCCGTTGGGCGACAGGGGGATCGAGTCGAGGATCATGACGGCGGCGGGCACCATGTAGGGCGGGAGCGCCTCGGCGAGTGCGTTGGTGAGTTCGGCGGCGGTGGGTGTGGCGCCGGGTGCGGGCACGACGTAGGTGACCAGCATGGCGGGGGCGTTGCCTTGGCGGTGGGCGATGGTGACGGCGAAGGCGGTGTCGGGGCGGGCGTCGAGGACGGCGTCGATCTCGCCGAGTTCGATGCGGTAGCCGCGGACTTTGACCTGGAAGTCGTTGCGTCCGACGAATTCAATGTCGCCGTGGGTGTTCCAGCGCACGAGGTCGCCGGTGCGGTACATGCGGGCGCCGGGTTCGCCGGCTGGGCAGGGCACGAATCGGGCGGCGGTGGTGGCGGGGCGGTTGAGGTAGCCGCGGGCGGGGGCGGGGCCGGCGAGATAGAGTTCGCCGACCACACCGGCGGGGACGGGGTGCAGGCGGGAGTCGAGGATCAGAATCTGCATGCCGGGTAGTGGGGTGCCGATGGTGGGCCGGTCCCCCGGGTGCAGCGGCCGCGTGGCGGTGGCGAGCATGGTGGTTTCGGTGGGTCCGTAGAGGATGCGGAATTCGCGGGTGCCGCGGCGGTCGGTGCCTGCCCAGCGTTTGACGAGTTCGGTGGGGACTTCTTCGCCGCCGGACAGCACCAGTCGCAGGTCGTCGAGGCCGGTGGGGTCGACCGAGGCGAGGGCTGCGGGGGTGACGAAGGCGTGGGTGACGTGCTGGGTGCGCAGTAGGTCGGCGAGGTCGTCGCCGCCGTAGGTGGCGGGGGGTGCGATGACGAGGGTGGCGGCGCCGGCGGTGGCGAACAGGATTTCCATCAGCGAGGCGTCGAAGGACGGTGAGGCGAAGTGCAGGAACCGGGCGCCGGGTTCGATGTGGTAGTCGGCGCGTTGGGTGGCGACGAGGTCGGCAATGCCGGTGTGGGTGACGGCGACGCCTTTGGGGCGTCCGGTGGATCCGGAGGTGAAGACGACGTAGGCGGTGTCGGTGGCGCGCAGGGGCCGCAGCCGGTCGTGGTCGTCGATCGGGTTGTCACCGAGGGTGTCGAGGTGGGTGAGGGTGTCGGGTGCGTCGAGGATGATCCAGTCGGCGGTGTCGGGGAGGGCGGGGCGTGCGGTGGTGACGGTGATGCCCAGTGCGGCGGCCGAATCGGTGATCATGTGGTCGATGCGGTGGGCCGGGTAGGCGGGGTCGACGGGGACGTAGGTGGCGCCGGATTTCACCACGGCCCACCAGATGAGTACGGATTCGGTGGAGCGGGGCGCGGCGGCGAGGATGGGGATTTCGGGTCCGGCGCCGTGGTCGATGAGCAGGCGGGCCAGGCGGTTGGAGCGCCGGTCGAGTTCGGTGTAGGTGAGGCCGTCGTCGCCGGTGCGGACGGCGAGGCCGTCGGGGTTGCGGCGCACGGCGTCGGCGAAGATGCCGGGCAGCAGCGGTGATTCGGGTGTGGGTGCGGTGCGGGGGCCGATGCTGGTGAGCAGGGTGTGGCGTTCGCGCGGGTGTAGCCAGTCGATGTCGCCGACCGGGGTGTGGGGGGTGGTGGCGACGGTGGCGAGGATCCGCAGCAGTCGCTGCACGAATCCGGTGACGGTGTCGGGGTCGAACAGGTCGCGGGCGTACATCATCATGCCCGAGAGGCCTTGGGCGGCACCGGTTTCGGTGGAGGTGTCGGAGATGACGAGTTGGAGGTCGAATTGGCTGGTGCCGGTGTCGACGTCGGCGCGGGAGACGGCGACGTCGGGCAGGGCGATGTCGATGGCGCCGGTGTTCTGGAAGGCGAGGACCACTTGGAACAGGGGGTGTGCGGCGGTGGTTCGGTGCGGGTTGAGTTCTTCGACGATGCGTTCGAAGGGGACGTCGGCGTGGTCGAGGGCGTGCAGGTCGGTGTCGCGGATGCGGGCGAGGAAGGTGGTGAACGGTTCGCCGCGGTCGAGGGGTGTGCGCAGGGCGAGGGTGTTGACGAACATGCCGACGAGGTCGTCGAGGCCGGGTTCGCCGCGGCCGGCGACGGGGGTGCCGATGACGATGTCGTCGGTGTCGGCGAGCCGGCCGAGCAGGACGGCGAGTGCGGCGTGCACGACCATGAACAGGGAGGTGCCGTGGTCGCGGGCCAGTGTCTGCAGTTGCCGGTGCAGGGGTGCGGGGATGTCGAGGGGGACGCGGCCGCCGGTGAGGCTGGCGACGGCGGGGCGGGGCCGGTCGGTGGGCAGGTCGAGCAGGTCGGGTACCCGGTCGAGGGTGGTGCGCCAGTAGTCGAGCTGGGTGGACATCAGCGAGGCGGGGTCGGCGGCGGAGCCGAGGATGCGGCGTTGCCACAGCGCGAAGTCGGCGTACTGCACGGGCAGTGGCTGCCAGTGCGGGGGTTGTCCGGTGTGGCGGGCGGCGTAGGCGGTCATGACGTCGCGGGCCAGCGGGCCCATGGATTGTCCGTCGCCGGCGATGTGGTGGACGACCAGGACGAGCATGTATCGGCCGGTGTCGTCGGTGTCGGTGGTGATGTCGAACAGGGCGACGCGCAGCGGTACCTGGGTGGAGACGTCGAAGCCGCGTCGCACGAATTCGGTGAGCAGGTGCGGGAGGATGTCGGGGGCGGGGTGGCCGGTTTCGAGGGTGATCGGCGCCCGGTCGAGGATGACCTGGCGGGGTTCGCCGTCGGTTTCGGGGTAGATGGTGCGCAGCACTTCGTGGCGGGCGATGACGTCGTCGAGGGCGGCGCTCAGTGCCGTGGTGTCGAGGTGCCCGGACAGCTGCAGCATGACGGGGATGTTGTAGGCGGCCGATTCGGGTTCGAATCGGTTGAGGAACCACATGCGTTGCTGGGCCAGTGACAGCGGGAGGGGGTCGGGGCGGTCGCCTGCGGTGAGTGGGATGCGGGCGGTGCCGTGCAGGGTGCGGGCGCGTCGGGCGAGGGCGGCGACGGTGGGTTCTTCGAAGATGGTGCGGACGGGGATGCGCACGTCGAGGGCGGCGCCGATGCGGGCGGCGACGAGGGCGGCGCTGAGCGAGTCGCCGCCGAGGGCGAAGAAGTCGTCGTCGGCGCCGACGTGTTCGGCGTCGAGGACTTGTTCGTAGGCGCGGGCGACGACGTCTTCCTGCCAGGTGGTGGGTGCGCGGAAGGCGCGGGCGGTGACGGGTGGCCGGGGTAGCCGGTCGCGGTCGAGTTTGCCGGTCGGGGTGAGCGGCACCTCGTCGAGGATCATGACGGCGGCGGGCACCATGTAGGGCGGGAGTGCTTGGGCGAGTGTGGTTTTCAGGTCGGTGTCGGACAGGGTGGCGCCGGCGGCGGGGGTCACGTAGGACACGAGGGCGGTGGGGCGGCCGTCGTCGGTGCGTGGGACGGTGACGGCGAAGGCGACGTCGGGGTGGGCGGCCAGGGCGGCGTCGATTTCGGCGAGTTCGATGCGGTTGCCGCGGACTTTGACCTGGAAGTCGTTGCGTCCCACGAATTCCAGGTCGCCCCTGGTGGTGCGGCGCACGATGTCGCCGGTGCGGTACATGCGTGCGCCGGGTGCGCCGAAGGGGCAGGCGACGAATCGGGTGGCGGTCAGTGCGGTGCGGTCTTTGTAGCCGTCGGCGAGTCCGGGGCCGAGCAGGTACAGCTCCCCCGCGACGCCGTGTGGGACGGGTCGCAGCCAGGTGTCGAGGACGGTGGTGGTGACGGGGCCGGCGGGGGCGCCGATGGTGATCGGCGCGCCGGGGGTCAGTGGTGCGCTGGCGGTGGCCCAGATGGTGGATTCGGTGGGTCCGTAGAGGTTGACCATGGTGCGTCCGGGTGCCCACCGGTCGACGAGTTCGGGGCCGACGGGTTCGCCGGCGGTGGCCAGCACGCGCAGGGTGTCGAATCGGTCGCCGGGGATGGTCGCCAGCGCCGACGGTGTCAGCACGGCATGCGAGATGTGTTCGCGCTGAAGCAGTTTCGCCAGTTCGGGGCCGCCGTACACGTCGGGTGGGGAGACGACGAGCCGGCCGCCGGCGCCGTGGGCCATGAGCAGTTCGAAGATGGAGGCGTCGAAGCTGGGTGAGGCGACCTGCAGGACGGCGGAGTCGGCGGTGACGCCGAGGAGGCGGTGCTGGGCGTCGACGAGGTCGGCGAGTCCGCGGTGGGTGACCAGCACACCTTTGGGGGTTCCGGTGGATCCGGAGGTGTAGATGAGGTAGGCGGTGCGGTCGGGAGTGAGCGCCGCGCCGCGTTCGGTGTCGGTGATCGGGGCGCCGGATTCGGTGTCGAGGGCGTGGACGGTGCCGGGGTCGTCGAGGGTGAGCCAGTCGATGTGCTGGGGCGGGCGGGCGGTGCCGGTGTGGGTGATGCCGAGGGTGGCGCCGGAGTCGCCGAGCAGGAATGCGATGCGCTCGGCGGGCAGGCGCGGGTCGATCGGCACGAACGCGGCGCCGGTTTTTGCGGCGGCCCACATGGTGACGACGGCGTCGAGGGAGCGTGGCAGGGCGCTGGCGAGCACGGTGTGCGGGGTGAGGCCACGGCGCAGCAGCAACCGGGCCAGCCGGTTGGATCGCTGATCGAGGTCGCGGTAGGTGATGGTGTCGGCGCCGCAGGTGGCGGCGACGGCGTCGGGGCGGGCGGCGGCGGTGGCGGTGAGGATGTCGCCGAGGGTGCGGGGCCGGCGGTGCGTGTGGGCGGTGGCCGGTTCGGTGGCGTCGGCGACGGTGAGCCGTGCCAGCGGGGTGGCCGGGTCGTCGGCGATGCGGTGCAGGAGTGTGACGAACCGGTCGAGGATCCACTGTGCGCGGTGGGTGTCGAATTCGTCGTCGAGGTAGCGCAGGGTGATGCGCAGTCCCGCTGCGGCGGCCGCGTCGGTGTGGGGGGTGTCGGTGTGTTCGGTGTCGGCGGCGTCGGGGGCCACGACGAGGCTGAGCGGGTAGGGGGTGGCGTCGACGCCGGTGATGTCGTCGATGCGCAGGCCGGCGGCGTCGACGAGGTGCTGCAGGGCGGGCCGGTCGACGGGGAAGGATTGGAAGGCGACGGCGGTGTCGAACAGCGCGGTCATTCCGGCCGCGCGGTGGATGTCGGGCAGTCCGATGTGGTGGTGGCCGAGCATGCGGGTCTGGTGTTGCTGGATCCGGGTCAGCAGCTGCTCGACGGTGTGGGTGGGGTCCAGCGGCACGCGCACGGGGATGGTGTTGAGGAACATGCCGAGGGTGCGGTCGACCTGTGGGAGTTCGGGGGGCCGGCCGGAGACGGCGGATCCGAAGACGACGTCGGTGTCGCCGGTCAGTTCGCGCAGGGTCAGCGCCCATGCCGCGGCGACGGCGGTGTTGACGGTGACGGCGGCGCCGGCGGCGACGCGGCGCAGGTCGGCGGCCCGGTGAGCGGGCAGCAGGGTGTCGATTTCGCCGGCGGAGGTGTCGCGGTGGGCGGCGTCGGCGCGGGCGACGCGGGTGGGTGATTCGACGTCGGCGTATTCGTGGGCCCAGGCGGCGGTGGAGGCGGCGAGGTCTTGGCGGTGCAGCCAGGCCAGGTAGTCGCGGTAGCTGGGTGCGGGTTCGGCGGTGTCGACGTGGGCGGGGGTGCTGTAGTTGGTGAGCAGTTCGCTCATCAGCAGCGGCATGGACCAGCCGTCGAGGATCACGTGGTGGTTGGTGACGAGCAGCCGGTAGCTGTCGGGGCGCACGGTGATCAGGGTGAATCGGATCAGCGGCGGCGCCGACAGATCGAACCCTTCGGCGGCGTCGTCGGCGGCCACGCGGTCGAGGCCGGTGGGGTCTGCGCCGGGGGCGGTGAGGTCGATGTGCCGGAAGCGGACGGGGGCGTGGCCGAGCACGATCTGGCAGGGTCCGGAGCTGGTGTCGGTGAAGGCGGCGCGCAGGATGTCGTGGCGGTCGACGAGGGCTTGGGCGGCGCGGCGCAGGCGTTCGGCGTCGACGGCGCCGGTGAAGCCGATCGCGGTTTGGACGGTGTAGTTGTCGCCGGCGCCGGGGTTGTAGGTGGAGTGGAATCGGATTCCGGCCTGCATCGGCGACAGCGGCCACACGTCGGCCAGGTCCGGGTAGCGGTGGTCGAGCCGTTCGACGTCGGCGGCGCTCAGCTCGACGAGCGGGAAGTCCGAGGGGCGCGGGGGGCGGCCTTCGGCGCGGTGGGCCGGTTCGCGTGACAGCGACGGGTCGGCGGTGACGGTGCCGCGCACCATTTCCGCTAGTGCGGCAACGGTTTTGGCTTCGAAGACGTCGCGCGGGGTGAGGGTGAGCCCGGCCTCGCGGGCCAACGCCACCAGTCGCATGGACACGATGCTGTCGCCGCCGAGGGTGAAGAAGTTGCTGTCGGCGTACACGGTGTCGCGGTGCAGGACTTCGGCGAACAGTTTGGCCATGAGTTGTTCGTCGGCGGTGGCCGGTGCCCGTCCGGCGGTTTCGTCGGTGCGGAAGTCGAGGTCGCGCAGCGCTGCGCGGTCGATCTTGCCGACCGGTGTGCGCGGCATGTCCGCCAGTTCGATGATGGCGGCGGGGTTCATGTAGTGGGCGAGTTCGCGTTCCAGGTCGGCGTGCAGCGCGGCCGGGTCGAGGGTGGCGCCCGGTGCGGCGACGACATAGGACACCAGCACGGGTTCACCGGCGGGTCCGGGCCGGTCGACGGTGGCGGCGGCGGCCACGCTGTCGTGGCGGGCCAGGCGGGCGTCGATCTCCCCCGGTTCGATGCGCAGGCCGTGGATCTTGACCTGCTGGTCGCTGCGGCCGAGGTATTCCAGTTGCGGTCCGCGCGTGGTGTGCAGCCAGCGCACACTGTCGCCGGTGCGGTAGAGGCGTTGTCCCCGAGACGATTCCGGGTCGGCGACGAAGCGGGCCGCGGTGGTGGCGGGGCGGTCGAGGTAGCCGCGGGCCAGTGCGGGCCCGCGCACGTACAGTTCGCCGGCCACCCCGGCGGGGACGGGCCGCAGCCACATGTCACGCACGGTGACCGACAGGCCGTGGATCGGGGTGCCGATGGTGACGGGTTCACCGGGTGTAAGGGCGTCGGATCCGGTGGCCCACACGGTGGTTTCGGTGGGCCCGTAGTGGTTCATCAACCGCCGCCCGGGCGCCCAGCGGGTGACCAGGTCGGTGCCGGTGGCTTCACCGACGACCGCGATCGTCGTCATTGCCGGCAGTTTTGCGGGGTCCATCGTGGTGAGCACCGACGGGGTGATGATGGCATGGGTCACCCCTCGGGTGCGCAGCAGTTCCTCGAGTGCGGCGCCGCCGTAGACGTCGGGGGGTGCGATCACCAGGGTGGCGCCGTGGCCGTGGGCGAGCAGCAGTTCCGACAGGCAGGCGTCGAATCCCGGTGAGGCGACCTGCAATACGGTGGAGGTGGTGTCGACGGCGAAGGCGTCGGCGTGTGCGGCGGTCAGGCCGGCGAGGCCGCGATGGGTGAGGTGCACGGCTTTGGGTGTGCCGGTGGATCCGGAGGTGTAGATCAGGTAGGCGGCGTTGTCGAGGCGCAGTTCGTCGGTGGCGGTGGTGGTTTCGGGTTCGGCGGGCAGGTCGGTGTCGGCGAGGGTCCAGTCGACGGCGGTGGGAAGCCGGTGTGCGAGGGCGCGGGTGGTGACGCCGAGGGTGGTGCCCGAATCGGCGAGCAGTTCGGCGATGCGTTCGCCGGGGTTGCCCGGATCCAGCGGCAGGAACGCCGCCCCGGTTTCGGCGACCGCCCAGATCGCGACGGCCAGCTCGACCGAGCGCGGGACGACCACGGCGACAACGGTTTCCGGGCGGGCGCCGCGGGTGAGCAGGTGCTGCGCGAGCCGGTGTGCCCGCGCGGCGAGTTCCCGATAGGTGAGGGTGGTGGTGCCGGCCCGCACCGCCACCGCGTCCGGGTGGGTGCGGGCGGTGCCGGTGAGGATGTCGCGCAGGGTGCGTCCGGCCGGTGCGCTGTGTGGCGCCGGAATCAGTTCGGCGAGTTCGCTGTTCGAGCAGGGGCTGATGGCGGCGACGGTGGCGGTGGGGTCGGCGGCGATCTGGTCGAGGATCTGTTCGTAGCGGCCGAGCAGAGTGCGGGCGGTGTCGGCGTCGAGCCGGTCGCAGGAGAAGCGCAGCATCACGGTGTGGGTGGCGGAGGTGGCCGCGTCGGGGTCGCTGTCGCGGCCGGGACGCGGCGGGGTCACCTGCAGGCTCAGCGGGTACGGGGTGGCGTCGTGGGCGTCGACGTCGACGAGGCGCAGCCCGGCCTCGCGCAGATTGTGGGTCAGCTGTTCGCGATCGAGCGGATAGGACTCGAGCACGGTCACGGTGTCGAACATGTCGGCGAAACCGGTGGCGCGTTGCAGTTCGGCCAGTCCGAGGTGCCGGTGATCGAGGGTGGCGGCCTGTTCGGACTGTACGCGGCTGAGCAGGTCGGCGACGGTTTCGCCCGGTTCGAGCCGGATCCGCACGGGCACGGTGTTGATGAACAGCCCCACCATGCGTTCGACTCCGGGCACCTGCGGCGGGCGGTCGGAGACGGTGTTGCCGAACACGATGTCGGAGCGGCCGGTGAGGGTGGTCAGCAGCAGCGCCCACGCCACCTGGACGGTGGTGTTGGCGGTGACGCCGTAGGCGCGTGACAGGTCGGTGATCGCGGCGGTCGTCTCGGCGGACAGGTTGGCGCTGACCTCGCTGTTGTCGGCGGGCACGGTCCGGTCCGGGCGCCCGGTCACCAATGTGGGGCTGTCCATGCCGGCGAGCACGTGCTGCCAGGCGGTGATCGCGGCGTCGCGGTCCTGGCTGTGCAGCCAATGCAGGTAGTCGCGGTAGCTGCCGGCCGCTGCCAGGGTGGCCGGGTCGCCGTCCGCGGCGTAGAGGGTGAGCAGTTCGTGGATCAGCAGCGGCATCGACCAGCCGTCGAGCACGATGTGATGGTTGGTGAGCAGCAGTTCGAATTCGGTTGCGCCGGTGCGGATCAGGTGGAAACGCAGCAGCGGCGGCCGGGCGGGATCGAAGGGGGCCGAGGCGGTGTCGGTGATGCGGCGGCGTTCGCGTTCGCGTTCCCCGGCGTCGGCGATCTCGGTGAGGTCGCTGTCGTGCCAGTCGGCGCGCACACCGCTCATCACGATCTGGCGGGGCCCTGCGGCGCTTTCGACGAAGGCGGTGCGCAGGCTGTCGTGCCGGTCGATCACCGTCTGCGCCGCGGCCCGCATCCGGGCGGTGTCGACCTGCCCGGCGAGGGTCAGTGTCGCCTGCACGGTGTAGCCGTCGACGCGGTCGGTGTCGTAGACGGCGTGGAACAGCAGACCGGACTGCAAGGCGGTCAGCGGCCACACGTCGGTCATGGTCGGGTATTCCAGCTGCCAGCGGTCGATGTCGTCCTGGGTGAGGTCGACGAGCGGGAAATCCGACGGGGTGAAGCCGCCGGCGGTGTCGCTGCGGGCGTGGGTGGCGAGCCCGCGCAGCGCCCGCACCCACAGTCCGGCCAGTTCCTCCACCTCCGCGGCGTTCAGCACGCCGGTGGCGAATTCCCAGGTGGCGTCGAGTTCGAGGCCGTCGGTCCCTGGTTCGGCGATCGCGTTGACATCCAGGACGGCGGGCAGCGCCATCGCCGGGTCGCCGGTCGCGGTGAGGGAGGTGAATTCCGTGGTCGGGGTCCACGGCCCGGATTGTTCGTGGACGCCGACGCGACCGAGGTAGTTGAACGCGATCTGTGGTTCGGGTGTGGTGGCCAGTTCGGCGCCGGCTTCGGCGTCGAGGCAGCGCAGCATCCCGTAGCCGATGCCGTTGTCGGGGATCGCGCGCAGCTGTTCCTTGGCTCGCACGATCGCCGTTCCCGCGGCGGCGCCGCCGGCGAACGCGTCGTCGGTGTCGAGGCCGCGCAGGTCCAGGCGCACCGGGAAGCGGGTGGTGAACCAGCCGACGGTGGCGCTGAGGTCGGCGCCGGGCACGGCGTGTTCCTCGCGGCCGTGGCCCTCGAGGGAGATCAGTTCGGTGTCGGCGTCGCCGCCGCGGCGGCGACGCCACTCCCCCAGCGCCAGCGCCAGCGCGGCCAGCAGCGGATCGTTGGGTGTGCCGTGGAAGCGGGCGGGGACGGTGGTGAGGACCGCTTCGGACACGTCGGCGGGCACGTGCACCTCGATGCGGCCGGCGGTGGCGGCGGTGTCGCGGGCGGGGTCCAGATGCCGGGTGCCGAGCAGCTTCTCCCCCGGCGCGAGCACGCTCTTCCACAGCTCCAGCTCGCCGTCGCGGCGGCCGGCGGCCTGGTCGGTGAGTCCGTGGCTCCAGCGCCGCACCGAGGTGCTGGCCGGGCCGAAGGCCGGTTCGGCGCCGGCGCTGATCTGCTGCCATGCCCCGGCCAGATCGGCGAGCAGGATCCGCCACGACACGGCGTCGACGGCGAGGTGGTGGATCACCACCCACATCAGGTCGGGGCCGGTGGTGTCGTCGCGCATGCGCACCACGTGCACCAGCACACCGTCGGCGGGGTCGAGGCGGTCGGCGGCCGCCTGCAATCGGGCGTCGATCTCGGTGGCGTCGCGGCGCGGCAGCCGCACCGATTCGTACACGGTCGCGGCGTCGACCGCGCCGGGGGCGGCGACGTCGATGTAGCGGTCGGCGGAGTGGGCGCCGCGCAGCACCGCGCGCAGCATGTCGTGGCGGTCCAGCACCGCTGCCAGCGCCGCCACCAGGTCGGCGTCGTCGACCTGTGGCGGCAGTTCGATGAGGGTGGCCTGCGCGAAGCGGTCGAATCGGCCGCGCGCGAGCATCGCGTACATGATCGGGGTCAGCGGCATGGGTCCGACCGCGCCGCCGGGTAGTTCGGCCAGTTGCGGGCCGCCACCGGCGTCGGTGGCGACCGCGGCCAGCGCGGCGACGGTCTTGTGGTCGAACACGTCCTGGGTGGAGAAGCTCAGGCCCTCGGCCTTGGCCCGCGCCACCAGCTGGATGGACAGGATGCTGTCGCCGCCGAGGGCGAAGAAGCTGTCGTCGGCGCCGACGGTGGCCACGTCCAGGATTTCGCCGAACAGTTGCGCCACGCGCTGTTCGCGCGGGGTGGACGGCGCTCGCCCCGCGGCGGCGGTGCCGAAGGCGGGGGCGGGCAGGGCGGTGCGGTCGAGTTTGCCGAACGCGTTGACCGGCAGGGTGTCCAGCGCCATGATCACCGCGGGCACCAGATGCGGCGGCAGCGTGTCGCGGGCGAAGCGTTGCAGTTCGAGCGGGTCGATGTGGCGCCCGCGCACCGGCACCACGTAGGAGGCGAGGACGGTCGCGTCGGCGTTGTTGCGCACCGGCACGGTGACGGAGATGTCGACATCGTCGTGGGCGGCCAGGGCGGCGTCGATTTCGCCTGGTTCGATGCGGTAGCCGCGGATCTTGACCTGAAAGTCGCTGCGCCCCAGCAATTCCAGCTCCGGGACGGGCCCGTCGCCGACCCAGCGCGCCATATCGCCGGTGCGGTACATGCGCGTTCCGGGCTCGCCGTACGGGTCGGCGACGAAACGGGCCGCGGTTTCGGCGAACCGGTGGCTGTAGCCGCGCGCCACCCCGGGCCCGGCCAGATACAGCTCACCCGCGGTTCCGGGCGGCACCGCCTGCAGGCAGCGGTCGAGCACCATCGCCGAGACCCCGCGGATGGGGGCGCCGACGGTCAGGTCACCGCCGGGGGTGACGGCGGCGCTGGCGGCGGTGATGGTGGTTTCGGTGGGCCCGTACTCGTTGAACATCGCCGCGCAGCGCGTCCAGCGTTCGATCACGTGCGGCGGGCACACGTCACCGCCGACCACGACCACCCGCAGCTCGCTCAGCCGCCGGGGATCGACCGTCGCCAGCATCGCCGGGGTGAGGGTGAGGTGGGTGACGTGCTGGGTGGCCAGCAGGTCGGTCAGGTCGTCGCCGCCGATCACCTCGGGCGGGACGACCAGCAGGGTCGCGCCGTTGGCGAAGCACACCAGGAACTGCTCGAGCGAGGCGTCGAAGCTCGGCGACAGCGCATACGACACGCGCGCGGTGGCGTCCACGCCGCAGACCTCGCTGCGGTCGGCGATGAGGTCGGCCAGCCCCGCATGGGTCACCTGCACCCCCTTCGGGATGCCGGTGGATCCGGAGGTGTAGGTGATGTAGGCGAGGTCGTCGGGGCGCAGCGGGCGCAGGCGTTCGCTGTCTCCGATCGGGGTGCCGGTGGTGTCGCGGCAGGCGGCGGCGGTGTCCGGGTCGTCGAGTACCACCTGCGTCACCGCCTGCGGCAGCCGTCCCCGGTAGGCGTCGACGGTGACGCCTACCCGGGCGCCGCTGTCGTCGATCATGTGCTCGATGCGTTTGGCCGGATATTCGGGATCCACCTGCACGATCGCGGCACCGGATTTGGCGACCGCCCAGGCGGCGACGATCGATTCGACCGAGCGGCGCAGCATGATCGCGACGGTGGTGCCGGGTCCGGCGCCGCGCGCGATCAGGAGGCGGGCCAGCTGTGCGGACCGGGTGTCGAGTTCCCCGTAGGTGAGGGTGGTGTCGGGTGTGGCGATCGCGTCGGCGGCGCGGTGGCGGTAGGCGCTGTCGGCGAGGATGTCGGCCAGCAGCCGGGGCGCGACCGCGTCGGCGCCGTGCACGGGCAGCAGCCGCTGCTGTTCCTGTGGCGCGAGCAGCGGCAGCCGGTCGATGCGGTAGTGCGTTCCGCGGGCGAGGAATTCGTGCAGGAACATCAGGAAGCGGCGGTGGTGGCCGGCGAGTTCGTCGGGCTGGTAGATGTTCGGGTTGCCCTGGAAGTCGATGTGGGTGCTGTCGCGGCCGGCGCCGGGGTAGATGTTGACGAACAGGTCGGCGGTGGGCCCGGAGGTGAGCACGTGCAGCCGGCCGGTGGTCTCGCCGAGGACGACGTCGTTGTCGATCATCATCAGGTTCACGGCGGGACCGAAGGAGGCGGTCTCGTCGCGGGCGATGCCCAGGTCGCGGAAGATGTCCTCCTGCCGGTAGCGCTGGCGGCGCAGCGCGCTGGTCAGCTCGCCTTGCACCGCGTCGATCAGTTCGCCGACGCTGCGGGCGCCGACCCGCACGCGCAGCGGCACCACGTTGGCGACCATGCCCCCGGATCGGCGCAGGATCGCCGAATGCCGGCCCGACACCGGAAGGCTCAGCAGCACCTCGGTGCTTCCGGTCATGCGGGCCAGGTAGGCGGCGAAGGCGGCGACCACGATCGGGGTCACGCTGGTGCTGCGTTCGGCGACCACGGCATCCAGCAGTGCCGCGGTCTCGGGTGCGAGCGCGTCGCTGACCAGCGCCGGGTGGATGGTCGGTTTGCCGACGCGTCCGGCCAGGCTGACCACGGGCGGTGCGTCCGCCAGATGTTCGGTCCAGTACTTGCGGTCGTTGTCGAATCGGGTCGACCCGCGGTAGGCGAGGTCCTGTTCGGTGATCTCGGCCAGATCCTTGGCCGCGGCCGGGGAGGGCTGCTCGCCGCGCAGCCACGCGTTGTACAGCTCGATGATGCGCTGCAGCATGGTCACCGCGGCGAATCCGTCGAGGGCGATGTGGTGGGCGCGCTGATACCACAGGTAGTGGTCGTCGCCGACCTGGTAGACGACGCACACCATCAGGTGGTCGTGCAGCAGATCCAGCGGTCCGGCGTAGTCCTCGGTCATCAGCCGGTGGGCGGTGGCCACCGGGTCGGGGTGGCGGCGCAGATCCACCACCGTGGCGGGGGCGCCGCGGAAGTGGTCGACGAACTGGCACGGTTCGCCGTCGACCTCGATCAGGTGCAGATGTCCGGACCCGAATTCGACGCTCGCGGTGCGGCAGGCCTCGAGAAGCAGATCGGTATCCAATTCGCCGACGATTTCGACATATTGCGCCACCGAAATCGGGGATTCGCCCGCGAGGTGCTGAGCGAACCATATTCCGCGCTGCGCCGCGGTGAGCTTGAATACGCCGTCGGGTGCCGGGCGCGGGAATCCGTGCCCCGAAGTGCGTGCGCGTGTTCCGTTGCCGGGTGCCTGGTGACCGCCGAGTGGCGCTGTGCCGACCCGCGGTGACTTCGGCGCCTGTGAATCGCCGCCGAAGTTGCTTTTGAATTGGGTCACCGGTCCTCCATCGGATCTCTTTACTTCGACGCAGTAACAACACGCCGGACCGTTTCTCAAAACGCCGTTCGCGGTAATGCGTGAAGCAGGTCGAAATATGCGCCGCGAATACTCTTCGGGCGCGACGAACAACGCCCTCGTCGCCCTGGGCGGATATTCGTCTGGAGATGGTGCCGCCGGACGCGGAGGCGATGGTCACGACGCCCCGACACGCCGCGGCGACCGCCCGCTGGACCGCCGGCCCAGGTCAGTACCTGTGTTTACGGCGAAGCCGGTGATCGCGCGATCGCCGGTCCGCGGATTCGACGCCACCCCGGGGCTCGGAGCCGTCACCGCCGCCGTGCCCGCCGCCACACACCTCGTGCTGGGCGGCGCGGCCCGTTTCCGGGCCGGGCGGAGCGAGCAAGTTACCCACATCGTTGGAATTCATCGCGTTCACCGGATCACCTTCTGGCACGTGAAGCCTCACGGCAGTGTGTCGTAGGTAGATTCGGTGGGCGGGCGCGCCCGGATAAAAAGTAATTTTTTGATAACTACGATGTTGCCCCGGTACCAGATAGCCGGGCTTTCACCCGCTCGAACGCGGGAAGAACAGGGCGCTCCCGGTCGCGGCCCGCGGTTTTCGTGACCGTCGTTATGAAACCGAGCCCCGAGGCGGGCTGAATTGCGGTGTGGTCACCGGCATCAGAAACCACAGAAATCACAATAATCACAGAAATTGCGGGATCGAACGGATGTGACCGATGGCCGGCCGTGCCGCCCGGGGCGATGCGCGCCCCGCCTCGAGCGCCCGCGCCGACAGCCGAACGCGGGGGGCGACCGGCTCGGCGGCCGCCGGCTGCGCGGTGTCCGAAATTGGGTTCTCGAATCCACACCTGCCGATTACTTGAATGAGTCATACTTCGGACCGTGTCCACTACGGCGGATTTCGAGCGCATGCTGCGCCGGGCCGCGCTGCGGGTGACGGCCCCGCGGATCGCGGTGCTGACCGCTGTGGCCGAACACCCGCACTCCGACACCGACACCATCCTCGGCCTGGTCCGCGGCACCCTCGGCACGGTCTCCCATCAGGCCGTCTACGACGTGCTGCGAGCGCTGACCGAGGCGGGTCTGCTGCGCCGGATCCAGCCGATGGGGTCGGTCGCGCGCTACGAGACCCGCGTCGGCGACAACCACCACCATCTGGTGTGCCGCTCCTGCGGCGTCATCGCCGACGTCGACTGCTCGGTCGGCGACGCGCCGTGCCTGACCGCCGCCGACGACAACGGCTTCGTCCTCGACGAGGCCGAGGTCATCTACTGGGGCCTGTGCCCCTCCTGTTCCGTGCCGACATCTCGATCGAACCCGTGATCACAGCCCGTTTCACTTACTCGGAAAGGAAAGACCGTGCCTGAGGAACATCCACCTATCGCCGAGGCCAATACCGAACCGCCCGAGAGCGGATGCCCCGTCGTCGGCCGCATGAAGCGACCCGTCGAAGGCGGCGGTAACCGCGACTGGTGGCCGGAACAGCTCAATCTCAAAGTGCTGCAGCACAATCCGGCCGAAATCAATCCCTTCGGCCCCGACTACGACTACGCCGCCGAATTCGCCACCCTGGATCTGGCGGCGGTCAAGGCCGACATCATCGAGGTGATGACGACCTCGCAGGACTGGTGGCCTGCCGATTTCGGCCACTACGGTCCCCTGTTCATCCGCATGGCCTGGCATGCGGCCGGCACCTACCGCATCGAGGACGGCCGCGGCGGCGCCGGATCCGGCATGCAGCGCTTCGCCCCGCTCAACAGCTGGCCCGACAACGCCAGCCTGGACAAGGCGCGCCGGCTGCTGTGGCCGGTGAAACAGAAGTACGGCCGCAAACTGTCGTGGGCCGACCTCATCGTCTACACCGGCAACGTCGCCCTCGAGCACATGGGTTTCCAGACCTTCGGCTTCGGCGGCGGCCGCGTCGACGAGTGGGAGCCCGAGGAGGTGTACTGGGGTCCGGAGATGGAATGGCTCGGCGACGCCCGCTACTCCGGGCAGCGCGACCTCGAGAACCCGCTCGCGGCCGTGCAGATGGGCCTGATCTACGTCAATCCCGAAGGGCCCAACGGCAATCCGGATCCGCTCGCGGCCGCGATCGACATCCGCGAGACCTTCCACCGGATGGCGATGAACGATGTGGAGACCGCGGCGCTGATCGTCGGCGGGCACACCTTCGGCAAGACCCACGGCGCCGGCCCCGCCGACAACGTCGGCCCCGAACCCGAAGCCGCGCCGCTCGAACAGATGGGCCTGGGCTGGAAGAGCTCGTTCGGCACCGGTGTCGGCAAGGACGCCATCACCAGCGGTATCGAGGTGACCTGGACCCCGACCCCGACCCGGTGGGACAACAGCTTCCTCGAAACCCTCTACGGCTACGAATGGGAGCAGACCAAGAGCCCCGCCGGGGCGTGGCAGTGGGTGCCCAAGGACGGCGCCGGCGCGGGCACGGTGCCCGACGCCCACGATCCGTCGAAAACCCAGGCCCCGGCGATGCTGACCACCGACCTGTCGCTGCGGATGGACCCCATCTACGGGCCGATCACCCGGCGCTGGCTCGACCATCCCGAGGAACTGGCCGAGGAGTTCGCCAAGGCCTGGTACAAGCTGATCCACCGTGATATGGGACCCAAATCCCGGTATCTGGGTCCGCTGGTACCGGAGGAGACGCTGCTGTGGCAGGACCCGATCCCGGCCGTCGATCACGACCTGATCGGCGACGCCGAGATCACCACCCTCAAGGCACGGATCCTGGATTCGGGCCTGACGGTGGCGCAGCTGGTGTCGACGGCGTGGGCGGCGGCGTCCTCGTTCCGCGGCAGCGACAAACGCGGCGGCGCCAACGGCGGCCGGCTGCGGCTGCAACCGCAGAAGGGCTGGGAGGTCAACGATCCCGACGAACTGGCTCAGGTGATCCGCACCCTGGAAGCGATCCAGGAGGCGTTCAACACCGAACAGTCGGGCGGCGTGCGCGTCTCGTTCGCCGATGTGGTGGTGCTCGGCGGTGTCGCGGCGATCGAGAAGGCCGCCCGCGACGCCGGTTTCGGGGTCAGTGTCCCGTTCACCCCGGGCCGCACCGACGCCACTCAGGAACAGACCGATGTGGAGTCGTTCTCCGCGCTCGAGCCCAAGGCCGACGGTTTCCGCAACTACCTCGGCAAGGGCGCGCGGCTGTCGGCGGAGTATCTGCTGGTCGACAAGGCCAACCTGCTGCGGCTGACCGCGCCGGAGATGACGGTGCTGGTGGGCGGGCTGCGGGTGCTGGGCGCCAACTACAAGCAGTCGCCGCTGGGTGTGCTCACCGACAACCCCGGAGTGCTGAGCAACGACTTCTTCGTGAATCTGCTCGACATGAGCACCGAGTGGAAGCCGTCGCCCGCCGACGACGGCACCTACATCGGCTCGGACCGCGCCACCGGAGAGCAGCGCTGGACCGGCAGCCGCGTCGATCTGGTGTTCGGGTCGAACTCGCAGCTGCGGGCGCAGGCCGAGGTGTATGCCACCGATGACGCCAAGGCCAAGTTCGTCGACGATTTCATCGCCGCCTGGAACAAGGTGATGAACCTGGATCGGTTCGACCTGGCCTGATCCGCTGTCGCCCGGATGCCCCGCCCACCGCCGGTGCGCGGGGCATCCGCGTGTCCGGACAGCATGCCGGTCCGCGCGGGCCTCCGGTCGCGGACGCTACAGTCACCCGAGACCCTCGGGCACAGGAGGCCGCCGTGACCGTTCCGCTGCTGGCATGGGCCGGCGCGCTGGCGCTGATCGTCGTCCTGCTGGTCTTCGACTTCCTCTTCCACGTGCGCGACGCGCATTCGCCGACACTGCCGGAGTCGGCGGTGTGGTCGGCGGCCTACATCGGTGTGGCGGTGGCGTTCGGGTTCGTGGTGTGGGGTCTCGGCGGATCCGAGATGGGCGTCGAGTACTTCGCCGGCTACGTCACCGAGAAGGCGCTGTCGGTGGACAATCTGTTCGTCTTCCTGGTGCTCTTCACCGCCTTCCGGGTGCCCGCGGCCGCCCAGCAGAAGGTGCTGCTGGTGGGGATCGTGATCTCGCTGGTGGCGCGCACCGGTTTCATCTTCCTCGGGGCGACGCTGATCGACCGTTTCGCGTGGGTGTTCTACGTCTTCGGCGGGGTGCTGCTGGTGGCCGCGGGCAACATGCTGCGCCCCGAGAGCGAGGACACCCATTCCGGTGACGGGTTCGTGGTCCGGGCGACCCGAAAACTGTTGCACACCACCGACTCCTACGACGGTGACGCGATGACCACGATCGTCGACGGGCGGCGCCGGTTGACGCCGATGGTGTCGGCGATGATCGCGATCGGCGGCACCGATGTGCTGTTCGCCCTCGACTCGATTCCCGCGATCTTCGGCCTGACCGAGAACGTGTTCCTGGTGTTCACCGCCACGGCGTTCTCGCTGCTGGGTTTGCGGCAGTTGTTCTTCCTGCTCGAGGGGCTGCTGGACCGGCTGATCTACCTCGGTTTCGGGCTGGCGTCCGTGCTGGGGTTCATCGGGGTGAAACTGATCCTGCACGCCTTGCACCACAACAGCCTGCCGTTCGTCAACGACGGCGACCCGGTGCCGGTGGCCGAGATCCCCACCGGGTGGTCGCTGGTCGTGATCGTCGCGATTCTCGTTGTCACGGTGGTGGTTTCGCTGTGGAGTCCGGCCGGGCGCGCGCAGACCGCGGTCGCCGGAGCGCGCCGCTGCGCCACCCGCTACCTCGATCTGGGCTACGAGGCCGACCAGGCCGTCCGTGAACGCACCTACGGGCGGATGCTGGCATCGGAACAGGCCATGGCCGGGCTGCCGGACAAATATGTGCACCGCTTCCGCGCCGACGATCTGACCACCCTGCTCGACCGCGCGCACGTCGTGCACGAGGACCGCATGGAGCGCATCCGCGCCGGACTGCCGCTGCGCATGTGAGCTCCGCACCCCTTCCACTTATATTCCCCTCCGGCTATATTGCCGATATGGCATCTACGTTCGAGGCGTTGGCCGAACCGCGGCGCCGCGAAATCCTGGACCTGCTGCGCCGGCGCGAACACCTGGTCGGCGAACTGGTCATGGAACTGCGCCTGGCGCAGCCGACGGTGTCGAAACATCTGAAGATCCTGCGCGGCGCCGGGCTGGTCGAGGTCCGCCAGGACGCCCAACGCCGCTGGTATCGGCTGCGACCCCAGCCGCTCACCGAGATCGACCTGTGGCTGGCCCCTTACCGGCAGCTGTGGGAGACCAGCCTCGACGCGCTGGGCCGCCACCTCGACGCCCTGGCCGCCGCCGACGACGACACCCTGCCCACCGATGGCGAGAGCCGCGAGGAGTGATGACGATGAGTGACCCCTCCGCCGAACTGACCACGATCGACGGCACACCGACGTTGCGGTTCGAGCGCCGCTTCCCCCACCCCCGCGAACGGGTGTGGCGGGCGATCAGCGATCCGGAGCAGATGACGGCGTGGTTTCCCGCGGCCGTGCAGACCGAGCTGCGCCCCGGCGCGCCGATGCGGTTCGTCTTCGACGACGAAGCGCCGGTCGAGGACACCTGGGACGGTGAGGTCCTCGAGGTCGATCCGCCGAAGGTGTTCATGTTCCGCTGGAACCGGGATGTGCTGCGATTCGAACTGATCGCCGACGGCGACGGCTGCCGGCTGGTGTTCACCCACGCGCTCGGCGACGGCCCGACCGGCCGCCTCGGCGCCGCCCGCACCGCCGCCGGATGGGACGGCTGCCTGACGAGCCTGACCGCCGCCCTCGACGAGACCGAACCGAGCGAGGACCCGGCGGCCGGATGGCTGGCCCGCGCCGAAGCCTACGTCGAGAAGTTCGGTCTGGCCCGCGGCAGCGCCGAACCGGTCGCGGGCCCCGAATCCGATGTGGTGCTGCGGTTTTCGCGTGATCTGGTGTGGCGGCCCGCCGACACCATCTGGGCGATCCTGGTCGAGGACCAGTCGCCGCGCGTCGGTGGGATGCCACCGGTCCGGGCGACCAACCCGGCGATCGAGCCCGGACCGGTCACCGCGGTCGAGGCGCCGCGGCTGCTGGATTACGAGGTGTCGATCAACGGGCAGCCGGCCGGACGGGCGCGGTGGGAGATCGTCGCCGATCCGCGGCTGGGCACCCGGGTCGACCTCACCCACACCCTGCCCCACCGGCTCGCCTCGCACCGCGCCGGACTGCTGGCCGCCTGGCAGGTGCATCTCGAACTGTTCTTCGCCGCCACCCAGGGCGAGATCCGATGCCCGTGGCCCCAGCAGCGCGTCACCGACCTGACCGCGACCTACACCTGAATCACCGCGCGGGTGCCCGGCCGGTGCGGGCCGGAATCGTGGCGTCCAGCAACGTCATCAGCGCGACGAGCACGCCGAGGCCGACGATCACCCAGGCGATGGCGTGCAATCCGGCATCGGTGGTGGCCGAACCGAAGGTCAGCGCGATCAGGCTGGAGGAGAAGATCGCCCCCATGTAGGCGAAGGTGCGATACAACCCCGACGCCACCGCGACCTGCCGGGCCGGCGCCTGCACATACAGCGCGGCCTGGTTGGCGAACCCGCTGGCGCCGCTGGCCACGCCGAACAGCAGCGACATCGCGATCAGCACGATCACCGGCGAGCTGTGCGTGATCACGACCATGACCAGCCCGGTCGCGATCAACGCCGCACCGCTCGCGGCCAGCGGCACACGCACCCAGCCACGGTCGGACACCAGCCGCGCGATGACGATGCTGATCGCCGACAGCGGCAGCAGGATCAACCCCACCTGCGAGGCGCTGTAGTGGGCGGCCTGTTCCATCCACTGACTGGTCCCGTAGAGGGCGGTGTAGGTGCCCAGCGACACCACCCCCTGCCGCAGATAGGTGCGCAACAGGCCGCCGTTGCGGGTCAGCATCCGCACATCGATGAGCGGACTGCGGGCGCGTAACTCCCACGCCACCAGCGCGGCCACCAGTACCAGCGTCACCGGCAGCAACCACCACAGCGGCGCCCGCAGATCCGACAGAAACCTCAGCATGCCGATCACGGCCCCGGCGAACAGGCCGATGCCGACGATGTCGATCGCGGCCGGCAGCGACCCGTGATGGCGGCGGCGCGGTTCGTCCTCCGGCACACCGGTCAGCGTCGCCACCAGCGCGACCAGCGCGAGCGGAATGTTGACGAAAAAGATTGCGCGCCAACCGAACACACCCGCCAGCAGACCTCCCAGCGGCAGCCCCACCACGGAGGTGACCTGCGCGGCGATCGAGAAATTGCCGAGCACCCGCGCCGGCACGCCCGTCCCGGCGTCGTCGGCGCGCCTGCGCACCAGCGCCATCGCGGTGGGAAACGCCGCCGAGGTGCCGATCCCGATGAGCGCGCGCGACACCACCAGGAATCCGAAAGCCGGTGCGGCGGCGCCGATCACGCCGGCGGCGACGAGGACGATCAGCCCGCCGGTGAACACGCGCCGCGGCCCGAACTGGGTGGCGAGTTTGCCCATGGTGGGCTGGGCGACGGCGCTGCACAGATACAGCACCGAGATGAGCACAGCCGTGGTGCCCGGACCCCGGTGGAAGTCGGCGCCGATGCCGACGAGGGCGGTGGCGATGGTGGAGGTGTTGATCGGGTTGAGCGTCGAGCCCAGCAGCAGCGGCCCGACGAAGCGGACGGTGAACGGGTCGGCGCGGGTGGTCTCGGTCTCGGCGGGGGCGGCTGTCACGAGCGGGCCGCCAATGTCCGTAGCACGTCGTCGGTGGTGCCGGTTTCGGCGATGCGGCCGAAGATGTGGGTGATGCTGTGGTCGTGGCGTGCGGCGTCGGGATCGGTCATCGCGTCGACGGGCAGCGTGACGTGGAACCCCTGTTCGTGTGCGTCGCGGGCGGTCGATTCGACCCCGGCGCCGGTGGCGATGCCCACGACCACCACCTGCGTGACTCCCTCGGCGCGCAACCGGTCGGCGAGCCCGGTGCCGGCGAAGGCGCTGCGGGCGTGCTTGGTGACCGCGATGTCGCCGGGTTGCGGTGTCATCTCGGGGATGAGGGTCGCCCAATCCGGCGGCAGATCGGTCATCGCGGTGGCGCCGGCGTCGGTGCGCCCCGGCGGGGTGCCGGCGACGTTGACGAGCACGACCGGCAGGTTCCGGTCGCGGAAGGCCTGCACGAGGGTGGCCGCGCGCGCGATCACGGGTTCGACCGGATGGGCCAGCGGCCGGCCGACGATACCCTGCTGCAGATCGATCACGATGAGGGCGGTGGCCGGGTCGACAGTGGTGACGGGCATGGCGAATTCCTTTGCTGGCGGGCGGGTTTCGGGCGCACCGGGTTCGGCGCACGCCGGGACGCGCGGGCCCGGGTGGCCGGGTCGCGGGGTTTCGGTTGTGGGCGCTCGGGTCAGCCGGCGCGGCCGATGCGGTCGAGCAGTTCGACCGCATCGGCGAGTTGCCGGATTTCGGCGTCGGTGAATTCGGCCTCGATGACGCGGGTGAGCCAGTCCTCTTTCGCGCGGCGGCCGGTGCGGAACTCGTCGCGGGCGGCGTCGGTCAGGTCCAGGACGGTTTTGCGTCCGTCGGCCGGATCGGGTGTGCCCGCGATGAGACCCGCTTCCTCCAATGCGCGAACGATTTTCGCCATCGATTGCGGGCGCATTCCCGCCGCATGGGCCAGTTGGGTGGCCGTGGCGGGGCCGCCCTGTTCGAGGCGGATGAGGACCGAGCTCTGGGATTTGGTGAGGTCGCTGCCCTCGGTCTGTGCGCGCAGCTGCCGCAGCAGCCGGCTGACGGCGACACGCAGATCGCTCGCCACCGCGGCGGCCGTGGGCACAGGCTTTCCTGACATGACCCCACCCTATCATTTACTAAGCTAACTGTACAGCTGGCTGTATAACTCGGACCGATCGTTCACCGGACCCGTGACGGGATTACTTGACGGCCGGTAAGTAATGTCGCTAGCCTGGCCGAAAAGCCCCCTACCGGGTCGTTCACCGACCCGGCCGGCGCGGGAAGTGGGTGGGGAATGCAGACCGTCAGCGTGTTGTGGCCGGTGCCGGCCGAGCGCGTCGCCACCGTCGAGATCGGCGACGAGGCGCTGACCGACCTGGAAATCGAACCGCTGATCGCCGCGATCGTCGGCGAGATCGACGACCACGACCTCACCGCCCTGCTGCGCCGCCCCATCCGCGACCCCGGCACCGTCCGATTCCGCCAGCACGTGTTCGCCGACCTCGACGACCACGAAACACGCACCGCCGCAGAGGAATTCGTCATCGCCATGTGGCGGGTGCGGCGGCGGCTGCGCATCGCGGGCGAGCTGCACCACCCGCATCAACGCCATCGCCTGCACCTCGACGCCGCCGCCGAGTACCTGGCCGCGGTGACCGCACTGCATACGACGACCGCGCGACTGCCACTGCGGTCGCGGGCACTGCTGCGATGGCGCACCTACCTCGACACCTATTGCGCGAGTCCAGCTCTGCGCGCCCTGGCCGACGACATCGCCGGCGTGCAGGCCGCGCTGGCACAGGTGCGCTACCGGCTGCGGATCGTCGACCGCACCCTCGAGGTGAGCGCCGCCCGCCCCGCCCCCGACTACACCGCCGCCGTGACAGACCTGCTCGCCCGCTTCGGCGCACCCCACCGCCCCGCCCCGCGCCCGCACCCGGAGTGGCCGGACATGAACCAGACCGAGGAACAGATCCTCGACCGGGTCGCCGGCCTGTTCCCCGCACCGTTCGCGCGACTGGCCGAATTCGCCACCCGCCATCGAGATTTCATCGCCCCCGACGTGGCCGACTTCGATCGGGGCATGCAGTTCTACCTTCGCTACCGCCGGTTCGCCCACCGCGCCGCCGGCGCGGGCCGCGGGGTGTGCCTTCCCGAGATCGCCGCACCGGGCGAACCGATCCACGCCGACCGCGCCTACGACCTCGCCCTCGCCACCCGCTCACCGAACCCGGTGGTGTGCAACTATTTCCGCCTCGAACCGCCGGAACGGGTAGCGGTGCTGACCGGCCCCAACCAGGGCGGCAAAACGACCTTCGCGCGCACCATCGGACAGCTTGTGTATTTCGCCGCCCTCGGCGGCCCGGTCCCCGCGCAGGCGGCGCGGCTGCCGCTGCCGGATCGCATCCACACCCACTTCGAACGCGCCGAACACGCGGGCGACCCGGACGGACGGCTGCTGGCGGACCTGCGGTCGATGCGCGAGATCCTGCGGACCGCGAGCGCGGACACCCTGATCGTGCTCAACGAGAGCTTCTCCACGACCACCACCCACGACGGCGTGCGCATCGCCGGTGAGGTCCTGGCCCGCATCGTGCGGCTCGGCGCGTGGGGCGTATGGGTGAGCTTCTTCGACGACCTCACCGAAGCCGGACCCGAGGTGGTGTCGATGGTGGCATCGACCGACCCGAGTGACCCCGCACGCCGCACCTACCGCATCGTGCGCCGCCCCGCCGACGGCAACGCCTACGCCACCGAGCTCGCCGACCGCTACGGACTCGGCTACGACGCGGTGGTCGCGAGGCTGGCGCGATGAGAGTCCGGCTGCTCTACCCCAGCGACACCGCACCCGCGCCGATCACGCTCGGCGACACCACCGTCGCGGATCTGGGCATGTCCGCGCTGTTCGACACGATCGCCGACAGCGACCCGGCGGCCGCCGACGCGGTCCGGGCCGTGATCGCCGCGGCCCCGGCCGATCCGGCCGCGATCGCCCACCGCCACGCCGTGCTCACCGACTGCTGCGCGCACCCACACCTCGTGCGCGCCGTCCACGACATCGCCACCGCCGCCACCTCGGTACGTCGCTGGACATCCACCGCGCGGCGCGCCAACGGCACATTGGTCCTCACCCTTGCCCCGTTCACCGAACAGCTCGAGCAGCTACGCCGGCTGCGCACCCTGCTCGAACGCGACGGCCACCACCTCACCGCCACCGGCTGGAGCGACCTGATCGCGACGACCACACAGTTCGACGACACCTTCCTGCACGCGGTGCGCGACGAGCTGAATGCCCTGCGCTTCGACCACGGGGCCGAGATCGAGGCAGGCCTGGGGCCCGGCAACAAGATCACCGATGTCGTGGTCCACCCGCCACCGCCGCCGCGCCGCACCCGTTTCGGATTGCCACGCGGCACAAGCGTTTTCGACGCGATCGCCGACGGTGACGTCAATTCCGATCCGGTGACGCAGATCAAGGATCACGCGCTGGCCGAACTCGCCGGCGTGGTCGCCGCAGCCGCCGACCACGTACACGCCTTCTTCCTGCGGTTACGCGAGGAAACCGCCTTCTACCTCGGCTGCCTGATCCTGCGAGAACACCTCGACCGCACCGCGATTCCCTACTGCCTGCCGCACCCGCATCCACCCGGCACCGCCCGGCTGCGCTGCCGCGGGCTGCGCGACATCACCCTGGCCCTGGGCCCGGCACCGTCGAGCGTCGCGGGCAGCGACCTGCTCGCCGACGGGCGATCGCTGCTGATCGTCACCGGCGCCAACAACGGCGGCAAATCCACGTTCCTGCGCAGCCTCGGCGCCGCGCAGCTGATGATGCAGGCCGGAATGTTCGTTCTCGCCGAGGAATTCGGCGCCGACGTCCGCGACGGGGTGTTCACCCACTTCGTCGGCGACGAGGACCACACCCTGTCCTACGGCAAGCTCGCCGACGAACTGGTCCGGATGAACGCGGTGATCGACCGGATCGGGCCGCACGGGCTGCTGCTGTGCAACGAGGCGTTCGCCTCCACCGGCGAACGCGACGCCGGCCGTATCGCGGGGCCGCTGCTGCGCGCGCTCACCGAGGCCGGTGTGACGGTCGTGTTCGTCACCCACCTCTACGACTACGCCCGCACCCGCCACGCCGGCGCGCACCCCGGCGATCTGTTCCTGCGCGCCGAACGCGGCCCCGACGGCACCCGCACCCACCGCATCGTGCCCGGGCCGCCGGAGCCCGGCGGGCACGGCTACGACCTGTGGGCCGCCACCGAACTCGAGGCCCTCGAACACTGACCGGCGCGGCTCAGGCCGAGGGACGCAGACTGCTCAGCACCCGGATCGCATCCGACAGCGGGATCATGCGGCCGGGTTGTTCGGCGAGCAACCCCATCTCGATGTATTGGCGAATCAGCATCGAGGGGGTGATGCAGTGTTCGGCGGCCGCCTCCCGGATCCGGTCGCGCAGATCCTTCGGCAGCTTCAGGGAGGTGGTGACCATGCCGCGTTCGATCTCCTCGCCGGTCGGCGGCAGCGCGGGCGCCGCGGCGGAGTCGTCGAACACCAGACCGTCCACGACCGCCTGCGGGTCGGCGCCGGGCTTCGGTTCGAAGATGTGCTTGTCGGTCATCGGTTCGCCTCCCATGCGGTGTATTCCTCGAGCTGCTGCGGGCGCATCTGCGCGGCCATCACGATCTCCCAGGTGCCGGCCGACTCCGGCGACGGCCGCATCCGCAGCATCACCACCAGTGGACGACCCGCGTCGGTGCGGCCCCACACGGTGGTGACGGGTAGCCCTTCCGGGGTGCGGGCCGGGCGCGGCCAGCGCCGCGACGAATACAGCACCTCCATCACCTCCCAGGGCGCCACTTCGGCACGAGCCAGGAACGAGTGGATTCCGATCCACCATGCGTACTCCACGCAGCCACCATAATACCCGCGTATTACCTACTCCGTCAGTGGTGACCGTCGCTGCGGCAGCACCACCGTACGATCGAACGCCGCCGGATGGGCCGCGGCGTGCTCGACCGCCGCCGCGATCTCCGCCAGCCCGAAGGTGGTGACCGTTTCCGCCGACAGATCCAGCAGCCCGCACCGCACCAGCTCGATCAACCCCGCCACGGCGGTGCGCGGGCACATCCACTGTCCCCGCACCGTGACACTGTTGCGCATCAGCCACGGATACGGCAGCGCCAGATCGGGACCGCCCAGCATCCCCACCCCGCCCATGAGCACGACGCGCCCGAACTCCCGCACCGTCATCGCCGCGGTCCGCACCAGCCGTGGATCCGCCGCGGGCGGCAGGATATCGAGCACCACATCCACCGGTCCCCCGCCCGCCGCGTGCATCGCCCGCCGATCCGCCTCCGCGTCACCGGTCAGCTCGACGGGGCGGACCCGGTCGCCGAACAGATCCCGCAGCCGGGTCAGAGCCGCGCGGTTGCGGCCGGGAGCCACCACCCGGCTCGCACCCATGGCCAGCCCCACGGCCACCGCCGCACCCCCGAAATTGCCGGTCGCCCCGCTCACCAGCAGCGTTTCCCCGGCCCGCAGATCCGCCGCGAGCAGACCCCCGTACGGCACCAGTGGCACCGCGAGCGACGCCCACCGGGCCGCGTCCTCGGCATCGACGTCGCCGAGCGGCACGGCGTTCTCGGTCGGCACGACCATGCGCTCCGCGAACGAACCGTGATGGAAGTACCGCGACAACCGCAGCCCGCCCTCGCCGCGCGAACTCCAGCCCTGCAACGTGATGTCGGGGGTGCGCGCGTCGTCGCGGGATCGCACTGTCGGGTCACACCACACCAGGTCACCGGGCCGCAATCGAGTCGCATCCGGACCGGCTGAGATCACCCGCCCCACCCCACCCATTCCCGGGATCACCGGCGGCTCCAGCGGATATTTGCGCCCACCGCCGAAAACGTCTGCCGCATAAGGCAATACACAGGTGGCGAGCACATCCACCAGGACCTCGCCCGGCCCGGCCACCGGATCGGGCACGGCCCTCACCGCCAGCGGCTGCCCGAACTGCTCCAACATCGCCGCACGCATCGCTCACTCCTCCGGTTGGCGAATCACTTCCCCGCCAACGTAGGACGCGATCCGGGCATGCCACCAGCGAAAGTCCGGCATATCTGGTATGCCGAGCAGTCATGGATCTGTCACCGGCCGGACTGCGGGTACTGGCCGAGGTCGCCGAACGCGGCTCGTTCACCGCCGCGGCCACCGCCCTCGGCTACACCCAATCCGGAATCTCCCGCCAAGCCGCCGCCCTCGAACGCGAGGCCGGCAAACCCCTGTTCCAACGCCACCGCACCGGCGTCCACCTCACCCCGGCCGGGCTGACGTTGCTGCGGCACGCGCGGGTCGTCCTGGACGCGCTCGAGGCGGCGCGACGCGACCTCGGCGACCGTGACGTCACCCAGCGGGTGCGGCTGGGCAGCCTCATCAGCGCGGGCGCGGTACTCGTACCCAGCGCGCTGGCCGCACTGCGACGCACCCACCCCGCACTCGAGGTGTCCACCCGCGAGGGCACCACCCCGGCGCTGGTCCGCGCGATCCGCGCCGGCAGCCTCGATCTCGCCGTCATCACCTCGCGGCCGCCGCACCACCCGCCCGACACCGAACTACCGCGGCTGATCGTCGACCAACTCGGCGAGGTGGAACTGCTCGTCGCCGCCCACGCCACCGGCCGCTTCGCCGGACGCGCCACCGTCACCGTCGACGAACTCCTCGACGCCGCGTGGATCGCGAGCCCCGCCGCCACCACCGAACCCCTCCTCGGAGTGTGGCCGGGCCTGCCCGGCCGCCCCCACATCGCCCACCGCGCCCGCGACTGGCTCGCCAAACTCGCCCTCGTCGCCGCCGGCTGCGGCGTGACCACCGTTCCCTCGGGGCTGTTCCCGGCACTGCCGCCCGAGGTGATCACGTTGCGCGTCGTCACCGGCTCCCACGACCGCGCCGCCACCGAACTGCGCCGCCTGTCGCTCATCCGCACGCCCGCCCCGCTCACCCCCGCGGTCGCCGCCGTCATCGAGGCATTGCGCAGCGCCGCAACACCTTTCACCCCCGGCACCGCCCGCCCACCGGGCTAGCGGATCACCAGATCAGGGTCCGCTCGGGCACCCGCACACACGCGAAGAAACGTTTGCCGATATCGCTGCCGTCGTGGTTGTAGGCGTTCATGATCTCGGCCAGCTCGTCGGCCAGCTCCTGCAGCGCCGGACTCGGGTTGTCGATGCCGCAGTCGCTGACCCAACCCCACTCCCGCGGCACACCCTCGATCGTGACGATGATCTTGCCGACGTAGGGCGTCGCGACCGAATAGGAGATCTCGATCGGAGCGTCCCGGATCGGCGACCGTTCGGCGAGCTCCGCGCGATGCTGCGGCATGCTGAAGATCCGCGCGAAAGCGATGTCCTGACTGATCATCTCGGCGATACTCGCCAACGTGGCATGCCGGCCGACCCGGTGATAACGCGGACCGTAGTCGCGGTCACCCCGCGGCCCCGCCGACTGCGGATGCTTGGCCAGGATGCGGTCGAGCATGCGCTGGGCGGCATCGCGTTCGGCGGCGCCCGTCGCGGGATGGTCGATCAGCTGGCGCAGCCGGGAAATCCGGGGGCTCAGGGCCGTTGACATGGTCGCGGTCCTCTCCTCGTCGTCGCACGGCAGCCGCGGCCGTCACGGCAGCGGATCGACCAGCACCTGATGGTCGATGCGTCGCAACATATCCGGCCGAGCGGTCAAACACGGCCAATTGCGAGAGACCGCCTCACTGGCGGCGTGTCCGGCCGCCACCAGCCCATCGGCATCCGAGCGTCCGGCCAGCAGCGCCGCCACCCGGGAAGCCGCGCCGGTGTCCAGTCCGGTCACCACGGTGTGCGGCAGTTCCAGCAACACCGCGAGAATATCGAGCCGATCCGGCCGGATCAGCGCCTGCCCCGCCGCCGCCACCGCCGCGGGCACCACGATGGTATGACCGGCCTCGGCCGTCGCCCACGCCACCGCGTGCACGTACGGCAGCCGACGCGTCCAGCCCACCACGGCGGCGGTGTCGAACACCACGCCGCCCAGTGCGGCCGGACTCACGCGGCGCCGGCGCTTCGCCGATCCAGATCCTCCGCCGACAGCGGCGGCAGGCCCTGCACACGCCGGGCCTGATTCACCAGCTCGAGTGGCGGCACGCCACCGAAACTGGACTCGATGGCATCCAGCGAGATATCGCGATCCATCCGATCCCGCAGCGCGGCCGACACGTAGGCGGACAGATTGTCGATCCGCCCCGACGCCTTCCAGCGCTCCAAGGTGGACACATCATCCTTGGGGACCGAGATCGTCACCTTCTTCGTCTCCGCCATACCAATAGCTTACTGCAGTATGGCACCCGGACGGCAGCGGCTACCGCGCGAAGACGGTGGCGTGGGCCGCACGCAGCAGCTCGACCAGTTCCTTACCCGCGGTATCGTCCAGCGCCGCGAAGGCCGGGGCGATCAGCTCGTCGGTCAGCGCCTCGGCCGCATCCCAGCGTTCCCGCATCGCGGCACTCACCTCGGTGGTGTCGACCCGTTCACCCCACCCGAACAGCCGCGCCTGGGTGGGCCCGTCGGTCCGCGGTGAACCACCGATCAGCACCGCTTCGAACGGCGACAGCCCACTCGCGCGCACCGCCATCAGATGCAGGCCACCGCGCAGCTCACGCAGACAATGAATCAACTGCAACACCCGGCCGGGGGCATCACCCGCGAGCGGCAACGCCCGCCAGCCCGCGAACAGGCTCACACCCGCCACATCCGCGGCATCGGTCACCACTTGCAGCAGGTCGGCCAACCGGTCGCAGCCGTCGAAACCGGCGAGTTTGCGGCGACCGAAACCCTGGCACGCCGCGAGATATCCGGCCGCGGCCTCCGCGGGCGCCATCGTCACCGAATCCCACGCCGCCCGAACGGTTCCCGGCTCGAAGAACCCGAACGCCGCGGCCACCACGTCGGCGTCCACCTCGCCGAGCACCCCGCCGCGGCCGCGCGTATACGGTCCGATGAAGCCCTCCACGCCGGTCGTGGCACCGAACGCCTTGGCCTCGCGGGAGAACATGAACGCGCCCCCGATGGTCTGGATCTCGGATTTCACCGCGGCCGGCACCGACACGGCGGACCCCTTTCGACGAGAGCGACCGATCCGGCCGCTCGGCTGCCTCGACAATCGCCCGGAGCCTATCTCGCTTCAATCCACTAACGCCAGAGCCGGGTCGCGATTCCGCCGAGCCCGCGAACAACCGCCGAGCTAATCCACCATCGCACCGCCGGATTCGGCCCGCCCACCCGGCGGCGCCGCGACCGCCCCGGCTGGCGAACCCGCCGACCCGGCCCCGGCGATATTCCGCCGCCGCCCTCGACCGGCTTCCCAGCACCGCACGGTACGCACGAAATCCCGTATAACGTAACGGCATCGGCACGTTCCCCGGAATTCATGGGAGGATTCACCTATTCTCGGGCCCGGGCCCGGGTACCACCGATTTCGAAGCGAGCGAGGGATGACCGACAACCTCGGCGCGACCGCACCCGACCCCGGTGCCGACCGCGCCACCGCAACGCAGACCGCGCTGACGTCGCTCGTCGCCCGCTTCGCCCAGCAATGGCAAACCTCCGGCGAACCACCGGACCTGTCGGCCCACCTGCCCGCCGAACCCACGCTGCGCCGCTCCGCGCTCATCGAACTCATCAAGGTCGACCTGCACGAACGCTGGCAACGCGACACCGACGCACCACGCCTGGCCGACTACCGCGACCAATTCCCCGAACTCGCCGCCGCACCCCTGCCCCCCGACCTCGTCTACGAAGAGATCACCGCCCGCAGCCGCCGCGACCACCACGCCGTCGACCTCGCCGAATACGAACAGGACTACCCCATCCAGATGGCCCGCATCACCGAAGGATTCGAGGACCTACCCCCCTCGGCACCCGGACTGCGCACCACCATGCTCGCCGATCCCACCGCCCTCGACGCCCTCGACACCATCAACCCCGGCGCCACCGTCGACGACTTCGACCTGCTGCTACCGCTCGGCCAAGGCGCATTCGCCCGCGTCTTCCTCGCCCGCCAACGCTCCATGGGACGCCTCGTCGCCGTCAAGATCTCCCACGACCGCGGCAGCGAACCACAAACCCTGGCCCAACTCGACCACGACCACATCGTGCGCGTCTTCGACCAGCGCCAGATCACCGACCAGCACCTCAAACTCATGTACATGCAGTACGTGCCCGGCGGCACCCTGCTCGGCGTCCTGCGCATGCTGCGCCGCACCCCACCCTCGAAGCGCAACGGCACACTCCTGCTCGAAGCCATCGACGCCGCCACCACCACCGGCGGCGTCCTCGAACCCCAGCCCTCGCCCACCCGAACCGAACTCGCCCGGCTCAGCTGGCCCGAAACCGTCGCCTGGCTCGGCAGCCGCCTCGCCGCCGCCCTCGACTACGCCAACCGCCGCGGCATCCTGCACCGCGACCTCAAACCCGCCAACGTGCTCCTCACCGCCGACGGCCACCCCAAACTCGCCGACTTCAACATCAGCTTCAGCCGCCACCTGCCCGGCGCCAACCCCGTCGCCTACTTCGGCGGCTCCCTGCCCTACATGGCCCCCGAACAACTCGAGGCCTGCCACCCCGAATTGGACACGACCGCTGCGGATCTGGACACCCGCGCCGACCTCTACGCCCTCGCCGTCGTGCTGTGGGAACTGCTCACCGGCCGCGTCCCCTTCGACGACGACCACGACGCCGGCGAAACCGAGGAATCCCTGCAAGCCATGATCGACCGGCGCCGCACCCCCATCGCCGCCCACTTCGAAGCCGACCTCCCACCCGACACCCCCGCCCTGCTGCGCCACGCCCTGCTCACCTGCCTGTCGCCCGACCCCGCCGACCGCTACGCCACCGGCGCCGAGCTGGCCCAGCAACTCGACCTCAGCCAGGACCGCGCCGCCCGCGACCTCGTCGACCCACCCACCCACAGCCTGCGCGCCCGCCTGCGCATGCGCCCCATGCCCGTCGTCACCCTCTCCAGCCTGCTCGGGCACCTGCTCGCCGGGCTCTACCTCGGCTCCCACAACCTGCGACTCATCCGCGACGCCCTCGGCCCCGACGCCGCCCACCAGATGGTGCGCCTCGGCATCGTCATGATCGCCATCGCCTACCCCATCGCCATCGCCGCCCTCATGTACTGGTGCCGCTCGGTGTTCGTGGTACCCAACGGATTACGCCGCGGCCGGCAGTTCGACGCCGGCACCCTCGCCCGCGCCCGCGCCGACACCCTCGCCTGCGGCGACCGCATCGCCGTGGCCACCTTCGCCGGATGGCTTGCCGCACTGGGCGTCTTCCTCGTCAAACTGCACACCCTCGGCGGCGTACCCGCCGGCATCACCACCAGCCTCATCGCATGCAACCTCGTCGCCGCCTGCGTCGCCGTCGTCTACACCTACTTCCCCGTCACCTACTTCGTCTTGCGCTGGTACTACCCGGGTTTGGTCGCCGCCGGCGCCACCACCCCCGCCGACGCCGCCATGCTGCGCCGCATGGTGCACCGCAGCCGCATCTACCTCGGCGTCGCCGCCTGCGTCCCCCTCATCGGCGTGCCCGCCGGACTGGCCTTCCTCACCCCCGACCAACAACAGACCGTCATCGGCCCCATCGTCGGGCTCTGTGTCGGAGGGCTTTTCGCCTTCCTCATCACCCTGCGCACCTTCTACGCACTCGAATCCGATCTCAACGCCCTCGACCGCATCCTCGACCCCCACCCGCACTCCTGACCGGCTCGAGACCACCGACCAAGATCGGCTAATCTCGAGGCGGTGCTAGGACATTCACATGCGACCAGTGGTGCGCTCGCGTGGGCGGGAGCCGCTGCCGCGCTACCACTTTCGATTCTCACCTTCCCCGCCGCGCAGATCGGCCACCTCGGCACCGTCGACCTGCTCATGGGAACGTTTCTCACCGCCGGCGCCGCCCTGCTGCCCGACGCCGACCACCCCAGCGGCACCATCTCGCATGCGCTCGGACCGATCACGCACACCGCCTGCAAGATCATCTCCACCGTCTCCGGCGGACACCGCCACGCCACTCACTCGCTGGCCTTCGTCGCAGCCGTCACCTACGGCACCTGGGCCGGCGAACACTGGATCGGCCGCTGGTTCACCCTCGGCCTGGTCTTCTTCCTGCTCGCCTTGGCCGTCCGCGCCCTGAACCTGTGCCCGCCCGGCGAAGGACTGCGCTCCTACGCCACCATCGCCGTGCTCGCCGTCGCGGGCACCTTCGCCATGGACCAGTGGATCTCCGACAAACCCGCCTGGCTGCCGTTCTCCGTCGGCCTCGGCGCGCTCGCCCACCTCATCGGCGACTGCCTCACCGACCGCGGCTGCCGGCTGTTCTGGCCCCTGGACATCCGCACCCGGATCCCCATCATCGACCGCACCGGCAACAAGGTCGAAACCTGGGTGGTCTCACCGCTGTTCGTGCTCGGCACCCTCGCCGCGCTCTGGTACGTCATCACCCACCAGCCCTAACAGCGTCACCGCGTCGCGGTCCGGGCTGCCCGGCTCGGCCTGGAACGCGACGAACCGCTGCCCGTCCGGCGCGGTCAAGATCTCCGACGTCAACTCCATCCGGCCCACCGCCGGATGCCGGAACATCCGCCGCGTACCGCGCTTGGCCCGCACGTCGTAATGCGCCCACAGCGCCTCGAAATCCGCCGTCGCCGCGCACAATTCATCCGTCAGCGCCGCCAGCTCCACCGGATGCGACCCCGCACCCTGCACCACCCGCAGATGCGCCACACAATCGCGCGCCATCCCCGTCCAATCCTCGAACACCGTCCGCGCCGCCGGATGTGTGAACACGTACCGAATCAGATTGCGCCGCACCGGCTCCCACTGCTCGATACCCCACAGCAACCGCAACCCCTCCGGATTCGCCGCCAGCAGGTTACTCACCTGATCCAGGACGAAAGCCGGTGTCGGCCGCACCGATTGGAGCAACAACACCATGCCCCGCCCGGCCGGCTCCACCGGCGCCGCCGCCGCTGCCGACCGTGCCCCCGCCAGCCGCGCCACCCGATGCAGATGAGCCGCCTCGTCGGCATCCAACAGCAACGCCGAGGCCAACGCCGCCAGCACCTCCGGACTCGGATTGCGATCGCGGCCCTGCTCCAGCCGGATGTAGTAGTCCACGCTCAAACCCGCCAGCGCCGCCACCTCCTCGCGGCGCAGGCCCGCCGTCTGCCGCCGCCGCGTCCCCGGCGGCAGCCCCACCTGCGACGGCTGCACCCGCGCCCGGCGCGCACGCAGGAAATCCCCCAGGGCACGACGATCATTCACTCATCCAGTGTGCCCGCTTCCCAGCCACGCCGGGGTAGCCCCGCCAGGACCAGGCCACAGCCGGTCTCCCCGCCGCCCTCGCCGAACCGCACGGTGGATCCATGACCGACACCACCCACACCCTCGTCATCGGCGGCAGCTCCGGCATGGGCCTCGCTCTGGCCCAACGACTCCTGCCCGCCGGACATCGAATCACCATCGCCGCCCGCGACACCGACCGCCTCACCGCAGCGACAGCGCAACTCGAATACCCCGACCACGTCCGCGCACACCGCGTCGACATCGCCGAAGAAGCCTCCATCGCAGCACTTTTCGGCACCGTTGGCGCGGTCGACCACGTCGTCGTCACCGCCGCCGACATGCGCCGCGGGTACGGGCCGCTCACCGAACTGCCCGCGCGCGACGCGCGGAGCGTGCTCGACATCAAGGTGCTCGGACCGTGGCTGGTCGCCAAATACGCCGCGAGCCGCGTCACCAACTCCCTCACCGTGACCTCCGGAATCGCGGCCTACCGCCCCGCGCCCGGCGGCTCGGTCGTCGCCACCGCCAACGCCGCCCTCGAGGGCCTGGTCCGAGCGCTGGCCCTGGAATTGGCGCCGATCCGGGTCAACGCCGTCTCCCCCGGCTGGGTCGACACCCCGATCTGGGACGACTTCGCCGGCCCCGACAAACACGCCCGCCTCACGTCCATGGCCGCCCGGCTGCCCGCCGGCCGCATCGGCCGTCCCGCCGATATCGCGGCCGCCTTCCACGCCGTCCTCGACAACGACTTCCTCACCGGCGAAGTCCTCCATGTCGACGGCGGACACCGGCTGGTCTGACCGATCCACCCCGGACATGGCGGCGCCCCGCACCACCGGCCATCGGCACCGCTACCACTGCGGTGCTGAACGGACGGATATGCGGGGCGCGCGCCCTGCCGGTCAGGCCAGCTGAGCGGAGACGATCGTGATCGGCTCGACCGGAACATCCTGGTGGCCGGCCTTGGAGCCCGTGCGGACACCCTCGATCGCGTCCACGACGGCGTTACCGTCGGCGACCCGCCCGAAGACCGCGTAACCCCAGCCGTCCTGACCCGGGTAGTTCAGGAAGTCGTTGTTCGCCGTGTTGATGAAGAACTGGGCACTGGCCGAATGCGGATCCGCCGTACGCGCCATCGCGACGGTGTACTTGTCGTTGCGCAGACCGTTCTTGGCCTCGTTCTGCACCCGGTTGGGCGCCGGCTTCTGCTGCATATCGGCGGTCAGACCGCCGCCCTGCACCATGAAACCCGGAATCACACGGTGGAAGATCGTCCCGTCGTAGTGGCCGGACTTGACGTAGTCCACGAAGTTCGCGACCGTTTGCGGCGCCTTCGTCTCGTCCAATTCGAGGGTGATGTCCCCGGCTGATGTGTTGAGCAACACTGTGGTCATCCGGTCATCGTATGGCAGCCGCCTCCACCCGGCGGACAACCCCTCGTCTCGGACCCATGACGATGCCCTACCCATCCTGTGCTGTTTTTCGTTTTCGCTGTTCGAGCTGGAAGTCTGCGGCGTGATGGGCTGTCGACACATCGTTAGATGCGCATATCTCCATTACCTATTGAATTCGTACGACCGATCGTGGGTGACCACACGGCATGCCCCTGAGCGCCGGCACCTCCCCGCCACCGTGAGGACGCCCCGAACGGACTCAGGCCTCGTACAACTCCAACGGCAAGTCGTCCGGGTCGAAGAGGAAACCGAAACGGCGACCGGTGAAGTCGTCGACCCGGACCTCCTCGACGACCACTCCCCTCCCCCGCAGCTCCGCCAGTGCCGCGGCGACGTCCTCGACGACGAAGGCGAGATGACGCAGCCCGCACGCCTCCGGCCGCGACGGCCGGGGCGGCGGATCCGGGAACGAGAAGAGCTCCAGTTGCGCGCCGTCCGGCAGCGCGAGATCCAGCTTCCACGAACGACGTTCGGCCCGATAGTGCTCCGCCACCACCCGCAGGCCGAGGACCTCGGTATAGAACGATTTCGATCGCTGATAGTCCGACGCGATGATCGCCGCGTGGTGAATCCTCCGCAACTCCATGCCCCGACCGTAGCCACCTGGTCATGGCTGTCGTTGTCGGCAGCGGGTTTGGCCGTCTACCCAGTGCGACACTACGTCTTTACATGTCTAGATGCGCATACGTCCATATCGGTATGTTCGCGGCTTGCTTCTTCTCCTCGGCACTCGGGCGACCATATCGCTCCGATCAGGAAACAGGCTGTCTCCACAACGCTTTCACACTGCGGACAGCGCCTCTTCCGCGGCAGCGATGGCCTGTCCCCGGTATCCCCCGCCGAACAGGACGACGTGCACCAGCAACGGATACAGCTGATGCAGTGCGACCCGCTGGTCCGCGCCGGGCGAGAGCGGAAAGTGCTCCCGGTATGCCCTCAGAATGTGGCTCAGATACGGGGCCCCGAACAGCCGCAGCATGGCCAGGTCCGTCTCGCGATGTCCTCCGTGGGCGGCCGGGTCGATGAGCCGCACGCCACGCTCGGTCCACACGAGGTTGCCCGACCAGAGATCGCCGTGGATGCGGCACGGCGGCTCCGGTGGGCCGGCGAGATCGCCGATCTCGTCGATCACCCGCTCGACGAGCCGAGTCCCGTCGCGGCCCAGAACGGACGCGGCGGCGGGCAACAGCGGCTGCAGTCGATACCGCGCATACCAGGGCCCCCACTCCCCCGCGACCAGCGCGTTGTCCTGCGGCACGGTCGCGATACAACCCACCCACGGCGCCCCGTACCGGTCGACGGAATGCGTGTGCAGTTCGGCGAGCGCCGCACCGAACCGCACCGCGGCAGCACGGGTGGGAGCTATCGAGTCCAACCACGGCAAGACCAGGGTGCGGTCGTCGGCGCCCAGTACCTGCGGGATGAGGCCGGCGGCATCGGCCTCGCGTAACCAGCGCAGGCCCGCGGCCTCCGCGGTCAAGGCATGGTCCGCGGTCGAACCCGGTTCGCCCACAGCACTTTTCACGAAGGCATCGCGGCCGTCGGCCAGCCGCACGCGATACAGCGTCCAGGCGTGCCCGCGGCCGGCCGTATGCGCGGCCACCACCGGCACGCCCAGTAGGGACTCCAGGTGCGTCGACAGCTCGCTCACGAGCCGTAGACCGTCTGCCAGATCGCGCGCCCCAGCGCCCGGGCCAACTGTTCGTCGTCCACCGGACTTCCGGCGGCGAAGGTGAAGTCGATAGCACGCTCGACCATGCAGGTCAGGGCGATGGCGGTGGCCTCGACCTGCAGATCCGCGGATATCCGGCCGGCCGCGCGTTCCCGATCCAGCCGCCCGCGGACGAGTTCGGTGAAGCGTCGAACCCGATCCTGCCAGTAGCGGCCCACATCGCGGTCGTAGCCCGCCACCTCGGTGAGCGCGCGCAGGACGCGATGGTGTGCCCGGGTGCCCGCGATCATCAGTCGCATGGCCGTGACGACCCCCGCCTCTCCGTCGAGATGATCTGCGGCCCACCACAATTCGGCCGTGCGGAACTGGTCGTCGGTGGCGAGGTCGGCCATCCGGATCAGCAGCCGGCTCTTGTCGGGGAAATAGCGATAGAAGGTGGAGCGGGCGATGTCGGCCTCGGCGGCGATCCGGGCCACCGGCAGTTCGGTATAGGTGACGCCGGTGTCCAGCAGCCGGTCGACGGCGGCGAGGACCCGCCGCTCCACCGCGTCGCGCCGTTCGTCGCGTTCACGTGATCGCGAGCCGGGTCGGGTCAGCGACGCCATGTCGGGTGTTCGTCGAGGACGGCCATGGGCACATTGTCGCTCGAGTCATGGGACGGCGCAGGTGACCGGCCGGGCGACTTCGCCGGAAGAAATCGTCTTCGAGCTGGGAAAATCCTGTGATAACAGCCACACACGAGAGTCGACCCAGGTTCTGCTCCATTCCGGGTCCCAGTGGAAAGCACCACTGGCACTGGACGTTTCAGCCGCCCTCCGCCCAGCGGCTCGGGCGGGGTGAACACGATCTGAATGAAGGAAGTCGTGGTGTTCACTGTCTGTTAGCTGACCTGGTCTGTGATTCCCTCGTCCCTGAACCACTCTGTTTCGAGGTTCCGCAGAAATGATGATGAGGAAATTCGCCGCGACCGCCGCCATGCTGGTCGCCGCTGTCGGCGTCGCGGCCGGTACCGCCACGGCCGACCCCGCCGCCCCCGCGGCGCCCGAAAGCGTGTACTACAAGGCCAGCGTCGTCGACAACGACAAAGCCGTCATCAAGACCGACGGCGGCTCGATCGTCAACGAAGACGGCATGCTGAAGATCAAGGCCGCCAACGGCGCCGTGCTCGCCGGCACCCCGCTGAACTTCCGGGTCGACGACTTCGAGTTCCCGATCGCCGCCGACATCTCCGGCAACACCGCCACCCTGACCCCGCAGTACGACCTGCAGCACGCGGTCTACAAGCCGGTCGCCCTCCCCTTCGAGGACAGCGCGCCGTGGAAGACCCCGTACGACCGTGAGACCGCGGCCTTCAACCGTCTGAAGGACACCATCTCCACCGGCGCCACCATCGGCACCCTGGCCGGCGGTATCGGCGGCGCGGTCATCGGCTGCATCGCGGGAGCTGCCCTCGGTGTCGTCGCCACCGGTGCGCTGGCCACCCTGTTCGGCCTCGGCCCGCTCGGCGGCTGTGTCGCCGGTGCCGCCGCCGTCGGCTTCCTGGGTGTGCTCGCCGGCCAGATCTTCGTGACCGCCCCGGTCGCGATCGGCGCCGCGATCCAGTACTTCGCGACCATCAACGCCCCGTTCAAGCCGGCGCCGAGCAAATAACGCGCTTACCGCCGCCGGGTTCCCCGACGATGCCCTCACAGCAGTTTGCTGTGAGGGCATCGTCGTAGGTAGCGGTGGTCGACCGCGCCGCGTGAGTCGCCGCGATAGAAGCGGCCGGACCCGGGTAACCGGCTCGGACCGATGGCTTCATTCTTCGACGCCGGATCGACCACGTAGACGTGAGGCGGCTGTGATGACAGGTTCTCCTACGCGGGGGACGCCCGGCGGGGATCCGCCGGTCGCCGTCCCCGCCGGCGTCCGGGTGCGCGGTGCGCGGGAGCACAATCTCGCCGACGTCGACGTCGACATCCCGCGCGACGCGCTGGTGGTATTCACCGGCGTTTCGGGCTCGGGGAAGTCGTCGCTGGCTTTCGGCACGCTGTTCGCGGAATCCCAGCGCCGGTATCTGGAGTCGGTGGCACCGTACGCGCGGCGCCTCATCGATCAGGTCGGCGTCCCCGATGTCGATTCGATCGAGGGGCTACCGCCGGCGGTCGCCCTGCAGCAACACCGCGGCGGCGGCAGTGCCCGATCCTCGGTCGGCAGTGTGACGACGTTGTCGAGCCTGGTCCGCATGTTGTATTCGCGGGCCGGCAACTACCCCGCCGAGCAACCGATGCTGTACGCCGAGGACTTCTCGCCGAACACCGTGCAGGGCGCCTGCCCGACCTGTCACGGGATCGGCCGCGTGTACGAGGTACCCGAGAAACTGATGGTGCCCGACCCGTCGTCGACGATCCGGGACCGTGCGATCGCCTCCTGGCCGCCGGCCTGGCACGGTCAGAACCTTCGCGACATCCTGGTGTCGCTCGGATACGACGTCGACCGGCCCTGGCGAGATCTGCCGAAGAAGGACCGCGACTGGATTCTCTACACCGACGAGCACCCGACGGTGCCGGTGTACGCGGGGTTCACGCCGGCGCAGACGCGTCGCGCGCTGAAGCAGCAGATGGAGCCCAGCTACCAGGGCACCTTCACCGGTGCGCGCCGGTACGTCCTGGACACGTTCGCGAACACCAAGAGCGCCTCGGTGAAGAAGCGGGTGTCCCGATTCATCAGCAGTGCGGTGTGCCCCACCTGCGACGGCACACTGCTCAAACCGGAGGCTCTGTCGGTGACGTTCGAAGGGCTCGACATCGCCGAATTCTCCGCACTTCCCCTGGCTCGCCTCGCCGAACTGTTGTCGCCGGTGCTCGCCGAGAACTGGCGCCCGGCCGATATCGGCTCCGACGCCGTGCTCGACGAGTCGGCCCGGCGAAGGGCGGTCGAGAAGCGGGTCGCGGCCGGCGGCTCCGCACACGATGCGGCTCCGGATGTCCGTAATACGCCGAATATGTCGGTCGAAAAACGCGCTGCCGCACAGCGTTTGGCCGCCGAACTGCTGGAGCGGCTGCGTCCGGTCACCGACCTGGGCCTGGGCTATCTGTCTCTGGACCGCAGCACGCCGACCCTGTCGTCGGGCGAGTTGCAGCGCGTGCGGCTGGCGACGCAACTGTCCTCGCAGCTCTTCGGAGTCGTGTACGTCCTCGACGAGCCGTCCGCGGGGCTGCACCCGCGCGACCGCGACGCCCTGCTCGGCATCCTGGAGGGGCTGAAGCGCCGCGGCAACAGCGTGTTCGTGGTCGAGCACTCGCTGGACATCATCGGCGCCGCCGACTGGCTGGTCGATCTCGGGCCCGGCGCGGGTGAGAACGGCGGCCGGATTCTGCACAGCGGACCACCCGAAGGGTTACGCGACGTCGGTGAATCGGCGACCCGTCGCTACCTGTTCGGCCACGAGCAGCCCGCAGCCCGGACGCCGCGGCAGGCGGAGGAATGGTTGCGCCTGAAGAAGGTGCGCCGCAACAACTTACGTGACGTGTCGGTCTCGCTTCCGCTGAAATGCCTGACCGCGGTCACCGGTGTCTCGGGCTCCGGGAAGTCCAGCCTGGTCAGTCAGGCACTCCCCGCACTGGTCGGCGAGCATCTGGGCCATCCGGTCCTCACGGCCGACGACGACGAAGATGATCTGCTGCTCTCGGACGAGTCGCAGGCCGTCGACGGCACGATCGCCGGCGGCGTCGGCGACCTTCGCCGGGTAGTGTGCATCGATCAGAAACCGATCGGCCGCACTCCCCGTTCGAATGTCGCTACCTATACGGGAATGTTCGACTACATCCGCCGCCGTTTCGCGAGCACACCCAAGGCGCGGCGCCGGCACTACAACGCGGGCCGGTTCTCGTTCAACGTGGCGGCCGGACGGTGCCCGACCTGTGAAGGCGAAGGCTGGGTCATGGTCGAATTACTGTTCCTGCCCAGTGTTTACACACCGTGCCCGGATTGCCACGGCACCCGCTACCAGGCGAGCACACTCGAAATCACGTGGCACGGCCGCAATATCGCCGAGGTTCTGGAGATGAGCGTCGACGAGGCGCGCACGTTCTTCGACGGTGACACCGACATCCTGCGCTCGCTGACGGTTCTGTGCGACGTCGGGCTCGGCTATCTGCGGCTGGGGCAGCCGGCGACCGAACTGTCCGGCGGCGAGGCGCAACGGGTCAAACTCGCCACCGAACTGCAGCGCGCCCATCGCGGCGACGCGCTGTACCTCCTGGACGAACCCACCTCGGGACTCCATCCGGCCGATACCGACCGGCTGATGCTGCACCTGCAGAAACTCGTGGACGCCGGCAACACCGTCGTGGTCGCCGAACTGGATATGCGCGTGGTGGTCCAGGCCGACCATGTCATCGACCTCGGGCCCGGCGCCGGCAACGAGGGTGGCCGGGTCGTCGTCACCGGCACCCCGGCCGAGGCGGCCGCGGAGCCGCACAGCGCGACGGCCCCCTATCTCGCCGCGGCTCTGGGGAAATGACACGCCGTCTCGATCCGGCATTCCCTCGGCTTGTACCTCGAGGTCGCCGAAACTAGGGTGCACTTCTTGCAGGCTCGTTCAACATCCCTCACAGCACGGAGATGATTGATGATCTTGTCGGTGGTAGTCCCCGCTCTCAACGAAGCCCCCGTCATCGAGGACGCATTGTCGCGGCTGGTCGTCCAGGACGCGGTCGACGAGGTGATCGTCGTCGACAACGGCAGCGACGACGACACCCCGCACGTCGTCGAACAGTTCGCCGCCGCCCATCCGAAGGTGCAGCTGATCCACGAACCGGTCCGCGGCATACCGGCGGCGCGCAACGCCGGATTCGACAAGGCGCGGGGCGATGTCATCGCCCGTACCGACGCCGACACGCTGGTCGCCGACGACTGGGCGGCCACCATTCGCGACCACTTCGCCGCACACCCGGATACCGCGGCGCTGACCGGTCTGTGCACCTACCACGACTCCCCGATCGGCTTCTTCCTCGAATTCGGCCAGCGGCTGCTGCTGCGGCTGGGCAAGGTCGGCGGGCAGGTGGCGAATATGTACGGGCCGAACATGGCCCTGCGGCGTACGGCCTGGCAGCAGATCCGCTCCGACGTGCAGACCCGTGCGGACATCGCCGAGGATCTCGACCTGGCGCTGTGTCTGATGACGCACGGCCTGCGCATCCACCAGTTGCCCACCATGCGCGCCCGGACGTCGTCGCGCCGGCGGCGCACCACGCCGCACCACCACTGGAGGTTCCACCACATCGGGTTGCGCACCCTCGAACACCACGGCCTGCGCGTCCCACCGCACCAGCGCCTGATCATCGTGGCCGCCTGCCTATCCCACACGCTGCAGTGGCCGATCTACCGCTTCTGGGACTTTCACGGCCGCCGGTTCACTCTGCGTCCGGGCGCCGCGCGTATCTCCGCAACCGATGCCACCGACTGATCGGGGCGGCCGTCGCGTCACCCCAGGCCGACAGCCAGAGCGATCACGCCGAGCAGCGGTGGCACCAGCTGTTTGAGGGCCGCGCTCGCCTTGTCGGGACTGGACACAAGCAGCACCAGGCCGGCGGCGGTCATCGAACCGGCGCCGGTGAACACCAGGGTGGCGCCGATCGTCGTCTCACCCGTCGCGAAGACGACGGTGCCGGCGATCACGCAGACGGCCAGAAACAGGTTGTAGAAACCTTGGTTGAAGGCCAGCTGTTTGGTCGTTTCCGCCTCGGCGGCCGAGGACACTCCGAAGACGGCTCGCGTCTTCGGATTTGTCCACGCCACCGATTCCAGATAGAAGATGTAGATGTGAATCGCGGCCGCGAGGCACGCGAGGATGAGACCTGCTGTCGTCACCGAACACCTCCGTGAACGTCGTCGCGCGATATAACCACGCGGCGGCCGGGGCATGCCGATGACACGTCGGGTGTCGCGCCGGACACACCGAACCGGGCCCGCGAATGCCGCACCATGCCACCCGGACGTGCCGTTCGCCGCCCAATCGTCAGCCGGCGTCTGCGATTTCGCTCGCTGCGCGGCGAGTGCGGCAGGTCCGAGGTGACGAGCCTCGGCGGGCGGCGGCCGACGCGTGTCCCGGTGGGCGCGCGGCGGCCGTTACACTCGGTGATCTTGCGAGGTTGAGACCACAGCCGCGCGCGGCACCGCGAACCATGCCGAGTATCGCGGTGTTCGTCATGCGCAGATGTGCCTGCACACCTCCGCCCGGCCGTCGCGATGCATATTCGTTCGTGGGGGCCGGACACGGATGCCGGAAGGGTGAACACACGTGGGATACGAAGACCACAGCGGCTGCACCGCCGATGTGATCTCGGTCGGCGACTTCGTGGTGGTGACCGCGGCGGGTGAGGTCGACTCGCATACCGCGCCGCGCCTGGATGCGGCTGTCCAGCAGGCCGTGACTCGCCAGCCCGAACAGCTGATCGTGGATCTGTCGGCGGTCGAGTTCTTCGACTCCTCGGGAATGAATGTGCTGGTCCGCGCGCTGCGGCAGGCGGGACGAGTGCTGGTGGTGGCGCCGCGGCCGGTGCGGCGCGTGGTGGAGGTCACCGGCCTGTCGACGGTATTCACCCTCTTCGACGACGTCGATGCCGCCGTCGCCAGCGCTGCCACCCACACGAACGGCTGATCTTCCATGCGTCACCCCGAGAGCTCCCGTCACCCCGAAAGCGGCGCTCAGAAGGCGGCGGCCACCGGCGGGCAGCGATCGCTCGAGGACCTGCACATCGAATTCCGGGCTCGGTCCGAGGAACTGCAGCGGGTGCGGACCCGGCTGCGGGCCTGGCTGACGGGCACGAGCCTCGGGCCGGATCGTGCCTACGATCTGCTGCTGGCCGTCAACGAGGCGTGTTCGAATTCGGTCGAGCACGGGCATCGTGGCGACGGCCGGACCGTGGTGTTGCACGCGTCGGTCGCGCATGCGATCCGCATCACCGTGTCCGACAGCGGGACCTGGCGCGCGCCGCGAGCGGACGAGGAAGTCGATCGCGGTCGCGGCCTGCCGATGATGAACGCCCTGATGCCCGGCACCCGCGTCGTCTCCGGCGCCGACGGTACGACGGTCGAGTTCGTGGCCTCGCTCACCGCGGAGTCCCGTTCGGATCCCGACACCGGACAGTGGTCCCGGCGCACCTCCGCGGACCAGCAGTGACACCGGTTCCGCTGCGCTGCAGCGGGTTTCGCGCGTGCGACCGGATATGAGGAGGCCGCCATGCCCGAATCCGTCGTGAGCGACGTTGACCGATGGTCGGCGGTCCCGCACCCGGCCGTGGTGGTCGATCGCGGCGGCACGGTGGTGGCGCTGACCCGCGAGGCTGCCGCACTGTTGCCGGACGCGGCGGTCGGTGTGCCGTTGCCGCGTGCGGTGGCGCCCTGGTTGTCCGCCGCCCACGACGCGGCGGCCGGATCGGGCATCGTGGCGTCGCCCGCCTCGGTGTCCGGCCGCGTGGATGGACGCGAACTGCGTGCCGTCGCCTCTCCCGGCGCCGACGGCACGATCGTCTGGTGGTTGCTCGGCGACACCGTACGCTCGCTGCACGAGAGCCGCTCGGAGTTGGTGCAGGAACGCGAGCGGACCGCATTCCTGTCGCAGGCCTCCGAGCAGCTGCTGGCCTCGTTGAACGTCGACCGGTGCGTGGAGACGACAGTCCGGCTGGCCGCTCGCCACCTCGCCGATGCCGCGGTGGTGGTCACTCCCCCTTCCGGAGCGACGCTGTCGGTCGCCTCGTGCGACGAACACGGCGTGGTGCGGGGGACGGTCGTCGAGGCGGATCCCGATACGGTGGCCGGGCTGAGCGAGGCGCTGCGCGGGTTTCCGCCGATTCCCTCGCAGTGGCTGGATCCCGCGGCGGTGCCGTCGTGGTTGCTGCCGCCCGGTTTCGAGAACCGCACGGGCTCGGTGATCGTGACTCCCCTTCCCGGCCACGGGGTTTCGGCCGGGGCGCTGGTACTGCTGCGCCGTTCGGGCGAGCGGATCTTCGACGTGCGCGACGAGATCTTCGCCCAGTTGTTCGCCGGCCGTGCGGGTATCGCGCTGTCGGCGGCGCGGCTGTATGCCGAGCAGACCAGCATCACGGCGATCCTGATTCGCGAGCTGCTGCCACCGCAGCTGCACCGCGTCTACGGAATCGAATTGGCCGGCGCCTACCGGGCTTCGGAGAATCACGAGATCATCGGCGGAGATTTCTACGACGTGCATCGCGCGGCGACACCGGACGGGGAAACGCTCGTCGTTCTGGGCGATGTCTGCGGGAAGGGTCTCGAGGCCGCCGTGCTGACCGGCAAGATCCGCAACACGATCCACGCGCTGGTGCCGATGGCCGACGATCATCAGCGCATGCTCACCCTGCTGAACAACGCGCTGATGTCCTCGCGCCACGGCCGATTCGCCACGCTGGTGCTGGCATCGGCAGTGCACCGGGAAGGACGGGTGCTGCTGCGGTTGACCTCCGCCGGGCATCCGCCGCCGTTGATCGTCCGGGCCGACGGGACCGTCGAAACGGCCGAGACGCGTGGGCAATTGGTCGGCGCGCTGCCCGACATCAGCGCCACGACGTTCCGGACCTCGCTCGCCCCCGGGGAAACCTGCCTGCTCTACACCGACGGTGTGACCGAGGCCCGCGGCGGACCGCTGGGCCGGCGCATGTTCGGAGAGGAGCGTCTGATCGCCGCGCTGGCGCAGTGTGCGGATATGCCCGCGGAGGCGGTGGTCGAGCGCATTCACATGCTCACCACCCAGTGGGTCGGCCGCAACCAGCACGACGACATCGCAGTCGTCGCGATCACCGCGCCGCGCAGCCCGCACATCGTGATCGACTGACCCGTACCGCGAAGGAGCCACCGTCCATGTCCGAGCCGCCTCGCCGAATCACCGTGGACCCCTGCGCTTTTCGCGACGAGTTGTGGACGGCGGTCACGGGCCGTGACGAACGTGCGGCGATCGATATCGTGCTCGCGGCGCTGGATTCGGGACTCGAACCGGACGCGGTTCTGCTCGATGTGATCGCGGCGGTGCAGCGCCGGGTGGGTGCGGAATGGGCCGCGAACACGCTCAGTGTCGCCGACGAGCACACCGCCACCGCGATCAACGACCGCGCCGTGACGGCGCTGGCCCTGCACGCGGCCGCCGCGCACCCCGCCTCGGCCGGGCGGGTCACGGTCGCGTGCGTGGACGGTGAATGGCATGCCCTGCCCGCGCGGCTGGTGGCCGAGGTGCTGCGGATGCGTGGCTGGCGGGTCGATTTTCTGGGTGCCCAGGTGCCCACGCGCCACCTGATCGCGCACCTGCACAACACCGGCCCCGATGCCGTATTGCTGTCGTCCTCGCTGCCGACCCGCCTGCCGTCGGCGCACGGCACGATCACCGCATGTCAGGCGGCCGGGGTGCCGGTGCTGGTGGGCGGTGCGGCGTTCGGGCCGGACGGCCGCTATGCGGATCTGCTCGGCGCGGACGCCTGGGCGCCGGACGCGGCGACCGCGGCCGAGCTGCTCGCCCGGGGGCTTCGGCGCGAGCAGCAGCCCCCGGACCGACCGCACCGGACGCTGCCGCACCTGACCGATCAGGAATTCACCATGATCGCCCGCAGCACGCCACAACTGCTGGCCACCACCATGGCAGAGCTCGAGCACCGCTTTCCCGCGATGCGGGAGTATTCCGAATTCCAGCGGGACCGCACGGCCGAGGATATCGCGCAGATTCTCGAATTCCTCGCCACCGCACTGTATCTGGACGACGACGAGTTGTTCACCAGCTTCGTCACGTGGACGGCGGGCGTGCTGAGCGCGCGTGCGGTGCCCGCGCAGTCGCTGTTTCCGGTCCTCGATTCGCTGGGTGAGCAGCTGCAGGACTTCCCGCGGGCGCGGCGGATTCTCGCCGCCGCCACCGACGCCCTCACCGGCACCGCGCGGATCGCCTGACCACGGGCGCCCGCGGCGCGCCCGGCCGCGCCGCCTTCCGGCTGCGGAGCCCGGCTACTCCAGTTCGGCGAGGGATTCGTCGAGTCCGGTCAGCAGCCGCTGCAGATGCGGCACACTGCGCCGACACCCGACGATGCCGAAATGCATGGCGCCATCGGAACTGATCGTCGTGATGTTGACCGCTTGTCCGTCGAGGGGAATCGAGGCCGGATACACCGCTTCCAGACCCAGGCCGTTCCAGTACCGCGGCTCGGCGGCGCCCGGGACGTTGGAGATGACGATGTTGAACGGCGGCGCGACCGCCGGCAGCCGGACCGGTAGCGCCGCGGTGGCCAGTCCTGCCACATTGACCGCCGAGAGGCCCAGGATCTGCAGCGGCGTCAGCCGCGACATGGTGTTCTTGGTCCGCGTCATCGAGGCGTGGATGCGGGCGAGTCGCGCGGCCGGGTCCGGTTCGTCGGTGGCCAGGTCGCACAGTGCCGCACCCACCGAATTGCCCTCTCCCGCCGCGGTTTCGGCGGTGCCGCGCAGCGAGACCGGCACCATCGCGATCAGCGGCTCGGCCGGCAGCGCCTGCTCGGCGAGCAGATATCGCCGCAGCGCCCCCGCGCACATCGCCAGCACCACATCGTTCACGGTCGCTCCCGTACGCGCACCGACCGCGCGCAACCGCGGCAACGGCCAGGACTGCGCGGCGAATCGCCGGGCACCCGTGATGGCGACATTGAACATCGTGTGCGGAGCCCGAAAGGGGTGCGGTTCGGGATAGTCCCGCGCGATTTCGTATGCGCCCGAGAGCAATTCGGGTACGGCGCTGCCGATCCGCCCGGCCGCGCGCACCGCGTCGGCCGAGCGGCGCCACAGCGAGTTCGAGCCGGCGCCCGAGCCTCGGCCGGGCGAGCGCCACGGCGGCACGCAGTCGCGGGCAGCGGGATCGGGCGAGAGGACCCGCTGCCAGGTGCGCACGGCCGACACACCGTCCATCAGCGCGTGATGTGTCTTGGTGTACAGGGCGATCCGGCCGTCGGCGAGCCCGTCGATGATGTAGACCTCCCAGAGCGGACGATGGCGGTCCAGCAGCGATCCGTGCAGCATCGACACCAGTTCCAACAGTTCACGCACCCGCCCCGGCGCGGGCAGCGAGAGCAGCCGGACGTGGTAGTGGAGATCGACGTCGTCGTCGAGATCCCACCGCAGCGGGGAGAAACTCGCCAGCGACCGCGCGGGCCGGCGCCGGAACACCGAGGTGAGTCGGCCGGTGCCCGAGGTCAATTCCTCGCACAACTGCCGTGCCGATCGCGTCTGTGAGTCCGAGGGACGAAACAGCGAGAGGCCACCGACGTGCATGGGATGTTCGCGCGATTCCAGCAGCAGGAATGCCGAGTCCAGGGGTGACATCAATGCCATCGCGGTACCTCATCACGGTCGTGTCGATCGGGCCGGGCGGCCACGCCTTCCGGTGATCATCGCGGAGGTGACCGGATCGGGTGCGATCCGGCGTGTCACCGGCGCGGGCGGCTCGAGCGTCGGTAATAGCCGCGAACAATCGGTCCAAACATATTGACAATGCGAGAGAGGCAGCTTCATCCTCTCATTAGGACATAGTGTCCGAACATAGTGACCCGGAAGGCGGCGCCGATGCCTACCGACGAACCTGCCGACTCTTCGCCGACCGATTCGGACACCCACGCGACCGCCCGGGGCCTTCCGGAACACGACCGAGCGTTCCGCGAAAACGACTGCGCTGTCATCGATTTCGCCGACGTGGTGGTCGTCGGTGCCCGTTGCGCGGGTTCGGCCGCGGCCATCACCTTCGCCCGCGCGGGGCGGCGCGTCGTCGTCGTGGACTCGGCCCGGTTTCCCTCCGACACCCTCTCGACCCACCTGCTGTGGCCGGCGGGCATCGCCGAGGTGGCGGCGCTGGGCGCGTTGGATCGGGTCCTGGCGCTCGGCGCGCCACCGTTGCGGATCGCGTTCGCCGCCGGCGCGGGCCAGGTGGTCCGGGCGCCGTTCACCGCCGTGAAAGGCATCGACTACGCGATGTGCGTGCGGCGCATCGGATTCGACGCGGCCCTCGTCGCCACCGCCCGCGCCGCCGGCGCCACCGTGCACGAATCGATGCGGGTCACCGAGCTGATCCGCGACGGCGGCCGGGTCGCCGGCGTGCGCGCCGTCGATCGCGCGGGGGCCACCCACGAGATCAGGGCCCGCCTGGTCGTCGGCGCGGACGGGCGGCGTTCCACGGTGGCGCGGCTGACCGGCGCCCTCGATCCGTACCGCAGCAAGGCCAGTGGGCGGGCGTGCTACTTCGCCTACTGGCGCGACGGCCGCCCGGAATGGCGGACGACGGCGGCGCAATGGCGGGCCGGGGATCTTCTGGGAACAGCATTCCCGTGCGAGGACGGTGCGGTGTTGTCGCTGATTCAGCCGCCGGTCACGCGCGGACCGCGCACCGCCGGGCAGACCGAGCAGCGCTACCGCGACATGGTGGCCGCGATCCCGGAACTCGCCGCGCGACTGGCCGATTGCGAGCCGATCGGGCGCGTGCGCTCGGCCACCGACATCGTCTCCTACTTCCGCCGCTCCAGCGGTCCGGGCTGGGCGCTGCCCGGCGACGCCGGCCATTTCAAGGATCCGGTCACAGCGCAGGGCATGCGCGATGCGATGCGCTACGGGCGGCTGCTGGGCGAATACGCGGCCCCGGTACTCGACGACCCGTCCGCACTGGACCAGGCACTGACCCGATGGGAGCACCGGCGGGAACAGGACTGCCTGCCCATGTACCAGTGGACCAACCGGCTCGCCCGCGGCACCGAGATGACACCGCTCGAGGCGCAGCTGTACCGCGCCGGTGCGGCCGACCCGCACCTGGCCGGCCTCGCGCTGGATGTGATGACCCGCGCGCGCACCCCCGACGAACTGCTGACCCCGGCGCGCGCGGCGAAGTTCGCGATGCAGGCACTGGCCCACGCACCGGCGACCGCGGTGGTGGACACCGTGATTCGCGAGGTGTGCGACACCGCGCAGGACTGGCGGGAACGCCAGGCGGCGCGGTGGGGTTCGGCCTGGTCGCGGTGGCCCAGGGCAGTGCGCAAGTAAGGGGCGGGCCGGCCGGCGGGCCCTCGAAACTGCCGGACCTCGGTGAAACGGATTCGCAGGCAGAGACTTTCGGGCTTCGGGATCGACGCAGGGCCGGTCCCGCTCGCTGATTCGAGGAGTGGACATGACCGGTCGGGACAATGCGGGTGGATTCGGCAGGCGGCAGTTGCTGCGGGGCGCGGCGGTGGCGGGCGCGGCCCTCGCGACCAGCGGCGCATGGGCAACGGTGGCGGCACGCGCCAACCCCGCTCGCCGCCAGGTGAACCCGGGGCGCACGGTGGCGGTGTTCGGCGGGGGCGTGTCCGGGTTGACCGCGGCCCACGAACTGGCCGAACGCGGCTACGCGGTCACGGTGTACGAGCCGACCGCGCTCGGCGGAAAGGCGCGCAGCATGAGCGTGCCCGGCACCGGGGCGGGCGGACGCGCGGATCTGCCGGGCGAACACGGCTTCCGGTTCTTCCCGGGCTGCTACCAGCACGTGCCGGACACGATGGCGCGAATACCGTTCCCGGGCAACGCCAACGGCGTGGCCGGAAATCTGATCCGGGTGGAATCCACGGTCGCCGGATTTCCGGATCTGCCGCCGGTCACGGTGCCGACCGAGATCGCCGGGCTGCGCGAACTGAACCCCGAACGCATCCGCAACTCACTCGTCGCGGGATTCGGCTTCGTCCCGCAGTTGCCGCCCCAGGAACTGGCGTTCTTCGGCGACCGGATGATGATGTGGTTCACCAGCTCCCCCGAACGCCGCTTCGGCGAATGGGAGTACCGATCGTGGGTGGACGCGGTGGGTGCCAACGGTAAGTCGCAGGCCTATCGGGACTATCTCGCGCGGGCGCTGACCCGGATCACGGTGGCGGCGAAGTCGGAGACCAGTTCCGCGCGCACCATCGGAACCATCGGGGAGGCACTGGTTTTCGCGGGCGCCGGGATCGCGCCACACTACCGCGGCGGCGTGGACCGGATTCTGAACGGCCCCACCAACGAGGCGTGGATCGATCCGTGGGTGACGCATCTGTCCGGACTGGGAGTCCGCTTCGTCACCGGCGCGGGCCTGACGCGCCTGCGCCTGTCCGGCGACCGGATCAGCGGCGCGAACGTGGGCGGGCGTGCGGTGCAGGCGGATTGGTACGTATGCGCGATGCCGGCCGACCGCGCGGCGACGATCCTCGACGACGACATTCTCGCCGCCGACCCGGCGCTGGCCGGGATGCGGGAACTGGTGCTGGACTGGATGGTCGGCGTCCAGTTCTACCTGCGGCAACCCACCGGCGTGCCGGAAGGACATATCGCGGCCCTCGGCTCGCCGTGGGCGATCACCGCACTGCGGCAGGCGCCGATGTGGCGGGGCGATTTCGCGGCCCGCTACGGCGACGGGACGGTGGTGGAATGCCTGTCCGCGGACGTGTCGGACTGGGACACCCCCGGCATCCTGTTCGGCAAACCGGCCAAGCAGTGCTCGAAAGACGAAGTGGTACAGGAGGTATGGACGCAGCTGAAACGCTGGCTCAACACCGGCACCGGCTGGCTGCGCGACGACGACCTGCATTCGTGGTTCGTCGATCCTGGCGTGCATTTCGAGGAGGGCGGCAACCGCAACGACACTCCGCTGCTGGTGAACACCGTCGGCTCCTGGGATCACCGCCCGGAGGCGCATTCGGCGATCGGCAACGTGTTCTTCTGCGGCGACCACGTCCGTACCGGCATCGATCTGGCGACGATGGAAGGTGCCTGCGAGGCGGGACGCAAGGCGGCCAACGCGATGCTCGACGCCGCCGGTGACGCGGCGCCGCGGGCGGCGGTGTTCCCGATGTACGCACCGCCCGAACTGGAGCCGTTCAAGCGCATCGACGCCGACCGCTATCGGGCCGGGCTGCCGCATCTACTCGATATGTGAACGGCCGCGCAGGAATTCGGCGGTCTCCGGGCTCGCGGGCAGAAACGACTCGATCGCGAGTTCGGCGACGGTGACGTTCATCGGGCTGCCGAAGATGGTCATGGTGCTGATGAAATCGAGTTCGATGTCCCCGCGCTCCGGGTCGTGGTGGCGCAGGCGCAGCGGGACGACGGCCTGATCCGGTTCGGGCAGGCCGGGATCGTCGCGGCCGCCGGGATATTCGAGCAGTTCGGTGCGTAGCGCGGCGAGATCGGCCGAGCCGGTGGCCTCGATCTGGCGATCGACGCGTTCGAACAGATGTCCGCGCCACTGCGCGAGATTCAGGATGCGCGGTGCCAGCCCCTCGGGATGCAGGCTCAGCCGCAGCGCGTTGACGGGCGGAGTGAGCAGATCGGCGCGAATGCCGTCGAGGAACAGGGCGACACCGGAATTGGCGTCGACCATGTTCCACTGGGCGTCCACGGCCAACGCCGGATACGGCTCGTAACCGGTGAGGATCTGCCGCATCGCGGTGCGGACGGGGGCCATGGTGGGGGTATCCAATCCGGGTTCGGCGTAGACCGGGGCGTAGCCGGCGGCCAGCAACATCCGATTGCGTTCGCGCAGCGGGATGTCGAGCTCCTCGCTGAGGTGCAGGATCAGCTGGCGGCTCGGCGTGGACCGGCCGGTTTCGACGAAGCTGAGGTGACGGGTCGAGGTTTCGGCGCGCCCGGCCAGCTCCAGCTGGCTGAGGCGGCGGGTGCGACGCCAGTGGCGCAGCAGATCCCCGGCAGTATGGGTCGGCACCTGCCCGATCGTATGCGGCCCCGGTCGCCGCGACGATTACCTCGCGGGTCATGATCGCTGTCCGGATGCCCGGCGCCCGGCTCACGGTTAGGGTGGAGTGCGTGTCGTTGGTGCAGGCTGGACTGGACCGGCTGCCCGAACGTTGGCGCGCACTGTTGCTCGCCCATCGGGAGCTGATGAAATTCGCCGTCGTCGGCGCGATCACCTGGTTCGTGGATACCGGAGTGGTGTACGCGCTCAAGCTGACCGTGCTGCAGGACAAGCCGCTGACCGCGCGCGCGTTCGGCGTGCTGATCGCGACGATCGTCTCCTACATCCTGAACCGGGAATGGTCGTTCAACACTCGGGGTGGGCGTCAGCGCAGCCACGAGGCGGCGCTGTTCTTCGCCGTCAGCGCGCTCGCGGTCGGCGTGACCCTCATTCCGCAGGCTGTCTCGCTGTACGTCTTCGACATCCGGGTGCCGCACGTGAGCACATTCACCCAGGCGGTGTCCAACTTCATCACCGGGCAGATCCTGGGCGTGTTGCTGGCGATGGCCTTCCGGTTCTGGGCGTTGCGGCGGTTCGTCTTTCCCGAGGATCTGCGCGAAGCCGAGCTGGAGATCCTCTGACCCCACCCGGCCGAAACCCCGCGCGGTGACGGGCATCACGCCCGGTGGACAGCGATGGACCTGGCGGCCGAGCCCGCGGGCGAGCACCGATATCATGATCTCGTGCGCGCAACGGCCGACCCTTCCACGCAACTGCGTGGTGGCTGCGTCGGCGCCGCCGCGGGCACGGTGAGTATCGCCGCGCACGCCCTCGGTGGTGGCGCGGTGGTGCCGGGCTCCGCGGCGATCATGATGCTGATCGCCGCTAGCACCGCGATCGGCTGCCTCGCCGCCCATACCCGCACCGGGCTGTTCCGGCTGATGGGCCTGCTCGCGGTCGGTCAGGCGATCGGCCATCTGGCGCTGTCGCTGTCACCGCACTGCCACGACGTGCTGATCACCGCGCCCATGCTGGTCGCGCATCTCGCGGCGACGGTGGTCGGGGCGGTCCTCGTCCGCGGCGCGGAAACCACACTGCGACGCGCGGTTTCACTGATTCGCCGCGTGGTCGGCGCGATTACGCCCATCCTCGGAAGCTCCGGCGCTCCGGTCGTCGTCTCGGTGCCGGATACGGTGACCGCGCCGCGGCGGCTCGTGCTGGCTTCCGGCACCGGGCGGCGCGGGCCGCCGAGTCTCACGCTCGTTCGCTGCCTCGCACCGCGTGTGGGCGTGATATCGGCACACCGGTAGACGCGTCCAGGCCGGTTCGCGTCCGGACCATGGATGGCGGGCAACGGCTGAGCCGCCGGATGTGCCCATAGTTCTCGAGAGCTGTCACCACGGCGCGCACAGCACGTACCGCCGCGCCCGTGGGCCATACCGGCACATTGCCGGTCGGCAGTCGGCTGTCGGGGATGCAGCTCTCCGAATCGACCATGACCGCACGACACGTGGGACGGCTCCCGCTGCTGTGTGGAAGTGGTCGCTCGAGCTGTCGTGCATCGGGCCGACGTCGGCGCGTCCGCGTTGCCGGCCACCGTCACCGCTGTGGCGGCCGTGGCCCACCGCGGATCGCGCAGTGCGGTTCCGGCCGGCTGCGGTTTCCGAGGCGTCCCGGATCGATCGGATACGCCGAACGGCTTGCGAGCGGCTGATTCCTGCGATCGCCGAGGTCGCACTCTCCCCTGGCACGCAGCAACGAGCGAATACCCGGCACCCGGTAAGCCTCGCTCACCCCGTATGCCGCGCAAGGCGTGGTTCGACGGTGTGACGAGCGCCCGTCGCGGTGAGTGCCCGCCACGACGTGCCGCCTGCTCGATGACAACCCTTCTCATGCAATGGAGTTCACCAATGTCCTCTCTCCCCCACACCGGGCGTTCTGCCCTCGCCTCGGGTGACCGCGGTCCTCGCCGGGCGACCCGGCCGTCCCGCCGCATGGCCGCGTCCGTGCGCCGGCACCGGTCCGCGGGTCTGCTGATCACCGCCGCGGCCTCGATCCCGCTGCTGCTGGCCGGATGTTCGTCCGGCGGCACATCCCCTGCGGCGGACGCCAACTCGGTGACCGTGAACGATCAGTGGATCAAGGCCGCCGATGCGGGGATGTCGGCGGCGTTCGCGAATGTCGCCAACAACAGCGACCACGAGATCCGCATCGTCGACGCGACCAGCCCGGCGTCGGCGCGCATGGAGATCCACGAGGTGGTCCAGTCGAACGGCACGTCCATGATGCGGCCCAAGGCCGGTGGACTGGTGATCCCCGCACACGGCAACGCGAAGCTCACGCCGGGTGGCGACCATCTGATGTTCATCGATCTGAAGGCTCCGCTGCGCACCGGGACGCAGACACCGATCACGGTGAAGTTCGCCGACGGCACCAGCACCACCTTCACCGCCCAGGTGCGTGACTTCGCGGGCAATCAGGAGAACTACTCACCGACGACGGCCGCCCACGGTGGCTGAGCGGCTGTCGCGGCGCCGATTGCTCGGCGGCAGTGCTGCCGCGGCGGGTGCGGCGGGGGTCGCGGGGCTCACCCTCGGCGCCGAACGCTGGGCCCGCCACACCGAGACCGCCGACCCGGGGACCGCCCGCGAACCGTTCTACGGACCGCACCAGGGCGGCGTCGCGACCGCGCCGCAGCAGCACGCGGCGTTCGTGGCCTTCGATCTGCGGCCGGGCACCGCCCGCGCCGACCTCGTGGGATTGCTGCGCATCTGGTCCGGGGACGCGGCACGGCTCGCGGCCGGTGAGCCGACGCTGGCCGATACCGAACCGGAACTGGCTCACCGGCCCGCCCGGCTGACCGTGACCGTCGGATTCGGCCCGCGACTGTTCACCGTGGCGGGGCTCGAATCCGCGCGGCCGCACTGGCTCACCCCCCTGCCCGGCTTCACCATCGACCGGCTCGACCCCGCCTTCTGTGCGGGGGACCTGCTCCTGCAGATCTGCGCGGACGAGGCGACGACGGTGGCGCACGCGGTGCGGGCGCTGTCGCGCAGCGTGACCTCGCTGGTGACCGTGCGCTGGACCCAGCGCGGATTCCGCAACGCCGCTGCCGGGCAGACGATGCGCAATCTGATGGGTCAGGTCGACGGCACGGTCAACATCGCTCCCGGAGCCGATTTCGATCGGCTGGTATGGGACGACGGCGCGGCGCTGCCGTGGCTGCGCGGCGGAACGTCGATGGTGCTGCGCCGGATCGCGATGAATCTGGACACCTGGGACGAACTCGACCCCGAGGGGCGGGAACTGACCGTGGGCCGGCGCATCGCGACCGGGGCGCCACTGACCGGGACCCGCGAATCCGATAATCCGGATTTCGCGGCCGTGGACGCCCACGGCATCCCGGTCATACCGCCCTCGGCGCATATCGCCCGGGCGCACCACACCAGCGACGGCGAGCGTTTCCTGCGGCGCGGCTACAACTACGACGATGCCCCCGCGCCCGGGACCACCTCGAATTCGGGGCTGTTGTTCGCCGCCTACCAGCGCGATATCGCGGCGCAGTATCTGCCGGTGCAGCGCCGCCTCGCCGAATTCGACGCCCTCAACACCTGGACCACACCCGTCGGGTCCGCGGTGTTCGTGATTCCGCCGGGAATCACCGACGCGCAGGGCTACATCGGCCAAACCCTGCTGGAGGGCTGAGCCTGCCGTCGCGCGGGCATTCGATGCGGTCCGGCAGCGACTGCCGGACCGCATCGAATGCACTGCGGCTCACTGTGACCGCTCGGCCTGGTGGCTCAATGCCACAGCCCGGACTCGGGGCTCAATGCCACAGCCCGGACTCGGGGCTCAAAGCCACAGCCCGGACTCGGGGCTCAGTGCCACAGCACGGCGACGAACACGTTGGCGATGGCGAGCAGTCCGGCGGCGTCGGCCATCCAGGCAATGGTCTTGCCACGCTTGGCATCCGCGTGCGCGATCTCGGCGAGGCCGGCCACGGCGACCGCGATGACCAGTTTCACCACGATCTTGGCCATGTCTAGATTCTTGTCGAGCGAATCGATGCTGTCGGCCATGCCGACCAGAATCAGACCCGTGACGATCTGTGCTCGCGCACCCCAGAGCATCACCTGCGACACCGCCGGCCGGCCGGCGGCATATCCGCCGATCACCGCGGCGAGACCGAGCAGGTGGGCGATGACCACCAGGTTGTAGACCACTGTCATGGCTCACAGCGTAGATCATCCGCATCGATTCAACGACACGGCGTAGTAGGACTGCTCCCGCCGGTAGCACCCGGATATCGCACCGCCGCAGGCGTTCTCACGGGACCACCGTGCACGGTGCCGTTACCTACCGTGCGCAGACACGGCTCCGCCCCGCGCCCGAGCTCGGACGCGGGGCGGAGCGGGAGAATCATTCGACGATCAGCAGACTGCCGCGCGGCACCATGGTGATGCCGGCCGGGTCGACCTTGCCGATCACCGGTCCGGTGCATCCCCGCCCGGCGTGCACCTCGATCACCTTGTCGGTGCTGTTGCCGACGGTGAGCTGGTAGGCGTGCGGTTCGATGCAACCGGTCGGGTTGTTGTAGATCTGCCCGTTGACGGTGACGGTGCCCTGCGCGGCCTGCGCGGCACCGGCGCCGAGCACTGCGAACGCGCCCGCCGCCACAGTGGCGGTGATGAGTCCAGCGGTGCGAATCATGAAATCCTCCAGTTTGTTTCGGCCCGACCGTCGCTCAGGTTACCGGTTCCCCCGCCGCCGTCGACAGCACCGGCGCGGACCCGGCGGAAATACGCGCGTTTCACGCCGGATCGCCTCGGGTAGTCATCCTCAGGTGGCTCTCTTCGGTCGTGCCGCGGCAACGGTGCGAAATCGAGTGGGTCGGGACTGCTGGGTCGCTCGGTGATGGCTAGGAGAAGAGGGTGGCGGTTGTACTCGTGCTGCGCGCACGTGGACTGGGTGATCTTCTCACCGCGGTCCCGGCTCTTCGTGCGCTGCGCCGGGCGAGGCCACGCGATCACATCGTGCTGGCCGCACCGCACCGGCTCAAACCCATCGTCGACCTGATCACCTCGGTCGACGAAATGGTCGCGGCCGCCGACCCGCACACCATGCGCTGGGACGGCGCGCCGCCCGCGCTGGCGGTGAACCTGCAGGGCTCGGGAGCCGAGGGCATCGTCGAACTGGCCCGCACCGAACCCGCCCGGCTGCTCACCTACCGCAATGCCGCCTTCCCCGATCTCGACGGCCCCGAATGGCAAGCCGACATGCACGACATCGACCGCTGGTGTCATCTGCTGGAATCGGCCGGAATCAGCGCCGATCGCCGCAATCTCGGCTTGGTGCCGCCGGTGGCCACCACCAGTCACCGCGACTGCGTGGTCGTGCACGTCGGCGCCGGAGCGCCCGCCCGCCGCTGGCCCGGTGAACGATTCGCCGCGGTGATCCGGCATCTGCTGGTGCAGGGCCGCGAGGTCGTGGTGACCGGTGACGAATTCGAACGCGACCTCGCCCTCGGCATCGCCGCACGCGCCGGGCTCTCACACGACCACGTCCTGGCCGGACAACAGAATCTCATCGAATTGGCGGCCACTGTCGCCGAGGCCGCGCTGGTGGTGTGCGGCGACACCGGTGTCGCCCACCTGGCGACCGCCTTCGGCACCCGCACCGTCGCGCTGTTCGGTCCCACCGCGCCCGGCCACAGCGGGCCGCCGCCGCATCTGTCCGGCCGCCACATCGCGCTGTGGGCGGGCCGCACCGGCGATCGCGACAGCGACACCCCCGATCCGGGGCTGCTGCAGATCACCGTCCCCGATGTCGTGGAGGCCGTCGACACGCAACTGGACCGCCGCCGCTGGGCCGAGGCCGACCGGCGCGGCACCGCCTATCGCCGCGTCGGCTGAACACGCCGCCGCGACGGCGGAGATCGTGGTAATCGCCACGAACCACCGGACAGGACACATTCGGGCAGTATCGTGTGCCGATGATCACCGTCCGAACGAAAATCTGCGGTATCCGTAGCGAGTCCGATCTCCGGGCCGTCGTCGCCGCCGATGCGGACGCGGCCGGATTCATTTCGGGCACGACGCATTTCAGCGAAGACGAACTCGACCCGGAATCGGCACACCGATTGTCCCGGCTGGCGCCCTCCTCGATGGAACGCGTACTGGTCACCCATCTCACCGATGCGGCCGAGGTGTTGCGCCTGGCCGACCGGATCGGCGTCGACTGCATCCAGCTGCACGGCCTGATCTCCCACGACACCGCGCGCGCGGTGCGGCGCCGTGCGGGCGGGCGGCGAGTGATCCGCGCGGTCCACGTCACCGGCCCGGAGGCGATCGTCGCCGCCGAGCGCGCGGCGCCGGATTGCGATGGGCTCGTGCTGGATTCGCGCTCCACCGACCGCCTCGGCGGGACCGGGCGCACCCACGACTGGTCGATCAGCGCGCGCATCGTCGAACTGTTCGACACCCCGGCCTTCCCGGTGATGCTCGCCGGTGGCCTCAACCCGCACAACGTCACCGCCGCGATCGATGCCGTCCGGCCGTCGTGGGTCGATGTCAATTCCGGCGTCGACGACGGCCGGGGTGACAAGGATCCGGCGACCTGCACCGAATTCGTCAGGGCGGCACGCGATGTCGCGGCGCCGATCGCTGCTCTAGCCCGGCCGCGATCAGAATGAGCAACCCCGCGGCGGCGGTCGCCGCGGTGGGCACGCTGCGGGTGGCCACCGCACCCACCAGGGTGGCCACCACCGCCTCGTTGAGCCCGATGACGCTGGCGGTGGCCGCGCTCAATCGCCGCAGCGCCTGCCAGTAGAGCGCGAATCCGGGTCCGAGCAGGGTGGCGCCCACCGCGGCCAGCTCGGCCGCCACCCGTCCGGACGGTGGATCCAGCGCCAGCAATGGGCTGCTCGCGATGCCGCCGAACAGCAACTGCAACGCCGCCGAGGTGATCGTGTGATCCGGTCCCGAGTGCCGGGCGACGACACTGACCAGCATCGCCACACATGCCGCACTGCCCAGCGCCAGGGCGCATCCGGTCAGCGCCGCGATCTGCGCGTCGCCGCCCGGGTGCCGCCGGGCGACCAGCCAGATCGCCGCCGCGACCAGCAGCAGTTCGAGCAATACCGGCAACGTCGGCGCTCGCCGGCCGCGGACCAGTGCGGCGGCGATGATGAGGACCGGCGCGGTCAGGTGCAGCGCGACCACCACCGGCAGTGGCCCGATCCGCAGCGCCGCCACGTACAGCGCCAGATTCGCGGCCTCCAGCCCGCCCAGCCGCAAGTACAGCGCCGGATGGGCGGTCAGCGTCGTCCACGGGTGCTGTCCACGCAGCCGCGCCCACACCAGCAGCGGCACCGCTCCGCCGAGGGCCACCAGGCCCGCGGTGGTGGGAGCGGCCAGCGATGCCAGCAGGGCACTGGAAGTACCCCACAGACAGGTCACCGCGACCATGAGCACGAGCGGGCCGCGCATCGGCTCAGGCGAGCAGATAGGTGACCACCGGCATGACCAATGCGGTGAACGCGGCGAATACCGCACTCGCCACCCGCCGCTTCGGTAGTCGCGGAAAGCGCGTCGCCAGACCGCAATACGCACCCACCGCGACGAGCACCGTCCCCCACACCACCAGCGCGCGACTGCCGACGGTGCCGAATACGGTGTGGAAACCGACCGCCAGCGCGAACACCGTCGCCCCGGCCGACACCGCCAGTACCAGCGACGCTTGTCCCGCAGTCGAATTCATCAGCATGCGATGGCGGCCCAGCGTCGCGATCGCCTGCGGGTCGGTGCGATGGGCGCCGTCGACCCGGCAGATCTCGTCGTACACCTTCGCCGGATTCACCCGCTCGTTGATCGCCGGACGCACCTGCAGCAACGCCTCCAGCGCCTGAGTGGTGGCATAGGAGGTGACCGGCCCCTCGTCCGAGATGCGGAATCCGCCCCGATAGATGGCCAGTGCGTCCATCTCCTGCATATCCAGCAGCGCGACGATCGCCGCCCGCACGGCCGGGTCGAAGATGGTGCGGCTGTCGGCCGCGATCACGGCCCCGACCGCCAGGTGCAAGGTGAGGTGACGCCAGGTGTCGACGAGATCGTCACGGCGGAAGATCTCGGTCTCGATATCGCACTCACCGCGGCGCAGTCCGGTCAGCAGTCGCTTGACCGCCAGCTCACACGCCCGCTCGGCGCGCTTGTCACCGATCCGGACGATCTCCGGCCGGGCGAGCACGGCGGCGATGTGCGCCGCCGCGTACATCGGCAACGTCCGGGGCTCCTGGAACATCGACGACACCAGGTAGGCGATGCCACGCGAGATGGCCTGGTGGCGTTCACCGTCGAAGGCTCCGCCGCCGATCAGCGCCTCGACCGCGGCCGCGGTCGCGGTAATCGACACCGGGCCAAGGAAACCCGACATCCGCCAGCCACCGGTTTCGGAATCCTGCTGGTCCAGCAGATTTCGCACGGCGCCGACCAGACCGGGGTCGGACTCCTCGACCTCGAGGCAGCGCAGGGCGCGGATCCGCCACGCGACGTCGATCGGGGTGCGGAAGTACCATTCGTCGCCGATCGGCCGTTGCACGACCGTTGCCCGCACCAGCATGGCGACCTTTGCGGCGCGCGGGATTTCGCACCCCGCCCGGTGCAGGATGCAGACCACTTCGGCGGTGTTCTGCGGATTGGGCGGCACGTCGGGGATCCACCCCCAGCCCGCACCCCCGTCGAGATGCGGTAACTGACTGCTGCGCAGCCATTCCACTGCCATCCGGATTCGCTCGTCGATGTTCGACATGGCCCTCCGCCCCCTTGATACGAAGCCCCGTAGATTTTCGATGGGGCTGATAACCGCCAAGTTACTCGGATGGTCCGACAAGCCGCGCCGCTGTTCTGCGCCCGAATTGCCTGGTAGCGAACATATTTCGGTTCCGTCTCGAGCCGCGCCGCGGGGATTTCCCGGGTGGGCGTCACGAAAGACCAAGGCCGCGACCAGGTTTCACCGAGCCACCGCGCGGGCGTATACGACCCTGGACGCGCCGGTTATCTCCCGGCCGCCGAGTCGTAGCCGGAACGCTTCCGCGCCGACTCCGAATTGCAACGCACGACGCGCCGATACCGTCCGCCACCGACCGCGCTGCGCAAATCCCGTGACAGAGCTCGCCTTCCGCCGACGGCGAACCGGTACCGGAGTATGAGAGCCGAACAGTACGGCCGGGGGACGCGCGCCGGGTATCACGGCCCGCACACTTCGCCTCATGACCACCATCAGCTCCCCCGCCCGTCGATGGCACCGGCCGTTGCTGTGTACCGCGGCGGCGATGGCGGCACTCACGCTGTGCTGTCTGTGCGCCGCACTGTTCGACGATCGCCGCATTCTCGGTGAGTCGATATGGCTCAAACCCGGCAAGTTCGGGATCGCCTTCTGCCTCTACACGCTGACGCTGGCGTGGCTGCTGTCGGTGCCGCACCGCGGCGCGCGCGTGACCTGGTGGGCGGGAACCGTTTTCGCCGTCACCGGCGTCGTGGACGTCGGTTTCATCGTGGTACAGGCCGCGCGCGGCACCTTCAGCCACTTCGACACCGAAACCGACGCGGTCAATTCGATCGGCCAGATGGTGTTCGCCTCCGGTGTGCCGGGCCTGTTCCTCGCGAATCTCGTCGTCGCGGTGATCCTGTGCCGCCAGCGCGTCCTCGACCGTCCCACCAGCCGGGCCGTGCACGCCGGGCTCGCCATCGCCGTCGCCGGGATGGCGCTCGGCTATCTGATGGGGTTCACCGGCGAGCAGACGGTGCGTGACGCGCAGGGCCGTCCGGTGCGGCTGGCGGCGGGCCATACCGTGACCGATGCCGCCCTGCCCGTGCGCGACGGCGTGGGCGACATGCCGATCACGCACTGGAGCACGATCGGCGGCGATCTGCGGATTCCGCATTTCGCGGGACTGCACGGCATCCAATTCCTGCTCGCGGCCGTCGCGATCGCGGCCTTGCTCGCGCGGCGGCGGCCCTGGCTCGACGAACGGGTGCGCGCCCGGCTGATCGGTGTGCTGGGCCTCGGCTACGCGGGGTTGGTGGCACTGCTGTTGTGGCAGGCGCTGCGGGCGCAACCGCTGATCCACCCCGACCGCACCACCATGCTCGCATTCCTCGCACTGAGCGCGGTGACCGTGGGCGCGGCCGCGGCCGTCGTACGGCACGGTCAGCGCAGCCGTTCGGCGTCCTTGGCTAGTGCGACCAGATTGGCGGTCAATTCGGCCAGCTCCGACGGGTCGGCGCCCTCGGCGACGGCGGTGGCGACGTCCTCGGCCGCGCAGCGGGCGGCGAACCAGCGGTCGGCGAGATCGGCGGCCTCCTGAGCGCTCAGCACCACCGCGTCCTCCGGAATGCCGGTCCCCTCCAGACCCTTGCGATGTTCGTAGGCGCGCTGGCGGCAGGATTGCCGGCAGTAACGGCGGCGGCGGCCGATCTCGGTATCGGCGATTTCCCGGCCGCACCACAGGCACGACGACAGCACACGGCGCGACATGACCCGACACCTTAGCGGCCCGCCCGGCACCCGCGCCCGGGCCACGCCGGAACCGGCGAATCACCGCTACCGGCCGGGCCGGGAACGGCCGGGCCCGGCCGAAGCCGTAAAATACACCGGTTGACCGTCGCGGGAACCGATCGGGCCGCCGGCGCGTTGATAGTCCAGTAGAACGTTGCCGACAGGCCAGAGAGGACCGCACACCATGGCAGATCGCGTACTCCGAGGTAGCCGGCTCGGAGCGGTGAGCTACGAGACGGACCGCGACCACGACCTGGCACCACGTCGAGTGGCGCGGTACCGGACCGACAACGGCGAGGAGTTCGACGTCCCGTTCGCCGACGACGCCGAAATCCCGCCGACCTGGCTGTGCCGTAACGGTCAGGAGGGCATCCTGATCGAGGGCACCACCCAGGAACCCAAGAAGGTCAAGCCCCCGCGCACCCACTGGGACATGCTGCTGGAACGCCGCTCCAAGGAGGAGCTCGAGGAACTGCTGCAGGAGCGCCTCGAACTGCTCAAGACCCGGCGCGGCCGGTAGAGACACACAACGAAAGTCCCCTCGCACCCACCGGTGCGAGGGGACTTTCGGCTGTCGGGACCGTCAGTGACTGGCCACCTTGCGGTACTGCAGCAACGCCAGCGGCACCGCCACGGCCAGAATCGCCACCGAACACGCCACCGCGTATTCCACGCAGTGGTCGACCGGCCAGCCGTGCGGGGCGGCGAAGGTCGGCGGTGAGCTGTTGGCGAACAGTTTGCGCCCGGATGCCGAGACCGCGGTGATCGGATTCCATTCCGCGATCGAGCGCAGCGGGCCGGGCAGCGTCTCGGCGGAAATGAAGGCCGAGGAGATGAACGTGACGGGGAACAGCCAGATCAGCCCCGCGCTCTGCGCGACCTCGACATTCGGCGCGATCAGCCCCGTCAGCGCGCCCACCCACGACATCGCGAACGCGAACAGCAGAATGATCGCGAACCCCAGCGCCGCATCGGCCACCGACCCGTTGATCCGCCATCCGACCAGATAACCGCAGGCCACCATGACGGTCAGCGCCACCACGTTGACCATCGTGTCGGACAGGGTGCGGCCCATCAGCACCGCCATCCGCGACATCGGCAGCGTGCGCATCCGGTCGATGATGCCCTTCTGCAGGTCGTTGGCCAGGCCCACGGTGGTGAACGCGGCATTGAAGGCCACCGTCTGGGTGAAGATGCCGGCCAGCAGGAATTCGCGGTATTGGCCGCCGCCCAGCGACGCCCCGAAGATGTAGGCGAACAGGAACACGAACATCAACGGCTGGACCGTCGCGGTCACCAGCAGCGTCGGCACCCGCAGGATGGTCAGCAGATTGCGGTAGGCGATGATCGCGCTGTCGCGGAAGACCCGGACCGGGGCCGCGATCGTCTGGACGTCGCTGTCGATGTCGGGCCGCGTCGCCGCCGCGTCGGTCTGCGTGGGCTCCGGCGCCGTCTCCGATTCGGCGACCGCCGCTTCGACGGTACTCACGACATGATCTCCTCTGCTACGTCTTCGGTTTCGGATTCTTCGATCGGCTCGGCGGGCGTGCCGGTCAGCGACAGGAACACATCGTCGAGACTGGGCCGGGTCACCTCCGCGTCCACCGCGCACACGCCGGCGTCGTCGAGCCGGCGCAACGCCTCGACCATGGTGCGGGTGCCGTCGCCGACCACGATCGACACGTGATCGGCGCCCGGCTCGTGGATCGGCTCGCCGAGGCCGACCTCGCTCAGCACGGATTTCGCCGGGCCCGGGTCCTGCCCCTCGGCGAGGGTGACGGTGAGCCGGTCCCCGCCGATCGAGGTCTTCAGTTCGTCGGCGGAGCCGCGCGCGATCACCTTGCCCTTGTCGATCACCGTGATCCGGTCGGCCAGCTGATCGGCCTCCTCCAGATACTGGGTGGTCAGCAGCACGGTGGTGCCGTCGTCGACCAGATCGCCGATCACCTTCCACATGTCCAGCCGGCCGCGCGGGTCCAGGCCGGTGGTCGGCTCGTCGAGCACCACCACCGTCGGCCGCGCCACCAGCGCACCCGCGAGGTCCAGGCGGCGGGCCATACCACCGGAATAGGTGCCCGCGCGCCGCCCGGCCGCATGTTCCAGCCCCAGCGCCGAGAGCAGTTCGGTCGCGCGCTCGGCGGACTTCTTGTGGTCCATGCCGTACAGCCGGGCCACCATCCGCAGGTTCTCGAACCCGGACAGGTTCTCGTCGACGGCGGCGTACTGTCCCGACAGCCCGATCCGGGTGCGCACCCGCGCCGGATGATGCACCACGTCGACACCGGCGACCCGGACGGTGCCGGAGGTCGGTTTCAACAGGGTGGTGACGATCCGGACCGTCGTCGTCTTTCCGGCGCCGTTGGGACCGAGCAGACCCATCACGGTCCCCGACGGGATCTCCAGATCGATGCCGTCGAGTACCCGGGCCTTACCGTAGGTCTTGACCAGATCGGTGACTTCCACTGCCAAACTCACAGCGTCTCCTCCGTGTCGCCGCCGGCGGCGGCCTCGAGTTGTTGCCGCAGCACCGGGCCGATGACGGCCAGCGCTTCCGGTGTCGTCATGCCGGAATGCCGGCAGCGCAGTTTGCGGTCCTCGATCACACCCGTCACGAACGGTTCCCACGCCGCGGCGCAGCGCTCCGGATCGGCGAGATTGACCTCGTCGTCGGCGGCGGTGAAGAACAGCAGATCACCGTCGAAGACCCGCGGCCGGAATCCGTTGGCCTGCACCGGGCCGTTGGCGTATCCGGTGTAAAGCCGCTGCAGATGGTCCATGGTCAGCGCGGCGAACGGGCCGGGCCGCCCGCGCAGCAGCTCGGCCGCCTCCTCCAGGGTCAGGCCCGGGTCCATGCCGTTGTCGCCGCCGAGCAGATCGCTGCCGAATTCGCCGATGATGTCGGCCACGCCCGGCATCGCCTGATCGAGCCAGCGGTCGCCGAGCTGGTAGCTGTCCATCATCGCCAGCAGCGCCACCCGCTGGCCCGTCTCCTGCAGCTGGACCGCGATCTCGTGCGCGATCAAACCGCCCAGCGACCAGCCGAGCAGATGGTACGGCCCCTCCGGCTGCACCGAACGCATATGCGCGACATAGTCTTTCGCGGCCGCCCGGATCGAGTCGTGCTGCTGCTCGCCGGTGATGTGCGGGGCCTGCAGCCCGTAGACCGGACGGTCGGCGGGCAGATGCGCCAGCAGACCCGCGTAGCACCACGACAGGCCGATCGCCGGATGCACGCAGAACAGCGGCGGCAGCGTGGACTCGGCGGCCGGTCGGATCGGCAGCAGCGGCTGCATCGCGACCGCCAGCACATCCTCGCCGGAGGCCGCCAGCTGCCGGGCGATACCGGCGGGAGTGGATTCGGCGAACATCAGCTGCACCGGCATCTCGATCCCCGCCGAACGCAGCTGCGCCACCACCTTCGTCGCCAGCAGCGAGTTGCCGCCCAGATCGAAGAACCCGTCGTCGGCGCCGACCGTGTCGGCTCCCAGCACTTCGGCGAAGGCGGCGCACACGGCCGTCTCCATCGGCCCCGACGGCGCACGGTAGCCCTGCTCGGCCGCGAACACCGGTTCGGGCAGCGCCTTGCGGTCCAGCTTGCCCACCGGACTCAGCGGCACCGACTCGAGCAGCATGATCGATTGCGGCACCATATAACTCGGCACCAGGCCGGCCACATGAGCGCGCAACCGGGCCGCCGTCGGATTCGTGCCGGTGCGCGGCTTCACATACGACACCAGCGCGGTGGCGCCCGCGGCGGTCCGGTGGCCGATCGTGGTGGCCCACTCGATCTGCTCGTGGCGATACAGCGCCGCGTCGATCTCACCGAGTTCGATCCGGAAACCGCGAATCTTGACCTGGTGGTCGGTGCGGCCCACGTACTCGAGTTCGAAGCGGCCACCGCGCTGCACCCAGCGCACGAGATCGCCTGTGCGGTACATGCGTTCGCCGGGCTTGCCGAACGGATTGGCCACGAACCGCCCGGCGCTGAGTCCGGTGCGGTTGTGGTACCCGCGCGCCAGCGCCGGACCCGACAGGTACAGCTCACCGACGACACCGGCCGGGGCCGGATGCAGCCGCGAATCCAGCACCACCGCGTGCACACCGCGAATCGGCTCGCCGATGGTGATCGGCGCACCCGGTGCGATCGGCGGGGCCATCAGCGTCACGATGGTCGTTTCGGTCGGTCCGTAGACGTTGTGCAGGTTGCGGCCGGGCGCCCACCGCGCCACCAGCTCCGGCGGCAGCGCCTCGCCACCGACGAGCACGTGCCGGAACGAGTCGAGACCGGCCGGGTCCACCGTGCCGAGCGCGGCGGTGGTGATGAACGCGTGGGTGATGTCCTCCTCGGCCAGCAGCCGTGCCAGATCCGCACCGCCGTACACCCCGGTCGGGGCGATGACCAGCGTCGCCGCCCCACCCAGGGCGAACAGCAGATCGAGCATCGCCGCGTCGAAGCTGGGGGTGGCGAAGTGCAGCACCCGGCTGTCGGGCCGCACGTCGAAGCGCTCGGCGGTTTCGGCGGCGAAGTTCGACAGTCCGCCGTGGGTGACCACCACCCCCTTCGGGGTGCCGGTCGAGCCGGAGGTGTAGATGACGTAGGCCGGGTTCTCGATCCGCAGCCGGCCCAGCCGCTCGTGCGGGGCGATCGGCGCATCGGAGGCGCGCTGCACGCGCTCCTGCAGGTCCGGTGCGTCCAGGACGGTCCATTCGGCGCCCGCGGGCATCCGATCGAGGTGGGCGGCGAGCGTGATGCCCAGCGTGGTACCGGAATCGGTGAGCATGTGGGCGATGCGGTGTTCGGGATAGTTCGGGTCGACCGGCACGAACGCGGCACCGGCCTTGGCCACTGCCAGTGTCGTCGCCACCGACTCCATCGACCGCGGAATACCCAGGGCGACAAGCATTTCCGGTCCGACACCGAGTGAGATCAGCACCCGGGCAAGGCGGTTGGTCCACCGGTCCAGCGCACCGTAGCTGATCTCGGCGTCTTCGGTGCGCAGGGCGATCGCCCGCGGATCGACGGCCACCGCGGCGGCGAAGACCTCCGGCAGCGTCCCCGGCCGGCCGGCGAGCGCACCCCGCACCGGGGCCAGCGTCGACCATTCGGTGGGGTCGAGCAGTTCCAGATCACCCACCGGCAGTTCCGGATTCGCGGCCGCGGCCTGCAGCAACCGGGCGAAGCGAGCGCCGAGGCGAGCGGCACTGGTGTCGTCGAACAGGTCCCGGGCGAAATTGACCGAGACGGTGATCCCGGCCGGTTCGCGCTGCTCGGTCCACGATTCGGTGAGGGTGAACTGCAGATCGAATTTCGCGATCCCCGGATCGGCGTCGCACGCCTCGATCGTCAGCTCCGGCAGTTCCAGGCTGCGCACCGGCTGATTCCGCACCGACAGCATGACCTGGAACATCGGGTGATGGGCCTGGGAACGCGCCGGATTGAGCACTTCGACCAGCCGCTCGAACGGCACATCCGCATGCGCGAAGGCCTCGAGGTCGGTGTCGCGGACCGCGCGCAGCAGATCGGCGAAGGTTTGCGCACCGCTCACCGGCGTGCGCAGGACCAGGGTGCCGACGAACATGCCGACCATGGCGTCCAGGGCCTGCTGTCCACGTCCGGCGATCGGCGTGCCGACGGTGATGTCGTGCTCGGCGCTGATTCGGTGCAGCAGCGAGGCCAGCGCGGCGTGCAGCACCATGAACATGGTCACGCCGTGGCGGGCGGCGACGACCTGGAGTTCACGGTGTGTATCGCCGTCGAGCACGCAGTCCACCGTGCCGCCGCGGTAGCTCGGCGTCGCCGGGCGGCGCCGGTCGGTGGGCAGCGGCAGCAGTTCGGGAATGCCGTCCAGTGCCTCGCGCCAGTAGTCGAGCTGGCGGCTGATCGGCGATTCCGGATCGTCCTCGGCGCCCAGCGTGTCCTGCAGCCACAGCGTGTAATCGGCGTACTGGACGGGCAGCTCGGCCCATTCCGGTGCCGCCCCGGCCGCATACGACCGGTACGCACCCGCGATATCGGCGGCCAGCGGCTCCAGCGACCAGCCGTCCATGGCGATGTGGTGGACCACCAGCACCAGCACGTGATCGTCGGCGGCGATCCGCAGCAGCTGCGCGCGCAGCGGTGCGGTGGAGGCGAGATCGAATCCGGCCGCCGCGAAAGTCCGTACGGTGCCGATGATTTCGCCCTCGTCGACGTCGACCACCGGCAGCGCCACCGCGGCCTCGCCGGGTGCGAGCACCCGCTGGTACGGCTCGCCCTCGACCTCCGGGAAGACCGTGCGCAGCGTTTCGTGACGCCGCTGCACCGCATGCAGCGCCGCGTGCAGCGCCGCCACATCCAGCGCGCCACGCATCCGCAGCGCGACCGGCACGTTGTAGACGCCGGACAGATCCTCGGCCGAGGAGGCGTTGAACCGGTTGAGGAACCACAGCCGCCGCTGCGCCGCCGACAGCGGCACCCGCGCCGGGCGCTCCCGCCGGGTCAGAGCCGGGCCGTGGCGGCCGTCGCGGGCGCCGCCGTCGAGCAGAGCGGCGAGTTCGGCGACGGTCGGGGCGCCGAACACCGAACGCACCTGAACCCGCACCCCAGTGGCGTCGCCGAGCCGGGCCACCAATTGCGTTGCCCGCAGCGAGTTTCCGCCGATGTCGAAGAAGTTGTCATCGGCTCCGACGGATTCGGCGCCGATCAGCTCGGCCATGACCCGCGCGACCAGGCGTTCGGTGTCGGTGCCCGGTTCCCGCGCCGCGGTGGAGAGCTGCTGCGGTTCCGGCAGCGCGTCGCGGTCGAGTTTGCCGACCGGGGTCAGCGGAATCCGGTCCAGGACGGTGATGCTGCTGGGCACCATATGCGCCGGCAGGTGCGCGGCGACATGGCTCCGCAGCGCCTCGACGTCGAGTCCGGCGCGGGGTTCGGCGGGCTGGACATAGGACACGATCCGCGGTGTGCCGGCGATGTCGCGCACCTCGGTGTGAGCGAAACGCAGCGCCGGATGCGCGGCCAGCACCTCGGTGATCTCCCCGAGTTCGATGCGGAAACCGCGCAGCTTCACCTGGTGATCGCTGCGGCCGAGGTAGACGATCTCGCCGTCGGCGCGCCAGCGCACCACGTCGCCGGTGCGATACATGCGGGCGCCGTCGGGTCCGTACGGGTCGGCGACGAAACGCGCCGCGCTCAGACCCGCACGGTCGAAGTAGCCGCGCGCGACCGACTGGCCACCGAGATACAACTCGCCTGGTACGCCCACCGGGACGGGCCGCAGCCGCTCGTCGAGCACGACCGCGTGCACCCCGCGCACCAGCGAGCCGATGGTCACCTGGTCACCGACCGCGATCGGGCCCGCGATCGTGACCACGATGGTCGTCTCGGTCGGGCCGTATCCGTTGAACAGCAGCCGTCCCGGCGCCCACCGCTCGACCAGATCGGTGCCGAGTGCCTCACCGCCGACCATGATCGCGCGCAGGTGCGGCAGCGGCCAGCGCCGATGGTCGATGGTGGCCAGCGCGGCCGTGGTCATGAACGTGTGGCTGATGCACTCACGATCCATCAAGGCGGCCAGTTCGTCGCCGCCGTAGATATCGGGCGGGCAGATCACCATGGTCGCGCCCGCGCCGATCGCCAGCAGCAGATCCAAGACGGCGGCGTCGAAACTCGGGCTCGCGAAATGCAGGGTGCGGGCATCGCGGTCGACGCGCATCCGCTCGCGGATCTCGTCGGCGAAGTTGGACAGCCCGGCGTGGCTGACGGCGACGCCCTTGGGTTTTCCGGTCGACCCGGAGGTGTAGACCAGGTAGGCCAGATCCGTTGTCCACACCGTGCGCAGCCGTTCGGCGTCGGTGATGGTGCGCTCGTCCTGATCGTCCAGCTCGGCGCGCAGCACCGGGTCGTCGAGCAGCAGCCACTCGGTGCGCGGCGCCGAGTCGTTGCCCTCGGTGGCGCGGCGCAGCCGATCGCGGTGCGCGGTTACCGACAGTCCGATCGCACATCCGGAATCGGTGAGCATGTGCCGGACACGGTCGGCCGGATAGTTCGGATCGACGGGGACGAACGCCGCACCGGCTTTGGTGACGGCCAGGGCGGCGGCCACCGATTCGATCGAGCGGGTCAGCCCGATGGCCACCCGGTCGCCGCTGCCGATGCCGCGAGTGATCAGGGCGCGGGCGATCCGATTCGAGCAGCGCTCCAGCTCGGCATAGCTGAGTTCCTCGTCGCCGCTGCGGATCGCGGTGCGGTGGGGATGCAGGTGAGCGGTGGCGGTGAAGTAGTTCGCCAGACTGCACTGCGGGGTGGCGGCCGGGCCACGGCGCGGGGTGAAATGCGTGCGTTCGAGTTCGGTGCGCGCGTCGATGTCGCGCACCCGGACGCGGGCGTCGGCGCTGACCGACTCCAGCACCAGCAGCAGCCGCTCGGCCAGGGTGCACACCGTGTCCTCGTCGAAAAGCTCTGCAGCGTAGACCATTTCGAGGTCGCCGCTATCGGCGGGCACCCGCAGTTCCAGATCGAACTTGGCCACCGCGATATCGAGTTCCTCCGCGCGCAGGCGCAGCCCGGGCAGTTCGAGAGGGGGCGGTGTGGTGTCCTGCACGGTGAGCGCGACCTGCAGCAGGGGCCGCAGTCCACCGTTGCCGCGGCCCAGTTCCTCGACGATGCGCTCGAACGGCAGTTCCGCGTGCGACATCGCGGACAGTTCACCGTCGCGGTCGGCGCGAAGCTGATCGGCGAAGGTCCGGTCGGGGTCGACATCCGAACGCAGCATCAGGGTGTTGACGAACATGCCGACCAGGTCGTCGAGCCGCGTGTCGGCCCGCCCGGCCACCGGCGTGCCGATGACGATGTCGCGGCCGCCGGTGACGGCGCGCAGCACCACCGCCAGCGCCGAGCGCAGCACCATGAACAGGCTCATGCCCTGCGCGCGGGCCAGCTCGTCGAGCCGCTCCCGCAGCTCCTCCGGCATCCGGATCCGCACGGTGCCCGCGCGGTTGGTCGGCTCGTCCGGACGCGGCCGGTCGTAGGGCAGCGGCAGTTCCTCCGGCAGGCCGGCGAGGGTGTCGCGCCAGAACGCCAGCTGCACCGCCGCGGCACTGGCCGGATCGGATTCGTCGCCGAGGCATTCGCGTTGCCACAGACTGAAATCGGCGTACTGCACCGGCAGCGGCGCCCACGCCGGGGCCGCGCCGTCGCGACGGGCGGTGTAGGCGACCATCAGATCGGTGGTGAGCGGTCCCAGCGACCAGCCGTCCGCAGCGATGTGATGGACCACGATGCCCAGCTGATAGGTGCGGATTCCGGTGCGCAGCACCGTCATTCGCAACGGGATCTCCCGGGTGAGGTCGAATCCGCGCTGAGCCAGTCCGCGCAGCGCCAGCCGGGCGCCGCGTTCGTCGGTCACCACGGGTTCCAGCACCGGCAGGCAGCGGTCGGAGTCGAGGACCAGCTGATACGGGCCGGCCTGATCCTCGGGGAAAATCGTGCGCAGGACCTCGTGCCGGTCGACCAGGTCGGCCACTGCGGCGCGCAGGGCGGGCAGATCCGGATCGCCGTCGATGCGCAACGCGAAAGCGATGTTGTACGCGCTGGATTCGGGCGCGTAGCGGTTGAGGAACCACATCCGCTGCTGCGGCAGCGACAGCGGAACCCGGGCGGGGCGCGGATCGTACTGCGTCAGCGCCGCCCGGTTCGTGCGCGGCGCGTGTTCCAGATGCGCCGCGACACCGGCCACGGTGGGCGTTTCGAAGATGGTCCGCACCGGCAGTTCGACGCCGAATTCGGTGTGCAGGGCCGCGGTGAGCCGCGTCGCCAGCAGCGAGTTGCCGCCGGCGTCGAAGAAGCTGTCCTCGGCGCCCGGGACGGCGTGGCCGAGGACCGTGGCGAAGACCTGTGCGACCCGCCGTTCCAGTTCCGATTCCGGCGCCCGGGACGGCCCGGCGGAGGTGAAGACCGGCGCGGGCAGCGCCTTGCGGTCGACCTTGCCGGCCGGTGTCACCGGTACCCGGTCCAGCACGGTGATCGCGGCGGGGACCATATAGGCGGGCAGGTGGCGGCGCGCGGTCTCGAGCACCTCGGCCGGGTCGATCTCGGTGTCGGCGGTCAGATACGAGGCCAGCCGGGCGGCACCGTGCTCCCCCGTGTGCACCACGGTCATCGCGAACCGCACACCCGGATGCGCGCGCAGCACATGATCGACTTCGCGCAGTTCGATGCGGAAACCGCGGATCTTCACCTGATCGTCGGCGCGCCCCACGAAGCGCAGCACACCGGTGCCGTCGGTCGTCACCAGATCGCCGGTGCGGTACATGCGCTCGCCGCGGCGCCCGTGCGGATTCGCCGGGAACCGGGCCGCGGTCAGGGCCTGGCGGCCGAGATAACCGCGAGCCAGGCCGGGGCCGGAGATGTACAACTCCCCCGCGACGCCGGGCGGAACCGGACGCAACCGGTTGTCCAGGATGAACAACCGCATCCCGCGCACCGGCTTACCGATCGGGACGGGACGGCCCGCGACCATCGGATCGCTGGCGGTGGCGGCCACGGTGGCTTCGGAGGGGCCGTACATGTTGTGCATGCGCCGCCCGGCGGTCCAGGTGCGGACCAGATCCTCGGGGCACGCGTCACCGCCGACGATGACGGCCTCGAGATCGTCGAGGCCGTCCGGGGACACGGTCGCCAGCGCGGCCGGGGTGATGAACGCGTGGGTGATCCGCTCCTCGCGCAGCAGCCGCGCGAGCTCGGCGCCGCCGTAGAGTCCGGCCGGCGCGACCACGATGGTGGCGCCCGCGGCGAAGCCCAGCAGCAGTTCGAGCACCGAGGCGTCGAACGAGGGCGAGGAGAAGTGCAGCGTGCGCGCCGTGTCGTTGACCCGGAACAGGTGCATCTGCTCGTGCGCCAGCGAGGCGATACCGCCGTGGGTGACCACGACCGCCTTGGGCTTGCCGGTCGAGCCGGAGGTGTAGATCAGATACGCCGGATGCGAAATACGCAGCGGCAGTGGACGATCCCGGTCGGTGATCGGGGCGGCCGAGACCCGCGCGAGGGCGTCGGTGAGGGCGCGCGAATCCATCAGCAGCCAGTCGGCGCCCTGTTTGCGGTGCCGGCCGCGGTGCATCGGCCGCTGCGGCATGGCGGCGTGGCTGCGGGCGTCGGTCAGGCCGAGCATCGCACCGGAATCAGCGAGCATGTGCTCGATACGTTCGGCGGGATAGCCCGGGTCGACCGGCACATAGGCCGCGCCGGTCTTCGCGACCGCCCAGATCGCGGTGATCGAGGCGAGGCTGCGCGGCAGCGCGATCGCGACCACCACCTCGGGTCCGGCGCCGTGTTCGATCAGCACCCGGGCCAGCCGGTTGGACGCCTCGTCGATCTCTCGGTAGGTGGTATCGCGCCCCATGTATCGGACCGCGACCAGCTCCGGGACCCTTTCCGCGGTCTCGTGCAGCAACCGCGCCAGGCTCAGCGGCGGCACGCCGGGCGCGCCCGCGATCGGCACCAGTTTGCCGACCTCCCGCGCGTCGAGAATCGGCAGGTCACCGACCGGGGTCTCCGGCGCGCCGACCGCGGCGTCGAGCAGCCGGACGAAGCGACGCGCCACGGTCTGGACCGTGGCGTGATCGAAAACATCGGCGGCATAACCGAATTCGGCGGTCAGCGGGCCGTCCTCGGCATCGGCGGCATCGCTGTCGTGGACGATCAGCTGCAGATCGAATTTCGCGACGCCGACATCCATCGGCAGCACCCGGGCACTGAGACCGGGCAGCTGTACCCGCAGTTCGGGGTTGTTCTCGTAGGACAGCATCACCTGGAACAGCGGGTGCCGGCCGGCGTCGCGGGACGGGTTGACGACCTCGACCAGCCGCTCGAACGGCACATCGGCGTTGGCGAAGGCGTCGAGGTCGGTTTCGCGGACGCGGTCGAGCATGCGGTCGAATCCGGTGGCGGGGTCGACCTCGGTGCGTAGCACCAGAGTGTTGACGAACATGCCGACCAGATCGTCGAGCGCCGGGTCGGAGCGGCCCGCGATCGGGGTGCCGATGGCGATATCGGTGGTGCCGCACAGGCGCGAGAGCAGGCTCGCCAGGGCGGCATGCATGATCATGAACGTGCTGACGCCGCGTTCGGCCGCCACCTCTGCCACCGCGCGGCGGGTTTCGGCCGGAATCGTGAATTCGACTCGGCCACCGGCGGTGTCGCGCTGACGCGGGCGCGGGCGATCCAGCGGAAGGTCCAGCTGATCCGGCAAGTCGGCCAGGGCGGTGCGCCAGTAGGCCAGTTGCCGCGCCAGCGCACTGGTGGGGTCGGTCTCGTCGCCGAGCAGTTCTCGCTGCCACAGGGCGAAGTCGGCGTACTGCACCGGCAGCGGCGCCCACTGCGGGGCCTGCCCGGTGGTGCGCGCGGCGACCGCACCCATCAGGTCGCGGGCCAGCGGCGCCACCGACCAGCCGTCGCCGCAGATGTGGTGCAGGACGATCAGGAAGACGTGTTCGTCGGGTCCGGTGGCGTAGAGCGCCACCCGGATCGGCGCCTGACTGCGCAGATCGAAGCCGTATCCGGCGTATTCGGTCGCCAGCGCCAGGGCGTCGGCACCGGTGGCGTCGATCGGCTCGAGGTTCAGCGGAATCTCGGCCGCCGGGTGGATCACCTGGACCGGCCCCGTCGGCGAATCCGGGAAGGTGGTGCGCAGGCTCTCGTGCCGGTCGAGCACGTCGAGCAGCGCGGCGCGCAGCACCTCGGCCTCGAGCGGTCCGGACAGCTCGACGGCCAGGGGCATGTTGTAGGCGCCGGCGTGTTCGGCGAAACGGTTGAGGATCCACAGCCGCTGCTGGGCGAGCGAGAGCGGAATGCGTTGCGGCCGTGAGCCGGCCACCAGTTTCGGAGAGGACCGGTCGACGCCGTGCGCGCCGATCCGTTCGGCGAGCTGGGCGACCGTCGGCGACTCGAACAGATCCCGGATGGTGAGTCCGGACCCGAAGGCGGCGTTGATCCGGGCCACGGCCCGCGCGGCCGACAGCGAATTGCCACCGAGGTCGAAGAAGCTGTCCTCGACGCCGAGGCTTTCGCAGCCGAGGACCTCGGTGACGAGGGCGGCCAGCTGACGTTCGGTGGCCGTGCGCGGCTCGATGATGCTCTCGCCGCCGCGGCGCGCGGGCGCCTCCGGTGCGGGCAGCGCCTTCCGGTCGATCTTTCCGTTGGCGCTCAAGGGCAATTCGTCGAGCACCACGACCACCGCGGGCACCATGTATCCGGGCAGGACGCCGCGCAGGTCGGCCGGGAGCGCGGTGGTGTCGATGGTGTGGCCCGGTGCGGCCACCACGTAGCCGACCAGCTCGTCGCCGGCCGCAGTCGTGTGGGCGACGCAGACCGCGCGGGCGATCCGCTCGTCGGCCATCAGCGCCGCCTCGACCTCACCCAGTTCGATCCGCTGGCCGCGGATCTTGACCTGAAAGTCGCTGCGTCCCAGATATTCCAGGACCGCGGGTGACCGGTCGGCACCGGTCGCGGGCGGGATCGGATCCATCCGCCAGCGCACCAGGTCACCGGTGCGATACATGCGCGCGCCGGGGGTGAACGGATTGGCCACGAAGCGGTCGGCGGTCAGACCGGGGCGGCCCAGATAGCCGCGGGCCAGCTGCACGCCGGCCAGATACAGTTCGCCGATCACACCGGGCGCGACCGGCCGCAACGTCTCGTCGAGGACGTAGACCTGAGTGTTCCAGACCGGCGCGCCGATCGGGATGACGTCGTTCTCCGGCGTGCACGCCCAGTAGGTGACGTCGACGGCCGCCTCGGTGGGCCCGTACAGGTTGTGCAGCTGCGCCCCACCGGCCGATGCCGAGGATCCGGACCGCCGCGCACGCGGAAGCGCGGCGTAAAAATCACGAACGGTCGCCGCCGGCAGCGCCTCACCGCTGCAGAACACCCGGCGCAGTCCGCCGCAGCCGCGCACATCGGTGTCGGTGACGAAGACCGACAGCATCGACGGCACGAAATGAGCTGTGGTCACGCCCTTGTCGGCGATGATCCGCGCGAGGTAGGCCGGATCGCGGTGTCCGTCCGGCGCGGCGATCACCAGCCGCGCGCCGATCTGCAAGGGCCAGAAGAACTCCCACACCGACACGTCGAACGTCGCGGGAGTCTTCTGCAGCACGGTGTCGCTCTCGTCGAGCGGATATCGGTGCTGCATCCACGCCAGGCGGTTCACGATGGCGGCGTGAGTGATGCCGACGCCCTTGGGTTTACCGGTCGAGCCGGAGGTGAAGATCACGTAGGCCAGGTGGTCGCGGCGCAGCGGTGCGCGCCGGTCGGCGTCGGTGATCGGTGGTTCGGCGCCGCAATCGTCGGTGTGCAACTGCTGGATGTCGATCACCGCGACGTCGCCGGGGAGGTCGGTCTCGTCCCGGGCCGCGGTCAGCACACACAGCGGCGCGGCTTGCTCGAGGATGTGCGCGGTGCGCTCGGCCGGATGATCGGGATCGATCGGCAGATAGGCCGCCCCCGCACGCACGATCGCGTACATGCCGACCACCAGATCGAGGCTGCGCCGCACGGCCAGTCCCACGACCGTGTCGGGTCCGGCGCCGCGGGCGATCAGGGTGCGGGCCAGCCGGTCCGCGCGCTGCCGTAGCTGTTCGTAAGTCAGTGTGTCGCCGTCGAATTCGAGTGCGACCGCATCCGGCGTGGCCCGCGCCTGCGTCCCGAACAGGTCGGCGAGCGTGCCCGGCTGCTCCGGCACCGCGGTCGCGTTCCACTGCCGCAGCACCTCGTCGCGTTCAGCGTCGGAGATCACCGGCACCGCCGCGACCGGATCGGCCGGATCGGCGGTCAGGAAGCGGTTCAGATAGCCGAGAAACCGCTCGTGGTGGCGCGCCAGTTCGGCCGCGCCGTACAGCTGCGGATTGGCCTCGAAATCGACGTGGATGCGCCCGCCCTCGCCGTTGTAGAGGTTGATCGACAGATCCTCGACCGGTCCGGTGGACAGCACGTTCAGCGAGCCGACGAGGCTGCCGAAGTTCAGTTCGCTGTGGAACAGCATGATGTTGACCATCGGGCCGAAGAACCCACGGGCATCGCGCGAATAGCCGCAGTCGCGTCTGATGTCGTCGTGGCGATAACGCTGGTGCCGCAGGGCCCCGGTGATCTGCAGTTCGGTCGCCTTGACCACGTCGGCGACCGTGGTGCCGGCGTCGAATCGCACCCGGATGGGCACCACGTTCGACACCACGCCCGCGGAGCGGCGCAGCGCGACCGTGGTCCGCGCGGACATCGGCAGGCTCAGCACCACATCGGAGTTGCCGGTCGCCGCGCGCACGTACCCGGCCAGCGCCGCGACCACCAGGGCGGAGTTCTGCGAGTCGAATGTGGTTGCGGCGGTGTCGAGTTCGGCTTCGGTCTCGGGGTCGAGCACCGCCGCCGCGATGCGCCGGCCGGGGTCCGGCGTGGACGAGAGGATCCCCGACGACGACAGGGTCAGCGGCGCGCCCACTCCCGCGAGCTGCTCACGCCAGTACTCCTGGTCGGCGCGGTAGCGGCTCGACTCCCGGTACTGCGACTCCCCGGCGTAGATCTCGGCCAGCGGGGTGGCCCGCGAGACCGAGGGCTCGGTGTGGTTCTCGAGCGCGGTGTAGATCTCGGCGGTCCGGGTGAGCGCGTTCATGGCGCCGTAGCCGTCGATGACGATGTGGTGGGCGCGGCAATACCAGATGTAGTCCTGGTCGCCGATGCGCAGGACGACATTGATGGTCAACGGCTCGTGTTCGATATCGATCGGGCTGCTGGCGTGCTCGTTCATCCACCGCAGCGCCGCCTCGCGCGGATCGGGTTCCTGGCGCAGGTCCATCCGGCCCCAGCCCGGCCGATGTGCCGAATCCACGACCTGGTGCGGCACGCCGTCGATCTCCACGACGCGCAGCTGGCCCACCTGGGTTTCCGCGCCGAACCGCTCGATCGAGTAGAGCAGCCGGCCCACGTCGAGATCACCGTGGATTTCCACATATTGGGCGATGGTCAGTGGCACATCGGGTCGAATCCGCTGCGCGTACCACAGGGCGGTTTGCGCCGGTGACAGAGCGAAGGGCTGTGCTGAAAATTCGCCGGAAGCACATTGGTCGACACGATCGGTGGCCAATGAACTCATCAATCACTCCGTTCTGCCGCTGTATACGCAACTCCCCGGTCCCCGGCCGCGGGGCGAAAAGCGCGCGCCAGCGGGAGGACGTGATCCACGCCCTATGATTCGGAGCCCTGTTGCGGCCGGACTGGTAACGATGTCGTGATCTTCGGCCGCGAACGCCACAGGCAGATATAGCTATTTCATCGCAAACAACCGCCGGGCCGCGCTAACTCACCGTCAACGGCAGGATCGACGGCGCGCGGTTTCCGGTGGCGCAACCGGCCCGCGAATGCCCATGGACGGCCCGCGGAATCGAGGTTGTGAGAAATGCCGATTCGCGGGTACCCGCGATGTGTGATTGTCCGGAACAGCTGCGGCGGCCGTCGATCGAATGCCGGGTCGCCGGTGACGTCCTCATCGGTACGACGGGTCGAGCGCATCGTTCGCCACCGAGTAGCCGCGACCAGGGCAACGGCCGCAGCAAGAATACACAACACTCGCTCAGCATGAGACCCCATGGAGGTCGCGGGCGCGATTCTCTGACGAAGCCCCGCCGGCCGGTGCGGGCCCGCGCGTTGTTGCCACCTCCAGATCCGGCAGCCACGATAAGCACCGGCACAACCATCGGAGATTCACCTGCCGCCCGCCGGAGTGCAGGGGCAGGTGACCGCCGAGTGACCGGGTGACGAATACGGGCTAGGAGGCGACCGGGTTGGCTCCCGCGACGAGCATCTGCGCCGACACATCGGCGCCGTAGCGGCCGTCCCATTCGGCGAAGGTGCGCTCGACCTCGCGATTCCACGAGACGACGAGCGGCTCCCACTCACGGTGGGTGATGATCAGAAACTGCCCCGCCTGCATCGCCTCGACAACCTGCTCGCCGACCCGGTCGGGGTCGGCGCCGGTGGCCAGCAGCGCGCTGTTCTGTGCCATCACGGCGGCATCGGGCTCTCGTCCCAGCAGCTTCGCCTGTGCCTTCTCGGCGTTTTCACCGATCCGGGTGTGTACCGAGCCCGGACACAGCAAAGAAACACCGATATCGGTGCCACGGACTTCCTCGCGGAGCACCCTGGTGAAGCCGACGGCGGCGAACTTCGAGGACACGTAGGCGCCGACGGTCGCCATCGGCACCAGTCCCGCCATGGAGGCGGTGTTGGTGATGTGCGCGCGCCCGCCCCGAGACCTGAAGCGCGGCAAGAATGCCGAGACACCGATGAACTGCGCGTCGGTGTTGATCCGATGGACCCAGTGCCAGACTTCCAGCGGTGTCCGGTCGATCGCCCCGCCGCCGTTGACGCCGGCATTGTTGCACAGGATGGAGATCGGTCCGAGTGCTTCCTCGGCGCGGTCCGCGGCGGCCTCCCAGGCGTCGGCGTCACTCACATCGAGTTCCACGGTGGTGACCACTCCCCCGGCGGCGGCCAATTCCGCGGCGATATCGGCCAGCCGGGCGCCGTCGATGTCGGCGAGTGCGACCTTGGCCCCCTGCGCGACGAGCGCTCGCGCGATGCCGAGCCCGATGCCCGAGACAGCCCCGGTCACGAATGCGGCTTCTCCTGCAGGCCAAACCATGATGTTCTCCTCTATTCCATCGATGAAAGGTAGTGGTGTGTGGGGTGGACGGTCCGCCGTCGCGAAGGACCGAACCCGGGGCGCGAGACCTGTCCGCCTGCGCGCCCCGGGCGCTCACTCGCCGCGTGCACAGCCGCGGGCGGGTGGTGTCGATTCGCTAGTCCGGCAACAGCACTCGCCCGTTGTCGACGAAGAACTTCTGCAGCGTCGCGGCGCCCTTCCCGGACAGGCTCTTCACGAAGCTCGTGATCGGGTCCCGGCCGCCTTCGTGGTGCGGGTAGTCGCTCGCATAGCAGAAGACATCCTCGAATCCGTACCGGTCGATATATGTTCCGACGTCCTCGAAGTGGAAGCAGGTGACGCGGACATTGCGGCTCACGTACTCCGAGGGCCGCAGCGACAGCTTGGTGAAGCCCTGCTCGGTCGGGAACGGCGTGGAGCCGTAGAACCTGTCCATGTTCTCCGCCAACGGGCCCACCCAGTGCCCGGTGAATTCGGACGCGCCGAAGATCAACTCCGGGTGGCGGTCGAAGACGCCGCCCAGAATCATCGTCGACACATAGTTCTGCACCGGCAGGTGAATGCTCGTCATCGTCCACGGATCCAGCGAGAATTCGGCACCCGCCATCCAGCCTTCGAATGCCGGAGCATTGCGCCATTCGAGGGTCCTGAGGAATTTCTCGGCGACCGAAATGTGCGACAGCACAGGACATTTGGCTTCGGCGAGCATGGCCCACAGCGGATCCAGGCGAGTGCTGGCGGGCGATACGCCCCCGGGCAGTTCATCGACCGCGACCATGATCGCGCGAACCCCGGATTTCAGCAGATTCTCGGCCTTGCCGATCATCTCCTCCGGGGTGTCGGCGACGAGCAGCGCCGCCGGCCGCAGCCGGTCGTAGGTCCGTGAGACCTGACCACACCAGTCGTTGTAGATGTCCATCAGGCGCAGCGCATAGCCACGCCGGTCGCCGGTGATGGACCGGAACACCTTCGGATCGTCGGCCTTGTTGTACAGCCCGAATGTGGTGATCGCGGCGATATCGGGATACAGGATCTGACGGCGGACGCCCGTGAAGTCCATGACCTCGATGCGGCGGTCGAGATCGAAAGCCCCCGGCGCCTGCTCCATCTTGAGGTTCCACACGGTGTGCGCGTTGATTTCCGCCTCGTCGGTCTCCAGATCGGGATTCTCGACGATGGCTACTCCCGCGCGGGACGCGGTCACGACGGCTTCGGCGAGCGGTTCACACTCCTTGCCGTAGACGTCGGTCCATCGTTTGACTGGCATCGCGCCGTGGGTATCGGTGTCGTTGATCCGGCCGGCGAGATGTGAAATCTCCTCCGGCAGAGAGTATGTCGAGAGATCGGGTTGCTCGGTTCGGACTGTCATGATGCCTCTCCGTCGTTGGTGGCGCGATCCGGCGGACCAGGTAGCGACCGCTACAGGGACAACGCCAAAATAGATCAATCTAATTAGTCGCGTGGCTGTAACGCCCAAATCGAAGGCCGACGATTCCCCGCCGGCCGGCGACAGCGACGTTCGACCGGTACGTCTCAGGACATCAGCGTTGCCATGTCGCGGACCGGATCGGAGCCGTCCCAGTCCGCCGCGACCGCGGCCACGGCACCGTACATCTGCGCCGCGATCCCTTCCCGCGCCATCAGCTCGGTCATGCAACCGATCATAGGCCGGGTGTCCACGTAGGCGACCGGCGTCTGCCCTGCGACCAATCCGGTCATCACCACCTCGAAGCCGAGGTCCTGGTAGTTACGGCATTGCGCCTCGACGTCGTCGACGAAGGCTTGGACATGATGCAGTCCGCTTTCCCCTTCGGCATAGACGTCGCGATACGGCGACGGATCCGCGTCGTGCTGCTGGATGAGTTCGATCAGAACCGGCCCCGCCTGGGCAATGGCGGCGCTCATGTCCACCGCCGCCGGCCGGCCGCGATGTGTCATCTCGGTGATCATCCCGCCGATGTGCGCACCCATGAAGAACGGTCCGATTCCGGTGGTCTGCCGCCACTGCCGCACGGCGGCGTCGAGATCGTCCACCACCCAAGCCATCTGGCAAAACCGACTTACCTCGAGCATGTGCCTGCCTCCTCGTATTGACATAGATAGATTGATCTAGCAGCATGGCGCACATCACATCTGAATGGCAATACGCATGACGCAATCGACGTCCACGTCGGCCTACCCCATCCGCACCCGAGCGCGACTCTGCCGGCCCGGCCGTATGTCGCTTGCCGCACAGCGGATACCGCGGAGAACAGGAAACCCTCGATGACTTCAACGCAGGCGATCACCGAGCGGCCCTCGGATCAACCCGGGCCAGAGCCGGTCGGTCCCGAGAATTCGGGTCGAAGAAGCGCCGGCCTCGCCCGATATCTGCGCGAGGCTCCGATCGCGTCGCTCGCCGGCATCGGCAGGTCCGCGGCGCTGAGCGCGGCCGTGGTCCGGTACGCGATCACCGACCTGGTTCGCGGGCGGCTACCCGTGAGCGAGATCGTCGATCAGACCTGGCTACTGCTCCAGGTCACGACGCTTCCCGGGCTGCTGATGGCGATTCCGATCGGCGGTGAAGTCGCGGTCGAGGTCGGCGGGATCATGAATCAGGTCGGAGCCAATTCCCTCGCGGGTGCGGCCAGCGGTCTCGGCGTGGTGGGACAGGGAGCGCCGATGGCCGCCGGCATGCTGATGAGCGGCGCTGCCGCCTCGGCGATCGCCTCCGATCTGGGAGCACGCGCGGTCCGCGAGGAGATCGACGCGATGCGGGTCATGGGGGTGGACCCGCTCGAACGCCTGGTCATGCCGCGCTTCCTGGCAATGATCGCCATCGCGCCGGTGCTGTGCATCATCATCATCGCGGCGGGTGTCGTCACCGGACTGGCAATCTCGTCGGGCGTCAATCATGTTGTGCCAGGCAGCTTCTGGCAGACATTCGGCGCCTTCGCCACTCCGACCGACGTCGCCTTCGCCGTCGTGAAGTCCCTGTTGTTCGCCGGCATCGTGGTCTTGATCGCGAGCCTGCGCGGTCTCGAGGCCAAGGGTGGCCCGAAGGGAGTGGCGAACGCGGTGAACGCCTCGGTAGTGCTGAGCGTGTTTTGCATCTTCGTCACGAATCTGCTCGTCAGCCAACTTCAGCAGATGTTCTTTCCGGCGCATCTGGCGTGAGCATGGACAGCACGAATATGACACCAGCAGCATCGGGGGCCGCTCTCGTGCGGTTGGCGCAGTCGATTCATCGGCAATTCACCGGCGCCGTGCGGGAACTCGGGCAGATCACCGTATTCATCGGCAGGACGCTCTATCTGCTGCCGATCACCGTCCGCCACTATCGCAAGGCGATGTTCGAGACCATGAACAAAATGGCCTGGGGCAGTGGGTCGTTGATCGTCGACGGCGGCGTCGTCAGCCTCATGTTGTTCCTGGGTGTTGCCGTGGGCGCCGTCGTTGCGATCGAGTCGTTCACGGCTCTGAACCTGCTCGGCTTCGGCGCACTGACCGGGATCATCGGGTCTTTCGCGAATCTGCGCGTGATCGCACCGATCATGACCGGCGTCGGGTTCGCGGCGCAGGCCGGGTGCCGGATGACGGCGGAGATCGGCTCGATGCGGATCTCCGAAGAGATCGATGCCACCGAATCGATGGGACTGCAAGCGATTCCGTTCGTGGTCGGAACCCGCTTGATCGGCGGGATGCTGGTGGTGCTGCCCGGATATCTGATGGCGCTGACGATCAGTTTCGTGACCGGCAGCATCGTCGTGAAGACGTTCTACCGACAACCGGCCGGGACCTACGATCACTACTTCCGCATGTTCCTGAGTTTTCCGGATCTGGTCGCCTCGGTGGCCAAGGTGCTGCTGTTCTGCGCGGCCGCCACGCTCATTCACTGCTATTACGGATACTTCGCTTCCGGCGGGCCGGTCGGGGTGGGCGCGGCGTCGGGACGGGCGATCCGGGCCAGTCTCGTCGTCATCGTGGTGCTGAATTTCGCTATGACCGTGGCCATGTGGGGCCTCAGTCCGGTTCTGATATTCAAGGGATGAAGGATGGGCACGACTGTCAATCAGGATTTCATCCGCGGCTCCGGTCGGCGCCAGGCCTGGATGTTGAATATCGCGGCGGCTTCGGTGGTCACGGTAGCGGCCGTCGCGTTCATCGGATACCGAACGCTCTATCCGTCGGTGACCTCGTCGGACACGATCGACGTGCGCGTCGACGTCGCCTCGGTCGCGCCGGGCGTTCATACCGGAACCAAGGTGATTCTCCGAGGTAACGAAGTCGGCGAGGTGACGGCGCTGACGCGCCGGTCGGACGACACGCTCGGCATGGATCTGGCATTGCGCCCGAACGGGATCCGCGGATTGACCGATGCGCTGGACATCGATTTCCGGCCGGAGAATTATTTCGGCGTCACGGCGGTCAACCTCCTCGAGAAGCCGGGCGGCGGAAAACTCGTGGCGGGCGATGTGCTGACTCGGCGCGCCGCGGACAACTTCACCATGTCGACCATGCTGGAGAAGGGTTCGGTCGTCGTCGACGGCACCTTGACGAAGGCGATGATCGATACCCTCGACAAAGTTGTCCGGTACGCAGACGGTCTGGCCCCGATGATTCAGGCCGGGATCGTGTTCGCCGATCGCGTCGCGCAGACCCAGCAGGCGATGCCCAGCATTCTGCTCGACGATATGAATCGCACCCTGGATGTGCTCCCCGGATTCACCGGACAGTCGATAGCCGCCTTGTACAACCTCTACGACAACAACACCAACCACGGCCCGAACGGCTCATGGGGCCGAGACGATTCCTATTGGGACGATCTGAACACGGCGATGGACGTGGCCATGGTGAAGTTGTTCGGGGCCGCCGGGTCGCTGATGGAGTCACACGAGCACGAGCTCACTCCCGTAACCGGGCTGGCGGCAGCGTTGTTGGGCGCCACGCCGACGCTGCTGGCCGACGGCCGGGCGGCGTCGCAACTGTCGGCCATGGTCGACCGCTACGGCACGGTATTCACCGGTCCCGACTCCTCCCGGACTCTGAATCTGCGATTGATCCTGGACAATTTTCCCGGGGTGGCAGCGCCCCTGGCGGTGTCCGGGCTACCGGCCGGGCTCGGGCAGGGGCAGCCGCGATGAACCATTCGATCAGGCTGACCCTTGGACTGGCGAAACTCACGGTTGTCGCGGCACTCGCCGCGCTGTTGTTCGTCATCGTCATCAATGCCATCAAGAATCCGATCGACACTGCGTCCGGGCGCTATACCGCGGATTTCACCGACGTCTCGGGATTGCATGTCGACGGTGACGTGCGAACCAGGGGCGTGCTGGTCGGAAAGGTGAAAGACATCCGGCGGCTGCGGCGGGCCGGCCGGAACGTCGCCGAGGTCGCCATCACCCTGACGAAACCGTACCGGCTGACCGAAAACACCGTGCTGTCCGTGAAATACCAGAATCTGACCGGCATCCGGTACGTCGATCTGTCCGTGCCGGGCGAGCCGGGCAAACCCGTCACACACCTGCCGTCGGAGAAGACCAGGCCCTCCTTCGACATCACGAAGCTGTTCAACGGATTGCAACCGGTGCTGACCACGATGAGCACCGACGAAATCAATGCCTTCACCCGGAACGCGATCGCACTGTTGCAAGGAGACGGCGGTGGTCTCGCGCCGATGTTGGACAGCGCTCGGAAACTCACCGATTACGCGCGTGATCGCGAGCAGGTGATATCCACGTTGACCGCAAACCTGATTCGGCTGGCCACCACGATGGGCGGGAAGTCGCCCGACCTCATCGAATTCCTGCAATCGCTGTCCTATCCGATCAGCCAAGCGATGACCGTGCTCCCCCTGTTCGGGAAGACGGACCAACTCGGCCCCGGCTTCACCCGGCCGATCGACAACATGCTGATCGACCTCGGGTTGAGTCCGGAACTGGATATCGACAAGACCGTCGCCGGCGCCTTCTCGTCGGTCTCCGCGGCCGCGTCGACCCTGAGGTTGCTGCCGGCGGCCTTCGCCGGATTACAGCTCCCGACACTGCATTCGAATCCCGGTGCGATGTCGTGCAGCCACGGGATCGCGCAGCTTCCCACCGATGTGAAGGTGCTCCTCGACGGCAGCGAGGTCGTGATATGCAAGCCACACTGAAGGGCATCGTCCCCACGCTCGCCGGCAGGGTCCGGAGAATGCGGCACGACAGCGTCGTACACGGTGCCGTGGTGGTGCTCGTCGTTGTCGCCGCGCTGGTCGCGGCAGGGGCGGTGTACGTACATCCCTTGGGGCGCAAGACGATATCGTTCCTGACGACCGATGCCGCATCGCTCGCCGCCGGCGAAGACGTCCGCGTCGCGGGCATCACCGTGGGCAAGGTGTCGGGTCTGTCGATCGAGCCGGATTCCGTGCGAGTGGATCTGAGTATCGACGACTCCACCTTCGTCGGATCCGAGTCCACCATCGACGTGCGGATGCTGACACCGGTCGGCGGTTATGCGGTGACCGTGATCTCGGACGGCGACCGCCCGCTCGAACCCCACCAGGTGATACCGGCCGACAGGGTCCGGGTGCCCTATTCGATCGCCGATGTGCTGCAGGCCGCCCCGCACATGACGGATCGGGTCGCGGGCGGCCCCATCGACGCGAATATCGACCAGATCGCGACCGCGCTCCAGCACGACAACACCTCGATCAAATCGATCATCGACGGCCTGAACAGCATCGTCGCGGTGCTGGACCGGCAGCGCGAACAAGTGCACACGATCATGGATTTCAGCGCCGAATACCTGCGGGCGTTCAACGGCAGCCGCGACTTCATCTTCGATTTGCTGCGTCGAGTCGACATCGTCGTCTCCACCTATGATGCCGCCAAGGCCGGGTTCGACGAAACCTACGAGCGCCTCGGAGACATTCTCTTCCGGGTCACGCCGTTGCTGAAGTTCTATCTCGAGCACAAAGACGAACTGTCGAACGCCATTACCGGTCTCCGGGACGCGATCAGTGATCTGCGGACGAATCTCGGTCCGGCGCTGGACAACATGAAGGGGCTCCGCGAGCGGCTGCAGAACTGGCTCGGGCCCGAAGGTCTACAGGCGATCGGCGGTGGAGCGCTGCTGACCACTGATATCTGTGTCCCGACTCCAGGGCGGACGTGCTGATATGCGAGTGAAACGGAAAACGGCAATCCTGGCGGTAGCGGCGACGGCAGGTGTCGTCATCGGCGGCGGGTACGCGGTCGCGACGGCGCTGGATTCGCGCACGAAACAGGTCCACGGCTTCTGCTCCGAAATGGCCGACGCGGTGGGGCTCTACGCGGGAAATCCGGTCACACAGATGGGGTACTCCGTCGGCAGAATCGACGGTATCGCGTCGAAAGGCGACCACGTCGAGGTCACCTTCAGCCTCGACGCGGGCCGCAAGTTCCCGGCCGATGTCGCCGTGGTGACGCGGTCGAAATCGCTTCTCGCAGATCGGAGTCTGGAGCTCGTCGGCAACTATGTGTCGGGCCCGCAGCTGACGCCGGGCACATGCACGTCACCGGACCGCAGCTACACCCCGAAGAGCATTTCACAGATCGCGGGCTCGGCATCGGACTTCATCAATGCCATCGCGCCGTCGAACGGTAAGGACAGCATCCAGAACGCGCTCGCCGGCCTGGATACGGCCCTGCAGGGCAACGGCCACGATGCCGCGGACTTGATGCATCACGCCGCAGCGGCGATGTCGAATCCGGACCGGATGATGTCCGATCTCGGTTCCTCGATCATGAACATGGCTCCGATGACCGAGGAGGCGCTCCGGCAATGGTCCACCATTCGCTCACTGCTGGACCAGATGCCGCCCGTCCTGCAGGCGGCCGGTTCCGATCTGCTGCCCGGAGCGGAAAAAGTCACGGTCGGCACGGGCTACCTGTTGAAGGTGCTCCTGGATATCCAGCGCAATTACGGAGACCTTGTCTGGCCCGGTTTTCACGCCGGTATGTCCACGATCATCCACCTGGCGGCCACTCGCTCGAAGGATATCGCCGGTCTCCTGGAGACGCTGCCACCCATCGCGGCCTTCCTGCGGCAACAAGGGAATTCGGATCCGCAGGGGCTGACGGTCTCGCTGGCCCGGCCGGCCACCGACGCCGCCCCCGGCACCCCACCGGCCACGAGTTCACTGCTGGATCTGGTGCTGGCGAGGAAGGGGGCCCGATGATGTTCGCCGGATGTTTCACCCTGCGCATACGCGCGGCACTGTTGTGTGCGGGCGTACTCGCCACCGCGTCGTGCTCGCTGGGGCCGAAGGATCTGCCGATCGTCGGCTCGCGGAGCCCGACGGGTGGCTACACGATCCGATTGCATTTCCAGAACGCGATGAATCTGCCCGCGGGCGCCTACGTCATGCTCGACGGCTTGCGCGTCGGAAGGGTGGACGAGGTCGAGGTCACGGGCTCCGATCTGACGGTCACGGCGGGGCTCAACCGCGGCACCAAAGTGCCGGCGAACGTGCATGCCACGATCCGGCAGGACACGTTGCTCGGTGACACCTACGTCGGATTGGATCGGGGCCCGGACACCGGGAACGCGGGATTCCTCCCACCCGGCGGATCCGTTCCCGAAAGCGCGACATCCTCACCGCCGCAATTGGAGGACACGATGGCGGTGCTGGCGTTCTTCGTGAACGGCGGAAGTATTCAGAAGGTCGAGGACACCATGTCGCGACTGAATGCCGTCATGCCCACGGTCGACAACATCCGGAAATTGTCCACGGTCCTCACCGGTGACATGCACGACCTCTCCCACAACACCGACGAAATCGATCGGACCCTGTCGGGTTTGGACCGGACGGCGAGTGCGGTGGCCGACAAATCGGACACGCTGAATCTGGTGATGTTCAACGACAACGCTCAGCATTACTGGCGGCAGTCGGACCGGGTCGTGCTCGGCCATGTCGGTCCCGGACTTCCGTTGGTCGGCAGCTTGTTCTTCGGTGGGTTCTGGATGGTTCCGATGCTCGACTCCATGGCGGCCACCGTCCACTCCGGCCGCGGAAACTGGGATACGGCACCGGAAGTGGTCGACAAGGTCGGCGTCTTTCTGCGCACCGTCGTGCTGCCGTTCGCCGGGAACCCCTCGATCGATATCAGGTCCGTCGAGTCATCGAACGGCGACCAGCTGGTCGGCGATATGGAGAACGTGCTGCGCATGCTGGGAGCGATGAAATGATCCGGCGCACTCTGATTTCGGTGGCCGGGATGGCGACGATCGCCGCGGCATCCTTCGGCTTCCTGTACCGGGCCGGAATGCCGCTGCCGGGTACGGGTGACTTCGATACGGTCACGATGTCGTTGCCCGACACCAATGGGCTGGTCGTCGGATCACCGGTATTGCTCCGCGGAATCGCGATCGGCAACATCTCCAAGCTGACATCGTCGGCGGACGCCATCACCGTCGAATGGCGTTACGACAGGAAATATCGGATTCCGATCGACAGCGGATACCGGGTCGACAATTTGTCCGCACTGGGAGAAAGCTATATCGCCGTCCTTCCGGCCCGCGAGGCCGGCCCCTACCTGACCGCACACTCGGACCTGAACACCGCCCATGTCGTGGTGCCGCCGACCATCAAGGAGTTGTCCGAGCGCATCACCCGACTGCTGGAGCAGGTGGATCCGGCGAGAATCACCGGGATATTCCGCGAAATGGATATCGCACTGCCCGACGATGGTGATGTCCTCGCCGATCTCTCTCATGCGGGCGCTCTGCTCGCCGACGTCGTGACCCGGCAGGCCGGCGCCCTGACGAAGCTCTTCGAGACCGTGCAGCCCATGCTGCGCGACAGCAACTGGCTGGCAGGGGATCTGACCGGCGCCGGCGAGCCGGCGCCGACCACGGCCACTGCGCTCACCAGGCTCTACAACGGCTACGACTGGGGCCGCACCTTCTCGCCTTTCGAGGACGCCGGCAACAACGGCGCGGCGCCGATGCTCGCGGAACTGCAGAAGTTTCTCGACAACAACGCCGCCGACCTGCACACCCTGGGCGTCGATCTATTGCCCGGCGCGCAGGCCGGCGCCGCGGCCCTGAGAACCGTCGACGTGGGAAAGTTCCTCGACACCGCATTGGCGGCAGTCGATTCGGGCCACAGCCTCACCGTCCACGTTCAGGTTCCCGGGCGGTGAATTCGGACTTGCGGCGGCAGCAACGGATTTCGACCAAGACGCGACGACGAAGGATGCAGCGATGACGAGCAGTACGACCGTAACCGGCGAAACCACGGAGGAAGGCGGGACACCGGCCGCGGAGCCCGACAAGCCGACCGGCACCGACGAGGCCACCGGCGCCCGCAAGCCCGCAGACACCGACAGTTCCGCCGAGAAGCGTTCGGCCCGACGAGGTTTCGCCGTACGCCACGGCAGGCGTTGGCGGGACTCCTCGATCTCGGTCAAGACCATGGCGGTTGCCACGCTGTCTCTGGCCGCGATGGCCACCATCGGTGCGCTCGGTTGGCAGGTGCACGACAAGGCCGGCGCGCTCGACCGGCTGAACCGTCAGGCCGCGGACTCCGCCCACGCGGAATCGGTGGCGTCGGACTACGCCACCGGTGCCGCCGCGATGGACTTCCACGACCTCGCGGCCTGGCGCGCCAGATTGACCAGGGGCACCACGCCCGAACTGTCGAATCGGCTGACACAAGCGTCGAATTCGATGGAGCAGATCATCACGCCACTGCAGTGGACCTCGACCGCGAAACCCCTTGCGGCCAAGGTGCGCTCGGAGTCCGACGGTCGTTATACGGTCAGCTGCTTCGTCAATGTGTTGACGAAGAATCGGCAGGCCCCGGATGGGATCGACTCCACCGCGACATACCAGATCACCCTCGACTCCACCCACGACTGGGTCATCACCGATATCTCCGGCATCGACGGTGCCCTGGGTACGAAGTAACGACCGGAGCGGCCGTCAGTCGAATGCCGGGTCGCCGGTGACGTCCTCATCGGCACGACGGGTCGAGCGCATCGTTCGCCACCGAGTAGCCGCGACCAGGGCGGCGGCCGCAGCAAGAATGCACAATATCCGTTCCGGAAGGGGTCCCATCGCCGTCGCGGGTGTCGTTTCGCTGCGCAACGGCACCGTCGCCTCGAGTGCGGCGGGCACGAATTTTCCGGTCTGCTGCCGCACGACACCGTCGGCGGTGACGATGGCGCTGACGCCGGTGGTCGCGGCGACCACCAGCGCCCGGCCGTGTTCGACGGCCCGCACCCGTGACATGGCCAGCTGCTGATAGGTCATATCGCTGTCGCCGAAGGTGGCGTTGTTCGTCGGGACCGTGAGCACTTGCGCACCGGCGCGCAGGGAATCCTCGAAGGCTCGGTCGAAGGCGACCTCGTAGCAGGTCGCCACGCCGATCGCGACCATCGGACCACCGCCGGCCGGGCGCGCGTGCACGACACCGTCGCCGTGGCCGGGCACGAAGTAGCCGGCGCGGTCGGCGTAGCTGGAGAAGTGACGGAAGAAGCCGCGATAGGGCAGGTATTCGCCGAACGGCTGGATGATCTTCTTGTCGTGACGCTCCCCCGGCCCGTCGGCGTCCCACACGATCACCGAATTGGTGGTCGTGCGGTCGTCGTTGACCAGGACGGCGCCCACCAGAATCGGGGCGTGAATGTCACGGGCGGCGGCGGTGATCTCGTCGTAGGCGTCGGTATTGCGCAGCGGGTCGATATCGGAGGAATTCTCCGGCCAGATCACCACATCCGGCTGGGCGGCGGTCCCGGCGGCGACCGCACGGGCCAGCTCCTCGGTGCGCCGAATGTGATTGTCCAGCACGGCCCGGCGCTGGGCGTTGAAGTCCAGGCCCAGCCGCGGCACGCTGCCCTGGATAGCGGCGACCGTGATCGACCGGTCTCCGTCGTCCGGGGCGGGCAGCGCGGTCCGGAGGATCACTCCGGTAATCGGGATGATAGCCACAACCGTTGCGAGAGTGATAATTACGACCGCACGCCGTTCGGTTGCCCGCGGACGCAATCGAAGCAGAAGCGCGGCCAGGACCGTTCCGCTCAGAGCGACCGCGAAACTCACCACGGGTGCGCCACCGAGCCAGGCGAGCGGCAGATACCAGCCGTCGGCCTGCCCGAAAGCCAGACGGCCCCACGGAAATCCGCCGAACGGGAAGCTGGAGCGTCCCCATTCGGTGAGAGTCCACATCAGCGCGACCCACACCGGCCAGCCCACCAGCGGGCACACCAGCCGCGACAGCAGCCCGAACAGGCCGACATAGACCGCGCACGCGGCCGAGAGCGCCAGCCACGGCACCGGGCCGACGTAGATACCGGTCCACGGCAACAACGGCAGGAAGAACGCGAGCCCGGCCAGCAGTCCGTAACCGAAGCCGCCACGCAATCTCGTCGCATCCCGCACCGTCAGGGTCAGGATCGCGATCCCGATCGGCGCCAGATACCAGCAGGTACGCGGCGGAAAGCTCGCGAACAACAACAGCCCGGCGACGACAGCGGCCCCGATCCTCCCCCATACCCGCCATGTCACGCCCAGCACCGCGCCAGCCTACTGGGATACCGCGCGCCGGCCCGTGCCGGGCTCCCGGTCGCGCACATTCCTCAGGCCGCGTAGATGGTGACTCCGTCGCGGACCGTGCGCAGGCAACGCGGCAGTTCGGCGCCCTCGTCCAAGGACGGCAGGCCGGGGACGCGGGAGCGCGGATCGGTAGACCAGCGTTGCACCGTGTCCGAGGCGGCGGCGACCACCAATTCCGTTGTGTCCCATATCGCATAGTTCGCGGGTGCGCCGGGCACCAGCGTGCCGGCTATTCCGTCGCGCACGCCGCCGGCTCGCCAGGCGCCGCGGGTGGCGGCGGCGAAGGCGGCGCGCGGGGAGATGTGGTGTCCCGGGGTGCGGTGGTTGGCGGCCGCGCGGACGGCTTCCCACGGGTTCAGCGCCGTCACCGGGGCATCGGAGCCGATCGCCAGGGAGATTCCGGCGGCGGCCATCGCCGCGAACGGGTTGGTGGCGGCGGCGCGTCCGGCGCCCAGCCGAGTCGCGTACATCCCCTCGGCGCCACCCCAGGCGGCGTCGAATCCCGGTTGCACACTGGCGATCACGCCGAATTCGGCCAGTTTCGCGATCTGCCCGGCATCGAGCAGTTCGGCGTGTTCGAGGCGGTGACCGCGGGTGGCCACCGCCGGTGCGCCGAGGTCGGCGGCGACCCGGGCGAAGCCCTCGACCACCGCATCGACGGCGGCGTCGCCGATCGCGTGGAATCCGGCCTGGATCCCCGCTTCGGTACAGGCCCGGACATGGGCGGCGATCGCCGCGGCGCCGAGGTAGGAGACACCGGTGGTGTCGCGGTCGGCATAGGGTTCGCGCAGCCAGGCGGTGTGGGAGCCGAACGAGCCGTCGACGAACAGGTCCCCGGCCAGCCCGTGGACCCCGAGTTCGCCGAGCAGCGCTCGCGCCTCCTCGGCCGAGGTGACGGCCTCACCCCAGTACGCCCGCACGTGCACGCCGTGCTCGAATTCCAGCAACTCGCGCACATCGGTACGTCCGGCGATCTGCGGGCCCGCGCATTCGTGGACGGCGACCACACCGTGCGCGGCCGCGTAATCGAGTGCGGTCGCCCGTGCCCGGTCGCGTTGAGCGCGGTCGAGACCGTCGAGTGCGGCCGCGCGGACGAGATGATGCGCGTCGGCGCGAAGCGGTGCGCCGGCGGTGTATCCGGCGGCCGCGCGAATGCCGTGCACAGCGTCGAGCAGCGCGGTCGAGGCGACGGCGGAATGGGCGTCGATGCGGGCCAGATAGGCCGGCCGGCCGGGCCCGGCCGCGGCGTCGAGCTCGTCGACGGTGGGCGGGCGGCCCTCGGGCCAGCGGGTCTCGTCCCAGCCGTCGCCGATGATCGTTCCGGCATGGGTGGCGGCGTACTCGCGCACCAGATCCAGGCACTGCGCCAGCGAATTCGCCTGGGACAGGTCCAGACCCGTCAATTGCAGGCCGAGCGAAGTGACGTGCACGTGCGGATCGACGAAGGCGGGGGCGACGAAAGCGCCGTCCAGATCGATGATTTCGGCGTCGGGGTGCAGGGCGCGGCCGGGGCGTTCGGCGCCCAGCCAGACCACGGTGCCGTCGGTGACCGCCATCGCGGTCGCATCGGGGGAACTGGAACTGTAGATTCGGCCGCCGACCAGCAACTGGGTACTCACGGGTGACCAGTGTGCCGCACGGCCGGCGGCGTGGGATCAGTGCGGGTCGGTCAGCGGGGGTCGATCATGCGCCGCCCGGTGCCCTGACCGTCGTCGTAGTACTGCTCGACGACCACCCCGTCGACGACCTCACCGGAGGGTTCCACCACCACGCCCCGGTAGCCGGTGGCCATGGTCAGCCGATCGATGCGGCGCAGCGCAGCGGCCGACACCAGCGGTCGCAGCAGTGCGCGGGTGGGCAGGAGCAACAGCAGCCCGAACACCGAGGTGACCAGGCCGGGAACGAACATCAGCAGCGCGCCCACCCCGACGAGCGCGCCGTCGGCGACGGCGGTGCCCGGGGCGATCTCGCCGCGGCGGGCACGGCGGAACTGCTGGAAGACCCGGCGGCCCTGGGAACGCACCAGGATCAGCCCGAGCGCGGATCCGGCGATGAGCAGCAGAATGGTCGGCACGGCACCGATGAGGTGGCCGACCACGACCAGCGCCGCGATCTCGACGACGAGATAGAGGGCGAACAACAGGGCGGGCATCGGCGATCCTTTCCACGATCTACCCTGCCCAACGCGCGGCGATCCCGATTTTCTCCCGATTCGGGCATATCGCCGGTCACCGGGCTCAGGTACCCGGCGTGACCAGCCCGGTCTCATAGGCCAGCACGACCGCCTGCACCCGGTCGCGCAGTCCCAGTTTGGTCAGCACCCGGCCGACGTGAGTCTTCACCGTGGCCTCCGACAGGTACAGCTCGGCGGCGATCTCGGCGTTGGAGCGCCCGGCGGCGATCTGTTCGAGCACCTCGCGTTCGCGCGCGGTGAGCACGTCGAGCACCGACGGGTCGCGCACGCGGGCGGGGTCGGCGGCGATCAGCCGGTTCAGCAGCCGTTTGGTCACCTTCGGGGAGACCACGGCGTCACCGGCCGCGACGCTGCGGATGGCGGAGATCAGATCCTCGGGCGGGGTGTCCTTGAGCAGGAAACCGCTGGCGCCGGCACGCAGGGCGCCGAGCGCGTGTTCGTCGAGGTCGAAGGTGGTCATCACCAGAACCCGGCTGCCGCATCCGGATTCGAGGATCTGGGCGGTCGCGGCCACACCGTCGACCACCGGCATCCGCACGTCCATCAGCACCACGTCGGGAGCGAGCTCACCGGCCAGGCGCACGGCGGTCGCGCCGTTGTCGGCCTCGGCGACGACGTCGACGTCCGGGTGCGCGCCCAGCACCATCTTGAGTCCGGCACGCATGAGTTCCTGGTCGTCGACGACGAGTACGGTGATCGGCACCGCACCAATCTAACCGGGACTCCTCGCCCGGTCAGTCGGGTAGTTCGCGCTGCAGGGGAATGGTGGCGCAGACGCGCCAGCCGCCCTCGGGGCGTCGTCCCACCTCGAGGGTGCCGCCGAGTACCGCGATCCGCTCCCGCATCCCGACCAGTCCCAGCCCGCTGCCGGCGATGCCGTTGCGCGGTGCGGTGTCGTCCACGGTGGGCGCGTTCGCCGCCACGGTGGACCCGCTCGCGGACGGTCCGGCATCGCCGCGGTCGAGCACTTCGACCAGCACATCCGCGTCGCGCCGGCGCACCCGCACCCAGGCCTGCGGATCGGGCCCGGCGTGGCGGAAGGTGTTGGTCAGCGATTCCTGCACGATGCGATGCATGCCGAGACTCACCTCGGGGGCGACATCGTCGAGTTCGCCGGTGAGTTCCAGTTCCACGGCCAGCCCGGCGTTGCGCATCATCTCCACCACCTTCGCCAGCCCCGCGGTGCCGTGTTGCGGCAGCTGTTCCGGGGCGTGTTCGGTGCGCAGCAGTTCCACCGTGCGGCGCAGTTCACGCAGGGCGTCGCGGCCGGTGGCGGCGATGGTGGCCAGCGCCTGTTCGGCGATCTCGGGATCGCGGCGCAGCGCGTACTTCGCCCCGTCGGCCTGCACGATGATGACGCTGACCGCGTGGGCGACCACGTCGTGGAGTTCCCGGGCGATGCGGGTGCGTTCGGCCGAGACGGCGTCGTGGGCGCTGCGCTCGCGGTCGTAGTCGGCGACGGCGAGCCGCGCCGCGACCTCGGCGTCGTAGGCGTGGCGGGCGCCGAGGAATTCCGCGAGGGTCCAGCACAGCGCGTAGAACATGATCAGGAAGCCGATGACGATCGGCACCGACTGGTCGACCACGGCCAGTGAGAACGCCCCGTCCACCGCGAGGCCGACCAGATACAGCAATCCCTCCCGCCGGCCCACATACGCGACGAGGGTGTAGAGCGCGACGCCGACCGCCAGCAGCGCCGGTGGCTGCAGATCCTCGTGCAGCACAACGCTCACCGCGCTGGTCGTGATCGACAACACCAGCAGCGCAACCGCACTGGCCCGTGGATAGCTGCGCCGCCAGATCACCGGCACCGGGACGAGCAGCCCGAGGATCAGGTAGACGATCGTGTGATCCTTGCCGCCGAGCGTGAGCAGATCGAGCAGCACCAGCGCGGCCGCGAGAATGGAATCGGCGACCATGGGTTTGCCACGAAGCCACAGACTGAATCGGCGCACCCGCTCAGCCTAGGTGCCCGCCACCACGGCGCCGCGCGCCACGATTTGCCGCACGTCGTCAACTCTGATTGGGTCGCCGCCGTGGGTATGGCCGAGTGGGCGGTGCTGCTGCCCGCGGCCACGGCCGCAGGATGGGTGGACGCGGTGGTGGGCGGTGGTGGTTTGATCATCCTGCCGACCCTGCTGCTGGTGGCGCCGACGCTGCCCCCGCAGACCGCCCTGGGCACGAACAAGATCGCCGCCTTCGCCGGAACCAGCGCCGCCGCGCTGACTTTCGCGCGCCGGGTGCCGATGCGATGGCCGCTCATGCTCTCGGGCGCGGTGATCGCGGCGTGCGCTGCGGCCGCCGGTTCGGCCGCGGTGGCGCTGATCGACCGGCGCTATTTCATCCCGATCGTGATGGCGGTGCTGATCGGTGTCGCGATCGTGGTGGCGACGCGGCCCTCGATCGGGGTGACGATGGCGACCCACCCGCCGACGCGGCGCCGCACGATCCTGGTGGTGGGCCTGTCGGCCGGGCTGATCGGCGGCTACGACGGGCTGGTCGGCCCCGGCACCGGCACCTTCCTGATCATCTCCTTCGCCACCCTGCTGGGTACCGAGTTCGTGCGCGCCGCGGCCATGGCGAAGGTGGTCAACTGCGGTTCCAATCTCGGCGCGCTGATCCTGCTCGCCGCGACCGGGCACATCATCTGGTCGGTGGGCCTAGGCATGGCGGTGGCGAATATCGCGGGGTCGGTGGTGGGTTCGCGGATGGCGCTCGCGCGCGGCGCCGGGTTCGTGCGCGCGGTGCTGCTGATCGTGGTGACCGCGATGGTGGTGCGCCTGGGCTGGCAGCAGTTCGGCTGAGCGGCGCTCAGCAGTGCGCCTCCGCGGTCAGATGCCGACCGGCCGAAAGCCACGGCGCCAGCACCCGCGACGTGGTCTCGCGGATGGTGCGATGCAGCCGTTCCCCGTCCTCGATGGCGTGGCGGCCGGAGAACAGCACGGTCAGCGCGCCCGACACCGCTCCGACGACGGCGCCGACCAGCGCCGCGGCGCCGACCTCGTCCAATTCGTCGGGGAACGCGTCGCGCAGCCGCCGCGCGATCTCCTGCTGGGCGACCAGCTGGGCGTGCGCGGCCCGGCCGCTCACCGCGGGAACCGTGCGCGAGACCTGGGCGCGCAGCACCGCGATCCGGGCCGCCAGATCGTCGCCGAGGTGGTCACCGGGATTGTCTCCGGCGGCGCGCAGTGCGCGCAGCAGCACCTCCACGGGCCGTTCGTCGGCACGGCGGCTCGCGATCGCGGCCACCGCCGCGCTCACGCGTTCGTCGGGTTCGGGGAACAGCAGCTCCTCTTTGCTTTCGAAGTAGTTGAAGAACGTTCTGGTACCCACCTCGGCGGTCGCGGCGATATCGGCGACGGTGGTCGCCTCGTAGCCGCGGGATTCGAACAGGTCGGCGGCAGCCTCGAGGAGGGCGCGGCGGGTGCGTTCCCGCTTGCGGTCACGGAGTGCGGATGGCGGCACGCGGGCAGACAGTACGCCATCGGTGCCGCAACCTGCGGCAGGCTGCGCGTTTCGCGCGCGTTTCAGTCGGTGCCACACCGCATGTCGTGCATGTTTGCATCGTCTGCAAATATGCACGGCGTGTCGCGTTGGGTCGCAGCCTGTTTCGCCGCACCCGTCGGTGAATCTGTTGGCCCGGTCGGCGCTCAGCAATTAGCGTAGGCCGGGTGAGCATCGCATCTGCGACCGTGGACGAACAGTTCCGCGCGCTGCCGCTGGCCGCCCTGACCGACGCGGCGCTGACGGCGGCGCGCGCGGCCGGCGCCGAACACGCCGATCTGCGGGTGCATCGGCTGGTGACGCAATCGATCCGGTTGCGCGACGGCCGGGTCGAGTCCATCGACAACGCCGTCGACCTGGGCTTCGCGGTGCGCGTGATCGTCGACGGCACCTGGGGTTTCGCCTCGCATTGCGAGCTGACACCCGCGACCGCCGTGGCGGTGGCCCAGCGCGCGGTCACGGTCGCGGCCACTGTGCGGGCGCTCAACCGCGAGCGCGTCGCGCTCGCCGACGAACCGGTCTACCGCGACGCGACCTGGGTCTCGCCCTACGAGGTGGACCCGTTCACCGTGCCGACGCCGGAGAAGGTCGCACTGCTGCAGGACTATTCGCAGCGCCTGTCCGCGGCCGCGGGCATCGATCACGTGACGGCATCAGTGCTGCAGGTCAAGGAACAGACCTACTACGCCGACACCGTGGGGTCCATGATCACGCAGCAGCGGGTGCGGCTGCATCCGCAACTCGAGGCGATCACCGTCGACGCCGCCACGGGCGGTTTCGAGACCATGCGGACCCTCGCCGCCCCGGCCGGGCGCGGCTGGGAGTACGTCACCGGCGCCGACGGGGTCTGGGACTGGGACGAGGAATTGGCCCGGATACCGCAATGGCTGGCCGAGAAGGTCGCCGCGCCCTCGGTGACGCCGGGTCCCACCGACCTGGTGATCGATCCGACCAATCTGTGGCTGACCATTCACGAATCCATCGGTCACGCCACCGAATACGATCGCGCGATCGGCTACGAATCGGCCTATGCCGGAACCTCCTTCGCCACCCCCGACAAGCTCGGGACGCTGCGCTACGGCACCCCGATCATGCACGTCACCGGCGACCGGACCCAGGAGCACGGCCTCGCGACGGTCGGCTACGACGACGAGGGCGTGGCCGGGCAGCGCTGGGATCTGGTGCGCGACGGCATCCTCGTCGGCTATCAGCTCGACCGCGTCTTCGCGCCTCGCCTCGGGGTGCCTCGATCCAACGGCTGCTCCTATGCCGATTCCGCCCACCACGTGCCGATCCAGCGCATGGCCAACGTCTCGCTACAGCCCGACCCGCAGACCGACACCAGCACGGCGGAGCTGATCTCACGCGTCGAGGACGGCATCTACATCGTCGGCGACCGGTCGTGGTCGATCGACATGCAGCGCTACAACTTCCAGTTCACGGGGCAGCGCTTCTTCCGGATCCGCAACGGGGAGTTGGCCGGACAGCTGCGCGACGTCGCCTACCAGGCCACCACCACCGACTTCTGGGGTGCGATGGAAGCCGTGGGCGGGCCGTCGACCTGGGTACTGGGCGGGGCGTTCAACTGCGGCAAGGCCCAGCCCGGCCAGGTCGCGGCGGTGTCGCACGGGTGCCCGTCGGTGCTGGTGCGCGGGGTGAACATCCTCAACACCCGCGAGGAGCTGGGATGAACGGCCACGGTTCGGAATTCGCAGACAACACGGGAGGCCGGTCGGTGACGATGATGCACGGCGCGGAGGTCGTGGAGCGGGCGCTGGCCGTCGCACGCGCGGACGAGACGATCGTCATCGTCACCGACGCGTCGGAGGCCTCGTTGCGCTGGGCCGGCAATTCCATGACCACCAACGGATCGTCGGTGTCACGATCCTGGGCGGTGGTGTCGATCCTGCGCGAGGGCCCGCGCTCGGCACGGGTGGGCAGTATCGGTTCCACGAGTGTGGATCCCGCCGAGATCGAGGCCGTGGTGCGCAGTGCCGAAGAGGCCGCTCGCACGGCCGAGCCCGCCGCGGACGCGATGCCGCTGCTGGACCCTGAATCCGCAGGCGCGCAACCGGATTCGGAGTGGTCGGGCCCGGTGCGCGAAACCGGTATCGAGGTGTTCACCGGACTCGCCGGTGAGCTCGCGGTCGGGTTCGCCGGCACCGACCGGCTCTACGGTTTCGCCCATCATCAGCTGCACACCACCTGGCTGGGCACCTCGACCGGCATCCGCCGCCGCTGGTCCGAGCCCACCGGATCCATCGAGATCAACGGCAAACGCGGCGACGACGATCCCGCGAGCGCCTGGGTGGGCGCACCGACCGCCGATTTCACCGATATCGGTGTCACCGCATTGCTGGCCGAGCTGAGCCGGCGCCTGGACTGGTGTGCCCGCCGGGTCGAGCTGCCGGCGGGCCGCTACCCCACCCTGCTGCCGCCCTCGGCGGTCGCCGACCTGCTGATTCCGATGCTGTGGTCGATGGACGGACGCGGCGCCCACGAGGGGCACACCGCATTCGCCCGGGCCGGCGGCACCCGCGTCGGCGAGCGGCTCACCGAGCTGCCGCTGACGTTGTACTCGGATCCCGCTGCCGAGGGTGTGGAGTACCGGCCGTTCGTCGCCACCGCCGCCTCGTCGGAGACGTCGTCGGTCTTCGACAACGGCCTGTCGGCCGGTCGCGTCGACTGGCTGCGCGAGGGCGTGATCGAGTCGCTGATCTATCCGCGCGCGGTGGCCGCGCAGTACGACGCTCCCGTCACGGTGGCCGGGGAGAATCTGCTGCTGAGCGGCGGGACGGATCGCACGCTCGAGCAGATGATCGCCACCACCGAGCGCGGTCTGTTGCTGACCTGTCTGTGGTACATCCGCGAGGTCGATCCGGCCACGCTGTTGCAGACCGGCCTGACCCGCGACGGGGTGTATCTGGTGGAGGACGGCGCGGTCACCGCCGCGGTCAACAACTTCCGCTTCAACGAGAGTCCGCTGGATCTGCTGCGCCGCGCCACCGAGGTCGGCGCCACCGAGATCACGCTGCCGCGAGAATGGAAGGATTGGTTCACCCGCACGGCCATGCCGCCGATGCGGATTCCCGACTTCCACATGTCCTCGGTCAGCCAGGCCACCTGAGGCCGGGCACTCAGCGCATCGATCGCGGTCGCAGCCGCACCACCACCGTGCCGCGGCCGAGGGCGGCGCGCAGCTGTTCCCGGTCGACGTTGCCGTCCGCGTCGAGGCTGATGCCGGCGAAGCGGCCGTGCGTCGGGTTCTGGGTGAGGATGATGCGGTAGGGCTCGGCGATCTCGTTTTCGCCGGAGATCACCTCCCAGTCCGCGAGCCGCTCCCGGCCGCGCCAGGTGATCCGCACCGGTTCGCCCGGCCGCAGATTGCGCCGCCAGCCCGCCGCAGTGCCGACCAGCAATGCGCCGTCGGACTCGGCGTAGCCGACCGGATTCGCGTAGACGCGGCCGGTTGTGCGCCCGACCACGGTGACGATCATCAATTTCGCGCTGAGCAGGCGATGCAGGGGCGACCGCAACAGGGCGCGCATGACGGCGTCGACCGCGGCCTGCATGCGCAAGCGGCCGCGGCCCGCCGACTCGCCCGCCGCGGTACCGGTGGAGGGAGGTGTGCTGGGAGTGGACATGTCGACAGCTCCGATCAGTATTTTCGAGTGCCTACTCAGAAAATACGACGGGATGCGGCATACTGCAAGGGCACGACCGACCGAAAGGGAAGACGCGGTGCCCCGCCAGCACATCGACAACACCGAACCGCCCGCACGCACCCGAGGGCGGCCGCGCAGCGGGGTACGAGAGGCCGTGATCGCGGCCGCCCAGGAGGTCCTCACGAGTTCGGGGGTCGCGCGGCTCACCACCAAGGAGGTCGCCACCCGCGCCGGGGTCGCCGAGTCGAGCATCTTCTACCACTTCGGCGACCGCACCGGCCTGCTCCAGGCGGTGATCCAGCATCATCTGCGGCCGCTGAAGGATATGCTCGCCGATCCGCCCGCTTCCGCCGACGAGACCGAATCATCCGACCTGCGAAGCGATCTCGTGCGCCTGGTGACCGTGCTGGAAGACTTCTTCCGCGCCGCACTCCCCGTCCTCGCGGCGATCGAATCCGACGCCGAACTGCGCGCGGTCTATTCCGAACGCAGCCGCGACTTCGATCTGGGCCCGCATCGCGCCCTCGACGCGGTGATCGGACACCTCTCGGCCCGTCATCACATCGTCGCCGAACCCCGCACCGCGGCCCTGCTGGTCGTGGGCGCGGCCTACCAGCGGGCGCTCCAGTCGCGGATGAGCCCACCCGAGGCGCGGGCCGCACTCCCTTCCCCCCAGGCGATCGCCGACGCGACCCTTCCCCTGTTCCATGCCGAGAACACCCCGGTTGTGTCTCGAAAGCAGTGACGACACCGGTCCGCCGCCCTCGTCACGGGCCGTCTTCCGGGGTGACGCCGAGGATGCCGAGGAAAGCGACGGCGGCCGGCGTTCCGGTCGTGCGACTCCAGATGACGTACTCCACTCGCGCCGGAGCATCGGAGACGGCGACGACGGCGACTCCGGTGAGCTGAGGTGCGTAGGCGGCAGGGAGCATGGCGACGGCGAGCCCCGGTCTGACCAGGCGGGCGATGTAGTCGGCGGTGGTCACCTCGAAGGCGACTTCGCGATCGAGTCCCGCCGCAGCGAATGCCTGGTCGGTTTGGATCCGCCCGGCCGTTCCGGCGGGAAGGTCGACGAATACCTCGGCGGACAGTCTGCGTAGGTCGACCGCGGGTTCCGCGGCGAGTGGATGGTCCGGCGCGACCACGGCGACCAGCCGGTCGCGCGCCAGCTCCCGGACTGCGACCCCCTGCGGGGTCGCGGTGGTCGGCAAGCCGAGGAAGGCGATGTCGAGCCCGCCGTCGCGCACCTGTTGGGCCAGATCGTCGCTGGCGCCGACGCGCAAACTGATCCGCACGTGCGGGTATCGCCGCCGAAACTCACGCAACGCCTCCGGGACGTCGACCGCGGCCACGGTCGGGATCAAGCCCACGGCCAAGCGGCCGCGTATCTCACCGACGGCCGCGGCGACCTCGGCGGCCGCACGGTCGGCCGCCTCCAGACAGTGCCGCGCGGCGGGCAGGAATGCCGCGCCCGCCGGCGTCAAACGCACGCGCCGGCTGGTGCGCTCGAAGAGCTTCGCACCGAGTTCCCTTTCCAGGCGCGCGATCTGGTGACTGAGTGCGGACTGGACGACCAGACACCGCTCGGCCGCGCGCGTGAAGCTGTTCGTCTCGGCGACCGCGAGGACGTAGCGCATCTGCTGAAGCTCCATGGATCAATCATGATTCTCGATTGATCCGGTGACAAACATGTGTTGGACTCATGGATCGTGGGCGAGTGAGATATTCGATATGAAAAGTCCAGGCGCACTGAGGGTTTCCGTCGGCGATACCGCCCGCGGGAATCTGTCTCGCACCGCGCTCACCGCGTTCGCCCCCGCGGTCTGGGGCACGACCTACATCGTCACCACCGAACTGCTGCCGCCCGGGCACCCCCTGTTCGCGGCGCTACTGCGGGCTTTGCCGGCCGGGCTGATCGTGCTGACCGTCACCCGAACGATGCCGCACGGGCGATGGTGGTGGAAGGCCCCGATTCTCGGTGTGCTGAATATCGGAATACTGAACGCGCTGCTGTTCATCGCGGCCGAGCGGCTACCGGGCGGCGTGGCGGCGACGCTGACGGCGACGCAACCGTTGATCGTCGCTCTTCTGGCGGTGGCCGTCCTGCACGAGCGGGCTTCGAGCCGGCGTCTGGCCTGGGGTGTGATCGGTGTGGCGGGCGTCGGCCTGGTGGTGATCGGGCCGTCCGCGGCTCTCGACGCGGTCGGCGTTGCGGCGGGTCTGGCGGGTGCGGGATCGATGGCGCTCGGGCTCACCCTCACCAAGCGCTGGGGACGTCCCGACGGCGTCGGCCCGGTCACCTTCGCCGGCTGGCAGCTGACGGCGGGCGGCACGTTCCTGTTGCCACTCACCCTTCTCGTCGAGGGTCGTCCGCCGGCCATCGATTCGACGGCGGCCTTCGGTTACCTGTGGCTCGGGCTGGCCGGCGGTCTGATCGCCTATGTTCTGTGGTTCCGCGGCATCACCGCACTGCCCGTCGCTTCCACCGCGGTGCTCGTACTGCTCTCGCCGCTGGTCGCTGCCGTTCTCGGCGCTGTAGTTCTGGGCCAGACGCTCGGACCGATTCAACTCGCGGGGTTCGCACTCTCGCTCGCCTCCATCGTCGCGGGACAACTTCCGCCGCCCACTCGACCCGCACCCGTCCTGGAAGGAGCCCGGCGATGACGACGAGTCCGAACCGAAAGACGGTGCTGGTCACGGGCGCGACCGGCGGCCAGGGCGGCGCGGTCGCCCGCAGTCTGCTCGCCCGCGGTTACGCGGTGCGCGCTCTGGTCCGCGATCCGAGGAAGCCGCGCGCGGCAACGCTGACAGCGCTCGGCGCGGATGTCGTCGTCGGCGATCTCGACGACCCCCACTCGGTGCGCGCGGCAGCGCGTGGCGTATCCGGGATCTTCAGCGTCCAGCCCGCCGATCCGACCGATCCGCGGCCGGAAACCGAAGTGCGACAGGGCAAGAACGTCGCCGACGCGGCCGCAGCCGAGGGCATCGATCATCTGATCTACAGCTCCGTCGCCGCCCGCCGCGGTTCCGGGGTGGCGCATTTCGAGACCAAGGCGGATATCGAGGCCTACATCGATGCCCTCGGTGTGCCCGCGACGGTATTGCGGCCGGTGTTCTTCATGGAGAATTGGCGGTATCTGCTTCCGGCGGCCGTCGGCGGCGAGCGGATCGGCGCACTGGCATTGGGTGCGGAGACCCCCCTCCAGATGATCGCGCTGACCGATATCGGCCGGATCGCCGCTCACGTGTTCGACCATCGGGCCGAATATCTCGGCCGTAAGCTCGACATCGCCGGTGACGAGTTGACCGTGCGCCGGATCGCCGAGGTGTTCACCGCCGCCGACGGCATCCCCACCCGGTTCGAGCGACCACCGCTCGACCGACTGCGTGCGGAGTCCGCCGAGCTGGCGGCGATGTTCGGTTGGCTCGATACGCACGGCTATCGAGTCGACATCCCCGCGCTTCGCGGACGCTTCCCGCAGCTGTTGCGCCTGGAGACCTGGTTGCGGGAGGAACACGAAAGATGAAGTCTCTCTACGCAATTCCGGCGGTCCTGTTGTGGTTCGGCATCGCCGTACCGGCACCGGCCCAGGCGGAGCCGGGGCTGTTTCCCTCCACGATCGAGCTGCCCGCCGGATTCCGGCCGGAAGGTATCGAGATCGGGTCGCTTCCCGTCGCCTACATCGGCTCGGCCGCGGACGGATCCATCTATCGAGCCGACCTGATCACCGGGCACGGCGGAATTCTGACGCCCGGCCCGGGCACGCCATCGCTCGGTCTCCGGCTCGACGATCGCGGTCGGCTGTTCGTCGCCGGCGGCACCGGCGGCGATATCCGGGTCGTGGATGTGGGCACGGGTGCGGTGCTCGCGAGCTACCGGGTCGGTACCGCGCCGGGCACCTTCGTCAACGATGTGGTGTTCACGCTGGCGGGCGCGTGGTTCACCGACTCCCGCACACCCGTGCTGTATCACCTGCCCCTCGGTCCCGACGGCGCGCTGCCGCCACCCGAGGCGGTGGCCCGGCTGCCGTTGACCGGCGATATCACGTATGTGCCCGATGCGATCAACGCGAACGGAATCGTGCCGACGCCCGACGGCGCGGGATTGATCATCGTGGTGTCGGCGACCGGACAGCTGTTCCGCGTCGACCCGGCGACCGGTGTGACGCGACGCATCGATCTCGGGGGCGACGCGGTGCCCGCCGGGGACGGCCTGCTTCTGCACGACACCACCCTGCTCGTGGTGCAGAACCGGCTCGACGCCGTCGCGGTGATCGCCCTCGATCCCACCGGTACGACCGGCCGGGTCGAGCGGCGAATCACCGACCCCCGCTTCGACGTCCCGACAACGGTCGCCCGCTTCGGCGACCGCCTGTATCTGCCGAACGCCCGCTACGACACGCCCCCGACGCCGACCACGCCCTACACCGCGGTAGCGGTCGACGGCGCGTGGGACGCCGTCAGGCCGAGGCGCTGAGGCGTGCGGACTGCCACACCTCGGCCAGCTCCTGCAAGGGGATTCCGAGCGCCCCGGAGAGTCCGACGACGGTGCCGAAGGCCGGGCTGGGCAGCCTCCCCGATTCGATCTTGCGCAGCGTTTCCGGTGAGATGCCGGCCGCCCGGGCGATCTCCGCGGGGTCCCGATCGCCTCGGGCCGTACGCAGATGCGCACCCAGGCGGCGACCGGCCTCCACCTGGGCCGGGGTCAGCGGAAGTCGAACCATGCCCCCAGCATAGAACTGGTATTCAAATACCGCTACGGTTAGAGTCGGTATATAAATACCGATACCAGGGAGGTTTCGTGGTCGAACTGAAGACAGCCGCCGAGATCGAGCGGATGGGCGTGGCCGGGCGCTTCGTCGCCCAGGTGCTCGCGGAGCTGCGGGAGCGGGCCGAGGTCGGGGTCAATCTGCTCGATCTGGAAAAGCATGTGCGAGAGCGCATCCGGGAACGAGGAGCGGTGTCGTGCTACTGGGACTACGCGCCCTCGTTCGGGCGCGGCCCGTTCCGCAACACCGTCTGCCTGTCGGTCAACGATGCGGTTCTGCACGGCCTGCCCTACGACTACCGCTTGCGTGACGGTGATGTGCTGACCATGGATCTGGCGGTGTCGGTCGACGGCTGGGTCGCCGACGCCGCGGTGAGCACCATCGTCGGCACCGCCGATCCCGAGGACGCCCGGCTGGTCGCCGCGACCGAGGAGGCCCTGGCCGCCGCCGTCGAGGCCGCCCGGCCCGGTGGGCGGCTCGGCGACATCTCCGCGGCCATCGCGGCGGTCGCGCGCCGGCACGGCTACCCCGTCAACACCGAATTCGGCGGCCACGGGCTCGGCCGCACCATGCACGAGGATCCGCACGTCCCCAACGCCGGGCGCGCCGGGCGCGGCATGCGGCTCGTGCCCGGCCTGACTCTCGCGATCGAGCCCTGGTTCGCCCGCACCACCGACCGCATCATCACCGATCCGGACGGATGGACGATCCGCTCCGCCGACGGCTCGCGCACCGCGCATTCCGAACACACGGTCGCGATCACCGACGACGGCCCCAGAATCCTCACGCACACGGCATGATTCACCATCGGTCCTCGACCGATTAGGCAGTGTCGTTCGGAGCCTGATCGGAAGCCCTCCGTGGTGACGCTCCGCTGCCGCCTCCGGGCTCGACCGATTAGGCTCGGCGGTCGTGGACAATCCTTTCGGGCCCGCGGGTACCGCGAACTACGTTCTGCTCACCACCTACAAGAAGGACGGCACGCCGGTCGCGACCCCGGTGTGGGCGGCGCTCGACGAGGCCAAGTTGTACGTCTGGACCGAGACCGCGGCCTGGAAGGTCAAGCGGGTGCGGCGCAATCCGGAGGTCACCCTGCAGCCGTGCAGCGTGTCCGGTAAGCCGCACGGGGAGATCGTGCGCGGCACCGCCCACGTGCTCGACGAGCAGGGCAGCGACCGGACCCGGCAGCTGATCAAGCGCAAGTACTCGCTCCTGGGCTGGCTGATCGTCACCGGCAGCGTGTTGCGGCGCGGCCGCAAGGGCACGATCGGCATCGAAATCACCGCTGCCCCAGCCTGATCCGACCCGGTCCCGCTCGATCGGCGGCGGTTACTCCCCCGCCGGTTCGGCGGTGATCGCCAGCCCGACCGAGCGATCCTTGCCGAAGATCAACTTGTGGCCGCGGATCAGCACGGTGCCGATCACGCCGTATTTGCGGGCGATGAGATCGCGGACCCGTTCGGTGCCGTCGGCATCGAGGATGCGCGCGGTCCCGGCGCTCACCGGCGATCCGGACGTGCGGCCGCGGGCGTCGCAGGCCTGCACCGTCACCGCGGCATTGCGGCGCAGCCGCTTCACCTTCCAGGTCTTCGGATTGGTCCAGACCACCAGCCGGTCGCCGTCGGGAGCCACCCAGACCGGGGCCCCGACCGGCGTGCCGTCCTTCTTGTAGGTGGTGAGCAGGACGTACTTCTGCTGTGCGAGATCATTCCAGGTCATATCCCCACGGTAGGGCCGAATCCGCGCCCGGCACATCCGCCGCGCGGCGCACGGGCCGGTCCGCCCGCCGACGTAGCGGGCGCGGCCCTATTCCAGTTCGCCCTCGGTTTCGAGGTAGATCTGCCGCAACCGGTCCAGCGTTTCCGGCTGCGGAGACTCCCACAGTCTGCGTTCGGCCGCCTCGAGCAGGCGTTCGGCGATGCCGTGCAGGGCCCAGGGATTCGACTCGGTCATGAACTTGCGGTTCACCTCGTCGAAAACATAGCTCTCCGAGAGCTTTTCGTACATCCAGTCGGCGACCACGTTGGTGGTGGCGTCGTAGCCGAACAGGTAGTCGACCGTCGCGGCCATCTCGAACGCACCCTTGTAGCCGTGCCGGCGCATCGCCTCGAGCCAGCGCGGATTGACCACGCGGGAGCGGAACACCCGGGTCGTCTCCTCGGAGAGAGTGCGGGTGCGCACCGCGTCGGGACGCGTCGAATCACCGATGTAGGCCTCGGGATTCTTGCCGGTCAGCGCGCGGACGGCGGCGACCATACCCCCGTGGTACTGGAAGTAGTCGTCGGAATCGGCGATGTCGTGCTCGCGGGTATCGGTGTTCTTGGCCGCGACCGCGATGCGCCGATAGGCGGCGCGCATATCGTCGGCGGCCGGCGCGCCGTCCAAGTCCCGGCCGTAGGCGTAACCGCCCCAAGTGGTGTACACCTGGGCCAAGTCGTCGTCGGTGCGCCAGCTCTTGGAGTCGATGAGCTGCAGCAGGCCGGCGCCGTAGGTGCCGGGTTTGGAGCCGAAGATCCGGGTGGTGGCTCGGCGCCGGTCCCCGTGCTCGGCCAGGTCCGAATCGGTGTGCGCGCGAACGTAATTCGACTCCGCCGGTTCGTCCAGTTCGGCGACCAGCCGGACCGCGTCGTCGAGCAGCGCCAGCACGTGCGGGAACGCGTCGCGGAAGAATCCGGAGATCCGGACGGTGACGTCGATGCGCGGGCGGCCGAGTTCGGCCGGTCCGATCACCTCCAGGCGGGTCACGCGGCGGCTCGCCTCGTCCCACACCGGCCGCACACCCAGCAGCGCGAACACCTCGGCGATATCGTCACCGGCGGTCCGCATGGCCGAGGTGCCCCACACCGACAGCCCGACCGAGCGCGGGTAGTCGCCGTGGTCGGCGCGGTAGCGCTCCAGCAGCGAATCCGCCATCGCCTGCCCGGTTTCCCACGCCAGCCGCGAGGGCACCGCCTTCGGGTCCACGGAATAGAAATTCCGCCCGGTCGGCAGCACGTTGATCAGACCGCGCAGCGGCGAACCGCTGGGTCCGGCCGGGATGAAGCCACCGTCGAGGGCGTGCAGGATCCGGTCGATCTCGACGGCGGTCTGCCGCAGCCGGGGCACGACTTCGGTGGCGGCGAAGCGCAAGACGGCGGCGAGGGTGTCGGGGGCATCGGGTTCGTAGCGAGCCACCAGCTCCGCCACCGCGTCCGGTGACCACTCCGCCGCCTGCAGTGCGGTCAGCAGTGTGCGGGCGCGCTGCTCGACGACGTCGACGCGCTCGCGCGATTCCTCTCCGGATTCGTCGAGCCCCAGCGCCTCGCGCAGCCCCGGCACCGCGACTTCCCCACCCCACAGCTGGCGAGCGCGCAGCATGGCCAGCACCAGATCCAGTTCACCCTCCCCGGCCGGGGCCTGGCCCAGGATGTGCAGGCCGTCGCGGATCTGCACATCCTTGATCTCGCACAGCCAGCCGTCGACGTGCAGCAGCATGTCGTCGAAGGTGTCCTCGTCCGGGCGCTCCTCGAGCCCCAGGTCGTGGTCCATCTTCGCGGCCCGCATCAGGGTCCAGATCTGCTGGCGGATCGCGGGCAGTTTGGCCGGATCCAGCGCCGAGATGTTGGCGTGTTCGTCGAGCAGTTGTTCCAGGCGCGCGATATCGCCGTAGGTCTCCGCGCGCGCCATCGGCGGAATGAGGTGGTCGACCAGCGTGGCGTGAGCGCGGCGCTTGGCCTGGGTGCCCTCGCCGGGGTCGTTGACCAGGAACGGATAGATCAGCGGCAGATCGCCGAGGGCGGCATCGGTGCCGCAAGCCGCCGACATGCCCAGCGTCTTGCCCGGCAGCCATTCCAGATTGCCGTGTTTGCCCAGATGCACCATCGCGTCGGCGCCGAACCCGCCCTCCTCGGACGCCGCGGACAACCACCGGTACACCGCCAGATAGTGGTGGCTCGGCGGCAGATCCGGATCGTGGTAGATCGCGACCGGATTCTCACCGAAGCCGCGCGGCGGCTGCACCAGGAGCACGACATTGCCGAAACGCAGTGCGGCGATGACGATTTCGCCGTCGGGGTCGGCGGAGCGGTCGACGAACAATTCGCCCGGCGGCGGCCCCCACGCCGCCACGACCGCGGTGCGCAGTTCCTCGGGCAGCGTGGCGAACCACGCCGAGTACTGCCGGGCGCCGATGCGAATCGGGTTGCCCTCCAGCTGTTCCGCGCTGAGCCAGTCCGGATCCTGGCCACCGGCGGCGATCAATGCGTGGATGAGCGCATCGCCGTCGCGCTCCTCGAGCCCCGGAACCTCGCCCGGCGCGCCGAGATCGTAACCGGCCGTGCGCATCTCGGTCAGCAGCCGGATCGCACTGGCGGGGGTGTCCAGCCCGACGGCATTGCCGATGCGGGCGTGCTTGGTCGGATACGCCGAGAGCATCAGCGCGATGCGGCGCTGCGCCACGGGCAGATGCCGCAACCGCGCGTGACGCACCGCGATGCCCGCGACCCGCGCCGCCCGCTCCGGGTCGGGCACATAGGTCGACAGGCCGTCGGCGTCGAACTCCTTGAACGAGAACGGCACCGTGATGATCCGCCCGTCGAATTCCGGCACCGCGACCTGAGTGGCGACGTCCAGCGGCGAGAGACCGTCGTCGTTGTCCGCCCACTGGTCCCGGCCGCTGGTCAGGCACAGGCCCTGCAGGATCGGCACATCCAGATCGGCGAGCGCGCCGATATCCCAGGCCTCGTCGTCACCACCGGCGGCGGCGGTCGCGGGTTTGGTGCCGCCCGCGGCCAGCACGGTCACCACCAGCGCGTCCGCGCGGCGCAGCGTGTCGAGCAGATCCGCTTCGGCGTTGCGCAGCGACGCGCAGTACAGCGGCAGCGGGCGCGCCCCGGCCTGTTCCAGCGCCCGGCACAGCGCCTCGACGTAGGCGGTATTCCCGGCCAGATGCTGGGCGCGGTAGTACAACACGGCCACCGTCGGCGCGTGCACGAGCCGGGAATCGTTGCCGGACAACGCCTCCGGAGTGCGGTCGAGTTCGCCCCAGGACGGGAGCTGGACCGGCGGCTCGAATCCGTGACCGGTCAGCAGCACGGTGTCGGACAGGAAGTTGTGCAGCTGCCGCAGATTGGCGGGCCCACCCGCGGCGAGATAGTTGTGCGCGTCCGCGGCCACGCCACCCGGGACCGTCGAGCACTCCATCAGTTCGGCATCGGGCGCCATCTCGCCGCCCAGAGCCACCAGCGGGATCCCCCCGGCGCGCAGCGCGTCCAGGCCTTCCTCCCAGGCGCGGCGACCGCCCAGGAGGCGCACCACGACCAGATCGGCGCCCTCGAGCAGGCCCGGCAGATCCTCGACCAGCAGCCGGGCCGGGTTGGCGAGCCGATAGTCGGCGCCGCTCGCGCGCGCGGACAGCAGATCGGTGTCGGACGTGGACAGCAGCAGGATCACGGTTCTCCTCGGGTGACGCGCCCATGATGGATACGGCCGCCCGCCCGGAGGGTCTGACTGTCACAGTGGCGCGACCGCACCGGAATTGCACCGGTTTTCCTCGTATCGGCGAGCCTCCGGATGCTATCGCACTGCTGTGACCGGTATTTCCCGATCCGACTCCGCGGCGTACGCTGTGAATATGCCGAACACACCGGGATGGAGCAGGCGGAACCGCTTTGCCGCCTGGTCGGGAATTACATGCATGATGATTGCTGTTGCATTGCTAGCAATGGCTTTGGCCGCTGCCGCGGGCGGCCACGGCGGGTTGTTGCTCGTCGCCGCCGGCGCGTGTGCGGCGGTCGCGATCTTCGGGCTGCTGGTCTTCGAGTCCACGGTCCGCCGCGACCACCTCGAGCGCCACGACAATCCACACCTGTTGTCGGACAGTTACGTCGACGATCAGCTGTGGAAGGCCGTGATCAGCGCCCGGGACAGGAGTACCCCGAAGGACCGGTGATCCCATGCCCGCCACCCCGCCTTGGGTGCGGCGCAACCGTATGGTCGCCTGGACCAGTTATTTCTGCGTTCTGATCGGATTCGGCACCCTGGCGATGGGACTGACCGCGGCCGGCAGCGGCCACCGCGGCTGGGCTCTCGTCGCGACCGCGATCTGCACCACCGCATTCCTCAGCGGTATGAGCCTGTTCGGCGCGACCGCCTATCACGACCGGATCACCCATCACGCCGGCCCGAATCTGCTGTGGGATCCCTCCTGGCCGGCCGGCACGCTCGAACAGTCGGGCGCACCGCACCGTGCGCGTCACCGCCTGCGCCTGCGGCGTGGCCACTGAGCCGCCCGTCGTGCGCGCGCCTCGGACGCACCGGCCGCGTTCGGGCCGCCCACGGCTCGTAGGCTGGGAACATCATGACGCGCTCCGCCCCAGATTCCTGCCCCGGTGTCCTGCGACTGCATCAGGCCGCCGACGGTCCGCTGGCCCGGATCCGGTTGCCCGGCGGCGCGATCACCCCCGATCAGCTGCGGGTGCTGGCCGCGGCCGCCGACGAGCTCGGTAACGGCAGTATCGAGCTGACCTCCCGGGGCAATGTGCAATTGCGGCAGATGCACGATGCGGAGGCACTGGCCCGACGCCTCGAGCAGGCCGATCTGCTGCCCGCGCCCACCCACGAGCGGGTGCGCAACATCGTGGCCTCGCCGCTGTCGGGCCGCTTGGGCGGCTGGAGCGATGTGCATCCATTGGCCGCGCAGCTCGACGCGGGACTGCGGCAGGCGTCGGAGTTGGCCGCACTGCCCGGGCGCGTGCTGTTCACCCTCGACGACGGCCGCGGCGACATCAGTGGTCTCGGCGGCGATATCGGCGTCCACGCCACCGACGACACCGAGTTCGCGCTGATCTTGGCCGGGCGCGATTCGGGCGCGCGCATCGGTTCCGACCGTGCCGTGGACACGATGCTGGCGGCGGCACACGGTTTCCAGCGGGTGCGCGGCGAGCAGTGGCGGCTGCGCGAGGTCGCCGACGGCCCGGCCCGGATCCTCACCGACTTGGCCCTGGAACCGACCGCCGAACCGATGGAACTCGATGCCCGCCACGATATTCCGATCGGCTGGCTCGCCCAGGCCGACGACCGGGTCGCGCTCGGGGCGGCGGTACCACTCGGCGCCCTCCCCGCCCGCACGGCGGAATTCGTTGCGGCGGTGGACCATCCGATCCTGATCACCCCGTGGCGCAGCCTGGTGCTGGCCGATATGGACGAGTGGACCGCCGAACAGGTGGTGCGGGTACTGGCACCGATGGGCCTGATCTTCGACGCCAACTCACCCTGGCTCGCGGTGACCGCGTGCGCCGGGCGGCCGGGCTGCGCGAAATCCCTCACGGACGTGCGGGCCGACGCGGCCGACGCCGTCGCCTCCGGGCGGGTGCTGCCGGTCGGCGCCCCGGCGCCGGATCTGTCCGAGGTCGCGGCCGATCAGGTGGTCGTCGCCGGGCGGCAGCACTGGTCGGGTTGCGACCGGCAATGTGGGCGTCCGGCCGGGGCGGTGACCGAGGTGGTCGCCGAACCCGGCGGTTATCGCATCACGGGGCCGCGCGCGGACCGCTGAGACACCCACCGCCGCGACCCGCTATGCCTCGTCCCCGCGGTTCGCGCACACTGAATCGATGGACCCGTCCGCCGCACAGCCGTCCACCGCCGCCCTGCTCTCCGACGCGCAGATCGAGCAGCTCTCGCTCGCCCAGCGGCTCGAATTGGTCGCACGCCTGCGACCGGACCGGGTGCGGCCGGATCCGCGCCGGGTGCGTGTGGCCCGGGGGCTGCGGCTGTGGCTGATGGTCGGCGGCTCTGTCGCGATGATCCCGTGGCTGGTCTACCTCGGGCTCACGCTGCCGGAGGAGTACAACGCGAACAACTGGTCCCTCGTGTGGATCGGATTCGACATCCTGCTGGTGGTGATGATGACGACCACCGCCTATCTCGGCTGGCGGCGCCGGGCGCTGCTCATCCTGCCCGCCTTCGGCACCGGAGTGCTGTTGTTGGCCGACGCCTGGTTCGACACCACGACCGCCGGTCCCGACGACATCCGGGTCTCGATCGCGACGGCCGTCCTGGCCGAACTCCCGCTCGCGCTTCTGCTGCTGACCGGGGCGCTGGCCCTGTTCCGCTATCTCGTCCTCGCCAATCCCCTGCACGATCCGGCCGAATCGCCGTGGCGGGCGCGGTTGCCGTTCTGATGTCGCGGGCCGGAGGCGCCTCGCCCACGCTGCCGCTCGGGGGCCGGATTCCCACCGCTAGGGTGATGCGCATGTCCGATGTGCGTACCAGCTACCTCACCGACGGGGCCGAGATCTATCGGCGCTCGTTCGCGACGATCCGGGCCGAAGCCGATCTGGCGCGGTTCCCGGCCGATGTCGCGCAGGTGGTGGTGCGCATGATCCACGCGTGCGGCCAGGTCGATCTGACGACCGATATCTCCCACACCCCGCAGGTCGTGGCGGCCGCCCGCACCGCCTTGCGCGGCGGCGCGCCAATTCTGTGCGATGCCACCATGGTCGCCTCCGGCGTCACCCGCAAACGGCTGCCCGCCGACAACGAGGTGCTGTGCCTGCTCGCCGATCCGCGGGTACCGCAGCTGGCTCAGGAGATGGGTAACACGAGATCGGCTGCGGCACTGGAGTTGTGGCGTGATCGGCTCGACGGCGCCGTCGTCGCGATCGGCAATGCCCCGACCGCGCTGTTCCATCTGCTGGACATGCTCGACGCCGGCGCACCCCGGCCCGCCGCGGTGCTGGGAATCCCGGTGGGCTTCGTCGGCGCCGCCGAATCCAAGCAGGCGCTGGCCGAATACGGCGACCTCGACTACCTCACCGTGCACGGCCGGCGCGGCGGCAGCGCCATCACCGCCGCCGCCCTGAACGCGATCGCGAGTGAGCAGGAATGAGCGCTCAGGGTGCTGAGGCAGGGCACGCAACCACGGAGCGCCCCAGCTCGTTCCTCGACCGGCGCAGCATGAGCGCCCAGGGTGTGGCTCCCGGAAAGTTGTGGGGCGTAGGGCTCGGGCCCGGCGACCCTGAGCTGGTGACGGTGAAGGCGGCCCGCATCATCGAATCCGCCGATGTCATCGCCTTCCACAGCGCCCGTCACGGTCGCAGCATCTCCCGCTCGATCGCGGCGCCCTATATGCGGCCCGGCCAGCTGGAAGAACATCTCGTCTATCCGGTGACCACCGAGACCACCGACCATCCGGGCGGCTATCAGGGCGCCATCGACGAATTCTACGAACGCGCCGCCGACCTGCTGGCCGGGCATCTGGCCGCGGGCCGCACCGTCGCGCTGCTGGCGGCCGGCGATCCCCTGTTCTACAGCTCGTACATGCATATGCACCGGCGTCTGGCCGACCGGTTCCCCGCCGAGATCATCCCGGGAATCACCTCGGTCAGTGCCGCCTCCGCAGCGCTCGGCACACCGCTGGTGGAGGGTGAGCAGGTGCTGACCGTGCTGCCCGGGACCATGCCGCCGGATCAGCTCGCCGAACGCCTCGCCGACGCCGACGCCGCGGCGATCATGAAACTCGGCCGCACCTATCCCGGTGTGCGGCAAGCGCTCTCGAAAGCCGGGCGGCTCGACGACGCCTACTACGTGGAACGCGCCAGCACCGGGCGGCAGCGGATCCTGCGCGCCGCGGATGTCTCCGACGCCGAGGTGCCGTATTTCGCCATCACCGTCGTACCCGGACCCGCACCGACCACCGAGATACCGTTCACCACCGCCGAAACCACTGCGACTCAGGACCTTTCGACCACAGCCGACGCCCCCGAGGTCGGCGAGGTCGTCGTCGTGGGGCTGGGCCCCGGCTCCCAGCAGTGGACCACGCCCGAGGTCACCCGCGCCCTCGCGGCGGCGACCGATATCGTCGGCTACACCACGTACGTGAATCGGGTGCCGGTCCGCCCCGGGCAGCGCCGTCATCTCAGCGACAACCGGGTCGAATCCGAACGCGCCGCCATGGCCTTGGATCTGGCGAAATCCGGAGCGCGCGTGGTCGTCGTGTCCTCCGGCGATCCCGGGGTCTTCGCGATGGCGGCCGCGGTCGTCGAGGAGTCCGCGGATCCGCAGTGGCGTGACGTGCCCGTGCGGGTACTGCCCGGCGTCACCGCGGCCAGTGCCGTCGCCGCCCGCATCGGCGCGCCGCTCGGCCACGACTTCGCGATGATCTCGCTCTCGGACCGGCTCAAGCCGTGGGAGACGGTGGCACAACGCATTTCGGCGGTCGCAGCGGCCGATATGGCGATCGCGATCTACAATCCGGCCTCCACCCAGCGGCGGTGGCAGGTGGGCGCCCTGCGCGAGCTCGTCCTCGAGCATCGCGGCCCGGACACCCCTGTGGTGCTGGGTCGCGACGTGGGCGGACCGACCGAATCGGTGCGCGTGACGACCCTGGCCGAGTTGAATCCGGACGAGGTCGACATGCGCACGCTGCTCATCATCGGCGCGTCCACCACCGCGACCGTCGATACGCCGCACGGGACCCGGGTGTTCACCTCGCGGCGGTACGGACAGGCCGCGAAGGACAACGCGGCGACGGTGGCGGCCGACCGGTAAGGCCCGCCGGTCGCATTGCTCCGGGAGGCCGCGAGATCACCGCGTCGAAGGCGAGCCGATCCGCGGCCTCAGAGCGCGGTCAACCACTCCCACGCCGCCGCAACCGATTCCGCGCATTCGACACCCTCGGGCACGGGCGGCCGGTCGACGACGACGACCGGGATGCCGCACGTGCGGGCAGCGGTCAGCTTGGCCGCGGTGAGGTCGCCACCGCTGTCCTTGGTCACCATCGCGGAGATGCGATGCTCGCGCAGCAGATCGACCTCCTGCGCCACGCTGAACGGACCCCGGGCGAGAAGCAGAAGATGATGCGGCGGAACGGGTCCGGTGGGCGGATCGATGGCCCGGATGAGGAACCACGGCTCATCGAGCCCGGCGAAGGCGGCCACGCCCTGGCGGCCGATGGTGAGGAATACGCGGTCGAACTCGGCCGCGGCGCGGGCCGCCGACACCAGGTCCGGCACTCGCGACCACCGGTCACCGGGTTGTTCGGACCACCCCGGCCGGCGCAGATGCACGATCGGCACCCCGCCTGCTCGCGCCGCGGCCGCCGCATGCGAAGAAATGGTGCCCGCGAAGGGATGGGTGGCGTCGACGACCGCGTCGATCGCATTGTCCGCCAGCCAATTCCGTAGCCCCTCGGTGCCGCCGAAGCCGCCGATCCGCACCGCGCCGGCGGGCAGAACAGGTTCGCGCACGCGACCGGCGAGCGAGGAGACGATGTCGAATCCTCGCTCGCCGGAGGCGATATCGGCGAGCTGCCGGGCTTCCCGGGTGCCGCCGAGAATCAAAACCTTCAGTGTCGCAACACTTCCCGTATCAGTTGCCGCTGAAGTAGGCGAAGGCCGAATCGATCAGCGGCTGGCCGCCCGCGACCAGCAGGCCGATCACACCACCCAGCACCGCGCCCGGAATCGAGCCGATGCCGATGAACAGCAGGCCGACCAGGAAGCCGATCACCGCCCCGACCGCGGCACCCAGCGAGGCGTGCTGCAGCTCGGAGAAGAACCACTCCTGACCGGAGATGTTCTTCACCGACGAAATCGGCTGCCCCTGCGGGGTCAGCGTCAGGCTGGTGCCGTCCTCGCTCACCGCGGCGGCGACGGTAGTGCCGTTGGGGCCCTTGGCCGAGAGCGGGTAGCTCATCACCACGGCGCCCTGGTCGTTGGTCAGGGTCACCGCGGACTTGTCCGACGCGAGGGCGAATTTGCCACCCGACACAGTGGTGACGATCTTGTTGCCCATATCGGCGAGTTCGGTGGTGTAGCCGACGCCATGGTCCGTGCCGTGCACGGCCTGGCTCTGCTGGGTCTGAACCTGGCTCGGCGCCGGCGCGGGCGCGGCGGGCTCGGCGTAAGCGGTACCGTAGGCGATGCTCGTCGCCGCGATGGCGATCAGCGAGGTGCCGACAATATTGGTGAATCTCATCTATTTCCCATCGGATCGATCACCCGACATACGATCGGATTGCGCTGCCCCGAAACATTTCCGCAGGTCAGGCGGCTGCCGACTGCAGGAATCGAGCCAGAATCGTTACTTTACCGTCACTTTGAGGATTCAGGTACTCCATCCGTTGGGAGTTGCCGGCGGCTTAGTGCTGGAGCCCGCGCCTGTCGATGTGATGATGTGTGGCCGTCGATGAGCCCTCCGAATGGCCCGATTGCACACTCGCTCTTGTCCCGCTGCGGCCTGCTACCTGAATAGCCGAGGTGTCATGAAAGTGCCCGCACCAGAACCGATCCCGTTGGCCATCCTTGCGCATCACGGCCCAGAGCACACAGCGCGCGATCGTGTAGACGATGCGGTCGCCGAGTGCGATCAGATGCCATCCTCGCTCACCGGCTCGAACCCTCTTCCCCACAAGGTGAGCCACTCCAGCATGACGACGTAGCAGCCGGGTGTCCGTCGGCGGCGCCGACGGAAATCGCCGTTGCCAGCTCTCGGCTGGGGATCGGCACGCCTTCCAGATGCGATCGATGTGTTGATAGGCGGTCCGCGGGTCGTCCGGATGGTTGCTTGACAGGCGCCGCAAACGGGGCTGAACCGCTGGTCAGCGGTATTTGGCACGGCATGAGCCAGTCGATTAGGGCTGCCGATGGCAGCCGATCACCGATTCTCCGGGGACCTACAGAACGTCGACAGGACGTCGCGGAATGATTTCCGTTTCGGAACCCTCCGACTGACTGACGGCGTGCCCGCGTAAGGGTCGTCGCGGCGTCCCGACCGCGCGTGACGGATCCACACCTCTGCCGAAAGCCGTCCAACGGTGGCCGTTCCGTCGCCGATCCGCCATGGAGATCTCTTGACCGATAAACGGTTCTGCGACCTGGTCGCCGCGCTTGGCTTCCCCGCCCACCGTGCAAGCAGTCACCGTCGCCGGCTCCCGCGCCACCCGGCACGTGTAGATTTTGCCGGTCGGTAGACGGACGTCGGAGGCTCGAGCTGCCCGCCGGCGTCCGGGTCTGCCCCGCGATCACTGCCGCGATACGGACCGTCAACTCGCTGGCGCGCTCGGCCGCGGCCGCAGCCCGCTCGACCGCGCGATACTCCATACCGCCACGGTAGGCGCATCCCGGAGAACGGGGTGCATTTGTCACCGCAGCGCAACCCCCAACGGCTGCGGCGACGTAGCACTGAGTGTGACCACTCCTTCACCGCACTCCAGGTCGCCGAAAGTTGGGCTGGAGCCCGGGCGCCAGCTTCACCCGGATACGACCTCTGCGGTGGAGGTACCGAGAAGTTCTTCGGCGAAGGCGGTGAATTCCGTGCGGAAGCCCGCGTACACGTCGCGAAGCGCCTCTCCGGGCCAGCGCGGCGGTAACAGCTCCGTCGGCAGGAGCGGATCGACGAGAATGTGGCGGACCGTGGCTGCGGCGATTTCGAGGCGCGCGGCGATGGTGTCGGCGGTGTCGAAGGCAGACAACAGCCTCCGCGCGGTGTCTGCCCAAGCGCGCGGGCGGAACAATCGTTCGGCCAGTTCGGCGGGGGGCTCGTCGGGGACGCCGGTGAAAAAGGACAACCTGCGTTCGGCGGCAGCGGGAACGACGGTGTGGAGGTTGCGCGGGCGAGCCCACACCCCTTCGCGGATCTCGCCGAACTTCATGTGCTGCAAGGCTTCCCGAAGTGCCGCACGGTCGCTGGAGTCGTCGGCACCGACGGTAACCAACGCCATGCGCCACTGCCCGTCCCAGGCAGCACGATGGGAGGCGACAGCTTCGTCTTGGCGGCGCTGCCGATCGATCAGCCGGGCCGACAGTCGGTAGGTAGCGTCGACACGCTCGAGGTCACCGGCGGCGACCATCCGGGTGAGCGCGGCTCGAACGGCGGATTCCTGCAGTCCCAGCCCAGCCGCCACGCGCACGATCCAACTGACCGGCGCCTCTCCCGGGTGAGCACCGAGCAAGACGCTGAGGATGGCCGACCTCGCCGTTAGTCGCCGGACCCCCGCCGCGCTCGAACCCATGGCTCGATGGTAGCCACCCGGCCAGGGATGGCTCCCAGATCCTGCGGCGTCGCCGATTAGCGACGGAGCTCGAAACCGTCTATTGCATATTTGCCGCGCCTGCGGGAGATTAGTAATACGAATTCAGGTCGTCCGAGACACCCCGTCCGGCGGCCGGCCGAATCAAGTCGGGAGGATGAGCAATGCCGCTCGCGACCACGCGCAACCGGGCAGCTGAGGATGCCGACTACGCCGCCATGTTGCACGCACTGTCGGACGCATCCCTACAGAGGTACTTCAGCCCTTATCGAGACATCGATTGGGATGCACCGGAATTCCGCGTCGAACCCGGCGACCCTCGCTGGATCCTGCCGGAGGTAGACGCACTCGGTCGCCACCCCTGGTACAAGGCGTTACCACGCGACCAGCAAATCGCGATCGGCATGTATCGCCAAGCCAATATCGCCAAGGTGGGCCTGCAGTTCGAACAGCTGCTGATCGCCGGATTCATGATGTATTTGGCGAAACTTCCGAACGGCTCCGCAGAATTCCGCTATGCGACGCACGAAGTGATCGAGGAGTGCAACCACACGCTCATGTTCCAGGAGGCGGTCAACCGCTCCGGCGTCGACGCACCCGGATTCGGTCCCCTGTTCTCACGGCTGGCCCCACTGGTTCCGTGGTTCCCGCGGGTATCGCCGACTTTCTTCTTCATGTGCGTGCTCGCCGGGGAAGAGCCGATCGACCACATCCAGAAGAGTTACCTTCGCAGTGATGCGCACTATCACCCGATCATCCAGGGCGTCATGCGCATTCACGTGGCAGAGGAAGCACGTCACATCTCGTTCGCGCACGAATTTCTGCGCCAGCACGTTCCGCGACACGGCGCGTTGCCGAAGCTTGCACTGTCGATACTGTTCCCCATCGCACTACGGGTGGCCTGTGAGCTGATCGTCACGCCTCCGCCGCAGTTCTGGTCGCAGTTCGACATTCCGAAGTCCGTCCGGCGCGAACTGTTCTGGCAGCTCCCGGAATCACGCAGGACACTGCGCGGATACTTCGGCGACGTCCGCATGCTCGCCCACGACATCGGGCTGATGAACCCGCTCGCCAAATCCGTGTGGAAGGCGCTGAGAATCGACGGCCGACCCTCGCGTTATCGCGGCGAACCCGAGCGCAGCGACCGTTAGTTGAAAGGGGCACATTCGATGGCTACACACGAGGTTCGGAATCAGGTTCCGCCTCTAGTCGACTACGACGCGGCAGACTACCCGGCGCTGACCGAAGCACTACTCCGGGCGGGTGCCCGCCACGTGCTCGAGGAACTGCATAGGGTCGGCCGGATGGCGGGCAGTGCTGAGGCGATGCAGTGGGGTGACCTCGCCGAGGCCCATCCGCCGCAATTGAAGACGCACGACCGGTACGGAAACCGCATCGACGAAGTCGACTACGACCCCGCCTATCACCGCCTGTTGAGGCAGGCAGTCGAGTTCGGGCTCGGCGGTACGGCGTGGACCGATCCGCTGCCGAACCCCCATCTGGCGCGGGCAGCCAAGCTCTCGGTATGGGGCCAGACCGACGCAGGCCATGGTTGCCCGATATCGATGACCTACGGCGTGGTTCCCGCCCTTCGCCACAACGCTGCGCTGGCCTCGCAGTACGAGCCACTGCTGACTTCGACCAACTACGAGCCCGGTTTGCGTGACCCACTGTCCAAACGCGGCCTCCTCGCCGGTATGTCGATGACCGAGAAGCAAGGCGGCTCGGATGTCCGCGCCAACACCACCACCGCAGTGTCGCAATCCGACGGCAGCTATCTGATCACCGGTCACAAATGGTTCACCTCGGCGCCGATGTGCGATGTGTTCCTCGTGCTGGCGCAGGCGCCCGCCGGCTTGTCGTGCTTCTTCGTGCCGCGGGTGCTGCCCGATGGCAGCCGCAACACGTTCGCATTGCAGCGCCTCAAGGACAAACTGGGTAACCGGTCCAATGCCAGTAGCGAGGTCGAATATGACAACACCGTGGGATGGCTGGTCGGCGAGGAGGGCCGCGGTGTCGCGACCATCGCCGACATGGTGAATATGACGCGGCTGGACTGCACGATCGGTTCGGCTTCGGCGATGCGTATCGGTGTCACCCTTGCCGCGCACCATGCGACGTACCGCTGCGCCTTCGGCGCCACACTCATCGATCAGCCACTCATGCGCAACGTGATCGCCGACCTCGCCGTGGAAGCGGAAGGGGCGACCACGGTGGCGATGTGGCTGGCCGGCCTAGTCGACAAGGACGGGAACGAGCATGCCGATCTGCTACGGCGAATCAGCCTTGCCATCAGCAAGTACTACGTGTGCAAACGGGCCCCGATCCACGTCGCGGAAGCGTTGGAATGCCACGGCGGAAACGGATACATCGAAGAGTCGCGGATGCCGCGACTGTTCCGCGAATCGCCGTTGATGTCGATCTGGGAAGGCACCGGGAACGTCGCAGTGCTGGATGTTTTGCGCGCCATGGCCAAACAGCCGCAGGCGCTGGCCGTATTCCTCGACGAGATCAAACTCGGCGCCGGCGCCGATGCCCGGCTCGACGCCGCGATCGCCGCATTGGAGCAGCAGTTCACCGATTTCGACACGATGCAGTACCGAGCCCGGCGCGTCGTCGGCGAGATGGCGCAGGTGCTCCAGGGTTCACTTCTCGTCCGGTTCGGCCACCCTGCGGTCGCCGATGCGTTCTGCGCTTCTCGCCTGGGACGCGACCACGGAGATGTGCACGGCACCCTACCAGTCGGAACCGACATTGCCGCGATCATCGATCGCTGTACGCCGAAGCTGAGTTAGTGCCGCACGGAAACAACGTCTGACGTCGCCCGCTACCGCATCGACGAGTCGCCCGCGACTGTGACGTGAAGTGCTCACGCCGGGGGCGAGGTCAGTGCGCGGTACCTCGTTGGCTCGGCGGAAAACCCGCACCTGGCTCCGACGTCGGCTGTCGAGCACTGTGCGGAGCCTCACTGCGCCGTTGAGGAGACGTCGGATATCGAAGAACTCCGCGCCTTCGATGAGCAGCGAGTCGGCGGGTACGACGCTCGGTGCCGGATCGCGGGTTCGCCGGTGTTGGATCAGGGTATTTCAGCGGTGTATGTGGGTGCCGCGGCGTCGGCTGCGGCCAGGCCGAAGACCAGTGCGGGAGCAATGCCACCGGCGTAGGCGTGGTCGTAGAGGCCGCCGGTATCTGAGCCCACGGCATACAGTCCGTCCACGGTGCCGCCTGCCGCGGCGAGTACTCGGCCGTGCTCGTCGATGCGGATCCCGTGGAACGGGAAGGTCAGGGCGGGAGAGGCTTCGATCACGTAATAGGGTCCGCGGTCCAGCGGGGCCGAGTCGTGCGTGCGTGCGGGATAGGCTGCCGGGCCGGCCGCGTTGACCGCGCGGATCTCGGCCGCGATCGCTGCACCGTCGTAACCCCACTCCGGTGGCAGATAGGCAAGGTCCTCGAGGGTCTCGGCCGTTCCGCAACGGCCGCCGCGGCGCTGGGCGAGGTCGAACTTGTCGACTGCGACCGCGCCCTCGACATAGCTGCCGAGCACCCACTCGCGATATACCCGCTCATCGGCGATCACCAGCCCACGCGACTCCGGCTGCTCGAGCAATCGCATCGTGGTGAGGTGATCGCCCAAGGTCTCATCGGTGAATCGGCGGTTGTCGAGGTTGAACAGGAGCGCGTGCTCGCTGTAATACAGCGACAGCGCAACGAAGTCGCCCGAATCGCGGAACGGTACCCCGGTCGGGACGAGGTGTCCGTAGAACCCGGAGCGGGGCCTACCGGTTGCGGCGCCGACGGCCTCGGCCAGGCGCAGGCCGTCCCCGGAACTGGCCGGGTTCGACCGCAATGGCATCACGCCTGCATTCGGATGGATGTTCTCGGCGGCCAGTCCGGCATCGGCCTGGAACCCGCCGGTGGCGAGAATCGTTGCGGCGGAGTCGACCTCGATCTCTGTGCCGTCCGGCAGGCGCAGGTGCGCACCGGTGATCGCGCCGTCTCGGCTGCGCAATGCGAGCGTTTCGGTCTCGGTGAACAACCGCCCGGCGGTGCTGACCCGCCGACGGCATTCGTCGAGGTACTGGTTGGTGTCGAATTGGTGGCCGAGGCCGTAGCGCAGGATCGGCACGGCCGCAGCGCATTCCACACCGAGCGATTCGACCCAGGCGATCGCGCCCCCGAACCCGTCCACGAGCGCCCGGCGCAGGGCCGGATCGCCGCCGGGGTTGATCTCATCCATCACTTCGTGGGTCGGCGCAGTCCACGCGTACCCGGCGAACCGCGCCGATCCGCCCACGGCCGATGTCTTTTCGACCACCACGACCGAGCTGCCACGCTCCAGCGACCGGGCCGCTGCCGTGAGCCCGGCCATGCCCGCACCGATGACAAGCACGTCGGCCTTGATTACTCGCATGATTACTCCCTCATCGAAACCGCTGCCGCACAACGCGGCTCGCGGTGGGATACAACTGAAATACTCCCGATCCGGCGAGCGCCGTGCGTCAGACGGTGAACCTTCCGCCATTGCTCAGCAGCACCGCACCGATGACGTTCGCCGCCCCCGGGGAGGCGAGGTACAGGATGTTGTCGGCCAGCTCCTCGGCGGTCGCGTAGCCGCGGGTGGGGCCGCTGTTCATTGCGGCCCGTAGATGCGCCGGCGTGCGGGCGGCCATCCCGGTGTCGACCGGGCCGGGCGCTACGGTGTTGACCCGGATTCCCAGGGGCGCAACCTCTTTCGCGACCGCCTGACTCAGCGCGTGCACCCCGGCCTTGGACGCGGCGTAGTGCGGATATCCGATCAGGGTGTCGAAGGCCGAGGAGGAACCCACGGTCACGATCGACCCGCCCCCTGTTTCCCGCATCACCCGGACCGCCTCGCGCAGGACGAAGAAGGTGCCGTCGAGATTGATCGCCATCACCCGCCGCCAGTCGGCGTCGTCGAGCCGGGTGAGCACATCCACCGGTTCGTCGCGTTCGGCGGCCTCGTAGATCCACTGCTTGCTTTTGGGATCGTCGACGCCGGCCGCATGCACCACCACGTCGACCCGACCGTGCTGGGCGACCGCAGTGTCGAACATCTCCCGCACCCGGGCCGGGTCGGCGACATCGAGCCCAGCGCAATGGCCGATGCCGAGCGCGGCCGCATTCCGCGCGGCCGCGTCCGCATCGATATCGCACAGGTACACGGCCGCGGCGCCACGCTGGGCGAGCAGTCGCGCGGTCGCCGCACCGATACCCGATCCAGCGCCGGTCACCACGGCGACCTTTCCCTCGAAGCGGTCTGCGGTCATCATTACCTCCAGATTCTGCGCGGTCGCATCCGGGCGAGCGCCGGCGCGCCGTCGATGCCGGGCAGCGCCGCCCCGTACCCCGGCGAGGTCACAGCTGTCCGGCTCGGGTGACCATGAAGTTCGCCGGGGTGGGCGCGCTCTCGGGTGCGGTGCGCAGGGTCACGCGGCGCCGGACCCGCTGCGGTGGGTGGGGATTACTTGGCGGGAGCCGGTCCGGGTGCCGGTACGGCGGGGGCGGGTTCGTTGATGGTGGTGAAGTACTGCACGGCGGCCATGACGGCGACGGGGGCGGTCACCAGAAGTTGCCCGGCGGCGGTGCCGAGTGCCCCGATGGCCACGATGCCGCCGAGGCAGCCGACGGCGGCAGCGGGGACGAACGGGCCGAACATTCCGATGATGGTCGCGGCGGCGACGGTGGCGCCGGCGATGCCGCCCAGGACGCAGCCGACCGCGGCGCCCCCGAGTCCACCGACCATGGTTCCGATGGTGGCGCCGGTGGTGATGGTGGTGACCATGCGGTTCCAGGCGGCTTGTTCGCGGTCGTACTGGGTTTTCCACGGGGCCTGCTCTTCGTAGGGCAGGGCGACGGGCCGGTATGTGGCGTGTGCCGCGTTGAATTGGGGTGTGAGTGTGGCGGTGCGGCCGTCGATCGCGGCGGCGATGGGGAATACGAAATCGTCCACCCGGAAGGACAGGTCGGATCCGGCGAGGACGGTTCCATTGGGGCTCTTGATCGTGAAGACGCCGTTGTCGGCGGCGAGGCTTCCCGCGTCGATGGTGACGACGGTCCCGGTCGGCGTGGCCGTGGTCCGGTAGTGGATGGCCTCCGGTTGTGATGCTGCCTGCGCGGTTCCGGCGATGCCCACCGTGGCTCCGGCGACCAGTGCGCACATCGCTGCGATTTTCCTCATCGGTGATTCCTCTCATCGGGCTCCTCGGCGTCGCTGCCGAGCAGGTGTGGTTCCGGCGTGCTGCCGGGGAGGGCCCTCGGCCGGTGTGGCGGCCGGACCCTTCAAAGGAGCCAGGGGTGGCTCGCTCGCCGGGGTGCTGTATTCCATTCGGGCAGAGCATGTTCCAGATTCCGATACCGCCGGGGGACGGGTTCACCGGAATCCGGCCCTTGGCCGGCCCATGTTGTCCCGGGTCACGCCGCGGTGATCGGATGCCGACTCGAGGTGATCGCCTGAGCGGCGGCGTACCCCTCCGCGACTGCGTGCGCGACGCGACGCGGCACGATCGCATCGCCGATCACCTGAATCCGGGCGTGTCCCAGCTCCTGCGCGAACGGCTGCCAGTCTCGGGCGATGCGCTCACCGACCGTCACGAACAGGTCGCAGGCCAGTCGAGACCTCTTGCCGGACAAATTATTTCGGTATGTGACAAGAGTTTCCGATGTCGAATCCGGCGCGGGGGCCGTCTCGACAGGCGAAGCCTCCACGATGAAGGTCACCGGACGGCCTGCCAGCCGTTCGCGCAACTGGAGCCGGCTCTCCACGGGAAGCGATGTCCCGAATCCGGGTCCGGGAACAAGCACGGTGACCTCGGCGGCGCCGGCCTCCAGCGCCGACTCGATCGCTCCGACAGCCGGCCAGTACCCGAAGCCGTCGTCGGCGACGACCACCCGGCTTCCCGGCCGAATCCGGTTCCGGTCGACGATGACCTCGGTCGCGCGGCACGCTCCCGCCGTCGACATCTCCGTCGCGCCCGTGGCGATGACGATCTCGTCGAAGCCGTCCATATCCGCAGGCCGCGCGGTGTGTTCGAGCCGTAGCGTCGCGGGGTCGATGTTGTCCTCGTAGAACCGAAGCAACCGGGCCCACCCCGCGCGATGAGGCGCGTGCGCGGCGGCCCGTAGCTGGCCGCCGATGTGAGCGCCTGCTTCGAACAGCGTGACATCGTGGGTGGGCGTCAGTCGCAGAGCGGCCTCCAGTCCGGCGGGGCCGGCGCCGACGATCGCCACCCGGTTGCCGGTCCCGGGCCGGCGGCCGAGCCGCAGCGGCATCGCCGGCCGGTCGCCCGAGCCGCCGGGCCCCAGTTCGGGATTGACCGAGCACAGCAGCGCCGGCGTGAAAGTGCGGCAGTCCTCGTTGCACGAGACGCACGGGCGGATCGCCGAATCGTCACCGCGGAGCAGTTTCCCCGCAATCTGCGGGTCGGCGATGAACGGCCGCGCCATGCCCACGAGGTCGGCGCCGGCATCCAGTGCCAACTCGATGTCGCGGCGGGACCGGAACGCCTGGGAGACCAGCAACGGTCGCGTCGTCGCGGCACGCAGGCGGGCTCCGTGTGTCAGCAGCGGCGGCAGATCGGTCGCCATATCGCGGACATAGGTGGTGCGAACACCCACGGTCACGTTGATGTAGTCGAACATCTCGAGCAGCGGGAGCAGCGCGCACAGCCCGTTGATGTCCATGCCCGCCTCTTCGGCGCCGTCGATCGAAACCCGTACGCCGAGAACGAGTTCCGGGCACGCGTCGGTGAGCGCCGCGTGCAGCCGGTGCAGTATGCGGGCCCGGCCGGAGATCGTGCCCGCGTCGGCGCGGTGGTTGGTGGACGCCGAGAGGAACTGCGCGAGCAGATAGCCGTGCGCGGCATGCAGTTCCACGGCGGCGAAGCCCGCGTCGGCGGCATGCCGCGCGCTCACGACGAAGTCGTCCACGACCCGGTCGATATCGGCCTCGGTCATCGTGCGTGGGCGTACCGGCTCCCGCGGCGACCGGATCGCCGACGGCGCGACCGGATGCCCCCAGATCTCCGCACCGAGTGTCTCGCGCCCGAGATGCACCAGCTGACAGACCGGTATCGCGCCCTCCTGAGCGATCGCGGCGGCGCGCCTGCGCAGCCCGTGGACCGCCTCCGGCCGCCACGCCTCGGTGGTGTTGCCGATCCGGGTAGTCGATTCCGGGCTCACCACAGTTCCGCCGGCGATCACCATCGCCGCACCGCCTGCCGCGCAGCGGCGCCAGTACTCGTCGTCCCCCGGCAACGCCAGACCACCTGCGACGGCTCCGGACCCATGCGCGGTGGCCACCAAGCGGTTGACCAGGCGTAACGAGCCGATCTGCACCGGTGTCGACAGGGTATCCACGCATGCCTCCTTGAACTGGATTCAATTCACATTATTGCCACAGAGTGATTGACACCACAAGGCATTCTGGCTAGTTTCTCAAACTGACATCAGTTCAGTTAGGCGGTTTCTGTGATCCATCAGCAAACACATCGCATCATGAAGATCCTCTCGAAGGGCGTCGCTGTTGGCGCGATCGTGGCCGCCGTCGCGGGCCTGACCGCCTGCGGTGGCACTTCCGGGACGACGAAGCTGGCATCGGGCAGCTGGTCGGACGTAGTCGCCGCCGCGGAACGCGAGGGCAGCGTGGTCCTCTATTCCAGCCAGAAACCGGCGAATCTGGAGTCCCTGAAGCGGGCGTTCGAGGCGAAATATCCACGGATCCGTATGCAATACGTGCGCGGGACCGACGCGGATCTCAATCCGCGGGTGGAGACCGAGAACAAGACCGGCAAAGGTACAGCAGACGTGCATATGCTGACCGACACGGCCTGGATACAGAACGCCGCGCAGTCCGGTGCCTACTCCTCCGATCTCGTGGGGCCCGATCTGCACGCCCCCGAGTACCGTCCGGAAGTCAGCGTGCTGCGCAACCGCTTCGCGCTGTCCGGAGCCGCGGTTTTCGCACTCGGCTGGAACACCGCGGCCGTCCCGGGCGGGCTGCACGACCCACGCGACATTCTCGATTCGAAGTACCGGGGCAAGATCGGCATCACCAACCCCACCGGTATCGCCGCGTACGTCGATATGTACCAGTACTACGAGAAGACCTACGGTTCGGACTACTGGAAGCGGCTCGCCGAGCTCGCGCCACGGGTGTACCCGAGCGCGCTGGGCATCGCACAGGCGCTCACCTCCGGTGAAATCGCCGTCACCCCTTCGGTTCAGCCGTTGAACACCGAGGTCGCCGCGGGCGCGCCGGTGAACTGGGCGCTGCCGCATTCGCCTTTCGGAACTCCCTGGTACAGCGAGGTCACGAAGGTCGCGCCGCACCCGAACGCCGCGCAGGTACTGGCGGATTTCATGGTCACCCGCGAGGGGCAGGTCGCGCTCAATCAGGGCTATGCCGCTGCCCTACCGGATATTCCGGGCGCGGTCGCCCTGGCCCAGGACCTCCCCACACCGGATACGGCGAACCTCACCCCGGAGAAGGTCTCGCAGTACTCCCGCGCCTGGTCCAAGCGCTTCCAGGGCTGATCACCGGTACCGACCCGACCACTCTCATCGACGAAGGACAGCAGATGTACGAGACAGCCGAGCCGCTACGCGGTGTCAATGTGCTGGTGACCGGGGCATCCGGGGGAATCGGCGGCGCGACGGCGGAACTGTTCGCCGGACGTGGTGCCACGGTCTACCTCACCGATGTCGACGATGCCGCGGGCAAGGAGCGAGCCCGGCGACTCGGACCCGGCGCACACTATCGCAAGCTCGATGTCACTGCCGAATCCGATTGGCAGGCAGTCGTTTCCGAGATGGCTTGGGCGGACCACCCGCTCCAGGTGCTGGTCAACTGCGCCGGGTCGGCGCTGAAGGCACCGCTCGAGCACACCACGCCGGAGCAGTTCCGCACAATTGTCGATCAGCATCTGGTCGGCACCTTCCTGGCCTTGCGGACCGCCGCGTCGGCCATGTCCGACGGCGGGGCGGTCATCACGATCTCGTCGCTGCGCGGGGTGCTCGCCACGGCCGAACTGGGTGCCTACGGGGCTGCCAAATTCGGGGTCCGCGCGCTGACGAAGGTCGCGGCCTTGGAGCTGGCCGGTCGGGGTATCCGGGTCAATTCGGTCTGCCCCGGCAGCATCGAGACCGATATCACCGCAGGTCCGGGCTTCGAATCCGATGACGTCCAGGCATATGTGCGCAGTATCCCGATGCAGCGCCGGGGTTCGGCCGACGAGGTGGCCAAGGTGATCGCATTCCTGGCCGGCGCCGACAGCGCCTACATCACCGGTGTGGATCTGCTCGTCGACGGCGGTACCGCCGCGGGCGTCTACACCCCCAAGCGACAGACACTGGAGGCATGAGCCGATGTCGCGATTCAAGATCGCCGAACTGACCAAGACCTACGGATCCACCGTTGTCGTCGATGAACTCGACCTCGAGATCGAGGAGGGGGAATTCGTCGTCCTGCTCGGCCCGAGCGGATGCGGGAAGACGACCACGCTGCGCTGCCTGGCGGGATTGGAAACCCCACAGGGCGGCTCGATCACGTTCAGGGACAACGTCGTATTCGACGGCCCGGCCCGGACGAATCTGCCCCCGCACAAGCGCAATATCGGGATGGTGTTCCAGTCCTACGCGCTGTGGCCGCATATGACGGTCCGGAACAACATCCGGTATCCGCTGAAGGTGCGCAAGCGCAAGCAGGCGATCGCCGACGGCGCGGTCGAGACCGCCGCGGAGATGGTGGACTGCGGCGCCCTGCTCGATCGCTATCCTTCCCAGCTCAGCGGCGGGCAGCAACAGCGAGTGGCCGTGGCTCGTGGTCTGGTCGCACAACCGGATCTGGTGCTGTTCGACGAGCCCTTGAGCAACCTCGATGCCAGGCTGCGTGATCAGGTGCGTAGCCAGATCCACCAGCTACACCAGCGATTGGGCTTCACCGCGGTCTTCGTGACCCACGACCAGGCCGAGGCTTTCGCGCTCGGGGATCGCCTCGCGATCATGAAGTCCGGCAGGATCGAACAATACGACGCACCCGAACGAGTCTTCGAGAACCCGGTGTCGGAGTATGTCGCGGCCTTCATCGGCATGGCCAACCGGCTCGAACTCCACCGCGACCACGACGGCTGGCGAACGTCGGCGGGCGATCCCATCGACCTGACTCACGCGCTGGTCCGGGACTCGGCCGATCGCGGCACGGCGGCGGTCGCGCGGCTGCGTCCCGACGATGTGCTGTTGCATACTTCGGCCCACGATGTGCCGTTGGGAAACGTCGTCCTGAACGCGGAACTGGTCACCTACGAATACGGTGGCCGCTACTTCGATGTGACGGTGACGACCGGCGGCGAGAAGCTACTGCTGCGTGCGGACGCCGCAGTACACGGCCCGGCGCTGCGCAACAGCCGCCCCGGGGCTCCGGTCGTGGTGAGCTTCTCGCCTGCGAACCTCCGGATCTTCTCCACCACAGGCGATCTCCATCCAGCGCCACCCGTGGCGGTGCCGGTGAGCGCGGGAGGACCGGCCTGATGACCACGCTCAGTACCCCCGCAGCCCGACCGATCGCGATTCCGGCGCAGTGGCGGGCCCGGATCGGATATCTGGTCCTGCTCGCGTTTCTCGCCTATCTCGTCGTCGTGCCGATGATCCGATTGCAGGCACTGGCGTTCGAGGACGGAGCGCAGGGCTACCGAAGTCAGTACGGCCGCTACGACATCGGCGAAACGATCCGGACCACGATCGTGCTGGCCGTCGGATCGCTGGTGATCGCGATGCTGCTCGGAACCCTGCTCGCCTTCGCCGCGAGCCGGCTCCCGGCCCACCTCTCGTTCCTGCGTATCATCCCGATCCTGCCGATCGTAATGCCCGCGGTCGCCAATATCGTCGGCTGGACATTCCTGCTGTCCCCCGGACCCGGATATCTCAATGTGCTGCTGCGTCACCTGCCCTGGTGGAGCGGTTCGGACACCGGACCGGTCGACGTCTACACGGTGCCCTGGATCGTCATCCTCACCGGATTCAGTCTGACCTCGTTCGTCTACCTGTTCGTCAGCGCCGGCATGCAGAGCATCAATTCCGAACATCTCGAAGCGGCCCAGATCAACGGGTCCTCAACGGTGGGGGTGTTCTTCCGGGTCGTGCTTCCGCTGCTGCGCCCGTCGTTGGTCTACGGCGGCGGCATCGCCCTGCTGCTGGGCCTGGGCCAGTTCACCGGGCCGCTGCTGCTCGGGCAGAACAAGGGTGTGCGGGTTCTGACCACCGACATGTACAACCGCGTTTCGGAGTCACCGGCGGATTTCGCCGCGGCCGCGGCCGCCGGCTCACCCCTGGTGCTGTTCGGGCTCGCGGTGGTCCTGATCCAGAAAGGCTTGCTGGGCAACCAGAGTCGGTTCGTCACCCACGGTGGTAAGGCCTTCTCGGCGCCGTCGGGTCGCTCCGCCTGGGCGTCGCTGACTCTGCTGATCTACGCCCTGTTGGCCCTGGTCGTCCCCCTACTCGGGCTCGTCATCGTCTCGTTGACGCCGTATTGGTCCGGCTCGCTGTCCCCGGACATCCTGACGCTCGCCAATTTCCGAAGTCTGGCCTCGAACCAGTCGATCGTGGACTCGGTCGTCACCAGCGTCGTCACCTCGCTGATCGCCGTGGCCATCTGCATTCCCATCGGCTACGCGGTGGCCACATTGCTGGTGCGCGGCAAGCGATTCCGGGCCCTCGCGGTGATCGCCGACCTCATCACCGTGCTGCCGATGGGAATTCCCGCGGTGATCTTCGGTGTGGGATTCCTACTGACCTATACCGAGCCGCCGCTGATCCTGTACGGGACCCGCACGGTCATCATTCTGGTCTACATCGTCCTGATGCTGCCCTACGCGATCCGGATGCAGATGACCGCGCTGCTCGCACTCGGCAACACCTACAGCGAGGCGTCGGCGACCAGCGGAGCATCACCGATGGTCACGAACATCCGGGTGATGCTCCCACTGATGCGCCCGACCGTACTCAGCGCCGTCGCGCTGATGTTCATCCTGCTCACGCACGAATTCGCCGCCTCGCTCCTGGTGCGCGCATCGACCACCCAGGTGATGGGGACCCTGCTGTTCGATCTGTGGCAGAACGGCTCCTATCCACTGGTCGCCGCGATGGCGCTGCTCATGACCGCGGTCACCACCGTGGGCGTGGCGGCGGCGATGCTCGTGGGCGGCCGGAACGTGTTGAGCAATCTGTGATCCGGATACGACGGCCGAGGCCGGAAGTGGAGATGTACATATGACGACCGGCGGTGCGCGATTGCGCGACAAAGTGGTCCTGTTGACGGGATCCTCCGGTGGGATCGGCGTGGAGATCGCGCGGCGGCTGGCCGGCGAGGGCGCTGTGCTCGTGCTGACGGATCTGGATGCCGAAGCGTGTGCGCGGGTGGCGGCGGACATCCCGGATCCCGAACGCCATCATGTGCTCGAGCTGGACATCGGCGATGAACAGCAGTGGCGCGCCGCGGTCGAGGCGATCGCGGAACGCTTCGCGCGCCTGGATGTGCTCGTCGCCAACGGCGCCATCGGCAGCCTGGCGACGGTGGTGGACGAGGATCTGGAGCGCTACAACAAGGTGATCGCGATCAGCCAGACCGGTACCTGGCTGGGTATGAAGCACGCCGGTGCGCTCATCGAGCGCACCGGCGGAGGATCGATAGTCAACCTCTGCTCGATCCTGGGCACCGTGGGCGGTCTGGGCAACAGCCTGGCGTATGCGGCGGCCAAGGGTGCGGTCCGGACGATGACCAAGAATGCGGCCCTGTACTGGGCCGCCAGGGGGGTCCGGGTCAATTCGATCCACCCGGCATTCATCGAGACCCGCCAGCTGCTCGACCGATACGAGGGTAGTGATCGCTACCGGGCGATGCTCGAGCACACCCCGATGGGCCGGCTCGGCCGCGCCGAGGAGGTCGCCGCGGCGGTCGCATTCCTGGCCGGCGACGATTCGACCTTCATCACCGGCAGCGAGCTGTATGTCGACGGTGGGTGGACCTGCGCCTGAGCGGGACCGGAAACGACGGTGTGGACGTCTTCAGCGGGCAGTGCTGAAGACGTCCACACCGTCGTTGTCCTTCGCGGTCAACACATTTCGAGTGACGAGCACATCGAGATGCGCGAGCGTCTCGCAGGTGGCGAACATCTGATCGAAGGTGCCCAGAGTGTCGAAGCTGCGGTCGTGCCGCGTCCAGGTCAGTGCCCGGGCCACGGCCGAACCCGTGCAGGGCGCCAGTTCACCGACGACAGCGGCTGTCTGGGCGAGCCTCTCTTCGTGGTGCGCGAGGAGTGCGCGCGCACGCCGGCCGACGCTCCCGCCGGGCATACCGTGGGCCGGCAGCATCACGAGCGTGTCGTCATCACTCAGCAGTGTCAGCGAGCGCAAGAAGTTCTCCAACGGCAGTTCCCACGGGCCGAGCTCGAAACCGATCGAGGGGGTGATCGTCGGCAGCACATGATCGCCGGTGAACATCAGTTTTCGATCGAGGTCCTCGAAGACCATGTGGCCCTTGGTATGTCCGGGAGTTGCCCGGGCGTGCAGACGATAACCGGCCAGGTCGACGTCGCCCGGCCGCAACCAGTGGTCGGGGGGCTCCCAGTCGAGCGGATCGAAGGACTCGGCCAGGCTGCCGGCCCGGGCGCGGGTGGCGAGAGCGCCCGCGCCCGCCCGGCGCAACTCGTGCAGGGCGTTCTGGGGCTCATTGGTGCCGAGCCGTTGGACGGCCTCGAGGCCAGGGGATTCACCGGCGCCCAGATGTACCCGGCAGCCGTGCCTTCGACGCAGTTCGACGGCGAAGGTGTAGTGGTCGCGATGCACGTGCGTCACGAACACATCGTGGATCTCGTCGGGAGAACGGCCGATTCGCGCCAGGCCGGCGGCGAGTTCGCGGTATGTGTCCGGCCGGTGCCAGCCCCCGTCGATCAGCGCGAGACCGCCCTCGGTTTCCAGGACGTAGACATTGACGGCGCGCAATCCGTCCTGTGGCATTTGCAGCGGAATGCGATGGATGCCTTCGGCTATCGGATGACATCCAGGTTCCGCCCAGTGCGTGCTCACGCGCCCGGCTCGGCGAGCGGCACCATCGTCCGTTCGTCGCCGAACCAGATCATGCGCCTGCCCCGCATCGCACCGACGTGCCGCACCGCGGCCTCCCATTCCGGACTCGCCAATGCGGCGTCGAGCGCCTCGCGGGATTCGAAGCTCAGGATCGACAGCCCGTCCCAGCCCGCCGACTTTTCGTCCATCGACTCGAGCAGATCGGTGTGCTGCCAGCGCAGCAGTCCGGGCAGCGGATAGGTGACCTCGGCGTGTTCGCCGCGCCACCACTGGATGAACTGTTCATGCGTCCAGTCGCTGGGGCGGGATGCCAGAACCAAGAGGTTGTACACGATTCTCCTAATTGAATTCTGTTTAGTTTCTGCGGGCAAGCGGAACCGGTCCGGATTCGCCTCGGGATCTACTCGACCAGGAGCCGGACGGTCGCGGCGCTGATCGTCTCGGTGATTTCGGCCAGACTGAGGTCGCCGTCGGGCCGGTACCAGCGCCAGATGCTGACGATCATGCCGAGTATCAACTGCCCGAGCAGGCGGGGGTCACCCTCGGCGAACACACCGGCGTCGATACCGCGCGCGACCAACCCGGACCAGTTCTGTTCGATCTCCTGCACGAGTTCCCGGGAACGCAGCCGTTCGACCTCCTCCTTCTCGGACTGGCGTGGGGCGACGAGCAGGTCCATGTGGCTCTGCAGGATTCGACGCTGCAGGGCGTCGGTCGCCGTCCCGGCCAGGGCGGCGGCGACCGCCGCGCGCAGGGCTTGTTCGGGATCGTCCTGATTCTCGGTGGCGGCGGTGAAACGTTCGACGGAATCCGCCAGTTCGAGGCGCATGATCGTCAGCAGGCAATGGGCCTTGGACTCGAAGTAGTGATACAGCGCGGTCTGGCCGATGCCGACCTCGTCGGCGACGGAGGCCCATTTGGTCTGCTCGTAGCCGACTTGCCCGAATTTCTCGATGGCCGTTTTGAGGATGTGGCCACGCTTCGAACGGGCGCTCTCGCGGCGAGCTTCGGTATCAACAACCATCAGTGAATCCCCCGGGCGTCTTGTGTTTCAAGATCGATCGACTCTATCTTACCTGAGCTGAAGTCGGGTCAACAGCGAGGGCCAGGCGGGTCGCCATACGAACCGCCTCCGGGCGGTCCAGTTTCCCGACCCGGTTCTGCGGCAGGTCCTGCACGGTGAACAGGTACTCCGGCCACTTGAACTTGGGCACATCCGCCGCCGCGAGCTGGGTGGTGACATTGTCCAGCGTCATCGGTGGGCCATCGGTGACAATCAGCGCGGCCGCACGCTCTCCCAGCAGATCATCGGGCACCGCGACGACACACACCTGGACGACCGCGGGCAGACCCGCGATCGCCGCCTCCACCTCGTTGATATCGATGTTGCGGCCGCCGCGGATGATGATCTGCTTCTGTCGCCCGAGCACCCGGATCGAACCGTCACCGGCCACCTCGACCAGATCGCCGGTGGGCAGGAACCCGTCGGGGGTGAGTTCCGGCGGTACCGGAACCCCGTCCCTGGCATAACCCACGAACAGTGACGGCCCCTTCACCTGGGCGTCGCCGACCTCGCCCGGGCCGAGGATGTTCCCCGCGCCGTCGACGGCCCGGACCACGGTGCCCTCGAACGGGCGTCCGTCCCGGCCGAGGCGGATCGCGGGCGGATCGTCCGGCCGCGGCGTGGTGTGGCCGAGGCATTCGGACATGCCGAACACCCGCAGGAAAGTGGTGCCGAGGCGGTTCTCCGCCGCGGCCATGGCACTCTCGTTCATCGGACCACCGCCGACGGTGATCGCTCGCAGGACCGGCACGCCCGGGGCGTCGTCGACGAGCGACAGTTGCAGGGCCATCGTCGGGACCAGCATCGTCCAGGCGACGCGATGGGCCGCTATCGCAGTCAGCGCGGCGACCGGGGACCACTTGTCGATCGTCACCATGACCCCGCCCAGGTAAGCGGGCAGATACATGCCGAAGCAGAACGCGGCCACCGATGAGAGCGGAACGAACGCTCCGACGGCTTCGCCCGGCTGTAGGCCCACGACCTCGATCGTGCGCGTGCAGGCATAGCGGATCGCCTCTTCGGACTGCACGACACATTTCGGCCGACCGGTGGATCCCGACGTCATCGCGATGGCCGTCCCGCCGCGCCAGCGTTCCACCGGACCGAACGGCCCCGGCCGGGCGCACACCACCCGGCCGGCGAAGGCGGACTCCCGGATCGAGAAGGCGGCGGGCACCTGCCACCGATCCAGTGGCTCGGGTTCGGCGAACACCAGATCCGGCGCGATATCCGCGACAGCGAGCCGGAACTCCGAGTCGGCGGCGTGCGGGCTCAGCACCGCGACGACGCCTCCCCGCAGCCCGACCGCGAGCGCGGCGGCCACGGTGTGCCAGGTGTTGTCCGCCTGGACCAGGACGGTCGGGGCGCCCGGATCGATCGCCTCGATGCGGGCCGCCAGCGTCGAAGCCGCCGCGACGATCTCACCGAGGGTATGCTCGCCGAACTCGTCGACCACCGCGATCCGATCCGGGCTGCGCTGTGCCCGTTCGAGCATTTCTTTCGCGAGTATCTTCATCGTCTGTTCCCTCGTGTGACTGTCGGTTCTTCGCTGCGTACTTGCCGTTCAGCGCTGCAACGGTGGCGGAATCAGCACGGCGCGTCCGGTGATGTCGCCGGCGCGCAAACGCCGGTAGATCTCGACCCCCTCGGCCAGTGGGTAGGGGGTGGCCGCCACGTGCAGGGCGCCGCGGCGCGCCATGTCGATCACCGCGACCAGGTCTGCGCGCGGACCCCAGAACGGTGCGGTGACCCGCCAGCCCGCGGCGAGGCCGACGGTCTTGCCGACCTCGATCAGTGCGCCCGCGCTGCCCACCACCGTCAGGCGGCCGCCCGGCGCGAGCAGGCGCGTCGCGGGCTGCGCCGTATCCGGTGCGCCGGCGAAATCGATGATCACATCCGCACCGTCGGTCACTGCCGCACGCAGCGAGTCCACATCGTGGTACGCCGCTTCGGCGCCCAAGCGCACGGCCATCGCACGGGCGTCCGCCCGGTTGTCGACGGCGAGAATCCGACCGGCGCCCATATCGCGGAGAATCTGCACGCCGAGGTGGCCGAGGCCGCCGACTCCGATCACCACACAGGTCGCGTGCGCATCGATCAGGTCGGCGTGTTCGTGAACCGCGTGATAGGCCGTCAGGCCCGCGTCGGTCAGCGGTGCGGCCACGACCGGATCCAGACCGGCGGTGCGGACGAGATGCCGGGCCGACGGGACCAGCATCGCCTGGGCCAGGCCACCGTGATATCCGAGGCCGTTGCCGATCGGCGCCGGCGGCGCACCGGTCGCGCGCGGCCGCAGCCGCAGGCAGTAGTTCTCCCGGCCTCGTACACAGTTGCGGCAGTGTTCGCAACTCCAGACGCCGTGCACCACAACGGTTTCGCCCAGCCATCCCGGCTCGGCGTCCGGTCCGGCCGCCAGCACCGTGCCGGCGACCTCATGGCCGAGCGTGAGGGGCAACGGGCAGTCGAAACTCGCCGCCGCCGAGTCCATGACATGCAGATCGGATCGGCACAGTCCGGCCGCGGTGACCTGCAGGACAAGCTCCTCCCCGACGGGCTCCGGTGCCGGCACATGCCGCAGCACCGGGGGCCTGCCCCATTCGGTCAGCTGTACCGCCAACATCAGCGGGCCGTCCATCCGCCGTCGACCACCACCGTCTGGCCGGTCATATACGACGACGCCGCCGAGGCCAGGAACAGCACGGCGCCGTCGACCTCTCCGGCGGAACCGCCGCGGCCGAGCATCGTGTTGCGTCGCACCCAGCCGGCCGATTTGTCGTTGCTGAACAGCCCGTCGGTCATCTCGGTATCGAACCACCCGGGCACGACCGCGTTGACGCGAATCCCGCGACCACCCCACTGACCGGCGAGTTCACGGGTCAGGCCGAGAACCCCCGCCTTGGAGGCGGCATAGCTCGCCCCGCCGATCGGCGCGGTCGAGGCCAGCCCGATGATCGAGGAGATATTGATGATCGACGCGCCGCGCCCCTCCGGCAGCGCGGTGGCCGCGCCGAGGGCGAGATGGAACCCGGCGAGCAGATTCAGTTCGAGCAGGGCCGCGAAGCCCGCGGCCGATTCCTGCTCCGCGTGCGGAGGACCGGCCATGCCCGCGTTGTTGACCAGCACGTCCAGGCGGCCGGTCTGTTCATAACAGCGTTCGACCAACGCCCGGCGGTCCTCGTCGAGGGTCACATCACAACGGACCGGGACGATGCCCGGGTCATGCTCGGCCAGGGCGGTCAGCCGGTCGGTGCGGCGAGCCACGGCGAACACCGTGGCCCCGGCACCGGCGAGCGTCTTCGCGAATCCGAGTCCGAGGCCAGACGAGGCGCCGGTGACCACGGCGGTCCGGCCACGTAGGCCGAACAGCCGGGTGAGGGTATCGGTAGTCGTATCGTCTGTCAGCACAGTATCCGCCTCAGTACACCGCGGTCCGGCCACCGTCGACCGGAATGACCGCGCCGGTGGTGTAACTCGCCGCGTCACCTGCCAAATGGGTGACGAGCCCGGCGATCTCCTCCGGCCTGCCCAGCCGTCCCGCGGGCAGCCGATCGACGATCTTCGAGACGAACTCGTCGTCCCAGTGCTCGGCCATATCGGTCGCGAATCCGCCCGGCAGGACGCAGTTCACCCGCACGGCGGGCGCGTACGCCTGGGCGAAGGCCAGGGTCAACGCGTTGAGCCCGCTCTTCGCGGCGGCGTACATCGTTTCCGGCGGGCTCGGCCGCAAGGCCCCGATGCTGGAGATGTTGATGATGGATCCACCACCGGCGGCGGCCATCCGGGCTCCGGCCACGGCCATCAGCCGGAACGGACCCTTCAGATTGACCTCGATGGTCTTGTCCCACAGCGCTTCCGTCACGGACGTGAGATCGTCGGCCACGGGTGCGATGCCCGCATTGTTGACGACGATGTCCAGCCGCCCGAACTCCGCGATGATCCCGTCGAGGGCCGGCTCGATGCCATCCCACTTGCCGACATGCAGTTCCAGCGGGTGGGCGCTGCCGACGGGGGAATCACCCAGTGCCGCAACCGCTTCCGCACAAGCGGAGAGCTTTCGGCTCGAAACTATCACCGTGGCGCCCGCATCGCGCAAGCCCCTGGCGATGGCCAAGCCGAGCCCTCGGCTGGCGCCGGTGACCAGTGCGACCTTGCCGGTCAGATCAGATGTGTTCATCGGTAGTTCTCCACCTCGAGACGAGCGATTGTGCGCAGGTGCACCTCATTGGGACCGTCGGCGATCTGCAGTGCCCGGGTGATGGCGTACATCCGGGCCAGGACGGTGTCGTTGCTGACTCCGGCAGCGCCGAAGGTCTGCACGGCGCGATCGACGACTGTGTGTGCCACCTCCATCGCCGCGACCTTGATCGCGGCGACCTGTGAGCGCACCGCGGCATTGCCCTGGGTGTCCATCAGCCAGGACGACTGCAGTACCAGCAGCCGGATCTGATCGATCTCGATGCGGCTGCGCGCGATCCACTCGCGGACCACCCCGCGATCGGCGAGCGGACCACCGAACGCGGTGCGCTCCAGCGCCCTGCGGCACATCAACTCCAGGGCCCGTTCGGCCATGCCGATGGCGCGCATCGCGTAATGCATCCGCCCGGGCCCGAGCCGGCCCTGCGCGATGGCGAAGCCGTCGCCTTCGGCGCCGAGCATGTTCGCCGCGGGGACCCGGACGTCGGTGAACTGGACCTCTCCGTGACCGAGGCGATCGTGGAAGCCGAACATCGGCAGATCGCGCAGTACCTCGATGCCGGGGGCGTCGGCGGGCACCAGGATCATGCTCTGCTGGCGGTAGGTCTTCGCCGCGGGATCGGATTTGCCCATGAAGATGATCAGCTTGCAATCCGGATCGAGAACTCCGGAGGTGTACCACTTGCGCCCGTTGAGGACGTACTCATCACCGTCGCGGCGAATCGTCGAGGTGATGTTGGTGGCGTCCGAGCTGGCCACCGCGGGCTCGGTCATCGCGAAGGCGGAGCGAATACTGCAGTTCAGCAAGGGTTTCAGCCATTGCTGCTTCTGCTGTTCGGTGCCGAACATGGCCAGGATCTCCATGTTGCCGGTATCCGGCGCCGAGCAGTTGATCGCCTCGTTGCCGATCACCGACCGGCCGGCCACCTCGGCCAGCGGCGCGTACTCGAGGTTGGTGAGTCCGGCGCCCAAGCCGTCGTGGGTCATGAACAGGTTCCACAACCCCCTGCGCCGGGCCTCGGCCTGCAGATCCCGCATGATCTGCGGCTGCTCGTGGGGGTTGGCGGCGGCGGCGATCTGCGCGTCGTACACGGGCTCGGCCGGATACACGTGGCCGGTCATGAAGTCTTCGAGTTCGACGAGCAGATCCTGGGTGCGGGCGGAGTAGGAAAAGTCCACGGTGCGGCTCCTGAGCGGAAGGGCGAGGGTCAACCTGCGAGTAGCGCGGTTCCGGTCTCGATGAGGCGAGTGATGGTGGCGGGTAGTTTTTCCTGGTCCGGATCGTGATGCCGGCCTTCGCGATGTCTGCGCAGGTTGTGGCCCATGATCGCGGCCATCTTGAGCCGGCCCAGCGCGTCGAACCAGGTTTGCTCGGCGAGCGAGGGCCCGGCGGCGCAGTAGATGTCGAGCAGTTCCGCCGCGCTGGGCAAACCGGGCACATTCCGGCCGACACCGGGGAAGTTCTCGCCGTCCGCGAAGACGTGGAACCAGCCGAGTTCCACGCGCGGATCGCCCATGCTCCAGATCTCCCAGTCGATCAGAGCGACCGGTTCCGGCCCGGCGGAGATGATGTTGCCCAGGCGATAGTCGCCGTGCACGAGCCCCGGCGTGATCGGCTCGGGGATTCGGCGTTCGAGCAACGCGAGCAGCCGGTCACCACCGGCGACGAGTTCGGGTGGCACGGCGCCGAGGGTGCGCGCCCAGCGGGCGAGTTCCTCGGCCGGTGTGAGCGCGGGCGCGGAAATGCCGGCCGCGTCCACCGCGTGTAGCGCGGGCAGCAGCCGCGCGGCCCGGCGCATCCGGGCCGCGGCCAGCTCCGGTGCGACCGCGGGATCGTCGAGTACCGGCTCCAGTGACTCACCGGCGACGAGTTCCATGGCGAACCAGGCGGGTTCGTCGCTGTCCACCACCGCGATACGTGGCACCGGCACCGGTGTCTGCGCGAGTAGCTGCATGATGCGGGCTTGGCGCAGCATGTCGTGGCGGCCGATCGGCCTGCTGCCCTCCGGCACGGCTTTGACGACATACGGTTCGCCGGTGGTTTCCGCGCGGAATGTCAGACCGGAATGGCCACCGGGCAGCCGTTCGAAAGACGTGAGTCGGGCGCCGAGATCGGTCCGCAGTCGCGCCGCGACTCGCTGTTCCAGTGTCGAGCTCATGGGCGCGGCTCCTTGGGCAGGCCGAGTACTCGCTCGGCGATGATGTTGTGTTGAATCTCGTCGGTGCCGCCGGCGATCCGGTATCCGGGCGCGCCGAGCACATGTTCGGTCCACGCGAAGGTGCCCCACGCGCCGGAATCGGCGGCCAGGTCGCGGCCGAGCAGCAGCCGCACGACCTCGGAGGTCCGGGCCATCGTGTCGGTGGCCAGCAGCTTCCCGATCGATGCCTCCGGGCCGGGGTCGCGCCCGGCCACCACGGCTGCGGCGACCCGCATGGCGGCAACACGCTGCACATAACCGCGGGTCACCAGGTCGGCCACTCGGTCGCGTTCGAGTTCGGTCAGACCACGATCCAGATTCCCGGCCAGCGCGATCGCGCGATCGGCATTGGCCAGGCCCAGATTGGCGCCGTCCAGGCGCTCGGCCGCCAGCACCGTCAACGCGACCTGCCAGCCCTTGCCGACGGGCCCGAGCCGGTCGCCGTCGTCGAGGCGGACGTTGTCGAGGTAGACCTCGTTGAAGGAACTTCCCCCGGTCATCTGCCGGATCGGGCGTACGGCGACGCCAGGAGCGTCCATCGGTACCAGGAATACGGTCAGACCGGCATGTTTGGCGCCGGCCGGATCGGTCCGGCACACCGCGATGCCGATGTCGGCGATCCGGGCGCCGGAGGTCCATACCTTGTGCCCGTTGAGAATCCAGCCGCCGTCGTCCGTGCGGACAGCGCGGGTCCGCACGGCGGCCAGATCCGACCCCGCCTCGGTCTCGGAGAAGAGCTGGCAGGCGATGACATCGGTGCGGAGCATCGCCCGGACATATCGCTCCCGCTGCTCCTCGGTGCCCCACTGGTCGATCGCCGGCGCCACCAATTGCTGTGTCACCGAGAACATTTCGGTGCGCCTCGGTAGATCGAAGCCCTCCTCGACGCGCCGGAAGGCGAGCACGTACGACAGTGGGAGCTCGCGGCCGCCGTAGGCGCGCGGCCAGTTCAGCGCACCCCAGCCGGCGTCGAATTTGGCGCGTTCGTAGGCACGCACGCGGTCGGTCTCGGCCCGCTCCTGTGCTTCGGTCCAGTTTTCGAAGACCGCGACCGAATCGGATCCACTACCCCAGGGACTCTCGGTGCGGGGTGCGGCCATACCGGCAAGCCAGGTTGTGGCTTGTTCGACGAACTGGGCCAAATCGGGAATTGAAGGTTCGGTCACTGCTCTTCTCTCGATCGCTCTGCTCGGCTCACACCGAGAGCACGGTGCAGGCGCTGATCCCGGGCGCCCCGTAGACGTGGGTGAACCCCACCCGCGGTGATCCCGGAACCTGCCGGGCGCCCGCGGCACCGCGCAGCTGGGTGATGATCTCGTGGACCTGGCGCAGGCCGGACGCGCCGATCGGCTCACCGTTGGCGATGCAGCCGCCATCGGTGTTGATCGGCAGCCGTCCACCGATTTCGGTGTCGCCCGCGGCGAGCATCGCCTCCTGCTCGCCGTGTTCACAGAACCCGCATTCGGCCATGTGCATGATCTCCGCACCGCTCTCGGTGTCCTGCAGCTGTGCGACGTCGATGTCGGCGGGCCCGATGCCCGCCTCCTCGAATGCCGCGGTCGCCGCGTCGGAGCTCACGCTGACCGGTTCGCCGCCGCCCAGGACGGCCGGGCTGAACACCTCGAACGAGCCGAACCGGCGGGTGCGGTGACTGATCGCGCGCAAGCGGATGGGCTGCGCGCCGCGGCGGCGGGTCACCGATTCGCTCGCCACGATCACCGCGGCGGCACCGGTACCGGGTGAGCAGAACATGAACCTGGTCAGCGGGTCGTTCACCATGGGTGCCGCGGCGATCTCCGCCGCGGACATCGGTTCTCTCCGCCAGGCGTTGGGGTTGAGACTGCCGTTGCGGTAAGCCTTTTCGGCGACCTTGGCCAGCGTCATGGTCGAGATACCGTGCAACCGCATGTACCGGTTGATCTTCGCGCCGAAGAACTGCGTGGTGACCATGAGCCCGGCCTCGCCGTACTCGCGTGGAAGACCCCACTCCTCCGGCGTCGGATCGAACGCACCGCGCGGATGCTTGTCGAACCCGACGGCCAACGCGATCTCGGCGGTACCGGAGCGGACGGCGTTGACCGCCCCGAGCAGTGCGCTACCGCCGGTCGCGCAGCCGTTCTTGACGTTGGTGAACGGTATCCCGGTGCAGCCCAGTTCTGCGACGAGGGTGTCGGCCAGACCGGAGCTGTCACTGCCGCCGCACGCAAATTGAATGTCCTGCCAACGTAATCCGGCATCATCGAGCGCGGCGTTGATAGCGACGACCGCGAGCTGTCTGCCGGTGAGATCCGGTTGCCTGCCGAACCGGGACAACCCGGTGCCGATGATCGAGACCGACGGTGTCACTGCGCCTTGCCTTCCTGAATGAACGTGCGGGTCGCGAACCGGGGCACCGGCGCGACGGCGACCAGCCGCACCTGTGCCCCGTCCAGTTCGGCGAAGTCGGTACAGTCCAGAACCGCCTCGATCCGGACGCCTTCCGGAAGTTCGACATATCCGACCGCGAACGGTGAAAACCCTTCGGCCGGAGCGACATAAGGCGGTGACTTGGGCGCGAACCGTTGCACGGTGTAGGCCCAGACCACGCCGTGGTCGCTGAGCGGAATCGTCGTCGCGGTCGGGGTGGCGCACCGTCCGCACATCGCACAGGCCGGGAATGCGACGGTGCCGCAGGTCGCGCACCGGCTGCCCTCGAGTGTGCGGAGCTCCGCAACGCCCATGTCTTTTCCTTCCGAAATCGGCTGAAAGGCTTGAACCGATCGGTGATTCAGCGACCGACCCACTTCGGTTCGCGCTTCTCCAGGAAGGCGGTCACGCCCTCGGCGGCGTCCTCGGACTGCAGCGCGTTGCCCACGGCCAGGTGCTCCATCACCATCAGCGACTGGATGTCGGCGTCCAAGCCGCGGTCGATGGTCATCTTGGTGAGCTTCATCGCGAACGGGCTCTTATCGGCCAGCGGGGCAACGAAATCGGCGACCAGCTGGTCGAGCTCGGCGGCCGGGGCGGAGGCGTTGATGAGATCGAACGCGGCGGCCTCCCGGCCGCTGAGCAGCTTGCCGGTCAGCATCAGCTCCTTGGTCTTGCGGATGCCGATCATGCGCGGCAGCCGGTAGATCGGGCCCGCGCCGCCGAACAGGGCCCGGCGAATGTGGAAATCGCCGATCTTGGCGTCGTCGGCCGCGACGGCGAAATCGCAGGAGATCATCAGCTCGAAACCGCCGGCGGTGACGTAACCCTCGAGTACCGCGACCGATGGGGTGTTCATCGAGTACAGGCGGTCGCAGACCTTCGCGGAGAGCACTGCGACATCCATAGCGTTGGTCTGGCCGACGTAGTTCGCGCGCAGTTCGTTGAGGTCGAAGCCCGAGCAGAAGGTGTTACCCCGGCCGCGCAGGACCAGGACCTTGAGGTTGGGATCGTTGTCGACCTCGACGATGATCTCGTCGAGGCGGTGCAGCAATTCGACGGTGACGGCGTTCTTGACGTGCGGGCGGTTGAGCCACACCCGCGCAATCTCGCCGTCCTTCTCGAGCACGATGTGGTCCGTGTCGATCATGTGAGTGGCCTCTTTCTGTCGGGGGAGAATTTCCTGAACTGGATTCACTTCAGTTCTACCGTGCGATCCTGCTCGCCGTCAATACATCGTTCACAATCCGACGAGCGCGGCTATCGTGTCGCGGTGAGCCCGCGAACCGCCTTGTGCCGCTTCATTTCCCATAACCCGGCGGAAATAGGAGTGGGCCGGATGCTCCCACGTGAAGCCGATCCCGCCGTGCAGTTGGACGGCCTCGGCCGCAGTCTGTACAGCAGCGTCGGTGCAGACCGCACCCGCAACAGCGACCGCCAGCCTTGCCGCGTCCGGGTCCTCGGCGTAGGCCGCGGCCGCATAGCGGGACGCGGATCGCGCGCGCTCGAGCAGGACCAGTAGATCGGCAAGGCGATGTTTGACAGCCTGGAAAGAGCCGATGGCCCGGTCGAATTGGCGGCGAGTCGAGACGTAGGACACGGTCGTCTCGAGCAGCATGTCGATAATGCCGGTGTTCTCGCTGGCGAGGGCGAGTGTGGCGAGATCACGCAAGCGGGTGGCCGCGGTGGCGGTTCCCTCCGGCGCAGCGAGGACGACAGCCGGAGCGGCCCGTAGCGCCACGTCCGCCTGCCGGCGGGTGGGGTCCAGGACCACTCGCTCGGTTCGCAGGCAGTCCTCACCCGGACGCACGGCGAACAGGCGGCGTCCATCCGAGCAGCGCGCCGACGCGACTATCACGTCGGCGGTTCCACCGCACACCAGGTGAGTGACCGTGCCGTCGACGATCCATCCGGCCGACGTCCGGACCGCGCGCAGATCGTCGGTGGTGGTATCGAGGGCGCTGACGGTGGCCAGCAGATCGCCGGCCAATACGCCTGCCAGCAGGAGGTCGTCGTCGCCGGGGCGGGTCAGGAGCAGGGCCTGTACGCCCAGCACGGCGGAGTTGTAGACCGGTTCGCAGACCAGCGCGCGCCCGCACTCCTCGAGAATCGTCGCCAGTTCGGCCACCCCGTATCCCAGCCCGCCGCGATCCTCGGAGGCCGCGAGTGCGGTGACCGACATGTCGTCGACGAGGGCCCGCCACAGCGATACCGAGTATCCACGTTCGGTGGACGAGGCCTGGCGGACCTGCGCGATATCGCCCCATTTGGCCAGCAGCGCCCGGAGCGACTCGCGCAGGGCGGACTGCTCGGGGCCGGGGATGAATCCGGCCGGTTCGGAATGTGGCCAGCGGACTACGCCAGCGTTGACCTGCGATGCGGACATGATTCTCCAATAGAGTTGAGTTCAGTTCAATTCCAAGGGTAGTCACCGAAAGGCTCGACAAGAAGGACTTGGCTGAACTAAGTTCATTTCATGAGTTATCCGATCGAGGACTACTACGCCGTCGTCGACTCCGGCGAACTCGGCGACGCCGTGGACCTGCTCGCCGAGGACGTCGAGTTCGTCATGGTGCTGCCGTCCGGAGTACGAACAGGCAGGGGCCGTGCCGCCATGCTGGAGTATCTGGGCGGTAGGCCCGATGTCGACCGTAAGCATCGGGTGCTGCGGGTGGCCGCCGACGGTGACATGCAGTTCGCGCACGGTGCGGTCATCGAGAACGGCACGGTGACCACCGGGTATTTCGTCGCCGCCATGCACTTCGACGCAGTCGGCCGTATCGACCGCTACCAGGTCACGTTCAACGCCGAATTCCCTATGATGCCAGGCGGATTCACTCTCGAAGGAGCACAACGAGCATGACGGCCACCGCTTCGACGCCGACCCTCGCGCGCTGGTTCGAATACATGGATTCCGACGACCCGGATCGGGTGCTGACCATGATCTCCCCCGATTTCGTCATGTCAGTGCAGTTCTCCCGGGGCGCCGGGCAGAGCACAGAGTTCGTCGGCGACCGCGATGGCTTGATCAGCTACCTGCAACAGCGGGAGAAGAGCACACTCGTCCATCACATCGACGCGGGCGCCGTGGTCGGCGCGTGCGAACTGGTACTCGGCCGGACCACTCGGGCGGAGGCGTTCGAGGCATCGTTCAACGCCTCGGCCCAGTTCGACACCGACGGCAAAGTACGGCGTCTGCTCATCGCCCGGACGCCCGAGGTCGCATTCGACGGGCTGACCGCCCGGCATGACGGCATCGACAACCCCCACTGAGCAGGATCGTTCAGCCGTTCGAGGGTCGTGCGTCGAGCACGGCCGGCTGAGCGCTCATGTCTCCATCGCTGAAGCGGCTCAACGCGCCAGCGTCTGCCGAGACACCATCCATCGAATGACCGCCGACAGACAGCTACACGCATACAGATTTCGCGTCAGGTCCGCATCGCCGTGGAAGACATCGACAAAGCCACGACTGACCTACACAAACAAAGTGGACCTGGCTGGACGTTACGCGAGACGGGATGGCCTGCGGAAGCTCGAAAAGCTTACCGCCAGAATCGAATCCGACAACCCCGAACCCAGGCGACGGCAGCGGAAATCAGCCACACCGGCGCAGCGCAAGCCAGCCCGGAGCATCCAACGACGACTCCCTCGCCACACCATCGACGAACTCGTCGAGGCTTACCGCGACGGCGCAACAACGCTCGAACTCGCTGCCTGATACGAACATCTCCAAAACCGCCATCTTGAACCTGCTCACCCGAGAAGACGTCACCCGCCGACACCAAACCCCTCACCGACGCCGACATCGACCACCTCGAAAACCTCTACCTCACCTGGTTGACCGCCGCCACGATCGCCCCGATGACGCCGGCGATACCGGAAGCGATGAACAATCAGTCCGTCGCGGCGCGGACCTCCCGCCATCCCAGCTCGGCCAATTGCGCCGAGATGAGGTCGCCGACCAACTGTGCGTTTCTCGCTTTGCCGGTACGGAAAGGTGGATGAGCGCGGGTCGCGGGAATGGTCGTGGTGGGTGCTAGGCCCGCGCGCAACGACCTGCCCGACCTGATCGGCCGCGCTGGTACACCCAGTTCTTCGCGGTACTGGTCAGCATTCTCGGATTGGCCGGCGGCCTCATCATCGGTGCCAACCGCGGCAACGGGAACACCGACGCCATCGACTGGATCAAAAGCTGAGTCTCGCTCCGACTACGGACGTGTGAAGGGCAGGAACACCTCTTGTGCCCCGACCACTCCCCCGGACCGGGCTGCTGGGGTCGGTCGACAACCGGGTGTGTGATCTGCTTGGGCCGCACCCCAGCGATCGCAGTCCCATCCGTCCCGTGACCTCCGCTGAATATCAGCTGGTGCAACGCATTTCACTACCCTTGGACGCTGACAGGCAGCGACGATTCGCCGATGATGCCAAATCCGTTGCCGAGAACCTCGACAAAAATTGAGGGCGGTCCTGAAACCTGCTGGTCAGGACCGCCCTCGTTTGTAGCGGGGACAGTATTTGAACCTGCGACCTCTGGGTCATGAGCCCAGCGAACAGCAGGCCCGGCAGCACTTTCCTGCCACCACCGCCCGCCTGAGTCAGGCTCACTCGTTTCTGCCCCCGCGCCCGGAGGGGAAGCACCCGCCGTGACCCTAATATCACTCCCGTCCCAGCAGCCCCAACAGTCACGGGACCCAGCTGAGTTCGAATCAGGAAACAACGACATTTCCGCAGATCAGAGGACTATACGAGCCAAAAGCCAACTCAGGGACGACGAAAGGTCAGAACCCAAGAAAGCCCTGACCAGGCATTATAAGAATTTGCGGACCTGGCTGGACGGTATGCGAAACGGGGATGCGGATCGATAAATAGGCTGTGACAGCATGCTCTGCTCATTAAGCCTCCATTTGACGAGCGGTAAATCTGCAGTCCCCAGTCGGCGACCAGGTCGAGCGGGGCCCGAAGGCGCACTCATCCTGCGTCAGGCCGAAGGCACCACCGAACCCCTCGACCACGTTGCCGCGGCACTGGTAACGCGCGCTCCACCCTGACGGCAAATCGACCAAGCTCGGCGCCGGCAGTGTTTCAGGGGGTGACGATATTGAAATCCGTATCCACGGCATCGGTGCACGCGAGTAACCGGGACCACACGGAGGTGTCGCCGCGGGCCTCGATCTCCTCCAGTGATCCGGTCGCGATGAGTTTCAACAGTTCGACCTTGGTCAAGGTGACCTCCAGGTCGGCGTCGACCTTCTTGTCGGTTCGATGATGGACCAGAGCCCCGTTGCTGAGTTCCATCCGGTATCGCTCGCCGGTATCGGTGAAAGCCCAATTGATCGAAAGCTTGTCGTCCCACGCCTTGGGCCCGACTATGCGAAGGGAGATCGTGTCGAACAGCTGGGTGACACTCATGGCCGGTGCGAGACCGCTGCCCTGTTCGATCGGCGTATGGAAGTTGCCGTTACGCAACTCGTGTGCTCCGACGAGGAAGCAGTTGCGCCAGGTCGCGTTCTCGGAACCGTACCCGAGCCGTTCCAGGACATCGGCCAGCGCCTGCCGCGCATCGGAGTTGTCGGGGGCGGCGAATACGGCATGGCTGCCGAGTTCGGCGGCGAAGCGGAGATCGCCGTTGCCGGCATACTCACGGACCTTCGCGACGGTGGCCTCCACGCCGCCGAGGAGCTCGACGTAGCGCTTGGCCTGTTGCTCCGGCGGATGCTGCCACAGATGCGCGGGGTTGCCGTCGTACCAGCCGAGGTAACGCTGATAGATGGCTTTGACGCCGTGGCTGACCGACCCGTAATAGCCGTGGGTGTGCCACTTCGCATCCAACTGCGGTGGCAATTCCATGTGTTCGGCGATCTCGATGCCGGTGTAGCCCTGATTGAGCAGCCGCAGGGTTTGGTCGTGCAGGTATGCGTACATGTCGCGCTGTTCGGTGAGGAATGCGACGATGGCGTCTTTGCCCCATGTCGGCCAATGGTGCGAGGCGAAAATGACATCGGCGCGGTCGGCGAACATCTCGATGGCCTCGGCGATGTAGCGCGACCAGTTCCGCGCATCGCGAACCTGTGCCCCGCGCAGGGTCAGCAGATTGTGCAGATTATGAGTGACGTTCTCCGCCAGGCACAGCGCCCGATGATCGGGAAACAGAAAATTCATCTCCGCCGGCGCTTCGGTTCCCGGTGTCATCTGAAAGGCGATTCGGACCCCGTCGATGACCTCTTCCTGCCCGGTCTCGGTGATTTCCAGTGTGGGTGCGAGCAATCCGACCGTTCCGGTGGAGGCTGCGGAGCCGAGGCCCATGCCGACTCGCCCTATCGGGCCCTTGGGCAGTTCGCCACCGGAGTAGTAGACGCCGCGCCGCAGCATCGCGGTGCCGGCGTAGACGTTTTCCGAGACCGCATGCTCCATGAAGTGCGCCGGCGCCACGATCGGAACAGTGGTGTCATGTTCGACCGTGCCGAGCACTCCGCCGTAGTGGTCGATATGCGGATGGGTGTAGATCACTGCGGTCACCGCCTTGTTGCCCCGATGCTGCCGATACAGCGCCAGCGCGGCCGCGGCGGTCTCGGAGCTGATCAAAGGGTCGATGACGATGACGCCGTTGTCCGATTCGACCAGGGTCATATTCGACAAGTCGAGGCCGCGGACCTGATAGATCCCTTCGGTCACCTGGAACAACCCATGTTTCGCAGTGAGTTGACTCTGGCGCCACAGACTCGGATCCACCGTGTCGGCGCCGTCCGCGTCGAGGAATCGGTAGGCGTCGATATCCCAGACGACTCGCCCGTCGGCCGCCTCGACAATGCACGGGTCCAGTGTCGCGATCAGTCCCTTCGCGGAGTTCTCGAAGTCGGTCCGGTCGGCGAAATCTGTTGGCATGTGAACCTCCACGATCGAAATGGACCCGAACAAGCCAGACATCGAGCGTCGCAGGGGTGGCCTACAATCGCATCACCCGCCGCGGATGAAATCGAACACGCAAGCACCTTCGGCTGCTCCGCCCGTCTGCGAGCGTGCTGTGCCCGGCTGCGGCATCTCCCTCGCCCGTATGCCCCCGGGGTTAGCTCAGCGCTTCCTCGAGCGATGCGTACACGCGCAGTGTTTCGCTGGTGAAACTCCACTCGTCGAGCGCAGAACGCACCGAACCTTCCGGATGCGCAATTCGCAGTTGAATTCCGGCCGAGGCGAGTTCGGTGTGGAGGCCGGTCAACATCTGCGCTGCCGAGACATCGACGCTGCCAGTTGCCATGGCGTCGAGCACCACGATGCGTGGCTCGGCTACGGAGCAGATCGCCATGATGCGGTCGCGAACGAATTCGGCGTTTGCGAAGTGCAAGGGGGAAGCGAGCCGCGCCACCGTGATGCCCGGCCCTGCGGGAGCGAAAGGGATCGGGTCGGTCGCCCGTTCTGCCGGCACTCGGACGACATTGGGGTGGGCAGATCCCACCAGTAGCAACAGCGCGGATAGGCCGACGGTCGCCACCAGACCTGCAAGGACACCGAGCGCAACGGTCACTGTCCCAACGACGACCGCAGCCGCGAATTCGATCCAGGCGATCCTGCGATCAGCGTGATCACTGTCGAATGGGCGGGCGCGGAACAGGCGAAGGGCTGCCGGGCCGATGAGCGCGCCGACGAGAACCACCGCGATGGCAGCCGGAACCGTTCGGGGCAAAGCGGTGAGGATCGGAGAGGCGAAAGGCAATGCGAAAACTGTCGACACCGCCACGAATAGTCCACCGATGCGGGTCGAGAAATGAGTCCGGCGCCCGCAGATCACCGATGCCGTTGTGCCACTGACGATCATTCCGGAAATCAGTCCGGACCCGAGATTGGCGGCGGCGAGTGCAACCACCTCACGATTGCTCGAGACCTTCGGTGCGGCGTCGCCAGGTGTCGGAGACCGAAAAGTCGAGGCGAGACTGACCAGAGCCAGTCCGATCGCGGGGACGAGCATGTCTGCGTAGTCGTGAAGCCCGACAGACGGTGGACCGATCCGCAGGGCCTTGCCCGGGATGGCCGCGAAGGGGTCCGGGTTACCGATGCCGATTCCGAATAGATGGCCGCATCCCACACCGATCAATACGGCAAGCAGCGCGCTGGGGACAACAGGCACCCACCGTCGGACGCAGATCATCACGACGAGACCGAGACCGCCAATCAGCGCGGCTCCAGTGTCTATCTCACTCAGATGCGACAGGACCCGCCGCACCTGCTGCAGGCTGTTTCCGTCGGTAGGCTGCTCCATTCCCAGTAGCGCGGGGAGCTGACCGATACAAATCGCGATCCCGAGCCCGACCGACAAACCCAACAAAACGGATTCCGGGACGAATGTGGCAATGAAGCTCCATCGAAGAACTGCCACCAGTGAAAGCAGCACGCCGACAAGCATCGCGAGGGCAGAGGTCATGGCGAGATAGCGAAATCCATCGCCTCCAGCTCGCGGCCCGACGATGGCAGCTGATATGACTGCGATAAGAGCCACAGGGCTCATCACGAGCTGATTCGAGCCACCGAAGAGGGCGTACAAGGCGAGACCCGGAACCACGCTGACCAGACCGACCCACCCCGGCACGCCGGCTACTGCGGCAAAGGCGAGCGCCGCTGGAACAAGCGAAGCCCAAACCACAAGCGCTGCAACGGAATCGTCACGCAGCCCATGCCGCCCGTAGTCACGCAACGACGCGATCGAGACCGACCCGAACAACCGAAGCGATTCCATGCGACCCCCTTTCAGCAAGAGTCGAACACGCGGCCGCGCGGCGCGGTCAAACCGCGCCTGCTCGGATCTATGTATCACCGCGCGGGGCGCCCGTTGCGCGAATCAGGGCCAAATCACCCTCGAAGGGCGAGGAAGCACGAACCCACCGCCCTCACGCTGGACCAATGAGCTCGCCCGCACCAGAATCGACCAACCCCCCGGCTTCGAGACTTGCCGCCTTGGCGGTGCCGGCGATGCTCGCCGGAATCGGCTGCGCGGTCACCCTGATCGCGCTCAGCGTCGCGGCCAACCGCCTACAAGACCTCCTGTGGACGGACCTGCCCCAGGGACTCGGCGTCGCCGACGACTCCAGGTGGTGGACAATGGCGATGCTGACCGCGGTCGGCGTAGCAGTCGGCCTGGTGGTGTGGAAGGTGCCCGGACACGCGGGACCGGACCCCGCGACGACCGGCCTGGTCGCCGAACCCCTGCGGTTGTCGGTGCTCCCGAGTCTGACGCTGGCCATCGTGATCGGCCTGGCCGGAGGCGTCAGTCTCGGGCCGGAGAATCCGATCATCGCAATCAACACCGCCCTGACCGTATGGGTCTTCAGCCGAGTATGGCGCAGCGTCCCGGTCGAGATGGCGGTGGCGTTGGCCGCGGCCGCCACCATCGGGGCGATGTTCGGGACCCCGGTCGCTGCGGCATTGCTGTTCACCGAGATCGCCGCCACCACACCCGGCGGGCGGGTCTGGGACAAACTCTTCGCACCACTCGTGGCCGCCGCATCGGGGGCGCTGACCATGACCGCGTTCGGCGCACCCGTCTTCGCGGTGAGCGTGCCGCCGTACTCCGAACCCGCGCTGGTAGATCTGGTCAGCGCCGTGGTCATCGCTCTCGCCACGGCTCTGCTGTGCCTGGCGGCGGTCTACGCATTCCCCGTAGTACACGGATTCTTCCACCGGCTTCGGAATCCATTACTCGCCATCACGCTCGGCGGCGTGCTGCTCGGACTCCTCGGCGCACTCGGCGGCCGGATCACCTTGTTCAAGGGCCTCGACGAGATGAAGCAGTTGACCGACGACTCGGGCGACATGTCCACCTCCCATCTGCTACTGGTTACGGTCGTCAAACTCGCCGCGCTGTTGATCGCGGCCAGCTGCGGATTTCGCGGCGGACGCATTTTCCCCGCCGTCTTCATCGGGGTCGGCGCCGGCCTCGTAGCGCACAGCATGATCTCGGCGATCCCATCAGCCGTCGCCGTCTCCGCGGGAGTGCTCGGCGCCGTGCTGGTCGTGGCGCGCGACGGCTGGCTGGCACTATTCATGGCGGCCACCACGATCGGAGACATTCGAATTCTGCCGGTGCTGTGTGTGGCCATCCTGCCGCTGTGGCTGCTGGTCGCCAACCGGCCGGAAATGTTGCTCACGCCGCACGCCGTCCCTGCACCACAGCCAAAGGCTGCGCGATAGACCTCGCGGATGATTCTCGCGACGATCACGTTGGTCGGCCGGGGCTTTCGCTATCTCGAACTCAGCAAGACCCCCATCACGTTCATCCGCGGTGGGTGAGGACACCGTGTTCGCACCGAGGGAAAGTCCCGGACGACAAGGTAATCCGATCGTTTCGAGGAGAGGTCATATGGCGCGGCTCGCTCATTTCGGAATCGTCCTCGCGGCTGCCGTGGGGGCGGCAGTCGCCGCGTTGCCGAGCGTCGCCGCCGATCCGCCGGCCGGTGCGGGTGTGCATATCAGTGCCTCGGCCGACAATCGAAAATGCCAGGTGACGTTCAAGATCGACAACTACACCAACGCTCACAACTGGTACACCCTGGACTATTGGTTCTCCCAGGAGGATCAGCCCTGGGCCCCACCGGACGCGGAACCGCTGCCGAGCGGCTGGCCCGACCCGCTGCCGTCCCCGTGGCGGTTCGTGCCCGGCGCCAAGAAACCGGTTGCGCGCTACACGCCGCCGAGCCCGGACGATTCGCCCGGCTCCATACGTGGCGCACTCCCGGCCGACTTCCCTGCAGCGGACCGCTATCAAGCTCCGTACACGAACTTCAATCCATCCGCCCTGACAACACCTTTCACCACGACCGTCACGTTCGACCTCCGGACCGTCGACCCGGCCCCGCCCACCACCACCGATGGGACATACACGCTGCGCTATCGCGTGTACCTGGGCCCGCAAACCGAGACCTACGGCCAGCTGGTGCCGAAGTCAATCACCGTCGGCGGGTGCAATTCCGGCGGAGGCTCGAGCGGGTCCGCGGACATGGGCTCCAGCGGATCCGCTGGAGCCTGACGCGAGCGGCCCGGGCGCCACCCACGGGCATCGGCTGCGTCGACGGCGCGTACCGCGTTCTGCGAGTGCGTATTTCGCGCCAGACTTCGACCGGCTCGCCGGTGATCATGAGCCACTTGCCTCGCCCCGGCCGGGGCCGCGCACCGCGCCGCTCCCCATCTGGGCGAGTGCAACTTCACCACATAGGATCCACCGGCTATGGGTAGGCGGCTTGCGAATTCTGAACTGGCCGCCGGCATTGCGAACTGCTGTTACTTGTGGTTCGCGATCCATACGCGGGCGTGGGCGAGCGCGGCGTCCAAGGCGCCGAAAACCTGATCGGTCGCCTCGAAGATGTTGTCGCGGCCGATCACGTCGGTCAGACCGCTGTGGTCGAAGACCCGAGTGAATTTCCGGTCGATGCCCGCGATGACCAGAAGACTTCCGTTGTCCGTTACCGTCGCCGCGTGCCGGGTCAGATCCTGGATCACCGTCGCCGACGGCACGTCCGGCATCGAGCGCAGACTCAGGATCAACACCCCGCCTCGCATGTTGCTTGCCGACGGCCAAGACTCGTCGATGCGGGGTATCTCGGCGAACAAGCCGACGCCCGCGTAGTGCAGGACGGTGACCTCACCGCTGGGGCATTCGCTGGGAACGTCCACGATCCGCCATTGCCCGTCGTCGCAGGGTTGCAGCGCAACGAGTTTCGCGAAGCGCGACGCCTGCACGCAATACAGCAGCAACGACAGTGCCGCGCCGATCAGGATCGCATTCTGCAACGGCAGCTGCGTCGTGGCAAGAAAGGTGATCGCCATCGCCAGCGCCGACCACGGCGCGGTGCGCATCACCAAGCGAATATCGCCCCACCGGCCCGCCACCAGCTCCACGCCGATGACGAGAACGAGACCACCGATCACCGCCATCGGAATGATCTCGGCCACCGATCCGGCAACGAGGACGAGCCCGATCAACCACACCCCGGCGAAGATCCCGGCCCACCGCGTCTGCGCCCCCGCAGACACCGCGACCCCCGTTCGTGACAGCGAGCCACCGGTCGGCAAGGCACCGAAGAATCCACCGGCGATATTCGCCGCCCCCTGCGCGACGAAATCACCGGAAGCGTTCGGCCGGCTCCCGTCCGGATTGGGCACCGCACTCGAGATCCCTGCCGCCTGGGCGAGCGCCACCAACGCCACAGCGAACGCGCCCACCAGCAACTCCGGTAACGACGCCATCGCCGGAAGTGTCGGTGCGGGAAAGGCATTCGGGATCGATGCGATATTTCCCACGGTGTCGACACCGACACCGATCAACGCCACCGCCGCCGTCACCACGACCAACGCGATCAAGGTCGCCAGCGATGCCATCGGCTTCACCAGCCGGCACACTGCCCACACCGCGACGGTCGCCGCGGTCACCGCCACCGTCGTGCCGTGCCACGAACCGATGTGCGCGAGCGAGTCAGCGATCTTGGCGATCGTATTGTGCCGATGCGGTTCGTAGCCGGTGGCGTCACCGAGCACACCGGCCACGATCTGCACGGCTATACCGGTGGTAAATCCCGTCATCACCGCGCTCGATACGAAACTCATGATCGAACCGGCCCGGACGAGCCCGAGCACCGCCATCACCACACCGACGAGAATCACCAGCATGGCGATATTGCCGGGTTCGTGCGGGTCGAGACCGGCCGAGGTCAGCACGCTCTGCGAGGAGAGCGCGATCGCGCTCGTCAACGTGGTCACCATCAACACCGTGCGCGTCAGCACCGAACCGGCGAGCGTGGGAATCATTCCGGAATACAGACCGGTGACCGGATTGAACCCGCCGATACTGGCGTAGGCCATACCCTCCGGAATGGAGAAGAGACCGGTAACGAGGCCGGCCAGCACATCTCGCGGTGCCGGCCGGCCGAGCCTCCGGCCGAACGAGCGCACCAGCCCGGCCGGTGCGAGCCGCTTCATTCTCGCTCCTCGCGCGCCAGAAATTGCACCATCGTGCCAGACTCCCCCGCCCGACATGCCGACTGCCTCACCCGAAACGGGTGGACTTCAGCCGGTCCTACGCCGGTTGTCGTTCAGTTCGCCGGAATCAGCGCGACGGGACGGCAGGGAGCGGGGCCGAGGCCGCGGTCGGGGTCGAGAGCCTGTTCCACGAAATGGATCACACGCTCGTCGTAGGGCAGATTGGCGTGTTCGGTCATATCGGCTGGACAGTCGTCCTGAACGGTGATCTGGTGGACTGTCGCGCCGGGTCCCGGTGTGAGGTAGCTGTTCTGGTACGGCGTGATGAGTTCGTCGTATCGGGTACTGATCGTGGTGTACCGGACTCCGGGATCGGTTTCGCCGCCCTCGTTGAGATGGCGGATGAATTCGTGGCGGCTTCCGTTTTCGGCGGCGCCGATTCCGTAGATCTTGCCGAACAGGCTCACGCCGCCGGTTCCGCCGAGGTTGAATTCGCGCACGAGCGGCTCGAGTCCGAACAGATCGGATCCGCGGAACGGGCCGGCGAGCGCGATCAAACTCCGCACCTTGTTGGCGGACGGGTCGGCGCGATCGGTTCCGCCGTCGAACCGCATGTACTGGCGCGCAACGCTTACCCCCTGCGAGTGGCCGACCAGATCCACCTGACGCACTCCGGTGTGGGCCAGTACCGCGTCGACGAATGCCTCCATCTGCAAGCGAAGACCGCCGAAGTCACACCGCTTCGGCGCGTGGGACAGCCGGGAGATATCGCCAACGCGGTCGCGTTCCTGACCTCGGAAGAGGCGTCGTTCAAAACCGGTCAGACGCTGTACGTCGACGGCGGGCGGCGACTGTAACCTGCCGTCGTCGACGGATCCACGACTGTCCACCGCCGGAAGGTGTCGGTCCGTGCAGAGTTCATCCGCTTCGGGTGATGCGGTGCGCCGGTGGTCAGGCGAATCTTGTATTCGCACGTATCCATTGCGGACTGCGGAGGCGACGATGGCGGATAAGTACTGGTTGGGAGCCGATACGGGGATTACGTTCACTCCGTCGGGGAAGAATCGCGCCTACACCGAATATGCGGACACTGTGCCCCGGGAGATGAGCGATCACTCTCGCACGATGGATCCGGGCGTGTTCGAGATCGTCGGTAAGGGCGTGTACCAGATCTTCGGCTACGCGCTCTCGGCGATGACGGTGGTGGTCGGCGAGGACGGAGTGATCCTGATCGACCCGCCCGAGGACGTCGAAAAGGGCCGGCGCATGCGCCAGGAGCTGGAGAAGATCACCGACAAACCGATCCGCGCGATCGTCTACTCCCACTGGCACACCGACCACTACGCCGGTGTGAAGGCCTTCGCCACTCAGGAACAGGTCGACGCCGGTGAGATCGCGATCATCGCCCACCGCGACTTCATGGACAACGTCATCGCCAACTCCATCGCAGGCGACGGCCCGATCATCGCCGCCCGCCTGGACTACTCACTCGGCACCCTGCTCGAGGTCGGACCGCGGGGCCGCGTCAACGGCGGCATCGGCCCGGACTTCGTCATGGAAACCATCTCCCTGATCCCGCCCACGATCCCGGTCGACGACCGGCTCGAACACACCATCGCCGGTGTGCGCATGGTGCACTTCTGGGCACCGTCGGAGGCGATCGACGAAATCGTCACCTGGTTCCCCGACCTCGGCGTGCTCCAATCGGCGGAAGTGATTCAAGGCGAATCGTTTCCGAACCTGCACAGCATCCGCGGCAGCCGATACCGCGACCCCCAAGCCTGGTTCAAATCCATAGACAAATACCTGCGACCCCTGCCCGCGGAGTTCATGATCCCCTCCCACGGCCGCCCGCTCGCCGGCCGGACTGAAGTCGCGCGGGTCCTGCGCGACTACCGCGACGCCATCTCCTACGTCTACGACCAGACCATCCGCCACATGAACAAAGGCCTGCTGCCCGACGACCTCGTCGCCACCGTCCAGTTGCCCGACTCGCTGGCAAGCAGTGAATGGCTGGGCAACTTCTACGGCGGGGTCCCGCACTCGGTGCGCCAGATCTACGTCGGCGAACTCGGCTGGTTCGACGCCGACCCCACCACCCTCGCCCCCATCCACGCCGTGGAAGCCTCCCGCCGATACGTGGCCCTGATGGGCGGCCGCGACACAGTCGTAGCCGAAGCCGAACGCGTCGCCGGAGAAGGCGACCATCAGTGGGCCGCTGAACTACTGCGCCACGTCGTGCGCATCGACACCGACGACACCGAAGCCCGCCAACTCAAGGCAGAAGCGTTGCGGCACATCGGATACACCACCCCGAACAGCAACTGGCGCAACTTCTACCTCACCGCCGCACGCGAACTCGACGGCACGATCGACTACTCGCTGGCCATCTCCATCGACGCCCCCGACCAAGTCGCCGCCCTGCCTGTGCCCGCTTTGCTGGAAGGCCTACGGTTCCGCATCGACCCCGACCGCGCTGCCGGCGTCACCGCGGCGGCAGGGTTCCGGATCACCGACACCGGCGACACCATCGGACTGCTGATCCGCAACGGCGTCGTCGAACCGATCACCGAGATCCCCGACAACCCGATATTCGTGGCCGAACTACCGAAACTCGCAGTCATCGGCATGCTCTTCACCGACTTGAACCAGGGCCTCGTCAAAGCCCTCGACGACGGCCACGCCACCCTCACCACCGGCACCCCCGGCGACACTGCCAGCTTCTTCGGATACTTCGACCCCAAACCGCACGACCACGTCACCCTCGCCGACCGATAGCGGCGAACGGTCGTCGCCGGTCCGCCAAGGCATCAGCAAGGAAGCGGTCGTCGACAACGTCGAAGAAACACTCGAATGCGGTACGCACTCCGCCTTCGAGTGTCGTTCCGCCTACCACCGCGGCCTCGATCTCGAGCAGCAAGTAGGCCAAGCGATCGCGAACACACATCTCGTCGGGCGTCGCGTGGTCCGGTGAAGCGTCGTCGTGTGGCATCGAGGCTCGGCTATCGGCTGGTCGACGCCGTGTCGGCCTGATCGATTCCCTTCCACGGCACGACAGCCGGTATGTCGGCGGGGACGCGTCCGGGGAAGTCCGGGCTCCGTCGCTGCAGGAACGACGTGATGCCCTCGACCGCGTCGGCGCTGCCGCCCAGTCCCGCAATCAGTTTCGAGTCCATTGCATGCGCGGGATACGGGCTGTCGAAGGCGCTCAGCCGCAACAGCATCTGGCGGGTGACCGCGACCGACACCGGCGCCGTGTGTTCGATCAGGTCTTTCGCGTACGTCTCGGCGGCGGGAAGAACCTGGTCGGGCTCGACGACCTGGTGCACGAGCCCACCGGCCAATGCCTCCGCTGCCGGGAACACTCGTCCGGTGAGCATCCAGTCCATCGCCCGTCCCATGCCCACGATGCGCGGCAGATGCCACGCCGAAGCGCCCTCGGGGAAGAACCCGCGGCGGGTGAAGACGTAGCCGAACCGGCTGTCGGTGGCGGCGATGCGGTAGTCCGAGGGCAGGATGATCGTCGATCCGGCACCGACCGCGGCGCCGCGGATCGCGGCGATGACGGGTTTGGTGCATTCGAAGATCCGGCGCGAGCACTGCCCGGCAGGCTCGAGCCAGTCCTCGCTGACCTCGTCGCCAGGCGCGCCGCTGGACAGGTCCATGCCGACGCAGAAGTCGGCCCCTTCGCCGGTCAGGATGATCGCGCGCACGTCCGGATCGTGGTCTGCCACGGTGAACGCGTCACCGAGTTCGGCGGCGATGGTCAGCGTGTACCCATTGCGCGCCGCGGGCCGATTCATGCTGATGGTGGCGATGTGGTCGCGCACCGAGTACAGGATCTCTTCGTAGCTCATGTCGTCCTCGGGGTGGGCTCTCGGATTACCGGACGGGCAGCAGGTCGTCGCTCGCCAGCGCAGCCAGGCGCCGACGTGCTTGGGCGTATTCCCGGGTCAATCGGCCGACCAGGTCGGATACCGGCACAACCGCATCGATCGGGCCGATTCCCTGTCCCGAACCCCAGATGTCGCGCCAGGCTTTCGCATCGGTGTTGCCGCCGGAGCCGAAATTCATCGCGGCAGGGTCCGACACCGGCAGGTTGTCCGGGTCGAGACCGGCCGACTCGATGCTGCCGCGCAGATAGTTGCCGTGCACGCCGGTGAACAGGTTCGTGTAGACGATGTCGGCGGCTGCCGATGTCAGGATCTGATCCTTGTACGCGTCGGCGGCATCGGCCTCCTCGGTGGCGATGAACGCCGACCCGACGTAGGCGAGATCGGCACCCGCTGCCTGGGCCGCGAGCACCGACCGTCCGTGCGCGATGGCGCCGGACAGCAGCAGCAGTCCGTCGAACCATTGCCGGATCTCGGAGAGCAGCGCGAACGGTGACTGTGTGCCCGCGTGCCCGCCCGCACCGGCGGCTACTGCGATCAGACCGTCGTACCCCGCGTCCGCGGCCTTGCGCGCGAAGCGGTTGTTGATCACATCGTGCAATACGATGCCGCCATAGGAGTGGACCGCGCCGACGACTTCGGACCGCAGGCCGAGCGAGGTGATCACCACCGGCACACGGTGGTCGACCACAGCGGCGAGGTCGGACTCCCAGCGCGTATTCGACCGGTGCACAATCAGGTTCGCGGCGTAAGGCGCACCCGACACCGCCTCGCCGATCTCGGCCAGCCACTCCCGCAGCGACTGCGACGATCGCGCATTCAATGTCGGGAACGATCCGACAACCCCCGAACGCGACTGTGCGATGACCAGTTTCGGCTTCGAGATGAGGAACATCGGCGCCGCGACCACCGGCAGGGTCAGTGAGCGCACGAGTACGGAGACTTCCAGCACGGCATTCCTTTCCGGCACGACTATGCCGAGACTGTCGGATTTACGGAGGTGGCCCCGCGGACCTTGCGACCGGCGGGCAGGAAACGTCCCGGCCCCCAGTCTTTTCCGAGTCCGTCGGCGAAAACCCCGTCGCGGTAGACGACGCGGCCGTTGACGATGGTCGCGGTGACCGCGCGGTCGTTGCGGTTGACCATCCGCCGCAACCCGTTGTATTCGGGCACTTCGTGTTCGGAGAGCTCGTGCACCTCGCCGTCGAGGCCCTGCGGGTCCACGATGACGATGTCGGCACGGTCGCCGACACGTAGGTAGCCGGCATCGAGGTTGTACCAGTCGGCCAGTTCTCCGGTGAGCCGGTGCACCGCGCGCTCGAGGGTGAGGAAGGGCTTGCGCTTGCTCTGCGCCGACTTCACCCGCTCGAGCAGTCGCAGGTGGTAGTTGTAGAAGGCCATATTGCGCAGGTGCGCGCCCGCGTCGCCGAAGCCCATGTGCACGTTCTTGTTCGCGGCGAGCTTGTCGGCGTATTCGGGGCGGTGATTGGCGATCGTGGTGCGCCAGCGGATCTTGCGGCCGTGCTCGACGACGAGGTCGAGGAATGCGTCGACCGGGTGGATGCCGCGCTCGTCGGCGAGTTGCCCGAAACTCCTGCCGATGTGGCTCGGGTCCGGGCTGTCGACGACAGTGGCGTCGTAGAGGTTGCGGTGCCAGATCTTCGGGCTGAACTTATTCTCGTAGTCACGGCGGAACCAGCGGCGGTACTCCTCGCTCCGCAGCAATTCGTTGCGTTCGACCTGATCCTTGATGTCGAGTGCCGCTGCACCGGAACCGAATTCCTCGAAGACGACCAGATCGATGCCGTCGGCGTACACCGTGAACGGCACCGGCAGATGCTGCCAGCGGAAGACACCGTTGAGCAGGCGGTTGATGATCGGCGCGCCATACATCATGAAGTACACCAGCGGCGGATATGCCTTGGAGTCGGCGGCGGCCAGCAGCGAGACCTTGAGGGCCTTGCGGCGGAACCGGCCACCGGCGGCGAGGAAGAATTTGGGCAGGTTGGGAGTGAGCGAGACCTCCGGTGTGCTCTGTAGGATGCGATCACGGTCGCGCAGAACCTTGTTCAGCGCGCGGAACTCACGGCGCTTGACGAAGGTGGTCGGCAACGAGCGTGAGCGATACAGGTCACCGTCGAGTTTGTCGATCCAGTTCGTCGTGGCCGACATGCCGAGAAATCCGGCGTCGAGGGCTTCGTTCAGCAGTGCGGTCATCCGCTCGAGCTCAGCGGCCGACGGCTTGGCTTTGTCGTCGACCGCGCGGTGCATGCCCATGACGTGGATGCGCAGATCGGACTGGCCCAGGAAGGTCGCGACGTTGGGGCCGAGGTTGAGCTGGTCGATCGCTTGCGCGTACTGGGTCGGTGTGGACCAGGTGCGGTGCTTGTCCAGCGTGTCGATCACGATTTCGCGCGGCACCGCCTCGACGCGACTGAAGATGTCGGCGCACTCGACATTGGTCGCGAGAATGGTGGTCAGCGAACAGTTTCCGATGACGGTAGTGGTCACGCCGTGGCGTAGGGACTCACTCAATGACGCGGCGGCGAGCATCTCGACGTCGTAATGGGTGTGAATGTCGACGAAGCCGGGCATCACCCACTTTCCGCCGGCGTCGATGACCTCGTCGGCACGAGCGACGTCGAGGGGCCTGGAGCTGACCTCGACGACTTCACCGTTCTTGATGCCGATATCGGCGGTGCGCGCGGCCACACCGGAACCGTCGAACCAGATCCCGTCGCGGATGACCAGATCGTAGCTGACCATACCGAACTCCTTTCGTGCCTCATTGCATGTCACACAGTTCGAGATTCGGGCGGCGCGACAGCCCAATAGTTCCTCTACCTGGCAACTACTCATGGAAAAATTGACGAGACGATGAGTAACAGGTAAAACCATGCACCAGTGAATGTCAAAATGCAAGGCTGTCCCGTCTCGCGGGACCGGAAGGGCACACATGTCGACGAGTTCCCCCGCGACGAGACGGTTTCGGTCGGACACCGCCGAATTGGAAGCGCTGACCTGGGGCGACCCCTGCGACCCGGCGGCCCTGCTGGTCCACGGATTTCCCGACAGCGCTTGGACCTGGGAGGAGATCGGACCCGCCCTGGCCGCAACGGGACGCTACGTCGTCGCGCCCTTCACCCGCGGCTACGCACCTAGCTCGCTGGCCACCGACGACGACTACTCGATCGCCTCGCTCGTCGACGACATCGTCGCCATCCATCGCGCCATCGGGGCCGATCGACGCGCGATCGTGGTCGGCCACGACTGGGGCGGCGCGATCGTCAGCGCTCTGACCGCGGCCCACCCCGAGCTCTTCCATCGCAGCGTGCTCATCGCGATCCCCCCATTGCCGACGATCAAGGCGTTGTTCACCCCATCACAGCTGTCACGGCACCTCCCGCGCTTGGCCCGGCAGGCGCCGCGCAGCTGGTACATGACCGTCGTCTCGATCCCGTGGCTCTCCGACACGATCGGCGGTTGGCTGATCGATCGTCTGTGGCAGGCGTGGGCGCCCGTCGCGCCGGTGGGCCGGCAGCGTGAGCAGGGCCTGCTCGCGCTCGCCGGTCGCGCTCGCCGGCGCGCCGCGTTCAGCTATTACCGGGCCGTGTGGAATCCGCTGTACCGGCGCAGCGCCGGCCACCGGTACGAGCAGCTGGCCGCGTTCGCCCCGCCGCGGGTGCCGACTCTGTACCTGCAGGGCACCGACGACACCTGCGGCCTGGTGGACACCGGCGCCGACGCACTCGATCACCTACCGCCGGGCAGCTGCCGGACCCTCGTCCCCGCGGCGGGGCACTTCGCCCACCTGGAACAACCCGAGACCGTCCTCGAGCACATCATCGCCTTCGTCGGCAAAGGAGCCTGATATGAAGCTGCGCAAGAAGAACCGATTCCCGATCGACACCATCGACGTCGGGCCGCTGCAACTGAAGGCGCGTGCGGTCTCGTTCGATCTGAATTCCACTCCCCTGCACTGGATTCCCGGCCACCCGGTCGCCTCGCATACGGTCAGCGCCTATCATCTGCTGTTTCCCGAGGTAGAACGATTCTTCATCGCGGCATTCAAGGAAGCACTGCCCGACGTGCACGATCCCCGCCTGCGGGAAGACATACTCGGTTTCATCGGCCAAGAGACCATGCACGCCAACGCGCACGACGAGTCGCTCGACGACTTCTTCCAACGCAACGGCATCGACCCCGAACCGCTGCTGGCACAATCACGCTTCTTCCTCGGTAAGGTGCTGGGCCCCCGGACATTTCGCAATCCGAAGCGAACCAGGCAGCATCTGATCAACCGGCTGGCGATCACCGCGGCACTGGAGAACTTCACCGCTTTCCTCGGGCATTTCGTGCTCAACTGCGCCTGGGACGAGTACCGCGCCGACCCCGGCATGGTGGCGTTGTTCCGCTGGCACGGCGCCGAAGAGATGGAACACCGCAACGTGGCCCACGACGTTGCCGAGTACTTCGACGATCGGTACTCCCGTCGGCTGCGCACCATGCTGCTGGTGTTCCCGGTGACCATCTGGATATCGAGCCGTTTCATCTGGTACCTGGTCAAGAACGACCCTGCCGCACCCGCGTCGCGGCGGCGGGTGATCCTCGATGTTCTGCGCGCCGGCCGCCGGGGCCTGCTCCCGACACCGGCCACTGTCCTCGGCTCGGTCGTCGACTACCTCGCGCCCGGTTATCGGCCCGACGACACCGGTTCGATGGCCCAGGCGCTGTCCTATCTCGCCACTGTCGAGTCCCGTCCCGCAGCGTGAGAGGAGCTGCCATGCCCGATCGACCTCGCCTTCGCGACATTCCCGCCCATGCGCACGGCCGATTCCGGCACGACCCGCTGATGTGGTGCCTCGCAACCGGCTTCGACTTCCTGAACTGGTTCGACGGTTTCTCCCGGCTCCCGGACACTAGGCTGGGGCGACCTCAGGAGTATTGCGACGTCGTGGTCACCGAGCGCCGCCTCGTCGCCCGGGATCAGAGCGTGGTCGCACTGAGCTTCGAGCTCCCCGGGGGCGGGGAATTGCCGTCCTGGAGCCCAGGGGCGCACCTCGATGTGGAGCTGCCTTCGGGCACTCGGCGTCAGTACTCCCTGTGCGGCGATCCCGCGGACCCTTCGCGGTATCGCATCGCGGTGCGCTTGATCCCGGACGGCGGCGGCGGATCCGCCGAAGTCCATCGAGAGTTGCAGGTCGGGTCCCGGCTGCGGATCGGTCTGCCGCGCAACGCTTTCCCGCTCGCTGTCGGCGGCCACAATCAACGCACGAGCGCGGTCCGCCTGATCGCAGGCGGTATCGGAATCACCCCGATCCTGCCGATGATCACGCTGCTCGAGCGGACCGCCATGCCGTGGTCGATGATCTACTGCGGGCGCTCGAGCGATTCGATGGCGTTCCTGCCCGAGGTGGCGAACTACGGAGACAAGATCACCGTTCACTGCGACGACGAATCCGGATTCGCCACCCCCGCGAAACTGCTCGGTGACCTGGCCGGAACTCCCGCGGTCTACACCTGCGGGCCACCACTGATGGTCGATATGCTGCGCGCCGCCTTGGCGGAGCGCCCCGACGTGGAATTCCACTACGAACGGTTCTCGGCGGCGCCGGTCGTCGACGGCCAGGAGTTCACCATCCACCTGGCGACCACCGGCGAAGTTGTGACCGTCGGCGCCGAACAGACCGCACTGGACGCGATCCTGACAGCGCGACCGGATGCCACCTACTCCTGTCGGCAGGGGTTCTGCCGGTCGTGCGCTGTGCGCGTGCTCGCGGGCACACCCGAGCACAGATCGACCGCCTTGAACTCCCACGAACAGGACGCGGGATACTTTCTCCCATGCGTGTCACGTGCCGAGGGATCTTTGACCGTCGAACTGTAGGTCGGCGATGACGACGAGCCCGCGTCGCAAACCACACAACGAGAATGGCATCGCGACCCACCAGCGCATCGTGGACGCAGCCCTGGATGTGCTCGCCACCCGCGGCTGGCGCAATGCCAGCGTCGCCGAGGTGGCCGAGCGCGCCGGGGTGACCCGCGGCGCGATCCAGCACCACTTCAAGGACCGCGACGGCCTGTTCACCGCGTCGGTGCAACACATCATGCAGACCCGGATCCAGGAGATCGAGTCGTTCCAGCACACCGTCGCACCGGGCCCCGGCAGTACGCGCGAGATAGTCCATCGAGTCGTCGAGCTGCATCAGGGACCGACGTTCAAGGCCGCCCTACAGCTGTGCATCGCCGCCTCCGACGACCCCGTCCTGGCACCACGGGTCGCGGCCATGGAACTCGAGGTCGGAGCACGAAGCTTCTGGGCCCTGATCGAACTACTGCACCTGGACGGCAACAACCCCACCGTCCGCACCACCGTTCAGGCGTTTCTCGACAGCGCCCGAGGACTCGGCCTGGCAGGCATGCTCAACGACGACTCCCGTCGACGCAACCACGTGGCCGACCGCTGGGCACAGATGCTCGACGAGCTCCGCTGACGAGTGGTTCGAAACGGTGAACGCGGCCGTCAGGGCCGACCTGGTCGGCACGGCCGCGCTTCCTGATGTACTGCCGGAATAGTCACGGCCCCTGGTCGCCGACCACATGGTGCGCACGCCGGACGCCACTGCACCACGAATCACCGACGACCAGACCGGCATGTTCGCTAACCTTCACTCAGCACCCGAAAACACTCAAATCGGACAGCGAACAAACCCAGGACCAGCCGCCGCGATGCAGGGACTGTCGGATTGCCTGTTCCGACAGTCCCGACGACGCTGCGGTTCTTCGACCGTGGGGCGAACGAGTGGAAGGATGACGAGGTGTAGATCGCAGAGACGGCGTCGCACGAGGGGCCGCCATGTCGGGCACCGCACTCGGCCTGTCGTCGTTCGGATCCAAGCCGATCGAGGAGGTCATCGCCGCCGACGACAAGACCTTCTTCCAAATCTATTGGCTCGGAAGCAAAGACGACATGGTCGCCCGCCTGGATTGGGCGCGTGAAGCCGGCGCAAAGGGCATCATCGTCACCCTGGACTGGGTGTTCGCCACCGCCCGCGACTGGGGCAGCCCGCCACTGCCCGAGAAAATCGATGTGAAGACCGCCGTACGGTTCGCACCCCAGGTCGTCACCAAACCCGGCTGGCTTCTCCGTTTCGCGTGGTCAGGGAAGTTGCCCGATCTGACCACCCCGAACCTGGTCCCGCGGGGACAGCAGGGCCCGACGTTCTTCGGCGCCTACGGTGAATGGATGGGTACCCCGCCGGTCACCTGGGACGACCTGGCGTGGCTGCGGCAGCAGTGGGACGGGCCGTTCCTCATCAAGGGCATCGGCCGTCCCGACGACGCCAAACGCGCCGTCGACATCGGCGCCACCGCCATCTCCGTGTCCAACCACGGCGGCAACAACCTCGACACCACCCCCGCCGCGATCTGCATGCTGCCCAGCGTGGTTCAGGCCGTCGGCGGACAGGTCGAGATCCTGCCGACGGTGGTGTGCGCCGCGGCAGCGACGTCGTGAAAGCTCTCGCGCTCGGCGCGAACGCGGTCATGATCGGCCGGCCCTACCTGTGGGGCATGGCCGCCGCCGGCGTCCGCGGTGTGCACAACGTCCTCGAAGTCATCCGCCAGGGCATCGACTCCGCGTTGTACGGACTGGGTCACTCCTCCATCCATGACCTCACCCCCGAGGACGTCATCGTCCCCGACGGCTTCACCCGGGCATGTAAGTGGCCCCCGCCCCGGTCGCCATCGTCACCGGTGCCGCCCGGGGCATCGGCGCCGCCACCGTCCACCGCCTCGCCACCGCGGGCTGGCGTCGTGGCCGTCGACATCTGCCGCGACGACCCCGGACTCGGCTATCCGCTCGGCACCCGTGATCAGCTCGCGACGGTGGCCGCCGCGCACGCGGGGACGGTCGCCGATGTCGAAGCGGATGTCCGCGACATCGAAAGCCTCAGCGGCGCAGTGGAACTCGCGACCGAGCGGTTCGGCGGACTCGACGCGGCCGTCGCCGCCGCAGCCGTCATGACCGGCGGCCGCCCGCTCTGGGAAACCACCCACGCCGATTGGGAGCCCATGTTCGACATCGGCGTCAACGGCATCGCCAACCTCGCGAGGGTCGCCATTCCCGCCACGCAGGCAGTAGGTGCGAATAGTCCTCGTGCAGTTCGTTTATGAAGCGGCGGAAGGTCGCCTTTGCCTCGAATAGCTTGGGCCAGTCGGTGGCCGGCGGTCTCGTCGCTGATTGTCTCGGCGAAATCCTTCATGTCCTGATACCAGAGGTAGGACGGGAGCGCATCGATGGCAACGAGGTCCACCTCGTCGAGGTGGACGGGCGTGCGTCCATCGATGCCGCCGTCGCTCGTCCACAGCACGATCTCACCGGACTGCGGGTTGATCAGCCATCGGCGCTCTTAGTCGGTCTGATCCGCCAAAGCCGCGGCGATCTCCTCCAAGTCGAGGCTGCTCAGGTCCAGCATCCGGCACGATAAGCCTGCTGTCGCATTACGACCAGTCGAAACCGCTCGATAAGTGGCATGAGCGGACGTTTCGGTTGGCCTGCATCCGTCGGCTGGGCGACGGCTCTCGAGGTTCTTCGACTCGCCCTGAACGTCTCGGCGAAGGGCTCGGCCGTGGGGTCAGAGCCGTGCGCCCGCCGATATCCGTGTGAACGTTGTTAAGTTTGTTGAGCACGGTTCAAGGTTGTGAACGGACGCTGTCGTAGCGACGAGGGAGTGGTGTTGGTGGAGTCGACCCGAGCCCGGCGGCGGGACGTGGTCAACGCGGCGAAGCGGGAGCTCATTCTGAGCGCTGCTCGTGAGGTGTTCGCGGAGCAGGGACTGGAGGCGTCCAGTGTCCGGGCGATCGCGAAGGTTGCCGGGTACACCGCGGGTGCGCTCTATGGGCATTTCCCGAGCAAGGAACACATCTATGCCGCGCTGCTCGACGAATCGCTGGACCGCCTGGGCGCCGCGACAGCGGCCGCCGCGACCGCGACCTCCCGCGCGGATCGCTTTCGCGCAACGGGCCTGGCGTTCTACGACTTCTACGACGCCGATCCACGTGATCTGGAACTGGGCCTGTACCTGTTCCGAAACGGCATCGGTCCGCACGGCCTGTCCGCGGACCTGAACAGTGGACTGAACGCGAAGCTGCTCGCGAGCCTGGCCCCGATCACTGCCGCGGCACTCGATCTCGGTGCGAATGCCGGCCGGGCCCGCGAACTGACCGCAGAGGTCCTCGCGTACGCCACGGGTGTGATCCTGCTGGCCCATACCCGCCGGCTCGCCCTGTTCGGCGGTGAGCCGCGGGCGATGATGGATCACTTCCTGCGGACCCAAGTGGCGACGCTGTCAGACTGAGGCCGCACCGAGCCGGACGAGCAGGCGGTCGTCGCCGAGACCGAATAGGTCGGCGGCGTTCTGGTAGCAGACGCGGCGCAACCAGTCCGCACCGAGGTCGAGCGCGGCGAGCCCGGCCAAGCCCTCGGCATAGGTGTACGGAATGCTCGGGTAGTCGCTCCCGAAAAGAATCCGGTCGCCCAGATCGGCGAGGCGAGGCAGGTCGACGGCCGAGAACGGCGCGAAGCTGTCGGCGTGGTCGGTGAAGGCGACGGCGGTATCGAACCGGATCGTCGGGAACCGCGCCGCGAGGTCGAAGAATTCGCGGTACTGACCCATTCCCATGTGCGCGATGATCAGCTGCAGGCGCGGGTGCCGGCTGAGCAGCCGGGCGATCGGCTCGGGCCCGGTGTACGCGGTCGCCGTCGGGCTGGACCCGCAGTGGATGACGACCGGAACACCGGCGTCGGCGATGGCGGACCAGGCCGGATCCAGCAGCTGATCCGCGGGGTCGTAGCCGCCGACCTGCACGTGCGCCTTGAAAACCTGGGCGCCCGCCGCGAGCGCGTCGCCGACGTAATCGCCGACCGTGGGTTCGGGGTACAGGGTCGCGGTGTGCAGGCAGTCGGGAGTATGGGCGGCGAATTCGGCGGCCCACTGATTGAGCCACGCGGCCATCTCGGGCCGGTGCGGGTAGATCAGCGAGGTGAAGGCCCGCACCCCGAAACGCCGCAGCCGGTCGACGCGCGCGGCCTCGTCGTCGCGGTAGGTGATCGGCCACGGCCGTCCCACGAGCGGGCCCTGGTTGTCGAAGTACTGCCACACCTTGTCCATCACCGATTTGGGCATGAAGTGGGTGTGCACGTCGATCAGGCCGGGCAGGCCCAGCGACCGGTGGAAGGCGACGACCGCAGCGGCCTCATCGACCGATTCGGCACGGTCTTGCACGTCGTCGCACATCATCTCTCCCTCCGGCGTCCCTTTCGGACCACCTAGGTATCGGCTATCGTCTGAATATCGTTCAATACACTGAACGATGTTCAGCGAACGTAGCACGAGCATCAGTTGATCGGAGTCGGCCGTGGCCAGGGCCACATCGCGTCGGCCCCGGCCGCTCCGCCGCCGTCGTGGTGGCACCCGAACTCCGTTGATCCGAGAAAGTGACATCCAGCGTGGCGACCCACACCGTCCTCAACCAGGCAGTTCAGCCGACCGACAGCAATCCCGCCGAATACCCGCCGATCGCGGAAGCTCTCGCCCGCGCCGGCGCCTCGGAGCGGCTCCCGGAGGTGCTGGCTGTGGGGGCCGCGGCCGGCAGCGCGGAGGTGGTCGAATGGGGCGATCGCGCCGAAGCGCATCCGCCGGTCCTGCGGACCCACGACCGCTACGGATACCGCATCGATGAGGTCGCCTACGATCCCGCTTATCACCAATTGATGACGCAGGCGGCCAAATTCGGACTTACCGGATACGCGTGGGTCGACCCGCAGCCGAACCCCCACCTGGTCCGGGCCGCCAAGACACTCGCGTGGATGCACGGCGACCTGGGCCACACCTGCCCGATAGCCATGACCTATGCCGTCGTTCCCGCGCTGCGGCACAATCCCGAACTCGCGGCAACCTACGAGCCGCTGTTCGCGGCGCGATCCTACGACCCGGTGCTATCGGTCCCGGCGCAGAAGCGGTCGTTGACCGCGGGCATGTCGATGACCGAGAAGCAGGGTGGTTCCGACGTGCGCGCCAACACCACCCGCGCCGAACTGCAGGCCGACGGCATCTACCGGATCACCGGCCACAAGTGGTTCACCTCCGCGCCGATGTCGGATGTGTTCCTCATGCTCGCGCAGACCGAGGCCGGTTCGACCTGCTTCCTGGTCCCGCGAATCTGCCCGGACGGCACCCGCAACTCTCTGTTCCTGCAGCGGCTCAAGGACAAGCTGGGCAACAAGTCCAACGCGTCGAGCGAGCTGGAATACGATGCGGCGCTGGGCTGGCGAGTCGGTGCCGAAGGCCGCGGCGTTCCGACGATCACCGAAATGGTCAACCTCACCCGGCTCGAATGCCTGTTGCAGACCTCCAGCATCATGAGCACTGGAGTACGGCGGGCCGCGTTCCACGCCACCCACCGGCTGGCCTTCGGGCACCATCTCATCGATCAGCCGATGATGCGCAATGTGCTCGCCGACCTCGCGGTAGAGGCGGAGGCCGCCGCGAGCGTCACGCTGTGGCTGGCCGGGCTCACCGACCGGGTCGCCACCGGTGACAACAGCGCGGCCTCGCTGCGCCGCATCTCGCTCGCGGTCAGCAAGTACTACGTCTGCAAGCGTGGCCCGATGCATGCGGCCGAGACGCTCGAAGCCTTCGGCGGCAACGGGTACGTCGAGGAGTCACGGATGCCCCGGCTGTTCCGCGAAGCACCGCTGCCGTCGGTGTGGGAGGGTACCGGCAACGTGGCGGCCCTGGACGCCTTGCGCGCGATGCGCCGCCAGCCCGACACGGTCGCGGCCTTCCTCGACGAGATCCACCTCGCTGAGGGCTGCGATTCTCGCCTCGACGTCGCGATCGCCGGCCTCGAGAAGCAACTCGCCGACCCCGACGAGATCGAATACCGTGGCCGGGCACTGGTGGGCTCGATGGCTAAGGTCCTGCAGGGTTCGCTGCTGGCGCGATACGGAAACCCCGCTGTGGCAGACATTTTCCTCGCGACGCGGCTCGGCGATCGCTGGGGCGACGTGTTCGGCGCCCTGCCGCGCGGATTCGATCTGGACACCGTGCTGGATCGTGCCCGGACCGAGACCCACTGAGCGCGCCATGATGGACAACGGAATCGGCAACTGGCCCTCGATGCGGGCGCGGCGCAACGCAGGGCGAACCGCGTTGATCGACGGTGACACCGGCCGCGTCTACGCTTTCGGAGAGTTCGAGAGCCGCACCAACGCACTGGCGGATGTGCTGCGCGCCAAGGGGATCGCGGCGGGCGAGCGCGTCGCGCTGGTGTCCTTGAACAGTACGCACATGCTCGAGGTACTGTTCGCGGTCGCCAAACTGGGCGCGGTGACCGTGCCGGTGAACTTCCGGCTGACCGCCGCCGAGATCCGTTATATCCTCGACGACTCGGGCGCCTCGATCGTGTTCTGTTCCAGCGGGCTGACCGCCACGGTCGAACAGGCCGACGGCGCCACGGTCCGCGAGGTCATCGAACTGCCGTCGGCCGCAGACCGTTCGCGGACAACGGATTCACACTACGAACAGCTGCTGGCCGGCGGCGACACCACCCGCGTCGAGGTCGCCGTCGAGGGTGCCGATCTGTGCGCGATCATGTACACCTCGGGAACCACCGGCGTACCCAAGGGGGCGATGTTGACGCACGCCAACATGGTGTGGAACGCCGTGCACTACATCACCGTCGACACGGGGCTGCGGCCCGACGATATCGCGCTCACCGCCGCTCCCATGTTCCACATCGGCGGACTGGGCGTGTACACCCTGCCGCTGTTCTATCTCGGTGGCACCACCGTCATCATGGAATCCTTCGCGGCCGGCCCGTGGCTCGACCTTCTCGACCGGTATCGGCCGACCGCGGCCTTCTGTGTTCCCGCGATGTGGGCCGCGATCGAGGCGGCGGCCGACAACCCGGTCCGTGATCTCACCTCGCTGCGGGCGACCTTCTCCGGTGGCGCGCCGTGCCCGGTGGTTCTGATCGAGGCGCTGCGCCGGCGCGGGCTGTATCTCACCGAGGGGTTCGGCCTCACCGAAACCGCGCCGCTGACAACCTATCTCGACGCCGACGAGGTGGCCGAGCACGCCGGCAGCGTCGGCAAGCCGGTCAACCACGTCCGGCTGCGGATCGTCGACGACCACAACCAGGACGTGGCACCCGGTCAGGTCGGCGAACTGCTGATTCGGGGGCCGAACGTCTTCGCCGGGTATTGGCACAAGCCCGAGGCCACCGCCGCCGCCCTGCGCGAGGGCTGGTTCTACTCTGGTGATCTGGCTCGCTGTGACGAGGACGGGTACTACGAGATCGTCGATCGCAAGAAGGACATGGTGATCACCGGTGGTGAGAATGTCTACCCCGCCGAGGTGGAGCAGGTCCTGTATCGGCACCCTGCAGTCGCCGAAGCCACGGTGATCGGCACCCCCGACCCGAAGTGGGGCGAAGCGGTCACCGCGGTCATCGTGCGGAAACCCGGCCACCCGGTCGAGGCCGCCGACCTGATCACCTGGACGCGAGAGCGGCTCGCCCACTTCAAATGCCCGCGGGTCGTCGAATTCGTGGAGGCTTTGCCGCGCAATGCGACCGGCAAAGTCCTCAAACGGGAACTCCGTGCACGCTGGGTCGAGGGTGGCGCGGCCGTGACCCGCTGACACAGTCGACGGTGCCCACCGGGTGTCGGTGCGCACCGTCGACAGGCTGTCAGACCGTCGGGATCGGACCGCCACCGTCGGGGATCGGGCGTCCGGAGTCACGCCACCGCACGGCGGGACCGAAGCCCTGCTGCTCGGCGAAGTCCTTGAACCAGCGGCCCTCCGGAGTGTGGCGGGTGATGCCGTCGAAGATCGTGGCCAGGATCTGCGTGCTGTGCAGGCCCATGTTGTCGAAGGCCTGGTTGACCATCAGCTTCTGCATCACCAGCTGGTTGGTGGGCACCCCGGCCATCCGGTCGGCGAGTTCCTCGACCCGGGCCTCGAGCCGGTCGACGGGCACGGCGTCGCCGACCAAACCCCATGCGGCAGCGGTGGTTCCGTCGATCGTGTCGCCGGTGAGCAGCATGCGCTTGGCCTTCTCCGCGCCGAGCCGGTACACCCACATCGCCGTGGTCGGGCAGCCCCACACCCGCGCCGGCGGGTAGCCGATCCGGGCATCCTCGGCCATGACCACCAGGTCGCAGCACAGGGCGATGTCACTGCCGCCGGCCACGGCGTACCCCTGCACCTGGCAGATCGTCGGCTTGAGCGAACGCCACAGTGAGAAGAACGCGTCGGTGTTGCTCTTCATCGCCTGGTAGTCGGTGATCGGGTCCCACACCGGGCCCTGGGACCAGCGCGCGTTCTCCGTCTCGGCGAACGCCTTGAGGTCGTAGCCGGCGCAGAACGCGCGGCCCGCGCCGCGCAGGATGATGACCTTGACCTCGGGGTCCTCGTTGGCGCGCTGGACCGCGGCCTGGATCTCGCCGGGCATGTCGTCGTTGATGGCGTTGAGCCGGTCCGGCCGGTTCAACGTCAGATAGGCCCGCTTGTCACGCACCTCGTACAGCACTGCCGGCATTGTGGGTCTCCTTCGGATGGATGGTCATGATGTGAACTCGGTCGGGGTGTTGCGTCAGCGGCGATCGTCCGGGGCCGGCAGCGCGACGAGCTCGCCGCTCGCGATCTGGTCCCGAAGTTTGAATTTCTGCAGCTTGCCCATCGCATTGCTGGGCAGCTGGGCCGCGATGAACCAGGTCTTCGGCGCCTTGTGCGGCGCGAGGTGAGCGCGGACATAGTCCTGCAGATCCGCGGGATTCAGCGGCAGTCCCGGCTCGCTGGGCACGATCACGGCCGCGACCGACTCACCCCAGCGTTCGTCGGGCAGGCCGATCACGGCGGCGGTGTCGATTCCCGGGTGGTCGTGCAGCACGGCTTCGATCTCGCGGGGATAGATGTTCTCGCCACCGCGGATGATCATGTCCTTCATCCGTCCGGTGACCCGCAGGTAGCCGTGCCGGTCGAGGGTGCCGAGGTCTCCGGTGTGGACCCAGCCGTCCGCATCGAGGGCGCTGCGGGTCTGTTCGGGCATGTCGAAGTAGCCGAGCATGGCCTGATATCCGCGCGCGCAGATTTCGCCGACCTCACCGAGCGGCGCGATCTCGCGAGTGATGACGTCCTGGATACTGACCTCGACGTTCCACAGTGGCATGCCCGCGGTCGTGTATTTCTCGTCCAGGTGGTCGTTCGGATCGGTCTGCGTGATGATCGGGGCGAGTTCGGTCTGTCCGTAGACGGTCGAGAATTCCGCGCCGAAGCGGCGTTCGCACTCGGCGATCACCTCGCGCGGGACGCTGTCGCCACCGGACAGGACCACCCGCAGCGGGGTGAAGTCGTAGGTGTCGAATGTCGGGTGCGCGAGCAGCGCCCGCAGCATCGCCGGAACACCGAGGTAGCGGTCGGCCTCGTATTCCTGTAGGGCGCCCAGCACCAACGCGGGTTCGAACGCTTCGCACAGCACGTGGGTGCCGCGCCGGGTCAGCACACCGAGGCCGACCAGTCCGCAGCCGGCGGTGTGGAACAGCGGCATCGCCGAGACCCAGACGGTTCCGGTGGGAGAGCCGGCCCGTTCGTGGACGTAGGCGGCGTTGGTGAGCATCGCACAGTGGCTGAGCTGCGCCCCTTTCGGGAAGCCGGTGGTCCCTGACGTGTACTGCAGTTGCATCGGGCCGTCCGGATCGACGGCTGGCAGCGATGCCCCGGACTGACGCGGGGTGGCGATCCGGTCGAGCCAGCCATCGAGGGGGATGTGCTCGCGTACCTGCGGCACGGCCGGTGCGACGCTGGCCACCCGGGCTCGCATGTCGGTGCCGCGGAAGGTTGCCGCGTAGGCGACGCCCGTCGATTGCGATTGGCGCAGAACGTATTCGAGTTCATTGTCCTGCAGGGCGGGGTTCGCAGTGACCAGGATGAGTCCGGCCAGTGCTGCGGCATATTGCAGGACGATCCATTCGGGGGTGTTCGGTGACCACACGGTGAGATGGTCGCCGGCTTCAAACCGGTCGAGCAGCCAGTGGGCGCCGGATTCAGCGTCGCGGAGTAGCTCGGCGTATGTCCAGCAGCGTGCCGGGGCGTTCGCGGACACGAAGATCAGCGCGGTGCGGTCGCCCGCGGTGGCCGCGGCGCCGCGCAACTCGTCTCCGACAGCATGGTCGATGAGCGGTGCGGGCGTGGCCGGCCACAGCGATCGGGTCAAGAGGGTTCGGGGGGTCATCGACAGGTCTCCTCGACAACGCCGAGCATGTGAGCGGCATGCGGAGTTGAATATGCTCCGGGTCACAGTTTCACAGTCCATACGGACTGTCAATGCCTTCTTGGAATGACCGTCTATCATTCGATGATGGCGGGAATTCGGCAGGAGCAGCGGGCCCGCACCCGCGAGACAGTGCTCGACGCAGCGATGCGGTGCCTGGTCGAGAGTGGCTACTCCGGCACCTCCACCCATCGGGTTCAGGAACTCGCCGGCGTGTCGCGAGGCGCGCTGTTGCACCACTTCGGATCTCGGGAGGAACTGCTCGTCGCCGCGGTTCACTACATTGCGGACCAACGGCTACTCGCAATCCGTCGCGCCGCTCGCGGGGTCGACGACGGGCCGGATTCGCTGCGCGGGGTGGTCTACGCGATGTACGAGTCGATGTCGGGACCAGCATTCTTGGCGGCCATGGAGCTGTGGACGGCAGCTCGCACCGACGCCGCGTTGCGTGCCGCGTTGCAGCCGGCGGAGCGTCAACTCGGCGCCGCGCTGCGCGGGATCTTCGACGAGTACACCCGGATCGACGATCCCGAAACCGCCAGGACCACCTTCGAATCACTGTTGGCAATGATGCGCGGCCTGGAGCTGGCGCGGATCCTGCGTCACGACCAAGGAATCATCGACCGCGTCATCGAGCAGTGGATCGAGGTCTACCTCGAACGACCCGGGCGGCCATCGAGCTGACCGAGAACGGGCCGCGGATCCGGCGTTCCACGGCTGGTGTTGACAGTCAATGTGGACTGTGAAAGTTTTCTGACGATCAACTAAGGGCGGTCGGGGTAGGCCTGACTGCCGAATCGTTCGATCGATCGATCGGAGAAACCGGTGCATGCTTCTTCCCTGTCCGGTGCTGTCGCGATCGTCACCGGAGCCAACCGTGGAATCGGTCTGGCCATCGCCCGAGCACTCGTCGCCGACGGAGCCCGGGTATGCGTGACGGCTCGTAAGCAGGATGCGTTGAACGCCGCGGTGGCCGACCTGGGTGATCCGGACTGCGCGCTCGGAATCGCTGGTAGCAGCGACGATCCGGCGCACCAGCGCGACACTGTCGCGCGCGCGATCGACACCTTCGGCCCGCGATCGACATCCTCGTCAACAACGCTGGCATCAACCCGGTCTACGGCCCGATGCTTACGACGCGACCACGGCCGACAATGTCGAACGCCTGGAATCCTTTCTGCGCGAGCACATCTACCCGAACGAGGCCACCTTCGCCGCACATCTCTGCTCGGGGAGCTGGACGACCGCTGGCACTGGACCGCGGTGCCGATCCTGCCCGAACTGCGCGCCTAGGCGCGCCGCCAGGGGCTGTGGAACCTATTCCTGCCCGGCGCCGAGAGGGCGGGTCTGACGAACCTGCAGTACGCTCCGCTGGCCGAACTCCCGCACCGCGCCGTCGGCGACGACTTGCGCTGTGCAGCAGCGCATCTCGGCTGCCGCGCAGAACAACTCCTCTACCTGCCTACCGATATCGCGCATGCCCCGTGCTCCCCGGTCCGGTCGCCGCGGCTTCGCCGCTGGCACTGCCGACCCCACTCCTGCCGAGAATAGCCGTAGATGCAGGCAGATCCCAGAGGTTCGGGCGGCTCAACCTACGATATGGCACTCGGCCAACGGGCGTGGCGAAAGTTCCTCTGGCGCTGTCGATTCGAGCTGACTTCAGCCTGAATCGGTCACGCTGGCCTTATGTATATCCCCTGCTCGGAGTTGCGACGCACGCCCTTGGAGCGATTCGATCAAGATCTCGCCTGGCATCGAGACGACCAGTGGTTCTTCGCCGCCGGCGCATGCCGCATCCTGGCCTACGAGTTCATCGAGGTGCATCGTGGCCGCTTCACCGTCGTCGGACTGTGGCCGCGCACGGCTGCCGATCCGAGTCACGTCTTCGTCTGCGACGGCAGTTGGGCCTTCGACCACAGCGGATGGACACCGGTTGCCGAACTACTCGAGGTCAGCCGGGCAGCTGAGCCCGACGCGGACTACTACCAGCGTCCGATCGCCATGGATCTCGACGAGTTCTGTGCGCGTCACTGGCACCGCAGCCCAGCAGAGTTCGCTCAGGATCCCCCGGCCACGCGCCCGCGCCTACATCGCGCGATTCCGGCCACCAAAGACACCGTAATGGAACATACCGCGCGATGTCGGTGGCAGACGTCCTGATCAAGTTGCAGATACGGTGGTCAGTCACCCGAGTCTTCACACGACGAGCCACAGTCAGGCTGGTTGTCGGAGAGCCGATGTAGGGTCCACCGGCATGCAGCCCACTACCGCTGTGGTTGCCAGCATCGTCAAGAGCATGGTCCCGTTCGATGATCTCGAACGGGACCATGTCGCAACGATTTTGGGCTGGCTCGCGTCGACCGACGACATCTTCCGGCGCGTTATCTAAGGTCCTCGCCGGGCCTAAGGCCGTGACCTGCGCGGCCTCGTAGATGACACCGTCGTTGACGGGAGCGGCAGTTCGACGTGGTCCGTTGGTCGGCGCCTCTGATCGTTATTGACCCGGGATCTCAGAGGCCAGTTTGTCGGTGACCGGATGGGCAGTCGACAGCTCCTCCGTGGGTGGTCCCGATCGGTCGAAACACCCGATATGCGGCAGAATAGTGCGTTTCCTTTGGTGGAGGTCGTTGTGCCGACTACCGAAGACTTGCACTGAGGTGATGCGTGAGTATCGGTGGTGGCGATCAGTCGTTCGCCCGCGCTGACGGCGGGGATGGGCTCGGCTTCACACGTGTGGGCCGTGCGATGCGGGTGGTGGATTCTGTGCGTGTGTTCTTCGGTACATCGGTGTTGGCGTGGGATCGCGGCGGACCTGGCGGTCTAGTGTCGGGGGGTGAGTGATTCGGTCGATGACAGGGCGGGGCTCTCGCTGGCGCAGTTCACGCAGTTGGATCCGGGGGTGGCTCGGGAGCTGCCCCGCCATCGTCATGCTCTCTCGCGTGATCAGGTCCGTACTTCCCAGCATTCCCGGTTGATCCTGGCGACCGTGCAGGTCGTGGCGGAAAAGGGGTATGCCGGGGCCAGCGTGCGCCAGATCGCGACGCGAGCGGGCATTTCGACGAAGACGTTCTACGAGCTGTATCCGGACAAGGAAGAAGCGTTCCTGGCCACCTACGCTGCGGTCGATCGCCTCACCGAACTCATGCGCCATGCCGCCGCCCAGGCGCGCACCGCTGCCGGTGTGATCGAAGCCGGGCTGACCGCGTATCTGACGGCGCTGGCCGCCGAGCCGGCGTTTACCCAGAGTCTCGTGGTGGAAGTGCTGGCCTCGACCGATCGCATCCGGGCGCGACGTGCGCAGGGCCTAGCCGATTTCGCCGCGGCGATGATCGAGGGGCTGCGCCGGGTACGGGCCGGGCATGGACCGGACCCGGCACCCTCGCCGGGAGCTCACGCGCTGCTCATCGGGGCGCTGGGGGGCGTGAACGAGCTGGTCGTGCAACACCTCGGGACCGCGTCCGCGGCGACGCTGCTGCAGATCGTCCCGACCGCGCAGGTGCTGCTCGAGAGCGTGGTTCTTACTCCCCAGGAGCGCGTGAACTTCATCGCGGACCTCTGAACAGGGCTTTCCGTCCGCGATTCGTGCCGCTGAGCCCTCCCGAGGCTACACACCTTGGAATGCCTGTTACCGAGTGTTACAGTCAAATCCTATTGAGAACACGACCGTTTTCTCAGTTGGAGGGCGGTCGACACCGGTAAGGAGAGTTGCTCGTGGCGAAACTGCACGCAGTCGATGGGGGTGCTCCGCAGCTCGCGGATGTGGAGCCCGACACCGCCCGCCCGGACTCCACATCCGCCGGGATGGAGGGCGACCCGCTGGCGGTTGGCTCGTTCGGGCGGTGTATCGCCGGACACCCGCTGGTCCTGATGTATGCCAACGTCCCCGCGTTGATCATGCCGACCCTGCACCCGAAGATCGCGCACGTGCTCAGCGAGAAGGACCGCGCGCTCAACGGCAGCGAAGGGCTTCCCACCCTGCAGGCCGCCACCCGCCGATTGATCAGCACCTACGAGATGGTCCTCGGCATCGTGTTCGCCGGCCCCGAAGCCGACGACGTGGCGCACGGCCTGCACGAACTGCACCGCCCGATCGCCGGCACCATGCCCGACGGCAGCCCCTATCACGCCTGGAACAAGGACGTCTGGAACTGGACATGGGGCTCGATCCTCAAGGGCGGCCTCGACATCGCCGACGAATTCCGGCTCTTCCGTGATGCGGGCGAGCGCGAAGAGGCTTATCGCGCGTTGAACGAGATCGGCCGCCGCTATGGGGTGCGCAGCCTGCCCGACACCTACACGCAGTTCTGCGACTACTGGCAGCCGATCGTCGACTCCGAACTCGAGGTCGGACCAGGCGTGCGGTTCATCGTCGACAACGCACTCAACCCGGCCAAGCCCCGCGGCTGGAGCTTGGTGCCGACGCCGCTGTGGCGGGTCTTATCACTGCCGATCACCCGCACACTGCGAGTCGGCATCCTGGCCGGGGTCCCCGAAAAGTTCCACGCCGACATGGGTTTGCGCACAACGACTTTCGACCGCATCGAACGCCGGGTGCACGGCCTGTTCTGGCGGACGCTGCCCATGCCGGTCGCGGGCCAGTTCGGTCCGGTCTACTTCACGCTGCGCCGCCGCTTCGGCCAGCCGGGATGGCGAACCTTCTACTCACGCACCCAACTCGAGGCCAACCGCCCGGCCGCCGACCGCGCACGCCGCGCCGCGCACACCAGGTAACCGCACAGACCGGTACCGCGTTCGGCCGAGAACCAAGGACGCGTTCTGTGCGTCCGGACATCAACACAGAGGAACCCGTCGTGCTCTTCACCGCCTTCCGCGCTCACGCTCTGCGCTACGTCAACTCCGTGCTCGAAACACCGTTGCAGTTCTTCGTGTTCGCGGTCGGCGCGTGGTTCACCACCAACGGGGTGATCGCGTTCGGGATCTACCCCGATATGGCCGTGGGCGGATCGATGACCTCGTGCACGATCAACTTCCTGGGATTCATCCCAGTCACAGTCAACGGCTGGCACGCCCTGTTCCACCTGATCACCGGCCTCGCCGGGCTGGCTGCGGCTCCCACCCGGTCGCGTTCTCTCACCTACGCCTGGGTGTGCGGGCTGTTCTATCTGCTCGTCGCCGCGCTGGGATTCACCAGTGGTGATCATGTGCTGCACATGATGGCTGTCGACACCTTCGGCAGCGTCGTGCACACCATCGAAGGTGTCGTCATTGTGGGTGTAGCCGCGCGCGCAGAAACCCGGCGCAGCTAACCGCCGATTACTATCCGGAACTCGGCACGGCAAATCGAAAGCCGAGGAAACGGTCTTGTTCAGCCTCGACGGCGTCGAGTATGAGATCGACCTGTCGACCAAGAACGCGCGCAAGCTCCGTGGTGTGTTCGAGCAGTGGACCGGCCCCGCGCGCAAGGTAGGCCGGATCCCCCGCGGCAAGGCAAGGGCCGCGACGCGCACCACGGCGGACAAGCAGCAGACCGGCGCAATTCGCGAATGGGCGAAGAACAACGGCTACAACGTTTCCAGCCGCGGGCGCATCCAGGCCGACAGCATTGAGGCATACAACAAGGCCAGCTAGACGCAGCCGAATGCGGCACCGGCTGCCACGACCCCGAGGAAAGGTCGGGCCACCGATCCCACGTACGTCTGCCGCTGGATGCGCGAGATGGCTTGGCGGGCAGAGACGATGTATGCAATCGAAGCGATGCCTTTATGCAGCTGATTCCGTTGGATCGATATCGCTTGTGCGAGTTGCATTGTCTTCGTCCGCTGGCCGTTGCGCAGCACTTTCGGGTTCGCCATCGTGGCTGTCGGGCAGCGTGCGGATAGCCGACCACGACGCGTTCACTGCCTGTCGTGCGCGCGCGTGGCTGGTCGGCATGAGGTGTGCGTAGTGTCTCAGGGTGACGGCGGGGTCGCTGTGGCCGAGATAGTTTGCCAGTTCGAGGATCGAAACGCCTTCGGCCAGACAGGATGACGCGTAGTGGTGCAGCGCGTGTAAGCCGTCGCCACGGTCGCGTTTGGTGAGTCCGGCGCGGCGGAAGCCGCGTTCCACACTGTCACCAGGAACAGGTAGCCGTACATCGGCCGGGCATCGCCTGTCCGTGACATCAACACGCGCGCCGATACCGGCCGCCCGTCCAGTGTCCGCCACGGCAATGTGACGCTCACCGGCTCGAACTTTTCCATGTAGGCGTCGATCTCGGCGAGGATGTCTTCGGCCATCGGCACGATCCTGGTCTTGCCGCCTTTCGGTGGGGAAAAGACGGCTCCGCCTTTCAACCGGCGAATCTGTCGCTGGACGACGAAAACCTTCTCCTTGCGGCGGATGTCGTCGGGTGAGAAGGCGAGGATTTCTCCCATCCGCATGCCGCAGCCCGCTCCGAGGGGGATGACGATCTTGTTCCGGTCGGGCAGCGCGGTCCAGATCGCGTTCAGCCGGTCTTCGGTCCAGGGAATGATTTTCGGGCTTGTCCCCCGTGGCCGTTTGATCAGCCGCGACCGGCACGGGTTTTTCGGGATGGTGCGTTCGGCGACCGCGATATCCATGATGGCCACGACATGATCGAAGATCACACCCTGCGAGCTGGGATCGATACCGCGGCCGTTGAGCCATTCCACATAGTCGCGCACCGTGTCCACCGTGCAGGCACCGGCGATCGAGCGGCCGCCGAAGTAGGGAGTGATGTGGTTGCGGGCCCGCGATGCGTACTTCTCTCGGCTGACAGGGTCCGGTGACGTCGCTTTCAACCACTTGGTGATCAGTGGATCGAAGGGCCGTCGACGAGCGTGGGGGTCGACGTAGCGGCCCATGAGCATTTCGGCGTCGAGCTGGGTCTGGAAGCTCTCCGCGGCAGCTTTCTGCTTGTCGGGGAACGACTTCGACCGAGATAGGCTGGGACGGACAGAATGTGACGATAAACCTCATCGCCGCCCCGCAAGCGATCCATCTGAGCCTGCACAGCCCTGAATATCAGGCAACCCTATCCGGTGACGCTTCGAGGGAATTCTGAATATGGATACCGTGAATGTTTTCGGTGCCGAGTGGCGAGAGTTCTCCTCGGCGTTGGCATTGACACTGTCGGGTATGCAGGCCCCCGGGTTCCTGGTCATCGATGCCCCTTCGGGCGTGTACGCCCGCTTCCATATGAACAATTTCAGGTCGTGGTGCGAGGTCGTGCACAACAGCCAGCTCGATGAGAAGTATCGGATGCCCGAGCAGGCCGAGGCGAGGCTGCGGCGGCAAGGCTGGTCCGCACCGGTGGAAGGGAAGTCGGTGAACTGGTATCGCACCGTGGCCTGGCCGGCGCACTACCGCGGGTACGAACTGGTGGCCGACGAGGTCACTGCCGCCCTGCATCAGGGCCTGAACGTCAGGGCACCAGCCGATCTGGATATCCAGTCCTGGATCGAGGACTCCGAGGACGTCTTCCTCGTCGATGCACTGCTTGCCGCCACCGGGCACGGCGACCAGGCAACGGCAGATCTGTAACAGGATGAGGCTGCGTGGAAACGTGCACCCACCCCTAAATCCCCTCCCGGCTGCAACTTCGGCATCGACCGTAGGCTGCAGGCCGGATTGTCAGAGCGTGATCTGGGTGGACCGGCTGCAGCGTCGGCCGCGGCAGCCGGTCGTGAGATGCGTTGCGGCAGAGCTGAGGTGGTCGAGATACGACATGGAAAGTCCGCCGAGAGCCGCCCGGTGAACAGGTCGGTGGCCACCGCCGTGGCGCGGGCCCTTGGAAGGATGAGTTGCTAGTCGTCGCCGGAGGCTTCGATCTCATCGCACCATTTCTGATAGTCGGGGCTCACGAGATAGGCAGTCACCGACGCGTCGCTGAGGTACAGGGTGACCACGATCGTAGGCAGGTCCCAGCGCAGACTTCGCAGAGGCTCCAGCGACCAGCCGGTCGGTCGTTGCTCGACCATTTCGAACACGCGCTGCGCGAGATCATCGAAGGCGTGGTCCAATTCCGGCTGGACACTCGGGTCGTCGAGAACGACGTCGCTGGCATGAAACCACATCTGCTGGAGCGGACGTCGAACATCGGGCCCGGCGGTGTTGTCGACCGACACGCTCGCGTCGGTGCGGTTGACGTCGAGATTCATTGTCAGGGACGGATACTTGTCGTCGGGGCTGCTGGACTGCCAGCCTATGCGTTCGCTGAACGTGGGCAGGTCGTCAATGGTCCAGGTTCAGTCGAATGGCGTCGCGGCCTGGATGGTGTCGAGTGCGCGGTCGAAATCTACCCGCATGATGCTGAACATCCTCTATGGGTGATGCGGAGTCTGCCATTGGCTACCGCGCGAATCAGTAACTTGTCATCGGTTCGCGGGGGCCCATTTCCTGTTCAGTACGCTCGGGCCCCCGTACTTGGAAGGTGCTTCAGCCGGCGTCTTCTTCCGCCGACTCGAGCATTCGGTCGTACTCGTCATCACGCGCTTGCCGCGCTGGATTGACCAGATAGATCAACCCGGCACCGTCGTTGACCCAGAGTTTCACGACCAGGTTCGGTAGGTCCCAGCGCAGCATCCGGGTGTCGTTGTGCGACCAGGTTTCGGTCAGGATTTCCCCCGCGAGTTCGTGTATTCGGGGGGCGATTGTGTTGAACGCGTCGTCGAGTTGCGGTTTGACGCTCGGGTCGTCGAGCGCGACGTCGGTGTAGTAGTAGCAGATGCGGTGGACCGACCGCGGGCCGACGGGTCGGGGCTTGTGGTCGAGGTAGGCCATTGCGTCGGTGCGGTTGACGTCGAAGTTGGTGGTGATCGTCGGTGGGTCGAGGCCCTCGACCTGCCAACCCACACGGTGAGTGAAGGCGGGCAGGTCGTCGGTGGTCCAGGTCCAGTCGAACGCTATCGCGGCCTGGACGACGGCGAGTGCACGGTCGAGGTCTGTCCGCATGATGCTGGCCGTTTCGTCAGTAGGTCTGTTCGATCTGGGCGCGGATCTCCTGCAGATGGCTCGGACCGTCCGTGGCAAGCGCGCCGCTCCAGACCAAGCGCCCGAAAGTGTCGGCGTCGATCCACTCGCAGATCGCCGCCGCCGCGCCTTGACTGGTGCCCGTGCCACACACGGCTTTTCCGCCCAAAGGGCCGGCATTCACCGGACTCATCGTCACCCCGGTCGCGGCCCGCTGCTTGTCGATATCGTCAGCGATGTCTTGATCCGGATGCCCCGCATGCCCGGTCAACGCCTCCACAACCACCACATCACTGGACCCACCCGGCCCGTACACACCGGCCACGTGCATACCGACCCCCTCTTTGCCTTGGCCCTGCGCGAGAATCTGCCGCACCAGCGCCGCGGCGTCGGCATCGGTCTGCTGCGCATACCCTTCGACCGCCGCGGGCAACACCACCACCGCATGGGCATCGGCATCGGCGTGACCGGAGTGCCACAACTGTCCCCAGTTGGCTGCCGTCACCCCGATGACGGCCCCGACCAACGGCACCGCGAACCGCACCCACCGCCCCCAACCTCGCCGCTTGCCCCCACCGACCGGCGCACCAGCGTCGCCGGGGACCTGTTCTTCACTCAACACTGTCGCGCCTTCCACTCACGCGGACCACGCCGATCCGCGATCACTGCCCGAAAGCTACAGCACCCCAACGACATGCTGACCCCGTCTGGCGGCACCGGATCCCCTGCGGCCCGGGCGTTTTCCCGAGAAGCGGCGCTGGCTGGTCCGGACGACGCCCGCTACTGACTTCCTCGGGTCGACCGCGGGTGACAGTCGAGATCGGTGCTCGACCGTTCGGAGCCTCGTATCATCGCGACATGACGATCCTGCTGGCCCGGCCGGTGCGCGGAGTCTCGGTGCGCTCGAAGAAATCGCCGGGCAATTGTGCGCCCGACTGGGGCTACGCCGTAGTGGATTTCGAGCCGATCCCCGACAGCGAACCATCATCGGTCGAATTCGCCTGCGCACCGTGCCCTTACACCGAACTCAACGACGCTCTCGCCGAGGGAGCATTGATCGAATTGGCGGGCACGGGCACCCACGACCCGGACCGCCGCCGCGGCGAGCCGGTCTCGGCGCGAGTGGTGGTCCGCGCCATCGAACAACACGAAGTCGATTCCTGCGCCGCGGTCTATCGCGGGCTGGGCGTCTTGGCCGTGCGTGAAATGCTGAGCTGCCTCGACCAGGACCGCGCACCGCAACCGATCACCACCCGAATCAGCATCGGATTCCGGCCGTGACCCCGCCGGCAGTTCCCACCGGAATGCCGGTGGTTGGTTCCCACTTCGATGTCAGCGCCGGGTAGCGCTGTTCGAGCAATCCAATCCTGTCCAACACGTCTTGCGGTGGGTCTACGGATGCTGGCTGGCGCGGGCGAGTGCGTACTCGGGAAACCGTTCCCGAAGCGCCTGGTCGAAAGCAACAGCGCGCTCCCGCGAATCGAGCCGCTGATAGGCCTCGCGGCGCACATAGAAATCCATAATCTCCCCGGCCACATCAGCTCGCCCGTCCAGCACACACAACACCACCACACCCCGCAACCGGGAAGGCACAGGATGAGGCGGATCCGTGGCCGGCTGCGCCGCAAGCGATATCAACTTCCCCAGACTGTCACGCTGAGCGAACCACTGCCTCACCGGGCCACGAACATCCTTCATGAACCTCTCGATACCGTCACCGTATTCAGCCGTCACCATCCAGAAACGCCGATCCGGCTTCGGAGGCGTCTCCAGATCGCCGAAACCCGCGATATCGAGAATGTTGGCTGTGGCTGCGCTTCGCTCCGGTTTGAACCGCCTGTCCAAAGCAGCGACCGGGAACTCCCGGAGAACACTGTCAACCGCCTCGGACACGACGTACGCGGTGCCGGTGAACCGCACACCACCCGACTCACGATCGGTATTGATGAGAGCGTGGACGGCCGCGGCCGTCGCGCCCAGGATCCCCAACTCGGGACTCACGAACCACGCCAACCGCGTCGACGGGGACCGCGCACCCGCCTCCGATGAGCCGATCTCGTCCAACGGACCGCTCACCGAAAAACCTTCGACAGCAAGAGCATCGGTCAGCTCACCGAGCACATACGCCATCAACTTCGCCACCCTGGACCGCGCCACACGACCACCTTAAGGGCGGCAAGCAGTCGACGATCCAGGCCCGATCGAACTCGGAGGCCGCCAATTGCCGGGTAGTTGGGAGAGTGATCGCGCTCGGATGGTGTTGGTCAAATGCCCTCGCGCAGTATGCCTTCGGCCGCTGGCGGTGGTTCGGACACAAAGTCCAAGGTGACGAACCCGGAACTGTGAACAGTCGCCAGCGCCCGCACGATCGCTCCTGGTGGGAGGGCTTTTGGAAAGAGTCGACACCGCAGTCATCCGGCAGCCAGTCGGACACTGTCGCATTCTGGGCACGATGAGCCCCGGAGTGGCTCCTCTAGCCTGACCCTATGGATTTACGAACGCCGATGCAGCTGTTCCGCAATCAGGAACTCGTCGGCTTGATCACCGCATACTCCTATGAAACCCCCTGGGCTACCGGCACTTTGCACGATTCCGACCACGCGCGGGGCGCACGCTCGGACCGGGCTACCAGCTACCTGCAGTGGCAGAACGAGACCGAGGACCTGCCCGAGGACGACGACTCATACGACCGACTCTGCACACAGCAGTTGGCTCGCCACGACGTGACACAGGCTGATGTTGATTGGTGCGAGTACGGCACCTGGACCATTAAGACCCAGGACGGACTGGACCACAAGGCATACTCGCTCGAATTCCTCGGCGACGGCCAACTCCAATGGCGCTGGTGACAAGTGCATCCGTAGGTTCTGCAGTGTGCTGATTTGCATGGATTGGGTTGGCGGGCCGTAGCGGCACCGAGCGGCCACCTTCGGCTTGAGACACTGCGCCACGTCGCCGCGAGACTCGCCCCGCTAATCGAAGACACGGCAGGGCCACGGCGTCGAGCTGGTGGTGCTCGATCAGGGCATCGACACCTCCACCGCGATCGGGCGCATATCTTCTTCCAGGTCCCTGGGTACTATCGCCGAATTCGAGCACGGCCGAGTGTCCGAACGGGCCCGCGACGCATGGCCACCGCTCACGCTCGCAGACGCACTGGCGGGCAAACAGAAGTTGCTGTCCGGAAGGGGATTTAGGGCGTGGGTGCACGTTTCCAGGTCGCGTGGACCAAGCAGATCATCACCCGCCTACCAAGGGCTATGCAGGCCGAAGGCTACACCCTCGCCGGACCACCACAGGTGGGGCCCAGCACCAAGAAAGTCTTGTGGACGAAACTCTCACTTCACCCTGCCCAGGCTCCGATCCCCGGCATGACCCGAGTGCTCGACGCCTATATCGAGCGGCAACATGACGGTGGTCTGAGCCTGTCGGGTACCGCGAGGATCGGTTCACCGGCCGTCGACAAGCTCATGGAAGAGTTACCCGGCGAAGGCCTCAGTCGCGGTGACATCAATCGTGGACTCTTTGAGCTACTCGATGACACGGCGACGTTTCCTATCATGATTTACGCCGATGTTGTCGACGACGCGGTAGCCGATTTCATGACCTGCGTTCGTGGCCCGGTCCGGACATGGTTTGACAAACGATCCACCTTTCCCGCCCTGTTGCGAACGGCGCGCGAACCCACTATCGCACCATGGGAGACCAACCCCGACCCGAGGCTGTTGCGCGGCACCTTGCTGTTGTGCCTTCTGAATGGCCGGGCTTCGGATGCGGCGGCGTTGATGGATTGGTACCTGCATCGCGAACAGTTCCACAAAAGGGATTCTCTGGTCGATGCCACCGCGTTCGATACCGCACTGGGCGCGCGTTTCCCCGACTACGCAACCGCGCGCGCGACCGATTGACCCCGTCTGGCGCACTTCTGTGGCCGGGAGTGCGGCTTGAGGTGGCTCCGCATTCTTGGTTCTGCGAAGCCGCAGATTCAACCTGACAGAGCCCTACACGCGCCGGCGGCCGCGGGTCGGTCGTTGCCAGATGGTTGGGAGAGTGACCGCGCTCAGGTGATGTTGGTCAAATGCCCTCGCGCGGTATGTCTTCGGCCGCTGACGGTGGTTCGGGCACAAGGTCCAGGGTGAGGAACTCGCGGCTGTGGACGGTCGCCAGCGCCCGCAGATAGGGTTTCGGAGTGTTCACCAGGTAGCAGCGCTGGCCCGCCGACACCGTCACTCGGCGGCTGGGACTGGCCACCGACCAGTTGACGGTCAACTCGACCCGGTGCGTACCCGGAAGCACCGACACCTCGACGGTCCTGCCTCTGCGCAGCTTCGCCACCTCGTGGCCGTCCACCACAACGCCGTAGGCGTTGTATCGCATCTGCCACCCACTACGTGTGCGGTGCACCACGATCGTCGCCCGATCCTGCGCCAGCAGCGCAGGATCGGCCGCCGAGTAGATCAACGACCGCTTGATCACCCGCCCCGCGCCATGCCGCCATGGAAGACACTTCGCCAGCACCACCAGCTACCCCGCTCACCCTTCACACACCGATCCGGTCCAGGACGGTGATCGACTCACGATATGCGCCTACCGCGCACATCGAATGCCACAGCGGCGGCCCCTACCCAGCCGAGCACCTGACCGACCTCCCCGCTACGAGCTGGCCACGGACAGCCGCGTCCGATCCCTGACACCCGCTCGATACGACAGGCCGAATCGGTCTAGCGAACATCCTGTTTTGCCGCTGCTGTGCACTGACCGGACGAAACGACACCGGAATCCGAGGTTGGCGTGCTGATCGGAGCCCGGGTGTTCAACCTACGGCGCCTGCGTTCCGCAGCGCGGTGGCGATCTCGGGTGAGTACGCGTTTCCCACAGCTGTCGGTGCACGGGGTTCGCAGAAGCTGAGGTGGACGCCACCAGGGGCCTCACCGGCGTTGGGATCGGCACCGGCATCGAGTTGTTCGAGGACAGTGGCGAAATCGTTCTCGTGGATCGCGCGCAACAGCCTGGCCGTGGATGCCTGGACCGGCTCCGCCGGCAGACCTGTCGGGTACTCCTGGTTGGCTTGTGCGGTCAGGTCGTACCAGTCCCCGCCGTAGCTCATCGCGGCCGGTAGCCCCGGCAGACTGGGATCGGCGTATCCGTAGGCGACCGGCGGTCGTCCCGGCAGACGAAAGTAGTCGAGGCCGTGGAACTTGTCCCACGCGTGAAGTAACTGCCCCGGCCGCAACGGCGCCCACGGTATGTCGTCCCACCGCCGTGGATCGAGAACTTGCCGCAACCGCACGAACTGGTAGTACTCGGTGTCGTGTACATAGAGGTTGAGAAGGTGGAGGTGGCCGGTATCGGCAAGCGCCACCACCGTCCCACCGAAGGCAATCACCACGGTGTCCGGAGCAATCGATCCCTGCCTGTGGTGGCGCCCAACGCCGCCCCAGGTCTCGCCCGGGTACACCACCGTCTCTCCCGGGAACACCACCGCATACCAATCCGAGAAAAACCACTCGCCATCGCTGTCTGTTTCGACCTCACCGACGAGAGTCCGGCCCCACTCCTCGGGAAAATCTTCATCAACCCTCACGGAGGCAACCGTAGTATCGGGCCCCTGCAAAGATCGCAGAGTAAGGCCCCTCCTGGCACCCTGCCGTGGATCGATAACGTAAATTCGTCGGACATCTCTCGGCGGGAATACGTTCGCGCACGCCGGTTCCGCAAAGGCGGTAATCCCGTCGTGCGTGTCGATTAGGATGGCGCGGACCGGATGGCTCGGGGCCGCAGCGGATTTCGAGTGGACCTGGTCCCTAGCGGACCTGGAAAGCCGTGCACTGCAAGGGATCATCACAAGAATCAGCTTTGGCCATCGCCTCTAGCCCCGAGCCACACAAGGAGAGCAGCAAACAAGGTCGGATCAGCCGATGATAATGGCTGTCGTGGCGCAGACCGACGGCAGACCGGCGGAATACCGCTGGGGCGAACACTGGCCCCGCTCGAGCGGGGGTGGGTATGTGTTGCTCGGCACGTGCGTACTTGTTCTGGCCGCAGTTCCCGGACCGCCACTCCTCCTACACGTCGCCGTGGGGATCAATGGCCTGATGTTTCTGGCGTCCAGCCGAACACCGAGAAGACCGGCGGTGAGGATCGTCGACGGTGTGGCGGTGCTTGGCTGGCGCCCTTACTCCCATGCGCCGACTCTGCTGTTTCTTGTTGTGTCGCTGTACGGGGCGGCGCTGGCCGGCGGGGCGATTGCAGGGCTGGTTCCTGCGGGGTTCCTCGGTGTCGGGCTGGTGGCCCTGTGTTTCGGCATAACCGTTGTGGGCCTGTGTCTTTCGCTGTGCTTGAACCGGATGACCTTCGGTCCGGACACTCTGCGGGTGGTGTGTCCGGTGCAGGGATATGACCGTGAGTTCGCGTGGTGCGAGGTCACCGGTGCGGCGTTCGGCGCTGGCCCAGGTCGCGCAGCGGTCCCGGTTGTCAGTGTGACCTGCCCGGCGACAGCCGTGGTCGAGCGTTCCAGTGCGCGGCTGTTGTCGAATGAGGTTCGTCCCACTGGTGACCAGTGGCCTCTTCCTGCCGGTGGACGGTCGAGCCCAATGCGCTACTGGCCACGATCCAATTCATGATCGACAACCCACAGCAGCGCACCAAAGTCAGCGCCGATCAGATCAGGTCGATGCTCACCCGCCCACGCGGACGGTAACGCTTCACTGTTCCTGCAAACGATTGCGGCATGATCGAGTCACAGTTGCCATTCATCTATGCAATAGCGACTATTCCGGTAGCGGCTACGGCGTGCGTCGGATCCGGGCGCGACGCCAGAACCTTCGCGCGACACCGACCAGCCTGGGCTGCTTCGTTCGTGGCATGCGAGCGAGTCGGATCGATTCGTAGGGCCGGGGTACTCGGGTCAGGCTCAGCGCTTCGACCGGGAAGACTTGGGAGAGGCCTTCTCGCCAGGCTTGGACTTGCAGATCGGTAGGGGCGGGGACGGACAGGGTTGTCGACAGGGCGTGGATGACAGCGTCGGCCACGTTGGTGTAGTCGTCGCAGGACAAAGGCAGGTTGAGGGCCTTTGCCCAATTCGCCGCGCCGATGTTCGGCGGTTCCGACCAGCCACGGGCGCGCATGCCGGCTTCCTGTTCCGCGGACATCCGGTACGGCGGGTCCAGGTAGTGATTGGATACTGCCTCGCAATACATTTCGCCGGGCGCGGTGACAATTTGGGTGTATCTGTTCCCGGCCGCCTCGAGGATCAGGTAGGCGTCAGCGGGCATATCAGCCAACACCCGGGCCAAACGTTCCGCGAGATCCTGCCAAACGGCCAGTGGGGCAGCAGGCACGGGTGGGAGTCTCCGTCCGTGTTTCTCGATCCGGTCAGGCGCTTCCCAGCTGTCCTCGTCCAGTACTTCCCAATCGAACGAAACTTGCGCGTCGGGTACCAGTTCGGCGACCGAGTGCTGGATATGCGCTTCGAACCAGGGGCCCCACTCCCACCAGCCGATCGTGATCAGGGGCTGATCCGTTTCCCCACCCACCACGAACATTCCGTCGTCGGCCACCTCGCACCATGCAGGCACCTCGTCCACAATGCCCTCGTCACGCGATACCGCATCGACTACCGCTTGCACAGCCCGTGCAACTTCCTCATCACCGCGGAATCTGATCCTAAAACGGAGGTCGACGCTTACAGACACGCACCGAAAGCTAGAGCAAGCCGCCGACAACATTGCTACGCGAACGTGGTGGGATTTCATCGAGGAAGTTGGTGGCCCGGTGGTGACAGTGTCGGCTGTCCAGCGCTACCACCTGGTGGACAACCTCGAAACCCTATGTGCAGGCGCTGGCCACCGTTCACAGCCGCGAGTGTCTCACCCTGGACATCCGAACCACCGTCAGCTGCCGAAGGTTTGGCGGGCAAGGGTATTCGACCAACTCCGTCCAAGGGCGATGGCTTCGCGGTCGTCCCCCGACAATCCGAGGATCACCGGCGTGCTGTCGTACTCGGCTAATAGTGTGACGCCCGTGGTGAATGCGTACTATCACATGCAGCTGTCTGTCCGCTTGACTGCGGAGATGACCGAGACCGAGATCGCAGAACTGCGTTGGTATCTCGGGCTGGGCTCACAGCCGCCGAGGTATGTCGACCTGGCCGATAGTGTCGATCTCGTTCCTCGGTTCCGCGCGCACCATCCCGATAGTCCCGTCCTGTTCGTCGATCTGACTGCCCTGGACGACGGCGGCTGGCTGCTGTCGGCTTGGCAGGAACCAGCGCCCGAGGACGTCGATCGCCTCGAACCGCTGTTCGTCTGGCTCGCCAGCCACGCGGACGCCACCGAAATAACCCCCGAAGGCTGGGTCTACCTCGGCCATCTCCGGTTCTACGACGAGCCGGAATGGACGTACAGGATCACCGTGTACCGGAACCGCGTCTTCTATGCACGCCCCGATCGCCGCCGCCCGGCGCGCGAACTCATCCCCAATGGCGAGGCTATGGTCAGCACCTGGAACGACTTCGCAGCCCGGCTCGCGCTGACCTTGAGGCACTGGCGCGAAGGGGAATGGATGACGCTGGTGGCCCCCGAGGGCGGATATGCTCAGTTCACCATCACCGACGACGGCGAGGTATACGGCGAAATCTCCTCCAACAACTCGCTGGACGAAGACCACCGGATGACGCCGGCCGCGGAAGCGGCGATGCGGCAGCTGGGATGGCTGGAACCCGATCAGATGTTCGGGTCGATGAACTGGTTCTGGGAACTGCCGACGTCGGCGACGGACGACCAATACCGCAGCCTGGCCTACGCGACCGTGTCGGCCCTACGAGACGTGCTGGGAATTACTGACCCGCAACAACTTTCCCTCACCGCGGAAAGCCATTTCGTCGGCGAGGTCGCTGACGTATCGGCGATGGGTATCAAACTCGGAGTGGGCTGACCAAAGGGACCGGCGGCCACCGTGAGCGCGCAGTAATGCTGCATGGCGCGCTGACCGTCGCGACTACGACATCCCCGGTCAGCGCAACAGCCTGCCGGCTTGGATCGTCGAGCACGCCCCCGTCGGCGAGGAACGACGCTGGTAGCCATCACGAGGTGACTACTGCGGCAACCGGGGTAACGGCCGGAATCCGACTCTGATTCAGGGGATGATCGGTTGCGGTGCGCGGCCCTGGTCGAGACAGCTCAGCATTTCACGCACGGCCAAGACACCACGCCGTTACACCGTCGACCAGATCGCTGCAAAATTCGGCATCACCCGCCAACCATCCAGCGACACCTCAACAACACAACCTCGTAGCCGCCACCATGACCACCTGCGGCTACGCCATGCCCGTTGGCTTTTCGGCGATTACTACCGGAACACTGTAGCTGTCCATTTCCGTCAGCTGATCATGAGCGAGGGATGGAACGCGGCAACGGGCCGGCGCCACCGCGATTCGTCTCCGGAAAGCACGGCGATGTCGTCGTGATCATCGTTTCACCGGTGCCAGGGGTTTGGGCGGCTGTCAGGGCGAAATGGTCAGGCGTGGTCGCTTTGAGGACTCCGGGATTTGCCACGTTCTCCGTCAGAGTCCATCCCAATGACTTCCAGATCGAACGTAGAGCCGGTAGATACTCGGCCAGCGGATCGCTGCTGCCGTCCAAGTGATAGTCGATCCACAGTCCATACGGGGCATGGGGCACCTCCTTATCGAAGGTGCACGTGTCCAGCATCCGCGCATGGTTCGATGGCTCGCCCTGCCAGTGATCACCAATGGTCAGAGTCCACTCCGCGGGAAGCCCTCGAATCGTCTCGGATAAGTGCTCGACGGTCGTCGACTGGGCGATCTGCTCTGTCATCTGTGGCTCGACCGGGAAATCGTTGAGATACGTGAGCTCGGGCATCTTCATCCACCCTGAGCCGCTTACTGATTCGGTTCCTCTGGGATGCGATTGTGCGCACGAAATCAGCGTGGGCGCCAGGATGGTCGCGAGCGCGAACACGGCGACTGCCCGGCATCGGATCCCGGCCTCGCCGTGTTGGTGGCGGATGCGATACACCGCCTACACCGTCGCGGCTGTCTCGGGACTTCCCCAGGGGAGACAGGGGATGCCGAGTTCTCTGCTGATATAAGCCTGGGGGCCGTTGACAACGGTCTGCTCATCGCCGCGGACAGCGAGGTCTTGTGGGCTGTTGACGCCGTGCACCGTCCGGAAAGTGTCGACCGCGAGGTGCGGGATTCGGTCAAGGCGACGGTCGATGAAACCGGCGGACGAACAGAACGGGCCATACCGCCATTCCACGTAGGGGGCTCCCGGTCCCTCTGTTACCCGCCAGCCCAGTGCCCCCAGCCGAAAGTCCAGGTCACCGAACCCAGCGACGGTGTCCGATGTGATCATGGTCGCCTCCAATCTCCCATTGTCCTGATGGAATTGGATCGAGCCCAGATCAACCACTGCCGGGGCATCGACGGTCACGATGTCGTAGCCAGGCATGGTGCTCAATACCCATTGCAGTCGCTCGGCGAAATCCGTCCAGTCGGTGCACCGATCGGGCGCGCCGCGCTCGGTGGGTTGCTCGGCGGTCAACAGGTCACGCAGTGCCCACGGCCCGGGCTGGTATCCGGTTTCGTCGCCCGCGGTGTAGCGAACGCGCTCGAGGTCCATTCCCAGCCCATCGCGCATGATCTCGACGACCGAAGCCGACACCTGTTGGATGTAACTGTCTTCGGCGCGCATAGGGTTCCAGCCGACAACAAAACGTTCGCCGTCAGCGGACCCGCGCGGCCAAATCGCCCCGTTCTGCAACACCGTGCGCGCCTGGGGCGGAGCATCCGGATCCACCGGGCCGGCGATCGTGATCTCGACCGACTTCCCGTTCTCGTAGACCACGACCTCGCTACCGGAACCGCAGTCGCGCAACCTGACGAACTCCCATTTCTGGATCGGTTCGGCATCATCATCGAACTCGATGAACACAAGCTCAGGGATCGCAGCCTGCAGCTTTTCCCAGCCCTTGGCCGTCATGATCGTCCTCCCGTGCAACTCTGTCGCGAGAAACGTATCCGACCCCGACGACAACAACGACTCCCAGCGCCCGCACACGCCGCACACTGCACTGACCGAACGGCCAAGAACCCCGGAGTGTGTAGGTCTGTCATTGGTCAGCAGCGTCCGGATCCGGCCTTTCACGAGATGTGTTCCGGAGCTTCATGTCTCGCAGGCAGGGCTAGTCGCGCGTCCGTATACGCGAATTGCTGAACGGTCCGGGGTTGGAAAACACTCGGCGTGGCTGTTGGCCGGCCGACGCACTGTCCGCGGGCGACCAGGCATCCTCCGGAGACCGGAATCCGATGCCGCGCTGAGAAAGTCCGACCGCCCGGGTAGGCGCGGCGGGCGGCCTGAATGTCCTCGAGTTCGCCGGCAGCGCGTGCACTGACATTTTGATGCGGCCGAGACCCTGACATTTCGTGCGGACTCGCACCTGACTGACACCGAACTGCCTGATAGGGCGAAGATCCACCGAGCGGTCGACCGGCCGAATATCGGTCATCGCGTGTTGTCAGGGGTGCTGATGACGCGGTGGATGGTGGTGGAGCGGCCGACGCCGTAATCCTCAGCCAGGCTCGGGCCACCGGCCGCGACCGCGGGCACAGAGCAATTTCAATCCCACCGGCCGACTTCCGTCACTAACGTCGAAATGGGAATCACTCGCTGACATTGCGGTGGCAAGTCGCACGACGGTTACGTGATGTAGACCGGGCGTCGTCCTATTCGTGGATCCACCCGAATCTGCCGCGGATGCTCGACTTCGGCGGGTCCGGGCTGGCAATTTCCTGCCCGCCCAGGAGGCAGTGGACCTCGTCGCGGCCGGTGGCCGCACACAGCACCTGGGTGGTGGATGTGCCAGAAATGGGTGCGCGGGTAGCGGATGGGTTCGGTCATGACGCCGTGCACCAGGCGCAGGACGCCACCGGGACGCAGCAACCACGTCCACCGGCCGCCGAGTTCGACAGCATTCCAGGTGACAATTGCGCGGGTCCGGGTGGGATGGTGGTGCTGATGTGTAGAACCCGCGGGAAGAGTGGTGGATCCGCGCGATGGTGTGTTCAGCGCGTCGGCAACTCGGGTGACGGGGATTGAGCCGGAGAGTTCTTGATCAGCGGCAGCGGCATGTGTCGGGACTATTCCGGAACCGACGTCGTGGAAGGCTGCGAGAACGAGCCACGCACGCCACCTCCGTCACGGAGCGGCGAGTGCGACAGGGTGGCAATGCGATTCGACGCTATCCGACCCTCGTGGGGTCGCCACCGACAACGTCACATTCACACTGCGCCAATTGCCCGCAGGCGCGGTCGTCACCACCTACGGTAGTTTGACGACTGCCCCCGGGATCACGCTGTCGCCGGAGACACCGGTCTCGATTCCCGTTATCAACCAGCCGATCTGTTGGCCGGCGACGTGATCGATGCCGAAATGCAGCAAAGCAGTGCAGGTCAGGTGATAGCTGCTGGCCTGCTGGTGTCTGTCTATATCAGCTGATCGCAGCGATCGGGCAGTGCTTGGTTGCGGAGCTATCCGGCGAAACACACGCTTCATTGATGTTCGGATCGGGCGGTGGTGGCGTCGCCGAAACCTAGCCGCACCGCCAGATGCAGTGGACGTGTGTGGTGTTCTGAGATTCATCAGGTGGCGGTAGCGTTCCGACGCGTTGGCCGAACCAAGCGTCCAGTGTGCCTGATTTACGGTCAGATGCGATGATGATCGTTGCTTCTGGTCGCGCGCTGTCGCGGCTGACGGCAAGCCATTGACCAGATGTGGCAGACGGTTTCATCAGTTGGATATCCGCACCGTGGACGTCTGATGGGGTTCCGGGGTGCTGGTAGGCGTCGAGGTCTTTGCGTACTTCGATCAGTACGGTAATCGGCTGCTCTCCCAGCGTTCCGACGATGACGGCATCGTAAAGCTCGGTCGGCGAATCATATTCTGCGCCGACATCGGGTCTGTGTGTCCACTCGGCGCAGCGTGTCATCGACGAGCCCGGGAACCTATCGGTGGCTTCGTGGACATTGAGACCGCGTTGCAGCGTTCCACTGAGTTGCCCCGTGAAGGTGAGGGCTTCGGGGAGATCCGGCAGTGAGGGGCCTGGTTCGTTGCATCCGGCGAGAACTATTGCGAGAGCAGCGCCGACGAGGCAGATCGACGATATAACCGAGCCTCGGTGGACGGCACCTATCGCAATCATCGTTATTTCCAGAAATAGTAGTCGGATGATGCAGCTGTGTATTAGCTACCGAACGTTGCTGACACGACACTAGCTGTCACCGGATGCCTCGATCTCATCCAGCCATCTCTGATGTTCCGGACTCACCAGATACACACTCACCGACGCGTCACTGACGTTCAGCGTGACCACAACCGTCGGCAACTCCCACCGAAGACCCCGCCGCGGCTCCAACCACCACCCGTTCGGTCGCTGTCCCACCACCTCGAACACCCGCTGCGCAAGATCATCGAATACCCGGTCCAACTCCGCCTGCACACTCGGATCATCAAGAACAACATCACTGGCAAGAAACCAGATCCGGTCCAGCGGACGGGGGTGACCAGGTCGAATTGTATTGTCGAGTTCAACCGACGCGTCGGTGCGGTTGATGTCGAGGTTGGTGTTCAGGGTGGGATATTTATCGTCGGGGCTACCCAATCGCCAGCCGATCTGCTCGCTGAATCGGAGCAGATCGTCAATGGTCCAGGTCCAGTCGAACTCGGTGGCAGCGCGGACTACGTGCGCGGCACGCTCGATATCAGATCGCATCGATCACTGCTTCCTCGTTGTGACAGTTCGGGTTTGGACCGGTGTGGCAGGTGGAAGTTTCGCACGCCGGGTGGCGGGTTTACAGGTGTGCTCCATAGGTCATGCATCGGCGTTGATGGATTGGCACCTGCATCGCGAGCAGTTCAAACCCTGGGATTCTCTGGGCGCTGCCACCGAGTTCGATACCGCACTGCGGGAGCGTTTCCCCGAATACGCGACCGATTGACCCCGTCTGGCGCCCTGGTGTGGCCGGGAGCGCGGCTCGAGGAGGCTCCACATCCTTTTGTAGTGCGAAATCGAGGAGCCAACCGGACAGAGCGCTGCCCGACCCCGCGGCCACGTATCGCTTGTTGCCAGATGGCCAAGAGAGCGGTCACGCTCGGGTGGTGTTGCTCAACTACCCTCGCGCGGAATGCCTTCGGCAACTGAGGGTGGTTCGGTCCGCAGCGGCGACAACGTCGCGCTCAACGTCACCCCGCGATCGGGTTCCCAGGCTCCCGGCCCGCGGGAACACTTCTGGTATCCAGGAGTGACAGCGGAATCTGGTACATCAAATTCTTCCCCGACACCCCGTAGGGACCATGGACAGCCAACTGCGACAACTCACCTCGGTCCTGCCCGTTGCCGGCCCCGCGCGCCACTTCGACTGGGCCGCGGTCGAATCGCGGTGCGCGACACCGCTGCCGGGTGATTACAAGGATCTGCTCGACACCTACGGGCCGGTGGGTTCGACAACTTCCTGTGGCTGCTGTTCCCCGGCGATCACGCCTTCCTTTCCCTGTACACCGAAGGCGCCCGGATCACCGCCGAATACCTTCCCCAGATCGACCCCACCCTCGACACCAGCCGCTACCAGGCATGGGGGATCACCGACAAAGGCGACTACTGCCTGTGGGACACAACCACACCCGACCCCGACGACTGGACCGTGGCGCTCACCGACACCGGAGCCAACCGGTGGGACCACTTCCCCGACCTCAACCTCACCGGATTCCTGGTGCAGCTGGCCCAGCGCAGCCTGCAATCAACGGTCATGCCGCTCGACGCCATCGAGCTACCTGCCACGCCCTCCCTGACACCGGTCAACAGCTGATCCATCCGGCATCCACGCCGATGATCGCCCCCGGAGAGCGAGTACTCGCGAGAGAAGGCTCGGCGATCCGAATCGGAGGGTCTATCTCGCTAAGGGTGTTTCCGGCGGTTTCTCTCAGTAGGTTCGGGCGTCGGGCCAGCGGTCGGCGAAGGTGATCGCGAACGCGTTGACCGCGGGTTTCCACCGCATGGTCCATCGTGCCCGACCGGCGCCGGTCGGGTCGAGGGAACGAGTCACCAGATACAGGCATTTCAGGGCGGCTTGCTCGGTGGGGAAATGCCCGCGTGCCTTGATCGCGCGCCGGTAGCGGGCGTTCAAGGACTCGATCGCGTTCGTCGAGCAGATGACCCGCCGGATCTCGAGGTCGTAGTCGAGGAACGGGACGAATTCATCCACGCGTTGTTCCAAAGCCGCACGATCGCACCGTATTTCGTGCCCCATTTCTCGGTCAGTTCGTCCAACGCCGCGCGGGCCGCGGTGGCGTTGACAGCGGTGTAGATCGGTTTGACGTCGCGTTTGAGCGCGGCCCAGTGCTGGCGTCCGGCCAGCCGGAAGGTGTTGCGGATCAAGTGGATGATGCAGGCTGGACCGTGGCCAGCGGCCACACGTTCCCCACCACCTCCGGCAGGCCTTTCAATCCGTCGCAGACCAGGAAGAACACATCCTTGATGCCGCGGTTGCGGATTTCGGTGAGCACACTCATCCAGAACTTCGCGCCCTCACCACCAGTGCCGGCCCACAACCCGAGGATGTCTTTCTCCCCGTTCACCGTCACCCCGATCGCGGCATAGATCGGGCGGTTGGCGACCTGACCGTCTCGGATCTTGGCCACGATCGCGTCGATGAAGATCGCGACATACACCTCGTCGAGCGGCCGGCTCGACCACTCCTGCATTTCCGCGACCACCGCGTCGGTGATCCGAGATACGGTCTCCTTCGACACCGACGCCCCATAGACCTCGGCGAAATGCGCCGAAATCTCGCCCGTGGTCAAACCTTTCGCATACAGCGACAGCACGATCTCATCGACGCCGGTCAGCCGGCGCTGGCGTTTCTTGACGATCTGGGGTTGAAAACTGCCGTCGCGGTCGCGCGGCACCTCGATCGGCACCGGCCCGGTCGTCGCGGTCAGCACCGTCTTCGGCCTGGTTCCGTTGCGCACATTGGGGTGAGTCCCGTTCGGCGGGAGCCTGATTCGGCTCATAGCCCAGGTGCTCGGTCATCTCTTCGTTCAACGCGGTCTCGAGAACGGTCTTGGTGAACTGTTTGAGCAGCCCATCCGGCCCGGTCAGGGACAAGCCCTGTTCCTTGGCCATCCGCACCAGCTCCGCCACCGCCAGCTCCTCAGCCGACGCTTCGGCCTTCTTCTTCGCCACGGCATCAAGTGTCGTCATCACGGCACCTTCCCGCTGACCATCCGATCAGCGAATCAGGCCGAAAACACCCTTAGATCCACAGTCCCGAATCGGAGACGCTGGCAGCCCTTCTGCGGTACCTTCTGCAGTACGAAGCATCGTTACTGCAGGTGAACTGCCGTTTCACAATCGGCGTCGCTGGCAGAGACCGCGACAGGACGTGGCGCGCAATGGCCGGATGTTGGGCGTGTGTGGTCGAGTCGAGATTCCCGAACGACGATCCGATCGGTGTGTGCCGCACATGTGGTGGGCTCAGTTGCGCCCGGCACGGCGGGAAATCCCAGACTCCGGGCAAACTGTGGAACCAGTCGTTCGATTGCGGATACTGCGTGCGTGGCGCGATAACCCGCAGCTCCGGCAAAAAGCCGCCGAAAGGCGGCGGGCCGCCGGGGGGCGGCAACCAGCCGACCGGGCCCGACGACGAATCGCCGAAAGACGGCGGTGGCGGCGGTGAGGGCGGATCGGCACCCGGGCCGAGTCCCGGCAGCGGCAACGGCCCGATGAACACAGCCCGCCGAGCCGGGTGGCGGCGTTTCCGGAGCTCAATGGATTTCAAAGTCCAGTTTCCGGATCTGGCGGAGGCATCAGCGCCCTGGCGTAACTCGATCAACCTCGGCGCGCTCGTGACGGCAATCAGGGCGTTGTTCGCCATCCGTGAGAACGCCGATCTGCGCGAAACGTATTTGACGGACTTGGTCAGAAGCGACCTTCGAGACGCCGTGACCGCGGAGATCCGCAGCGACTTCAACGCGCGGCCTGCAGCCAGACTCGCCAATGAGGATGTCGAAGCAGTCATAGCCGATGAACTCGACGCAATAGTCGACGAACTGCGGACCTGGCTGTCGACCGAGCTGACGGCATGGATGGCCGAGATCTATCCGATCGTCGAAGTCGAAGACTGGCTCGACGACGACCGGCCCGGCGGCCGTGGCATCGATCTGCTCATGATGGCCGATGCGATCGGCCTAAACAGCTACATGTGGCACATCGACACCACCGCACCCGTGTTCGCACACCTGAACGTGGTGGCCGGCACCGAGCCCGGGCTGCTGGTGCTGGCATCGCTGTACGCCGCAACGGCGGGCAACAGCGAGGGTGCTGGCGCGCCGACACCGGCAGTGCTGCAGATATGAACAGCAGTCCTGGGGACAACACAGTCCCGGCGTGGGCGACCGGGGATGCGTTCGCCGACGACCGATTCGCCAAGAAGGGCGAGATCCGATTCACCACAGGCGCGATCGACAAGAACGGCGACGTCGCGCAGCTGCTCGTCGTCGGCAGCGACGAAACATCGAAGACGCTGATCCTGAGAAAGGTTGTCCATAAGGGCGATCCGGACAAGCCGATCTATCTGTCGGCTGCCGACTTCGCGACCCTGTCGGCCAACGACGAGGGCACACACGCGCTGCAGAACCAATCGTTGCGCCTGACCTTCAAACCAGCCAAGCGCCGCGATGCGATCAGACACCCCGGCAATCGGAGTGCTCTCATAGACGCAACGGTGAATGTCGTGTTGTCGCTGCTTCTCGCCGTCGGTGCGGTGCTCAACGTGTGGTTTTCGCGCAAAGCCGACACGAGTGGCTGGGTGCTGGTCGTCGCTGTCGCGATCCTGGTGGTGGCGTGCCTCACGGCGTTGTGGAAGGCATACCGCGAGCTGAGCAAGCTGTTCGAATAGCTTCCGCAGCGGTCATTTGCCCCCTCGAACATCGGAAGACGGCACAACTGATCTCCTCCCAGCAGTGTTGAAAACGATGCTGGGCAAACAATCAGTGCATCACCACAGTCAGATGCTCAGCGTGGACCTCGGCTGGGCTACGGCTGTCACGTCGTCGCTGCGGCGGTGTCGAACAGCCATCGCTCGATCAGATCGGTACGGGCGCAGCCGCATTCGTCGCGCCAGCTACCCAGCAGCCGCACATAGCGGCCATACACCTGGCTAAACGGAATCGACAAGATATTCGGCGTCCGCGTCGGCCGGCGCAGCGACACGTAGGCAACACGCCGAGCACGCTGTAACAGCGGCGAACGCGCGGCGAAACACTCCCTGTTCACTCAATCCGAGAGGAATCAGTTGTGAAACTCCGCAAGCTGTTCGGCACGGCTGTGATCGCCGTGGCCGCGACCGGCGCCCTCTATGGGACCGCGACCGCGGTACCGGCGAACATCGACTCCGGTTCTGCGGAAAGCGGATCCGCTTCCGGATCGAGCGACGGCGGCGGAACGCTGTGCGGCGACGGCACGGTGAGTCCGAGCACCGGTCCCGGCACGTGCTCGCATCACGGTGGCGAGGAGAAGAACCAGGGCCACGTCCACCACGGTGGCGGCGGCCACGGTCGTCGATAGATGCGACTGGGCATCGGCGGACGCGTGATGGGCGTCCGCATGGGGGTGTCGACGCGAGGTTTCGGCGTCGGCGTCGGCCCGTTCTCTGCCGGTAGCGGCTGGGGTGGCCGCCGACGCGGCCGCGGTCGAGGATCGTCGTCATCTTCGGCCGGCGGCTGTCTGCCCGTGCTCGGAATGCTCTTCGCCGGCTGTCTCGCACTGGCCGCCGTGCTGTGGCTCGTGGAATGGCCGTATCTACTCGGAACCTGGATCGTCGTCCAGGCCGGCGCGCGCAATCCGTCGATCGCTCGCACGCTGATGGGATGGACGTTCGAGGTCCCATATCTGGCGTTCTTCGCGATGATGGCGATCGGCTGGATTACCCACGCGATGAAACCGACGCGGCCGCAATACCCGCCCACGTACAACGGATGATCGAACACTGAATCGTTGCGACTCGACCATCGCGAAGGACAAGGCAATGAAATGGTGGATTCGGCCCGCGGGGCTGTCGCTGGGACTGGCGACCTTGGGCGTGCTGCTGTTGATCGATGATTGGGCGCCGGCACGCGCCGCGTGGTTCGCGACCGGATGGCTCGTAGCGACCGCGCTCGTCTTCGCCGCCGAACAGAGATCCCGCACACGGCGCTAAGCCGCGGTGCGCCGCGAAGGTCCGGGGTAACCGTCAGCCCACCTCACACCAGGCATGAGTCCGGTGGGCTGTTCGCAAGCCGTGCCCGATTCGGTCCGTTGGCCCATTTCCACACCGCAGCGGCCGAGATGTTTCTGGTGCTGGACGGCTCCATGCGGATCCTGCTGGGCGCAAAGTGCTACCCACAGTCCCCGATGGGTTCGCGCCCGGCCGCCGGGGCCGATGCCGAACGGCTCATGGTCTTCACTCCGCGGTTGCACCGGTTCGACTACGACCGACGGCTCGAACAGGTCCACCGCGGCGAAGCGAGCGTCGAAGAGATCCGGGCCAGCTCGCAACGCTACGACAACCACTAAGTCGACAGACCGGTCTGGCGAAATGAACTCGCCGACGCCTGAACACCCGCGAGGCCGCGCGTTGACCCCGAACAGCAAAGGCGAGCTGGTGACCCCTACTACATGTGCTACGCACCCACCGCCGGGCGCTACCGGGTCACCAACCGCGTCCTGCCCGACTGGCTGGTCCGCCTCACCCTCGCTTCAATCCCGATGCCCGCACCGCCGTCCACTTTCTCGGCCGCGAGGAACACATGAACTCGGATAAGGCCGCGCGCGAACTGAACTGGACCATGCGGCCCGTCGAGGACTCCCTGCCCGACACCGCCGAAAGCCTCATCGCCTTCGGTCTCGTCGCGGCATCGCGCCCCGCACGTAGTGCCGCGGCGTGATCGGACCGCGCCGACCGCTACCAGTTGGCGCCCGCGCGTCAGATATTGCCCAGGCCGACAGCGGATCTGGCTTGGGCTAGTACGGTTTCGAGTATCACCGGAGTGTTGGATAACCCAATAATCAGCACCTCCACATCGCTGTGGCGTGGCTATGGTTTGCGCGCCACCCCCGCGTAGAACGACACCCGCGCGTCCAAATCGTCGCCCTCAATGCTCGTCGCTTCCGGTCGCCACCGGTGTGGCACCTCCACCCCCGGCGCTACCAGCTCCAACCCGGTGAAGAAGGCCGAAAACTCTGCCCGCGACCGGAATTGGGCGGCGATCCCGCCGTCTGCGTAGATCTGTGTGATCCTGGCGAACGTGTCCGGATCGAAATCCGTCGTCGCGTGACTCAGCACCAGGTAACTGCCGGAGGGAACCGCCTCCATCAAGGCCGCGAGAATCTGGCTCGGCCCCTGACTGTCAGGGATGAAGTGCAGCAAGGCAATCAGGCTCACCGCCACCGGCCTGGACAAGTCCAACGTGCTGCGCAGATCGGGCGCGTCCAAGATCGCCCGCGGTGTCGTGACATCGGCATCGACATACGCAGTGCAACCCTCCTCACTACTGACCAACAGTGCACGAGCATGTGCCAGCACCGTCGGATCGTTGTCGACGTATACCACCCGTGACTCGGGTGCATCCGCCTGCGCGACCTGGTGGAGATTCGGCTCGGTCGGGATCCCGGTTCCGATGTCGAGAAACTGTCGCACGTCCTGTTCAACCAAGAAACGCGTGGCGCGATGCATGAATCCACGATTCACCCGGGCGGCGACACCAACCGACGGAAACACACTCGCTACCCGCGCGGCGTGTTCGCGGTCGACTTCGTAATTGTCCTTCCCGCCGAGGTAAAAGTCATACATCCGGGCGGTATGTGGCTTGCTCGTGTCGATTTCCACAGTCGCCATTTTGACAGTCCCCTCAGCATTTCGCCTTCGGCGACCGTGCCCCGATCACTGAACGTGCCGTCACCGGCAGAATGCGGGCTGAACCGCCTTCGCTGTGACCTATGGGTCAGCGCAACGCTCATCAAGGGCGCAGAAGGGCAGAAGAATCAACTGAGCACCCAACGCCCCCACCGTGCGAACCCGGAGGATGACGCCGTGACACAACACCCCAGCCCCGACCTCGACGAGCTACGGGACGCCATAGCAGCACAGTTGAGCGAATGGCGCACGGTGGCCAGCGGCGACACCTTCGGGTTCACACGGGCCGGCGGCGGGCACACCGCAACGACTATCAGTGCACGTTCCTACCTGAGACCGGATTCGTATCTGCTCGCCGAGATCGGCCGCCGGCGAGCCAACAACGACGGCACCTTCGATCAGTCCGGTCCCGTACACATGGTGACCCTGGCGTTGACCGTCGACCGGGCTGCTGCATCCGGCGAGGACGTCGATTACCAGGAGGCGACAGCGTGGCGCAACGTCCTTCTGCCCTGGATGGCCCCGTGCTACGCATTGGAGGACCCGAGCGAGCCAGGTGCACACGCGGCACGGTCGTGGTTCTTCACCTTCTTCCTCGGCACGCAGGATCAACCACTGCCGGCACCCGCCGATTTCGACTGGGTGGCCCACCGGGTTCGCTACCGAGGGCTGCCGGTGTCGCTGGTCGATGACGACGGCCGACGGGTCGAGAGGGTGTACGAGAACCCGCGGTTTCCGCGGTTCTATCACCCGTATACCGAAGCACGAGGGCGCTATTGGGACATCGAAGTGAACCAGCCACCGGCCACTGCCGGGATCACCCAGTGTTTCGGCGTCTTGGCCAAAGCCCTTGCCTGCTACCCGCGGAGCCAGGCGGTCTCAGCGCAGCACTTGTCGAGCCCGAGCAATACGCCGCCGGGCACGTGCACCGTCTGCGAGAGCTCGGACGAAACGACATCATCCGCCACGGCATCCCGACGGACTACCCGGCGCAGAACCGCGCAATCGACCGGTGAAAGCGCCCACTCACGACCCATGCCCAGTACGCATGAAGTGGTCGAACGGGCCGAAATGCAAGCCAACGTGACGACTCCTTGGAGTTCGTTTGGCCGAGCGGGAGCTGCCACGTCCTGCGGCGCCGCGAGTTCAGGTCAAATCCCTCGCCGTGCGACTGCGTCCACGATGAGTGTCGGCCGCAGTGGCCGAGACGAGCAGATGTGACT
>NZ_BDAV01000008.1 GCF_001612635.1 Nocardia africana NBRC 100379 | reverse complement strand
CCTGCGCGCACTCTGAGACCGGATTTCACCCGCTCATGCGAATGCGACTACCGGGCCCTCCCTGCCTGATGCGTTGGCGTGTTCCCTGACGCAGCGCACATGGCAGGCGGGGGCGAGAACAGCCGTAGAGGCGCGCCGACCGCGGTCCTGCTGCGAACACTCAGGACGAACGCGATCTCGGCCGGGTCAGCTGCATCGAGCCACCGGTTCTCCGACCAAATGGGTTTTCTCGGCGGTATCGATGTCGATCGTCACGCCCTGTTGGAACAGCAGGATGATGTCGGACGCTCCGAAAGTGAAGTAGCCGAATTCATCTCCTTTGGCCATGTGCTTTCCCGGGGTGCAGGTGAGGGTAACCGATGAGACGTTCTGCATGCCGACGGCCACGACCGCTACTGTCCCGACGTCACCGCACGGTGATCCGGTGGTGTCGATGATGACCACGCCCCGGGTCTGGAAGAACTCGAAGCCGGTCTCGGCGTTGTCCTGGCCCTTCAAGCCGTGGTCGGACAGCACCACCTGCATGAACGCTTGCCCGTGAGTCACGAACGACTCTGTGACGACACCATCCACCGGTAGGTGGAAGCGGTGATAGGCGTAGGTCGGCAGCATGTAATGGGCGAAGGTTCCGCCGGCGAATGTCGCGGCGAATTCACTTCCGGTGAGCAGCGTTTCGATATTTCCGTACTTGTGCGTGCCTTTGATCGTGGTCGCCGGAATGTTCGAGGCGTCATCGATGTCGTAGCGGTGCTGGAAGATGCAGTCCGCGGGCGAGGTGATCGACCGGTTGTCGCCCGGTTCGGCAACCGGGCGTAGGCCTCCGTTGAGTTCGCGGGCGAAGAATTGGTTGAACGTCATCCAGCCGCTGGGAGCGTTGGGCCTGCCGTCGATCATGGAGTCGCCCACGTGGTATTCGGGAGCGTTGTCGATGAACGATTTCAGGACGTCGGGTCCGAAGGATTCGGGAGTGTCGAGAAAACTGCCCCAGTCGCGGGCGAAGTCGGTAACCCAATTCCGGAAGGTGTCCGAGCCGTAGGCCACGGATGTGTCGCGGCCGTCGGTCTTCTGGTCGATGATCCAGAAGAAGTGGGAAAGCCGGTCGCTGACCTCCTGGGCGTACCGGTGCTGCGGTGCTTGCGAGCGCCATGGGGGCGAGTCGGTCTCCCGCGGCACCCAGCGGGCGAAATCGTCGATGTAGTCGACGTATTCCGCGACCGACTGTGGCCACGGTAGCGCCGCCAGCAACTCGTCGTTCAGCCCGTCCTCGGCTACCTGCCGCGCCTGCACCAATGAGCGCTCCAGGCCGACGGCCAAGTCCGGATCTTCCTCGAGAAGGTCTCTCAGCCGCTGCGCGATCGCCATGTCACTCACATCGAACTCCTTCCGCTCACCTCCCTACCGCTCGACTACCCCCGCACTCTCGTCTACACCTCGCGCATGCACCGGCGGTGGTTCAGCCGGGCCGATCCGATGTTTGAAGTTGCCGCCCCGTGGAATAGGCCTGTGCACGCGGTCTCGACGGAAAGGCGCGCGCCATGGGCTCACCGAGCGACGTCGTCGTCGTGGGATCCGGCCCCAACGGCCTTGCGGCCGCGGTCGTCTGTGCGGCGGCGGGCCTGTCGGTCACGGTGCTCGAGGCCGAGCCGGAGGCCGGCGGCGGATGTCGGACGCAGTGTCTCGATCTGGGGGTTCCTCTGCTGCACGACCTGTGCTCGGCCGTGCATCCGATGGCGGTGGCCTCGCCGTTCTTCGCGCGATTCGATCTCGCGGCGCGCGGTGTCCGGTTCGGGTATCCCGATATTTCTTTCGCCCACCCGCTCGACGGGAGTCCGGCGGCTCTGGCCTACCGCGACCTGTCCCGCACAGTGGCCACCCTCGGCGAGCACAGCGAGCGGGACAGCCGGCTGTACCGGCGGATCATGACACCGCTGGTCGAGGGCGTCGACGCGATCCGCGGCCTGGGATTGTCCGATGTGCGAAGCATCCCCGGCGCGACGCTGCACCCGCGAGGATTCGCCGCCGCCGCCACGATGGGGGCCCGGGCGATGCAGCTCGGCACCCGCGTGTGGGACCGGACCACCGATGCGCGTGCCTGCGGTGCTCTGCTGAGTGGAGTCGGCGCTCACGCCAACACCGGGATCCCGGCGACGGCCGGTGCGGCTACCGCGTTGCTGTTGGGCACGCTCGCGCATTCGCACGGCTGGCCCATCCCGATCGGTGGCAGCCAGGCGATCACCGACGCGCTGCTCGCCGACCTGGCCGCGCGCGGTGCGGAGGTGATCTGCGGTCGGCGCGTGGAGTCCGTCGCGGACCTCCCGCCCGCGCGGGTCTACCTGTTCGACACGAATCCCTGGACGCTGGCCGAGGTGTTCGGTCACCGGCTCAGCGCCCGGTATCGCCGTGCGGTGGGCCGCTTCTCGTCGAACAACGGTGTCGCCAAGGTGGATTTCGTGCTCCGGGAACCGGTGCCCTGGGCCGATTCCCGGGTGGGCCGGGCGGGCACCGTGCACATCGGTGGGACACGCGAACAGATGGCCCGGGCCGAATCGGAGGCGAGCCGCGGCCGCCACAGCCCGTCACCGGTGATGTTGGTGAGTCAGCCGACCGTCGTCGACCCCACCCGTCTCGGCCCCGACGGGCACCGGCCGCTGTGGAGCTACGCGCACGTGCCCAACGGCTCCCCACGCGACATCACCGACACCGCGATCGAACAGATCGAACGTTTCGCCCCCGGTTTCCGCGATGTCGTCGTCGGCTCGCGCTGTATCCCCGCCGCCGAAATGTCTTCGCACAACGCCAATTACGTGGGCGGAGACATCGCCGCCGGGCAGGTGTCGCTGTACCGGATCATGGCGCGGCCGGTTCCGCGGTGGGATCCGTACCGCACCTCGCTGCCCCATGTCTATCTCTGTTCGGCGTCCACGCCGCCCGGGCCCGGTGTGCACGGTATGCCCGGCGTGCACGCCGCCGGAAGGGCCCTGCGCCGGCACTTCGGCATTACCGCCATGCCCGACGTCGGACCGGTCCGGCCACCGCGATGACGCGGGGTTCGCCGGTGCGGCACGTTTGAGCCCCGAGATCGCGGGTAGCACGGCGAGGACTTCGACGACCGAGCCGAGGAGCCGCGGTGGGTATACGTCAGTGGATTACGGAGTGGCCCGTCTACCGGCAACTGACCGGCGACGATCCCCTCGGCAAAGCGGCCGCCGCGCAGTCCGAGCACAGCCGATCGCTGCAGGCCAGAACGACCGACGCCGACCGTGTCGTCACATCGGTGTGCCCGTACTGCGGCGTGGGGTGTTCGCAGCGGGTCTACGTCAAGGACGAGAAGGTCGTTCAGATCGAAGGCAACCCGGACTCCCCGGTCAGCCGCGGGCGACTGTGCCCGAAAGGTGCTGCCAGCCTGCAGTTGACGACCGGGGAGGCCCGTCGGCATCAGGTCCTCTACCGGCCGCCGCATGCCACCGACTGGCAGCCGATCGGTCTCGAGCGGGCCATGGATATGGTGGCGGATCGGGTGATCGCCACGCGGCGCGAGTACTGGCAGGACGAGGTCGACGGCAATCGCACCGCCCGCACCATGGGTATCGCGAGTCTGGGTGGCGCCACGCTCGACAACGAAGAGAACTATCTGATCAAGAAGCTGTTCACCGCGCTCGGCGTCGTGCAGATCGAGAACCAGGCCCGGGTCTGCCACAGCTCGACCGTCGTGGGCCTGGGCACCTCCTTCGGTCGCGGTGGGGCCACGACCTTCCTGCAGGACCTGCAGCACGCCGACTGCGTCATCATCGAGGGATCCAATTTCGCCGAGTGCCATCCGGTCGGCTTCCAGTGGGTGATGGAAGGCAAGGCGCGTGGCGCGGTGGTCATCCACGTCGATCCCCGGTTCACGCGCACCAGCGCGCTGGCGGATCTGCACGTTCCGATCCGCGCGGGCACCGATGTCGCATTCCTGGGCGGGATCATCAATCATGTTCTCTCCCAGGACAAGTACTTCCGGGAATTCGTCGTCAACTACACCAACGCGGCCACGATCGTCGATGAGGAGTTCGGTGACACCGAAGACCTCGACGGGCTGTTCTCCGGGTTCGAACCCGAGGCCCGGCACTACAAGAGCGCCGAGTGGCAATACGAAGGCGTCGACGTGGCCTCGGCGTCGGGGCAGCGTGGTCGCGGATCGGGCGAGCCCGGCAAGGAAGACGACGTGCGTTCCGCCGGACGTCCCGAGCAGCACGGGATGGGCGGCGCGGCCCTCGAGGGCGAGTTCGTGCGCGACGAGACGTTGCAGCATCCCCGCTGCGTCTTCCAGATCCTCAAACGCCACTATGCCCGTTACACACCGGAGATGGTGCACCGCATCTGCGGCATCCCGCCGGAGACCTTCTTCGAAGTCTGCCGGCATTTGACCGAGAACTCGGGCCCTGAACGCACCAGCGAATTCGTCTACGCCGTCGGCTGGACCCAGCACAGCACGGGTAGCCAGTTCATCCGCGCCGCCTGCGTGCTGCAGATGCTGCTGGGCAATATGGGAAGGCCCGGCGGCGGTATCCAGGCCCTGCGCGGGCATGCCAGCATCCAAGGCTCCAGCGATATCCCGACGCTGTTCAACCTGCTGCCCGGCTACATTCCGATGCCGTACGCGATGCCGCGGCAGAGCCGCGCCGACTTCATCGACTCCCATGCCGCCCGCATCGGCTTCTGGGCGAATATGGACGATTATCTGGTCAGCTTGCTCAAGGCGTGGTGGGGTGATGCGGCCACCGAGGACAACGAATTCTGCTTCGACTATCTGCCCCGGCTCACCGGCTCGCACAGCACCTACGACACGGTCTTCGAGCAACTGGAAGGCCGGTGCAAGGGCTATTTCCTGCTGGGGGAGAACCCCGCCGTCGGCTCGGCGAACGCCAAACTGCAGCGGCTGGGCATGTCGAATCTGGATTGGCTTGTGGTGCGCGACTTTTCGCTGATCGAGAGTGCGACCTGGTGGAAGGACGGCCCCGAGGTCGAGACCGGTGAGATCCGTCCGGAAGACAACGGCACCGAGGTGTTCTTCTTTCCCGCCGCCGCGCACACCGAGAAGTCGGGCAGTTTCACCAACACCAACCGCCTGCTGCAGTGGCACGACCAGGCCGTCGAACCCGGCGGCGACGCCCGCAGCGACCTGTGGTTCACCTATCACCTCGGGCGCATCATCCGCGAGAAGCTGGCCGGTTCGATCGACCCGCGAGACCGTCCGATCCTCGACCTCACCTGGGACTACCCCACCTCGGGCGATACCGCGGAACCCGACGCCGACGCCGTGCTGGCCGAGATCAACGGCTTCGACGGACAGGGCAACCCCCTGCAGAGCTACACGCAGTTGCGCAACGACGGCTCGACCACGTGCGGATGCTGGATCTACTGCGGAGTCCGCAAGGACGGCGTGAACCAGGCGGCACGCCGCAAACCACACACCGAGCAGGACTGGGTCGCGCTCGAGTGGGCCTGGGCGTGGCCCGACAACCGGCGAATCATGTACAACCGTTGCTCGGCCGCACCCGACGGATCCCCGTGGAGCGAACGCAAGAAGCTCGTGTGGTGGGATGCCGACCAGCAGAAGTGGACGGGCCTGGACGTGCCGGATTTCCAGGCGACCAAGCCGCCGGACTACCGGCCCGGCGACGACGCCGCGGGTGTGGACGCGTTGTCGGGCATCGACCCGTTCATCATGCAGGCCGACGGTAAGGGGTGGCTGTACGTCCCGGCCGGCCTCGCCGACGGCCCGCTGCCGACCCACTACGAGCCGCAGGACTCACCGGTGCGCAACGAGCTGTACGGTCAGCAGCGCAGTCCGTCCCGAATGATGTTCCCCCATCGGCACAATCGCTACGCGCCCGACGCCGGCGATGCGGGTGCCCGGGTCTATCCCTACGTGGCGACCACCTACCGGCTCACCGAACAGTTCACCGCGGGCGGCATGTCACGCTGGACGCCGTATCTGTCGGAGCTGCAGCCGGAAATGTTCTGCGAGGTCTCACCGGAACTCGCCGGTGAACGCGGCCTGGTCAACGGCGAGTGGGCGACGATCGTCAGCCCGCGCGCGGTGATCGAGGCCCGGGTGCTGGTCACCGATCGGATGACGCCGCTGACGGTGGCCGACCGCACCGTGCACCAGGTCGGCCTGCCGTATCACTGGGGACCCAACGGGCTCAGTACCGGGGATGCCGCCAACGAACTGTCTTCGGTTGTGCTGGACCCGAATTCGCACATCCAGGAGGTCAAGGCGTTCACCGTCGACATCCGGCCAGGACGTCGACCGCGTGGCGCCGAGGCCACCGCGATGGTCGCCGACTATCAGCGGCGAGCAGGAGTCACCGACAAGACCGGCACGGGAGTATGAGCATGGACCTCGAACGAGACCTGACCGCCGACGACCCGCCGCACGGCGGTGGCTACCCGCGACAGCAGCCGCGGATGGGATTCTTCACCGATACCACGGTGTGCATCGGCTGCAAGGCCTGTGAGGTGGCGTGCAAGGAGTGGAACCACGTTCCCGACGACGGCCTGAACTTCACCGGCATGTCCTACGACAACACCGGCGGGCTGGGCGCCGACACCTGGCGCCACGTCGCCTTCGTCGAACAGCGCAAACCGATTGCGGCACAGGCGAACACCTCCGAGGTGGTCGATCTCGGGATGCCGAGTTCCGCGAAACCGGGTGACGGTGACGGGCAGCGTGGCGAATTCCGCTGGCTGATGTCGTCGGATGTGTGCAAACACTGCACGCACGCGGCATGCCTGGATGTCTGCCCGACCGGTGCGCTGTTCCGTACCGAGTTCGGCACGGTCGTGGTGCAGGAGGACATCTGCAACGGGTGCGGATACTGCGTGCCGGCCTGCCCGTACGGCGTCATCGACCAGCGTGAGGACGACGGCCGGGTGTGGAAGTGCACGCTGTGTTACGACCGGCTCGGCGACGGCATGGAGCCTGCCTGTGCCAAAACGTGTCCCACCGACTCCATCCAGTTCGGCGAACTGTCGCAGCTGCGCGAGCGCGCCGAGGAACGTGTCAGGCAGCTCCACGACGCCGGCGTGACGGATGCCCGGCTCTACGGCGAGGACCCCGATGACGGGGTGGGCGGCACCGGGGCGTTCTTCCTGCTGCTCGACAAACCGGAGGTGTACGGCCTGCCGCCGGACCCGATCGTCACCACCCGTGACCTACCGGCCATGTGGCGCAATGTCGGCATCGCGGCGTTGGGCATGCTCGCCGGGCTGTCGGCGACGTTCGTGAAAGGGCGACGATGAGCGAGCACGAGAGGCAGACCGGCATTCCGCAGGATCCTGTCGCGCCCCCTGATCGGACGGCCGTCACCGGAGACGTGGATCGGGCGCCGCGCCGGCGGCGGGGGCGCGGCCGGGGCGAGAAGAAGATGGTGCCCGACGCGCACTTCGAGTCCTATTACGGCAAGCCCATACTCAACAAGCCGACGTGGGAGGCCCGCGATATCGCCGGTTACCTGTTTCTCGGTGGCTTGGCGGGCGGATCCTCGGTGCTGGCGATGGGCGCGGAGCTGACCGGCCGCCGGAGGATGGCCCGCGTCACCAAGGTCAGCGGGCTGGTCGCGATCCTCGCCTCCCTGGTGGCGCTGGTCCACGATCTGGGCCGGCCGGAACGATTCGTCCGGATGCTGCGGGTGTTCAAACCGAGTTCGCCGATGAGCGTCGGTTCCTGGATCCTGGCCACCTACGGTCCGCTGGCGGGAGTCGCCGCGGCCACGGAGATCACCGGATGGTTTCCCCGCGTCGGCAGGGCCGCGACCGTCGGGGCCGGCTTCGTCGGCCCGGCCGTCGCCTCCTACACCGCGGCGCTGATGTCGGACACCGCGGTGCCGACCTGGCACGACGGACATCGCGAGATGCCGTTCGTCTTCGTCGGCTCGGCCGCCGCCGCGGCGGGCGGACTGGCGGTCCTCGCCTCGCCCGCGAACGAGGCGGGCCCCGCGCGCCGCACCCTGATCCTCGGTGCCGCAACGGAATTGGCTGCCGGCGAAGTGATGAGCCGCCGGATGGGGTTGTCGGCGGAGCTGCTGCACCAGGGGAGCGCGGGTCGATGGATGATCGCCGCCAAGGCGTTCTCGGTAGCCGGCATGGTGGCCGGGGGAGTGTGGGGCCGGCGTTCGAGGACTGCCGCGATTCTCGGTGGCGCCGCCGCGATGGCAGGTTCGGCGTGCACCCGGTTCGGGATCTTCCACGCCGGGGTCGCCTCCGCGGAGGATCCGAAGTACACCGTGATCCCGCAGCGAGAGCGGCTCGCGCAGCGTGCGGGTGTTCCCGGCTCGGAAGCCGGCACCCCGAGCCGTGCCTGACGGGCGACGTTTCGACACCCTCGCCGGGGGCACTCGCCGACCATGTTGACCTCGTTGCTGCGTGGCGCCGCGGCCGGTGCAGCGGGTACGGCCGCCCTGAACGCCACCACGTACCTGGACATGCTGCTGCGCGGCCGTGGGCCCAGCAGCACCCCGGAGCAGACGGTGGAAAAGCTCACCAGCCTGGCCCACCTCTCGATACCGGGGGCGAAGCAACAGCGTGACAACAGAATTCAGGCAGCGGGGGCCGCTCTGGGCATCATGACCGGCGTCGGGGTCGGGATGGCCGCCGGCGCGGTCCGCTCGGTCGGCTGGCGACCGTCGACGCCGGTCGGTGCGGTGGCCGCGGGAACGGCGGCGATGGTCGGCGCGGCAGTGCCGATGTCCGTCCTCGGGGTGAGTGATCCGCGCAGGTGGACGACCGCGGACTGGCTCAGCGACGTGGTACCTCACCTGGTCTACGGCGTGGTGACCACCGCGACATTGGAGAGCCAGTTCCGCTGAGGAAACGGAAAAGGCGAGTTCCCGGCAGAAGAGGATGTTGGTAGATGAGTGCGGACGAAGCGGATGTCGTCGACCTCTTGGTGGCGCAGCATCGTCGGATCGAAGATCTTCTCGGCACGTTGCGCGCCGGACCGGACGACAAGCAGAACCTGTTCGAGGAGCTGGTACGGCTGCTGGCGGTGCACGAGACCGCCGAGGAAGAAGTCGTCCATCCGGCCGCTGCGCGCGCGCAGTTCGGCGCGAAGCCGATGGTGGACAACAGGCTGGCGGAGGAGAACCAGGCAAAACACGACCTCGCCGAACTCTACGACCTGGGTGTGGATCATCCGGAATTCGACGCCAAACTCTCGGCGTTTGCCGACGCTGTGCTCGAGCACGCCGAACACGAGGAGAAGGAAGAGTTCGTCCTACTGCGCCAATCGTTTTCGGGAACTCAGCTCACCCACATGGCCAACACGGTCCGGGGCGCCGAAGCCATGGCGCCTACCCGCCCGCATCCGCACGCGGGTGAATCCCGTGCGGCCAATCTCGTGGCCGGACCCCCGTTGGCCGTGTTCGATCGCGCGCGCGACGCACTGCGGAATGTTCGCCGCCCGGACACGCCGTGACGTGGATCGGCGGGTGACGCGCTCGGCTCGTGCGGGAGGCCACCGCGAAATTCGAGTAGCGGTCTACTCGGGTCGGCCGCTGCGTCGGTGCATACGCTGACAGCAACGTAGAAAGTTGAATGTTCGGCGTGGCTGGAACGGATGAAAGTAACGACGTCACCGGCGCGGCTCGAACCGGGGCTCGTCGCCGCAGTGCATCGCGGTGACGGTCGGCGTGAACGGCGACCCGGGTTTCGTGGCGGCGGTGCGGCTCGGCTTATCGCCGCACAGCGTCGCCGGCGCTCCTCCACACCGGTACCGACTGTGGGTCGCACGGGGGTTCCTCGTTCGGCCGGCCGACACGACGCCCCTGGGCGCTGGTGCTCGCAGCGAGTACGGTGTCCGCCGCTACTGTGGGAGGTCGGGAAATCGGTGACTGATACCTGTTGAGGGATGTTCCGGGTAACGTCCACCGAGCGTCCACCGACTGGAGACTCTGGTGACAGATAGCCGATCAGATTCGAACTCGCGACGCACGATCGTCATCACCGGTGCCAGCGACGGCATCGGAGCGGTGACCGCGCGGGCGCTGGCCGCGCCCGACGTCGATCTCGTCATCGTCGGCAGGTCGGCACAGAAACTCGCCGCCGTGACCGCCGACACCGGTGCGACCGCCTTCACGGCCGATTTCGCCGTGCTCGACGACGTGCGCGGTCTCGCCGAGCAGATCCGCGAACACGCCGGCGCGATCGACGTGCTGCTCAACAATGCGGGTGGCCTCTTCGAGCCGCGGCAGCGGACCGTCGACGGGCACGAACCCAACTTCCAGATCAACCACTTGGCCCCGTTTCTGCTGACCAATCTGCTGCACGACGAGCTCGCCGCCCGCGGCGCGCTCGTGCTGAACACCGCGAGCGTCGGCAACCTGTTCGGGCACGTCGACATCTCCGACCTCGACTACCAGCGCCGCCGCGCCTTCGGATGGCGCGCCTACGGGACGAGCAAGTTGATGAACATCATGTTCACCCGCGGTATCGCGCAGCGCTGGTCGTCGGACGGAATCGTCTCCGCCGCAGTGCATCCCGGGCCCGTGGCCTCGAGCTTCGGCCGCGACTCCCGCGCCGTTGGCCTGCTCTATCGCACCCCGCTGCGCCACGTCGGCACCATCACCCCCGCCCGCGGCGCCGAACCCCTGATCGACCTGGCCCGCCGCGGCGCCGACCCGGAAATCAACGGCGTCTACTTCCATCGCCACCGAGCAAAAGGCCCCGAGTCGCCCCAGGCCCACAACCGCCGCCTCATCGACGAACTGTGGTCTGCCTCGGCCGATCTCGTCGGACTGGACTGAGATCGAGCCTCGCCCGGCGCACCGATGACCGCGCGTAGGTCCCTGTCCTTGTCGGCCGAGCGGGGCTTGCGCATAATCGGCGGCCAGTACAACACCGCGTAGTAGACGGCGACCGACAGCAGGCATACGAAGATCAGAAGACCGAGCATCCGAACCCCTTCCGGTGCTTGATTTCTGGCCACTTCGCGAATGACAGGCGCGGCGATACGGTCTCGACGTCCGCCAGCGCCATGACGGCGTTGAGTGTGAGCGCGTCCATGTGCTCGGGCGACGGAGTGAGCACGGCATCGACGTCGGCGTCCCGTACGAGATCCGGCAGTGGCACGAGACTCGCTTCAGGCCACACGAGCGTGTAGCCGAGATGCCGCGCCAGTCTCCTCAGTTGCGCCGCATGCCATTGCGCTGTCTCGCTCACCTCGTCTGCGATCCATGCGAGCGCCGTGGGTTCAGCTCTCATCACTGTCAGCCTCGGCGTCGGTGGTATGCGGCGTGAAGATGCCGAGCATGGCGGTTTTCGTCTCGTTTCCCTCAACACTCATCGACAGGCGCTCCCCGGTTCGAAGGGCTTTCGGTATCGCATCCGGCGCCGGAGAGGCTGGCTCGACCCGGCGCCGGGGCGTACCGCAATGATGCACGCAGTAGGCGGATATGTCTAGTATAGACGTATGAGTCTAGCTATAGAATCGGCGACGTAGACCAACCGACGAGAGGCATTACCAGTGAGCGTGACGGGCGACGTCATCCGGCAACGGAGAAAGGTCCTTGGCTACTCACAGACACAGCTTGCGAAGTTGGTCGGCGCGGACCAGAAGACCGTGTCCCGTTGGGAGACAGGCGAAACCGAACCAGTGGTATCGGACCTCGTCCGGCTCTCCGAGGTGTTGGACGTGTCACTGAACACGCTCGCGGGCAAGACTGCCGCCGGACTGGATTTCTCCGGTGACTGGTGGTATTCGGGCCAGGCGTTCGGCGACGCCGGGGAACGAATCGACACCCTCGAACTGCATATCGAGCAAGACGGATTGTGGCTGCAACTTGCCGGCGCGCGCGCCCGGCCGGTGTCGGAGGGGTCCTACGCGTGGACCGGTGAAATGAAGCTCTACGACTCCGAAGCGTTCATGGGTTGGTATGTCGCTGCGGACGGAAATGTGCGTTCGAAGGGAACGCTGTATTTCGAGCTTCACCCGCACGGTCAGATGATGAGAGGCGGATGGGTCGGTCAGTCGTATGTCGCACCGGTTGTGCAAGGTTGGTGTGCGGTCGCGCGAGAACGGTGGGTCGCGGAGGCCTTGGTCCGTGACATGGCCCGAACTGAGGGACAATTGAAGGCATGGCCGACACTGAAACCGTAGTAGACGTTTCGATCACTGCCGGCGACCCGGAATTTCTCGCCGGGCTGGTCCGCGAGCTAGTGGAAGCCGGATACGTGGCCTGCGGCAATATCGTTCCCGGAATCCGCAGCATCTACCGCTGGGGCGGCGCAGTGCAAGACGACCGGGAGTCGTTGGCCATCCTGCACACTCGGCGATCACGGGTGGATGACATCTTGGCGTTCCTGAAAGACAAGCATCCGGATGAGACACCACAGGTGATAGCCACGGAAGCGGTCCAGACCCATCCGGGTTATCGGGATTGGGTCTTGGACAGCACCCGACCGCGGTAACTGCGGCCGAGGCGAGGCAACTGAGTCCGCATCCGTCGAAGAGGCGGACTTGCCGCGCGGGCGAAGACATCGGATCGCCAGCCCGATGGGCCTGTGGCTTGCCGGGGCTACTTGGTGCGCAGGCAGACGATGAGGGTGGTTCGTAGGTTGTAGTTGCTGTGGGTCTCGGTGTAGTAGGCGTCGGAGTCGGGATATGCGCTGCCGCAGAGGGTCTCGGCGGTTTCGGACTCGGCGGAACCCGGTGCCTGGGGGGATCCCGGAGTCGGTGCGGGGCGCGACAGGGTGCCGAGGACGGTTGCCTGGGCGCGCGGATCGTCGCAAGGCAGGACCTGAACGTTGGCGTTGTCGTCGTCCTGCCCGCCGTTGGGCTGGTGGGTGTTCCAAACACATTGGCCCGCAGTGAAAGTGGTGGCCGGGATCGGTGAGCGGATGGCGCTCGGATCGGTGCCGCTCGGGGAACCGGCGGTCGAGTACGACGATTGCTTCGTGTTCGGATCGGGTCCGGCCGCGGCGATGAGGCCGGCGATTGCGAGGAACGGCAGCAGAATCGCGAGGATCTGCGGCCGGCGATAAAGTGGCTTACCGGGATCCATCGTCTGGTAGGGGCTGCCGGGGTTCGGCGGCGGCAGTCGTCCGATCTCGTAGCGGCAGTACAGATTCCACAAGATGGTGAGCGGGTTGGCGATGAAGGACACGATGCCCCACCAGCCCTGCCACAGACTTTCGCCGGTCATCTGCCGGAAGGCCGCCAGACCGCAGTCGCGGCAGAACGGGCCGGGCGCCTTGCGGAATTGCATGGCGATGAGCAGGCCACGGTGGGCGCGAATGTTCACGGTGGCCGCCGGCGTGGCGCCGCAGTAGTTGCAGTAGACGCCGTTGGCGGTGGAGTGCTCGGCAGACAGCGGTGACACGTCGGTCACGTTCCCCCCAGAAATTTTCGGTTGAGCTCGCAGTGCCGGGGAATTGAATCACATTCGGCGCTCCTCATGCGGATTATCTCCGAACGGGTGCTCGAGCCCGCAGCGTCGGGCCGCGACTCGGTAGTACATTGTCGTCAGATTCCCAGGAGGTTCCGGCTGACCGCGCGGCAGGCGGCCGTCGAGTTCCGTGCTTACCAGCGATCGGCGTCAGGGAGGAATGTGGATATCACCCAGTTGATCCTCGATGACCATCACGAGCAGCGGCGGCTGTTCGCGATTCTGGAGCAGATCGATCGCGGGTACACCGGTGCGCTGGGGGCGATCTGGGACCGGTTGGCGGCGTTTCTCGACTTGCACGCGCAGGCCGAGGAGGAGATCTTCTATCCCGCGCTGCTGCAGGTGGGGATCGCGGCTCGCCGGGCGAGCGGGGCGGAGGACGAGACGCTCGACGCGATCCACGACCACAACGAGATCAGGGACGCGGTCGCGGAGGTAGGGAGGCACCAGGTCGGCACCGACGAGTGGTATGCCGCGGTCGCGGCGGCGAATCTGGCCAACAGCGACCATATGGCCGAGGAGGAACGGGAGGGGCTCACCGACTTCCGCCGCTTGGCCGGGCTGCAGCGCCGCCATCAACTTGCCGTGGCCTTCGCCGCCTACGAGGCGCGTAACTACGCGGGCGTCGTGCCCGTCGACAAAGACCCGGCCGGCTACGTCCGCGCGGCGGAGGCGGCGCTGCGTACCGGGGCGAACGGATCGCTCAGTGTGGGCAGCTTGAAGCGATTCCCCCGGGCTGAGCGCCCATTGCCATAGGGGGTCGGGAGTCGTCCAACCCGCTGTGGCGGAAGAAGGGATTGTGAACGCCGCCGTCACCTGTGGGCCGTACAGGTTGTGCAGTTCGACATCGTGCAGGACGCGTCGGACGGCGGACACTAGTCGGTTTCTGTTGACTACAGAGCTTTGGGCGCTCGACAACGGCCGCTACGCGTACTTCTATCTCGAACGGGTCTGATCCGGCGGCGATGACCGCGTCGCGACCGATCGAATCGGTTCCGCTGTGCGCCGATGAATTTCGGGCGCGCGCGGCGTCTATGCGGTATGAGGAAACTGAGCTACGGGATCAGTATGTCCCTGGACGGCTACATCAACGACCGCGACGGCAGCATCGACTGGTCGAATCCGGACGACGAGTTACACCAGTTTCACAACGACCGGTATCGCGATATCGAGATTTCGCTGCACGGTCGCCGCCTGTATGAACTGATGGCCGAGTACTGGCCGCATGTGCCCGAGGACGCGCCGCGCATCCAGCGTGAATTCGGCGGGTTGTGGACGGAGAAGCCGAAGGTGGTCTTCTCCCGGACACTGACCGAGGTGCAGTGGAACAGCACGCTGGTCAGCGAGAACGCGGTGGAGGAGGTGCGCAGGCTGAAGGCCGAGGGCGACGGCGTCATGGAGGTCGGGGGCGCGACTCTCGCGGCCTCGCTGATTCCGCACGGGCTGATCGACGAGTATCAAGTGTTCGTCCTGCCCGTGGTGCTCGGCGGCGGCACGCCGATGTTTCCCTTGCTGGACAAGCGAATTCCGCTCCGGCTGGCGGAGACGAGGCATTTCGACACGGCGGTCATGCTGCGCTATGTCGTCGAGTGAGGACGGCTCCGAAGCGGCGCTCGCCGACGTCAGCCGGTGGCCGTAGCCCGACTGGCGATCTGGTAGACGTTCCCGAACGGGTCGCGAACCATGGCGCGACGGTCACCGTACGGCGTGTCGAGCGGTGCCTCCACCGCGACCGCGCCGGGGTGGTCCTCGACCACCATGCGCGGTGTCACCGAATGAAAGCCTGGCGGAGGAGTGGAAGCCGCAGCCATCGATCGAGTGTGGCACGAGTATGCCGCGCAGTTCGGTACGACGGTGACGGGGCAGGATGGTCGCCGGTGGGTGATCGTTCGAGGCTCGGGTAGCGGAAAGCAGGCGATGCGGTGGGTGTGTACGTGGTGACCGGGGCGGCGTCGGGAATGGGGCGCGCCGCGGCGGAGAAGCTGCGCGAGCGGGGTCATACGGTGGTCGGTGTCGATCTGCAGGACGCGCAGGTGGTCGCGGATCTGTCGACGGCGGCCGGCCGCCGCACCGCGATCGACGGTGTGCTCGCGGAGGTCGACGGGCATCTCGACGGCGCGATACTCGCCGCGGGGGTGGGGCCGGCGCCCGGTGCGGACCGGCCGCGGCTGATCTTCGAGGTGAATTACCGCGGCGTCGTCGATCTGCTCGACGGCTGGCGCTCGGCGCTGGCTCGGGCGGACGAGGCGAAAGTGGTTGTGTTCGGCAGCAATTCGACGACCACCACCCCGTTGGTGCCGCGCCGGGCGATTCGTGCGCTGCTGGCGGGCGACACCGGCAAGGCGCTGCGGGCGTTGCGGATCTTCGGCCGGAACGCGCCGTCGATCGCCTACGGCACGTCGAAGATCGCGGTGAGCCACTGGGTGCGCCGCCACGCGACGACCGCGCAGTGGGCCGGCGCGGGGATCCGGCTCAACGCGCTGGCACCCGGCGCGGTGCTGACGCCGCTGTTGGAAAAGCAGCTCGCGACCCCGGCCGAGGCGAGGAATATCGAGCGTTTCCCGGTCCCGATCGGCGGCTTCGGCGATCCGGATGATCTGGCCGAGTGGGCGGTGTTCATGCTGTCGCCGGCCGCCCGTTTCCTGTGCGGCAGTATCGTTTTCGTCGACGGTGGCAGCGACGCCTACTTCCGTGCCGACGACTGGCCGCGCGCGGTTCCGCTGCGCAAGCTACCCGGTTACCTGTGGCGGTTCTTCGGCTCGGGCCCGCGCTGAACGTTTTGGAGCCCAGACGGCGGCCAGTTCGTGCCGCAGCACCATTTCGGCCGGATCGGCACCTCGGGTCGGCAGTGTGGGGCCGATCTTCGAGATGGCGGACCGTAAACCCGGCACCTACCACCGGTGGGCGGTCGCGACGGCTTTCGGGGAGCGCGGAATGAGCACGACGCGCCTGCCCGAGATCCGCACGCGCAGGCCGGCGGCACGGGCGAGAACGACACCGATCACCGCCGCCGACAGTGCGGAGACCGCTCCGCAGGCGAACAGGCCGAGCCGGGGGCCGAACTCCTCGGTGAGCCATCCGACGATCGGGCCGCCGATCGGTGTGCCGCCGGTGAAGACCATCATGTACAGCGACATCACCCGCCCCCGCATGCCCGGGTCGGTTTCCAGCTGCACCATCGAGTTGCCGGAGGTGTTGAACGTGAGTCCGAGCAGGCCCACCACGGCGAGCAGCGCGGTGAACAGCCAGTAGTCCGGCGCGAAGGCGGCGACCGCCTCGAGCGCCCCGAAGCCGATGGCGGTGGCGACCAGCATCCGCATCCGCACCCGCCCGCGGCGCCCGGCCAGCAGCGCGCCCGTGAGCGAACCCGCCGCGAGTGCGGTGTTGAGCAGCCCGTATTTGCCGGCGTCGACATCGAAGACGTGATAGGCGAAGCCCGACAGCACGGTGGGGAAGTTGTAGCCGAAGGTGCCGATGAAGCCGACCATGACGATCGGCCAGAGCAGTTGCGGATGCGCGCTCACGTACCGCAAACCTTCACGCAATTGGCCTTTCCGTCGCGGCAGGCGCGGCACCGGTGTCAGCTGCGCCGGTCGCATGGCCAGCAGGCCGGCGATGACCGCCACGAAGGAGCAGGCGTTGATCGCGAAGGCCCAGCCGGATCCGACGGCGGCGATCAACGCTCCGGCGACCGCCGGTCCGACCAGTCGCGCGGCCTGGAAGTTCGCGGAGTTCAGGCTGACGGCGTTGCGCAGCCGTTGCCGGCCGACGATTTCCGGGACGAACGACTGCCGGGTCGGATTGTCGACCACGGTCACCAGGCCCAGCAGCAGCGCCAGCAGGTAGACGTGCCACACCTCGACCCTGCCGGTCAGCGTCAGGACGGCGAGGACGGCGGCGAGCAGTCCCATGGTTGCCTGGGTGAGGACCAGAAGCCCCCGCTTGGGGAAGCGGTCGGCGATGACGCCGCCGTAGAGACCGAACAGCAGCATCGGCAGGAACTGCATGGCAGTGGTGATGCCGACCGCGAACGAGCTGCCGGTGAGGCCGAGCACCAGCCAGTCCTGCGCGATCCGCTGCATCCAGGTGCCGGTATTCGAAACCACCTGGCCCGCAAAGTAGTAGCGGTAGTTCGGGACGGCGAGGGAAGCGAACATCCCACCCGTGCGATCCGGCTGTGCCGGCGGCGGTGCGGGCAGATCGGGCGGAAGTGAATCGGTGGCGGTGGTCGGGAAGTCGTCGGTGCGAGTCGCGGTCAAAACTGCCTTTCCTGCGGTCAGCTCCTTGTTCGGTGAGAGCAACGGTCGGTTGCTGCGGATGGGCCCGGACGGTGGATGCGGCGTGGCGCCGGGCGGATGCCCGAGCCGCTCCACGTTGCTTAGCCTATCTAATCAATTATACTGCAGAGCTCCCCGCCGAAATCGACGACTTCTGTGCGGTTGGCGACACGACGGACCGCCTGGACCGGCAGGGTCCGCAGTCCGGGTGGGCGGACCGTTCCGGCACCCGGACCACGGGGTGTGGTTTCGTTACCGCGGGGAGGAGGCCGGGATACCGTCCCGGGAGGTCGCGGCGCCTCGGTCGGGGAAGCGCCGATGCAGGGCCGCGGTCGCGGACCGATAGGCGGCCGGCTTCACCGGAAGCACCCACTGTCGCAGCCGAGCCGCCGGTCCGATGTTCACCCCGATCTCGTCCAGGATCTCGTCCACGTGGCGAATCGAGAACGGAATGATGTTGGTGCCGCGGGCCTGCTTGCCCTCGGTGCGTTCGATCATCCAGTTCAGGCGGCGCCGTGCGAACTCACGTCGGTGTCCGGGCGAGGGCAGGTCGGTGCCGCCACCCGCCAGACAGGCGACCACCCACATCGCGGATGCCTCGGCGGCGATCGGGCTGACCAGCGACGAGCTGTAACCGACGAAGAACAGGTTCGGCACGTCCAGTGGCAGTATCTGGCGGTACAGCAGGAAGTTGCCGTTGCCGTCGGTGAGGCGGTCCTGCAGCGCGGCGCTCAGGAAGGGCACCCGTTGGGTGAAACCTGTTGCGCAGACGACGATGTCGGCATCCCGCAGCGTGTCGTCGGACAGCGCGATGGTCGGCTTGCCGTCCTTCTCGTGCAGCCTCGTGATGATCGCGCCGCGGTGCAGGGTGATGACGCCGTCGCGGATCTTCTCGTAGAAGTTCTCCGTGGCCAGGCTCACCGCGTGCCGGACCACGCGTTCGAACGGGCCGTCCGGCACCAGTCCCAGCCGGTCCAGCATCAACTGCCGGCGCACGATCGACCCCATGCCGCCGAGCAGCGCGTTGCGCAGGAAACGTCCCGGCCCGGTCAGGAATCGAGCGAACCCGCGCTGTTCGATATGGTCGAACAGCGCTTCGCTGAACCTGGTGAGCAGGATGTATTTGTAGGTCACCAGCCCGGCGAGCTTCCGCGGCACCTTCCACGTCACCTCCCGGGCCACGACGGTGGTCGAGCGAGCGACATCACTGAGCGCCTCTGCGATATCGCAGGCGGATTTGCCATAGCCCACCACGACGACATCCTTGCCGGCCGCGTCCTCGAGGCGGGTGAAATCCGATGCGGCGCAGATCTTTCCGCCCGCTCGTTCGAAGTCCTCCCGCCCCGGGTACTCGGGAACGAACGGATCGCAGAAGATGCCGGTCGCCACGACGAGGTGGTCGAAGGCTGCCGGTGCGTCCGTCCCGGTGGTGAGGTCCCGGACGGTCAGGGTCCAGGTTCCGGTTCGCTCGTCCTGGGCGGCTTCCGTCACCTCGGTCCGCAGGCGGATCAGTCGATGCAGATCGAATCGGGTCGCGTAGTCCTCGAGATAGTTCTGGACCTGGGCGCCGCTGGGAAATTGCGGGTAGGCGCGCGGCATCGGGAAGTCCGAAAACGCGTAGGTGCCCTTGTTGTTCTGCGTGGTTACGCCCGGATACCGGCGAGTGCGACTCCATACCCCGCCGACGTCGGGGGTGCGGTCGTAGACGGTGACGTCGAACCCGAACTCGGTCAGTAGTTTCGCCGCACACAGTCCGGAGACACCGGCCCCGATGACCGCGATCCTCGCCGAGTGCTCACCCCCGGCGCCTCGGGGCCCGGCATTGCCCGGCGCGCTCACGCGTGGACCCCGGCCGTGGTGCGCGCTTCGTGGAAGAAGGCGGACACCAGTTGCTGGAAGCGTTGTGCGTGCTCGATCTGCGTCCAGTGCCCGCAGTGGCCGAACACGTGCAGCTGCGCGTTGGGAATCACGGCGAACATGTGCTGTGACGCCTCCAGGGGTACCACGCGGTCTTCGCGTCCGTGCAGCAGCAACACCTCGTGCGGGATGGACGCCAGTTCTTCGTCGGACACGATCTGGGCGTCCAGCCACCGCGCCCGCGGTGGAGGGAAGACTTTCTCGAAAGCTTCCTGTGCGCCGGGCCGGATGGTGGCGCGGTAACGCAGTTCGGCCAGCTCGTCGGTCACGAGCGACCGGTCGTAGGCCATGATGTCCATGATCTTCTTCATGTTCTGCACCGACGGGGTGTAGCCCCAGAGCTGGTCGAGCTCGTCGGTGAAGCGCATCTTGACTCCGCCCGCACCCATCAGCGCGATCCGGTTCAGGCGCTCCGGATGTCGGATGGCCAAGTGCAGGGCGAGCCCGCCGCCGAAGGAATTCCCGACCACGTGTGCCTTCTCGATACCCAGGCCGTCGAGCAGGGCCACTACCTGGTCGATCCAGGTGTCGAAGATGTGGAAGTCGGCCGGTTCGGGAAGTCCGGTGTAGCCGAAGCCCACCAGATCGGGGGCTACGACCCGAAAATCATCGGCCAGCACCGGGATGAGGCCGCGCCAGTTCGCCCAGGCGGAGACGCCGGCGCCGGAGCCGTGCAGCAGCAGCACCGGGTCGCCGGTTCCGACGTCGTGGTAGTTGGTGTCGAAGGTGCCGGTGCGCATGCTCCGGCCGATTTCGGGATTCTCGGTGGTCATCGTGTACTTCCTCGGGGTGCCTGGGTGGTTCGGTGTATCGGGTCGTTCAGTGGGTGGCCGCGAGCGCCGACAGCAGGTCGTCCTGGACGAGCGCGGGAGACGGGAAGGCGCGTTTGCTGTGGCTCAAGCCGGTCACCACCAGCAGCTCGCAGAGCTTGTAGGCCACGACGCCGGGATTGAGGACCGGCACTTCCAGCACCCGCGACAGGTAGGCATGAGACTGGTGCATCGTGGTCGAGCCGAGCACGATGACATCGGCGCCGTCGTCGTCGATCGCGGTGCGTGCTTCGCGTTCGAGCGCAGCGAAGACGAAATCCTCTTTGCCGGCGAGCAATTCGGCCGTATCGGGTGCGACGCCGATATCGCGGACAGAGGCCATGCGGGCGCTGAGCCCTTGCTCGCGGGCCGCCTTGTGATACAGCTCGTGCCACTGCGGCCACATGGTGATCACCGAGAACTTCTTGCCCAGCAGCGATGCCAGCAGCATCGAGGCCTGACTCGGTGCCACCACCGGAATGGTGAGCCGCGAACGCAGCGCCGCCAGCGCCGAATCACTCATAGAGTTCACACACACCGCCGCGTATCCCTGTTCCTCGGCGCGGGATCCGGCCTCGAGGACGAAGGCGTCGGCCAAGGTCGTCTCGTACGCGCTGTCCAGCGTGGTGCCGCCGGCGCGGGCACTGACGAAGACGTTCTCGAAACCGGGATGCACGATGTCGTCCGGGATCTGCGCGGCGAAGGCGGCCAGCGCCTCCGGCGGCACCGGTACCGGAACGATGTTGAGTATCTTGCGTTCTGGGCTCACAGTCCCACGTCCTCTCGGGTTCGGGTAAGGGTGTCGACGACGGCGTAGGCGACGGCGCGCACGGCGGTCATCACGTCGGATACCGACGCGACGCCCATGCCGCCCAGGCCTTCGTTCAGTTCGGCGGGTGCGGTCGCGGGCGGCCAGGGATAGCCGATGCGCGCGCAGGGGACGCCCATCCGGCGGATGAGGGTGCCGTCGGTCTGTCCGCCGAGCAGTGGTGTGGATTCGTAGGGCCGGCCTTCCACTTCTTCCCACCCGCGCCGGCAGGATTGGATGATCCAGTTGCCGGGATCGGTCATGCCGCCGGGCAGCGAACCGTACATCTCCCAGTCGAGATCGATATCGGGCTCGGTCGAGCGAATGTGGGATATCAACTGGGCGAACTGATTTCGCACATCGCCCGGAGAGGTTCGGGGGTTGACCCGGACGTCGAGGTAGATCTCGGTGGTGGCGGAGGGGAAGGCCGGCTTGTCCGGGTTTCCGGAACGCAGCGCCGAGATCCATCCCTCGGGAATGGTGGATCCGGAGGTGTTGCGTGCGGTGTATTCGGGCAGCCAGGCCTCGATGAGGTCGACGACGCGCGCGGCCGGGACGATCGATGAGCGGAAACCCGGTGTGCCCCTGCTGATTCCGGAGTATCCGAAGGTGCCGCGTACCGACACCTTGAACCAGCACATGCCCGGCTCCTCCGGGTAGACGGCCCACCACGGTTTCAGGACGATGGCGTGATCGGGCATTGCGCCGTGGGTCAGCAGATGGAACACCCCACTGCTCATGCCCACGTGGTCGCGGCCGCTCATGGTGACCGGCATTCCGCCGCCTGCGAAGCCGATCGCCAGATCGCCGATCAGGGGTACACCGGCGTCGGCGACAGCGTGGACAACCTCGGTCAGCCCGGCCACCATGCATTTCGGATTCGAGGCGCCGAGTCCGATCACCAGATCGCCGTCCACCCGCGCCTGCGGCACCATGTCCGGACGCAACCGGGGCCCGACCCACGGCACATCGGCCTCGGGATCGATGTGGGTGTCGATCGGGGCGTACAGGAGTAGCCGGCTGCCGCCGCCGCTGCCGCGCATCTCGCCCAGCACATTGCCGGTGTGCTCGCTGACCGGCCGATAGGCGGCGTCGATGCCGACCTCGCGGCGCAGATGGTCGGCCATGAATTCCGAGGCAGCGCGTTCGCGCCCGGTGGGGCTGTGGATGCCGACCAGCTCGACCAGCAGATCGCGGAAGCGGTCGGGGTCGAGTCGATCGCAGACCGCGTCGTACATCGCGCGGCGGTCGTCGTCCAGCGCCAGATCCTGGATCGACTGCGCCGGGGTCTCGGCGCGGGTGATGGCGTCGTTCATCGCTGTTCCTCCGGAAGCGGGCAGCGGGCGGCCAGCCCGACCCGGTCGGTCAGGCAGGTCGCGATGCGGACGAGGGCGTGGTCGGTGCCGGTGGGGCCGATGAGTTGCACACCGAGCGGCAGTCCCGTGGCGCCGGTGCCGGTCGGCAGCCCGACCGCGGGAAGCCCTCCGACGCTGGCGAGCTTGTTGAACACCGGGTCGCCGGTGCTGTCCAGGCCGCGGGGCGCCTCGCCGGTCGAGGCGAGGGTCAGCAGCACGTCGGCACGTCGGTGCGCATCCTGGAGGAAGCGTCGGGCAGCGCGAAGTATGCTGCGCGCGTGCTGGATTCGGCTCGGCTCCGCGCCGCGGCCGAAGGCGAGGAATTCGGCCAGCCGGGGGCTGATGCCGTCGGTTCCATCCCTGCCGACGCGGTCGGACAGCGCCGCGGCAGCCTCTGCGGCCATGATCAGCGTGTGAGCGTCGTCGAGTTCGGCCAGCTCGGGCGGGACGGAAATCTCGGTGACGGTGGTGCCGTGGGCGCGCAGGCCGGCGGCGAACGATTCCAGCCGCTCCGAGGCGTCCCTGCCGGCGCGTTCGGCCCACGGGGGGCGCAGCACACCGACGGTCAGGTCGCGGGTGGCGGGCAGCGCGGTCTGTTCCTCGCCGGTTTGCCCTGGGGCGGTGAGGATGTGGTCGACCGCGCCGAGCCACACCGGATGCCGCGCGAATGCGCCGAGGGTGTCGAAACTCAGCGCCACCGGCAGCACACCGTCGAACGACCACCGGCCGTAGCTGGGCTTGAGCGTGAAGACGCCGCAGTAGGAACCGGGACGCAGCACCGATCCGGCGGTCTGGGTGCCCAGAGCGATGGGTACTTGGCCGTCGGCGACTGCCGCCGCCGAGCCGCTCGACGATCCGCCCGGCGTGTGATCGAGGTTGTGCGGGTTGCGTGTTCGGGCCGGCTCGTAGGTGGCGAACTCGGTGGTGGCGGTCTTGCCGAAGATCAGCGCGCCCGCCGCACGCAGCCGGCGCACCGCTTCGGCATCGCGTCCGGGGCGATGTCCGGACCAGAGGCTGCTGCCGTACGCCGTCGGCTGATCGGCGGTGTCGACGATGTCCTTGATGCCCACCGGAATTCCGTGCAGCGGCGAGCGGGGCGATTCGGCATCGAGTGCGCGGGCCTGCGCGCGGACCAGGTCCGGATCGAGAAAGGCCCAGGCGCGGATGAATTCGTCGCGTTCGGCGACGCGGTCCAGATAGCGTTCCACCGTGCTGATGCTCGAGGTCTCGGCGTGCTCGCCGGTGGCTGCGTCGACGGTCATCTCAGCTCACCTTCTTCCGGACCTCGTGGCCCCAGCGCGCCGGGGCGTCGTAGGTCTGCACGACCCAGTCCTCGCCGACAACCGCTCCACCCCAGCCGATTTCGATGCCGAAGCCGGACGGCGTGGAAAGGTAGAACGAGGTGACCCCGTCGTTGGTGTGGCGACCGAGCGTCATCTTCAGATCGATGCCCGCGGCGGTGATCCGGTCGTAGGCCCGGCCGACGTCGTCGAGCGTGGCGGTCTCGATCATCAGATGGTTGAGGTCGCCGCCGCGCATCCCGAAGCATTCGTTCATCAACGCCAGGCTGTGATGGCGTGCATTGCAGTGCAGAAAGGTGGCATCCGCGCCGTCCCAGACGATGTAGTCGGTGAGCCGGAAGCCGAGGACGCGGGTATAGAAGTCCACCGCCGCGGGATAGTCCGAGCACATGTAGACCACATGCCCCAGGCCCAGTTCGCCGGTGACGAACCCGCTGATCACCCCGCCGGGCCGTACCGGGTGGTGGTCGGTCAGCACGCCGTAGCCGATCTCGGTGGGAAACCCGTCCAGATCGGCGAACCGGATGGCGGCGGCGACATCGGGAGCGTCGCCGGCGGCCACCCGCTCGACCTCTACACCTTCGGCCTCGACCGCATCGGCCAGCGTGTTCAGCTGCTCGGGAGTGTTCACCTCCCAGGTGACCCGTCGGACGCGGTCTTCGGTCCCGGGATACAACGCGATGCGGTGATGGCGGTCGTCGAGTCGGATCAGCAGCGGATCCGCCGGTGAGGTGCGGGGCCGGGCGTCGAGTTCGAGAAGGTCGACCAGCAGGTGCTGCCAGGCGTCGATATCGGCGACCTCGACGGTCAGAGCCCCGAGTCGGGCGATGCTCATGATGATTCACAATCTGTGCGCACCGGCGGCCGGGCCGCCGATGGTGATCAGCTGGGGAGGAATTGCTCGGCGTGGATCCGCTCGGGCGGCAGGCCCAGTTCGCTCAGCCGGACGCGGGCCGCATCGAGCATGGCCGGGGGACCGCACAGGTAGGCGCTGGTATTCGGGTCGGCGACGTCGGCCGCGGTGAGCACGCTGACCGGATTTCCGGTGAGCACATCCGGGTGGTCGAACGGCTCGTCCACCACTACCCGCACCGACAGGCCCGGGGTGAAACTGCGCCGTCCTGCGAGCTCGTCGAGGTGGAACAGGTCGGGTCCGCGAGTGCAGCCGAAAACCAGGTCGATGCGGTCGCGATCGCGTGCGGTTTGCAGGGTTTCGAGCATCGACAGCATGGGTGCCAGCCCGGTGCCGCCCGCCACCATGAGAATCGGACCGGGTTCGGGGCGAAGTCCGAACGACCCCAGAGGCCCTTCCATCTCGAGCTCGTCGCCGACGGCGGCCCGCTCGCGCAGATAGTGCGACATCGCGCCGGACGGCAGTACGCGCACGGTGAAGGTGAGCCGGCGCCTCTCCCGTTCGCCGGAAGCCATGGAGTACGAGCGCCATTCGCTGGTGCCGGGCACCCGCAGCCGCACGTACTGTCCGGCGCGGAAGGAGAACTTCGCCGACTTCGGCAACCGGATCTGCAGCTCGACCACGGACTCGGCCAGCCAGGTGAGACCGGTGACCTTCGTAGTCGTCGTGATGAGCGGGTTCTCGTCGAGCAGGGCCGCTGGATAGTCGAGGTCGATCTCGGCATCGGAGCGGGCACGCGCTTGGCACAGCAGCCGCATGCCCGCCTCCGACTCGTCCGCACGCAGGGGGTAGACCCGGCCTTCGGGCATGACCACGTCTCCGGCCGATACCCGGCCGACGCAGGTGCCACAGGTGCCGATCCCGCATTGATGGGCGAGCCGCACGCCGGCGGCGGCTGCGGCGTCCAGCACCGAAGTGCCCTCCGGTACGTGGATCTCCTTCACCGTGTCGGTGTAACGCAAACGGACACAATGGGTTCCGGTGTCCGCGCCGGCGTGGGAACGGGTTTCGCTCGGAGACATGGTCATACGTTCAGTCCTCGTCCCGATACGGCGATTCGAAGTATCCGCGCAGGTGACGGGCGGCCATCTTGCGCCACGCGATGATGGAATAGTCCATGTCGCAGAGCATTTCGTTGTTCCATCCGTCGAAGCGGGTGTAGTGCTCTTCCGTCGCTTCACGGGCGAACACGTCGCTGTTGTTGAAGCCTTCGAGCGCGAGCGGCTTGAAGAAATGCTCGAACTTGAAGTCGAATTCGGCCCGTTCCTCGTCGGTGTGGGCGCGGGTCGCCACCACCTCCCAGTACTCGTGGTGGTGGTCGTCGATGGGGACGTAGAACTCGTACTGCACGACGTCGGTGATCGGCCAGTGCTCCACCATCAACACGCCCGGCACCCACAGCGAGGTGCGGAAGTAATGCTGAACGTTGCCCCGGGCTTTGATGTCGACCTTCGGGTTCTCCAGCACCGGCTTGTACAGATCGGGCCGGTCGTAGCGATTCATCACGCCCTTGGGCCCGTTGGGGATGTCGATCTCCTCGGTCGCGTCGTCGGTGAGGGCGTTGACGCCGAGCGGCAGCGCACGGTCCAGGGCCACCAGGATCTGGTTGTCCCAGTGCACCAGCAGGTGGCCCGGATCGAGGCCGTTCTCGGCGGCCAGCCGCCAATTGCCGACCAGTTTGCGATGGATGCCGCGCACGATGATGTTGTCGTCCATCAGGTGGGCGACGGGAGAGTTGCCGGGATCGTTGGTCACTCGCATCGGCAGATCGCTCTCGAGCGGCGGCGGGGTGCCGTAGTCCGCATCGCCGACGAAGACGAAGATCATGCCGTTGACTTCTTCGACCGGATAGGTCCGGATCGCGGCCCGGCCGATCAGCGAATCGTCGGGATTGCCGACGATGGTGGTGAGGCTGCCGTCGTCGACGCTGTAGGTGTAGCCGTGGTACCAGCACGTCACGGTGCCTTCGGACAGGCACATCGGCTTCGCCGACAGTTTCACGCCGCGGTGGATACACCGGTCCGACAATGCGTAGGCCTTACCCGCCGACCGTCGCAATGCGATGTCGTGGCCGCCGATGGTGACGCCCTTGACGGTGCCGTCGGCGAGTTCGGCGGAGAACAGTGCGGGATACCAGTGGTTGGCATAGCCCCAATCCGCCTGGACGTAGGGGGCGTAGTGCCGGGTCACACCGGCCGAGGTGCCGTTGTAGTGGTCAGCGGACATCGAGAAACCTCCATCGAGGTGGGGACCACGCCGAGTGCGTGGTTGATCGGTGATGAGTGGCGCGGCGGGGAGTGCGGCGCGGAATGTGGGCTGGACACCGTGGTGTCCTGAGCCACATTACAGAATCTTCGTGGACTATCAATAGACTTTCAACGTAAATTTCATGTTCCACATTGCGGTCGGCCCGGTTACCCGTGTTGGCTGGTGTGCTATGACCGCCACCGAAGCCGCCGGCGACGACCGGCCCGCGAAACTGGACCCGGAACGCCGCTGGCATCTGGCCGAGAACACGCACGAAGAGGCGATGACCGCCTTCGAATTCGCGCTCCTACAGGTCGAAGGTGCCTTCGAGCGGTTTGCGGTGCAGGCGTTGCGCATCGCCGGAGATGTGGACCTGGCCTTCAACGAAGTCGTGGCGCTGCATGTCGTGCGCATGCAGGAACGCGCCAAGGACACCGCGACCATCGCGCAGCTGACCAACCGGGAGGATCTGCCCAACCTGCAGTACAACCTGCGGAAACTGGTCGGCCTCGGTTTGCTCGAGCGCACCAAGTCGGGCACCTCGTCGGTGTTCCGGGTGACCGAGGCCGGGCGCGAGATCTCCGATCGCTATGCCGCATTGCGGCGTGAACTGCTCACCGCGAATCTTGCCGAATTATCCGATGTGACAACGAAAATGGGCCATGCGGTCCGCACGATGCACATTCTGACCGGCCTCTACGCGGCGGCCAGTCGTGATCTGGCCACCATCAATCCGGCGGTCATGTTCCCGGCCGACGGCGGCGAGCCGCACGACGCGCCGGTCGCGAAGCGGCGTCGGCGGCGCGGTGACGGAGCCGGGTGAGTCCCGGGCGGCCCCGTCAGTGGGATGTGTAATCGCTCAGCAGAGTCTTCTTCTGGATCTTGCCCATCGCGTTGCGTGGTAGCGCCTCGACCATGCGAATCTCTCGGGGCCGCTTGTGCACCGCCAGTGAGCCGGCGACGAAGTCGATGAGCGCGTCGTGATAACCGGGTTCACCGACGACATAGGCCACGATGCGCTGGCCGAGGTCGGAATCGGGGACGCCGACCACCGCGGCCTCGCGCACGCTCGGATGTGACAGCAGTGCGTGTTCGACCTCGCCGGCGCCGATTCGGTAGCCGCCGGATTTGATCATGTCGACCGACTCACGACCGACGATGCGGTGAAAGCCTCCCGGATCGATCACGGCGATATCGCCGGTGTCGAACCATCCGTCGGACGACATGACCTCGTCGGTCTTGGCCTTGTCGTGAAGGTAGCCGTCGAACAGTGTGGACCCGGCGATTTCGAGGCGGCCGAGAGTTTCGCCGTCGTGGCCGACGGTATCGCCGGAGTCCGAGCGGAGCCGGGTGTGCACTCCGGTAATCGGTAGCCCGACCCAGCCGGGACGGCGCTCACCATCGTGCCGGGTGCTGAGCGTGATGACGGTCTCGGTCATGCCGTACCGCTCGATCGGTGCACTGCCCGTGAGTGCCCGCAGACCGTCGAACACCGGAACCGGCAGCGGAGCGCTGCCCGAGACCAGAAGACGGGCGGCGGCGAGCGCACGTGCGGAGTCCGGATCGCCGCACACCCTCGACCAGACCGTCGGCACACCGAAATACAGCGATCCGCCTGCGGCGGCATATCGGTCCGGTGTGGGGCGGATGGTGTGCACCAGTGGCGATCCGGTGCGCAGCGCGCCCAGCACGCCGATCACCAAGCCGTGGACGTGGAACAACGGAAGGCCGTGGACGACAACGTCATCGGCATTCCACTGCCACGCATCGCGCAGTCCGTCCAGACTCGCCGCGATCGCCGAGCGGGGCAGCACCACTCCTTTCGGCGCCCCGGTGGTTCCGGAGGTGTAGACGATCAGCGCCGTCGTTGCCGGATCGGGTTCCGGACCTGTCCAGGTGTGTGACGCTCGCCGGTCGACGGTGATCGCCGGAAGGGAAGCATCGGGATTCGGTGCGCCGATCCACAATTCGGCGCCCGAGTCGGTGAGGATGTGGCGGCGTTCGACCGCGCCGGAGTCCGGGGGAACGGGAACCGCGGGTACGCCGGCCAGTAGGCAGCCCACCACCGCGATCACCGTCTCGACGCTGGGGCGGGCATCGATGGCGACGCATTCCGCGCCGGCGATGCGATTCGCGAGCGCGCCCGCCGCGCCCAATAGTTCATCGGAATGTACTTCGGTGTCGCTGATCGTGACCGCGGGCCGGGAGGCGGCCGTGCCGGTCTGCAATGCGGTGAGAAGAGGAACTGGCATGAGGGCCACTTTCTCGTGTATGGTCCACACTGTGGACCGATGTGCTACATTATGGACCAGTGACGGTATTAGCTTGTGGCGACTCCGTCAACAACGGGTGTGCCGGTGCGTGCTGGGCTTCGGGACGAGTTCGTGAACAGCGTGCTGACCGCCCTGCGGGTCTTCGAGGAAGTGGCGCGGCTACAGCCCGCGGGACTCAGCGACCTGGCCCGGCGGCTGGAGGTGCCGAAAAGTACGGTGCAACGCTGTCTGAAGACGCTCGAGGAGGCCGGGTGGGTGCGGTCCTCACCGGAAGGGCGATGGGAGATCACCGGTCTGGCTTTCCGGTTGGGTAGCGCGGTCGCCGGGCGCGACAATCTGCGCGAGGTGGCGCTGCCGGAGCTGTCCGCGCTGCAGATGTCGACGGGTGAGACGGTCCATCTCGCGGTGCCCGACGGTGACGAACTGGTGCTCATCGAACGTCTCGACAGTTCGCACCAGTTGCGCGCGTTCATGGCACTGGGCACTCGGCTGCCGCTGCACGCCGCCGCGACCGGAAAGGCGTTCCTCGCGACATTGCCCGACGAACGGATCGCGGCCTATCTGTCCGAAACCCCGGCCAAGTCGACCGAGCACACCATCACCGATGTGGACGAGCTCTGGGAGGAAATACATCTCATTCGGCGGCGGGGCTACGCCACCACGGTCGAAGGGCTGCACGACGGAATCTGCGCGGTCGCGGTAGCCCTGCGGGGACGCTACGGTCCGGCCCGCGCGTGCTTCAGCATCTCCGGGCCGTCGTCGCGGCTGACCCCTGCGCTTTTCGAGGACTACGGAGCCCGGGCCCTCGCGACCCGTGACACCGTCGAACGGCTGCTCGGCGAGTGATGGTGCCGAGGTGCGCGACCGCCTGATGGGACGGCTCACGTATCGCCGAGCGATACACCGCCCGATCCCGGCGCGGGGATTTTTTTACGTTTTCCCTACGGCTGGCGATCGATGGGTACGGGTTTGCCGGATTTAGGGTGATTAATCGTGGTTTCACCGATCGACGTCGCCAAACGAGTTGTACTGGGACGACCGTTTCGCAGCGATCGGCTCGGTGAGACGCTGTTGCCGAAGCGGCTGGCATTGCCGATCTTCGCCAGTGATCCGCTGTCCTCGGTGGCCTATGCGACGCAGGAGATTCTGCTCATCCTGACGTTGGGCGGGCTCAGTTATCTGTATCTGACGCCGTGGGTGGCCGGTGGTGTCGTCGTGCTGCTGGCGGTGGTCGCGTTGTCGTATCGCCAGGTGGTGCGCGCCTATCCTTCGGGCGGCGGATCGTATGAGGTCGTCGCCGAAAACCTCGGTGCGATACCGGGTTTGGTGGTCGCGGCGGCGCTGCTGGTCGATTATGTGATGACGGTGGCGGTGTCGGTCGCGGCGGGTGTGGACAACATCATCTCCGCGGCGCCGGCGCTGAATCCGCATCGGGTGCTGATCGATATCGGGTTCATCGTGGCGCTGACCGCGATGAATCTGCGCGGGGTGCGGGAATCCGGCCGGGCGTTCGCCGTGCCGACCTACGCATTCGTCGCCGGCGTCATGGTGATGATCTCGATCGGCCTGATCGAGACGCTGATCGGGCACGCGCCCGTCGCCGAGAGCGCGCATTATCAGATCCACGCCGCGCACGCGGGCCTCGGCACGGCAGCGGTGGCGTTCCTCGCGCTGCGGGCGTTCTCCTCGGGATGTACGGCGCTGACGGGGGCCGAAGCGATCTCCAACGGAGTCCCCGCGTTCCGGAAACCGAAGTCGCTCAACGCGGCCCGGACGATGACCGCTATGGGCCTGCTGGCGATCGCCATGTTCACCGGTGTGACCGCGCTGGCGATGATCACCCACACGCGAGTCGCCGAAAACACCTGCGACCTGATCGGCTTTCCGGGCGATTGCCACACCGACGCGCAGAAGACCGTGATCGCGCAGATCGCCGGAGCGGTCTTCGGCGACAGCAGCCTGGGCTTCTACTACCTGATGGTCACCACGGCGCTGATCCTGATCCTCGCCGCGAATACCGCCTACAACGGATTCCCGCTGCTGACCTCGATTCTGGCGCAACATCGCTACCTGCCGCGCCAATTGCACACGCGTGGGGACCGGCTCGCCTACTCCAACGGCATCATCCTGCTCGCCGCGGTCGCCGCCGGGTTGATCTACGCCTTCGACGGGCAGACCACCAGATTGATCCAGCTCTACATCGTCGGCGTGTTCACCTCGTTCACGCTGTGCCAGACCGGCATGGTCCGGCATTGGAATCGCGAACTTCGCGGCGTGACCGCGCCGGGGCAACGCCAACGCATCTACCGAGCCCGGGCGATCAACGCGTTCGGCGCCTGCTTCACCGGCGTGGTGCTGGTCGTGGTCATGATCACCAAATTCGGTCACGGCGCCTACCTCGTGGTCATCGCGATGCCGCTGCTGGTGCTGATGATGTATCTCATCCACACCCACTATTCGACGGTGCGCGCCGAACTCGACATCGACCCCGACGAGGAGACGACGCTGCCCGGCCGGGTGCACGCGATCGTGCTGGTGTCGGACTGGCACAAGGCCACTCAGCGCGCGGTTCAGTTCGCGCGCGCCACCCGCCCCGACACCCTCACCGCCATCACGGTCAACGTCGACGACACCGACACCCGGGCACTGACCCAATCCTGGGAGCGCCACGACGTCAGCATCCCGTTGAAGGTCGTCGAGTCGCCCTACCGCGAAATCACCCGTCCCGTCATCGAATACATCAAGCGGGTCCGCCGATCGCGGCCCCGCGACGTCGTCAGTGTCTACATCCCCGAGTACGTCGTCGGGCATTGGTGGGAGAATCTGCTGCACAACCAGAGTTCGCTGCGGCTCAAGGCGCGTCTGTTGTTCGAGCCGGGTGTCATGGTCACCAGCGTTCCCTACCAGCTGCGCTCGTCGCGAAATCGCAAGCCGCCCAGCGTCACATCGAGCCCCGGGCAGATCCGTCGCGGAATCGTCGCCCCTTGATCCGGGACCTCCGCCGCGATCACCGATCGGCTCGGCCGGCGATGTGGTCGACGTCGACGAGCAGATGTCGTGGCCCGCGGAAGATCTGGCTGCGCCGATACGGTGGCGGGTCGACGACCAGCCGTGGTGTCACGACGCGACGCAGGAAGATCTCCAGTGCGAGATTGGCTTCCAGTCGCGCCAGCGGGCCGCCCGGGCAGGTGTGGATCCCGCTGCCCCAGCCGAAATGTTCGTTGTCGGGGCGTTGGATGTCGAAGCGGTTCGGATCGGTGAATCGGTTCGGGTCGCGGTTGGCGGCGGCGTAGACCAGGTGCACCGCGGACCCTTCCGGAATGACGGTGCCGCCGATCTCGATATCGGCGGTGACGCTGCGGCTGGGAAAGAACTGCACCGCCGCCTGCAACCGCTGGACCTCTTCGATCGCACGGGGTAGCAGGTGCGGCCGATCGCGCACCTGGTCGTAGGAACCGGGATTGCGCAGCAGTGTCATCACACAGTTGGCGATGGTGTTGACCGTCGAGTCGTGACCGGCGATCAGCAGCAGTACCGCGTTGGCCAGCACCTGCTCGGCCGGCATCGGGCCGTCGGGGCCGTGGTCGTGGAGCAAGTGCGACAGCAACCCCGGGCCGGGCTCACGCTGGAGCTGCTCGATCAGGCCGGCCAGGTACCGGGTGAGTGCGTCACGGCTCGCGTGCGCCCGGCCCGCGCGGACCTCGCCCTCCTCGGTCTGCGCGTCGGGGCCCAGATCGATGCCGGTGAGCATGTCGTAGATCCAGGCGTGGAACAGGGGCTCGTCCGCGAGCGGGATGCCGAGAACGGTGCAGATCACCGTGACGGGAACGGGGTAGGCGTAGTCGTCGACGACGTCGAGACGGGTCTTGCCGGCGGCCCCGATCTCGTCGAGCAACCGGTTGCACATGCGCACGATCACGGGTTCCATGCCGGGGATGACGTCGGGCGCGTGCGGCGGGCCGAAGTGGCGCATCACCTGGCGGCGGGCCCGATCGTGATCGGGCGGATCCGAGACGATGATGCTCGGCGTGCGACGACCCGGCGGTGGCGCGCTCGCCGCGCCGGGCCCGGAACCGCCGGTCAGGGGATTGCCCAGCGGGCTGCGACCGATATCGGAGCTGACCCGCGGGTCGTGCGCCAGCGACAGCAGTTTCTGATAACCCGTCACCACGTACAGGTTGTCGGCCACGCGCGCGACCGGGGTGCGGCGCAGCCGATCGAAGAACGGGTAGGGGTCGGCGCGGTGTTCGTATTTCATCGCCTCGGCCCAGGCGGTCGCCGCGGTCATTTTGCCTCCTCGTTCAATGGAACTCGGCGCCCCGGGATGTGGGGTCGTGACCGGTCAGCACCACGTCGGGGATGCCGGTCGGCACGCGCGGATCGGGGAAGCGGGCCGGCATCGGCGCCGGATCGGCGGCCCGGTCGTAGCCCGGCGGTGGCGGCGGAAACGGCGCCGACCGTTCGATCATCGCCGCGTAGTACTGCAGCCATTTGCCGTGATCGAATGTCACCGCACCGATGATGCGGCCCCGGCGGCCGTAGACGGCGGCAAACCGAAAGTCCTCGGGCGATCCCTGGGTGAACGCGATCTCGTCGCCGAACGAGCACACCCCCACACCTTTGATGTTCACCCCGAATTGGGCCGACCAGAACGAGGGCAGCGGTAGATGTGGTCGCCGTTCGGTCTCCAGGCTGATCATGTTGTTCGCGGCGACCTGAGCACCGCACACCGCGTTGTCCCAATGCTCCATCGAGATGAACTGATACTCGTACAGCACATGGGGCTGACGCGCGACATCGCCGGCCACTAAGATGTTGTCGGTCACCACGCCGTTGATGTCGAACGCGCGACAGCCCGCATCGCAACCGACGCCCCAGAAACCGGCGGCCAGACCCGCATTCCGCAGCCATTCGACATTGCGGATCGAGCCCAGCGACGCCACCACCACATCGACCTCCAGCGTGGTTCCATCCGACAGCTGGGCCCGGCACACCCGTCCGTCGGCGTCGCCGTCGAGGGATCGGACGGACACCCCGGTGCGCAGGTCGACGCCCGCCTCGCGCTGCATTCGCGCGGCGATATCGCCGATCACTCCGCCGAGCGGGCCCACCAGTGGCCCGCCGCCGCGTTCGGCGACGGTCACCGGCAGGCCGCGCTCGCGGCACACCGACGCCAGCTCCGAACCGATGAATCCCGAGCCGACGACCAGCACGCGCTTCGGGCCGGCATTCAGTGCTGCCTGGAGCCGGGCCGCGTCCTCGCAGGTGCGCACCGTGAACACCCCGCGCAGGGCGCCCTCGGCCGGGTTCGGCCACGGCCGGGCCCGCACCCCGGTGGCGATCAGCATCCGGTCGTAGGGCACCGCGTCGCCGGTGGCCAGCAGGACCTGCCGGTTCGCTCGGTCCAAGCCGGTCGCGGCGACCCCCAGCCGCCAGTCCGCGTCGACGGCCCGCATGCGGGGAAGTGTGGTGTGATCGGCGGGCACCCAGCCCTGCAGGACCTGCTTGGACAACGGCGGACGGTCGTAGGGTAGGTGCGGCTCGTCCCCGATGAGGGTCACACTTCCGTGAAAACCCCTCTCCCGCAAGGCTTCCGCGGCGCGAAGTCCGGCCAGCGACGCTCCCACGATCACGATGCGGCCTTCCGCCCGGAACGTCCTGACCAGGTCCGCGGCCAGCGACGCGGTGGTCACGGCGCGGGCTCCGGCTCGTCCGGAGTGTGGGCCTCCACCAGGATCGCCTGCACCGGACACGACGCCGCGGCCCGCAAGATCCGGCGGCGGTGGACGTCGTCGGGATTGGGGTCGTAGGCCAGCGCCTCCTCGCCCAGCAGCCTCAGCACCTGCGGTGCCAGCGGAACACACTGCGCATATCCCTGACACCGATTCAGATCGACCACGATGCGCATTCCCTCAGCTCCTCGTCCGAACCGCGTGCGGGCACCTCACCAAGGATTCGTAGCGGCCGGGCCGATGGGTTATCGCCGTCGGCGAGGCGCTGCCGAGCGGGGTGGCGCCGCACGCATGTGGTCGCGCACCGGTGACAGCAGATCGGCCAGGGCCTTGGTGTCCGCGCGTGACAGCGGTTCGAAGAGTTGCTGATTGACGACCTCGGTGTGGCCGGGAAGCACCCGGGCGAGCAGCGCCCGCCCGGCGTCGGTGATCGTGACCGTGACGCCGCGCTCGTCGTCCGCGGAGGGTGTGCGCGTGACCAGTCCCGCCTTCTCGAGCAGACCTGCCTGATAGGTCAATCCGCTGCGGCTGTAGACGACGCCGTCGGCGAGGTCGGTCATGCGTTCACTGCCGGTGGGGGAGTCGAGTCCGAGGCGCGCCAAGAGCTGGAACTGCACGTAGCTCAGATCGCCGGCCTCTCGCAGTTGTTGCTCGACTGCGTGCCGCAGCAGGCCGGCCACCTCCATGAGGGCGAAGTAGGCGCCCAGTTGGGCGGCGTCCAAGGGCCGCGAGGTGTCGGACATGGCACGACTGTACAACTCGTGCTTCGATTTCGAAACTCTTGCTTCGAATTCAAAGCACTGCTATCGTCGCTCATGTGCTTCGAACTCGAAGCACTTACGTCGAGAGTGAGGCACCACGATGAAGGCGATTCGATTTCACGAGTACGGCGATCCCGAGGTCCTGCGCTACGAGGACGCCGACCAGCCGCTTCCCGGTCCCGGCCAGGTGCGAGTGCGCGTCGCGGCGACATCGTTCAACAGCGTCGACGGCAATATCCGCGCGGGATTCATGCAGGGCCCGATGCCCCTGACCCTGCCGCACATTCCCGGCCTGGACGTCGCGGGAACCATCGACGCACTCGGCGAGGGCGTCGATGGGTGGCAGGCCGGTGACCGGGTCATCGGCTTCCTGCCGTTCACCGACGACGGCGCCGCGGCGGAATACGTCCTCGCGCCCGCGGAGATTCTGGCGGCGGCGCCGGCGAGCGTCCCGCTCGCCGATGCGGCCGCGCTGCCCCTGGTCGGACTCACCGCGTGGCAGGCGCTGTTCGACCACGCCGAACTGAAGCCCGGGCAGCGGATCCTGATCAGCGGCGCCGGCGGAGCCGTGGGTGGTTACGCGGTCCAGCTGGCCAAGGCGGCCGGCGCGTCTGTGATCGCCACCGGCAGTCCGCGCAGCCGCGAGCGCGTCGAGGCGCGGGGTGCCGACGAGGTCGTCGATCACACCACCACCGAGGTGACCGCCGCGGTGACCGAGCCGATCGACGTCCTGCTCAACCTCGCGCCGATCGCTCCGGCCGAGTTCGAGGCGCTGGCCGGGCTGGTCCGCGACGGTGGCGTCGTGGTCGGCACCACCGTGTGGATGCCCGCCCCGGCCGACGAGGCACGCGGTGTGCGCGCGGTGGACGTCTACGTTCGCAGCGACGCGCGGCAACTGGCGGAACTCGTTGCGCGCGTGGACCGTCGCGAGTTGATCATCGATGTCGACGAGCGTGTCCCGCTGGCGGAACTGGCGTCGGTGCACGCCCGGGCGGCCGCGGGGACGTTGCCGGGCAAGGTCGTCGTCCTTCCGACCACGGACTGACACGTCGGCGAATGGACCGATGCCGGAACGGGAACCGACGTTCCCGACGCACAATCCCCGCCGACGGCAGCGTGCCGGCGGAGGTGGGCCACGGCTAGGTGGCCGACATGGATCGCGCCGCCCGCCGCGCGTTCGACGACGGGCGGTGGCAGTGGATGTAGTCCAACGTCGTTCGGCCGTCCCGCGTGCCGATAGCGCGGGACGGCGTTCAGGGCCGCGGGGGCCGAAATCGTTACGGCAGAGTCCATTCCGGCCGCTGCGGGGACCGGATCACTTGCGTGCGACGGCCGCGTAGGCGGACACCTGCGCGTCCATCTTCTTCGGGGGTGCGACACCGTCGGGGCGCCAGCGGTGCGGTACCTCGACACCCGGTTCGATCAGCTCCATGCCGTCGAAGAAGCGCGCGAATTGGTCGCGGCTGCGGACCTGACACGGCAGGCCGCTGCGGCGGTAGATGTCGACCACGGTCGCAATGGCCGTCGGATCGAAGTCCGGGGTGACATGCGTCATCACCAGGTACGAGCCGGGTACGAACCGCTTCATCAGCGTCTCGATGATTCCGTAGGCGTCCTGCCCGTCGGGGACGAAGTGCATCAGCGCGTTGAGGCTGACCGCGACCGGCCGGGTCAGGTCCAGTGTCTCGTGCAGCCCGGGGGCGTCGAGAATCGCTTCGGGGGTGGTGACGTCGGCGGAGATGTAGTTGGTGCGTCCCTCCGGGGAGCTGATCATCAACGCCCGGGCGTGGACGAGCACGATCGGATCGTTGTCGACGTAGACGACTCGTGCCTCGGGGGCGACCTGCTGGGCCACCTGATGCAGATTCGGCTCGGTGGGGATACCCGTTCCGATATCGAGGAATTGACGAATCCCCGCGTTCGCCAGGAACCGTGTGACGCGGTGGATGAAGGCCCGGTTCTGCTGCGCGGCCACCCGCACTCCGGGCCAGGTCGCCACGACCTTCTCGGCCGCTTCCGCGTCCGCGCTGTAGTGGTCCTGACCGCCGAGGTAGTAGTCGTACATGCGGGCGGTGTGGGGCTGGTTCTGTCGCAGGTCGACAGGGGAGCCGGATTCCACGTCGCAGTCCTTTCCGAGACGAAGTGGCAACGGCGACATTCGTGGTGCCGTGTCGAACGTGTTGCGGGCAACGGGAATCGGCGACCCGGCCGCTTCCCGCACGCGGCGAAAGTCTACCCGGCACCATCGGTGCGAATCCGGTTTCCGGCGATCCGCTGGCCGGACCCGTCGATGATCCGGAGAGCTGGACCTGCGGGGGTCTCGGCGTGGTCGTGCATCGATCCGATTCGGGCCTTCCGGCCCTACGGCCGGGACCTTCGGCGCTCCCGATCGGGCAGCCCCGCGACGAGGCTGGATCCTGAACCGGCGACGAATGCCGACTGTGCGGCGAACAGAGGCTCCACATGACCATCGGCGACACCGTGACGATCGACCGGGCGGGCCTGGATCGGCTCGTCACCGTCCTCGTCGAGCACGGCTACCGGGTCATCGGCCCGCAGGTGCGCGACGGGGCGATCGTCCTCGACGAACTCGATTCGGGCGACCGGCTGCCCGGGGGATGGGGAGTGCATACCGAGCCGGGGCGATATCGGCTGTTCCGGCGCGACGACGAAGCCGTCTTCTCGCATTCGGCCGGTCCGGGATCGTGGAAACAATTCCTCCACCCGCCCCATCGCCGGATCGCCCGGCTCGACGCGGATCTGAATGCCGAACCCGTGCAGGATAATCCGACGCCCACCGCCTTCCTCGGCGTGCGCGGCTGCGATATGGCCGCGATCGGCGTGCTCGGGCAGGTGCTCGGCGGCGGCGCGCATCCCGACTCGGGGTTCGCGGCGCGGCGGCGGGAGCTGTTCGTCATCGGCGTGAACTGCACCGAGCCCGGCGGGGTGTGCTTCTGCGCGTCGATGCACACCGGCCCGGACGTGTCCTCCGGCTACGACCTCGCCCTCACCGAACGCATCGACGACGCCGGGCACCGGTTCCTCGTCGACGTCGGCACCGAGGCGGGTGCGCGCATCGCCGCCGAACTGGTCACCGAGCCGAGTTCGGAGGCGGAGATATCGGCGGCCCGCGCCGAGGTCGCGGCGGCGGCGGGCCGGATGGGACGCGGCATGCCGGATGTCGATGTGCGCGATGTGCTTCGCCGCTCCCACGAGTCACCCCACTGGCAGGACGTCGCGAGCCGCTGCCTCACCTGTGCCAACTGCACGATGGTGTGCCCCACCTGCTTCTGCACCACCACCGAGGACGTCACCGATCTCACCGGCGACCATGCCGAGCGCTGGGAGCGCTGGGCCTCGTGCTTCGAACTCGACTTCTCCCATCTGCACGGCGGCAGTGTGCGGCAGTCGGGCGAGAGCCGGTATCGGCAGTGGCTGACCCACAAGTTGAGTACCTGGTACGACCAGTTCGGCAGTTCCGGCTGTGTGGGGTGCGGGCGCTGCATCGCGTGGTGCCCGGCGGGTATCGACTTGACGGTCGAGGTCGCCCGCCTGGCCGAGACGGTCGAAGGAGGCGAGGATGACCACCGCTGAGGAGTTGTCGGCCTTCGCGCCGCTCGCCTCGCTGGACCGCGGCAAACTCGACACGCTCGCGCGAGCCGGGCGAAACGTCCGCTATTCCGCCGGCCGGCGGTTGATCACCGAGGGGCGCCGCGCCGACCGGTGCTGGCTCCTCCGCTCGGGATGTGTGGCCGTGGACGCGGCGCTTCCCGGCCGCGATCCCTGCGTGGTACAGACCCTGGGTCCCGGTGATCTGCTCGGATGGTCGTGGCTGGTGCCGCCGTACCGCTGGCACTTCGGCGCGGTCACCACCGAGCCCGTGGAGGCGATCGAATTCGACGCGACCCGCCTGGCCGACATCGCCGATGCCGACCCGAAATTCGGCTACACCCTCACCTTGCTGCTCTTCGAGGCACTCGTGGAGCGGCTGCAGGCCACCCGGGCGAGGTTGCTGAACCTCTACCGCAATCCCAGCGATGCGGCCGCCGCCGCGCCGAGCCGAGCCGAGATCGGAGGTGGGTGGTGAGCAGCGCGCCGGCCGCGGCCGTGGTGACCGACCCGGACACCATGCGTCGTTACCGGGTGGTCGACCGGATCGCGCAGACCGCGGATACCGCCACCTTGATCCTCGCCCCGATAGATGGTGCGGCACAACGGTTCCGGGCCGGTCAGTTCATGATGCTCTACCGATTCGGGGTGGGCGAGATCGCCATCTCGATCAGCGGCGATCCGTGCGCCTCCGGTGATTTCCTCGAGCACACGATTCGCTCGGTCGGCGCGGTGAGCGCCGCACTGTACGACGCCCCTCCCGGTGCGGTGATCGGGGTGCGCGGGCCGTTCGGCACCGGGTGGGATCTGGACTCGGCCGTCGGCCGCGATCTGGTCGTGGTCGGCGGTGGAGTCGGCGTGGCGCCGCTGCGTCCGATCGTGCTGGAGGCGCTGGCGCGGCGATCCGAATACGGCCGGATCGTGCTGATCACCGGCGCCCGGACCCCCGGTGAGATCCTCTTCCGGCACGATCAGCGCGCATGGCGGGCCGACGGCCGGCTCGAGCTGTATCAGACCGTCGATCACCCGGCTCCCGGCTGGACCGGACGGGTCGGCTTCGTCACCGAACCGCTCCGCACGCTCGTCGTCGATCCCGCGCGCACGACCGCTTTCCTGTGCGGGCCGGAACCGATGATGCGGTTCTGCGCGCAGACCTTGATTCGTCACGGCGTGGCACGCGGCGACATCCGGCTGTCGATGGAGCGCACTATGCAGTGCGGCGTGGGCCGGTGCGGCCACTGCCAGCTCGGGCCGCTACTGATCTGCCGGGACGGTCCCGTCGTCGACTACGCGGTGGCCGGACCGCTGATGACGGTGCGGGAGTTGTGATGGCCGTCCCGACACTCGCGGTATGGAAGTTCACCTCCTGCGACGGCTGCCAGCTCACCTTGCTGGACTGCGAGGACGAGTTGCTGACGCTCGCGGGCCGGATCCGGATCGCGCATTTCACCGAGGCGTCCAGTGCGGTCGAACCCGGGCCCTACGACGTGTCGCTGGTCGAGGGGTCGGTCTCCACACCCGAAGAGGTCGATCGGATCGCCGAAATCCGTTCGCAGTCACGCATTCTCGTCACGATCGGCGCCTGCGCGAGCCACGGCGGCATTCAGGCGCTGCGCAACTTCGCCGATATGGGCGAGTTCACCTCGATCGTGTACGCGAGCCCGGAGTACATCTCGACGCTGGACACCGTGACCCCGATCGCCGCGCATGTGCGAGTGGACTACGAACTGCGGGGCTGCCCGATCGACCGCCGCCAGCTCCTCGACACCCTCTGCGCCCTGCTGGCCGGCCGGGTGCCCGATCTGCCGAACACCAGTGTGTGCACCGAATGCAAGCGCCGCGGCAATACCTGCGTCATGGTCGCCGATGGCATACCGTGCCTGGGCCCGGTCACCCAGGCGGGTTGCGGCGCCCTGTGCCCGTCGTACCACCGCGGCTGTTTCGGCTGCTTCGGGCCGATGGCACGCCCCAATATCGGTGCGCTGCTTCCGATCCTGCGCGTCAACGGCATGTCCTACGACGACGTCGATCGGGTGTTCGCCACCGTCGCCGCGGCCGCACCGCCGTTTGCGGAGAGGGGGCGAGATGAGCCGCCGCAGTAGGCGATTGACGGTGAATTCGCTGGCTCGCGTGGAGGGGGAGGGGGCCCTGCGGGTCGTGGTCGAGGACGACAAGGTCACGCGTGCGGAACTGAACATCTACGAGCCGCCACGGTTCTTCGAGGCGTTCCTGCGGGGCAGGGCGTACACCGAGCCGCCCGATATCACCGCGCGCATCTGCGGAATCTGCCCGGTGGCCTATCAGACCAGTGCGTGCAACGCAGTCGAACAGCTCTGCGGTATCCGCCTCGACCCGCCGCTGGCGGCGCTGCGGCGGCTGCTGTACTGCGGTGAGTGGATCGCCAGCCACGCCCTGCACATCTACCTGCTGCACCTGCCCGATTTCCTCGGCTATCCCGATGCCGTCGCGCTGGCCGCCGACCACCGGGAATTGGTGGAACACGGTCTGGCGGTGAAGAAGGCGGGCAACAGCCTGCTCGAACTCGTCGGGGGCCGCTCGATCCATCCGATCAATGTCCGGGTCGGCGGCTTCTACGCGGTACCGGAACGGGCCCGGTTCGGGCCGGTCGCCGAACAGCTGCGTCGCGCGCGGGACTACGCCGTCGAGACCGCCGAATTCGCCGCGGGATTCGAATTTCCCGACCTCGAGCTCGACCACGACCTCCTCGCCGTCACCGCGCCGGACGGGTACGCCATCGAAGACGGCACTCTGCGCAGCAGCACCGGAACATCGTTCACCGCAGCCGATTTCGGTGCGCACGTCGTCGAAGGGCAGGTGCCGCATTCCACCGCGTTGCACGCCCGGTTGGACGGCCGTCGATATCTGACCGGTCCGCTCGCCCGCTACAGCCTCAACTCCGCGCAACTGTCACCGCCCGCCCGCGCGGTCGCCGAGGCCATCGGGCTGCGGGCACAGTGCCGTAATCCGTTCCGCAGCATCCTGGTTCGCGCCGTCGAACTCGTCTACGCCGTCGACGAAGCGCTCCGGCTGATCGGTGACTACGAGCGACCCACGCGACCGGCGGTCGCGGCGCGGCCACGTGCCGGCGTCGGCCACGGCGTCAGCGAAGCTCCGCGCGGGGTGCTCTACCACCGATACGAAACCGACGACGCCGGCGTCGTGAGGGCGGCCACCATCGTTCCGCCCACCTCGCAGAACCAGGCCGCGATCGAGGACGACCTGCGCCGGGTGGTCGAGGCCAATCTCGGACTGGACGATGCGGCTCTCACCCACCTGTGTGAACGCACGATCCGCAACTACGACCCGTGCATCTCCTGCTCGGCACACTTCCTCGACCTCGACCTGGTGCGCCGATGACCGCAGCGCGGGCTGTGGTGATCGGCGTCGGGAACGACTACCGGCACGACGACGGCATCGGCCCCGCCGTGGTCCGCCGTCTGGAATCGCTGTGCATCCCGGCCGTGACGGTGGCGCGGTGTGACGGCGATCCGACGAGCCTTCTCGACCTGTGGGCCGATGTCGAACTCGCGGTGGTCGTGGACGCGGTGCGGTGCGATCCCTCGGCTCCCGGGCGGGTGTGGCGCACCACGGTCGAGGCCCTGCGCGGGTGCGCTCGCGCCACCGGCACGCATGCGCTGGGCATACCGGACGCGCTGCCGCTCGCGCGAGTCTTGGGCCGGGTCCCGGCCGAACTCGTCGTCGTGGCGGTCGAGGCACAGCGCCTCGATCCGGGCGTCGGCCTGTCCGGCCCGGTGGCGGCGGCCGTCCCGGACGCCGTCGCGGCCGTGCTGAGCGAACTCGCGCGCCTCGGTCTGCGCCCGACCGGAGCAGGGCTGCCGGACTGAACGCGTACCCGGTGCGAGGCCCGGCACCACACGAGGCGCCGAGGAGAACGTCGGTTCGGTCCCGGCGTGGTAAGCATCATCCGATGTCAATCCATCATCGCGTAGCCATCATCACCAAGTCGCGGTAGGGCAGCGTGACGACCGGCAGTGTGTCGATACCCAGCTCGCGCTCGATCTGCTTGAGGTGAGTTGCCGCGTCGTGCTGGTCGGTCGCGGACACCTCGGTCTCGACGAATTCGCCTGCACCGGTGACACTGTCGAGAGCAATGACGGTGTCGTCACGATCGGGGTGGCAGAATACGTGCCGATTCTTTTCCACGACCGCCAGTTCGCGCATTCCGACAGCCTCGAGCAGTGCGCGTGCAGCGTCGCTGTTCTCGATTCCTGCAAGGGCGACGTTGATTTCGCGTTTGGCGATGATGTGGCTCGCGCCGTGGGTGCCGGGATTCGACGGCGGTTTGTAGGTGATCTCGCAGAAGTCGGCGCGGCGGCGTACCCGAAGGCATTCGACGGTCTGCATGTAGTCGACGTCGGGTCGGCTGTAGTAGACGTCGGTCTCGGTGACCTGACGGTCCCCGCGGTAGCCCAGGGCAGCGAGTCGGTCGCGCAGGGAGGCAGCGTCAGCGACGGCGCGTTTGCGCTCGACCTCGATCAGGTGCATTCGGTTCATCCTTTCCAATGGATGGCGGTGTGCAGGCGGGCGATGTTGGGTTTGGAGCACAGCTGTTGGAGTGTGGCCAGCGCTTGTTGCATGGTGTGGGTGTCGTGGGTCGGGATGTTCTGGAACAGGATCAGCTGTTTCGCGTCGATCAGCGGGTTCGGGAGCCGCTTGGCGAGAAAGCGATTGTAGTAGCGGCGATCTCGCGTGAACACGTCCTCGGCGCAGACCGGCATCAACACCGCGTCTTGATCCGGCCGCCCTTCCAGTGAGTTCACCGCGAACGCGGTGAGCAGATCGTCCGCGGTCAGGTACGCGTAGGTCTCGTGGCCCTCGCGTGCCAGCCACCCGCGCCATGTCGGTTCGCATCGGGAGTCGGCGAGTTCGGCACCGGCCAGGAAGGCCATGAGCGCGGCGTCGGTGACGGCATCGAAGATGTCGCCGTCGATCACGTAATGGTCGCTGTACCGTTCGCTGACCGCCAGCAGCGCAGTTCGTTGCGGTGAGACCAGCACAGAATCTGTGAGGGTGTAGTGAACGCGCTTGTGGCCGGAGCGGAAATCGATCCAGTCCACCGACAGTTCGCCGTCCAGTATCGGCTCGAACCCGAGGATCCCGGACCTCCAGACGTGATCGCGCAGGGTGATGTAGTGGCGCTGTACTTCTCGGAACAGCCCGACCGGTGCCTCGATGACGGCGCAGACGTGAGTGTCGAGTTCGGCGACGGGCACTATCCGCGAGTTCTGTCGTGCGACGACCTCGTCGTCGTGGTGATGGTAGGGATGCGCGCCCTCGATGAGATAGTGGGGCACGAACATTCGTAGGAACTGCAGCCAGGATGGCGAACTGTAGCACTGCACGACGCGTTCATGCAGGGTTGGCGCATCCACGGCGTAGACGTCGCGGTAGACGAAGAACCCGTAGTGACGGATCACGCTCGGCAGCACCCGCATCATCGTGTGCAGCCCCGCGTACGCACCCCCATAGGAGTACACCTCGTGCATGAGCGCCGAGGCGCTGATCACGTCCACGGGCTCGGCGATCAGCGCGGCAAGGTCCTTCGCCCAGCCTTGCATGAGGTGGCAGGTACCCACGGCCTCGAATGCGCCCATGGCCAATGTCAGCGAATGCGACACCACCCCGGGAGCCTCGATCAACGTCAGCCGGGCCCCGCTGCCGGGGGCGAGTTTCGAGGCGAGGTATTGCACAGCCGCACCCCCGCCTGGTCCGATTTCGACCAGGTGAGGGTTGGCCGTCTGCAGACGGGTGAGGGCGCGGTGGACGAGTGCGCCTTTCTCGTCGCCGTGGTCGTTCGCGGCGATGTCGAGGTAGACAGCATCCGACTTCTGTTGATGGGCAAAGCTATTCACTGTAGTCATCGAACCTTCCAGAACTGAGAACGTGCACAGAATGGCGCGCGGCGCTACGGCTCCTCCGGCCCGGATTCAAGGCGGTCGCGGTCACTCCACTCATCGAGCCCCTGGGCGACGCGGATCAGCAGCGCCGCACACGGCAGCGTGGTCGGGTAGCGAACGAACCCGGACTCACCGGGCCTGCGGCGTGGAAGCTCGTCGATCATCGCGGAGGCCCCTCGGTTTCCAACCGCCCCAACTTCTCTGTGGCCTTGGGGTCCGCATCGATGCCGGGGCGCTGAGGCAGCTCGATCAGCGAGCGCGACTTCGAACCCGCGTGATACGCGCTGAGGCACGTTTCGCTGCAGAAAACCCGGCCATCCACGCGCAGTGGTACGCCACGGATCTCGAGCGCGCACCAGTCGCACCAGTCGTCGTCGTTGGTGACGGTCACGCCATCACCTCCGATGCCCGGGCTCACCGGATGCCTCCGATGACAGGCAAACGAGGGCGGATGCGGCCCGCAACTTGGTGCGATGTAAGGATTCTCGCTCTGAAATTTGCCGAATCAGCACGCCAAAGCCTCCCAGCTTCATATATTGCGAAATTTGTTCTGCGTTTGGATTGGTCATGTCTTGTCGTTTCGGGTGATCGTTGATCCACGCCGTCGCGGTCCGCGGCGTAAACCGGCATTTGCGGATGGTGTGGCGGTCGGTCCGGATCAGGGCAGCAGATAGAGGCGTTCGCAGGGGAGGCGAGGACCCGCCCCGTAGCGCCCGGAGGTCACGGTGACCGTGCCGGGCCGGCGGGCGTTCACGTCGCAGATGAACACCATCGCGGCCGTCAGGCAGGCAACGAAATGCAGACGTACGCTGTCGAATTGGACCTCGAGATGAATGTCTGGTTCCTCTGGTCGCGGTGACCGGCCGCCGGGCTTCATCGCTTTCCGGCCAATACCTGCCACGCCGCTCGCTGGTTCTGGAAGGTGTGGCCGTTGTCGCGCAATGTGTGCAGCGCGCGCATTACACGGTGCTTCGGTACCCCCAGGTTGCGGGCGATCGTGTCGGCGGTGAGCGTCCCGCCAGGTGCCAAGAGCGCGAGAACATCAGCTTCGAGGGTGTTCATCATCGGGCCACCTCCGTCGGCTTACGAACTGTCGTGGTTCGCGCCGCTGAGTAAAAGATTATCCGGCGCTGTGACCCACGATGACCGAAGCAGATGGCCATAAGAAGGACAAGTGAGAGGACATATGGAGGCCATTGGAACGAATACACTCTGCAAATGTCCCGATAGAGGACTAGTCTCACAGGCATGGCAAACAATGGGAATGCCGCGCTGCGCGCGGCCCGTCAGGCGCTGGGGTACCGATCGCAAGCGGCACTGGCCGACGCGTTGACGGAGGTTGCGCGGGTGATCGGGCTGCGCATCGAGGTGGCTGCCCGCACCGTGCGGCGCTGGGAATCCGCCGACCCGCCATGGCCGCATCCGGAGCATGCCGCCGCGCTCGAGGCGCTGTTCGAACGTCCCGTGACGGAACTCGGGTTCACGCCACCATGGCCGAACGAATCCGAAGGGCGCAGCACCCGGGAAGTGCTAGGCGCCAATGGAATCCAGCGAAAGACGCGGTATCGGCGTGTCATGGGTGGCACGGAACTATCGGCGAGTGTCGCCAAGGACTACATGGCGATCACGGTCGCTCATCGCGGGATGTACTGGTCACTACCAGCAAAGCAACTGCAACGGTCCGTATCCGATCATGCCCGGTTGGGGGCGGATCTCATTCCCCAAATCGACGTACGCGCGGTGGCGCGCCTCGCACGAGCGGTCTCGGAATCGGCGTTGCTTGCCGGTCGCCTCGAGTTCTTCGACCTTCAGCAACCCGAGGAGGCGCAGGCCAGTTTCGTCCTCGCGCTTCAGGCCGCCCATGAAGCGGCTGATGCCTTGCTGGGCTGTGCAGTGCTCGCGCACATGGCGTTCATTCCAGCGTTCTCCGGCGACGTGAAGCGAGCCGAGGAAGCGCGGGAGCGAATCCGGGCGGCTCGCGCATTCGCGCGCCGCGGGAACGGAAACCACGAACTGATGGCGTGGCTCGATGCGGTCGAGGCCGAAGTCGAGACGCGGTTCGGCGACACCCGACAGGCTCTCAAACTGATCCGGCATGCCGAACAGTCCTACGCCCAACACGATTCGCATGAGATGCCGTCCCCCGAGTGGCTGGACTGGTTTTCGCCGACCCGGCTCGCAGGTTTCAAGGCCAACACCCTGATATCGGCAGGGGAAGGCCGTCAGGCATTGGAGACGCTGCGGCAAGTTCTCGACGAACTTCCCGCCGAATCAGTGAAACAGCGATCGGTGTACCTCGCCGATGCTGCTGCCGCGTGCGTGTTGGACAAGCTTCCCGAGCAGGCGTGCCACTTCCTCGATGAAGCCTTGGACGGTATCGGAAAGTACTGGTATGCAACGGCTTTGGATCGAGTCAAGGCAGTGCGGCAGGACCTGCGAAGGTGGGACTCGATCCCCGAGGTCCGGGCATTGGATGAACGGTTGTACGACTGGCATACAACCGTCAACTCCCTATCTGGTTAACGCTCAGCGTTCACGATGCGGGGAAGCTCGGACAGGCTGTGAATTCGCCAGTCCGCGAGTTCCTTGACGTCCTGCCGGTCTCGGTGAATCCAGCCCCACGGGCCGCGCTGGATATAGGCGGCTCGCATCCCCACCTTGACCGCTGGGGTGATGTCGTTGTCGATACGGTCGCCGACGTAGATGATCTCTTCGGCTGGGCATCCGGCGACCTCGACAACCTTCTCGAAGAACGCGACATCGGGCTTTGACAGGCCCCAGTCGTCCGAGGTCGCTATGAAGTCCGTCGGCAAGTCGAGACCGCGCAGAAGACCTCCAGCACGCACGGTCTGGTTGCCGACGATGCCGACCCAGATGCCCATCTCACGGAGTTCGGACAGAGCGGGGCGCACATCCGGGTAGAGGTCATCCTCACCGAACCACTCCGGCTTGCCCGCGTCCACGCGCGCCTGGCGCTCCCGATCCAGATCGAACCCCGGCTTGAAAACCTGGAAGGTCTCGCGATAGTCGAGTCCCTGGGCGATGACTGCGCCGAAAACCGAGACGAACGTATGCCGAGGAACGCCCAGCCAGTCCGCCCAGGTGCCATACTCCCGGGTCTCGTCCACAAGAGTCTCGCCGACATCGAACACAACGGCTCGGATCACCACAGCTCCTACTTCAACCGCCGACCATGCGGCACCGACATCGCCGAGGCCAGTCTAGGACCCCGCCGAACGAACGGGTTTGTGTGTCTTCCTCGCTAGAGACAGCGGTGACGACAGCCCCTCGCCGACGAGGAATACGCCCGGGCCGTCGAGGCGTGATCGGACGGTCGTCGCCGCTCAGCGGTTTCACAGCGTGGTCGTGGAAGGCTGGCGCGCGTTCGTCCGTCCGACAGAAAGTCCTTCGATGTCGACTCTCAATGGGCTGCCCGCTCATATTCTGCTGGTCCATTTCGTGGTGGTCCTGGTGCCGTTGACCGCCGTGCTCACCATCGCGTGTGCGCTGTGGCCGGCGGCGCGCCGGCGGTTCGTATGGCTGAACCTCGCGCTGGCAGTGGTGGTCGTCGTCCTGACTCCGATCACCACCGATGCCGGTGAATGGCTCGAGCGCCGGGTCGGTGCCAATCCCGATCTGCGCACCCACACCCACCTCGGCGACACATTCCTCTACTTCGCCGTCGCGTCGGTCGTCGCGGCCGCCCTGATCGCCGTGGTTCATGTGCGGGAGAGCCGTGAGCGCGGGCTCTCCCGCCCGCTGGTCGGCGCGGTGGCGGTCGTCGCGATCGCGGCGAGCGTCGCCGCGACCGTGCAGATCTACCGCATCGGTGAATCCGGGGCGGGTTCGGCCTGGCACGGGGTGGCGACGCGGCCCGCCCACGCGCGCGCCGCGACGCAGGGCGCCACGTCGTCGCGGTGAACAGCCCCGCAACACGCTGCAACCTGTTCTAATCGGGGTGTGCGGGCGGGAGCCCGGACCGTATCGACGCCGAGCGGAGTGAGATCGTGCCCCTGGCTCTGACCGCGGATCAGGCGGCGCTGGCGCAGGCCGTCAGCGGATTCGCCGACCGCCACCACACCCGCGAATACACCCGCAAGCACACCGATCGCCTCGCCGCCGGCGAACGGCCCGCCTTCTGGGCCGATCTGGTCGCGCTGGGGCTGCCCGGTGTGCATCTGCCGGACGAGGTGGGCGGACAGGGCGGAACCCTGGACGAGATCGCGGTGGTGCTCGCCGAAGCCGGGCGGGCGCTGCTGCCCGGCCCGCTACTGCCCTCGGTGATCACCAGCGCCGTCGTCGCGTCGGCGAAACCCGATGCGGCGGTGAGCGATACGTTGCGGCGTTTCGCCGAGGGCGGGACCGGGGCGACCGTGGATTCCGGACACCGGGTGCGGTTCGCCGACGGCGGCGCGAGCGGTGTGACCGGCCCGGTCCTGGGCGCCGCCGCGGCCGACGTGCTCCTGGTGGCCGCGGCCGACGGCGACCGGACCCGCTGGTTCCTGGTGGACCGTAACGCCCCGGGTGTGCGGATCGAGGCGTGCGCCGGATCGGACCTCGGCCGGGACCTCGCCGTCGTCCGCTTGCGCGATGTCGCCGGAATCGAGCTCACCGGCATCGACACCGGCTATGCCGAGGCGGTCGCCACCGCGTTCATGGCCGCCGAAGCAGCCGGGGTGATCCGCTGGTGTTCGGACACGGCCACCGGATACATCAAGGCGCGCAAGCAATTCGGCCGTCCCATCGGCTCCTTTCAGGCCGTGCAGCACCGCGCCGCGCACCTGTTGATCACCAGTGAACTCGCCACCGCGGCGGCCTGGGACGCGGTGCGCGGACTCGCCGACGACCCGGCGCAGCGCACGCACGCCGCGGCCGGCGCCGCGCTCACCACGCTCGGCAGTGCCGTGCACGCGGCCGTGGAATGTCTGTGCCTGCACGGCGCGATCGGTTTCACGTGGGAGCACGATCTGCACCTGTACTGGCGGCGGGCGATGTCGCTGGCCGGTCTCGGCGGTTGCGTGGAGAGCTGGGAACGCCGTCTCGGTGAGGTCGCGCTCGGCGGTCCGCGCACGTTCGCCGTACCGCTGCCGGAAACCGATTCCTCCTTCCGCACATGGGTTTCGGAGATTCTGGATCGAGCCGCCGCCCTGGACAATCCGAATCCCGGCAAGATCGGTGACCACGACGCCACCAACACCGGCCCCCGGCGCACTCTGCTCGCCGACTCCGGCCTGGTGTCGCCGCCGATGCCGAAACCATGGGGGATCGCGGCCGGTCCGCTGGAACAGCTGATCCTGCAGGACGAATACGACAAGCACGGAATCGCCCAGCCCTCCATGGGAATCGGCCAGTGGGTGGTGCCGATCGTGCTGCAACGCGGCACCCCCGAACAGCTCGCCCGGCTGGCCCCGCCCGCGCTGCGCGGCGAGGAGATCTGGTGCCAGCTGATGAGCGAACCGGAGGCGGGCTCGGATGTGGCGTCGCTGAGCCTGCGCGCCACCAAGGACGGCGACGGGTGGCGGCTCAACGGGCAGAAGATCTGGACCACACTGGCGCATCGCTGCGACTGGGGATTGCTGCTGGCCCGCACCGATCCCGAGGCCGAACGCCACCGCGGCCTGACCATGTTCCTGGTCGATATGCACGGCGCGGGTGTGACGGTCCGCCCGATCACCCAGTCCAGCGGTCACGCCGAATTCAACGAGGTGTTCTTCGACGACGCCTTCGTCCCCGGCGACATGGTCCTCGGCGAGGTCGGGCAGGGCTGGGCGCTGACGCTGGAAACCCTTGCCCAGGAACGACTTTTCATCGGCGGCGTCCGCGACCCCGGGCACAACTCCCGCATCGTCGGCATCATCGAGCGCGCGGAATACGCGGGCAGTCGCGACAACGCCCTACGTGTGCTGGGACGGATCAGCGCGCGCGGAGCCGCCATCTCGGCGATGAACCTGCGCGAAACCATCCGTCGGCTCGACGGTCACGGAATCGGCCCGGCCACCAGTATCTCCAAGGCCGCGGCGTCCATGCTGCACACCGACGCCGCGGCCGCCGCCCTCGAACTCGTCGGGCCGGCCGCGGCGCTGAACGAGAAGGATTGCGAGGTCGTCCTCCACGAACTCGACATCCCGAGCTGGGTGATCGGCGGCGGAACCCTGGAAATCCAGCTCAACACCATCGCCACCCTGGTCATGGGCTTGCCGCGAACATAGCGGGGCGCGCTCAGTTGCGGACGAAGGTGATGGGCAGGCCGTCCTTGGGGTAGGGCAGGGAGTGGTAGTCCAGGGGCGCGACGTAGGCGGGGTCGACCCGCCAGTGGTAGTCGCGCAAGAGGCGATGCATGATCGACTTCACTTCCAGCCCACCGAAATGCATGCCGATGCATTTGTGCGCGCCGCCGCCGAAGGGCTCCCACGCGAAGCGATGGGATTTGTCCTCGCGGCGTTCGGGGCCGAAGCGGCCGGGATCGAAGGTATGCGGGTCGGTCCAGTACTGCGGCATCAGATGGGAGAACTGCAGTCCGATGACCACATCGGTATCGGCCGGGATCCGAACCCCTTGGATCACAGTGTCTTTCACCGCGTAGCGGACCAGGACCGGAACCGGGGCGCGCAGGCGCAGCGCCTCGCGCATGACCAGATCGATGCACTCCAGTCGCTCGAGTTCGGCCATCGACGGTGCGGGGCCCAGCGCCGATGCCTCACTGCGGCAACGCTCCTGCCACTGCGGGTGCTGCCCGAGATACTGCAGGATCGTGGAGGTGGTGATGGTGGAGGTGTCGTGGGCGGCCATCATCAAGAAGATCATGTGGTTGACCACGTCGTCGTCGCTGAACCGAGCGCCGTCCTCGTCTTCGATATGGCACAGCACCGAGAAAATGTCGTCGGTCTGCTCGGCGCGTTTCGCCGGCAGATAGTGACGCAGAAAATTCTCGAGCACCCGCCGGCCGCGATAGGCCTTACCCCAGCGGGTGAACGGCACGTTGCCGCGCACGATTCCGGCCGCGGCCTGCACACACGCGATGAACGCCTTGTTGATCCGGTCCATCTCGGCCGGTGAGGTATCCGCCGCGCCGCCCATGAACAGATCGGCGGCGATATCGAGGGTGAGCTGCTTGAGTTTCCAGTACGCCGGGAACGATTCGCTCTCGCCCCAGTGCGCGACACCCTGTTCGATCGCCGGATGCAGCCGCTCGGTGTAGGCCTGCAGGCGGGGACGGGTGAACGCCTGCTGCATGATCCGCCGATGCCGCTTGTGCTCGTCGAAATCGATGAGCATGAGCCCGCCGTGGAAGAACGGGCCGACCAGCCGCGACCAGGCCGGTTCGTTGGCCAGAGCGCCGTCCTTGTTCAGCAGTGCCTCGCCGCACGCGTCGGGGCCGAGCAGCAGGGCCGCGGTCCGGCCGAGGGAGTACATCGGCGCGACCGGCCCGTAGTGATCCCATTCCCGCTGGAACAGCGCCAGCGGGTCCTGGGCGTAGTGCAGCAATTGCCCGAGTACGGGGTAGCCGCGGTCCTCCCGCCGCTGCGTCGGAATGGGCCTGGTCCGCAGGGCGTCCGCCGTCATCGCACACCTCGTCTCTGTGATGCCGCTCACGTCACAGCCTGATTCAGGAAGGACGTCCTGTCAACCTTGACGAGGAACTCGCTGTGGCATGCTGGGGCCATGGCCGTGCAATCAGGGGTCTATCGCGGAGCGACCGCCGCCGAACGGGCCACCGAACGCCGGTCGCGCTTGCTGAACGCGGGGCTCACGGTGTGGGCCGAGGCGGGGACTCGGACGACGATGACGGCGGTCTGTGCCGAGGCCGGGCTCAGCGAGCGCTACTTCTACGAGAGTTTCAGCGGACTCGACGCCCTGCTCGAGGCCGTGCTGAACCAGATCGCCGTCGAAATCGAGGACAACAGCCGCAGCGCCGCCGACGCCGCCGGCGACGATCCGGAAGCGCGCATGCGAGCCTCGATCGGCGCGTTCGTGCGGCTGCTCGTCGAAGATCCGCGCAAGGGCCGGGTCGCGATCGTCGAGTCGGTGGCGTTTCCGCACTTGCGGCGGCGGCGCACGGAATTGCTCCGGCATCTGGCGCACGAGTCGGCCCTCGAAGTACGAACTTGGCTCGGCGATTCCGGTCGCAGCCGGACCGCCGACGAAACCTCCGGTCTGCTGTTCATCGGCGGTATGGCCGAACTGGTCACCGCCTGGCTCGACGGCGCCATCGAGGTGACCGCCGAGGAGATGGTCGAGGCCGCGTGCCGGGCACTGCGTGGTCTCTACCGCTGAATGCCGGTGGTGAGGATGGCCGCGAGTTCGCGGTAGGCGTCGGCGTCGTCGAGGCCGGTTTCGGTGCGGACGCCGCCCTGCTGGATGCGGACCATCATGGTCGCGGCGAGGTCGGCGGCGAAAGCGGCGTGGACTTCCCGGAATTCGCCGGCCGCGACGCCGTCGTCGACGAGTTCGCGGACCCGTCTGGCGGCGAGGCGGGTGTTCTGCTCGTAGACCTCTCGGGCGGGGGCGAAGGCGTCCAGGTCGGTCATGAACTGCTGTGAGGCGGCGCCGAGGACGGTTCCGACGGCGGACAGGTAGGCGATGATGCGTTCGCGGGCGCTGGTCGTGGTGGCGATGCGCTGCTCGACATCGTCGGTCGCGCGGCGGAAGAAATGCACGGTGGCGGCCCGGACCAGCTGTTCCTTGCTGCCGGCCAGTGTGTAGAGCGTGCTCTTGGAACAGCGCAGCCGCGCCGCGATCTCGTCCAGGGTGAGGTGGGCGAAGCCCTCGGTCAGGAAGAGGTCGACCAGTGCGTCGAACAGTTCGCCGCGCCGCCGGGTGCCGAAACCGCTGCGAGTCGTCTGCGCCATGCCTGAATAGTACTCAAACGAGCCTTGCAGTACTGTACGGCGGACAGTACTGTAGGCGATAACGGAGTACTGTCATGCGTGGCCGAAAGTGAGGATGTCGTGGCTGTCGATCGATTGCTGCCCACCGACGAGGCGCACGAGCTGATCCAGCTCACGCGCGACATCGCGGACAAGGCGCTCACCCCGATCGTCGACGAGCACGAGCGGTCGGAGTCGTATCCGAGCGGTGTGTTCGCCACTCTCGGCGACGCGGGATTGCTGAGTCTGCCGTATCCGCAGGAGTGGGGCGGTGGCGGCCAGCCCTACGAGGTGTATCTGCAGGTGCTCGAGGAGATCGCGGCGCGGTGGGCGGCGGTCGCGGTCGCGGTGAGCGTGCACAGCCTCGCCTGCCATCCGCTGATGACGTTCGGGACCGAGGAACAGCAGCGCCGCTGGCTGCCGGAGATGCTGGGCGGCACCACGATCGGTGCCTACAGCCTGTCCGAGCCGCAGGCGGGATCGGATGCCGCCGCGGTCGCGTGCAAGGCCGTGCCCGTGGACGGCGGTTATCGGCTCAACGGCACCAAGGCATGGATCACCCACGGTGGCATCGCCGATTTCTACAACGTGTTCGCGCGGACCGGTGAGGGCTCGCGCGGTATTTCGTGCTTCCTGGTGCCGAAAGACCTCGAGGGCCTGAGTTTCGGCAAGCCCGAGGAAAAGATGGGCCTGCACGCGGTGCCGACGACGACCGCGCATTACGACGATGCGTACCTGCCCGCGGAGCGGCGGATCGGGGCCGAGGGGCAAGGACTCCACATCGCTTTGAGCGCACTGGATTCCGGACGTCTCGGAATCGCGGCGGTGGCGACGGGTCTGGCGCAGGCGGCGCTCGACGAGGCCGTCGGTTATGCGAAGGAGCGCAGCACTTTCGGTAAGAAGATCATCGATCATCACGGCCTGGGTTTCCTGCTCGCCGATATGGCCGCCGCCGTCGACTCGGCCCGGGCCACCTACCTCGACGCCGCGCGCCGTCGTGACGCCGGACTGCCCTACTCGCGGCAGGCCTCGGTCGCCAAACTCGTCGCCACCGATGCCGCGATGAAGGTGACCACCGACGCGGTGCAGGTCTTCGGGGGCTACGGCTACACCCGTGACTTCCGCGTCGAGCGGTACATGCGCGAAGCCAAGATCACGCAGATCTTCGAGGGCACCAACCAGATTCAGCGTCTGGTCATCAGCCGCTCGCTTGCGAAGTAGCCTCGCCGGGAATGCGGCCGGCGCTATCGGCCGCTGAAGAACTGCCAGATGACGGTGGTGGCGTCGAATTGACGGCTGACCTTGCCGACGAGGGCGGCGGGCAGATATTGCGGGCCGCCGGGCCAGGTGTGCCCGCCGTTGTCGATCGAATACGCCGCTACCCGCGCATCGCCGGCACACGCGGCGGCCGCGGTGTGGACAGCGGTTCCGTCCTCGGCGGTTTTCGGCAGCTCGGAGGTGGTCACCGGGCCGCACTCGCCTTTCGTGCGCCACAACTGCTGGGTGGCGTCGACGGACAGGACGGGGCTGGTGCCGGGGCCGTGGCGGCCGGAGGTCACCCGCACCACCCCGCCGTCGTAAGGAACGATCGGGTCCGCGGTGCCGTGGATTTCGAGTACCGGCATGGGGTGCGAGGGCGCGCAGTCGGCGGCATCGGCGGCGGGAAGCGGTCCGGCGACCGGCGCGATGGCGGCGATCTTCGCCGAGAGCCGGCAGCCGAGGTATTCGGTGAACATCGCGCCGTTGGACAGGCCGGTGGCATAGACGCGGTGCGGATCCACGTCGTCGTCGGCGACGAGGCGGTCGATGATCGCGGAGACGAAGGCGACATCGTCGACGGCGTTCGCGCCCGCGGCGGTGTCCGCACCGCGCCCGTCGTTCCAGCTCTTGCCGGAGCCGACGGGATAGACGGCGACGAAACCGGCGGTGTCGGCCAGGGTGTCGAAACCGGTTGTGGCGGCCATGTTTTCGGCCGTTCCGCCGCCGCCGTGGAAGATGAGGACGGCCGGTCGTTTCCCCGGCCCGCGCGAGGACGGTTCGTGGATCAGATACTGCCGTGGCAGGCCGCCCGTCTCCACGGTGACCGTCCGGTCCCCGGCCGGAGAGGCGTGCAAGGGAGCGCATCCACACACCGCAGCGATCAGACCGGCTGCCGCGACGCCGGCCAGGATCGGTGCGAACGGCTTATCCATGGCACAACCGTAAACCGGATCCATCGCGCCGTCGGTCCCGCGCAGCTGAGGATTACCTGAAGCCGCTGCGGCGGCGGGGCGTAACGCGGCGCACGAATCAGCGCGGGAGCACACTGTGGTTGCGTCGCCGGTATTTCAGCAGGGCAGCAACGACTTTCGGGGACACGGTCAATAGCCTGAGTCCGGTGGGCCGCATCCACTGGGCGGGCGCGGAGACCTCCGACGTGTGGAACGGCTACATGGACGGCGCCGTGCGGTCGGGCCACCGCGCCGCAGCCGAGATCCTCGACCGCTTCGATCCTTGAGGTGCTACGGGCCTGACGGCGTGGGCCAGAGCTCGCGCAATCGTGCGGCGGCCACCGCGCTCTGGCGTAGTCCGGCCTCGTAGGCGGGGCGAAATGCCTCCGGATCGAAGACGTCCGCGCCGGTGGCGGCGATGGCTTGGGCGTCGGGGGCGACGGAAATGGTTGTGGCCGAGCCCAGTTCGTGGTCGGTGTCGGCTCGTGGGTAGAGGTGGGCGCCGGGTTCGAGGATCACGATCGTCTCGGCGCCGGTCGCGAGGTCGGCGTTGATCGGGGAGCGTACGCCGCCGTCGGCGTAGCGGCCGCCGTCGATCGGGATCGGCGGGAACACGCCAGGCACCGCGGTGCTCGCCGCGACCGCTTCCGCCACGGATGCCGCGTCGGCGCGGGTCCACGCTCGCAGGTCGCCGGACTCGGCATCGACCGATGTGACGACGAGGTCGCGGTTCGGCCAGCGCGGCATCGCCAGCAGGGCGTCCATCCGGGCGACGTGGTCGGCGGCGTCGGTGGGGACGGCCGGGGCGGGTGCGGGTCCCGGCTCGGGCGGGGTGAGCAAGCGGGCGACGTCGCCGCCGTCCGCCAGTACCGCGGCGACGACCGCGCCGGCCGAGGTGCCGACGATGCGGTCCGCTCGCGCGAGATCGATTCCCGCCTCCCGCAAGCCCACCACCAGCCCGACGGTCCACACGGTGCCGACCGAGCCGCCCCCACCCAGCACGAGCGCGGACCGAAAACCGTTGGGTGGCAGAGCGGAAGTCACCCGCCGAGCCTACCGGCGATCCCGAGGACAGTGCTCCCGTCGCCGGGGGCGGTGGCGGTGTGCCGTCGGAGATCCGCGAAGAGGCGGTCCCGAGTGTTCGCCGCCGCGCGGATCGGTGGTCGAGAACGCCGACGGGCCTGGTAGAGCGGGTTGTGCGGTGGAGGTGCCGGAGTACGCTGAGTGGGTCGGCCTTCGATGAATCGGCGTATCGATGAATCGAGAGAACTCATGCACGAGCTGGCAATCGCGCAGGGGATCGTGAGCGGCGCGTGTGAACATGCTGCCGGGCGGCGGGTGTACCGCGTGACCGTTGCGATCGGGATGCTCTGCGCGGTGGTTCCGGATTCCCTGCACTTCTGTTTCGGCCTCGCGGCCGAAGGGACCCTCGCCGAGGGCGCCGAACTCGTGATCGAGGAGATTCCGGGCCGGGCGCGCTGCCGCAGCTGCGGCGCCGAATTCGATCTGCCCGATCCGATCCCGCTGTGCGCCTGCGGCAGCGCCGACGTCGATATCCGCGCCGGGCGGGAATTGCGAATCCGCTCCATGGAGGTGAGTGACACATGTGCGCAACCTGCGGATGCGGCGGCGACGACACCCAGGCGGTGATCACCGGCCCGCACGAGCACGAACATTCGCACGACCCCGACCACACGCACGAGCACGGCCACACGCACGAGCACGGGGACGCGCACGACCATGGTGACGGGCACGTACACGACCATGGTGACGGGCACGCGCACGACCATGGTGAGCATGCGCACGACCACCACGAGGACGCGCACGATCACTCCGGAGACACGCACCCGCACGACGACTCGCACCGGCGCGAGCTCGGCGACCGGCCGACCGAGACCGTCACTCTGGAACAGAAGGTTCTGGCGAAGAACGACGCACTGGCACAAGCCAATCGGCGCTGGCTGGCCGAGCGGGACATTCTCGCGCTGAACCTCACCAGTTCGCCGGGGGCGGGCAAGACGACGCTGCTCGAACGCACCATTCGGGAATGCCCGGGCACGCCGATCGCCGTCGTCGAGGGCGATCAGGAGACGCTGCTGGACGCGCGGCGGATCGAGTCCACCGGCTGCCCCGTGGTGCAGATCAACACCGGCGCCGGCTGTCATCTCGACGCGCAGATGACCCGGGGCGCGCTCGAATCGCTGGACCCGGCGCGCGGGAGCGTGGTCTTGATCGAGAACGTCGGCAATCTGGTGTGCCCGGCGCTGTTCGACCTCGGCGAGCGCGCGAAGGTCGTGATCGTCTCGGTGACCGAGGGGACCGACAAGCCGCTGAAATATCCGCACATGTTCGCCGCCGCCGGCCTGGTGCTGATCAACAAGATCGACCTGCTGCCCTACGTCGACTTCGATCTCGCCAGCTGCACGCGCTACATCCATGCGATCAACCCCGGGGTATCGGTGCTCGAGGTGTCGGCGACCAGCGGAAAGGGCCTCCGCGACTGGTACGACTGGCTGGCCGGGCAACGCCGGGCCGCAGCCGGCGCACCCATTGAGGTTCAAATGTCGCGCGACTAATATTTGTGTGGTCTGTATCACAGATTGAGACGGCTTCGAGCCGGATCGGCCAGCCCCCGCCCGGCTCGGGAAGGCGGCGTTCATGCCAACCCAGGAAGCAGTGCGGGCCGAAGAGACGCTGATACACGTCCTGTGGATCAACGCGGGCCTCAGTTGTGACGGCGATTCGGTGGCGTTGACTGCCGCCACCCAGCCCAGTGTCGAGGAAATCGCTCTCGGGGCGCTTCCCGGCCTGCCCAAGATCGCCGTACATTGGCCGCTGATCGATTTCGAATGCGGTCCGAACGGGGGAGCCGACGACTTCATCGAATGGTTCTTCAAGGCCGACCGCGGCGAACTCGAACCCTTCGTTCTGGTGGTCGAGGGATCGATCCCGAACGAACAATTGCACGGCGACGGTTACTGGTGCGGTTTCGGCAACAATCCGGAGACCAACCAGCCGATGACCACCAGTGAATGGCTCGACCGGCTGGCGCCCAAGGCCACCGCGATCGTGGCGGCCGGTACCTGCGCCACCTACGGAGGCATTCACGCGATGGCCGGTAACCCCACCGGAGCGATGGGGGTTCCGGATTATCTCGGCTGGGATTGGAAGTCCAAGGCCGGAATTCCGATCGTGTGTGTGCCGGGCTGCCCGATCCAGCCGGACAACCTGTCCGAGACGCTGACCTATCTGCTGTACATGGCCACCGGTCAGGCGCCGATGATTCCGCTCGACGAAGCGCTGCGCCCGAAATGGTTGTTCGGGGCGACCGTGCACGAGGGTTGCGATCGCGCCGGATACTACGAACAGGGTGATTTCGCCGAGGAGTACGGCTCGCCGAAGTGCATCGTGAAGCTGGGGTGCTGGGGCCCGGTCGTGAAATGCAATGTGCCCAAACGCGGTTGGATCAACGGTGTCGGCGGTTGCCCGAACGTCGGCGGCATCTGCATCGGCTGCACCATGCCGGGATTCCCGGACAAATTCATGCCGTTCATGGACGAACCGCCCGGTGGGAAGATCTCGTCCACCGCGTCGGGGCTGTACGGATCGGTGATCCGTAGCCTGCGCCACATCACCGGCCGCACGGTCGACAAGGAGCCGCACTGGCGGCACAAGGGGGAGAAACTCGATACGGGCGCGACTCGCACCTGGTAGGAGTATTTCGCGATGACACAGATCATCCCGGAGGCGTCGCACAAGAAGATCGAGCCGGATTCACTCGTCGAAATGGCGTGGGACCCGATCACCCGGATCGTGGGCAGCCTCGGTATCTATACGAAAATCGATTTCGAGAACCGGGAAGTGGTCGAATGTCACAGCACGTCGTCCATCTTCCGTGGCTATTCGATATTCATGCGCGGCAAGGATCCGCGCGATGCGCACTTCATCACCAGTCGCATCTGCGGAATCTGCGGTGACAACCACGCCACCTGTTCGTGCTACTGCCAGAACATGGCCTATGGCGTGAAGCCGCCGCATCTGGGCGAGTGGATCGTCAATCTCGGCGAGGCCGCGGAATACATGTTCGACCACAACATCTTCCAGGAGAATCTGGTCGGGGTGGACTTCTGCGAGAAGATGGTCGCCGAGACCAATCCGAGCGTTCTCGACGCCGCCCGCCAGGCCGAGGCGCCGCACGCCGCGATGCACGGCTATCGCACCATCGGCGACATCATGGAAGCGCTCAATCCCTTCACCGGTGAGTTCTACCGCGAGGCGCTGCAGGTGAGCCGGTATACGCGAGAGATGTTCTGCCTCATGGAAGGCCGGCACGTGCATCCCTCGACGCTGTATCCCGGCGGCGTCGGCACGGTCGCCACGGTCCAGTTGATGACCGACTACATGTCGCGGCTGATGCGCTACGTCGAATTCATGAAGAAGGTCGTGCCGATGCACGACGACCTGTTCGACTTCTTCTACACCGCGGTGCCCGGATACGAGCGGGTCGGGCTGCGGCGCACCCTGCTGGGCTGCTGGGGCTCGTTCCAGGATCCGGAGGTATGCAACTTCGAGTACAAGGACATGGAGGACTGGGGCCGGCGGATGTTCGTGACGCCGGGTGTGGTGGTGGACGGCAAGCTCGTCACCACCTCGCTGCTCGACATCAATCTCGGAATCCGAATCCTTTTGGGCAGTTCGTATTACGACGACTGGACCGATCAGGAGATGTTCGTGAAGACCGATCCGCTGGGCAATCCGGTGGACCGGCGCCATCCATGGAATCAGCACACCAATCCGAAGCCGCAGAAACGCGACCTCGACGACAAGTACAGCTGGGTGATGTCACCGCGCTGGTTCGACGGCAAGGACCATCTGGCCCTCGACACCGGCGGCGGCCCGCTGGCCCGGTTGTGGTCGACGGCGCTGGCCGGTCTGGTCGACATCGGCTACGTGCGCTCGACCGGGCACAGCGTGCAGATCAACCTGCCCAAGACGGCGCTGAAGGGGCCGGTCGAACTCGAGTGGAAGATTCCGGAGTACGGCAGCAACACCATCGAACGCGATCGCGCCCGCACCTACTTCCAGGCCTACGCGGCGGCCTGCGCATTGCATTTCGCCGAGAAGGCGCTCACGGAGATCCGGGCCGGGCGGACCAAGACGTGGGAGCATTTCGACGTGCCGGACGAGGGGATCGGCTGCGGGTTCACCGAGGCGGTGCGCGGCGTGCTGTCGCATCACATGGTGATCCGCGACGGCAAGATCGCGAACTACCACCCGTATCCGCCGACGCCGTGGAATGCCAACCCGCGCGACAGCTTCGGCACGCCCGGTCCCTACGAGGACGCGGTGCAGGGACAGCCGATCTTCGAGGAGAACGACCGCGAGCACTTCAAGGGCATCGACATCATGCGCACGGTGCGCAGCTTCGATCCCTGCCTGCCCTGCGGTGTGCACATGTACCTCGGGAAGGGCACGACCCTGGACCTGGTGCATTCACCGGCACAGATATCGACCGTCGGATAACCGGAGATCCGGTGCCGGCGGCCGGAGGAGGCGATATCCACGCGTCCTGACGGCGAGTCCGCTACGACGGTCGGCGACGACCGGTGGCGCAGCGCGGGCGAGCGCATCGAGACCCTTCTCGATGCCAGTTCCGCGGGTGGTGCGGCGGCCCGGGAACGGGCCGAGGCGCTGGTCGGCGAGGTGGTCGACCTGTACGGCGCCGGACTGCGGCGCATCCTCGCCGTGCTGGACGACGCCACGGTGCAACGACTGCTCGCCGACGATCTGGTCGCCAGTCTGCTGCTGGTGCACGGCCTGCATCCGCACGACGTGGCGACCCGGGTCGCCGGCGCGCTCGACAGCGTGCGGCCGTATCTGGGATCGCACGGCGGCGACGTGCGTCTGCTCGAGGTCACCGCGGAGGCGGTGGTCCGGCTGGAGCTGACCGGGAGCTGCCGCAGCTGCCCGTCGTCCTCGGTGACTCTGGAATTGGCGGTGGAGGACGCCGTGCGTGCGGCCGCACCGGAGATCACCGCGATCGAAGTGGTCACCGCGGAGGCGGCAGCCGACGCCGCGGTGATCGCCCCGGAGACGCTGTTCGCGCACGTGCGATCCGGCGGAAACTGGGTCGGCGCACCGGAATTGGCGGAGCTGGCCGCCGGTGAGGTCGGCGGATTCGCGCTGTCCGGGCTGAGCGTGCTCGCCTGCCGGGTCGGTGACGAGATCTATGTCTACCGCGATCACTGCCCGAGCTGTGATCGGACGCTGGCCGGTGCGGTTCTGCACCGCGGGGTCCGCGGCGATCCGGTGCTGCGCTGTCCCGGTTGCCGCGCCCATTTCGATGTCGTGCACGGCGGTGCCCGCCTCGACGGGGCCGGACACCTCGAGCCGCTGCCGGTGCTGGTGCGCGACGGCGAACTGTCGGTGGCGATTCCGGTGGGGGTGGGCGGATGAATCCGACCGTGCGCGCCCTGCGCCGCCTCGCGGCCGAACGCCCGCCGGCACCGGCGGGGGAGCGTTGCGAGATGTGCGCGGAAGATATCGGCGCGGACCATCAGCACGTCGTCGACACCGAAAGCCGGCGCATGCTCTGCGTGTGCCGGGGTTGCTATCTGTTGTTCACCGATCGCGCCGCGGCCCTGCGCTATCGGGCGGTGCCGCGACGGTACGTCTCGTTCCCGGATTTCCGGATGGGCCTGCCGGAGTGGGACGGCCTGGAGATCCCGGTCGGACTGGCCTTCTTCTTCCACAGCTCGTCGGCCGGGCGCACCGTCGCCTTCTATCCGGGGCCGGCCGGAGCCACCGAATCCGAACTGCCCCTGGACAATTGGAACGAGTTCATGGAGCGGCATCCGGAATTCGGCGATCTCGCCGACGATGTCGAGGCATTGCTGATCCAGGTTCCCGACCGCGACGCCGCCGCACGCTGCCTGCTGCTGCCGATCGACGCCTGCTACGAGTTCGTGGGCCGGATCCGCCTGCTGTGGCGCGGTTTCGACGGCGGTGCGGACGTGCGCGACTACGTGGAGCGATTCTTCGACGAGACGGCGGCGCGGGCCCGGGCATACGATCCGGGGGAGGCGCCGTGAGTCCCGCCTACGCCACCACCTTCGCGGTGCTCGGGATGAAGCCCGAACCGTATGCGGTCACGCCGATCCTGTCCGCGCGGATCGGAATCGCCTCTGTCGGTGATGAAGCCGTGCACGCGATCGCGCTGCGTGCCCAGGTGCGCATCGAGCCGAACCGACGGACCTACACCGATGCCGAGAGTGCGGGACTGCTGGATCTGTTCGGCCCCCGCGACCGCTGGGACCACACCCAGCGCTCGTTCCTGTGGATGCACTGCGCGACCACGGTGCCCGGCTTCACCGGCGGCGCCGAGGTGGATCTGCCGATGCCGTGCACCTACGATCTCGAGGTCGCGGGATCGAAGTATCTGCACGCGCTGCGCGGCGGCGACGTGCCGCTGGTGTTCCTGTTCAGTGGGACCGTATTCATCCGCGGCAGCCACGGTTTCGCGGTGCAGCAGATCCCGTGGGATCGCGACGACCGGTACGCCATGCCGGTCTCGGTGTGGCGGGAACTGATGGCGGCGCACTTCCCGGCCACGGGCTGGCTGCGCCTGCACGAGGACACCCTGGCCGCGCTCGCCGCCTACAAGGGCGAGCACGGTCTGCTCGGCTTCGACGAGACGGTCGCACGGCTGCTCGCGAGCGCACAGGAGTCGGCATGAGTACCCCGGGATCGAGCCGAGAACGAGCCCGCGCGGTCGCAGACGCGGTGCTCTACGAGGGCTATCTGCTCTACCCGTACCGGGCCGACGCGCGAAAGAACCGCTGCCGCTGGCAATTCGGCGTCCTCGGCCCCGTCGGCGCGCACGCGTCCGGGCTGGGCGAGGAGTCCGAACTCGCCGGGCAGATGCCGATCGCCCCGGACGGCGAGCCGGTCCTGCGGTTCACGCTGAGGTTCCTGCAGTTGCAGCATCGCGGTGTGCACGACGCGGACGGCACACCCGTCGCGGAACCGACCGCCGCGGGCGACACCTGGCCCGATTGGGACGAGGCCGTCGAACGGGAGATCACCGTCGGACCGTGCGCCCCGGTCGCCACGACGGTGCCGTTCGAGATTCCGGGAGGTCGCGACACCGAACCCCTCGTCGACCCGGCGACCGGGCCCGCGAACATCGTGCGCACCCGCCACCCGCTGCGCGGCGAATTCGAGCTGGCCGTCGCGACCGAGGGTGACTATCCGATCCTCAGTATGACGCTGCGCAATACCGGGGAACCGGCCGCGGACCGCCGCGACGCCCTGGCCCGCTCGATGCTCGGCGCCCACGTGGTCGCCGAGGTCACCGGCGCGGAATTCGTCTCGCTGCTGGAACCGCCGCCGCAGGCCGAATCCGCCGTGGCGCGGTGCGTCCAGCATCGCTGCTTCCCGGTGCTGGCCGGGCCGCCCGGTGACCGCAGCCTGATGCTGATCTCGCCGATCATCCTCTACGACCATCCCGAAATCGCCGCCCAAAGCCAGGAATCGCTCTACGACGCCACCGAGATCGACGAAATCCTCACCCTGCGCGTCATGGCGATGACCGACGAGGAGAAGGCTGCCGCACGGGCCACCGATCCGCGCGCGGCCCGCATCGTCGACAGCTGTGACGCGATGACCCCCGAGCAGATGGCGCGACTGCACGGCGTGCTGCGCGATCCGGGCGCCGCCGAGAGCCGGCTGGTGCCGGAGATTCCGCCCGGGACGGACTGGTGGGATCCGGTGGCCGACGGTGCGGTGCGGCCGGATTCGGATGCCTTGCCCATCGCCGGGACGCTGGTGCGCAAGGGCAGCAGGGTCCGCCTGCATCCGGCCCGGCGCGCCGACATCCACGACATGTTCTTCGACGGCAGGGACGCACGGGTCACCTCGGTGCACGCCGACGTCGACGGACGCACCTACGTCGGTGTGGTCATCGCCGACGATCCGGGAGCCGATCTGCACGAATGGTACGGGCGCTACCTGTATTTCGATCCCGACGAACTGGAACCGCTGGACGGACCGGGCGAGTAGCGCGGCCGGAGGAAAGGACGGATGTCATGGAGACGGTGGGAATGGTGGCGACGGGAGTCGTCGCGGCGGCGGTCGTCGCCCTGGCGTTGATCGGAATCCGCTCGATTCCGGATATGCGCCGCTACCTGCGAATGCGGCGCATGTGAACAGCCGGGTGCTGGTCGCCGGAATCGGCAACATCTTTCTCGGCGACGACGGATTCGGCCCCGAGGTGGTGCGGCGGATACCGCCGGACCGCGAGGACGGCGTGCGGGTGGTCGACTACGGCATCCGCGGCATGCATCTGGCCTACGACCTGCTCGATGGCTGGGATGCGCTGGTCCTCGTCGACGCGATCCCGAATCGGGGCGCGGCGGGGCGCATCGAGGTGATGCGCGCCGAACCGGGGCAGGAGGCGCCGGCCGGTCTGGACGCCCACGGGATGGATCCGGAAGCGGTGTTCGCCGGGGTCCGGGCGCTGGGTGGGGTCGTGCCACCCACTGTGGTCGTCGGCTGTCAGGTGCTGTCGACCGACGAGGGAATCGGCCTGTCCGAACCGGTGGCGGCCGCGGTGGACGAGGGCGCCGAGACCGTGGCGCGGGTGCTCGCGCAGCTGCGGATGTCGCGAACGGAGGTGTGATCGTGTGCCTCGGAATTCCGGGCCGGGTCGTGGGGATCATGGACGGCTATGCGGGTCAGCTCGCTCTCGTGGACGTCTCCGGCGTCGAGCGCACGGTGAATATCGGCCTGCTGGAGGACGATCCGGTGCGGCCGGGCGACTGGGTGATCATCCACATGGGCCTCGCGGTCGAGCGCACCGACGAGGCGGGCGCCCGCGAGGCACTCGCCGGACTGCGACTGCTGAGCCGAGGTGAACCGTGAGTACCGAGGCGGGCCGAGCGGTGAATACCGAAACCGGGCGAGCAGCCGACGCCGGGCGTGCTCGGTGCCGGCTGGTCGTGCGCGGTGTGGTGCAGGGTGTGGGATTCCGGCCCTTCGTCTACAGCACCGCCGCCGAACTCGCGCTGACCGGCAGTGTCGCCAACGACAGCGACGGGGTGATCATCGACATCGAGGGAACACCCTGGGCGCTGGCCGAATTCACCGATCGGGTGCGCCGCCATCCGCCGCCGCTGGCGGTGGTCGACTCCGTCGAGCGCACCGATCTGCCGGTGCGCGGCGGAACCGGATTCCACATCGCCGGCACGACCCGCGGCAGCGGCCGCACCCTGGCCTCACCCGATGTGGCGATCTGCGCCGACTGTGCCCGGGAGCTGGCCGATCCCGCCGACCGCCGCTACCGGCATCCGTTCATCACCTGTACCAATTGCGGGCCGAGATTCACCATCATCGCGAGTCTGCCCTACGACCGCGAGCGGACGTCGATGGCAGATTTCGCCATGTGCGAGCGCTGCGCCCGCGAGTACCACGATCCCGGCGATCGCCGCTTCCACGCCCAGCCGATCGCCTGCCCGGACTGCGGTCCCACCCTGCGCTACTCCGGTCCGGGAACCGGCGATCCCGTGGCCGCCGCGCGAAAGACGCTGCGCGAGGGCGGAATCGTCGCGGTCAAGGGCATCGGCGGTTACCACCTCGCCTGCGCCGCCGACGACGAGGATGCGGTGGCGCGGCTGCGCGCGCGGAAACGCCGCGGCGCCAAACCTTTCGCCGTGATGGTCGCCGATCTCCCCGCGGCCCGGACCCTCGCACACGTCGACGCGGCCGCCGCGGCGGTGCTGAGCGGACCCCAGCGACCGATCGTACTGCTGCCGCGCCGCGGCCGGGCGCCGGCGGCATCGGTGGCACCGGACCTTCGCGATCTCGGCGTGATGCTGGCCTACACCCCGCTGCACCTGCTGCTGTTCGGACTGCCCGGCGACCCGCCCGGTCCGCCCGCGCTGGTGATGACCTCGGCCAATCTCGGCGGCGAACCGCTCTGCTACACCGACGACGACGCCGCGCGGCGCCTGCCGGAACTGGCCGACGCCGTGCTGGATCACGACCGCCGCATCCTCGTGCCTTGCGACGATTCGGTGGTCCGCCTGGTCGACGGAATCGAACTGCCGATCCGCCGCTCCCGGGGGTACGCGCCGCTGCCGCTGGCGCTGCCACAGGAGTCGGCGCCGGTTCTCGCGGTCGGCGCGGACGTGAAGAACACCTGTGCGGTCGCCGAGGGCCGGTACGCGTGGCTGAGCCAGCACATCGGCGATATGGACGATCTGGCCACGTTGCGCGCATTCGGCGCCGCCGAACGGCATCTGGAGGAGCTGACCGGAGTGCGCCCGGCGCGGCTGGCGGTCGACGCCCATCCCGGCTACCGCTCCAGCGCCTGGGCGCGCCGGGCCGCGGCGGGGCGGCCGGTACACACCGTGCAGCATCACCACGCCCACATCGCGGCGGTCATGGGCGAGCACGGCTTGCCCGGCTCGTCGACGGTTCTCGGAATGGCGTTCGACGGAACGGGTTTCGGCCCGGACGGGGCGATCTGGGGCGGTGAGGTGCTGGCCGCCGGCTACAAGGGATTCCGCCGCCTGGCACATCTGGCCTACGTCGCACTGCCGGGTGGTGACGCCAGCGTGCGCCGGCCCTACCGGATGGCGCTGGCCCATCTGCACGCCGCCGGCATCCCCTGGGAGGAGTCCATCGCCTCGGTCGCCGCGTGCCCGCCCGCCGAGCGCAGGGTCCTCGCTCATCAACTCGGCACCGGGCTGGGCTGCGTTCCGACCTCGAGCATGGGGCGGCTGTTCGACGCGGTGGCGTCGCTGGCGGGCGTGCGCCAGGTGGTCGACTACGAGGCTCAGGCCGCCATCGAACTGGAGGCCCGCTCGCGTGACGCCGATCCCGGACACGGCTACCGCTTCGCGCTGGGCGCACCGGACCCCGATGGTGCCCTGCGGATCGACCCGGCACCGGTGCTGGCCGCGGTGGTCGCCGACATCGCGGCGGGCGCCGGTGCGGACGTCGTCGGCGCGCGCTTCCACATCGCGGTCGCCGAACTCGTGGCCGCCCTGGCGCGGCGGTTCGGCGAACCGGGTGTGCCGGTGGCCCTGTCCGGTGGTGTGTTCCAGAACGCGCTGCTGCTCTCGCTCTCGCGAAAACGGCTGCGGGAAGAGGGCTTTCAGATCATCACTCATCACAGAGTGCCACCCAACGACGGCGGCCTGGCCTTCGGGCAGCTGCTCGCCGCCGGGGCTCGATGAGCGAAAGGAAGGAACCGATCATGTGCCTGGCAGTCCCGGGGAAGGTGCTCGACCTGTACGAGCGCGACGGCACGCTGATGTCGGTTGTCGACTTCGGCGGTGTCCACAAAGACGTGTGCCTGCAATACATTCCGGATGCCGCGGTCGGCGACTACGTCGTCGTGCACGTCGGATTCGCCATTCAGCGCCTGGACGAGGAATCGGCGCTGGCCACCCTGGCCGAATTCGCACACCTCGGTGTACTGAACGAGGAATTCGGCGACGGTTTCGCCATCGCCGCCCGCCAGTCCGGTCTTCCCGATCCGACCTCCGGCGCACCGTCGGAGCCCACCCGCGACGACGAGGTGAACCGATGAAATACCTGGACGAATTCAGCAATCCCGAACTGGCTCAGCGCCTGCTCGAACGCATCCGGGCCGAGTCCTCGCGCCGCTGGTCGATCATGGAAGTCTGTGGCGGACAGACGCATTCGATCATCCGGCACGGCATCGACCAGCTGCTGCCGGATACGATCGAGATGATCCACGGCCCCGGCTGCCCGGTCTGCGTCACGCCGCTGGAGGTGATCGACAAGGCGCTCGAGATCGCCGCCCGCCCGGAGGTCATCTTCTGCTCCTTCGGTGACATGCTGAGGGTGCCGGGCAGTTCCAAGGATCTGTTCCGGGTGAAGAGTGAGGGTGGCGACGTGCGCGTGGTGTATTCGCCGCTGGACGCGCTCACCCTCGCGAAGCAGAATCCCGACCGGCAGGTGGTGTTCTTCGGGATCGGCTTCGAGACCACCGCCCCCGCCAACGCCATGACGGTGTATCAGGCCCGGCGCCTGGGCATCGAGAACTTCTCGCTGCTGGTCTCGCACGTGCTGGTCCCGCCGGCGATCGCCGCGATCATGGAATCGCCGGACTGCCGGGTGCAGGCGTTCCTGGCCGCCGGGCACGTGTGCGCGGTGATGGGTATCGGCGAATACCCGCCGCTGGCGCGGAAGTACCGAGTTCCCATGGTGGTCACGGGATTCGAGCCGCTGGACATTCTCGAGGGGATCCGCCGCACGGTGATCCAGCTCGAACACGGACGCTACGAGGTCGAGAACGCCTACCCGCGTGCGGTGCCGGCCGAGGGCAATCCGGCCGCGAAGGCCATGCTGGAGGACGTCTTCGAGGTCACCGACCGCGGCTGGCGCGGCATCGGCGTCATTCCCCGCAGCGGGTGGCGGCTCTCGCCGCGCTATCGCGACTACGACGCCGAATACCGATTCAGCGTGGGCGATATCCATACCGCCGAATCGTCGGTCTGCCGCTCGGGAGAGGTCCTGCAGGGGCTGATCAAGCCGACCGATTGCGCGGCGTTCGGCACCCGCTGCACACCGCGTAACCCGCTGGGCGCCACGATGGTCTCCTCCGAGGGCGCCTGCGCCGCCTACTACCTGTATCGCCGCCTGGATCTCCCGGCGGAGGTGGCTCATGCTTGACCACGCCGGAACCTCCACTCCGCCACCGGTATTCGACGCCGACAGCTGGGTGTGCCCGCTGCCGTTGCGGGATTCGCCGACGATCGTGATGGCGCACGGCGGCGGGGGTGCGATGTCGGGCGAGCTGATCGAGCATCTGTTCCTGCCCGCGTTCGGCGCCGCCGCCGACGCCGCGCTCGGGGATTCGGCGGTGGTCGAGGTCGCCGGCGCGAGGCTGGCCTTCTCCACGGACTCGTTCGTGGTGAAACCGCTCGTCTTTCCCGGAGGCACGATCGGCGAGCTGGCGGTCAACGGCACCGTGAACGATCTGGCCATGGCCGGCGCGCAGCCACTGGTGCTGTCGACGGCGTTCATCCTGGAAGAGGGCACCGATCTGGCCGATATCGCGCGGGTCGCCGAGGCCATGGGCACCGCCGCCGGCACGGCCGGGGTGAAACTGGTGACCGGCGATACGAAGGTGGTCGATTCCGGGCACGGGGACGGCATCTTCGTCAACACCGCGGGCATCGGGCTGGTGCCCGCGGGGGTGGACATCCGCCCCCAGCGCGCCCGACCCGGCGACGTCGTGCTGGTCAGCGGTGATATCGGCGTGCACGGGGTGGCGGTGATGAGCTGCCGCGAGGGCCTGGAGTTCGGCACCACCGTGCGCAGCGACACCGCCGCGCTGAACGGTCTGGTGGCCGCGCTTCTCGAAACCGGCGCCGATGTGCACATGCTGCGCGATCCCACCCGCGGCGGGGTCGCGGCGACACTGAACGAGATCGCGAAAGCGGCGAATGTCGGTGTGCGACTGGACGAACGCGCCCTGCCGATTCCGGACGCGGTCCGCGATGCCTGCGGATTGCTGGGACTGGATCCGCTGTACGTGGCCAACGAGGGAAAGGCGGTCGCCTTCGTCGCCGCCGAGGACGCGGACCGCGCGCTCGAGGCGATGCGGGCGCATCCGCTGGGCACGCGGGCCTGCGCGATCGGCGTCTGCGTCGACGAACACCCCGGGATGGTGGTCGCGCGCACCGCCCTCGGCGGTACCCGGGTGGTGGATCTGCCCGCCGGCGAACAGCTTCCGCGGATCTGCTGAGCGTCCGGTGGGGCGCGGGCGGGAGACACGATGCGGCCGGTGGTGACGGTATCGCCCCCTCGAGAGTGGGCGCGAGAACATCGCGCCCGGCGCCGCGGCGTGACCGGGATGGCCGTGACCGTGGTCGCGCTGCACGTCGCGGGGTGGGGGCTGCTCGCCGCCCTGGTCGTGCCGGGCCACTACGCGGTGGGCAATGTGGTCTTCGGCGCCGGACTGGGCGTGACCGCCTACACGCTGGGTATGCGGCACGCCTTCGACGTCGACCATATCGCCGCCATCGACAACACCACCCGCAAGCTGGTGGGTGAGCGGAAGCGACCGGTGTCGGTCGGATTCTGGTTCTCGCTGGGGCATTCCACCGTCGTCTTCGTCATGGTCGGTGCGCTGGCACTGGGCGCTCGGGTATTGGCCTCCGGCGTCGAGGACGACGGTTCCGGTCTTCGACGCTGGACCGGTACGTTCGGCAGCGGCGTGTCGGGAACCTTCCTGTTGCTCATCGGTCTGCTGAACCTGGTGTCGCTCATCGGTATCGGGCGGGCGCTGCGCGCGGCGCGCCGGGGTGACGGCGACGAGCGGGATCTGGATTCCCGGCTGCACGCGCGCGGGGCCCTGAACCGGGTGCTGGATCCGCTGGTCCGCGCGGTGCGCAGCCCGGGGCAGATGTATCCGATCGGGGTGCTGTTCGGGCTGGGATTCGACACGGTGACCGAGGTGAGTCTGCTGGTGCTCGCCGGTGGTGCGGCGGCCGACACCGACCTGCCCTGGTACGCGATCGTGGTGCTGCCGCTGCTGTTCTCGGCCGGCATGACCCTGTTCGACTCGCTGGACGGGGCGTGTATGAACGCGGCCTATGGCTGGGCCTGCGCCGCGCCGGCCCGCAAGATCTACTACAACCTGCTGGTGACCGGGCTGTCGGTCGCGGTGGCCCTGCTGATCGGCGCCCAGGAGATCGTGTCCGTGGTGACCGGCGCACTGGGCATCACCTCCGGCCCGCTGGCCTGGGTCGGTGGTCTCGATTTGGGGTCGATGGGGTTCGTCGTGGTGGCGATGTTCGTCGCGACCTGGCTGCTGGCTGTGCTGCTGTGGCGACGCGGGGAAACATGAGCGGGCCGCAGATGTTCGCGCGCTACGCCTACGCGCCGAACGCGCTGGGCTACTGCGGCCCGGCCGACGCCGCCGCGCTGGCCGGCGGGACCGATGCGGAGATCCGGGCCGTGGCGCGGCGCTTCTCCGGAGCCTGGCCGTATCTGCGGGTGCTGTCGTCGATGACCGGCATCGCCGATCCGCTCGATCCGCGGCTGGTCGAATCCTATTGGCTCGGTGGGGGAGTCGGCGCGCGGATCGACAGGACGGAATTCCTGTCGCAGCTGTTGGCGGTGATCGGACCGGTCGCCGGCGGGTACTGGCGTCACCTGGGGCCGGAACTGGCGCGCGAGAGCGCGGCCAACCACAACTTCCACGTGTTCGGCATCTACCCGTGGACCCGTCTGCTCGGCCGGGGTCCGGCGGATCTGCCGCTGCGCGTGCTCGACAACTGCCGGATCACCTGGGCGCGGGTCTGCGCACGCGACGCCGGCACCGCGACGGTTTCCGTGCGCCGGTTGTGCTGGAGCGATGCACAACTCTCGCTGTCGGCGGAAACGCCGCGCCGCATCGAACTGGCCGGTGCGGGCATCGATGCCGCCGATATCGTGGCAGGCGATCATCTCGCGCTGCACTGGGACCACATCTGCGGCCGGCTGGACCCCGGCCAGGTCCGCCGGCTCCGGGCCGCGACGGCCTGGCAACTGGCGGCCACGAACCGCCGGCTGGACCCGCACTCCGCGCCACCGGCCGTCCGCCGGTCACGAGCCTCGTGACCGCGATGTCGATTACGGCCCGGGGTGCTCGCGCAACGTTCGCTGCCGGGTGATCTGGGCATCGACGACCGCGCCGAGCAGAATCGCGAAGTTGGTGAGCCACAACCACATCAGCAGGACGATCGCCGCGGTCAGCGACCCGTACACACGATTGAGCGAGTCGAAATGAGCGGCATACAGCGCCAGTCCGACCGACCCCGCGATCCAGATGCCCACGGCCAGTACGCTTCCGGAGGTGAGCCAGCGCAACCGCTGGCCCTCGGTGTTCGGCGCGACCCAATACAGCAGCGCCAGCGCGACACTCACCAGCAGCGCCAGCAGCGGCCACTTCACGATCGACCAGACCAGCAGTCCCGCCGACCCCATCCCGATCCGGTTGCCGGCGTGTTCGGCCAGGCCCGGGGTGATCGCGAAGCCGAACACGGTGACGACCACCGCGACCACCAGCACCAGCCCCAGCGCGAAACGCAGTGGCAGTGTGCGCCACAGGGATCGGCTCTCCCGCACCCCGTAGAGGGCGTTGGCCGCGCGGATGAACGCTCCCAGGTACGTCGATACGGTCCAGAACGCCGACAACAGGCCCACCACGGCCATCGGACCGGACAGCGACTTGACCGACTGCAGGTGATGGATCGAGTCGGCGATCAGCGACGTGCCGCCGCCGGGCCCCAGTCGTCCGGCCGCGCCCGCGAGCGAGTCCGCGGGGGCGGGTCCGGCGACACTCAGCACCACGATGGCGATCAGCAGGGCCGGAAACAGCGACAACATGCTGTAGTACGTCAACGCCGCTGCCCAGTCGGACAATTCGTCCGACCATGCCGCGCGCACGGTACGCAGGAGCACCCTGACCTCGGCCCGGCGAAACACCCGATACCGCAGCGCGGGCTCCGATCCGACGGCCACAGTTGCTACCTCCCAGCAGTTTTCGATCGAGCCCGGTCGCATCGCCGGCGCATGTACCGGAATACCACGTCCGCCTCCCGCCACGCGCTGCCGCTGCGGTTCCTCGCGGTGTCGACGTCCCCCGCGCCCCCGTTCGCCGCGCCGGATCACTGAATGGGGCGCTGGTCCCGGTGGCCGGGATCGAGGGTGGGTGTGTCATGGGTCACGAACGATGCTGAGCCGCATGACTCGGATCGGGATGCTGTTGCCCTATGTGGACGGAATGATCAGTTCCGGTGGATTTCTGCAAGATCTGGCGGGGACGCTGGAGGAATGCGGGGTCGAGTCGGCATGGGCGGTCGAGCACGTCGTGGTTGCCGACGAGTACGACCCGCGGTATCCGTACTCGCCGGACGGGCGGATGCCCGGTGCCGAGCACGGGGCGCCGATGACCGATCCCCTGGAGACGATCGCATTTCTGGCTGGTTCGACGCGCACACTGCGCTTCGGCACCGCGATGATGGTCGCACCGCTGCACAGTCCGGTGGTGTTGGCCAAGCGCGCCGCCACCATCGCCCTGCATTCCGGCGACCGCCTGCTGCTCGGGCTCGGAATCGGCTGGCAGAAGGAGGAATACGCGGCCATCGGCGTGCCCTTCGCCGATCGGGGAGCGCGCCTCGATGACGCCATCGGCGCGATGCGCGCACTGTGGGCGGACGCTCCGGCGAGCTACGCGGGCGACCATGTGCGTTTCGACCGCGTCTACTGCGAGCCCCGCCCGGCCGAGGGGACGGTCCCGATCGTTTTGGGTGGCAACAGCGCGCCCGCGGTGCGGCGGGCCGGTCGCCTGGCCGACGGCTGGTTTCCCTACACGATCACGCCGGCCGATTTCGCCGTGCGCGCCGACGAGGTGCGGGCACATGCGCGCGCCGCGGGGCGGGCCGAAAGCGCGGTCGAATTGACGGCGTGGCCCGGATCCTGCGATCCGGCGAGGGAATTCGATGTCGATTTCGTCCGCGGCTACACCGATGCGGGTGCGTCGCGGTTGGTGGTGAACCCGCCGCTGTTCGGGGAGGAGTCGTTGTTCGCCGCCGGCATCGCGGGGCTGCCCGGATACATCGGCCGGTACCTCGACGAGGTGGTGAGCAAACTGTGACCACGACGGTGACGGTGATCGACGAGATCGCCGTGCCCCGGGAGCGCGTCGAGGAGTGGTCACGGCGCTGGCGCAGCGACTATCTGCCCGGCGCTGGTGACCGCGGAATGCGGGTGATCCGGCAGTGCCGCGGCTTCACCTCGGCCGACACGGTGACACTGCTGATCCAGTGGGAGCTGCCCGGGATCTACGAGTTCTATCGGATGCGTGCGGCCGCGGGTGCCGACGACGGGGTGAGCCGGTTCTGGCAGTGGACCGATTCACTCGCGGTGGCCCGGTCGCGTCGAGTCCTCGAGGAGGTGCGCTGATGTCGCGCTGGGTGATTCGCACACCGATCGGCGTCGCCGGCCCGCCCGCCGCCTCCGGCGGAGAGGATCTACCCGGCAGCGTCGGCGGGCTCGGGATGACCTGGGATATGACCTGCGCCGATATCGGCGCGGCCTGGCCGGGGCGGCCCGCCGACGCCGACGCCGTGGCACTGACCCGCCTCGCCGGCGCGCGAGTCGCGTTGTCCGGCAAGCGAATCAAACGCACGCTGCTGCTTCGGGTGCGTCCCGGGACCGCGCCGGCCGTCGTGAGTCGTTTCGAAGCCGAACTGGCCGCGATGCCCGACCACATCACGGCCATCGGGTCGTGGACCCTCAGTCGCGCCGACCACCCGAGGTGGACGCATGCCTGGGAGCAGGAATTCGCCGACCTCGAGGGGCTCAACGGTGACTACCTGCTCCACCCGTACCACTGGACCTGCGTGGACCGGTGGTTCGACCCGGAGATGCCCGGCGCCATCGTCGATCCCGCCATCGCCCACCTGTACCGCTGGGCGGACGGACCGCTGCTGTCCTGAGAGTCGAGGCCGCGCGCTCGCCTATTCCGCGCCCGCGTCGGTGGTGGACGCGGCGGCGACGCGTTCGAGTGCCCGGAGATCCTTCTCGATGACCTCGTAGCACACATAGGCGAGGATGAAGCCGATGATGCCGCCGACGCACAGGACGCGCACCGCCCAGATGATGGACTCGATATCCGCCGCGGGTAGGAACGTGATCCCGGTGACGCCCACGAGCGGTACGGCCGCGGCCGCGGTGAGGTAGATGCCGGTACGCCGGGCGAGCCGGCGCAGATGTTCGACGTCGGCCGCGGCCGACCGTCCGTGGGCCAGGAAGAGCGGGTACAGGAACCGCACCACGTACCAGGTGATCGCGAAGTACGGATAGGCCAGTGCGACCGCACCACAGACCACCAGCGACAGCAGGAAATGTGTGTAGGTGGCGCCCGGAACGCCGCCGGCGACGAGATTCAGCATCACCGGAAAAATCACGCCGCCGGAGAACCAGAACACGAACGCGATGGCGGCCACCCGGTTGCCGAGCCGCAACGCGTCGATGCGGGCGCTCGTGAGCACGGCGTCGGGATAGTCACGCCCGTTGTGCAGTCCGATGGACACCTCGATGAGATGCCGCGCGGTGTAGAGGATCAGAAGGGTGGCCGCCACGATCGCCAGCGGATACAGCACCTGGGCCACATCGTGGAAGGACTGCTGGATTTCGGGCGTCAGTTTGCTGACGATCAGCGTTCGATTGTAGTAGTAATTGTACCATGCGGCGGCCAGATTCGGCACGGCGATCGCGATCGCGAGGATCGGTATCGGCCACAGCGGCCCGCGCGGCCGATGACTGTGCGGCGGCGCGTCGACCAGCTCCCGCGCCCGCGGGTCCAGGCAGAGCTCGAATTGCTGGGCCAGTTCCGCCCCGTTGGCCCAGCGATCGGCGCGCCGCGGCGCCAGGCAGGTCAGCAGCACGCGGCACAGCGAGGCGGGGCAGTCGGCGGGAAGGTCGTCGAGGAATTGCTGCGCTATCGGGCGGCGGCGCATGTCGAGGAGCTGTTCGACCGACTCCTGCGAGTCCTTCGCCTCGGTCGCGGGAAACGGTCGCCGCCCGGTCAGCAACTCCCACAACATTACCCCGAGGGCGTAGATGTCGCTGCGGGTGTCGAGATCGTTCACCGTGCCGGGCAACTGCGGGTGGCTCGCCTCGAGATGTTCGGGCGACATGTAGGCCAGCGATCCACCGAAATACGCCACCGGACTGCTGCCCGCGACATGGTTGCTGAAGCTGATGTTGAAGTCGGCCAGTTTGGGCGCGCCGTCGGCGGAGAGCAGAACGTTGGCCGGTTTGATATCGCGATGCAGCACACCGCGGTGTTCGGCGTAGTCGAGGGCTTCGGCGAGCCGGCGTCCGAGCCAGGCCACGGTCTCGGGCCAGGACAGGGCCGCGATCTCGTCCCGCGCGCGGCTGCTCGACGTGGGGATCTCGCCCTTGTCCTCCAAAGCCTCGTCGACCGCGTCCAGCAGGAGCCGCCCGCTGCGTTGCCGCGGCGCCGTCGCGCGGACCCGCGTCAGCACCGACGCCAGCGTCCCACCCGGGACGTATTGCATATACAGCAACTTCAGCGCCCGGTCGGGCAGCACCCGCTGGTCGTACACCCGGACGATGGATTCGTGATCCAGCTGCGCCAGGGTCTGCGGTTCGGTGCCGTGATCCGTCGAGATCTTCACCGCCACCAGGCGCTGCATCGACCGCTGCCGGGCCAGGAACACCTCGGCGAACGCGCCGCGGCCCAACTCCAGCAGCAGATCGAAATCGTCGATCCGGTCGCCGGGTTCGAGGTCGGCGGCGGGAGACGCGTGCGGCCGCGGCATGGTCGTGCCGGCGGTGGGTTGCGGCGCGGTATTCACCGCCCGATCGGCCGACGGGTCGAAGGCGGCGGTGGCATCGCCTTCCGGTCGAGCGCCCATGTGCTGGTCATTCCGGGATGAGACATCGAGACATGGTGAATTTTATCGCGCTCCGGGTCGCGAATCGGCGGGTCGGGAATCGGATGGCGCGACGGTTATCCGACAGCGATTTCCGTCCGTCCCGAGGATTCGGATTCCGCGCAGGTCGACCGGCGCGCCGCGGCCGGTCGATTACTTTTCGGTGACGATTGTTATGGCGGATCTCCACCGGTTATACCGTCGTTACAGCGAGTGAAGAGCTTTTCTGGGCGTTGCAGGCGTTTAGGAGGTTCGAATGGTGGTGCTCGTACAACGCCGGCCGGCACCGATGGCCGCGGCGGCGAATCTATTGCTCGACAGCGACGCGAATTCGGTGAATTCTTCTCGGCGCAGGCGTTTTCGGTGGCCGTGGCAACTGGCCGACATGTTCGTGTCGGCGGCCGCGCAGCTCTATGCCGGTGAGGGCGGATCACAGATTTCCGCCGTGCGCACGCTGGCCGAGATCGCCGATGCTTCCGCGTCCACACCGCGCCAGCAATGTGTGGACGTCCTCTGCGGCTACCTTCGGCTGCCCCGTGCGGCCGGCCGGGTCGGCGCCTACGACCGGGCGGTCCGGCGGACCATCGTCTCCGTCATCGCCGACCACCTCCGCCGCGGCGCGCGCCGCAGCTGGTCGCGTGCCACATTCGATTTCCGCAACGCTCAGCTCGAGGACGCCGATTTCACCGATGCGGTTTTCGGCGGCCCCGCGATATTCGAAAGCGCGAACCTGACGGGCATCACCCGATTCGACGGCGCGACATTCTCCGCCGACACCCATTTTCAGGCCGCGACCTTCGACACCGTGTGGTTCCGGGAGGCGGTGTTCACCGAGCGCGCCAGATTTTTCGGCGCCCGATTCGAGCGGGCCCGCTTCGACGGAACCACCTTCCGCGGCAGCGCCCAATTTCCCCTGGCGGTCTTCTCCGGCGACGCCCGATTCCACCGGGCGGCATTCCACGGCGGGGCGTACTTCGACAGCGCGCAGTTCCGCGGCACCGCCGACTTCGTCGCCGCCGGGTTCACCGGGCCGGCTCGGTTCGACGGCGCCGCGTTCGCCCTCGGCAGTTCCTTCGAACACGCCCGATTTCAGGATCCGATGCCGATCGAGCAGCCCTCGGACGACGCGGTCCGGGTGTACACCGCACCGGCCTCGCACGGGCTCGCCCACCGGATACCGGTCGCCGCATGCCTGTAGCCGGACGGCGCCGGCGGCGCAGAGAATCGGCCCCGCTCGGACTGCCCGTATCGCGGTTGGCTCGGGCAATCCTGGGTAGTAGCTCGGACGACGGTACTGGTGCGGGTTTGGAGGTCCGGTGTTTCAGGCGTTGATCGATGTGGTGTCAGGGGCCGGCCGGACCGGGACGGCTCTCATCGGCGGCACGGCGCGGTTGCCCGTGCGCGCGGTGTCGGCGGGCCGGACCGCACTGCGGCTGACCGAGGTGGCCGACGACATCGCCACGCAATTGCAGCGGGACGTGCGGTCGTTGCTGAATCCGGCGCTGCGCCGGGAGGGGAGACGAATCGCCGCCGTCGAGGATCGTGTGGTCGTGGAGGTGCGGGGCCTGCAGTCGGAGCGCAGCGAGCGGGTCGCGGAGGCCGTGCACCGGCGGGTGGGCTCGCTGCCGGGTGTGCACTGGACGCGAGTGAACGCGGTGACCGGGGATGTGGTCGCCGCGGTGCGCGACGATGCCGTGCTGCCCGATCTGGTGGACGCGATCGCCGCGGCGGAGGAGGACGTGGGCGTCGCCGATACCGTCTGGGACCCCAGTGCGGAACATCCCGCCGATCTGGAACCCGTTGTGTCGGCGGCGATTTCGCTGGCCGGTGATCTGATCTCCGCCGGTGTCACCTTCGTCGGCGCGGCCATTCCCGGCCGCAACGGCGTGGAGACGCTGCAGTCGCTGGTCGCGCTGGCCGACTCGCAGCCGCGAATCCGCCGGCTGCTGGAACAGCGTCTCGGCCGGGCCCGCACCGATCTGCTGCTCACCACCGCGAACGCGCTCGCGCAGGCCGCCGGTGACACCCCCGCGAACGTCCTCGTCGATGCGCTGCACCGGGCACTCGCCGTCACCGAACACGGTGTGCGCCATGCTCGGTGGCGCTTGTGGGAGGTCGAGCACGGTCACCGCCGGGGCCGCGACATCCTGCGGTGCCCGCCACGCCGGGAGCGTCCGGTCGAACTGCCGCCCGGCCCTATCGAGCGGTGCGCGGACGAGGCCTCGGCCGCCGCGACCGCCGGCGCCGCCGCCGTCGCCGCCGGGCAGGGCCTGTCGTCTGTCGGGCGCGCCTTGTCGCTCGCCGCACCGAAGGCCGCGCGGGCGAGCCGGGAGAGTTTCGCGGCGACGGTGTCGTCACTGCTGGCGGCGTCCGGCGTGCTGACGATGGATCCGTCGGTGTGGCGGCGGCTGGATCGGTTGAGCGCCCTGGTGATCGACGGTGGCGTGCTGTACGGAAGCGGACGCCTGGTACTCGATGTCGAAACCCGCGAGACCGCGCCGGGAGATGCCGAGAAATCCGACTGGACCACGGCCCGGGTGTGGAACGCCGCGCAGCGACTGTTGTGGTCGGGTCCCGGTGCGGGCGGACCCGCGACGGCCGATACCGGCGACCTCCGGCTTCGACCGGATCCCGACCGCAACCCCGCCGACTCGATTCCCGGTTGGTACGACGTGTGCGACGGAACGGACGTGGTGGGCCGGGTCCTGGTCGGCCGCGAACTCGACCCACGCGCGCGGACACTGATGCTCGCCGCCCGGGCCTCGGGCCTGAAGGTGGTGGTGCGCGGACAACGCGATGCCATCGAATTGCGTTCCCTGGCAGACGAATTCGTCGAACGTGAGGGGCCGGCGGCGGAGCTGGTGCGGCGGTTGCAGTCCGACGGGCATGCGGTGGGACTGGTCGCCACCGACGCCGCCGACGATCTGACCTGCGCGGATGTGGCCATCGGCGTGAGCCGGATCAGCGCCGTCGAGGTCGAGGCGATGCCGTGGGCGGCGGATGTGGTCTGCGGCGATCTCGATCAGGTGATGCGGGTGCTGCTGACGGTGGCTCCCGCCCGCCAGGTCAGCGAGCGCGGCCGCGTCCTCGCACTGTCGGCGTGCTCGCTCGCGGGCCTGCTGCTGGCCGCGGGCCGCTCTCGCGACGTGTGGCCGGTGACCGCGGCGCAGGCCAGCGGGTTGTTGCAGGGCGTGTGGGTGGGCGTGCAGGCCGCGCGCGGCGCGCTCCCGGAGTCGGGCGCACCGCTGGTTCCCTGGCACAGTCTCGAACCCGACGAGGTGCTGACGCGGTTGCCGGAACCCGAACGCGACGAGCTACCTCCCGCGCGGTCGTGGATCACGCCGTTGACCCGCATTCCCGCCCAGCTGTCCCCGGTGACGCGCTTTTTCGGCACCGTGCGCCGCGAGCTGGCCGATCCGCTCACTCCCATTCTCGGTGTCGGCGCCGCGGCCTCGGCCGTGCTGGGCTCGCCCGGCGACGCCGCGCTGGTGGCCGGCGTGGTGGGGGTCAACGCGGTGGTGTCGGCATTGCAGCGGCAACGTGCCGAGAACGCGCTGCGTGATCTGATCGCGCACGAGCGCATCACCGGTCGCCGCGTCGATCGTGCCGTACTCGACCACGATCCCGAACCGCCCAGCGAATCGGTGCCCGGTACGGCACTGGCGGTCGGTGACGTGATCGCGCTGCGCACCGGCGACGTCGTTCCGGCGGATGCGCGGCTGCTGCGAGCCGAAGATCTGGAGGTCGACGAATCGGCCCTGACCGGCGAATCGGTCACGGTGCCCAAGGACAGCCCCGCCACTCCCGGTGCGGATCTCAACCAGCGGCGCTGCATGGTGTACGAGGGCAGCACGATCGTCAACGGCGCCGCGGTGGCCGTGGTCGTCGCGGTGGGATCCGATACCGAAACCAATCGCGCCGCCGCCGTCGCCGTGCCGCCACGCCTGGGCGGTGTGCAGGCGCAGTTGCGTGCGCTCAGCGATCAGGCGCTGCCGCTGACACTCGGCGGCGGTTCGCTGGTCACGGCGCTGGGATGGTTGCGGGGACAGCGCATTCGCGGGGCCATCGCAGACGGGGTGGCGGTCGCGACCGCCGCTGTGCCGGAAGGACTTCCGCTGGTCGCGACGGTGGCGCAGCTGGCCGTCGCCCGGCGCCTGTCGCGCCACGGCCTGCTGGTCCGGGCCAGCCGGACGGTGGAGGCCCTGGGCCGGGTGAACACCATCTGCTTCGACAAGACCGGGACGCTCACCTTCGGCCGCCTGCGGCTGACCACTCTGGCCGACCTCGATCACCAGTGGTCGCCGGAGGACGACGACCCGCGCGCCCGCCGATTGCTGCGGGCCGCGGCCCATGCCTGCCCCGATCCCGCCGAGGGCCCGGTCGTGCACGCCACCGATCAGGCGGTGCTCGACGCCGCCGAGCAGCTCGGCTCGGACGAGCGCTGGGACACGATCGAGGAACTGCCCTTCGAATCGAATCGCGGATACGCCGCGACGCTGGGGCAGACGCGGAGGCGGCACTGGCGGCTGATCGTGAAGGGGGCCCCGGAGATCGTGCTCGCCCGCTGCACCGCGATCCGGACCCGGCACGACGGCGCCGATCGCGACGAACCGATGTCCGCCGATCATCGCCGCGCCGCCGACCGGATGATTCATCGGATGGCCGAGCGCGGGCTGCGCGTGCTGGTCGTCGCCCGGCGGGATCTGTCCGCGGCACCGGGCGATGTGGTGAGCGCGGTCGAGAAACTCACCCTGCTCGGCTTCATCGGGCTCGCCGACACCGCGCGTCCGCAGGCGCGTCCGCTCGTCGGCGCGTTGCAGCGCAACGACATTCGCGTGCGGATGATCACCGGCGACCATCCGGTCACCGCCGCCGCCATCGCCGCCGATCTGGGCATCGCCGCCGATCCGGTCGTGACGGGAAGCGATCTGGCCGAACTCGACGATGCCGCCCAGTCGGAGCTAATCGCGCGCAGCAGCGTCTTCGCCCGCGTCAGCCCGCAGCAGAAGGTTCGCATCGTCACCACGTTGCAGCGGCGCGGCGAGGTGGTCGCCATGGCCGGGGACGGCGGCAACGACGCGGCCGCGATCCGCACCGCCGATGTCGGCATCGGGCTCACCGCACAGGGGTCGACCGCCGCCCGCAATGCCGCCGATCTGGTGCTGACCGATCCCGACCCGCTGGTGCTGTTGCATGCGCTGATCGAGGGCCGCGGCATGTGGCGGCGCGTCAGCGATGCGGTCGGCATCCTGGTCGGCGGTAACGCCGGTGAGGTCGCGTTCACGGTCCTCGGCACCGCGCTGGCGGGGCGGGCCCCGCTGGGCACCAGGCAATTCCTGCTGGTCAACATGCTCACCGACATGTTCCCGGCGATGGCCGTCGCGCTGGCGACCGAACAGTCCGGCGACGAGGAGCCGACCGGCCACCAGGAGCGCGCCGATCTGCTCGCCGCCCAGCTCGCCGCCCGGCCGCCCACCGATATCGCGGCGGATCTGCGGCGCACGATCGTGATCCGCGGCTCCACCACCGCGGCCGCCTCGACCGTGGCGTGGTCGATCGCCCGCTGGACGGGTACCGAGCGCCGGGCGGCGACCGTCGCCCTGGTGGCGTTGGTGGGCACCCAGCTCGGGCAGACCGTTCTGGCCGCGCGCCACAGCCCCCAGGTGTGGCTCACCGCGGCCGGCAGTGCGGCCTTCCTGGGCACGGTCGTGATGACACCCGGACTGTCGACGTACTTCGGTTGCCGTCCCCTCGGGCCGGTCGGCTGGGCCACCGCGCTCGCCTCGGCCGCGACCGCGACCGCCGCCGGCGCCCTCCTGCCCTCGGGCCGGTCGGACGAGCCGGAACGGTCGGACGAGCCGGAACAGCTCGCTCTCGGCCCGGGGCGGCACGAATACGCCCTGGAAGCAGCCGAAATGGTGGGTGCGCCATCGCATTGATCGCCGATCGGTTCATGGTCCGCCGCCCGGGTTCGCACTTACCGACCGCCCGGCTGCGCCCGGCGGCTATCGTGGAGGTCGTTCCGATCTGGAGAACACGTTTTTCTGCTGTACAGAAGTGAGGTGGTCGACGTGGGCCAGCCGTTCAAGGCGCCGCCGGCCTACGCCATCACCAGCGTCGACAACGCGCTCCGCATCGCCGCCATGTTGCAGTTGGAGGGGGCCCTGACCGTCTCGCAGGTGGCGGAACGGATCGGGGTGGCCCCCTCGACCGCGCACCGGCTACTGCAGATGCTGGTGTATCGCGACTTCGCGGTGCAGGACTCCGATCGGGCCTACCGCGTCGGTCCGCTGCTCGAGCTCGCCGCGCATTCCCGGTCGGCGGCCTCCCGGCTGCGCACGGCCGCGCTGCCGCAGCTGCGTCGGCTCGTCGATCAACTCGGCGAGTCCGCCAACCTGACCGTCCAGACCGCCGATACCGTCCGATTCGTCGCCAGTGTCGAATGCGGTCAGGCGCTGCGGGTGGGCAGCCGGGAGGGGATGGTCTTTCCCGCGCAGCGCACCTCCGGCGGGCTGGTGCTGCTCGCCGAGCTGCCGTCGTCCGAGATCGCGGCGCTCTATGCGCCCGAACGCTTCACCGAACGGCCCGAGCCACCACCCGACCTGGGGCAACTGAATGCCGAGCTGGCGAAGATCCGCCACAACGAATTCGCGGTCAACGACGGCCGCTCCGAACGGGGCGTGGTGGCGGTGGGGGTGGCGGTGCGCGACGGCAGTGGCGCCGCTGTCGCGGCGTTGTCGGTCTCGATGCCGAGTGTCCGATACGAGAAGCGGTCGCTGCCGCGGTATGTCGCCGCGCTTCGCTCCGCGGCCGCGGCGCTGGGACGCGAATTGTCGTGACAGCGGCCGATATCAGCCGCGCCGGGTAGCGACGATCCGCGCACCCAGCGCGGCGAGGGCGTCGGCGAGCTGTGCGAGCTGCCCGGTGAGGCCGCGTGCGGGGTCGGCCTGCCAGGCGATGAAGGCGCCGTCGAAGCCCGCCATGCCGAAGTAGTCCAGTTCGTCCGCGACCGCCTGTGCGATGGCGGGCCCCTCGGCGACGAACGACTGGGCGATCATGCGATTCATATGTCTGCGCCCGTCCGTGCGGACCTGCTCGATCATCGCGCCCACCTCGGCGTCGGCCGCCTCGGCGCTCATGAGCAGGATCAGGTGCAGCCGCAGGAAATCGGCCTTGGACAGGAATACCTCCTCGGTGCGCTGGAGGAACCAGCCCAGCCGCTCGCGGGCGGTGCCGCCGTTCGGAGGTGTCGCCTGCGCCTGGGCCATCGCGCGGTAGAAGTCGTAGGCGCCGTGTGCCATCACCGCCGACAGCAGGCCGCTCTTGGAGTGGAAGTGGTGGTAGATCGCGCTCTTCGGTAGTCCGGTCTCCGCGCTCAATACCGAGATGGTGGTGGCGGCGTACCCGCGTTCGGCCATCAGGCGGGACGCCGCGTCGAGGATCTCCGCCCGCGAACGGCGCCCGCGCCGATTGCCGGCCGGTGGGGCGATCGGGGCGCGAGGGTGCGTGGACTCCATGCGCGCCAGCCTAAAAGCACGTCTCCGAGCGAGTGCCGCTGCGCGGGCCCGTTCTGCGCTGCGGAATCCGCTGGCAGTGTCCGCGGTCACATGTGACGCTGGCTGCAAGGAATGGAACGATCGGTCCGAAAGTGTCCGATCGGCGATACCGGGAGACCCCATGAGTCAGGATTTCGACGCCGACGTCGCGATCATCGGATACGGCCCGTCCGGCGTCATCGCCGCGCTCACCCTCGCCCGGCAGGGCGCCTCGGTCGTGGCCTTCGAGCGCGACCGCGACATCTACCCGCGCGCCCGCGCCGTCACGGTCAACGACTGGACGATGCGCATCTTCCAGAGTCTCGGCATCGACGAGCGGATCGAGAAGGTGATCGACCCGCAGCGAATGCTGCGCTGGGTCACCTACGGCGGCGAGGAGGTCATGCGGATCGAACATCCGCCGAGCACGCTCGGGTCCCGATCGCGGTTCTACAACATCTACCAGCCGACGATGGAGGCCGAATTGCGTTCGGCCGGAGCAGAATACGGCGATCTGTTGTCGGTCCGGTACGGCGCGGAGGTGACCGGCATCGACCAGGAAGAGACGGGCGTGACCGTCACGACCACCGATCCCGAGACCGGGCAGTCCCGCACCTGCCGCGTTCGCTACGCCATCGGCGCCGACGGCGGCTCCTCGCGCACGCGCGGCTGGATCGGCGCGAATCTGGACGGCGACACCGCCGAGACGCTCTGGATCGTCGTCGACTGCGCGGTGCGGCGCTGGTGGCCCGACCGTGACGTGCTCACCTTCTGGACCGACCGCAAGCGCCCGGTGGTCGACATCGCGCTCTCGGGTGGCAATCACCGCTGGGAGCTGCCCCTCATGCACGGGGAGGCCGAGGCGGACTTCCCGACCGCGGCCGAGGTCTGGCCGCTGCTCGAGGCGATCGGGGTCACCGCGGACGACGTCGACATCCACCGATACGCGTTCTACCGCCACCACGTCCGGATGGCCGACACCTGGCGCAACGGCCGGATCTTCCTGGTGGGCGATGCGGCGCATCTGATGCCGCCCTGGGCGGGGGCCGGCATGCAGACAGGGATGCGCGACGCGCACAACCTGGGCTGGAAGCTCGGCCGGGTGCTGCGCGGCGCGCTGCCGGAGGCCTGGCTGGCGACGTACGAGGCCGAGCGCCGGCCCAACGCGGCGTCCTATACGAATCTGGCCGTGCAGTTGGGCCGGGTCATCAAACAGGAGGCCACCCAGGCGGAGATCGATGCGATGAACGCCGTCCCCGAGGGCCTGGTCACCCCGCACGAACCGCCCCTGACCGCCCCGCCCACCCTGACCGCCGGATGGCTCCGGGGCGAGATCGCCGACGCCAGCATCATCGGCCGGATGGTGCCCCAGCCGATCGTCGGCGATACGGCCGGGCGTATGACCCGGCTCGACGACCTGCTCGGCGACGGATTCGTACTGCTCGGCGACGATCTCGACCCGGCCGGCCTGCTCACCCCCGAGGAGAAGGCCGGCTGGGATGCACTCGGCGCCCGCTACGTCGCGGTGCGCCCGCGCACCGTCCACACCCGCGGCCGCGACGATCTGGTCGACCTCGACGACGTCCTGGGCCCATGGCTGCGGCGGTACGGCAGCCGTGCCGTCGCGCTGCGTCCCGATCGCTTCGTGGCGGCCGACGACGTGCACGGCCTCGCCGCACCCACCTGCCGAAAACCCGCCCGTATCAGGAGCATTCACCATGTCCGGAGTGAAAGAACTCGCCTACGTCGTCTACGAGGCGAGTGATCTCGCCGCCTGGCGGCATTTCGCCTGCGATCTGCTCGGTATGCAACTCGCCGACGAGGACGCCGACCGTCTCGTCCTGCGCACCGATGAGCGGGCCTTCCGCTGGCGCATTCAGCGCGGCCCCGCCGACGATCTGGTCGCCTCGGGGTACGAGGTCGACTCGGAGGAGTCGCTCGACCGGCTCGCGGCGACGCTGCGGGCGGCCGGTGCGCAGGTCACCGAAGGCGATGCCGCACTTGCCGATTCCCGCCATGTCGACCGGATCGTGCTGACCACCGATCCGATGGGCAACCGCATCGAACTGGTCACCGGATTCGCCGACGCGCCGACGCCGTTCCGATCCGAGGTGCTGCTCGGCTCGTTCGTCACCGGCACCGGCGGCGCCGGCCATCAGGTATTGCTCGCCCGCGGCGTGGCCCGGGCGGACTACATGGCCTTCTACGAGGGGCTGCTCGGCTTCCGCGTCAGCGACACCATCGTCGAGGAACTGGCCCCCGGCGTCTTCGCCGACCTGATCTTCCTGCACTGCAATCCGCGTCATCATTCGGTCGCGTTCGGTGAGATGCCGCATCCGAAACGCACCCACCACTTCATGATCGAGGTCAGCGACATTCGCGACGTGGGTACGGCCTACGACCGCTGCCTCGACGCCGCGCAGCCGTTCGAGATGACGCTGGGGATGCACCCGAACGACAACATGTTCAGTTTCTACGTCCGCACGCCGTCGGGTTTCTCGATCGAATACGGCTGGGGCGGACTGCTCATCGACGACGACACCTGGCAGGTGCGCACCCTCGACCGGCTGCACAGCTGGGGTCATCGCGCGCCCGAGACGGTCCACGATCTGCTCGGCCGGGCGCCGTTCACGAATATCGCACACGAGGAGACGACCCACTGATGACGATCACACAGGAGTCGGCGGCCCGCACGGTCGCCACCCCCGATTGGACACTGCGCTACTACGAGGCCGGACCCGCCGACGCGCAGCCGATCGTGCTCCTGCACGGCAGCGGTCCCGGGGCCACCGGCTGGTCCAACTTCGCCGGCAACATCCCCGGACTGGCCGAACGGTTCCACGTCTACGCCGTCGATATGCCCGGTTGGGGCGAATCGGACGCGGTCACTATCGACCGGCTCGACCACCTCGGCGCGGCGGTGCAATTCCTGGACGCGGTCGGGATCGAGAAGGCGGCCTTCGTCGGCAATTCGATGGGTGGTCACACGTCGCTGCGGCTGGCGATCCACCATCCCGAACGGGTCAGCCATCTGATCACCATGGGCCCGCCGATCGGCAAGATGCCGACCCTGTTCGGCGCCGGCGACGGCCCCTCCGAAGGGCTGAAGGTCCTGATCGCGGCGTACCAGGATCCTTCCCCGGAAAATATGCGTCGCCTGGTGGAGGTGATGACCTTCGACAAGGCGCGCTTCGCCACCCCGGAGCTGGTCGAGGCGCGTTCCGACGCGGCGCTGGCGCGTCCCGAGCATCTGCGCAACTATGTGGCGGGATTGGCCGCCGGTACGCCGATCCCGGAGTGGGTCGATCGCTCGAGGCTGGGCGAGATCTCGGCTCCCACACTGCTCGTTCACGGCAAGGACGATCGAGTGGTCTCCTACGAGAACACCTTGTTCCTGCTGGCGCACATTCCCGACAGCCGCGCGGTGCTGCTCAACCGCTGCGGGCACTGGGCGATGATCGAGCACGCCGAGGAGTTCAACCGGCTCGTCGCCGGCTTCGTCGCCGGGCACTGAATCCGGCACTCACGCGGCTCGCGGGGCGCCCCGATGCGCTCCGCGAGCCATTCGCCGCCGTGCTCCGATCGGCATCCGCGGCCACGATGCCGCCGCCCGGATATGTCCACCGCACGCTTGCGAAAACCGAAGGGCCACCGAGTAGTTCGTACTCGGTGGCCCTTCGGGGTTCAGGCGGTCGCGGTGCTGGATTCACCCAGCAGATCCAGGGCGATGTCGACGATGAGATCCTCTTGGCCGCCGACCAATCCGCGCCGGCCGACCTCGAGCAGGATGGTGCGGGCGTCCAATCCGTAGCGTTGCGCCGCCGCTTCGGCGTGGCGCAGGAACGAGGAATACACACCGGCGTAGCCCAGGGTGAGCGTTTCGCGGTCCACTCGCACCGGGCGATCCTGCAACGGCCGCACCAGATCGTCGGCGGCGTCCTGGAGGGCGAACAGATCGCAGTTGTGCTTCCAGCCGTACAGGTCGGCGACGGCGACGAACGGTTCGATCGGGCAGTTGCCCGCCCCCGCGCCGTGCCCGGCGAGCGAGGCGTCCACGCGGGTGACGCCTTCCTCCACGGCGACAACGGAATTGGCGACCGACAGCGAGAGATTCTCGTGCGCGTGGATGCCGATCTCGGTGGCCGGATCGAGGACGCGGCGGTAGGCGCGCACCCGGTCTCGGACGCCGTTCAGGGTCAGCCGGCCACCCGAGTCGGTGACGTAAACGCAGTGTGCGCCATAGCTTTCCATCAGCTTGGCCTGCTCGGCGAGCTGGTCGGGTTCGGCCATATGCGACATCATCAGGAAGCCGGAGACGTCCATGCCGAGTTCGCGGGCCTTGCCGATGTGCTGGGCGGAGACGTCGGCCTCGGTGCAGTGGGTGGCCACGCGCACCGAGCGGACGCCGAGCCGATAGGCCTGCTCGAGATGCTCGATGGTGCCGATGCCGGGCAGCAGCAGGGTCGTCAGCCGGGCATGGGTGAGGTTGTCGGCCGCGGCCTCGATCCACTCCCAGTCGGTATTGCTGCCGGGGCCGTAGTTCAGGCTGCCGCCGGCGAGCCCGTCCCCGTGGGCGACCTCGACGGCGTCGACGCCCGCCGCGTCCAGCGCCGCCACGATCGCGCCGACGTCCTCGGGAGTGATGCGGTGGCGCACGGCGTGCATGCCGTCGCGAAGGGTGACGTCTTGGATGAACAGTTGCGTGGTCATCGCGAGGCTCCCTGTTCTGCCGGGGCGGCGATCGTGTCGGCGACCGATTCGGCGTAGCGCATCGCCGCGGAGGTCATGATGTCGAGATTTCCCGCGTAGGCGGGCAGGTAGTGCGCCGCACCCTCCACTTCCAGGAAGACGCTCACCTGATGCGTGGGCGCGGGCCCGCCGTCGGCGGGCTGCAGGGTGTGCACCGGCTGGTCGGAAGGAATCGGGGCGATCTGGATCTGCTGTTTGAGCCGGTAGCCGGGCACATAGGTGGCGACCTGCGCGATCATCTCCTCGATCGATGCGCGAATCGCCTCCTGCGTGGCGGCGTCCGGAGCCGTGGTCAGGCACAGCACGGTGTCCCGCATGACCAGCGGCGGTTCGGCCGGATTGAGGATGATGATCGCCTTGCCCCGGCGGGCCCCGCCCACGGTCCGCACCGCATGCGCGGTGGTCTCGGTGAACTCGTCGATGTTCGCCCGCGTCCCCGGGCCGGCGGATTTCGAGGCGATCGACGCGACGATCTCGGCGTAGGGGACCGGTGCGACGCGGGAGACCGCGGCGACGATCGGGATGGTGGCCTGCCCGCCGCAGGTGACCATGTTGACGTTGGTGGCGTGCCGGTGTTCGTCCAGGTTCACCGCCGGGACGACGAACGGGCCCAGCGCCGCCGGGGTGAGATCGACCAGGCGTTTACCCAGTGGCTCGAGGATCGCCGCGTGGGCCGCGTGCGCCTTGGCCGAGGTCGCGTCGAAGATCACCTCGATCTCGTCGAAGTTCGGCAGCCGAAGCAGCCCCTGCACACCGTCGGCGGTGGTGGGCACGCCCAGCCGCCGGGCGCGGGCGAGGCCGTCGGATTCCGGATCGATGCCGACCATCGCGCCCATTTCCAGGACGGTCGAATGCCGGATCACCTTGATCATCAGATCGGTGCCGATATTGCCCGATCCGATGACGGCCACCTTGACGGCGCCACGTGTGTCGCTCATGGTTGTCACTCCTCGATGAAGACGGCGGTCACCGAGCCGAGCCCGGAGATGTCGGCCGTGACGGTTGCGGGGGCGGTGATCGCGGCCATCGGGCCGAGCGCACCGGACAGGATCACCTGGCCCGCGCGCAGCGGTTCGCCGAATTCGCGGGCGGTGCGCGCCAGCCATGCCAGCGCGCGCAGCGGGTCACCCAGGCAGGCCGCGCCGGTCCCGGTGGACACCTCGGCGCCGTCGATGGACATGGTCATCCGCACCGACACGGGTTCGAACTCGTCGAGGGTGCGGCGCTGCGATCCGAGGACGAACAGTCCGCTCGAGCCGTTGTCGGCGACGGTATCGCCGAAGGTGATGTCCCAGTCGGCGATTCGGCTGTCGACGATTTCCAGTGCGGCCACGGCGTGGTCCACCGCGGCGCGCACCTGCTCGTCGTCGAGCGGACCGTCGGCGAGGTCGTGCGCGAGCACGAACGCGACCTCGGCTTCGGCCTTGGGTTGCAGCAGGCGGCTCGCGGGGATGGGGGTGTCCTGCCGGAATTGCATGTCGTCGAACAGGACGCCGAAATCGGGTTGGCCGACACCGAGTTGCTGTTGCACCGCCGGTGAGGTCAGGCCGATCTTGCGGCCGACGATCGTGGCGCCCGCCGCGACCCGTTCGGCGGTCGACTGCGCCTGCACCGCGTAGGCGGCGGCGACGTCGTCCGACCCGATCAGGTCACGCACGGGGCGGCAGGGGGTGGCGGTGCGAGCCGCGGTGCTGAGCCGGTGTGCCGCGGCGGTCGTGGCCGCGGCGGTTCGGTCGTCGAGTCGTGGTGTCGGCATCCAATGTCCTGGCGTAGTAGGTGAGGGGGAGAGCCTTCACTGTCGCGTCGGAGCAGGTGCCGCACCAGCTTTTCGTTCCACTGAGCGGAACGTCGAGTACGCTCGGTGGGGTGAGTACCGCGGAGTCGGCGAGGATCGGCGCACGGCCGGTGGACGGTTCGACCGTGCTGGGCAAGGTGATGGCCGTCCTCGAATCGTTCTCGATCGACGACGGCGTCCTGAGCCTGGCCGAGATCGGCCGGCGCACCGGGATGCCGAAGGGCACCCTGCACCGGGTGCTGGCGGATATGGTCACCGTCCGGCTACTGGAACGGACCGAAGCCGGCTATCGCCTCGGCGGCCACCTGTTCGAACTCGGAATGCGCGCGTCCGTGGAGCGCAGTCTGCTCGAGGTCGCGATCCCGTTCCTCGAGGAACTGAACGCACGCATCCACGAGACCGTGCATCTGGGTGTCCTCGACGGGACGGACGTGGTGTATCTGACCAAGATCGGCGGCCGGCGCCAAGCGAGTGCGCCGTCGCGGATCGGCGGCCGCATGCCGGTGCATTGCACGGCGATCGGGAAAACGCTGCTCGCTCATGCGGATCGGTCGCTGCGCGATCGCGTGCTGACCGGCCCGCTCCGCGCCCACACTCCCCGCACGATCGTGCTGCCCGGCACCTTGCGCACGCAACTCGACCGGATCGCCGCCGAGGGCGTGGCCTACGAATTCGAGGAATCGGCACCGGGATTGGTGTGCGTGGCGGCGCCGGTGCGTGAGGCCGACACCGTGGTCGCGGCGATCAGCATCGCGGGCGCGTCGCACCGATTCCATCCGGAAAGTCATGTGGCATCGGTGCGTGCGGCCGCGGACGGCATCGGAGCGACCCTCACCCGCCGCGCCCGAATGGTGACGTCGGCGGGCCGCTGACCGCGCGACGGCGGCAGTGCCGGAGCGGCGTCGGTCAGTCGCCGCGGGCCTTCTGCAGACGTGCGATCTCGTCGCCCCACACCGATTGGGACCCGGCATCGCCGACGCGGTAGGTCTGCACGATCGAGGCGATGCCGACGACCACGGCGAGCACGACGACGGTGATCGTGGCGAGGGTGCGCAGGTCGGCGCCGCGGCGTTCGGCGAGGTGAAGGCCGGTCAACACCAGCGCGACGACCAGCAGGGCGATGGCGAAGTAGAGCATCGTCTCGCCGCGTTCGGCGTGCTCGCGCAGGATTTCGTCGGGATTGCGGCGCAGGTTGTACAGCCATTGGCCGGCGTGAATGGTGATCGGCGTCAGGACCATGACGATCACGGCCAGCACCAGTGTCAGCCACATCAGATTTCCCCGGCGCGCGGCCGGCCACAGCGCGCACACGATTTCCAGGATCGCGGTCAACGGCACCAAGACCACGACGAAATGGACGAACAGCACGTGCGCGGGCAGGTTGTGAATGACGGTCACCGGGGCTCCTCGGTCACTCGTGGTCAGCGCGGCGCCGACGACCGCCCCGAACTCGCCGACGCCCCAGTCGCACCGAGCATAGCCATCGGAGCAACGAATTCGCCCGGTTACTCGCCGCTGGAGTCGGGCCGGCAGGTGCGCATCTCCCACCAATAGGTCGCCGCGACGGTGGCGTACGCGATGGTGACGGCAGCGGCGATACCGGCGCCGCCGGCCAGCGTGAGAGCTATCGGCATGCGAACTTCCTCCTCTCGGTGTCGTTGTCGGCGCGGCGGGTGGCACGCATGACGGTGTCCCACCCCGATTGCAGGGGGCTGGGGTCGGGCCACCGCACGACCGCATCGGGATCGAGGTCGCGAGTGTGGTCGAGAGGCGAGGCGGTCGTAATCGTCATCGGCATGGGGGAGAAGTCCAGGACTGATCGATACGGTCGGGAAAACGGTCGTGACGGGCTCCTCGCGCACGGGTGGGCCCGGAAGCCGCAGCCGACCGGGCCCACCCGTGCAGCGATCAGACCGTGATCGCCTGCCGCTCGCTGTCGACCCGGTCGACGCTGATCTTGCGTGGTTTGGCCTTGTCCGCCACCGGGATTCGCAACCGGAGTACGCCGTCGCGGTAGTCGGCGCGGATGTGATCGGTGTCGAGGCTGTCACCCAGCATCACCTGACGCCGGAACACCCCGCGAACGCGTTCGGCCACGATCATCGACCGGCCCGAATCGTGCTCGGGGCGCGACGCCCGCACCGTGACCACGTTGCGTTCGATGTCCACACCCAGCGAATCGGGGTCGATGCCGGGTAGATCGAACTCCACCACGAACTCGTCATCCTCGCGCCAGGCGTCCATCGGCATCGCTACCGGTCGGGCCTGCGTGCCGAACACCTGCTGCGTCCAACGGTCCGGATCGCGAAACGGATCGGTGCGCATCAGCATGGTCGCCACCTCAGTTCACTCCTTTATCGCTCGAAGGAACCTCAGATAACCTCTGTTATCTGACACAGATTTATTTAGCACTCGGGCCAGGAGAGTGCAAGGAGTAGTGAGAGATAAACTGGTTGCCGCACGGAGAAGGGAGCAGGATGGGTTCGGATCGGCGCGAGGGACATCTGCCGGGGTCGGACCGGGCGGTGTATTCGATATCGGTGGCCGCCGAGCTCGCCGGTATCGAAATCCACACCCTGCGCCTCTACGAGCAACACGGTCTGATCACCCCCGCGCGGAGCGCGGGCGGGACCCGGCGGTACAGCGGTGACGACCTCGCCAGACTCCAGCGCATCACCGCGCTCACCCGGCAGGGCATCCATCTGTCGGCCATCGCGCGGATTCTCGACCTCGAAGACGACAACAGCGCCCTGCGCGCCCGCAACACCGCCCTGACCGTCGAACGCGACCACCTGCGCGACACGCTCACCCGGCAGCAACCGCAGCCCTGACCCGCCGGGCGAATCACACCGCGTCAGAACATGATCGGATGGACCGTGGCGTCCTTGCCGTGCGGCGGCAGCGGTGCGGTCCAGGAGACCCGGCCGCCGGGAAAGACCCGGCAGCAGCCGCCGACGTCGCGGGCCCGCGCGTGCACGGTCGCCACGGTGGCCGTGGGAAGTGCGTCGGCGGTGGTGGTGCCGGTGGTGTCCAGGGTGTCGATGGTGAGAGTGAGAACGTCGGCCACGGTGACGGTGACGACGACCGCCGCGGCGCCCGCATGCGCGACGACAGCGGCGACGGTGTCGGCGACCACGGCTTCGGCCTGGTCGGCCACCGCGTCCGGTACCTGGTCCGCCGACCCGGTGACAGCGACGATGCTGCGCAGCTGGGTATGACCGATGCAGCGCTGCACCGCCCGCTCGACGCGCTGGAGCAGACCGGCGCCACGGGGGAACAGGGCGAGATTGCTACCGCGACCGCCGCGCGCTCGGAGTTGCGTGACGGATACCGCTTCGGCGCCGGGGAGTTCGGCGCCGGGGCCTTCCGGGTCCGCGTAATCGGACCGCAGCATCGCGTCGACCAGTTCGAAGGCCTGCGACAACGCATTCCGCACCGCGACATAGGCGGTTGGATCGTTGTCGTTGCGGCCAGTGGGGATGGGAGCCATGGATTGGCGTGACCTCTTCTACCGACACACGGCGAACCGGCCCTGCGTATAGAGCCGAGGACGTCGTGTGCAGATTGACCGGTTCCGGTCACGGCTAAACCGGAATTCGCCGACTCACGTCGTGAGGCATCCCACACCGTGCACCAGGCGATCGCAACGCCGCCTCACCTGGTCATATGTCCGAGTAGTGTCGCGGCTCAATCGATTTCGTACTCGTCCGGGTCCGGTGCGCGGATCGATCGCCATTGGCCGATGAGGCGGAAAAGGGGTTGAGCCCGGTTCTTCTCGATCACGAGGAACGGAATCCCGCCTCCCGCATGCTGATTCAGCGGGCCGGACATACCGCAGCCGATCACGCCCACCGGCAGTTCGGCGGCCCCGGGCATGGCGCCCGGTGGTCGTGGCCGGCACATGTGAAAGTGCCTACTGATGTTTTCGGCAGACCGATGAACGATGGGGCCCGGATGCGTCATACAGATATGGATCAGAAGGTGGAGGCAGCGCGCGACGGTGACCAGATCGCGTTCGCGCAGCTGGTCGAGCCGTTGCGGCATGAGCTGCAGGTGCATTGCTATCGCATGCTCGGTTCGGTCGAGGATGCCGAGGACGCGGTGCAGGAGACCCTGGTGCGGGCGTGGTCCCGGCTGGACTCCTATGCGGGCCGCGCTCCGCTGCGTGCCTGGTTGTACGGCATCGCGACCCATGCCTGCCTGGATGCGCTGCGGCGGCGCAAGGCGCGAGCGTGGCCGGTCGATCTGGCCGGCCCGGCGGATCCGCATCGCTACGAGCTGGTCTCGGTGGACGTGCCGTGGCTGCAGCCCTATCCCGATCGGCTGCTGGACGGGGGCGCCGCCACGGGGGAGGAACCGGAGGCGGTCGTCACCGCCCGGGAGACGATCGAGCTCGCGTTCCTGGCCGCGATCCAGCGCCTGCCCGCGCGCCAGCGCGCCGTTCTGATCCTGCGGGACACGCTGGACTGGTCGGTGGCCGACACCGCCGCCGCCCTGGGAGTCAGCCGGGCGGCGGTCAACAGCGCGCTGCAACGGGCCCATGCCACGCTGTCGGAACACCTTCCCGCACAACGTGATCGGTGGCGACCGGAGTCGACCGCGTCCGAACGCCGGGCGCTGGCGAAGCTGATCACCGCGTGGGAGAGCGCGGATCCGGCCGCACTCGTCGCCCTGCTGCGCGAGGACGCCGCGCTGATCATGCCGCCGGGCACGGTCTGGTTCGCCGGTCGCCGCGACATCGGCGCGTTTCTGGCCGACCACGTCTTCGGCGAGATGGGCAGCGGCTGGCGGCTCCTGCCGACGGCCGCCAACCGGCAACCGGCGTTCGGACTGTACTGGCGCGAACCGGGCGCGGACACGTTCGATGCCTTCGCCATCGGGGTGCTGACCGTCGACGGTGATTCACTGACCGAGATCGCCCTGTTCCACCAGCCGGAGCTGTTCGCCGCGTTCGCGTTGCCTCCCGCCTTGCCGTCCCACAGCTGATGGACTCTCGGCGAGTGCGGCGCTGGAGCGTGGTTCTGCAGCCGGGGGACGCACTCGACTACGTCGCCGCCGACTGGGCCGACGTCCTTGTCGTGGTGACCAGCGGCGAATTGGAGCTGGAATGCCGCGGCGGCCGGCGGGCCCGATTCGCCGCCGGAGCGGTCCTCGCGCCCGCCGTCGTGCCGGTGCGACGGCTGCTCAATCCCGGGTCCGAGCCGCTCGTGCTGTCGGCGGTGACGCGCCGCCGCCACCGATGACGGATCGGGCCGGCGTGCGTCACACAGGTGGACACATCGAATACACCGAGTAGGAGCACCATCATGTCTGTCCCCACCACTCTGGCCGCCCGCGCCATTCTGTCCGGTCTCGCGGACGGCCGCGAAGAGATCTTCCCCGACCCGATGTCCGCATCGATCGCGGCCGGGTGGGACGACGGTGTCGTCAAGAGCCTGGAGCGAGCGAACGCCGCCTCCGTACAGGCCGTGGCGGTGGCGTCGTGACCGCGTCCCGCCGCACGATGGTCGTCGGTGGCAGCCGTGGCCTGGGCCGGGGCATCGCCGTCGCGTTCGCGCGCGCCGGTGCGGCGGTCGTGGCGGTGGCGCGCACGGAGTCCGCGCTGCGGGAACTGGCCGGCGAGACTCCCGGCATCGACATCGAGGTCGCCGACGCGTCCGATCCGGCCGTGCCGGGAGCGCTGCTCGACCGCCACCGCCCGGAGACCCTGATCCTCGTGGCGGGCGCCGCCCCGCTCATGCGGCCGCTGCACCACCACACCTGGGAGACGTTCTCGGCGAACTGGAATACCGACGTGCGCATCGCCTTTCACTGGTTGCGCGAAGCGCTGCTGACTCCGCTGCCGCCCGGAGGCCGCGTGATCGTCGTCAGCAGCGGCGCCGCCGTCAACGGTTCGCCGCTCAGCGGCGGGTACGCCGGCGCCAAGGCGACACAGCGGTTCATCACCGGCTACGCCCAGGACGAGGCCCGGCGCGCCGGCGCGGACCTCACGTTCACGGCGGTCCTGCCGCAGCTCACTCCGGCCACGAGCCTCGGCCTGCCCGCGGTGCGCGCCTACGCGGCCCGCTCCGGCCGGAGCGCGCAGGAGTACCTCGATCGCCTGGGTGCGCCGCTGACTCCCGAGATCGCCGGCGCGGCCCTGCTCGAACTCGCCGGCAGCGGCGACCCCGCGGCGGCCTATCGGCTCACCGCCGAGGGGCTGACGGCGCTGCCGTGATCCCACCGGCGGATGTCCCCACACCTCGACCGAACGAAAGAAGAAGCAGCATGCGCAAGCTCATCGCCGCGATGAAGATCTCGGTGGACGGGAAATACGAAGGGGCGCAGGGATATGCGGACTGGGTGCACGGCTGGTCCGATGATTACGGCCTGAGCCCGCAGATCGACGCCTGTGTGCTCGGCGGCCGGATGTACGACGGCTATGAGCCGTACTGGACGGCGATCGGCGACCACCCGGACGAGCCCCTGCCCCAGACCGGTGCGACGCCGACCCCGGGCGAGCTCGAATGGGTCGAATTCGCCCGCCGCACACCGCATTACGTCGTCTCGACGACGCGGAGTGCGGCCGCGTGGCCGACTACGCGATTCCTGCGCGGCCTCGACGAGGTCGCGGCCCTGAAGACGCAACCCGGACGAGACATCTACCTCATGGGCGGCGCCGCCCTCACCGCCGCCGCCCTGGACGCGGGCCTGGTGGACGAGATTCGCCTGATCGTCTACCCGCTCATCGCGGGAAAAGGCCCGGCCCTGTTCGCGGCCGCGAGTGCTCGCCATCCGCTCGAATTGCGGAAATTCGAGCAACTGCCCGACGGCCGGCTGAGTTGCGTCTACGACGTCGGCTGACCGGCATCGAACACCGGACCGCTGCCGGGCCTCGTCCCGGCGGCGGTCCGGCCTTCGATAGGAGTTGTCCTCACCGCGCGTTCAGGATGCCGACCGCACCGGCGCCTGCTTCAGTTCGCGCAGCGCCGTGCGCAGCCCCCGGCGCTTGCCGGTCTCGGGGTCGACACCGAAATGCGCGCGCATGCCGTCGCGGATCGCGAACCGCAACTCGGAGGCGGTCTCCGGAGCATCGTCGGAGGTCGCGGTGAGCAGCGCGTTGGGCAGGGCCAGTTTCGCGATCGTCCGGAACGACTGCAGGTATTGGTGCCCGAGCGAACCGGTCGTGTACGGCAGGTCGTATTTGTCGCACAGTTCCCGGACCCGGACGCCGATCTCCTCGTACCGGTTGCTCGGCAGGTCGGGGAACAGGTGATGCTCGATCTGATGGCTGAGGTTACCGCTCATGAAACGCATGACCGGCCCGGCGCGAAAGTTCGCCGACCCCAGCATCTGTCGCAGATACCAGCGCGGCTGATCCTCCTCCGCGACTTCCTCGGTGGTGAATTTCTCCGCGCCGTCGGGGAAGTGGCCGCAGAAGATCACCATGTAGGCCCAGTAGTTGCGAATGAGATTGGCGGTGGCGTCGGCGGTCAGCGTCGTCTTCCAGTTGCGCCCCGACAACGCCGGATAGATCAGATAATCCTTGGCCGCCTGTTTGCCGACCTTCGTTCCGATGATGCGCAGATCCCGGAACGCCTGCCGCCAGGTCTTGTCCTTGCGGCGGATCTTCTCCACCTCGAGGTGGTGCAGCGCGACGCCCCACTCGAACAAGGTCCCCAATATCAGGTTGTACACCGGATTTCCGACGTTCCACCACTCCCACCGCTGGTCCCGGGTCACCCGCAGGATTCCGTAGCCGACATCGTCGTCCATTCCGACGACATTCGTGTACTTGTGGTGGACGAAATTGTGCGAATGCTTCCACTGCACGCTCGGGCAGGTGGTGTCCCACTCCCACGACGAGGAGTGGATTTCCGGATCGTTCATCCAATCCCATTGCCCGTGCATCACATTGTGGCCGAGCTCCATGTTCTCGATGATCTTGGCCAGCGCGAGCATCGCCGTGCCGGCCAGCCACGCGACCTTGCGGTTGCTGAACATCAGCGTCACCCGGCCGCCGGCGGCCAGGGCACGCTGCAGGGCGATGGTGCGATGAATGTAGCGGGCGTCCCGTTCGCCGCGGGACTCCTCGATATCGCGGCGGATGGTGTCGAGTTCGGCGCCGAGCGCCTCGATGTCCTCGGGGGTCAGATGGGCGTAGGCGTCGATATCGGTGATGGCCATAAGGGCTCCTACAGATCGAGGGTGCATTCTCCGGACACGCTGCTGATGCATGTCTGGATTCGTTCTCCTTCGCGTCGTTCCGCGCCGGTGCGCAGATCGCGCACGTATCCCCCCGCCAGCGGGACGACACACGTTTGGCAGATGCCCATCCGGCATCCGAAGGGCATTCCGATGCCCAGTTCTTCTCCTGCTTCGAGAAGTGTTGTGGCGCCGTCGATCTCCGCCTTCTTCCCGGACGCGGCGAAGTACACCGTGCCGCCCTCACCGCCGTGGTCGGTGCGGGCGATGGTGAATCGCTCGGTGTGCAGGCGGTGGCGCAGTCCGCCGGCCTCGTAGTGCGATTCCATCTCGTCGAGCAGCGCCGGTGGGCCACACGCCCAGCAGTGGCGTTCGCGCCAGTCGGGCACCCATTCGTCGAGTCGTGCGGCATCGAAATTGCCCATCTCCCGGGTGAGCTGGAGAGTCAGGTCGTAGCCGGGGGTCTCCGCGGCCCGGCTCTGCATCTCGTCCAGGAAGATGACGTCGTCGCGGGTGGGGGCCGAATGGATGTGGCAGATGTCGGGCGCCTGCTCACGGGTCGCGAGGGCGCGCAGCATCGCGATCACCGGCGTGATCCCGCTGCCCGCGGTGACGAACAGCAGTTTGTCCGGCACCGGCTCCGGGAGATGGAAATCGCCCTTCGGCGCCGCCAGCCGGATCACGGTGCCCGGCTCCACGCCGTCGACCAGATGTGTCGACAGGAACCCGTTGGGATTCGCCTTCACCGTGATCGAGATGGTCTTGTCACCGGTCGCGCCGATCGAGGTCAGCGAATACGAACGCCAATGCCAGCGGCCACCGATCTGCAGGCCGATGCCGACGTACTGACCGGGGGTGTACGTGGTCGGAAAACCCCAGCCGGGACGGATGGTGACGGTGGCCGAATCGGCGGTCTCCTTGACGACGTCGACGACCTTGCCGCGGAGCTCGCGGGCGGTCCAGAGCGGATTGACCAGGCGGAGGTAGTCGTCGGGAAGCAGTGGCGTGGTGGCCCGCGCCACCAGCCCGCGCACGATGTTGACGCGCGGCTTCTTGGCGCTGACATCGGCGGCAGGCCGTTTACTCCATTTCAGCAGATCCATGGAAGCCCTCACTTCCGTGTACATCCGTACACTCGAAATGCCTGTGTCTACGGGGGCTGGTATACCACCGTCGCACGCGGATACACAGGATTCTCGAGGTTCCCCTGAATCGGACGACGCTGCCGGATATGCCGCACCGTCGTCGGATCCGCTCGTTCATTGAGTGGACGACTGTGCGCCGAACGCTCTCGCCGCGCCACGCGCCGGGAGCCGGCCAACCGGCCCGGGGTTTGCGCCGGTCGTAGGCTTGCCGCATGGCACACGATCGCGACAGGTCGCACGACATCAAGCCTCGCTCCCGCGACGTCACCGACGGGCTGGAGAAGACCGCCGCCCGCGGCATGCTCCGCGCCGTCGGCATGGGCGACGACGACTGGGCCAAACCGCAGATCGGCGTCGCCTCCAGCTGGAACGAGATCACGCCGTGCAATCTGTCGCTCGATCGCCTGGCGAAGGCGGTCAAGGAGGGTGTACACGCCGGCGGTGGCTACCCGCTGGAATTCGGCACGATCTCGGTGTCGGACGGGATTTCGATGGGCCACGAGGGCATGCACTTCTCCCTGGTGAGCCGCGAGATCATCGCCGATTCCGTCGAGACCGTCATGATGGCCGAACGGCTCGACGGCTCGGTCCTGCTCGCCGGCTGCGACAAGAGTCTGCCGGGCATGCTGATGGCCGCCGCCCGCCTGGACCTGGCGAGTGTGTTCCTCTACGCCGGTTCCACCCTGCCGGGCAATGTCGACGGCCGCGACGTCACCATCATCGATGCCTTCGAGGCGGTCGGCGCCTGCATGAAGGGACTGATCAGCCGCGAGGAGGTCGACCGCATCGAGCGTGCGATCTGTCCGGGCGAAGGCGCCTGCGGCGGTATGTACACCGCCAACACCATGGCCTCGGCCGCCGAAGCGCTGGGCATGAGCCTGCCCGGCTCGGCCGCCCCGCCCGCGCCCGACCGGCGCCGGGACGAGTACGCCCGGAAGTCCGGTGAGGCCGTGGTCGGATTGCTCCGCAACGGCATCACCGCGCGCGACATCCTGACGCGCGAGGCGTTCGAGAACGCCATCACCGTCGTCATGGCGCTCGGTGGTTCCACCAACGCCGTGCTGCACCTGCTGGCCATCGCCCGCGAGGCCGGAGTCGAGCTGACCCTCGCCGACTTCAACCGGGTCGGTGACAAGGTGCCGCATCTGGGTGACCTCAAGCCGTTCGGTCGCTACGTCATGAACGACGTCGACCGGGTCGGCGGCATCCCGGTCGTGATGAAGGCCCTGCTCGACGCGGGGCTGCTGCACGGCGATGTGCTGACCGTGACCGGCGCGACCATGGCCGAGAATCTGGCGCACATCGAGCTGGGGCTCGACGGTGACGTGATCCGCCCGCTCGATCGCCCGATCCACAAGACGGGTGGGCTGACCATTCTGCACGGCACCCTCGCGCCCGAGGGCGCGGTCGTCAAGAGCGCCGGATTCGATTCCGACGTCTTCCGCGGCACCGCACGGGTTTTCGACGGTGAGCGGGCCGCGATGGACGCGCTCGAGAACGGCACCATCGGCGCGGGCGATGTGGTCGTCATCCGCTACGAAGGCCCCAAGGGCGGGCCCGGTATGCGTGAGATGCTCGCCATCACCGGCGCGATCAAGGGCGCCGGCCTGGGCAAGGACGTCCTGCTGCTCACCGACGGCCGGTTCTCCGGCGGCACCACCGGTTTGTGCGTCGGTCACATCGCACCCGAGGCCGTGGACGGCGGGCCGATCGCCTTCGTCGCCGACGGTGACCCGATCGTCCTCGACGTCGCCAACCGCAGTCTCGACGTCGAGATCGACGAGGCCGAACTCGCCGCGCGCAAGGTCGGCTGGGAGCCGCTCGCGCCGAAGTACACCTCGGGAGTGCTGGCCAAGTACCGCAAGCTGGTCAGTTCCGCCGCCCACGGGGCCGTGACCGGCTGAAGCATCCGCGACCGTGACGTAGCGTTGCGCCATGGCAACGTTGGTCAGTTTCCACGCCCATCCCGACGACGAGGCGATCACCTGCGGCGGGGTGATGCGCAAGGCGTACGAGCAGGGGCACCGAGTGGTTCTCGTGGTCGCGACACGCGGCGAGCACGGGGAGGTGCCGGAGGGTTTCCTCGACGACGGCGAACAGTTGTGGCAGCGGCGGGTGCGCGAAACCCACGCCGCCGCAGAGATTCTCGGCGTCGCGCGGGTGGAGTTCCTCGGCTACGTCGACTCGGGAATGATGGGGACCTCCACCAACGACGCGGCCGGTTCGTTCTGGACCGCTCCGGTCGAGGACGCGGCGCGGCGGCTGGCCGCGATCCTCGCCGAGGAGGACGCCGAGGTGCTCACCGTCTACGACGACAACGGCGGATACGGTCATCCCGACCACATCCAGGTCCACCGCGTCGGGATGCGTGCCGCCGAACTCGCCGGTACCCCACGGGTTTTCCAGAGCACCATGAACCGCGACGAGGCCGTGCGGGGGATGAGGGAGATGGCCGAGCAGGCCGGGGCGCTGGGGATCGAGCCGCCCGATATCCGTGAGGTCGCCGAATTCGGGAAGCCGGAATCGATGCTGACCACCGCCGTCGACGTGTCGGCCTATCTGCACCACAAGCGGGAAGCCATGCGGGCGCACCGGAGCCAGATCGACGAGCAGTCGTTCTTCCTCGCGATGCCGGAGCCGGCGTTCGCGCGGGCGTTCGGCACCGAATGGTTCATCCGCAGCGGCGCGGAACCGGGCATCCTCGAAACGGATCTGTTCGCGCCCCGGTGATTTCGCGGAATTCCCGGTCACGACATCGGCCCCGCGGTCCGCATCGGGAACCGCGGGGCCGACGGGAGGGCCTTGTCGGATTACGTCGGAGTCGGATTGCGTCGGAGTCGGATTGCGTCGGAGTCGGATTACGTCGGATCCGAAGGGGTGTCGAGGACGTCGAAGCCCTTGTAATCGGCCGCGGCCACCTCGGCGATGATCTCGCCGTAGACGCCGAACCCGCCGACGAAGGGCATGAACACCCGCGGCTTACCCGGGACGTTCGCGCCGAGGTACCACGAATTGGCTTGCGGCATCAGAGTTTTCGCGGCCCGCTCGGCGCATTCGGCCACCCAGGCCGAAACCGCGTCGGGCCGCGCCTCCAGGGCGGCGGCGCCGCGGCGGTCGAGGAAGTCGATGGCATCGGCCACCCAGTCGACGTGCAGTTCCGAATGCAGGACCATATTGGCCAGTACCGAGGGACTACCCGGCCCGGTGAGGTTGAACAGATTCGGGAAGCCGCTGATGCCCAGGCCGAGATAGGTTTTCGGCCCCTCGCGCCACGCCTCGTTCAGGGTTTCGCCACCGCGGCCGACGATATTCATCTTCGCGACCGATCCGGTCATCGCGTCGAATCCGGTGGCCAGTACCAGGGTGTCGAGCGGGTAGTGCGCGTCGGTGGTGTGCACGCCCGCGGCGTCGATCCGCTGGATCGGTGTCGTGCGCAGGTCCACCAGTTCGACGTTGTCGCGGTTGAAGGTCTGGTAGTAGTTCGTGTCGGTGCAGATCCGTTTGGCGCCGATCGGATGGTCGCGCGGGATCAGCAGGTCGGCGACGCGCGGGTCGTCGATCACCGCGCGCACCTTCTCCTCCCAGAACAGGCGCGCCGGCTCGTTCGCCTCGGCGGTGACCATCTGATCCGGGAACGTCTTGCTGAACAGCACACCGCCCAGCTGCCACCGCTTTTCGTAGGCGTCGCGGCGCTCCTCGTCGGAGACCTCGAGGGTGTTCTTCGGATGGGGGCGGTGCGGTGAGCCGCCGCCGCTGGCCATCGACAGTCGCCGCCGCTCCGCGTACCCGGCCTTCTGCTCGCGGCGCGTCTGCTCGTCCAGTGGCGTATTGCCCGCGGGCACACTGTAATTGGGCGTGCGCTGGAAGACGTACAACCGCTCCGCCTGCTCGGCGAGGTGCGGAATGGCTTGGATGCCAGAGGATCCGGTGCCGATGACGCCGACGCGTTGCCCGGTGAGGTCGACACCGCCGGCGGGCCAGTTGGAGGTGTGCAACATCCGGCCGGCGAAGGTCGGCAGGCCGTCGATGGCCGGGGTGTTGGCGTTCGACAGCGGACCCGTGGCCAGTACGACGAACCGCGCCGTCACCTCGGCGCCGTTGTCGACGCGGACCCGCCAGTGCAGCGTGGTCTCGTCGAGCACGACATCGGTTACCCGCGTGCCGAATTGGATATCGCGGCGCAGATCGTAGCGGTCGGCGACGTGTTCGAGATAGGACAGGATCTCGGGCTGGGTGGCGTACTTCTCGCTCCAGTTCCATTCCTGCTGCAGGGCGTCGTCGAACGAGTACGAGTAGTCGACGCTCTCGACGTCGCAGCGCGCGCCCGGGTAGCGGTTCCAATACCACACGCCGCCCACGCCGTCGCCCGCCTCGAACGCCTGGACGCGCAGCCCTTGGCCGCGCAGCCGGTGGATCGCGTAGAGCCCTGCGATGCCTGCGCCGACGATCACCACATCGACGCCGGTACGGATATTCCCAGTGGACGATGTCGTCTCGGGGGTCACAGTCGGATACCTTTCGCCGGAGACCTGTTTCTCCGCCTTCGACGCTAGGAACGCGCGGGGTTCTCGAGCAGATGTCGTCCCGCTGACCGGCGCTCCCGGCGTGACGGTTCCCGATGACCGGGACGCGCGCTGTGCCGGGCATCCGCATCGCCGACCACAGGCGGCCGCCCGCAGAGCCGGGTTGCGGGCAGGAGCTGATCACCGTTGACAGGGTGGGTTCGCGGTGGTTGAGTAAGTTTTACAGCGTGTAGCCGGTGGGTAGCTTTGCAGACCGTCGAAGTGCCCGGTACAGGCCCGTCGCTTCATTCGCCGAATCAGGTATCGACCATGATCATTCTCGGAATCATTCTCCTCGTCGTCGGTTTTCTGCTGAAGATCCACATCATCTGGATTATCGGAATCGTGGTCCTCGTCATCGGTCTGGTGCTGCTGGCCATGGGGTCGATGGGTCGTGCCGTCGGCGGTCGACGCCACTACTACTGACGCCGGTACCGATGCCGGCCGAACCCCGGAACGCCCGAGCGAGTTCGAGGAGTCGAGATGAGTACCACCACGATCGTCGTGATCGTTGTTGTCGTGGTTGTGGCGATCCTGGTCATCGCCGCGCTGGCCCGGGTGGCCGTGGCCCAGCGGAAGGAACACCGTCGCGCCGAAGCCGCGGAGATTCGCGACAAGGCGACCGAGCGTTCCCACGAGGTCGGCCGGCGCCAGGCGCTCGCCGACGAAACCGCGGCCAAAGCCCGGGCAGCGTCCGCCGAGGCCGATATCAAGGCGGCGCAGGCGGCGGGTCTGAAGGAACAAGCGGCCGCGCACCACAACGAGGCCGCGACGTCGCGCGACGAACTCACCCAGGAGTTCCGCCGTGCCGACAAGGTCGATCCGGATGCGCGAACCCGCGAGCCGGGGAAGGAAGCCGAGCCCGGCCGGACGTCCGGAGCCGATGCTCCCCGAAGCGACGTTCCGAGAAACGACGTTCGGCGCAACGACACCGCCGAGGGGCGCTGACCCGGCCGCCGGTGCGGCTACCGGCGTGTCACCGCCCCCACAGCGCGCGGTGAGCGCGCGGCCAGAATTCGAATCCGGCGGTGGCCAGGCCGCCGAGTCCGATCACCAGCACCGCCGCGTCGACGCTGGTCCGCCCTTCGCGTGCCCAATAGACGTCCTCGAGATCCAGCAGCAGTGCCAGTTCGTCGACGATCAGGGCTGAACCGGCGCCGTACGAGGTGGCCACCATCGGATGCCGGCGGGCGCGCTCGGTGCCGCGCAACGCCACCAATCCCACCGCCGCGAGCGTCGCGATCCCGATGTTGTAGTGGTGGAAATGCTTGCCGCCCAAGCTCATTCCGCCGCCGCTGGGCCCGTGCCCGGCGCGGATCCAGTGTGTGAGGGCCCGCGTGGTCCCGAAGGTCGCCGTGAACGCCGCCCATGCCCACACCGCCGACCGCTCCCCGGGCCCCAGTGTCTCCGTCCACGCTCGCCGCACCTCGCGGCCGCGATGCTGTGCGGTGGCCAGGGCGCTCCTGCCGTCTTCGTCGGTCACCCTCTCATCGTCGTCCGGCGAGACCGTCACCATGCGGTATTTGGCAAATTTTCAGACAACCTGGCGGATGCTCGCGTCGCCTTCTCCGCGCCGGTAGAAACCGGGCACCGGCCGGACATACGATCGAAGCAGTGCCCGAGTGGGCCGAGCAGGTGGCGAATGGGAGCACCGCATGAACGACCATCCGGAACACACGCCCCGGGTCACCGCCTTCCCGCGCATCGACGACTACGCGTTCATCTCCGATTCCGAGGTCACAGCCCTGATCGCGCCCAGCGGCGCCATCGAATGGATGTGTTTGCCCCGCATGGATTCTCCGAGCGTCTTCGGTGCGATCCTCGATCGTTCCGCCGGGACGTTCCGCTTCGCTCCCGACGACATCGCGACCCCGGCCGATCGCCGGTACATCCCGGGGACGATGGTCATGGAGACGAGCTGGCGCAGTGGCGAAGGATGGGCAACCGTACGCGACGTATTGCTGGTCGGCCCCTGGCGGCACCAGCAACCCGGCCGCAGCGCACACCGCCGCGCACCCACCGACTACGACGCCGAACACATCCTGCTGCGCATCGTGCACTGCGAGACGGGGCAGATCCAGTTCGTGCTCGACTGCCAGCCCGCCTACGAATACGGGCGCGCCCGGGCCACCTGGGAATATCTCGACAGCTACCACCTGGCCCAGGCCGACGCCGACGGGGTCGATCTGCCGTTGCGGCTCACCACCGATCTGCGCCTCGGGATCGAGGGCTCGCGCGCGGTGGCCCGCACCCTGCTCAAGAGTGGCGACACCCGCTACTGCGCACTGTCGTGGGGGAGTCGCGCGGCTCCCGAAACCGTCGAAGAGGCCCGCGAACGGCTGATCGGGACCGTGCATCACTGGCGGCACTGGCTGGCCGGCGGGCGGTTCCCCGATCACCCCTGGAGCGCCCAGCTCACCCGCAGCGCCCTGACGCTCAAGGGCCTGACCTTCGCCCCGACCGGCGCCATCGTCGCCGCACCGACCACATCGCTGCCGGAAACCCCTGGCGGAGAACGCAATTGGGACTACCGCTACACCTGGATCCGGGACTCGGCCTTCGCGCTGTGGGGTCTGTACACCCTGGGCTTCAACTGGGAGGCCAACGACTACTTCTCCCACATCATCAATCTCGCCGAGAACGCCGAGGACATGCAGATCGTCTACGGCATCGGCGGCGAGACCGATCTGCGCGAACACACACTCGACAACCTGCGGGGGTACGAGAACGCCACCCCGGTGCGGGTCGGCAACGACGCGTATCGGCAACGCCAGCACGATGTCTGGGGTGCGGCGCTGGATTCGGTCTACCTCTACGCCCGTCATCAGGACCAGATCGACGCGCGCACCTGGCCACTGCTGCGCTGGGCGGTCAAGAGTGCGCTCGCGGTGTGGCGCGAACCCGACCACGGTATCTGGGAGGTGCGCGGGAAGCCGCAGCACTTCACCTCCAGCAAGGTCATGTGCTGGGTCGCCGCGGACCGCGGCGCGCGCCTGGCCCGCATCCATCAGGATTTCGAACGTGCCGCCCGCTGGCAGCGTGCGGCCGACGAGATCCGCGCCGACGTCTGCGCCAATGCCGTCGATGCGCGGGGTGTGTTCACCCAGTACTACGGCAGCACGGCACTGGACGCCTCGACGCTGCTCATCCCGCTGGTGCGGTTCCTTCCCGCCGACGACGAACGCGTCCGCAAGACGGTGCTGGCCATCGCCGACGAACTCACCAGCGACGGACTGGTCCTGCGCTACCGCACCGACGAAACCGACGACGGGTTCACCGGGGCCGAAGGCACTTTCACGATCTGCTCGTTCTGGCTGGTGTCGGCCCTGTCGGAAATCGGCGAGCAACACCGTGCCAAACAGTTGTGTGAGAAGCTGCTCGGCTATGCCAGCCCGCTGGGCCTCTACGCCGAGGAGATCGACCCCGCGACCGGCCGGCACTGGGGCAACTATCCCCAGGCGTTCACGCACCTGGCGTTGATCAATGCCGTCATGCACGTCGTCCGGGACGAGCAGATCGAGTTGCGCACCGCGCTCGGGGGAGAGTCCATCGCCCCCCGCCTCGACGACGGCATGCGCACCGGCGGATACATCCACTTCTGAGCGCCCGACGCCGTGCCGGGTGCGGAGCCGTCATAGCGGATCACCGGGTCGGACGGTCGTGTCGGCCGGTCGTTCTAGGCTGGTGTGGTGCCGCTGGACCACGCCACTCTCGACGCTCGCCTCGCTGCCATCGCGCGGCAGCCGTTTCGGGCGAAGTTCTACCTGCGTGGACCCGAGGTGGAGTTCGTCGCGCTGCGCGGCATGGCGGTGGTGCGCGAGCATGCTGCCGATCTCATCGGCAAGCGGCTCGCGCCGGCTCATCCGGCGAAGGACGGCAAACAGACTCCGTGGGGCGGTCATCCGGTCTTTCGCGCTCAGCACGCCACCGGCACCTGCTGTCGCAGCTGTCTGCAGCGGAACCACGGCATCGGCAAGGGCCGCGAACTGACCACGGCCGAGCGTGAATACGTCGTGGACGTCATCTGCCGCTGGGTCGAGATCGAGTGCGCTCGCCGGACGGCGCCGGTACCGGGCGACGAGGACTCCGGCCGCCGCGGCGACGGGTAGAGGGTCACCGGCCTTTTGCGGTTCGATGCGCGCCGGGCGGGTACGTGGCCGATATGCCTCGTTCCCTCGAGCGTGCCGTCAGTACGCCACTGCTGTACTTCTTCATTCTGGGCGACGTGCTCGGGGCCGGTGTGTACGTGCTGATCGGTTCGGTGGCACAGGCGTCGGGCGGTGCGGTGTGGTTACCGCTGGCGGTCGCCCTCGGAGCGGCCACACTCACCGCGGCGTCGTATGCCGAGCTGGCGACGAAGTACCCCCGGGCCGGCGGTTCGGCGCACTACGCGACTCGTGCGCTGGGACCTGCGGCGGGTTCGCTGGTCGGTTTCTGCATGCTCGCCGCGGGGGTGGTGTCGGTGGGGGCATTGGCGCGGGCGTTCGCCGGTGACTATCTGCAGGCGATCGTGTCCGCGCCGACCGCGCTGGTCATCGTCGTCTTCCTGGTGGCGCTGGCGTTGCTCAACATCCGGGGGATCAAGGAATCGCTGCGCGCCAATGTGGCGGCGAGTCTGGTCGAGCTCAGTGGGCTGGTGTTGATCATCGGGCTGGGTGCGTGGATCCTCGTGCGCGGGGACGCCGATCCCGGCAGGCTCACCGAGATCGGAACCGCGGAACACGGTCCGGTCGCGGCGGTGCTCGCGGGGACGGTCCTGGCCTTCTACTCCTTCGTCGGTTTCGAAACCTCGGTGAATCTGGCGGAGGAGGTGCGCGATCCGCGGCGCTCGTACCCGTTCGCGCTGTTCGGCGCCCTGCTCACCGCCGGACTGGTGTACGTGCTGGTGGGTGTGGTCGCCAGCGCTGCCGTGCCCACCGACGAACTGGCGCGGTCGAGCGGTCCGCTGCTCGAGGTGGTGCGCCGGGCCGGTGGGGTGCCCGACCGGTTGTTCGGTGTGATCGCCCTGGTCGCCGTCGCCAACGGCGCGTTGCTGACCGGCATCATGGCCTCGCGGCTCGCCTACGGCATGGCTCGCGACGGCCTGCTGCCGGCGGTGCTGACCCGGCTGCTTCCCGGCCGCCGCACCCCGTGGGTCGCGGTGGTGGTGACCTCCGGAGTGTCCGTCGCCCTCGCGCTCACCGGCGAGGTCGCCGTGCTGGCCGAAACACTGGTTCTGCTTCTGCTCGTCGTCTTCGCGGCGGTGAACTGTTCGGTTCTGCTCGAGCGCCGCCATCCGGTCGACACCGATCACTTCCGGGTCCCCACCCTCGCTCCCTGGCTGGCGCTGGCCTCCTGCCTCTACCTGTTCACCCGCGTCGATGCCGAGATCTGGGCGCGCGGACTGGTCCTGGTCGGCCTGGGCGCCGTACTCGCGCTGGTCAACAGCGTGCGCACCCGTCGCGCCCACCCGGAATCGCGCATCGCGCACGCGGCGAAGGCGATGCGTCCATGAAGTCCTGGGCGGCCGACGAGCCGAGGCGTTCGTGTCACCCGATCGGCAACCGTTGACTTCACGCTGAGCGAATACCTGGTGTTCACGTCGATCGGGAGTCACGATCCATGCACACATGTGAATGTCCGCAGTTTCCCGACGAAGGGCGCGATCATGACCGTGACCGACGAGCTTCTGGCCAACAACGCCGAATACGCAGCACAGTTCAGCGGACCGCTTCCGCTGCCGCCGAGCAAGCACGTCGCCGTGGTGGCGTGCATGGACGCGCGGCTGGACGTCTACCGCGTTCTCGGCCTCCGAGAGGGAGAGGCGCACGTCATCCGCAATGCGGGCGGGGTGGTGACCGACGACGAAATCCGTTCGCTGGCAATCAGTCAGCGGTTGCTGGGCACCACGGAGATCATTCTGATCCATCACACCGACTGCGGCATGCTGACCTTCACCGACGACGAGTTCAAACGCGGAATCCAGGACGAGGTCGGCATCAAGCCCGCGTGGGCCGCGGAGGCCTTCGACGATCTGGATGTGGATGTGCGTCAGTCGATCCGGCGGATCGAGGCCAGCCCGTTCGTGACGAAGACGACCTCGCTGCGTGGCTTCGTCTTCGACGTCGGCACCGGCAAACTCCAGGAGGTCGTCGCCTGATCGCGGTGCGGGACAGGGATCGTCGTACTCCGCGTTACGAGGTTCCCTGCAACTCTGCCAGCGCGTCCGCGAGGTGGGTGGTGAGGTCCCAGACATCGGGAACGGCCTCCGGGCAGGCGACGATGCCGAAATCGAGGTGCCCGTCGTAGGACATCACGGTGATGTTCAGGCCGCCGGACAATTCGGTGAGCACCGAGACCGGATAACTGGCCAGTACGCGGATTCCGTCGAGATACAGCGGAATCTGCGGGCCGGGGACGTTCGAGACGATCAGGTTGACCAGGGGGAGAGTGGGGGCGGCGGCGCGCAGCAGCGCACGCGTCGGCCTGCCGTGCAAGGCCGGTGTGAGCAATGTGGTCAGCTCGTGCAGCAGGGTCGGTGGCTGTTTGCCGAACCGGTCCTTGGCCACGAGCAGATTGTTGTGCAGCAGTTTCAGCCGGGCGTGTGGATCGTTCTCGGCGATCGGCAGCTGGGACAGCATGAGGGAGAACTGATTTCCCGCGCGGCCGAACTGCTCGGGGGTGCGCACCGAGACCGGGATCGCGGCCAGTAGAGGCCGGTCGATGGGGAGTTCGCGGTCGAGCATCCAGTTGCGCAACGCAGAGGTGCACAGGGCCATCACGACATCGTTGACGGTGCCGTCGATCGCCTTCTTGATCGCCTTGACCGCGTCGAGGGGCAGGGAGGTGTAGGCGACGCTGCGGGTCGTGGTGAGCGGCTGGTTGAACGGAACGTCGTCGCGCTTGGCGCGGAAGGCGTCGCGGGTGCGCAGCAGTGTCGGGACCGCGTCGAGGGCCGCGCGCGTGCGGGCCGATTGGCGGGTCACCGCCTTGGGAGCGCTGCGGGCCAGCATCTCGATGATCGACGGCGTGCGATCGCGGCGCATACCGGTCTCGGGTAGCGGTGTGGCCGTGGGGGTTTCGGAGATGTCGAGGATGGCGCCCATGATCTCCGCGGCGGACACGCCGTCGATCACCGCGTGGTGCACCTTCGTGTAGACCGCCTGGCGCCCGCCCGAGAGCCCGGAGACGAGATGGCATTCCCACAGTGGCCGGGATCGGTCGAGCGGCTGGGCATGGCGGCGGGCGACATAGTCGGCGAGGTCGGCGTCGGTCGCACCGTCGGGCAGTCGCACCTCCCGCACGTGGAAACCGAGGTCGACGGCGGCGCAATCTTCCCAGTACGGCTCGTCGAGGCCCAGCGGGACGGTGCGTACCCGGCGGCGCAGCGGCGCCACGAGGTGCAGCCGGGCGGCGAACAACCGCCGCAATGTGCCGGCATCCAGCGGGCCGCGCGGCGCGCGGCCCGAATCGAGCAGCATGACGGCGCCGATATGCATGGGCGCCGCCGCGGTTTCGCTGTCCAGCAGGTGCAGGTCCAGGGCGCTCAATTGCCGCGGCGGTCCGATTTCCGCCGCGGCCGGGATCGTCGTGAACGCCGGCGCGGTCGCGCGGTGCGCCCGGCTGGTCAACGACTCGCCGGGAGTTCGCAGGTGGACGGTGGTTCCCCGGGCGTGCGACACAGTGCTGTACGAGCCGGTCATCGGTACCTCCCTGGATCCGGTCCGGGAAGGTTCACCGGCGAGACGGGTGCACCGATCGAGCCCGGACAGCTGGGTGGCGCCTCGGCGAGGCGCGTAGGCGGTGTTCGCGCGGCACTGGTCGAACGACGGGGCGTCTCGATATCCGAAACGTGGCTGCGAGTCTAGGGGCGATCGCGGCCGGCCGGGCTTCACGAAGAATTCGGGCCCGTAAATTGTGTGCAAACACCGGATGTGAGCGCGCCGACGCGAACCGGCGCCGGCCTACCCCAACGCCGCGCCCGGCAGCACCGCCCTCGCCTCGGCCCGGTTCCGCGTTCGGCAGAACGTGTGCCCCGCGGCTTGTACGATGTGGTAATGCGTTCGCGGAGCGTGCATTTCGTGGGAAGCTTCCCCGCCACGAATACCGATGAGGCGATGCGGGCGATGGCGGCCGGTGCCGGTCCGCTGCTGCACACCCTGCCCACCGGTGAGACCCGCCGCTACGAGTACTACGTCCGGCCGATCCTGGAAGATCTCGTCGCTCAGGGCGCGCTCGAGGTCACCCGGGCGGGGGACTGGCGGACTCGGCGCGATCGCCCCCGGTACCGTCTGCCGCGAGGGCGGGCGCCGGCCGGGGAGGTGATGGACCTCGGATATGCCAGGGAAGCCGCCGAGGCGCTGCCGATCTTCTCCGCCGTGCGTGCCGATCTCGGCCGGCCCGAACTCGCGGTGCAGATCGGCATGCCGACCGACCTCACCCTGGCGTTCGTCGCCTTGGGGCCCAAGGGTATTCGGTCCGGGCGCACGCCGTTCACCGAAGCCACCGCACGCGAGATCACCGCCATCGCACGGGCGGGCGGGGACGACGTCGTCATCCAGCTGGAGGCCACCGCGGAGCTGGTGGCGATGGCACTGACCCAGCCCGCGCATCGGAGGATCGAACGCCTGCTGGCCTCGGGCCGCGGCATCGCGGCACTCGCCGCCTCGGCCCCGGAGGGCACCCGCCTCGGCGTGCACCTGTGCCTGGGCAGCCTGCACAACAAGGGTGCGCCGCTGCGCACCGCACGGCCCGTCGTCGACCTGGCCAATTCAATTGCGCGGCAATGGCCTGCCGGACGCACCCTGGAATACGTTCATGTCCCGTTCGCCGCGGGTGACAGACCGCCGGCGGCCGAGGCCCGGTTCTACGCGCCCCTCGCCGATCTGTCCCTGCCCGCGGGCACCCGCTTCTACGCGGGTTTCGTCCACGACGTACCCACCGAGGACGAGCAGCGAAAAACGTTGCACACCATCGAGAATGCGCTCGGCCGGCGCGTCGACGGCGTCGCCTGCGCATGCGGGCTGGGCCGTCGTTCCCGGGCCGTCGCGGACGCGCTCATGGCGCGCGCCGTGACAGTGGCGGGTTCGTGACCGGGCGGACCGAGTCTAGCCGGCCTTGTGGTATGCCTCGACGATGTCCTTGTGGATGCGGCCGCGGCTGGAGATCTCATAGCCGTTGTTGCGGGCCCATTCCCGGATGGCGGCCGTCTGCTCCCGGTCCGGTGTCGTGCGGGTGGCACCGGATTTGACGGCGCCCTTGCGGTTTCGGCCGACCTTGCGGGCGGACGCGGTCCACTGCTCGAAGATCTTGCGCAGCTTCTCGGCGTTCTTGGTCGACAGATCGATCTCGTATTCGACTCCGTCGATGCCGAAGTGCACCGTCTGGTCGGCATCGGACTTGCCGTCGTAGTCGTCCACCAGCTCGACGATGACCTTCTTGGCCATGAAAACCCACCCTCCACTCAGCTCGTATGTGACGCGGCGAAAATGCTAATCGAGTTCGCGAGAGCGTCGTTGAGCAGGGTGAGCGCAGAGGGTTGCGGCTCGGGCCGCGCGGCGGCCGGACATATCGTGCACCGGTCCGTCACGGGCGGAAGATCGCGCGCACGCAGCCTTCTCGTTTGTTCTTGAACATGTCGTAGCCGCGCACGGAGTCCTCGAGGGGCAGGTCATGGGTGATCAGGTAGGACGGGTCGAGGTCGCCCTGCTGGATGTAGTCGAAGATGCGCCGCACGTAGCGCTGGCCGTGCTGTTGCGCGCTGCGGATCGTGAGGCTCTTGTTGGTGACGATGCCCATCGGGAATTTGTCGGTCAGGCCGTAGATGCCGAGCACCGACACCACACCGCCCTTGCGGCACGCCAGCAGCGCCTCGCGCAGCGGTGTCGCGCGGTCGGTTTCCAGGCGCAGAAGTTGTTTGACGCGGTCGTAGGCGTTCTGCAGCCCGGTGCCGTGCCCCTCCATGCCGACCGCGTCGATACAGGCATCGGGGCCGCGGCCGCCGGTCATCTCGGCGAGAATGTTCTGCACGCTGTCCACCGCGGTGTAGTCGATGGTCTCGGCGTCGAAATGCTTGCGCGCCAGCGCCAATCGTTCCCGATAGCGGTCGATCACGATCACGCGATCCGCGCCGAGCAGGCGCGCCGAATGCCCGGCCATCAGTCCGACTCCGCCGCTGCCCCAGATCGCGACCGTGTCGCCGGGGGAGATGTCGCAGAATTCGGCGCCCATCAGACCGGTGGGCACGGCGTCGGAGACGAACAGCGCCTGTTCGTCGGTGATCTCCCCGGGGACGGGAAAGCAGTTCACGTCGGCGAAGGGCACCCGGACGTATTGGGCGTGCGAACCCTGATATCCGCCGAAGGGATGCGTGTAGCCGTAGATGCCCGCGGTCGGATAACCGAGCACCGGGCGCTGCACGTGCGCGTTCGGATTGGTGGTGTCGCAGGCCGCCCACAGCTCGTGCTCACAGAACCAGCAGGAGCCGCAGCCGATGAAGGAGGGGACCACGACACGATCCCCCGCCTTGCGGTGGGTGACCTCCGGCCCGACATCGACGATTTCGCCGACGAATTCGTGTCCGAAGACGTCGCCGTGCCGCATTCCGGGCAGGTAGCCGTCGATGAAGTGCAGATCCGAACCGCAGGTGGTGGTCAGATGGACCGCGACGACGGCGTCGTGCGGGTTGACCACCGAGGGGTCGGGCACGGTTTCGACGGCGAGATCGTTGACCCCGTTCCAGCACAGTGCGCGCATGAGTCGTTCCTATTCGTCCGAGGTGGCACGGGCGCTCGGATTGCCGGCGAGGGTCGGTATCTCGCCGGTCTGCAGCAGCGCCCGCGCGCGGTAGAGGACCGCGAATGCGGCGGTGTCGGTGAGGACGTCGGCAATCGGCGCCAGCACCGACAGGGTGACTTCGGTGCCCAGTCCGCGGGGGGCGTCGCGGAAGTTCAGTTGCAGGGCGGCTCCGGCGGACTCGGTGCCGGTGAACCGCAATGTTCCCGGGCCTTCGCTCAGCGTTGTTGTCCACGTGGCGGTTTCGCTGCCGTGCGGACCCAGCTGCCACTCGAATCGGTGACCGTCCTCGCTGCGCACCGAGGCCACCTCCCCGAACACCCGCGACAGCTGGTGGGGATCGCGCCAGAGGCGCTCGACGTCCTCGCGCGGGCGGCCGATCGTCACCGACTGCGGGTGGCCGTACCCGGCGACGGCGCCCACCGCCTTCGTGACCACCGTGCCCAGTCGGTCCTTGACCGCATCGGTGACATTCATCCGGTCCTCCTCGCCGGTCGCTTCGCTGGCGAGCTACCCGGGACCGGAGGCGGTAAACGCCGATTGCCGCAAGGTCGCGGACCGGCGGAGATCGTTTCGGATGGGACTTTCCCGGCCGGTAGGGTATCGGCGTCCGGCGTCCTCACGTCGGGTTCGAGGCGGTCGCGGGCCGGCGTGAGCGCACCGAATTTTCTGAAATGTCCTTCTTTCATAAGATTGCTGGGTTAGGTTCACGGCTACGCCGGACATTCGGCGATGAGAAAGTCGGAGGACACCGTGGAATTTCTTGGCTCAGTCGCTGGCATCCTGCAGATGGTGATCGGCACCATCCTCGCCAACACCGGTTCGGGTGGCTCCGGCTCCGGCTGGTGAACGTGAGGATTCGGCTCGCTACCGGCGAGCCGAATCCACCGCGCGAGGCGTCGGCGGCAGCGCCGAGTCGTTGATCAATCGAGGGCATGTTCCGGCTGGCAGACATGCATCGGTGACGGCAGGTACCGGACCATCGCGTCCAGCAGTGCGGCGATGTCGTCGGTGTGCGGCGACGCATCGCACAGGACGGGCACGACATCGCCGATCCGGGTGAGATGGCGGATCCGGTCGTACAACTGGTGTGCCGCCATCGTCCCGGCGCCGGGTGTGGGGGACCGCCCGGTGTCCTGCGCCAGTACCGCGTCCACGAGTTCGTGGTAGCGCTGTTCGGCGATCGGCCAGTGGCTGCCGAAGAATTCCGCGGCCATGGGTTCGAGTTCCCACATCGGCACCACATCGATGACGCCCCGGAATGCGGCGCCGGTACCGAACGGAATCTGCAGCGTCAGCGGCACCGCTCCGCGCGTGGCGGCGACGGTGCGCACGCAGTGGCCGAAGTCCGCGGCGGCATCGTCGAGTCCGCCCACCAGGCACAGGCGCGCGACCTGATGGTCGTCGGCCACCCGCAGTAGCGCCTCGACTCGTGGAGCGCTCGTCGCGGCCGCGTTCATCAGCACGACCACCCCGTCGGCGGTCCGGATGGCCCGTTCGAGTTCGGCGATGGGCGCGTGGCTCGACAGTTCGATGAGGCGAACCCGGTGCTCGACGTGGTCGGTCACCCAGTCGACGGTGACCGCTGAGCGGGATCCGTTTCCGGCGTGCCGGCGGCACAGTCGACCGATGAGCGCCCTCGTCTCCTGAGGTTCCCCGACGATCGTCACGTTGCGAATCAACTGCGGGTCAATGATTTTCATGCCCATCGCGCTGCGTACTCCCGATCGGCTCACGGGTGGGGACCGTCCTCGATGCGGTCTCACCGTACTCGCGCGGTCGCGTCGGCGGAGCGGATTTCCTCGCCAAAATAGAACGTGTTCCTATATCGTCGGCGCTGTGCAGAAAGAACAACGCCCCGCCGTGGAAGGTTGGTTCACTGCGGACGACGGCACGGTACGTCTCCAGGGAAGTCGCTGCGATGTGTGCGGCACACCGTACTTCCCGCGGAACACGCTGGCCTGCCGCAACCCGCAGTGTGCGAGTCCGAAGGACGGATCCGAGCTGGCCGAATACCTGTTCTCCACGCGAGGCCGGATCTGGTCGTACGCGGACGCCCGCTACAAACCGCCCGCGCCCTATGTCTCGCCGGATCCGTTCGAGCCCTACGTCGTCGCGGCGGTGGAGCTCGAGGAAGAGCAGATGGTGATTCTCGGGCAGGTCGTGCGCGGCCTCACCGTGGACGACCTGGCCGTCGGCATGCCGGTCGAACTGGCCCTCGGCGTGCTGTACGAGGACGAGGAAGCGGAACACACGGTGTGGATGTGGAGGCCGGTCGATGCCTGACAACGATCGCGATATCGCCGTCCTCGGTGCGGGTATGCACCAGTGGGGCAAATGGGGACGCAATTTCGTCGAATACGGCCTGGTGGCCGCGCGGGCGGCGCTGGCCGATGCCGGCGTCGACCACCGCGACGTCGGCTACATCGCCGGCGCGGACACGATCCGCAACGGCTACCCGGGATTCGTCTCGGGCGCGACGTTCGCCCAGGCGCTCGGCTGGTCCGGCGCCCGCATCTCGAGCAGCTACGCCGCCTGCGCCTCCGGCGCCCAGGCCATCGCCAACGCGCGCGCCCAGATTCTCGCCGGGCTGACCGACGTGGCGCTCGTGGTCGGTGCGGATGCCGCCCCGAAGGGGTTCTTCCAGCCGGTCGGCGGTGAACGCCGCGACGATCCGGACTGGTTGCGCTTCCACCTGCTCGGCGCCACCAATCCCATCTATTTCGCGTTGTACGCGCGCCGGCGGATGGCGTTGCACGGGGCCACGCTCGACGATTTCGCCGCCGTCAAGGTCAAGAACGCCAAGCACGGCCTGAACAACCCCTACGCCCGCTACCGCAAGGAGGTGGCGGCCGAGGAGGTCGCGGCGTCGGCGATCGTCTCGGATCCGTTGCGGCTGCTCGACATCTGCGCCACCAGCGACGGCGGCGCCGCGCTGGTGCTGACGTCGATGGATTACGCCCGCCGCCACGGCATTACCGATCCGGTCCGCATCCGGGCGCTGTCGACGGTCACGCCGACCTTCCCGAAAACGGTGCTCGATCTGCCGGATTTCGCGACCGACTCCGCCGTGGCCTTCGACACGCCCTCGCGGTCGTTCCGTTCCGCGATCGCGGATGCCGCCTACGAGGAGGCCGGACTCGGCCCCGCCGATCTGTCCTTCGCGGAGGTCTACGACCTGTCCACCGCGCTGGAGCTGGACTGGTACGAAGACATCGGGCTGTGCGAGATCGGCGGCGCCGAGGAGCTGTTGCGCAGCGGCGCGACCACTTTGGGTGGCCGCGTGCCGGTCAACCCCAGCGGTGGCCTGGCCTGCTTCGGTGAGGCCATCCCGGCGCAGGCGATCGCCCAGATCTGCGAACTCACCTGGCAGTTGCGCGGCCAGGCCGACGGTCGGCAGGTGGAGAACGCCCGCGCCGGTATCGCGGTGAACCAGGGCCTGTTCGGCCACGGTTCGGCGATCATCGCCACCCGCTGAACCGGCCGCCGCGCAGCGGCCTCGTCATCGAACGTCCGGCCCGCCGCCCTCCCGCGGCGGGCCGGTTTCGCGCGATGTTGCCGCCAGGGACGGGACGGTAGTGCTAGCCGCGCAGCGCGGAGGCGAAAATGCCCGGCAGCGAGGCGAATCCGGGCTTCGCCGCGAATCCGGTGAGCCGGCGCAGGGTCGTGGCGCCGGTGCGGTTGGTGACGAACCACGGCGGTTTCGGCGAGAGCGTGAACTCGCCGTGGGCGATCGACCGCGGCGCGGGCCGGAACGGTCCGTACACCACCGTGCGCTCGGGCTCGGGTATCAGCAGGGCGTTGTGCACGACACCGATACCGCTCTGGATATCGTCGAGGGTATGGCCGGGGAAGGCGCCCCAGGTGGCCCGTGCGGTCAGATACCCCAGCCCGGTCCAGGCGTTGACCGCGACCGTGCCGTAGCGCAATGCCGCGACGGCCGTGTCGAATTCGCTGCCGAGCCGGCGGATGGTGCGCGGATGCGCGATCAGATTGACCCCGAGGGTGCCCTCGAACTCGTCGTTGCACACCCGAACCGCCTCGGCGAGGAAACCGGCGGCAGCGCCGGGGATTTCGATCACGCCGAGGACCGGCGCGAAATATTCGGTGTGCAGGGCGGGCTCGCCGCGGGTGGGCGCCAGCCCCTCGATCAGGGTGCGCGGGCCGATCGCCTGGGCCTGCGGATAGGTCGTGCGCGCCGCGGCCACCCGGTCCTGGGAGCCGGGGTAGTAGTCCGCCCGCTGGGGCGCCCGCTCGATCGCGGCACGCAACTCGTCGAGGAAACGCTGCTTCTGCGGCCACTCGGCGCTGATGACGGCCACTTGCGCGGCGACACAGTTGTAGCCGTTGTTGTGCAGCCGCTGCGTCGCCAGATGTTCGGCCTGGAACCGCAGATCCGCGTTCGACCAGCGTCCCGGAACCACGATCGTCGGTGACACGCCGCCGAGTTCGCTGCTGATCGGCTTGTCCAGCAACGGTTTTCCGCTCGCCTTGCGCTGCGCGCCGGCGCCTCCGGTGCCCCAGACGATGGCGTCGTGGGTGGCCGCGCTGCCGGTCATGTGCACAGCGGTCACCGCGGGGTGATTCACCAGCGCCGCGCCGACGTCGGCGCCGCCGGTGAGGATGCGCACGAGCCCGCGCTCGATCGCCGGCGCGAAGATTCGCTCCAGCACCGGTAGCAGGGGATCGGTGATCGGATTGAGTTTCAGCGCGACGACGCGGTTGTCGGCGAACAACTGGTACAGCACATCCAGCGGCGCGATCGAAAAGATGTTGCCCGCGCCCAGCACCGCTCCGATGCCGCCGGTGTCGCCGGGTGTCCGCTGTCCCAGCCCCGCCCGCGCACGCAATGTCCGCGCGTCCACTCCGGGACGGGACCAGACCTCGGCACGAAAACCGTTGAGCAGCAGCCGATCGAACAGTCCGTGCGGGAACACGTCGACGGCCACCCGGCCGCCGGGCGCCGGGCGAATCGGATATCCGTCGATCGGGCTGCGCCCGTTCTCCAGCGCGCGCACACTCTCGGCGAGGGCCGTGGTGGCGGTGAGCAGCGAGTACGGTCCGCTCACCCACTCCTCACCCAGCAGCGGTGAATCCGCCGCCAGGCCTTTGATGCGGGCGGCGACGTCCACCCATTCCTGCGCGGATGCCGCGGTCGCGGCGTGCAGTTGCTCGAGCAGCCGCCGGCGCTGCGCCAGATCGGCGGCAGCCCAGGTCTTTTCGCCGACGCGCAAGGCGGCGATCGCCGTGTCGACGGTGGAGGTCAGCGCGCTGCTCATCGCACCGCCCCTTCGTGATCCGCGGCGATCAGATCGGCGGCCTTCTCGGCGATCATGATCGTCGGGGCGTTGGTGTTACCGCGTACGACGCTCGGCATGACCGAGGCGTCGGCGACCCGCACTCCCTCCAGTCCCCGCACCCGCAGCCGCGCGTCGACGACCGAGCCGATGGCGCAGGTCGAGGTCGGGTGGTAGAGCGTCTGGGCGGTGCGGCGCGCGAAGTCGAGCAGATCGTCGTCGGAATCGGATGCGGGAACGCTGAATTCGCCGGTGGTGACCTCGCGCAGGGCGGGCTGGGCGGCGAGGTCGAGTCCGATCCGCAAGCCGGCGATCATGGCGGCCCGGTCGGCCTCGGTGTCGAGGTAGTTGTGCCGGATGCGTGGTGCGGTCGCGGGATCGGCCGAGCGCAGCGTCACCTCACCCCGGCTGGTGGGGCTGATCACGCAGGGGCCGAATCCGAAGCCGTGCGCGACCGCCGGTCCCATGCCCTCGTCGTAGAACAGCGCGGGCGCCTGATGGAACTGCACATCCGGACCCGCCAGGCCCGGCCGGGTTTCGAAGAAGCCGCCCGCCTCGCCGACATTGGAGGTCAGCGGGCCGCGGCCTTCGGTCTGCAGCAGCGCGAGATTCTCCGGTGAGAGGGCGGTCATCAGCGATTCCCGATCGGTGTGGAAGTTCAGGAACACCGCCGGGTGATCCTGCAGGTTCTGCCCGACCGGGAGCTCGCGCAGCACCTCGATCCCGAAAGGCGCGATCGCGTCGGCGGGGCCGACACCGGACAGCAGCAGCAGGTGCGCCGAACCGTACGCACCGGCCGACAGCACCACCTCGCGCCGGGCGGTGATCAGCTCCGCCTCGGCGCCGCGGCCGATCAGCACGCCGGTCGCCCGGTCGCCGTCGAACACCACCTTGTGCGCGAGGGTGTCGGTGAAGACGGTCAGGTTCGGCCGCTCGAGGGCTGGATGCAGGTAGGCGACGGATGCGCTGCAGCGCATACCGTTTCGCTGAGTCAGCTGGTAGCGGCCCACGCCGATCTGCGTCGCCCCGTTGAAGTCGTCGTTGCGGCCGTAGCCGGCCTGTTCGGCCGCGGCGAGGAAGGCCTCGCCGAGCGGATTGAGGGAGCGGCCGTCACTGACCGACAGCGGGCCGCCGACACCGTGGTAGGCGTCCTTGCCGCGTTCGTTGTCCTCGGCCCGCAGGAAGTACGGCAGGACCTCGTCGTAGCTCCAGCCCTCGGCGCCGGCGGCAGCCCAGCCGTCGTAGTCGGCCCGCGCGCCGCGGATGTAGATCATCGCGTTCATCGAGCCGGAACCACCGAGCATGCGGCCGCGGGGCAGATAGGCGCGGCGCCCGTAGAGGCCCGCCTCGGGTTCGGTGTCGAGATCCCAGTCCAGCGGTCCCTTGAACAGAGCCGGGAACGCCACCGGAATGTGGATCTCCTCGGCGGTGTCGCGCGGCCCGGCCTCGATCAGGGCGACCTGGACCTCGGGATTCTCGGACAACCGGGCAGCCAGTACACAGCCGGCCGAACCCGCGCCTACGACGACGTAGTCGTACACGACGGCACCTCACTTCGATTCGCTACGAATGCGGGCCGATATGGCCCAGATCACTGTCGAAGTCGATGGTGCAGGCCGAGGCCCCGCCCTCACCATGTGCCCGAGTCGTCGGTTCGGTGGTGGCCAGTGTGCTCCAGCACACATCACGGGCCGCCGGCTTTCGTACCATCGACTCATGCCAACCCTGATCGAACCGGCCGCGGACGGGTCCGGAGCGGTCGCCCGCACCTTGCTCGAGGGGGTCGACGACCTCACGAGCGAACTGGTCGGGCGCATCCGCACCGGAGACCACGCCTACGCGGAGGTCACCGCCGTGCCGGAGGCGCTGCTGCGCGCGGCCGTGCACGACAATCTGGCCGCGGTACTCGGTCAGCTCGCCGGTGTGGGCGGGCGGCGGTTGCGTGCCGCCGCCGACGTCGGCCGCACCAAGGCCGAACTCGGGGTTCCGCTGGCGGCGCTCCTGCACGCCTATCGGCTGGCCGGCCGCCTGATCTGGGAACGCTCGCTCGCTACCGCCGGTGGCGATGTCGTGCTGCCGGCGCTGGGTTCGGAGATCCTGCGGCTGATCGACGACTATTCGAGTGCCGCCGCCAACGCCTACACCGGCTATCTGGCCGATCGCGCGGCCCGCGCCGACGCCGATCGCCGCGCACTACTGGACGCGCTGTTCCACGGGGAGATCGACGCGGCGGCGATATCGGAGATCGGCCGGACCCTGCATCTGCCCCGGACCGGTCTGTTCGTCGCGGTCCACGCCGACTCCGGTGTCCCCACCGTCGATCCGCTCCCGGGCGCCGAACGCCGGCTGCGCGTCGCCTATGTGAATTCGGTGTGGCTGCGGGATGGGGCAACCAGCGTCGGGCTGATCAGCCTCGGCAGTCCGCGCGCGCTGGAATCGTCGCTGGCCCGGCTCCGGCAGATCGCGGCCGGCCGGGTCGGCGTCAGCCGCGCCTTCTCCGCCGTGACGGGTACCGGTGCGGCCGTGCGCGAGGCAGAACTCGCCGCGCGCTGTGCCCGGCCCGGCACCTCGGCCGTCGTCAGCTACGGCAGCGCATCGGTGCCCCTGGTGCTGGCCCATGCGCCGGACGCGGCACGCGGACTCGCCCACGACATCCTCGGGGCCGTGCTCGAGCTGCCCTGTGAAGACCGCGACACCCTGCTCGACACTCTCGATCTGTGGTTCGACTGCGGCGGGTCCAATACCGAAGTGGCGCAACGTCTCAACTACCACCGCAACACGATCCACCAGCGTTTGCGCCGCATCGAGACCTTGACCGGGCGGCGCTGCTCGGACCCGAAATCCGCCGCCGAGCTGTACCTCGCGCTGCGCGCGATCCGGCTCGAGTCCTAGCAGCGGCTCCGCTCATCCCCAGGTGGCCTGGTCCGGCACGGTGGAGGTGAAAATCTCGTAGAAGTGCTGGCCCGGCAGCAGTTCGTTGATGTCGTGCCAGCGGCCGGCGGGATCGCGCTGGTAGTAGTGCTCCATCCCGGTGCCGTCGTCGTAGCAGACGATGCCGGCGGTGCCGAACGGACTCCAGTACACCTCGGCGCCCGGTCGCGGCGGTTCCAGGGGGGTACGGAACTGCTGGCTGCACGGTGTGATCACCGGGTGGTAGATGCTGGGCTGGGCAGCTGCGCTCGGCGCCAGTGCCGCGAGTCCGGCGGCCGAGACCGCGGCGGCGGTGACTACACGGCGGACGGTCAAATTCGGCAATTCTGCTCCTCGCCGGTCGGAAAAGAGTTCACTGGCCTGTGACGGCAACCCTACGGTCTCCCACGTGTGATGAAAAAGTGGTTTGGCAGGCCGCGATCGGGGTTTTCGGTAGTCAGCTGTGATCTTGGGGGAACGAGGAGTGAGCCGCATGCCGAGTAACAGAGATTCCGTATTCGTCGACGATGAAGCCGTGGCCGCGATGCCCGCCGAGCAGCCGGCCGCGGTGAGCTGGCCGGACCCCAGCCCCCTGGATTCGTGGTGGAACGACGTCATGGGGCTGTCGGCCGACCCGCCACGCCCCGCCGCCTGACCGGACGACGAGATCCCCGGCGCCGCAGGGGTTTCGACGCCGGCCGCCCCGGTGCGGGTGGCGGGGCGACCGGCTACCGCGCCGGTTCGGCGCCGCGGCCTTCGCGGCTGCCCCGGTAGGCGCTGCGCCGGATACGAGTGATGAACCGCGGGGCCAGGGCGACACCGGGCGGATGGTGCAGGGTCGGGTCGACGGCGTCCTCGGGAGGCGGGGCGATGGTTTCGGCGGTGAGCCGCAGATTCGCGAACGGTTCTTCGGGCCCGTTCAGTCGCCCGACCGTCAGCGTGAAACCGAGGCCGTGGGCGGTCGTGTATTCGCGCAGCGTAGCCAGGGAGGCGTCGGCAGGTTGATCGCCGTCCGGCCGGGCGAATATCCACTGCGGTGCGCCGCCGTCGAACCGGTAGGCCATGAGCGTCCCGTAGGTCGCGTGGCGCCACGACGGGACGGGGATCGCGAAGAATCGGGTCAGGGTGCCGGTGGGTGTGGACGCCAGAGCGAGGTCCCAGCGCCCGCCGGGCGTCCGCACGCGCAGCCCGATCCCCACGGCGTCCGGCAGCCGTCCCGGCAGGCCGAGGGCTTTGGACAGGCGCACCTCGACGTCGCGTTCTCCGTCCCCGAAATACCTCTCGAAGGCCGGGGCGGGGCGCAGGCGCCCACTGAACCAGAGTCCGCGCGGATGGAAGACGCGGGCGCGCCGGGCGCGGGCGACCAGCTCGAACGATTCCTCGACCAGGCGTTCGGCTTTCACATCTGTCGCTTTCGTCGTGACGGTCGGGTCTGGCCGGCGGCAGCCGACATCTGGCCGATACCCCGTCACGGCCGAGGTATTCGCGCGACCCGTGCTCAGAATTCGTCGCGGGCCTGCGGGTAGGGGAGGACCTGCGTGGCCTCGGGTCCGCCGCAGGTGTGGGTCACGGTGAAGACCACCGCTTGCCCGGGGCTGAGGGTTTTGTATCCCGGCATGTCGATCGTGCGATAGTCGACGAATACCGCATCACCGGAGGCGCTGGTGAGGTAGCCGAACCCCTTCTCGCCGTTGAACCACGCCACCTGCCCGCGCTGCCAGCCCGGCAGCTTCTCCTCGGCTGCCGTGAGGTGCGGATCCGGATGGGTCCGGTGCTCGGCGGGAACAACGGCGGGCGTCCAGGTCACGGTCATGCGCACACTCATTCCGGTCGCGGGTGGGCAACTGTTGTCGGCGACCGGCTTCCCGGTGCCGCCAGCCGCGATACCCGCCTCTTCCGGGGCCAAACAACCGCGCCGGCCGGTGCGTGCGCCGCGCACGCACGGCCACCGGACCGCCGGCGTGCACCGGCGGCCCGTCCGGGCGACTCCCTCAGCCGGCGGGTGCCGGTTCGTGCGCGGTGAGGAACTCCGCGATCGCCGGATCGACCGCGTCTCGCACCCGAATCTTCTTGGGCAGCAAACCGTTCGCATGCAGCAGGTCGGCCGCGTGCTGTTGCTCGTCGAGGAATTGCTCGGTGACCGGGCCGAGGCCGAACGGGCGGCCGCGCAGGGCGGCTTCCCAGGCGTCGAGGTCCGCGGTGCCGCCGCGGGCGACGATGTCGTCGACGAAGTATTGTGCTGCGGCGCGGGGGTTTTCGGCGATCCAGGCGTCGGATTCCCGCAGGGCGGTGGTGATCGCTTCCAGCGCCGGGCGGTTGGCTTCGGCGAAGTCGCGGCGGGTGAACCACAGTGAGGGGTGGCTGAAGACGGATTCGGTGTCGACGAGGGTGTGCAGCGGGGTGGCGGCCTCCACGGCGGTGAGGCCGGGATAGGCGCCGACCCAGGCGTCGAGGGTGCCGTCGAGCAGCAGGGCGCCGCCGTCGTGCACGTCGGTGTCCACCGGTTCGATATCGTTCCAGCCCAGGCCCGAGCGCTCCAGGGCGAACAGCAGCAGCGTGGTCTGCCAGGAGCCGTGGGCGATGCCGACTCGTTTACCTTTCAGATCGGCCACGGATTCGATGCCGTTGCCGGCCTTGGTGACCAGCCGGCCGTTCTCGATGCGCGGGCCGGAGATGCCGACGTAGACGATGTCGCGGTCGTTGCCGAGCGCGGTGATCGGCGGCGTGAAGCCGGTGCCGATGAAGTCGTAGCCGCCCGCGTCGAACAGGTAGTCCGAATGCAGCGACGGCAGTGCGGTTTTCACGTCGGCGCGGGGCGGCTGCGGCAGGTCGCGCAGGTCCACCCATTCCACGTCGGGCAGCGCGCGTTCCAGGATGCCGCGGTGGCGCAGGACGAACAGCGAATTGTTGTGCGGAAAATAGCCGACACGAACACTCATGGGGATGCTCCTCGGGAAAGTACGGAAGTAGGGGTCAGATCAGTCCGCGGCGGCGAGCCTCGTCCGCCAGCCCGGTGCGCCCCCACTGCACCGCCAGATTGGACTTGTCGAATTCGACGGAGCCGCCGAGGGTTTCGGCGATCGCCTGGTACTGCGCGCCCTCCTCCAGCAAGACGACCAGCTTCGCCAGGTCCAGCAGTCCGGCCCGGCCGATGACATTCGCGCCGCCGTTGGCCTCGAAGATGGCGATGAGATCGGGGTCGCGGTCCAGCTGATCGAGGATGAACTCGCCCGCGCCGATGCTGCGGTCGATGTGCGGCGGGATCTCTCGCGACAGCGTCAGCCGTTGCACGGCGGCGTAGCGGATCGGGAAGGTGCGGTGGGTCTGCGCCCAGCCGCCCAGCCACGGGCTGTGCACGTGCACGACGGAGGTGATTTCCGGGTGTGCGCGGAAGACCGCCGCGTAGCCGGTGACGAATCCCGCGGAACCGGCGCCCGACAGCACCTCTCCGTCGAACGTCGCGACGACCGGTCGCACGGTGCGGTCGTCGGCCCAGGGCCCGGGCTCGTTGAGCGCGACCGCGATCTCCGTGCCGGGGACGCGTTCGACGAAGTTGACGGTCCCGTTGCCGGCGACGGTGCCGGTTTCGCGGAACACCCGGAACGCCTTCTCGGCGTCGCGGGTGGCGGCGGCGACGAATGCGGTGACGGTGTCGTCGAGCCGGATTTCGGTGGTGGTCACGATTCTCCTAGTGGGCGGGCGTCAGTGCGGGGGTGGCATCGGGTGCGGTCAGGCGGGTTCGGCCGAGCAGCGGCAGCACTTCCTCGCCGACCCGGTAGGCCTCTTCCAGATGCGGGTTGCCGGCGAGGATGAAGGCGTCGACCCCGAGGTCGATCAGCTCGTCGAGGCGCTGGGCGACCTGTTCGTAGCTGCCGACCAGCCCGAAGGCGGGTCCGCCGCGGATCAGGCTGAATCCGCACCAGACGTTGGGTTGCACCTCGAGATCCCGGTAGCCGGTGATGGTTTCGGGGACCCAGCCCTTGATCCGCGCCGCTCCCACCGAATCGCCCTGGGCGGCGCGGTTGGCGGCCTCGCGGTCGACGAAGGCCCAGCCCTTGCGGATCTCCTCCCAGGCCGCCTCTTCGGTATGCCGGGCCAGGATGTCGATCCGGACCGCGAATTTCGGTGTGCGGCCGATCTTTTCGGCGTGGGCGCGCACGCCGTCGAATTTGGCGCGCAGGTCGCCGAAGGGCTCCAGCCAGGACAGGTAGTAGTCGGCGTGGCGTCCGGCGGCCTGCACCGCGGCGCCGGAGGACCCGGAGAAGTACACCTCCGGGAACGGTTGCCCGGCCAGGCCCGGCGGCAGGGCGGCGGCCTCGGTGTGGAAGAACCGGCCGTCGTGGGTGTACGGGCGCCCGTCCCACACCCCGCGCAGCACATCCAGGAATTCGCTGGTGCGGGCGTAGCGGTCGTCGTGAGAAACCTTGTCGCCCCACCACAATTGGGCCGGACCGCCGCCACCGCTGATGATGTTGTAGACGAGCCGCCCGCCGGTGGCGCGCTGCAGACTGGCCGACATGCGCGCGGCCTGCACGGGGTGCAGGAAGCCCGGCTGGAAGGCGACCATGAAGCGGTAGGTGGTGGTCTCGCGGGCCAGGGCGGCGGCGAAGGCCCACGGATCCTCGGTGACCGGGAACGAGGGCAGGAGCCCGCCCAGGAATCCGGCGGATTCGCTCGCTCGCGCGACGGCGGCGACGTGATCGATATAGCTGTAGCCGTCGAGTTCACCACCGCGCACGGCCGGGGCGATATTGCCCGGACCGTAGCCGGCGGCGTTGCCCCGGTTGTAGCGGCGCGGCGTGCGCAGCGAGGCGTGGTCGCCTTCCATACCGATGCGCCAGTAGATATCGATCGTCACAGCGCGACCTCCTTCAGGGTGCGTCCGGCCGGATCGGCCAGGAACAGCAGGTGCTCGCCGGCGCGGTGTATCTCCTCGATATACGGGTGCCCGGACAGCACGAGGGTGTCGAAACCCGTTGCGGCATAGACCTGCAACTGCCGGGCCACCTGCTCGTAACTGCCGACCAGACCGATGGCCTGCGGATACCCGAGCAGGTCGAATCCGGCCCAGCGGCCGTCGCCCAGCGCCAGCGATCGCGCGCCCGGCCCGTCCGGGCGCACCTCACGCCATTGCCGTTCCGCTCGCGCCCAGGCTTCCTCCTCGGTCTCGCGCGCGATGACCGGGAGCTCGAGTCCGGCGCGCACGGTGCGGCCGGTCTCGCCGGTGCGGGCGCGCAGCGCGGCCAGCTGTTCGCCCGGGCCGTCGGGGGATTCGGTGAACACGTGCACATCCCCGTGCCGCGCCGAAAGGTCCAGGGCCTCGGGCGAGGTGCCGGACAGGTAGACGGTCGGGAAGGGCAGGCCCGACAGCACACCGCGGAAACCGCCGTCGATCACGTCGTAGTAGTCGCCCGCGAAATCGAATCCGGTGCCCTGGAACCCGGCCGCCGGCACCGGTTCCCGGTTCCACACACCGCGTGCGACGGTGAGGAATTCCGCGGCGCGACGGTAGCGGTCGGCACCGGACACCCGGTCGCCGCGCGAGCACGCCTCCGCGTCGTCGGTGTCGACCGCCAGGCGCCAGCCCAGCCGCCCCGCCGACAGGCGCTGCAAGGTGACCGACACCTTCGCCGCGTAGACGGGAGTGCCGAAGGCGGGCTGGAATTCGACGATCACCCGGCTGTGCCGGGTGGCACGCAGCGCGCCGCCGGCGACGATCCACGATTCCTCGCCGAGCGGATCGTAGGGTGCGAGGACCCCGTCGAGTCCGGCCAGTTCGGCGGCGTCGATCACCTGGTGCAGGTCGTCGAAGGGGCCGAAGCGGCCGGGCCGAACATCGGTGGGTTCGCGATCGGGCACGCGATTACCGGTGTGCCCGCTCGCCGGGGTGGGCGCCGGGGCGCCGAAGCCACCGCGATGCCGCAGTTCCGGACGTGCGCGGCGGCCGTCACCGCGGCTGGGCAGCCGCCACAGATACTCGGTCATGCCGCCGCCCGTCCGGCCGCGACCAGCTCCCGTGCTCGGGCCAGGGGTTCCGGCGCGACCCACGAGTCGAGGTCGAAGTCGGCGGCGAGGAAGCCGTGGGTGTAGAGGAACTGTTTCTGCACGCCCAGGAGTTCGAGCCGTTCGTCGTCCAGGCTGGGATGCAGGCCGCGGTGGAAGTCCCCGCCGTAGGCGGCCACGACACCGTCGGGGCCGGACAGGGTTTCGCGTTGCAGTACCGCGCGGACGCCGTCGAGATTGCCGGCGGCCCAGTCGGCGGCGCGCAGACTCTGCGCGACGAAGTCGATCACCACCTCGGGCCGGGTGTCGAGCAGGTGCTGATGCACGGTGATGGGCCGCGGGGTGCCGTTGTTGACGCGCAGCCGCTTGCTGTCGGTGGCGTCGAGGTCGACGGCCACCCGCAGGCCGTGCTCGGCGGCCACCTCCTGGGCGCGTGCGCCCTTGACGTAGATCGCGTCGACCTCGCCGCGCAGCAGTTCCTCCGCGCCCCAGGTGACGCGGCCGGTCCGCTGCTGAACATCGGTGCGCACCTGTGGATCTCGTTCCACGCCGAGTTCGACCACGGTGACGTCGGCGAAGGTCAGACCGCCCAGCCGCAGGGCATTGCCGAAGCCGTGCAACGCCATGGCCCGCGGGAAGCTGCGGGCCTGATCCTGTGCCCATGCCGGAACACCGATGCGCAGACCGGCCAGCTCGGCCGGGGTGGCGACCGGTGAATCCGGGCCGACCAGGATGGCCTGCGATTCGTCGATCCAGGTCAGGCCGATCAGCCGGGTGGGCGAGCCCGCGGCGCGGGCGGCCAACGCGGGCACGTTGCCGCCTTCGCGCACCAGGCCGGGCAGCGCGTGGTCGAAGTGGAATCCGGCCAGTTCGGGCCCGGCGTCCTGCAGGACGCCGAAGGTGAGGCCGCTACGCTGCGCGGTTTCCCCGAGCCAGCCCAGGCTGTGCGCCAGACCGCTGGCCGTCGGGACGGGGCAGCGGGTGTACCAGAGGGTGTCGGTCATGAAATGCTCCGTGAGTTCGGGGAATTCGATGGACGGGTGTGCCCGACGCCGAGTTCGGCGAGCAGAGCCGCCTGGTAGCGCAGGGCGGCGGGGTCGGTCCGGTCGCGCGGCCGGGGCAGGTCGATATCGATGTCGACGGCGAAGCGGCCCCGGTTCAGCACGAGGATCCGGTCGGCCAGCCGGACCGCCTCGTCCACGTCGTGGGTCACCATCAGCACCGCTGGGCGATGCCGCTGCACCAGGTCGCCGACGAGGTCCTGCATCTGCAACCGGGTCAGGGCGTCGAGTGCGGCGAACGGTTCGTCCAGCAGCAGCAGTTCGGGCTCCCGGACCAGTGCGCGGGCGAGAGCGGCGCGCTGAGCTTCGCCGCCGGACAGGGTGGCCGGCCACTGCCGTGCCTTCCCGTCGAGTCCGACCTCGGCCAGGGCACGCAGGCCCGCCTCCCGGACCGGCTTGGAACGGCGTTGCCCGACAATCACATTCGCCAGGACCCGTTTGGACGGGATGAGCCGAGGCTCCTGGTAGACGGTGGTGCGGACCGCGGGAACCAGCACATCGCCCGCATCCGGGACCTCCAGGCCGGTGAGCAACCGCAGCAGCGTCGTCTTTCCGGTGCCGCTGGGGCCGAGCAGCACCACGAACTCACCGCGGCGGATGCTCAGCTCCACCCCGTCGAGAACGACTGTGTCGCCGAACGCTTTTCGCAGCCCGGAGAGGTGCACGGCCAGCGGTGCGCCGGTGCGTGTTTCGTCCACGGCGGTCATCGGATCGCCACCTGCCCGCGCCACGGCATCGCGAAGCGCTCGACCAGCCGCACCGCGCCGTCGAAGATCAGGCCCAGGACCGCGTAGAGCACGACGCACAGCACCATGTAGTCGGTGCGGTTGTATTCCTGCGCGAGGGTGACCAGATATCCGACGCCCTTGCTGGTGCCCACCTGTTCGGCCGCGATCAGGCCGGTGATACTGATGGAAAGGCAGACCCGCAGCGCCATCAGGATGCCGGGCAATGCCGAGGGCAGGATCACCTCCAGCACCAGGCGCGGCCCGGTCAGCCCGAAGCCGCGGGCGGCCTCCACCACCTTGCGGTCCACATTGCGCACGCCGAGATAGGTGTAGGCGTACATGGGCGCGACGGTGGCGACGGCGATGAGCAGCACCTTGTACAACTCGTCGATGCCGAACCAGGCGATGAACAACGGCACCAGCGCGAGGAACGGGACGGCGCGCACGATCTGCATCGTCGAATCGACCAATTCCTCACCGAGGCCGGACAATCCGGCCACCAAGCCGAGCAGCAGCCCGGCCGAGACGCCGAGCAGCACCCCGAGGCCGGCGCGGACGAAGGAGGCGAGCGCGAAATCGACCAGCTGTCCGTTGTTCACCAGTTCGGTGAACGCCGACCAGACCTTCGGCGGGCCGGCCAGCACCTCCGGCGACAGCGCGCCGGTCGCCGACCCGATCCACCAGCCGGCGAAGATCAGCACCGGAAGCAGGAAGCGCAGCGGCACCGACAGCCATGCGGGCCGGCGTTTCTCGATCCGGCCGCGCGGCGGGGCGAGCCGGCCCGCCGATGCGGCGGG
>NZ_BDAV01000007.1 GCF_001612635.1 Nocardia africana NBRC 100379 | reverse complement strand
GGCCCGCCGATGCGGCGGGAGCGACGACGGCGGTCATATCAACGGCCCGTCTTCAGCGCGGCCAGCTGGTCGGGGGTGAGCTTGGCCTTCAGGTCGTAGAAGATGTCGGCGGCGGTGATCGTGCGGCTGATTACGCCGTTACCGGCGAACAGGTCGACCACGTCGGCGAGGTCGGCGGCATCGGATTCGCGCGGCAGGCGCGGAACGGTGGCCTCGCTGTCCACCCGGATGGCATCGGCGAGCCGGGCGCCGGTCAGCGCGCGCGGGCCGGTCTGCTCGAAGACGTTCTCGAACGCGGACGGATTGTCGTGCTGCTGAACGGTCAGACCCTGCAGCACCTCCAGATATTTGGCGGCGACCTCCGGGCGCTTGTCGAGGATCTCGGTGCGGAAGACCACCACCGTGTTGTCCTTGGAGCCGATGCTCTGCTCGGTCGCGATCTCCACGCCGCCGTTGGCCTTGGCCTCCTGATAGGGCACCAGGAACGAGGCCCACGCGTCGACCTTGCCGGTGGCGAAGGCCGAGGCGGCATCCTTCTGCTGCAACGGAACTCGCGTCACCTGATCCGCCGGGACACCCGCCTGCGCCAGCGCCTTGAGCAGGATGTACTCGCCCTTACCGGCCGGATTCACCGCGACGCGCTTACCGGCCAGTTCGGCCACCGAGTGGATGCCCGATTCCTTGGTGGCGATGATGCCGCTCTGATCCTTTCCGGCCGGATCCTGCACCGCCACGATGCGAACCGCCACATCCTTCGACAGCGCACCCACCACCGGGCTGAACGCGGCCCCGGAGACGTCGAGTTGCTTGGTGTTGAACAGCTTCAGCATGGAGCTGAAACCCGGTGTGGTGTTGACCCATTCGACCTTGGCGCCCAGCGGAGCCAGCGCCTTGTCGAACGTGCCGTCCCGTTTGGCCACCGCGAGCGGGCCCGCGTTGCCCGGATCGGCCACCTTCAACACCAGCTGCGATCCGGAGCCCGATTCGGTCGCGGATCCGGAGCCACACGCCGCGACCAGAGCGACGACGGGGGCGAGCGCGAGCGCGAGTCGCCAACCGTGTGGCCTGCGCGTGCGGAACATCGTGGAGCACCTCTTCCGAATCGTGAACCGAAGTCGATTGATATCCAGCGACAGTAGGGACGGACGGGCCTCGTTACGAGGTAATGCTTTCCGAGGATCGGAAGGCTTGACGTGATGCCCGCGTCGGGTGTATTTCCGCCCCCGAATCCTTCGGAGCTGGTCAATCCCGCTGATTCCCGGGGATTTTCGCGCAGCGTGATCCGAATTCCGCGCCGGATCACTTTCCGGATAGTGGAATAGATCGGACGTCGACCGCCGCATTCCTGTGTTACGGTCCCCGGCGTGGAAGCCTCCGGAGTGCAGACCGTCACCCGCGCGCTGTCGGTCCTCGACTGTTTCCGCGACGGAGACGAGCACGGGGTCTCGGAAGTCGCCCGTCAGCAGGGACTCGCGGTCAGCACCGCGCACCGCCTGCTGACGGCACTGGTGCAGGCCGGCTTCCTGGAGAAGGACGAGGTCTCCAGTCGCTATCGGATGGGCGGCGCCCTGGCCGAATACGGTCAGATCGCCTACCGGCAGCACCGGATCTACCTGGCCGAACCCAGTCTGGAACAACTGGCGGCGACCACGGGCGCCAGTGCGTCGGTCGCGATCCGGCACAGCATCCACGCCGTCCTGCTCGGCACCAGCCGCTGGCGGGAAACCGACGGACACCGTCTGATGGGCGTCCGGTTGCCGCTGCACGCCAGTGCGCTGGGCAAAGCACTGCTCGCCTGGTCGGCCACCTCCGACGATTTCCTCGCCACCCTCACCTACGACGAGGGCACTGCCCGCTCGGTCTCCACACCGGCCGAACTCCGCGCCGAACTGGATCGCACCCTCGCTCGCGGCTATGCCTACAACGACGAGGAGCTCGACCCCGGCTTCCGGACCATCGGCCTGCCGATCCTCACCGGTACCGGGGACTGCCGCTTCGCCCTCGGTTTGCGCGGGCCGACCGAGCTGATGATTCCCGAACGGCTACCTCTGCTCGTCGAGCTGGCCAAGGTGACGGCGGCCGACATCGCCACCCGCTTCCGGGCCGGGTGAGCGGATCTTCCGGATCGGCTGCCGGTCCGCCCCGAGAGCGCTATCGTCGCTGCCAGGTCGCCTTTGCCCATTGGTTGCCGGTCGTGTGCGCATGCCCGCCGGCGCAGCGATGAAGGGACAGCCATGAGAATCACCCGTTTCGCGAAAGCCGTTTCCATCGTGGTCGCGCTGATCGCCGGTGTCGTCGTGGCGGCGGTCGGACCCGCGAGCGCGCAGACCATGCCGACGATCGTGCTGGTCCACGGCGCGTTCGCCGACAACACCAGCTGGGACGCCGTCGCCGGCGATTTGCGCGGGCGGGGCTACCCGGTCGTGGTGCCCGAAAATCCGCTGCGCGGACCGGCCTACGACGCCGCGGCGGTCGAGAAGACCGTCGCCGGAATCTCGGGCCCGGTGGTCCTGGTCGGCCACTCCTACGGCGGCGCGGTGATCACCAACATCCACAATCCGAACGTGCGGGCGCTGGTCTTCGTGGCGGCATTCGCGCCGGCGCAGGGCGAGCCGGTCGCCCTGGCGCTGGATCCGATCCGTTTCCCCGGTAGCCAACTACTGCCGCCCGCACTGCAGATGAAGGTTGTCGACGATTCGAGCAATGCCCTCGGCCGCAACATCGACGCCTACATCGCCGACGCGTCGTTCCATCAGGTATTCGCCCCCGACGTCAGCGATGCGACGGCGGCGACCATGCTCGCCCACCAGAAGTCCATCGCGGCGTCGGCGAATATCGAGCCGTCCGGGGCGCCCTCGTGGTCGAGCACGCCGAGCTGGTATCTGGTCTCCGCGAACGACACCGTGATCCCGCCCGCCGCGCAGCGGTGGCTGGCGGGCCGGATCGGCGCGCACACCAGTGAGGTGCAGGCGTCGCACGTCGCGCTCGTCTCGCAGCCCGCCGTGGTGGCCGATGTCATCGCGTCGGCGGCCGCGGCGACATGATCCTCAGCGCCTGCGCTGGCGCTCGCGGAGCACATGCGAACGCAGACGGGAGAATCCCTTGACGCGCACACTGCGCAGGTGGCGCAGGGAGAAGTCGGTGTCGCCGGCCAGGGCCGCGGCCGCGCCGTCGTCGACGAGAACCGTTCCCGGACGGGCGACACCGGTGAGCCGGGCCGCGGTGTTGACCACCGTGCCGTAGAGATCGCCGAAACGGGTCAGCACGGGCCCGTAGGCCAGGCCCACCCGGATCTGGGGCATCTCCGAAATCGTCTGTGCCGCACGGCCGATCGCCACATGCAGGGCCAGCGCGATGCGCGCGCCGCGATGCGGATCGTCGACGGCGAACATCACCTCGTCGCCGACGTTCTTGATCACCCAGCCGCCGTGGGCGGTGATCGCCTCGGTGGTGGCGGTTTCGAACGCTTCCAGCAGATCGGTCAGCTCGTCGGGGTCGAGGTGCCGCGACAGCCGGGTGTAGCCGGCCATATCGGCGAATCCGACGAGCAATTGCCGTGCGGCGCCGTCGGATTCGAGAGAGCGGCTCAGCGCCGCGGCAAGATGCCGCCGCCAGGCGTACTGCTGCAGGTCGGTGAGCACCTCGATGGCGTGGGTGGTGGCCTCGGCGTCGGTGCCGGCGCCGAGTTCGCGGGTGATCAGGTCCGCTTGCCATTCGGCCAGGCGCGCCATCGACTGCCCGAGGGTGCGGGCCGCGGCAATCTGGTTCTGCTCGTTGACATTCGAGGCCGGGCCCAAGGCGCAGAAGGTGCGCACCGCGGCGACGTCGGCGTCGGTGAACGCCGCCTCCTCGTCGCTGGCCGCGGCCGGGAAGCCCAATGCGATCCACAGTTTGCGGGCGCTGTCGACCGAGACCCCGGACAACTCGGCGACCTGAGCGCGGGTGTAGCGGCGGGGACCACCGAGAAGAGTTTTTTCGACCACCGCGTCGACCACGTCGGCCGACTCACCAGACTCGCTCACCCGGCAAGTACAGCACACGCGGGACGGGTGCCGCCGCCGTCGTGCGGACGGATTCGACCGAAATTTCTTGTTTGATCGTCCGAGCCGCGGATACCCAGGGCGGCATGGTTCCTACGGAAGCTGCGGAGACGATCATGAGCACCGATACCACTGCTGCCTCGCCCCGTTCCGCGACCGCTCGCGACGACGGTGGCCGCAATTCCTATGACGGAATCGAAGATTCCTTCCGCGCGCTGGCCGAACTCGACGCCGACGACCCGCGCCGGGCCCGGTTGCGGGAGCAGATCATCGCCGACTGCATGCCGCTGGCCGCCCACATCGCCCGCCGATACGAAGGCCGCGGCCAATCGCGGGAGGATCTGCAACAGGTCGCCAATCTCGCGCTGGTGTTGTCGGTGGATCGTTACGACGTGTCCCGGGGCGCACCGTTCCTGGGCTTCGCCGTGCCGACGATCATGGGGGAGGTGCGGCGTTATTTCCGCGACAGCGGGTGGGCGGTGAAGGTGCCGCGCCGGATGAAGGAGCTGCGCGCCCGCATCTCCCAGCACAGCCTGGTGCTGTCACAGCAACTCGGTCGCGAGCCCAGCAGCCATGAACTCGCCCGCGCCCTCGACATCCCGGTCGAGGATGTCGTGCAGGCCACCGTCGCGGCCAACAGCTATCTGTGCGACTCGCTCGACGAAACCCAGTCCGCCGAGAGCGACAGCCCCACGCCGCTGGGCGCCCGGCTGGCGGTCGAGGAACCGCGGTACGAGCTCACCGAGGATGCCATCACGGTGAAACCGCTGATCGAAGCCCTGCCCGAGCAGGAACGCAAGATCTTGATCCAGCGCTTCTACGAGAACAAGACCCAGTCCGAGATCGCTGCGCTGCACGGCATCTCGCAGATGCAGGTCTCGCGGATCCTCAGCCGGGTTCTCGGTGGTTTGCGTGACCAGGCGCTCGCCGAACCGGCGCGTCCTCGGCACCTGCGCGCGGTGGCGTGACCGGCGCGCCGGCATCGAATTTGCCGGTTCCGTACTCGAATGTCCGGAACTGCGGCCATTATTGGAGGCGTATCGACTCTAGACCGCAGGGTCGGTTCGTTTTCTCGGCAAGAGAGGTCCAGCCGATCGATGGCTGATACTCCAGCGGTCACCACCGCCACCCGCGCCCTCGGCGCTCCCGGACTGTTGCTGCGGATCGACGAGGTGATCCGCCGCCACGTCGGCCACACCATGCTCCGCATCGTCACCGCGGTCACCGGGCCGGTGCACGCGGTCCCCGATTATCTGACCCTGCACGCCGAAGCGGTCGTCGACGAGGCCGTGCGCCACATCGTCGCCCACCCCGGCGCAGAGGCTGTCGTCGTCACCGCGTCGGTCACGAACAGGGTGACAGTGCTCGTGGAAGCCACCGGTCCGGTCGGCCCGCTCCTGCCTTCGCTGCGCGGATCGACCGCACGGGCGCGGTTGCTGGGCGGGCGCTGCTATATCGAACCTAGCGGTCGCCTCGTCTGGTCGGTTCCGCTGCCCGCGGCCGAGGACCACGCCCGTCCGCCCGCCGGCCCGACGCGCCGGCCGATGCTCCGGGCTCCGCTGCGACGTGTCGGTGCGCAGTGACCCGGAGGCGTCGCAGCCGGCCCTAGGCGAAGTTCGCCGTGATCCAGTCGGCCGCGGCCGTCGTCCAGGTCACGGTGGTGCCCGGCATGGTGTGGGCCGGATACAACACGTGCTGGCCGTCGGGATACGGAGTGAGATAACCGATCACGCCGTTCACGGCGGTGGCGAAGCGTTGCAGGTTGGCCACCGGATTCGACATCAGGAACTCCAGCAGCTGCGCGAAGATGAGATAGCTCGCGTTGCCGAAACGCGCGCCCTCGACGAACGAGAACGGCGAGATGCCCACGTCGATGATGCGAAGCGGCGAGTCGGCCGGAGAGGCGGTGATGATGTCGCCCGGGTTGGCGTATTCCCGGGTGGCGACCGCGGCGGGCCAGGTGCCGTGCTGTCCGTGCAGGCCGTATGTCGTGGGCGGGCACAGGTTGTTCACCGAATCGCCCGTCTTGCGCAGCGGGTTGGCGATGAAGACGGCGAAGGCGATCTCGAGCGGGCTGCCGTCGGTGTTGGTGTACTCACCCGAGGCCACCCCTTCGAGTATCCGGCCGGCGCAGATGCCGCCGAGCGAATAGCTCAGCAGCGCACAGACATTCGGCGACTGCTGGATCGCCTCGACGCCCGCGGCGATGCCCAGCCGGACCGAGGTGTCCAGCGACGGCCCCCACAGATTCGGATCCGGCCCGACCGAGGCGGGCCAGTCGGGTTCGAAGAAGCTGAAGCTGTCGGTCGAGAGCAGATCGGTGACCGCGGCCAGCATGCCCGCGGGGCTGCCGTCCGCGTTCCGGGGCTCTCCGGTTCCTCGCAACGTGATGATGTCGATCATCGGGTTCTCCTTGCCCGCGACGAACTTCGACGGATCTTCCACGGTAGGCCCCGAACCGAGTACGGTCGGGTGTTGTGAAAAGAAGGCGGATGGCGTGGTGGTCGCTCACCGCGGCCGCGGCTGTGACCGTCGCGGGCTGCGGATCGGACCAGTCGGCGCCGGACACTCCGAATACGAGCGCGGCCCCGGCCTTACACGTGGGTTCGATACCTTCCGACGATGGTACCCCGCCCACTCGCGCTGCGAATGCCGTTGCGCCACAATGCCGCACATCCGATCTCGCGGCCGCGCTGGGACCCTCGAACGCCGCCGCCGGAACTGTCGCGTTTCCGATCGTGTTCACCAACAACGGCTCCGGCACGTGTGTCGTCGAGGGTTTCCCGGGCGTCTCCTACGCCACCGGCCCTGACAGCGCACCCGTCGGCGCGCCGGCCGCCCGCGAGGGAACCGCGTCCGGCCCGGTCTCGCTGGCGCCCGGTGCTCAGGCGTCGGCGCTGGTGTTCGCGGTCGACGTGCACAACATCCCGGCCGAGCAGTGCGGGCCCGTCGACGTGCCGGGACTGCGAATCTACCCGCCCGACAACACCGCATCGCTGTATCTCGACCGTGCGGCGACGGCGTGCGGTAACGGGCAAATGACTACGCACCAGCTGCGGGTGCGCGCCCTCGTACCGGGCGCCGAGGGGCGGTAATTCGATCTTCGGCGGGTTTCGTTGGGGGACCGCCGATTACGACGCGGTCACGAGAACCGCACTATCGATGACGAGACAGGCGTAGCCTCGGACAATGAGATAGCCACCCACTCGAAACCCGGTCCTGCCGAGGACCGGTCGACTCTTGGAGGGGAATATGGTCGATTCCCTTTTCGCCGACGTGTCCGAGTTCCAAGTGCCGGTCGACGACTCTTACCCGTATCAGATCTTCTCGTTCCGTTCCAACGACGGGACCTATCAGGACCACAACTTCTACTCGAACTATTCCTGGGCGGCCCGGGCCGCCGATTCCGGACGTATCGCCTGCTTCATCGTCTACTTCTACTGGCGGCCGAACTGGCTCGATACCGTCGACACCCACCGGAGCATGGTCGGTCAGGCGGGTGGCCCGCATCCGAAGATGATCGCGATGATCGATGTGGAATCGGGTGGCAACCCCGGCGGGGACCAATCGGACGGAATCAACCGCGCGTACTGGCGGCTGGCCGACTGGCTCGGCTCGACCCGGCGGGTCATCGGCTACGCCAACCGCCCCGACTTCGACAGTATGTGGCCGGTGCGCCCCGACGGCCTCAACATGATCGGCGCCGGCTACGGCAGCAACCCCAATCTGCCGGGCCAGATCGCGCACCAGTACACCGACGGTCAGGGCTACGGCGGCGGCCTGCCCGAGGGCGCCCCGCCCTTCGGCAACTGCGATATGAACTCCGCCGACGGCTTCTCGCCCGAGGATTTCGCCAATCAGGTCGGGGTCGGCACGGTGGCACCGGATCCGGTGACCGACATGTGGATTCAGTTCATGGGCATCGGCGGCAACGGCTGGCCGCAGCTGGCCGGTCACACGCTCGTCGACGGTGTCGCCAGCGTGGGGCAGACCCTCGGCCTGCCGGGCTTCGCGGCGCCGCCGGGCCCCACCCAGGTGCCGCTGCCGCGTGACTCCGACGGCCGCATTCGTGACGAGTGGATCCAGATGCGCGGACTGCAGGGCACCGGCTGGCCACAGCTGGGTGGCTGGTCCCTGGTCGACGCCATCGCGGCCATCGGGCAGAAACTCGATATCCCCGGCTTCCAGCCCCCCAACCCGTAACGCCCCCGACGGAGTATTCGCATGCCGACAATCGCCAGTACGAACGGCCGCTTCTTCGTGATCACCGACTGCGTGCCCGAGGTACGGGCGGCGGCGACCGCCGCCGCCGCGGGTGGCACCCTGGCCGCCCTCACCACCGCCACGGCCGCCGAGATCGCGTTCCCGGAAGGGGCTTTCGCCGACGTGGCAGCCTGTGCCACCCCACAGGCCGGGCCGACGGCCTGGTTCGCCACCTTCAACGGCGGGGTCCCCGTCGGCTGTGTCTATGCCATCGACTTGACCACCGGGCAGGTGTGTACCGAGAACGCCAACCGAGCCGCGGCATGGACCCGATTCGTGCTCGCCGCCCCGGCATGAGCCGGCGATGGCGACGCACTGGGGGACTCCGCTCACCGGGTTCGCCGGAAGTACCGCGAGACAATTCGGGGTAGGCGGCTCGGATCTCGGAATCCCGTACAACCGGGAACATTTCGCACCGGGCGGGTCGGGATTCGTCTTCGGTGACACGTTCACCGGTGACAGTCAGGGGTCCGGCACGTGGCTCGGCTCGCCGGTGTTGCTGTTCAGCTCGAGCCTCCCGGACGCCACCACCACCTTTTCCGCGACCCCCGGTGGCGCCCCGCACGCGCGCCAGGCCCTCACCTACACCCACAACGCCGACAACGGCTACGGCGTCGAGGTCAGCCGCATTCCCAACGACGCGTTCGTCGATCCGAACGGCCGGACCTGGCTGACCTACACCAGCGTGCACGACTGGAGCGTCGCCGACGACCGATACGGCGCGCTGTTCTGTGGCCTGGCCTACTCCGACGACGACGGCGCGACCTGGACCGATTACGCGGCCGTCTGGCCCAACGACGGCAGCGACGGCTACGGCGGCTGGAGTCCGTTCATGATGCAGTCCTTCGCCGGCATCGGGAACAACAACGGCGACGGCTATCTGTACATCGTCTCGAAGGAGTGGGGGCGCAGCCACAATCGCAACGGCCCGATCCTGATGCGCGTGCCGTGGCAGCAGATCGCCGTCCGCGCCGACTACGAATATTGGGGCTACAACGGTTCGGCCTGGCAGTGGGGCAATACCACTCCCACGCCGCTGTTCGGCGGTATGGGCCCGATCGGCGAGCTGAGCGTGAAGAACATCGCCGGGACGTGGGTGATGTCCTACTTCGACGTCGCCGGCGCCTGTATCTCGACCCGCACCGCACCGGCCATCGACCGCGTCTGGACGGCGCCGAAACGACAGATCGTCGCCTCCGCACCGTGGTGGCAGTTCTGGGTCCGTACCTTCCCGCAACTCTACGGCGGCTACATCCACCCTCGGTCGAGCTCACTCACCGACATCACTCTCTATGTCTCCCAATGGAATACCACCACGAACAGTCCGTACTGGGTGATGCAGTTCGACGGCATCACCCCGTAGCCGCCGAGGTCAGCGCGGCGGGCGACCGGCGAGCATCGCCTTCGCCGCGGCGCGCAGGTCGGCGCGCGGGGCGCGGATGTCGAGCTCGGCGATGCAGATCTCGCGCACCATCGCGACCTTCAACATCGACGCGGCGTCCGGATCGGACCAGCCGACCGCGACCATATCGGGCCGGCTGGCGGCGAGGAACCCCTCGCGCCGCTGGGCGATCTCGGTGCGCAGGCCGGGATCCGACTGCGCCTGCAGCATGAAGGCCTCGGTGCCGCAGCTGTGCAGGCACGCATCGAGGAAGGCGTCGACGCTGACCGCGATCCGGTCCGGACCCGGCGGCATCCCCCGGATCGCCTCCGCCACGCGCGCGCTGATGAGCGTGAAGAACTGGCGATACAGCGCCACCAGGTAGGTGTGACGGTTGGGGAAGTGCCGGTAGAAGGTGCCTTTGGCCATGCCGGCCTCCTCGACCACGGCGTTGATCGAAAGGCGCTGTAGTCCTTCGCGTTCGGCGACGACCATGCCGGCGGTGAGCAGGGTGGCGCGGCCGGATTCGGCGACGACTGTCATGGCGAGGGCACTCCTGGAGCGTTCTGTTCGGAAAGTCTAGTCGTGATCATCCGGCGCGCCTACGCTGTGACCGATCGGTCGGCCCGGCACCGGGTTTCGAACGGCCGGTTGCGGTCATCGGTGACCGGTCCCGTTCCGGACGAACTTTCTTTTGGGGGCTGGAATGTCCGCTCAGCGTAAAGCGAACGTCGGCGCAGTGGTGCCGCTGACATCCGATGCGTGTTATCGAGTCGAATTGCAGCGGCTGCTGCCGGCGGATTCGCCGCGTTCCACCGGTGAGGATCGCCGCCATATCGTGCGGCTGGCCGAAAGCGAGTCGCAGTGGCCGCCGATCCTGGTCCACCGCGCGACCATGCGGGTGATCGACGGCATGCACCGCGTCCATGCGGCGCGGATGAAGGGCATGACCCATATCGAGGTGTTGTTCTTCGACGGCAGCGCCGCGGAGGCGTTCCTGCGCGGCGTCGAATCCAATGTGGTGCACGGGCTTCCGCTGACGCTGCCGGACCGGAAGGCGGCCGCGGAGCGCATCCTGGAATCGATGCCCGAATTGTCCGATCGTACCATTGCCACGAGCACCGGATTGTCGTCGAAGACGGTGGCGCGCATCAGATTGCGTTCGACCGGGGAAATTCCGCACTCGAACATCCGCATCGGCGCCGACGGCCGTACCCGGCCGCTGGATTCGTCCCGGCGACGCCAGCAGGTGATCGAATTGCTCACGGCCTCACCGGATATGCCGCTGCGCGCGCTGGCGGCCGCCGCCGACGTGTCGGTCAGCACCGCGCACGCGATCCGGAAGAAGATGCGCGAGCGGCTCTGCCCGGACGGCGGTACCGCCGAAGGGCCCGATACGAATGCGCTGCTGCTGCAGAAACTCACCCGTGACCCCGCCATGCGGGCGAGCCAGCAGGGGCGAGATCTGTTGCGCTGGTTGCATTCCCATTCCATGAACCGCAAGATGTGGCCACGCGTGGCCGAAGCGGTGCCGCCGCATCTGGCCGCGACCGTCGCGGAGCTGGCCAGCCGCAACGCGCGGGAGTGGCGTGCGTTCGCGGACCGGATCCAGTCCTCCGACACCGCCATCTGAGCACTCCGCATCCGTTTCGTCGTACTCCCGAGAGGTTCGGCACATGCTGTCCACCGTCGCCGCCTTCGCCACCCGACACGCCCGCGCGGTACTCGCGGCATGCCTGCTGGTCGGCATCGTCAGCATCGCCTTCGGCGCCACCGCCCCGACGCATCTGAAGACGGGCGGGTTCTCACCGCCCGAGACCGAATCGGCGCGCGTGTCGTCCTTCCTGGGCGACGAATTCCCCTCGGCCGCGCCGAATGTGGTCCTGCTGGTGCGCGCGCCCGGTGGAGTCGAGTCCGCGGCGGCGCGGACGGCCGGTGAACGCGTGGTCGCGCAGCTGCACGCCGACCATCACGTCGACGCCGTGCAGTCCTATTGGCAGCTGGCGCCGGATCTGCGCTCGGCACTGCGCAGCGGCGACGGCCGGGAGGCGCTGGTGCTCGCGCACGTCGCGGGAGACGACACCACCGCGCCGCAGCGCGCGGGCGCGCTCGCCGACCGGGTCGGCGGCGACTACGACGGTGTGACGGTGCTCGCGGGCGGTCAGGCCGTGGCGCTGAATCAGATGAGTGAGCAGGTGGTGAAGGATCTGATCGTCACCGAGGCGATCGCGGTCCCGTTGACCGGACTGGCGCTGATCATCGTCTTCGGCAGCGTGGTCGCCGCGGCGATACCACTGGCGGTGGGCCTGTTCACCATCGCGGTCACGCTGCCGCTGCTACGCATCCTCGCCGAATTCGGCGACGTGTCGATCTTCGCGCTGAACATGATGAGCGCCCTCGGTTTCGCCGTGGCGATCGACTCGAGCCTGTTCGTGGTGAGCAGATTCCGCGAGGAACGCGCGGCCGGTCTCGACACCGGTGCGGCGGTCGCGCGCACGGCGCGGACCGCGGGGCGCACGGTCCTGTTCTCCGGTGCGGTCGTGGGGCTTTCGCTGTGCACGTTGCTGGTGTTCCCGCTGTATTTCCTGCGGTCGCTGGCCTTCGCGGGGCTGTCGGTGCTGGCCGCCGCCGTGGTCACGACTCTGCTGCTGGTTCCGGCCGCGCTGGCGGTGACCGCGCCGCACCTGCACCGGTTCGATCTGCGGGTTCCGTTGCGGCGCTGGGCTCGCCGGCCCGCCCCGAGCGTCGTGCCCCCGGAGCCGGCCGACACCCGGTGGTATCGGGTGGTGCGGGCGGTGATGCGCCGGCCGGTGCTGTCCGCGGTGGCGGTGGTGGCGCTGTTGCTGGTATTGGGCACGCCCGCCCTGTCGATGCGATTCGGCTCCGCCGACGACCGGGTGCTGCACGGTGCGTCCAGTCACGAGGTCGGTGACGCGTTGCGCGGCGACTTCCGTGAGGACGCGATGGCGGCGGTGACCGTGGCGTTGCCCGGCTACGGTGTCGTCTCACCCGAGCTGGAGCACTATGCCGCCAATCTCTCCCGGGTCGAGGGCGTGACTTCGGTGTTGTCCGCCTCGGGGGTCTTCGCCGAAGGAACCCGGGTCGCGGCGGCGCCGGACGGGATGAGTGCCCCGGCCGGAACCTATCTGCGCGTCGGCACCGAGGCCGACCCGTCCACGCCGGCGGGCAACGATCTGTTGCACCGGATTCGCGACGTCGCGCCGCCGAGCCCGGCGCTCTACGGCGGCGCCGCGGCCGAGAACGCGGATTCGGTGCACGCGTTGACCTCTCGGCTGCCGCTCGCGCTGGGCCTGATCGCCGTGTCGACCTTGCTCGTGCTCCTGGCTTTCACCGGCAGCATATGGCTTCCGGTGAAGGCGCTGTTGCTGAATACGCTGTCGCTGTCGGCGACTTTCGGTGCGATGGTCTGGATTTTTCAAGAAGGTCATCTGTCGGCAATATTCGGTGTCACGCCTACCGGATTTCTGGTTCCGACGATGCCCGTTCTCATGTTCTGTCTGGCCTTCGGCGTTTCGATGGATTACGAAGTATTTCTGCTCTCCCGAATTCGGGAGGAATGGAGTGTGACCGGAGACAACACCCGGTCGGTCGCGATCGGCGTGGCTCGAACGGCCCGCATTTTCACCGCCGCCGCACTGCTGATGACGATCGCCTTCGCGGGGATGGTGACCTCGCACGTTTCCTTTATTCAGCTGTTCGGCCTGGGATTGGCGCTCGCGGTACTCAGCGATGCCACCCTCATCCGCGGCATCCTGGTCCCGGCCCTCATGCGACTGATGGGCGCGGCCAACTGGTGGGGACCGCGATGGCTGCGGCGGTCGCCGGCCGGTCTGGAGGGCGGGCCGGAACCGGATTCCCGGACCCGCCCGGGACCCGACCCCGTTCCCGTACAGAATTGACCGAAAGAAAATGCGCGAGGCGCCGGTGGGTACCGGCGCCTCGCGCATTTGTGTGCGTTCGGAATTCGTTGACCGCGTCGAATCGCACACCATAGGCTGCACGCATCCGGTACAGGTGTCCGGAATCTGGACAACGCCGCGGTTCGTCCCGAACGAATCAGGGCACTGTTCACAGCCAGGAGTGACAATGGTCGACATTGCGATAGTAGGTATCGGCTGCCGTTTTCCCGGTGGCATTTCCGATCCGAAAGGTTATTGGGATTTCCTGCTCGGGCGCGGAGACGGAATCGTGGATATTCCGCCGGACCGGTGGAGCATCGACAAGTACTACGACCCGGATCCGGACGCACCCGGCCGGATGTACACCCGCCGAGGCGGATTCCTCACCCAGCCGCTGTGGGACTTCGACGCCGATTTCTTCGGCATCGCGCACCGCGAAGCCGCGATCCTCGATCCGCAGCAGCGGTTGCTGCTGGAGGTCACCTGGGAGGCGCTCGACGACGCCGGCATGGCCGGGCGGGTGTCCGGCGGCCGGGTCGGGGTCTATGTCGGCGGCTTCATCCTCGACAACGCGCTCGGGCGCAGCGGTCCGCTGGTGCGGTCGGCGATCAACAACCACACCGCGATGAGCGCGTCGCACACGCTGTTGTCCAATCGGATCTCCTATCTCCTGGATCTGCACGGGCCGAGCCTGACCGTCGACACCGCGTGCTCGTCGTCGCTGGTGGCCACTCATCTGGCGGTGCGGGCGATCGTCGCCGGAGAGTGCGAGACGGCGATCGTCGGCGGGGCCAACGCGATGTTGCAGCCGGAAACCTTCATCTCCATGTGCAAGGGCCGGTTCCTGTCGGTCGACGGCCGCTGCAAGACGTTCGAGGCCGGCGCCGACGGCTACGGCCGGGCCGAAGGGGCCGGCGCCGTGGTGCTCAAGACGGTCGATGCCGCCGTACAGGACAAGGACCGGATCTACGCGGTGATCCGCGCGACCGGCGTCAATCAGGACGGCCGCACGATGGCCATTCCGGTGCCGAATCCCGTTGCCCAGCAACAACTCGCCGCCCAGGTGCGCGAGGAGTCCGGCATCGCGGCCCGCGACATCGGCTATCTCGAGGCACACGGCACCGGCACCGCGGTGGGCGACCCGATCGAGATGAAGGCGCTCGGCCAGGTCTACGGAGCCGTCGACGGCCGGACCGCGGCGGTGCCGGTCGGATCGGTGAAGAGCAACTTCGGCCACACCGAGGCCGCGGCGGGGGTGGCGAGCCTGATCAAGGCCGCGCTGACCCTGCACCACGGCACCGTCGCGCCGCACTTCTCGCTGTCGAACCCCAACCCGGAGATCGCGTTCGACGAATGGCGCCTGCGGGTGCCGCTCGACAGCGAGCCGCTGCCGGGTATCCCCGGGCAGCGGGCGGTCGCGGTCAACGGATTCGGCTACGGCGGCACCAACGCCCACGTGATTCTGACCGAGGCCCCGGCCCCGGCCGCACCTGCCGAACGAGTCGACGTACCGCAGATCGCGCCACTGTCGGGCCGCTCCGAGGCCGCGGTGCGCGAGACCGCGGCCGAGCTGGCTCGAACCCTGGGCGACGACACCGTCGATTCGGTGACGGCGGCGCTGTGGACCCGGCGCGCGCACCATTCGCTGCGAACCGGCTTCGTCTACCGCGATGCCGAGGATCTGCGTAACCAGTTGCACGACTTCGCATCCGGTGCGGGCAAGGCACCCGCCCGTGCGGTCGGCGACGGTTCGGTCGAGCCGGTGTTCGTCTACAGCGGTATGGGCCCGCAGTGGTGGGGGATGGGCCGCGAACTGCTCACCGCCGACACCACCTTCGCCCGCGTGGCCCGCGAGATCGACGCGGAATTCACCGCGGTGGCGGGCTGGTCGATTCTCGCGGAAATGCTTGCCGACGAACAGGATTCGAAGGTCACACAGACCGCTGTCGCCCAACCGGCGAACTTCCTGCTGCAGGTGGCCTGTACCGCCGAGCTCGCCGAGTACGGGGTGCGTCCGGCCGTGGTCGTCGGTCACAGCGTCGGCGAGGTCGCCGCGGCGTACGTGTCGGGCGCGCTGTCGCTGCGCGATGCGGTCCTGGTCAGCTATCACCGTTCCCGGTTGCAGGCCACCACCGCCGGAACCGGGGGCATGCTCGCGGTCGGCATGCCCGAGGCGGATGTGCGGACCTTGCTGGCCGACAGCCCCGGCATCTCGATCGCGGCGGTGAACAGCCCGAGCGCGGTCACCCTCGCCGGCGACAGCGCCGATCTGGAGATGCTGCGCGATATGCTCTCGGCGACAGGGACTTTCGCGCGGATGCTGCGCGTGGAGGTGCCCTATCACAGTCATTTGATGGATCCGATCCTGGCGGATCTGACCGATGCGCTGGCGGAGCTGGCTCCGGGCGCGGCCACCGTGCCGAGCTATTCGACGGTCACCGCCGACGCGCTCGAGGGCACCGCCTGGACGGGTGCCTACTGGTGCCGCAACGTGCGCGAACCCGTGCGGTTCGCCGACGCGATATCGAGCCTGCTCGATGCCGGGCATCGGGTCTTCGTCGAGGTCGGGCCGCATCCGGTGCTCAGCGGCAATATTCGCGAGCTGCTGATCCACCGCGGCGTGGTCGGTGCGGCGGTGAGCACCCTGTCGCGTGACCGCGACGACCGCCGCCACCTCCTGCAGGCGGTGGCGGACCTGTATGTCGCCGGTTCGCTCGACGGCACCCGGATCCCCGGCCGGCCGCAGGCGAGGTCGCCGTATGTCGCGCTGCCGAGCTACCCGTGGCAGCGCAAGCGGCTGTGGCACGACGAGCCGATCACGACACGGGACAAGCTGGGCGCCGCGCACAGTCCCGCGCTGCTGGGGGAGTCCACGGCCGGCGCCGGATCGGAATGGGAGGTGCAGCTGTCGGTTTCGCGACTGCCGTGGCTTCCGGATCATGTCGTCGACGGGCATGTGGTGCTGCCCGGGGCGGCCTACCTCGACGCGGCCCTGAGCGCGGCGGCCGAGCGGACGGGCCGCACCCGGATCGGACTCGAGGACATCGAATTCGTCGCGCCGCTGGTCATCGATGAGCACGACGTCCCGGTGTTGCGGGTCACGGTGGAGGAGAGCACGCGGCGTTTCACCGTTCACTCACGCCCGGGCGCGGCCGAGGTCTGGACCCGCAACGCGGTCGGACGGCTCGTCGAGACCGATTTCGACACGGCGGTCGAACCGTTCGGCGCGCCCGAGGGGGCGACCGTGGTGGCCGGCGCCGACCTGTACGCGGGCCTGGCCGCGCGCGGCCTCGACTACGGCCCGGCGTTCCAGCGCATCGTCTCCGCGGTCATCGGCGGAGACACCGTGCTGGCGAGCGTCACCGGCGATGCGCCCGCGAACGCGGACCACGCGCATCTGGCCCATCCCGCGGTGGTGGACGCGGCGTTGCAGTGCGTCGCCGCGCTGGCCGCCGACAGCGGTCCCGACGCGGGCGCGATCGTCCCCGCCTCCGTCGGCACCGTTCGTCTGCTGGCGCCGCTGCCGCAGCGGCCCCGGGTGGTCGTCACGCGGCGCGGCGTCGATCCCTTGTGCGCCGATATCACCATCGTCGACGAGGACGGTGCGGTGTCGATGCGGATGAGCGGAGTGGAGTTCCGCCCGGTGTCGGTGATGCCCGATGTGGTCCATCACCTGGGTGGGGTGTTCTACCAGCAGGTGTGGGAAGAGGTCGACCGCGGCGAATTGCCTTCGGCGACAGCGGAGCTGGTCGTGATCGGCATCGGCGCCGACACCGCCGATCGGGTGGCCGCCCTGGCCGGTGCGGACGCGGGCACGAGCGTGGTGCTCGCCGATGTGGACGAGATCGACGAGGAGCGGCTGCGGGCGGCGCTCACTTCCGCGTCGGGTCCCCGGCACGTCGCGGTGGTGGCCTGCGGTGAGGCACCCGCCGACGGCACCGTCTACGCCCTCGCGCGGATCGCGGCGGCGGTGGAAGCGCTGCTCGCCGAGGACGATTCGACCGATCTGCGGTGCGTGGTGGTCACCGAGCACGCCTTGTGCACCCCGTCCGATACGGCCACTCGTCCCGAACACGGGGCGCTGGTCGGGGCGCGGCGGGCGCTGCTCAACGAGCAGCCGGCGGCCGGATGGCGTCTGCTGGACCTGGACGAGGCGGGCTGGAACGACGGCCGCGCATTGGTTTTCGCCGACGATCTCGGTGACGAGATCGCGGTGCGCGCGGGCACCGCCTGGGCCGTGCGGATCGCGCAGAATCTGGACGAGTGTCTGCGGCAGCGTGATACGGCCCGGCCGCTCACCGATCCGGAGGCCGGATTCGAGGCCGAGATCCCGCGGTCGCGGCTGCTGTCGGATCTCGCGCTGCGCGAAACCGCCCGGCGCGCCCCCGGACCCCGCGAGGTCGAACTGCGGATGGACGCCGTCGGTCTCAACTACAAGGACGCGATGAAGGTCCTGGGCGTGCTGACCGAGAAGGAACTCGGCGACACCTACTTCGGCATGACCGTCGGTATGGAGGGGTCGGGTGTGGTGACCCGGGTCGGCGCGGATGTCGACGAGGTCAGCGTGGGTGCTCGGATGATGGTGTGCGCGGGCGACATCCTGCGCCGCTATGTGACCATGCCGGTCGATGCGGGCGCCTCGCTTCCGCATCGGCTCGCCCCCGGTGAGAACTACGATCCGCTCACCTGCGGTTCCGGATTGCCGTATCTGACAGCGGAATTCGGTCTGCGGACGCTGGCGCGGCTGCAACCCGGTGAGACGGTGCTCGTGCACGGCGCGGCCGGGGGCATGGGTATGGCCGCGGTGCAGGTCGCCCAGCACATCGGGGCACGCGTCATCGGTACCGCCAGTACCGAGGCGCGGCGCGATCAGGTGCGGCAGCTGGGCGTCGAGGACGTCCTGAACTCGCGGTCCGCGGGATTCGCCGACGAGATCGCGGCATTGACCGGCGGTCGCGGAGTCGATGTGGTCTACAGTTCGGCACCGGGTGAGATTCTGCGCCAGAACTTCCGGGTCGCCGCGGAATTCGGCCGGATCGTCGATATCGGCAAGGCCGACATCTACGGCGGCGGTGTGATCGACCTGGCCCCGTTCGACCGCAACCTGACCTTCTTCGCGGTCGATATGGACCGCGCGCTCGCCCATGATCCGGAAATTCTGCGGGCTCCGCTGCGGATCGCGCAGCAGCGGCTACAGGACGGCACCTACCGTTATCTGCCCTATACGGCCTATCCGGCCTCGCAATTGCCGGCCGCGTTCGAAAGTGTCGCGCGTTCACAGCATGTGGGTCGCGTGGTGGTCGATATGCGTGAGCCGGAGCCGGCGGTGCGGCCACCGCTCGGGCATCCGGTGATCGACCCGGACGGGGCGTATCTGGTCACCGGCGGATTCGGTGGATTCGGACTGGCCACCGCTCGCTGGCTGGCCCGCTCGGGGGCGCGAAGGCTGGTGCTGGCAGGCCGGCACGGCGCCGTCACGCCGCAGGCCGTCGCCCAGGTGGCGGCGTTCACCGAGGCCGGCATCGAGGTCGTGGAGGAACGCCTGGACATCGCCGACTACGCCGCGACCGTCGCACTGCTGCAACGCATTCGAGGCACGGCGCCGCTGCGGGGCATCTTCCACGCCGCCGGTGTCGTGGACAATCTGCCGATCCCGCAGATCACTCGCGACTCGCTGAGCGGTCTGTTCACCAAGGTGCGTGGCGCCTACAACCTGGACCGCGCGCTCACCGCGACCGGGATCGAGCCCGACATGTTCGTGCTCTACTCCTCGATCAGCGCGCTGGGTTGCATCACGCCGCAGGTCGGTTATGCGGCGGCCAATGCCGCGCTCGACGGTCTGGCCGCGAGCCGGCGCGGGCGTGGTGCCGCGGCGCTGTCGGTGAACTGGGGCTTCATGGCCGGTGGCGGTATGGCCGACGGTAGTGAGGCGCTCGTCGGGTACGTCAAGATGCTGGGCTTCCGTCCGATCGATATGGATCGGGCGACGGCGTTGCTCGCCGAATGCCTTGCGCTGGACACCGGGCAGGTCGCGGTCGCCGATATCGACTGGGGTGTGTGGGCGAGCGGCGCCCGGCCCTCGGTCGAGACCCGGCGCTTCCGGCAGTTGCTGGCCGATGCCGGCGTCGGCGGTGAGGGGCAGGGCAGTCTGCGCGGCGAGGTGATGGCCCTGCCGCCCGAGCAGCGCGCCGATTTCGCGGCCCGCCAGCTCGCCGAGCAGTTGGCGGTGGTCCTCGGCGTCCCCGTCGAAACGGTCGATATCGATGAACCGGTCACCAACGTGGGAATGGATTCGCTCATGGCCATGGAATTCGGCGCTCGTGCCGAGAAGTCACTGGAAGTGAAGATCTCCGCGCTGGAACTCGGTCGCGGACTGTCGTTGCGCGGCATCGCGGCCCGGGTGGTGGAGCGGTTCGGCGAGAGCTCCGGGAGCGAACCGGTGGCCACCGTCGTCGCCGGTCCGGCCGACGACCCCGAGGACGAGGCGGATGCGGCATGAGTACCGGACAGATCGCCTACCCCGATATCGACACGGTGCTCGGAGACCGGACCGGCCGGTTCTTCGGTGAGGGCTACAAGCGCATCGGCCACGAGATCTTCGACATCACCGTCGATCCCCGGCCGGACGGGCCGAAACTGTCCGCCGTCGCCGGGGTGCGCTACCCGCTGGACTGGTCGCAGAAGAGCACCCGGGTGCTGACCCCGCACCTGAGCAGCATCGACTGTTCGATCTTCGGCTACCGGCTGCTGGCGGTGATCTTGCGTGAGTGCGGTGTGAGCGATGCCGACATCAGCCGGTGCTGGATGCCCTTCGTGCAATTCAGCAGCGGCACGGTCGCCACCGAGAATCTGGACCGGTTCCCGATCGAGGCGGCGGTCACGGGCAGCACGGCGAATTCCTTGACCATTGCCGGATCGTTCGGCAGCACAATGGCATTGGAGGCGGTCGTGGCGCTGCCCACCCCTCCGAGGTTTCCGGCGCCGGGTCCGGCGCGGAGGGTGGCCGAGCCGGTGGGTGGCTACTCGCACGGGCCGGTCTACGGGCGCAGTCAATACCTGCGCGATATCCGCCTCGACGGCGAGGGGACGTGTGCGAGTGCGGAATTCGCTCTCTCGCTGGGTGATTCGGGCGCGGCCGGCACCGGGGTCGCCGATTTCTACCAGCCCTCGATCACCTTGGTCGACGCCACGGTGATCCTGGCGCAACTCTCGCAGGTCGTGCTGTACGAGCTGGACAATATCGCCCGCAAGGACAGTGAGACGTTGTGGATGCGCCGGATGACCGCGCGGGCGGAGGCGCCACCGCCGCCGTACACCCCGGGTTCGGCCACCACGCGGATGGCGCGCTCGATGATTCTGGGATTCGGCGGGGGCAAGTGGCGGATCTCGAATTGGGAGTCGGAGTTCGCCGGCTGCTCGATCCGCTACGACCTCGCCCATCAGCTACCGGCCTGAATCTCGACAATCCTTCTCTCGAAAGGCTTTCCATGTCCGGAACACACTATCGACGCATCGTCGTCTCCGGCACGTACTCCACCGGCAAGACGACCACGTCCACCGCGCTGGCGTTGCTCACCGGCATCCCGCGGGTCGATGCCTCCTCGGCTCGTGAGGTGGTGACCGAATTCTTCCCCGGGATGCGCTTCCAGGATCTGAGCACCACCGAACTGATGGCGCTGGGCTTCCGCCGCCTCGAATTGCGCATCGAGGCGGAGACCCTGCTCGAGGCGCAGGGCAACGGTTTCATCGCCGACGGATCGGTGCTCAACGAATGGGTCTACGGCGCGACCCGCCTGATCACCGGCCCGAATCCGGGGTCCACCCGCTTCCACAAGATCGTCAAGAACACGGTGACCCTGCCCGGCCGCCCGTTCTTCCGGCGCTACCTGGACGCCTACGGCGAGATGGCGCGCCAGCGCGCCCGCAAGGGCTACGACATCTTCTTCCACCTTCCGGTGGAGGTGCCGATGGATCCCGACGGACATCGCCCGGTGGACGAGCGCTATCGCGCGATCTCCGACAGCAAACTGCTGCACACCATCAGCGAGCTGGGGGCGCCGGTGGTGACGGTGCGCGGCACACCCGAACAGCGGCTCGAACAGATCGTGAAGGTGCTCGACATCCCGACCGTCATGGATATCGATGTGGCGGTGAAAGAGGCGGTCGAGTTCGTCCGCACCAGCCGGGAACGGGTCCAGGAGATGATCATCTCCCAGGCGCAACCGCACACCCTGGGACGCAAGCTCCGCTTCGCGGTCCGGGTGTAGCGCGTCGACACCGCGGCCGGCTCGCATCCGTGCGAGCCGGCCGCGGTGTCTTTCGCGTCCGTCAGCGCAGGGCCCAGGGGGCCGCCGCTCGCTTCTCGGACCACCGATGCGGATCGCATTCGAGCTCGGCGCGATCCCACCGGCCCAATTCCGCTGCCGCGGCGTAGGTTTCGCGCAGAAAGGCCGCCACCACGGCGTTCGGATCCTCCGCCGTCCGCACCGTTTCGTACGGGAGGACGAATTCCCCCAGCGCGGCGTCGTAGCCCGCCCCTGGAACCTGCAGCTGCCGCTCGCGGTAGCCCTCCGGTTCGGGATACGCGTAGGCGTAGAACGCGCCTTCCTCGCCGCCGCCGGGCCAGAATCCGCAACTGCTGAGTTCGCGGGAATAACCTTCCACCATGACCCAATCGGCGCAGTGCGGCGCACCGCCGCCGTGTTCCGGCGCAGTTCGCCCCGAAAACCGGGTATAGGCCAGATCCATTGCGCCCCAGAAGAAATGCACCGGACTGGACTTGCCGATATAGCCGGACCGGAACTCGTCGAGCGCGCGATTCGCATGCACGAGCTGCCGCCAGAACGCCCGTGCGGACTCCGGATCGTAGGAGGCGTGCCGGGTGTCCTCGGCGAAGGGGATGGACGGGTCGACCTCGTTGGGCCGTCCTTGAATCCGCGTATGCAGCCCCAGCTCGTCGAGCGCCCGCATCGTTTCGGCGTAGAACTGCGCCACCGACTTGGGCTCCAGCGCCACACTGCGCATATCGCCGGTGTCGGCGCGGATCACCAACCGATCCGCGAGAAAGTCGAATTCGATATCGAACAGCCGATCACCGTAAGGAATCGCCGGCGTCATCAGCCCCCGCGGACTCACGACGAGCGTCACCTGCCACCAATGATTCAACAACGGCGCATGCGCGAGCCGAACCTTCCCCACCACCTGCATCCACATATGCAGCGTCTCCCGCGTATCCGCCCACTCCGCGACCCGCAACCGCGGCCACGCGGTGGAATTCGTTCCCGGCATATCGGTGGTCCCTTCGTTGTCGATGTCGATTCGCGTCACGGATTGCGGGGAGAGTCCGCCGTCACCGCGGGAAGGTCCGTAGCGCCCAGTCACGAAACGACGTCCACTCGACCTCGGGCGTCGCGCGATGCAGGGCCTCGATGTCGACGCGGTAGCCGCCGGTATCGAGGAACGCCCACATGGCGTGCATATCCGGATTGCCGATGGCGTCGAGCGACGTCTGCCGATGAACGACGGGCCGGCCCAGCGCGTCACCGATGGCGGCGGCCATATCGGCGGGTGTGGGGGCGTCGCCGGCCAGTTCGACGCGCTCGCCGAGATAGCGGTCCGGCTCACGCAGGACATGAGCGACGAACTGCCCGAGATCTTCTCGCGCGAGCTGCTGTAGCGGGCGATCGGAAGGGATGGGTAGCTCCAGCACACCGTCGAGAAGCTCCCGGCGGCCACCGAGCGCGTTGTCGAAGAAATACGTCGGTGCGACGACGGTCGCCGGCAGACCACTGGCCGTGAGTTCCTGCTCGATCACCGCTTTGCTCTCGAAATGCGGAATCATCGTGTTCTGATCCGCCGACGCCACGGAACTGAACACCAGATGCGCCACCCCCGCATCGCCGGCCGCCCCGATGATCGCCCGCCCCTGCCGGACCTCCGCATCGACACCCGCCTCGAACGGTGTGGTCAGCGCGAACACACCCGCGACATTCGCCATCGCCGCCGCCAGCGCGGCCCGATCGTCCAGCGACCCGCCCACGAGTTCCACACCGCGCTGACCGAGCCGCTGCGCCCCACGGCTCTGCGGATCGCGCACCATCGCGCGCACCGCCACCCCGCCCGCCAGCAATGCGTCGGCAACAGCGCCGCCTTGTCCCCCCGTGGCTCCGAGTACCAGTACTGGAGGATGTGTCACGGCACTCCAATCCATCAAGTGGTCAGAAGTACCGCCAGGCTACGTCAGCGCAATCGAGAGTGGCGCTCGTTCACGGTGATGCCCCAGACCCGGTTCGGGCGCCGAGTAGCATCGTGGCGGGGAAGCCACCGCGGGTCGATCGGCGGGGAATTATCCGTACGTCGAATTCCGTCCACGCTTCACCGGTGCCCGAGGTGATCCGTGCCTACATGCGGGCTCACGGGTTGACCAAGCACGAGGAAATGGCACGTGTATCGGGCGTGGACCGGACGTTGGTGTCGAAGTACCTCACCGGTGCCCGGGACTGCCGAGATGTCCTGCAGCTGAGGCATTTTGCTCAGGCGATGGATCTTCCTCCGGAGACTTTCGGGCTCATGGAGCTCGCACAGGTAGCTGTTGGTGGCGTGGTTGTTCAGACCAGGGGCGAGGTGGCTGGTGGGGGTTCTCGTACCCGCAGTGCGTCGGCGGGTTTTCCCGACAATTTCCGCGTTCCTCGCCGCACACTTCGCCGAGCGCGCCCGTCACGTCGTGCTATGGGCAGTCCGCGCCAGGAACGACTTCGTAAGTTCCTCCCAGATCGGCGTCCGGTGCGGCGCCATCCTTGCCGACAGCGATGTGCCCGTTCGCCAAGCGCTTACCGAACTTCTCCGGGTTCGGGCTGTAGCACTCGATCCGTACCCGGTATCCGCCCTCGGGCAGGTCGACTCTGTGGCGCATAGTCTGGGCAACCCTGTTGTATATCTGCAGCAGGTCGACCGGTTTTGCAGTCGAAGTCGTCACATCGATCTCGTTGCCGATGATTCCGACGTTGTAGGACGGGACCTCGGACGAGGCCGGGGTGAAAGTCGGCGCTGCGCTCGTGGCCGACGAAGACTCGGTGGGTGCGCTGTCGGTTCCGGAACATGAGGTGAGGACCGCAGCTGCCGTAGCGCCGACGAGAACAGCATGCCGAGCACGGGCAGGGGCGACCATGGTCCGATCATGCCACCTCGTATCCGGATCGCCGATGCTGGGAAACTACACTCGCCCACGGCCTCGGGTTGCTCGGAATCGCCGCGCCGGAGCGGATGTGAGTGGCCGCGACCGCTGGGAGTCACACCGGGCTCGGCGGTCACGACAGGCCGCAGTCGGGCGTGCACCACACTTCCGCGGTGACGGCGCCGGAGTCGGCGGTGCAGAGCCATGCGATGGTGGCGGCGACCACGTAGGGATGGCGACCACAGGCTGGGGACTACGTAGGAACGCACTGCGTAGGAAAAGTACGTAGTTCTACGGTCGCCTGTCGCCCGCGCGGAAGGAAGTCTGGACGGGAGTCAGGCCGTCACTACCGCTCGGGGACGAAGATGAACGCAGAGAATCGGCAGCGGCGCTGCGGTGACAGCGCGACCTCGGCCCTCCTTCCGGTGCCGTGCTGAGGCCCGGCTGGGCAGCGAACGCCGTGCACAACGATGTGCACGTGCGTATCTGGCTGGGCGGAAGGGCCTTCGACTACCGGACCGCCGCGGCGGCGGTGGACAACATCGTCCGGGACTGGCGGCGCAAGCGCTGGTGCACGCTCGAAGTCGTTCTCGGCACGATCGACGGACGCCTCCCGGAGACCCGATTGCCGAACGAGCGGCTATTCCTCGGACCGTAAAGAGCGGCGTCGGCATGGGCTTCGCGGGGTGAAGATGACAACCGCGCCCGAATTGCCGGACCACCGGTACGGCGGGAATCGGAACGACACGCGCGCCTTTTCCGGCTTTCGCGTCTCGCGGGGTCCTTCGCCGAATCGGCCCCTTCGGAAGGTTATGCTCGGAGCCCGTCGGATTTCACGGCGAGTGCGGGACAGCAAAGCCGCTGTTCAGTAGTATCGGCAAGGTGTGGTACAACGGTTTTCCGCACAGCGTGGACCGTAACAGGTCACTCCGCACGGCGTCGTCGTGCGGAGAGGGGAAACAAGGCTCGCCGGGGCGGTCTTCCCGGGTCGGAGGCAATGCCGACACAAGCTTTCGAAACCGTGGCGTAGCGGGGGGATCGACCCGCTCGACACTGAGCCTTCCACTTTAATACGGACATTTCGCTCGTAGTTCCGACCCATTCGACAGGCCTTCATATGCCTTGTGCGGGTGGGGCTTTCGGGCCGTCTCAATGTCGTGGCGGCATGTCGTGATGGTACGGCGAAGAGTTGTCGCGCAGTGCTCGCCGAGCTCGGCGAGAGGGGATTCTCAGCAACGCAGGGCAGGCGCTCGGTACCTATAACGCCACCAATCGGGCAGTGGCTCCTTCACCCGCTGGGCGGCGTCATGTGCACTGAAACGCGGGTTTATCGGCATCGATGACGGGCGCTCATGTCGGCCCGTGGAATGTCGGTAATCCGGCAACTCGGTGATTCGGCAACACGGTGAATCGGTAACACGGTGATTCGGTAAACGCGGGAAATCGCAAATGTAATTGCATTCGCAATCCGATGGTACAGCAACGGGGAATTCCGCGCACGGAAACACAGGCGGGTGTGCGCTGCTCCGTGTCTCGGAATTCGAGGAGGGGTTAGACGATGAGTCCGGATTCAGCCATGCCTTCAGACCGAAATCCTGATCTGATTCCGCTTTCCAGAGCGCAATACGGAATGTGGCTGGCGGACAACCTACCCGGCGGACCGAACGTCAACATCGCCCACTACGTCGAGATCGACGGGCCCATCGACTACGCCGCCTTCGGCAAGGCGATGAACGACGCCGGCCACGAGACCGAATCGATGGTCGTACGGGTGGTCGAAGTCGGCGGTCGTCCGTATCAGTACGTGGACCGCGGCATCGTCTACGACGAGCCGCTGCTGGATCTCACCGCGACCGCCGACCCCTACGCGGCGGCGATGGACTGGATGCGCCGCGACTACAGCACCAAGGCCGTCGACCTGGCCCGGGACCGGCTCGTCGCGACGAAACTCATCCGGATCGGTGAGGACCGGTATCTGTGGTACGCGCGCGCACATCACCTCGTGATCGACGGCTACGGCGCGTTCAACCTGCTCAACCGCGTGGCCGAACACTACAACGCGCTGATCGAGGGCCGGCCGCCGACGCCACTGGCAGCGCCCCGGCTGACCGAGATCATCGCCGCGGAGCACGACTATCGGACGAGTCGGCGGTTCGAAACCGACCGGGCGTACTGGCTGGACAAGGCGGCCGGCCTGCCGCCGGCCGCAAGTTTGGCCGGGCGCTCGGCCAAGTGGAGCGAGGACGACCGCTACGCCGGTCGTACGCTGCCGGCGCCGCTGACCGCGCGGCTCGACCGTTTCGCCGGCGAGTTGCACGCCTCCCCGGCACAGGTGCTCGTGGCCGCGTTCGCCGCGTTCCTCGCGCGCATGACCGGTACCGGCGAGGTCGTGCTGTCGCTTCCGGTGTCCGGGCGGGTGACGAGGCGCTTGCGCAATGCCGCCGCGATGCTGGCCAATATGGTGCCGATCCGGTTCAGCGCGGACCCGACCACGACGGTGAAGGAACTGATCCGCGCATCGGTGTCCGAACTCGTGCTGGCCATGCGGCATCAGCTCTACCGGTTCGAGGATCTGCGCCGCGAGTCCGATGCTGTCGACGCGGCGGCGAGCTCGTTCGGCCCGATCGTCAACATCCTGTTCTTCGATTCCGAGATCCGGCTCGGCGAAGCGATCGGACGCTACCGCGCATTGACCTCCGGCGCCCTGGACGATCTGCAGCTCAATATGTACCGCTCCGGCGCCGACGCACCGCTGTCGGTGGAACTGCACGGCAATGCCAACCTGTACGGCCAGGACGAACTCGACGCCCATGCCGGCCGATTCGTCGACTTCCTCGATCACATGACGAGCTCGCCCGCCGATGCCCGGCTGATCGACATCCCGCTGGTCGATCCGGCCGAGCAGCGGCGAGTGCTCGGCGAACTGGCGGGCCGCGACGGGACGGCCACGTCGGCGACACTCGTCGACCTGCTCGCGCGGCAGGCCGCGGTGTCGGCATCCGCCGTCGCCGTCGACGACGGATCGACCACGCTGACCTATCGCCAACTCGACGAGCGCTCCAACCGGTTCGCGCGCAGGCTCATCGCCCTCGGGGCCGGGCCGGAAACGCTCGTGGCCATCGCCCTGCCGCGAGATGTCGATCTGGTCGTCGCCGCCCTGGCTGTCGTGAAGTCCGGCGCCGGATATCTGCCGCTGGACGGCGCCCACCCACTCGAGCGGCTCGACTACGTGCTCGGCGACGCCGGACCGGTGGCCCTGGTGACGAACCGGAGCATGTGCGATCGCCTGCCGGAAACGGGCCGCGTGGTGCTGCTCGACGACGACGTCACCGATAGCGGCGAACCGATCACGGATGCCGAACGTGCCCGTCCGCTGCGGCCCGGCAACGTCGCCTACGTCATCTATACCTCGGGCTCGACGGGGCGGCCGAAGGGCGTATCGATCACCCATCGCGCGGTCGCCGGCTACCTCACCGACGCCACTGCCGAGATCGGTGTAGGCGCCGGTGACGTGTGGACGCTGTTCCATTCGTTCGCCTTCGACTATTCGGTCTGGGAGATCTTCGGTGCGCTGATCACCGGCGGCCGGATCGTGGTGGTCGACGGTCCTGTCAGGCGCTCACCGGACGAGATGGTCCGCCTCGCCGCGCGGAAGAAGGTGAGCGTTCTCAGCCAGACGCCGTCGGCTTTCCACCAGTTCACGGCCGCGCGACAGCGTTACGCGGACGCCGGGCAACCGGACGGCGAGCTCGCCCTGCGCCTCGTCGTCCTCTCGGGCGAAGCGCTGGACCCGGCGAGCCTGTCCGACTGGTACGCCCGGAATCCGGACCTGCCGGTGCTGGCCAACAGTTACGGCATCACCGAAACCACGGTCTTCGTCACCTACACTCCGCTGGCGCCCGAGCGCGCCGTACCCGGCGCCCCCAGCATCATCGGCCCGCCGCTGCCGGGCCTGCGCGTATACGTCCTGGACGAGCGCCTGCGGCCGGTTCCGCTGGGCGCGTGGGGCGAAATCTATGTCGCCGGAACGCATCTCGCCCGTGGTTATATCGGCCGCCCCGGGCTCACCGCAGGACGCTTCGTCGCCGACCCGTTCGGCGCGCCGGGTGAGCGGCTGTATCGCAGTGGTGACATCGCTCGCCGGAACGTCCACGGCGAGTTGGAGTATCGAGGACGGGCCGATCGGCAGGTGCAACTGCGCGGGTTCCGGATCGAACTCGACGAGATCCGCGCCGCGCTACTGAGCCACAGCTCGGTGTCCGCCGCGGTCGCCGACGTCCATCTGCCCGGGACCGACGCGGCCCGGCTGGTGGCCTACGTGGTGCCGGCCGGCGACGCGGTCTGCGCGCCCGAACAGTTGCGCACCCACGTGCGTTCGATACTGCCGGACTACATGGTCCCGGCTCACGTCGTCGTCCTCGACGCACTGCCGTTGACGGTCAACGGCAAGGTGGACTATCGCGCGCTGCCCGAACCGGACCCGGGTTCGGCAGCGGCCTACGTCGCGCCGCGCACGGCCGTGGAGGAGACCATCACCGATGTCTTCGCCGAGGTCCTGGGCGTCGACCGCGTGGGGGTGCTGGCCAACTTCTTCGAGCTGGGTGGCAATTCGCTCACCGCCACCGGCGCCGCCGTGCGGATCGCCGAACTGACCCGGTGCGAGGTGTCGGTGCGCGAGCTGTTCGAGAAGCCGACCGCGGCCCAGCTCGCCGCCCATATCGACGGCGCCCGCCGGTCCGCGCGGCCCGCGCTGCGGCCCCAGCCGCGAGTCGATCCCATTCCGCTCGCACCCGCGCAAACCCGGATCTGGCTGCTCAACCAGATCGAGCCCGAATCGGCGGCATACAACATTCCGCTGGTGCTGCGGCTGTCCGGACAGCTCGACACCACCGCCCTGCGCGCCGCACTGGCCGATGTGATCGAGCGACACGAATCCTTGCGCACCGTGTATCCGGCCGTGAACGGCCGAGGCACCCAACTGATTCTGCCGTCCGAGGAGGTCGTCGCGGACCTGGACGTGACGCCGCGCAGCGTCCCCTCCGACGAACTCGACCACCGGATCGGCGAGCTGGTGTCGGCCGGAACCGATGTGCGTCGCCGGCCGCCGATCCGCGTCGCACTGCTCGCGACCACCGATCACCGGCACGTGCTGGTGGTCGTCCTGCACCACCTCTGCTGCGACGGGTCGTCGCTGCCGCCCCTGGCGGCCGATTTCGCCGCCGCCTACCGGGCGCGGGCGCAGGGGCACGCGCCCGACTGGCCACCACTGCCGGTGCAGTACGCCGACTACAGCATCCGGCAACGCATACTGCTGGGCGACGACGACGATCCCGAATCGCTCGCCGCGCGTCAATTGCGCTATTGGACAGAGCGATTGACGGGCATGGCGCGACCGCTGGAACTGCCGGTCGACCACCGGCGGCCGGATGGGCTGTCCCTGCTCGCCGAGGTCGTCGACACCGCGATCACCGCCGAGACCTACGCGGGGATCGAGCAGCTGGCCCGCACGGCGAGAGCCACCACCTTCATGGTCGTGCACGCCGCGCTGGCCGTACTGCTGGCCCGGCTGTCGGATTCGACGGATATCACCATCGGCACGCCGGTCGCGGGCCGCGGGGAACGCGCGCTGGAACCGTTGATCGGCATGTTCGTCAACACCGTGCCGCTCCGGACACAGGTGCGTGACGACGAAACGTTCGCCGACTTCCTGGCTCGGGTCGAAGACATCGATATCGGCGCGTTCGCCCACAGCGACCTGCCCTACGAACGGGTCGCCGACGCGATCGAGCCGATGGCCGCGGTCTCGCGGGACCCGCTGTGCCGGGTGTATCTCGCGTTCGACAACATGGACCGCCCGACCGTCGACCTGGCCGGGGTCACCGCCGAGGTCCTGGATCCGGGTCCGCAGCCGGCGAAGGTCGACCTGATCGTCACCGTCGCCGAGAATGCCCGGGCGGCAGGCGATCTCCCGGTGCGGATCAATTACGCCACCGACCTGTTCGATCGGGGCACGGTCGAGGAATTCGCCGCGCGCCTGCACCGAATTCTCGATTCGGTCGTGCGTGATCCGGGTCAGCGGGTCGGTGCCGTCGATGTGCTGTCGGCCGAGGAGCGCGCCGTGCTGGTGCCGGCGTCCGGTGGCCGTGCCGAGGCGCCGCGCGTGCTGGCCGACCTGCTGACGGTCCGCGATCCGGAGGCCGTGGCGCTCGTGTCCGGCGCGCACACCCTGTCGTACGGGGAGCTGGACGCCCGGTCGAATCAGCTCGCTCGCGTACTGATCGAGTACGGAATCGGCCCGGAGGACCGGGTGGCGCTGGTGCTGTCACGGTCGGTGGACCTCGTGGTGGGGATGTGGGCGGTGGCGAAGACAGGGGCGGCGTTCGTCCCGGTGGATCCGCGCAATCCCGGCGAGCGTGTCGCGGTCGTGCTCGCGAACGTGCGGGTCGCTGTCGCCGTGACGACGACCCAGGAGCTGGTGCCGCACACCATCGAACGGGTTGTGCTCGACGCTCCGCGTACCGAGGCCCGGATCACCTGCCGTTGCGCGGCCGCGGTGACCGACGATGACCGGATCCGCCCGTGCCGGGCGTCGAATACGGCGTACGTGGTGTACACCTCGGGTTCGACCGGCGAGCCGAAGGGCGTGGCCGTGACGCACGCCGGCGTGGCGAATTTCGCTGCCGAACAACGGGATCGGTATCGCATCGGCAGTTCGGCGCGGGTCCTGCAGGTGGCGGCGCCCGGCTTCGACGCGCTGGTGCTGGAACTGCTGATGGCACATCCGCACGGTGCGGCGCTGGTGATCTCGCCGCCGGACGTCTTCGCCGGCGCGCCGTTAGCGGAATTGATTCGCACACAACGGATCTCGCACGCGTTCCTCACGCCCAGCGTGCTGGCGACGATGTCGCCGGCCGATGTCGGGCTGTTCCGCGTGCTGGTGGCGGGCGGCGAGGCGGTGTCGGCCGACACCGTCGCGGTGTGGGGTCCCGGCCGCCGGTTGCACAACGGCTACGGGCCGACCGAGACCACGATCATGGTGGCGATCAGCGATCCCCTCGAGCCCGGTGACCGGGTGACGATCGGCCGTCCGATCCGCGGTGTGCGAGCGCTGGTTCTGGACGAGCGGCTGCGGCCGGTGCCGGTCGGGGTGACCGGGCAGCTGTACATCTGCGGCATCCATCTCGCCCGCGGATACCTCGACCGGCCCGCGGACACGGCAGCGGCGTTCGTGGCCGATCCGTTCGGACCGGCGGGAGAGCGGATGTATCGCACCGGCGATCGAGCGCGCTGGACCCCCGAACGCACCCTCGAATACGCCGGGCGCACCGACTTCCAGGTGAAGATCCGCGGCCGGCGCATCGAACTCGGGGAAATCGAGGCCGTCCTCGCCGGCCATCCGGACGTGGCCGCCGCGGTCGCGGTGAGCGTCGAGACCGACGGCGGAGTGCGGCTGGCCGCCTATCTCGCGCCCTGCGGCGACGGCATCGATGTGGCCGCCGTGACGTCGCATGCCGCGCGCCACCTGCCCGCGCACATGGTCCCCGAGGCGATGACGGTGCTCGACGCCCTCCCGCTGACCTCGGTGGGCAAGGTCGACCGCACCGCCTTGCCCGCGCCGGTATTCGACAGTGCGCGAGCCGATTTCGTCGCCCCGCGCGATGCGGCCGAACAGCTCGTCGCCGATGTGTGCGGCACCGTGCTGGGTATCGACCGGGTCGGCGTCGCCGACAACTTCTTCGCCCTGGGCGGTAATTCGCTGTCGGCGACGCGGCTGACCGCGCGCCTGGGTGCGGCATTCGGTATCGAGGTGTCACTGCACACCGTCTTCGACGCCGCGACCGTCGGGGACCTGGCCGCCGCGCTGCGCACCATCGACGCGCCCGGGCGGGAACCGTTGCTCCCGCAGCCGCGCCCGGCGCGCATTCCGCTCTCCCCGGCCCAGGCCCGGATGTGGTTTCTCAACCAGTTCGACACCGGCTCCGCGCTGTACAACATCGCCCTGGTGGTGGGTATGTCGGGACCGCTCGACGTGGCGGCCATGCGCGCGTCCGTCGCCGACGTGCTGGGCCGGCACGAAGCGTTGCGAACCGTGCACCCGGACAGCGATACCGGGCCCTACCAGCTGATCGTGCCGGTGCGGGAGGCGTTGCCGCAGCTGGAGCCGGTGGCGGTTTCCGCGGCGGAACTCGGGGCACGGATCGACGCGACGGCCGCCGCCGGATTCGACGTCACCCGCGAGGTCCCGTTCCGGATCGCGCTGCTGCGCACCGCCGCCGAGGACCACACACTGGTTCTCGTCGTCCACCACATCAGCTTCGACGGATCCTCGCTCGCCCCGCTGGCCGCCGACCTGATGACCGCCTACGAGGCGCGCCGCCGGCAACAGGCGCCCCAGTGGGAGCCGCTGCCCGTGCAGTACGCGGATTACGCGCTGTGGCAAGGCAAGCGGCTCGGCACCGAAGACGATCCGAGCGCTCCGGCCGCCGTTCAGGTCGACTACTGGCGCACGGCGCTGGCCGACCTGCCCGAGGTGCTCGACCTGCCCACCGACCGTCCCCGCCCGGCGCGGCAGAGCTTCCGGGGTGCGACGGTGTCCTACACCCTGCCCGCCGACCTCGGGCGTGAACTCAGCGCCCTGGGCCGCTCGTGCGATGCCACGATTTTCATGGTGCTGCACGCGGCGTATGCCGCACTGCTGGCACGGCTGTCGGGCGGCGACGACATCGCGGTCGGCACACCGGTGGCGGGGCGCGCCGAACCGGGGCTCGAGCGCCTGATCGGCATGTTCGTCAACACCCTGGTGTTGCGGACGCGCATCGATCCCGGCGCGTCCTTCCGCCGCATCGTGGAGCAGGTCCGGGCCACCGATCTCGCCGCCTTCGGCCATGCCGACATCCCGTTCGAACGTCTCGTCGAGGTGCTGAATCCGCCGCGCTCCACGGCGCATGCGCCACTGACCCAGGCGGGTTTCGCGTTCCACAACATCGACATTCCGACGGTGCGATTCGAAGGGCTGACGGTCGATGTCCGGACCGCCGACCCGAGCGTGGCGAAATACGACCTGCACCTCAATCTCGTCGACACCGCGCGACGCGACGGCGAGCCCGGGGCGATGGATCTCGAATTCTCTTATGCGACAGACCTGTTCGACGAGTCCACGATTCGCTCGATGATCGACCGATTCGTGCTGTTGCTGCGCGCGGTGGCCGACCGGCCCGATCGGGCGATCGGCGATATCGATCTGCTGAGCGAGCAGGAGGCACGCGAGCTGGCTGCGCGGGAGACCGGCGGATCCATGACGCCGTCCTCGGCGACGATCGCCGAGCTGTTCGCCACCCAGGCCGCGGCGACACCGCGGGCTGCCGCCGTCCTGGACACCGAGAACGGCACGCGGCTCGACTACGGGGAGTTCGCGGCCCGGGTCAACGCGCTCGCGCGGACATTGATCGAACGTGGAGTGGGCCCGGAAACCGTTGTCGCCGTGGCGATGCAGCGCTCGGTCGACCTGCTGACCGCCCTCTACGCGATCCATGCCGCCGGTGGGGCGTATCTGCCGGTGAATCCGGAACACCCACTCGATCGTGTGCGCGCCGTGCTCACCGCGGCACGGCCCCGGGCGGTACTCACCCGCCGATCCGACGCGGCGAACCTGCCCGAGGACATCGCGGTCTGGGACTTCGCCGAACTCGGCGCCCGGCCGGGCGACACCTCGCCGGTGACCGACCGCGACCGGCTCGCGCCGCTGCGTCCGGAGAATCTGGCCTACGTCATCTACACCTCTGGCTCGACCGGAGTGCCGAAGGGTGTGGCGGTATCGCATGCCGCGGTGGTCAACCAGCTGTGCTGGCTGCGCGAGCACTACCGGCTGGGCGGCGACGTCATGCTGTTGCGGACCCCGGTCACCTTCGATCTGTCGGTGTGGGAACTGTTCTGCGCCTTGACCTGTGGCGCCGAGCTGGTGATCGCCGGCCGGGGCGCGGGCGCCGATCCGGAGGAGGTGGCGCGGTTGATCGCCGAACACCGCGTCACCACAGCCGATTTCGTGCCGTCGCTGCTCGCCGCGTTCGAGGAGACCGCGGCCGGTCGCCGGTTCCCGGATCTGCGACGCGTACTGTGCATCGGCGAGACGCTGCCGGCCGAGACCGTGCGTCGGTTCCGGGAACTCGGCGACGCGCGGATCGACAACCTCTACGGGCCGACGGAGGCGGCGGTCAGCGTCACCGCCTACCACGTCGACGGTATCGACAGCGGCACGGTGCCGATCGGTACACCGGAGCCGAATGTCGTGGTGCACGTTCTGGATTCGCGCCTGCATCCGGTCCCCGCCGGTGTGACGGGGGAGCTGTATCTCGGCGGCGTCCAGCTCGCTCGCGGCTATCATCACCGCCGGGATCTGACCGCCGCGACCTTCGTCGCCGATCCCCTCGCCGGTGTGCCCGGGGCCCGCATGTACCGGACCGGTGACCTGGTTCGGTGGGGGAAGGGTGGCGTCCTGTGCTATATCGGGCGCGCCGACGACCAGGTCAAGATTCGCGGCCTGCGGATCGAACCGGGCGATGTCGAGGCGGCGTTGCTCGCTCACGACCAGGTGAGCGCCGCAGTGGCACATGTTTGCGCCGACCGGGGCGAGCAACGCCTGATCGCCTACGTGGTCGCACCGGAAACAGTGGATGCCCGGCAGCTTCGCCGCCTGCTGCTGGACCGGCTGCCGGCCTATATGGTGCCCGCCGCGATCATCCGGATCGATGCGGTGCCGCTCACCGCGAACGGAAAGATCGACTACCGGGCGCTGCCGGTTCCGGGCGCGATCGGACATGCGGAATACCGTGCGCCCCAAGGGATCGTGGAGCAGACGGTCGCCGCGGTCTTCGCCGAACTGCTCGGCGTGCCGGCCGTGGGCGCGGACGACGACTTCTTCGACTTGGGCGGCAACTCGCTCGTCGCCACCCGCGCCCTCAGCCGGATCGGCGCTACGCTCGATGCGTCCGTACCGGTGCGGATGATCTTCGAAGCGCCCACGGTCGCCGAACTCGCCGAACGCATCACCCGGCTGCGAGGCGTACCCGCGCTGCCGGCCCCGGCACCCGGGCCACGACCGGACCGCCTGCCGTTGTCGACGGCGCAGACCCGGATGTGGTTCCTCAACCAGTACGACCCTCGAGCGCCGGGATACAGTGTGCCGCTGGCGGTTCGGCTCGAGGGCGCGCTCGACGCGGACGCACTGGCGGCCGCGGTCGGCGATGTGGTGGAACGGCACGAGAGTCTGCGCACCGTGTACCCGGCGGTCGACGGCGTGCCCACACAGGTGGTGCTGGATCCGGCCGGCGTCGTCGAGGACTGGGACCTGACGCCCCAGCGGATCGACGAGCGTGAACTGGGCGAGCGGTTGGCCGCGCTGTCGGCCACCGGATTCGACGTGTCCGCGGCGGTGCCGGTGCGGGTGGCACTGTACCAGCTGTCGGACACCGTCCGGGTGGTCGCGATCGCGGTGCACCACATCAGCTGTGACGGCTATTCGGTGGCGCCGCTGGCCGCCGATCTCGTGGCGGCATACCGGGCGCGGACCGGCGCCCCATCGCCGGACCGGCCGCCGCTGCCGGTGCAATTCGCCGACTACGCCCTGTGGCAGCGCGCGGTCCTCGGCTCACCCGACGATCCCGAATCACCCGTGGCTCGCGACATCGCCTACTGGCGAACGCGTCTCGCCGGCATCCCTGAACTACTGGAACTGCCCGCCGACCGGCCGCGCCCTGTCGAGCAGAGCCACCGCGGCGCGCTGATCCGCGTTGACATACCGGCAGAACTGCAGAGCCGGATCGAATCGCTGGCCCGGCGCGCCCGCGCCACGACGTTCATGGTGGTGCACGCGGCGCTCGCGATACTGCTGTCGCGCCTGTCCGGCAGCGACGACGTCACCGTCGGCGTACCGCACGCGGGACGCGGCCATCGGGTGCTCGACGACCTGGTCGGCATGTTCGTCAACACCTTGGTCCTGCGCACGCGCGTCACGCTCGACCGGACGTTCACCGGACTGCTGGACGCGGTGCGCCGCAGCGATATCGAGGCCTTCGACCACGCCACCGTGCCGTTCGAGCAATTGGTCGACGCGCTGCGCCCGGCCCGCTCGACCGCGCATTCGCCGCTGTTCCAGGTGATGCTGGCCTATCAGAACATGGTGCGGGCGCGCGTGGAGCTTCCGGACCTCACCGTCGAAACCCTCGATCCGGGTGACAGTTCCGCGATCTACGACCTGCTGTTCATGGTGACCGAGGACCACGGTCGCGACGGTGAGCCGGCCGGTATGACGCTGCGACTGACCTATGCGACCGACCTGTTCGACGTGGATTCGGCGCAGCGTTTCGCGGACCGGTTCGTCCGCCTGCTCGACGGGCTCACGGCCGACCCCGACGCGCCGCTGGGTGAGCTCGACCTGCTCGATCCCGCCGAACGGCACCTGGTGCTCAAACGCTGGAACGACACCGGCGACGCGATGTCGGTGGGCCGGACCCTGGTGGACGGCTTCGACGAACAGGTGCGGCGTACTCCGCACGCTCCGGCGATCCTGCCCGCCGACGGTGACGCGCTGACCTACCAGGACTTCGCCGACCGCGTTCACCGGCTGGCCCGCTGGCTGATCGCGCGTGGCGCGCGTGCGGAAACCCTTGTGGCCGTCGCGGTTCGGCGCTCGGTCGACCTCGTGTCGGCGCTGTACGCGGTGCTGGAGTCGGGCGCGGCCTTCGTGCCGATCGATCCGCAGCAGCCGAGCCGGCGCATCGCCGATGTGCTCGACGCGGCCCGGCCGCTGCTGGTTCTCACGACCTCGGCCGACGGCGACGGCCTGCCGCCGGGATGTCCGCGGGTGGACCTGGATCGACTGGATCTGTCCCGACTATCCGGCGACCCGATCACGGATGCGCACCGGCGAGCGCCCCTGCGGCCGGACAACGTCGCCTATGTCCTGTTCACCTCCGGCTCCACCGGTGTACCCAAGGGAGTGGCGCTGACCCACGCCGCCACCGCGAGTCAGCTGGCCTGGGCGCAGCGGCAGTGGCCGCACGACGCCGGCGATTCGGTGCTGTTCAAGACGCCGGTCACCTTCGACATCGCGGTGTGGGAGCTGCTGTGGCCGTTGCGGACAGGTGCGCACATCGTGATCGCCGAACCCGATGGGCACCGCGACCCGGCCTATCTCGCGCAGTGCGTCGCGAGCCGGGAAATCACCACGGTGCACTTCGTCCCGTCGATGCTCGACGTCCTCGTCGAAGCCGCCGGCGACGCCGAGTTGCCCTCGGTACGAAGGGTTTTCGTCGCCGGTGAGGCGCTGGCGCAATCCACCGTCGATGCCGCGGCGCGGGTGTTCACCGAGGCGGAGGTGGTGAACTGGTACGGCCCGGCCGAGGCGGAGGTCGTCACCTCCGCGCAATGCTCACCCGGCGCTGCTGTCCCCGCGACGGTCCCGATCGGCGCACCGGTCTCCGGAATGCGGGTGTACGTGCTGGACCGGAGGCTGTGCGCGGTGCCGGTCGGCGTCGTCGGCGACCTGTACGTCTCGGGTGTGCAAGTGGCGCGCGGCTACCACGGCCACGCCGACCTCACCTGCGCGGCGTTCGTCGCGCATCCGTTCGGCGCACCGGGCGAAAGGATGTACCGCACCGGGGATCTGGTGCGATGGACAAGATCAGGCAACCTGGACTTCCTGGGCCGCAGCGATTTCCAGGTGAAGGTGCACGGCCAGCGCGTCGAGCCCGGCGATATCGAGGCGGCGGCGTGTGCCCTCCCGGAGGTCGCGCGCGCGGTCGCGATCGCGACCGCGGAGCGAATCGTGGCCTATGTGACGCTCACGCCGGGGGCGGTGATCGACGGGCGCGCGATCCGGGACCGGCTCGCGCGCCTGCTGCCGTCGTATCTGATTCCGGCCCGCGTCGAGGTGCTCGACCGGATGCCGCTCACCGCGAACGGCAAACTCGACCGGGGCGCGCTCCCGCAACCGGAGTTCGACGACACCGCGGAATTCGTTCCGGCGCACACCGAACACGAAGCGGCACTGGCCGATATCGTCGCCGCGATCACCGGCGCGGAGCGGGTGAGCGTCGCGGCGAACCTGTTCGAGATCGGTGTCGACTCGCTCTCGGCCGCCCGGGTGGCCGCGCGTGCCGAGGCGGCGCTCGGGGTGCGGGTGGGGATTCGCGATATTTTCGAGGAGCCGACGGTGGCCGGATTGGCGGCTCGCCTCACGCAGCGCGCGCGATCGTCGCTGATGCCCCTCGCGCCGCGGCCGCGCCCGGCCACGGTCCCGCTGGCGGCGGCGCAACGACGGTTGTGGTTCATCAACCAGTTCGATCCCGCGTCGGCGGCCTACAACATCGGCTTCGCGGCGCGGTTGACCGGCGCACTGGACCTGCGCGCGCTGCGTGCGGCGTTCGAGGACGTGGTGGGCCGCCATGAACCCCTGCGGACGGTCTACCCCACGGTGGCCGGCGAACCCTGTCAGGTCGTGCGGGACGTGGCCGCCGTGGCCGAGCTCCTGGCGCCGGATGCGGAGCCGGTCGAGGAGTCCGTGCTGCCGGAGCGGATCCGGGAGACCGTCGAGGCGGGCTTCGACGTCTCGGCCGAGGTGCCGGTGCGTGCGCGGGTGTATCGCACCGGACCCGCGCAGCATGTCCTGGTGCTGGTCGTGCATCACATCGCCGCCGACGGCTCGTCGATGGCGCCGTTGGCCCGCGATATCTTCACCGCCTACGCGGCGCGCGTGAAAGGTGAAGCGCCGCACTGGGAACCGCTTCCGGTACATTACGCGGACTACACGCTGTGGCAGCGGGAGGTGCTCGGCGCCGAGGACGATCCGGCATCGGTGACAGCGCGCCAGGCCGCCTACTGGACGGCGGCTCTGGCCGACGCGCCGGAGCTGCTGGATCTGCCCACCGACCGGCCGCGGCCCGCGACCATGTCGATGGCCGGGGGCGGGGTGCGGTTCGACATACCGCCGCGGCTGCACGACGAGATCGTGCGGCTGGCCCGCCGCGAGGGCGTGACCGTCTTCGTCGTGCTGCATTCCGCGCTGGCGATCGTGCTGTCGCGCACCGCGCACACCGGCGACGTGTCGATCGGCACGCCCGTGGCAGGGCGCGCAACGGCCGCGCTGGACGATCTTGTCGGCATGTTCGTCAACACCGTCGTGCTGCGCACGCCGGTCCGCGACGACATGTCGTTCACCGAGCTGGTGGCGCAGGTGCGCGGCATCGACCTCGAGGCGCTCGCCCACGCGGACCTGCCCTACGAGCGGCTGGTCGATCTGCTCGACCGGCCCCGGTCCACGGCCTATACGCCGCTGTATCAGGTGCTGTTCGGGGTGCAGAACACCGCGGCGGCCCGGTTCCGGCTGCCCGGCGTCGAGGTGGAGCTGATCGATCCCGGTGTCGCCCAGGCCAAGACCGATCTCACCGTTCTGCTGACCGGCCACCCCGACCGTGCCGGGGCCTCCGGCATGGACGGCGAAATCATCTACGCCACCGACCTTTTCATCGAGTCCACCGCGCGGGGGCTGGCCGACCGGTTCGTTCGCGTACTCGACGCGGTGGTCGGCGATCCGGCCCGGCCGGTCGGGGATATCGCGCTGATCGGCGCCGAGGAGGCCGCGCGGCTGGTTCCGGCACGCGGCGGCGCCGCACCCGCACCGCGGCTGCTTCCGGAACTGCTCGGCTCGGCCGTGGCCACCGCTCCGGAGGCGATCGCCCTGATCGACGGCACTCGCACGCTCACCTACCGGGAACTCGACGATCGCGCGGAAGAGCTTGCCGCCCAGTTGTTCTCGATGGGCGCGAAGCCGGGAGTATGCGCGGCGCCGGCGGTGCCGCGGTCGGCGGACTATCACATCGCCCTGTGGGCGATCGTGAAGACCGGCGCCACCGTCGTGCCGCTGGACCTGCGCTATCCGCCGGAGCGGATCGCCTATCTGGTGCACGACTCCGGGGCCGGCCTCGGTGTCACGACAACCGCCGCGCGCGACGCGCTGCCGGACGATGTGCGCTGGCTGATGCTCGACGCACCCCGGACTCTGGGCGAGAGCGCCGTGAAACGTCCCCGCGCCCCGCGGCTTCAGGATGTGGCCTACGTGATCTACACCTCCGGCTCGACCGGGACACCGAAGGGGGTGATGGTCACCCACGAGGGGCTCGCCGCCTTCGCAGCCGAGCAGCGCGACCGCTATCGGGTCGAACGCGCCTCGCGCATCGTGCAAGTCGCGTCACCGGCCTTCGACGCGGTCCTGCTCGAAGCGCTGATGGCACACGCCGCCGGCGCGGCGCTCGTGGTGGCGCCGCCGGAGGTGGTCGGCGGCGCGGACCTGGCCGCGTTGATCGCGGCCCACCGGGTGACGCATGCGTTCCTGACGCCGAGTGTGCTGGCGACGATGTCTCCGGCCGAGCTCGATACGGTGCGGATGCTCGCGGTCGGTGGCGAGAAGGTGGCGCCCGACCTGATCACGACCTGGGCGGCCGGGCGGCGGCTGCATCACATCTACGGCCCGACCGAGACGACGATCGTGATCACGATCAGCGATCCGGTGGGCCCGGACGACACCCTCACCATCGGCGGGCCGATCCGCGGCGCGGAGGCGGTGGTGCTGGACGCGCGGTTGCGGCCGGTGCCGATCGGGGTACCGGGTGAGTTGTACCTGTCGGGCGCGGCGCTGGCACGCGGATACCTGAATCGCCCCGCCGTCACGGCGGCGTCGTTCGTGGCGAACCCCTACGGTGTGCCCGGAACCCGGATGTATCGCACCGGCGATATCGTCCGCTGGACCGCGCAGGCCACCCTGCAGTACGTCGGCCGGCTCGATTTCCAGGTCAAGATCCGGGGCCAGCGGGTCGAGCTGGGCGAGATCGATGCCGCATTGCTCGCCCATCCGGCCGTCGCCACCGCGGTCACCGTGACTCGCACCGGCCCCGGCGGCCGGACCGTGCTCGCGGCCTATGTCACCACCGATTCCGCGACGACCGCCGCGCCTGGTGACATCCTCGAACGGCTCGCGGCCGCGCTGCCCGCTCATATGGTGCCGGCGACCCTCACCGTCCTCGACCGGTTGCCGCTCACCTCCACCGGCAAGGTGGATCGAAAAGCGTTGCCGGAACCGGACTTCGATGTCACGGGCGAGGGCCCGGCGGCGATCGAGGACGAGCTCGAACGCACGGTGGCCGCAGCCTTCACCGATGTGCTGGGTGTGCGCGGAGTCGGCGCTACCACCTCGTTCTTCGCCCTGGGTGGCGACTCCATCATGTCGATCCAGCTGGCGTCGCGGTTGCGGGCCGTCGGAATCGGCGTGACGGCGCGAGATATCTTCGAGCACAAGACGGTTCGCGGACTGGCGCAGATCGCGCACGCGCCCGCGCGGGCCACGATCGAGGAACTGCCCGGCGGCGGCGTGGGCGAGATCACGCTCACGCCGATCGTGGCGTGGTTCGTCGAGCACCTCGGCGCACCGGCACGGTTCGCCCAATCCGTGCTGGTGCGGTTGCCGGCAGACGCGCGGGTCGACGACGTCCGCGCGACCGTGCGGGCGGTCGTCGACCATCACGACGTGCTGCGCTCGCGGCTGCGGGCGGGCCGCTGGGATGTGCTGCCGCCGAACGCGTCCGAGAGCGCCGGATCGGTCTCGACGCGCACCTTCGGCGCCGGCGAGAGACCCGGTTCCCCGGGCTTCGCCGCTGTGGTGGAGGCGGCCTGCGCCGCGGCGGTCGACCGGCTCGACCCGGCGACCGGCGCGATGGCGCACGTCGTCTGCCTGCTGCCGGAACCGGGACTGGACGCGGAGGCACGCGCGCTCGTCGTGATCCATCACCTGGCCGTCGACGCGGTGTCATGGCGAATCCTGTTGCCCGACTTCGCGACCGCCTGGCAGCGGATCGTCGCCGGCCGCCCGGTCGAGTTGGCCGCACCCGGCACCTCGATGCGGCGGTGGGCCGACGCGCTGGTCGCCGCGGCGGCCGCGCGGGCCGGGGAATTTCCCCTGTGGCAGCGGATCTGCTCCGCCCCCGACCCGATACTCGGACGCGCGACGATCGATCCCGCGCTGGACACCCAGGCGACGGTGCGGCATCTGACCGTCACACTGCCGGTCGAGGTGACCTCGGCATTGCTGCACGACGTGCCCGCGGCGGCGCACGGCGCTGTCGACGATGCGCTGCTGACGGCGCTGGCCGTGGCGGTGCGGCGCTGGCGCGAACGCCGCGGCATCGTCTGTCCTGCAACGACTGTCATGCTCGAGGGACACGGTCGCGAAGAAGGAATCGCCGAAGGGGCGGACCTGTCCCGCACGGTCGGCTGGTTCACCACCCGGTACCCGGTGGTGCTCGACCCCGACGGGACCGACGCCGCGGAGATGCCCGCTGCGGTGAAATCCGTCAAGGATCAGTTGCGTGACATCCCGGACAAGGGAATCGGTTACGGCCTGCTGCGCTATCTCGATCCCGCCATAGCACAGCGATTCGCCGAACTGCCCGAACCGCAGATCGCCTACAACAACCTCGGGCGTATGGGCGTCGAGGGCACGGATCCGGCGGATCCGGCGTGGGTTCCGTCCGGCGAAACCTTCGATCAGCGCGCGGCCTTCGAGCCGGAGATGCCGGCGGCGGCGGTGCTCACGATCGATGTGAACATTCTCGACACGGCCGCCGGACCGCAGTTGTCGGCGTACGTCGGCTACGCCTCCCGGCTGCTCGACGGCGACGAGGTCGGCGAACTCACCGATGAGTGGGTCGAGGCCCTCACCGCCATCGCGGCCGCCGCCGATCGGGACTGGGGGCTGAGCCGCGCGGATGTGCCGTTGGTCGACGTGACTCGCGATGATCTCGACGCGTTCGCCCGCCGCTACGGCCGGCTCGACGACGTGTGGCCGTTGGCGCCACTGCAGGCCGGGCTGCTCTTCCACGCCGAAGCCGCCGCGGGCCGGCTCGACGTCTATCTCGCCCAATCCGTGCTCACCCTCACCGGAGAAGTCGACCCGGCCCGGCTCCGGCGCGCCGCGCAGGCCCTGCTCGTCCGCCACCCCAACCTGCGGGCCGCGTTCGCGCGCACCGCCGAAGGTGTTGCGGTGCAGGTGATTCCGGATGTGGTCGAGGTCCCGTGGCGGCAGGTTGCGCTCTCCGGTGCCTCCGAGATCGCGGCCCTGCTGGATGCCGAGCGGGAATCGTGCTTCGCTCCGGCGGAACCTCCGCTGGTGCGCTTCGTGCTCGCCGAACTGGGGCCGCGCGATGTCCGGCTGATACTGACCGCCCACCACCTGCTGCTCGACGGATGGTCGCTGCCCTTGCTGTGGCGGGAACTGATCGGCCTGTACGCGGTCGACGGGCGACCCGGGCCGATGCCGGATCCGGCCTCCTACCGTGACTATCTGGAATGGCTGGCTCGACGCGATCGCGCCGCGAGCGTGGCGGTGTGGCGCGACGCGCTGCGCGATGTCACCGAAGCCACGCTGGTCGCCGATCCGCACGCCGATGCGGCCGCGACCATGCCGATCGATCTGGCCGTGCGGGTCGACCGCGAGGTGAGCGCCGAGCTGGCGCAGTTCGCGCGGTCGCACGGGGTGACGATGGCGACGGTCGTCCAGTTCGCCTGGGCGGTGGTCGTGGGCAATCTCCTCGGCTCCGACCGCGTCGTCTTCGGCAGTACCGTGTCCGGCCGGCCCGCCGACCTGCCCGGCGTGGAGTCGATGATCGGACTGTTCATCAACACGATTCCGGTCGTGGCCGAACTGCGCCGCGAAGAGACGCTCGAGCAGGCCCTGACGCGGCTGCAGGCCGGCAATACCCGCCTGCTCGACCACCACTATCTCGAACTGCCGCGGATCCTGTCCGCGGTCGATGCGGCATCACTGTTCGACACGCTGGTGGTATTCGAGTCCTACCCGGTCGACAGCAGCGGACTGGGCGCCGCCGACATCGACGGGATGCGGGTGGTCGCGGCGGACGGTCGCGACGCCGCGCACTACCCGATCACCGTTCAGGCGCACCACACCGACCGGCTGCACATCCGGTTGCGCTACCGCCAGGACCAGGTCACCGACGCGACGGCATCGGGTTTGGCCGGCCGGATCGGGATGGTGTTGCGGGCGATCGGGCACGACCCGAGTACACCGCTGATGTCGCTGGATCTGCTGGACCGAGCCGATCGCGACGCCGTGGTCCCCGCCACCGGCGGCGCCGCGGCCGCGCCGCAGCGCGCGGACCGGTTGCTCGCCGCCGGTGTGTGGTCGAATCCTGCCGCGCCGGCGGTGATTTCGGGCCGGCAGACGATGTCCTACGCCGAGCTGGACGCGCGTTCGAACCGGCTGGCGCGGTCCTTGCTCGAGCGCGGGATCGGCCCCGGCGACCAGGTCGCGCTGGTGATGCCGCGGTCGGCGGAACTCGTCGTGGGCCTGTGGGCGACGGTCAAGACGGGGGCGGCGTTCCTGCCCGTCGATCCGCGCAATCCGGCCGAACGCGTCGCCCACATGCTCGCGGATTCCGATGTGCGAGTGGCGCTCACGGTCGCGGCCGTGCGAGATCTTGTACCGGACACCGTATTCCCACTGGTCCTCGACGATCCGCAGACCGAGATCGCGATCGCCGCGAAATCCGCGGCCACCGTGACCGACGCGGAACACGTGCGGACACCGCGGACCGCGGACGCGGCGTACGTGATCTACACCTCCGGGTCGACCGGCGTGCCCAAGGGCGTCGTGGTCACGCACGAGGGTCTGGCGAATTTCACCGCGGTGGTGCGCGACCGCTTCGGCATCGACACCGGCTCGCGGATCCTGCACGCGGCGGGCCCGGGCTTCGATGCGATGGTCCTCGAGGTACTGCTGGCCAATCCCCACGGCGCGGTGCTGATCGTCGCGGGACCGGACGCCTACGCCGGCGACGATCTGGCGGCTGTTGTTCGGGCACAACGGGTGACGCACGCATTCCTCACGCCGAGCGTGCTGGCCACCGTGTCCCCGGACGGCATGGAGTCGCTGCGCGTGCTCGTGGCGGGCGGAGAGGCGGTGACCCCGGAGTTGGTCGCGGTGTGGGCGCCGGGCCGGCGGCTGCTGAACGGGTACGGGCCGACCGAGGCCACCATTTTCGCCGCGATCAGCGCGGCGCTGGCACCGGGGGCGGCGATCACCATCGGCGCCCCGATCCGCGGGATGGAGGCCGTCGTGCTCGACCCGTGGCTGCGGCCGGTGCCGGTCGGCGTGGCGGGGGAGCTGTACCTGGCGGGTCCGCAACTGGCGCGCGGGTACGCGAACCGGCCCGCGGCAACCGCGACCGCGTTCGTCGCGAATCCGTTCGGCCCGGCCGGTTCTCGCATGTATCGCACCGGCGACCTGGCCCGCTGGACACCGGACTACACGGTGGAATACCTCGGCCGCCGCGACTTCCAGGTCAAGATCCGCGGTCAGCGCATCGAACTCGGCGAGATCGAGGCCGTGCTGGGGGAATATCCCGGGATCGACCGGGTCGCGGTCACCGTGCGCGCCGACGAGCACGGCACCGGCCGGCTGGTCGGATATCTGGCCTGCGACGCAGGTGTCGATCCAGACGATGTCAAAGCCGTTGCGCGCCAACGGCTGCCGGCGCATATGGTGCCCGATGTCGTGCTGCGTATCGCCGAACTTCCCCTGACCGCGACCGGCAAACTGGACCGGGCGGCGTTGCCCGCACCGGACTTCGCGGCGCGTCGGCGCCGTATCGCTCCCGGCACCGACACCGAACAGCGCATCGCCGACATCTTCGGAGACGTCCTGGATGTCGGTGACGTCGGGGCGACCGACAACTTCTTCGAGCTCGGTGGCACCTCGCTGTCGGCCACCCGGGCGGTCGCGCGCGTGCGTACGGCGCTGGGTGTGCACGCGGGCATCCGGGATCTGTTCGACGCCCCGACGGTCGCCGAACTGGCCGCGCGGCTCACCGATGCCGACCGGGCCGTCGCGGCGCGGCCGGTTCCGCGTCCCCGCCCGGACCGCATCCCGCTCTCGCCCGCACAGCAACGGATGTGGTTCCTCAATCGCTTCGACACCTCGGTCGGCGCGTACAACATTCCGCTGGTGATCCGGTTGCGGGGCGACCTCGATGTCGACGCGCTGCGCCGGGCGTGCGCGCTGGTCATCGACCGGCACGAATCGCTGCGGACCCGGTTCCCGATGATCGACGGCGCCCCCTGCCAGGTCGTGGTCGCCGCCGACGAGGTCGCGCCCGCGCTGGTCCCGATCCAGATCGGCGAACAGCAGGTCCTCGAGCGCGCGGCGGCAGTGGTGTCCGCGGGCTTCGACGTCACCCGGGAACCACCGGTGCGTGCCGAACTGTTCGCCCTCGATGACCGTGACCATGTGCTGGTCATCGGCGTCCACCACATCTGCGCCGACGGGCAGTCCATGCTGCCGCTCGCGCGGGACGTGGCGGTGGCGTACGAGGCGAGTAAAAAAGGGAGACAACCGGATTGGCCGCCGCTGCCCCTGCAGTACGCCGACTACGCGTTGTGGCAGCGCGAGATGCTCGGCGACGAGTCCGACCCGGACTCGCTGATCTCCCGGCAGCTGCGTTTCTGGACCGGCACTCTGGCCGGGCTGCCGGAACTTCTCGAACTGCCGACAGATCGGCCCCGGCCGCCCGTGGCGTCCATGCACGGCGGCACCCTCGATTTCGAGCTGTCCGCCGACCTGCACACCCGAGTCGAGGCCCTCGCCCGGGCGGGGAACGCCACGGTGTTCATGGTGCTGCACGCCGGGCTGGCGGTCCTGTTGTCGAAGCTGGCCGCGGTCGGCGATATCGCCATCGGCACCCCGGTCGCCGGCCGCGGCGACCGTGAACTCGACGATCTGATCGGCATGTTCGTCAATACGCTGGTGTTGCGGACACCGGTGGCGTCGCGGCAGGGGTTCGCGGAGCTGCTCGCCACCGTCCGCGATACGGATCTGGCGGCTTTGGCGCACGCCGACGTGCCCTTCGAAGAGATTGTGGAGGAACTGAATCCGCGTCGTTCGACCGCGCACATGCCGCTGTATCAGGTGACGCTCGACGTACAGGATCTCAGTGCCGCCGCCCTGGAGCTGCCGGGGCTCACCGTCGAACCGATCGAAGAGGGCTTCGATCAGGCACGCGCGGATCTCAACGTCAAACTCGTCCCGCGGCGCGATGCCGAGGGCCGGCCGGGCGGGATGACCGGCCGCCTCACCTTCGCCACCGACCTGTACATCGAGCAGACGATGCGGCGATTCGCGCAGGCGTTCGTCCGCATCCTGGAGCAGGCGACCGCGAATCCCGCTGTCGCCGTGGGTGATATCGATATCGTCGCGCCGGACGAACGCCGCCGGATACTGGCCGCTGCCGGAACCGACGGCACCGCGGTCGCGGAGCAGACCCTGTCCGAGCTGTTGTCGGCCCGCGTCGCGGCCCAGCCCGACGAGATCGCGGTGAGCGACGGTACGGCACAGCTCACCTATGCCGAACTGGATCGCCGGGCGACCCGGCTCGCCGCCCGCCTCGCCGCACACGGCGCACGACCGGAAACGCTGGTGGCGGTGGCGCTGCCACGATCGGTCGATCTGATCGTCGGGCTGCTCGCCGTCGTGCGCGCGGGCGCGGCCTATCTACCGCTGGACACCGCGAATCCGCCGCGCCGCCTGCGCTTCGTCATCGACGACGCGCGCCCCGTCGTGGTGCTCACGTCCGCCGACCTCGCCGCGCAGGTGCCGAAGTGCGCGACGCCGTTGGTGTCGATCGACGATGCCGAGATCGAATTCGACGCCGGCAGCGCGCGGGCGCCGGTGGCCGCGCGACCGGACAACCTGGCCTACGTGATCTACACCTCCGGGTCGACCGGCACTCCCAAGGGCGTGGCCGTCACCCACCGCGACGCCGTCACACTGCTGACCCACGCTGCCGAACGGTTCGACATCCGCCCCGGCGACGTGTGGACGATGTTCCATTCCTACGCATTCGATTTCGCGGTGTGGGAAATGTGGGGTGCGCTGCTGACCGGCGGCAGGCTGATTGTCGTCGACCGCGACACCTCCCGCTCGCCCGAAGCGCTGGTGGAACTCGTGGCGCGCGAGGGCGTCACCATCTTGAGCCAAACCCCGTCCGCCTTCTACGGTTTCGCGGACGCCGAACGCAGGTATCGGGAATCGGGTTGCGGCTGTGGTGATCTCGCGCTCCGCTACGTTGTCTTCGGCGGTGAGGCCCTGGATGCGTCGCGATTGTCGGGGTGGTTCGCCGCCCACGAGCCCGGCTCACCGCGGTTGGTCAATATGTACGGGATCACCGAAACCACGGTGCATCTGACCTTCGCCGAGCTCGATGGTCCGGGCGCGGACCGGATCGGGGTGCCGCTCCCGGGCCTGCGGATCTACGTGCTCGACGAGCGGCTGCGCCCCGTGCCGGTCGGGGTGCGCGGCGAAATCTACGTCGCCGGAGCCCAACTCGCGCGCGGCTACCTGCGCGCACCCGCGCCGACGGCGAGCCGTTTCGTGGCGGATCCGTTCGACCCGGCCGGCGGCCGGTTGTATCGCACCGGCGACCTCGGCAGCTGGCGGGAGACCGGCGACGGCCTGGAACTGACCTACGCCGGTCGCGGCGACGCGCAGGTGCAGTTGCGCGGGTACCGGATCGAGCTGGGGGAGGTCGAGTCGGCGCTGCTGCGGCATCCGTCCGTCGCGCGGGCCGCCGCGGCCGTGCATCGCCACGAGCGCGAGGTCGACCAGCTGATCGGATACGTCGTCGCCGCCGACGGACAGCGCCTCGATCCGGGGGAGGTCCGGGCGGCCGCCGCCGAGGTGCTGACCAGTTACATGGTGCCCTCGACCGTGATGGTGCTGGCCGATCTGCCGCTGACGGTCAACGGCAAACTCGACCGAAAAGCCTTGCCCGCGCCCGATTTCGGCACGGCGGGGCAACGGTTCGTCGCACCGCGCACGCGCACCGAGAAGGTCATCGGCGAGGTGTACGAGCAGATCCTGGGGGCCGCGCGGGTCGGGGCGACCGACGGCTTCTTCGATCTGGGCGGCAATTCGCTGCTGGCCACCATGGCGGTGACCGAATTGCAGACGCGCGGTGTGACGATCGACCTGCCGTGGATGTTCGAGGATGCGACCCCGCAGGCGCTGGCCCGCCGAGCCGACGACTCCGACGGCGCGTCCGGCTTGACCGTGCTGCTGCCGTTGCGCGCGAACGGATCCGGGCCGGCCGTGTTCGCCGTCCATCCGGCGGGCGGCCTGGCGTGGTTCTACGGCGGACTCGTCGAACATCTGCATCCGGATCGCCCGGTATACGGCCTGCAGGATCCGCACGTGGTAGCCGGCGAACCGGCCGCCACCTCGGTGAACGAATTGGCCGACCGCTATGTGTCCGAGATCCGCCGCGTCCAGCCCACGGGGCCCTATCACCTGCTGGGATGGTCGCTGGGCGGGCAGATCGCGCACGCGATGGCGGTTCGGTTGCGCCGCGACGGGGCGCGGGTCGGCGTCGTGGCCCTGCTCGACAGTGCGGCGGCTGCGCTGTCGCAGCCGCCGGCCGCGGCCGGTGAACCCGCGCCGGGGCAGCTGATGGCCGATCTGCTCGGCGGCTGGCGGGAATTGTTCGACCTGGGTGACGAGCTGAAGGTGAGCACCCACGACCAAGCGTGGGATGTCATCCGGGGACAGGTGATCGCGACCGGACTGTTCACCGCCGAGCAAACGGACCGCGTCATGGACAGCTTCCGCACCGCGAGCGATATCTCCGCCGCTCATCGTCCGGACGTCTTCGACGGTGACCTCATCCTGTTCACCGCCGCACGGGACCACCCGGACCACGACGCTCTCGCCGATACCTGGCGGCCCTACGTGGGCGGCGACATTCACAACGTCGTCGTCGACGCCCGCCATCTCGAAATGAGCCATCCCCGTGCGCTGGCCGTCGTCGGCCCCGTCCTCGAAAGGTTCATGGAACAATGCTGACCACTCTGCAACACGTGCGACTCGATGACGGCAGAACGGTGACGTGCACCAGTCCTGCCGAAGCCAGAATGCTGTGGGGAGAGACGACCGCTGCGGACGGATTCTATCGGCGCGCGGCCGAATTCCTCAGTCCCGGCCAGGTCGTCCTCGACATCGGCGCCAACATCGGCCTGAGCGCGATGATGTTCGCCGACACCTGCCCCGGAACCCGGGTGATCGCGGTCGAACCGGCGCCGATGACGTTCCGATGTCTGGACCGCAATATCGCGGCGCATGTGCCCGGCGGGATAGCGCTGCGCACCGCGGTCGGCGCCATGCCGGGAACCCGGGCCTTCACCTGGTACCCACGCGCGACGGCGAATTCCGGATTCTTCGCCGATCGCGCGGCCGACGACGAGGCGACCGCCATCTATCTGCGCAACAACGGGCTGGACGACAAGGCCATCGCGGTCATCACCCGAGGGCTGCACGACGGCGTGCAGCTGGAGGTCGGGGTCACCACGGTCTCGGGGATTCTGGATCAGCACTGCCGAGGGTGCGAGATCGGCCTGCTCAAAGTCGATGTCGAACGCGCGGAACTGGATGTGCTGCGCGGGATCACCGACGCGGACTGGCGACGCATCCACGTCGTCGTCGCCGAGGTGCACGATCGCGACGGCCGCCTGCGCGAAATCTGCGATCTGTTCACACGTCGGGGCATGTCGGCGCAGACCCGCCAGGACCCGCATCTGGTCGGCACCGAAATGCACGAGGTCTTCGCCGTCCGGCCGCGCATCGATCGGTGAATTTTCAGCGCCCGGTCGCGCCGTCGATCAGTTCGCGCAGGATATCGGCGTGACCGGCGTGGCGGCCGGTCTCCTCGATCATGTGGGTCAGAGCCCAGCGGACGCTGGGCCCGGGCGTCCCGGCCGCGGCAGCGCGAGCTCATCGGTTCCCGTTCGCGGTGGCGGGGTGTCCTTCCGGCGGGCGGTGGGCATGGCGGCTCCTTCGCGATCGATGTGCGGTCGTACCCGTTCACCCTCGCCGACCTCGCGGCGAGCACCGGAGTGTCGGAAAGTACGTTCTCGCGCTTGGAGAGCGGGCAGCGGCGGATGACGCTGGAACTCGCCCGGGGGGCGTCTGCTGAATGTTAGCGGGACCGCTCAGCGTGCCGCCCTCGACGGCCGCGTGCGCGATGGTCGATGATGGTCCGATGTGTCGATAGGCCGATCGAATCGAGGAATTCGATGTCGAGATACCTGTTCGTGCTCGGTGGTCTGGTAACCCGGCATCGCTGGTGGGTGCTGGTCGTCTGGATCGTCCTGCTCGGCGGCGCGATCGGATTCGGGGTCGGATCCGGTGGCCGGACCACCGACAATTTCACCGTTCCCGGGACGGAGTCACAGGATGCGGTGTCGTTGCTGCAGCAGCGGATGCCCGCCTACAGCGGCGCCCAGATGCAGGTGGTGTTCGCGGCGCCCGGCGGTGCGAAGGTCACCGACGCGCAACCTCATGCCGACATCGAGCAGGCGATGGCCGGCTTCCGGGGCCTGCCTCAGGTCGCGACGGTGGTGGATCCCTTCGACGCGCATGCGATCTCACCCGATCAGCGGGTGGCGCTGGGAAGTGTGCAGTTCTCGGTCTCTGCGGGTGAGGTCGCCGAGAGCACACTCGACGAGGTCACCCGGGTCGCTACGCCTGCGCGGGCAACCGGAATGCAGGTCGAATTCTCCGGAGCCGTCTACCCGGGATTCACCGCCGAGATCCCCGAGGGCCCCGAAATAGTCGGTATCGCCGCCGCATTCGTCATTCTGCTGATCACCTTCGGTGCGGTGGTGGCGGCCGGACTCCCGGTGCTCACCGCGTTGATCGGGGTCGGGATCGGCGTGACCGGTGTGCTGGGGGTGGCGGCATTCGTCGATGTGCCCTCGGCGGCGATGTCGCTGGCGTTGATGCTGGGACTGTCCTGCGGAATCGACTACGCGCTGTTCGTCCTCTCGCGGCACCGCAACAACATCCTGCGCGGAACGACGGTGGCGGAGTCGATTCCGCTGGCCGTGGGCACGGCGGGCAGTTCGGTGGTCTTCGCCGCGGTGACGGTGATCATCGCCCTGTGCGGCCTGTCGGTCGCCGACATCCCCTTCCTGACCGTGATGGGCCTGACCGCGGCGGGCACGGTGCTCGTCGCGATGCTGGTCGCCTTGACGCTGTTACCGGCGCTGCTGCGCATCGCGGGCGAGACGGTGGCGAAGTTCATCTCACCGCCGCTGCATCCCGGACGCCCGGAAAAGGTCGCGCGCATCGCCGCGAACGAACCCGAACGCACCGTCGGGCACGCCTGGGGGCGCACCGTCACCCGCTTCCGGATACCGCTGCTGATTCTCGGTATCGCCGTGCTGGTGATCCTGGCGCTGCCGGTGACCCGGCTCGATCTCGGCCTGCCCAGCGGCGCCTCCCAGCCGGACTCGAGCACAGCACACAAAGCCTTTGTGCTCGTGGACAATTCGTTCGGGCCCGGATTCAACGGCCCGCTGCTGTTGCCCACCGACACCACGCACGCGGCCGCCCCCGACGCCGTGCAGACGCTGATCGCTCGATTGCAACAGGAACCGAACGTGGCGCTCGTGCAGCCCGCGGGCACCGGCGACAATCTGGTGCTGGTCCAGGTGATTCCGAAGACCGGCCCCACCGACGACGCCACTGCGGATCTGGTCACCCGCCTGCGCGACGACCGCCCGCGCCTGACCGGAGATCTCGGCGTGAGTTACCTGGTCGGCGGGACGACCGCGGCGAATATCGATACCTCCGACCGCTTGGCGGGCGCGCTGCCGGTCTTCCTCGGTGTCGTCGTCGGACTGGCATTGGTTCTGCTGACCATCGCGTTTCGGACGGTGCTCGTTCCGCTGTCCTCGATCGCCGGGTTCGTCCTGTCCGTCTTCTCCGCGCTGGGAGCGCAGGTCGCCGTCTTCCAATGGGGCTGGGGTGCAGGACTTTTCGATGTCACTGCGGGACAGACGCTGAGCTTTCTGCCGATCATCATCCTGGCCATCATCTTCGGCCTCTCCAGTGACTACCAGATCTTCGTGGTGTCGCGGATCAAGGAGGAACACAGTCACACCGCCGACGCGATCGCGTCGGTGCAGAACGGAGTGGCACATTCCGCCCGGGTGGTGACGGCCGCCGCGCTCATCATGTTCGGGGTGTTCGTCGCCTTCGTCTCCGTCGACAACCCCATCGTCAAACCGCTCGCGTTCACCCTGGCGGTCGGCGTGCTCCTCGATGCCTTCGTGGTCCGGCTGACGCTGGTGCCGGCCGTGATGGCGCTGGCCGGCAACCGGATGTGGTACCACCCACGCTGGTTCGGGCGTCTCGTCCCGGACCTCGACATCGAGGGCGCCCGCCTGGAGGATCGTGTTCGCGGCGACCATGCGGCGGCGGCCGGGGCCGAGACCGCACGCACGGGCTCGGAGTGAACAGCAGTTACCGTATCGGCAACACCGCCGTACGTCACCGGACAGGATGGTCACCGTATGCTCCGTATCGCGTCGATCGTTGTGGCTCTCAGCTTTTCGTCCCTGATCGCGTCCGCGCCGCAGGCCGGGGCCGTGGCCGAGGCGCAGTGCGGCACCCCGCTGTCGGCTGCGGAGGTACAGACCGTCGCCGCGTTGTCGGACACCACCACCATCGGCGCCGGGCCCACCCTCGACCGGCTGGACGAGGCCGTGGCGCGTAACCATCGGATCACCGAAATCCTTGCCTCCCATCATGATTGGCGCGGACTGTTCGATGTGGGGCTCGACGCCGTGGAACAGTCGCCGGTGCTGCCACTGCAGCACGATCCCACCGCCTTCGTCGATCCGGACTACGCCCACGCGATCAGTTACGAACTGCTGCGCCGATTCCTGGTGAATCTGCACGCGGAATTCACCGGCGGCACGCCCGAGCCGCACTGGGCCTGGTATTTCCAGCTGGCCGGGCAGTGCGACCAGTCGCCCGCCAGGGTCGCGATGGCCGGGTACAACGCGCACCTGACGGTCGACCTCGCCTATGCGGTGGCGGCGGTGGGCAGTAAACCCGAGAACGCGCCGGACTTCTTCCACATCGTCGACGCCATCGCCCGCAGCGGCGATCTGATCGTCGATCGCACGAACCAGGTGTACAACGCCGACCTCGGGCCGCTGTGGCGCTTCTACTTCGTCGGCGAGGGACTCGATCGGCTGTTCGGCCAGGGTGTGGCCACCGGGCCGTTACTCCAGGTCGCCGACCTCGGCTACAACGTGGTGGTCTGGACCAACGGACTGGCGCTGCAGAACCCCGCCACCGCCGAGGCCACGCGCGCGGAGATCAACGCGCTGTGGTCGGCCGACGACGCGGCTTTCGCCGTGCTCGCACGCCTCGGCGGCCTGTGAGCACGGTCGGCCTCGTGACCCCGGCCCGCGCTGTCAGTCGGCCGGCAGCGGGCGGCGGCCGGTGGCAGTGAGCAGAATGTCCTTGGCGCACATCGTGATCGGCGTCCCCGAACCCAGCGTGACGGGTGCGTCGGAGGCCCGCAGTTGCCGGCCGGCCAAGTCGACGCCGAAGTAGCGCAGCGATTTCGGGCTCGCATGGTCGAGCACGAGGGCGATCCGTTCCGGCGGGGCCGGCGGCAGTCCCAGGGGTTCGGTGATGTCCAGGCCGTGGATGACGTCGTGGCTCAACGCGCCCGCCGCACCACCACCCGGCGGGCGCCACGGGTTGTCGACGTTGTCGCGCAGCGACGCGAGCAGGTCCGCATCGCTCATCCGCGCGGTGTCGGCGCGCGCGGCCCGGTCGGCGTAGCGGTGGAACGAGAAGCGCGCGCCGGCCAGCCCGCGCACGAACGACCACGTGGATGTGCGGTAGGGCATCGTCATATGGGCGAGCACCTCGCGGACTCGCCAGCCCGCACACAGCGAGGGCGCGGCCCACTGCTCCGGCGTGAGGCCCGCGAGCAGCTCGGCGAGGCGTCGGCGCTCGGCCACGGTGTGCTCGCGCAGGACGGTGGTGTCGGTGTCGGTCGAGGTCATGACTCCGTCGTTTCGGTCGTAGGAAGTGGTCACCTCTGCTACGAACCCGAGGGTGAGAATTCATCGGTGGGCGCCCGGAAAATCGCCGAGAGGCCGAATTCGGCGAACCGGTCACCGCTGCCCAGGTAGGTCACCTGCCGCGCTATCAGCCCCGACCGCGCCTCGATGGCGAGCAGCGCGAAGGGGCGCAGCACACCGTCTATGTCGGGGCGGTACTGACCGAATCCGACCGAACCGTTCATCCGGACCGGTACCAGCCGATCCCCGCGGCACGCCTCGCCCGCCGCGAAGACCGCGACGACGAGGTCACGCCCGCTCAGGCGCCACGCGATCGGCGGCATACCGGATTCGGCGTCCTCGCACAGCAGCGCGGCCAGCGCATCGACATCGTGGTTTTCGAAGGCCGCCACATAGCGCCGGACCAGTTCCCGGTCATCCGGGTCGTCGGGATCGAGCGGATCGGTGGGGGACCGGCGCACCGCGGCCAGGGTGGTGCGGGCTCGTTGCAGGGCGCTGTTGACCGCGGCCGGACTGACCTCCAGCATGGTCGCGGTTTCGGCGGCACTGAACGCCAGCACCTCGCGCAGGACCAGCACCGCCCGCTGGCGTGGAGGCAGATGTTGCAACGCGGCCACGAAGGCCAGCCGCACCGACTCGCGGCGAACCACGCGGTCGGCGGGGTCGAGCACCCGCGCGTCCGCGACCGGATCGAGCCAACGGTCGGCGGGCACCACCGCGTCCGGATCGAAACCGGTCGAGACCGGGCCCTCCCACACCAGCATCCGGCGCCGCGCCGAACGCAGCATGTCCAGGCAGATATTCGTGGCGATGGCATGGACCCACGTCGACAGCCGGCCGCGCCCGGGGTCGAAGCTGTCGAATCGGGTGTAGGCGCGGATCAGCGTCTCCTGCACCGCATCGTCGGCATCGGCCGACGACCCGAGCAGGCGGTAGCAGTAGCCGGTCAGCGGAATCCGCAGCGCCTCGAGTGCATCGGACTCCGACAGCGGTTCACTCGCGGACACACTCACCGCCCCATGCTCGCACCCGCGTCTCGCCGACGACAGGGGGACCGGCCGGGTAGCTTGCCCGTCATGGAGCTGCGCGCAGGCGAGGTCGATTTTCACTACGTGGAGCACGGCACGGGCCGGCCGGTCGTGGTGCTGCACGGTGCCGGTGTCGATCACCGCGAGGCCGAGGCATGCTTCGAACCCATTCTCGGCGGTGGCGCCGGGTTGCGGCGGATCTATCCCGACCTGCCCGGCACCGGACACACCACCGCACCCGAAACGCTGCGCAGCGCGGACGATGTCCTCGACGCGCTGCTGCGATTCGCGGACGCGGTGACCGGTAGCGATTTCCTGCTGGTCGGCCACTCGGCCGGCGGCTACTACGCGCAGGCGATGGCCGCGCGGCGTGCCGATCGGGTGGCGGGCCTGGCACTGGTCTGCCCGCTGTTGCCCGGATTGCGTGACATTCCCGCACCTCGCCTCGTGGCCGGACCGGGCGATCTCGGCGACGAGGATTTCCGCGGCTACTTCGTCGTCCAGACCCCCGACATGCTCGACCGCTACGAGCGTTTCGTCGCCCCGGCTGCCGCGCTGGTCGACCCGGCCGCGGCACGACGCATCGGTGAACGGTGGCAGCTGAGCGCGGACGACGCACCGCCCTATCCGGGGCCGACCACGATCGTGGCCGGACGGCTGGATTCGACGGTCGGTTACGCGGCGGCGACCGACCTGTTCGCGCGCTGTCCGCACGCCACGCTCGCCGTGGTCGACGACGCCGGACACGCACTCCCGCACGAACAACCGGAACTGCTGCGTGCCCTGCTGGCCGAATGGCTCACGCGCGTAGCGCGCGACCGGACCAATCCGACACGCACCTCGACACCGAATACTTCCTGGTTTGCCAACGAACGCTCGGAGAAAGGAACGCTGTGATCAACGGAATCATCGCGGTTGTCGGAGCTTTGGCCTCGGGTCTCGGAAACATCCTCATCGGCCTGATCAACTTGCTCTGACCGAAGCCCCACAGACCCGGTGAACCGATTCCGGCTTCGCCGGGTCTTTGCGTCGAAGGTTCGGCGCGCCGAGCGCCGAACTCTTGCCCGCGGGCGCATCGATGGGAAAAGTGACCGCCGGATCTGTTCTCTCGACGAGGAGGCGCGGCGTGCGTTTCGGCATCTTCATTCCCCAGGGCTGGCGACTGGACCTGGTCGGCATCGAACCGGGGGCGCAGTGGGGTGTGATGCGGGACCTGGCGCAGCGTGCCGACGCCACCGAAGTCTGGGAATCGCTGTGGGTCTACGACCACTTCCACACCGTGCCGGTTCCCACCGAGGAAGCGACACACGAGGCATGGACGCTCATGTCGGCGTTCGCCGCCACCACGACGCGCATCCGGCTGGGCCAGATGTGCACGGCGATCAGCTACCGGAACCCGGCTTACCTCGCCAAGGTGGCCGCGACCGTGGATCTGATATCGGGCGGACGGGTCGAGATGGGTATCGGCGGCGGCTGGTACGAGCACGAGTGGCGCGCCTACGGCTACGGATTCCCTTCCGCGGGTGAGCGTTTGGGCCGCCTGGACGAGGGCGTGCAGATCTTCCGTCAGGCATGGACCACCGGCACCGCCACCCTCGACGGCAGGTACTACCAGGTCGACGGCGCCCGGGTGTATCCCTTGCCGCTCCAGCAGGGCGGCATTCCGATCTGGGTCGCGGGTGGGGGTGAGAAGGTCACGCTGCGCATCGCCGCGAAGTACGCGCAGTACACCAACTTCGCGGGCGATCCCGAGACCTTCACCCACAAATCCGAGCTGCTGCGCGGGCATTGCGCCTCCGTCGGAACCGATTTCGACGCCATCACCCGCAGTTCCAACTTCAACACCGTGATCGGCGCCACCGAGGCCGAGGTGCGCGACCGGCTGGACGCGCTCGCCTCCCGGCTGGCTCCCGCGCTCGGGGCGGACGCCGCGCAGGATTGGGTCACCAAGCTGTACGCCGATTCGCCCGCGGTCGGCACGCCGGAACAGATCATCGACAACCTGTCCCGGGTCCGCGATCTCGGCTTGTCGTACGCGATCCACAACTTCCCCGAATCGGCCTACGACCTGTCCGGTGTGGAGTTGTTCGAGCGTGCGGTGATTCCCGAGCTGCGATGAAACGCCGCACTCAGTCGACGCGCACGTCCTCCGGCGACCAGAACGCGCGCATACCGGTGATGCGCGCGTCCTCGTCGAAGGTCATCACGTCGATCGGCTCGATCGTCGTTGTGCGGGAGCCGGTTTCGGTCACCACCCGGAAGCGGAACGCCGCCGCGCCGCCCGCGATCCGCAGGTCGAGCAGCTCGGTTCGCATATGCGCGGAATCCAATGCGCCGTAGAACTTTTCGATCGCGGCCCGGCCGACGTGCGGTGGCGAGCCGAACGGATCCTCCACGGTGGCGTCCTCGCTGTAACATGCCGCCACATCGGCGGCCGAGCCCGAGCCCACCGCCTCGAGGTACCGGTGCACCGCTGCTCGAATTCGTTCCGCTGAAGCCATGGACCAACCAAAACACGGATCCGGCGCCGTGCCGCCGGCCGATCCCGCCTGCCGGGACGGGCGAAGCCACGACGATAAGGAGAGGAAGACGCATGAATCATCGCCTATGCGCGGGTGCGGCATGAGCGCCGCCGAGGTCCGCGACGACCACACCGACGAAGAGCGCTACCGAGAACTCGCCGCATCGGCCTGCGCCCTCGTGGCGGGGGAACACGACCGGATCGCCAACGCCGCCAATCTGTCCGCGCTCGTCTATCACGGTCTTCCCGGCCTGAACTGGGTGGGATTCTATTTCTACGACGGGACCGAACTGGTGGTCGGCCCGTTCCAGGGCCGCCCGGCCTGTGTGCGGATCGGGCTGGATCGCGGCGTGTGCGGTGCGGCGGCGCGGACCCGCCGGACGCAACGGGTCGCCGACGTGCACGCGGTGCCCGACCATATCGCCTGCGATCCGCTGAGCAGATCCGAACTGGTGGTGCCGCTGATTCGCGACGACACCCTGCTCGGCGTCTTCGATCTGGACAGTCCCGACCTCGACCGATTCGGTCCGGTCGATCAGCGGGGCCTGGAGGAGATCGCGTCGATCTATCTCACCTCGATCGCGGAGGGGAGGGACTGAGCGGACGTCCGGCTCGAAGTCCCGGTGCCGCAATCGGATCAGGGCGCGTGTCGGCTGGACGGCTCGGCTAGGAGGCCGCCTGCATCGCCGGCCGGAAGGTCGGCGGGTTCGGTCGGCCCAACGTCCACCGGGCCGCCGCCAGCGCCTCCGCGCACGACGCTTTCAGGCGAAGATGCTGAGGACGGGGATAGCCGGCGGCGTCGACCTCTGCCCGCAGACCCACGATTCGACGCTCCAGCAGGCGTGCGTCCGCGGTCTTCAGCCCACGCCGCGCGGATGTCAACGCGGTCAGCACTCTGCGCTGGAGATCGTCCATACAGCACACCTCCTGTAGTGATGTGTTCCGGCCGGGTGGCGAGGTTCGTTCCGAGTGCGGATTGTTGAGGGGTACCCCGGCGACGCGCCGCGAAACGAGAACCTGGCATGCCGGCGCAATGACGCAAACCGCTTGTACCGGATGAGGATTCGTCCAGCGCACCGGCGAGCCCGCCGGAACGAGGTTTGCCGCGGAGGGCGGCGGGGCACTCGAAGACTGGTCGTCCCGTCCCGGCCCTGCTTTGCCGGGTTCGGTATGCCGCCTGTGAAAGTTGACTCGTCGCGTCGGATCGAGGTCCGTTATGCACAGTGACCCACCCGGTACCACTGCTGCGCCGCCTGTTTCGGCGGCCGGGGTCGCCGCGCTGTTGCGTGCCCTGCCCGGTTCACCGATGGCCGGAGTGACCGCGCACGGTGGAACGGTACTCGAGATCGTCGCGGCGACCACGCACCGCGCGCGCATGGTCGAGGAGGCTCAGCTGCTCCACCCCGACAGCCCTGCTCGCGAGGTCGCGGCGACCGGCGTGCCGATCGTGATCACCGATCTCGCCGGCAGCGCGCGCTGGCCGGGGTGTGGGGCGGAACTGCGGTTGTGGGGGGTGCAGGCGGTGCAGTGCCAGCCGCTGTCCGACGACGACGGCGCGGTGGTCGGAGTGCTGAGCGTCTACACCCCTGCCGCGAACGTGCTCACCGAAGAACTCGCCGACGCACTGCACCCGGTGTGCCGTTGCGCCACCGACCTGTTGCAGATCCGCCGCCGCCATCCACCGCGGCTGCGGCGGGAGTGACGGCGGTACGACGCCGCGAGGGCGGTGTGGGCGCCGTCACTCGACAACCTCACCGCCGGGGATCCGCCGTCGGTGATATCCAGGCCCTCATTAGCATCGACGTGGCGTACCCGTCGAGGAAACCGAGGACCTGCGTTGACTACCGAACAACTGGACCGCTGGAACGCCCAGGAAGCCGCCGCCGAGGCGATGATCCCCATCATCGGCACGTTGTACCGGGCGAAGGGCGTGACGGTTCTGCTGCACAGCCGGTCGCTGGTGAACCGGTCGGTGATCAGCATTCTGCGGACACACCGGTTCGCGCGCCAGATCGAGGGCGAAGAGCTGTCGGTGGACGAGACGCTGCCGTTCCTGCGTGTCCTGGACGAACTGGATCTCGGCCCGTGCAAGATCGATCTCGGTCAGCTGGTCGTGGCCTATCGCGCCGACGACCGCGGGTTGTCGGTTCGTGAGTTCACCGAGGTGGTCCTGGCCGAGGTGATCGGCGGCAACAAGGCACAGTCGCCGGGTCCGCGCGATGTCGTGCTGTACGGCTTCGGCCGGATCGGCCGGCTGGTCACACGCCTGCTGATCGAGAAGACCGGCTCGGGCAACGGGCTGAATCTGCGTGCGGTAGTGGTTCGTCGCGGCGGCGACGGTGACCTGGCCAAGCGCGCGTCGCTGCTGCGCCGCGATTCGGTGCACGGGCACTTCAACGGCACCATCAAGGTCGACGCCGACAACGACACCATCATCGCCAACGGCAACGTCATCAAATTCATCTACAGCGACGATCCCACGACGATCGACTACACCGAATATGGCATCGACGACGCGATCCTGATCGACAACACCGGCAAATGGCGCGATCGCGAGGGGCTGTCGCAACATCTGCGACCCGGCATCGCGAAGGTGGTTCTCACCGCGCCCGGTAAGGGCGACGTCCCGAATATCGTGCACGGCGTCAACCACCGCGATCTGGATCTGACGCAGCGCATCTTCTCGTGCGCCTCCTGCACCACCAATGCGATCGTGCCGCCGCTCAAGGCCATGGACGACGAATTCGGAATCACCCGCGGCCACGTGGAAACCGTGCACTCGTTCACCAACGATCAGAACCTGCTGGACAATTATCACAAGGCGGACCGCCGCGGCCGCTCCGCGCCGTTCAATCTGGTGCTGACCGAGACCGGCGCCGCCTCCGCGGTCGCCAAGGCGATGCCCGACTTCAAGGCGAAGATCACCGGTAACTCGATTCGCGTCCCCACCCCGGACGTGTCCGTCGCCATCCTGAACCTGCAGCTCGAGCGGGAGACGACGAAGTCCGAGGTGCTCGAGTACCTGCGGCAGGTGTCGCTCGCCGGCCCGCTGAGCCGCAATCTCGACTACATCGCCGCGTCCGATGTGGTGTCCAGCGATTTCATCGGCTCACGCGCGGCCTCGATCATCGATGCCAACGCCACCATCGTCGAGGGCGACACCGCGATCCTGTACTGCTGGTACGACAACGAATTCGGTTATTCGTCCCAGGTGGTCCGGACGGTGCAGTACATCTCGGGAATCGAGTACCCCACCTACCCGCGGTTCGCGGACCGCTCGCAGGATGCCGCCGATGTGCGCGCACTCGCCGCGGTCGAGGCGGGGTAGCCGAGCCCGATCAGTGCGTGAGGACGACCTTGACGACGACCACGGTCGTGGCGACGGCGGTCAGTAGGAGTGCCGTGAAAATGGTCGAGCGGCCGGGTCTGGCGCCTTTGAGCCGTTCGATGACGAACACGATGCCGCCGATGCGGACGAGCATCGCCACCTCGGCGACGATCTGCGCGGTGCGGGGTGCGAGCCAGTCGACGGCGGCACACGCCAGGATGATCGACGGCAGCACCGCGGAGCTGAGGATCGGCACCGAATCGCGCAGATCCTCCCACCGCTGCCGTGGCGTGAGCGCCCGGTTCTCCCGTACGGCCTGGCCGACGCCCTCGGCGAAGGCGTGCGCGACGAAGGTCGACAGCGCGGTGCCGATGACCACCAGGATTCCGACGTGCTCCTCGGTGGTGGTCACCGGGATCAGCGCGGCGAGAATGAGGATGTTGCCGTAGACGTAGGCGCTGATCCGGCTGGCGGCGTTGCTCCGATCCAGCGGATTCCGCCGGGAGAACAGGGGACCGTGGAGCAGTGCGTTGCGGCTGCCGTCCATGGGTCTCCCGTTTCTGATCGTCCGATGCGGGCGCGGCCTCGGGTCGGGCACGGGTGGGGCAGTTCGGGCCGCCGCGAACAACCCTAGGACATGGGTGGCGATGCGGACCGTCGATCGGCCGCCGTGCCAACCGGCCGATTCGGGCGGCCGGAGCGGAGGGGTGCGCTCCCCCCGCGGTACCGACCCAGCCGGCGGTGCGGCGCGTTCGTCTGTTTTGCTCTGGCAGAGTAGGGCATTCGAGCCCGGTGGTGAGTCAGTGCCCGGCGACAGGTGGAACGCGAGGTCAGGTATGGGGTTCGGGGACGGCGATCCGGCGGGGGAGCCGCGGGTGAACGGGGTGACCCTGTGGGCGGTGGTGCTGTGGGGTGCGCTGACGGCCGTGCTCACCGCACCGGTTGCCGCGGCGCTGGTGGCGAGCGTCTATCGGTTCCCGATTCCCTTCGGCGTGTACGCCGAAGGAGTGCGCGAGGCGGTGAACGCCGCGCTGGCCGCCGTGTTCTATCTCGTGACGGGCGGCGGCATGCTGCTGGCCGTGCTCGGTGGTGCGGCGGGGTTGCTGATCGTGCGCGCGCCCGGCCGGCGGCTGGGGCGTTCGCTGGCGCTCACCTTCGCGGCGGGGTTCGGGCTGGCGGTCGTCGGCGCGTTCGCGCTGGCCCTGCTCGATCATGTCATCGGACCGTGGTGACCGAGCTCCGTGGTGACCGCCGGGGCCGATCACTCGGCTGCCGTAATCGGTTCGCGCAGTTCACGTTTGAGTAGCTTTCCGCTCTGGTTGCGGGGCAGCGACTCGGCGAAGCGGATACGCTTGGGCACCTTGAACGGTGCGATCAGCTCCTTGACGTGCGCGATCAGCGCATCGGCCGTCGTCTCACGGCCCTCGTGCAGGACCACGACGGCGGTGACGGCCTCGATCCACTTCTCGTCCGGGGTGCCGATGACCGCGACCTCGGCGACGGCGGGATGGGTGTAGAGGGCGTCTTCCACCTCGCGGGAGGCGACGAGGATACCGCCGGTGTTGATGACGTCCTTGATCCGGTCGACGACGGTGATGTAGCCGTCGGCATCCCGCGTCACCAGGTCGCCGGAGTGGAACCAGCCGTCGCGGAACGCCTCGGCGGTCGCTCCGGGATTGTCCCAGTACCCACGGCACAGCTGTGGTGAGCGGTAGAGGACCTCACCCGGCTCGCCGGGGCCGACATCGTTGCCGTCGGTGTCGACCACGCGGGTTTCCACGAAGAACACCGGCCGCCCGCACGACGACGGCCGTTCGGCGTGTGCCTCCGGGCGTAGCACCGTGGCCAGCGGCCCGATCTCCGATTGTCCGAAACAGTTGTAGAAGCCCAGCTCGGGATAGCGTTCCCGCAGCCGGTTCAGCACGGTCACCGGCATGATCGAGGCACCGTACTGGGCCTTGCGCAGCGAGGAGAGGTCGCGGCGGTCGAGGTCGGGGTGGTTCGACAGCGGCACCCAGACGGTCGGGGCGAGGAACAGTGAACCGATGCGGTCCTGTTCGACCCGGCGCAGAATCTCCGGGATGTCCGGGGTGGCCATGAGGTGCACGGTCGCGCCGACCGACAGATAGGGCAGCATGAACACGTGCATGCCCGCCGAGTGGTACAGCGGCATGGCGATGAGCGGATTGTCGTCCGCGTGCAGGTCCAGCGCGATCACCGATGAGACGTATTCGAAGACGAGCGCCTCGTGAGTCATCATGGCGCCCTTGGGTTTCGACGTCGTGCCCGAGGTGTAGAGCAGTTGGGCGAGGTCGGTGGCGCAGGCCCGGGAAGAGCAATCGGAGACCTCGCCCGCCGCGTCGGCGACGGCCCGCAGCGAGCCGTCGGCGTCCCGCAGCGGGACGACGTACTCGACCGCGGTGAGATCGCCGCGCACCTGGTCGAGCGTGCCGATCAGGGCGGGGTCGGCCAGGACGGCCCGCGCGCCCGACTGCGAGACGAGATAACTCAGCTCCCCGCCCTTCAGGGCGTAGTTCACCGGTACGTGCACCAGGCCCGCCCGGGCGCAGGCGAGGAAGCCGATCACGTACGCGTCGGAATTGGTGCCGTAGGCGGCGACCCGATCGCCCGCGGTCAAGCCGAGGTCGAGCAGATGGGCCGCCGCCCGGGTGACCGCGGCGTCGAGTTCCCGGTAGGTGTAGGCCCGGCCTTCGAATGTCAGCGCGGTGCGGCCGGGAACCTTCGCCGCCGAACGGTGCAGCACGCCGTCGATGGTGTGCGTGCGGGGATCGAGACTCATAGGCGCCAGATTATCGGACGTCCAACTAGTTTGTCGGGGAATTCGCGAGGCCGGTGCATCCCCGCCATTCGTCCCCGCCGCATCACCGGCGCTCCGGCAGGACGAGGATCTTCACGTGCTCGTCGGGTGCGCGCAGGGCGGTGAACGCGTCGGCCACCCCGTCGAGTCCCACGCGGCCGGTGATGATCGCCTCGGCGTCGATCTCCCCGGACGCCAGGCGCCGCAGCGTGATGTCGTAGGCGTCCTCGTAGGGTCCGTGCCCGAAGTTGACCGCGATGCGTCGGAACTGGCCCACCACCGGAACGATGGTCTCGGTCGCGAATCCCGCGGCCAGTACCTGGATGCGCGAATCGAACGGCAACTGGTGCAGGAGGGTGTCGAGCATGCCCGGCCGGCCGCTGCATTCGTAGGCGATCAGGGTACCCGTGGCACCCGGATCGACCAGCGAACCACGCTCCGCGGCAAGCGAACTCCACACCTGCACCGGATCTTGTTCGGCGGGGTCGACGGCGGCGTCCGCGCCCACGGCGAGCGCCAGCGCGCGGCGCTTGGGTGACGGTTCGGAGGCGACGATCACACCCGCGCCGTGTGCCTTGGCGGCGATGATCGCTCCCAGTCCGATGGCGCCGCAACCGATGACGAGCGCGGAATCACCGGCCCGCAAACCGGATTGCTGCACGTGCATCTCGCCGACGTGCAGCGGTTCGGCCAGCGTGGCATGCTCGAGCGGCAGCCCGTCGGGGACGCGCCGGACCCAGACGCTGTCCACCACGATGTATTCGCCGAACGCGCCGTGATAGTCGTTGGAATAGCCGATGATCGTCGGGATGCCGGTCGCGGCCTCGGTGGCCAGCCCGATGCCCGCCACCCGGTCGCCCACCGCGAAATCCGTGACGCCCGAGCCCGTTTCGACGATCGTTCCGGCGTATTCGTGTCCCAGCACCACCGGTCGTTCGATGTCGAAGGTGGCCAGCGGATAACCGCTGTCTGCGGCGACCTGGACGAACCGCCGGGCGTCCTTGGCCATCGACAGGTCGCTGCCGCAGATCCCGCATGCGGCGACCGCGATACGGACCTGGCCCGCGCCGGGAGCCGGTGGATCGGGGACCTCGGTGACAGCGAATTCCCCGTCGAGATATCCCACGGCACGCATCGATTCACGCTCCTGTCGCGGCGGTGTCGCCGTAGTAGTCGGTGTGGGCCTTGGTGATCGCGGTGACCAGTCCGCCGATCAGGCGCTCGCGGTGGTCCTCGGCGTACTGCAGACTCGCCTCGCGGCCCAGGTTGCGGCGGCGGAAGTGCGGAATCACCTCCGAGGCGAACAGTTCGTAGCTGCGTTTGGTGTCCTCCCAGTCGGCCATGTCGACATGCAGGATCAGCAGGGTGCCGAATCCGCCGGTCTTGTCCAGGAGCCTGTCGATCTGGGCGATCGCCTCGTCCGGTGTCCCGATGACGGCCTGGCCGAATTCGCCGAGGCTGTCGTTGCGCCAGTGGTCGATGATCCCGCTGCCGGATTCGGCCCAGTCGGGTCGCCGGCCGGTCTGGCGGTTCACATACGCCGCCATCGATCCGATCCGGCGCGAGACGGCGCGCTCGGCGTCGGCGCGGGTTTCGGCGAGGAACATCGGATTGACCAGCCGCCATCGCGATCGGTCCGCGCTGTGGCCGTGTTCCGCGCACACCTTCTCGTAGATCCCCCAATTGCGGTCCAGCACATCGAATCCCGCGGGTGAGCCGGCGGCGAGCGACAGCAGGGACAGGCCGTGGGTGCCGGCGAGCACCGAGCCGTTGGGGGAGACGGTGGAGGCCGTGGCGATCTCGATTCCGGCCGGATCATAGGTGGGAAGCTGTGCCCGCGCGTCGCGCAGGGTGAACCAATCGGTGGACATGGTCACCACGTCGCCGCGCAGCAGCGCCAGGATCGCCTCGAGCGCCTCGCCCTGGCGCCTGCGCTGGCAGGAGGGGTCGATGCCCATCATGTGCGCGTCGAGCGGGATCTTGCCCGGCCCGGTGCCGAAGATCAGCCGACCTCGGGTCTGCAGATCGAGCTGGGTGATGCGGTCGACGGTGACCAGCGGGTGATGGTAGGGCAGTGACACCACCCCGGTGCCGAAGCGCAGCCGCTGCGTCCGTTCGGCCGCGGCCGCGATGAAAACGTCGGGCGCGGGCACGATTTCGGCGCCGGTCGAATGATGCTCACCCATCCATGCCTCGTCGAATCCGAGATGGTCCAGGTGTTCCATCAGATCGATGTCGCGGCGCAGCTGCAGGGCGGGATCGGCGTTCAGGGGGTGGTACGGGGCGAGGAAGGCCCCGAATCGCAAGGATTCGGACGGGTGCACGGAGTCTCCTTCGAACGGCGCGTCTGTGATCTGTTTCACCGCGCTGTGTCCTGCTTAACATGGATCAGTTGATCCAAAAGTTTCCGGTCTCGGTGACCGAGACGACGCGAGAATTTCTGCACCGCAATACTTTCCATACGCGTATGCGATAAAGTTCCTCGGCAGATCAGATCGACCGAACCAGTACGGAGGGTGATCCCGTGACGGCTCCCGCGCCCAACCGCCAGGGCAACGCGACGCGTAGCCGGCTCGTCAAGACGGCCGAGCGCCTGTTCGCCGCGCACGGGGTGGACGCGGTGTCGGTGCGTGCGGTGAACGCGGCCGCCGGTCTGGGACCGGCGTCGGTCAACTATCACTTCGGCACCAAGGACGATCTGATCGCGGCGGTGCTGCTGGATCTCGGCGCCGCGGTGCGCGACAGCATCCGCGCCCATGCCGGCCGGCTCGCCGCGCGTGCCGAGGCGCCGACCACCGAGGAGCTGGTGCGCGCCGTCACCGAGCCCTACCGCGATCTGCTACTGCGACACCGCACTCGCGGTATGCGGTGGGTCAAAATCGTCACTCAGGTCTCGGCGCGCGATCATCCCGCCCTGCGCGTGGTGGAGGAGAACCTGCGCGAGCAGCTCCACGTTCAGGTGCGCCGCACCTTCCCCGATGCCGATCCCGCACGGCTGGAATCGCGCTGGGCCATCGCCCTGATGGGATTTCTGCAAGCGCTCGCCCGGGCGTCGGACTGGCACGCCCATCCCGATCCGCTGCCCACCGACGTGCTGATCGCCTTCTACGAGGATCAGGTCGCCTTTCTCGCCGGAGGTCTCGACCGCCTGCTCCGCGAGACGACCTGATACCAGTGCCTCTTTCGCCGGTAGAGCATGCGAACCGGCGTCCGGGGCGTACATTCGTGTCCGTGGCGCCTGCCCGTCACGGCTCGCGCCCATCGCACGGGAACCGGCTGTGAGGAGGCGAGATGGCGCAGGACACGCGCGCGATATTCCGCGCCCTGGTGGAGCGGATTCGCGACGGCGACGGCAGTACCCCGCGGGAGCAGCGTGCGCAAGCCTTCGCCAACGCCGGGCCACCTCCGCTGCGTGAACTCGTCGACAAGGTCGCGACCCGGCCGACCGAGGTGACCGATGCCGACTTCGCGGCCGCGCGGGCATCGGGATTCGGCGAGGACGAGATCGTCGAACTGGTGATCGCCGCCGCGGTCGGGCAATCCGCACGCCAGTACGACGCCGGACTCGCGGCGCTGGCCGAAGCGACCCGGGAGCGTGGCTGATGCGACCGGATATTTTGAACCGCGGCTATCGGCCCGGAACCAAACTCCTGTTCACGGCCATCCGAGTGTTCTCCGGACAGCCGCTGCCCGATGCGGCGAAGCTGGTGTTCTATCGCCCGGAGTTCTACGGTGCGCGAGCGAAGGCGTTCACCCACGCGGCGATGCGCGGCCCCTCCGAGTGGTCGGTCGCCGACCGGGAGTTGATGGCGGCGTACGTGTCGAAGGTCAACGCTTCCGCGTTCTGCATCGGCGCCCACAGCGCGACCGCGGGGCGCGCGTACGCCGACGAGGCGAAAGTCCGTGCGGTGCTGGACGATCCGGAATCCGCGCGGATCGATGCGGGCCTGCGCGAGACGCTGCTGCTCCTGGGCGCGCTGACCCGCGACGGAGAGGTCACCGCCGACGACGTCCGCAAGGTCCTGTCGGCCGGAGTGTCCCCCCGACAGGTCGAGGACGCTTTGGCCGTCTGCGCCGCCTTCAACACGACCAACCGGCTCGCCGACGCCTTCGGATTCGACGTACTGAATCCGGACGGATTCGACGCGGGGGCGAAATTCCTGCTGAAGCGAGGCTACAAGTAGCCTCCGCGGGCGGTCCGCGGGTGCCGGTTCGGCGGAAAATCTAGAACAAGTTCTCGCAATGGGTAGACAGTTTTGGTAAGTTGTCTACTAGTTCACGAGGCGTGTCCGCCGTGCGTCGATTCGTTGCGACACACCTTGTGTCACAACCGACATCGCATTGGAACGCCAGCTCCGACCGAGGGGAAGACCATGGCCATCGTCCACCCACTGCCGACGACCGAGGGCGACCGGCGCACGCTGGCGCTGGACAGTCCGGTGGATCGCCGGCGCATCGGCGAACTCGAGGTGGACACCACCGCCGAGGTGCAGAGCGCGGTCGCGCGTGCCCGTGCCGCGCAGCCCGCGTGGGCCGCCCGCAGCATCGCCGAGCGTGCCGAGATCCTGCGTGCCGCCGTCGGTGTGATCGTCGCCCGGCGCGCGGAGATCGCCGAGACCATCCGCACCGAGACCGGTAAGCCGGAGGCCGAGGCGCTCGGCGTCGAGATCGTGCCCGCCTGCGACTTCCTCAACTACTGGACCGGGCGCGCCCGGCGCGATCTGCGCTCGCACCGGCAGCGGCTGCACGGGTATCTCAAACCGCTGAAGAAGCTGTACATGCAGTATCAGCCGCTCGGCGTGATCGGTGTCGTGACACCGTGGAACGCGCCGTTCGTGCTGTCGCTCAATCCGGTGGTGCAGGCGCTGGTCGCCGGCAACACCGTGGTGTTCAAACCGTCCGAGGTGACGCCGCGCTCGGGTGAATGGGTGGCGCGGGTGCTGCACGAGGCGGGGGTGCCGGAGGATGTCGTGCAGGTGCTGCACGGCGACGGCGAAACCGGTGCGGCACTGGTCGATTCGGATATCGACAAGGTGTGTTTCACCGGCAGCGTCGGCACCGGTCGCAAGATCGCGGCCGCCTGCGCGACCCGGTTGCTGCCGTGCACCCTGGAACTGGGCGGCAAGGACGCCATGATCGTCTGCGCGGACGCCGATCTCGAGCGGGCCGCCGCCGGCGCGGTGTATCTGTCGATGTTCAACACCGGCCAGGTCTGCATGAGCGTGGAGCGCATCTATGTGGTCGACAGCGTCGCGGACGAATTCATCCGCCTGGTCACCGAGAAGGCGGCGGCGGTCACCTACGGTCCCGGCGACACCGATATGGGCCCGCTGTTCTGGGATCGCCAGCGCGACATCGTGATCCGGCACATCGACGACGCGAAGGCCAAGGGCGCCGACATCGTGGTGGGCGGCGCGGCCGACACCGGCGACGGCCTGTACTTCCAGCCCACCGTCGTCGTCGGCGTGCACCACGACATGGACTTGATGACCGAGGAGACGTTCGGTCCGGTCACCGCCATCATGCGGGTCCGGGACGAGGACGAGGCCATCCGGCTGGCCAACGACTGCAAATACGGGCTGAGCGGTTCGGTGTTCACCAAGGACGCCGCGAAGGCCCGGCGCATCGCGGCCCAGCTCACCACCGGTTCCGTCGTGCACAACGACGCGGCCGTCATCTACGGTGTGCCCGAGGCGCCCTTCGGCGGGCGCAAGGACAGCGGCGTCGGCCAGGTCAACGGCCCGGGTGCGCTGCGCGGCTTCACCCACGCCCAGCCGGTCCTGATCGACCGCTGGCAGCCCAAGGGGGAAAGCATCTGGTACCCCTACTCGGAGAAGACCATTCGCAACCTCGACGGTCTCATCCGCTACGGGTTCGGCAACAAGATCATGCGCAAACTGCTGTCCTGACCGCCGCCCTCACGCCGTGCCCGGGCCGGGCAGCAGGGCGAGCGGATTGTGGACCAGCGCTCGCTCGTCAGCGGTGCGGTGCGCGGTGTACATGGTTGTGCCGGTGTCGGTGCCGGTCAGCGGGACGATGCGCGCCGAGGCCGGCGCCGTGAAGGTCGCGCTGCGCGGCGCGGGGCGGGCAGGTGCTGATCGCGCGCGACGGTGACGACCGCGTCGGGTGCGTCGCCCTCGTCGCGGAGGATCCGGGCGTTTTCGAGATCTCGAAGATGGCGGTCGCGCCGCGGGTGCGTGGCCGGGGCATCGGCCGCCTGCTGCTGAACGCCGCCATCGACCACGCGCGCGCATGCGGCGCGACCTCGCTGTTCCTGGCGAGCAACGGCCGCCTGGCCGACGCCGTGCACCTGTACGAATCGGTGGGATTCGTCCACGTGCCGCCGGAGTAGCTGCGGCCCATTCCCTACGATCGCGCCGATGTCTTCATGAAATTCGATCTGGCGGAACAGGTTTCGTCCGTCTGAACCCGCTCGGGGCGATCAGTTGACCGGTGGACGCCCCTGTGTGTCCACGCCCGAGCCGTTCCAATGGAACGACACCGTCGTCTCGGTCCCGTCGGGGCAGGCGTTGCAGCTGCCGGGCGTCTTGTAGGTCAGGACGACGGTGTCTTCGGTACCGGCCGCGGTGTCGATCGTGGTGAATGCCTGGGCTTTCGGTGTGGCGGTGCCGACGTAGTCGCCCCGGTGGAACAGCAGGGCGTGCTCCGGTGAGCTCGCGGTGGCGCCCTGAACCGTCACCACCACGACCGACAGTGTCGAACACCGGTTGTAGGTGCCGCGCAGTGCGGGCGGGTTGTCGTTCCACGCCCAGGTGAGACCGCCTCCGGCGTCGTACGGCGGCAGGGTGGTGACGGCACGGCGGACTTCCGGCGCCGCGAGGTCGGTCGCGCAGTCCGCCGAACCGGACGTCGTGACGGGGGAGGCGGTTTCCTGCGTGGTGCGGCCGATCCGTGTCGGCGACACGACCGCGGATGTAGCGGAACTCGCAGGGGCGGAAGCATTGTCGGGTCCGTCCCCGCAGCCGGTCGGAGCGACCAGAACCACGCCCGCCATCATCGGCAGACAGGCCCTCCGGAGTTGCCGGCGCGGAAAGTGAGAGGCGGCGGAGCGTTGTGCAGCGACGGTCATCTGTCGAGTGTGGCGGACGGACCCGATGAGTCCCTTCGTTTTCCGAGCGAACGGTGACCCCAGTTCTCGGGTCAAGCAACTGGAACCTGCCGGGCGGCCCGGCAACTGCGTAGCGTTCGACACAGTCGCCGGGGGAATGGCGACGCCGTCGGCTTCTGCAGAACAGGAAGACATCGTGTCCGAATTGTCGCCGGTCCCAGCCTGTCTCGCCCCCGCGATCGCCGATCGCGCAGCGCCCGCGGCTGCGCCGCAACCACGGCCTCAGCTCAGTGCCAGGGAAGTGGAAGTACTGCTCGCGTGGATCCTCGGTGAGACCAAGGGCGAGGTCTGCCGCGCACTGTTCATCGCACCCGGAACGGTCAACACGCACCTCGCCCGGATCCGGGAGAAGTACCGCGCGGCCGGTCGGCCGGCGCCGACGAAGGCCGCGCTCCTGGCGCGTGCGCTGCAGGACGGGTATCTGAACCTCGATGACATCTGAGGCCGCGGTTACGGATCGGACCGAGTCGCGGGGAGCACCGGGGTTCCGATTTCGATCCGCCGGATACCGGAACGGGGATCGTTGACCACGATGGTGGCCACAATCGCCCTGTGCGGCGGCAGAATTCGAACGTGAGCCGTCCCGGCGGCCGCCGTGGCCAATTCCGCGGCGACGGTGCCGAGCACCCGCCGGCGGGTGGCGGCAGACAGATCGTCGAGGCCGTGGTCGTCGATCAGGACGACGTCGACGCCCCGCATCCGTGCGTCGCGTGCCGCCGTCGTGACCGGTTCGGTGGCGAGAACGGGGGCTCGCAGCGTATCGCGCAGATGCGCCTCGATCAGCCGGCAGTCGTGGCGGGTGCGCTCATCGAGCGGCTGCGGGCCGGCGATTCGTTCCAGAACGGGGCGGACCATATCGTCCAGGCGCCGGATCTGGTCTCGTCGTTCATCGAGTGCGGCGGCCGCGGCCGCTTCGGAGCCCACCTGCCGCGTCGACTCCTCCCGCAGCCGGAAAATGGCCCGAGCCGCCGGGCGCAACGTGTAGGCGAAGAAGGTCGCCATCATCAGCGGACCCAGATTGATCACCGAGATCGCCACGCCGTGACCGAAACCCTGCCCGCTCTGCCACGACCACACGGCCGAGGTGGCGATCATCGACAGCAATCCGGCCCACGCGGCTCCCGTGCGCCCGCGCACGCACATGAACGTCGCGGTCACGGTCCCGCATCCGAACGACCACAGTTGCGCGACCGAGGTCGGCGGTATCGGCAGGTTGAACAGCGTCAGCGCCGCAGTGGCCGGAATCGAGAGGGCCAGTGCGGCGGTGGCGGGCAGGGGCAGCGGATCGGGCCGGATGCGCAGCAGTGCCGCGGTGGCCGCGGCGGTGACGGCCAAGCCGGCCAGCACCGGCCACAGGTGCCGGGTCTGTTGGGCGGTCGAAAGGCTCAGTGCCGCTTCCGAAGTCAAGTAGAAGGCCGCGATCGCCCAGGCCGGCCGGGTGTCCATGCCGAGCAGGGTGCGAGCATCGCGCACCGGACCGGTGGCGGCGCTCATCGCCGGTCCGCCTGCCAGGACAGGCGAATCCGGGTGCCCGCGCCCGGACGACTGCGCACCTCGACGTCACCACCCGGCAGGCGGCGCACCCGCTCCACGATGCTGACGGCCAGCCCGAGGCGGTGGGCCGGGACCCTCGCCGGATCGAATCCGCGGCCGTCGTCGGCCACGGCGACCTCGATCCGCCCGTCGGCGAATCGCAGACTCACCGTGCGCGCGGCGTGTGCTCCGGCGTGAACGACGCTGTTGCGCACGGCTTCCGCGACGGCGGCGCCCAGGACCTGGATCGGTTCGGCGGGGAAGAAGCGGTCGCCGGTGGCCGGGGCCTCGCTGACCGTGACCGGCAGCCGGTCGTCGACGTCGGCGACCGCGGTGCGCATGTGCGCCGCGGCCGTCGACGCCGTAAAGCCGTGCGCGCCTTCGCAACCCACGTCGTCGAGCTTGGCCAGCGCCAGTTCGGCCTGGTGGCGCACCTCCGACCGCTGCGTCCCCCGCGCGGCCGCCAGCAACGTCGACATCACCCAGTCGTGCAGCAGTGCGTTGAAGCGGGCGCGTTGCACCGTGCGCGCGGTGGCTGCCGCGGCGGCGGCCGCGGCCTCGTGGGCTTCGGTCCTGGTCGCGTCCAGAATCCGTCCGGTGCGCATCGCCATCAGCCCGGCCGCGACGAACAGCAGGCAGAAGCTGATCGCGAACATCAGGTCCGGGACGAAGCGGCCGTTGTGTCCGGGAGCCCGGCAGAAATGGTTGACGATCTGGACCGGAACCACCGCCGCGAGCAGAACGGCCACCGTCCGGCCTGCCGGCCAGACCAGTGCCGCGGACAGTCCCGCCAGCCCGGGAATGGTGGAGATCCACGCGTCGGCGCGCAACAGTTCGCCCTTCCATGCCACGGGCCACAGGACGGCCGCGACCACGAAACCCAGCGCGGTGACGGCGGCGCTCACGCGGACCCACCGGAGGTCGGGATGAAACGACAACAGACCCATCGCTATCGGCGGGCCGTAGACGATGCCCACCGCGAGCACGGTCCACCAGAGGGCCAGGTCGTCGGCCTGACTCGTGATGGTCGCGGCCATCAGGAACAGATAGGCCACGTAACCGGAGGAGAGGAAGCGGGCGAACAACCGGGTGATGCGGTCCTCGGCCGGGCCCGCGAATCGCCCCGGCGTGACCGGCGTCCCGGTCTACCGGCGTCGACGTGGTATCGGCAGCCACCCGTCCTCCAGAGCGCGTTTGAACAGTTCGGTTTTGGTGCGCGAGGGCCGCCCCGCCTCGGCGTATTTCTGCCGGATCCGGGCCAGATACGCGTTGACCGTGTCTTCGGTGAGGCCGGTGAGCCGCGCGACTCGGGCCGCCGATTCTCCGGAGGCGTACAGGGCCAGGACGTCACGCTGGCGGGGGCTGAGCGTGACTGTGGCGAAGTTCTCGTCGGAGTCGATGGCGACCGCCCACTCCGTGGTAGGCACCTGGCGGCCGGTCGCGGCGTCGCGCACCGCGGCGGCGACCACCTCGTCGCGTTCGGACTTCCGCACGACGCCGAGAACGCCGGCCCGGGCGGCCGCGCGCACCAGGAACGGTTCGTCGCCGGAGGTGAATACGAGGGTTTCGATGCCGGCGGCCCGCAGTTGCTCGATATTGGTGGCGGGGGAGGACCCGTCGGGCAGTCTCAGATCGAGGACGACCAGTGCCAGATCCGCGGTGACGGAAAGCAATTCCGATACCGATGCGGCCGTGGCCGCGATGGTCACGGGCTCGCCGGCGAGTATCTGGCGCAGGCCGGCGATGGTGACATGATGATCCTCGACGACGCCGATGCGGTACGTGTCCCCGGCCGCGACATTCTCCCGCACCATGCCCCCTCCTGTTGCCGACCCGTGCCACGCCGGTCCCGGCGCGCGAATCCGCCGACGAGTGATGATTGTTATTCACTCCGCAGGGGTAATTCATTACGTCCGGCCGCTCGAGCCTTCACGGACAATGGTTCGATCGTCGTGCGAAACGCCGAATGACGGCCTCACCGCGGCGAGGCAGACTGAGCGGTATGGGATGGCAGCGCCCCAGGTTCGAGGAAGGAGGCGTGGTTGTCGTGACGGAAGAACCGCGCCATGCACCCACGGTGACGGTGGATTTCGATGATTTCGCCGAGCTGATCCTCGCCGTGCACACGGTGGTCACCGATGTGCCGCGCCGGCTGCGCCGCCGGCACGACAACGTCGTCGACATCGTCGCGGCGACGGTCAGCGATATCCGGCCCACGGACGCGGGGCGCCGCCATCGCCTGCTCCGCACCCCGGCAGCGGCCTTCTCGGTCACCCAGCGCGGGGAAACGATCGACGTCGTCGTGGAGCGCGGCGACACCGTCGCCTGCGCCAGCTTCTTCGATCAAACGCCCACGGCTCACACGGATTTCGCCGCATGGCTCGCCGAACACACCCACGACGCCCTCCGGGACCGCCACGTCCGTTCGGTCCTGTCCTGAGCATTCCGGTGCCGGCTCACGTGGCGAGCGGGATGGGGGTGAACATGGCGGGTTCGTCCTCCGGGAAGAGGGCGGTGGGTCCGTAGATCCAGTCGGTGAACGAATAGTCGTCGGTCGCGCGGGCGCGCAGCAGGGTATTGCGCTGTTCCCGGCGCAGACCGTCGAGATGCCACAGTTCGCCCCAGGCGCGGGCCGTGAGCACGACGCGGCGGCAGTGTTCGGGCCGAACCGCCTGATAGGCGGCCAGCGCGCCGTGCCACTCGACGGCTCCGCCGCCGCGTCGCCGGCGCGCGTGTTCGGCGAGAACCCAGCCGTCCTCGATCGCCATGATCGCGCCCTGGGCCATGTACTGCAGCGGTGGGTGGGCGGCGTCGCCGAGGAGAGCGATCCGGCCGTCGACCCAGGTGTCGATCGGATCGCGGTCGTACATGCGCCACCACTTGTCGCGCCACAAGTGCGGCAGGCGTCCCCGGACGAAGTCGCAGGTGCCGGCGAAGGCGTCGTCGAGTTCGTCGGGAGTACCCCAGTCCGCGAGTCCGGCCAGCGCCTTGGGGGATTCGAAGACCGCGACCTGATTGAGCAGATCACCGCCGCGCAAACCGTAGTGAACGAAATGGCACCGCGGGCCGACGTACACCACGACCTCGGACAGATCGACCGGGCGATCGACCGACGTGATCGGCACGGTCCCGCGATAGGCGACATACGCCGAGGAGACCGGTTGATCGTCGGCGAACCGCTGCCGGGCCAGCGAATGCAGCCCGTCCGCCGCGATCACGACCGAACCCGCGTAAACGTTTCCGGAATCCGTTGTAGCGGTGGCCTTCTCGACGTCCTGCGCGTAGCCGGTGACCCGTTGCTCGGTGAGTAGTTCGACACCCGCGTCACGGCAGGCGTCGAGGAACAGGGCATGCAGGTCGCTGCGATGGATGACCAGGTACGGGAATCCGTACCGCCGTTCGAGGTCGCGCAGGTCCAGTGCGGTGAGTTCGCCGGCGTCGACCGCGTCGCGCATCACCATGCGGTCGGGGACGACGCCACGCGCCGCCGCCTGTTCCAGCAGTCCGTACTCGGCGAGGATGCGGGTGCAGTTCGGGGCGAGCTGAATGCCGGCGCCCACCTCGCCGAACTGCTCCGCCTGCTCCAGGACCCGAACCCGCAGGCCGAGGCGGGAGAGGGCGAAAGCGGTGCTCAGCCCACCGATTCCGCCGCCGACGACCACGACATCAGAGGTGCTCATACTGCAGCTTCCTTACAACCAGGGGCCGAGGCCGGGGACATCGGCGAGCGAGTGGGAACGACCGGCCAGGTAGGCGGCGACCTCGGGAAGGGGACCGCGCGGCACCGCGTCGAGTCCGCGCCTGGCGCGGATGTCGGCGACGAGTGCGGCCAGGAACTCGTCGGGCAGGTCGGCGAAGGTGGCGCCCGTGCCGAGATCGACGGCATGGACACACACTTCCCGCGCCCGCAGCCACGGAATCTCGGTGGCCGGGACGGTCCGCCCCTGCGCGGTGACGACCTCACGGCGCCAATCGTCGTCGCTCAGGGACTCCATGGCCACCGACAGCGCGCGCACCGACGCGTTCAGCCAGGTCACCAGCTCGTCCGCCGAGCGGGTCGCACCCGTTTCGATATCGGAATCACGCTGGCGCGCAGAGGAATACATCGGTGTGCGATCGCCGGTGCGGGCCCAGTGCACCAGATTGCCGAGCGCGTCCGCGTTCGCGGCGACGTGGGCGACGAGATGTTTGCGGGTCCATCCGGGCAGCAGGCTCGGCGCCGCCATCGACTCCTCGTCGAGCAGGGCCACCTGCGTGCCGAACAGGCCGGTTCCGTGCTCGGCCCACCTCAGTGCGTCCGCATGGGCTCGCCCGGTCACGATGCCGTCACGACCGTGTTGGTGCACGCCCCCAGCCCCTCGATCCGGGTGACCACGGTTTCCCCGCCCGCGAGATAGACCTTCGGATCCCGGGCGTGCCCGACGCCGGCCGGTGTTCCGGTCGCGATCATGTCGCCCGGATTCAGGCGGATGATCGTCGAGACGTAGCGCACGAGGTGGACCGGATCGAACAGGAGGGTGCCGGTGTCGTCGCACTGTACGACGTTCCCGTCGACGATGGTCTCGACCCGCAGTGCGGGCCGGACGCCGCCGACCTCGTCCGGCGTCACCACATACGGGCCGACGGGTGTGACGGAATCCCAGATCTTGCCCTGGGTCCATTCGACGGTCCGGAACTGCCAGTCCCGCACGGAGATATCGTTCATGACGGTGAAACCCGCGATGGCGTCCGCGGCCTGCTGCTCGGTGGCCCGGCGGACCGGTGTGCCGACGACGACCACCAATTCGACCTCCCAGTCCAGGGCATCGGTTTCGGCGGGTTTCACGATGGGATCGCCCGGGCCGATGAGCGAGTCGGCGAATTTCGGGAAAAGAGTGGGGTAGCTGGGCATGTCGCGGCCCATCTCCCGAATGTGGTTGGTGTAGTTGTGCCCGACGCAGATCACCTTCGACGGATTCGGCACGACCGGGGCGAAGTCGGCTCCCGCCGCCGGCCAGGTCTGCCCGGTGGCCGCGGCGGCGACCGTGGCCCAGTCGTCGCGTGCGAACAGCGCGCCGAGGTCGTCGTAGCCGAGGTCGACCAGACGGTCGCCGTCGAGGCGGACCGCGCGGGTGCCGCCGTCGACGCGGAGGGTGGCGAGTTTCATCGGACGGTCTCCTGACGGTCGAGGTGCAGTGCTTCGAAGACGGGCGCGTCCGAGAACCGGAAGAGATCGAGGGCGCCGGAGTCGGAATCGGTGCGGCCGGATTCGGAGGTGGCGGAAAACGATTCCCACGACGGGACGACGAACAGGTCGCCGCGGGTCACCGTCCATGTCGTGTCGCCGACGGTGACCGTGCCCGAGCCGTCGAAGACCTGGTACACCGACGACCCGGTCTCGCGAACCGGTGCGGTACGGGCGTTGCGGGCGATCCGGTGGAATTCGGCCCGTATCGTCGGCAGGACGTCGGAGCCGTTGTGCGGGTCGACGAATCGGACGGCGGCGTGGCCGGGTTCGACGGTGCCGCCGTACCCCTCCCGCTCCAGCTGCAACTGATCGGTGAGGGCGGCGTCGGTGTGCTCCCACTTGTAGGCGAGCAGTGGCGAACCGGGTGCGACCTCACCGACCGACAGCGGCCGCAATCCGGGATGACCCCACAGTCGTTCCGAGCGTGAGCGATGCGGCGTGATCCGTTCGGCCGCATCGATATCCGCGCGTCCGAACTCGAAGAACTGCGCCTCGGTCAGGTACTGGAAGGGGATGTCGAGCCCGTCGATCCACGCCATGGGCGCCGTGCTCGTGTTGTGGTGGGCATGCCAGTTCCAGCCCGCCTGCGGCAGGAAATCGCCGCGGCGCATCGGAACCGCGTCGCCGACCGCCCGCTCACCACTGCCGCCGACCACGGTCCACACACCCGAGCCTTCGACCACGAAGCGGAACGCGTGCTGGGTGTGGCGATGTTCGGGCGCGTCCTCGCCCGGCATCAGGTATTGGATCGCCGCCCACAACGTCGGTGTGGCGAACGGGCTGCCCCCCAGGGCCGGATTCGCCAGGGCGATCGCGCGTCGCTCCCCGCCGCGGCCGACGGGGACGATGTCGCCCGCCTCGGCCGCGAGCCGCAGCAGTCGCTCCCAGCGCCACAGATGCGGCACCGCCCGCGAGCGCGGGTGGACGGGCATCAGATCGCCGATCTCGGTCCACAGCGGCACCAGCAGCTCCTGTTCGAAACCGCGGTACAGCTGCTCGAGCGCGGGCGTCACATCCGGTTGGTCCGGCGCCGCGACCGCCCGCAAGCGGACGGGGGTGTCAGTCGTGCTCATAGCGCCTACAGTGACGCGTGCCGCCGCTGCAGAACACACAATTCTGCTCAGCAGAACCTCGGGGGTGCTGCCCGACCCGAAGGTGCCGTTACCAGTACCGGACCTGCTTTCCGTCGGTGTCGGTGATGAAGACGGTGGCGTCGGCGGTGTCGAGATCTGCCCGGCGCAGCGGGATGTGGCCGAGGACGATCGGTTCACCCGTGGCAAGGGCCGGGGACAGGTGCGTGCGCAATTCGCTTGTGGGAAACAGGGTTCGGTGCGTCGTGGCCTGAGCCAGCACGCCCTGGAGGGTGGCCGGATCGGTGGCGGGGGCGCCGTCGGTCGTCACGACCGTGTAGCGGGCTCCGAGGGTGAGGGCGACGAGGGCCCCGGCTCCGCCCCAGCCGGGCGCGTCCTCACCGGGGGAGTGCGCGCGCTGGAGATGGGCGTTGTGCGCGAAGACGAGAGTCGGCCCACGATGCCGCTCCCGCTCGACGATCGCCAGCAGATTCTCGGCCATCATCTCGGCGCGCAGGCTCAGCAGATCGCCGAGGCGATCGGTGGCCGGGGTCGCCATGGCCGCGTGATAACGCAGCAGGCCCCGGGCGGTGCGCGCATGATCGGCCGCCCGGTCGTAGCCCGCCGGATCGGCCGGCCGCAGGCTCGGACCCGCGCGGTGCAGTGCGCTGGCGAGGTCGTCGGCGACGATGCGCAGGGCGCGGGCACGGTCGGAATTGCCCACGGAGGCAGCCGGATCGAACATGGCGGCCTCGTTCGTCCAGTCGGCATCCGCACCGGCCAGGGCGTCGAGTTCCGCTGCCGACTCCGGCCGCAGCGCCGCGGGCAGAAAGCCGGCGACCGCGGTCAGCGCGTGGCGCGGACTCGGTGCGGCGGAGATCTCCACCGGTGCGTCGAAGCCGTAGCAGTGCACGCGATCTCCCGGCGGCAGGCCGATGTTGTAGGCGCGCAGCCATTCGACGAGTTCGCGATTGCCCGGTACACGGCCGAAACCGTGGCTGAACCCGGTGGCGAGGACCTCGTCGAGATCCGCGGTGGCGCCGCACACGTAGTCGTCGACGCGGGTGGCGGCGAACAGATCGATCTCCAGCGCGATCGACCGGAATCCCCGTTGCACGAGGTGGGCCAGAATATCGTTGCGCAGCAACGGGAATGCCGCGATTCCGTGCGTCGGCTCGCCGAGGCCGAGCAGGGCCGGAGGTTCCGGGCACGCGGCGAGCAGTTCGTCGAGGGCGCGGCCCAGGCTCACCCGGTCGTCGAGTGGGCGGCCGAGGGCACGCAGGGCGGTGGCAGTGGACATGGATACCCCTTTCCGGCAGCAACTGCCTTCGACACTATCGTTGAAGGTTCGAGTGAAACTTCGGTCGAATCGAACTGGGAAAAGACTCGGAAAAGTCTCAAACGGAGGTGCACCCTGCGACCCGTCGATCTCGCCCGCGGACACGGATTGTCCGCCCAGGCGATCCGCAATTACGACGAGGCGGGCATCCTGCCGCCGGCCGAGCGCACCGAGACCGGGTATCGCCGCTACACCACGCGACACGCACTGGCGCTGCACGCCTTCCTCGCCCTGCGCGCCGGGCACGGACATCGGCAGGCCGCGGAGATCATGCGCGCGATCCATCGCGACGACCGCGAATCGGCCTACCGGCTCATCGACGCCGCACATGTCGCGCTGCTTACCGAACGCGGCACTCGCACCGACGTCGCCGCGGCCTTGAGCGACCTGTCCACCGCGCCCGCACCGGTTCCCGGCCCGCCCCTGACCGTCGGCGAACTCGCGCGCCGGATCGGGGTGCATCCGGCTACGTTGCGTACGTGGGAAACTCACGGCATCCTGCGCCCGGAACGCGACCGCGTGACGGGCTATCGCTGCTACAGCCCGGACTGTGTGCGCGACGCCGACATCGCCAGGCAATTGCGCCGCGGCGGTTACCTGCTGCCGCAGGTCGCGCAGTTCCTGGAGTCGTTGCGCGAGGCGGGCGGCGCGCAGGCGCTGAGTGCATTTCTCGACGCGTGGCAGGAGCGCCTGATCACTCGCAGCCGCAACCTGCTGGCCGGCGCCGCCCGGCTCGACGAGTACCTGACGCAGCTGGACTCCGACCGGTGACGGCCGGCAGAGCCGGGCGGGCACGTAATGGGTTGTGGCGGTGGGCCGATGGGTATGTCAGGGACATCATCACACCGTAGGAGGCAGCGTGAAACGATGGATCGTGCGTACGTTGGCGACGGCCGGTGCGGCAGCGCCGCTCGCATTCGGCGGCGTGGCCGGCGCCGACACGCCCGGGCCGGTGTACTTTTCCGCCGGGAGTCTGAACTGCTCGATCGCCGACGACGGCAGCGTGGGATGTGACCTCGCCACGCCGACGTGGATGTCCATCCAGCTCAGCGGCAACGTCTCGGTGCCGGTGCCCTTCCCGGTCCGCGAGGTCGTCATCGACGTGCCGTGGGCGCCCGCGCATCCCGGATTCGATGCGGGAACTCCGCACACCCTGCCCGGCGGCAACCCCGACATCTCGACCTACGGTCAGAGCGCCGGCTCCGGGCCGACCGCCGGTCCCGCCGTCTCACACGCCGGGTCGACGTGTGCGGTCGGCTTCCACGGCAGCTTCTCGTGTGATGCGAAGGGCCACCACTTCTTCTACTACGAGGCGATCACCGGCAGCTGACCTCGCCGGCGGCAACCCGTCGCGCAATTCGCCCGCACGTCGATCGACGGATCCGGACGAATTGCGCGACAGGCTTTTCCGGGCCGCTCACGTACCGTTCAATTCGGTCAGTTCATCGCCGACCCATCGCGCATAGGTGTGCTCGGGCGTGACCGTGACGACGTCGGTGATCGCGAGCAGGTCGGCGGGGATCACCCGATCGGCGAAGTGGTCGAGGCTCGGCACGACGACGGCCTCGGCGTCGAGTCGCACCACCGCGTCGATCAGCTGCTGGATCGGGTCGCAGGTGCGGTTGCTCAATGCCACGGTCTTACATAGGTTGTAGCCCAAACGCCCTGCGAGCCAGCGTATTTGGGACTCGTCCCAATGCTGGTGCCGTCGCGAGACATCTCTGCGTAGATATCCGAGGGCAAGGAAGGTCATGTCGGTCCATCCTCGAGTCGACTGCACGCGGGCGAACTCGTCGGCCAGGATGCTTCACTCTCAGCATCTTTCTGGCAAACTCCAGCTTAACGGCGTTTTTCGTGCCGTGACAACCAGCGGCCGGACGGTGGGCACGTCGGTGTCCGGTCGAGTTTGCTGACGCGGACACCGTTGTGTGCAGGTAGCGGCCGTTTTTTGGGGCTTCGGACGGCACGCCGAAGCCGAAGGGGGACAGGCGTTCAGGGCACTTTCATCGCCGCAGTATGCCCTCAGCTCCGCGGCGTCGCCGCGGGTGGGAAGTGACTGTGCCGCGCCGCGTCAGCGTCGCTCCAGCTAGGCGCCTGGCGAAAGAGCCTGCGATATCGGACTTTTGCGTGGCCCCAGCACCACGCTGTGCTGGAGCCACGCGCAGGCCGACGGTGTCGGCCGGTCTCGGTCAGTCCCGGTCGTACGCCGGTTCCGACGGGTCCGGTTCGGCGGCCTCGCTGCCGGAGGGCAGGTCGTAGCCGAGCCGCACGTCGTGTTCGACCGCGCCGCCGGCCACCTCGACCCGGCCCTCACGCGGCGGATAGCCGCGAACCACCACGGTGTGAGTGCCCTCGGTCAGATCGGTCACGGTGTAGCGGCCCTCGCCGTCGGTGCGGGCGGTGCCGAGTACGGCGCCGGTCTCGTCGAGGACCGTGACCAGGGCGTCGGGTACCGCGCGGTCGCCGGCGCGGACCGAGCCGGTGAGCACCGCCAGCGGGGTCAGTTCCACATCGTGGTGCACCACGCCGCTGTCGGGCACGGTCAGGGTCAGGGCGGCCGGGCGCAGATGTGCGGCCACCGCGACCAGCGTGTAGGTACCGCCGACGACACCCGAGCACAGATATCCGCCGTCGGCGTCGGTGACCGCGGCGCCGACGACCTGTCCACGCAGATCGGTGAGGGTAACCGTCGCGTCGGCCACGGCCCGGCCCGCCGCCCGGACGAAACCGGACACCTCGCCCGAACCGTGCAGCGTCACGTCGAGGCGTTGCGGCCGTCCGTCGGCCGAGACGGTGACCGCGGTCGGCTGCTGCCCGCGGGCCGACACGATCAGCACGTAGCTGCCGGGAGCCGGCGGATCGATCACGTACCCGCCCTGCGGGTCACCGGTGGCGCGCGAGACCTGATGTCCCTGCTGATCGATCAGCGTCAGCGCCACGCCGTCGAGTGGCCGACCGTCGGTCCGCAGCACGCGTCCGGTGATCGAACGCTCCGAGCGTGCGGGCGGAGCCGCCGCGGGCATCACGGCGGTGGCCGCGAGGGCGTGGTGACCGGCGGGCACGGCGTGTCCGTTGGTTGCCGGGCGGCCGGTTTCGGCCTCGGCGTCCGCGCCGGTGAGCAGACCGGCATCGGCCGCCTGGGCCAGTTCCTGCGCCTCGTGTTCGACGTAGTCGCCGCGAGCGAACCAGGACGCGATCGAACCGAGCAGCATCATCACCGCGGCGGCGAGGAACACCACCACCAGGCCCGAATGGAACGGATCGGAGATCAGGTGCGGGAAGAACTCCTGGCCGGTCAGGACATCGGAATGCACGCCCGGTTTGTCCAGCGTGCCGCTCGGGCCGAGCAACTCCTTGAACGGGTTGTAGCCGAGGAAGGTCGCGAACAGGCTGCCGACCGGTGGCATATCCGCGATCTGTCCCGCGACGTCGGCGGGGACGCCCTGGTCCTTCAGCCCGGAATTCATCGCGCCGGGCAGGGTGCCGGACAGGCCGATGATCATCAGCGAGAAGAAGATGCCGATCGACAGTGCCATACCGCCGTTCATCAGCGTGGCGCGCATGCCGGAGGCGACACCGCGCTGCGAGGCGGGGACCGCGGACATGACCTCGGCGGTGTTCGGCGAGGTGAAGATGCCCATGCCGAGGCCGTTGAGCAGGATGATCAGCGCGAACAACCAGTAGTTGAAGTTCACCGGGATCACGATCAGCAGCACGAAGGTGATCGCGGCGAGCAACAGGCCACCGGTGGCGAACAACCGCCCGCCGAAGCGGTCGCTGAGATATCCGGACAGCGGTCCCGAGACCAGGAAGCCGATGGTCAGCGGCAACATGTAGATACCGGCCCACAGCGGCGTCGATTCGAAGTCGAATCCGTGCAGCGGCAGCCAGATGCCCTGCAGCCAGATGATGAGCATGAACTGCAGGCCGCCGCGGCTGATCGCGGACATCAGGCTCGCGAAACTGCCCAGCGCGAAGGTCCGGTTGCGGAACAGGCTCAGGTGGAACATGGGCTGCTTCGACTTCGCCTCGATGACGCAGAACAGCACGAGCAGCACGATGCCGCCGATGACGCCGGTCAGCACCCAGGGATTGCCCCAGCCGGTCTTGGAGTCGCCGTAGGGCTGGATGCCGTAGGTGATCCCGGCCAGCAGCGCCGTGAGGCCGAGCGCGAAGGTGACGGTACCGGGGATGTCGAGCGAGCCGGGCTGGCGCGCGCCGTTGTCGTGCAGCGACTTGTAGGACCAGATGGTGCCGAGGATGCCGAACGGCACGCTGACCCAGAAGATGGCCTTCCAATCCCATTCGGCCAGCAGACCGCCGATCAGCAGACCCAGGAACGAGCCGGCCACCGCCGCGACCTGGTTGATGCCCAGAGCCATACCGCGCTGCCTGGCCGGGAAGGCGTCGGTGAGGATGGCCGTGGAATTGGCCATCAGCATGGCGCCGCCGACACCTTGCGCCACACGCCAGGCGATCAGCCATATCGCACCGCCGCCGAGATCGAACGGATCGAACGACAGCGCTATCGCGCAGACGGTGAATATGACGAAGCCGAGGTTGTAGATGCGGACTCGGCCGAACATGTCGCCGAGGCGGCCGAACATCACCACGAGCACCGCGGAGGTGAGCATGAAGCCCATCAGCATCCACAGCAGGTAACTCACGTTGGCGGGTTCGAGCGGGTTGAGGTGGATCCCGCGGAAGATCGCCGGCAGGGAGATGATCACGATCGACGAGTTGACCGTGACCATCAACATGCCGAGGGTCGTGTTCGACAGGGCGACCCACTTGTAGTGCGGGTGGTCGTGATCTACCCGGAGCCGGCGACCGATGGTCTGGATGTCGGAGGCATCCAGGTCCTCGGCGGGTTGGGCGGAAGCCAAGTTCTCTCCCTCATCGACAGGAAAACGGAATGGGTCTCCAAATAATATAGTTGCGATGGCTAACTAATTGAAGAGGAGTATGTCACGTCCGAATTGTCCGGACTTCAGGTTTGATTCTGCGGGCAGGTAATTGGAGCGCGACGTGATCGGCGATGTCGAACGGGGGGCACATCGGGGGAAACTTCCGGCAACCGCTGGGCAGCGGGTAGCGTATCGCCGCAACACTGCTCTCGGATCGCCCTTGTGTGTCGTAAACCCGATGGTTCACCTTCTCGAAAGGAATTGCATGCCAAAGGATTTGACGCAGTTGCAGTTGCTCACCGAACTCGAGCCGGTCGTCGCGGACCAACTGGACCGGCATCTGGCCACCGCCAAGGAATGGCATCCGCACGATTACGTGCCGTGGGACGAAGGGCGCAATTTCGCCGCACTCGGCGGTGTCGATTGGGATCCCGAACAGTCTCGGCTGTCGGAGGTGGCGAAGGTCGCGATGATCACCAATCTGCTCACCGAGGACAATCTGCCCTCCTATCACCGGACCATCAGCGAACATTTCTCCCGCGACGGCGCCTGGGGAACCTGGGTGGGGCGCTGGACCGCGGAGGAGAACCGCCACGCCATCGCCATGCGCGACTATCTGGTGGTCACCCGCGGGGTCGACCCGGTGGCGCTGGAGCAGGACCGGATGGTGCACATGACGCGCGGCGTGCACGCCCCCGAGTACTTCCACGGCATGCTTCACCAGGTCGTCTATGTGACGTTCCAGGAGCTGGCCACGCGCATCAGCCATCGCTCCACCGGCCGGGTGTGCGACGACCCGATCGCCGACCGCATGCTGGCGCGCATCGCGGCCGACGAGAACCTGCACATGATCTTCTACCGGTCGCTCGCGGCGGCGGCGTTCGATCTGGCGCCGGATCAGGCGATGGAAGCGGTCACCACGATCGCGAAGAATTTCGCCATGCCCGGCACCGGTATGCCGAACTGGCGGCGCAACGGTGTGCTGATGGTCAAGCACGGCATCTACGATCTGCGCCAGCATCTGGACGAGGTGCTGAATCCGGTGCTGCGGCACTGGAATGTGTTCGGCCGCACCGACTTCACCGAGCGGGGCGAGCGCGCCCGCCAGGAGCTCGCCGACTATCTCGACAAGCTCGGCCGCGATGTCGTGCGCTTCGAGGAGCAGCGGGCGCGCATCCTGGCCCGCGAAGCGGCCAAGGCCGAGACCCGGGATCCGGCCCGGGTGTAGCGATGCCGGATCGGCCGGCCGGCGGGATCAGCGGGCCATGGGTTTTCCGTGGCCCGGTATCAGCAGCCGCGGGCGCTGTGCGATCAGCGATTCCGCGGTGATATGGGTCTGTGTCTCGTCGTGGTTGAAGACCTCGGGTAGTGCTTGCAGTCCGGTGTCGGGAAGCAGGGGATGGCCGGTGACCAGGGCGTCGCCGCTGAAGAGGATGCCTTCGGCGGGCATGAGATAAGCGGTGTGGCCGGTCGTGTGCCCCGGCGTGGGAACGGCCACGATACCGCCGGGCAACTGCCGCAGGGTGTTCTCGTCGTAGGCGGTGGCGGTGGGCACGCTCATGCCCACGTGGCCGCCCAGCGCGCGCAGCGTCTGGAACACCCACCGCGGTCCACCGGGGGTGCGGAGTTGGCGGGCCATGTCCACGGGAGTGATCTGCTGCAGATACTCCCGGCGCGCGTGCGCGGCCTCGTCCGCTCCCGTGTAGACCGGCACACCTGTGCGTTCGACCAGGGTCGGGATGGCGCCGATGTGGTCGAGATGGGCGTGGGTGAGCAGAATCGCCGCCAGATCGGCGGGCTCGTGGCCGATCTGGCGAAGGGAATCGAGCACCGCGCCGGTATCGCGCGGATAGCCGGCGTCGACGAGGACGACGCCGGAATCACCGGTGATCAGCGACCAGTTGACGTTCGTTCCGGCCACCACGTACACCGAATCGGCGACCTGCTCGATGGCGCTCACGCCGAGGCCCCCGCACGCTCGAGCCGGTCCCACGGCACCGGCAACCGGCCGGAGGCGATCGCCTGCGCCGCGATCCAGAGCCCCGGGACGATGCCGGGCTGATCCTCGTGCGCGGTCCTGCCGAGGACGGACCGGTGCTGCCGGTCGCCGAAGACGAAGTGGTTCTGCACACCGGCGATCGTGGTGCCGGCGCCCGCATCGCGCAACCGCACGACGCTCGTTTCGGACGATCGGTCGCGACGGATCGGCCGGTGGCGCGTGCGCAAGTCGGTCGTGCGCCTCAGCATGCGGTGCGGGTGGGGACCGAAAGCGGTTGTCCGGCAACCAGTTCGGCGGGACCGCCCGGCGTCTGCAGGGTGATCGGGTCGCCTGAGGTGAGGGTCAGCGTGGTGGTCGCGGGCCCGATGCGCACGGTCATCCGGGTGGCGCCGATCGCCAGTTCGCGAATGGTCAGGCCGTCGGGAAAACCGCCGGGCAGCATCGGATCGACGGACGCGCCACTGTCGGTCCAGCGCAATCCGAGCGGACCGTAGAGCAGTCCCTGCAAGAATCCCGCCGCACCGGTGACGAAGATCCACGCCGACTGCCCCTGCGCGTTGGCTCCCGACCGGTCCCCGCGCGCCTCGGCCTGGAATCCATACGGTTCGCGGGCGTAGGGCTGCACGGATCGGTCCAGGTAGTACTGGGTGCGGCAGGGATCGTAGCGGGCACTGAGGATCGCGCCGACGCTGTTGCTCATATTCGGGCCGTCGGGATCGGTGCGGTCGAAGTAGTAGCGCATCGTCGCGGCCGGCGAATACCCCGGCGCCGCATAGGTGAACGGATAACTGAGCAGCACCGTGTCGGCCTGTTTGATCGGGGCGCCGGTGTAGCCGAGATATTCGGCCGGCACGCCGGGGGCGATATCGGGTGGCATCGCCATATGCGCGCCGATATCGGCCCAGCGCGGGTCGACGGGTAGGCCGGACAGTCCGGCGGCGCGGGCGGCGATATCCATGGTGTTGCGGACGCCGCCGTTGGTGAGGGCGTTGTCGATCGAGAAGGCGACGTATTCGTCGGATCCGGCGGCCGGGGCGAAATGGTAGGCGCCGTCGGGCAGTTTCGGCCCGATCCGCGCGGTCAGGTAATCGGCGATCGCGGTGATCACCGGGGCGCCGCTGGTGCGCAGCCAGTCACGATCGCCGGTGGCCAGATAGTACTGCCATTGGGCCAGGGCGATTTCGTTGTGCAGATGTTCCTCGGTCAGACCGCAGCCGATCGGGGACGCACAGCGCTGGGCGGGCCCGTCGTTCCAGGGATACAGCGCGCCGGGCAGTCCGTAGCCGCGGGCATTGGCCCGGGCGGCGGGCAGTGCGGCGGCACGGAAATCGACCACGGTGCGGGCCAGGTCCGGATACAGCGCCAGCAGCGTGGGGAAGATCCAGGTCTCGGCGTCCCAGAACGTCATGCCCCCGTAGTCGTCGGACGACAACCCCGCCGGTTGCACCGACCAGCGTTCGCCCGCCCGGACGCTGGCCAGGACCGAATACAGGGCGGCGCGGATCCATCGGGTGTAGTCGGTGCGGCCCGGAGTCTCGAGGGTGGGCTGCCACAACCGGTCCCATTGCGCGGCATGGGCGGAATGCGCGGCCTCGAAGCCTTGGGCGCGGCCCGCTTCGGCCGCGGCGGTGGCGGCGGCCAGGGGATCGGCCCCGTAGTCGGTGGAGGAGATGCCGGTGTACGCGGTGAAGGTGTAGCTGTCGTTTCCGGTGGCGGGCAGCCGGTATCGGATGCCGTCGGCGCCGGGTAGTGCGGTGCCCGCGGCCCGGGGCGGGGAATCGACGGAGGAGACCACGAATGCCGTGTCGGCTGTTCCCTCGGCGCGGACGCCCGACACCGTGCGTCCGCTGCCCGGATCGGCCGTGGTCGTCAGCGGGACGACTCGCCGCGCCGCCGCGCCGTCGATCCGGTCGACGACCTCGAATTCGCCCGGGTACTCGGGGGTGACGGTCAGTTTCTGCACCGCGAGATCCGGCCGGTCGCGGGAGACGAAGGTGTCGTAGCGCAGCCGCAGCCGGTGCTGCGGATCCGGTGTCCAGTCGGCCCGGGTGGTGACCGTCGCGGTGCGGTAGTCCATGGTCTGCCGGTAGTCGTGCACGGTCGCCGGATCCACGTCCGCGTCGTATCGGTGTCCGCCGACCTCGACGCTGAGCCCGGACCACGCGGGCAGAGCGGCGATCACCTGGGTGTACTGCGGTGACGGCGCGGCCTGGGCGTAGAAACCCGCCAAATACGTTCCGGTGTACCGGGATTGCTGCAGCGGAAACGACGTCCGCACCGCGTCGCCGTAGTCGTGGTAGCCGCCGCCGCTGGGCGGCAGCACCGTCCCGATCTGGCCGTTGCCCAGATAGGGCGCGGCGTGGAAATCGCCGGGTGCGAACGATTCCGACGTCGAGGACCACAGCTCGTCGGCGGGGGCCGCGGTCGCCGGGGGCGGTGCGGCCACCACACCGAGGACGACGATCACTACCGGCCACAGGCGCCGACGCCGCGCGGCGGTCGTCCTTCGGATCGGGCTCACCCCGACGATCGTCGGAACCGGCCCTCGTGTGGTCAACCCGACACGCGCGGCGCCGCGATATCGGGACGGAATTATCGCCCGGCGCCTCAGTTTTCGGAGAAGTCGATCCCGTTCCCGGAGAAGTCGATCTGGGCGGCCGCGTTGCCGACCGCGGTCACCATGCCGGTGCCGATCGGCCCGCGGGAATCGAAAAGTGTTGCGGTGCCGACGGATACGCCGTTGCCGGTGAGGTGGGTTTCGGCGCGCAGCCCGATCCGGTCGCCGACGGGCAGGCGGTCGAGTGCCACGGTGAGGTCGGCATTGATGTATCCGATGCCTTGCGAGCCCCAATTGGTCACCAGGCTGGTGGACTCGGCGGCGACCACGGCCTCCACGAACGCGCTGCGCTCCTCGCCCTCGACCGCACTCAGCGGGACCGCCCACAGGCTCTTGCGGCCGGCGTTCTGATGGTCGCCCATCGACGTCGACCAATCGTTGTCGCTGCGGTACCACCAATCCACCCCGGCGTCGGCGGGCGGGTCGAACGGATGCTCGGAATGCCACTCCTCGCCCGGAGGGGCATCGGTGGCACGCAGCTGAACGAGCCGCGCCTCCGCCACCTCGACCTCGCCCTGGCGGACCCTCGCCGAGGCGATGTGGATGCGCCGACCGGCGCGGATCACCTCGGTGTGCACCTCGAGGGGCTGCCCCTTGGCCGCCTTGAACAGGTCGATGGTGAACCGAGCCGGCACGAAACCGGGCAACCCGTGTTCCCGTTCGAGCGTGCGCGCGGCGGCCGCGCAGACGGCGGGGCCGCTGAGCATGTCCGCACCCCAGCGGCCGTACGCCCACTTGCGGGGCAGGTACCGACCGGCGTCGTCGACGGTGAACATGGCAGGCATATCGGTCATCAGCCCATAGTGTCCTACCGCTCTCCGCGGCCCGCGGCCGACTCACGTGATGGCCGGGCGGTTTCAGTGCAGGGGCACCCAGCCCGGCCACTGCCGCGGACCTTCGTCGCCACGGATGCAGGCCAGCCGCCACCGCGCCTGGTGGCGGTGTATCGGGTCGGCGACGGCGGCGCGGACGGCGTCCATCGTCATCCGGAACTCGACGATGTCGCGCAGCAGGAAGAACCCCGGCCACCGGATGACGTCGAGGTGGTAGGCGTCGCAGAACCCGGCGTACTGCGCGCTGCTGATCCAGCCCAGCGAGGCGTAGGCGATCGCGGTCGGTACGAGATCCCATTCGGGCGGGCCGATCGACAGGTTCTCCAGATTGAGCACCAGTACGCCGTCGTCGACGGTGGCGGCGAACTCGCGGCCCCAGGCCTCGCCGTGGATGACGCCCCACTGCATCCCGTTCGGCAGATGGGCCCACCGCCCGCGCAGTTCGGCGAGACGGGCGTGCAGCCAGCGGCGGTCGTCGCCGGTGAACAAGTCGGCGGTCTCGATCAATTGGGCGATGCCGAGGAAGGGCTGCAGCCGGCCCAGGGTGAACGTCGTCGGCGGAGCCGTGCTGTGCAACCGGTGCAGCGCTTCGGCCAGATCGCCCGCGGTGACGTTGTGGTACGGCGGCGGGGCTTGCCAGAAGGTCACCGTCCGCCCTTGAATTTCGAGCGGTTGACGTACGTCCGGGACCGTCTGCAGGGTCGCGATCCCGGACGCGCTGAGCCAGCGGGCGGCCTCGATCTCGCGCCTTGCCTCGGGTCGATGATCCGGGCGGCTGATCCGCACGACAACCCCACTGGGTAATCGGTAACCGGTGCGGGCGCCGAACCGCACCTCCCGTGCGCCCCCCGGTTCGAAGCCGGCACTCACGCAGGCGGCGCGCAGAACCGACAATGTCCCGTTTCCGGCCAGCTGTGCGGTCATGCGCATACCCGAGTTCTCGATCGATCCCTCATCGTTGTCCTCATTGTGAGGGATCGGCGGACCGTCCGATACCTTTCAAAGCAACATGGTGGCTACCGATCGCTGAGGTCGAGATCACGTTCGCTCGGCCGGAGACGGCCTCACATCCCTGTTATGGTTTCTAACCGGAGATTCACTCCGCTTCTGTCTCGTGGGAGGAAACCACCCGTGGCGCGCGTCAAATCCCGCCCGCACTACAACGTCGTCTTCGCGGTGCTGCTGCTCGGCATCTCCGCCTACGCACTGCTGCAGTCGATGGTCGTCCCGGTACTGGCGTTGCTGATTCCGGCCCTGCACACCACGCAGAGCACCGCGACCTGGCTGATGACCGGATATCTGCTCTCGGCCTCGGTGGCGACGCCGATTCTCGGCCGGATCGGCGACAAGGTCGGCAAGGAGCGCATGCTCGTGGTCACGCTGGTCGCGTTGACGGCCGGTTCGCTGATCGCGGCGCTGACCGAATCGGTCGGGGTGATGATCGTGGCGCGGGTGATCCAGGGCCTGGGCGGTGGCGTGATTCCGTTGGCATTCGGCATCATTCGCGACGAGTTCCCGGCGAAGAAGCTGCACGGCGCGGTGGGGATCGCCTCCTCGCTCATCGCCGTCGGCTCCGGGCTCGGGCTGGTGCTGGCGGGCCCGATCGTCGAACACCTGAACTACCACTGGCTGTTCTGGGTGCCGATGATCATCACCGCGATCGCCGCGGTGGCCGCGATCGTGTTCGTGCCGGAGTCGCCCGTGCGTAGTCCGGGCACTATCAATTGGGGCGCGGCGACGCTGCTGTCGGCCTGGCTGGTGGCGCTGCTGCTGGCGGTGAGCAAGGGCCCGTCCTGGGGCTGGGGTTCGGCGCTGACCCTGGGCCTGTTCGCGCTGGCCGTGGTGGCGGCGGCCGCCTGGATCGTGGTCGAACTGAAATCGGCCACCCCGCTGATCGATATGCGCACCATGCGGATTCCGGCGGTGTGGACGACGAATCTGGTGGCCGTGCTGACCGGCGCCGGCATGTACGCCATGATGACCTTCCTGCCGCAGTTGCTGCAGACCCCGAAAGCGGTTGCGGGATACGGCCTGAGCGCCGGCATCACCCAATCCGGGCTGTACATGCTGCCGCTGTCGGTGGCGATGTTCGTGATCGGCCTGTCGATCGGGCCGCTGGCGGCGCGCATCGGCCCCAAGGCGATCGTGGTGATCGGCAGCGTCATCACCGTTCCGGCGTTCGTGATGCTCGCGGTCGGGCACGACCACAGCTGGGAGATCTACCTGGCCGGTGCGCTGCTGGGCATCGGTATCGGACTGGCCTTCTCGTCGATGCCGGCCATCATCGTCGCCGCGGTGCCGCCCGCCCAGACCGGCGCGGCGACCGGGATGAACGCCAACGTCCGCACCGTCGGCGGCGCGATCGGCAGCGCGGTGTCGGCCGTGCTGCTGACCTCGGGTGCCACCACCGCGCACGGACTACCGGCCGATTCCGGGTATTCCCGGGTGTTCTGGTTCTTGGCCGGCGTTTCCGTGCTCGCCGCACTGGCCGCCCTGATCATTCCGTCGGTGCGCGCGCACACACCGCAGGCCGTCGCCGCGGAGACGGACGGCAGCGCGGAGCCGGTGGCGCTCTCGGAGCCGGAACCTGTTGCCGCGCGGCACGATAGCGCGGTGGCCGCCGGAATCGCGGGAGTGTCGGCGCCGCAGGCGGTGGATATCGCGGGCGAGGACCGGGCCATCGGTGGCAGCGTCCGGCGGGAGAACGGCCGGCCGGTTCCGGATGTGGCGCTGACGTTGATCGACCAACGCGGACACCAGGTTTCGCGCGCCACGGGCGGAGCCGACGGTAGCTACCGCCTCCCCGCGCCGGCGCCCGGCAGTTATGTGCTGATCGCCTCCGCCGCCGCGCATCGCCCGGTGGCCGTCACCGTCGTCGTCGGCGCGGTGGCACAGACCGTGGATCTGACCCTACCGAGTTCCGGTGAGCTCACCGGAACCGTCCGCCGCGCCGACGACGGGAAACCCGTTGCGGGAGCGACGGTTACCCTCACCGATCCGCACGGAGAGGTGATCGGGGCGGCGGTGACAGGCGGCGACGGCGGCTACCGCTGCGGCGGCGTGGCCTCGGGCACCCACACCCTCGTCGTGGTCGCCGACCGGATGCACCCCACCGCGGTCACCCTCACCATTCCCGACAGCGGACTGCTGCGCCACGATGTCGGCCTGGAACCGATGGCGACCCTGGCCGGCGCCGTGGAGGCGCACGGCAAGGCGGTCGCCAATGCCGAGGTGACCGTTCTGGACGCGAGCGGTGATCGGATCTCCACCGCCCGCACAGACCGCAACGGCCGCTACGTGGTCCCGGATCTCCCGGCCGGTCACTACACCGTGGTGGCGCGCGGATATCCCTCGGTGAGCAGCACCGTCACCGTCGGCGCGGGCCGGATCACCCACGATGTGGAACTCGCCTACGACGAGTCGGCGTCCGTCGGCTGCGGGTGAGCTCAGGCCTCGATCTGCGGGTGCAGCCGGTTCACCGTCCACACTCGTTGTCTGCGGACGACGAGTGTGGTCGCACCCAGGAAGAGGACGAGAAATCCGGCCAGCACCACCAGATCGCGGACGAGGTTGCCGGTGAGTCCGCCGGAGATGCCGACGCGCAGCCCGTCGACCACATAGGTCATCGGGATGAGCGGATGGATGGCCCGGAACGGGGCCGGGGTGGTTTCGATCGGGTAGAGGCCGCCGCACGCGGTGAGCTGAATGATCAACAGCGCCAGCGACAGTGCCTCACCGATCGCGCCCAGCGCCACGCGCAGGAAGTGGTCGATCGCCACGAATGCCGCCGCGGCCAGGATCAGCAGGCCGGCCACCCAGATCGGATGCAGCGGATCCAGTCCGAGCCCGAGTTGAACGACGAGGTAGAGCAGGAGACCACCGGCCGCGGCGATGAGGGCCACCGGCAACCATCCGGCCGCGGCGACGGTGAGCGCGCCGACGCGCCCGGCCAGTGCCCGCAGATTGAGCGGACGGATGAACAGGTACGCGAGCAGGCCGACCACCCACAGTGCGATCGCGAAGAAGAACGGTGCGAAGCCGCGCCCGTACACACCGGCGGGATGCAGGTTGTCCATGGTGATGCCGACCGGTGAGCCGAGGACGTCGGCGGCCTTCGCCGTCTGCTCGGGGCTGGTATCCGGAATCTTGGTCACGGCGCCGTCGACCACCCGGGTGATGTCGGCGGCGCCGGAATTGAGCTGATCCGCACCCGTCTGCAGGGTCCGGCTGCCGGCCTCGAGGGCGCCGAGACCGGCGCCGATCTGCGCGGCCCCGCCGCCGATGGTGCGCGAGGCCGCCGTCAGTGCCTGGAGTGGGGCGGCGGCACCGGCGACGGCCTGCCCGATCGTGCCTGCGCTGCTTCGCAATTCGTCCGCCTGCTGGGCGGCCTGCTGCGCCGAGGTCTGGGCCTGGTCGGCGCTGGTGTTCGCGGCGGCGGCGGTCTGGGCGAGGGTCTGCGCGTTGCTGCGGGCGGAGCCCAGCAGGGGGTCGAGCGCGAATTCCGGGTGGGCCGCGGCGAATTGGTCCAGTGCGGTCGAGCCCTGGGTAGCCGTCCGGCTGACGATGCCGGTGGCGTCGTGGACCAGACTCAAACTCTGCGCGGCGGCCGAGGCGGCGTTGGCGACCGTGCCGGTCGCGGCGGGCAGTGCGGCCACGCCCGCGTTCGTGATCGCGGTGATCGCCTGATCGGCGCGGGTGCCGGCGTCGGCGAGTTGCTGTACGCCCTCGGTGATCGATCCGGCGCCGGCCTGCGCGGCCGTGATGCCCTGGGTGAGCGCGGCGCTGCCCTGCTGCGCGAGCACGGTCGCGTCGAGCAATTTGTGCGCACCCACCGAGGCGATCTGCAATTGCTGTTTCACCAGGGTCAGATCGCCGTAGATGGCGGTGGCGTAGGCGGCGTGCGCGGCGGTGTCGATCTGGCTCTGCAGTTCGGTTTTCGCGGTCTGGGCGACGATGCCGACGATGTAGTTGTTCGCGTCGTTGAGGGTGATTCCCATGGTCGCGCGCTCGGGAATCGGGTTCTGCGCGGTGGCCAATTTGTGGCTGAAATCCGGCGGCACGGTGATGGTGAAGTAGTAGCGCCCGTGCCGCAGGCCATCCATCGCCTCGTCGGCGCCGACGAAATTCCAGGCGAAGGCGCCCGACGCCTGCAGCTGCTGGGTGAATTGCTTTCCCGCGTCGATCAATTGGCCGTTGGCGACGGCAGGCTGATCCTGGTCGACCACGGCGACCGGAATGCGGTCGGTGCGCCCGTACGGATCCCAGTTCGACCACAGATACAGCGACCCGTACAACAGCGGAATCATCGCCAGGCCGATCGGGACCAATCGGCGCATCGGCGCCCGGAAGCGGCGAAATTCCAACAGGGCCAGGCGAACCGCGGTCATCGCTCACTCCTCCGGAAGGGGGATCTGATCTCGCTGGGTCGGATGCGGCAGGTCGATCACCGCGACGGAATCATCGAGCGAGGGCGGCGGAATCGTCGTCGTGGCGACCACGGTGCAGCCCAGTCCGGTGAGAATGCGCAACGCCTCCCATATCCGTTCGGCATCCGTATCGTCGCAACCGCGGTCCACATCGTCGACGACGATCGCCGCCGGTTGTTCGGCGGCCGCCAACGCCACGGCGAGCAGAGTCTGCTCGCGCGGCGGCAGGTCCGCCACGGTCGCCGTCGCGGGCGCGTCGACGCCGAGCATGGTCAGCGCATCGTGGACGGCCGCCCGTCCGATTCGTGGCCCGCCGATCATCGTCCGCTCGGTGACGATATCGCCGACCCGTAATTCGTCGTCGAGGCCGACCGCCGGCTCGGCTCGCGCCACCGCGACGAGTTGCCGTACCCGCGCGGCGTCGGCGGGCAGGCGACAGCCGCCCACCGCCACACTGCCGGCCACCAACCGCATTCGCCCGGCCAATGCCAGCAGCAGCGAGGTTCGTCCCGAGCCCGAGGGCCCGGCCACCACACCCAGTTGACCGGCCGCGACATCCACCGACACTCCCGCGAACGCGCATCCCCGCGCTCCGCGGGCCGTGATGCCGCGCGCGATGATCTCTACACCGTGAAAAGCCATCGGGGCGAGACTAACCCGTGCGCCCCGGCCCGCGTCCGCAGCGACATCCCCGCCGTTCAGCCCAGCACCACGAACAGCACCACGATGACGATCAGCACGATGACCATGGTGACCATCAGCAGCAGCGGGCTCTTGCGGTTGGTCACGGGCGAGTCGCTGAGCGAGACGTCCTCGCGCTCGGGATTCGCGGGCCGGCTCTGATCGTCGAATCGTTCGGACATCGAGCACCTCCGGGTGTGCGGGCGGTCGCTGTGTAATACCCGGCCAGTGCGTCGGCAAACTCGCCGCTAGTCGCGGTCCTTCGACCGTGGGATGCGGGTGTGCACGGTGAGCAGCAGGTGGTCGAAGGCGGTGATATGTTCCGGCGCCGGCGGCGCGACGAGAGGAAGTTCCTCGATGATCTGGGCGGCGAGGTCGCGCAGTTTGGTGTTGGTTTCCTGCGAGCGCCAGGCCAGCACCTTGAAGGCCTGTTCGGCGTTGATGCGGTACATGCGCATCAGCACGCCCTTGGCCTGTTCGATCACCGCGCGGTTCTCGATCATGTCGGGCAGCGTCGCGGACAGGGTTTCGCGTTCGTTCTCGGCGAGGGTGTCGGTGAGGTCGATGTAGAAGCCGGCGGTGGCGGCGACCTGCCCGGCGTCGTCGTAGATGCGGTCGGCGACGACCATCACGTTGTGCACGGTGCCCGCGGTATCGACGAACCGATGCCGGCTGGAGAACGATTCGCCCAGTTCGATCGCGCGGGCGATGGTCTTGGCGACTTCTTCGCGGTCGTCCGGATGTTTGTGCGCGAGCAGCAGTTCCGTGGTCGGGACGACTCCGCCGGGGGTGTAGCCGTGCATCCGGTACACCTCCTCGGACCATTCCCAGCGGCGGGTGGCGAACCAGAACCGGAACGATCCCACGCGGGGGATGTGGCCGGCGGCGCCCGAGGTGGTCTCGGGTGTCGCGTGGTTGCGAAGCGGATCGGTTCTATGCACAAGCATCATTATGTTCGCCCGCCCCGCAACCCGCCGTCGTTCGGACGCACAGTGGACTGAACTGTTCGTTTTTCGTCCTGAGGTCGCCCTGTGCCGGTATATGCCCCGGTCAAGCGCTCAGCCGGCCAGTGTCGCGGCGGGGGAGCGCCCGTAGTGGCGCCGGTAGAGGGCGGCGAACCGGCCGGGGTGCCCGAAACCCCATGCGCCGGCGATGGCGGCGACGGTGTCCCCGTCCACCGCACTGCCCGCGACCAGGTCTTCGTGGGCTCCGCGAAGCCGCATCCGCTTCAGATAGGCCGTCGGTGTCGTGTCCAGGTGCCGGCGGAACGCGAGCTGCAGCGCTCGCACGGTCACATAGGCCGCCGCGGCGATGTCGGTCACCGCGATGTCCTCCTGGATATGGGACTCCATAAAGGCCACCGCGCGACGCACGGTCAGCGGATGCGCGTCTCGGCGATCGACCGGAGTCGCCTCGAGGCCGGCCGTGTTCGGAAACGCGTGCAACACGGTCGCCGCCAGATATTGCGACGCCGTGGCCGCCACCAGCGGCGGCACGTCCCCGTCGTAGGAGGCGGCGAGTTGTTGCATATGCGAGATCACCGCGGTGAGCCGATCACCCGCCTCCGGCGTCACGGTGCGATGGCCCGAGAGGGCCACGTCGCCGACATCGGGACGATTCGCCGAGGCGACTCTGCCGAGGAGGGATGGATCGAACATCGTGATGGTGAAGGTGGCCTGGTGGACGACACCGGAGTACGGCAGATCCGGCGGGGTCAGAATGCCGATCTCGCCCGGCCCGAACGTGTCGTTGCCCGCATCGACGTATTCTTCCTCGACCCACCCGGCGTCCACCCCGATCAGGCAGATCTTGTTCAGCGGATCGGCGTCGTAGCTCATGTCGAATCCGAGTTCGAGCCGGTCGAGACTCACCTGGCCCAGCATGTCGCGCGCGATCCGGGTGCGGACCGGCACCTCGGTGGCGTTGCCGATATCCATGGTCGTGTAGTTCCGATTCAGGAACTGCTCGGTGGCAGCCAAGCTGTCGCTGTCGAACTCTACGGTCATCGGTCGGTGATCCTCTGCTGTGCCGCTCCCACTGCTTCGGGCACGGTCGCCTGTCCGGGCGCGCCGTGCGGACTTCGGAGCCTACTTGTCCATAGTGTTGCCGCGGCGCGCGTCGTGTCACCGGACGGTGACATGATTCTCGAGGCGGTAACGAATTCGCGCCGGAGACGATCAGAGAAGCGACGCGAGCGGGCTGCGATGCAGGTCACGGCGCAGCTGGGCGACATCGTCGCAGACGTATGCCGCGCCGTCGCCCTCCAATTCGCCGCGGGAAATTCCGCCGCTCAGGACGCCGATCGCCGCCACCCCCAGCTCGGTGGAGGCGCGCATGTCCCAGACCGTATCGCCGACGAACACCGCTCGCTGCGCCGTGACCCCGGCCCGGTCCAAGGCCACCCGGACGATGGTCGGGTCGGGTTTGGCCGTCTCGACGTCTTCGGCGCCCGTCACCGCGTACAGCCACGCCTCGGCGTCGAGCAGGTCGCGCAACCGAGCCAGTTCGTCCGGCGGCGCGGACGTGGCCAGGACGACCCGCAGGCCCAGATCATGCAGATGCCGCAGGATCTCGCGGGCGCCGGGTAGCAGGGTCAGTCGGTCGGCGCGGTCGAGGTAGTACCGGCTGTGCAGGTCGCTCGCGGTATCGGCGGCCTCGCTGTCGAGGTCGGGGGCGAGGGTGCGCAGCAGTTCGTCGCCGTCCATGCCGATGCTGCGGTGGATCCGCCAGATCGGCACGTCCGCGTCGACCTCGCGGAAGGCTCGATGCCAGGTCACCGCATGCAGATAGTTGGAGTCGACGAGCGTGCCGTCGATATCGAAGAGGACGGCTGCGGGTTCGGGCACGGCATCTCCTTCTCTCCGGTACGAGCCTGTGCGACGAGCCGATCGGGAGCAGAAGCCACTGTACCCAGCGCGATGCCGTGGGGCGGGAGACATCCGGACGGGAGTCGTGATCCGGTCACGGGACGACTTTCCTCGTCACCGGTGGCTCGTCACCGGTGCGGGCAGGGGTGTAACGCCGTCCCGGTATTCGAAAAGCTCTGTGGGAGAGTCCGTTTCGGTGCCCGCGGGTGCGGCCACCGGCTCGCGTCGCAACCACCGCGGCGCCCACCAGCAGGCGTCACCGAGCAGGCGCATCGTCGCCGGAACCAACAGCACGCGCAGAATCGTCGCGTCGATGAGCAACGCGGCCACCATGCCGAAGGCGATGTACTGCATCATCACCAGATCCGACAGCGCGAAAGCGCCGGTGACCACCAGCAGGATCAGGGCGGCCGCGGTGATGATGCGCCCGGTGTGGGCGACGCCGGCGCGGACGGCCTCGCGGGTGGACGCGCCCGCGGCCCGCGCCTCGACCATGCGGGAGAGCAGAAATATCTCGTAGTCGGTGGACAGTCCGTAGATCACCGACACGATCACCACCAGGACCAGGGACATGATCGGCTGCGGGGTGAAGCCGAGTGCTCCGGCGCCGTGCCCGTCGATGAAGATCCAGGTCAGGATTCCGACGGTGGAGCCGAGCCCGAGCAGATTCAGCGCGCCGGCCTTCAACGGCAGCACCAGCGAGCGGAAACTCACCGCCATCAGCGCGGTGGTGGCGAGGAATACGAGGGCGATCACCAGCGGTATGCGGTGCACGAGGGCGTCGATGCTGTCCTTCTCGATGGCGGGCTGCCCGCCGACGAGCAGGGTGGCGCCCTTCGGCAGCGGCATCGCGCGCAGGTAGTCGATCGCCGCGTCCTTGACGGCGGTGGGCGCGAGCACCGTCTGCGTGGTGAACACACTCGACTGCGCGGGCCGCTGCAACCAGGCGGGAAACGGCGCCGCGAGGCCCGGGGCATGGCCGGCCTCGGCCAGCACGGTGTCCTTGGCGGCGGGGTCGTAGGTGATCAGCACCAGATCGATCGGGTTGATGCGGCGCAGCGGGAAGATCTCGTCGAAGTGCTGCTGGGCCAGCCGCGTCGGATGATCCGGCGGCAGGAAGCGTTCGTTGATCGTGCCGAAGGCCAGGTCCCGGATCGGCGCGATCAGCACCAGCAGTCCGATGACCACCGAAACCGCCACGACCAGTGGCCTTTTCATGACGCGGTCGGCGATCCGCCCCCAGAGGTTGTCCGGAACCCGGCCCGGCGGCGTGCTCCGGCGGAACCAGGGAACGCCGAAGCGGTCCACCCGGTGGCCGAGCACCGCCAGCATCGCGGGCAGCAGCGTCACCGAGGTGAACGCGGCCAGCGAGATGGTGATGATGGCGCCGTAGGCGAACGAGCGCAGAAAGCCCTGCGGGAACACGAGAATTCCGGCGGCGGCCACCGCCACGATGGTCGCGGAGAACACCACGGTGTGGCCCGCGGTCGCCACCGAACGCCGCACCGCGTCGTCGACCTCGCGGCCGGCGGCGAGTTCGTCGCGGAACCGGCTCAGCACGAACAGCCCGTAGTCGATGGCCAGGCCGAGCCCGACCATCGAAACCACCGGCGAGACGAAGGAATTCACCTCGGTGACGGTGGTCAGCAACCGGATGAGGCCCCAGGCGCCGAGCACCGTGAGCCCGCCGACGATCAACGGCAGCCCCGCCGCCACCACACCGCCGAAGAGGAAGAACAGCAGCACCGCCACCGCGGGAATCGCGAACAGTTCCATGCGCTGCTGATCGTGGGCCATGGTGTCGTTCAGGGCGCCGGCGACCGCCTGCCCGCCGGCGACCTCCATGTGCACTCCGGGCACATCGAAGGCGTGCGCGACGGCGCGGTAGTTGCGCATCTGCTCGGTGGGGTTGTCGCCGTGAACGGCGATCGAGGCGAAGGCGTGCTCGTGGTCCGGGGAGCCGAAGATGTCCGGTAGCGCCACACCGGTTCTGGTGGGCCAGTATGCCCCGTTCACCCGGTCGATCTGTTGCGGAAACCGGTCCGGCAGACTGTCGAGACTCGCCACGATCGTCGCGGCGAAGGCCGGATCGTCGATCGTCGCGCCCGGCGGTGCGTGATACAGCAGCACCACGTCGGCGCTGTGGTCGCGCCCGAAGATCTCCTCGTGGACGTGCGCGGCCCGCACCGATTCCGAGGACGGATCGTCCCAGCCGCTGGAGCTGAGGTGCTCGCCGAGGCCGAGCCCGTACCAGCCGAGGGCGAGCAGGCCGGTCACCAGCACACCGATCACCGTGAACCGCCGGCGCAGCACGACATCGGCCCAGTGATTCGATTCGGCGGACAAAGTGCCGGCTCCCAACTGTTTGCGCGGATCGGTTCGGCTGTCGTTTCACGACGCTCGTCCCGAGACCGGACCTGGGGTTTCGGCGGAATTCCCGGAAATTAACCGCCGCGTTGTCGTCGGGGCGGCCGACAGCTCCCTCGAGAAAATGAGCGTTCGAGGAAAGATAGAACGGGTTACGTGCGAATTCGGTCGATGCACAGCGATATACCGACGGATCATAATCGCGGTGCGCCGATCTTGTGAGTGGTGAGCAAATCCCGCTGTTACGCTGAGCGGACCATCGGCCATTTGCACCGAATATCGTTGCGTCCCTGAGCTTTCAGAGACCGAGTGGTCGGCATCGAACTCTTCGGCGTAGCGGCTGGGTGGGTTCACAAATTCGCCGCGTGCCGTTGGTTGGAGGGTCCAAAAGTGCCACGAATCTCTTCCTTCCTCGATCACGGTCAATAGCGTGGGCGCCATCGGTCAACGCCCAGGACCGCAGAGAGACGAGTGAGTCGCCGAGATCAGCCGGTGGCCTCTGAACGCGAGACCGGAGGATATTCGTGTCGGATATTGCAATTGTGGGTATCGGCTGTCGATTCGCGGGCGGAATCGACTCGCCCGAGACATTCTGGGACTTCGTGGTCGACAAGCGCGACGGCGTGGTCGAGATGCCGGCGGATCGATGGGACTACCGCAGGTACTACGACCCCGAACCCCGCACCCCGGGCCGCAGCTACACCAAGCGCGGCGCCTTCATGACCGTCGACCCGTGGCAGTTCGACCCCGACTTCTTCGGAATCTCCCCACGCGAGGCGACGGTGCTGGACCCGCAGCAACGCCTGATGCTCGAGGTCACGTGGGAGGCGCTCGACGACGCCGGGATGGCGGGCAGCGCGGCCGGTTCCTCGGTCGGGGTGTACGTCGGTGGATTCGTGGTCGACCAGTCCGTGATCGGCGTGGTCGGGCCGGCCCTGTTCCACACCGATATGCACACTCCCGCGAGCGCGTCCTATACGATGCTGTCGAATCGAATCGCCTACGCGCTCAATCTGGTCGGGCCCGCGCTCACCGTCGACACCGCCTGCTCGTCGTCGCTGGTCGCCTTCCATCTGGCCTGCCAGGCGCTGGACAACGACGACTGCCGGGTGGCCCTGGCCGGCGGCGTGAACGTGATGCTGCAGCCGGAAACCTTCGTGCTGATGTGCAAGGGCGGATTCCTCGCCGCCGACGGCCGCTGCAAATCCTTCGACGCCTCGGCCGACGGATACGGTCGCGGCGAGGGCGCCGGCATGGTGGTGCTGAAGAAGCTCGACGACGCGGTGCGCGACGGCGACCGCATCTACGCGGTGGTCAAGGCCACCGGCTCGAATCAGGACGGGCGCACCACCGCGATCACGGTGCCGAACGTGGATTCCCAGGAGGCGCTGGCCCGCACCGTGTGCGAACGCTCGGGTCTGGCGCCGCAGTCGATCACCTACCTCGAGGCGCACGGCACCGGAACCCTCGTCGGCGACCCGGTCGAATTGCGCGCGCTGGGAAAGGTTTTCGGCGCTCCCGCCGGACGCACCGAGTCGGTCGGCGTCGGGTCGGTGAAGGCGACGATCGGCCACACCGAGGCCGCCGCCGGTGTCGCCAGCGTGATCAAGGCCGCGCTCGCCATCACACACCGCACCCTGCCGCCGCAGGGCTGGCTGGACAAGCAGAATCCCGACATCCCGTTCGAGGAACTGGGGCTGCACGTGCAGACCGAGGCGCAACCGCTGCCCGCCGACGCCGGTCCGATGTCGGTGGCGGTCAACGGTTTCGGCTACGGCGGAACCAACGCGCACGCGATTCTTCAGGAGTACGTCGGTCCCGCACCGGTGTCCGCCGGACCGCACCGGCATCTCGGCATTCTGCCCATCTCGGCTCGCAGCACCGCCGCGGCCCGCGCGCTGGCCGGGCGATTCGCCGACCTGATCACCGCGGGAGCCGACCCCGACCACCTCGCCGAGGCGGCGTGGACACGTATGGCGCACCACCCGTTCCGCACCGGCGTGCTGGTCGGTGACTCCACCGAGGATCTGGTGCGGGAGCTGCGCGGGTACGCCGCCGGAGAAGGGCGCGACGCCTCGCGCACCATCGTGTCGCGCGCGGCCGAACCGGTCTTCGTATTCTCCGGGATGGGCCCGCAACACTGGCGGATGGGACGGGAACTGCTCGCGGCCGGTGGCGTGTTCGCCGAGACGGCGGCCGAGATCGACGCCGAGTTCCGGGCCCTGGCGGGCTGGTCGATCGTCGACGAGCTGCGCAAGCCGGAGGACGAATCCCGCGTCACCCGCACCGAAGTCGCGCAACCGGCCAACTTCCTCGTCCAGGTCGGCCTGGTGCGCGAGCTGGAGCAGTACGGCGTCACCCCGGCCGCCATCGTGGGGCACAGCGTGGGGGAGGTGTCGGCGGCGTATGTGAGCGGCATGCTGTCGCTGCGCGATGCCGTGCGGGTGGCCTACCATCGCGCCCGCCTGCAGGCGACCACCGCCGGCACCGGCGGCATGCTCGCGGTGGGTCTGCCGAAGGACAAGGCCCTCGGACTGATCGGCGACGATCCGGGCATCGACATCGCGGCGGTCAACAGTCCCAGCGCCGTCACGCTCTCCGGAGATGCCGAACGCCTGGACATGCTGGCCGAAAAGCTCACCGAGGACGGCGTTTTCGCGCGCCGGCTGCGGGTGGAGGTGCCGTACCACAGCCGGCTGATGGAGCCGATCGAAGCCGAATTGCGTTCGGCGCTGGCCGATCTGGAGCCCCGGACCCCGACCGTACCGCTGTATTCGACCGTGACGGGTATGCGGGTCTCCGAGGCCGACTGGGACGCGTCCTACTGGTGGTCGAATGTGCGGCAGCCGGTCCGGTTCTTCGACGCCGTCGGCGCCCTGATCGGCGCGGGCCACCGGATCTATCTCGAGGTCGGCCCGCATCCGGTGCTGTCGGGCAACATTCGCGAAGCCCTGCTCGGCGCCGATGTGCAGGGGACGACGGTGGCGACGCTGGATCGCGAGCAAGCGGACTCCGACAGCCTGCGCCGCACCCTGATCGGCCTGCACGCCGCGGGCGTCCTCGACCGCGATCTGCTGTTCCCGCCCGATCGCCCGGCCACCCCGCACCTGCCGTTGCCGCGCTACCCGTGGCAGCGCACCCGGCTGCACTCGGCGCTGCCGCTGTTCGAGCAGGCCCGGCTCGGCACCCCCGGCTCCTACGCCATGCTCGGCGATCCCGACGTCGAAGGCCGGCCGGAATGGCTGCTGCAGGTCGGCACCGAGTTGCTGCCGTGGCTGTCGGATCACGTGGTCAACGGCATCAAGATCATGCCCGGGGCCGCGTATCTGGACGCGGCGCTGAGCGCCACCAAGTCGCGGATCGGCTCGGAACAGGTTGCGCTGGAAGGGGTCCGGTTCGTCGCACCCCTGATCATGGGCGCCCCGGACGTACCGCTGGTCGCGCTGAGTATCGAGGAGGCCAGCGGCCGGTTCCTGATCCGATCGCGCAGTGCCACCGGTACCGCGTGGACGGTGCACGCCTCCGGACGCACCCTCACCGGCAGCCACGAGCAGACCACGGTCGACGTTCCGGAGATCGAGGTCGGTATCGACGTCGACCCGGCGATGTTCTACACGGGCCTGGCCGCGGCCGGACTGCAGTACGGGCCGTCGTTCCGGCGGGTCACCTCGGTGCGCGTCGGCCGCGATGTGGTGGTCGCGACCGTCGACGGCACGATCGCCGCGGACTCCGGTCATCTGGCGCATCCGGCGGTCGTGGACGCCGCCATGCAGTGCGCGGCCATGCTGTTCGCCGACGAACGCATCGACGAGGGCGTGATGGTTCCGGTCGGCGTGGGTGCGGTGCGCTTGCTCGCGGCGCTGCCGGAGACGGTGACGGTGGTGGCCCGGCGCGATCCGAACGCGCGGCTGCGCGCCGATGTGGATCTGCTCGACGCCGACCACAAATTGGTGGTCCGGCTGTCCGGCCTGCAGATCGGCGCGCTGCGGCCCGGCGACGATCCGCTGCACCGGATGGCCGACTTCTACTACACCGAGACCTTCGAGGAACGCGACCCGATCGACCCGGCCGCACTCGCCGAGGCCGGTCCGGTGAGTACCGTGGTCGTCCGGCTCGGCGAGAGCGCACGGGCCGACCAGCTGGCCGCGCTCGCGGATTCCCGTCTGCACGTGGTGGATTCGACCGGTCCGGAACTGGAGTCCGGGCTCGTCGAGCAGTTGCGCGCGGCCCGCGGCGAACCGGCTCGGCGGTTGCACATCTGTGTGGTCGCCGGTGCGGTCGCCGACGACGTGGCCGAGTTGTGGACGCTCAAGCGCATCGCGGTGGCGATCGCCGAATTCGTCGAACCGCCGAGCGAGAACGGCGCTCCGCAAACGATTTTCGGCGACGGCCTCGTGCACTGCACGCTGGTCACCGAATCCGCGTTCGCCCTGCCCGGCAGTTCCGCCGTTCCCGACACCGGCCACGCCGCGCTGGCCGGCGCGCGGCGCGTCCTGCTCAACGAGCAGACCGCACTGCGATGGCGGCTCGTCGACACCGAACCCGCCACCCCGATCGCCGATCTGGTGGCGGAGCTGGCGGTGCCCGGCGCGTTCTCCCTCGACAACAGCGACGAGGTGCTGCTGCGCGACGGCAAACGCTGGGCGACGGTGATCACCAAACCGTTGCCCGAACGCCTGGAAGCCCTGGAAACCTCGGCCCCGCTGACCGATCCGGAAGCCAACTTCGAACTCGACATGCCGCGCACCCGGCTGCTGTCGGCACTCGCGTGGCGGGAATGCCCGCGCGTGGAACCGGGCCCCGGTGAGATCGAGATCCGCATGCAGGTCATCGGATTGAACTACAAGGATCCGTTGAAGGTGATCGGGCTGCTCGGTGAACGTGAGCTCGCACCGACGTATTTCGGCACCGTACCCGGCATGGAAGGCGTCGGCACGGTGGTCCGGGTCGGGCCCGGCGTCGAGGGCGTCGAGGTGGGGGATCTGGTCGGTGTGGCCGCCAAGGGCATGATGCGCCGCTTCGCGGTCGTGGACCGGCAACTCGCGGTCGTCCTGCCCGACGGCACCGATCCGGGGCACTGCACCAGCATCATCGCCTTCGGCACCGCCGAATACGCCCTGCTGGATCTGGCCCGGCTGGAGCCGGGGGAGACGGTGCTGGTGCACGGTGCGGCCGGTGGTGTCGGCACCGCCGCGATCCAGGTCGCCAAGGCCCGCGGCGCCACCATCATCGGCACCGCCAGCACCCCGGAGCGGCGCGCGCACGTGCTGGCGATGGGGGCGGACTACGCGGTGAATTCGCGCTCGCTGAACTTCGTCGACGAGGTCGCCGCGATCACCGGCGGCACGGGCGCCGATGTGATCGTCAGCAGCGCACCCGGTGAAATCCTGCGCCAGAACTTCAATGCCGCAGCGGAATTCGGGCGCATCGTCGAAGTCGGCAAGGCCGACATCTACACCGGCGGTCTGCTGGAACTGGCCAATTTCGACAAGAATCTGTCGTACTTCTCGATGGACCTGGACCGTCTGGTCAAGGTGAAGCCGCAACGGCTCGCGGCTCTGTTGCAGCGGGTGTTCGAGAAGGTCACCGAGGGCACCTACCGCCCCCTGCCGTATGACATGTTCGACACCGCCGAGGTGAGCAAGGCGTTCGAGGAGACGCTGCGCTCGTCGCGGCCGGCCCGGATCGCGCTGCGCATGGACGCGCCGGAACCGCCGGTGCGCCCGTACCTGCCCGACGTCCACATCAGCGACACCGCAACGTATCTGATCACCGGCGGTTTCGGTGGCTTCGGCCTTGCCATCGGCCGCTGGCTGACCTTGCGTGGTGCGCGTCGGCTGGTACTGGCCGGGCGGCGGGGTGCCACCACCGAGGAGGCGCGCCGTCAGCTCGAGGCGTGGCGCGCGATCGGGATCGAGATCGTCGAGGAACTGCTCGACGTGACCGACGCCGAGTCGGTGACCGCTGCCATCGCGCGCGTCCACAGTGCCGGCCATCCGCTGCGCGGCGTGTTCCACGCCGCGGGTGCGGTCGCGGACAACAACCTCGCCAAGATGGAACTCGGCCAGCTCGAACAGGTCTATCTGCCGAAGGTGCTGGGCGCGCAGATCGTGCACCGGGCGGTCGCCGATGCGGGCATCGACCTCGACATGTTCGTGCTGTGCTCGTCGGGCGGGTCGATGTACGGCATCTACGGCCAATACAGTTACTGCGCGGCCAATGTCGCGGTCGAATCGCTGGCGCTACGCTGGGCGCAGGCGGGAGAGCGGGCGTTGTGCGTCGGCTGGGGTCACCTGTCCGGGGCCGGCGGCATGGCGGCGAACGAGACCTCCGAGAAGTATCTCGACCTGGTCGGATTCGGTCCCATCGATATGGGCGACGCGACCGCCTACCTGGAACAGTGCCTGCGCCTGGGAGCCTCGCGCGTGGCCGTCATCCCGACCGACTGGGCCAAGCTCACCGGTACCTTCCCGCAGCTGGCCCGCACCGGTCGCACCGCAGCACTGGCCCGGGCCTCGGCGAAGGACACCTCCGAGCTGGCCCGGTTGCGTGAGGAGCTGGCCGCGATGGAGGAGTCCAAGCGCGGTCCGCATATCGCCCGCCTGATGGCCGGCGAACTGGCCGTGGTCATGGGCGTGGACGTCGACACCATCGATATGACGATTCCGGTGCCGGAGCTCGGCCTGGATTCGCTGATGGCGGTCGAACTCGGCGCCCGCGTGACCAAGACGCTCGGCATCGACCTGATGTCGTTGCAGATGGGCCGCTCGTTCAGCCTGGAGCAGGCCGGGCCGAAGGTGGCCGAGCTGATCCTGGCGCACGAACCCGGTGGGGCGCAACCGGATCCGGCGACGCTGGCCGCGGCGGTGGACGGGGCCGTCCCGAACGGAGCGCGGCCCGCGGCCGAGTCGAACGGGCACGACGCGCCGGCCGGTGCGGTCGCGGAGATGGCGGGGGTCAGCTGATGGCCCACCGTGTCGGTGCCCTCCGGTGGAAGTGAGTGGTGTAACCGTGGTCGACTTCGGACTCATCGACGAATGGTCGCCGCCGCCGGGGCGGATGGTCACCTGGGTCGCGTCACCGGAAGCGGTGGCGCGGGCCAGGACCGCCCCGGTGCATCCGGCGCCCCCGTCGCTGCAACAGGAACAGTATCTGCGCCAGGCGGATCGGCACGCCGCCGCCGATTTCCGTTTCTCCGGACTGTGCCTGGCCACCGCGCAGATTCCGACCGGTGGCCTGGACCGGGAGGCGATGACGCGGATCGTCAACACCTTCCTGTTGCGGCACGACACCTTCCGGACGTGGTTCGACATCGGCGCCGACGGCACCGTGCGGCGGCATCTGGTGCCCGAGGACGTGGTGGATTTCATTCCGATCGACTACGGGTGGATAGACGATCCGGCCGCGATCCGTCAGCACGTCGAGAAGACCACTCCCGATCCGTTCCAGTGGGATTGCTTCACCTTCGGGGCCATCGAACACGGTGACGCGACCACGGTCTACCTCGCCGTCGACCACCTGCACACCGACGGTCTCGGGCAGTACCTGTCCGCCTCCGATTTCGCGCAGCTGTATCTGGCCGAACTGAGCGGCGAGGCCGAACCGCTGCCACCGGCGGCGAGCTATCTGGACTACTGCGTCACCGAACGGGCCTACAGCGATATGCTGACGCTGTCCTCGCCGGGCGTGCAGAAGTGGTTACAGTTGTTGCGCGGCAACGACAATCGGCTGCCCTCGTTCCCGCTGGACCTCGGCAAGCGCTCCGACGGCTACAACCGCAGCGCCCACCGCACGGTCACTCTGCTGGACGAACAGCAGGCGCTGGCCTTCGAAGAGATCTGCCGGGCCAACGACGCGGAATTCGTGGGCGGGGTCTTCGCGGCCGCGGCCCTGGCCGAACGTGATCTCACCGATTCCGATTACTACTTCGGGATGACTCCGGTGAGCACGAGAACCTCGGCGGCGGAGGGCAATTCGGTCGGCTGGTACGTGACGCTGGTGCCGGTGGCCTTTCCGCTCGGCCCCGGCACCCCCGTCACCCGTACGCTGACACTGGCCCAGCGCGCCTACGAGAACGGGCTCCGCCTGGCGCCCACCTCGTTCCACCGGGTGCTCGAACTGCTGCCCGCGGACTCGGAGATCAAGGCCGAACCCGGCTGGGTCACACCGATGATCTCGTTCATCGACGCCCGCGACTTCCTGGGCCACGAATTCTTCGACGAGGTCACCGCCGGCGTCTACGCCAACCGTGCCGCGTCGGAAGAGGCGCTGATCTGGGTCAACCGGCTGCCGTCCGGGACCACGCTGAGCGTCATCTACCCCGACACCGCGGTCGCCCACGACTCGGTGGAGCGCTATATCGCGGCGATGCGCTCGGTTTTCGCGTCGATCATCGATCGTGGCGCGGAAACGAACTGAACGACAGGAGGTTTCGTGGTTCCAGCAGGTACGGTGCCCACTCTCTTTCGCGACCCCGGCATACCCGACGGCGAAAAGTGCCGGTACACCGTCGAAACCGACGGGCGCGGTTCAAGTTTCGAGCTGACCAGCGTCGTCACCCACGAGAACGGCGGCTACCGGACGCTGCTCGAGGCATCCAGCGGCGACGGCGAACTGGAACTGACCGTCGATCAGCGGTTCGGCCGGATCGGCGGATTCCTGCGCGCCGAGGACTACCGCGCCGAAACCCGCTCCCGCGGCGCGGTCGTCTCCCGGGAGGAGGCGCATTTCATCGACACCGTCCACCTGCCGATCGGCGGCGCGCCCACACCGTTCCCCACCGACCTCATGCCGGTCGTCGGCGGCCTGACCCTGTTGCGCGGCCTCGACCTCACCGAGGGCTCGGTGCAGTCGATCGATACCTGGCTGGCGTTCTCGGTGCATTGGCCTCTGGTCGCGCGTGTGGACAAGCGCACGGTCCTGGCTGTCGGCGCAGGCGCGATCGAATGCCGCCAGGTGCGCCTGCGGCCCGGCTTCGGACAGGTGAACATGTTGCTGGACAAGATGATCGGCGGATTGCTGCCACCGTTCGTGGCCCATATCGAAGTGGAACCACCACATCGCTTGGTGCGCTTGAGTTTTCCGACCGAACTGGCGTTGTCCGCGCCGCGCAGTGTGATCGAGCTGGCCGGATGACGGGTGCGACCGGCAGCGAACACGCTGTGCGCGGTGATGGGGCAGTAGGCGAGGGAGACGTGGTCGTCGGTGGGGCGTCCCCCTCCGAATCGGCGGCATGGCTGGCCTTCGCCGGCTGCCTGATCGCGGTGTTCATGCAGATGATCGATGTGACGATCGTGAACACGGCCCTGCCGAGAATGACCTCCGATCTCGGCGCCTCTCGTTCGGCGGAGTTGCTGGTGATCTCGGGCTATTCACTGGCCTTCGCCTGCACGCTGCTCAGCGCCGCCCGCCTCGGCGCTGTGGTCGGTCGCCGCGCCATGTTCCTCACCTCGGTGGTGGCCTTCACCGCCGCGTCGGTGTGGTGCGGAGTGGCCACCGGTGCGACGGAATTGGTCGTGGCGCGGGTCGTCCAGGGCGCCGCGGGGGCGGGCATGGCAGCGCAGACCATCGCCATTCTCATCGCCAGCTTCCCCCGCGAACGCCACTCCCTGGTCTTCGCCATGTACGGCGGCGTAGCCGGTTTCGCGGGCATGCTCGGCCCCATCCTCGGCGGCGCCCTGCTCACCCTCGACATCGGTGGCTGGGGCTGGCGCACGGTCTTTTTGATCAACCTTCCCATCGGCGTGGTCGCCTTCGCCCTCGCCTGGCGCTACCTGCGCATAGGCCGCCCGGCAGCGCCCGACCGGCTGGACCTCGGCGGCGCAGCCCTGTCCGGAGTCGGACTGCTCCTGGTCGTCTACGCCCTCGCCCTGGTCCAGCAACACGGCTGGCAAGCCCAGCCGATCGCCCTCGGCCTGGGCGGCGTGGTGGTGTGCGCCTTCTTCGTGGCCCACCAGTTCAGGCGGTCGTCCCGCGGAGCCGGCCCGTTGATGCGGCTGGACCTGTTCTCCGACAAGGGTTTCCGGATCGGGTCGATCCTGGTCTGCGTCTTCTTCGGCCTGTTCACCGCCTTCGTGTTCGCCGCCTCCATCACCATGCAGGACGTCCTCGGCTACACGCCCTGGCACACCGCGATCGTCATGACGCTGTTCGCTCTGGGCGCCGGCGCGGGCGCCATCGGCTCGCTGTTCCTGGTACGTCAGTGGGGGATTCTGGTCCTGGCCGCAGGCGTCACCCTCTACGGCGGCTGCATGGGCGGCGGCGCCCTCTACCTCCACCTGACCAGCGGCGTAGCCAACCCCCTCATCGCGGCTCCCGCCGTCTTCGCAGCCGGTTTCGGGGTCGGCATCTTCGCAGTCCAGATCCAGCCGATCATGCTGTCCGGCCTGAACGCCGACCACATGTCCGAGACGTCGGGCGTGGTCCCGACCATCGAACAAATCGGCAACGCACTGGGTTTGGCGATCCTGACCACGCTGTTCTTCCGCGCGCACACCCTCGACGGGTCGATCACCATGATGCTGGCATTGGCTGTGGTGTCGTTCGGTTTGGGTGCGCTGACACTGGCGATGCCGCGAGGACAGAACATGAACTGAAATTCCTGGCACGCGTGTCAGCTGCCATCCGGTATCCGTCGACACATCGGGTTGTCGGCTCCAGCTCGCCCTACGGAACTTGCGTGCGGTGAGCCGGGGGGCGCGGTGCCGCTGTTACACCGCGCGTTGTGCGGATGATGTTCCGTCGGTGTCGCGTGGCGCCGTTGTCCTGGTTTGCCGCCAGGGTAGGAGCGCCGAGCTGGCGAGCACCGCTGCGGTCGCGCAGCCGATCGCCACCCGTGGGCCGGTCGCGCCTGCTATGAGACCGCCCAGAGCGATGAACGCGGGCTGGACACTCTTCGCACTGATCGACCATGCGGTGCGGACGCGGCTCATGTGATCGTCGGCGGTGCAGTTCATTCGGTAGGTGGCGAAGACCGGGTTGAATACTCCGGCGCCGAGCAACAGGAGAGTTTCGGCGGTCAGGATGACGAGCAGGCCCAGTGCGCTGGGGCCTGCGATCAGCAGTAACCCCATCCAGCACGTACGCATCGTGCCGGAGCCGAGGAGGACTGCGCGTTGACCGAATCGCGCGACAAGCCGTGGGCTGCACAAGGATCCGAGAAGTCCACCGAGACAGGGCAGTCCCAGGGCGAGTCCGTACTGCCACGGTGCGAAGTGCAGTTCGCGCAGCATGAGCAGGGCGAGCAAGGGGGTAGTGAGGGTGACTGCTCCGCCGAAGAGCATGCCGTTCCAGAACAGCCGGCGCAGGAGGGGGTGACCGAAGATGTAAGTCCATCCGCTGCGGATCTCGCGGCGCCACTCGTGGCCGGTGGGGGCTTGCGCTGGTATCGGTTCGATGGTTGCGATGCGACGGATTCTCAACGCGGACAATAGATAACTGACCGCGTCGAGTGCCACGGTGATCGTCGCGCCGAACACCGTGATGAGAACGCCGCCGATCGGAGCGCCGATGCTGGATGCGGTCCAGAAGCTGGATTCGAACCGGCTGTTGGCGCGCACGCGGTGCGGCTCGGCGACGATGGATTTGAGATACGCCCCACTGGCGGCGTTGAACACCATGTCGCACAGGGTGTGCAGCGTGAGTACGACGCACAGTTGCCCGTAGGTCAGTGCGTCGGCGCATGCGGCGAGCGGAACGCTGGCGAGGGCCGCGAACGAGACGAGGTCGGCGTGCATCATCACGGGTCGTTTGCGATGGAATTCGATGAACCAGCCCATCGGCAATGCGATTGCCGCACTGGCAAATCCGGCGATCGACGCCATCAGCGAGACCTGCAGAGCGGAGGCATGCACGACGAGGATGGCGACCAATGGGAGAGCGCCCGCGCCCAAGGCGCTGCCCATCTCGCTGACGGTCGAGGCCTGCCACAGGCGATAGAAGTCGGGTGAGAGCCGATCGGTTTCGGCAGCGCCACATGTCACCGGGCGGACTCCGATCACTCGGTGGTGGAGCCCATTGTGCCGGTCCACATCCGGTGATCGAGGCGTCGATGCGGTGTGATTGGTGGCCTCGTTGTAGCCGGAGTTCCGGCGAGTAACTCTCACCTGAGTTTCGGCCTCCGGTTGATCGTCCGGGCCGCAGTCGTGATTCGCCGGGCACGGACTGTCGACGGCTCCTTCTCGAACACGGCATCGGCGGAATACCGCACGCGGCGGTTCCGGCGGCGAGACTGCCGTAGCAGTGGCCGGCGCTGGGTCCACACCGCTCGAGGACACGAGATGGTGGGCCGCCGCAGATCCCCCGGTGTCTGCCGGTCCGGGGGTATCTTTCGGAAGTCGGTGCGGTGTCGATCGCTGCCGACGCGCGCCCCTGTGTGCCGGATTTGCCGGGACTGTTCCATTTCTGCACGACCTTCGGTTCGAGTACAACTCTGACAGGGCGGGTGTGTTGTCGTGAAATGTCTGCGGAGCGTCGCGGTGACGCTGGCGATGGGTTGCGCCCTGACGCTGGGGCAGGCCGCCGCGGTCGCCGACCCGCCGTCGGCGGACCCTGGACCGGCCACTGCCGGTCCGACAGATCCGCCGGCATCCGGTCCCGCTGCGCCGTCGACCACTGACCGGGCGGCGCCGCCTGCCTCCGGCCCGGCTGCGCCGCCCGCGTCCACCTCTCCTGCGCCGTCGGCCGCTGATCCGGGTGCCGCACCGTCGTTCGAGCCGAAACCTCCGGCAGCACACCAGGATCCGGGTCCGTCGGCGTTCCAGAAATGGCTGGACGACACCATTCCCGCGCCGTCGTCGGTGCTGCCGGGGCTCGGTTCCGCCGCCTCTGCTCCCGGGGGCTGGTCGGACCCGCAGGCGCTGTGGAACGCGATTCAGTCCAGTCCGACCGGGGATCCGTTCTTCGACGAGGCCCCGCCGGATCTCGCGCGGTACGCACCCGGTGACGTCATCGCATCGCGTGACGTCAGCTGGCCGGGAGTGCCGATGGTCTTCCTGACGGTTCTCACGCCGGTGCAGCGGGCGATACAGGTGAAATTCCGGACCACGAACTCCTCGGGTGCGCCGTCCTTCGGGACCGCGACGCTGCTGTTGCCCTTCGGCCGATGGACCGGGCCGGGAAGCCGGCCGGTGCTGTTGAACGCCCCACCGATCAACGCGCTCAACCGACGCTGCACCCCGGGCTACGTGTTCTCCCACGGATTCGACCTCACGACCGGCGGTACCGGCAACGATTTCGTCCCCTCACCGACGATGTGGGCCGCGAGCCGCAACTACGCCGTGGTGATCCCGGATCACGAGGGACCGTTGATGGCGTACGCCGAGCCGACCGTGGCCGGCCACATCATGCTCGACACCGTGCGGGCGGTACGCCACCTGATGCCGGACGAGTTCGGCGCGAGCCGTTTCGCGATGACCGGTTATTCCGGCGGTGCCATCGCCAGCTACGCCGCCGCGATGCTCGCGCGCGAATACGCCCCGGAACTGGCCCCCAACCTGGCCGGTGCCGCGATGGGCGGCCTGCCCGTCGACTACGAATCCTTCGCGAAGACCTTCGACGGCACCTACGCCTCGGGGCTGATGCTGACCGTGACACTCGCGCTGGCCCGCGAACATCCGGAAATCCTGAGCCGCATGAATCATCTGGCGCAATGGGCGGCCATTTCCCCGCTCAAAGACGTGTGCAGTTCGACCATGGCCGACATCGGAGTCTTCGTGCCCTATGCGGCCGTGGCCAATATGGCCGACCCGCTCCACACCGAGTTCGCCGACATGATGTTCCGGCGGTTGAGTCTGAAGGGCAAGAAGGCCGGCATGCCGATCTACGTCTACAACGGTGTGCACGATCCCTGGATGCCGGTCGCGAAGGCCGAGGCGTTCTATGCCGAACAGTGTGCTCTGGGAGTCCCGGCCACGAAGAGCATCGTGGGCGGGGAACATATTCTCGGCTACTTCGACGGCTTCCTCGGGTCGACGCAGTGGCTGGGCGAGCGGTTGTCGGGTGTCCCGGCGCCGAACGCCTGCGAAGTGGCGCCCCGCCCCGATGCGGCAGCACAGGAGAACACCTCGGGCGCTGCGCCCAGCGACCCTCCCCGCGGCGAGAAGCCCTCAGCAGCACCCGCACGACGAGTGCCGAGTCCCTCCGCCCATCCAAGGCGGCATCGCTGACCTCTGTGCGGCCCGGGTTGCCTAGGGATCTGATCGGGCAAACCTCGCCGGCTTTTGCGGTGTCCCGCCCTTTCCGCGGAGGTTTGCGCGAAGAAGTTCAGCGAACGACGACCGAATCCGCGTGCATGATCCACATCACTCCTTGTCACAGCCGCGGGGGAAGCGGCGTCTTATGCCCGACCCCCTCAGCACACGGAGGAAAGACGATGAACAACAACGAAGTCGTGGTGATCGGTGGCGGATACGCCGGTGTGATGGCAGCCAACCGCCTGATGCAGCGAGACGACGTGCGGGTGACCGTGATCAACCCGCGCCAGGTCTTCGTCCCGAGGCTGCGGTTGCACCAGCTGGTGGGCGCGACCCACGAGGCGGTCGTCGATTACCGAGACGTCCTTGCCGAGAAGGTGCGGCTGGTCGTCGACAGCGTGACGAGCATCGACCCGATCGAGCGCACCGTGCAACTGGCCGACGGCGGCAGCATCGGATACGACTATCTGATCTACGCCGTGGGGAGCGGCACCCCCGCGCCGCAGGTGCCGGGCGCGGAATTCGCCTATCCCGTAGCGACTTTGGAAGCGGCGCAGCGGCTCCGATCGGCCCTCTTCGATACGCCCTCGTCGGCCCCGGTGACGGTGATCGGGGGCGGGCCGACCGGGATCGAGACCGCCGCCGAACTGGCCGAGCAGGGACGCATGGTCACCCTGGTCTGCGGCAGCGTTCTCGGACCGTATCTGCACCCGAAGGCGCGTCGCACGGCCCACAAGTACCTCGCGAAGCTCGGAGTGACGGTCATCGAAGGACCCGATGCGACCGTCACCGCGATCGGGCGAGAGGCTGTGGAACTCGGCGACGGCCGTACCCCGGCAAGTGCCGTGACGATCTGGGCGGCGGGCTTCGGAGTGCCCGACCTGGCCGCTCGCAGCGGATTGAGCGTCGATGCTGCCGGACGTCTGCTCACCGACGAGACACTGACCAGCGTCGACGACGAACGCATCGTCGCGGCGGGTGATTCGTCGGCACCCTCGGATCTGCCGTTCCGCATGAGCGCCTACACGGCGTACTGCCTGGGAGCGCATGCCGCCGATACGGTGCTGCACCGCATCGCGGGTGAACAGCCCACGCCCATCGATCTCGCGTTCCCCGCGATGTGCCTGAGCTTCGGCCGGAACGCCGGAATCTACCAGCTCGGCCACAAGAACGAGACCGCCATGCGGCTGTACTTCGGCGGGTTCGCGGGTAAGAAGCTCAAGGAATTCGCGTGCGAGGCAGGGATCAAGCACCTGGCGACCGAGGCCCGCAAACCCGGCTCGCACCACTGGTTCTCCGACGGCAAGCACCGGCCTGCGCAGCTGCAGGCCCGCCGCGCCGCGGTCCCGGTTGCCTAGGGGACGGGACAGCAGCTCGACTGCCCGCGATCGCGCGCCCGGCGGTTGACTCGAACCCGCAGTGCCGCACTGGAACACGCAGGTTTGTCGCGACTCGAATTGCGTTCGGGCTGAGCACAAGTCTGGGCCTGAGCCGAGGCATCCGGTTACATCGAGACATGGCAACACAGGCACCGTCGCCCACCGACGCGGACACTTTCACCACCGAGTGGCAGGAATGGCATCGGCGGCAGGAGGCGCAGCTGTCCGACCGGCACGGGTTCCTCGCCATCACGAGCCTGCACTGGCTCACCGAGACCCCGCAGCGCTTCGACGATGCGCCCGGCGCCTGGTCGACCGGAGCCGACGGCGTGGTGGTCGTGCTCGACGAGGGCGAGGAGCTGGTCGTCGACGGCGCGCCGGTGCACGGCCGCCACGGGTTCGGCGTCCTGCCCGAACGCGGTGGTGTGAACGCGGTGTGGGGCGACGCGGTGATCGAGGTCGCCAAGCGAGGTGGCCACGACATCGTGCGCCCACGGCACCCGGACAACCCGCTGCGCACCGCCTTTCGCGGCACCCCGGCATTCGTACCGGACCCCGAGTGGGTGGTGAGCGGACGCTACGTGGCCTTCGACGAACCGCGTCCGACGACGGTCGGTGCCGCCGTGGAAGGGCTCGAGCACGTCTACGACGCGCCGGGGCAGATCGAATTCGAGATCGACGGTAAGTCGTTGCGCCTGACCGCTTTTCCCGGCAGGAACCCCGGTGACCTGTCGGTGTTGTTCACCGACGCGACCTCCGGAGTGACCACCTACGCGGCGAATCGAGTCCTGCAGGTGCCTGCGCCGGACGCCGACGCAACGGTGGTGCTCGACTTCAACCGTGCGGTGAATCTGCCGTGCGCGTACACCGATCTGGCGACCTGCCCGCTGCCCCCGGCGGAGAACCGGCTGCCGATCGCGATCGAGGCCGGGGAGAAGATCCCCTACGAGCGCCGAGGATGAGCTCTCCGCAGATACGTTCGCTGGCGTTTCTGACCCCCGGCAACTACCTCGACGACGATCCGTACACCGGTCTCGAGGACACGCTGCAACTGTTCGGATACGGCGAGCGCCTCGGATTCGACGGCGCATGGGTCCGGCAGCGTCATCTCGAGCACGGGGTCGGTTCGGCGGCAGTCTTTTTGGCCGCTGCCGCCCAGCGCACCAGCCGGGTCGAGTTGGGCGCGGCGGTGATTCCGATCGGTTACGAGAGCCCGTTCCGGCTGGCCGAGGACTTGTCGCTGGCCGATGTGTTGTCCCGGGGCCGCTTGCAGCCGGGGTTCAGCGCGGGGACACCGCCGCATGCCGAGCTGATCGGCGATCTGGTCTTCGATGGTGACTGGCGCAGCTTCGATCTGTCCTACGGCCGGGTGGCCCGGCTGATCGAGAATTTGCGCGGCCACTACCTCGGCGATGCCGACACCGTCATCCACTCGCCGGGCAATACTCAGCGCCCGCGGCTGCAGCCGCACAGCCCCGGTCTGGCCGATCGAGTTTGGTACGGCGGTGGCAGCACTCGCTCGGTGCGCTGGGCGGCGGAGAACGGACTGAATCTGCTGAGCGGAAATATCGTATTCGGCGATCGCAGTGACGATTTCACGACCGCGCAGCTGGGGTTGATCGGCGACTACCGCGAGCGGATCGATCCGGCGCGATCGGCGCGCGTCGCGATCGGCCGGGTGATCGTCCCGTTCGACAGCGCCGACCGCGCGACCCGGGAGCGGTACCGGGCCTACGCCGCGAGCCGACACGAACGCACGCTCGGCCCACAGGGCGAGCGGCGGGTGTTGTTCGCCCCGGATGTCGTCGGGACCGCCGAGCAGATCCTCGAACAGCTGCGTGCCGACCCGGTTCTCGCGCAGACCAGCGAATTACGGCTGGAACTGCCCTACGAGTTCCATCGCGCGGACTACGAACAGATCCTGCACGACACGGTGGAGCTGATCGCCCCGCAGCTGGGGTGGAAACCCGCGCTCGACTAGGGACTGCGCCCGGCCGTGGGGCCGAGCGGCAACGCCGGGTGTACCGAACACTCTGGCACCTCGCGTCTTCGGCCACGACCACCTTCATCCCAACGCCGTCGGCTACCGAGCCATGGCCGACGCGGTCGACCTCACATCGTTCAGCGGCGTATGGCGATGACCATCCCTGCATGCGTATGCCGACGGCGGGCTGTCGAGTCGCCGGGAAGATGCCCGCGAGCGCACCGTTTCGGCGGCGCCGTGGATTGGGTGCGTCGCAACGATCGGGCCGAGAGTTTGAACCTGTGCTCCCGGGTATCCCCACCACGGCTCGACACTGGTGTCGGCGGGTGCGTGTGGAGTGCAATCGCGTCCGCTGACCCGCGAGAGGTCCGTACACCGGCGTTCCAACGATGCGGTATCACCGTTCGTACGACAAGCCAGGAGGACGAGATCGATGATGACCGGCCGGAACTACCGAAGCTCAGCTCTTTTCGTCACCGCCCTGGCAGCCATGGGGCTGGCCGCTGTATCGACGGCCGCTCCAGCGCTCGCCGCCAACACCATCGACATCAAAGGGGTGGGACCGGCGAATGTCGCGGTCGACTACACCTGTGATGCCAACTCCGGCGCGTCCGCCGTCAAGGTCATGGTGGGCGAGCCCCAAGCCGACGCACCGTCCGCGATGGGCACGCAGCCGCAGGTCACGTGCGACGGGCAGGCGCAGAGCACCGTCGTCGTGCTGACCGGGCCCGACGGATCACCCGCGCAGTTGCAGCAAGGCCAGACGGTGCAGGTCCGGGTGGCATTGGTGGATCCGCAGGACACCGTTGTCTCCGGAAAGGCCAATGTCTTCAAGCTGGGGTAGTGCCGGCGCGTGCGCGCCATCGCCGGCGTGTGGCCGCGGCGCGAGCGATCCAGCCGGCCACGATCCCGAGGTAGACACCCGTGAGCCCCCAGTGCAGCACCGCGGACGATATCCACACGGCGGGCAGGGTGACGCAGACGACCGAGAACACGGACGCGGACATCACCGCTTTCGTGTTCCCGGCGGCGCGCAACTGGGCGGCGTACACCATGCCGATCGACATGATCGGCGCCAGTACCGGCAACGACCACACCACCCCGCGACCGGTCGCGCTCACCGCGGCGTCGCCGGTGACGAGGCGAAACAACATCGGCGACAGTGCGGCGAGCAGCAACGCGACCGCACCCGAGGCGCCGACCATCAGCACCGCGCCGGCCCGCACGACGGCGCGGCGCCCGCGATCGTCCCCGGCGCCCAGGGACTGGCCCGCCAAAACCGCTGTCGCCACACCGATTCCGAACACGAGCATCCACACCATCGACACCGCCAGGCTCATCACCCGGTGCGCGGCCAGGCTCACCGTCCCCGCTTCGGCCACCACTGCCGCAATCACGGCGTCGCTCCCGTAGCTGATCACTCCGAATACGACATCCGGCACGGCGAGCGCGGTCACCGCGTGCCAGACCGTGCGATCCGCCCGGGCCCGGACGGCCTCGAGCCCGGTGGCCCGGCGAACGCGTGGAATGAGAGCGACTGCGCCCGCCGCGACGGCGACGGTGGAACCGATCGCGGAACCCGCCGGTCCCCAGCCCGCGCCGAAGATCAGGATCGACGACAGCACCACATTCAGCACGGCCACCGCCACCGCGACCCGGGCACCGCTCCTCGTATCACCGATTCCGGCGAGCACACCCCGCACATGAGCCGTGACCGCTGTGAACGGCAACCCGCACAACAGAATCCACAACATGACCGTCGCCGCCCGGCGATCCAGGCCCGCCGGGGTGGTCACCGCCACGATTACCGGCGCGGCCGCCGCCGCGGTTATCGCCACTGTCACGCCGACCGCGGCGGCGCCGGAAAGCCCGGTCGACGCCAAGACCCGGATCCCATCGGTGTCACCGGCGCCGTGCCGGCGGGCGACGAGGATCTGTGCCGCCGATCCCCACGGCACCACCACCGCGGTACAGAGAATCCATATCGGCAGCACCGACGCGGCGACGGCGAGCGCTTCGATCGAATGGTGACCCAGCAGCGCGGTATCGCTCACGCCCAGCACCAGCGTCGTCGCGGAAGTCAGAACCACGGGCCCCGCGAGTTCGGCCACCTCACCGAGTCGCGCAACCCGCGCGTACCGCCCCATGGAGCGACTCTAATAGCTTTTGCGCACAGCGCATTCCGGCGGCGCGCCAAATCAGTCTGCGGGACCTGGGCGCGCCGACGACAATCTGATCGGCGACTGGGCGCGACTCAACCCGGAGAGGTCCGCACGCCGAGCTGTACGACTTGAATCAGGTGTAAGGACCGTGTCAGCGCGACGTCAGTCCGGTGACAGCGGCGTGGAAGACAGTGTTTCCATGAACAGCGGAGCACTTGCCACCTTCGGAGCGCGGAATGCCGTGTGGGACACGCCCTTCACCGGGCGTTCCGATCCGCCCCTCGGTGCCGGGCTTCCGCAGACGGTGCGCTCGCGGTGGCTCGATCGCGGATGGCAGTATCTGCGAAGTGATCACGCCGTCGCCCAGTTGATCCGCTTCGCCCTGGTCGGTGGCGCCGCCAATATCGCCTACGCCCTGCTGTTCCTGGGCATGAGCGGACTCGGCCCGCTGGTCGCGAATATCGCCGGCTCACTGGTCAGTACAGCGATCGCGAACGACATGCACCGTCGGCTCACCTTCCGAGCGGCCGGCCGCGTCGGCTGGTTCACCGCGCAGTGGGAGGGCGGCGGCCTGGCGCTCATCGGGGTGGTGATCAGCACGGCAGCACTCGCCGGACTCCGGTTCTGGGCACCCGGCCTCGGCGACCTGGCACAGGCGAGCGCCGTCCTCGCCGTCACGGGCGCGGTCGGCGGTATGCGGTTCCTGGCACTGCGTGGCTTCGTCTTCTCCGGAGGGGGTATCATCGACCGCGATGATGACTCATTTCGACACAGGATTGGGGGTCTCGTTCGCGCCAGGTGAGTGCTGATGCACCCTGTGACCGCGAACGGGAACGATTCCCGAATTCCCTTCTGGCTGCGGATACGCGAGTTCGCCGTACCGCCCTCCATGATCGAGACCGCGACGACCCGGCGTCGTGCCGGGGACTGGGCCGGAGCATGTGCCGCGGCCGGCGTCGATGTCGATGTGGATCCACACGCACTGGCACGTACCCACGGCAGCGAACTCGCCGCCCGAGTGCTGGGCGATCTGCGGCATCTCGCGCCGGATCTGCTGCGCTGGCATATGCCGAGGGTCGCCTCCGATGGCTTGTTACGGCCCGGCCTCACGACGACGCTGGCTCGGTACCCCACTGGAGAGCACGGAAAACGATGTCCCAGAGCACGTTTCGTGCATCTCGTCGTCCGCACCGCCCCGGCCTGGGCGGACTCCGGGCAACGCATCAGCTTGGCGATGTGGGACGAATCCTGCCCGGGCGGGGGTATCGGCTCGCATCCGCATCCTCGCCCCAACCGCCGTTTCCGATTCGACCTGCACCGTCACCTCTGGGATGCGCGCCGAGCCGGTGAACTCGGAATACGTTGCGGGACAGGCCGAACAGCCGGCACCGGCCAAACGGAGCGCGGGGTCGCGGAGCTCGCCCCGCCGGGGAGTGCTGTCGATCGGTGGGCAGCCGAGGCGGAGTTGCTGCTGTGCGCCGACGGATATCGGCGCGGACCACTGCTGGTGCGATTCGGCGCGCGACATCGGGTGATCCTCGAGTATCAAGGGGATCCTCCCGCGCTGCGGCTCACGAAGGAATACCCGCGTGGCGCCGTGCCCGCGCTCCCGGTCCTGCCGTATGCGGCGACCTGGGTCCTTCCCGATCTGGCACTGTTGCGTGCCGGTGCGATCACGGCCGATCGTCTTCATCCGCTGGTCGCTTCGGCGCTTGTACCGGAGTTCTCCCCGGCGGCCACATCATTCGCCGCGGAGCGGCACGGTGGTCCGCACCTGGTGCTGTGCCGGGGAGAGCAGCACCGCATCGCACTGGTGGACGGTGAGCTGACCGCGCTCGATCACAGCCCGGCCGAGATCCGGCGAGAGGAACTGCTCGTCGCACTGTCCGGCACACCGCTGCCCTGCCTGCAAGCGATCGACCGGGCGCACCGCCGGCCGGATTGCCTTGCCGGCGTCCGGGAGCGGTTGCGTCACGGAGATATCGCCGGTGCTTTGGCGGTCGTCGAGAACCTGCTCGGCCCCGAGGCACGGTTGCGTGCGGGTGCGTTGCGAGACGAACTGGAGGCGGCTGCACAGCGGGAGAGCACGTACCGGCAATTCCGCACCCCGCTGTCCGATCCCGCTGAGCCGCCTCTGCCGGCGAAACGGCGCACGCCCTCCTACCGCACCCATCCGCGGCACGCGATGTCGCGCTGACCGCACAGGTGCCCAATACTTTTGACCCCGAAGGTGATTCATCCATGACCACACCTGTTTCCACCACGGCACGGGTCGGCGCCGCCCGCCTCGACGCCGCCGCTGAACTGTTGACCCTGGTGAACGAGGCGACCACCGAGCCGCGCTCCGACATCCAACTGGAGGCGCTGACCTTAGCCGTGGCCGCCGATCTTCCGGTGCTCCTATGGGGCGAACCCGGAATCGGGAAGACCGCGGCCCTGACACAGCTCTCCGAAACCTTGGACCTGCCGCTGACCACCGTGATCGCGAGTGTGCACGAGCCGTCCGACTTCTCGGGCCTGCCTGTCGTCGGCGAGGATCCCGCGGCACACGGTGTGCCGCTCGCTCCGCCGGATTGGGCGGTACGGCTCGTGCGCGCCGGTCGGGGGTTGCTCTTCCTGGACGAGCTGTCGACCGCACCTCCCGCGGTGCAAGCGGCGCTGCTGCGGCTCGTCCTGGAACGCCGGATCGGCGCGCTGCGGCTGCCGGCCGGTGTCCGCATCGTCGCTGCCGCCAACCCGCGCTCCTCGGCGGCGGACGGCTGGGAATTGAGCCCGCCGCTGGCCAACCGATTCGTCCATCTCACCTGGACTCACGACCCCGATGTGGTCGTGCGCGGACTGGGCGGAGTCTGGCCCCGCGCGAGTCTGCCCACGCTGGACCCCGAAAAGTTCCCGGAGGCAGTCGCTTTCGCGCGGCGCGCGGTGTGCGGGCTGCTCGCGGCCCGGCCCGCGCTGGTGCATCGGATGCCCAGCGGTGAGGCACGCCGGGGCGGCGCCTGGCCGTCGCCGCGCAGCTGGGACATGACACTGCGACTGATCGCCTTCGCGACCGCGGCCGGCGTCGGCCGGGATGTGGTTTCGCTGCTGGTCCGTGGGACCGTCGGTGACGGCCCCGGCTTCGAACTGCTGACCAGCATCGACCGGATGGACCTTCCCGACCCCGAGCAACTACTCGCCGATCCGGGTGCCGCCCGCCTGCCGGAACGCGGCGACCTGCGCCAAGCGGTGCTCGACGCCGTGGTGGCGGCGGTCCGGCGGCAACCGGAGAAGTCGCGCTGGGACGCGGCCTGGGCGCTGCTGGCGAAGGCCGTCGAGACCGGAGCACCGGATCTGGTGGTCGTTCCCGCCACCACTCTTGCCGCACTGCGTCGCGACCAGTGGGAGATACCGGCATCGATCGAGCAACTCGCCGGAATGGTGTCGGTGTCCCGACAGGCGGATCGCGCCGCGGAACGCGTTGCCGCGCAGGCCGGACGATGACGGCCGGGGCCACGGTCGTGGATTTCGACAAGCTCTGCGCCGCCCGCCTGCTGGCCGCGCGGGCCCGCCCCTATCTGGCCACCGCCCTGTACGCGCTGCACCTCGTCGAGTCGCGCGAGGTGCCGACGATGGGTGTGGACCGGTATTGGCGGTGTTACGTATCGCCGGTGTTCGTCGACCGCACCACGGTGGAGGAACTGGCTTCGATTCTGGTACACGAGGTTTCGCATCTGCTGCGTGACCATCACGGGCGCAGTGACCGATTCGCTCGCGAGCACGAGCTGACCGGTCCTGCGGAACGACTGCGCATGAATATCGCCGCGGACGCCGAGATCAACGACGACGCGTTCGGTGACGGATTGGTTCAGCCCGAAGGCGCTGTCGTACCGGCAAGTCTGGGACTGCGCAGCGGTGAACTGATGGAGGACTATCTGTGTCAATTCCGCTTGGGGTGCCACACACAGGATATGGCCTGGCTGGATTGCGGCAGCGGTGCCGACGGACGGGACCGCGCATGGGAGTACGGGCCGGACGGTGCGAACGGCCTCAGCGATCAGGAACGCGACGCGGTCCGGTTCCGCGTGGCGCAGGGCATCGACGGTCGCCCGGGTAACGCGCCCCGAGGATGGCGGCGCTGGGCGGAGGAGGCATTGCATCCGCCGCAGCCGTGGCGCGACCTGCTGCGCGGGGCCATCCACTCCGCGGTCTCGGCGTCCGGCGCCGGCGACGACTACACCTATGGCCGGCCGGCTCGGCGATCAACCGCAGTGCCCGGCGTGGTGCTACCGAGTCTGCGGCACACCCCGCCGCGGGTCAGTGTGGTCATCGACACCTCGGGGTCGGTCAGCGACGCGGAACTGGGCAGCGCCCTGCTGGAAACGCTGGCGATCTTGCGTGCCGTGGGCGGTCGACGCGATCTCGTCAGGGTCCTGTCGTGCGACGCCGCGGCTCGGATCGCGCAGCCCCTGTGCCGCGCGGACGGTATCGAGCTGGTCGGTGGCGGGGGCACGGATCTGCGCGCGGGGTTCGCCGAAGCGCTACGCGGGCAAGCCCGTCCGGACGTGATCGTGGTCCTGACCGACGGTCACACGCCGTGGCCGGCGGCCCGGCCCGCGTGCCGGACGGTCCTGGGCTTGCTGGGGCGGGAGCGGCCGTGGAACGAAGCCGATCCGGATTACGTTCCGGCACGGCCGCCCGACTGGGCACGAGTCGTTCGGATCGGGTGACAATTCGCCCGTGAATGGTGCCGCCGTGCTCGACCGGGGTGGCAGCGAAACCCCTACCTCAGCCGGTTTCGGTCGCTTCTCGCAAGGTACGGAATTCGGCGGCCAGGGCGTCGAGGGTGTAGTGGGCGTTGAGGCCGCTCGGGTTGGGGAGCACCCAGATCTGGGTGGTGCCGAGGGTTTCGGGTTGGCGACCGACCGTGGTTCGCGGGCGGCCGAATGCGGTGCGGTAGGCGCCCAGGCCGAGGACGGCCAGGACGCGTGGGCGGTAGTGCCGGACTCGCTCGGCGAGCGCGCGGCCGCCCTCGCGCAATTCCTCGGCCGTGAGTTCGTCGGCCTTCGCCGTCGTTCGTGCGGCGACATTGGTGATGCCGATCCCGAGTTCGAGCAGTTCCTTCTGCTCGTCGGGACGGAAGAGGCGCGGTGTGAAACCGGACCGGAACAGCGCGGGCCAGAAGCGGTTTCCGGGGCGGGCGAAATGGTGGCCGGTCGCGCCCGACCACAGTCCCGGATTGATACCGCAGAACAGCACCCGCAGGTCGGGTGCCACCAGATCGGGAATGGTCCGGTCCTTCGCGGCGGCGAGATCGGCAGGCGTGGGGCGGTACGTGGCGGAATGTGCCATCCGCCCAGTCTGCCGGAACCGGCGTTGCGCGCGCACGGTGGTCGTCGCAGTGCGAATGCCCGCAGGTTCGCCTGAGCGTGGTGGGACAACGGGAGTGGCCGGCGACAGCCTGAATGTGGTGGGAACCCGAGCAGGCTGGGACGAGTAGTTGTGAACCGCTCAGCTGCATGTTCAACCAATGGTTGTGCGTACCGGCGCATCCGGTTGTTTGATCCGGGTCTCCTCTCCCTGATTGCATCCGGGTGAACAACATGAGGTTGTTCGAAAACGATGTGTGCCGAGGCGGCCGCCAATCGGTGCCGCAGGGTATGCGCGTCCATGAGGAGGACTATGGAAATCGGACTGAAGTGGCTGATCGATGCGAAACTCGATGCGCATGTCGAGGAGAGCCGGCAGTTCAACGCCGCCTCGAAAGCGGTTGCGGGACCTGCCGATTTCGAGGAATTGCTGCGGGTTCGGGCGAGACATACCGCGTCCCGCGCGGCGTCGGGCGCCAGGGCCACCGAGCACATCGCCGAAGTCGGTGGTCATCGAGTTCCGGTGCGGATCACCGTTCCCCGGGACACCGAGATTCGCGGCGCGTACCTCGATATTCACGCCGGCGGTTTCTATCTCGGCTCGGCGGCGAGCGGTGATGCGCGCAACGCCGTGCTGGCCGACACGCTCGGCGTGGCAGTGGTGAGCGTCGACTATCGACTGGCACCCGAACATCCCTGGCCCGCCGCACCCGACGATTGCGACACCGCGGCGCTGTGGCTCGTGGAACGGGCGGAATCGTTGTTCGGCACAACCGCATTCGTCGTCGGCGGAGCATCGGCGGGAGCCACTCTGGCTGTGACCACGCTGCTGCGTCTGCGAGATCGGGGACTGGCCGATCGGTGCGTAGGGGCCGTCCTGCAGTACGGCGCCTACGACCTGAGCGGGCGATCTCCCGGGGGCAAGCTGTACGCCGACGACTATTTCATCGAAGCCTATGCCGGCCACGTCGTGGACCGTACCGATCCCGACATCTCTCCTCTCTACGGAAACCTCGCCGACCTGCCGCCGGCGCTGCTGGTGGTCGGGCAGCTCGACATCCTTCTCGACGACAATCTCGCGCTGGCCGCCCGGCTCTCCGCCGCGGTCAACGATGTCGACGTCCGCGTCTACCCCGAGTCCACACACGCCTTCACCGCTCGCTCCACGGGTATGGCCGCGGCCGCGCTGCGGGAGATCGACATGTGGGTCGCGGACCGCCTGGCAGAGAAAGCGATCTGACCAGCCCGGAACCGGGCCGCTGACCGCTGCCCGGTGCGGTACGACCCGCGAGCGGTGTGATGCTCGCGGGTCGCTGGTGCGCAGACGTAAACCATTGTGACGGTGACGTAGTGGTGACCGATCACCAGCGCGGAGAGGATGTATTCGTTACCCTGGCCTGATGCGATCCCGGGTTCTTCGCACTGTCTCGGCCGTGTTCGTCGCTGTTGCGTCGGTGTTGCTGACCGGCACTCCGGCCCTGGCCGGCCCACCGATGCGGGCGGCGGCGCTCTCGTCGCTCGACTCCGGTTTCCTCTGGGGCGTGGCAAGTTCCGGTTTCCAGTCCGAAGGGCATTCCCCCGACAGCAACTGGACTCGCTATATCGCTCGCAACCCCGGCTACGAACCACTGCAGGATTCGGTCGACTTCGTCGACCGCTACGACTCCGACATCCGGCTGGCCGCCGATATGGGCATGCGGGTGTTCCGGGTCGGGATCGAATGGGCGCGGCTGCAGCCCACGCCCGGGAAGTGGGACGACAACGCGTTTCGCTTCTACGATTCGGTCGTCGACAGCATCGTGCGCGCCGGAATGCGGCCGATGATCACCCTCGACCACTGGGTGTATCCGGGCTGGGAGGCGGACCGGGGCGGCTGGCGCAATCCCGGCATGGTGGGGGACTGGCTGGCCAACATGCGGGCCGTCGTCGATCGGTACTCCTCGCGGAACCCGTTGTGGGTCACCGTGAACGAACCCGTCGCGTACATTCAGAACGAGGTTCGCGAGGCCGGCGCCGATGCCGGCGCGATGCTGAACGGGATCGTCGACGTGCACAACGCCAGCTACGACTACATCCATCAGAAGCAGCCCGGGGCTCAGGTCACCGCCAATGTCGGCTATGTCGCGGGCGCGGAGGACCAGGTCAACGGCGAGCTGGCGGACCGGATCGGCGCCCGGCTCGACTACGTCGGCGTCGACTACTACTTCGGATTCGACCCGGCGCAGTCGCTGTACAGCGCGATCGGACGGGCCACCGGTTCCGCGATGCCGTCCCTGCCCGGCCCGCGCATCTGGGAGATGCCGCTGCGCACCGAGGGCATCTACTATGCGCTGCAACACTATTCGCGCCGGTTCCCGGGCAAGCCGCTGTATATCGTCGAGAACGGCATGCCCACGGAGAACGGCCTGCCCCGCGGCGACGGTTACACCCGCAGCGACCACCTCCGCGACACCGTCTACTGGCTGCAACGCGCCAAGGCCGACGGGATGAACGTGATGGGCTACAACTACTGGAGCCTCACCGACAACTACGAATGGGGCAGCTACACACCGCGTTTCGGCCTCTACACCGTCGACGTGCGCACCGACCCCTCCCTCACCCGCCGCCCCACCGACGCCGTCGGCACCTACGCGCAGATCGTCGCCGCGGGCGGCGTCCCCGCCGACTACCGCCCCACCCACGCGCCCGCGCTCTGCATCTTCGTCGACCCGCCGGCCAGCTGCCTCAGCCCGGTCGCCGGCCCGTAGGCAGGTCCGGTGTCCCTGACTCGCGTCGGGCTCAGGACGCGGACGAACGCGAAAAAATTCTTTCGCGGTGATGTCGATTCCGGGGGTGTGCCGTTCGAGGGGTAGGTGAGGGGCTGAGAGGCAGCCCACCCCTGGAAGGACACAAGCATGCGCACAGTGGTGGCTTTCGAGCACATGACGCTGGACGGTTACGCCTCCTCCGGTGAGAACCTGGGATTCGAGTTCACCTTCCGCGCCTACGACGACGAGTTGCAGGCGTATGCCGAGCGGATTCAGGCCGACTTCGACACCGCGGTCTACGGGCGGGAGACCTACCTGGGGATGTTCGGGTACTGGTCGCAGCATCCGAAGGCCGAGAGTTCGCCGGCCGAGCGCAGGCACGCCGAATGGGTCAACGCCGTGGACAAGATCGTCTGCTCCACCACGCTGGAGTCGGCCGACTGGAACAACACCCGGCTGATCAGCAGCGACGTCGCCGCGCAGATCGAGGCGCTGAAGCGCGAGGAGGGCGGCGTGATCGCGATCTATGCCAGTCCGAAGCTGGTGCATTCGTTCATCGATATGGGTCTGGTCGACGAATTCCGCATCGTCGTCCATCCGGTCACGCTCGGTTCCGGCACACCGGTATTTCACGACAAGGCGAAACTGGACCTCGATCTGCTGGAGTCGAAGACGTTCGGTTCGGGCGCAGTGTATCTGCGCTACCAGGTGCGATGAGGAAGGATGCGGACATGCGCTATCTGATGCTGATCCGTCTCGATCCCACGGCCGCGCCGGCGCAGGGTCCGGATCCCGCCATGGCCGAGAGTATGGGCGCACTGCTCGAGGAGATGACCAAGGCCGGAGTCCTGCTCGACACGGCGGGACTGCGACCGGTCGAGGAAGGCGTCCGGGTTCGCCAGACCCACGGCAAGCAGCGCGTGCTCGACGGCCCGTTCAGCGAGTCCAAGGAGGTCATCGGCGGATACTGCCTCGTGCAGACCCGCTCGCAGGACGAAGCCGTGGAATGGGGTTCGCGGTTTCTGCGGCTGCACGGGCCGGAATGGGATATCGAACTGGAGATTCGTCAGCTCGACGACCAGGCTTGACGCGATGTCGTCACCCGAGGTGAGCGGTCGTTCGCGCGCCGGCGCGGACGGCCGCTCAGCGGCGGCTCGGGCCGTGGAGGCGGCCTGGCGCATCGAATGGCCGAAACTGGTGGCCGGACTCACCCGGCTGGTCGGTGACATCGCCACCGCCGAAGAATTCGCCCAGGACGCACATCTGGCGGCCCTGGAGCAGTGGCCGCGCGACGGGATTCCGCCGAATCCGGGCGGCTGGCTGATGCTCACCGCGAAACACCGTGCCATCGACCGGATCCGGCGCGACGCCACCTTCGCCCGCAAACTGCCCATGCTCGGGCACGACCTGCTCACCGAACAGGCCGACGAGCAACCGGCGGACGACATCGACGACGACCTGCTGCGCATGGTGTTCACCGCATGCCATCCCGCGTTGTCGCAACCGGCGCGGGTGGCATTGACGCTGCGCATGGTCGGCGGCCTGACGACCGACGAGATCGCCCGCGCGTATCTCGTGCCGGAAACCACGGTGGCACAACGGATCGTGCGAGCCAAACGCACGATCGCCGAGAAGAAGCTGCCCTACGAGGTTCCGTCGGGTCCGCAGCTGGACGATCGGCTGGAATCCGTGCTGGAGGTCGTCTATCTGATCTTCAACGAGGGGTACGCCGCCACCTCCGGCGAGAACTGGGTGCGCGCCGAACTGTGCGACGACGCACTGCGATTGGCGCGTATCCTCACCGGGCTGATGCCCCGCGAGCCGGAAGCATTCGGTCTGGCCGCCCTGCTGGAATTGCAGGCCTCGCGTACCGGCGCGCGCAGCGACGCGACGAAACAGCTTGTGCTGCTACCCGATCAAGACCGCAGCCGCTGGGATCAGCTGTCCATCCGCCGCGGGTTCGCCGCCCTCGGCCGGGCCCACAACCTGGCGATGAGTCGTGGTGTTCCGCCCGGCCGCTACGCCCTGCAGGGGGCCATCGCCGCCGCGCACGCCATGGCCGCCACCTCGAAGGACACCGACTGGCGGCGTATCGCCGGGCTGTACGCCGTTCTCGCCGAACGCTTCCCGTCGCCGGTCGTCGAGGTGAATCGCGCCGTCGCGGTGGCCATGGTGCACGGCCCCGCCGCGGGCCTCGATCTCGTCGACGCGGTGGCCGCGACCGGCACACTCGACTCCTACCATCTGCTGTACGCCGTGCGCGCCCACTTCCTCGCGCAGCTGGACCGCCCGGCCGACGCCCGCGCCGCCTACCTGCGCGCCGCCGCTCTCACCGCCAACGCCGCCGAACAAGCGTTGTTGCGTGAGCGCGCGGACCGGCTCGACTAGGACGAGTATTGCCGGGCCCCTTCGATTTCCGGCCGCCTCGCCTCCGCTTCGATACGCGTTGTCAAGGTGGCGGGGTGAGTTCTCCGGAGGCATCCGAACGGTAGCCGCTCGGCCTGTGGGCCGGGCGGCGTTGTGAGTGGAGTTGCCGCCGGTCGTTGAGCGACCGGCGCGGTTGCAGCGCCGCCTTCACCGCTGCCGCGCTGGTTGTCGTCGTGCTGGATCGCCGTTGGAGCGAGACGAGCCGATCGAGCAGCGACATCACCGATCGCCCCACAGTGCGGCGAGGCCGGTGACGGAGCGGTTGCCGGGCCCCCAGGTTTGCCCGCAACCTGTTCCAACTACCCGAGCAGCGATAATGAGCGCGAAAGAGTTCGAACCGAGATGGTGGGAGAGACGACTGTGAAGCTGATCGGTGTGATCGGTGGCGGAACCATGGGTGCGGGAATCGCCGAGGTGTGCGCGAAGGCCGGGAGCGAGGTTCTCGTCCTGGAGACGACGCCGGACTTCGCCGAGGCGGCGCACAAGCGCATCGAATCGTCGATCTCGCGGGGAGTGACGAAGGGCAAGATCACCCAGGACGAGGCCGACGCCGTGCTCGCCCGGGTGCGGGTGACCCTCGACATCGAGGAGTTCGCCGACCGTGACCTGGTCATCGAAGCCGCTCCGGAGATCGAGTCGCTGAAGTACGAGATCTTCGGCAAGCTGGACAAGATCGTGAAGCCGGCCGGCATCCTCGCCACCAACACCTCCTCGATCCCGGTGATCAAGGTCGCCGGTGCCACGCAGCGTCCCGAACAGGTCGTCGGCCTGCACTTCTTCAACCCCGTGCCGGTGATGCCGCTGGTGGAGGTGATCTCGACGCTGGTCACCTCGCCGGAGACCGCCGCCGCCGTCACCGACTACGCGAAGAACACCCTGCACAAGACCACCGTGCAGGCCGGTGACCGCTCCGGATTCATCGTCAACGCGCTGCTGATCCCGTACCTGTGCCAGGCGGTGCGGATGCTGGAGTCGGGCTACGCCAGCGCCGAGGACATCGACGCCGCGATGAAGGGCGGCTGCGGCTACCCGATGGGCCCGCTCACCCTCCTCGACACCGTCGGCCTCGACATCGCGCTCGCCGCCGCCGAATCGCTCTACGGCGAATTCGCCGAGCCGCACTACGCACCCCCGGCGCTGCTGCGTCGCATGGTCGACGCGGGCCGGCTGGGCCGCAAGACCGGTCGCGGGTTCTACGAATACAACTAGCGGCGGTACCCCGCGTTCCCGGTCGGATATCGCTCGCCGCGGATATCACCGGGAACGCGGGTCTCGGCCCTGCGCCGATCCTCGGTCGCTGCGACAGCACACCGTCCCCCTCGAATGGCACAGGTTCGCGGGGGTCAGGTGTCGGGGTCTTCCTTCTGGTCGCGGGCGGGGCCGGGCCCGGCGAGTTTGCCGGAGTGCTCCGGCGGCGCGTCTACTGTGCGCTTGCCCTGGGTTTCCTGATCGTCCTGTTCGGCGTCGGTGTTCTCGGGGTCATTCATGCCGTGCGCGTACCCGTTCGGCGGCTGTCGAATCGGGAGTCCGAGCCGATGAGCCGGGCCTTTCGGCCGGGGTCGTTCGACGGATATCGAGGATATGCGGCGGCGCCAGGCGCTCGGAACATCGTTGGTATAGAAGACGGTCAGTGCGGTCCGCCGTTCCCGCCAGAGGGATACCGTGGATGTCATGCCTTTCCGCGTATACACGACAGCGAGTGGGCCGGACCGAGGAGAACAGTCCTTCCCCGACCCGGAGGACAATTTCAAATTCCTCGAGGGGGGAGTGCTGGCGGTCTACACCGCGACGAAGTACACGTATTACGCCCCCGGATACTGGACCCACCTCGAGGAACACAAACCCTGATCGTCTTTCGTCGGCGGACTCGGGACGCGTGGTCGTCCGCGATCAGGGCTGCCGGCGCGCCGCTACGAGGCCAGCGTGATGCGTAGTTTGGTGAGGAAGCGGCTCATGTGGGGGTCGGAGTCGGGGCTGGTGTCGCGGTCGATCTCCCACCAGCGGCCGTCGGCGAATTCTCGGGGGTCGAGCTCGAAGGGGTGGTCGTGGTGGCCGCGGATCACGTACCAGAGGGAGATGTCGCGGTGCGGGTGAGTTCCGACTGTGCGGGTGCTGGTGAGGAACAGCGGGCGTTCGCCGACGACGGTGAAATGGGCATCCGTTCCGAGCTCTTCGGCAGCTTCTCGTCGCGCGGTGTGCAGCGGGTGTTCGCCCGGATCGACGTGACCGCCCATCGGCAGGTGTAGTCCGGACTTGCGGTGGGCGCCGAGCAGGACCGCACGAGCGTCCGGATCGACGACCACCACATACGACACCAGGTGCTGTGGGGGCGTGGCCGGAGGTTCCCGCCGGAAGATGTCGTCGGTGCCGGCGAGCCACGACAGCGTTTCCCGGATGTGCTCCTGCTCGAGGGCATCGAGCGGGGTGATCGCTGCGACGATGTCCGCGACGACTGCGGTGGCCGGGTGCATAGGCGGACGATAGCGGCCGGCACCGACAACCGGCCGGAGCCGATCGGGGCTATTGCGGGCGGCCCAGGCGCAGTTGCGCGATCAGCGCCTTGTGGTCGGCGCCGGGCAGGCGGAACGTGTCGACGCTGTCCGCGTGGCCGTCGGCGACCAGGATATGGTCGATCCCGACCAGTGGTGGCCAGCGCTTGTCGGTGGGATAGGTGACGAGGTGGCCGGCGCCCTCCTGTTCGGCCGCGTCGTGGAACCGGCCCGAGAGCATCGCGCGGAACTGGGCGTGATCGAAGGTCGCGTTGAAATCGCCGCCGACGATCACCGGCCGATCCGCGGGCGCACGGTCGAGAATGGCTCGTAGCCGGGACAATTCGTCGGCCCACAGGTGTGTCCCGGAGATCGGGGGCACCGGATGGAAGGCGTACACGGTGACCGGTCCGGCCCCCGGGACGGTCGCGGTCGCGGAGAGTTGGTTCAGGACGAATCCGTCGTATTCCACCGTGTCGGAGAGGGGATAGGCGCTCCAGATCCCGGTACCGGTGGCGGTCCGCCCGGGCGAGAGGTACCGATACGGCAGCAACCGGTCCAGGCCCACGCCCTCGAGCGCGTGCACCGCGGCCGGAGTCAGTTCCTCGACGGTGAGTATGTCGACCTTGCGATCGCGCACCTGCTCGATCAGCGCCTGCGGATCGGCACCGTCGAAAAGCAGATTGCTCTGCATCACCGTCACCGGCGTGCCGTGATCGCCGGGGGAGTGGCCCACATACAACGGCGCTTGGGTCCAGATCGCCACGCCCGCAACGGCAATGGCCACCGCGACCCCGGCCCACCGCTTCGCGGCAGCGAACAACACCACCCCGGCCACCGCGGCGCACATCAGATACGGCGCACCCGACGCCGCCAGAACCAGCCACCGCGACTCGGTCCGGCTGAAATGCAGCGCCACACCGCCGGCGCCCACGAGGGTCGCGACCACGGCAAGCGATTCGAGCGCGATCCGCCCCCACGTCGCCTTCATGCGCCCCACCTCCCGGATTCGGCGATCGTCCACCGCACGCGCTCAGTCGTCGTCGGCGCATCCTGGACGCGGGGAGCAGGCGGACGGGGCGATTCGGCTGTTGCCCGCCCATGGATGTCGCGCCCGTCGGCGACTGTGAGCACTCCGTGCGCGCACGGCTCGGGTGGCGTGAACGGCACGGCACTCCCATCGGTCGATCAGCTCGCGGACGTGGTGAGTGTATTCGTTCCTCTCCGAGTGGTTTTCGCCCGTCCGCTCGCGTGGCTGTGTCGTGCAGGACGTTGGCGACGAGGGCGGTGGCGAAGTGCTCGCCGCCAACGGCGCCATCGCCCGACGGCCCACCCAGCGGGAGGATTCGCCGGAATCGCCCGGCCGGCGGCCACACTCTTGCCATTCTGAGCGGATATCTCGCCGGAGTGGAGGTGGCGAATGGACGAGCCGGGTACCGAGGCGCCGCGATTGCGCGACCTCGGTGCGGACCCCGACGCCGTGCTGCGGCTGATCCGATACTTCGACGGTTTCGATGAATCCGACGCCAATGCCGATGCCGTGGTTCGCGCCGCGGCGCTACTGGCCGAATGTCCGGCGGGTGCGAGCTGGCCGTCCGGCACGGTGATTCGCTACGACGCGGCGGGCCGTCCGCTCCCGGCGGTGGCGCCGCCGCAGGAGACCGGGGAACCGGCGGTGTGGCTGGAGCGGACCGGCGCCGCGCACGGCCTCGATGCCGTCCTGGTGGATCGGCTGCGGCACTGCCTGCGGGTGGTGGCGGTGCGGGGTTCGGTGGCAGGGCCGACAGGTCTGGACGATCCCGCGCTGCTGGAGGTGGTGCTGTCGGAGAAGCAGCGGCGCGAGGATCGCGTGCGGGCCATGCGCCTGCTCGGGATCGATCCGGCGCAGCCGATGCGGGTGCTCGCGGTGTCGGGACCCGGTGCGGCGGAAGCGGTCCGGATCATCGGTGCCCGGGCCCGGCTGGTGCGCTCGGCGCTGATCGGCGCGACCACCGCGGTGCTGATCCAGGACCGGGAAGCCTGCAGAGAGCTGTCGGATGTGCTGAATTCGGCTGTGGTGCAGGAATTTCCGGCATCGCGCCGGGGTGCCGGCGGGCCGTGGGTGGGGATCGGGGAGCGGCTGCCGGCGTATGCGGCCGCCGCGTCGTGGGAGCAGGCGCGGCGGGCGTTGCGTTTCGCCTCCTCGACTTGGCACGGGCGCCGGGTGGTCGCGTACGAACGCCTCGGATCACTCGCTCTCCTCGGTGAGCTTCCGGTGCGGCGCCTGCTGGGCGTCTCGGATGTGTTGCGGGTCAACGCATTCGCCGCCACCGAGGCCGGAGCGCTCGCCGTCGACACGCTCGAGGCGTTCTGCGTCTTCGGATCGCTGCGCCGCACCGCGGCGGAACTGCATCTGCATCACAGCACCGTGGCCGCGCGTATCGCGCAGGTCGAGGCGGTGATGGGCTGGGATGTCGACGAGGCGCTCGACCGCTTCATGGCCACGCTCGCACTGATGGTGCGCCGCATCGCCCTGTCCTCGGCCGAACTCGCCGCGGATCCGGAGGTGCCCGGGCACCCCGATCCGACGCGTGTCGGATGAATGCGGTCCATCCGGCGACGGACGGCGGGTGATCCGGATCACTCGGTTCGGTCATGATCGGCAGCGACAGAAGGAGTTTCGACATGGCAGTCATCGATCCGAACCGTACCTGGGCTCCGCTGGAAGAGCGGCTCGCCACCACCACGAACGCACGGCACCGGCAGGTCCTCGAGATCGTCATCGAACATATGAAGGCCGAAGCGCAGCCGGATCTGGACGGCCTCATGCGGACGCTGGTGCCCGAACCGGCCTACCACTTCTGGAACGACGGACAGGATGTCGGCCCGAAGGGATGGGACGGCGTGCACACCTACTATTCGGATTTCGTCGCGAGCCGGAGCAATATCCTCGAATACGCCCTGGACCGATTGGTCGTCGACGATCACTGTGTGGTGACCGAGGGCTTTCTCAAACAGATCTATCCGGGTGCGTACGCCGCCCGGATCGGCATTCCCGTCGACGACACCGCGGCCGACTATCTGGTCGTATTCCGGCAACTGCTGCTGTGGCCCGTCGACGCGGAAGGACGGATCGTCGGTGAGGACTCGTATCACTCCGGTCCGGTGGAGATCCGGAAATTGAGTTTCGGCGAATTGCCGAGCGAATACGTCGAACTCGTGCACTCGAAGGCGTGACAACGACCAGACTCGGCTGATGGAAGGCGATACGGAAATGACCGAACCATCCCACGCGATCGCGGACGTGCGCCGCACGGATATCGCGACCCTGCTGCTCGACCGGATCGGGGACGAGCGGCTCGGGCTGCGCACCCGCGACCGCGACTGGACCTGGGACGCGGTGGTCCGGGAATCGGCCGCCCGTGCCGATCTGGCGCGGTCGCTGCGCCGCGACGGGCCCTTCCATATCGGGGTCCTGCTGGACAATGTTCCCGACTTCGTGTTCTGGCTGGGGGCGGCGGCCTTGGCGGGGGCCGCGGTCGCCGGCCTGAATCCCACCCGCGGTGACGCGCAGCTGGCGGCGGATATCCGATATGTCGACTGCCAGCTGATCGTCACCGACACGGCCGGGATGGCGCGCCTGCGCGAATTGGACCTCGACCTTCCCGGCGACCGGTACCTGCTGGTCGACGACCCCGGATATGCCGCGCTCGTCGACGCCCACCGAGTGGAACCGGCGGCCGCGGGCGGCCCGGACGCGCTGCTGCTGTTGCTGTTCACCTCCGGCACCACCGGCACCTCGAAAGCGGTGAAATGCACTCAGCGCCGCCTTGCCATGGTCGCGTACGCGGCGCGGGACAAATACGGCCACGTCCGTGACGATGTCGACTACTGCTGTATGCCGCTGTTCCACGGCAATGCCATCATGGCGTTGTGGGCGCCGGCGCTGACGGTCGGCGCGACGGTATGCCTGACGCCGAAATTCTCTGCCTCCCAATTCCTTCCGGACATCCGCTATTTCGGTGCGACCTTCTTCACCTATGTCGGCAAGGCGCTGGGATATCTGCTCGCCACACCCGAAACACCGCAGGACGGCGACAACAATCTGGTGCGCGGTTTCGGCACCGAGGCATCGGTGGCCGATCAGGCCGAATTCCGGCGCCGCTTCGGCGCCGAATTGTTCGAGGGCTACGGTTCCAGCGAGGGCGCGACCCTGGCGGCCCTGGATCCGAACGCCCCACCCGCGGCCCTCGGCCGGCCCGCGCATGCCGGTGTCGCGGTGGTGAATCCGGATACGCTGCGCGAATGCGCGCGTGCGGAACTCGACGAATACGGCCGGGTTCGCAACCCCGACGAGGCGATCGGCGAGATGATCGACAAAGCCGGCGCGCTGGCCTTCGAGGGCTATTACAAGAACGACGCCGCCGATGCCGAACGCATTCGCAACGGCTGGTATTGGACCGGAGATCTCGGCTACATCGATACCGACGGGTTCCTGTATTTCGCCGGGCGTAAGGGAGATTGGATTCGCGTCGACGGTGAGAACACCTCCGCCCTGATGATCGAACAGGTGTTGCGCCGACACCCCGCGGTCATCGCCGCGGCCGCGTTCGGCGTCCCGGACCCCCGATCCGGTGACCTGGTCATGGCCGCCGTGGAGGTCGCCGGCCCGGATTCGTTCGATGTGCGTGAGTTCGCCGAATTCCTCGGCGCGCAAAGGGATCTCGGCACCAAGGGCACGCCCCGATTGCTTCGGGTGTCGGCGAATCTGCCGGTCACCGGGTCCAACAAGGTCCTCAAACGCCAACTGCAGGAGCAGGCGTGGCGCACCGACGATGTCGTCTATCGGTGGGTCGGCCGCGGCAAACCCGAATACGAGCTCATGACGGCGGCGGACAGGAAGGCATGGGAGGCCGAATTCGCGACCTACGGCCGGGAGCGCCTGCTGTAACCACGCGCCACGGTGCGCCGGGCGTTCTCCGCGCAGGCGGGCCCACCGCCGCGGTACGGGATATTCGGCGACCGGCCGGATGAGGCGTGGGAATGATCGCCCGGGAATCGCCCGATACGGGTGAGAAGACTCCGGCCGACATTCCCTACTCTCGCCGGTAGCTGCGCGATTACTGTGGCAGGTGCGACACCCTCTGGATCCGGTCGAAAGGGGTTCTGATGAACGGCATCGTGGTTGCGCTCATCGGAGCTCTGCTCTGCTTCTACGGCATCCGATCGGTCCACCTGGGCATCCTGGCGATCGGTTTCGGCATCGGGTGGCTGATCGCGGATCTTTTCACCCCGTCGTTCCTGTGGCTGCTGCTGGCCGGATTGATCGGCGCGCTCGCCTCGTGGGTGGTGACGTCGCTGATCTTCCGTTTCGCGTTCTATGCCATCGGCGGGCTCACCGGTGCGATGGTCGGCGCCAAATTGGCTTCGGTGCTGCAACCGGGAGACAGGAACTGGGCGCTGAGCATGATCGTGATCCTGGCGGTCGGCGTGGCCGGTGGCTTCCTCGCCGACCGATTCCGCGCCCGGGCACTGCTGTGGCTGACCTCGATCGGCGGTGCGAGCATGGTGCTGAGCGGCATCGGGCGCATGAACGATCACCTGTCGTTCCTGCGGGCGCCGGATTCCACGTGGGAGCAGATCTTCTCGGCGCTGGCCTGGATCGCGCTCTCGGTGGCGGGGTGGATCGTGCAGCGGCATCTGTTCGCCGAGAGACTCGGTATCGACCATCTCGCCGGGCGGCACAAGAACGACGGCGGTGCCGTCGCCACCGGAAAGTAGCTCGCACTTCATCCGATGTGGGTGATGTGAGCCGGGCTCACCTGCGCGACAGTCGTCGGCAACCCTGCTCGGAAGGAGTCGGAGATGACAACCTCGTCGCAGCATCGGGCGCCGGCCCACAGCCACCCCGTGCGGCAGGGCTTCGCCATCGGGGCGGTCGCCACCCGGCGCCCGCAGATGTGATGCGGACATGGGCGCTGTCCTCGGGGATCTGCTGCCCTTGGCGGTCGGCGTCGCGATCTCGCCGATACCGATCGTGGCCGCCATCCTGATCATTCTCTCGGCGAACGCCGCGCGGGCCGGGACCGGCTTCGCGATCGGCTGGCTCCTCGGAATCATCGTCGTCACAACGATTTTCGTATTGTTGTCGGGCACGGTGCCGGATTCGCAGGACACGCATCCCTCGACGGTCACCGCGTGGATCAAGATCGTGCTGGGCATCGTGCTGCTGTGTCTGTCCGCGATGCAGTGGCGGGCTCGCTCCGAGACCGACGTGCCCGGGTGGATGCGCGCGATCGACACGTTGAGCGCGGTGGGCGCGGTCGGTCTGGGCGCGATGCTCTCGGCGGTGAATCCGAAGAATCTGCTGCTGTGCATCTCGGCCGGGGTGGCCATCGGCACGAGCGGGATCGGCGGCAGCCGGCAGGCGATCGCGGTGGTGGTGTTCACCGCGATCGCGGCGGCCAGTGTGCTGGCGGTGGTGATCGGTTATCTGGTCGCCGCCGATCGGCTGCGGGAACCGCTCGATCGCGCGCGGCGGTGGTTGCAGGCCGACAACCACATCGTGATGGCGATCGTGCTGCTGGTCATGGGTGCCGTCGTCCTGGGAAAGGGAATCGGAGGACTCTGACCGGTCAGCGCCGGCCGCGCCGGGTGAGCAGGCCCACGATCCAGCCGACGAGGAACATGATCAGCAGAACCAGCCACATGGGCGAGCGGATGGTGACGGCGAGGATATTGATGTCGACGCGATGATGGTTCTGCACGACGAAGATGACGGCCAGCACCGCCAGCACGATCGCCACCCACTGCCGCGCCGAAATGCGGGACAGCAGAGAAGGTTTCGCGGCCCGATCCATATCGTCCTCCTGGTACTCGTCGGTGACACGCTTTCCGGCCGGCGCCGGATGCCGTCGAGCCGATGATCTCGGGAGCGAGCCGTACGGGCTTCACCCGTAGGAGGTGATCTCCGCTCGGGGCCGGTGGGTATGTCGCGCGACGCGAGTGGTGGCGGCCGCGGCGGTCGTGTTCACCCGTCTCGGGTGAGGTGGGTTCTCGTCGGCACTGGGAGTGTCGCGGGCGAGTCGACACAACCACAGCCTTCGTGCAGATTGGGGTGCGTGCCATGAGCGGCCAGGGCGACGTTTCCGGCAGTGTGCGGACACGGAACGAGCAGGCGTCCCGGGCGCTGCCCTTCGGCGACGATCAGGACTTCGCGGACGCGCGGCGCGGGTTCATCGCGGCGCTGGAACCCGGAGTGGTCGAGAATGCGGCGGGCGATGTGGTGTGGGACAGCGACGGATTTTCCTTCCTCGACGCGGAATGCCCGCCCACCGTGCACCCCAGCCTGTGGCGGCAGTCGACATTGTGTGCCATTCAGGGGTTGTTCGAGGTGACCGAGGGGATCTATCAGATTCGCGGGCTCGATCTGTCGAATATGACGATGGTCGAGGGCGAGACCGGGGTGATCGTGATCGATCCGCTGATCTCCCGGGAAACCGCCGCCGCCGGACTCGCGCTGTATCGCACTCATCGCGGTGACCGGCCGGTGACCGGGGTGATCTATTCGCATTCGCATATCGACCACTTCGGCGGCGTGAAAGGCGTGACCACACCGGAGGATGTCGCGGCGAGCCGCTGCCCGATTCTCGCGCCGGCGGGATTCGTGGCACATGCGGTCGAGGAGAACGTCTACGCCGGCACCGCCATGGCCCGGCGCGCCGCCTACATGTACGGCGCGGCCCTGGGACGCGGCCCGAAGGGCGCGGTCGGCGCCGGATTGGGGCCGACGACCTCGACCGGAACCCCGACCTTGATCACACCGACGATCGACATCACCCACACCGGGCAGACCGAAGTCGTCGACGGCGTGCGCATCGAGTTCCAGATGACTCCGGGCACCGAGGCGCCGTCGGAGATGAATTTCTATTTTCCCGATCGGCGCGCACTGTGTATGGCGGAGAACGCGACGCACACCCTGCACAATCTGCTGACGCTGCGCGGGGCCCTGGTGCGGGATCCGCATGTGTGGTCGAAATATCTGACCGAATCGATCAATCGCTATGCCGCACGGTCGGATGTGCTGTTCGCCTCGCATCACTGGCCGACGTGGGGCACCGAGAAACTCACGGAATTCCTTGCGCTGCAGCGTGATCTGTACGGTTATCTGCACGACCAGACGGTGCGCGCCTTGAACAAGGGCGCCCTCGGTATCGAAATCGCCGAAACCATCGAATTGCCGCCGGCCGTTGCCGCGGCCTGGCACGCGCGCGGTTACTACGGTTCGGTCAGTCATAACGTGAAGGCGATCTACCAGCGCTATATGGGATGGTTCGCAGGTAATCCGGCCACCCTGTGGGAGCATCCGCCGACCGAATCGGCGAAGCGGCACGTCGACTACATGGGCGGCGCCGAGCACGTGCTGAAGAAGGCCCGCGATTCGTTCGCCGCCGGCGATTTCCGTTGGGTGGCACAGGTTCTGAACTACGTGATCTTCGCCGAACCGGACAATCGAGAGGCGCGGGCGCTGCAGGCCGACACGTTCGAACAACTCGGCTACGGTTCGGAGAACGGCACCTGGCGCAACTTCTTCCTGATGGGCGCCTACGAGTTGCGCCACGGATCGGTCGGCACGCCGACCGCCGCCGACGCACCCGATATCGCGGCCGCGCTCACGGTGGAACAGCTCTTCGACGCCATCGCGCTGCGGATCGACGGTCCCAAGGCCTGGTCGGCCGACATCACCATCGACTGGAGGGTCTCGGACCGGAATCTCGTGCATCGCACCCGGCTGCGCAACGGCGTCCTCGTCCACTTCGACGTGAGCGCGGATATGCCGGCGCCGGACGTCACGTTCACCCTGTCCGACGCCGATCTGCACGCGGCCCTGCTCGGCGCGAAGGATATGCAGCAGCTGCTCGCCGACGGCGCGGTCACCGTCGACGGCGACGTGTCGAAGCTGATCGAACTGGTCGGATATCTCGACGCGCCCGACCCCGACTTCGCGATCGTGACGTCCTAGACCGGCCGGAGGGTCACAGCTGTTCGAGATCGCGAGTAGCCGGTCCCTCCAACAGTTTTCCGTCGTGGGTGAATCGCGAGCCGTGCAGCGGGCAATCCCAGGAACGCTCGGCGTCGTTCCAGTTCAGGATGCCGTGCAGGTGCGGGCAGATCGGCGAGACAGCCGAGGTGGTGCCATCGACGGTGCAGACCCCGACGGGGCGGAGACCGCGACGCTCCACCCGGCCCTCGCCCTCGGCGGGGGTGCCGCCGCCGCCGAATGCCGCGCTCAGCCAGCCGGTCGTGAGGTGCCGTGCGACCTGGAGATTCAACGACGCGGCCTTCACCAGCCCGGTCACTTCGCTGCCGCGCCAGGTGCGATATGCCTGCGCCCACGGTTGATGGCCGCCGAGCGCGGTGCCGGCCAGCGCCAGGCCCGCCGCCACCGCATTGGTCATTCCCCATTTCGCGTAGCCGGTGGCGACGAGGATGTGATCCCTGCCGGGAAGCAGCGGTCCGACGTAGGGCAGTTCGTCGATGGCCGAATAATCCTGGGCCGACCAGCGGTGGGTCAGCTCGGCATCGGGGAAATGGGTGCGGGTCCAGTTGTACATGTCGGCGACGTGCGCCTTCTCCGAGCGCGTGCGGCCCACGACGTGCCCGCTACCGCCGACGAGCAGCAGATCCTCCCCGCCGTGCGGGGCGTAGCGCAGTGACCGCGTGGGCTGGTCGGCGGACAGGTACATGTCGTGCGGGAAGTCGCCGGGCACCCGGAACGCGGCCGCGTAGGACCGATGCGGCTCCAGTCGCGCGAAGTAGCCGCCGCGATCGAGAATCGGTGTGCCGGTGGCCAGGACGACGGTTCCGGCGCGAATATCACCGCGGTCGGTCGACACCGTATCGCCGTGAACGGCGTGGACACGGGTGTGTTCGAAGATCGTCGCCCCGTGCCGGCAGGCCTGCAGGGTCAGCCCCTCGAGGACGTCCATCGGATCAATCTGCGCCTGGTCGGCCAGCCGCACCGCGCCGTACGTGGGGAACGGCAGCGCGGTGTCCTCGGACCATACGACGTCGAGACCGGCCCGCTCACAGGCGCGAAACTCCTTGCGCACCAATTCGGTTCCGTCTCGCGTGCCGGCGTAGGTGATCGCGTCGGCGCGCTGGGTGGCGATATCGTTCTCGGCGCAGAACCGCAGCAGCCACTGCTGGCCCTCCAGATTCGCGTCGACGTAGTTGCGCACCGTGCCCGTCGCATGTTTCGCGGTGATCGCCGAAAGGTGGGTGCCCTGCAGCAAGCTGAGCTTGCCGGTGGTGTTGCCGGTCGCGGCCGCGCCGATCGTACGGCCCTCGAGGACCGCGACCGTGCGCCCGGCACGCGCGAAGAGCAGGGCGGTCACCAGACCCGTGAGCCCGGCGCCGACGACGACCACGTCGTATTCCCCGCCGGGATCCGGCGTCACGGGAACCGAGACGGGTGCTCGATCGAGCCACAGAGATGTCACCGAACCAGCCTCCTGTCGTTCCGCGCGCCCGGTCACCGCAGGTTGCCCTCTTTGTCCGGCGGCTCCGTCGGCCCCGACCGGTGATTGTGGATCGTGCGGTACAGCACCACCGCCGCGACCAGGACGACCAAGCCGGCGATCACCAGTAATTCCATACCGAGCCCTTACCCGGGATGGTCGGCTTCAACCAGGGTCACCAGATCCGCGGCAGGGAGTCCCGGCGCCGTGAGCTGGCGATCAGCTGAAGCTGCGGCGATAGCGGTGCGGACTGACGCCGGTGGTGCGTTTGAAACGCTCCCGGAAGGCGGTGGGCGAACCGAATCCGACCTGGGCGCCGATGCGTTCGACCGAGTGGGTGGTGGATTCCAGCAGATGCTGGGCGCGGCGGATGCGGGCGCGATGCAGCCACTGCAGCGGCGTGGAGCCGGTGTGCTCGCGGAAGCGGCGAATGAGGGTGCGGGTGCTGACTCCGGCGCGCGCGGCCATCTCGTCGAGGGTCAGGTCGGCGGCGAGGTTGGTCTCGAGCCAGTTCAGCAGCGGCTCGAGGTCACCGCCGCGCGGCGTGGGCGCGAAGCCGTGGACGATGAATTGGGCTTGTCCGCCTTCGCGTTCCAGCGGCATCACCGAGAGCCGGGCGGTATCCGCGGCCACCGCCGAACCGTAGTCGCGGCGGATCATGTGCAGACACAGGTCGAGGGCCGCCGCGGCGCCGGCCGAGGTGAGGATCTGGCCGTTGTCGACGTAGAGCACATCCGGGTTCACCTCGATCGCCGGATACGCGGCCGCCAACTCGGCGGCGGCGATCCAGTGCGTGGTGGCGCGCAGCCCGTCGAGCAGGCCGGTGGCGGCGAGCGGGAAGGTGCCCGAGCAGATCGAGGCGATGCGTGTTCCGTTCGCGGCCGCGGCGCGCAGCGCGTTCCGGACGGCGGGTGAAATCGGCGCGGCCGGGTTCGCGGTGCCGGGCACCATGATGGTGTCGGCGTCCTCGAGCCCGGCCAGCCCCCAGGGGGCGCGCAGCGTGAAGGCGCCGGCATCGACCTCGGGGTGTTCGGCGCAGACCCGGACCTGATAGCCGGGGCGGCCGTCGGGCAGCCGGGTCCGGGTGAAGGCCTCGATCGGGGCGGCGAGGTCGAACGAGATCACCCCGTCCAGGGCGAGAACGGCAACGGTGTGCATGGCTGGAACATACCGTGCCGACACCTGTGACCTTCGCCATGATGCGCCGGAAATCGATCGGTTCTTCCAGGTCGCAGCAGCTTTCGTGGACCATGTCGTTTTTCCGTCGAAACCTGTCGAAAACGCCACTGGGAACCGCGAGACAGCCCGCATACCGTCGGGCCGTGCCCGGGCCGGCCGGGCGGATTCGAAGGGATTCCCATGCATGCTCAGATCGTCCTGTTCGACGGGTTCGATCCGCTGGACGTCATCGCCCCGTACGAGGTGTTCTACGCCGGCGGGGCCGCATCCGGCGGTGGCGTGAGCGTCGAACTGGTCTCGGCGGAAGGTCCGCGGGAGGTGGTGAGCGGCACCGGCCGGCTCACGTTGCGCGCCACCGCGGCACTCGATCCGGCGAGACCCGGTGTGGTGCTGGTCCCCGGCGCCTCCGGCCGTATCGGCGAGCCGGGGGAGGCGCCGGATCAGGAGGCCGGGGCCGCCGGCGAATGGCGTCGCGACGAATCGATCCCCGTTCTGCTCGGCCGCACCCTGACCACCGGACTGCCCGAGCTGCTTCGCGCGGCGATGGCGAATCCGCGGATCACTGTTGCCGCCGTCTGTGGTGGGTCGCTGGTTCTCGCCATGGCCGGACTGTTGGAGGGGCGTCCGGCGACCACGCACCACCTGGGGCTGGATCTGCTCGACGCCACGGGCGTGCAGGCCGTGGACGCGCGCGTGGTCGACGACGGCGATCTCGTCACCGGCGCCGGCGTCACCTCCGGCCTCGACCTCGGTCTCCACCTGCTCGAACGCGAGATCGGGCCGCGCGTCGCCCATGCGGTCGAGCGGCTGTTCGCGCACGAACGTCGCGGCATCGTCTGGCGCCGCGAGGGACCCGTTCCCGTCACCGTCTGATCCGTCCCCGCTCACCCACGACACATCCGAGGAGCAACTACGTCATGTCCGCCGAAGGCATGTGGGATCTGTCCATTTCCACCCCGATCGGCAGGATTGCCGTCGAACTCGATATCCATCGCGAGGACGGCACCCTCGTCGGTACGGCAAGCGGTGCGGGCGAACGGGTTTCGCTTCGCGACATCGTGCTCGACGGTGATCGGCTGACCTGGAATCAGGCCGTCACCAGACCGATGCGATTGAATCTCGCGTTCGCGGTCACCGTCGAGGGTGACGCGCTCACCGGTACTGCCAAGGCGGGACGCCTGCCCGCGTCGAAGGTCACCGGTGTGCGCCGCGGCGGAGCGGAGCGCGTCCGGTGACGAAAGCGCTGCTGTCGCTGCATGTTCTGGCCGCGGTGATCGCGATCGGCCCGGTTGCCGTCGCCGCGAGCATGTTTCCCCCGGCCCTGCGCCGGGCCGCCGGATCGACCGATGCGGACGCGAATCTCAGGGTGCTGCATCGCATTTGCCGCGTCTACGCGGCCGTCGGTCTCGCGGTTCCGATCTTCGGGCTGGCCACCGGCGCCGCCTTGGGTGTACTCGGGACCGGATGGCTGATCACCTCGATCGCCCTCACCGCTGCCGCCGCGGCGATTCTGGCCACGATGATCCTGCCCGACCAACGCGCCGCCCTCACGACGGTGGCAGCCGACCACATCGGTGCCACGGCCACCCGCCTGGCCATGTCGGCCGGAATCTTCAACCTGCTGTGGGCGATCGTCGCGGTGCTGATGGTGGTGCGTCCCGGATCGACCACCGGCGCCTGAACCGTCGGCGTGTCCCGTCGCGACACGACGACGATCGCGCCGGGGTCGGTGCATTGCCGCGCCGCCCGGAATACCGTGGACGTATGCGCGCTGTCGTCCATCTGGTGCTGTTCGCCTGTGGGGTCGTGATGGCGGTCGGAGCATTCGGGCCGTTCGTCGGAGTTGTGCAGGCCCGCCACATCCGGCTCGTCGATATTCGCGACGGCTTCGCCACCGGAATCCCACTGGACGGGGTGCAGGCCCAGGCGACGCAGCTGCGCGCGTCCTACACGGTGGTGTTGCTGCTCGTCGCCCTGGTGATGCTGCTGGCGGGACTGTTCGGCTCACGAATCCTGGGATGGCTGGCGGTGCTGGCCGGAATCGCGGCGCTCGTGGTGCCGGCCTGGCGGTTGAATCAGCGGTTCGACACCCAGCTGCGCGACGACTATCAGCACCTGCTCACCGGCACGTGGGGGTTGTACCTGTTCGGCGGCGCGGTGGTCGTCGCCGTCCTCGCGCTGCTCGTGCCCGGTGAACGCCCCCGAAGCCGAGCGGTCGCGGGTGCGGCGCAGAAGCCGGCCCGCTAGGCGTTCATCGCAACCTCACTGCTCGCTCACAGGTAGCTGTGGAGCTGCGCGGGCTCAATAGGCATCGTGACTACCTCACTCCTCCAGAATTCGCCGGTGGTACCGCCCGAGCCCGCGCGATCCGGCGCCGTCCACAGATTCGGCGTCGAGCGGGCCGGTCTGGCGGTGCTGCTGATCGCGACGGCGGTGATGTACCTGTGGAACATCACCGTCAACGGGATGGGCAACCAGTTCTACGCCGGCGCCGCCTGGGCCGGATCGAAGAACTGGGAGGCGATGCTGTTCGGCTCGCTGGATCCGGCCAACTTCATCACCGTCGACAAGCCACCCGTATCGCAGTGGGTGATGGGGTTGTCCGGCCGCATCTTCGGCTTCTCCAGCGCGAGCATGCTCGTTCCGCAGGCGTTGATGGCCGTGGCCGCGGTCGCGCTGCTCTACGGCGCGGTCCGGCGGATCACGAACAACCACTGGACGGCGATGCTCGCGGGTGCGGCGCTGGCGCTGACACCGGTGGCCGCGTTGATGTTCCGGTTCAACAATCCGGACGCGGTCATGGTGCTGCTCATGACCGCCGCGGCCTACGCCACCGTGCGGGCACTGGACCGCGCGTCCACGACCTGGGTGATGCTGGCCGGTGCGGCGCTGGGCTTCGCGTTCCTGGCGAAGATGCTCGAGGGGCTGATGGTGCTGCCCGCGCTGGGGGTGGCCTACCTGCTGGCCGCTCCGGCATCGCTGCGCACCCGCCTGCTGCACCTGCTCGGCGGACTCGCCGCATTGCTGGTGTCCAGTGGCTGGTATGTGCTGCTCACGCTCTGGTGGCCGGCCTCGAGCCGCCCGTATCTCGCCGGGTCGACCGACAACAACTTCATGAATCTGGTGCTCGGATACAACGGTTTCGCCCGGGTGCTCGGCCGCGATCACGGTGGCGGGGGAGCGCCGGCCCACGATCCCGCGGCTGCGGCGCAGGCGGCCGCGGCGGCGCACGCGGCCCCGCACAACGGATTCGGTGGTTTCGGCGGGCAGGTGCACGGTGTGCAGCGGTTGTTCACCGGGGAATTCTGTGTCGAGATCGGGTGGTTGCTGCCGGCCGCGCTGCTGGCGATGGTGCTGGTTCTCATCTCGCGTGGCCGCGCGCCGCGCACCGACCGGATGCGTGCGGCGGCCATCGTGTTCGGCGGCTGGATCGTCATCGACGGCGGCGTGCTCAGCTACATGAACGGCATGGTGCATCCGTACTACTGCCTCTCGATCGCCCCGGCGGTCGCCGGAATGTTCGCCGTCGGTGTCGCCGAGCTGTGGAATCGGCGACACACCGCCTTCGGCCGATTCGGCGCGTCCGCACTGGTGGTGGTGACGGGGGTGTGGAGTGTCGTTCTGCTGCACCGCAACAGCGCCTGGCATCCGGAACTGGGCTGGGTGATTCTGCCGGTGACGCTGGTTGCCGCGGTGCTGCTGGCAGTGCCCTGGACTTATGCGGCACATCGCCGCCTCGCGGCCGTCGTGCTGACGGCCGGCCTGATCGGTGGCCTGGCCGGCAGTGTGGCCTACTCGTTCGCCACCGTCGCGACCGCACACTCCGGTGGCGGACCGACCGTCGGCCCGGCGCAGGCGAGCGGGCGCGGCGGCTTCGGCCAGACCCGTCCGGATCCGCAGCTCTCGGCGATGCTGCGGGCGACGACTGCGACCTGGGCGGCGGCCACCAACGGTTCGTCCGCGGCCGCCGCGCTAGAAGTGGACAGCGGCAGACCGGTCATGGCGATCGGCGGTTTCTCCGGCAGTGACCCGGTGCCGACGCTGGCGCAGTTCCAGGCCGACGTGAAGGACGGCACGATCGCCTACTACATCGTGCAGGCCGACGGCCGTGACCAAGGTCCGGCGGATACACATGACCAGTCCGCGAACGGAAACCGGAATCCGGGCACGACCGGACGTGCCGAGGGGGCGACCTCGGGCAGGGAACATGCGACACCCGGAAGCGCGCCGGGGCAGCCGCAGCCGGATATCACCGAGAACACCGGCGGCCCAGGCGGTTTCGGCCGCAACCAGCATGCCGACATCACCACGTGGGTGACGGCCACCTTCCCCGCCCAGCGCATCGGCAACGTCACGGTCTACAACCTGAGTGGATACCGAGGGTAGGAAGAACGCGAAACCGGCTCGGTGGGCGACGAACCTGTTGCCCCTCGAGCCGGTTCACCGTCGATGCAGCCGCTGGTGTGGTCTTCCGTGGTCGCGGTCGTCGCACACGTCTCACGGCCGGGTGACGGTCGCCAGATTGATCAGTGACTGCTGGCGTCCGTCGGGGCCCGCCGGGGTGTAGCCGAGGCTGCGGATGTAGGCGGGAAGGTAGATGCGCTCACCGCTCCATCCGCGGTCGGTGAACCAGGCGGTGGCCTCGCTGCGTGGCTCGTTGTAGATCAACTTCACCCACTCCGAGCCGGACTCTCCATCCGCTGCCAGGGCTTCGGCCTCCTCGGTGGGCAGGGGATCCATCTGTTCGACGCCGGCTCGGCTGCCGGATGCGCTGAGCGAGTGGACGGTGTCGAACAGCCGGTCCTGGGCGGCGGGTGTCAGGTAGATCAGCAGACCCTCGATCAACCATGCGGTCGGCCGGTCGGAGTCGAAGCCGCTGTCGCGCAGAGCTTTCGGCCAGTCGCCCCGCAGATCGACCGCGACCTCCCGCCGATCCGCGATCGGTTCGCGCCCGGCTTCCGCGAGGGTCTCGCGCTTGTACTCGAGAATCTGCGGCCGATCCAGTTCGTAGACGGTGCAGCCTGCCAGCGACGGCAGTCGATAGGCCCGCGCGTCCAGGCCCGCCGCGAGCACGACCACCTGCCGGATTCCGGATGCCACGGCGGCATCCAGGTAGTCGTCGAGATAGCGGGTCCGGAAGAGTTGATGCTGCTGGAACGGGATGCCGAAATCTGTTGTCAGCAAGGGATGTTCGGATAGTCGTCCCGCCATCAGGTCCGCCCACTCGCCGCCCGCGGCAGAGACGAAGAGCTCGGCGAGCGGGTCCCGAGCCGGGGCGTCGCCCGCGCGTCCGCCCAGTGCGCGAGCTGCCGCGACGAACAATGCCGTGGATCCGACACCGGTGTTGATATCCCAGGAATCCTCGTCGGTACGCATGTTCGCCAAACTACCGACCGGGCCGGGCGCCGCCGGGACCCCGCGCCGCACCCGCGCGAATCCGCCACGAAACCCCGGTCACCACGTGTTTCCTGTCATCCGACGTGGATTCCGGGCGCGAACGCTACGCCCGCACCCGGTCCAGCAGTTCGGTCGTCGCCTCCCACAGGCGGCGCTCCCGCTCGCGGTCGTGGGCGATCGGCTGCACCTCGGTGAGCCGGGTCTTCACCACGAACGCGCCGTCGCGCAGGTGTGCCCACTCGTCGTCGAGGGCCAGCGAGGCCAGCAGCGGTCCCGAGCGTTGCGGGGTCGATACGCCGGGGAGCCGGCCGATGACGCGGCTGATCGCTCGCACCGGCGCGGGGGCGCCGCGGCCGAGCGCGGTACCGGGCATCCAGCCAGGTTCGAAGACCGAGACGTTGATTCCCCGGCCGGCGTGGCGCTGCAGTTCGTGGGCGTAGTAGAGGATCGCCAGCTTGGCGTTGGAGTACGCGACGCCCGATGCGGTCATGCCGGGGACGTGCTCTCCGGTGGCCGGACGAGCGAGTTCGACGGGATCGGCCCAGTCGGCCTCGGCGACGTGGAGCATTCTGCGCCAGAAGTTGGCGTGATAGGTGTTCGAACCGAGCAGGACGACCCGCGCCGGGGCGGTGAACGCGTCGAGAAGATCGCCGATGAGCTGGGCGTGGGCGAGATAGTTGACGGCGAAGGTCGTCTCGTAACCGTCGGGTGTGGCCTGCCGGGTGTCGGCGGACATGATGCCGGCGTTGGCGATCAGCGCGCGCAGTGGTCGCACGGCACCGCTGGAGAGAAGGTCGCGCACGGTGGTCGCGGCGGCGCGGACCTCGCTGAGATCGGCCAGGTCGCAACCGATTTCGCGGACGCGGGCGCCGCGCGCACGGGCCTGGTCGGCGACCGCGGTCAGATCCGGCCCGGCGCGGCCGACCAGGAGGAGGTCGGGACGCTGTCCGTCCGGGCGGGCGGCCATGGCCAGCGTGGTGGCGCGGCCCAGGCTGCGGGTCGGGCCGGTGATGAGAACAGTTCCGGTTTCGGTCATGTCCCCAGCGTGCTCGCCGGGCCCGGCCGTAGGCAGTCGTCCGGTTGTCGTAGGACTGCCAGGGCCAGGACAAGTCGGCGGACGCTCGCGCAGACTGGAGGACGTGGAAGCGTGGGAATTCGGCCGGACGGTGCGCCGCTGGCGCGACCGGGTGGCGCCCGAGGCCGTCGGCGTGCCGGTGGGTCCCCGGCGCCGGGCCGCCGGATTGCGCCGGGAGGAACTGGCCGCGCTCGCCGGCATCTCCGCCGACTACCTCACCCGACTCGAACAGGGGCGCGCGACCGCACCGTCGGCACAGGTGGTGGAGTCACTGTCCCGGGCACTGCGCCTGTCCGATGCCGAACGCGACCTGCTCTACCGGCTGGCCGGGCATGCCGCACCCGGCCCGGACGTCGTGCCCTCGCGGATCACGGCGAGCGTGCAACGACTGCTGGACCGGTTGTCGCATACCCCGGTGGTCGTCTACGACGCGAGCTGGACGCTCGTGATGGCGAACGCGCCGTACAACGCGCTGATGGGCGATACCACGTCGTGGCGCGGTGTGGAGCGTAATGCGGTGTGGCGCAACATCACTCGCATGCAGACCCGGGTCGTGCACTCCGAACGGGAGCAGGCGCAGCACGAGGCCCGGCTCGTGGCGGACCTGCGCCTGACCGCCTCGCGCTATCCCGCCGACCGCACCCTGCGGCGCCTGATCGGCGACCTGAGCGCGGCGGGCCCGAGGTTCACCGGACTCTGGAACGCCGAGACGCCACCTCCCGCGCCGGACCCGTCGAGGCGTAAGACGATCGACCACCCGGCGGTCGGCCTGATCACCCTCGACTGCGACACCCTGCTCGTCACTCTCGATGATCTGCGCATTTCCGTCTACACCGCCGAACCCGGTACCGAGGACGCCGCCCGACTCGACCTGGCGATCGTGCTGGGCACGCAGTCGCTGGCACCGTGACCGCCGCGCGGCCGGCCTCGTGACGTCGGCCGTCAAACGAAGCCTGGGTGAACATGCGCAACCGCGCGAGGACGGTCAGTGGCAGCAGGCGGCGCTGCCGCAGCAGGGTGGCGCGGCCGGAGATTCGCCTGCGGTCCCGCAGCACGCCTGCACGGCCGAGCTTCCGTCCGCGAATTGCGGTGCGTCGCCAAATGTTCCGGTGTCGGCCAGTACCGTGTAGACCTCCCATTTCTCGCCGTGCGGGCCGGTGACCCATACCTTGTCCTGCTGGGCGAAACAGCAGGTCGTGCCCATCTGCACCGCGGTGGGCAATCCGGCCTGCGACAATCGCGCGATCTCGTCGTGGACCTGTTCGGAGGTTTCCACCTCGACTCCGAGGTGATTGATCGTGCCGCCGGCGCCGGTGTTCTCGAGCAGTACGAGCTTCAGCGGCGGCTGCTCGACGGCGAAGTTGGCGTAGCCGGGCTCGAGCTTGGCCGGCTCGGTGTCGAACAGTGTGGAGTAGAAGGCCACCGCTCGATCGAGGTCGTCGACATTGAGGGCGAGTTGGATGCGAGACATCAGAACCTCCGTGGTGCGATATATGTCGAAAAGGTTGGCGGTGCCGAGTCTGCTCCACCTTTTCGACATATGTCAATCCCATCGGTAGCATGGGAATATGCCCAAAGCGCTTCCCGTCATCGACATGTCCGCCCCGGTGTGCTGCGCCCCGGTGGCGGCCGGGCCGGTCGACGACGCCGCGGCCCTGGAGGTGGCGCTGCGGCTGAAAGCGCTCGCCGATCCGGTGCGGGTGAAGCTGATGTCGCTGCTGCTGGCGAGTCCGGACACCGGGGAGAATGGCGGCGACCTGGCCGCCGCGGTGGGGCTGGCGGAATCGACGGTCAGCCATCACCTCGGTCAGCTCCGCAAGGCCGGGCTGGTCGAATCCGGTCGCGTCGGAATGAATGTCGTGCACCACGCCAACCGCGATGCGCTGGCGGCACTGTGTGTCGTCCTGGATCCCAATTGCTGCCGGTGAGTGTCGCCACTTGACGTCCTGGGCGCCGGCCTCGCAGGTCGCCGTCCCCCTCCTGTCCGATACCCGAGTCGGAAATGCCTTGCGCCGCGAAAACCTAATATGCTTAGGATTAGTCCTAAGTAGCCTAGGTTAGGAGTGGTGGATGTCGCCTCGTGCCGGGTTGTCCAGAGAGCGAATCGCCCGCGCCGCAGCGGAACTCGCCGACGACGTCGGATTCGCCCACGTCACCCTGTCCGCGGTGGCGCGCAGGTTCGGGGTGAAGGATCCCAGCCTGTACACCCACGTCCGGAACCTGCGCGACCTGCAGGTGCAGGTGGGATTGCTGGCCGGGGCGGAGATGAACGAGCGGATCGGCGCGGCGGTGGCGGGGCGCTCCGGACGCGATGCGTTGTTCGCGTTCGCCGACGCCTATCGCTCCTACGCCCTCGACCATCCGGGCCGGTATGCGGCAACGCAGATTCGCATGGATCCCGAGGAAGTCGCCGGGGAGCCGGCCCTGCTGCGCGGTATCGAGCTCACCGCCGCGCTGTTGCGCGGCTACGGATTGAGCGAACCGGGGTCGACCGACGCGGGACGGTTGCTGCGCAGCACATTTCACGGTTTCGCCACCCTGGAAGCGGCGGGCGGATTCGCGCACTCCCGGGCCGTCGACGCCAGCTGGCACCACATTCTCGAGGCCCTGCACCAGACCCTGTCGCAGTGGCCGTCCGCAACCGAAGAGGAAGTAGCGCAATGAGATCCGAGACCTTGCCCGTGCCCGGCGCCACGCTGTACTACGAGGTGCGCGGCGACGGACCGCTGCTGCTGCTGATTCCCGGTGGCGGCGGCGACGCGGGTGTCTTCGACGAGATGGCCGAGGTGCTGGAACGCCGTTTCACGGTCGTGGCGCTGGATCCGCGCGGCTGTTCGCGCAGCGTCCTCGCCCACGGGCCCGAGGATCAGCGGGTGGCGGTGCAGGCCGACGACGTGGCTCGGCTGCTCGCGCATCTGACCGATGAGCCGGCGTTCGTCTTCGGAACCAGCAACGGCGCGATCGTCGGGCTCGACGTGCTCGCGAGACATCCCGGCCGGGTGTGCCGGCTGGTCGCACACGAACCGCCCTGCTTCGCCGTCCTTCCGGATGCCGACCGGCACCTCGCGATGGTCGAGGAGGTCCATGCCCTGCTGCACACCGAGGGCGTCGCCGCGGCGGGGACGCGATTCCTCGCGGGCATCGGTCCGGCGATGAAACCGGCGCCGGAGGTGTCGCGGCTGCCGGAGCGCGCCGCGCAGATGTGGGCCCGCCTCGCCGCCAACGGCCCGCTCATGATCGAACACGAGTTGCGCGAATTCACCTCGTACACACCGGATTACAGTGCGCTGGCCCCGGTGTCGGACCGTCTGACGCTCGCGGTCGGCCGCGAAACTCGTGGGTGCCTGCCCTATCGGCCCGCGGTCGAGATCGCGGCCCGGCTCGGACTCGAGGTGATCGAGTTCCCCGGCGCGCACAACGGAGTCCGCACCGAGGCGGTCGATTTCGCGCACCAGTTGATGGAGGTCCTGGAGATCACGTCACCGCAGCCTCATTCGACGGATTCGTAGCGGCATCGAGTTCCGTTGCGGCCGGCCGGTTTCCGGCCGCACCACCCGGCTCAGGCCTCGATCTCCCACACGAATCCGTCGGGATCGGTGAAGGAACCGAGTGAGCCGGTGATCGCGATCCGATGCGACCCGGAGCCCTCCGCCGGGACGCCCGCGTCCTTGGCGGCGGCCTTGCGGCCGTAGAGCGCGAGTTTGACCGACCCGGCCGGCGACTCGAACTCGGCGTACTTGCCGCCGAAACTCTTCGCCACGGTCAAGCCGCGCTCGACGTAGAACTGTTTGGTCGCCTTCACGCTCTCGACCCCGAGCAGCAGGACGACATCGTCGATCTCGCGGGTGGCCGGGCCGGTGTCCTTCTTCGCCGAGGTGGCGATCTTCCAGACCGCGCCGTCGGGGGCCTGCACGACGCCGCCGTACCCCCAGAAACTCTTCTTGGCCGGCTTCACCGTCGTCGCGCCCGCCGCGACCGCGGAGCCGATGAGGCTGTCGACGGTGCTGGGCTGGGACACCACGAGGGAAAGGATGTATCCGCGGAAGCCGGTGGTCTCCGCGTCCGACTTGCGGACCCGCAGCCGGTCGCCGAGTCCGAACGCGGCCTCGTAGAAGGTCGCGGCGGCAGCCGGGTCCGGGGTCTCGACGACGACCGATGCGATGGTGCTCTGAGCAGTGGTGATGTTCATGTCGACGACGTTATCGGCGATCGCACGACCGCCGCTTCTCGATTCCTGATCACTCTCGGGCGCCCGTCCGTGATCGCCCACACCGCGAAGCCACCGATCGCGAAGGCGGCGCCGAGAACGCTGGACCCGGTCCAGCCGGCAGCCGAGTACGCGGCGGTCGTGGCGGCCGCGCCGAGCGCCGAACCGACCGAGTAGAAGAGCATGTAAGTGCCGATGATGCTGCTCGTCCGGTCCGGGTGCGAGGCGGTGAGCACATGCTGATTGCCGACGTGCACGGCTTGCACGGCGAAATCGAGGACGACCACGCCGCCGACGAGCAGCCACAGCGACCACTCGGCTTGCGCCGTTGCGGCCCACGAGACGGCCAGCAGGACGAGCGCCGCCCCCGTGACCGGGCGCGCGAAACCCCGGTCCGCCCAGCGTCCGGCTCGGCCCGCGCCCAGTGCGCCGGCCAGCCCGGCGAGCCCGAACAGGCCGATCCGCGCGGTGTCGAAATGCCACGGCGAGGCCGCGAGCGGCAGCGCCAGGCCGCTCCAGAGCGTGCCGAAGGAGGCGAACAGAAAGAAGGCGATCAGCCCGCGCGAGAGCAGAAGCCGGTCACCGAACAGGGTGCTCGAGGCCCGCAGCACCTGCGTATAGCTGGTGTGGCCGACGCGAGTCTCGCCCGGCAGGCGGATCAGGACGAGGCCTGCCAGCGCGACGAGGAGCACGGCCGACGCGGCGTACACGCTGCGCCAGCCCCAGGCGGTGGCCAGCGCGCCCGCGACGATGCGCGCACCGAGGATGCCGACGACGACGCCGGAGGTCACCACGCCCAGGGTGCGTCCGCGCTGCCGCGGTGCCGAGAGGGCCGCCGCGTAGGCGACCGTCGTCTGCACCACGACCGCGAACAGGCCCGCGAGGACGACCCCGGTGAGCAGCACCCACGTGCGTGCGGCGGTCGCGGCGATCACCGCCCCCGCGGCGGTGAGCAGCAGTTGCGCGGCGATGAGCCTGCGCCGGTCGACCATGTCGCCGAGTGGAACGAGAAAGCCCAATCCGAGCAGGTAGCCGAGCTGCCCCGCCGTGACGATCCAGCCCAGTTCGCCGGCCGGCACGTCCAGGTCGTCGCCGATCTGCGTGAGTATCGGCTGGGCGCAGTAGACGGTCGCGACCGAGACCGCGCAGATCGTGGCGAACAGCAGGCGCCGACCGAGATTCTGATGAACTCATCATTTTCTCTTGACAGAGCAGTCGATCGTATCTGATGATTTAGTCAATTCCTGCCGTCGAGGTCGGCGCGGCTCCTTGTGCGATCGTCGTGAGAGCTCTTCTCGCGCAGGATATTTCGCGCTGCTTCGAGCACGGCGTCGTCCGCGCTCGACCCCGCGACCGATCAGAGCCGATTCGGAAAGTGAGAATCCATGGACGCCACTCGCATCATCTCCGCGGTGAGCCGTCGTCGCGCACTGGGGACGGCCGTCGCCGGAACACTCGGCGTGGCCGCGGCGGCGGCCGCGGTGTTGCCCGCCGCGCAGGCGGCCCCGGTGCGTGAACAGCGGACCGCGCCGTCGGGCACTTACCGCATCGATTTGCACGCGCACTTCCTGCCCCCGGATTATCGTGCGGCACTGCTCGAACACGGCCATCTCACCATCGGCGGTTATCCGACCCCCGAATGGTCGCCGGAGCAGGCGCTGGAGTTCATGGACTACTACGGCATCCAGGCGCAAGCCCTCTCGGTCTCCGATCCCGGTGTGTCGTTCCTGAGCGGGAAGGAGGCCACCGATATGGCGCGCTACTGCAATTCCTATGCCGCCGGGCTGTTCCGGTCGAATCCCGGGCGATTCGGCGCATTCGCGGTGCTGCCGATGCCCGATGTCGCGGCCTCGGTCGCGGAGACGATCTACGCCCTCGACGAACTGCATCTCGACGGGGTGATCCTGTTGTCGGCCTACAACGGGGTCTACCTGGGTGATCCGCGGTTCGAGCCGTTGCTGGCCGCGCTGAACCAGCGCAACGCCTACGTCTTCGTCCACCCCGCGGCGATTCCCGACGGCGCCAAGCCGGCACTGCCGCTGCCGGACTTCCTGGAGGAGTTCACCTTCGACACCACCCGCGCGGCGACCATGATGATGGTCACCGGTGTCACCCAGCGCTATCCGAACATTCGCTTCCAGCTGGCCCACGCCGGCGGCACGCTGCCGTTTCTGTCGCACCGGATCGGCATCGCCTCGCAAACCGTGCTGGGGCAGCTGTGGCCGCAGGACCTGCCCCGGCCCTCGGTCCTCGACATACAGCGGCAGATATCGGCCTTCTACGTCGACACCGCACTGAGCGGCTCGGCCGCCGCCATGGCCGGTGCGACCGCCGTGATGGGCCGCGAGCGCATCGTCTTCGGTTCGGACTGGCCGTTCAGCGCGTTGACTCTGCCACAGTCTGGCAGCCACGATCCGGCGCCCGGCCTGAGCGACATTTTCGACGCCGACCAGCGGATGGAGGTCGAACACCACAATCCGCTACGCCAGTTGCCCCGGCTGGCCCGAGCCGTGAGCGGGTAATCGTCCGATTGAGCACCGCTGCGGTGGGTAGGCGTTGCATGTCAGTGAATTGCGACGGAAGGGGACTCCGTGTCCGACCACAACAGTGGCCCGCGTGAGGGCATCAAGGGCGTTGTCGAAGATGTGAAGGGGAAGGCCAAGGAGGCGGCAGGCATCGTCACCGGCAACAACGACCTCGAGTCGGAGGGCCGGGCGCAGCAGGACAAGGCCGAATCGCAGCGCGAGGCGGCCGCGAAGGAAGCCCAGGCCGAGAAGGCCCGGGCCGAGGCCAACGTCGACGAGGCCCGTCAGCAGTCCCACCAGCAGGGCAGCTAGCTCCCGACCGCTCACCCGTTCCGTGCCGGAGGAGGTTCCCGTGGTTTCACACGACGTCATCGCCCAGCTTCGCCAGGACATCACCACTGCGTCCGACGCCGGAGACGAGGCGGAAGTGCAACGGCTGCAACGCGAACTCGACACCGCGCTGCAGGCGTACCGCGAGAGCGGAGACGACGACGCGGAACGAGGAGCGGAATGAGCAGGTGCACCGTGGCCGCCCGGGAGGCGGAGCGATGACCGAGGGACCCGCCGAGCGGATCGCCGAACTGGCCACGGCGGCCGGTTCGACGATCGCGGTGGCGGAATCTCTGACCTCGGGCAAGATCGCCTCCGCCCTCGGCGCGGCACCGGATGCGGGACAGTGGTTTCGCGGCGGGGTCGTCGCCTACAGCCCGGAGGTGAAACGCACCGTCCTGGATATGCCCGACGTCCCCGTGGTGTCGCGGCCGGCGGCCGAGGCGTTGGCGGCCACCGTGCGCAAGTTGCTCGGCGCGAGCTATTCGGTGGCGGTCACCGGGGTCGGGGGTCCCGAACCCAGTGACGGCGAACCGCCCGGCACGGTGTGGTTCGCCACCGCCTCCGAGACCGCCGTCACCGCCTGCCGGGCCGAATTCGACGGCGCACCGGAAGAGGTTCTCGAGCAGACCGTGCAGTTCGCGCTGAGCTGTCTGCTGGATCGCCTGACCGCCGATCGATAAGCGGTTCGCGGACGACACCACTGTCCGCAACGTTCGCAACTTCGCCGGATCGAGTACGCAGAACTAGGCAGTTGCAACGTATTTCGAGGGGAACCCCTCCTGAGTAGCGTCCGAATCATGCGATTCACCGACGTTCTCGGGAGGTCCCGACTGTGAAGAATCATCTCGTTCGCACCCACCGCTCCGCGGAGGCGTTCTCGCGTGCCGAACACCTGGCGTGGCGGATCGCCGAGGTCGCCACCGATCCGGTCGCGGTGGCGCCGGAGACCGAAGAGATGATCGTCAACCGGATCATCGACAACGCCGCCGTCGCCGCGGCGGCGCTCACCCGGCGGCCGGTGGCCGACGCCCGGGCCCAGGCGCTGGCGCATCCGTATCGACCGGGCGCCCCGGTGTTCGGTGTCCCCGGCACGTACTCACCGGAATGGGCGGCGTGGGCCAACGGCGTCGCGGTGCGCGAACTCGACTTCCACGACACCTTTCTCGCCGCCGAATACTCTCATCCCGGCGACAACATCCCGCCGATTCTGGCCGCCGCCCACCATGCCGGACGCAGCGGCCGTGATCTGATTCGGGGCCTGGCCACCGGCTACGAGATCCAGATCGATCTGGCGCGGGGGATCTGCCTGCACGAACACAAGATCGACCACGTCGCGCATCTGGGCCCGTCGGCCGCCGCCGGTATCGGTACGGCACTCGGCCTCGACACCGAGACGATCTACCAGGCCATCGGTCAGGCGCTGCACACCACCACCGCGACCCGGCAGTCCCGCAAGGGGGAAATCTCCAGCTGGAAGGCCTACGCGCCGGCCTTCGCGGGGAAGATGGCGATCGAAGCCGTCGACCGGGCGATGCGCGGCGAGGGTGCGCCCGCGCCCATCTGGGAGGGCGAGGACGGCGTGATCGCCCGGTTGCTCGCCGGGCCCGAGGCCGAATATTCGGTACCGCTGCCGGGTCCGGGCGAGCCCAAGCGAGCGATCCTCGACTCCTACACCAAGGAGCATTCCGCCGAATATCAGAGCCAGGCGCCGATCGATCTGGCCCGGCGCATGCGCGACCGCATCGGCGACCTCGGCCGAGTGGCCTCGATCGTGCTGCACACCAGCCACCACACCCACGTGGTGATCGGCACCGGCTCCGGCGATCCGCAGAAATTCGATCCCGAGGCGTCGCGGGAGACGCTCGACCACTCGGTCATGTACATCTTCGCGGTCGCGCTGCAGGACGGCACCTGGCATCACGAGCGTTCCTACGCGCCCGAGCGGGCCCGTCGCCCCGACACCATCGAGCTGTGGCGCAAGATCTCCACCGCCGAGGACCCGGAATGGACCCGCCGCTACCACTCCGCCGATCCCGCCGAGAAGGCGTTCGGCGCCCGTGCCGAGGTGACGCTGACAAGCGGTGAGGTGATCGTCGACGAACTCGCGGTCGCCGACGCCCACCCGCTCGGCGCGCGGCCCTTCGCCCGTGAGCAGTACATCGCCAAATTCCGCACGCTCGCCGAGGGCGTCGTCGACGCGGCCGAACAGGACCGGTTCCTCGACGTCGCGCAGCGGGCCGGCTCGCTGTCGCCGGACGAGCTGCCGCAACTGACGTTCACCGTGTCCGGCGAGGTGCTCGCCCGCGCCCCGAAACTGTCGAAGGGATTGTTCCGATGACCGGACTGCTCGCCGCGGCCACCTCCGCCGCCGACAAACGCGCCGCCTTCCGCGCCGGGCTCGCCTCGGGGTCGATCCAGCGCTTTCCCGGAGCGTTCAATCCCTTGGTGGCCACACTGATTCAGGAAATCGGGTTCGAAGGCGTCTACGTCTCGGGTGCGGTGGTGTCGGCGGAACTCGGGCTGCCCGATATCGGGCTGACGACGCTGACCGAGGTCGCGGACCGCGGCGCTCAGGTCGCCCGGGTGACCGACCTGCCGGTGCTCATCGATGCCGATACCGGCTTCGGTGAACCGATGAACGCCGCCCGCACGGTGACACTGCTCGAGGACGCCGGCCTCGCGGGCTGTCACCTGGAGGACCAGGTCAATCCCAAGCGCTGCGGTCACCTCGACGGCAAGGCCGTGGTGCCCACCGACGAGATGGTGCGTCGCCTGCGCGCCGCGGTCTCGGCGCGACGCGATCCGAATTTCGTCATCTGCGCGCGCACCGACGCCGCCGGAATCGAGGGCGTCGACGCGGCGATCGCCCGCGCCCGCGCCTACGCCGACGCCGGGGCGGACCTGATCTTCACCGAAGCGTTGAGCGGCGCAGCCGATTTCGAGAAATTCCGGGCCGCGGTCTCGATTCCGCTGCTGGCCAATATGACCGAGTTCGGCAAATCCGAATTGTTGCCGGCGCGGACACTGGAATCGATCGGCTACAACGCGGTGATCTATCCGGTGTCCACGCTGCGCCTGGCGATGTGGGCGGCCGAGACCGGCCTGCGCGAAATCCACGAGACCGGCACCCAGGCGGGATTGCTGGACCGGATGCAACATCGCAGCCGTCTCTACGAACTGTTGCGGTACGAGCGCTACAACGAATTCGATTCCGACATAGTCACTTTCACTCTCGGAAGGAACCAGTGATGACGAAGGCCGCGACTCCGGTGGTCAACAAGGGCCTGGCGGGCGTCGTCGTCGACACCACCGCGATATCCAAGGTGGTGCCGGAAACGAATTCGCTGACCTATCGCGGATACGCCGTCCAGGACCTGGCGGCACACTGCGGTTTCGAACAGGTCGCCTACCTGCTGTGGTACGGCGAACTGCCGAACGACGCCCAGCTGGAACGGTTCTGCCAGCAGGAACGCGCGGCGCGACGGGTCGATCGGTCGCTGCTGTCGCTGGTGACGAAACTGCCCGACACCTGCCACCCGATGGATGTGGTGCGTACCGCGATCAGCTACCTCGGCGCCGAGGATCCGCTCGAGGACGACAATTCGCCGAAAGCCAACCGCACCAAGGCTTTACGTATGCTGGCGGTGCTGCCGACCATTGTGGCCGCCGACCATCGTCGCCGGCACGGACTGGATCCGATCGCGCCGCATTCGCATCTGGGATATGCGCAGAATTTCCTGAACATGTGTTTCGGGACCGTGCCCGCCCCGGAGCTGGTGAAAGCGTTCGAGGTCTCGCTGATTCTCTACGCGGAGCACAGTTTCAACGCCTCGACATTCGCCGCGCGCGTGGTGACCTCGACGCAGTCGGATATCTACAGTGCGGTCACCGCGGCCATCGGCGCGCTGAAGGGGCCGCTGCACGGCGGGGCCAACGAGGCGGTCATGCGTGACATGCTCGAGATCGGCGAGCCCGAGCGAGCCGAGGCGTGGCTGCGGAAGAAGCTGGCGGACAAGCAGAAGGTGATGGGGTTCGGTCACCGGGTCTACAAGAACGGCGATTCCCGGGTGCCGACGATGAAGCAGGCGCTGCTCGACATCGCCGCCGCCACCGACGGCGGCCGCTGGGTGCGCATCTACGAGACACTCGAGCGCACGATGGCCGAGGCCACCGGGATCGCGCCGAATCTCGATTTTCCCACCGCCCCCGCGTATTACCTGCTGGGATTCGATATCGAGACCTTCACCCCGATCTTCGTCATGAGCCGGACCACCGGCTGGGCCGCCCACATCATCGAACAGGGCGCCTCGAACGCGCTGATCCGCCCGCTGGGCGAATACGTCGGCGTCGGGCAGCGCTCGGTGCCGGCCTGATCGGGCTGGGGCTGCCGGCGAGGTCAGCCGTGCCGGATGCGCGGGGAGGCGAGGGCGGTGGGTGGCACGTAGTCGCCGACCGCGTCGCGGTGCCACCACACGTGGTCGTGGCGCAGTTCCTCCCGAGTGCTGAATCGGTAGAGGTACTGGCGGACGCGGACATGGGCGGGCGGGGAGTCCGGGAAAGGATTGTGCCGCAACAGTCGCAGCGTGTCCGGGTCGTTGATCAGCAGTCGCCGCAGGAACGGGCCCAGCCAGGAGCGGGCGTAGATCGGGGAGATGGCGGCGAACCACATCAGCCAGTCCAGGCGCAGATGGTAGGGCGCCCATTGGCGGGGCAGCCGGTGCGGATCACCGGGCTTGCCCTTGAAATCGTATTCCTGCCACTGGGTTTGCTCGGTGATGTGCCGGTCGTCGGTGCCCTCCACCACCAGTTCCCATCGCCGGCGCTCGATCCGCCCGAACGCGCCGTAGGTGTTGACCAGGTGGTATCGATTGAAGCTGGCGTTCATCCGCTGGTGCCCGGACAGCAGGTTCCGTATCGGCCAGTAGCTGAGCACGACCACCGCGGCCGTGAAGGCGCAGACCACCGCGACGAACCACGTCGGCGGATCCTGGAACGCGGGCTGGTCGGCCAGCGGCAGGAAGTACGCGGCCGAGCGGGCGTCGATCGCGGTACAGGCGAGCAGGATCGTCAACCAGTTGAGCCAGGCGAAATTTCCGGAGGCGACCAGCCACAGCTGGGTGATCACGACGACGGCCGCGGCGATACTCGCGATCGGCTGCGGGGTGAACAGTGCGAACGGCACGACCAGCTGGGCGATGTGGTTCGCGGCCACCTCCACGCGGTGCAGCGGTGCGGGCAGGTGGTGGAACAGCCAGCTCAGCGGGCCGGGCATGGGCTGGGTTTCATGGTGGTAGTACAGGCAGGTCAGATCGCGCCAGCACGGGTCGCCGCGCAGTTTGATCAATCCCGCGCCGAACTCCACCCGGAACAGCAACCAGCGCGCCAGCCACAGCACCAGAATCGGTGGCGCGGTGCGATCGTTGCCGAGGAAGATCGCCAGGAATCCCGTCTCCAGCAGCAGCGATTCCCACCCGAACGAATACCAGGCCTGGCCCACATTGACGATCGACAGATACAGCGCCCACGCCGCCAGCCACAGCAGCATCGCCGCCCACAGCGGCACGTGATCGTCCGCGCCCGCCACCAGCGCCATCGCCAGTGCCGCCCCCGTCCAGGAGACACCGGCGAAGAACCGGTCCGAATAGTGCAGATGGAACAGGCTCGGCGAGCTCCGGAACGAGGACCGGGCCAGGAAGGCGGGCACCGGCAGCATGCCCCCGGCGCCGATGAGCGCGCGGAACTGCCGCGCGGCGCCCACGAACGCGATCAGATAGACGACCGCGAGGCCGCGTTGGAACACCTCGCGCGCGAACCAGTACTCCGGCGCCGTGAACCACTGCATGCTCGGGGCATACCCGCTGCGCCCGGTCGCGATGCCGGGTTCAGTCCTTGAAGTAGACCAGTTGGTGAGTGGTGGCCAGCGGCCTGCCGTCTGCGCCCCACAGCTGTGCGGACTGATCGAAGTAGCCGCCGCCGAAATGCTGTCCCCGGGCGGTGGCGAGCACCGGACGGTCCCCGTGGGCGGCGAGAGCGGCCGCATCGGCGTGGAAGTACACGGTGAGCGAGACGGTACTGGCCGCGACCATCCGGCCCTGCCGCACCATCACCCGCGGGATGAACACATCGGCCAGGGCGGTCACCGCGGGAAAGTCCACCGGGCGGGCCGGGAGGTCGCGCACCCACAGCGTGGTCGTGGAGGTCGGCTGTTCCTGGGGATCCGACGTGATCGGCCCGCCACCTTCGACGAATCGCATCTCGTAGTTGCGCATCCACACCGGGAACTCCGGCGGTGGCGCCACGGCCACCGATTCGGCGGGCGGCGCGGCCGGCGGTTCGATCTCGGTATCGGACCAGGTGGGCCGCCGGGCGCCGCAGACGACGGTCGCGGTGGTCGTCACCGCGTCGTCCTGGGTGAGGGTCAGCGTCCAGTGCTGGGTGCTGCGATTGGTCCGGACCGGCCGGCTGTCGATCGTGAACGGACCGTCGGCGATGGCGCCGGCGTAGTTGACGGTGATCGACACCGGTTCGGCCACGCACCGCGGATCGTCGAGGACCGCGCGCAAGGCGGTGGCCGCGGTGACTCCGCCGAAGGGGCCCACCATATTCGAATACTCCGCCGTGGTCCGGCCCAGATAGCGGCCCGCACCGGCGGGTGCCGGCGCCGTGGCGAGATCGAACGGGTGGGTGCCGATATCGGTCGGATTCACGAGCGAGTACTCCTTGGTTACACGGCCGCATATAACGCACCGACTATAACGATTGTTATAGGGCGGGGGTCGGGCCGGGTCCGAGCGCGGCCGCGACGAGTCTGGTTCCATGAACGGTGTGACCCTGTTCGTCGGGACCTCCGGCTGGCAGTACCGGGACTGGCGCGGCGTGCTCTACCCGCCGGGCGTGCCGCAGCGGCTGTGGCTGGAACAGTATGCGGCCGCGTTCGCGACCGTCGAAAGCAACAACGCCTTCTATCGGCTGCCCAGTCGCGAGGTGTTCGCGGCCTGGCGGGAACGCACGCCCGCCGATTTCGTCGTGGCCGTGAAGGCCAGCCGCTTCCTCACCCACGTCAAGCGACTACGCGAACCGGCCGAGCCGGTGCAGCGGCTCCTCGATCACGCCGCGGGACTGGGGGATCGGCTGGGTCCGATCCTGGTGCAACTGCCGCCGACCCTGCGGGCGGACGCGGGGCTGCTCGACGACTGTCTGCGGCAGTTTCCCGCGACCGTGCGGGTGGCCGTCGAACCGCGCCACGAGTCGTGGTGGACACCGCGCATCCGTGCCGTGCTGGAGGAGCGCGGCGCCGCGCTGTGCTGGGCGGATGCGCGCTCGCGCCCGGTGACGCCGCTGTGGCGCACCACCGACTGGTCGTATCTGCGCCTGCATTCCGGACTGGCCCGGCCGCAACCCCGCTACGGCCGGCGTGCCCTGACCGCGTGGGCGCACCGGCTGGCGGACACCTTCGGTCCCGCCGACGGTTACGTGTACTTCAACAACGATCCGGGCGGCGCGGCCGTCCACGACGCCGTGGTGTTCGCCGGGCTGGCGCGCGCCGCGGGGCTGACCGTGACGCGCACCGACGTCCCCTCCTGACCGGCCGGGGACTCACCCGAGGTGGTCGAGGACGGCCCGCGGGAGCGCGATCGCGGGCTGCCCCAAGGCTTTTCGCCCCGTGCCGGCCGAGAGCCGCCGGACGACGGCGAGCAGTGCCGGGCCCTCGTCGAGCAGCGGGCGCACCAGTCCCACTTCGACGCAGCGGCGCAGGGCCGGCGCGAGAACCGCCTCCGCCTCCTCCGGCCGGCCCACGGTCTCGAGGCAATGCGCGGTCAACACCGTGGCGCACAGGGCGGCGCGCGGGCGCGCGGCGGCATCGATCGACCGTCGCAGCGCGTGGGCGCGCAGCAGTGCCCGTTCGGGATCCGTTCGCAGCAGCCACCGGATGGCCGCTTCCTCGGTGAGTTCACGAATCGCGGTGGCCACGCCGTCCTCCGCTGCGCCCGCGTCGGCCGGCTCGCCGGGAACGAACTCGCCGATCCCGAGCCGGATCCGCTCGAGTTCGATGCGTGCCGACAATCGCGGCAGGGCGTGTGCGGTGGCGACCTCGTCGCCGTCGGCGAGCAGACGCTGCGCGGCGGCGCGATCCCCGCGCAGTGCCTTGATGCGCGCACCGGTGCCGTAGACCCCGGTCAGGAAATCGACTGTGCCACCCTCGAATCCGAATTCCAGCGCGACGTCGAGCAGATGCTGCGCCTCCGCGATCTCACCGCGGTCGTAGAGGAAATCGCCGAGTGCGGCCGAGGCCAGGCGGGCGGTGAAGGAACTTTCCCCGGTCGTGGTGCGCGCCAGATGCAGGGCCGTGCGGAAATGCTCCTCGGCCGCCTCCTCGGCGAGTTGCTCACGCGCCGCCATCCCCGCGAAACAGTGGCTGTACATGATGCTCAGCGCCCCGGTGATATGGCGGAAATAGGTCCGGCCCCAGCGGTGCCATTCGTGCACGCGGTCGAAGTCGAACCGGTGCAGTGCGGCGAAGGCGCCCAGGTTGGCCGTCGCCGACAGCACGAACGGCGCCAGCGACTCGGCGCGGGCGCGACTCTGCTCGACGGTGTCCTCCAGGCCGTCGAGGTGATCGGCGAGCGCCGCCTCCACCCCGCACAGAATCGACGCCTCGACCGCGAGATCGGATTTCCGGTGTCCCGGAGGCTGTTTCGCCGAATCGGCGGCCAGTGCCAACTGCAATGCGGTATGCATGCGGCTCGGCCGCCGCAACAGCACCGCCGCCCAGGCCAGCGCGATCTGCAGGGTCGGATCGGCGGCGGCGTCGGTGACGGGCAGTTTCGCCGCCAGCGCCACCAATGTGGCCAGATGCGAATGCTGCACCAGTTCGCGGGCGTGGGCGGAGACCAGCGCGACCGCCCGCCCGGGTTCCCCGGCGGCCATCGCGTGGTCGATCGCCTCGCTGAGCATGCCGTTGGCGGCGAACCATTCGGCGGCGCGACGGTGCAGCTGCGGCACGCGTTCGGGGTGGTCGCGCTCGAGCCGCTGCCGCAGGAAATCGGAGAACAGCGTGTGGTAACGGAACCATTCGCCGTCGTCGTCGAGGCGGCGCAGGAACAGGTCGCGCCGCTCGATGTCCTCGAGCAGCGTCCGCCCCTGCGGCCGTCCGGTCAGCTCCGCCGCGAGGGGCCCGCAGATCTTGTCGGTGACAGCGGTTTCCAGCAGCGCGGTCAGCAGTCCGGGCTCGAGTGCGTCGAGCACGTTGTCGGTCAGATATTCGCTGATCGCCTGGTGCCGTCCGGACATGGTGGCGATCGCGGAACCGGGGTCGTCGCGGCCGCGCAGTGAGATCGACGCCAGTTGCAGCCCGGCGACCCAGCCGTCGGTGCCGGTCCGCAGCCGGTCGATATCCGCCGCCCCCAGCGCGAGCCCGCCCACCCGGGTCAGGAAATCCGCCGTCTCGGACTCGTCGAAACGCAAGGCGGCGGAATCGATTTCGATCAGCTCGTCGCGCACGCGGATGGCCGAGAGCGGTAGTCCGATCATCTCGCGGCTGGTGATCAGCAGTTGCAGATGGTGGCAGGCGTTGTCGATCAGGAAGCGCAGTGCGGCGGTGGTATCGGCGTCGGTGACGCGATGCCAGTCCTCGATGATCATCACGATCCGTTCGCGGTCGGCGTGGATGCGGTTGATCAGCGTGGTCAGCACATAACGCATCACATCGTTGCCGTGTTCCTCGACGACACGCAACAGTTCGGTGGTCAGGGCCGGCCGCGCCCGGCCGACGGCTTCGATCAGGTGCAGCAGGAACCACACCGGATTGTTGTCGTCGTCGTCGATATTGAGCCAGCATGCGGCGACCCCGCGGTCCACCATCCGCTGCCCCCACTGGGCGGCGAGCGTGCTCTTGCCGAAACCGGCGGGCGCGTGGACGACGATCAGCCGCGGCCAGCGCTCGGGGTCCATCGAATCCAGCAGGCGGGATCGGCGGACCAGCGGGCGCGGGGACAGCGCGGGATGGAATTTGGTTTCGGCGACAGGCGGTGTGGTCACCAGATCGGCCGGGGGAAGCAGGCCGAGCCGGGTCGGTTCCCCGACGCGATCGGCGGCGGCCGCCGGTTCGGCCGCCGGCGGCTCCGGCGCCGAGATCGCCATATCGTCCACGCGAAGTCCGCGGTGGCGTTGCACCTGCTGCGCCCGCTCACCGAACACCGCCGCCGAGGCCGGGCGCCGGGCCGGGTCGGCGGCCATACTGTCCTCGATCAGTTCGCAGATGTCGTCGGGGATGCCGCCGGGACGCAGATCGGGAACCGGTTCCTCGGTGATGCGCACGAACTGGGCGACCAGCCGTTCACCGGAGCGGCGCTGGAAGGCGGCGTGACCGGTGAGCATGCAGAACAGCGTGGCGCCCATGCTGTAGATGTCGGAGGCGACCGACGGGGTGCCGTCGCGCAGGACCTCGGGAGCGGTGAACGCCGGCGACGCCGTGACCACTCCGGTGGTGGTGCGGAAGCCGCCCTCCACCCGGGCGATGCCGAAATCGGTCAGCTGTGGTTCGCCGTAGTCGGTGAGAAGAACGTTGCCCGGCTTGATGTCTCGATGCAGAATCCCCGCCCGGTGCACGGTTTCCAGCGCGCCGGACAGCTTCACCGAAATCCGCAGCGCGGTCGTGACATCCAGGGGCCCGCCGTGCTGGATCCGCTGTTCCAGCGAGCCTTTCGGGTGATACGGCATCACCAGGAAGGGCCGTCCGTCGCCGGTCGTGCCGACCTGCAGGATCGCGACGATGTTGGGATGTTCCGGCAGTCCGCCCATGGCCCGCTGCTCGCGAAGGAATCGTTCGAGATTCTCGTGGCCGAAATCGGATGCGGCGGTGAGCACCTTCACCGCGACGGTGCGGCCCAGTGCCAGTTCGCGGCAGCGGTACACCACGCCGAATCCGCCCCGCCCGATGATGTGCGCATCGGCGAACCCGGCCGCTCGCAGATCCTCGTCGATCCCCAGGGAGCGGTCGCGCTGGGTCGCCATGGAATCCTTGTCGGCCATCGGCACCGTTTCCGTCAGTACTGCTCGGCGCGGAGCCCGTCGCGCTGGTATGTCAAGTATAGGTCGGCCCGCGCGGATGCCGGTGGCCGAAACCGCGCGCCCGCCCGGCGGCCGGCGCCGACGCGTCCGCGCGACATGCGCGGGCGAAGGGCAGGCGGCGCAACGGGTTTCGCGTGCCGTGCCGGGCACGAGGGTGGTCGCCGTCCGGGGCTGCCGGCATGCTGTCAGATATGATTCGCTGGAGCTGGATGTACATCGACCGGCCCGCCGCACGTTTCGACGAGGCGTTCGCCTTCTGGTCGGCGGTCACCGGCACCGAGCTGTCGGCCCGCCAGGGTGAGCACGGCGAGTTCGCGACCCTCGACCCGGCGACCGGCGACGCCTACCAGGCGGCGCAGGCGGTCGGCGGGGACGGCGGCGCCCATCTCGATATCGATGTCGTCGATCTCGATCGCGCCCGCCGCAGGGCGCGTGATCTCGGCGCGACCCTGGTCGCCGACCACGACACCTGGTCGCTCGTTCGTTCACCGCACGGCCTGGCGTTCTGCCTGACCACCGGCGACGGCGGGCATATTCCGGCGCCGGTGGCCGGGCCCGACGGCAGTCTCAGCCGCGTCGACCAGCTCTGCTTCGACATCGGGCCGTCCGGCTACGACGGCGAGGTCGAATTCTGGGCCACGCTCACCGGCTGGCCCGTGCAGCGCACCGGTCGGTCCGAGTTCAGCCGGCTGCTCGTTCCCCCGCGCTTGCCGGTGCGAATCCTGGTGCAGCGCTTGGATACCGAACGGGAGCCGGGCGCCCATATCGATATCGCCTGCAGCGACGCCGAGGCGGTGGCGACCTGGCACGAATCCCTCGGCGCCCGGCGCGTGCATCGCGGCGCGCAGTGGCTGGTGATGAACGATCCGGTCGGCGGGGTGTACTGCCTCACCGAGCGAGACCCGCTGAGCGGCAAGGTGTTCCGGCGCAGCAGGAGCTGACTGCTCGGTGACACGCGCGCGCCGGCCGCTGGTTCGCGTCGATGTGAGCGACGCGGTGGCGCGGGGGTACCAGGCGGTCCGAGGCACTGGGACCGAGGGGACCGGCATGGCGGCTGGGGCCTACAGCGTCCGTGGCGACCGGGCGGGGAACGGTTGCGGGAGTACTCCGATTGTCGAACGCTCGGGTCACACGGCGCGGGCCGTGGTGGGTCCCGAGGTGGCGCCCGACATCGTGCGGCACGTTTCCCGGCGTGTGGCGACCCTCGCCGACTCCCGGTCCCGTGCGGCCGTGCCCCGGTAGGTTGCGGCGAGCCGGCGTCGATCGGCGCATCCTGGAAGGGACTCCGCACCAACGACCGCGCCCGGACCCGGCGATCCCGTGGGCCGGGGCAGAGGAGGGCAGATGACCGGCCAGCAGCCGCCCGCGGACCGCCCGCGAAACGTCGCCCAGAAGCTGATCGAATCCCACCTGGTGTCGGGACGGATGCGCCCGGGGGAGGAGATCGCGCTGCGCATCGACCAGACGCTCACCCAGGACGCCACCGGCACCCTGGTGATGCAGGAACTCGAGGCACTGGGGCTCGACCGGGTGCGCACCGAACTCAGCGCGCAGTACGTCGACCACAACCTGTTGCAGACCGACGACAAGAACGCCCAGGATCACGAATTCCTGCTGTCGGCCTGCCGCCGCTACGGGCTGTGGTTCTCCAAACCGGGCAACGGTGTCTCGCATCCGACCCATATGCAGCGTTTCGGCAGACCCGGTGCGACGATGGTCGGCTCGGATTCGCACACGCCGGCCGGCGGGTCGCTGGGCATGCTCGCGATCGGCGTCGGCGGCCTCGAGGTCGCGCTCGCCATGGCCGGTGAGCCGCTCTACATCACCATGCCGCAAATTTGGGGCGTCGAACTGACCGGTGAACTGCCGCCGTGGTGTTCGGCCAAGGACGTGATCCTGGAAATGTTGCGCCGCCACGGCGTCAAGGGCGGGCTGAACCGGATCGTCGAATATCACGGTCCCGGCCTGGCGGGACTCACGGCGATGGACCGGCACGTGATCGCGAATATGGGCGCCGAACTCGGCGCCACCACCACGGTCTTTCCCGCCGACGACGCGGTGTACGACTTCCTGCGCGCCGAGAATCGCGCCGGCGACTTCACCGACCTGCGGGCCGACGAGGGCGCGACCTACGACGTCGAGGAGCACATCGACCTGTCCGCGATCGAGCCGCTGATCGCCCGGCCGTCCTCACCGGGGGATGTGGTGCCGGTGCGGGAGGTCGCCGGGGAACCGGTGGCGCAGGTGGTGATCGGGTCCTCGGCCAACCCCGGGCTGCGTGATTTCGCGATAGCGGCCGCGATCGTCGCCGGCCGTCAGACCCACAGCGACGTCAGCTTCGACGTCAACCCGTCCTCGCGCGAGATCTTCGAGGATCTGACCGCGATGGGAGCTACCTTCGACCTGATCCGTGCCGGGGCGCGCATCCATCAGTCCGGCTGTATGGGATGTATCGGTATGGGACAGGCTCCGGCCGTCGGCCGCAATTCGCTGCGCACCATGCCGCGCAACTTCCCGGGGCGCTCGGGCACCGATGAGGATTCGGTGTGGTTGTGCTCCCCGGAGACCGCCGCCGCATCGGCGCTGACCGCGACGATCACCGATCCGCGCGATCTCGCCGACGAGCTGGGCTTGGACTATCCGGCGTTGAATCTGCCCGCACAGGCATCGGTCAACACCGCGATGCTGGTACCGCCGCTGCCGGTGGAGCAGGCACGCACGGTGGAATTGGTGAAGGGCCCCAACATCTCCGCGCTGCCGGATTTCGACCCGCTGCCCGACGTGATCGAGGCGCCGGTTCTGCTCGTGGTCGGCGACAACATCTCCACCGACGACATCTCCCCGGCCGGGGCGCGGGCACTGCCCTTCCGCTCGAATATCCCGAAACTCGCCGAATTCGCCTTCACCCGTATCGATCCGGACTATCCCCGGCATGCGGCCGATATTTCCGGCACCACCGGACATGTGATCGTGGGCGGCGACAACTACGGGCAGGGCTCCTCGCGCGAACACGCCGCGATCGCGCCGAGATATCTGGGACTGCGGGCGGTGATCGCGAAATCGTATGCGCGCATCCACTGGCAGAATCTGGCCAATTTCGGCATCGTCGCCCTCGAATTCGCCGATCCCGCCGACTACGACCGCATCGCGGTGGGCGACGTGCTGCGCATCGACGGGCTGCGCGCGGCCCTCACCGCCGGTTCCGCGATCACCGCCTACGATGTCACCGCGAACGTGGATATCGCACTGCGCCACCATCTTTCGGAACGTCAGGTGGAGACGGTATTGGCCGGCGGCATCATCCCGCGGCTGGCGGCGGCGCAGGCGGCGCGGGAGATGTCCAGCCGATAACCTTTTACGCGGCAAGCCTGCTAATCGATGAGCTTTTCGCTCTTCAACCAGTCGTAGGCGACGTCGGCGGGATCCTCGCCGTCGATATCGACGCGGCCGTTGAGTTCCTGCATCAGATCGTTGGTGAGACGTTCGGAAATCGTGCCCAGCAGCTGTCGCAGCTGCGGATAGCGGTCCATGATCTCACCGCGCACGACGGCGGCGCCGCTGTAGGGGAGGAAGAACTTCTTGTCGTCGTCGAGCACGACGAGATTCAGATTCTTCACCCGGCCGTCGGTGGTGTAGATCATGCCGAAATTGCACGGCGCGCTCTTGGCCGTCGCGGTGTAGACGACGCCGGCGTCCATCCGGGTGACATTGCCGGTGGGCACGCCGTTCGGATCGTTGTAGGGAATGCCGTATTTCTGCAGCATCGGAATGAAACCGTCGGAGCGGCTGAAGAATTCGTCGTCCACACAGAACGTGCGATCCCGCACCGGCAAGGCCGCGACATCCGACAGCGACTTCACCCCCAGTCGTTGCGCGGTCGGTGTCGACACCCCGAACGCGTAGGTGTCGTTGAAATTCGCCGGCGGCAGCCACTCCAGGTCGTGCTCGCGCTTCTCGATGTCGTGTACGCGCTGCCAGAGTTCCTGCGGGTCGGAAATCGTCTCGGTTTCGTTGTGGTAGTTGACCCAGCCGGTACCGGTGTACTCCCACAGAATGTCGGCATCACCGTTGAGCTGAGCCTGCCGCGACGACGCCGAACCGGGTGCGCCGGTCAGATCGGTGACCTTCGCGCCCGCCGCGGCCAGATAGGTCGCGGTGATCTTGCCCAGCAGCACACCTTCGGTGAAACTCTTCGATGTCACCACCAGTTTCGCGCCGTCGAGCGGTCGCTGCCCGCCGGGCAGGCTCGCATCGTGGAACGTTCCCGACGAGCTCACGAGCCCGCATCCGCCGATCAGCGACACCGCGACGACGATCGCGCACAGTGCCAGGGCCCGGGCCGATCTCATGACACACCTCGCGGGGTGGCGGCCAGTTCGACGAGTCTGCCCAGCCAGTCGATGATCAACGCCAGCAGCCCGACCAGAATCGCTCCGGACACGAGCAGTTTCGGCAGGAACAGCGTGACGCCCGTCGTGATCAGTGTGCCGAGGCTGGTGGCGCCGATGAAGGTGCTCAGGGTGGCGGTGCCGACCAGGATCACCAGGGCGGTGCGCACCCCGTTGAGGATCACGGGCACCGCGAGCGGCAACTCGACCCGGACCAGGGTGCGGGCGGCGGAGAACCCGATCCCGCGCGAGGCCTCGATGGTGCGCTGATCCACCTGCCGCAGGCCGATGATGGTGTTCTGCAGGATCGGCAGAATCGCGTACACGACCAAACCGACCACCGCCGTGCGGAATCCGGTGCCCAGCCAGAAGGTGAACAGCACCAGCAGTCCGACCGCCGGCGCCGCCTGGCCGATATTGGCGATGTTGACCGCGAGCGGCTCCAGGCGTTTCAGCGCGGGCCGGGTCAGCGCGATACCCAGCGGAATCGCGACGACGACCACGATCACCGTGGCGACCAGGGTCAGCTCGATATGCGACCAGATCGTGGTCCGCAGGTTGGACCAGGCGAGGGAGGCCTGTTCGGTCGGGGTGAACGTCGTCGATCGATACCAGAGGATGTAGCCGATTCCGATGACGAGGATGATCAGCGGCTCGAACCAGACGTCCATCGGCAGCCGGCGCAGGCGGGTCATGACTGCCCGGCCGATTCGTGCTCGTCGTCGGCGGCGACCACCGGCGTGGGCGCGGGATCGGTTCCGTCGACGTAGGTTTCGTAGGAGGTGTCGTGTTCCTCGGAGCGCACATCGGCGAGGGCGGCCTGGATGGTCTCGGTCACCGCGCCGATGCCGATCGAGCCGACGACCGCACCGCGCCCGTCGGTCACCAGGGCCGCACCCTGACTGGCCGCCAGCATCGCGTCGAGGGCGTCGTTGAGGGTCGAGGAGCGAGCGACGACCGGCAACCGGCGATCGAGGTAGTCCGACACCTCCGGTTTGCTCGCCAGTTCGGTGAGCGAGGGCCACGACCGTGGCCTCCCGGCATCGTCGACAACCACCACCCAGGTCTGGCCGGCGGCCCGCGCGCGCTGGATCACCGCCTGCGCGGGCTCGCCGATGCGGGCGGTGACAACGTCGTCGCACTCCACATCGCGCACCCGCTGCACGGTCAGATAGGCGAGCTTGGCGCCGGAACCGACGAATTCCTCGACGAACGGCGTGGCCGGTGCGGTGAGGATCTCCTCGGGCCGCGCGTACTGCTCGACGTGCCCGCCCTCGGACAGGATGAGCACCTTGTCGCCGAGTTTGGTGGCCTCCTCGAAATCGTGGGTGACGACGACGATGGTCTTGCCGAGTTCGTGCTGAATCCCGATGAGACTGTCCTGCAGGCGAACCCGGGTGATCGGGTCGACTGCGCCGAACGGTTCGTCCATCAGCAGTACCGGGGGATCGGCGGCCAGTGCTCGCGCGACTCCGACCCGCTGCTGCTGGCCGCCGGACATGTCCTTGGGCAGCCGGTCGGCGAAGACGCCGGGATCCAGGCCGACGAGCTCGAGCAGATATTCGGTGCGCTCGGCGATGCGCTTCTTGTCCCAGCCGAGCACCCGCGGGATCGCGCCCACGTTCTTGCGCACCGACCAGTGCGGGAACAGGCCCCCGGACTGGATGACGTACCCGATGGACTGCCGCAGTTTGTCCGGGTCCTCGCGGGTGACGTCGCGCCCGCCGATGAAGATGCGGCCCTCGGTCGGCTCGATCAGCCGGTTGATCATCTTGAGCGTCGTCGTCTTCCCGCAGCCGGAGGGGCCGACGAAGGCGACGATCTGTCCCGCCTCGATCTCCAGGTCGAGGCGGGCCACGGCCGGTTTGTCCTGGCCCTTGTACCTTTTCACGACCGAGTCGAGGACGATGGACGCCCCGGTCACATTGCGTTCCGGCGTCGCCGGTCCGGGCCGGTCGGTCACAGCGTCTGTCATGAGAGTCCTTCGGCGATGGTGAGGCGGCCCAGCAGCACGAGTAGCGCGTCGAACACCAGCGCCACGATGACGATGAGGATGGTGCCCGTGGCCGCCGTCTCCAAGGCGTTCGCACCGCCCAGTCGCGACAGGCCGTTGAAGATCAGCGATCCCAGGCCCGGGCCGAGGACGTAGGCGACGATGGCGGCGACACCGACGATCATCTGCGTGGAGACCCGGATACCGGTCAGGATCACCGGCCACGCGATCGGCAGTTCGACGGTGAGCAGGATGCGGGTGCGGGAAAATCCGATTCCGCGTGCGGATTCCACCACCGAGGCCGGTACCGAGCGCAATCCAACGATCGCGTTTCCGATCACCGGCAGCGCCGCGAAGAACGCCAGCATGATGAACGAGGGGACGACGCCCAGCCCGAACGGCACCAGCAGCAGCGCCAGCAACGCCAGCGACGGAATGGTCAGCGCGACCCGGCTCGAGGTGAGCGAGAGGTGCGACAGCAGTGGCAGCCGGTAGACCGCCATCGCGATGAGCACGGCGACGACCGTGCCGACCAGAACCGTCTGAAACGCCAGTGACGCATGCTGATAGGTGAGGAAGGCCAGAGTGTCACCCCGCTCTCGGATGTAGTTCCACAGATTCACGGGACTCCCATCGTCAGCCCTCTGCCGGCACCCGTTCGCGCGCCGCCACCGGTCGCAGATCGGTCAAAGACTAAATGACGGTACGGCTCCGGTTCCGCACGCCGCGCGGTTCACGCCGCTCGCGGTAGCGATCCCGCGGGGGAATACGCTTGCGCGTCGCCGGCGATCACCGTGCTCGCCCGGCCGTCGACGCCGACGGGTATGTCACCGGCCACTGTGATGCGGGTGAGCCGGCGGTGTTCGGCGCCGTCGTAGTCGTCGATCGCGTAGTGCTGGGTGGCGTGGTTGTCCCAGATCGCCACATCGCCGGGCGCCCAATCCCAGCGGGTGGTGTGCTCGAGCCGGGTCACCCGATCCTGGAAAAGACGGAACAGCGTGCGCGATTCGGTGGTGGACAGGCCGACGATCTGCTTGACGAAGCAGCCCAGCAGCAGGGCGCGTTCGCCGGTCTCCGGGTGGACGTGCACCACCGGATGTTCGGTTTCGAAGTAGCGGGACTCGAATTCGGTTCGGTAGGAACGGGTTCCGTCATCAGGCCGGTCGTCGGTCTCGGCGGCGTAGTCGTAGCGATTGGTGTGGCGGGCGCGCAGATTCTCGGCCAGCACCCGCAGCGGGTGCGGCAGCGACTCGTAGGCGGCGACGGTGGAGGCCCACGTGGTGGATCCGCCGTAGGAGGGCAGTGTCACCGCGCGCAGGATCGAGGTCTTCGGCACCCGGTCCACGAAGGTGACGTCGGTGTGCCAGACATTGGACCGACCGTGCTGCGAATCGATGGCCAGACTCTTCACCCCCGCGGAGGTGAGCGTCGGATGCGGCGTGGTGGGTGTGCCGAGCAGTTGTGCGAACTCGTACTGCCCGTCCTCGGTCAGGTGGTCCTGGCCGCGGAAGAAGATCACCCTGTGCCGGTGCAGGGCCGCGCGGATGGTGGCGACGGTGTCGGTGTCCAGCGAGCCGCCGAGGCGAACACCCTCGATCCGGGCGCCGATGTGGTTCCCCAGCCGGATCACTCGCACCGGGGTGCCGGTTGTCTCGTCGACGGACATCGCGCGACCTCTCTTCCACCGTGTCGGACGTCCGGTAGGTAACCACCCGGTGGCCGGTCCGGCCAGCGTTACGGTCACCGGGATCGCAATCCCGTGGTCCCATGCCCGGCGAGTTACCGGACGGCCGCGATCGCCCCGTCGAGGGCGCGCTGCATCCGGGTGGCGACCACCCGGGTGATCTCGGCCGGTCGCTCCGGGAACTCCGGCAGCGGCTCGTCGAGGTAGAACGTGGCGCGGCCGTCGGGGCCGTAGGTCAGGCCGAGGAAGGCGAAAACCGGTGCGGCCCCGGCTTTTCGGGCGCGGGCGGCGATGTGGCCGATGCCGGTGCCGATGGTCTGCACCCGGGCCGGATCGGTCTCGTTGCAGGTGCCCTCCGGGAACAACGCGAGGTCGTCACCGTCGACCATGCGCCCGACGCAGACGTCCATCAGCTGCTGGCCGGCGGCGTAGGCGGCGCGTGGGCCGTGGTCCTTCCCGCGGAACACCGGGATGGCGCCCATGATGTCGATGCGCGACCGCTGCCCGGGCTCGAGGAAGAGCTCGTCCTTGGCCAGCACGCGGATGTGCCCGATTCGCGGCCGGAACACGCTGCGCCAGGCGAAGGCGGCGACGGTGCGCGGATCCTCCACGCTGACATGGTTGATCGCGATGATCATGCGGCGGTTGTCGCGGATCAGCCCGCGGATCGCCGCGCGGGCACCGTCCGCGTAGTGCACCGCGGGACGTTTGCGGTACGCGGTGATCGCGTAGAACAGGCGTGCGCGGGTGCGGGGCGCCCGGTGGGTGCGGTAGTACTCGTAGACGGCATCGCGATTGTCGAATTCGACCGACGGGGGCAAGACGACGGGATCGGCGGTCGAGGTCGGGACGTTCATTCAACCTACGCTACCGTAACCTACGGCTGCGTAGGGAGAGGTATTCCCAGCCGCGTCGGCGAGCGGGCGAAAGCCGGCTGCCCGCGTGATTACCCTCGAAAGCGGAAAACAGGCCCGGTGGTCCGCTCGACGGGTGCCGGGCGATACGGCCGACCGAAGGGAGCAGCGCGATGGCGAGCACACGACCGCGGGTCCAGGTCCGGCGGATCTACGACGATCCCGATCCCGACGACGGCATGCGGGTGCTGGTCGATCGCCTCTGGCCGCGCGGGATGAGCAAGGAGAACGCCCACCTCGACGAATGGTGCAAAACGATCGCGCCGTCCACCGAGTTGCGCACCTGGTACGGCCACGACCCCGCCAAATTCGACGAGTTCGGTCGCCGCTACCGCGAGGAGCTGCACGATCCGGAACGCGCTGCCGACCTGAACCACCTGCGTGAACTCGCGGGGCGCGGCATGCTCACCTTGCTCTCGGCCACCAAGCGGATCGATATCAGCGAGGCAGCCGTGCTCGCCGATCTGGTCGAGAAGAAGCCCGCCTCGCACTGAGCCGGCCGGGTCGCACGATCTCACAGCGGATTCGCGGTGTGCCGCACGGTCCAGGCCGCGCCGCGGCCGTGCAGGGTGGTGGCGCTGAGCGGCGGAACGTCGAGGCGCCAGAACGATTCCGGCGGTGCCGCGAGGGCGAGCAGCACACTCGCGCGGACGACGGCGGGATGGGTGATCGCGACGATGCGGCGTCGATCCGCGACCACCGATTCGAGCCAGCCGCGCACCCGGTCGAGCAGGTCGGTCATCGCTTCACCGCCGTGGCCGCGGTAGCCGGGATCCGTCATCCAGGCCATGAGGTCGGCCGGGTCCAGGGTGTCCATCGGCCTGCCGGCCCAGTCGCCGCAGTCGAGGTCGCGCAGGGCGGGTTCGATGGTTGCGTGCAGGGACAGCAGGGTGGCGGTCGTGGTCGCCCGCAGTTCCGGGGCGACCAGAACCCGGTCGGCCCGCGGCGCCGCCGGGGAGGCGGCGCCGCTCGGGAGCTCGGCGAGCGGTTCGTCGGCCGGGAACCGTGCCGCCCGCATCGCCTCGGTCATGCCGTGACTGATCAGCGTGAGCCGGGTGACACTCGCGCTCATACCGCCGCTGCCGGCGCGGCCGCGGCGGATTCGTCCGCGAGCTGGAACAGCCGCGGTGCCAGCGTCGCGAAACCCACACCGATGACCGACCACAGAATGGCCTGTGCGGCAAAGGAATAGACGCGGAAATAGTACAGATCGTCGGCGGGGAAGCCCGGATAGACGATCCGGCCGGTCGAAGAGGTGAGCGGCCGCGGCGTTTCGGTGGCGGCGTCGGCGAGCGCCCGGTTGGCGGCCAGATGCCCGAGCGAGGGCAGTAGCGCCGCGATCGCGGTCACCACGACCACGAAGGCCACGCCCGCTGCGATGGTCGCGAGCCAATTACCCAGCCGCGCTTGCAGTTTCCGGCCGAGCCAGACCGCCGCCCCCGCGCAGACCGCCGCGATCAGCACCATCAGCAGGTAGAGGCCGGTGCGTTCCCCGATCGTGTCCGGGTTGCCGATCGACGGCGGATTGGCCGGATATTTGAAGAACGGCACCGCGTACAGCACGACGAACATGCCGCCCGCCACGCACAGTGCGAGATTGCGCGGGGTCAACTTGCCCACGCGGCCCACGAACAGGCAGTAGACCACCGCGAACAGCGCGCCCATCGCGGCGCCGAACACGACCGTGCCGAAGCCGAGGCCGACCGTCGACTGCACCGACCGGGTGAACAGTTCGGTGTCTTCCATGCCGGCCATCGAATGTCCCGCGGCCGCTTCGGTTGTCGCGTGCGCCGCGTCGCGCCCGCCCTCGTAGTCGATGGCGCGATCGATGATCGGCTCGGCCAGGATGCGCGCGAACACGAAGGCCGCCAGCCCGCCGATCGCGCCGACCAGCACGCCCCGGGCGATGATTCGTTTTTCCATTGCAGGGGCTCGATCCTGCGGTCAGTGGCAGGGGTAGCCGAGGAAATGCCGTGCGTCGTGGACGAATTCGTGCACGTGCATATCGTCGCCGAAGATCGAGACCGCGCCCTGATCGATGCCGATGAAGTAGAGGGCGAGCAGGGCCAGAACCGTGGTGCCGCTCAGCCAGAGGGCCGTGGTGGGAATGGAGAGCCGAATCGACTGCAGGCCGGACCGGGGAACATAGGACGTCGCCATGTGACTCTCCTCCGGGGATTGCGCGTCCCCGCTCGATGGTGGTTACGACGCGATCCGAGTATCTGACTCACATTCCGCCGGGCGAAATGCTCACAGTGGCGCGACCGTCCCGGATTTTCACCGGGTTCCTCGAATCTCGCTCGCACCACCATACGAAATTTCGGTTCGGCCGGTCAATCAGGTGGTTGCGAGATCCGGCCGTAATCGAATTGTCCGCGGCGTCGTAGCTGTAAGAGGAGGATTTCGGGGTAGTAACCGAGAAATAGCCGTAGATCGAAAGGTGGGACTCATGAGCGGATTGCCGCGCTATGCGGCGATGCTGGCGACCGCCGGTGCTCTGCCCGCCGACAGTGCGGCCTGGGCGTACGAGGTGAAATTCGACGGTATTCGCGCGATCGGTTACGTCGAGCGGGAACTGCGGCTGATCTCGCGCAACGGCAACGATGTGACCGCGGCCTGGCCGGAACTCGCCGATCTCGCGCCCGCCGCCCCGCCGATCGTCGTCGACGGCGAAATCGTCGCCTTCGCCGCCGACGGCCGCACCTCCTTCGCCGCCCTGCAACCGCGCATGCACCAGCGCAATCCGGCCATGATCCGCGCGCTGACGCGATCGGTGCCCGCGACCTACCTCATCTTCGATCTGCTGCACATCGGCGATCGGCCGCTGATCGACCTGCCGTACGAACAGCGCCGCGGCCTGCTGGAACAGCTCGGTCTGCGCGGCCCGAACTGGCGCATCCCGCCACGGCTGACCGGCACCGGCGCCGACGTGCTCGCCGAATCGGCGCGCCTGGGGCTCGAGGGCATCGTGTGCAAGCGCCTGGACAGCCCCTATCTGCCCGGCCGGCGCAGTCCGCTGTGGACGAAGGTCAAGAACGTCAACGACCAGGAGGTCGTCATCGTGGGGTGGCGGCCCGGCGCGGGTCGTCGTGAGGGACGCATCGGCTCCCTGCTCATGGGCGTGCACGACGAGACCGGAGAATTGGTCTACATCGGCAATGTGGGCACCGGCTTCACCCAGGCCATGCTCGACGATCTCCAGGCCCGGCTGCGTCCGCTGCGGCGGCAGACCCCCACCGTCGCGGCGCCGGTGAAGGACGCGATCTGGGTGGAACCCGAACTGGTGGGCGAGGTGTCGTTCACCGAGCGGACCGGGGATGGGCGCCTGCGCCACCCGTCCTGGCGCGGGTTGCGGCCGGACAAGACGCCGGACGAGGTCGAAGTGCCCGGACGCGCCGACAGCGCGCTCGATTCCTGAACGGGAAAGGGACGATTCGCCCACGGCTGCGGCTCAGGACATCGCTATAGTGACCGCGTGTCTGCTCGTGATGCGTCGTGGAATCGGTTGAACCGTCTCGCGTACACAGCGCAGGTCATTGCCGTCGGCGCGCTGGCTGTGGCGTGGCTGGCGATCGGGCGCGGACTGTTCTCGGGACCAGATCTCGATGCGGGTGGCCAATTCGCCGCCAACTTCTCGGTCTATTGGCCGTTCCTGTTCGTGATCAGCCCGGTGTTGTTCGTCACCGCCATTTTCGGGCTGTTGCCCTACCCGTTCGCGCCTGGCGGCACCATCGCGGGTGGACTGATTGCCGGCCTTTTCGCTCGGTGGGTGGGAACCGAGCTGTCCTTGTCCGACTACAAGCCGGAGCTGCCCGGAGGCCTCGACACGAGCGTCGCCGCGGCGTGCTTCGCCGTTGGCGCAGCGTTCACGGCAGCCTTCTTGCACCTGTACAGCAACCGATCCGGTCGGAAGCGTGCCGCCTCGATGTGAGGCGGGGCAGCGCTGGCAGTTGCCGTTCTCGTCAGCGCGGTGGTCACGATTCCGCCGCTCAGGCGTGTCGACATGCACATCGTCGATCACCTCCCGCCCTGCCTGTGGTGTGAATCCCCCACAGCTCCCACGCGATGGCGAAGCGCGTGTTCAGCGTGTGACCGGGGCGCGCGGGGACCTCACAGGTCCGCGCCCCAGCGGTCGACCGGGTCGCTGCCACCGACTCCGGAGGCGAATTCCCGCACCCGCAGCCGCCCGCCGGCGTCGGACGCCAACGGTGGTGTGACACCGCCGGATCCGTGACTCATCCCGGTGAGGACCTCGCGCATGGCGGCCACGGCGTCGACGCGCGGTGTCCACCCGAGATCGCGCCTGGCGCGGGTGGTGTCCATGATCGGCAGGCGCACCATCGCATCGAACAGGTCGGGCGGCGCGGGGACCAGGCGCAGGCACCAGCCGACGGCCAATACGGCGCGCACGGCCCCGGGTGGTACGGAAACCGTTGGCGCATCGAACAATACGCCCAGTTTCGCGCGATCGATCACGGGGTCGGCGGCGAGGTTGAAGGGGCCGTGCACGCTCGGATCGACGACCGCGAGACTGTAGGCGTTGCCGATGTCGTCGGCGTGCACCGCCTGCAGCCGCAGCCCCGCCGGCACGGGCAGCACCGGGATCAGCGGCGGGCGCAGCACACTGCCCGGAACCAGCGGGCCCGCGAACAGGCGGCGCTGCTGGCTCGCGGAGGCTTGCTGGAAGGTGAATGCGGGACGCATCCGCACCACGCGCCGATCCGGATGCTCGTTCTCGAACAGATCGAGCAGACGCTCGACGTAGGCCTTCTCCCGCATGTACCCGGCCGGTGGCCAGCCTTCCGTGGGCCAGTCCTCACCGACCGGATCGTCGTGGTACGCAGGGGAATACGCGCCGACCGACGACGCGTACACCAGCGACGGGACACCGGCCTGGGCGACCGCCTGCAATACCCGTTCGGTGCCCTGCACATTCGCGCGCCAGGTCTCGAGCGGCCGATGGGTCGGCTGGAATAGCCACGCGAGATGGACCACCACATCGGCGCCGCGGAATTCGGTCAGCAGATCGTCGCAGCGTATGTCGGCGCGCGCCCACCGCACCCCGTCGACCGCCTGCCGCGGCAGCCGCCGGGCCAGCCCGACGATCCCGTCGATCTCCGGGCGCCGCGCCAGCGCGGAAACGACCGCGGTGCCGACGTTTCCGGTAGCTCCGACCACGACCACACGCATGACCGTCACCCCCCGCTCGCCGAATGCGACTGTGCCACCTGCAGTGCGCGCGCCCGCGCGGTGAAGTCGATGCGGAAGTTGTCGAAGGTGATCGGCAGCGCCGCCGTCGGTGTGGGTCGCGGGTGCGAGCGCAACTCGAGATCCAGTTCCTCGATCAGATGCGCCATCAGGCTCGTGGTGAGGAACAAGACCAGGTCGCGACCGGGGCACCGGGCGGGGCCGGCGCTGAACGGCACCAGTTGCGGATACCGCTCGGCGCGCCCGTCGAGCCAGATATCGGGTTCGAAGCTGTGCGCGAACGGCAGGAGGTCGGGGTCGCGGTGGAAGGCCGGCACCGGGATCAGCAGGCCCGCGCCCGCGGCGACGGTGAACCGGTCTTCGCCGCGGCCCCATTCGGTGTCCTCGGTGGTGTCGCGCAACACCGCCGGGGTGGTCGGCCACAGCCGTATCGACTCCAGCACACAGGCCCGCAGATACGGCCGCGGCATCGCGCGCTCGGGCTCCTGGGCGTCCAGCCGGGCTCGGGCCAGCTGTCCGGGATGGGTGGACAGGACGGCGAGGGCGCGGATGGTCGCCATACCGGCAGCGTCGAAGGCGAACAGCCAATGCGGGATCTGGCCGACCGGATCGACTGCCCCCGGCGCCGGCAGTTGCTTCAATGCGCCTGCGAGACTGTCGGTTTCGGCCGTCTGCACGTAGTCGTAGAGTTGTTCGTAGAAGCGCTCGCGCAGGCGTCGATGCGGAAGCGCGACATAGGACCAGTTGCCCGCCGCGCGCAGTCGCCACAGCCGATCGGTGATCGAGTCGTCCTCGCGGGCGCGGCGGCCCAGCACGATCCGGCGCACCAGCCGCCACCAATCGGTGGTGAAGTGCGCCGCGTCGAGACCGCCGCGCTGCACCGCGCTGCGGATCTGCTCGCGGGCGGCATCGGCGACCACCCCGGCGAACGGATCGGCCAGGTGATGCAGCGGCCGGTCGGTGTCGAGCGCTTGTTCGTTGAGGCGGCGGCGCTGTTCGCGGGCCGTACCCGCGGAGATGAGAACCCCGTGCGGCTGGAAGGTGCGCAGTGCGGCGATCTTCTCGCGATTGGCGGGATGGAACGGAGTGGGCGCGCCGTCGAGGATCCGCGAGACGTCGGCGGGATCCAACGGCACCAGCACCCGGCGGCCGGGCAGCACCAGTTCGACCGGCCCGCTGCCGAATTCGCGCCGCAACCGATGCATCCGGCGGACCGCGCGGTCGTCGGCGCCGACGCGTTCCAGCAGCGCCATCATGCCGCGGCGCCGGGCGATCACCCCGGCGGCGACCGGCGCCAGGCCGAGATCGGCCAGTGCCGCCGCGGCGCGCATTCCGGTCAGCCGGTGGGCGGCTCGGCCGGGGGCGGGCGTCGAGCGGGCAGGGTCGGTTGGGCTGCGCGAATCGGTTTCACCGTGCGGATCGGGTTCGCGGTGCACATCGGCCTCCTTCGGTCCTCAGCGACCGCCTACCCGGGAGGACTCGGGCGAAACGACAGCCCGGGTCCCGATCGAATATTCGCCGGGAGGCCGGGTAGTGCCTCGGTGACGAGCGCACGACGAACGGGCCGGAGGTGACGATGGCACGCGAGGTCAGCCCCCGCTGGAGCGACCCGCCGAGTTTCCGGCGGGCGGTGCGGTACGCGGTCGGTGTGCTGGTCGTGGCGGCGATCGTCGCCGGGGTGGCCCTGGGCTGGGCGGCCTCGCGGGATCAGTGCGCCAACGCCGACCACGTGGCCTGCGATACCGCGTCCCGGCTGGCCGTGGGTCTGGTGCCCGGAATCGTGTTGCTACTGGGCGGCATCGGCGCGTTCGTCATCACCGTGCGGCAGTGGCGCGGCGGGCGGCCGTGGCCGGTATGGCAGGGCGCGGGCTGGTTTCTGTTCGCGGTGATGGTGCTGTATCTGGCGATGGCGATGGCCGCCGGCTGAACCCGGCCGCTCGTTTGGAGTGGTCGGCAGCGGGTAGGTCGTGCACGCAAGCAGTCGCCTAGGTGATGACTGTCAGCGAGGAAGGAGACCATCGTGGCCAAGACCTCCACGACCACCGATCCGATCGCGACGGTGCTGGAGCCGGAACAGCAACGGATCGCCGGTGACGCGCTGTGCGCCACCGTCGTCGATCTGATCGATCTGAGCCTGATCGGCAAGCAGGCGCACTGGAATGTGATCGGCCCCCGTTTCCGCACCGTCCATCTGGCATTGGACGAACTGGTCGAGACCGCGCGCGGCTTCACCGACGCGGCGGCCGAGCGAGCCACCGCGATCGGCGTCAGCCCGGACGGGCGCGCCCGCACGGTCGCGGAGAGCTCCAGCGCCGAGTCGTTCCCCTCGGGGTGGCAGCAGGACGGTGACGTGATCAGCGCGATCGTCGCCGGCCTGGCCGCGGTCGTGCGCAGGCTGCGTGAGCGGATCGACGCCTCGGAGAAGGCCGACCCGGTCACCCAGGATCTGCTCATCGATATCGCCGCCCGGCTGGAGCAACTGCATTGGATGTGGCAGGCCCAGGCCGCGTAACGCGCGCACTGCGCCGATACCCGGTTCCGGCGACGGCCGTCCTGGCCGTCGCCGGTTGCTCGGCCCCGGATCGCGACCGGGAGCACCCGACGCCGAGCGAGTGACACCGAGCGGGGCGATCAGCCCCCCGAAATGATTTGTCCCGCTTTCGCTTTGAGCGCGTCGGGAACGACGCGGCCGACCATGCCCATCACCTTCGTGGGCAGCGAGGGGGCGACGACCTTCTGGTCACCGGCCAGCAGCGCGTCGACCCCTTGGCGGGCGACCTCGGCCGGATCGTCCTTGGGCCCGCGGCCGATGCGGGTGTCCAGCATCTTCGCGCGACGGAAGAAGTCGGTGTCGGTGGGACCCGGCATCAAGACCGTGACGCGTCGGGGACGCGGCCGTCCTCGGTGGCGGTGGCGTAGAGCTGTTCCGGTCCGTTGGTGCTGTGCAGATCGATGCGCAGCGGCCGCACGCGCGCGCCGGAACGGCGCAGCGATTCGGCGGCCACGTCGATCGCGGCACCCTCGGCGGCGATGACCACCTCGTAACCGCGTTCGGCGAACTGTCTGGCGAGCTCGAACCCGATACCGCTGGACGCGCCGGTCACCAGGGCGAGGGGAGGTGTGTCGGTCATATCTCCCGCCTACCCGGACGGGACGAACACATACCTGTGCGCCGGAATGGCGGCGGCCGGTCCGGTGGACACGTTTCCGCTCGAAGCGCCGGGGTAGCCGCCGCACATCCGTGTCCGACGACATGATTCGAGGCCTAGATGTTCACTCACAACAAGGAGTTGCAATTCGAGGTTCGAGTCGACCGCCCGGATCCACGGTTCGCGACGCTGCTGCAGGAACAGTTCGGCGGCGCGAACGGTGAGTTGAAGGCGGCGATGCAATATTTCAGTCAGGCTTTCGTGCTGCGGCGCAAACACCCCAAGACCTACGACCTGTTCATGGATATCGCGACCGAGGAATTCAGTCACCTCGAAATAGTGGGATCGATGATCACCATGCTGCTCGACGGGCTCAACGACGACCTGAAACAGGCCACCGAACGCTGCGACTGGATGCCGGTCGTGTCCCGCTCCGACGGCCGGGAGGCGGCGATTCACCAGGTGGCGGCCGATCCGCTGTTCTTCGCGTTGCGCGGCGGCGGCCCGGATGTGGGCAATTCCGCCGGTGTTCCGTGGTCGGGCGCCTACGTCAATTCCAACGGCGAGCCCTCGGTGGATCTGCGCAGCAACCTCGCCGCCGAGACGCGGGCGAAGATCGTCTACGAATATCTGAAGCAGTTCACCGACGACCCTGGCGTCCAGGAAACGTTGTCGTTCCTGATGACCCGCGAGGTCGCGCATTTCCAGCAGTTCACCGCGGCATTGAACGAGCTGCCGGTGAATTTCCCTCCCGGTGCGCTACCCGGTGACGACCGATTCCAGAACCTGGCGTTCAACATGTCGGACGGCGACTCCAGCCGGGGCCCGTGGAACGAGGGACAGGGTCCGTGGCCGCAGGGAATGAGCTGGGAGTACGTCGAAGATCCCGTGTCGGGGTGGTTGAGCGCCGGCAAGGGGCGCAACCACGGTGCGGAGAACAACCCGCAGGGCGAACCCGCCGTCGACGGCACCAAGCCCTTCACGCACGAACAGCACGTTCCGGGCTGAGCGGCGCCGTCATCGCAGCGTGAGAACGGAGCAACCGATGGATGCATTGACCTTTCTGCGTACCGACCACGAAAGTGTGCTCGGCATGCTCGAATCGCTGGAACGCGGCCGCGGCACCGGCGAGGCCGAAGTGAAGGCCCGCGGAGATCTGGTGACGAGCCTGGTGATGGCCGAATCGCAGCACGAAGCGATCGAGGAACAGTTCTTCTGGCCGGCGGTGCGCCGAGCGCTTCCCGACGGTGACGAACTCGCCGATCGTGCGGTGTCGCAGGAGGATTCGGCCAAGGAACTGTTGCAGCAGCTGGAGGACTTCGGTGCCGGCAGCCGTGAATTCGAGGAGGCGCTGGATCGGTTCATCCCCGCCGCTCGCGCCCATATCGAATTCGAGCAGTCCCAGGTGTGGCCACGGCTGAGCGAGGCGCAGAGTCCGGCCGAACTCGAGCAGCTGGGAAACAAGATGCAGGCGGCGAAGAGATTCGCACCCACCCGCCCGCATCCGGGCACCCCGTCCAAACCCGCGGCGTTGAAGTCGGCGGGCATGCTGGCCGCGCTGCTGGACAAGGTGCGCGATGTCGTGACCGGCCGGCGGGCCCACCAGCCGCCGACCCCGCCACCGACATAGGTTTCGCCCGATTGCCCCGCACCGGCGTGGTTGCCCGCGCCGGTGCGGGGTATGGGCTGCTGTGAGAGCCGACGACGATCAGGGGCGCTTCGCCCCGGACAGGACGCCGAACATGTCTGCAATGGATCCGGACCCGGCCAAGACTCCGGACCTGGAACCCGGTGGTGGCGTGCCCCCCGGTTCCACCCCGCCCGACACCGCACAGACTTCGGGCCTCTCGGCGCCGGAGCCGAGCACCCGCAACCATTTCCCCGCCAGCGGGGCGATGCTGATCGTCATCGTCGCGGCGATCGTGCTGGTGTTCGTCGCCGTGGCGATCGCGCTGATCGTCTCCCTGGCCTGACGCGTCCGTCCTTGACCGAAACTTTATCGAGCTCAATCGAATTCGCGGTTTCTCTTCCCCGCGGCTCGGGTACTCGCGCTGATATCGCAAATGGCGCGAGCCGGAGGGAGGGTGTGCGATGTCGGTCGAACAGAGGGAATTCGACGACGAACAGGTGACTCCCGAGCCCGATGAGCAGCCCGGCCGCGAGCGGATCGTGGGTATCGTGCGGGGCGCGCGATGCGGGGCGTCCGGCTGCCGGGACCGCGGATATCGCCCGTATGCGACGCATCGCCCGACGCATGCGTCACCGCCCGGTTCGAGTGGGATGACCTCGCGAAAAATCTTCTGGCACAACATTATCGGAGAAATCGGCCGGCACCGCCCGTGAGGTCGGTGCCGGCCGCCGCGGCAGTGACCGGTCGTGCTGGGACTACCGCCCCGTCCAGAGACGATCGGTCGTAGGCCGCGCGCCGGTGCACTCCGTTGTGCGGGACCGAATTGCGGGTATCCGTCGCCGTTGACGGATTGGGCGCTACGTCCGATTCGTTCTCGGTACAGGAGAGATACCCCGCTTGCGCAACCGAAACCGGTGCGATGATGCGCGGTGAATGCGATCAGTCGACTTCGCCGGTCCGGTCGTGCCCGGCGCCTTCCGGCGTCGTGGTGCGCGGAGGGGTGAGCTCCGGGTCGTCGTCGGCGGGTGGTTCGGGGTCGCGCCACTCCTCGGCGCGGCTGGAGCGGTTGCCGCGCAGGGTTCCTTCCAGTTCGTGACGTAGTTGATCATCTTCGCGCGCACCGTGTTTGGTGTTTCCTCGGTCCATCGTCCTCTCCTTTCGCGGATCACCGGTGTCGGAGCAGGGCAGCGACGCCGTCGGTCAGAACCGGATCTCGGTCGACGGTCACGATGTCGGCTCCCGCCGCCAGCGCGGCCAGCGGCAGCGCCTCGTCGGCGCGACGGACGACGCTGTGGCCCGAGGGCAGATCCGATGCCTGCACGGCGGTCGGATCCGCGCCGACGTGTACGGCCCGGTCGCCGATGAGAGCGGGGTCGATCAGCAGTGTCTCGACGTTGCGTTCGGTGAGCGCCGCGGCGACCCCGGGCAGACCCTGCACCGCGAGTTCGTGCGCGCGGCGTTGCTCGAATCCGTCGATCAGATCGCGAAATCGGGATCGCGCCCGGTCCCGCAGCACCTCGCCGACTCGCCGGTCGAGGTCGGCTCGGTCGTCGTTCGCCTGCCGGGTGACACCGTCGAGCTGCACGACCTGACGATGATGTGAGGCCAGCGCACCGACCAGCGCGGTGCGCGCGCTGATCTCGCCGGCCACCACGATCAGCTCCGCGCCGGCGGCGTCGGCCAGGCGCACCACCTCCTCGGCAGTGGCATCGATGGCCCGGCGCACGGTCTCCTCGACCCGGCTCTGCATCGAGCGATGCGACCACCCGCCACCGTGCACCTTGTGCTCCGGATGATGTGCCTCCTCGGTCCGGCGGTCGGTGCGGTGGCCGTCGGCGTCGACGGTGTACAGGTCGGCGCCGCGATCGTCGACCACCGCGACCACGTGGGCGAGCGCCGGCGGGCGCAACTGCAGCAGCGGCAGCAGATAGGGCATATCCGACAGACGCACGGTCGTGCGAGCGGGCGGCTCGGTCAGCGCCTCGGTGAGCAGGACGCCGTCGGCATCGGCGATGAGGGCCTGACCCGCGCGCCCCGGCGGCGGATCCGACAGGCCGCGCTCGACGGCGTCGAGGACCGCGCCGTCGGCACCGTCCTCGTCCAGGGTCTCGCGGACCGCGCGGCTGCGCAGCCGCTGCTGGTGCGCGGCGTCCTCGGTATCGCTGACGGTCTCGATGTAGACCGATGCGAAAGGCCCGGGATGCTCGGTCAACTCTCGTAGTCCTGAAATGGTCACATGCGGCGGCTACCCGCACCCGGCGAGTGAAACCTCGATCCGCGCCGGAATGCGTTTGCGGGTTCGGTCGCCGGGCATCTCCGAGCCATGGACTGTGCCGGGCGGGTGAGCCGATGGATGCCGCCGATGTGACGTTGGGGGTCGAGGAGGAGTTCCTGCTGGTCGATCCGGTCTCCGGAGCGCCGGTCGCGAAGAACTGCGACGTCGCCCGGTCGGCGCGCGACGCCGGAATCGATCTGCAGTTGGAACTGACCAGCTGTCAGGTGGAAACCAGTAGCTCGGTGCACACCCGCGCGGCCGACCTGCTGCACGAATTGCGGCAGTTGCGCGGCGCCGTGGTGCGCGCCGCGGCCGACAACTCCGCCCGGCTGCTCGCGACCGCGGTGCCGCCGACGGTGCCTCACGCCTATCCGGTCACCGATACGCCGCGCTATCGCCGCATCGAAGAACATTTCGGCATGCTCGCGCACGAACAGGGGCTGTGCGGCTGCCATGTGCACGTCTCGGTGGACGATCCGGAGACCGCGGTGCAGATCAGCAATCATCTGCGGCCCTGGTTGCCGGTATTCCTCTCGCTCACAGCCAATTCCGCGGTCTACCGCGGAACCGACACCGGATACGCGAGCTGGCGCAACGTGTTGTGGCGGCGCTGGCCCAGTGCCGGTCCGCCACCGTATTTCGACTCGTGCGCCGACTACGACGCCGCGGTCGAGCTGATGCTGACCTGCGGCAGCATCCTCGATACCGGCATGGTCTATTGGGATATCCGCCGCTCCATGCATTTTCCGACGCTGGAAATCCGCATCAGTGACGTCCCCGTGACGGCCGAGGAGTCGGCACTGCTGGCGAGCCTGGTGCGTGCCGCGGCGGTGGTCGGACGTGCGGAGGTGCGGCGCGGCCGGCGCGCGCCCGCGGTGCCGGCCGCCACCCTGCGCGCCGCCTACTGGAAGTCCGCGCGCGAAGGGCTCGACGGCGACGGCGTCGATCCGCTGGAAGGCCGGGTGGAACCGGCGCGCATCCGGCTGGCCCGGCTCGTCGAACACGTCGCCCCCGCACTGCGAGAACTCGAGGAGGAGCAGTTCGTGACCGAGATGATCGCCGCGGTGACGGCCCGCGGCAACGGAGCCCGCCGGCAGTCGGCCGCCTTGCGCCGGCGCGGAGCGATCGCCGACGTGGTGGACGAACTGGCGGAGGCGACCGCGGACGGCTGTTCGGTATAGGGGGAGGGGAGCGCATGCGCATCGCGATCACGGGCGCGAGCGGCAATGTCGGCACGGCACTGTTGCGGGCGCTGCCCGACGCCGAGATCGTCGCCGTCGCCCGCCGGCCACCGCCCGCCGGCCGGGAACCGTACGCCCGCGCCCGCTGGGTCGCCTGTGACATCGGAGACCCCGCGGCGCGTCCCACGCTGGCCGCGGCCTTCGAGGGTGTGGACGCGGTGGTGCATCTGGCCTGGGCGGTGCATCCGCGCCGTACCGACCCGCCGCTGGAACGCACGAACCGTGTCGGCACCGACCACGTGCTGGGCGCGGTGGCCGACAGCGGCGTGGCGCATCTGACGGTCGCGTCGTCGGTGGCGGCCTATTCGCCCGCGCCGCGCTGGACCCGCGTCGACGAGCACCAGCCCCGCGGCGGCGTACCCGGCGGCGCCTACAGTCTGGACAAGGTCGCACTCGAAAGGCGGCTGGACGCCTTCGCCGGCGAGCGACCGGCGGTCGGTCTCGCCCGGATCCGGCCGTGTGGCATCGCCCAAGCCGACGCGGCCGCGGAACTGGGCGACTGGCTGCTCGGGCCCTGGCTGCCGCGTTCGCCGGTCGGCCGCTCGTGGTTGCCGGTGCCGCTGTGGCCGCGGCTTCGCCTGCAACTCGTGCACGCCGAGGATGTGGCCGCGGCGATCCGCGCCATCCTGGTGCGGCGGGCCACCGGCGCGTTCGACCTCGCCGCCGAACCGGTGCTCACCGCACCCGAGCTGACCGAGATCTTCGGCGGATTCCGGATTCCCGTCCCGCTCCCGGTGCTTTCCGCCGCCGCGTTCGCGGGCTGGCGAATCGGACTGCTGCCGTTGCATCCGTCCTGGCTGCGGCTGGCCGATCGGGCCTGTCTGGTGCGGGCGGAGCGGGCGCGACGTGAACTCGATTGGCGGCCGACGCATTCCGCGGTCGACGTGGCGACGGAGCTGGCCGCCGCGCTGCGTGCGCGCACGTCCGGCGGCAGCCCCGCGCTGAACCCGGAGCCGATGCGTTGTCGCCCGGGATGCCCGACGCATCAGGATCAGCGGCCGGAGCATCGCACGCGATGACTGCCGGTCGCCGATGCCCGGGGCCGTACCGGCGACTAGGGCTTGCGGGTGTCGACGTAGTGCGAGGCCACCAGATCGCAGAGGCGGGCCAGTGACTGTTTGTTGCGGGGCTTGAGGGCCATGGTCTGCAGCACGTCGGGGATGAGCCGGCCCGGACCGCGAATCAGCTCCTCGCTCATGCTCACCTCGGTGGTGTCGGCGTCGATCGGCGTCATCGCCAGCCGGATCCACGCCACCCCCACCGGCCACAACTCCGCCTCCAGTTCGATGCTGTTCGGCGGATCCACGGCCACCACCCTGGTGGTCTGCTGGGCCATCAGCGGCCAGGCGCCGACGCTGTGATGAATCCGGGAGCCGATCCGCGGCCAGTCCTGGTCCACGTCGCGCATATGGGTGGAGCCCACCACCCAGTGGCCGTAGGACCAGCCGTCGGAGAGTACGGCGAACACCTGTTCGGGCGTGCCGGGGACTCCCATCGTGACCTCGCCCATCAGCACACCGCCAACGCGTCGCGGATCATGTCCAGATGGTGCTGGACCACGGGTGCGGCGTTCTGCGCCACCGCCGTGACCTGCGGGCTGCTGCCCTGCGCGGTTTCGGTGGCGCCCGCCTGCAGCGTCTGCAGGTGGAAGCCCTCCTGCATGTGCAGCCAGGCCAGATCGTAGTCACGGCCGGTCTTCATCGCGGTGTCGCGCATCTGCTGGGACTGCTCGGCGGTGGGCATCAACGGCAGGGCGACGCCGTTCGGTATCGCGACCGCGGCGCCCATCGCCTCCAGCCGCGCGTGGTCGGCGACGAGGACCGGGCCGAGATCGCGGACCTGCTGACAGCTGCCCATGGCCGCCGCGCCGGCACCGGAGAGCATCTCGGTCATATTCCCCTGGTGGGCGGCGACGAGAAAGTCGCTGTCCTGTGCCGACAGCGCGGCCGGTTGGGCCGCTCCGACCGCCGTGGCGCCCAGCCCGAGGCCGATCGCGGCGGCGGTGGTGACCAGCAGACGATGCGGTGATCTCATAATGTGCTCCTGTTCGCCGGGTGTTTGCAGCCCGAATGCCCAGCGCCGCGCGTCGTACACGTGCCGGCGGCGCTCACAGCACCACGGTTTCGCCGCGCGGGATCTCCACGATGCGATCGCCCCATCCCCGCTGCCGCATCCGATATCGTCGAATCGCTGGGGGATCTGCTCGAGTTCCGGCACCAGCAGGGTGTCGCCGGAGACGTAGAGCCGCCTTTGCGCCGGTCCGTCCACCGGGCCGAATTCGTACATCGTGCCCATCACCGGCGGCAGCAGGCGCCAGGTCCACGCCGGGGCGTGCCGGCCCGGCAGCGAGGTGATGCGGACCTTGGCGTCGAGAGATCCCGGCGAAGGACAGCAGCGTCGTCGCGTTGCCGACGAAGGTGATCGACAGGTCCACAGCCGTCTCCGTCCGGTCAGCGGTCGGTGTCGTAGAGGGCACTGTGCAAGCGGGACAACAATTTTCGCCGCGGCCACGCAGTCGGCCGGGAGTCGGCCAGTGCGGCGCGGGCGGCGTTGGCGCCGCAGGTGCCGTGCACGCCGCCACCCGGATGTGCCGACGCCGAGCCCAGATACAGTCCCGGCACCACGGTTTCGGGGCGTCCGAGTCCCGGAACCGGGCGGAACACCAGTTGCTGGTGCAGTTGGGAGGTGCCGCCGTTGACCGCGCCGCCCACGAGATTGCCGTCGGCGCAGTGTAAATCGCTGGGCCGCTGCACGATCCGCGCGTGAATCCGGTCGCCGAAACCGGGTGCGTGCGCCTCGAGCACGGCGTCGACCCGTTCGGCCAGCAGATCGGCCGAGGCGTCGTCGGTGACCCCACGCGGCAGGTGGGTATATGCCCACGCCGATTCGGTGCCGGGCGCCGACCGGCTGGCATCGGCGGTGGTCATCTGACCGAACAGCATGAACGGCGTCTGCGGCACCACGCCGGTGCCGATCTCGGTGGTCCACCGCGCCAGCCCCGCCCGGTCGGCGCCCAGATGCACCGTGCCCGCCTCGGACAGCTGCTTGGATCGCCACGGAATCGGTTCGGAGAGTGCGTAATTCACCTTGACGGTCGGAGCGTCCCAGGTGAATCGTTCGAGATCCGCGCGCAGCCGCTGCGGCAGATCCGCGTCGGCGAGCAGCCGGCTGTAGAGCGTCGGCGCGTCGATATCGGCGATGACCGCCTTGCGCGCCCGCACCACCTGCCCGGCGGCGGTGATCACGCCGTCGGCGCGCCCGTGCCGGATGAGGACGCGTTCCACCGGCTGCCCGCAGTACACGCGGGCCCCCGCTGACTCGGCGCGGTGAACCAGGGCCGCACTCAGCGCCCCGGCTCCACCCACCGGAACCGGGAATCCGCCGTCCTGGGCCAGCATGGTCAGCAGGTAGCCGTAGACACCGCTGCCGGGCGCGTCCACCGGGACGTCGGCGTGCATCGCGTTACCCATGATCAGCAATTTGGCGGCCTCGTCGTGAAACAGTTCGTCGACCATCCGCCCGACCGGCAGGATCAGGAACCGCAGATAGCGGAACAACTCGGCGGAGCCGAGATCCCGCCACAAGCCGGCGGCGCCGCGCACGGGCGGGAACGGGCCGAGGAACGCCCCGAGCAGATGCTCGCGCACCTGCCGCCACTGCTCGATCAGCCGCATCCAGGTGCGGCCGTCGCGCGGATCGCGCCGAGCCAGCGCCTCGGCCGTGATCTCGGCGTCCGGATGCACGACGACGGCGTCGGTGTCCTCGGGCCCCGACGGGTGGCCGTACACGAGAGGCGCTCGGCTCCAGCGCAATCCGTGATCTTCCAGGCCCAGGTCGCGCAGCGCCGGGGAGGCGCCGGCCATCGGATAGAACGCGCTGAACAGATCCATCCGGTAGCCGGGCACCAGTTCGGCGCTGCGCACCGCGCCCCCGGCGGTGTCCTGGGCTTCCAGCACCGCCACATCCCAGCCGTGATCGGCCAGCAGCGCGGCGCTCACCAGGCCGTTGTGCCCGCCGCCGATGATCACGGCGTCGACCGGCTCGGCATCGAGCGGTGCCGAACGACCGGGGGCGGGCGAGGACACGGGCACTCCCTACGGCCGGGGCCGGTCGACGTCGCCGCGCCACGCGCCGGATTCCTGTCGGCGCGCTTCGATGAAGTCGCGGAAACGCTCGAGGTCACCCTTGACGCGGCGATCGAGGATGCCGAGCTTGTCGGCGACGTTCTCCACGAACCCCTCGGGATCGATATCCATCTGCGCGGTGACGCGCGTGGTGTCCTCGTCGAGCCGATGGAAGGTGATCACTCCCGCATGCCGGGGACCGTCCTCCGAGGTCCACGACACCCGCTCGTCGGGGTGCTGCTCGGTGATCTTCGCGTCGAATTCGCGCGTCGCGCCGGCGACGTGCACCGTCCAGTGGGTGTGCGTGTCGTCGCGCTGCTCGACCCGCTCGACGCCCTGCATGAACTGCGGGAACGATTCGAACTGCGTCCACTGGTTGTAGGCGGTGGTTACCGGTACGTGCACATCGACCGATTCGGTAACTGTCGTCATGGTGCGACCTCCTCCTGGTCCGGTTGGGCAACGCTGACGCCATACCCGCGCCGAGCGCTCGTACACGGATCACTCGGTGGTGGCGTCGAGTGCGTGCGTCGAGCGGACCACCGCGAGCAGTGCCGCGTGCTGGGCGTGGCCGGGGATGTGCCGCTCGGACAGATCCCGCATGGCCGCCGCGGTTTCGGCATGTGCCGTGCGCAGTTCGTCCAGGTAGGCGTCCACTCGCGCGGGGTGGGCGTGGGTGGCGTCCAGGCAGGCGACGGCATCGGCCAGCACCGCGACCAGGTGGGCGAGCCGGGGCGCGAACAGCGCGCCGAACTCGTCGTATTCGGCACCGGTGGCCAAGGCCTCGGCCAACCGCTTGACCTGTTCGGACACCTCGCTCAGCGTCCGGAACGGAGATTCGGAGACCGCGGGATGCCAGTCGCGGCGGCGGCGGATCAGCCAGCGCGGATTCCAGCGCAGGCTTTCGCGGCCCTGTCCGAGCGCGTCGTCGGCGCGCCGCACGGTCGCATCGAGCAGCCGCGCCTGATGCTGCCATTGCGCCGCGGTCCGGGGATCGACATGTTCGGTCAGGCCCGCGGCGATCGCGGCCAGCAGTTCGCGCAGTTCTCCGGCGAGTGCGTCGACGGCCTCACGGGTGCGCCGCAGATGCATCGGCGGCAGCACGATCATGTTCACCGCGACCCCGATGGCCGAGCCCAACAGGATTTCGGCCATCCAATACGCCAGGTAGGTGAGATTCTGAGCGGTGCCGTAACAGACCATCAGCAGCGCGGTCACCCCGGTCCAGATGCCGCTGGTGCCGAACCGATGCCATTGCCCCACAATCATTCCCACGAAGACCGCGACGCCGAGTGTCGGCACCGGCTGCGGAAAGACGAGGGTGGTGAGGTAGGCGACCGCCAACCCGGCCAGCAGGGCGCAGGTCTGCTGCGCGGCGCCGGTGAGCGAGCGGTACACCGTGGTCGTCATCAGGAAGACGGCCGCATACGGCGCCATGAACGACTGCGGCGCCGGAATCGCCGCGCGGGCGATGATCCAGGCCGCGACGGCGGCACCGGCCATCTTCGCGGCCTGGACCAATGCCTCGCGTTCCCGCCCCGATCGGGTGCAGGCGCGCACCGGCCATGTCGTGGACAGTCGTCGCGCCGCGCGTGCGCGGTATCCGAGAGGCGGAATGGAGAGTCCTTTCGTCGCTGGCATCTACGCGCCGAGCTACCCGCGACATTTCCGGCGAAACGCGACGCTGACCCGCATTGGCCACCGCGCTCGCGGTCCGGCGGCTGATCGCCCCTGAGCGTGGCGCGGGTTTGCCCGTCGTGGCCGCGGGTAGCGCGAGTGCTGAGGCTCCAGCTTCCACCGCCGTCACGTCGACAGGAGATCGCGATGGGTTTTCCCGAGCAGCAACAACAGGTTCCCGGGGTGCAGCAGCGGATGTCTCCGCAACCGGACTGCGGGGAGGACAGCTATCAGGGGTCGGGCAAGCTCACCGGAAAGGCAGCGGTGGTCACCGGCGCCGACAGCGGAATCGGCCGGGCCGTGGCCATCGCCTTCGCCCGCGAGGGCGCCGATGTGCTGATCTCCTACCTCGATGAACACGAGGACGCCCAACAGGTCGTCGCGCTGGTGGAGCAGGCCGGCCGCAAGGCGGTCGCGGTACCGGGTGACCTCTCCGATCCCGACCACTGCAAGGCCGTCATCGACCGCGCCGCAACCGAATTCGGCAAGATCGACGTGCTGGTCAGCAACGCCGCGTACCAGATGACGCACGAAAGCCTCGACGAGATCTCCGGCGAGGAATGGGATTACACGTTCAAACTCAACGTCGGCGCGCTGTTCCATCTGGTGAAGGCGGCAGTCCCGCATATGCCGGCGGGCGGCTCGATCATCGGCAGCTCCTCGGTGAACTCCGACATGCCCTCACCGACCCTGGCACCCTACGCGGCCACCAAGGCGGCGATCGCGAACTTCTGTGCCAGCCTCGCGCAGATGCTGGGGGAGAAGGGAATTCGCGTCAACAGTGTGGCGCCCGGCCCCATCTGGACGCCGCTGATCCCATCCACCATGCCGGTGGAGAAGGTCCGCAATTTCGGCGACGATGTCCCGCTCGGGCGGGCCGGGCAGCCCGCCGAGCTCGCCGCCTCCTATGTGCTGCTGGCCTCCGACGACGGCAGCTACATCTCCGGCGCGAGGCTCGCCGTCACCGGTGGCCGGCCGATCCTCTGATCGGCGCGTCAATCGGTCGGGCCGTGGCCGGTGCCGGGAGCGGCCTCCGGCCGGCCCGGCTGCGGGGATCCCTCGAGCAGGATGGGACGGTCGTCGGCCGGACCGAGGAACAGGCCGAGCAGCAGCATCGCCGCGCCGAGGCCCAGATGCAGCCAGTTGTCCGCGGTGTTGACCGGAATGACGTTCGCGGTCGACTCCTTGTCCACGACCAGGCCGTACACCCAGAGCGCGAGATAGACGACACCACCGGCGATGAGGTAGGTCCGCGCGGTCAGCGTCGTGCGGCCCATCGCCAGGCCCGCGACGCCGAACACCAGGTGCACGACGTTGTGCAGCGCCGAGACCTGGAACACCCCGAACAGTTCGGCGCCGGAATGGTGCCCGCTCCAGGTGAGCATGTCGTAGTTCGTGGTCACGCCCGGGATGAACCCGAGCACGCCGACCACCAGGAATGCCGCCCCGACCGCGTACGCCGCGGTCTGCACCGGGGAAACCCGCGCCCGATGCCGAGATTCAGATGCGGTGGCCATCGCTGCTCCCTTCGAGTGCCGACGATTCGCCCGTATCTCCGAAGGTAACCGCACGGGACCGCCGCGAACAGCGCAAAGCAGTTACAACCCGGTGGGCGCGGGTATCGCGGACACGGACCAGGACCGGGTCCGCGATGCCTGCAACTCTTCGTCTCCGAGGTGACCATGCATATCCCATCCGGTACCGACACGGCCGGGACGAGTGAACACGACCGCATCGCGCACCCTTGGGGGACACGAACTCCGTACGGCCCCGGACAACCGTGGCCGGAACGCGTGGATATGTTCCTGGCCGACGGTGTGCGCGAGGACATGGTGGAACGCTGGGTGCCGACCGCCTCGGTGCTGCACTCCAACGGCGACGCCATGGATATCGCCGTGCGCGACGGGCGCATCGTGGGTGTGCGCGGCCGCGCGGGGGATCGGGTCAACCGCGGACGACTGGGACCGAAGGATCTGTTCGGCTGGCAGGCCAACAATGCATCCGACCGGCTGACGGCCCCGCTGGTGCGCCGGCGCGGCACACTGGTCGAAACCGATTGGGACACAGCCATGTCGACGGTGGCAGAGCGGACCCGCGAGCTGCTGGCCGAGCGCGGGCCGGGCTCGATCGGCTTCTACACCACCGGGCAATTGTTCCTTGAGGAGTACTACGCGCTCACCGTCCTGGCCCGCGGCGGCATCGGCACCGATCATCTCGACGGCAACACCCGGCTGTGCACCGCCACCGCCGGTGAGGCGTTGAAGGAGTCGTTCGGATCCGATGGTCAGCCCGGCAGTTACGCCGACGTCGACCATGCCGACGTGATCGCCCTCTACGGCCACAACGTCGCCGAAACCCAGACCGTGCTGTGGTCGCGCATGCTCGATCGCCTGTGTGGTCCGCATCCGCCCGCCCTCGTCTGCGTCGATCCGCGCACCACGCAGGTGGCGCGCGCGGCCACCATCCATCTGGCGCCGCGGCCGGGCACCAACGTGATGGTGATGAACGCGCTGTTGCACGAGCTGATCCGCAACGACTGGGTCGACCGCGATTACATCGACGCGCATACGGTGGGATTCGACGAACTGCGCAAACAGGTGGCCGACTGTACGCCCGAACGCGCGGCGGAGGTCTGCGATGTGCCGGAGGCCGATCTGCGGGCCGCGGCGCGGATCATCGGCACCGGCGAGCGGGTGCTGTCGACGGTGCTGCAGGGCTTCTAACAATCCCATCAGGCCACCGCGGCCGCGGTTCAGGTCAACAACATTCACCTGATTCGCGGCATGCTCGGCCGGCTCGGCTGCGGCGTGCTGCAGATGAACGGCCAGCCCACCGCGCAGAACACCCGCGAATGCGGCGCCAACGGCGATCTGCCGGGATTTCGCAACTGGGCCAACGACCCTCACGTCGACGAACTGGCGCGGCTGTGGAATGTCGACCCGCAACGCATACCGCACTTCAGCGCGCCGACGCATCTCATGCAGATCCTGCGCTTCGTCGAGGACGGGTCGATCCGCTTCCTCTACGTCAACGGCACCAATCCGGCGGTGTCGCCGCCTGGACCTGCGCGACGCCGACGGCGCACCGCTGCTGCCGTGGCGGACCCCGGAGGAGGTGTTCGAGCAGTGGAAGCGGTGCAGCGCGGGGCGCTTGTGCGACTACTCGGCCATGACCTATGCGAAACTTCGCGCGGGTGGCATTCAATGGCCGTGCACCGAGGAGCATCCGGAGGGCACCGAGCGGTTGTACGCCGACGCGACATTCCGTGCGGCGCCACAGGATTGCGAAACCTACGGTCGTGACCTGATCACGGGTGCTCCGCTGGAGCCGACGGAGTATCGCGCGCTGAACCCGGAGGGCCGCGCCGTGATCAAGGCGGCGCAGTACCTGCCACGGCACGAAACGCCGAGCGAGGACTTTCCGTACGCGCTGATCACCGGTCGCACGCTCTACCACTTCCACACCCGCACCAAGACCGGCCGCGCCCCTCAACTGCAGGCCGCCGCGCCGCAGGTGTGGGTGGAGATGGCGGCGGAGGACGCCCGACGGGAGGGCTGGGACGACGGCGACCTGCTGCGCATCCGCACCGCGCGCGGGCGGGTGACGGCCCGGCTGCGCACCGGCGCGATCCGTTCCGGCGTGGTCTTCCTCCCGTTCCACTACGGCTACTGGGACACCGCGGCCGGAGACCGCCCCGCCGGTAAGGACGGCACCGCCGCCAACGAGCTCACCCCCACCGAATGGGATCCGGTCTCCAAACAACCGCTGTTCAAATCCGGCGCCGCCGCGGTGGAACTGGTTCGACGCGTCCGGCGCTCCGAACGCGTCACCACACCGGCGGTCGAACCGGAGCGGAGCACGCGATGAACGACCTGAACGCCGTGCTCGCCGAGATACACCGCAGTGATACCGATCTGGGCACGCTGCTGATCCGCACCGCCGACCGGCACCGCACCGATCACGAGGTCCACCACGTCTGCCGGGATCTGCTGGTCTGGACCGACGAGCATCGCCGCAGACTGGCCGCCGTCGGGGAAGGCCGCGGGGTGCATCTCGACCCCTCGCCGCTGACGGTTGCCGGACCGGTGGAATCGGTCCGGCGGGTTCTCGGCACCCTGGTGGGGCGGCGCCACGCACCGGCCCTGCTGTTGCTGCGCGATCTGCGCGAGATCCACAGCCATGCCGCGGTGGTGTCGGTGAACTGGGAAATCCTGGCGCAAGCGGCTCAGGCGGCGCGAGACAGCGAACTGCTGGACCTGGCCTCCGACTGCCATCCGGAGACGTTGCGTCAGATGCGCTGGGCCAATGCCAAGATCAAGGAGACCGCGCCGCAGGCCGTCGCGACGCCGTGAATACCGCTGCCCACGGCGGGTATGCGCCCGCTATGACTGCCTCGATAGAGCAGTTGCTCCATACGCTCACCAAGGTGGTGAACGCGCTGCTGGCCCACGAAATCGACTTCGCGGTCGGCGGCGGCTGTGCGGTGTACGCGCGCGGTGGCCCCGCGAGCGACCACGATGTCGACATCTACATCAAGCCCGCCGATGCCGGTCGCGCCCGCGACATCCTGACCGCATCCGGGCTGCGCGCCGTCGACCCGCCCGAGGACTGGCTGACCAAGGTGTACGACGGAAATACGCTGGTGGACTTGATCTTCCGGCCCAACTACCGCAACGTCGACGACGATCTACTGGGCCGGGCGACCTGGATGCGGATCGGCCCGGCGGCGGCTCCGGTGCTCAGTGGCACCGATCTGATGGTGGACAAATTGATGGTCCTCGACCCGCACCGGCTCGATTTCACGCGGTTGCTGGCGATCGCCCGGGATCTGCGGGAACAGGTCGACTGGCGGCGGGCGCGGGAAGAGACCGCGGTGTCGCCGTACGCGCGGGCGTTTCTGGCGCTGATCGAGGATCTCGGAATCGGAGGTGAGGTCATGGCTCAGGACTCGGGCGACGAGGTGTTGCCGCAATATCTGGTCGCGAATCTGCGGCGGGCGTTCGCGGAGGACCCGCGCACCGCCGAACTCGGCGTGCAGGTGACCATCCGCGGCACCGTGGTGGTGCTGTGCGGGGAGGTCGGCAGCGAACAGCAGCGCAGCGATCTGGAGGACATCGTGCGCGAGCACGCGCCGAAACTGCGCATTCACAACGATATTCGGGTGACGTCCACGCAGGCGCCGACCGTCGATCACGAACGGCTGAGCTGATGACGGGCACCGAACGGACGACGGACGCGGTGGTGCGCATCGCGGCGGTGGCCGATATCCATCTCGGCGCGGAATCGCACGGGACGCTACGCCCGGCATTGGAGCGACTGCCCGAAGAGGCCGACGTCCTGCTGGTCGGCGGCGATCTCACCCGGCACGGCACGCTCGACGAGGCGCAGGTGGTCGCCACCGAACTGGAGGACGTCGGTGTGCCGGTGATCGCGGTGCTCGGCAACCACGACCACCATTCCGATCTGCAGGACGACATCACGGCCCTGCTGTGCGATCACGGAATCCGGGTCCTGGAAGGGACCTCCACCACGGTGACCGTGGGGCCCTATTCGCTGGGTGTGGCGGGCACGAAGGGTTTCGGCGGCGGCTTCGCCGGAAAGTGCGCGAGCGTTTTCGGCGAGCGGATCATGCGCGAATTCGCCTCCTACACCGTCGATCTCGCCGACGCGCTGCACGTCGAGCTGTGCCGGCTGGACACCGATGTCAAGGTCGCGCTCACCCACTATTCACCCTGCGGGGACACCCTGCACGGCGAGCCGCCGGAAATCTATCCGTTCCTGGGCTCGTATCTGCTCGGTGAGGCCATCGACACCTGCGGCGGCGCGGATCTGGCGATCCACGGGCACGCGCATGCCGGATACGAGCGCGGCACCACACCGGGCGGGGTCCGGGTGCGCAATGTGGCCCAGCCGGTGATCCGCGCGGCGTATACGGTCTACGATCTCGCGGTACCGGAGCGGGCGGATGGTTCCGGTGCGCCGAGCGAGTCGGACGAGGACGCGCGGACCCCGGCCTGACAACGTATTGCCGTGGTTATCGGGCCGACGAAGTGTCACCGAAGTTCTGGTAATTCTCGTCGGGCTGCGGAATCATTTGTGGAGAATACCCGTCGGCGGATACGGGAGACTCCGGCCCCGGCGGCAGGAATTGCCATCCGGCCGGATGGGGGAACGATTGTTCCGAGCGGGCGTGACGCGGAATTGCGCGGCCGCCCGGCTCGGGGAGACGTCGGCGGCTCGGTCGGGCCGCGGCCGAGGCGGGCCCCGCGGCCCGGTGGGAACGGCCGGTGCCGCAGGAGATTCGCGGTACCGATGAGCTCGACGGACGGCACCTGATGACGATCGCCGGGTGGCCCGGCGTACGCACAAAATCACGCACATTCAACCGTGCAAATGTGCTTGCATCCGTAAACGCTTTCGCACAACACGTGAGAATGCGCGCGGTTGCGCATTGTTGTTGTTCTGGTTAATGTGTCCGCATCCCGGTGGCGTACATGTGACGTTTCCTTCGCAGGCGATGCGTCGCTGCCTGTGTCCACATGTGATCGGGTGCGAGCGTGTACTGCGGGGAGGAATGCGGTAGATATCGGACAAGGGGGAACAAAGATTGGTATTCGATGACAATAAATTCTGCATCGGTGAATATTCGAGGATATCGGGGCAGGGATATCACGACCGGTGCCGGTAGACCCGCGCTGCTGTTCAGCGCGGTGACGACCGCCATGCGGATGCGCCCGTACGCGACGGTGTCGAGCATGCACGACAGCCGGACCTTCGGCGACCTGCTCGCCGAGGTCTCGGACAAGGCCGCCCGATTCGATACGGTGTTGCGCCGCCCGCGTGCGAGAGTGCTTGTGGCGCTCGGGAATTCGCCCGGATACATCTCGACGATGCTGTCGCTGCTCGCCCGTGGCGACATCCCCGTCCTCGCCAATCCGGCACTGCCGCTCACCGCGATGCGGGAGCTGATCGAGGAGTGCGGAATCGACGCCGTCGTCGCCTCCGGGCAGGCCGGCGGGATCCGGCTCGACGAACGATCCTGGGCGCAGCGCACCGATTTCGACGGCGACCGCCCGGCCCTGCACCGCGACACCGAACTGTGCCGCGTCGCCTCCGCGCCGTCGCGGCGGCTGGTCTGTCTCGAATACTCCGCGACCGCCGTCCTCAACGCGGCCACCGCCTGGGTCGGTGCGAGCAAACTGCGGGAATCGGATCGGACGCTGTGCTTCGCAGGCCTGTTCGGGCGCTTCGGATTCCACACCGCGACCGTCGCCAACCTCGTCGCGGGCGCCGATCTGGTACTGCCCGCCGGAACCCATGCGCCGGGCAATATCCATCGTCATCTGGCCGCGGAATCGCCGACCGTACTGGTGGCCGAACCCGCCGTCTATCAGGCGATGGTGCAGGGCACCCGCGAGGACCTGTCGGTCGATGTCGCGGCGGCACTGCGCCGGATCCGGTTGCGGCTGTCCCCGCATTCGGTCGCATCCTCGGTGGCGGCGCGGGTGCGCGCGGTGTCGGGACCGATCACCATCTGCTACGGCCTGGACGAAACCGGCCCGGTCGCATACGGTTTCGACGCCGCGGACGGGGAGTCCGGCGTCCATCTGCTGTCCGGAGTCCGCATGCAGGCCCGCTCCACCGACGGCGAACAATACGCGCACGTGCACACCAAATCCCTGGCGACCACCTACCTCAACGACCCCGTCGAATTCGAACGCTGCCTCACCGGCGACGGCAGCTATCTCAGCCGCAGCCTGGCCGGCTTGCCCGCATCGGTCGTCGACGCCTGCTGACCGGCGGCGGCGCCCGTCGCATCGCCCGGCATTTCATCCGCGGCGGGTGATGCCGTCATCGCGCAGGCGATACACAGTCGATGCGCCGGTGCTCGACCTCTCGTGAGCACCGGGACCGATCGGCCGGTGAGGAGCCACGGTGGCGAATCGACGAACGGAGCGGATGCGGGGTCGTGCCGCGGCGGCATGGCGCTACGTCCGCACGGCGCCGTGGACGTTCTCGTGGTTGGCGCTGCTGCTGGTGACCACGATCGTGCAGCATGCGGTGTCACTCGACGAGCTGAAGATGATCTTGGGCGAACGCTCGACCAATCTGTCGAATCTGACCAGCGATCCCCTCCACGTCCTGGTGACGAGCCTGCTGTGGGTCGCCGGCTACTTCTGGCTGCCGTATCTGGTGCTGTACTGCGTCTTCCACGCGCCCGCCGAACGGTGGCTGGGCGCCCTGCGCTGGGCGATCGTCGGATTGCTCGCCCACGTGGGCGCGACCTACATCAGCGAGGGGCTGCTGGGCTGGGCGATCCGGCACGGATACGCCGACCCCGCCCTCGTCGACGTGCGCGACATCGGCGTCAGCTATTTCCTCGCCGGCATCATCGGCGTGCTGACCTATCACATCGCGTATCCCTGGCGCTGGGCGTATGTCGTGGCGGCCACCGCCTGTTTCGCCGCGCCGCCGCTGATCCACCTGACCTTCACCGGGATCGGCCACTTCTCGGCCTTCCTGATCGGGCTGGCGTGCTACCCGCTCACCCGGACCCGCACCGCGCCGGCGTGGAATCCGGCGCAGGCGTGGCGGGAACGCCACCGTCGCGCGCGCGCAGTCTAGTTCATCGGTACGCACCTGGAACGCGAAGTGGCGCTGAGTGTTTGCGGCGTGCTAAGAGAGTGGACGTGTTGTGGTCTGCGCGTGTTCATCTCCACCCTCGTGTGTCGGTACCGGCGCCCCCTCGCGGGAACCGGCGTTTCGCGTGGTGACCGGAGGTATCGCACGCGCCCGAATCGCCGCGCCGGCGCGGCCCGCACCGGCCCGATCGGCCTCGGGTACGGCCGATATCGCGGCGAGTTCGACAACCGCCTACCGCGGCGACCTCGACGGGTTGCGCGGTGTGGCGATCGCGCTGGTGGTGGTGTTCCACATCTGGTTCGGCCGGGTGTCGGGCGGCGTGGACGTCTTCCTGGTGTTGTCGGGATTCTTCTTCACCGGACTGCTGGTGCGCCGCGCGGAGCGAGGAGCCGTCGGCGTCGGATTCACCCTGCGCCGCACCGGGCGGCGGCTGCTGCCGGCGATGGTCGTCGTCCTGGCCGCCGTCGTAGCCGCGACCGTGCACACGCGGCCCTACACGCAGTGGTCGGATCTGGCGGGACAGACCCTGGCCTCGCTGTTCTACTACCAGAACTGGCGACTCGCGACGAGCTGGTCGGACTACCTGGCCGCCGATCCGTCGGTGAGCCCGCTGCAGCATCTGTGGTCGATGGCCGTGCAGGGCCAGTTCTATCTGCTGGCTCTGGTCGTGGTCGCGGCGGTCGCCGCCGTCCTGCGCCACACCGGCCGCACCGCGCTGTTGCGGCCGGTCCTGGCCGGTCTGATCGCACCCGCGGCCGTCGCCTCGCTGCTGTACGCGACCCACGGGGCGGCGACTCATCAGGGCTGGAACTACTACGACAGCGGCGCACGGCTGTGGGAACTGCTCGCCGGGGCGGCGCTGGCACTGACCGGACCGGTCCTGCTGCTGCCGCGGATGCTGCGGGCGGCGACCGCGTTCGCCGGGGTGGTGGGCGTGCTGGTGTGCGGCTGGGTGATCGTCGACGGCGCCAACCGCTATCCGGGCCCCGCGGCGCTGGTGCCGGTGCTGGCCGCGGTGGCGGTGATCGCCTCCGGCAACAACGTCGCCGCGGCGTACATGCCGTGGCCCAACCGGATTCTCGCCTCGCGGCCGGCGCAGTGGCTCGGCGAGGTCGCCTATCCGCTCTATTTGTGGCACTGGCCGATTCTCATCTTCTACCTGGCCGAATCGGGTCGCCCGCACGCCGGACTGCGCGGCGGCGCGCTGGTGGTCGCGGTGTCGCTACTGCTGGCGTGGGCGACGCACCGGCTGATCGAACAGCCGCTGCGTTTGGGTGCGCCCGGTGCGCCGCCGAGCTCGTCGCCCCTGTATCGGCGCGGCGCGGGCGCGGTGGTGTGTGCGGTGGCCGTCGCCGTGGTCGCGGCCACCGGTGCGTGGCAGTTCGGCGTGGTACGCATGCATCCGGCGCAACCGGCGCGGCCGCTGGATCCGGTGCTGTATCCGGGTGCGGAGGCGCTGGCGGCGGGAGCGCCGACACCGCAGGCCCCCATGCGACCCACCGTCTTGCAGGCTCCCGGCGAACTACCACCGCCGACCCTCGACGGATGTATCGCCGACTGGGACACCCGCGAGGTGGTCACCTGCACCTACGGCGATGCGAGCGCCACCCGCACCCTGGCGGTGGTGGGCAGTTCCCATGCCGAACACTGGGTTCCGGCGCTCCAGGAGCTCGCCGCGCAGCATGCGTTCCGCATCCGGGTGTATCTGAAGATGGGCTGCCCGCTCACCCTGGCCGACGATGCCACCTACAAGGGTGAACCGATTCCCGACTGCCGCGACTGGTCGCGCGCGGTCCTGGACCGCCTGGCCGCCGACCGGCCGGAGTGGGTGTTCACCACCGGCAGCCGGCCCCGCGCCGGAACCGGCGACGAAACACCGCCCGACTATGTGGACGTGTGGTCGGCGCTGGCCGAGCGCGGCCTCGACACCATCACCATCCGTGATTCGCCGTGGTTGCGCCACAACGAGATTCGCTACGCGGCCGCGGACTGTCTGGCCGGCGGCGGCGACCCGGTCAGCTGCGGAATGCGCCGCAGCGACGCGCTCGATCCGGTCGATCCGCAGCTCGAACCGGCCTCGCGGTATCCGAACATCTTCCCGATCGATCTGAGCGATGCCTTCTGCGATGCGTCGGTGTGCCCGGTGGTCGCCGGCAATATCCTGATCTACCACGACGAACACCATCTGACCTCCAGCTATTCGCGCTCGCTGGCCGGGGCGCTCGGCCGGGAGTTGCGGCCGCTGCTGCACTGGTGGTAGTGCCGCGCGTCACGTGGGGCGACACGGCGGCTCGATTGCCAGTACGGTATCCACGAGTGGCTCGAGCAGGAGGTGCCCGCACGTGGTGGGCGTTGGACAGGGTGGGGCGCGCCGGTGGGTCGTGGCCGGGGTACTCGCTGTCGTCGTCGGGGCGATCGGTTTCGGTTCCGTGGAACCGGCGGCACCGGATGGGCATGCCGGCCCGGCGGTGCCCGGTCTGATCACCCAACCGGCCGAAGCCGGTGTGCCGATCCGGATCCCGTACGGCCGCGAGGCCGATACCTTCGGTGACCTGTATCTGCCCGCCGGCGGGCCGTTGTCCGGATCCTCCGGCCGGTGTCCGGTGGTGGTGCTGATCCACGGCGGCGGCTGGGCGCAGTACCGCGATCTGACCCAGTTCTCCGCGCAGGCCCGGCAACTCGCCGAATCCGGTGTCGCGGTGTGGAATGTCGAGTATCGGCGGGTCAACGGTGCCGGCGGCTGGCCGGTGACGCTGACCGACGTCGACGACGCGGTCGGAGCCCTGGCTACGGTCGTCCAGCAGCGCGCCGGCGGACGGCTCGATCTGGACAACGTCCATCTCGCAGGTCATTCGGCGGGCGGGCAGCTGGCGGCGTGGGTCGCGGGTCGCCGGACCGACGGCGCGGCCGCCTCGCGCGGGCTGCGCATTCGCAGTGTGACGCTGATGGCCGCCGTGCTGGATCTCGACTACGCGGTGGCCCACGGCAACGACGGCTTCGCGCGCAAACTGCTGGGCGGTCTGCCGGGCGAGGTGCCCGACCGCTACCGATACGCCTCTCCGATCGTCAATCTTCCCAGGGACGTGCACATCACGGCCGTGCACGGCGACGCCGACCGGGTGGTGCCGGCCGAACAGAGCCGCCGCTACGCCGAGGCCGCCCGCCGCGCCGGCGACCCCACCGACCTGCACATCCTGCCCGGCGTCGGGCACGCCGAATTCACCGATCCCGGATCGGCCGCATGGTCGGTGGCACGGGTGGCGATTCTCGCGAGCATCGCGGAATCGGCGTAGGCGGGCACCGTCCCTGCCGCCTGTCGCCACGACCGATAGTGTGGAATTCGTGACGATCGCGGACAGACAGTACGGCGGCCGCGCGGTGACCGAACGCCGGGCCGAACGCCGTCAGCGTTTCGTCGTCGCGGCGACGAAGGTGTTCGCCGAACGCGGCTACGCGAACTGTTCTCTCGCCGATGTGTGCGCCGCGGCCGGGCTGTCGAAACGGCAGTTCTACGAGGAGTTCCAGACCCGTGAGGATGTGCTGATCGCCGCCTACGACCGGGTCCAGGACGAGGCCGCCGCGGCGGTCGTGCGGACGCTGGGCACGCTCTCGCCCGCCGATCCGGCCCGGGCGATGGCGGTGGTGCTGTCGGCCTATCTCGACTCGATCACCTCCGATCCGTACCGGGCCAAACTGGCGTTCATCGAGGTGGTCGGCGCGAGCGACCGGATGGAACAGCATCGCCGCGAACGCCGGCACGGCTGGGTCACCCTGCTGGAGATGGTGGTGGTGCCGATCGCCGGTCCGGGCGCACGCCTGCGCGGCGACGCCGCCCTCTCGGCGAGTGTGCTGATCGGGGCGGTCAACGGTCTGGCCCACGAATGGTTGCTGATGCAGCCTCGCCCCGACGTGAGCGAGCTGACCGATCTCCTCATACCCGTCGCCCTGTCGTTGATCGAGACGTAATCTCGCCGGTCAGCGACCGATTTCGCCCAGCGGCCCGCCCTGCTTCCGCAGTTCGCCCTATGGTTACTGCATGGTTGCCAGTCGCTCGGAGATTCGTGTGGACAGCGAATTCGCGCGGTTGCGGACGATGGTCGTCGCGCGGTCGGAATTCCGCGCCCCGGCCGATCGGGCGGCGCTCGGTCACAGCCCACCGGTGGAACCGCAGGCCGCCGGAATCATCGATGCGCTGTGGGGCAAGCGATTCGACGAGGTCTATCCGCAGCATCAGGCGGCCTGGGAGGCCGAACGCGACAACCTCGCCGCCCTGCTCGCCGCGCACGGTGTCGAGGTGCTGCGCCCGCGGCTGTTCACCGAGGCGGAGAAGCAGGCCCAGGCGGAGACGGGATACGCCAATTTCTTCGTGCGCGACCCCTGGTTCACCGTCGGTGCGCACGTGATCGAGGGTTCGCTGCGGTTCCCGCACCGCCGCCTCGAGGTCCTGACCAGCCGGCCACTGCTGTGCGAGCGGGTCGTGGAGTCCGCGGCCGCCTACGTCTCGGTCCCGATCCCGGAGGTGGCGCCGCCCGGGCAGGCCGGTCGGGGGCCGTATCTCGAAGGTGGCGACGTCCTCGTCCTGGGCCGGACCGTCCTCGTCGGCGAATCGGGCATGGCCACCGATGCCGCGGGAATCCGCTGGCTGGCGAAATACCTCGCGCCGCACGGCTTCACTGTGGTTCCGGTGCGCCTGCCGCATCACGTGCTGCATCTGGACTGCGCGCTGGGTCTGGTTCGGGAGGGCCTGCTCGTCGCCTGCCCGGACCGGCTCCCGGACGGCCTGCCCGGACCGCTGCGCGGCTGGGAGTGCGTCGAGGTCGACGAGGAGGAGGCGGCGCAGATGGCGACCAACGGCCTGCCCATCGATGCGGGCACCTACATCACCGATCCGGCGTTCGAACGCGTGGGCGCACAACTCGAACAGCGCGGCATCACGGTGGAATATCTGGATTTCAGCGTCTCGCGCCTGTTCGGCGGCGCCTTCCGGTGCAGTACTCAGCCGCTGTCGCGCCTCGACTGATCCGCGCCTAGCGCGCGGGATCGAGCGCGTGCAGTTCGGCGCGCAGCCGGTCGACCTCGGCCGCGACCTCGTCGCGCAGTTCTTCGCGTTCGGCCAGGCTCAGCCGCAGACTCTCGATGGTCTCGTTCATCGCCGCGAGCCGCCGGTCCGCGCCCTCGAGATGCCATTCCAGCACCGAACGCCGGTCGACGTCGGTACTGGCCGCACGCACCCAGTCGACCAGATAGTCCAGCCACTGCGGTTGTTTGGGCATCGGCTCGTCGTCGTCCCAGCCGCGGCGCAACGCGGGCTTGGGCGACAGCACCCGCTCGGTGTCGCCGCCGTCGGGGGTGGGGGCGTGCAGCTGGATCAGGCTCAGCTTGCCCGCGCTGGTCACCACCGCGGTTACCCGATATCGCCCGGCGAGATGCATTCTGAGTTCGGCGGTGCCGCGGCCGTCGGCGTCCATCGCGCCCAGCCACGGGCCGTGCGCCGCGCTGAGAATCGATTCGAGGATGCCGAGCTGGCCGACGCCGCGTCGCAGCCGGGTCGCTCGCTTGCGCAGCTCCTCGGTCGTGGCGGTCATCTGATCCCAGTGCATACCCACGAACATAGTGGCCCCGCCGCGCCGGTTCCCCACCTCCGGTGAAGTGGGGAACCGTCCCGATTACCGCGCAGGCGTCCCGGCCTGCGAACTTCCGCTGGACAGTGCCTTCACCAGATCGGTGATGCCGGACGAGGAGCCGGTGCCCGTGGGGTCGGGCTCGCCCGGCGCCACCACCGGCGTCGCGGAGACGGCGTCGTCGGCCGCCGCGACGCCCGCGCCGCCGCACAGCACGGCCGCCGAGGCGGCACCGATCAGGGTGAGAGTTCCGAGTTTCTTCATTCGGCTGAAGTCCTGTTCCGTTGAATGTCGTTGTGAATGCGGCTGCCGCGCCGTCCAATTCACTACAACCCGATGGATTCGGACAGCCCCGACTGTCCGGGGCAGTGCCGGGGGCGAGCTTTTCAGCGGCCGGTGCCGTGCAATGCCGTGGCGGTGCGGGAGTTCGGCGTCGACGCCGGGTCCGGGTAGGTGCCCAGCAGCCGGTCGGCGGTGCCGGAGCTGGTGACGGTGAACCAGTAGTGCTCGTTCTTGAAGTGGTGCAGCCGGTGGTTGCGCCGGACGGCGGTGTAGAGGCGGGTGCGCGGCTGATAGTCGGTGTGGATCAGATAGTGGGTCCACTCGTAGGCCAGACCCAGCGTGCCGACCACGGTGAGGAAGGTCAAGCCCAGTCCGATACGCGGAAAGGCCAGTGCCGCAAGGACAACCAGCGCCGGGAAGAGCCAGAGGAAGGTTTGCCACGGGATGAAGATCAGGTCCACCCGGCGGGGGTCGGCATGGTGTTCGCGATGTTTGCGCGCGAGCAGTGAATCCAGTGTGAGACGGCCGATCCGGCGGGGACGCCAATGCAGGATGCAGACGTGGATCACCCACTCGGTCACCGGGAAGAACGCCAGCATCACGCCGGCGACCAGCGCGTCGGTGAGCTGCCAGTCGCCGACCGCGATCCGGGCGGCAAGCGCGCCCGCCAGCAGCGTGGTGATGATCCACGGCGAGGGACGGCGCACGAAGACGCCGAAGGCGTCGGGCAGTGTCGTGGTCCGGCGGTGGGATCGGGTCTCAGCGGTCATCGTCCGCGCCTTCCATCGTGCGTATTACCGTGTCGAATCGGGTCGCGGCCACCCGCAACAACGTGTCCGCGGCGGTGCGTGCCGCGGCCGGGTCGCCGCCGACGACGGCGGCCGCGAGCCGGCGGTAGTGGTCGATGCTGCCGACCTCGGCGGCCATCACGCCCGCCAGCGCGACGATCGCGGGCTCGTAGACCTCGCGCAGCGTGTTGAACAACAGCCGGAACACGATCGATCCGGTGCCGTCGACGATGTGGTCCCAGAACGTCAGCGCCTCGAGTTGCTGGGCGACCGGTTCCTGTTGTGCGGCCAGTGATTCCAGACAATCACCGAGTTCGGCGTGCAGCTGCGCGCCACCGTGTTCGGCGGCCAGGGCGGCGACCTCGCGGCCCAGGACGAGTCGGGCCTGCAGGATGCTCGCGACCACGGTGTGGTCGAATTCGCCGTTGCGCACGATGAGCCGCGGCAGCAGATCCAATCCGGCCGCGCGGCGGAAATCGCGCACCGTGGTCGCTCCGCCCTGACGCACGTCGATGAGGCCGGTGTGCGCGAGTTTGCGCAGAGCCTCCCGCACGGTCGGCCGCGACACTCCGAGTGCCTCGGCGAGCTGCCGTTCGGCCGGAAGGGTGGCGCCGGCCGGCAGTTCCCCGTCGAGGACCTCGGTCACGAGTTGGTCGAATACCGCGTCGGGGACCGTCTGCCGGTCGATCCGCTGAAAGGCCATGCTCGGGACGGTAATCCCGATGTGGTCAGAGGTCAAGTGGTCAGACCAGTATGGTTCTCAGGGAATCGCCGCGCTCCGGCTACGATCGAGCTGATCCGATACGTGCAGTGCTTCCGAGTTTCACCCGGTGATGGCCGTCGGGCCGGACCGGCTTTCCTATTCCGCTCAGTCGATCGAGGAGGGATATCCGTGACCACCGAGGAATCCGTGACCGAGAAGTCCGCGGCCGCCGGGCGACCGGAGGCCGCGACGGGACCGATCGTCGTCGCCGTGGACGGTTCGCCGACTTCGCTGCAAGCGGTGGCGTGGGCGGCGCGCGATGCGGCGCTGAGCGGATCACCGTTGCAGATCGTGCATTCGATCGCGATTCCGGCGAGCTTCGGACCCGGCCTGGCCGCCGGTACGGCGCAACCGGATTGGCTGCGCACCGACGGTGAGCAGATCCTCACGCGCGCCACCGAGGTGGCACGCGATATCGGCGGACCGGATCTCGATATCGACGCCGAACTGGGCCTGGAGCTGATCATCGGCGACATGCTGGTGCGGTCGGAGACCGCCGGCAAACTGGTCGCGGGCAGCCGCGGGCGGGGTGCGTTGCAGCGCGGGCTGCTCGGGTCGGTCAGCTCGGCGCTGGTCCATCACGCGCGGTGTCCGGTGGTGATCGTCAAATCCCATTCCGCCACCGACCCGGTCGCGGCGCGGCGTCCGGTGCTGGTCGGTGTCGACGGCACCGAGAACAGCGAACCCGCCGTCGAGGCGGCCTTCGCGGAGGCGCACCGGCGGGGAGTGGAGGTGGTGGCGCTGCATTCGTGGAGCGACACCACGGGCCTCGACATCTCGATGTTCGGCTGGGATACGATCGTCCGCGCCGAACACACCATGCTCGCCGAGCGGCTCGCGCCGTGGCGCGACCGGTATCCCGATCTGCCGGTCACGCTCCAGGTGGTGCGCGACAACCCCGCGAAATCGCTTCTGGAGCAATCGGATTCGGCGCAGCTGGTGGTAGTGGGCAGCCGCGGCCGCGGCGGATTCGCCGGAATGCTGCTCGGCTCGACCAGTGCGGCGCTGATCGGTTCGGTCGAATGCCCGATCATGGTGGTGCGCCGCTGACGGTGCACCACGACGCCCCGACCACGAGGAGATGTCATGTGCGTCCCGACCACCTGCACGACCTGCGGTAAGACCACCTGGTCCGGCTGCGGCGCCCACATCGACGAGGTGCGCGCGACGGTGCCGGCCGACCGGTGGTGTGGTGGCCACACCGACCCGGCGCCGGCGAAGCGCTGGTGGCAGCGCGGCTGATTCAGTCCTCGGCGACGATCACGTGGACGTCGATGTTGCCACGCGTCGCATTGGAATACGGGCACACCTGGTGGGCCTTGTCGGCCAGCGCCTGAGCCTGCTCGCGCGGCAGGTGCGGCAGTGACACCTCCAGGGTCACCTCGAGACCGAAGCCGCCCGCGTCGTTCGGGCCGATGCCGACCTTCGCGCCGACCGCGGATTCGCTGACGTCGGCCTTTTCCTGCTTACCGACCAGACGCAGCGCGGAGTGGAAGCAGGCGGCGTACCCGGCGGCGAACAGCTGCTCCGGGTTGGTGCCCGCTCCGCTGCCGCCCATTTCCGGCGGCGCGGCGAGGTCGACGTCGATCTTGCCGTCGGTCGTGCGCGCGTGGCCGTTGCGGCCGTCTCCGGTGGCCAGGGCCTCGGCGGTGTAGAGGATTGCCATATCGGTCATCGCTTTCTCTCGGTGGATGCGCTCTCGGCATCCGGTTCGGTGTTCAGCGCGGCGGTCAGCCGGGCCAGCGTTTCGCGCAAGGTCACCAGCTCGTCCAGGGACATCCCGCCGCCGAAGGTGGCGGCCATGCGCTCGGGAATGTCGCAGGCGCGTGCCCGGAGCGTGTCTCCGCGTTCGGTGAGCCGGATCTCGACCCGGCGTTCGTCGTCCGCGGCGCGCCGGCGCTCGACGAATCCGGCGGCCTCGAGGCGTTTCAACAGCGGTGAGAGCGTGCCGGAATCCAAGGCGAGGGCAGAACAGAGATCGCCGACGCCGCGCCCGTCGCGCTCCCACAGCGCCAGCATGACCAGATACTGCGGATACGTCAGTCCCAGCTCGTCCAGCTGCGGCCGATAGCGGGCCGTCATCGCGCGGGAGGCGGCGTACAGCTGGAAGCACAGCTGCTGGTCGAGCGCCATCGGATCGGTCATGTCCACAAATGTAGGACGCAATAAGATTGCGCACAACCTAAATGTCGTGTGTGCTGGATCACGAGCGATGGCCGCCTGACGAGGCCGGCCGCGAATCTCGTGGTCGCCGCCACCGGACCGGGCGGCGTCGCCGCGGGCCGGCTTGCCGCCCTCGGCTATCCGCGACCGCGGGACGTGCGATTCGCGCCGCGGTCGCGGCCCTCGACCCGATTCCGGCCGCGGCGCAGCGTGATCCGGTCGTCGGGCCGGTCGAAACGGTGGCGTCGCGGCGGCGCTCGGACCGCCGCGGTGTCCGTGAAAAGGCGGTGGGGCGAACCGTCAGGTGAGGTCGAAACCACCTGCGGGGTCGCTCCAGCGGGTGGCGTCGACCGCGGTGAGCAATTCGGCCATACCCCGCACGGCGGCGCGCATCGCGTCGACCGCGGCGGTTTCCTCGGGGTCGGTGGTCCAGGTCATGATCGGCTCCTGACGGTTCAGCGGACGGCGGTGGGGGTTTCGGTGTGGTGGGTGGTGCGGCGCTGGTAGGCGTCGCCGGCGCGCAGGACGGTGGCCTCGGCGAAATGGTTGCCGGACACCGACATCGACAGCGGCAGGCCGTCGGCGGTGGTGCCGATCGGCAGCGCGAGGGTGGGGTTGCCGAGCGGATTCCAGTACGGCGTATGCAGACTCGACAGCACACCCATCGGTTGCAGTTGGTCCAGGTCGGCGATGGCGGGGGCGCCGAGGTGCCCGGTCGGCGTCACCACCAGATCCACCTTGGTCAGCAGTTCGGCCATCCGCTGCCGTCCGATGCGGCGAACCCGTTGCGCCTGAACATAATCCGGGCCGCTGACCGCATCGCCGCCGGCGAGGACGACGCGGGTGGCCCGGCCGTAGTCCGCCCAGCGTTCGCGCAGTGCGGGCCGGTGGTAGGCGTGCGCCTCCGCGAGCATCACCACGACGTCGACCGCGGTCAGTTCCCGGTACATCGGCACCTCCACGGGCACGATCCGGGCGCCCGCCGCGGCGAGCACGGCCACAGCGTCGGAAAACCGTTGTGGCTGAGCGGGATCGAGACCGCCGTCGGCGAACCGGTTCAGGTCGTCCACGCCGATGGTCAGTCCGCTCAGATCGCCGGTGAGCGCGCCGGGATAGTCGTCGACCGGCGTGTGCGCACTGTAGGGATCGGCCGGGTCGTAGCCCGCCAGCACCGACAGCAGCAGGGCACAGTCGGCGGCCGACCGGGCCATCGGGCCCGGATGGTCGAGGGTGTATCCGAGCGGAACCACTCCGGACTTCGGGACGCGGCCGAAGGTCGGCTTCAATCCGGTGATCCCGTTGAATGCGGCCGGGATGCGGATGCTGCCCGCGGTATCGGTCCCGACCGCGCCGAGGAACATCCCGGCGGCCACGCCGCTGCCCGATCCCGAACTCGATCCGCCTGCCCAGCGGGACGAATCCCACGGATTGCGCGGTACCGGAAAGGGTTTGGCCGGATCCGGGATGCCGATGGCGAATTCCATCGTGGTCACCTTGCCGGTGACGACGGCACCGGCCTCCTCGAGCCGGCGGACGACCGTGCAGTCCCCCTGCGCGGCACCCCAGCCGGGATCGAGAACCAGGCTCTGCGCGGTGGTCGGCGCGGCGGAATGGGCGAGAATATCCTTGATTCCCACCGGTATTCCGGCCAGCGGCCCGACCGGAACGCCGGCGGCCAGCTGCTCGTCGATGCGCGCGGCCTGCGCGACTGCGCGCTCGTCGAACCGCGACAGGTAGACACCGAGTTTCGCGTCGTGCGCGTCGGCGGCGGCGAGAGCCTGTTCGACCAGCCGGATGGCGGTGGTCTCGCCGCTGCGCAGCGCGGCGGCGGCCTCGGTCAGGCCGGAGAGTACAGGTGGGTCGGCGAGTGTCATGGTCGTCCTTACATCGGTGGGCAGGGGTGTCAGCGGGGCAGGGTCGCGGTCATGTCGAGGCGGGGGATGGCGCCGAGTTCGATCTGGATCTCGGCGCGGCAGGAACCCAGGGCGTAATCGACGGCGACACCGTCGCGGGTGCGGATGGTCTGTTCCACCAGCAGCACCGGCTCACCGGGCAGCACGTGCAGCAGCGCGGCGGTGCAGTCGTCGGCGCGCGCGGCTTGCACGCCGACGTCGCTGCCGCCGACATCGACCCGGCCGCCGCGCAGCAGGCTGTAGAAGTCGTCGCCGAACGCGGCCTGGTCGATGCGCGTCGCCTCCGGTGCGCGCAGGTAGTTGGTGAACACCGCGAGCGGGCGATCGTCGAGCAGCAGGACGTATTCGACGCACAGGCAATCGTCTCCGGGCCCGACGCCGGCCAGACGGGCGGCGATCACCGGCGGTGCCGGAATCCAGGCCCAGTACAGCAGGCGAGGCGTGATGCGGCCCAGGGCCAGGTGCTGCTCGAGCGTCCGGCCCTCCGGCGGCAGCGCGCCGGAGACGACGTAGTGCTCACCGACCGCCACCGTGCCCAGTCCGCGGCGTCGCTCGATCAAACCGTCGGCACGCAGCATGCTCAGCGCGGCGCGGACCACGTCCCGCGGGAGGTGGTGGCGTGCCATCAATTCCGGCTCGCCGGGCAACCGTCCGCTGCCGAACGCGCCCGCCCGCAGGTCGGCGCGCAGCAGATCCCGCAGCCGCCGGGCGGGCAATTGCGCTGCGGCGGGGAGGATTTCGCGCATCTGATCGCCGAACACCCGGCGGTCACGGGCGGTCCGTTCGGAGTGGAGCTGTTCGGAGCGGTGGTGCATGCCGGTAGCGTGCAGAGAATCCGCGTTACGCGACAAGGACTTGCGGTAAAGACCTGGTTACGCGGCCGGCCGGGTCGATGCGCAGCCACGCTACCAGCGGTTTCCGGCGTCGCCGGAGGGCATTTCGCGGTCGCGCGGCGAGATGCGGTCCCGTCCGCAACCCCGGTGTGGGAAGTTACGCGGGCGATTGGTGGGAGTGATGAGGGAGTGGACGGAGTAGTGGAGGGGCGGACGGGAGTGATGCAGGGTTTCGGGGGAGTGATGCAGGGAGTAGGGGAGTGATACGGGGTTAGTGAGGAGTGATGCCGGGCGGGGGGTGGGAGCGATGCCGGGCGGGTCGGTGGGAGAGATGCGGGGCCGGTTGGCGGGAGCGATACCGGGAGGGGCGGGCGGGAGTGATGTCGGACGGGTCGGCGGGACATGCCGGGCGGGGTGGTGGGAGCGATGCCGGGCGGCGTGGGGCGAATCATGCAGGGTGAGCGATGGGGGTGACACTTTCCCAGCGGTATGTCCGATTCGTTCAAGACGTGCGCGGCGTCGGCGCGGTTGACTGCGTGCGCAGAACGACGAGAACGGAGGTATCGGGGTGCGAGCACAGATCCACGCGATCACGCTGGGCGTGCGCGACTTGGATGTGTCGTTGCGGTTCTACCGCGCGCTCGGATTGGAGTCGCAGGGGATCATCGGGACCGAATTCCGGCCCGACGCAGAGAATCCCGGCGGTGCGGTCGTCATGTTCGCGCTCGGCAACGGGGTGACGCTGGCGCTGTACGGGCGCGACGATCTGGCCAAGGACGCGGGGATCCCGCCGGAACGTATGCACGGTTCCGCGATGAGTCTGGGCTGGTTCGTCGACAGTGACGCCGAGGCGGAACGAGTTCTGGACCTCGCCGGCGCGTCGGGCGGCACCGTGGTCCAGCCCGCGCGCACGCGGCCGTGGGGGATCTACGCCGGCTACTTCGCCGACCCCGACGGGCATCTGTGGGAAGTCGTGCACTTCGCTCGATCCGAAGCCCGCGAGCCCGAAGCCCGCGAGCCCGAAGCCCGCGAGCCCGGAGCCCCCGAGCTCGGAGCCGCGCAGTCCTGAGCGGCCGAGCCCCGAGTTGCGCCACCCTGAACGGCCGAGCCGGAAGCCGCCGAGAGAGCCTTCCGGCCCCCGAGCGCGGCCGAGCCTCGCGTCCCCAGCCGGGAGTCGACGAGGCCCGGTCCTCATTCCTGCGCCGGGTCGCCACTCTCCCGGTACAGCGCGGCGATGGCCGCGATATCGGCGCCGGGGTCGGTTCGGGCCGCATCCTCGTAGCGTTTGCGGACGATCTCGGCCAACGGCAGATGAGCTCCCGCCTCCGCGGCGATGTCGACGGCGAGTCCCGCGTCCTTGGCACCCAGGACGGTGGTCCACCATCCGTCCGGCGACGCGGTGAGCACGGCGTCGAAACGGTTCGCCAAGGCCGGGGCGACGACCGGCGCGTCGGCGAGCAGTTCGCGCAGCTCGTCGTCGCCGAGTCCGCCGGATCGCCCCACGGTGAACGCTTCCGCCAGCGCCGCCACCCCGGAGATCAGCAGGAAGTTCGTGGTCACTTTGGCGGTCAGCGCGTGTGCCGCCGAATCGTAGTGGCGCACCCGCTCGGAGAGCGTGCCGAGCAGCGGTGCGAGCTGGTCCCGCAGCCGCGCGGGCCCACCGGCCAGCAGCGTCGCCTTCCCGGCTGTGACCGCGCCGGGCGCGCCGACGATCGGAAGCGCCAGAAACCGGTCGCCGAAAGCATCGGCGAGGGCGGCGCCCAAGGCGGGGGAGACGGTCGAACAGTCGATGTACGGCGTCCCGGAATCGAGGGATGTCTGTAGCTCACCGAAGGCCACCGAGGTCACCGCCGCGTCGTCGGCGAGCGCGGTGAGGGCCGCGTCGACTCCCGACACGGCTGCCGCGACAGTTCCGGCCTCCGTCGCGCCGGCCGAAATCAGTTCGGCCGCTTTGCCTTCGGTGCGGTTCCACACCGTCACCCGATGTCCGCCGTCGAGCAGGCGCCGGGCCACGGCGCGGCCCATCCGTCCCATGCCCAGTACCGCGATATGCACTGATGCCTCCTCGTCTCGGTCCCGGCCGGCGCACGACACCGACCCTTCCTTCCCACTGTCCCGCAGTGCGCCGCGGCGATCGCGATCGCCCTCGGTGATAGGAGAATCGTACAAATGACCAGGAACGCCGCTACGGTAGTATCACCTACGGCTGAGGCGAAGAGATTCTGCGCCATGGGTTTTCGGCGACCCACTTCGCATCCGAAGATCGCCGCTGAGTCGGCGACCTCGAGACGACTTGTGATATAGATCACAATTGGGTACCGGCGCCCGCTTTTGCCCTGAAAAACCTTTCCAACCGCTTTGCGTTGTCTTTACTATTAAGCGCGTTGTGCCGCTGCCGGGCTCGTATGTCCGGATGCGTCGCAGGCGCAACACATCTCGCGTTATCCGCTTCGCCCGCCCGCTCTCGATGCCAGTACATGTTCCACCGATGGACCGAACCGACACCGGTTCGGCGAAGGAGAAATATGTCCACCGACACCGACTCGGTCCGACGGACGTCACCTCGGGGTCTCTCGGTCGCACTACGACATGATCTACCCGCCTCCGTGGTGGTTTTCCTCGTCGCGTTACCCCTGTCCATCGGTGTGGCCGTCGCCATGGGTGCGCCGGTCGCCTCCGGGTTGATCGCCGCCGTCGTCGGTGGTCTGGTGGCCGGGCTGTGTGGCGGTTCGGTACTGCAGGTCAGCGGGCCCACCGCCAGCCTCACCGTCGTGGTGGCCGAGTCCATCCACCAATTCGGCTGGGCGACAACCTGTTTCATCACCGTCTGCGCCGGTGCGCTGCAGGTGGTGTTCGGCCTGAGCCGGATCGCGCGCGCGGCGCTGGCCATCGCGCCCGTGGTGGTGCACGCCATGCTCGCCGGCATCGGTGTCGTGATCGCACTGCAGCAGCTGCACGTGCTGCTGGGCGGGCAGACGTTGAGCTCGTCGTGGGCGAGCATCGTGCAGCTGCCGCATCAGCTGACCGTGATGCACACCGGTGACGCGCTGGTCGGCGGGGTGGTGATCGCGATCATGCTGGGCTGGCGGTATCTGCCGGACCGGATCCGGGCGGTCCCGGCCCCGCTGGCCGCGGTGGTCGCGTCGACCGCGCTCGCGATGGTGGTCCCCACCAGCGTGGAACGCATCACCCTGCACGGTTCGCTCTTCGACGCGATGTCGTTACCGCAACTGCCGCACGGCAATTGGAGTGCGGTCGTGCTGACCGCGTTCACCGTCGCGCTGATCGCCAGCGTGGAGACGCTGCTGTCGGCGGTGGCCGTCGACCGGTTGCGGCCGGAGTACCGCACCGACCTCGACCGCGAACTGCTCGGCCAGGGCGTGGCGAATATGACCTCCGGCATGCTCGGCGGCCTGCCCATCGCCGCGGTCATCGTCCGCAGCATCACCAACGCCAAGGCCGGTGCGCGGACCAAGGCCTCCACCATGCTCAGCGGCGTGTGGGTGCTGGTGTTCTCCGTCGCGCTGGTCGACGTGGTCCGCCAGATCCCGAAGGCCGCGCTGGCCGGTCTGTTGATCGTCATCGGCATCGGACTGGTGAAACTCGCGCACATCCGGCTCGCGCGCCGGGCCGGTGATCTGATCGTCTATGCCGCAACGGTTCTCGTGGTGATCTTCGGAAATCTGCTGCTGGGCATGCTGATCGGGCTGGTGCTCTCGTTCGCGTTGCTGATGTGGCGGGTGGTGCGGGTGGTGATCGTGGCCGCACCGGTCGGCGACACCGGGCGCTGGTTGGTGACCGTGGACGGGTCGGCCACCTTCCTCGCCCTGCCGCGGCTCACCGCGCAGCTGGCGCGGATTCCCGCGGGAGTTCCGGTCACCGTGGAGATGACCGTCGACTTCATCGACCACGCCGCATCCGACACCCTGCACGAATGGGCGCACCGGCACGAAAGTCTCGGCGGGACGGTGCAATTCGTCGAACTCGGCGCCGTGCGGATCGCCGACCTCACCTCGGGGCCGCCCGCGCGCGGGCACGCCCGGCGGATGCTCGACGACGTCCTCGCGCCCTGGCGCCCCACCACCCGCGCCGACCGGATCGCCGCCGGGATCGCGGCCTACCACCGCGGCCACGCCCACATGATGCGGCCGCATCTGGATGAACTGCGGCACAGCCAGGATCCGGAATCGCTGTTCGTCACCTGCGCCGACTCTCGCATCGTGCCCAACGTGATCACCAACAGCGGCCCGGGGGATCTGTTCACCGTGCGCAATATCGGCAATCTGATTCCCGCCGACGGCCGGGATACCTCGGTCGAGGCCGCGCTGGTCTACGCGCTGAACAAACTGGACGTGCGCTCCATCGTCGTGTGCGGGCATTCCGGCTGCGGCGCCATGGACGCGCTGCACCACGGTCTGCATACCGGCTCGGGTCTCGACGACTGGCTCGCGCACGGCCGTCCCGCGCTCGAGCGCTTCCGGGCGGGGCATCCGGTCGCGGCGGCGGCCGCGGCCGCCGGCTACGGCGAGGTCGACCAGCTGGGCATGGTGAACGTCGCCGTGCAGATCGAAACCCTGGCCGCCCATCCCGTCGTGCGGCGCGGGATCGAGGTGCGCGGTGTGGTGCTGTCGGGACTGTTCTTCGATATCGCCACCGCCCGCGTGCTCGCGATCACGCCCGACGGTATCGCCGATATCGACGACCTCCGCCACCCGGTTCCGGTTCCGGTTCCGTGAAAGGAGCATTCCCAGTTTTGGCACTTCGCCGGAGGGAAAACGTGCGCTGAGCGGGCGCACAGTGGTGCCGGTGCAGGTCACAGCTCCAGAGCATGAGGGTCGTCACATCGAATCCCGAACGTGTGCGAGGCTAAAGATCCTTTTCTAAGGCTTTGCTTAGTCTTTACTATTAGGGTTGCCCTCGCTTCCGGCTCACTGCTGGACAACGAAGTCTCGCAGCTGAATTCGATGCCTGGAGAACATGTTCGACCGACCGGACCGCCGCGGCGGCTCCGGTGAAGGAGCAATATGTCCACCGACACCGTCGCCACGTCCAGACCCGCGGCCCCGCCGGGCCCCAGCTGGTCGGACCGGATGAACTCGGTCCTCCGACACGATCTGCCCGCTTCCGTCGTCGTCTTTCTCGTCGCTCTGCCACTCTCGATCGGCATCGCGGTCGCCACCGGCGCTCCGGTCGCGGCCGGCCTCATCGCCGCCGCCGTCGGCGGCATCGTGGTGGGAACTCTGGGGGGCTCCGTCCTGCAGGTCAGCGGCCCGGCCGCCGGACTGACCGTGGTCGTCGCCGAAACCATCAATCAATTCGGCTGGAAGACAACCTGTTTCATCACCGTCGGTGCGGGCGTGCTGCAGATCCTGTTCGGCCTGAGCCGGATCGCGCGCGCCGCGCTCGCCATCGCACCGGTCGTCGTGCACGCCATGCTCGCCGGCATCGGCATCACGATCGCCTTGCAGCAGGTTCATGTCCTGCTCGGCGGATCGTCGCAGAGCTCGGCGTGGGAGAACGTCACCGAGTTACCGAATCAGCTACTGCACCTCAGCGGTATCGACGTCGTGATCGGCGGGCTGGTCATCGCGATCATGCTCGGCTGGCGCTACGTGCCGGCCAAGATCCGGGTCGTGCCCGGACCGCTAATGGCGATCGTGGTCGCCACCGCGCTCTCGCTGGTGCTGCCCGGAGACCCCGCCCGCATCACGATGAGCGGGTCGCTGTTCGACGCCATCGGCCTGCCGAACATGCCCAGCGGAGACTGGAGCGGCGTCGCACTCGCGGTGCTGACCGTGGCCCTGATCGCCAGCGTGGAGAGCCTGCTGTCGGCCGTCGCCGTCGACAAGATGCACACCGGCCCACGAACGAACTTCGACCGTGAGCTCATGGCCCAGGGTGCGGCCAACGTGACCTCGGGCATGATCGGTGGCCTGCCCGTCACCGGCGTGATCGTGCGCAGTGCGACCAATGTGACCGCCGGTGCGCGCAGCCGGGCGTCGGCGCTGCTGCACGGCGTGTGGGTGCTGCTGTTCTCGATCGCCCTGGTGGGCGTGGTCGAGCAGATCCCGAAATCGGCGCTGGCCGGTCTGCTGGTGATGATCGGCATCCAGCTGGTGAAGCTCGCCCACATCAAGATCGCGCACCGCACCGGCGAACTGGTGATCTACGCGGTGACCATCGCCGCGGTGGTGTTCCTGAACCTGCTCGAGGGCGTGCTGATCGGCCTGATCGTCGCCTTCGCGCTGCTGCTGTGGCGCGTGGTGCGCGTCTCGGTCGAGGCCGCTCCGGTCGAGGGGACCGACCGGTGGCTGGTGACTGTGGACGGCACCTGCACCTTCCTCGCCCTGCCGAAGCTGACCGGGCAACTGGCCGAGGTGCCCGCCGGTGCCGACGTCCTGGTGGAGCTGACGGTCGACTTCCTCGACCACGCCGCCTACGACGCCATCCACTCGTGGGCGCAGCAGCACGAAAGTACCGGCGGCACGGTCGAATTCGTGGAGATCGGGACGGCGCGCATGGCGGATGCGGCCCAGCGCCCGCCGCGGCGCGCCCGGGCCCGCGGGCTGCTCGACGATGTCCTGGGGCCGTGGCGTTCGGAGGGCGGCAATCCGGTCGCCGCCGGTGTCGCCGCCTACCATCGCAGCCACGCGCACGTGATGCGGCCGCATCTGGACGAACTGCGCGACGGTCAGGACCCGGACTCCTTCTTCCTGACCTGCTCCGACTCGCGGATCGTGCCGAATGTGATCACCAACAGCGGTCCGGGCGACCTGTTCACCGTCCGCAATATCGGCAATCTGATCCCGTCGAGCGGCACCGATGTGTCGGTGGACGCGGCGCTGAGCTTCGCGCTGCACAACCTGTCGGTGCGCAACGTCGTGGTGTGCGGACATTCCGGCTGCGGTGCGATGAACGCCCTGCTGTCCGGCCGGTCCGCCGGCCCCGATATCGACGACTGGCTGGCCCACGGCGCCGAGGCCCTGCAGCGCTACCGCGGCGGCCATCCGGTGGCGGTGGCCGCGGCGGCCGCCGGTTACGGCCCCGCCGACCAGCTGAGCATGGTCAACGTCGCGGTCCAGCTCGAGACGCTGCGGGAGCATCGGGTCGTCGCACGGGCCGTCGACGAGCGCGGTGTTGCGCTGTCGGGCCTGTTCTTCGATATCGGAACCGCACGGGTCCTCGAGGTCACCACGACCGGCATCGCCGAGATCACCGATGCCGAGCGACCCGGAATACCCGCCCGGAATCGGGCCCACGCCTGATCCGGGTGCAGGGTGCGCGAGTTCGGCACCCCGACAGCCGAACTCGCGCACCCGTCCCGCATTCGCCGCGGCAGCCGTCCAGTCACCACCGGGGACGGCTGCCGCGGCGCGCCTGAGCGTCGGCGTCGCCCGCGCCGATACGCTGGGCGGCGCACCCCGAAACCCTCGGCCCGTGCCTCGATCCGAGTGCGCCGGACATGCCATGGTGGAGGTGGTGCATTCGGTGGATCGATGTGGATCGGAGTCGGAGGCAAATGGTTGCGCAGTCGGTGGCGTCCGGGGTGCCCGCCCATGTGGCGGGCATCAAACTCACCGAGCCCGCATGGCTGTCGGAACGGATCGCCGATATGGGAATCTCCTGGGGCACAGGCAATTCCCGCGTATCGGGGACACTGTGGTGGTGTATGGCCGCCTCGGCGCTGGTGGATCCGATCACCGAGGCCTACGCGAGCGGCGCACCCGCGCCCGACCCCACGCTGGAACGGCTGAGCTGTGAGATCCGGCCCGACGGCGGCATCGAGCGGATCGTGGCCGACGCCGCGAGCGAATCCGAGGCGGTCGGCGCGGCGCTGGGCGGGTCGCTGCGGCGTGTCATCCCGGTGGTGGCGCGAGTGACCGGCGCCGGTCCGGCGGCGCTGTGGGCGATCGTGGCCGACGCGATCGGCAACCGGGCCATCGACGCGGGCGATCCCGAGGCGGGCGCGCGGCTGGCCGCCGAGGTCGGTGAACGGCTGCCCGCGCCGCGATTCACCGACATCGAAGCGCGCACGTTCGTGCGGCGGATCTCCTGCTGCCTGGTCTACGAGGTGCCCGGCTGCGGTATGTGCACCAGCTGCCCCAAAAGGCCCGCCGCCGAGCGCGAGCGGCTGCTCACCGAGCTGGCCCGGCGCGGGTGAGCGGGCCGCGGCCGGTTCGCGGCCGGTCCATCGGCGCGCGACCGGTACTGTCCCGATAGCATTGGTCGCGCCGGTGACTTTTCTGTTCGTCGACCGGCGTGGAACAAGAATGCCCACACGTTAAGGAGAGCGCAGCCGTGACCACCTCAGCCCGCATAACCCCCGCCGCCCTCGTCCGGGTGCCGGCCGGGACGACGGCGGGCGCCGCGGTGCGCGAAGCGGGCCTGGCCACCAAGGGCCCCGACACCGTCGTCGTGGTGCGCGACGGCGAGGGCAACCTGAAGGACCTGTCCTGGGTGCCGGAGACCGACGTCGAGGTCGAGGCCGTGACCGCCGGCTCCGAGGACGGCCGCAGTGTCATCCGCCATTCGGCCGCCCACGTGCTGGCCCAGGCGGTGCAGCAGGAGTTCCCCGAGGCCAAGCTGGGCATCGGCCCGCCGATCAAGGACGGCTTCTACTACGACTTCCAGGTCGAGCGGCCCTTCACCCCGGAGGATCTGGCCAAGCTCGAGTCCCGGATGAAGAAGATCATCAAAGGCGCGCAACGGTTTTCGCGCCGGGTGGTCGAGGTCGACGAGGCCCGGGTGGAATTGGCCAAGGAGCCGTTCAAACTCGAGCTGATCTCGGACAAGTCGGGAATCGACGATCCGGAGGTCATGGAGGTCGGCGGCAGCGACCTCGCACCGAACGAGCTGACCATCTACGACAACCTGGACCCGCGCACGGGCGAGAAGGTGTGGGGCGATCTGTGCCGCGGCCCGCACATCCCGACCACGAAGTTCATTCCCGCGTTCAAGCTGACCCGCTCCTCGGCCGCCTACTGGCGCGGTGATCAGAACCGCGAGGATCTGCAGCGCATCTACGGCACCGCCTGGGAGTCGGCGGAGGCGCTGGAGAACCACCTGCACATCCTGGAGGAGGCCGAGAAGCGCGATCACCGCAAACTCGGCCTGGAACTGGATCTGTTCTCGTTCCCGGACGAACTGGGTTCGGGCCTGCCCGTGTTCCACCCCAAGGGCGGCATCATCCGCAAGGAACTCGAGGACTATTCCCGTCGCCGCCACATCGCCGCGGGCTACGAATTCGTCAACACCCCGCATATCACCAAGGGGCATCTGTTCGAGGTCTCCGGACACCTCGACTGGTATCGCGAGGGCATGTTCCCGGCCATGCATCTCGACGCCGAATACAACGACGACGGCACCGTGCGCAAACCCGGCCAGGACTATTACGTCAAGCCGATGAACTGCCCGATGCACAATCTGATCTTCCGCTCGCGTGGCCGGTCGTATCGGGAGCTGCCGCTGCGGCTGTTCGAATTCGGATCGGTGTATCGCTACGAGAAGTCCGGTGTCGTCCACGGGCTGACCCGGGTGCGCGGCATGACCCAGGACGACGCGCACATCTACTGCACCAAAGAGCAGATGCACGCCGAGCTGACCTCGACCCTGCAATTCGTGCTGAGCCTGCTGCGCGACTACGGTCTCGACGATTTCTACCTGGAATTGTCGACCAAGGACCCGCAGAAGTTCGTGGGCTCCGACGAGTTGTGGGAGGAGGCCACCGACACGTTGCGCAAGGTCGCCACCGATTCGGGACTGGATCTGGTCCCGGATCCGGGCGGCGCCGCGTTCTACGGCCCGAAGATCTCCGTGCAGGCCAAGGACGCACTGGGCCGGACCTGGCAGATGTCGACCATTCAGCTCGACTTCAACCTGCCCGAGCGCTTCGGCCTGGAATACACCGCCTCCGACGGCACCAAGCAGCGCCCGGTGATGATCCACCGCGCCCTGTTCGGCTCCATCGAGCGATTCTTCGGCGTGCTCACCGAGCACTACGCGGGCGCGTTCCCGGCCTGGCTGGCGCCGGTGCAGGTGGTCGGCATCCCGGTCGCCGACGCGTTCGCCGAACATCTGGACACGGTGGTGGAGGAACTGCGCGCGCACGGTGTGCGGGCCGAGGTCGATCGCAGCGACGACCGGATGCAGAAGAAGATCTTCAACCACACCGCGCAGAAGGTGCCGTTCATGCTGCTGGCCGGCGAGCGCGATGTGACCGACGGGGCGGTGAGCTTCCGATTCCGCGACGGCAGCAAGCTCAACGGTGTGCCGGTCGCCGATGCGGTGGCGACCATCGTCGACTGGATCTCGCGGCGCGACAACGCCTCGCCGAGCGCGGAAGGATTCGAGGTCCGGACCGGTGGGGCGTGAGTGAGGGCATGGTGGAAGAGGCTGTGACGCAACAGGACCCGGGTCGGATCGTCGACACGGGCGCGGGGGACCCGGACCGGTTGCAGCGATTGTGGACCCCGTACCGGATGTCCTATATCACCGGCGCGGTCGCCGATCGCGACAGCCGGAACGGGCCGGCCGACGCCGACGCGCCCGCCGGCGCCGAGGAGAGGACCTCGGCCGGGCTCAAGCACCCGTTCACCGAGATCCCGAAGATGTCGGACGAGGACGGACTGGTCATCGCGCGCGGCGAATGGGTGTTCGCGGTGCTGAACCTCTACCCGTACAACCCCGGCCACATGATGGTGGTGCCGTACCGGCGGGTGGCCGATCTCGAGGATCTCACCCCGGAGGAGAGCGCCGAGCTGATGGCGTTCACCCAGCGGGCGATCCGGGTGATGAAGAAGGTGTCGCGGCCCGAGGGTTTCAATGTCGGGCTCAACCTCGGCGGCGTGGCCGGCGGATCGCTGGCCGACCACCTGCACCAGCACATCGTTCCCCGCTGGGGCGGGGACGCCAATTTCATCACCGTCGTCGGCGGGGTGAAGGTGATGCCGCAGTTGCTGCGGGAGACGCGGGCCCTGCTGGCCGGGGCGTGGCACGAGGCGAAGGAAGTCGAGTAGCGTGCTGAGCTTCTTCGGTCGGGAGACGTTCGCCAAGGCGACGGCGCCGCTGGGTCGGGCGCTGGTGAGCACCGGGCTCACGCCCGACGCGATGACGCTGATCGGCACCACCGCCTCGATCGTGGCCGCGGTGACGCTGTTCCCGACCGATCACCTGTTCTGGGGAACGATGGTGATCTGGCTCTTCGTCATGTTCGACATGCTCGACGGGGCGATGGCCCGCGCCCGCGGCGGCGGCACGAAATACGGTGCGGTCCTCGACGCCACCTGCGATCGGGTGGCCGACGGCGCGATCTTCGGTGCGCTCGCGTGGTGGTCGGTGTATCACGAGCACAGCAAGCACCTGTTCGTGGCGACGCTGGTGGTCCTGGTGACCTCGCAGGTCATCTCCTATGCCAAGGCCCGCGCGGAGGCGAGCGGGCTGTCGGCCGACGGCGGGATCATCGAACGTCCCGACCGTCTGGTGATCGTGCTGGTCGGGGCCGGGTTCACCGGCATCGGTGGCTATTTCGACATCGAGTGGCTCACGTACGCGGTATATGCCGCGATGTACATCCTGGCGGTGCTGAGCATCGTCACCGTCTTCCAGCGAGTCTTGGCGGTACGGAATTCGGCCGGTGCCCGCGACGTGATCGCGCCGGTGACCAAGGCCGACTCCGATACAGCGAAATGAAGGTGGTAGGGGCGTGACGCAGATGAGGGCGGCGCTGACCGACAGGGCCTATGCGGCGGGGTGGCGACTGGTACGGGGACTGCCCGAACATACGGCGCGCCGCTGGTTCGACTTCGGTGGCGATTGGGCGGCCCGGCGCGCGAACCGTGCCGTCCACCGCGGCCAGGGACCGAATCAGTTGCGCCGCAATCTCGCCCGGGTGCTGGGCGTCGGCCCGCTCGAGGTGCCCGACGAGTTGATCCGCGCCTCGATGCGCTCGTACGCCCGGTACTGGCGCGAGGCGTTCCGGCTGCCGACCCTCGACCACGCGGCACTGGCGGATTCGCCACTCATGCCGCCACCCCAGGGCATCGAACAATTGGACGTCGCGCTGGCGCAGGGGCGCGGTGTGGTCTTCGTGCTGCCACATTCGGGGAACTGGGATATGGCCGGTGTGTGGCTGGTGCAGCACTACGGCGCCCTCACCACGGTGGCCGAACGGCTGCAGCCGGAATCGCTGTTCGAGCGCTTCGTGGCCTACCGGGAGAGCCTGGGGTTCGAGGTGTTCCCGCTGACCGGCGGGGAGGAGCCGCCGTTCCGGCAACTCGCGCAACGATTGCGCGACAACAAGGTGGTCTGCCTGATGGGCGAGCGCGACCTCACCGGCAAGGGCGTGCCGGTGGAGTTCTTCGGCGAACGCACCTGGATGCCGGCGGGCGCGGCGAAACTGGCCATCGAGACGGGCGCCGCGCTGATGCCGGTGCACGCCTGGTTCACCGTGGACGAGCAGGGTCGCGAGGGATGGGGGCTGAAAACCGAAGCGCCGCTGGATGTTTCGGACGGTGTCGCCGCGGCGACGCAGCAGCTGGCGAACCGGTTCGCGGCCAATATCGCCGAGCACCCCGCCGACTGGCATATGTTGCAGCCGCTGTGGGAGGCGGACCTGTCCCCCCAGCGCTTGGAGCGGATCGCCGCCGCGCAGGCCGTACGCGGCGGGGAGCGGGCCGCCGGAGACGCGGTGTCATGAGAATCGGCATGGTCTGCCCGTACTCGTTCGACGTGCCGGGCGGTGTGCAGTCACATGTCGTGGAATTGGCGCAGGTGCTGATCGAGCGCGGCCACAGGGTGAGCGTGCTGGCCCCGGCCTCCGACGACACCGAACTGCCGGAATTCGTCGTCTCGGCCGGGAAGGCGGTGGCGATTCCGTACAACGGGTCGGTGGCACGGCTGTCGTTCGGGCCGACCGCCTACACCCGGCTCCGGCGCTGGATCGCCGACAGCGACTTCGAGGTTCTGCACGTCCACGAACCCAACGCCCCGAGTATCTCGATGCTGGCGCTGAAGGTGGCCGAGGGACCCATCGTGGCCACCTTCCACACCTCCACCACCCGCTCTCTGGTACTGGCAACCTTCCAGGGGGTACTGCGGCCGTATCACGAGAAGATCAGCGGGCGGATCGCGGTGTCGGAGCTGGCGCGGCGCTGGCAGGTGGAGGCGCTGGGCAGCGACGCGGTCGAGATCCCGAACGGGGTCGACGTGCCGGCGTTCGCGAATGCGCCGCTGCTGCAAGGATATCCGCGCACGGGCGGGACGGTGTTGTTCCTCGGTCGCTACGACGAGCCCCGCAAGGGGATGGCCGTGCTGCTGGGCGCACTGCCGAAACTGGTGGCCCGCCATCCCGACGTGGAGATTCTGATCGTCGGCCGCGGGGACGAGGATCGGCTGCGCCGGGAAGCCGGTGAACACGCCGGGCATCTGCGTTTCCTCGGTCAGGTCTCGGATGCGGAGAAGGCCTCGGCGATGCGGAGTGCGGACGTGTACTGCGCGCCGAATCTGGGCGGGGAGAGTTTCGGCATCGTGCTGGTGGAGGCGATGGCGGCCGGGACCGCGGTGGTGGCCAGCGAATTGGACGCCTTCCGCCGGGTGCTGCGCGACGGGACCGCCGGAGTGCTGGTGCCGGTGGGTGATTCGGCGGCGCTGGCCGAGGCGATCGACGGATTGCTGACCGACCGCACCCGCCGCGAGGAACTGGTGCGCACGGCGGATCAGGTTGTCGGCGAATACGATTGGCCGGTCGTGGCCGAACAGATTCTGCGGGTGTACGAGACGGTCACCGTCGGCGACGCCCGGGTGAGGACCGCTGGATGATCACCTTCTCCGCGACGACCATTCTGGTCCTCGCGCTGATCGCGGCGGTGATCATCGCCATCGGAGTGTGGGCCTACTCCACCGCCAACCGGCTCGACCGGCTGCATGTGCGTGGTGACCAGGCCCGCGATGCGCTGGAGGCGGCCCTGGCGCGGCGCGCGGTGGTGGCCCGCACGGTCGCGATCTCGATGGCCGGGCCGTTGTCGGAGTCCACGGCGGCCGAGCAGTCCACCCGGCTGATCGCCCTGGCCGACCGCGCCGAACGCGCCGACTGGAGCGACCGGGAAACCGCGGAGAACCAGCTCGCGGCCGCGCTGTCGGCGGTCGACATCACCTCGTTGCGTCCGCAGCTGGTCGCCGAACTCGCCGACGCCGAGGCGCGGGTGCTGATCGCGCGCCGCTTCCACAACGACGCCGTGCGCGACACCCTCGCACTGCGTACCCGGCGCCCGGTGCGGTTGCTGCACCTCGGTGGTACCGCGCCGCTGCCCACCTATTTCGAGATCGCGGAACGGGTCACACCGGCGGCGACCACCGGACTCGAGGTCGACACCGTCCGCACCTCGGCCCGGGTGGTGCTGCTCGACGAGGAGGATCGGGTGCTGCTGATGCGCGGCCACGATCCCCAGACTCCCGATTCGCCGTTCTGGTTCACCGTCGGCGGCGGCATCGAACCGGGGGAGACGTTGCGGACCGCGGCGGTGCGCGAGGTCTGGGAGGAAACGGGCCTGGCGCTGGACTCCACGCTGCTGCGCGGCCCGATCTGGCGGCGGGTCGCGGTCTTCCCGTTCAACGGTGAGCTGATCCGCTCCGAGGAGTTGTTCTTCGTCGCCCGGGTGCGCCGGTTCGATCCGAAACCCGCCGACCCGACCGTCTGGGAACGCCGCTGCGTCACCGCCTACCGCTGGTGCCTGCCACCGGACATCGCCGAACTCGACCGGATCGGCGAAACGGTGTACCCGTACCACCTGGACAATCTGCTGGCCGAGGCGCTCGCCGCCGCCGGCTCCGATATCGAGCCGGAGGTCCGGTCCATCCGCTGAGGCGCGGCGACGGTTCGGGTCGCGTCACGCCGCGGCGTATTCGGTGAACGCGTCCGCGAGCACGACGACCATGCGGCCGCCCATCGCTTCCACCGTCGAGCGCAATCGGGGATCACCGCTCGGCGGCAGCGACATCGACCAGGCGGTCGAACCGTCGCCGGCGTCGATCGCCTGCACGGTGGTGCCGTCCGCGAGAACGAGGTGCCGACCGTCGGTGAGGCCGTCGCGCAGCGTCTTCGCGAACCCCGCGGGCTGCTGCCACACCTGGTGTCCGTCGGCGAGATCGAGACCGATGAGCGCCGTCCCGTCGAGCGATCGGACGATCACCGTGTGATCCACTACTCCTTCGACCGCGTCCTGGCGACCCGTGGGCTCGTCGCGGCCGATCTGTGGATTGGTCCACAGCACTCGCCCCGTGGTTCGGTCGTAGGCACTCTCGCCGGTGAGGATCGGCGGCGGCGACGCGGTCGCGGTCGGGTACCACTCGAGCAGGAAACTGGGGTTGCCGACCTCGGTGATGAGGTGACCGTGGCGATCGACAAGGGTGATTCGTCCCGCGCTCCAGCCGCGATCGATCACCTGCGTAGCGATGATCCCGCCGTCGAATACGGCGCCGACGGGTGCGGTGAACAGCGGGTCGCCGGTGCGCAGATCGTAGACGCGAACGCTGCGGTCGTGTCCGTCCCGGAAGTAGTCCGGCGCATCGAGTCTGGGCCTGACCGCGTCGCCGGGAACCGGTGTCGGATACGTTCGGCGCCAGCTCGCCTCGATGTCGGCAACGGTTCCCCGGGTGACGACAGCGGTCATCCAGTCGGCGGTGCGACCGGCGACGGACACCACACCGTCGCGCACCGCCACGTCCATCACCTCGAAGTCCGTCGTGTGGTCCGTGGCGATCGCACCGGTAGCGGCGTCGACGATCAGCACTCGGTGCGTGCCGCGGCAGGTCAGCTGTCCGTCGAAGACGCGCTCGTTACAGTTGAGGAGCTCGCCGGCGTCGATTTTCCACCGCACCGCGCCGGTGTCCGGATCGATGCCGTACAGCCGCACCGGACCGACTGCCGGTGCGGTGTCACCCGGCCCGGGCGCGCCCGGTATCCCGGTGGCCGCGACGATCGTCGGCCCGGCGTCCATCGGCGAACCGTGGCCGTGGTAGCTGTCCAGGCTGTGCGGCAACGCGAGCAGGACCGCACCGGGCTCGTTCGACAGGTCGGCAGCGCGTAACGTCCATCGCGGCACCGGAGCGGAGTCGAGCCGGGGGGAGATCCGGAACCGGCCACCAGCCGCGGGGCCCTCCGGCGGCTTTTCCGGCGATCGGTTCACCCACACGACAGTCGCGACTGCCGCCACCACAGCCACGATCAGCACCGTGATTCCGATCCGGCGTGCGCCGCCACCGGTGAGCCGGCGTGCTGCCGTGGTCATACCGCGACCTCCCTGTCGATGCGGCCCGGGCGCCGCCCGGCCTGTGCGAAAGCAGCACGGTATCAAGCGCCTCCGCGACCCGCGACCACGAGGACCTCCCGTGGGCGGCAAGGCGGTAGCGCGAAAATGCACCGCTCACAAGCGATCTCGGACCTGATCGGGATGCGGTGACGGCTGTTCGGTCAGTGGTGGCTCGACAACTCGGTCGCGGTTGCCAGCTCCCGCAAAGGAACGGCCGGGTCGGACCAGGTATCCGGGTCGTGCGTGGCGCGGGCCGCGATGAGAGCGCGGGCGATGCGCAGCTCGGCCGGGCACGCGACGGCCGCGGCGGCGACCAGGCGCCCGGCGCGCAGCCCCAGGGCGATGAACCGGCCGGGGGTGTCGGTGGCGCGGACCACGATCTCGTCCTCGGGGTGCGGACGTCCGGCGAACTGCATGGTGTCGCCGTACTGCGTGGTCCAGCCCCACGTCACCTCCTCGGGCGGTACCGGTTGCCCGAGAACGGATTTCGCCACGGCGATCCCGTGCGACTGCGCGCTGTTCCATTGTTCGGTGCGCCGGTGGACCCCGAATTCCGGATCGTAGACGGCGGCGGCGTCACCGGCGGCGAAGATGTTCGGCGCCGAGGTCGCATAGGACTCATCGACGAGGATGCCGTCCCCGACGGCGAGTCCGGCCCGCCGGGCCACGTCGGTATCCGGCTCCGCGCCGATCGCGACGAGTACCGCGGCGGCGGACCACTGCCGTCCGTCGACGGCGGTGGCCCGGATATCGCCGCTGCCACCGTCGATCCGGTCCAGCACCACCGTGTCGTGGATGTCGACGCCGTTGCCGGCGTGCAGGTTTCGGCAGTGCGCGCCGATCACCGCCGGGGCCACCCGCTCGAGCGGAGCATCGCCCGCGTGCACGATCGTCACCGCCGCCCCGAGCCCACGCGCCGTCGCGGCGGCTTCACATCCGACCAGGCCGCCACCTACGACGAGCAGCGATCCACCGGTCACCACGGCCGCGCGCAACGCGTCGGCGTCCGCGGCGGTGCGCAGCGTGTACGCGCCCGATTCGGGACCGGGCAGCTCCCGGGCGCGGGCGCCCGTGGCGAGTACCAGGGCGTCGTAGCCGAGGGTGTCGCCGGTGTCCAGACGTATCCGGTCGCGGTCGACGTCGATGCCCTCGACCGTGGTCCCCGGGCGTACCTCCACCTCGAGTTCGCGCCACGCTTCCGCGGACTCGAGCAGGAGCCGGCGTTCGTTCGCCGTGCCGGCGAGCACCTCCTTCGAGACCATCGGGCGGCGGTAGGGCAGCCGGTCCTCGGCGCCGAGCAGCACGATCTCGCCGGTGTAGCCCTCGCTGCGCAGGGTGCGGGCGGCGGTCGCGCCCGCGATCCCGGCGCCCGCGATGACGATGCGTCCGGTCATGCGCGACTGACCTCGACCATCTCGAAATCCGCCTTGGCCGCACCGCAGTCGGGGCAGGACCAGTCGTCGGGAATGTCGTCCCAGCGGGTGCCCGGCGCGATGCCGTCCTCCGGCCAGCCGAGTGCCTCGTCGTATTCGAATCCGCACTGCAGGCAACGGAACAGCTTGTAGTCGGTCATGTCAGGTGCCTTTCGTGGGGGGTCGGATCGTGGGTCGTGAGGTCGGCGTCGAAATCCGGTTTCTCCCGCACGCCGCAGTCGGGGCAGCACCAGTCGTCGGGTATCGCCGACCACGCGGTGCCGGGCGGGAAGCCCTCGCGTGGTGCGCCCTCGGTTTCGTCGTACACGTACTCGCAGACGGGGCAACGGAATCGGGACATCAGGCCACCCCGTACTTCGCGAGGACCCGATCGCGCTTGCCGGGCTGGATGTTGACGCGGGTGATGTCACCGCCGTAGTGCGCGAGCACCCGCTTGTCCATCACGCGCCGCCACAGCGGCGGGAAGTAGGCGACGGTGATCATGCTCGCGTAGCCGCTGGGCAGATTGGGTGCGCCGTCCATGCTGCGCAGGGTCTGATAGCGCCGGGTGGGATTGGCGTGATGGTCGCTGTGGCGCTGCAGGTGGTAGAGGAAGATGTTGGTGACGATGTGGTCGGAGTTCCAGCTGTGCTCAGGGGTGCAGCGTTCGTAGCGCCCGGCGGCCGTGCGCTGTCGCAGCAGACCGTAGTGCTCGAGATAGTTGACCGTCTCCAGCAGCGAGAACCCGTAGACCGCCTGCACCACCAGGAACGGCAGCACCCCGGGACCGAAGATCGCGGCCAGCGCGCCCCACAGCACCACCGACATCAGCCACGCGTTGAGTACATCGTTGTGAATCGTCCACGGCCGCTTGCCCATTCGCTGCAGCCGGGTCTTCTCCAGTGACCAGGACGAGCGCAGGCTGCCCCACACGCTGCGCGGCAGGAACGTCCAGAACGATTCGCCGAACCGGGAACTGGCCGGATCCTCCGGTGTCGCCACCCGCACGTGATGACCCCGGTTGTGCTCGATGTAGAAGTGGCCGTAGAACGTCTGCGCCAGCGTGATCTTCGACAGCCAGCGCTCCAGTTCGTCCTTCTTGTGGCCGAGCTCGTGCGCGGTGTTGATGCCGACACCGCCCATGGTGCCGATGCTGAACGCCAGGCCGATCTTGGACACCAGGCTCAGCCCGCCGTCGACACCCAGCCAGGACAGATCGGCCGCGCTCCACAGATAGCAGGCGAACACCAGACTGAGCAGCTGGAACGGGATGTAGGCGTAGACGCAGTAGCGGTAGTACCGGTCGTTCTCGAGCTGTTCCATCACCTCGTCGGGCGGATTCTGCCCGTCGGGCCCGAAGAACCGGTCGAGGATCGGCAGCAGGACATAGACCAGCAGCGGCCCGATCCACCACCACACGGATGCCGCGTGGTGCCAGCCCAGCTGGTTGAACAGCCACACCAGGCCGGTGGCGAGCAGGACCGCGGTCGGCGGGACCAGGCCGAACAGCCAGAGATGGCGTTTGCGGTCACGCCACTGCGGCGGCGCGGTCCGGGCCGGATCGCCGATACGGGATGTGGTCACGGAGTTCTCCTCACGAACGATGCGCGACATGCGCGACGGAACGGGGCGCCCGGCGCACGGGCGGCGCGGACGGGGGCGAGGGTCGGAGCGGCGGGCCGCTCACCTCGATCTATTTACACTTTCTGGAGAAGTGTTTTCATTGAATACAGACGCGTCGGGATTGTCAATACTCGAACAGTTTCCTGAAGCGTGTACGATCATGGCGTGGCTACCGCGCCGAACTTCCAGTCCGATATGCGCCGACTGCTGCGCGAGCGCGTCATCGAGACCGCTCGCGGGCTGGTCTGTACCGAGGGCTGGGGCGCGGTGAACATGTCGCGGGTCGCCAAGGAGGTCGGCGTCAGCCGGCCGGTGCTGTACAAGGAGATCGGCACCAAACAGGACCTCGCCGACGTGGTGATCGCGAACGAGGTGGACGTCTTCCTGGTCGGGATCGCCGAGCAGCTGGCGGCCCACCCGGACGATGTGATCGCCGGCCTGATCGCGGCCGTGGAGTTCACCCTCCGCAGCGGTGCGGACAACATGCTGCTGAAAGCGGTGCTGGCCGGCCGCTCGGCGCCGGATACCGCGCTGTTGCCGGCGCTGATGACCGAACCGGAACCGGTGCTCGGCCGGGCGATCGCCGCGGTGACCGCGACGGTTCGCGCGCAATACGAGCTGGCGTCGGTGGGCGAGGAGGAGCTGACGTCGGTCGCCGAAACCGTTGTGCGCCTTGCCCTGAGTCATCTGTTCCAGCCGACCGGGCCGGCCGAGCGGGCGCTGGAGCAGATCCGGGTCGTGGCCGTCGGACTGCTCGAGCCGCTGTTGTCGGAGGTCTGACGGCCGGCGGTCCGAGGTCGGCGGTCTGCCGGTTCGACTGCGGGAGGCGTTGACCGTCAACGTATTTCGTCGGAAATCCGCCGATCTCGCCGCTACCCGGGCGTTGTCGCTGTGTGACAGGTCACCATCGGATAGGGTCGAAACCGGTTTGCCGCACACCGAATCCGGCGAACCGGTGTGTGGAGGTGAGGTACCGAATGCCTATGTCCTATCTGCTGTACGACTTCCTGCTGCCGTATATCGGCGAGCAGGCCGCGACGTACTGGGCACAGCTGTTCGTCGTCGACCCGATCTGACGAACAGGTGGCGCCGGCCTGCGGTGACGGGCGTCCGGCGCCACGGGTACCCGCACTCGGCGCGCCCATAGCGACGCCGTAGCGGCCGCCCGGCCCGGTGTGCGATCCCGGCCGCGGCCGGCGGACCAGTCCAGTGCTCTCGGACTGGCTATCTAGTGGCCTGATCGGGGCGCCTAGAATCGTGGAGGTTCGCATCGCAGCGATGCCTCCTCGAACGAATCCCCGATAATCAGGAGTTTGCCCGTGACAACGCCCGACACCACCTCGACGACCGGCACCGCCCGCGTGAAGCGCGGCATGGCCGAGATGCTCAAGGGCGGGGTGATCATGGACGTCGTCACCGCCGATCAGGCCAAGATCGCCGAGGATGCCGGCGCGGTCGCGGTGATGGCGCTCGAGCGGGTTCCCGCCGACATCCGCGCCCAGGGCGGCGTCGCGCGGATGAGCGACCCGGACCTGATCGACGGCATCGTCAACGCCGTCTCCATCCCGGTCATGGCCAAGGCGCGGATCGGCCACTTCGTCGAGGCGCAGATCCTGCAGAGCCTCGGCGTCGACTACATCGACGAGTCCGAGGTGCTGACCCCGGCCGACTACGCCAACCACATCGACAAGTGGCAGTTCACCGTGCCGTTCGTCTGCGGCGCCACCAACCTGGGCGAGGCGCTGCGCCGCATCACCGAGGGTGCGGCCATGATCCGCTCCAAGGGTGAGGCCGGCACCGGCGACGTGTCCAACGCGACCACCCACATGCGCAAGATCCGCGCGGAGATCCGCCACCTGCAGTCGCTGCCCGAGGACGAGCTGTTCGTGGCCGCCAAGGAACTGCAGGCGCCCTACGAGCTGGTCCGTGAGATCGCCGAGACCGGCAAGCTGCCCGTGGTGCTGTTCACCGCCGGTGGTATCGCCACCCCCGCCGATGCCGCGATGATGATGCAGCTGGGCGCCGAGGGCGTCTTCGTCGGCTCCGGCATCTTCAAATCCGGCAACCCGGCCGAGCGCGCCGCCGCCATCGTCAAGGCCACCACCTTCTACGACGACCCCGATGTGCTCGCGAAGGTGTCGCGCGGCCTGGGCGAGGCCATGGTCGGCATCAACGTCGAGGAGATCCCGGAGCCGCACCGCCTCGCCGAGCGCGGCTGGTAAGCCGTTCGGGCATCGATTCCACGACAACCGCTTCGCCGGGTCGTCCTGCGCAGGACGACCCGGCGTTCGTCGTTTCCGGGGCGTGACACCGCCGGGCCGTCCTCGTAGATCACGAGGCCGTCGCCGGCTCACATGCTCGGCGTGACCGGCACCGCCCGCCCCGCGAACTTATCGATCGCCGCCGGCGTGACCGGTGCGAAGAAGTTGACCAGGTTGCCGTCCGGGTCGCGGACCAGCAGCGAGCGGTTGCCCCAGGGCATGGTGGCCGGCTCGGCGACCACCTCGGCGCCGGCGCCGGACAGGTCGCGATACACGCGGTCGACGTCGTCGACGAGGAACTCGGTGATCACGCTGTGATTGTCGGCCGGACGGGCGGAGTCCGGGGCGAACAGGGCGACCGTGCGGGTACTCGCGATCGCGAGCGTGGCGACGCCGGTCTCGAGTTCGGCGAAATCCTCGGTCGCCCACCGGGCACGGAATCCGGTGGCGCGCTCATAGAACTCGACGAGACGTGCGACGTCGGCGGTGATGATGCGGATCGAGACGAAATTCATGGGCTGCTCCTTGCCGTTCGAAGGTGTTTTCCGCAGCGTAGGAGAAATAGGGGACAGAATCGGTCCGGTATTCGCGCTAGGGTCGCACTCATGGCTCGACCGACCGGACGCGTGCTGACCCTGCTCGAACTGCTGCAGTCCGGCGGCACCCGGACCGTGGCCGAACTCGCCGGCCGGCTCGGCGTCGACGGACGCACCGTGCGCCGGTATGTGGACCACCTGATCGATCTCGAGATCCCGGTGGAGTCGGTGCGCGGGCGCTACGGCGGCTATCGGCTCGCCCCCGGATACCGCCTGCCGCCGTTGATGTTCACCGACGAGGAGGCGTTGGCGGTGTTGCTCGGGCTCCTGGGCCGCCGAACCGGCTGGGCCGCAACGGATGCGGCCCCGAGTGAGACCGCGGCCGCCAAGATCCGCAGGGTCCTTCCGCAACCGCTGCGCCGACGGCTCGACGTGCTGCTGGAATCCCTCGAATTCACCCACGCGCCAACCGAATCCGCTCCCGCGGATGCCGCGGTGCTGCTGACGCTCGCCGACGCGGTCCGCCACCACCGGCCGGTCACCATCCGCTACACCGATCGTCACGGCCGTGCGAGCGAACGCACACTGCACGCGTACGGGATCGTCGCTCATTCCGGCCGGTGGTACGTCACCGGCGCGGACCCCCGGCACGCCGAGGACCGCACCTTCCGCCTGGACCGCATCACCACCGCCCGGACCCTGCCCGGTTCGTTCGACCCGCCCGGCGATATCGATCCGGTGGGGCGGCTGGTGTCCGGATTCGCCGCCGCCGAGTATCGATACGACGTCAGCCTGCGCATCTTCGGTACGCACGAACAGATCCGCGCGCACCTGCCCGCCACCGTCGCGACGCTCGGCGCGACGGACGAGGCCGCAGACTCGGGCGCCGAACGCTGGTGGGAGGTCGGTATCCGAGCGGAGCGGCTCGACTGGCTGCCGCCGGTGCTCGCCGCACTCGATCGACCGTTCGACGTGCGGCACCCGGAGGAGCTCCGCGAACTGGTCCTCGGGCTTGCCGCGCGCCTCGCGGAATCGGGCCGCCGCACCGCGCCGGCCGACGACTGACGAGGGACCTCGATCTGCGGCGGGCGGATGCGCCGGGGGCACGTCATCGAACACCGGCTCGATGGCGCACCACGTTCGGTTCGTGCGCCTCGCGTCGTGACGACGGCCGCGATGAGCTGTGGAGCGCAGTTGGGCAGGACATCGTCCGGGAGTGAGCGATCTCGCCCGCCTTACCGCGCGCGGCGGGCGGGGTGACGCGGCCGGTCGCCGAATGCCCTGTCGGGTACTGTCTTCCGGAAGATGTCGGGCCTGACCGAGACAGGGGCGACGGGATCGTCAGGGAAGGGCTGCACAACGAATGGTTGTCGGTGGAGGTGCCGGAACGGATCTCGACCTGACGTCCGTGCGCGCCTTCGTGGTCGCGGCCGAGGAGCGGCAGTTCAGTCTCGCCGCCGTGGTTCTCGGCATCAGCCAGCAGGCGGTGTCGAAGCGGATCGCGAAGCTGGAGGCCCAGCTGGGGACGGCGTTGTTCGACCGCGTACCCGCCGGAATCGTGCCGACCGCCGCCGGTGCGCGGCTGCTGCCGCACGCCCGAGCGCTGCTGGCGGTGGCCGAGACCGCGGTGACAGCGGTCCGTGACATGCCACGCCCGCTGCGCGTCGCGGTGCAGGGCGAGCGCCAGGGCGCGACCGAGCAGATGCGGTTCTATCTCGACCGCAACCCCGGCGCCGATACCGAGATCGTGATCTCGAACGTCTTCGTCACGTCGCGGGACATGGTGGTGCACGGCCGCGCCGACGCCGCCTTCGCCCGCCCCTCGGGCGGCCCCCGTCCGCTGCCGCCCGATATCGCGGCCGTCCCCGCCTACGTGGATCCGGCGCATCTGCTCGTGGGCAGGCATCATCCGCTGGCCGGACGGCCGGCGGTGGCGCTCGCCGAGCTGGCCGCGTACACGGTGTGGATTCCGGGCGCCGGGGTGGCGTCGGAATGGGCCGACTTCTATCGCGAACTGAGCGAATTCTGCGGTGTCACAGTCGATACCACGCCGCGCGACCGCACCCGCTTCCCCGGGCCCGACGGCATCGAAGCCATGCTCGCCCGCATCGCGGACTCCGACACGCTGGCCACCGTCAGCAGCGATCACTTCCGCAATCCCTGGCATCCGCACATCCGGCGGGTGCCGATCGTCGACCCGACGCCGGCCTATCCGCATGCGCTGCTGTGGTCGACGGCCAACACCCATCCGGGATTACCGCATCTGATCGAGCATTTCCGCACGACCTACAACCGCGACATCGCCGCCGGCTGCTGGCTCCCCGCCGCCGACCGCGAGCGATTCGCGAGCTGATCGCCGCGAATCCGGCTGCGGCCCCGCGCATTCGGTCCGGTATCGAAGCAGCTCAGGAACCGGTGCGCACGGCCGGGCGCTCCGGATGGTCCCAGCGCACATCGAAGGTGGGCAGGTCGTCGTGCTCGCGATCGTGGCGCAGCAGTGCGGGAACGGTCCACCGCTCCGCGGGATCGGTTCGGCGCAGCAGCGCCGGTTCCGACATCTGCAGCCGCACGGTGACATCGAAATCCATACCGCGGCCGAGCAACATCGGTCCCGCGACCACCAGGACGAGGCCCGGTTCGGCGGGCCGCATCCGCGCCCGCGCGGATCGATCCTCGGCTTCGTCCCACAGCGCGGGCAGCCACCGCCCGCGCCGGCGTACCGCTTCCAGCACCTCACGATCCAGGGCGGCGTAGTCGAACCAGGCTGTGCGATAGGTCATCTCGTCGCGCCCGAACTCGAGTCGCAGCGATGCCGGTCGAACGAAGTCGTGCAACCACACCCGCTCGGCCGGCCGCCCCCGCGTGCGGATCCGTTCCACGATCCGGTCGGCCGGTTCCCGCGGCCGGGCGCCATCGGCGCCGTCGACGGCCACCACGACCGGCCCCGGCAGGGCCAGAGCGGCCGCAGCGACTCGCTCGACCAGCCCGTCCACGGCGATCGGTTCGTATGCGGGCATCCGCCTATCATGCCCGGCACCGGGCGGATCGCGGAGAGTCGCCCGTCGGCCGAGTTTGCCATCGCATAGCCTGAGCGGGTCGATTCCGGGAACGGCGGGACCTGCGAGGCGATCGGACATCCTTCCGCGGAGCCCCGCCGGCGCCGGCGATCGACGGTTGTCGTGAACCCGAGGAGGTCGTAGTCCGTGGCGGTGCTGGTCCCGCGTGAACGTCCGAGGCGGTGGTCGCTCGACGACATCGTCGTCACCGATCCGCCGATCATCCGGCGGGCGATCGGCGCCGCGAGTATCGGCAACATCACCGAGTGGTACGACTTCGGCGTCTACGCGTATTTCGAGCCGACCATCAAGGACGTGTTCTTTTCCCATCTCGGGGACACCGCCGGCACGATCGCCACCTTCGGCCTGTTCGCGGTGGCGTTCCTCGTCCGCCCGTTCGGCGGCATGTTCTTCGGACCGCTGGCCGACCGCATCGGCCGCAACACGGTGCTCGCCACCACGATGATCCTGATGGCGGCGGGCACGTTCGCCATCGGCTGCATCCCGGATCAGAACACGATCGGCATCTGGGCGCCGATGTTGTTGCTGTGCGCACGGTTGCTGCAGGGTTTCTCGACCGGCGGCGAATACGGCAACGCCATGACCTTCATCGCCGAGTACGCACCCGACCGGCGGCGCGGATTCCTCGGCAGCTGGCTGGAATTCGGCACCTTCACCGGATATCTGCTGGGCGCACTGGTGGTCACGCTCGCCGACGCCACCCTCACCCACGAGCAGCTGCTGTCGTGGGGCTGGCGGCTGCCGTTCTTCGTGGCCCTGCCGCTCGGTGTGGTCGGCGTCTATCTGCGGATGCGACTGGCCGACACCCCGGCCTTCGCCGCCCTGGAGAAGGAATCCGAGGACCGGGAGAAGGCGAACAAGACCGGCGAGGAGGCGAAGATCCTGGCCCGCCTGTGGCCGTACGTGCTGGTCTGCATGGGACTGGTGGTCGCCTGGAATGTCACCAACTACATGCTGACCTCCTATATGCCGACCTACGTCACCTCGACCGTGCCGGGCGCCACCGGCGGCGGCGTCTCCTCCTCGGCGTCGCAGTGGCTGCAGATCGCGGTGATGGCCATCGCGCTGCTGACCATCCCGGTGATCGGGCTCGTCTCGGACCGGGTCGGGCGCAAACCGATCATCTGGGCCGGCGCCATCGCCCTGGTGGTGCTGGCGTTTCCGATGATCCTGCTGGTACGTACCGACAACGCGTTCGCCGTATTCCTGGGCCTGCTCATGATGGGCCTGACCCTCATCTGCTTCAGCGCGACCATGCCGTCCACCCTGCCGTCGCTGTTCCCGACGAAGGTGCGCGGCGCGGGGCTGTCGGTGTCGTTCAACGTCGCGGTCTCGTTGTTCGCCGGCACCACGTCGGTGGTGGTCGGCGCGCTCGTCGGGGCGACCGGTGATCTGAACTGGCCGGCGTACTACCTGATCATCGCCGGGCTGGTGGGTGCGGTCTCGGTGTATTTCCTGCAGGAGCCCAACGGCAGGCACATGTGGGGATCGGCGCCGGCCGCGCAGTCCGAGGAAGAGGCGCGGGAACTGATCGGATCGCAGGGCGAACCGGCGTCGTGAGCGCTGTCACGGCGCGGAGAGCCGCTCGCCGGAGCGGGTTCGCCATCGCTTAGCCTGAGCGGGGCACAGGGCGGAAGGACGGTACATGGCGACGATCGAAGAGGCACTGGAGATCGAGCGGCTCGAGCGGGACATCTTCCGCGGCGCGATCACCAAGTCGCAGCTGCCGCGCACATTCGGCGGGCAGGTTGCCGGGCAGGCGCTGGTCTCGGCGGTGCGCACCGTGGAACCGCGCTTCGAGGTGCATTCGCTGCACGGATACTTCCTGCGTCCCGGCAATCCCGCCGAGCAGACCGTGTATCTGGTGGAACGCATCCGCGAAGGCCGCTCGTTCTGCACCCGCCGGGTCACCGGGGTCCAGGACGGCGAGGCGATCTTCACCATGTCGGCCTCCTTCCACGTCGGCGACGAAGGCCCCGAACATCAGGACGTGATGCCGGAAGTTCCACTGCCGCAGGACATTCCGGACGAGCGCGCGTCGATGAGCCCGGAGCGGCTGTGGCTGATGCGGGAATGGGAGCACTGGGACATCCGGCTGGTGCCGCAGGACCACGTGGTGCGGCGCGACGGCCTGGCCTCCCAGCAGCAGGTCTGGTTCCGCTACCGCCACCCGCTGCCCGACGACCCGCTGTTCCACGTCTGCACCCTCGCCTACATGAGCGATATGACCCTGCTCGGTTCGTCGAAGGTCACCCACCGCGACGAACCGACCCAGGACGCGTCGCTCGATCACGCGATGTGGTTCCTGCGACCCTTCCGCGCCGACGAATGGCTGCTCTACGACCAGAATTCCCCCTCCGCGGGCTACGGCCGCGCGCTCACCAGCGGCCGGATCTTCAACCAGCGCGGACAGTTCGTCGCGCAGGTCGTGCAGGAAGGGCTCATCCGCACACTGCGGCGGTAGGTGAGCGGCGCCACAACCGAGGTGGCCGCGGGCCGCGGCCGCGCCGCGCGACTCGTATGCTCGTGCCGTGAAACCGACCATTGGCGTGCTGGCTCTGCAGGGTGACGTGCGTGAGCACTTCCACGCGCTGGCCGCGTGCGATGCCGAACCGGTGAGTGTGCGACGGGAATCGGAACTCGAGTCCGTGGACGCGCTCGTGCTGCCGGGCGGCGAATCCACCGCGATCAGCAAACTGCTCGAGGTATTCGGGTTGCTGGAACCGCTGCGGGCACGGCTGCGCGCGGGCATGCCGGCCTTCGGCTCGTGTGCCGGCATGATCCTGCTGGCGTCGGAGGTGCTCGACACTCGGCCCGACGCGCAGTCGCTGTCGGGCATCGATATGACGGTGCGGCGCAACGCCTTCGGACGTCAGGTCGATTCGTTCGAAACCGATCTCGACTTCACCGGACTCGACGATCCCATCCGGGCGGTGTTCATCCGGGCGCCCTGGGTGGAACGCGCCGGCGCCGGCGTCGAGGTCCTGGCCCGGGTCCCGCACCGTCCGCGGCCCGGCACCGTGGTCGCCGAGGGTCCGTCGGTGGGTGACCCGCAGGAGGCGGCGGGCCGGATCGTCGCGGTCCGGCAGGGCTCGGTCATCGCGACCTCGTTCCATCCCGAGGTGACCGGCGATCTGCGTGTGCATCGCCTGTTCGTCGACTCGGTGCGGGCCGCGGTGGCCGCCGGTACCTGACCGTTCGCCGCGCACCCCGACCGGGCGGTGGCGGACCGGGCAGTAGACTGCACAGCGATCGCCGGAACGCAGATCGCGAATCTGCCCGGGCCTCGAGCACACCGACCTGAAGGAAGTAGGGAATGAGCGGCCACTCCAAATGGGCCACCACCAAGCACAAGAAGGCCGTGATCGATGCCAAGCGCGGCAAGATGTTCGCGAAACTCATCAAGAACATCGAGGTCGCGGCGCGCACCGGCGGTGGTGATCCTGGCGGAAACCCGACTCTCTACGACGCCATCCAGAAGGCGAAGAAGTCGTCGGTTCCCAACGACAACATCGAGCGCGCCCGCAAGCGCGGCGGTGGTGAAGAGGCCGGCGGCGCCGACTGGCAGACCATCATGTACGAGGGCTACGGGCCCAATGGTGTTGCGGTGCTGATCGAATGCCTCACCGACAACCGCAATCGCGCCGCCGGTGAGGTGCGCGTGGCCATGACCCGCAACGGCGGCAATATGGCCGATCCCGGTTCGGTCGCCTACCTGTTCCACCGCAAGGGCATCGTCACGCTGGAGAAGAACGGGCTCAGCGAGGACGACGTGCTGGCCGCGGTGCTCGACGCCGGCGCCGAGGAGGTCAACGACCTCGGTGATTCGTTCGAGATCATCAGCGACCCCAGCGACCTGATCGCCGTGCGCACGGCGCTGCAGGAGGCCGGAATCGATTACGACTCCGCCGAATCCGGCTTCCAGCCCTCGGTGTCGGTCGCGGTCGACGCCGAGGGCGCCCGCAAGGTGTTCAAACTCGTCGACGCGCTGGAGGACAGCGACGACGTGCAGAACGTGTACACCAACGTCGACGTCTCCGACGAGGTCCTCGCCGAACTCGACGCCTGATCCGTACCGCCGCGGGCCGCTGCCGGATGTACCGGCGGCGGCCCGCGGCGTGTGATCAGGTGTGCACGGGCAGTCCGAGCCGCGCCGACACCCACGGCAGCGACGAGGTGAACGCGGCCGCGGCGAACTGCCAGGTATGCCCGCCCTGGGTGGTGTGAATGGTGCACTCGATGCCGACCGCACGGCCCTGAGCACACAGTTTCTCGGCGGCGCCGACCTCGCCGGTGTCCATGACGCCGTCCTGGCCGCCGACGCCGATGCGGTTCTCGTCGACCTGCGGCAGGTGGACACGGCCGCCGGGATCCTTCCCGGTGCGGTCCGGGCGGTGCGGCGGCGTCAGATCGTCGAACAATCCCGCGACATCGGTGTAGGGGCCGTGTTTCGCCATCACCGTCAGCGGGTCGAAACGGTCGTAGGCGGCCGCATCGCCGCCGTAGAGGCGCGAGATCGTTTGTTCCTTGGTCCCCGAGGTCGGACCGAGATCGCCGGCGATGTCGACGAAGGTGTGGAACAGTTCGGGATGCATCACGGTCAGGTCGGTGGCGCAGGTACCGCCCATCGACCAGCCGACCACCGCCCACTTCGCCGGATCGGCGGGAACGCCGAAGTGCGAGTCCACGTACGGGACAACATCTTTCGTGAGGTGGTCGGCCGCGGCGCCGCGCGGGCCGTCGACGCATTCGGTGTCGTTGTTGAAGCTGCCCGAGGAGTCCACGAAGACCAGGACGGGGGCGCTGCCGGCGTTGGCGCCGGTGAACGCGTCGATGGCCGGCATGATCTGGCCGCTGCGCAACCAATCGGCGGGAGTGTTGAATTCGCCGCCGATCATCATCACGGCCGGCAGGGCGGGCGGGGTGGGCCCGGCGAACCACGCCGGCGGCAGGTAGACGTATTCGGTGCGATGCTTGAACCCGCTGGCGCCGTCGCCGGTGTCGATGGGCACCACCACGCCGTTCGGGGGGTGCGTGCCGCGCATCGCGGCAAGCTCGTCCGGATCGGTCTGGTGAGGCAGCGGTCCGGCCGTCAGCGCACTCCACGCCGACTGCACGCTGGGGTAGTAGCCCACCCACTGGTTGAGCACCACCGCAGTACTGGCGACCGCGAACGGCACCGCCACGATCGCGGCGGTACGGTGCCACCACCGCGCACCCGGCCAGCCGACCACCACCAGAGCGATCGCGGCGACCGCCGCGCCCACCCAGATCCACAATCGCGCCGGTGCGGGATCGGAGGCCAGGCCCTCGTTGTTCATCACGGTGCGGGCGGCGAAGGCGGCCACCACGCCGAGTGCCAGACAGATCGGCATCCGGATCAGCCACCACCGCCGTCCCCATCGCGCGATCGCGGCCACCAGCAGGACGGCGGCGACGATCTCGATGGTCAGCGGCAGCCAGCCGTGCAGCAGCGAGAGGCCGTGATGAAATCCGTTGTAGGGGTTGAGTTTCGCCGAGGGCAACGGCGGTGGCGGGGGCGGCGCCACCGCGGCGCCGGCGGCCGGCGCGGGCGCGGCGGGGGAGGTCGGCGCGGGCGTCGGCACATCCATGGGCGCTGGGAACACGGCGTCATTGTCGGTGGCATTCCTCGAGAAACCCTGTGAACTCGCTCGGAGTCCGGTACGGCCGCCCGGGGCCGCGGTCCGGCGCCGCCGGGGCCGGTGCGGGCACAATGGGGCATATGGCCGAGATCGTGCTGGTGCGCGGGGATATCACCGAACAAAACGTGGACGCCGTGGTCAACGCCGCCAACTCCGGGCTGCTGGGTGGGGGCGGGGTCGACGGTGCGATCCACCGCCGCGGCGGACCCGGCATCCTCGCCGCCTGCAAGCAGTTGCGGGCGACCACCTATCCCGACGGCCTGCCCACCGGCGCGGCCGTGGCGACGACGGCCGGCAACCTTCCCGCCCGCTGGGTGATCCACACCGTCGGCCCGGTCTGGGCGGCGACCCACGACCGCTCCGGCCTGCTGGCCTCCTGCTACCGCGAATCTCTGCGTGTCGCAGAGGAATTGGGTGCCCGCACGATCGCCTTCCCGGCGATCTCCACCGGTGTGTACGGCTGGCCTCTCGACGACGGCGCCCGGATCGCCCTCGATACCGTCCGGGCCGCCCGCACCGGCGCCACCGAGATCCGTTTCGTCCTGTTCGGCGCGACCGCTCATCGGGTCTTCGAATCCGCGCTGGCCGCATTGGAATAGATGGTTCGCCACCCGGGGTGCTCGCGATCGCGGCGCTGTGCCGGTGGCGGCTTCGTCTCGGTTGCGGCTCCGTGTCGGTGGGCGCCGGTGCGGGCGCTCTCGGTTAGACTTCGAACAATTGTTCGCGACTCGACAGGGGTGCATTTCGTGCGGGTGATGGGTGTCGACCCGGGGCTCACCCGGTGCGGCCTGAGCATCGTCGAGGGCGGTCTGGGGCGGCAGGTCACCGCGCTCGACGTCGACGTCGTGCGGACACCGGCCGATATGGACCTCGCGCAGCGGCTGCTGGGCGTCGCCGACGCCGCCGAACACTGGATGGACACCCACCGGCCCGAGGCGGTCGCGATCGAGCGGGTCTTCGCCCAGCACAACGTCCGCACCGCGATGGGCACCGCGCAGGCCGGCGGGGTGATCGCGCTGGCGGCGGCGCGGCGCGGCATACCCGTCGCCTTTCATACTCCGAGCCAGGTCAAAGCGGCGGTGACCGGCAACGGTTCCGCGGACAAGGCTCAGGTGACGGCGATGGTGACCCGCATCCTAGGCTTGCAGACGGCGCCGAAACCGGCCGACGCGGCCGACGCCCTGGCGCTGGCGATCTGCCACTGCTGGCGGGCGCCGATGCTGGAGCGGATGGCGAAGGCGGAGGCCCAGGCCGAACAGGCGCGACGCAGATACGCCGAAAGGCTTGCCCAGCAACGAAAGGCGGTGACCAGGTGATCGCGTCGGTGCGCGGTGAGGTGCTCGAGATCGGTCTCGACCACGCGGTGCTGGAAGCAGCGGGCGTCGGATACCGGCTCAACGCCACTCCCTCCACGCTGGCCGGTCTCACCCGCGGTGACGAGGCCCGCCTCTACACCGCGATGATCGTGCGCGAGGATTCGATGACGCTGTACGGCTTCGCCGACACCGAGGCGCGCGATCTGTTCGGGCTGCTGCAAACCGTCTCCGGTGTCGGTCCCCGGCTGGCGATGGCGGTGCTGGCGGTGCTCGAGCCCGAGGCGCTGCGAAAAGCGTTGGCGGAGAGCAACGTCGCGGCCCTGACCCGGGTACCGGGGATCGGTAAGCGCGGAGCCGAGCGCATGGTGGTCGAACTGCGTGACAAGGTGAATCTGGTACCGGTGCAGTCCGCACCGCCCGGCGCGGCGCCCGCCCCGGTCGTCACTCCGGTGCGTGATCAGGTCGTGGAGGCGTTGACCGGTCTCGGATTCCCGGTGAAGCAGGCCGAACCGGCCGTCGACGGCGTCCTCGCCGAACAGCCCGAGCTGGGTACCTCGCAGGCGCTGCGGGCCGCGCTGGCGATTCTCGGCCGGAATCGGTGACGCCGATGCACGACGACGAATTCCCTTCCGGCACCGACGATATCGAGGCCGGCGCGGACGGCGGCGAATCCGCGGTCACCGCGAACTATCTGACCTCCGACGGCGATATCGAGGCCGGGCTGCGCCCGAAATCGCTGGACGACTTCATCGGCCAGCCCCGGGTGCGAGAACAGCTGGCCCTGGTGTTGCGCGGTGCGACCCAGCGCGGCGGGACTCCCGACCACGTCCTGCTGTCCGGCCCGCCCGGACTCGGCAAGACCAGCATGGCGATGATCATCGCCGCCGAACTCGGTACCGCGCTGCGCATCACGTCCGGACCGGCTTTGGAACGCGCGGGAGACCTGGCCGCGATGCTGAGCAATCTGGTCGAGGGCGACGTGCTGTTCATCGACGAGATCCACCGCATGGCCCGCCCGGCCGAGGAGATGCTGTATCTGGCGATGGAGGATTTCCGGGTCGACGTCGTGGTCGGCAAGGGGCCGGGAGCGACCTCGATCCCGCTGGAGATCGCACCGTTCACGCTGGTCGGCGCCACCACGCGCTCGGGCGCGCTGACCGGTCCGCTGCGCGACCGGTTCGGATTCACCGGCCATATGGACTTCTACGAGCCCGAGGAACTGCAGCGCATCCTGCAGCGCTCGGCGGCGATCCTTGGCGTGCGCATCGAAACCGACGCGGCGGCCGAGATCGCCGGCCGCTCCCGGGGCACGCCCCGCATCGCCAACCGGTTGCTGCGCCGGGTGCGCGACTACGCCGAGGTGCGGGCCGACGGCCTGGTCACCCGTGACATCGCCAAGGCCGCGCTGGCGGTCTACGACGTGGATTCGCTGGGATTGGACCGGCTCGACCGCGCCGTCCTGGGCGCGCTGGTCCGCGGCTTCGGCGGCGGCCCGGTCGGTGTGTCGACGCTGGCGGTGGCCGTGGGGGAGGAGGCCGCCACCGTCGAGGAGGTGTGCGAACCGTTCCTCGTCCGCGCCGGTATGGTCGCGCGCACCCCGCGCGGGCGAGTCGCGACCGCCGCCGCCTGGGAGCATCTGGGCCTGGTGCCGCCGCCCGATCTGGTCTTCGGATCCATCGAGGTCCGGGGTCGTGAGGCCCAGCCCACCCTCGACCTGTTCGACTGATCCCGTCCGGCCCGGCGGTCCGGTCGCGTCAGCTCACCAGCGCCGCGACCGCGTCCACGAAGGCATCCACCTCGCCGCGGTGATAGGCGCGGACCCCTGCGGTGGCCGTGCCGAATACCGGGCGGATCGCCGCGGTGTCCCATCCTGTGGCGGTCTGGGCCAGTAACGCCGCCACGTGCTCCCGGAACGCGTCGACCTCGTCGGCGATATAGCCGCTGCGTCCCAGCGGGGGCGCCGAAAACCGAAGCCGGGACACGTATTCCGGCGACGGCGGCCACGCCACCTGCGGCCGGGCGGGCCCGTAGCGCGCGGATTCCAGCTCCACACAGGCGCGATCGAGAAATGCGTCCACCTCGTCGCGGTCGTAATCGCGGCGGCCGGGTGCGGCCAGGCCGAATTCGTGCCCGCGGATGGTGGCCACGCTCAGCGCGGCCCGGCCCGCCAAGGCATCGGCGAGGGCGGCGCAGAACGCGTCGACCTCGGCGGGGTCGTAGCCGCGGTGCCCGATCGGGGCCCGGCCGAATCGGATCCGTCGCACATACTCCGGCGTCACCCGCACATTGTTACAACACCGCTCAGCCGGCGCGCACCCCGTCGATCAACAGTCGCGGAATCGCCTGGGCCAGTCCGGCGGTCGACTCCGGGTCGGGATCACGCAGCCCGTGCACGATGGCCGCGAGCAGCATGCCGGTCACCGCCTTGGCCGTATTGGCGGCGTCGAGGTCGGCGCGCAGATAGCCGAGTTCCACGCCGTGCTCGAGATATCCGGTGGTCAGCGCGTCGGCGGTGTCGAGCAGGCCGTAGAGCCGCATCGTCAATTCCGGATCGATGCCGGTCGCCTGGAACAGCAGCAACTGCGCGACCCGGCGGTCTTCGAGGAAGATCCGGTGCAGCGCCACGCCGATCCGGTCCAGCTGACGCCGGTAATCGGCGAGTGAGGTCGCCGCGTCCGGCGCGTTCTCCGTTCCGAGCGCCTCGATGATTCGCGCGGCGAGATCGTCGATCACGTGGTCGATGATGTCGCGCTTGTTCTCGAAGTAGCGATAGAACGTCCCGTGCCCGATTCCGAGAGCGGTGGCGATATCGGCGATTCCGGTGGCGTGATAGCCCTTGTCGGCGAAGCAGGCGAAGGCGGTGTCGATGATCTGTTGCCGCAGTTCGGCCTTGCGTCGTTCCAAATGGGTGGATGGCTTCGGCACGGACCCGATGATACGGTGTTCCGCAACGGAATGATGTGTCATTCCGCACCAGATACGTCAGGTAACAGGGAGGTTCGGCGTGGCACCTCAGTACGACGCCGTGGTGGTCGGCGCGGGATTCGGCGGTATGGGTGCCGGGATTCAGCTGGATCGTCTCGGTCTGAAGAATTTCGTGATTCTCGAGCGGGAGGACGGCCTGGGTGGCACCTGGCACGTCAACCACTATCCGGGCCTGGCCGTCGATATCGCCTCGGTGACCTATTCCTATTCGTTCGAACCGAATCCGCACTGGTCGCGGCTGTTCGCCCCGGGCGCCGAGCTCAAGAAATACGCCGAGCACATCGCGGACAAGTACGACCTGCGCCGCCGGATGCGGTTCAACCAGGTGGTCGGCGGCGCCCGCTGGGATGGTGAACACGCGCACTGGGTGGTCTCGATCGAGGGTGGCGAGACGCTCACCGCGCGCTATCTGCTCACCGCGACCGGGTTCCTGTCCCAGCCCTACACCCCGCCGTTCCCGGGCATCGACAGCTTCGCCGGCAAGATCATCCACACCACCGCCTGGGAGGACGATTTCGATCTGACCGGCCGGCGCGCCGCCGTCATCGGCACCGGCGCCACGGCCGTGCAGCTCGTGCCGGAGGCCGCGAAGAAGGTCGCGGAACTGACCGTCTTCCAGCGCACGCCGATCTGGGTCGTCCCGAAGGTCGACACCGCCATCCCGAAGCCGGTCCAGCAGCTGTTCGAGAAGGTGCCGCTGACCCAGAAGGCGGCCCGGCTGGTCAACACCGGCGCTCTGGAACTGCTGATGGTTTCCGGCGTGCTGCACTACAAGCAGGCCAAATTCGGCAACAAGGGCGCCGCACTGCTGGCGAAGGCGCATCTGCGCGCGCAGGTGCGCGACAAGCAGACCCGCGAGAAGCTGACCCCGCACTACGACTTCGGCTGCAAGCGGCCCACCTTCTCCAACACCTACTTCAAGACCTTCAACGAACCGCACGTGCGGCTCGAGACGAATGCGATCGATCATGTCGAGGCCGACGGCATCGTGACCGCGGACGGGCACAAGACCGAGATCGACACGCTGATCCTCGCGACCGGCTTCAATCTCTGGGATGTGAACTTCCCGGCCGTCGAGATCATCGGCCGCGACGGGGTGAATCTCGGAAAGTTCTGGCGCGACAACCGATTCCAGGCCTACGAGGGCATCACGGTGCCGAAGTTCCCGAACTTCTTCAGCCTCAACAGCCCCTACTCCTACAGCGGTCTGTCCTACTTCACCACCATCGAGGCGCAGATGAAACATATGGACCGGCTCCTGCGCGAGGCTCGCCGGCGCGGTGAGGAGGTCTTCGAGGTGCGCGAAGAGGCCAACGCGCGATTCCTGGACTACGTGACCGACAAACTCGGCTCGTCGGTGTTCTACGCCGGGAGTTGCTCGACGGCCCGCAGCTACTACTTCAACCAGCACGGCGAGGCCGCGCTGCTGCGCCCGAACAGCACGATCACCACCCACCGCGAAGCGGTGAACTTCCCGCTCGACGACTACGTCTACGGCGCGCCCGCGGCCTGAGCCGCCGCCGCGGCGGGGTTCGCGCCGGTGTGGCGCACCTCGCCGCGCACACCGCGGGTGTGGCGATATTCCAGGTTGCTGGCAGACTGTGTGGGTACAGCCCCATCCAACCCACCACACTAGGACCGACTACGACGATGGCGAACCTGCTGTTTCCGCTGCTACTGGTAGTTCTGCTCGTGCCGATGTTTCTCGGTGTCCGCCGCCAGAAGCGCGAAGCGCAGAAGGTCGCCGATATGCAGGAGAACGTGAAGGTCGGTGACCAGGTCACCACCACCTCCGGCCTCTACGGGACCGTGGTCGACCTCGACGAGGAGACCGTCGACCTGGAGATCGCCGAGGATGTGGTGACGACCTGGCTGCGTGCCGCCATTCGCGATGTGCGCCCCAGCGGGGACGCCGCCGAGTCCGCCGATTCGGATACCGACGCGGTCGAGTCGGACGACGAGACGATCGCCGCCCCCACGGCGGACGCGCCGGTGGAGAGTGCCGCGACCAACGGCTCGGCGCCCGCGAACGGCTCGGCGGCCAACGGTTCGGCCTCGGCCTCCGGTGTGGAGGAATCCGTCGAGGACACCGCAGCCCGGCTGCGCAAAGACTGACCCGCTTCCGCCGTCGCAGCGCCGAGCCGCCGCGACGGCGGTGCGGCGTGTCCGTGAGCCCGCGTTCGCCGGTGCTCCGTGCTCGCAGGTCATGCCGCATTTCCGGCCGCCACCCTCACCGCCTAGGAGATATGTACTGTGCCACCTTCCAAGGGAACGGGGCATCCGCTGCGGCTGCTCGGCGTCTACGCCGTGCTGCTCGCGGTGATCTACGCGTTGGTGTTCTTCACCGGTGACAAGTCGCCGGAACCGAAACTGGGAATCGACCTGCAGGGCGGAACCCAGGTCACGCTGACCCCGCGCACGCCCGACGGCGGTAAGCCCAGCAAGGACAGCCTCAAGCAGGCCCAGCAGATCATCGAATCCCGGGTCAACGGCCTCGGTGTGGCCGGTTCCGAGGTGGTGATCGACGGCAACAACCTGGTCATCACCGTGCCCGGCAGCGACGGGCAGCAGGCGAAGTCGCTGGCCACCACCGCCAAGCTCTACATTCGCCCGGTCGTCGGCCAGCCGCTCCCGGTTGGCCCCGACGGCAAGGTCCAAACCGGTGGCGAGCCCGCTCCCGGCGCGGAGCAGCCCGGCACCCCGCCGGCGAACCCCCCGGCGCCGGCTCCGGGTGCGGGTCAGCAGGCGCCCGCACCGGGTGCGTCGCCCGGTACCGAGTCGAAGCCGTCGAACGAATCCGGCACGGCCTCGGGAACGGCCTCCTCGGGTGAGGCGTCCGGTGCCGGCGAATCCTCGGGCACGACCGCGCAGAACCGGGTCTTCCCGGCTCCGGCGCAGGCTCCGACGACTCCGGCACCGGCTCCGCAGCCCGGTGCGCCGAATCCGGCGCTGACGCCGCAGCAGCAGGCCAAGCAGGAGATCGACGCGGCGCGGGCGCTGCGGCAGAGCACCGACCCGCAGGTCCAGCAGCTGGCTGCCCAGCAACTGGACTGCCACAAGCCCGACCCGCTGGCCGGTAACGACGATCCGAAGCTGCCGTTGGTGACCTGCTCGTCGGACGGCCACGAGGTGTACCTGCTGGCCCCGATGCGCATCGACGGCCAGGACATCAAGGATGCGAGTTCGTCGCTGAACCAGCAGTCGCAGTGGGCGGTCGACCTGACGTTCAAGAACGCCGACGCCTGGGCCGACCTCACCAAGGAATACCTGCAGAAGCAGGTGGCCTTCACCCTCGACTCGAAGGTGATCAGCGCGCCGGTCGTGCAGCAGGGACCGCAGCTCGGCGGCACCACCCAGATCACCGGCCAGTTCAACGCGTCCACCGCCAAGGAACTCGCCAACTCGCTGAAGTACGGATCGCTGCCGCTGTCGTTCGAGGTGTCGGAAGCCTCCACGGTGTCGGCGACGCTCGGCTTGGCCTCGCTGCACGCCGGTCTGATCGCCGGTGCGATCGGTTTGGTCGCGGTGCTGCTGTACTGCCTGCTCTACTACCGGATGCTCGGCTTCCTGGCCGGGTTCTCGCTGGTGGCCTCGGGTGTGGCGGTGTACGGCATCATCGTGCTGCTCGGCCGGTGGATCAATTTCACCCTCGACCTGGCGGGTATCGCCGGTTTGATCATCGGTATCGGTATGACCGCGGACTCGTTCGTCGTGTTCTTCGAACGTATCAAGGACGAGATGCGCGAGGGCCGCAGTTTCCGCTCGGCCGTCCCGCGCGGCTGGGCTCGCGCGCAACGCACCAACCTCTCCGGTAAGACCGTGAGCCTCATCGCCTCGGTGGTGCTCTACATCCTGGCGGCCGGGCAGGTGAAGGGCTTCGCGTTCACCCTCGGCCTCACCACCGTGCTCGACGTGGTGGTGCTCTATCTGGTGACCTCGCCGCTGATGATGCTGGCCTCGCGCTCGCCGTTCTGGGCGAAGCCGTCGGTCAACGGTCTGGGCGCGGTGCAGCAGCTCGCGCGGGAACGCAAGGCGGCCGGCACGCTCGTAGGGACAGGGGCACGATGAGCGACAATCGCAGTCAGGTGTTGGAGGAACCATTCGTGGACGAGTTGCTGCCCGCCGCGGACGCACCGAAGCACGGATTCTTCGAACGCCTCTACACCGGCACCGGCGGCTTCCGGATCGTCGGCCGCCGCAAGCTGTACTACGGCATCGCCGCGGTGCTGGTCCTGATCGCGGTGCTGAGCATCGCGGTGCGCGGCTTCACCCTCGGCATCGATTTCGCCGGTGGTACGAAGATTCAGATCCCGGCGACCAGCGGCATGACCACGACCTCGGTCGAGGACACCTACTCCCAAGCCCTGGGACACAGTCCGGTCACCGTGCAGAAGGTCGGTTCGGGTTCCTCGGCCTCCTTCGAGATCCGTTCCGAGACACTGGATTCCGCGCAGCAGGACAAGATCGCGGATGCGCTGTTCACGAAATACCACCCGACGGATGCCAGCGGCACGGCCAGCCGCAGCGTCATCAGCGTCACCGAGATCAGCGAGACCTGGGGCGGGCAGATCACCCGCAAGGCCCTGATCGCGCTCGTGGTGTTCGTCCTGTTGACGATGATCTACATCGCCATTCGATTCGAACGCGATATGTCGATCGCCGCGATCGCCTCGCTGTTCTTCAACCTGATCGTCACCGCCGGCATCTATTCGATCGTCGGCTTCGAGGTGACGCCCGCCGCGGTGATCGGCCTGCTGACCATCCTGGGTTACGTGCTCTACGACAACGTCGTGGTGTTCGACAAGGTGGAGGAGAACACCCGCGGGGTTCTGCATCTGACCCGGCGCACCTACGGTGAACAGGCCAATCTCGCCGCCAACCAGACGCTGATGCGCTCGATCAACACCACGGTGATCGGCATCCTGCCCATCGTCGGCATGCTGGTCATCGCGGTCTGGCTGCTCGGCGTGGGCACGCTGAAGGACCTCGCGCTGGTGCAGCTGGTTGGCATGATCGTGGGCGCCTACTCGTCGATCTTCTTCGCCGTGCCGCTACTGGTGTCGATCAAGGAACGCTTCGGCCCGGTGGCCGCGCACACCCGCAAGGTGCTCGCCAAGCGTGCCGCCGGCGACAGCGGCCGCACGGGTGAGACGCCGGCCCGTCGCGCCTCCGGTGCCCCGGTGGCCACCCGCACCCGCGACAACGGTTCCGCCGCACCGAGACCCGGTGCCCGGCCCACCGGGAAGCGGCACAAGAGAAGCCACTGATGAGGCGAAGGGGGTCGGATCGCGTGCGGCGGACGCTCCGGCGGACATTCGGTGTGATCGCGGCCGGTGCACTACTCACCGGCGTGGTCGCGGGTTGTTCGAGCAAGAACCAGGTGCCCTCCATCGGGTATGCCGTCGACGCGGTGCCGGCCACCTACAACGGCGGGAGTTCGGCCGGTGTGGCGGGCGGCTCCGCGGCGCTGTTCTCTCGTGTGCTGACCGGGTTCTTCTACACCGGTCCGGACGGCCAGCCCGTCGCCGACACCGATGTCGGCACCGCGAACGAGGTGGCCGGCGAGGCGCAGACCATCCGGTACCGGCTCAATCGCGACGCGGTCTATTCCGACGGCGTGCCCACCTCGTGCGACGATCTGGTGCTCGAATGGGCCGCGCGCAGTGGGCGATTCACCAAACCGGGCCCCGGCGGTGCAATTCCGTTGTTCGACGCCGCCTCCACCGCCGGCTACTCCGATATCGAGCGGGTCGAATGCCAGCCCGGTTCCAAGGACGCCACCGTGGTGTTCCGGCCCGATCACCACTTCCTGGCCTGGAAGACGCTGTTCAACGCCGGTGATCTGATGCCCGCGCACATCGCCGCCAAGGCCGCGGGTGTGCCGAATGTGGTGGCGGTGGTGCAGTCCGGCGACCCGGCCGCACTGGACCGGCTGGCGCAGTTCTGGAACACCGGCTGGAATCTGAAATCCGGTGACATCAACGCCGACCTGCTGCCGTCCTCGGGACCGTACCGCATCGAGTCCTACAGCGACGGTGACGGTCTGGTGCTGGTGAAGAACGACAAGTGGTGGGGCAACAAGCCCGCCACTCCCCGAATCGTGGTGTGGCCCAAGAACGCCGATCTGAAGAAGAAGATCGCCGACAACTCCGTCGAGGTGGTCGACATCGGCGCGGGTTCGGTGAAAGACCTGAGCCTGAACAAGTTTTCGGTGAATCAGGAGCCGGGCCGCGGCGCCGAGCAGCTGGTGCTCTCCACCGCCGGCGTCTTCGCCTCCGCCGACGCCCGGCGCGCGTTCGCGTTGTGCGTCCCGCGGCAGGCGTTGTTCGACACGCTCGGGCATCCCGGTTTCGACAACAAGTCCGGGCTGGGTTCCGGGCCTCTCGATTCCCGGACCGTCCAGGCCGACTCGGTGTACTACCCGGCGATCACCGGTCCGGCGGGCAAATACCGTACGGGCGACGCACCGGGTGCGCAGCGGGCTCTGGCGGCGGCCGGGGTGGCCAATCCGACGATCCGGATCGGCTATCGCAGCCCCGACGACCGCCGTGCGCGCACCGTGGCGATGATCGCGGATGCCTGCAAGGCGGCGGGGGTGACCGTCGTCGACGCCGGTGCGGCGGAATTCACGCCCGCGGAACTGGGCGCCGGCAAGGTGGACGCCGTACTCGGCGGAACCGCGGCCGCCGTGGGCCCGGCCGGTTCCTTGCCGGGGATCGAGGCGACCGCGGCGCTGCGTACCGGCCAGGGCGTGAATTTCGGGCACTTCGGCAACGGGCGTTACGATGCGATCGCGGATCAGCTTGCGGCGGACGACAATTCGGTGACGGTGTTGAATCTGAACACCGAAGCCGAGAATCTGCTGTGGAACGAGATGCCGTCGATCCCGCTGTTCAACACGCCTCGGACCGTAGCGTTCGGGAACGGGCTGGAGAACGGGGTCGCGAGCCCCACCAAGGCCGGTGCGGGCTGGAATATGGACCGCTGGGTGTTGCGGCGGTGAGCGTCCTCGGGCGCTGGATGAGGGAGCGGGTGTAGATGAGTAAGCACACGATGGTGGAAACGGCCGAAACCGCGGAGGAGAAGGTCGCGCGGACCGCCGAGGTGGTCGGGCGACTGACGCGCTGGCACGACGATTTCCCCACCCCCGGTGTGCGTTTCGCGGATCTGACCCCGGTCTTCGCCGACGCCGAGGGCTTCCACGCGGTGATCGAATGCTTGGCCTCCTGTGCTCCCGACGCCGATCTGGTGGCCGGCGTGGACGCGCGTGGATTCCTGCTGGGCGCCGGTGTGGCGGCGCTGCTGGGCACCGGGGTGGTGGCGGTGCGCAAGGGCGGCAAGCTGCCGCCGCCGGTGCTCTCGCGCGAGTACACCCTGGAATACGGCTCCGCCGCACTGGAAATTCCGGCCGACGGCATCGATCTCACCGGCCGCAAGGTGCTGCTGCTCGATGACGTCCTCGCCACCGGTGGCACGCTGGCCGCCGCGGCGGAACTGTTCCGTAGCGCCGGCGCGCAGGTGGTCGCGAGCGCCGTGGTCCTCGAGATCGGCGAGCTCGGCGGGCGTGCTCGCCAGGGCGAGTATCCGCTGACGTCGATCGTGCGGGTGTAGGTCGCGTGTCGGTTGTGGCGCCTGCGCGGGGATCGTTATGCTGACGTGCGGCAAAGGGGCCCGGATGAACGACCGACGGACGATCGCATGAACGAGTACCTCAGCGTGAACGAGTACCGCGATGCACGCGACAGTGCCGGAGCAGGAGGCGCCGACCGGTGGCCGCGATGAGGCGCAGTCGGCGTACCCGAATCGGGGCAGCTCTGGCGGGCGCGGTGGGCGCGGCGTTCATCGTCGGCGGCGCGACTGCCGCGGCTACTCCTTCGGTGGCGCTGCGCGGCGGCGCCACCGTCACGGCCCGGGTCACGGGGGAGAAGGCCGGGCAAGCCTGCCGGATCACCGGCTCGGATATCGATATGCCCTGGCGTACGGTCGGTTCCGACGGTTCGGTGGAGCTGGACAGCGGACCGGTCTCGTCGGGGCGTCACACCGCTCGCGTGGTCTGCCAGGATCCGCGCACGGGCGCATCCTCACGGCATGCGGTGGGTAAGGAAGAGGACGTCTTCACCGGGCATTGGGCCCCGGCCTTCGAATTCCTGCACCATCATCGGATGGAGTTCCTCACCCCGCGCCGGCCCTGAGTCCACCGGACACCGGGGTCGATCGGACACCGGGTCGATCCGCCTGCGGCGCCACTAGATCCGCGCCAGCAGGCGTGCGATGATCCCGGTCACCACGAGCCAGAACACCGCTGCCAGACCGTAATTGATGATGATGTCCCACTCTCGGGAGCCGGTGTTGAACAGGCCCGGGAAGAACAGCGCCAGCGGTTCGGCCAACCCCTTGATGAAGGTGAAGAACCGGTTGGTCTGGTTGGCGTCGAAGACCTGCAACAGGATGTAGACGATCTCGATCAGTGCGAGCACACCGCCGATCGTGCTGACGATCGCCGCCAGCCCACCCGTGCGGTTTGTCCCATAGGTTCTATATCTGTACATGTCGGCCGAATACCCGCCTGACGGCGTTGAACGCAGCCGATTTTGTCCAGAGGTCTGGACTTCTCCAAGTGTGAGCGCTGCTCTTGACAGGGGCGCGCCGGTGAGTAATGATTGAGTCATCGAAGAGAGCAGCGCTCACAAAAGCGAGGAGTAGTCATGAACGCCACCCGGTACATCGCCCCCACCGGCATCGACCCGATCATGAACCGGATGTTCAACGTCCTGCCGAAATGGGGCATCAGCGTGATGGGATCGCGGCTGCTGGCGGTGCGCGGTCGCACCTCCGGAGAGTGGCGGACCACGATGGTCAACGTTCTGCAGGATGCGGACGGAACCCGGTATCTGGTCGCTCCGCGTGGTCGTACGCAGTGGGTTCGCAACATCCGCGTCGCCGGCGGCGGAGAGCTCCGGCTCGGGCGCAAGACCGAGGTGTTCACGGTGACCGAGGTCGCCGACGCCGACAAGGTGCCCGTGTTGCGGCTGTACCTGAAGAAGTGGGGCTGGGAGGTCGGCAAGTTCTTCGAGGGTGTGACGGCCGACGCCACCGACGCCGAACTCGCCGCCATCGCGCCCGGCTTCCCGGTCTTCCGGATCAACTGAGCCGCAACGGTTTCCGTGGCCGGTGACAGGTATCACCCGCAATATGATCTTGCGGCCGTCGTACCGGTTCGGTAGAGTTGTCGAGTCTTGTTTCCGTTGATCGGAGTCGTGCCGTTGCTCTTCTGAGGTAGCCATCGTGTGGCCCGCACATCTGCGCGCCATTCCCGCCGCCCTCAGGAGCACGCATATGTCTATTTCGACTATTTCTCTGTCCGATCTCACCTTCGTATGGCCCGACGGCACCTCGGTGTTCGACGGTCTCGACGCTGTGCTCGGCCCGGGCCACATCGGCGTAGTGGGCGGTAACGGGGCCGGAAAATCCACCCTGTTGCGGCTGATCACCGGGGAATTGCGCCCGGCACGTGGGTCGGTGACGGTCGCGGGGCGGCTCGGATATCTGCGCCAGGACCTCGGATTGGCCGCCGGCCGGCGCGTCGACGCCGTCCTCGGCATCGGCGAGGTGCGGGCCGCACTGCATCGCATCGAATCCGGCGCCGGGACCGAGGCCGATTTCGACCGGGTCGGAAACCGCTGGGATGTCGAGGAATCGGCGATCGCGCTGCTCGGCCGGCTGGGCCTGAACTACCTGGCCGGCGATGTGGCACAGCTGGATCGGCGCCTGGACACCCTGTCCGGTGGTGAGACGGTACTGCTCGGGCTGGTGGCCGAACTCCTGCGCGAACCCGATGTGCTGTTGCTCGACGAGCCCACCAACAATCTGGATTCTACTGCGCGCCAACGCCTTTACGACGTGGTCGAGGGATTCACCGGCACCGTGCTGACGGTCAGCCACGACCGCGAACTGTTGCGGCGGGTCACCACCGTCGCCGAACTGCGGCGTGGTGAGATCCGTACTTTCGGAGGGAATTTCGACGATTACGAGCAGATCGTCGAGGCCGAACAGGAGGCCGCTCGCGCGGCGATCCGCGATGCCCGCAGCGATGTGCGCAAACAGTCCCGCGAACTGGTGGAGGCCAGGATCAAACTGGACCGGCGCCAGCGGTACGGGCAGAAGATGTGGGACAGCAAGCGCGAGCCGAAGATCGTGATGGCCGAGCGCAAACGACAGGCGCAGGTGTCGGCGGGCAAACTGCGCAACAACCACATCGCGAAGGTGGAGGAGGCCAGATCGACCCTGGAGCAGGCCCAGGAACTGCTGCGCGACGATCGTGAGATCCGCGTCGAGCTGCCCGGAACCAGGCTGTATCCCGGCCAGGACGTGGTGGCGATGGAACAGGTGCGGCTGGCCAACGGACCGGTGGTCACGTTGCGGGTGAGCGGTCCCGAACGCATCGCGCTGACCGGGCGCAACGGCGCCGGCAAGACCACCCTGCTGCATCGCCTCGTCGAGGAACCGCCGAAGGTGCCCTGGCGGCTGTTGCCGCAGCGGCTCGACATCTTCGACGAGCGGCTCTCGGTCTTCGGCAACGTCTCCGCGGCGGCGCCGCACGCCGGTGCGGAGCGAATTCGCGCACAGCTGGCGCGGTTCCTGTTCCGCGGCGGCGACGCCGATGTCGCGGCGGGGGCGCTGTCGGGTGGTGAGCGGTTGCGGGCCGCGCTGGCGATGCTGCTGCTCGCCGAACCGGCGCCGAAGCTGCTGCTGCTCGACGAGCCCACCAACAACCTCGATCTGCCCAGTCTCCGCCACCTCACCGAGGCGCTGACCAGCTTCGAGGGTGCGCTGATCGTGGTCAGCCACGACCCGCGCTTCCTCGATGAGATCGGCGTCACGCGCCGCCTCGAACTGACCCCGGACGGGTTGGTGGATGAATCGGAGTCGGGAACCGGTTGACCGAACGGGGTGCGTCGGGACGGACCGGTGCACCTCCGGGAAAACTCCTACTAAAGTGGGTGTTCTGGGCTGTTGAAGCGGTCGGCTAGGGTGTGGCGATCGAGGCGTGAGAGGTGGTGGCATGACTCAGCATCTGGAGAAGGCGAATGCCGGGAATTCGGCGGCCGGTGATGCCGCGCCGGCTGCCACACCGGCGACTCCGCCGGCCACCCCCGCCGCGCCGCGTCCGGCGGCGCCGAAGCCGGGCGCCGACCGGAACGGGCAGCCCGCGGCTCCCTCACCGCGGAACATGCCGATGAAGCAGCCGGGCACACCGGCGGCGGTGCCGAGTTCGGCCTCGCGGCGGGTGCGGGCCCGGCTGGCCCGCCGGATGACCGGCCAGCGGGGTATCGCCGCGGTCAAGCCGGTGCTGGAGCCGCTGGCGACCGTGCATCGGGAGCTGTATCCCAAGGCGAATCTGCAGTTGCTGCAGCGCGCGTTCGACGTGGCCGACGAGAAGCACTCGCATCAGTTCCGCAAGTCGGGTGATCCGTACATCACCCATCCGCTGGCGGTGGCCAACATCCTCGCCGAACTGGGGATGGACACCACCACGCTCGTGGCCGCCCTGCTGCACGACACCGTCGAGGACACCGGCTATTCGCTGGACGAGCTGACCGCGGATTTCGGATCCGAGGTGGCGCATCTGGTCGACGGGGTGACCAAGCTGGACAAGGTCAACCTGGGCGCGGCCGCGGAGGCCGAGACGATTCGCAAGATGATCATCGCGATGGCCCGCGATCCCCGGGTGCTGGTGATCAAGGTCGCCGACCGGCTGCACAATATGCGCACGATGCGCTTCCTGCCGCCGGAGAAGCAGGCGAAGAAGGCGCGCGAGACGCTGGAAGTCATTGCGCCGCTGGCACATCGGCTCGGTATGGCCACGGTCAAATGGGAGCTCGAGGATCTGGCGTTCGCGATCCTGCACCCCAAGAAGTACGACGAGATCGTGCGGCTGGTGGCCGACCGCGCCCCGTCCCGCGACACTTACCTGGCGCGGGTGCGGGCCGAGATCGTGAACACCCTGGCGGCGAGCCGGATCAACGCGATCGTCGAGGGCCGGCCCAAGCATTACTGGTCGATTTATCAGAAGATGATCGTCAAGGGTAAGGATTTCGACGACATCCACGACCTGGTCGGCATCCGGATCCTGTGCGACGAGGTGCGCGACTGCTACGCCGCGGTCGGCGTGGTGCATTCGCTGTGGCAGCCGATGGCGGGCCGGTTCAAGGACTACATCGCCCAGCCGCGCTACGGCGTCTACCAGTCGCTGCACACCACGGTGGTGGGCCCGGACGGCAAGCCGCTGGAGGTGCAGATCCGTACCCAGGACATGCATCGCACCGCCGAATTCGGTATCGCGGCGCACTGGCGCTACAAGGAGACCAAGGGCAAACATTCCGGCGACGCCGCCGAGGTCGACGATATGGCCTGGATGCGGCAGCTGCTGGACTGGCAGCGGGAGGCCGCCGACCCCGCGGAGTTCCTGGAGTCGCTGCGGTTCGACCTGAAATCCCCGGAGATCTTCGTGTTCACGCCGAAGGGCGACGTGATCACGCTGCCGCAGGAATCGACCCCGGTCGACTTCGCCTACGCGGTGCACACCGAGGTGGGCCATCGCTGCATCGGCGCCCGGGTCAACGGCCGGTTGGTGGCGCTGGAACGGCAGCTGGAGAACGGTGAGGTCGTCGAGATCTTCACCTCGAAGGCGCAGAACGCCGGCCCGAGCCGGGACTGGCAGAACTTCGTGGTGTCGCCGCGGGCGAAGGCCAAGATCCGGCAGTGGTTCGCCAAGGAACGCCGCGAGGAGGCGCTGGAGGCCGGTAAGGAGCAGATCTCCAAGGAGGTCCGCCGCTCGGGTCTGCCGCTGCAGCGGCTGATGAGCGTGGACGCGATGTCCGCGCTGGCGCACGAACTGCACTATGCCGACATCTCCGCGCTGTACGCGGCGGTGGGGGAGAACCAGGTCTCGGCGCACCACGTCGTGCAGCGCCTGATGGCGCAGCTCGGCGGCGTCGGCGACGTGGAAAACGAACTGGCCGAACGGAGTACGCCGTCGACGCTGCCGGCGCGGCAGCGCACCATCGGCGACGCCGGGGTCGAAATCCCCGGCGCCCCAGGGACGGTCGCGAAGCTGGCCAAATGTTGTACACCGGTACCGGGCGACGAGATCATGGGCTTCGTGACCCGCGGCGGCGCGGTGAGTGTGCACCGGACCGACTGCACGAACGCGGATTCGCTACGCGCGCAACAGGAACGGATCATCGAGGTCAAATGGGCGCCCTCGCCGTCGTCGGTGTTCCTGGTGGCGATTCAGATCGAGGCGCTGGACCGCACCCGGCTGCTGTCGGATGTGACCAAGGTGCTCGCCGACGAGAAGGTCAACATCCTGTCCGCGTCGGTGATGACCTCCGGTGACCGGGTGGCGATCAGCAAGTTCACCTTCGAGATGGGCGATCCGAAGCATCTCGGGCATCTGCTGAACGTGGTCCGCAATGTGGAGGGCGTCTACGACGTCTACCGGGTGACCTCGGCGGCCTGATCCGCCGGCGGCAGTTCCGCCTGGGCACGCGACAGCTGGACCGCGGCCACACACATCACCAGCACGGAGACGATGACGACGATCGTGCCGACCGTGCCGGTCCGCAGTCGCTCGTCGAGCACGGTGAGGCCGAGGAAGGCGGCACCGAGCGGTTCGGCGACGGTGAAGGCCGGCAGTGAGGCCGACAGGGCCCCGACCTGGTAGCCGCGCTGTTGCAGATAGAGCCCGACGATGCCCGCGGCGACCAGGGTGTACAGCTGCCAGCTGGTGAGCGCCGTGCCGAGCCCGCGCCCGAACAGATGAATGACGTGCTGGGTGAGGGCGGCGGAGACACCGAACAGCAGCCCGGCGGCGGTCCCCAGCAGGAGCGCCTGCAATCCGGTCACCCGGATCACCACCGACACCACGACCGCGGCGGCGACCACGCCGAGAACCAGCACCAGCGGCCACATCCAGGTCGACCACGGCGCCTCGGAGATGCCCTCGGTGGGGTCGCCGACGACCAGGAAACAGGCCAGCGCGGCCGACAGGGCCACCGCGTGCGCCCACATGGCCGGCGTCACCGGGCGGCGGCTGTAGTGCGCGGCCAGCGGCAACGCGAAGACCAGGGCCGTGACCAGAATCGGCTGCACGATCAGCACCGATCCCAGCGCCAGCGCCACCACTTGGAAGACGAACCCGCCGGCGTCGCCGATGATGCCGGCCCACCAGCGCGGATTGCGAACGAGCTGGGCCACCAGCGCATCACCGGCCGGCACGTCGGCCGCCGCGCGTTGCTGGGCTACCGCCGACACGGCGAACAGCAGGGCGCCGACGAAGGCGCAGACGACCGCGGCGACGGGAAAGTTGCTCACCCGATCAGTCTGCCGTCCGCGACCGGGGCCCCGGCATCGGGGACCGGTGTGCCGATCCGGGTGGGCTGGTAGCGACCCGTGCGTAACCGCCGAATCCCGACAGCGGCACCGGAATGGTCGGAATGTGCGGTACGGGCGAATGGCAATTGTTCGGCAACACATTTCGGACAGGGGCCGAAGTCGCGGCGAGTTGCCCGCCGGCGGGCTCGAATTGTCCGTTCGCCGCACAGTTGCCGAGGGCGGCGCCGGCACTCGGTTCCGCTCGGCCGGTCTGCCCGCGGCGAATCCTTCGCGCCGGTAGGAAGGTTCGCGGGCGGTGATCGCGGAGGTGCTCGCGCACCGGCGGAGGGCCTGCACTCCGAGCCGGATTCTGTTACGGTTTATTGCGTTTCGGGGCGCGCGCGATGTTCGGCGACAACTCGAATCCACATGATGATCGCCGGACGGGTCGCAGTGGCACTCGACCCTCAGAACTGTTGCAGACAGCGGGTTTAAAGGGGGTCAGATCATGCTGACCGTGCTGACATGCTCGGCGGCGGCCGTACTGGTCGCGTCGGGTCCTCACTGCGGATTTCGCGCATCCACATCCGCGCCGGCCCTCGATCCGGCGTTCCGGATACCCCCGTTCACACTCCTTGGCCTGCGTGGATGTGGTATCACCCGAATCTCGGCGGCCTCGGACGGCGCGTCGAGTTCGCCGAATTCGTCGGGTACGGGACAATTTCCGTTCGGGAAGGGCCTCGGTGACGCCGCACCCGGTGGTGTGCCGTTGGCGACGTCCCATGGCGGTACCGCTGACAACAACTACCCGTTCTCCACGAACTGATCGCCGAGAGGGTCCGACGATGCTGCACGACGTGCCCGGCTCCGCGGGGATGAGGGAATGTTGAAGCCGTACAAAGAAGTCCAACGGTGGTTCCCGGCGCTGGAACCCGAACATGCCGTTCCCACGGCCGCGCCGGGGGAATCCGAGGCCGTCGACGACGAGGCTGAACCTGGAGCGGCGCGGTATCCGCACTACATTCGTGACACCGAGCCCGAGCCGTTCGACATCCCGTTCGCCGACGAACCGGCCACGCGACGCAGCGAATTCGTCGGGGGCTGGACCGACTGGGTCGGCGGCCACGCGCCCGGGCCCGACGACGACTATTCGGCCCACGAGGGCGAGGTGCTGCGCCTGCCCCGCGACGCCGAGACCGGCGAGGGCCGGGCTCGCGGCCGCCGGCGGACCCGCCCGGCCGGCGCCGACGGTGACGATGCGGAGGGATCCGGGGCGCGCCCGCCGATGGACGACCCGGACGAGCGTGACGATGTGGACACGCCCGAGTGGATCCTGCCGCCCCGGCGCGAACACGGCGACGGCGCCGGGGGCCGGATCGTGCGCCGCGCCCCGGGTCCGGCCTCGCCGGCCCTGCGTGACTACATCCGCCCGAGCCGGTTGCGCGTCGCGCTCGTCCTCGCGGTAGCCGTGTTATTGCTGGCCGCCGCAGGCGTTTTCGCCCTGTACCTGCTGCGCTCCGGTGACCACGGAAAACAGTCGGTGGCACCGCTGCCGGCGCGGCCTGCCCTGGGCGACGAGGCGCCGATGCTGCGGCTCACCTCGGCGATCGGCGCCGATTCCGGTCCGCAAGTGGGTTCGGCGGGGCACTGCCCGACCGAGCGATCCGCGCGCGTGATGCGCGGCGCCGAGGTCGGCGGGACCGATTCCGGGCCGGACGCGATCATGTGGTTTCAGCACGCCTTCTACGTCGAACGCTCAGCCGAGCGGGCACGCGAGGTGGTGGCGCCGGATGCGGCGGTCTCGCCGGCGCCGGTGATCCAGCGAGGCATCGCCTCGGTGCCGCTGGGCACCGACTATTGCGTGCGGGTGGTCACTTTGGACGACAACAGGTATTCGGTGGAGGTGACCGAACGGCGGCCGGGCGCGGCCCCCGCCACCTACGACAAGCAGTTGGTGACCACCGCGGTGGTCGGCGGCCGCACCCTGATCACGGGCATCACGGCCGGGTAAGAGGAGAGCTGAGATGGGACAGGACTGGAGCCGATGGCTCGACGAGACGTCCGACGCGGACGTCGCGGCGGGCTCGCGACCGCGTGGACGGGCGCCGGTGGTCCGGTTACGCAAGGGCCGGCGTGACGACGGCGAAGGCGGTGGCCTGCCGCGTCCGATCCTGGTCGTCGGCGGCTGCGGTGGAGCCGGAACCACCACCACCGCACTGGGACTCGCGGGTGAACTGGGCGCGGAGGCCGCAGCGGTGGCCGTCGACGCCACCGTGGCCGGGGGCGATCTGGCCTTGCGCGGCGCCGACGAACATCTGAGTCCGATCAGTCTGCAGCAGTGGCTGTACGGCCGCGGTGACGACGAACCGGCGCCCCTGAAGGAATGTCTCTCGCAGGCGAGTTCCGGTATCGGCCTGCTGTGGCGCGACGCCTCCCCGCTGCGCCGCCGCGCCACCTATCTGACAGTGGCCCGGGCCGTCGCCGACGCCGGCTACACCCCGGTGTACGACGGCGGCAGCCCGATCGCCGCCCGCCAGTTGCGGCCGCTGCTCGAGGACGCGGAAGTGGCTCTGGTGCTGTCGATTCCGGCGCGTGCCGACGCCGCCAACCGTTTGCGGGTCACGCTGGAATGGCTCGACGACGAATTCGGCGGTCACGCCGAGGGCCAGGGTGGCGGCATCGTGGGCGACACCACCATCGTGATCTCACATCAGTTGCCCGGCAACAACTCTCGGGTGGCCGATCATCTGCGCGAACATCTCACCGGCTGGGTGCGTGACATCCGCGAGATCCCCTACGACACCCACCTGGCGCGCGGAGAGCTGGTGCGCCACAACGCACTCGATGCCGAAACCCGGAGGGCGTACCGACGGCTGCTCAGCGGGATGGCATCATGACCGCGGCCATGAAGGAACCTCGCTCCTCCGAAAACCCGCCTGCGGCAGGCGTTGTCGCACCGGCGGAGTCTCGTCGCGCGCCCATCTGGGACCGCCCGGTGCCGGGCGCCGGACGGGCGCCACTGGTGTGGTTGCTGGGGGTGCACGGCGGCGCCGGAGCCAGTACCCTCGCGCATGTGCTTGCGCCTGCGGCGGATTCGCACCGGCGCTGGCCCGGTGTGTTCGAACGCGAATCACCCTTCGTGGTGCTGGTCGCCCGCGAGACCATCGCCGGGCTGACCCGCGCCCACGATCTGCTGCGCCAGCACCGGGCCGGCCTCGCCGGGCCCAGCGAGGTGCTGGGTCTGGTGACCGTGGCCGCGCGCCCGGGCCGCATCCCGGCCGAGATCCGGCGCTACCGCGATGTCGTCGGCGCGCTGGCCGGGGAGGTGTGGCAGATGCCCTGGATCGAGGAGTGGACGCTGGTCGAACCCGATCAGCTGCCGGTGTGGTCGCCGAGCGACCCGCCGCCACAGCAGCGCAAACGCAAACTCGATCCGCTGCAAGAAGTTCCGCACGAGGTGGACGCGCTGGGAATGAGCATCGTCGACCTGGTGCGGGAGACGGTCGGCGCCGGATCGCGACAGGAGGAGCAACGATGATCGTGCCCGGACGTTGTGCTGCCGCGACCTCGCCGACAGCTGTTACCGACGGTGTACCTCCGGTACCCGGCTTTGTATTCCGATCACCTATTGAGAAGGACGCTCGATGAGTACCATCCTGGCCGCTGTACACGAGACGTACGGCGTTGTTCTCGCTCAGGTCGGGAATCCGACACCCGAGACGCCGCCGGCCGCCGACAAGCTCATGAAACTGGTGCGCTACTTCACATGGTTCGTGCTGCTGTCGGGCATCCTGGGCATCACCTACGCCGGTGGCCGCTTCGCCTGGGAGAAGTGGACCGGCGGCGGGCTGGAGTCGCCGAAGATGGTGGCGGGCGCCATGATTGGCGGCATCGTCGCCACCAGTGCGGGCACGATCATGAACGCAGTCATCGGATCGTGAGGGGCGCCGCGATCGTGCTGGCCTACAAGCAGATGCCCGCGGACGTGATCGAACCGATCATGCAGCTGATCAACTGGTTACTGTGGTGCGTGCTGTTGCTGTGCCTGGCCTGGATGATCATCTCCGCGGGCCGGCTGTGGTCGGCGATGCGCGACGATATGGCCGTCAACGACGCCTCGCACGGCATCGTGATGAGCCTGATCGGCGCCATCGTGGCCAGTTCGGCAAGTGCGATCGCATTGACCCTGCTTCCTGCGTGAGCCGGTGACAGATTTCCGTATGCACGCCGACGACACCACGGCGACAACCACATTCGACGACACGACATCCGACGACGACCCGCGACGGGAGGTGACGGTATGAGCAACAAGGACACCTACGACGAGCGCAGCGGCATCTCCTTCGGTGTCATCGTCTCCGCGGCCGTGATCGCCCTGATCGTGGTCGTCGGCGTCTTCGTCTACGTCGGCCGCGACACCTCCTCTTCCGATGCCCGGAAAGCGGATCCGGCGCCCTCGCCCGTCGCGGGCTCGGGCGCGACCGGATTCGCCGAACCCGATACGGACCTGTTCCATCGCCGCGTCGATATTCCCAACAACCCTGCGGGACAACCACTTCCGCAGAACCCCGCACAGCAGCACGCCTCGTCGGATCCGGACTGGCTGACCGCGGCACCCGCCGGCACCACCGAACCCTGTGGCTGGCAGCGGGTCTACGGCGCCTCGGTGCCGTTCTCCACCAGCGACGGTCCGACCCGGATCGACGACAAGGGACTGGCCGTCGGCTATTCCCACACACCGCAGGGGGCGGCATTGGCGGCGGCGCAGATCACCTATCGGCTCAACGCGCGGCCCGGCGACCGGGATCTGTACGTGCGCCAGGTGCGGGTCTCGGCCCAGCAGGTCGCGGCCTACGACAAGGCACGGGGTGACGGCAAACTGCCCGATCAGCAGCCGGCGCGGATCACCAAGTACCTGGTCGCACCCGACGCGTTCCAGATCGAGAACTATGCCGACGATATGGCGATCGTGCGGCTCGCCGCCCGCGGGCCGGTCAACGACGGCAAACAGATGTGGGCGGCGATCCGGCTGGTCATGGTGTGGGACAACGGGGATTGGCGGCTCAAACCCACCGACACCAGAGCCACGCCGAGCGAATACGTCGACACCCTGCAGGGGTGGACCCGATGGTGAGCACAGCGATTTCGAGAAAGGCACGAGAGTCAGCCGATGGTCCGGATCGATTCCCTGCGACGCATCGAGGAGTGGATCTCATGGTGAGGCGCATCGTCACGATCTTCGCGGTCGTGTTCACCGTCATGATCGCGACCCCGACGGTGGCTTACGGGCAGACCTACGGATTCGACCCGACCTGCAACGAGATCCACGACGATCTCGACGGTCTGGGCCTGCCCGGCATATCGCTCGGCGACGCCGCCTCCGCGGCGTGCAAGGCCGGCAACGCCGCCACCCATCCCGGTGACGCCGCGAACGCGGTGAAGGACAAGGCGTGGGATTCCACCTTCGGCAAGGTGGTCGACTCGTTGATGAACGGCCTGGGCGAGGCGCTGATCCTGGCGCTGACCTTCTGGATGAAGGTGCCCAACGATCGCATCAGCGACGGCGGAGCGCTGTTCCAGAAGATCAACGACTACACCTATCAAGCGCAGATCCTGCTGCTGATCGTGTCGGTGATCCTGTCCGGCGCCAGACTCGCCGAAGCCAGACGCGGCGCGGCACTGAGCGAGGCCGCGGAATCGTTCCGGATGTTCGCCCGGGTGATCTTCAGTTCCTGGATGCTGGGTGCCGTGGTGGTGGCGGGAACACAGGCCTCGGACCGCTTCTCGCAGTGGGTGATCGAGGACGCCACCAACGGCAACGCCCGCAGCCTCGCCGAGTTGATGGTGAAAACCTCCAAGCTGCAAGCTTTTTCGCCCGGCCTGGTGCTGATCATCGCGATCGTCGGCCTGCTCGGTGCACTGGCGCAGATCGTGCTGGCCATCGTGCGTCAGGGCATGCTGGTGGTGGCCGCGGGCGTGCTGCCGCTGGCCGCGGCGGCGTCGGGCACCAGTACCGGACGACAGGCCTATCCCAAGCTGATCGGCTGGATCATCGCGTTCATGCTGTGGAAACCGGTGGCCGCGATCGTGTACATGATCGCCTTCGTCACCGCCGGTGACACCAACTCGACGACACCGACCTCGGGTCTGCCCGACGCCGACCAGGCGCAGCGGATGCTGGTCGCGATCGTGCTGCTGTGCAGTGTCGCCTTCGTCCTGCCCGCGCTGATGCGGCTGGTCACCCCGGCGGTGGCGATCGTCGGCAGCGGCGGTTCGGGTTTGGCCGCCACCGGTGGTGTGCTGCTGGGTGCGGCCGCTTTGGGCGCGGTCGGCACGAAGGCGGTCGGCGTGCGCACGCAGGCGGCGGCGGGAGCGCCCGGATATGTGGGCCGCAACGGAGGCCAGCGTCCGCCCGGCGGCACCGGTCGCGGCGGCAGTCCCCGGCCGGTTCCCCCGCGCGGACCGCGCCCGGGCGGCGGTGGCGGGGGGCAGCAGGCGCCCGCGAGTCCACGCGCACCCGGCGGCGCGGCGGCGGTATCCTCCGGCGCGTCGCGAGTCATGAACAACATCGCGACGGCCCGGGCCGCGGGCGCGCATCTCAACCGCGCCGACGAAGCCATGGGCGATATCGCCGGTGACCGCTGGGCCAACCGCGCACCCGACCTCGGCAGGAGCACCATTCCGCGATGACGACGACCGACACCTACGAGCGCCGCTCGTACGGGCTGTGGCAGAAGCCCCGCAGCGCAGGCCTTTTCGGGTTGCGCTGGGGGGAAACGGTACTCGGCTTCGTCGTCGTCATCACCGCCCTGATGACGGCGCTGGTCGCCGGGCCGAAACCGGCGCTGTTCGTCGCGATCATCGGTGTGGTCGTGATGGTTCCACTGGTGTGGCGGACGGGGGGCCGCTCCGGTTACGAGACGGGATTGATGATGTTCCATTGGTTGCGCGGCCGCAGCAAGGGCGAGCACGTCTATCGCGGCGGCCGGTTCTCCCGCATTCCCGGCGGTGTCGCGCGCCTGCCCGGACTGATGGCGCCCTCGCGGCTGTACGAGGGGATCGATGCCGGCGGCTACAGCTTCGGCATGATCCATCTGCCGCAGTTCGCGCAGTACACGGTCGTGCTGCGGGCCTGGCCGCAAGGACACGAGGCGGTCGACCAGCCGGTGATCGATCGGTGGGTGGCCGCCTGGGGAACCTTCCTGGCCTCGCTCGGCCAGACCTCCGACATCGTCGCGGTGGTTCCGGTGATCGATACCGTGCCGGAGACCGGAAACCGTTTGCTCACCGAGGTTTCCACCATCACCCGGCCGGAATCGCCGGCGCTGGCACAGCAGGTGATGTACGAGCTGGCGACCGAACTGCCGCAGGAGCGGGTGCAATTGCTGCCCCGGGTGGCGATCACGTTCAAGGCCACCACCGCCGAACGACGCAAGAATCCGGCCGAGGAGGCCGTCGAAATCGGCCGCCGGCTGCCGGGGATCTGCGCGGCACTGGCCGAAGCCGGCGTGCGGGCGCAGCCGATGTCGGCCGACGAGGTGATCTCGTTCATCCGCCGCAGCTACGACCCGGCCGCGCAGGCCGATCTGGAAGTGGCCGCCGGTGAGGTCGGCGGGCACGGGCTGGACTGGGCCGACGCGGGGCCGATCTCGCACGAGGAACGCTGGGATCAGTTCATCCACGACGGCGGCCGCTCGGTCACCTGGGAGATGGACGCCGCACCCGAGGGCGCGGTCGACGAGCGGGTGCTGCAGCGACTGCTGGCACCGAATCCGGAGGTGCCGCGCAAGCGGATCGCGATCGTCTACCGTCCGCATTCGGCCGCCGACGCCGCCGAGATCGTGGACGACGACTACAAGAACGCGCTGGTCGCGCAGCAGAGCGAGCGGGGCGTGGTCTCCGCCTCGGCGACGCTGCGGGTGGGCGCCACCCAGCAGGCGCGCGAGGAACAGGCGCGCGGTCACGGCGTGACCCGTTTCGGTGCGCTCGTCACCATCACCGAACCGCTGCGCGGTGATCTGCCGCGGATCGAAGCCATTACCCGCGACCTGTCCACACAGGCCCGGTTGAAGATCCGGCGTTGCTACCGCTACCAGGCGGCGGCCTTCGCGGCCTCACTCGGCTGCGGGGTGATCCTGCCGGAACACGCGAGTATTCCCAAGGCATTGGCGGGGTGAGCGCAGATGGCAGGTGAGCACGAGCCACCGGTCCGCTACCGGGGCGAACCACCGCGTTACAGCGAACGGGTGGTGGATCCGGAGAACCCGGTCCAGGCCCGGCCGCGCACGCGGGCCGGCCACGACGACGAGTGGGGCATCGAGGCCTACGCGCCCGGCCTGCCCCGCTCGGAATACGGTGGCGCACCTGCCGATTGGGACGACGTACCGCTGCGGCCGGCGCGTCGGCGAGCACGCCGCGAGGAGGGCGAGCGCACCCGCCCGGACACCGCCGCGCCGGACGAACGCGGAGGGCGGGCGACGGGGCACTCGCGCACCGGTGCCGGCGTCGACGGTCCGGGGCGCACCCGAGGTGGCGTGGCTCCCGGGCGCGAGACCGAGCGTCGCCCAGCGCCCGAACCGGGTGCGGGCCACAGCGCGCGCTCCGCGCGGAATGCCGAATACGATGCGCCGCAACGTCGTTCGGGCGGCGAGCCGGTCTCCGGCGAGCGCGGCTCGGGCAGTCCGCGGCGACGCGGTGACGATGCGGCGAGGCCCGGATCTACCGCGGGCGAGGGTGCGATGAGGCGGGCCGGGTCGGAGCCGGGCCGTCGTCGTCCGGCCGACGGCGATCGCGACGGATCGGCCGGGCGCGACGAGATCCGTCGCGGGACCGGCGATACGGCCGGGGCCCGCAGCCGTGCGGGCGGCGATGCGATCGAGTCCGATCGGCACCGAGGCGGCCGCCCGACATCGGAGTCGGCGCGTAACCGGTCCTACGGTGGCCAGGACATCGAACGGTCGAGCACCCAGCCGCGCCGCGATACCGGATCGGACGGTCACCCGGCACCGCGAACGACGTCGTCGGAGAACGACGAGACGGGCAACGACATCGCGACGACCGGTACGGCGACGCCGCGAGCCGATGACCGGATCACGCGTGCGGAGGACAGCGCAGCACGCGAAAGCCATGGCGCCGACCCCGATACGGATACGCGGGCCGCAGCGAGCGGCCCTCGACAGCGGGGGACCGGTACGGCCGCGGACTCCGAGCGGGACGAGACCGCGGCCGGAGCGCCTCTGCCGTCGTCCGATGACGCGGACTCGCCGGCCACCACGCGCCCGGTGCCGGGCCACGACTCACCGGACCAGGGTGCGGATCTCGTGGACGGTGACCGCGCCGCCCGAGCCGAAGAGGCCGAGCGGGGCCGCGCGGCCGGTGACGTCTCCGCGGACAGTGCCGAATCCGTGCGCTCCCGCGCGAGCCGTCGAGCCGATGCGGCCGGTGTCTCCGCTGACGACCGGATCGCGGCCGGCGATGATGCGGCGCACGACAATTCGGCCGGTGCCCGCACCCGGCGCCGGGTGGGCGGGCCGGAGGACCGGTCCGACGATCGAGAGAATTCCTATGCGCATGGCACCCCGCAATCGGCCGAGCTGCCGGCCGGATTCGACCAGGTATCGCCCGAGACGCGCGGAGGGCGCTACATGACCGGCGACTACGAGCCGGCGCCGCGGCGGAGTACGCGGACCGAATACAGTTCCGGGTCGTCGCGCCGGCGGACGGAAGCGCCGGCTCGCCGCTCCGGCCGGGGCCAGCGCACGCTCCGTGATCGCAACGGCTCGAAAATGGCATCCTACGAACAGCTTTCGCGAGCCGCACGGGCCGACGCCGAAGCGGGCAAGCGGCGGGATCGGCGCAGTAAACCGGTCAAGAAGAAGAATCAGGGCCCGCCCCTGCTCGACGATGCGGCCCGGGCGCGGCTGGAGGCGGTGGCCCGCGAGGGCGCCGGATTGCGCGCCGCCTGGGCGGCGTTCCGGATTCGCACCGACGACCTGCGCCGCGTCAATGCCGCGGCCCGCATCGAAGCGGTCGTCGACGACGGATTCGACCGCGGCACGGCGCAATTGACCGATCGCGGGTATATCGGCCCCGGCGGTGGCCGGATGAACGTGGTGGGCCGCCCGGTCGAATACCGGGCCACCACCGCGCAGGTCGCCGGACTGTGGCCGTGGTCGGTGGGCGCCGGTGCCCCGCTGATCGGCACCCCGCTCGGATCGCATCTGCACACCGGCGCGCCGGTGTGCTTCGACCCCATGAACTGGTTCATGCGCGGCAGCTTCATCACCGCGCCGAGCCTGTTCGTGCTGGGGCTCAACGGTTTCGGCAAGTCCTCGCTGGTGCGCCGCATCGTGCTCGGTGGTGTCGCGCAGGGCATCACGCCGCTGATCCTGGCCGATGTGAAACCGGACTACCGCAAGCTGGTGGAGATGGTCGGTGGCCAGGTCATCGATCTCGGCTACGGACACGGCAAGCTGAATCCGCTCGCCGGTGGTGTCCTCGGCTCGATCGTGCCGCTGCTGGACGACCTTCCCGCCCTGCAGTTGCAGGTGACACAGGAACTGCGGGCCCGGCAGGTCACGTTGATCGCCGGTTTGGTGGAACTCGTGCGTGGCGCCCGGGTGCGCGACTACGAGGAGACGTTGATCTCCACGGCGCTGCGCATCCTGTACCGCGAGGGCAGCGGCTTCGCGCCGGAATCGCCGCCGATCATGGAAGATCTGCTCGAGGTGGTGGTCGGTGGCGGCCAGGAGCTGATGCTCGATGCCGGCGCCGACAACGCCGAGGAATACCACGAGGCCACCAAGGGTTTGCGGCGGTCGCTGCGCGCACTGACCCAGGGACCGTTCGGCGCGGTCTTCAACGGTCAGACCACGACCCCGATCGACACCTCCTCGGTGGCGGTCTGCATCGACGTCTCGCACATCCCGACCGGGGACAAGAAGCTCAAAGCCGGTGTGATGCTGGCCTGCTGGGCCGACGGCTTCGCCTCGGTGGAGGCCGCGCACGTGCTGGCCGACGGCAAACTGGGACCGCAGCGGTACTTCCAGGTGGTCATGGACGAGCTGTGGCAGGTGCTGGGGCTGGGCGACTTCATGGTCGACCGCGTCGACGAACTGACCCGGCTGCAGCGCGGCATGGCGACCTCGCTGATCATGATCAGCCACACCATCAAGGACCTGCAATCGCTCGGATCCGAGGCCGCGATCGCCAAGGCGCTGGGCTTCCTGGAACGCGCGCGCGCCAAGATCTTCGGCGCCCTGCCGCCGGAGGAGATCAGCCGCCTGGACTCGACGATCCCGTTCACCTCCGCCGAGGAGGAGATGGTCACCAGCTGGTCGGCCCCGCAGGCGCTCACCGGCGAGGCGCTCAAACCGGGCCAGGCCCGCCCGCCCGCGCCCGGCACCGGAAAGTTCCTGCTCAAGATCGGTGAGGATCGCCGCCCCGGCATCCCGTTCCATATGGAGTTCACCGTGTCGGAAAAAGAGAGCGGAATCCACGAGACCAACCAGCGTTTCAGCGAATTCACCGAATCCACGGCCCGGCGGGGCGACGAGGGGAGTGCCGCGTGATGCCGCACAGGTCATACCGAAGAGTGTCGCCGCAGGTGCGGAAGGCGGCGGTGGAACAGGTCGTCGCGCTGACCGACAAACTGCGCAGCGAGTCGGAGGCCTGCCGGGTCGTCGCCGAACAGATCGGCGTGCACACCAATTCGGTGCGCAACTGGGTGCGGGCCGCGGAGGGACCCAGCCTGGAACGGATGGACGCGGTGGCCCTGCGCCGCAAAGTGGCGCTGCTGCAACAACAATTGGCGGCCGCGGCGGAGATGAATCGCACCCTGGTGGAAACCCTGAACGAAACCCGCCGCGCGACATGACGGGTGCGCGGTGAACGCGAAAACCCTCACCGCCCTCGTCCTCGGCGGTGTCGTATCTCTGATCACCCTCGTGGTGGTGATCGTGCTGCCCTCCTCGGAGGATCCGTGCGCCGATCAGCCGACCGCGCCCGGTTCCGGCCTGTCGGACACCTCGGGTGCGCCGTGGGCGGCGCGGGCGCCGGAGTCGGGCTCCACCACACCGACCGCGTCGACGGACCCGCGCGGCTCCACCTCGGCTACCACCAGCGTCGCTGATATCCCTGCCGCACAGGCGAATCCGAGTGTGACGGGCGCGCCGTCGCCGGCGGCGGGTATCGCGCCGATCCGGCGCACCTGGCCGCTGCCGGCCGGATCCTTCACCGTGTCGGACACGTTCGGCGCCCGTGGCGGCACCCATATGGGTGTGGATCTGGCCGCACCGGACGGCACCCCGGAGTTCGCGGTGGCGGATGGCGTCGTCGTCGCCGCCGGTCCCGCCTCGGGCTTCGGCAACTGGATCGTGATCGACTCCGTCGACGTCAACGGCCGCCCCTTCTCCGCCGTCTACGGCCACGAATGGGCCAGCGGAGTGAAGGTACGGGTGGGGCAGCGGGTGAAGGCCGGACAGGAGATCGGCGCGGTCGGATCGGCGGGCGAATCCAGTGGCCCGCACCTGCATTTCGAGATCGTGCCCGGCGGGCGCCTGACGGGCGGGCATCAGATCGACCCGCTGCCGTGGCTCGACGGCGCGTTGACACCCAGCGGCGGTGGCGCCTTCCCGTATTCGGCGAACCCGCTGTGCAGCCGCGGATTCGGCAGCGCGGGCGGTGCGCTCGCCGACGGCAAGGTGCCGCCGGAGCTCGAAATCTGGTATCGCCGGGCGGGTTCGCTGTGCCCGGAGATCACCGCCTCGGTGCTGGCCGCGCAGGGCCGTCAGGAATCCGGATTCCAGCGCGGGCTCACCTCGCCCGCCGGCGCCGAGGGGCTGGCCCAGTTCCTGCCCACCACGGCCCGGGCCACCGATCCGGACGACGGGCGGCCGTATCTGCTCGACGCGGACGGCAACGGGCAGGCCAGCCTGTGGGACGACGGCGATGCGATCATCGCCCAGGGGCGCTACATGTGTTCGATCGCCCATCAGGTCGAGCGGTGGATCGGCGAAGGCAAGGTGCACGGCGATGTGGTGCCGCTGTCGCTGGCGGCCTACAACGCCGGCGAGGGTGCGGTCCTCGCCTCGGGCGGGATGCCCAATCAGGTGGCCGCGCACTACTCCGAAACCCGGCCCTATGTCACGAATATCCTCGCCATGGAGGCGCAGTACCGGGCGCCCGGATCGATGGGCCGATTCCAGCCCGGTCACGGTTCGGCGGGCGCCGATATCCTCGCCGCGGCCCAGCAGTGGATGGGCACTCCGTACGTGTGGGGTGGCGGTGGCCCGCAGGGGCCGACCGGCGGCGGCCTGGACGGTCCCGGGCTGACCTCGGCCGCGGTGTTCGCGGCGTCGTCGGGCGCGAAGACGTTGCCGCAGACCGCCGAACAGCAGTGGGAGGCAGGGGTCGAGGTGTCGATGCGCAATGCGCAGCCGGGCGATCTGGTGTTCTCCCGCTTCGGGGTGCGCGGGCCGGCCGAGGTCGGCATCTACGCCGGCAACGGCCGGATGATCCGCTCCACCGACCCCTCGGGTGTGAGCGAGGCGCCCGTCCCCGGCGACGCGCGGTTACGGAGGGTGTTGTGACGGAACGACGATCGGGACACGCCGAGGTCACCGGGCCGCCGGGAGTCGCCGGGCCCGGACCGGGACCGATAACCTGGAGACAGCGTCCGGAGTTCCGGGCGCCGGGCCGCCGACCTACGGCACGGGCCGTCTATGCGAACCTGGTGGTGATGCTGATGGTGAGCGTCGCACTGCTGTCCGGCTGCGCGGGCGGGGCCGAACATGCCGAACCACCGGCGGCCACGTCGACTCCCCGCCAGCTCGAGGCCGCCCCGGCACCGGATCCCGGCACCCCCGACGGTGTCGCCGTCGCCGCGCTGCGCGAGATCTTCACCTGGTATCCGGCCACCGAGACGCAGGGGGCCTCGCTCTCCCGGGCCCGGAAGTGGCTGGGTCCCAGCCTGCTTCGCACACTCGACGCACCGCCGGGTGACGAGACTCCGAAACCGACACTGCGCTGGGCCGAATGGGGCCGTGCGGGCGTGCGTGTGGAAGCCTTCACCTTCGCCTCCGGCGAACAGGCGCCCGGTAACGGCGATTCGGACCACCAGCAGTTCAAGATCGGTATCGAGCAGACCGCCGTGCACCCCGACGGTACCCGCGAGACGCTACCCCCCACGACGGTGATCGCTACCGTCGTCCGCACCCCCGACGGCTGGCGGCTCGACGGATTCCGTTGAGCCGCAGCCACATACCCGGTCACCCCAGGAGGCGAGATGGCGAAGAAGGTGAAGGACCCGGCTGTTCCGGGCCCGGACCTCGCCCTGTATCTGATCTACATCGGTTTCGCGGTGGTCGGCACCCTCTGGGGCGCACTGCATCTGGGCAACAAGCTGTCGACGGTGCCTCAGGACGTACCGATCAATCCGATCGCCTGCATCGCGATGATCGCCCGGGGACAGCTGACGTGGCCGACCGCCTCCACGGTGATCGTGCTGCTCGTCGTGCTCGTCGTCGTCGGCCTGGTATTCGTGCGGCGGGAGATGAAAAGGCGCCGCAGCCGCGGAAAGCTGCCCGTCGACGACAAGGCCCAGTACATGGGTAGCGGCGGGGCGATCGCGGCACTCACCGAGGCCGGGGTGCGGGAGAAGGCCCGGCAGTTGGGCGTGCGGCTCGGCTACGAGGATTCGCCCGGCGTGCCGATCGGCGTCGGGGTGGTCGACGGGGTGATGCTGTTCGGCTCCTACGAGGATCTGCATCTCGACATCTGGGGCCCGCGCCAGGGTAAGACCTCCGCGCGGGTCATTCCGGCGATCCTGTCGGCGATCGGCCCGGTGCTGGTGACCTCCAACAAGCGCGATGTGGTCGACGCGACCCGAGATGTGCGGGAGGGCAAGGGTTCTCGCACGTTCGTCTTCGACCCGCAGGGTGTCGCGGGCGAAGAGCACGCCCTCTGGTACTGGGATCCGCTGGGCTGGGTGGACGCCCGGCACGAAGGATGTGAGATGCGAGCGGCACGGCTCGCAGGTCACTTCGCCGACGCCGACGACGGTGGCGAGGGTACCCCTGACAGCTTCTTCGACCCGGAGGCCGAAGATCTGCTCGCGGGTATGTTCCTCGCTGCCGCCGTAGCCAACCGGCCGATCACGCAGGTATGGGACTGGGTGACGGATCCGAGTGACACCGAATCTGTTCAGTTGCTGCGCGCCGCCGGGCACCATTACGTGGCCTCGGGTCTGGCGCAGCAGTACAACGCCTCCGAACGGGTCCGGGACAGCATCTTCGGTACGGCGAAGAAGATGGTTCGCTGCCTGAAGTTGTCGAACGTGCATCAATGGGTGACGCCGGGCGCCGATCGCTACGCGTTCGACGAATGGGACTTCCTGAACCGCAACGGAACCCTGTACTGCCTGTCACTGGAGGGACGCGGTTCTGCCGGCCCGCTGGTCAGTGCCCTCACCGAAGCGGTCGTCGACGTCGCGATGCGTAAGGCGACCCATGAACACATGGGCCGGCTCTCCATTCCGCTGCTCGCGGTGCTCGACGAGGCGGCCAACATCGTGCGCTGGAAGGATCTGCCGAAGCAGTACAGCCACTTCGGTTCTCGCGGCATCGTCGTGATGACCGTCCTGCAGTCGTGGGCGCAGGGCGTGCGGTGCTGGGGTCAGGCCGGTATGGAGGCGCTGTGGGCGGCGGCCAATATCAAGGTCCTCGGCCCCGGCGTCGACGACATGGCATTCCTGGCCGCCCGTTCGGAGGCGATCGGCGACTACGACTCCATCTCGTCGTCGGTCTCGGAATCCAAAGGCGGCAAGAGTTATTCGCGTTCGCTCGGATCGTCGCGCACCCTCAACCCGAACGCACTGGCCACCCTGCCGCGTGGGCGCGCCGTGGTGTTCTCCTCGGGTGCGCCGGCGGTGCTCGTGCGCACCGTGCCGTGGTGGGAAGGGGAGTACGCTGCCGAGGTGCGCAAGTCGATCGAACAGCATGATCCGCAGCGTCGCACCACCATGAGCGATCTCGTGGGCGAGCGAACCGTCCTCGACGGCGGATCGATGCCCGGTGAGCCGCCCGCCACCTACGGACAGCCCGAGGAGGTTCGCCCGCTGTGAACGACCAGCCCCAGGACATGATCTACTCGAACGTGGTCGAGTTCGTGGAGAACTATCTCAGCCTCGTCTATCGGCGTCAGGTCACCGACCTCACCGATACCGTGTGGTGCCCCGAATGGTGGAAGCACGCCGAGGCGGCGATGCGACTCGAAGCTCTGTGGCGCGCATGGGAATACCTGCGCCAGGACCCGCAGACCGGGATGAGCGTGTGGTTCCTCGACCACGCCGACCCGCATATGGGGCGGCTGTTCGATCCGCGCGGGCCGTTCAAGTACTGCAGCGTGCGCAACGGCCACAAGGATATGCTCAGCCCCCTTCCGCTCACCCCGCCGCAGCAGGGCATGTTCGGCGAACCCAGCAAGGCCGACCCGAACAAGGGCTGATCGGCCACCCGTTCCCGCGACAGTGACCACACCCGGAAACGACTGTGCCGCCACCCTTTCCGGGGCGGCGGCACAGTCGTGAGCGGATCGGTCAGCGAGAACGGTCGCGGTTGCGTTCGCGTTCGCGCATCCGCTCGTCGTGTTCGCGCGCCCGGGTGACCCGCGGCGGTTCCTCCGGCCGGGTGCGGACCGCGGCCTGCGGCGGCTGCGCCTGACTGACGTCCATGAGCATGCGCACGGCCGCCAGTTCCGGCGCCACCCCCACGCGGGACAGATGAGCGGCCAAGGCCTGCCGGCGTTCGGGCGAGTCGTAGCGGGTCAGTTCGCGTTCACGCGCCTTCTGCCGCTCGGCGGCGCGGGCGCCGCGCGCCATCCGGGAGTGTTCGAGGCGGTCCTTCTCCAGTGAGATACCCCGTTCCAGGGCGGGCCGCTCGAGCATCCGGGCCAATTCCAGGTTGCGCGGATCCTTCGCCTTGGCTTCGCGAGCCTCGCGCAGCAGCCGCTCCCGGGTCTCCTTGACCCGCTCCTGGGTGACCTTCACACGCGCTTCGGCTTCTCGCTGACCACGTTCGCGGGTGCGCAGTGCGACAAGTGTCGCGAGCTGCAACATTTGCCTCATCAAAGCCGCTGTCTCGCGGCCGATGTCGTCGAGTTCCTCGGCCATTGCCTGCTCCCCGATGCTGCAGTTGTCTCTGTGGACGATTGTGGTGCTTCGTATCGGACTCCGCCACACGAACGGTCGATCCGCGGTGACGGCGCCCCACCTTCAGCGCTGTCCGTTCTATGAGGTTACCAGCGCGGAGCAGGGCAGCCTAACCCCGGATCCGGTCCATCGCAGGCGGATCCGGGCCCGCGCCGGGGATCAGCTCAGCTGCATCGTCTTCACGGTGACCGGCTGCTTCGGCGCGCCGTCGCCGGTCGACGGGTCCTCCACGCCGTCCTTGGCAATGGCGTCGAGGGTCTTCAGCCCCGCCTCGTCGACGGTGCCGAAGATGGTGTACTGCGGCGGCAACTGGGAATCGCCGTAGACGAGGAAGAACTGGCTGCCGTTGGTGTCGGGGCCACTATTGGCCATCGCCACCACGCCGCGCTTGTACTGCACCGGGACCCGCTGCGCATTGGGGTCGCCGGGCGCGAATTGGTCGGTCGGGTATTCGTTGGGGAAGGCGTAACCCGGCCCGCCGTTGCCCTGACCGCTCGGATCGCCGCACTGCAGCACCTTCAGGCCCTCGCCGGTGGTCAGGCGGTGGCAGGGGGTGCCGTCGTAGAACTTCTGCTGCACCAGGCTGACGAAACTGTTGACGGTGCAGGGCGATTCACCCGCGTTGAGCGAAATGCCGATCGGCCCCCGGTTGGTGTCGACGGCGACCTTCGGCGAGTCCGCGGTCGAGACCTCGGTCTGCTCGGGCTTGTGCACCGGCTTGGCGGCTTGGCCCCCCTCGGTGTAGGCGCAGCTCACCGTCGCCGTCTTGGGCTTGGCCTCCGGCGGAGGAGCGGCCTGCGGCGTGGACGAGAGCGAGGCGTCGGGCGTCTTGGCCGCCGCGTTCGGGGTGTCGTCGCCGCGGGTCAGGTAGTAGATCCCGACGCCGGCCGCGACGACCACGACCACACCGAGCGCCGATCCGGCGATCGCCAGCTGCTTACGCTTGCGCGCACGCTGCGCCTGTCGCTCCAGTCGGCGTTCCAGCTTGCGCTTGGCCGCCGCTCGTCGCTGTTCGTTGGTCGGCACTACCCGGTCCTCCCGTGTCGGTTGCGTATCGGCATAAGAGTGTGCCATCACTTCCTGAGACGACCCCTAACTTCCCCGGATCCTTGCGTACAATCGCGCAGCTCGACCCGGTGCCGGGCGAACCGGTTGGACTTGCCGCATCCGAGTGGGGGAAACTGGACCATTGTGACCAAGACCAGCAGCTTCACCGCCCCGAAAGGGATTCCGGATTATGTGCCGCCCGCGTCGGCGGAGTTCGTCGCCGTACGAGACGGGCTCGTGCACGCCGCGCGACTGGCCGGATACGGACATGTGGAGTTGCCGATCTTCGAGGACACCGCGCTGTTCGCCCGCGGCGTGGGCGAATCGACCGATGTGGTCACCAAGGAGATGTACACCTTCGCCGACCGCGGCGAACGCAGTGTGACCCTGCGGCCGGAAGGCACGGCCGGGGTCATGCGGGCGGTGATCGAACACGGCCTCGACCGCGGTCAGCTGCCGGTCAAGCTGTGCTATTCCGGCCCGTTCTTCCGCTACGAGCGGCCGCAGGCCGGACGCTACCGGCAGTTGCAGCAGGTGGGGGTGGAGGCGATCGGTGTCGACGATCCGGCGCTGGACGCCGAGGTCATCGCGATCGCCGACGCGGGCTTCCGGTCGCTGGGGCTCGAGGGCTTCCGGCTCGAGATCACCTCGCTCGGCGACGAGACCTGCCGGCCGCAGTATCGGGAACTGCTCCAGGAGTTCCTGTTCGCACTGCCGCTGGACGAGGAGACCCGCCGCCGCGCCGAGATCAACCCGCTGCGGGTGCTCGACGACAAGCGCAAGGAGGTCCGCGCCCTGACCGCCGACGCGCCGCTGATGCTCGACCACCTCTCCGACTCCGCGAAGGCTCACTTCGAGCAGGTGCTGGGCCACCTGGACGCGCTGGGCGTGCCGTACGTGGTCAACCCGCGGATGGTGCGCGGCCTGGACTACTACACCAAGACCACTTTCGAATTCGTCCACGACGGCCTGGGCGCGCAGTCGGGTATCGGCGGCGGCGGCCGCTACGACGGGTTGATGGCGGAACTGGGCGGCCAGCCGCTGTCCGGGATCGGGTTCGGGCTCGGCGTCGACCGCACCATGCTGGCGTTGCAAGCCGAGGGGAAGGCCGCGGGCCAACCCGCGCGGGTCGATGTGTTCGGGGTGCCGCTGGGGGAGGCGGCGATGGCCCGGCTGGTCGTCCTCGCGGCCGAACTGCGCGCGGCCGGGATCCGGGTCGACCTGGCCTACGGCGGGCGCGGCGTGAAGGGCGCGATGAAGGCCGCCGACCGGTCCGGTGCGGCGTTCGCGCTGGTCCTCGGCGACCGGGACCTGGCCGACGAGCAGGTGGGCCTGAAGGACCTCGGCTCCGGTGAGCAGCGCCAGGTCCCGCTCGCCGAGGTGGTGGCGCAGGTGTCGGCGGCGCTGGGCGCGCAGCGGTAGTACGGTCCGAGCATGTCTGGAACACCGTGGCGCGCGTCGATTTCCGGTCCGCGCCCCGTCCGGCCCGGCGTGTGCGGATGAGCGCGGCCTCGTGAACGACGCGAATTCCGCGGCGCCGCAGCCGGTCGGCCTCGATCTCATCGCTCCGGAGCTGTACGCGCCGATGCTGCGGCGGCTGGCGCTGGGCGCCATCGGTGCGGGTGTCGTCGTCGGCGTGGTGGTCGGGCTGATCGTGGGCTGGCCGGCCGGTGTGGTGGTCGGCGGGGTGCTCGGCGCGCCGACGGCGATCTACGCGCTGGCGGTCCGGCGACGGCGAATGTGGTTGTCGGGCACCGTGATCGAGGCTCGGACACTGGCCGGGCGGCGGCGGCTCGACGTCGCCGCGGCGACGGGTGTCGAGGTGCTCGTGTACCCGGGACGGCTGAGCCGGATCGCGCTGCGGATCACCGCCGGCGGCCGGACCCAGACCGTGCCGCTGGCGATGTACACCGACGCCGGCAGCGGCCGCGAACTGCACATCCTGGGGTTGCGGACGCTCGCCGACGCGCTCTCCTCCGCGGAGCTGGCCGCCGCGCTGGCACTGTCCGGATTGCTGGTCGGGCAGTTGCGGGCCGAGGCCCGTGACGCCGGACTGGAGGAGCGGCCGCTGTATCGAGCGGTGCAGCTGGTGCGGGCGCGCGACATCGTGCAGCCGGTGCGGCTGAGCGACAGTGATATCGCCACGCTGAGCCGCGACATCGCCTCCTGATCGCCGTTCGGGATGAATCGGACATACTTCGACGCTCGGGGAGCGTCCACGAACATGTGCGGTCACGGTTGCGTAACGGGGTCGCGAATGGGTACAGGAAGTATGTTTCGGCATCCGTCCCGGTGGGCAACCTTTCGGCTTACTTCATCGGCCAGGGTTCTGGGCACTTGGCCAGGTCTGTGACCACACCGGTATCCGGTAACCCGTGGTTTGACTCTTTCATGTCTGGAAATACTGATGCGCGCAGCGAACACTGAGAGTCGCAGGTTTTCAGGATAGGAGTAGTTCGAAAACGAAGGGTTCGCCATGCATACCATCAAATTCCGCAAAGCAGCCGCGGTTGCCGCCATCGCAGTGGCCCTCGGTACTGTCGTAGCCCCCGCCGCGTCTGCCGCGACCCCATCGGGCACCGCTCCAGCGGCGAGCGACATCGGTTCCGCCGTGATCTGCTTCCCCTTGGGCAGTGTCGTCTGGTGCATCTGAGCTGTCGCGAGAAGGGGTGCCGCCGGAGGGGTGGCATCCCTTCCGTGTGTGCGGGTGGCGGGCGAGCCCGCCGGGCGGATCTCCGAAAACGATTGCGGGACGGTGCGGATCCGCGCGCGCTGTCTGGTTGCTCACGGTGCCCGGTTCCGGCCGGTGAGGGTCGTTAGGGTGAAGATCGAAGCCGACCGTCGAGTTCTCGTGAACAAGGAGTTGTCGTGAGCAATGCCGCCCGCACGCCCGTGACCGTCACCGTCACCGGAGCCGCCGGTCAGATCGCCTACGGGTTGCTGTTCCGCATCGCCTCCGGCGCCATGCTCGGGCCGCAGACGCCGGTGCGGCTGCGGTTGCTCGAGATCCCGGCTGCGGTCGGCGCTGTCGAGGGGGTGGCGATGGAGCTCGAGGACGGCGCCTTCCCGCTGCTCGAATCGATCGATATCAGCGACGATCCGTGGGTGGGATTCGACGGCGCCTCGGTCGCCGTCCTGGTCGGCGCCCGCCCGCGCACCGCGGGGATGGAGCGTTCGGATCTGCTGGCGGCCAACGGGCCGATCTTCACCGATCAGGGTGCGGCGATCAATGCCAGTGCGGCCGACGACGTGAAGGTGCTGGTGGTCGGAAACCCGGCCAATACCAACGCCTATATCGCGATGAGCAACGCGCCCGACGTCCCGGCCGCGCGCTTCACCGCGCTGACCCGGCTCGACCACAACCGGGCCATCGCCCAGCTCGCCGCGCGCAGTGGCGCCCCGGCCGCCTCGATCACGCGAATGACGGTGTGGGGTAACCACTCCGCCACGCAATATCCGGATATCAGCCACGCGCTGATCGGCGGGGAGCCGGCCGAACGCGTGGTCGACGATCCGGCGTGGGTACGCGAGAGCTTCATTCCCACCGTCCAGCAGCGCGGTACCGCGATCATCGCCGCGCGCGGGGCATCCTCGGCGGCCAGTGCGGCGAGTGCGGCCATCGACCACATGCACGATTGGGTGCTGGGCACGGCGGCGGGCGACTGGGTGTCGATGGCGGTGCCCTCCGACGGCTCCTACGGGGTGCCGGAGGGGCTCATCAGTTCGTTTCCCGTGACATGTGCCGACGGCGAGTACACGATCGTGCCCGATCTGGAGATCGACGAATTCTCGCGTGAGCGCATCGATCTCAGCGTCGCCGAGCTGGCGGCCGAGCGCGAAGCGGTGATCGATCTCGGCTTCGCCAAGCGCGGCTGAGCCGACCGGCCGCTCGCGCCGCCGATCACACCTTGGCGATGACCTTCTCCGCGTACTTCTCCAGATGCGCGATCTTGTCCGCGAGCGGTTCGGTGTCGTCGCCGGCGACGTAGGGGTAGCGGAAGCCGACGATCACGTCGGTGACGCCCTTGTCCTCGAGTCGCTTGATGCCGTCGGTGGTATAGGCGTCCAGCGAGGCCGCGTGGATTTCGAACGGCGTGGATGTGTCACGCTCGGAACGCAATTCGTCGAGCCGGGCCAGCATGCGGTCGAGATCCTCGGGCGCGCCGCCGGCATGCATCCAGCCATCGCACAGGCGCACGGCGCGCCGCAACGCGGCGTCGCTGTGGCCGCCGACGAGGATCGGCAGCGGTTCGGTGGCGCCCGGGGTGATCTTGATCTTCGGGATGTCGTAGAACTCGCCGTGGTATTCGAAGTATTCGCCCCGCGAGAGGCCGCGCACGATTTCGATGCATTCGTCCATGCGCTTGCCGCGCCGCTCGAACGGCACGCCCATGATCTGGAAGTCCTCGGGCCACGGGCTGATGCCGACGCCCAGCGAGAAGCGGTTGCCGCTGAGGTAGGCGAGCGAGGCGGCCTGTTTGGCCACCAGTACCGGCGGGCGGATCGGCAGTTTCACCACGAAGGGCGTGAACCGCAGCGTCGTGGTCACCGCCGCCAGCGCGGCGGACAGGATGAACGCCTCGATGAACGGTTTACCGTCGAGGAATTCCCGGTTGCCGTCCGGGGTGTACGGGTAGGTCGAATCCGACTCCGCGGGATAGGCGACGCTGTCGGCGATGGTCATACTGTGGAATCCGGCCGCCTCCGCGGCCTGGGCCAGCGGTACGTAGTGCGCCGGATCGGTCATCGCCTCCGCGTAGGTGAAACGCATCGGTGGTCCTCTCGGGTGTTGCCGATATGAAACTAGAACAGATTCTAGTTGTGTTGGCGATCCTAGTGGGATAGACAGTGCGTTGTCCCGAGTTCGGCCACTGACCGGTCGAATGAACCTGTTCTAACTCGCGGTCCGCGACGACGAATGGCCCGGACCGTACGGTCCGGGCCATTCGGTGTGATGTTGCGAGCCGACGCGCGGCGATCAGAGCTGGTCGTTCTCGTAATCGCTGATGAGCTCGTCGGAATGGGTCTGGCCGATGACCTCGGGCGCGGTCTCTCCCAGCGGGCCCGTGAGGTCGGTGTTGCCGGTGAGGCTCTGATAGTTCTGCACCGTGCGGCCGCGCTCGTCATCGGAGTTGCGCTGACCGCTCGCACCCGGTGTGCCGCCGCCCATGAAACCCGAACCAGGGGTGCCCTGCCCGGGCGCACCGGGCATGCCCGGGCCGAACGGCATGCCAGGGATACCCGGGCGAGCGCCCGGCACCGAGGAACCCAGGCCGGGCTTGGCCGCCGCGCCGCCACCGGACGCGGTGCCGCCGAGGCCTCCCGTGAGACCGCTCAGGCCGCCGCCGCTGCCGCTCATCGAACCCGGGTGCGCGCCGTTACCGCCGAAGGCGCTGGCATGTGTGGAAGCCCCGGGCAGGCCGGAACCGGTCAGGTCCCCGAGACCGGCGGCCTGGGTGTCCGCGCCGCCGCCCGACAGCAGGCTCTGGGCCTGCTCGACGATCGGTTGCCCGACGTTCTGCGCCACCGCCTGGGCGGCATTGGCCGCCTGCGGCGCGTACTGGCCGGCGAGCTGGTTGACCACATTCGCCAATTGGCCTGTGTAGCCGCCCAATTCGCCTCGGGTGGCGTTGACGATCGTGACCGCTTGGCCGAGATATTCGGTGGCCGTGGCGATCAGGGTGGCCTGTCCGGGCGGAGTCAGGGCGACGGGCGCGAGCGCCGTGGCCTGGGTCGCGAACGACTGGGCGACCTGGGTGAGCTGGACGTTGCCGCGCTGCACCACCGCCGCTGCCTCGTCGGTGAGTTTCGAGATGTCGAAGCCGCGCTGGCTGGCATCCTCACCGTGCGCCTGCACCTGTTGGCCCGCCGCCTGGGCGCTGCCGGCGGACTGGCCCTGCCAGACCTGCTCGACCGACTTCATCGCACCCATGCCGATCTGCATGGCGCTCTGGATGACCTGTGAGGACTGGCTGAGCAGGTCGGCCGGATTCAGCGCCCCCATCACACCGGTACCGAAACTCGACAGCAGATCGAGGAACGGCTTGAACAGCACGTCGATACCCGGCAGTGCGGGCAGGGCCATACCGTTCATCAGCGCGGCCACCGGATCGGCGGGCATGGGCGGCAGATTCGCCGGCAATGCCGCCGCCGCCGGAGCGGCAGCCTGCTGGACCGCACCGGCGGCGCCGTCGAGCGCGGCGGGCGCCTGATTCAGCGCGGCCTGGGCGCCGTCGAGCACGTGCTGCGCGCCGGGCACGGCGCCCAGCGCTCCCGCGGCCTGATGCAGCGCCTCGTGGCCCGCCCCGAGCAGCGGCGACGCGGCGTCGCCGAGCACACCGGTGTGGGTGTCGCCGGCATCGGGGGCGCCGGAACCTCCGCCGGGCAGGTGCGGAGCGCCGATTCCGTGGGAACCGTTGTCCTCGAACTCTTTTCGTGCGGTGGTGAAGGCCGGTGCCGACGCGGGCGGCGTATCCGGCGGCAGCTGGGGCAGCGGGATGTCGGTGATCGGACCCTGCTGTGCGGCGGCGGCCATCGTGGCGTCCGGGGTGGACGCCGGTGCGGCGGGCGCGATCGGTGAGGTGTCGGCGGCGGGCGCGGCCGGGGCGGCGATGACGCCGCTGTCGGTACCGGAACCGATGGTGTGCACCGATCAGCCTCCGATCGCGTTACCGATGGCACCCAGGGCGCCGGCGGCGGCTCCGTCGTTGTCGCCGAGGATCGCGACGGTGCCGAATGCGGACTGCCCCAAGTGATTACATTTGGCCGACAGGTCGTTGACATCGCTGCAATGCAGTACCTGCGCGGCGGCGAACATCGCCAGATAGTCGGCGCCGATGAGCCCGAAAACGGGCGTCATCGCGGCGACGTGCGTCGCGGTGTCCATATTGGCCGCGCCGGCGATTTCGGTTCCGATGCTCTGATGTGTCGCCGCGAACGCGCTGATCGCGCTCTGGTCGGCGGTGAGATCGCTCATCGAACTTGCCCCCCAATCATCGTGGTCAACTCAGTCGTCAACGTCGAACAAGCCTCGCGACCGGGCGTCGACCGGAGGCTGGGCTGGGCTCAATATAACCGACCCGGCCGACGCGATTCGAGTCCGACAAACTAGAACTTGTTGCAAATTAGAACGGGTTCTATATTCTCGTCGCATGAAGGTCGCAGTCACCGGCGCAGCCGGCTTCCTTGGCACGAATCTGCTCCACCAGCTGGTGGAGCGCGGTCACGAGGTGACCGCCATCGACCGGGTTCGGCCCTCCGGCGCAACGGATCCGAGTGTGACCTGGGTGAGCGGCGACGTGCTGGACCCGGCGTCGATGCGCTCGGCACTGGCCGGCGCGGAGGTGGTCTACCACCTCGTCGCCGTGATCACCCTCGCGCATCGCAACGATCTGGCCTGGCGGGTGAACACCGAGGGTGTGCGGGTGGTGGCCGAGGCGGCGCTCGCGGTCGGCGTGCGGCGCATGGTGCACGCGAGTTCGATCCACGCCTTCGATCAGTACAGCTGCGGCGGCCGCATCGACGAGAACGCGCCCCGCTCCGTCGATCCGGCGTTGCCGGTCTACGACCGCTCCAAATTCCAGGGCGAGGTCGAATTGCGTGCGGTCGTCGACCGGGGTCTCGACGCCGTGATCTGCAATCCGACCGGCGTCTACGGCCCGGTCGACCACTCCGACTCCCGGATCAACACGACGCTGTGGGACGCCGCGCGCGGCCGGGTGCCGGTGATGATCGGCGGCGGATTCGATCTGGTCGACGTGCGTGACGTCGCCACCGGCCTGATTCTGGCCGGCGAGCGCGGGCGTACCGGCGAGAATTATCTGCTCTCGGGAGCGATGGTGACGATGCTCGAGGTCACCCAGCTCGCCGCCCGGGTCAATGGGAAGCGGGGCCCGCGCTTCGCGATTCCGGCCAAGGTGATCTCCGGCGCGCTGCCGGTACTGGAACCGATCGGGAAGATGCTGGGCAGCGACCGGGTGTCGCGGGCTGCGATGGGTGCGCTGCTGTCGGCCCCCGAGATCGACGGGACCAAGGCGCGGACCGAACTCGGCTACGTGCCCCGGCCGACCGAGGAAACCGTGCGTGACCTGGTGGCCTTCTACAAGGGTGAGTCGGTGCGTACGGTCGCGAGCAGTATGGCCTGACATTCGTTCACGGGCCGGTGCCGCGGCATGAACGGGGTGCGTCCGCGGCGCGGTCCTTGACATCGGATCGAACGGGTGTTCGACTGAGTGGGTGCGATGGCAGAACCAGAACCCGGCAGCCGACGACGGCGCGCTTCCAGGGCTGGAGCGTGCCGGATTCGTCCGCAGCGTGCAGACGCCGGAATTCGAGGGCGTCACCTTTCACGAAGTGCTGTGCAAGAGCGCGCTGAACAAGGTGCCGCAGCGGTCGGCGGTGCCGTTCGAATGGACGATCAATCCGATGCGCGGCTGTTCGCACGCGTGCAGGTACTGCTTCGCCCGCCCCACTCACGAATATCTGGACCTCGACGCCGGCCGTGATTTCGACAGCCAGATCGTGGTCAAGACGAATGTGGCCGCGGTGTTGCGCCAGGAACTGCGCCGCCGCTCGTGGCGGCGCGAGCCGGTCGCGCTGGGCACCAACACCGATCCCTATCAACGGGCCGAGGGGCGTTACCGGTTGATGCCGGAAATCATCGCCGCCCTCACCGACGCGGGTACGCCGTTCTCCATTCTCACCAAGGGCACGTTGTTGCGGCGGGACCTGCCGCTGCTCGTGCAATCGGCCCAGGTGGTGCCGGTCAGCCTGGCGGTATCGATCGCGACGGTCGACGAGGACCTGCACCGCGCGGTGGAACCGGGTACGCCCGGCCCGCGGGCGCGGCTGGAACTGGTGCGCGCGCTCTCCGAGGCGGGATTCGACGTGAATGTGATGGTGGCTCCCGTCATTCCGTATCTCACCGATGACGTCGCCCACCTGGAGCGATTGCTCGGCGCGATCGCGGCGTCCGGCGGGGCGCGGGCGACCGTGCTGCCCATGCATCTGCGCGGCAGTACCCGGGGCTGGTTCCTGCAGTGGCTGGCCGAACATCACCCGGCGCTGCTGCGGCGATACCGGCAGTTGTACGGTCGTGGGGCGTACGTCACACCGGAGTACGCTGCGTGGTTACGACAGCGGGTCGACCCGCTGCTGACCCGGTATCGGCTCGACCGGCACCGGGAACTGCCGGCGCGGGGCCGGGTCGCAGGCCCGTCCGAGCCGGAGGGTGACGCACAGGCATTACGGTCCGACCCGCAGTTGGCGTTGTTCGGTTGATCGCTCCGCCGGATACCGGCGGACCCACCGGCCCCTGGGGCCCGGCCGCGCGCGGCCGAAACTCGTTGTACCGCATGCTCGCCGGGTTGTTCGTTCCACGAATTCTCCGGCGTGCCGCGGAGTAACTTGGCGTGTGGTACCTCATCCCTACGAGGAAGTGATGCAGGCGCATGGTGTCGAATCAGGGCGTTCACGGCCCCACCGGCAGCGAAAAATTGGAGAAGGTCGTCATCCGCTTCGCCGGTGATTCCGGCGACGGTATGCAGCTGACCGGAGACCGATTCACCCACGAGGCGGCCGCCTTCGGCAACGACCTCGCCACCCAGCCGAACTTTCCGGCCGAGATCCGCGCACCTCAGGGCACACTCCCCGGGGTGTCGTCGTTCCAGATCCAGATCGCCGACTACGACATTCTCACCGCGGGCGACCAGCCCGACGTGCTGGTCGCCATGAACCCGGCCGCGCTGAAGGCCAACATCGACGATCTCGCCCGGGGTGCGACGGTGATCGTCAATACCGACGAGTTCACCAAACGCACCCTCGCGAAGGTCGGCTACGAGCGAGATCCGCTCACCGACGACAGTCTCGGCGACTTCGTGGTGCACCGGGTGCCGATGACGTCGCTGACGCTGGCCGCCACCGAACCGGCCGGAGTCGGCAAGAAGGACGGCCAACGCGCGAAGAACATGTTCGCCCTGGGCCTGCTGTCGTGGATGTACGGCCGGCCGCTCGGCGGTACCGAGGCCTTCATGCGCGAGAAGTTCGCCGCCACGCCGGAAATCGGCGAGGCGAACGTGCTGGCGTTCCGGGCCGGCTGGAACTACGGCGAAACGACCGAAACCTTCGCCACCACATACGAAGTAGCGCCCGCCGCGCTGCCACCGGGCACCTACCGGCAGATCACGGGCAATACCGCCCTGGCCTACGGCGTGATCGCGGCCGGGCAGCTGTCCGGGCTGCCGGTCTTCCTGGGCACCTATCCGATCACGCCGGCCTCCGACATCCTGCACGAACTGAGCAAGCACAAGAACTTCGGCGTCACCACCTTCCAGGCCGAGGACGAGATCGCCGGAATCGGCGCGGCGCTGGGTGCTTCGCTCGGCGGCGCGCTGGGCGTGACCAGTACGTCGGGCCCCGGGCTGGCGCTCAAGAGCGAGACCATCGGGCTGGCGGTGATGACCGAACTGCCGCTGGTGATCATCGACGTCCAGCGCGGCGGGCCCTCGACCGGCCTGCCCACCAAGACCGAACAGGCCGATCTACTCCAGGCGCTGTACGGGCGCAACGGCGAATCGCCCGTCGCCGTGGTGGCGCCCCGCTCACCGGCCGACTGTTTCGCGGCCGCGGTGGAAGCGGCGCGGATCGCGCTCACCTATCGCACTCCGGTATTGCTGCTGTCCGACGGCGCCATCGCCAACGGATCCGAGCCGTGGTCGATTCCACGAGTGTCCGACCTCGAGCCGATCGACCCGGCATTCGAGCCGCCGGTGGACGAGGACGCCGCGGCCGGGCCGCCGTTCCAGCCCTACGCACGCGACCCGGAAACCCTCGCCAGGCCGCTGGCCCGGCCCGGTACCGGCGGCCGTGCCCACCGGATCGGCGGACTGGAGAAGGCCGACGGCAGCGGCAACATCTCCTACGATCCGGCCAACCACGAACTGATGGTCCGCCTGCGTCAGGCGAAGATCGACGGCATCGCGGTACCCGACCTCGAGGTCGACGATCCCGACGGCACCGCCGAATTGCTGCTGATCGGCTGGGGCAGTTCCTACGGTCCGATCGGTGAGGCGTGCCGGCGGGCGCGTCGCCGCGGCGTGCCGGTCGCGCACGCGCATCTGCGGCACCTCAACCCGCTGCCCGCCAATACCGGCGAGGTGTTGCGACGATATCGCCGCGTGGTAGCGCCGGAGATGAACGGCGGCCAGCTGGCCCTGCTGCTGCGCGGAAAATATCTGGTCGACGTGCAGCCGTGGACGAAGGTGGCCGGGACCGCCTTCTCCGCGCAGGAACTGGTCGGCGTCATCGACGCGGCGCTGGACGGATCCATCGGTGAGCTGGAGCAGAACAAGGCCTTCGATGCCCGGGCCCGGGCGACCTATCGCACGACAGGGGGATACCGATGACCATCGTCGACACCTCGCTCATCGGCGCCGATCTCGGCCTGACCGGGGTCTCCGGAGTACCCGGCGCCGAGGGGCCACAGAAGGTCAAGGACTTCACCTCCGATCAGGAGGTGCGCTGGTGCCCGGGATGCGGTGACTACGTCATTCTCGCGACGGTGCGTGGCTTCCTCGCCGAGCTGGGCCTGCGGCGGGAGAACCTCATGTTCGTCTCCGGAATCGGATGTTCCAGCCGATTCCCGTACTACCTGGACGCCTACGGCATCCACTCCATCCACGGTCGCGCCCCGGCCATCGCCACCGGGCTCGCGGTGACCAGGCCGGATCTGTCGGTCTGGGTGGTCACCGGCGACGGCGACGCCCTCTCGATCGGTGGCAATCACCTGATCCACGCGCTGCGCCGCAACGTGAACATGACGATCCTGCTGTTCAACAACCGGATCTACGGCCTGACCAAGGGCCAGTACTCACCGACCTCCGAACCGGGGAAGGTGACCAAGTCGACGCCGCTCGGATCGATCGACCACCCGTTCAACACGTTGTCGGTGGCGCTGGGTGCGGAGGCGAGTTTCGCCGCGCGCGCCCTCGACTCCGACCGCGCCGGCCTCACCGAGGTGCTGCGCGCGGCGGCCGAACACCGCGGGACCTCGTTCGTGGAGATCCTGCAGGATTGCCCGATCTTCAACGACGGTTCCTTCGACGCGCTGCGCCGCGACAACGCCGAATCGCACCTGATCCGCTTGCGGCACGGGGAACCGATCCGCTTCGGCGCCGACGGTGAATTCGCGGTGGTGCGCAACGGTTTCGGGCTCGAGGTCGTCGCGACCGCCGAGGTCGCCGAGAGCGAGATCGTGGTGCACGACGCCCACTGCGAACGATCCGAATACGCCTATGCGCTCTCGCGGTTGACCTCCCAGGACCTGACCCACGTCCCGATCGGCATCTTCCGCGACGTCGCCCGTCCCACCTACGACGACGGGGTCCGTGCGCAAACCGCGGTGGCCGTCGAGCGCGCACCGGTCGGGCCGCAGTCGCTGCAAAACCTGCTCAACGGCCGCGAGACCTGGACCGTCGGCTGATCCGAGAGACCGGCGACCCGCAACGACTGCGGCCCTGAACTTTTCGGCGCCCCGATCGCGAGGACGCGACCGGGGCGCCGAGGCGGGAATCAGCGGTCGGCGACGAACGCGCCGACCAACTTCTTGCACAGGTCCGCGAAGCGGGCGCGGTCGGCCTTCTGTGCGTCGGTGAGTCCGTCGGTGCCGCCGGGGGAGTACACCACCAGGTGCACATCCTGGTCGGGCGTGGCGCCCAGGAAATCGAGGAGGGTGGACCCGCCGTTGCCGTCCTTGGGCATGCCCAGATCGGCGGCCGCCAGCTTCTTCGCATCCTCGGCGGCGGCGTGGACCGCGTCCGCCGAGACGTGTCCGTTGCGCTGCTGCGGCGCCTTGTCGGCCGGGCGATCCGGATCGGCGGCATCGGGACTGTGCACCGCGTGCCCGTCGGAATAGACGAGCAGGGTCGGAGCCGGGGTCACCCCGGCGTGCTCCCCACCCGGGATCGTGGTCAGCGCCACCGACAGTGCGGCGGCGGGTTCGTCGGCCACGGCTGTCATCGCGCCACCGGCCACCGTCAGCGCCGCGGCGCATACCGCCACGGCCACCCGCATACCCGGCAAACCGCGTCGCGTGCCGCCGAATTCGCGCATACCCATCACTGCTGCCCTCCACCCGTCTCGGTCTCGCCGACCATTGTGAACCGCACCGCTGCCGGCATCCGGCCGACCCGCCCGCTCGAAACCCTGCTCACGCTCAGCGCAGGGCCGGCGGATTGTTCAGATCCGCTGCCGAGAAGGTGTCACATGCGGCGACCTGGCCGTTGCGGTAGCCGGTCAGGAACCACTTCTGCCGTTCGCTGGACGAACCGTGCGTCCATCCTTCCGGATTCACCCGCCCGGTGGCCGCCTTCTGAATCCGGTCGTCGCCGACCGCCGCTGCGGCGGAGAGCGCGTCTTGGATGTCGTTGTCGGACAACGGCTTCAGCAGCGGCTGGGATCCGCCGGGAGCCGGTGTCTTGTCCGCGTAGCTCGCCCACAGGCCCGCGTAGCAGTCGGCCTGCAGTTCCAGGCGAACCGATCCGGAGTCGGGGCCTTTGGGGTCACGTTGCGCGCGCCCGCTGTCGCCCAGCAGGTTCTGGATGTGGTGGCCGAATTCGTGCGCCACTACGTACTCCTCGGCCAGCGGACCACCGGCCGCGCCGAACTTGTCGCGGAGCTCCTGGAAGAATCCGGTATCGAAGTAGGCCTTGCGGTCGGCCGGGCAGTAGAAGGGGCCGACAGCGCTCGTCGCGTTGCCACATCGAGTGTTGACCGAGCCGGTGAACAGCGTCACACCGGGCTTCGTGTACTGCACCCGGGTCTGACGCGGCAGGACCCCACCCCAGACGCCGTCGAGGCTCTGCGCGGTCAGCACCACCCGGCACTGCGCATACCGGTTCGCATCACCGTTGGTTTTGCAGACGGAGGTGTCGACACCGCCGGTCTGTGTTCCCGAGGTTCCGCTGCCGAGCAGATTTCCCGGATTCACGCCGAACAGCACCGCGAGAATCAGCACGATCAGGCCACCGCCACCGCCCAGGGCGAGTTTGGGACCCATGCCGCCTCCGGTGGAGACCCGGTCCGGATCGATATCCATACCTTCGTTGAAGGTCATCGTTGCTGCTCCTGTGGATCGAGTAGGCTGCTCGGCGCTCGGTCAGCCGAAACAACCTTTACAGCTTTGCATGAGCGCTCGCGGCTCGAGGGCAGAGCGGCTTTCGTGTCCGCCGGGCGACCCGAGTGGGGCGGGGGAGTCGGATATCGGTTTCCGTCCGCCGAAGCTGTCTCACTACCATGGGGGCGCACCAGGTCATCCCGCGCCCGGTGCACCGTGTCGTCGAAAGGATTCCCGTGCTGCGCACCCACTTGGCTGGTTCGCTGCGAAGCGAGCACGCCGGTCTGACCGTCACCCTCACCGGCTGGGTGGCCCGGCGGCGAGACCACGGTGGCGTGATCTTCATCGATCTGCGCGATGCGTCGGGGGTCGCGCAGGTGGTCTTCCGCGAGGGTGAGCCGGCCGAACAGGCCCACCGGCTGCGCGCGGAGTACTGCGTGCGGGTCACCGGTGTGGTAGAGGCGCGTCCGGACGGCAGTGAGAACCCGAACCTGCCCACGGGTGCGATCGAGGTGAACGTCACCGAACTCGAGGTGCTCAACGAGGCCGCGCCGCTGCCGTTCCAGCTCGACGAGCAGCCCGGTGAAGAGGCGCGCCTGAAGTATCGCTACCTCGATCTGCGCCGTGAGGGCCCCGCGCACGCCATCCGGCTGCGGTCGAAGGTGAACGCCGCGGCTCGCGAGGTGCTGGCCCAGCATGCGTTCGTCGAGGTCGAGACCCCGACGATGACGCGGTCGACCCCCGAGGGCGCGCGTGACTTCGTGGTGCCGGCACGCCTGCAGCCCGGCAAGTTCTACGCCCTGCCGCAGAGCCCGCAGCTGTTCAAGCAGTTGCTGATGGTCTCGGGTGTGGAGCGGTACTACCAGATCGCCCGCTGCTACCGCGACGAGGACTTCCGCGCCGACCGCCAGCCCGAATTCACTCAGCTCGACGTGGAGATGAGCTTCGTGACGCAGGAGGACGTGATCCTGCTGGCCGAGGACATCCTGGTCGCGCTGTGGAAGCTGGTCGGCTACGAGATCCCGACGCCGATCCCGCACATGACCTACGCCGAGTCGATGCGCCGCTACGGCACCGACAAGCCCGACCTGCGCTTCGGCATCGAGATCACCGAATGCGCCGAGTACTTCAAGGACACGTCCTTCCGGGTCTTCCAGGCGCCGTATGTCGGCGCGGTGGTGATGCCGGGCGGGGCGAGCCAGCCGCGGCGCCAGCTCGACGCCTGGCAGGAATGGGCCAAGCAGCGCGGGGCCAAGGGCCTGGCCTACATCCTGGTCGGTGAGGACGGCACCCTCGGCGGCCCGGTCGCCAAGAACCTGTCCGACGCCGAACGCGAGGGCCTGGCCAAACACGTCGGTGCCGCGCCGGGCGACTGCATCTTCTTCGGCGCCGGAGAGGCGAAGTCGGGCCGGGCGCTGCTGGGCGCGGCACGTGGCGAGATCGCGCGCAAGTGCGGCCTGATCGACGAGGACGCCTGGGCGTTCGTGTGGATCGTGGACGCGCCGATGTTCGAGCCCGCCGCCGACGCCACCGCGAGCGGCGATGTGGCACTGGGACATTCGGCCTGGACCGCGGTGCATCACGCGTTCACCTCGCCGAAGCCGGAGTCCATCGACACCTTCGACACCGATCCGGGCTCGGCGCTGGCCTATGCCTACGACATCGTCTGCAACGGCAACGAGATCGGCGGCGGTAGCATCCGCATCCACCGCCGCGACGTGCAGGAGCGGGTGTTCAAGGTCATGGGCATCAGCCACGACGAGGCGCAGGAGAAATTCGGGTTCCTCTTGGACGCCTTCGCCTTCGGCGCGCCGCCGCACGGTGGCATCGCCTTCGGCTGGGACCGCATCACCGCGCTGCTGGCCGGAGTCGATTCGATCCGCGAGGTCATCGCGTTCCCGAAGTCCGGCGGTGGTGTGGACCCGCTGACCGACGCACCGGCCCCGATCACCGCGCAGCAGCGCAAGGAAGCCGGCCTCGACGTGGTGCTCGACGAGCACGGCAAGCCGAAGACCACGTAGCCCTGATCCGAAACCGGGTGTGCCGCCGTCGTTGTGGGCAGCGGCGGCCGCACACCGGTTGGTCTGCACGATCGTCCGGCCCACCTGGTGCCGGACGATCGTGCAGACGACAGGGGCCGAGGTGGCGGCTCAGGCGATCAGTCCGCCGGTGAGCATCCGGTAGGAGTAGGTGACCGCGATGACGGTGAGCGGTCCCACCACCAGCAGGCCGATGCCGCACAGCGCGGTGGCGACGATCGTCAGCGCGGCGACGGTCAGGGCCAGCAGCAGCGTCGGGACGAAGTTCGAGACCACCAGTTGCACACTGGATTTGATCGCGCTGAACGGATCGAGGTCCTGGTCGATGACGTAGTGCAGCGAGAACATGCACAGATAGCCCACGACGAGCGCCGGTACGATGCACAGCACCGCGCCGATGCAGGCCGCCACGAAGACGAGCAGGGCGGTGATCAGCACGTTGCCGGCGTTGACGAAGCCGAAGAACGACGCGAAATCCGGTGGCGTGCCGTCGGTTTCGTACAGCGCGCCGCGGATCATCGCCGCCTGCAGCAGCCAGACCACGACCGCCGCGAGCAAGCCGATGAGCATCACCGGCACCAGTGAGTTCATATGCGTGACGTTCACCACGACCGTCACCATCAGGTAGGCGACGAATCCGACGAGCGTGATCGCCACCCAGGGAATCGGATTGGCGCGGAAGCGATCCCACGCGAAGCCGAGCGCCCGGCCGATATTCAGACCCGGCGCCGCGGCGTAACCCGGTGCGCCCGGGTATCCGGGCGGCGCGCCGTAACCGGGCGCGCCCTGCGGTGGCATGCCGGTATCCGCTGCGCCCCACGTCGGATCGGCGGGCGGCGGATAGGCGCCCGGCGGGACGCTGCCGGGCGGACCGTAGGTGGGCCCTTGCTGCCCCTGCGCGCCGGGCGCCGGCGCCACCGGGGGCACCCCGCCCGGGGTGACCGACGGCGGCTCGGCCGGAGCCCCGCCGTACTGCGCGGTGCCGTGCTGCGCTGCGCCGGTGCCCTCGAACTGCGGATATCCCGCGGCCCCGGCCATTTCGGGCCGGCCCGGCGTTGCGGGATGTTCGCCTGTTCCGGCGCCGGGTCGTGCGGGACCGGTGGGATGCTGCCCGGGCCGGCTCTCCGGTCGCCGTTCACCGCCTTCGCCGGTGTCGCGGGGCGCGGACTGCGGGGAGTCGGTCATCGTCGGACCTTTCGAATCACCTGGGTTCTGGTGCGGCACACTGCAGTTGAGATTTCGACACAACCGGACACGGCCGGGCGTGTCAAGCGACGGGCCGCGGTATCGTGCCGGATCCGCGACCCGGCCGACGATGAGCGTAATGAGCATCTCGGTCAGGTCGCAGCCGCTCGGCGGGGACACGCCGACGACGCGCGAAAGGTTGCCGAACCGCTCGCTGAAAGTGACCTGGAGCGAGTAACTTGGTTGGCGATGACCGCACTATTGGCCGAACGCGCCGCCGAAGTCGTGTCCGCGGCACAACAGTTGCTTACGAAGCGCATGGGTGCTGCGGTGAAGCTGAGCGATCCGATCGAACTCAGCGGAAGTGGCAGGACGACGGTGCTGCGCGTACGCGTGGCGGAGAACTCGTTCTCGCTTCCCCGTACCCTGATCGTCAAGCAGGTCCGTGGCGCCGCGCAGGAGCGCCGGATCGGTGGTTTGGCGCCCGGGGTCGCGAGTATCGATTCGGCGTTCCTGCGGGAGGCGGTGTCCTACCAGTTCACCACCGCGCTCAGCAGCGAGCACCGTCCCGGCGCCTATCTGCTGGCGCACAGCCTGCCGGATCGGCTGCTGATCCTCAGCGATCTGGGCGAGAACATGTCGCTCACCTCGGTGCTGCAAACCGGCGCCGAACCCGCCACCCGCAACGCCCAGATGGCGTTCGCGCAGGCACTGGGCCGCATGCACGCGGCAACCGTCGGCCGGGAGGCCGATTTCGTCGCGCTGCTGCGGCGGGTGGAGGTGGTGCACCGGGTCGACGGCATCGCCCAGCAGGCCGAAGCCGCGATCGGCGAGGTGCCCGGGATGCTGGCCCGCGAGGTCGGCATCGACGTGCCCGGTGAGATCGCCGAACGCATCGTGCGGGGCAATCGCCTCTTCTCCGCGGGCCGCTTCCGCGCGTTCAGCCCCTCCGACCTGTGCCCCGACAACGTGATCCTCAACGACGAGGGCGCCCGGTTCCTCGACTACGAATGGGGCGGTTTCCGCGACGCCACCCTCGACATCGCCTACGCGCTGGTGTCGTTCCCCGGCTGCCTCTGCGACTTCGAACTCTCCCGCGAGCGGGCGCATCAGATGGTCGAGGCCTGGCGCTCGGAGGTCGTCGGTGTGTGGCCGGCTCTCGCCGACGACGATCTGCTGGCCGAACGCATCCTCGAGGCCCGGCTCATCTGGGTCTGGCTGACGACGTTCTGGTTCCTGCCCGCCGACCACACCCGCATCGCCGCGGCCCGCGAACACGGCCTGTCGGTGCCGCGCTCGGCCGCCCTGATCAATCGCTGGGCGGCTCTCGCCGAGGACGCGCGCTGCACCGGCGACGACACGCTCGGCGACTTCGCCGAGCATGTCTCCGCCACCCTCGAGGAACTCTGGGAGAAGTGACTCAGCGGGCCGGGCGCGGCCCGACGATCGAAGCCCGCTCCATGATCCGGGTCTGCGGCCAGTAGTCGCTGGCGGCATAGTGCTGCACGGCCCGGTTGTCCCAGAAGGCGACGGTGTCGGGCTCCCAGTGCAGCCGCACCTGGTGTTCGGGGTAGTCGGCCTGGCGGCAGAGCCGGTCCAGCAGTTCGTGGCTCGCCTCGGGATCCAGGCCGTCGATACGGTCCACGAAGATCCGGTTGACGTACAGGTGGCGGCGTCCGGTCGCCTCGTGCGTGCACACCACCGGGTGGCTGACCGGCGGATGCTGTGCCCGCATCGCCTCCTGCGTCTCGGCGTCCTGGCCGCGGCCGAAGGCGCGGGTGTAGTCGTGGGTCGCGGTGAGGTCGTCGATCCGGTTCCGCGTCTCGGCATCGAGGGCCTCGTAGGCGGCGTACATATCCGAGAACAGCGTGTCGCCGCCGATCTCGGGAACGGCGACGGCATGCAGGATCGCGCCCATCGACGGCTGCGGCCGCCACGTCACGTCGTGATGCCAGATGTTCTCGACGCCCGCCATGGCCGGCGTCTTCTCGAAGCGGACCAGTTCCGGCTGCTCGGTGTTGGACGGGATGAACGGATGCACCTCGAGGGTGCCGAAGCGCGCCGCGAACGCGACGTGCTGCGCGGGCGTCAGCGGCTGCTCGCGGAAGAACAGCACCTTGTACTCGTGCAGTGCCCGGCGCAGTTCGGCGATCACCTCCGCGGGCAGCTCGCGGGTCAGATCCACGCCGCTGATCTCCGCACCGAGGGTGACGCCGGCCTGCCGGGCGTCGAAATGCTGCCAGCGCAGCGCGGCCAGGCGGTCGCGTTCGGCGACCAGATGGGTGAACGGGCCCGCGATCAGCGGAAATCCCGGCAAGGGAAACGAGCTCACGGGGTAGTGCGGACGCGGTTCGGTCTGCGCGGCGGTGGTCTGCGTCATGGTGGTTCCTTCGGCGATCGGACGACTGTAGTCAATTGACTACACCGGTATTCGCTACTGTAGCCCGATGTCCGAGAACCCGCCATCGACTCCGCGTCGCGACGACTCCGGCACCGGACCGGTCGGTCGTGCGGCGGTCGTCGCGGCGGTCACCGAGGCCGCCGCCGACCTGTTCGCCGAACGCGGCCCGGCCGCCACCTCGATCCGGGACATCGCCGAGCGTGCGGGGGTCAACCACGGCCTGGTGTTCCGGCATCTCGGTGCGAAGGACAAGCTGGTCGGCGCCGTGCTGAGCTATCTCGGCGAACAATCGGGCGCGCTGGCCGCCGCCGGACAGCTCACCGCCACCGATCCCCGGCTGCGCCGGCATCTGACCGTGCTGGCCCGTTGCATCCTCGACGGCTATCCGGTCGGTGAGCTGCAAGAACAGTTCCCCGTGGTGGCGATGCTCATCGAGAATCTCCGGCCGCAGATGGACAGCGACCGCGCCGCCGGACTGGCGGTGGCGCATCTGGCCGCGTTCGCGATGGGCTGGCAACTGCTCGAGCCGTTCCTGCGCAGCGCCGCGGGCCTGCGCGAGCTGACCGACGCCGAACTGCGCGCCTCCATCGAGGCGCAGGCCGCGCGGATGCTGCGCCCCGACCCCACGTTGCCCTGAATGTCGGTGCTCATCGGTACCGTCGAGGCGTGAGCGAAGGGTTGTTCGAGGCGCCGGAGGTGGAGGAGTCGTCCGGCATATCCACCGCACTACCGCCGGCGGGGCGGATGTCGCCGCTGGCGGTGCGCATGCGGCCGGCGAGCCTGGACGAAGTGGTCGGCCAACAGCATCTGCTCGGTCCCGGATCGCCGCTGCGCCGGCTGATCGAAGGATCGGGCGCGGCATCGGTGCTGCTCTACGGCCCGCCAGGAACGGGCAAGACGACGCTGGCCGCCCTCATCTCGACCGCCACCGGCCGTCGCTTCGAGGCGCTCTCGGCGTTGTCGGCGGGGGTGAAGGAGGTGCGGGCGGTCATCGAGCTGGCGCGGCGGCGGCTGCTGGCGGGGGAGCAGACCGTGCTGTTCATCGACGAGGTGCACCGGTTCTCGAAAACCCAGCAGGACGCCCTGCTGGCCGCGGTGGAGAACCGGGTGGTGCTGCTGGTCGGGGCGACGACGGAGAACCCGTCCTTCTCGGTGGTGTCGCCGCTGCTGTCGCGCTCGCTGGTACTGCAGTTGAAGTCGTTGTCGGAAAGCGATATTCGCACCGTGTTGCGTCGCGCGATCGACGACGAGCGAGGGCTGGCCGGGCAGTACACCGTCACCGAGGCGGCGCTCGACCACATCGTCCGCATCGCCGGTGGCGACGCGCGCCGATCGCTCACCGCCCTGGAGGCTTCGGCGGAATCGTCGCTCGACGGCACGGTGGACGTGGATCTGGTGGAGGCCAGTGTCGACAAGGCCGCGGTGCGCTACGACCGCGCCGGCGATCAGCACTACGACGTGATCAGCGCGTTCATCAAATCGCTGCGCGGGTCGGATGTCGACGCTGCGCTGCACTATCTGGCCCGCATGATCAGCGCGGGCGAGGATCCGCGCTTCATCGCGCGGCGATTGATGATCCAGGCGTCCGAGGACGTCGGCATGGCCGATCCGACCGCCCTGCAGACCGCGGTCGCCGCCGCGCAGGTGGTGCAGTTGGTCGGTATGCCGGAGGCGCAACTGGCGCTCGCGCACGCCACCATCCACGTCGCCACCGCACCCAAATCCGGTGCGGTCGCGGCGGCCATCGGCGCGGCCATGTCCGATATCGCGGCCGGTAAGGCCGGCGCGGTGCCGCCTCACCTGCGCGACGGGCATTACGCGGGCGCGGCGAAGCTCGGCAATGCGCAGGGCTACAAGTATCCGCACGACCACCCGGACGGAATCCTCGCGCAGCAGTACCCGCCCGACGAACTGGTCGGCACCGACTACTACACCGCGACCGATCACGGCTACGAGCGTGAGATCGGGCCGCGGGTCACCAAGTTGCGCCGCATCGTCCGAGGCCGCTGAGCCGGGGGCGCGCCGCACGACCGCTGAAAACCGGCTGGACCGCGCCCGGTAGGCTGGATATTCGTGCAGACCCACGAGATCCGACGGCGTTTCCTGGACCACTTCGTCCGTGCCGGCCACACCGAGGTACCGAGTGCCTCGTTGATCCTGCCGGACCCGAACCTGCTGTTCGTCAATGCGGGCATGGTGCAGTTCAAGCCGTATTTCCTGGGCCAGGAGGCGCCGCCGTTCGCGCGCGCGACCAGCGTGCAGAAGTGTGTGCGTACCGGCGATATCGAAGAGGTGGGCGTCACCACCCGCCACAACACCTTCTTCCAGATGGCGGGCAACTTCTCCTTCGGTGACTACTTCAAGGAAGGTGCCATCACCTTCGCCTGGGAACTGATCAGCAAATCTCAGGAGGAGGGCGGATTCGGCTTCGATCCGGAGCGGATCTGGGTCACCGCCTACGAGAGTGATCCCGAGGCCGCCGAGATCTGGCATCGCGTCGCCGGAATCCCGACCGAACGCATCCAGTTCCGCGACGGCAAGGATAACTACTGGGATATGGGCGTGCCCGGTCCCGGCGGGCCGTGTTCGGAGATCTACTACGACCGCGGACCGGAATACGGTGCCGAGGGCGGCCCGGTCGCCGACGAGGATCGCTACCTCGAGATCTGGAATCTCGTGTTCATGCAGGACATCCGCGGCGAACAGAGCCCCAAGCTGGGCTATCCGCCGGTGGGGTCGCTGCCGAAGAAGAACATCGACACCGGGATGGGCATCGAACGCGTGGCGATGCTGCTGCAGGGCGTGGACAACGTCTACGAAACCGATCTGCTGCGCCCGATCATCTCCAAGGCCGAGGAGCTGACCGGTAAGAGCTACGGCGTCGAACACGCCGACGACGTGCGCTTCCGGGTCATCGCCGACCACGCCCGCACCTCGGCGATGCTGATCGCCGACGGCGTCAACCCCGGCAACGACGGCCGCGGCTACGTGCTGCGCCGGCTGCTGCGCCGGATCGTGCGCTCGGCCCGGCTGCTGGGCGCCGAGAAGCCGGTGATCGGCGAATTCATGAAGGTCGTCAGCGATCTCATGTCGCCCTCGTATCCGGAACTGGCCACCGACTTCACCCGCATCGAGACCGTCGCCGTCGGCGAGGAGACCGCCTTCCTCAAGACGCTGAGCACCGGGTCGAAGCTGTTCGACGACGCCGTCGCCGAGGTGAAGGCCGCCGGGGGGCGCACCCTCGCGGGCAGTGAGGCGTTCACCCTGCACGACACCTACGGTTTCCCGATCGATCTGACCCTGGAGATGGCCGCCGAGGCCGGGCTCGAGGTCGACGAGTCCGGGTTCCGCACGCTCATGGCCGAGCAGCGCCGGCGAGCCAAGGACGACGCGCAGGCTCGCAAGCACGCCCACGCCGACCTGTCGATCTACAAGGAACTGGTCGACCGCGGCGCCACCGAATTCACCGGCTTCGACGAACTCGCCACCGAGGCACGGGTTCTCGCCCTCATCGCCGATGGCGTCCGCGTCCCCACCGCGACCGCCGGGCAGGATGTCGAGGTCATCCTCGATCGCAGTCCGCTGTACGCCGAATCCGGTGGTCAGATCGCCGACCGCGGCAGCATCACCGCCTCGGGCACGGAACTGCGCGTCAACGACGTCCAGAAGATCGCCAAGAAGCTGTGGGTGCACAAGACCACCGTCGAGCGCGGTCAGATCACCGAGGGCGATGCCGTACTCGCCCAGGTCGATCCGGCGTGGCGGCGCGGCGCCACCCAGGGGCACTCCGGCACGCACATGGTGCATGCGGCGCTGCGGCAGGTGCTGGGCCCCAACGCGGTGCAGGCCGGTTCGCTGAACAAGCCCGGATATCTGCGGTTCGACTTCAACTGGCAGGGCCAGCTCTCGGAGTCGCAGAAGGCCGATATCGAGGCGGTGTCCAACGATGCCGTCGGCTCGGACTTCCCGGTGAACACCTTCGTCACCGATCTGCCCAAGGCCAAGGCGATGGGCGCCCTGGCGCTGTTCGGCGAGAACTACGGGTCCGAGGTGCGTGTGGTCGAGATCGGCGGGCCGTTCTCGATGGAACTGTGCGGCGGTACCCACGTCGAGCACTCGTCGCAGATCGGGCCGATCACACTGCTCGGTGAATCGTCGGTCGGTTCCGGCGTGCGCCGCGTGGAGGCCTTCGTCGGGCTGGATTCCTACAAATATCTGGCCAAGGAGCGGGCCCTGCTGGCCGGTGTGGCCGCCTCGCTGAAGGTGCCCTCCGAGGATGTGCCGGCCCGGGTCGAGCAACTGGTGGAACGGTTGAAGGTCGCCGAGAAGGAACTCGAGCGCACCAAGGCCGCGGCCGTGCTCTCACAGGCCGGTACCTACGTCGAGCAGGCGCAGCGGGTCGGCAAGGTGCTGCTGGTCGCGGCCGCCGCACCCAAGGGCGTCGGCGCGGGCGATCTGCGGACCCTGGCCACCGATATCCGCGGCCGGTTCGGCAGCGAGCCGGCGGTGGTCGTTCTGCTCGGCAACGCCGACGGCAAGGTGCCGTTCGTGGTCGCGGTGAACAAGCCCGCCCAGGAGCTCGGCGTCAAGGCCGGCGAGCTGGTCGGCAGCTTCGGCCCGAGTATCGCGGGCCGCGGCGGCGGCAAGCCGGAGATGGCGCAGGGCGCCGGCTCCGATCCGTCCGGTATCGAGGCCGGTCTGGCCGGCGTGCGCGCACGGGTGGCCGAGATCGCCGCCTGATGGACAATTCCGAGAATTCGGAGCCTTCGGAACCGGAGCCGTCCCGATCGGGGGCGGCTCCGGAAGCCGGGGCCGCCCGGCCGGAGGACATCCCGGCCGAACGCCCCGACGCGCGCACCGATCCCGGTCGCGGCCGGCGGATCGGCATCGACGTGGGGACCGTGCGCATCGGCGTCGCCGCCAGTGATCCGGACGGGATATTGGCGACCCCGGTGGAGACGGTACCGACCGTCAAGGGTGGAAAACGCGGTCCGGCAACCGATTTGCTCCGGGTAGCCGAGATTGTGCGGGAATACGAGGCAGTCGAGGTAATCGTCGGTCTACCACGCACATTACGTGGGGCCAGCGGCTCGTCCGCCCAGTTGGCGGCCCGGTTCGCGCGACGTTTGCGGGCCATGATTCCTGGTGTGCCGATACGACTTTCCGACGAACGTTTGACTACGGTGTCTGCTGCACGTGCATTGCGGGACAGTGGTGTTCGCGCGCGCGGCCGGCGGCAGGTGATCGACCAGGCGGCCGCCGTGTCGATCCTGCAAGGGTGGTTGGACGAACGGAGTGCGGTGTTGAACTCGGCCGGTGCAGACGAGGCCAGGTGGTCGGATGAGTGACCGCTGGTCCCGGGCCGGAGAACGCTCGCGCAGGCGCGCCGACGAGCAGCAGCGGCGTTACCGGCGCGGCGGTGCCCACCGCAGCGCCACCGACGAGTGGGACGACTACGAGGACGACGACACCGCCGTCATCCCGCGCTACGTCGACGAGGACGAGCCGGTCGCGCAGTACGCCGACGCCGCCGGGTACGACGCTCGTTACGACCACGAGCTCGCCGACGCCGGATACGCGGATCCCGACTACGCCGACCCGGATTACGCCGACGACTACGCCGAACCGGCGTACGAGCGGACCGGCGGCAGCGTCCATCGCTATCGTCGCGACGAGTACGACGCCGACACCGATCTCGAACCGGTCGCCGACGAGGACCCGGAACCGGCGCCCGCGGCCGCCGGGCGCGGCGCCCGGGCGAGAGCGGCCTCGCTGCGGGAGGCGCAGCGGGGGAGCCGGCGCGGTTCCACCGGTAAGTCCGCGGGTGAACAGCGGGCTCGCGCTACGCGATCGGGCTCGTCCGGTGGTCGAGGTCGCCGCACCCGCGTGGCCTCTCGTAAGGCCGCCGAGCGGCAGCGCCGCCGCCGGAATCTGCTCGTTCTGGGGTGTGTGTTCGTCGTCCTGTTCGTGGTGGCCGGTGGCTACGCCGGATACAAGTTCATCCGCTCCATGGGCGGACCGGAGGATTTCGACGGACCGCCCGGTCCGCTGGCCGTGGTCCAGGTGCACACCGGTGACACCGCCGAACAGATCGCGCAGACCATGGTCGAGAGGGGGATCGTCCGCAGCAGCGGGGCCTTTTACCAAGCGGCCGTGCGCAATTCGGGCATCACCTCGGTGCAGCCGGGCTATTACGCGCTACCGACGCACAGCAAGGGGGCCGACGCGGTCGCGGCCCTGCTGAAGAAGACCTCGCGGGTGGGCAACGTGGTGGTTTCCGAGGGACGGCGGCTGCACGACTCCACGGATGTGAACACCGGGGCCCGCAACGAGGGCATCTACCGCAAGATCGCCGACGCCAGTTGCGTCGGGACCGGTGCGGACAAGAAGTGCGTCACCTACGAACAACTCGATGCCGCCGGGGCCACTGCCGACGCGACCGCGCTGGGTGTTCCGGCCTGGGCCGTCGACGCGGTGCGCAAGGTTCCCGATCGCACCCGCCAGCTCGAGGGGATGATCGCGGCGGGCACCTGGGATTTCGATCCGTCCGGCACGCCCGAGCAGATTCTGGCGCAGCTGGTCAGCGAGAGCGCTGCCGGCTACGAGACCACCGGACTGCTGCAGTCGGGGGCGACCAACAAACTGAATCCCTACCAGACGCTGATCGCGGCCTCGCTGGTCGAACGGGAGGCCTTGCCGCAGGACATGTCGAAGGTGGCCCGCGTGATCGTGAATCGGCTCGCGGTCGATCAGCCGCTGCAGCTCGATTCCACGGTCAACTACACCCTCGACCGCACCGAGGTCGCCACCACGGATGCCGACCGGGCCCGCAAGACGCCGTGGAACACCTACGCCATGCCGGGGCTGCCGGCTACGCCGATCTCCTCGCCGTCGCTGGATGCCATGCGCGCGGTGGAGAATCCGGCGCCGGGACCGTGGTTGTACTTCGTCACCGTCGACAAACAGGGGACCACCATGTTCGCCGAGAGCTACAGCGAACATCTACGCAATATCCAACGCGCCCAGCAGAGCGGAATTCTCGACAGTGGCCGATAACGGGACGGCGTCCGGCACAGGGCCGCCGCCGGGATCCGGACGCAAAGCAGCGGTATTGGGCAGCCCCATCGCGCATTCGCGGTCGCCGCAATTGCATCTGGCCGCCTATCGTGCGCTGGGCCTGGACTGGACCTACGAACGCATCGAATGCACCGGCGAGCAACTGCCCGCCCTCGTCGACGGCTTGGACTCCTCCTGGGTGGGTCTGTCGGTGACCATGCCCGGCAAGGTCGCGGCTCTGAACTACGCCGGCGAACGGACCGAGCGCGCCGTTCTGGTCGGTTCCGCCAACACCCTGGTGCGCACCGCGAACGGGTGGCGAGCCGATTGCACCGATGTGGACGGCGTGCGTGGCGCCCTGCAGGGCGGTGGGGTGGAATCGGTGCGCCGAGCGGTGGTGCTCGGCGCGGGCGGCACCGCGCGGCCGGCGCTGCTGGCACTGTCCGAACTCGGCGCCGAGACGGTCACCGTGGTCGCCCGCGACGCCGAGCGAGCCGAGCCGACTCTCGCGCTGGCCCGGCAGCTCGGGCTGGCGACCGAATTCGCCGGTTTCGACCCCGAGCGGGTGCGCGCGGCATGCGCGCGCGCCGACGCGGTGGTCAGCTCGGTGCCGGCCGCCGGTGCGGCGGTGGTGGCCGAGGCGGTCGCGGCGGCGCCGGTGGTGCTGGACGCGATCTACGATCCGTGGCCGACCCCGCTGGCGACAGCTGTACGACAGGCGGGACACACCGTCATCAGTGGATTGCAGATGCTGCTGAATCAGGCCTACGGCCAGGTCGAACAGTTCACCGGCCGGGCCGCGCCACGGGCGGCGATGGCGGCGGCTCTGGATCTTCGTGATCTCTAGAACCGGTTCCAATTCGATGACGTCACAACACAGGCTAAGGTGATCGACATGAATTCGTGGGTGTTGCGCGCCATAGTCCTCGGTGCGCTGACCGTCGTACTGCGAACCCTGCTGGGTTTCGGCATGATCTACTGGCCGACCAACGGCTCGTGGATGCGCATCCTCTGCTTGGTCGTGCTGGTCGTCGCGGGCGTGGCCTGGGGGCTGATCGACGGTCGCAGTGATCGGCGGGCCTATCCCGACCCGGAGCGCGGCGGTGCCGACCTCACCATGCGCTGGCTGAAGGCCGGTGTGGTCGGTGGTGTGGGCAGCGGGCTGGTGGCGTGGCTGCTGGATTTCGTGCCGAAGTTCGATCTGGGCGACAACGGTCTGCTGTTCGAACTGACCGCCGGCGCCTCGTTCATCGTGCTGATGATCTTCATTCCGGCGATGGTCGGTGTGGCGATCGGCCGTCTCCTGGTGGGCCGGGATCAGCGCAAACGCGACTCCTCGGCACCTCCGGCGGCGGCCTCCCCGGCCTGATCGCCGAATGATCGGCTCATCCGGGCCGCGGATCCTGTCCGCGGCCCGGATTTTCGTGTGTCAGAGCAGAATTCCGCCCGCGGGGCTGTCCTCGCGGGCGATGGTCGCATACGCCGCGGCCAGCAGCGACGGATCGGGACCCTCCAGGCGGCCCGGCTTGGCCAGACCGTCGAGGACGACGAATCGGACGATGCCCGAGCGGGTCTTCTTGTCGGTTTGCATGGTTTCGAGCAACTGCGGCAGCGCGTCGGCGTCATAGGTGGTCGGCAGGCCGACGCTCTCCAGAATCGCTCGGTGCCGGTCGGCGGTCGCGTCGTCCAGGCGTCCGGCCAGCCGGCCGAGTTCGGCCGCGAAGACGAGGCCGACCGAGACCGCCGCACCGTGGCGCCACCGGTAGCGCTCCCGCCGTTCGATCGCGTGGCCGAGGGTGTGGCCGTAGTTGAGGATCTCGCGCAGGCTCGCCTCCTTGAGATCGGCGGCCACCACGTCGGCCTTCACCTGGATCGCCCGGCGGACCAACTCCGGCAGCACGTCGCCCTTCGGGTCCAGCGCCGCGGCGGGATCGCGTTCGATCAGGTCGAGGATCACCGGGTCGGCGATGAACCCGGCCTTGATGATCTCGGCCATTCCGGCAACGATCTCGTTGGGCGGCACGGTCTCGAGGGTGACCAGATCCACCAGTACGGCCGACGGTTCGTGGAAGCAGCCGACCAGGTTCTTCCCGGCCTCGGTGTTGATTCCGGTCTTGCCCCCGACGGCCGCGTCGACCATCGCGAGCAGTGTGGTCGGCACGTGGACGACCTTCACGCCGCGCATCCAGGTGGCGGCGACGAATCCGGCCAGATCGGTGGCCGCACCGCCGCCGAGGCTTATCACGACGTCCTGACGGGTGAGGCCGATGCGGCCGAGCACCTCCCAGCAGAATCCGGCGACGGGCAGATCCTTCCCCGCCTCGGCATCCGGGATTTCGATGCGATGCGCGTCGAGGGTCTCACCATGCGAGCCGACGGCCTGCTCGGCGAGCGCCTGCCGCACCACCTCGGCGGTCTCGGTCAGCGGCGGCTGATGGAAGATCGCCACCGTCCGCACGCCGGGATGACGGGCGACCTGCTCGACCAGTTCGCCCAGCAGCCCCCGGCCGATGATCACCGGATACGGATCGGCGGTTCGGACCTCGATGCGGGTGGGCTCGCTCATATGTGCTGCTCCGATTCCTCTAGTGCTCGTCGTAGGCGTGCCCGGCGGGCGCGGGCGCGCCGGGACCGGCCGGCCCCGGGCGCCGATTCGTGCGCGGTCTGCGCGGTGTTACCCGCGAAATGGCCGGCGGGCGAGGGTGTTTCATCGGCTCCGGGCGACGGCCGCGTCTCCGGACCGGAGCGGACCGGGCACACCGGTTCCGGATGCGGCGCCGTCGCCGCATGGGGGTTCTGACTCGAGGCGGGAGGGCCGGCGGCACGGGTGGCCGTGCGACGGACCCGTCCCGGTCGTGCATTCGACTGCGCGGCAGCCGGTTTCGCGCCCGCGCCGGCCGCCGCCGATTCGGGTGAGGCCGTGGGACGCTCCGAGGCGGCTCCGATGGGCGGTGTGTCGGTCCGGTTGCGGGAGTGCCGGCGGCCGCCGCGGCGGGACCGCCGGGCTCGGCGGCGGGGCTGGGTTCGGTCCGCCTCGGTCGAATCCGAGTGTGCCGCATCGGTTTCACCGGGCTCGGATGTGGTCCTGGTGGCGCCGTCGGCCGCGGCGCGCGTGCGGCGCCGGCGCCCGCGCGGGCGGGAGCGCCGGGTGCCCGCCGGTTCGGGACTCGGCGGATCCGGTTGCGGCGCCGGTGTTTCGGCCGGTTCGACGCCGAGTTTGGCGAGGATGGCACGGACGACGCGGCCGGGACTGCGGCCGTCGGTGCGAATCCGGATAGAGGCCACCTCGCGATACAGCGGGCGGCGCACGCGCATGAGTTCGCGATATTTCGCGCTCGGATCGTCGCCGTTGAGCAGCGGCCGATTCGTCGACGCCCCGGTCCGGCGCAGTCCCTCGGCCACGCTGATCTCCAGGTACACCACCGTCCGCCCGCGCAGCAACTCCCGGGTCGCCGCGGACAGGATCGCACCGCCGCCGAGGGATACGACGCCGTGTTCGGCGAGGATCGCGCGGCGTACCACGCGCTCCTCGATGCGCCGGAACTCCGGTTCGCCGTCGGTGGCGAAGATCTCGGGGATGCTGCGACCGGTGTCCTGTTCGATCCCGGCGTCGGTGTCGTAGAGCGAGACGCCGAGTTCACGGGCGAGCTTGCGCCCGATGGTGGACTTACCGGCCCCGGGCGGGCCGATGAGGATCACACTGGGCCGGCTGGGGTCGCTGCGGACGATCACGACGGCTGTCCCGGGCGCCGGACCCGGGCGGTGCCGCGCGCGGGATCAGCCATTCATGCCTCCGACGCCACGACGCCCGGGATGTGCGGGCGGGTCTGGATACGCTTCTGGTACGTCGTGAGATTGTCGACGGTCTCGGCGAGGGAATCACCGCCGAACTTCTCCAGCACCGCCTGTGCGACCACGAGCGCGACCATGGCCTCGGCGACCACACCGGCGGCGGGCACCGCGCAGACGTCGGAGCGCTGATGGATGGCGACCGCCTCGTCGCCGGTGGCCATATCCACGGTGGACAGCGCGCGCGGAACGGTGGAGATGGGCTTCATCGCCGCGCGCACACGCAGGGCTTCGCCGTTGGTCATGCCGCCCTCCAGGCCGCCCGCGCGGTTGGTGGAACGCAGCACCCCGTCGGGGCCGGGCCGCATTTCGTCGTGGGCGGCGCTGCCGCGACGCCGCGCGGTCTCGAATCCGTCGCCGACCTCGACACCCTTGATGGCCTGAATCCCCATCAGGGCACCGGCCAAGCGGGAATCCAGACGCTGTTCACCGCTGACGAACGATCCCAGGCCGACCGGCAGGCCGGTGACCACGACCTCGACGACGCCGCCGAGGGTGTCGCCGTCCTTCTTGGCGGCCTCGATCTCGGCGATCATCGCGGCTTCGGCCTCGGGATCGAATGCGCGGACCGGGCTGGCATCCACGGCCTCGAGATCGTCGGCGGTGGGCACGAAACCCGGGCGCGCCGCCGCGGTGCCGATCGAGACCACATGGGAGACGACCTCGACGCCGAGGGCCTGGCGCAGGAACTGCCGTGCCACCGTGCCCGCGGCGACGCGGGCGGCGGTTTCGCGGGCGCTGGCCCGTTCGAGCACGTTGCGGGCGTCGTCGAAGCCGTATTTGAGCATCCCCGAGTAATCGGCGTGGCCGGGACGGGGGCGCGTCAGCGGGGCGTTGCGGGCCAGTTCGGCCAGTTCGGCCTCGTCGACGGGGTCGGCGGCCATGACCTCGGTCCACTTCGGCCATTCGGAATTGGCGATCTCGATCGCGACGGGGCCGCCCATGGTGCGCCCGTGGCGGATACCGCCGATCACGGTGACCTTGTCGGCCTCGAACTTCATTCGCGCGCCGCGGCCGTAGCCCAGTCGTCGCCGCGCCAGTTGGGCGGCGATATCGGCCGAGGTCACCTCGACACCGGCCACCATCCCCTCGACGATGGCGACAAGGGCGGGACCATGAGACTCACCAGCAGTAATCCAGCGCAACACGACCTCCATCTTTCCACGTCACAACGGTTCCCCGGACATCGGTGTCCGCGCGGCTATACCGTGGGCCACAGTGCCGCAACGGTAGCCAGGCACATCGCGGGCCCGTGTGGCAGCGTGATCGGGGCACCCGAGACACCGCGACGACGATCCGAACCTCCTGCCGCGGCGGCCCGTGCCGCGACCAGCGCACCGACTCCGGCCGACGCGGTCAGCAGGGGTGCGCCGATCGCCGCCGACACCCAGCACGACGGCCCGCCCAGCGCCGCGGCCGCGCCGGTGCCGAGCGCCAATTTCACATCTCCGGCCCCGCACGCCGCCGGCTCGATGAGGTGCACCAGCAGATACGGCACGGCGAGCAGCAGCGCGCCGGCGATCGCGACAGCCGCGCGGCCGGTCGATGCCGCCAGCATCGGCATCACCGCCGCACCCGGCAGGGTGAGCACGTCGGGCAGTCGCCCGGTCCGGATGTCGAGCGCGCTGAGCGCAACGCACCAGACGATCAGCGCGAGGTAGGCGGTGGTGGTCATGGCACTCATCCTCGCTCGCGCCGAGGGGCGGCCCGGGCCCGCGAATCCGAAATGTGGACAACCGCAACAGTTGTGAACACGCGATGGGTAACACCCGCTCGCCGCCGGTCGCGGCGTGGGTCGCGGGTGACGGCGTGACGGCGTCGCAATACGACAGCGGTAGCGTGGCAGCCATGTCTGCTGATGACGGTGCCCGGCGTCCCGACCACGCGGCGCGTCGGGCCGGGTTGCGAGACCTGTTGGTGGAGAACGGGGTCGATGCCCTGCTGGTGACCGATCTGGTGAATATCCGGTACCTGACCGGCTTCACCGGCTCCAACGCCGCCCTGCTCGTGCACTCGTGGGACGGCAGCCAGGTGGGCGAGGACGGGGAGCGGACCGTCATCTGCACCGACGGCCGCTACCTGACCCAGGTCGGCGAACAGGTGCCCGACGTGCGCGCCGAGATCGCTCGCGCCAGTGCGCGCCGATTGGTCGAACTGGCCGGGGAATGGCAGATCGGCCGCGTCGGCTTCGAAAGTCACGTCGTGACCGTCGACCAGCACCGCGGCTTCGTCGAGCAGGGCAGTGGCCTCCAATTCGTCCCCGCGCCCGGTCTGGTCGAACAGCTGCGCACGGTCAAGGACGACTACGAGGTGGAGCAGCTGCGGGCGGCGTGCGCGGCTGCCGACGCCGCGCTGGCGACCCTCCTCGAACGAGGAGGGCTGCGCCCGGGCCGCACCGAGCGTCAGGTCGCCCGCGAGCTGGAATGGCTGATGTTCGAGCACGGCGCCGACGCGATCGCCTTCGAGACCATCGTGGCCGCCGGCGCCAATTCCGCAGTGCCCCATCATCGCCCGACCGACGCGGTGCTGTCCGCGGGCGATTTCGTGAAGCTAGATTTCGGCGCGGTGGTCGGCGGCTACCACTCGGATATGACGCGCACCCTGGTGCTGGGCGAGCCGACAGAGTGGCAGCGCGAGATCTATCAGCTCGTATACGAGGCACAACGAGCGGGCCGTGAGGCGCTGAAGCCCGGTGTGTCGTGTGCGGCGGTCGATGCCGCGGCCCGCTCGGTGATCGAGTCCGCCGGCCATGGCGACCTGTTCGTGCACGGGCTCGGACACGGCGTCGGACTGCAGATCCACGAAGCGCCTCCGGTCGCCAAAACCGCGACCGGTACACTTTTGGATGGCGTGGCGGTGACCGTCGAGCCAGGTGTGTATTTCCCCGGCCGCGGCGGAGTTCGCATCGAGGACACGCTCGTGGTTCGTGCGGGGGGTCCCGAGTTGCTCACTCACACCACCAAAGACCTCACCGTGGTCGACTGACCCCGGCTGCCCCACCGGGCCCGGCCTTACGGCCCGGCCTACAGAACGTCGAACAGTACTAACAAGGAGATCCGAGGACAGTGGCGGACACCAGCGACTTCAAGAACGGCCTCGTGCTGAAGATCGACGGTCAGCTCCAGCAGATCGTCGAGTTCCAGCACGTCAAGCCGGGTAAAGGTCCCGCGTTCGTGCGGACCAAGCTGAAGAACGTGCTGTCCGGCAAGGTGGTCGACAAGACGTTCAACGCCGGCGTGAAGGTGGAGACCGCCACCGTGGACCGCCGGGATATGACCTACCTGTACCACGACGGGTCGGACTACATCTTCATGGACGGCGAGACCTTCGACCAGATCGGCATCGACGAGCAGACCATCGGCAAGGGCGCTGGCTTCCTGCTGGAGAACATGACCGTGCAGGTCGCCACCCACGAGGGCGCGCCGCTGTACGTCGAGCTCCCGGTCACGGTCGAACTCGAGGTCACCCACACCGAGCCCGGCCTGCAGGGCGACCGCTCCAGCGCCGGCACCAAGCCCGCGACGCTGGAGACCGGTGCCGAGGTGCAGGTGCCGCTGTTCATCAACGTCGGCGACAAGCTGAAGATCGACTCGCGCGACGGCGGCTATCTGGGCCGGGTCAACGCCTGATCCTCCGGCTTCACCGGCCCGGCGCCGGAACCATGGGCGGCGCGCGCATATCGGCTTCCGGTACTGCTCGCGCCGCCGTCGACACTGCGAACGGGATAATGGTGATCGTGGCTGATCAGCCCGTGGACAAGAAGTCCACCCACAAGAAACTCGGCGCCCGGCACAAGGCCCGCCGGCGGGCCGTGGATCTGCTCTTCGAGGCCGAGGCGCGCGACATCGACCCGGCCGACCTGGTCGCGGAGCGCTTGGACCTGGCCGGTCGCGACGAACAGGTCGCCCCGGTGAATCCCTACACCCGCACCCTGGTCGAAGGCGTCGCCGACGATCTGGATCGCGTCGACGGCACCATCGAGTCCTATCTGCAGGACTGGACCCTGGCCCGGCTGCCCGCGGTGGACCGCGCCATTCTGCGGGTGGCGGTGTGGGAGTTGTTCCACGCCAACGATGTTCCGCCCGTGGTGGCCGTCGACGAGGCCGTCGAGCTGGCGAAGGAACTGTCGACCGACGATTCGCCCGCGTTCGTCAACGGCGTCCTCGGCCGTATCGTGTCACTGGCCGACCAGGTGCGCGCCGCCGCGGCCGCGACCCGCCGCGACACCGGGGCGTGATGATCAAATATCTCGTTCTCGCGATGCGCACCCCGGCCTGGTCCGACGCGGTCATCGAACCGCACCGCGAATGGCTGGACGGCGTGCGCGCACGAGGGCAGCTGGACTGCACCGGCCGCTTCACCGACGGCAGCGGCGGCGCATATCTGGTCCTGGCCGAAGACCTCTCGGCCGCACGGGAATTGGTGTTCACCGATCCCATTCACACCACCGGCGCCTCGGAGCTGACGATCCACGAATGGGAGATCACGGGCTGAGTCGCGTTCGCGACACACGCCCGTCGAATTCGGACAAACCTGCTAAATTCCCCGGACGCCCGCCGGGCCCGCATACTGTTCCGGTCACTTGACCTAGAAAAGGTGGAACGGATGCGGTTCATTTCGGCGACAGCGCGGACGGCGCTGCGTCTCGCCCCGGCGATCGTCGCGGCGGCGACCCTGGCCACGACCGGGTGCTCGGCGGTGGAAAAGGGTGTCGACAAGGGTGTTCAGGTTGCCAAAGATCGCAACAAATCCGATACCGCCCGGGCGAAGGTGGGCGACTGCATCAACGTGATCAACGCCTCGGCCGTCGATTCCGACACCGAACCGGTCGCCTGCACCTCCGACAAGGCCGTCTACAAGGTCGCGCAAGTACACAACGACAAGGTCGATTGCGGCGCCGATTTCACCTCGTACGAGGAAACCCTCAACGGCGGCACACTGGCCTATCTGTGCCTGGCGCCGAATTTCAAAGCCGGGCTGTGCTACGCGGATTCGCCGCTCAGTGGCTACAAGTACGCCGACTGCACCTCCTCGGAGGCGAGTTTCCGTGTCGCCCAGCGCATCGACGGTCACTCCGACGAGACGCTGTGCGGCCCGGAGTCCGACAGCGTGATCACGCTGTCGGATCCGCAGACGACATTCTGTCTGGCGCAACCGAAGTGAGCCGGGTCCCGGGCTCAGGCCGTCTCGGGTCGCAGAACGATCGTGCCGAAGGTCGTGCGTTCGTCGACCCGTCGATGGGCCTCGGCCGCATCCGCCAGCGGTAGCACGCTGTCGATCAGCACGGTGAGGTCACCGGCGGCGGCGAGTTCGAATGCCGCCGCCCGCTTCGCCGCCACCCCGGCCAGCCACTGCGGTCCGGAGCATCCGGTGAAGGTGAGCCCGCGCATGATCAGATCCATGGTCGTGACCTGAGCGGGGGCTCCGGACAGCCAGCCGTAGCCGAGCATCCGGCCCCGCAGCGGGGTCATGAGATCGAGGACGGCCGCGGCGCTCTCGCCGCCGATCGAGTCGAATACCACGTCGACAGTGGTGTTTCCGAGGCGTTCGCCGAGGTGCCGTGGCCAGTCCGGATCGCGGTGGTCGACGACGGTGTGCGCGCCGAGTTCACGGGCACGCTCGGTTTTGGCCGCCCCGCCGGCGGTGGCGATGATGTGCGCGGCGCCGGATCGGGCCGCCAACTGGGTGAGGTAACCGCCGATGCCGGTGGCCGCGGCCTCGATCAGCACGGTTTCGGTGCCGGTGAGTGCCGCGGCCTCCAGCAGGGCGAGGGCCACCGATCCGCTCATCGCGACCGCCGCGGCGGCATCGCCGGCCAGTCCGTCCGGGATGCGGACCGCGGAGTCGGCGGGGGCGCACATCCATTCGGCGTAACTGCCGAAGTCGTTGCGCGCCACCAGGACCCGTTGCCCTTTCCATTCCGGGTCGACGTCGTCGGCGACGGCGGTGACGACGCCGACCGCCTGGGTCCCGAAGACCGCCGGGGTCGGCGTCGGTGTCGGGAACATGCCCGAACGCAACATCGTCTCCGGATACAGCACCGGGACCGCCTCCACCCGGATCAGCACCTCGCCGGGCTGGGGGCTGGGCTCGTCCACGTCGCGCGCGACGAGGACCTCCGGTCCGCCGACCTCGGTCATTACGATTGCCTGCATATCGACCTCATAACTTGACTAACGGTCCAGATATTTCGTCAGGAAGAATATGGACCGTCGGTCAAGTTTGTCAACGGAACTGGAGTACACAGTGGCGCAGCAGCGCAGAGAACGAGCCGATGCGGCGCGCAACCGTCGCGCGATCCTCGATGCGACTCGGGCGCTGCTGGCCGAGGGTGGGGCCGAGGCGGTGACCATGGACCGGGTGGCCGCCGCGGCGGGAGTCGGCAAGGGCACGGTGTTTCATCGTTTCGGCTCGCGCGCGGGACTGTTGCACGCGATGGTCGCCGAACCGGCCGAAACACTACGGGCGGCGATCGCCGACGGCCCGCCGCCGCTGGGCCCGGGCGCGCCGGCGGGGGAGCGGCTGCTCGCCTTCTTCGATGCGATGGCCACGATGGTCGCCGACAACGTCGAACTGATGGTCGCGGCCTACCGCAGTGTGCCCCCGCATCCGCGCACGTCCGAATTCCATGCCACCTGGGCCGAGCACATCACGAAGCTGCTGACCGAGGCGCGTCCGGACCTCGACGCCGAGGCGGTCGGCCACCTGCTGTTCGGCATGCTGGGCAGCGATTACGCCCTCGCGGCGGTGCGCGAGGGCGAGAGCGAGAGATTGCGAGCGGCCGTGCGGCAGGTGGTGCTCGCCGTGGTCAGCCCATGAGCAGAACGCCGCCCACGGCACCCGCGGTCGCGACCACCGCGAGCGCCAGCCCGGTGCAGACGAACCGCACCGGCGGCACCCGGACCGCGTGCGAGCGGCAGAACTCCAGGCACAGCAGCGTGGCCAGCGAGGCCCACGGGGTGGCTATCGCTCCCACATTCGTGCCGATCAGCAACGACAGCAACTGGTTTCGGTGCTCGGGCGGTATCACCGCCTCACCGGCGGTGTAGGCGGGCAGGTTGTTGACGATATTCGACAGGCCGAGACCCGCACCGGCCGCGCGATAGGCCCCGGCCGTACCGGAATCGGTGCCGATGAGCGCCGCCATCAGATCCGAGAGGCCGTAACGCCCCAGGGTCGGGATGACCAGGAACAGTCCGATCACGAAGATCAGCAGCTGCCACGGGATCAGCGACGGCCGCAGCGCGCCGCGGTCGAATACGGCGCATCCGGCGATCGCGAGGATCGCCGCGGCGAGTGCGGCGTAGCCGATGTGGTCGCCGACGAAGGGAATCGCCAGGACGAACAGCGCGCAGGCACCCCCGGCCGTAGCGAACAGCGCCCGATCCCGGGTGTTGCGCAGCCGGATCGGAGCCGGCGCCATGTAGCGATCGGTGCCGCGGCGGCCGCGTCGCCAGTACCAGATCCACAGCGCCGCCATGGTCGCGATGAGCGAGATCAGTTGGGGCAGCCACATTCTGGCCGCGAAACCGGTGGCATCGAGGCCGATCCGGTCGGCGGCGAGCAGATTGGTGAGGTTGGACACGGGGAGCAGCAGGCTCGCGGTATTGGCCAGCCACAACGTGGTCATGGCCAGCGGCAGCGGCGGAATGCGCGCGGGTCCGGCCAGGGCCAGCATGACCGGTGTCAGCAGGACCGCGGTGGTGTCGAGGTTGAGCACCATCGTCGTCACGGCCGCGAAACCGACGCAGAGCACGAACAGCGCCGGATAGTGTCCCCGCCCGGCGATCGCGATCCGATGGGCGATGACGTCGAAAACCTGTGCGCGCCGGGCCAGGTGGGCCAGCACGATCACGCTGCCGAGAAACAACAGCAGCGGTCCGATCCGGCGCATATTCGCCTCGGCGTCGGCACGCGGCAGCCATCCGGTCAGTACGCATAGTATTCCGGCCGCGAGTACGGCCATGCGGATCCAGTCCAGCAGACGCGGTGCGGCGGCCTCCTCCGGCTCGGACTCGTGCGCGCTGCGCTCGCGTGCCACCGGTTCGGACATCGGGCCATCATCGCACCGCGGCGCACGCCGGCGCGTGCCGGACCGTTCGCATCCGCCGGGCAGGTTCACTCCGCGGGGGTGGCGACCCAACCGGCCACGATCGCCAGTCCGGTGGGACGGTGGACGCCGAGGAAGCCGAAGGGCCGGTCGAAGTTCACCGCGATCATCAGGGCATCGGCCGGCGCCGGTGGCATGCCGGTGGGTTCCGTCAGCACCGCGGTGACGGCCGCGGCCGCGAAACCGTAGGCAGTGAATCGGGCACAGACGTCCTGGGCTGCCGCGGTCACCCGTAGCGGGACCGGAGACAGCCCGGGGAACGGGTTGTCCGTCGCGGTGGTCGCCGCGCTCAGGCCGAACAGTTCCGGCTCGCGCAGCAGGTCGTGGGTGGATCGAACGTCGAAGGGCGGCACCTGGATTCGGAGGGTGTCCGATACGGCGGTCACGGTCCGGACCTCGAGCCCCGGAGCAGTGGTGCCCGGTCCGGGCCGGTGTGTCTCCACCGCTCCGTCGAGGGCCCCCAACCCTGCCGCCAGTACCACCGCAGCGGTGGCACCCTCCTCGCCGAGCAACAGGTGCACATCCAGATCGGATGCGCCACGCACCACCACGCGCGAAACGGGTGTGCCGGCCATCAGCACGGCGGCGTCGCCGAGGTCGGTGCTGTAGCGCGCGAGGGCGGGCCCGCGGTGGCCTCGCCACGGGCCGCTCGTCGGTTCCAGCACATCGGCGTGAAAGCTCTGCCGCCACGCGGTGCGGGCGACGACGGCGGTGGCCAGCGCGACTGCCGTCGCCGCGCCGATCCGGACCGGGAAGCGATCGATCAGTCCGTCGGTATGGTGACGCGCCCAATCGTCCAGTCCGTGCTGTCCGCGCAGCGCGGCGATCGTTCCCGGCGGCAGTGTGTGGATCCACTCGTCGCGCAGGGCGATATCGTCGCGCACCCACACTCCGAGTGCGGCGCGCACGGATTCGGCGGACTCGATGCGGCGCAGCAGGGTGATCGCAGCGTCGTGGGCGGATGCGGCGGGAATGCCTGCCGCCGCGGTGAGTTCGCCGCGGGCTGGTTCGCCGGCGGTCGCGGCCAGTAGTGCGAGCAGCGGCCAGATTCCGCATCCGGACAGGACGAAGTCGCCGGAACCCGCTGCGGCACACCACTTTCCGGTGAGAGTGTTGGCGGCGGCCACATCGGGCGCGAGGCTCGGCTGCATGGGCGAAAGCCTACCGACGGGCACCGACAGCGGTGCGCCCCTGCCGGGGTGTACGTGGGCGGCAGGGGCGCGTCCGGATCCTGGTGACCCGGGCGATCGGCCGGAACCGATCTGCCGAGAAGTCTGGTTCCTCAACCGCACTCGAGGTCCAGGCCCCGGGGCGTGGTCTGCGTCACGTCGGCGGAAACCGTGGCCGAAACTACGTCTTCGTGGCCGAAGGTGTTGGGGTGTCACGGCCGGGATGTGTCATCCTTCCGAGGCGGAACGGCCCGCGAGAGCTCCAGGAGGTAGCGATGACTGGTGCCGGTACGGCCCGTCTGGCGGAACTTCGCGCGGGTCGCACAACCCCGGAGCAGGCGTGGCAGCTGTACGACAGCCTGCCCGAGGTCGCGGTCACCGAGATCCTTATCGGCCGATGGACCGGCGACGAACTGGACACCGGACATCCGTGGGCCGGTGTGCTGGTCGCATCCGGATGGTACGGAAAGCGATTCGACTCCGCCGATGACGTGCAGCCGCTGCTGTTCGCCGGGCCGGACGGCCGGGTGTTTCCGGTCGACCCCCGCCGGGTGCCGCTGCGGCTGGCCGGAACCGTGCCGCCGGCGGGATTCCGAGCCGTGCGGCGCATGCTGCCGGCGTTGCGCCCGCTGCTGCGAACCCGAACCGCACGTGCGCGCCTGCGCGAGATCGAATTCCGCGGCAAGGTGAGCGCGGCCATGATCTACGACCACCTGCCCATCGTCGACATCTTCCGCCGGGTCGACGAGCACACCCTGCTCGGTGTGATGGATATGCGCGGGCTGAGCGACCCCTACTTCTTCATCCTGCGCCGCGACCGCTCCTGACCGCTCAGTCGTCCCCGGCGGCGAGGATCACGTCGAAGCGGGCGTCGGCGGTGTCGAGCTGCTCGAGAATGTGCTGCTTGACATGTGGTGCCAGCGGTGTGTCCGGGCGGGTGATCAGGTCGCGGTAGACCGCGGTGAGCGGCTGATATTTGGTGGCGAGCTTCGACATCACGGCCTGTTCGTCGGCGTAGAGGATGCCGACGCCGTTGTCGGTGAAATCGGAGATCTTCACCACCCGGGCCCACGGATCGCGGTCCAGGCTCGCGGCGACGTGGTCGCGGTATCGGATGTGGCGGTCCTCGTCCGAGTCGTGAGCCGGGTTGGTCACCGCCGCAACGAGTTTCGAGACGCGCTCACCGAACCGCTGGGTCAGCACCGCGAGTGCTGCCGCTGAGGTGTCCTCGTCCGGCTCCTGCTCGCCGCGGAGGGCGACGAGGTCGGCGGCATGATCCTCGACGGCATCGTGCAGGAGACCGGCGAGTACCAGATCGGTGTCGTGTACCTCGTAGTGGCTCACGATGCGGATCGCCACCCGCAGCAGATGATTCAGATACGGCTCGCGGCCGTAGGTGTCGTCGCGATGCAGGTCGGCCACGAATGCGAGTGCCGCGTCGACCCGTTCGGGATCGGGCAGTTTGCGCTGCGACTCCAGCAGCAGTCGTTGCCGCAGCCCTTCCTCGCCGTGCACATCGCTGAGTGTGTGCAACGGCATGGCCGCCAGAATTCCCGCCCCGATGGACTCCATCCGCCCAATCTAGCGGGCCGTGGTGACAATCCGCCGCCGTCGCAGGTGTCAGCGAACCCCGCGCGGGCGGAATTGAATGCTGATCCGCGGACCCACGGGCCGCCGGGTCTTCGGCACCGCATGCTCCCAGGTGCGCTGGCAGGAGCCACCCATCACGAGAAGATCGCCGTGCCCCACGTGAAAGCGAATGCTCGCCCCACCGCCGCGCGGACGCAGCAGCAGGGCCCGCGGCGCGCCGATCGACAGAATCGCGACCATGGTGTCGTGCGTGGAACCGCGGCCGATGGTGTCACCGTGCCAGGCCACGCTGTCCTCACCGTCGCGGTAGTAGCACAGACCGGCCGTGCGGAACGGTTCGCCCAGTTCCGGGGCGTAGTGCCTGCTCAGCGCCGCGCGGGCGTCCTCCAGGATCGGATCCGGCCAGGTCTCGTTCTCGCCGTAATGCCGCAGCAGTCGCGGGACGTCCACGACGCGGTCGTACATCGGGCGGCGGTCGGCTCGCCACGGGACGCGAGTGACCAGCCGTTCGAACAGTTCGTCGGCACCGCGCAACCACCCCGGGAGCAGGTCGACCCATGCGCCCTCGGTCAGCCGAGTGCGGCGCACGCCGTCCAACGGCCCCAGTTCGATGGCGCCGAAGCCGTCGAACAGCGATCTCTGCAGCGGTGTCGACATGCGTTCGAATCTACGTTCTATCGAACATATGTTCAAGCGTCGGGGTGTGCCCGTGTTCGGGGTCGATCCGGGCGGCTCCGATCAGCTCAGGTGCGCGCGCACGAAATCGACCACCGCGTCGGAGAATTCGTCGTTGACATCGCTGGCCGCGGTGTGGGCGGCACCGGTGATCTCGACGTATTCCATCTGCGGCACCAGCGCGCGGAAGTCGGCCACGCCCTGTTCGCTGACCACGTCCGACAGCCGTCCGCGCACCAGCAGGACCGGGATCTCGAGCGCGCGGGCGGCATCCTCGAGGTCGCTGGTCTGCAACTCGATGTCCTCGGGCCGGCTCGATATCATCGCCGGATCCCAATGCCAGTACCAGCGCCCGTCCTCGCGTAACCGCAGATTGCGCCGCAGGCCCTCCGGGTTGCGGGGCCGGCGGCGGTGCGGAAGGTATTCGGCCACCGCGTCGGCGGCTTCCTCGAGGGAGGCGAAGCCCTCGGGATGGCCGCCGAGGAAGTTCATGACCCGTTCCACGCCCTTGTGCTCCGGGCGTGGCACGACGTCGACCAGGACGAGTCCGGCGATGCGCTCGCGGCCGGGGCGGGCGGTCGCCAGTAGTGCGGTCAATCCGCCCATGCTCGCGCCGACCACGATGGCGGGCCGGTCGAGTTCGGCGAGAATGCCCAGCAGATCGGCGGTCATCGCCGCGCGCGAGTAGTCGCCGTCCGGCGCCCAGTCGCTCTCGCCGTGCCCGCGAGCGTCCAGCAGGACGGCGTGCATCCCCACCTTCGCCAGCGCGGCGCCCGATTCCTTCCACGAGTGCCGGGTCTGGCCGCCGCCGTGCAGGAAGACCGCCAGCGGGCCGTCGGCCGGCCCCCAGCTCTCCCCGGCCAAGGCGATGCCGCCGTGGCCGCGAAAGGTGATCCTGTGGGGCTCGGTGAAGTCGGCTTCGTTGCTCACCCTTCGAGCATCCCACATCCGGTTTACGCTGTATGAAACAGTCCCGGCCAATGGTGGTGCGGTGTGGCTGATGTGTCGGCATAGCCGCAGGTGGCGGGGCTCACAGCGGGACCCCCGCCGTCGGGTGGGCGAGACGGCGCTGCTACGCTCAGGCATCGAAAAGACATCCTTTAACGGACCGTCCGGTGAGGCGGGGAAGGAGGTCGGCATGGCCGTGCCCGAAGAGCGCGGCGGCCGCGTCGCGCCCGAAGAACGGGCCGCCAGGTCGAGCGCTGCCGAATATTCGCAGCGGCACGACCCCGAGTGGGTCCGCGCCGGGCGCGAGCTGTTGTCCGCCTCCGATGTCGGCCGGACCATCGCGCGCATGGCGCATCAGATCATCGAGAAGACCGCGCTGGATTCGTCGGATTCCGAGGCGCCCCGGGTGGTGCTGATCGGCATCCCCACCCGCGGCACCACCCTCGCCGCGCGGCTGACCGATCGGATCGAGGAATTCTCCGGCGTGCGTCCCGCGCTCGGTTCACTCGACATCACGCTGTATCGCGACGATCTGCGCAACCGGCCGCATCGCCCGCTGGAGCGGACCTCGGTCCCCGAGGGCGGTATAGACGACGCGCTGGTCGTTCTCGTCGACGATGTGCTGTTCTCCGGTCGCAGCGTGCGCTCGGCGCTGGACGGTCTGCGCGATCTGGGCCGCCCGCGCGCGGTGCAGCTGGCGGTCCTGGTCGATCGCGGCCATCGCGAACTGCCCATCCGCGCGGACTACGTCGGCAAGAACGTGCCCACCTCGCGCAGTGAGGACGTCTCCGTGCTGCTCAGCGAACACGACGGTCACGACGGCGTCTATCTGCACCAGGGGGACGAGCGGTGAGGCATCTGCTCTCGGTCACCGACCTCGACCGCACCACCGCCACCGAACTGCTCGACGACGCCCAGCGCTTCGAACAGGCGCTGCTCGGCCGCGAGGTCCGCAAACTGCCCACCCTGCGCGGCCGCACCGTGATGACGGTGTTCTTCGAGAACTCCACCCGCACCCGGGTCTCGTTCGAGGTCGCCGGCAAATGGATGAGCGCCGACGTGATCAACGTGAGCGCCTCGAGCTCCTCGGTGTCGAAGGGTGAATCGCTGCGCGACACGGCGCTGACCCTGCATGCCGCGGGCGCCGACGCGCTGATCGTGCGGCATCCCGCCTCCGGGGCGGCCCATCAGATCGCGCGCTGGTTCGGCGAACTGGACGCCGGTTCGGGCGGCTACACCGGCACCGGGCCCGCGATCGTCAATGCCGGTGACGGCACCCACGAACATCCCACCCAGGCCCTGCTGGACGCGCTGACGCTGCGGCAGCGACTGGGTGAGCTGGCCGGCAAGCGCATCGTGATCGTGGGCGACATCCTGCACAGCCGCGTCGCGCGCTCCAACGCCTTCCTGCTCGACACTCTCGGCGCCGAAGTGGTGCTGGTCGCGCCGCGCACCCTGCTGCCGGTCGGGGTCGAGCAGTGGCCGGTGCAGGTCTCGCATTCGCTCGACGCGGCGCTGCCCGGCGCCGACGCGGTGATGATGCTGCGCGTGCAGGCCGAGCGGATGAACGGCGGCTTCTTCCCGTCGGCCCGCGAATACTCCATCGCCTACGGACTCAACGAGCGGCGCATGGCGCTGCTGGACAACGACGCGGTCGTACTGCACCCGGGCCCGATGCTGCGCGGTATGGAAATCGCGTCGGCGGTGGCCGATTCCCCCAAAGCCGCTGTGCTGCAACAGGTCACCAACGGTGTGCACATGCGCATGGCGGTGCTGTTCCGCCTGCTGGTCGGCGCGGGGGAGGCCGTCGCATGAGCGGGACAGGGCCGGAGGCGGCAGCCTGCGTAACCCCGCAGGATCCCGCTCGTGCGCATCGGCGCCGCACGAGCATCAGCATGAGCTTCGACGTGAAAGGTGAGGGCGCGTGAGCGATCTGGTTATCCGGGGCGCACGGCCCTACGGCGAAGGCGAGCCGGTCGACGTGCTGGTGCGTGACGGCGTGATCGTCGCGCTCGGCGCACGATCCGGTGCGGCCGTCGACGGCGTCGAGGTCGCCGCCGATGCCGAGGTGCTGGAGGCCGGCGGCCGGATCCTGCTCCCCGGCTTCGTCGACCTGCACACCCACCTGCGCGAACCCGGCCGCGAGGACACCGAGACCATCGAAAGCGGTTCGGCCGCAGCGGCATTGGGCGGCTACACCGCGGTGTTCGCGATGGCCAACACCAACCCCGTGGCCGATACCTCGGTCGTGACCGATCACGTGTGGCGGCGCGGGCAGGAGGTCGGACTGGTCGATGTGCATCCGGTCGGCGCGGTGACGGTCGGTCTGGCCGGCAAGCAACTGGCCGAGATGGGCACCATGGCAGCGGGCGAGGGCCGGGTGCGGATCTTCTCCGACGACGGGCACTGCGTCTACGACCCGCTGATCATGCGCCGCGCCCTCGAGTACGCGAAGTCGCTCGACGTACTGATCGCCCAGCACGCCGAGGAACCGCGGCTCACCCAGGGCGCCGTCGCGCACGAGGGCCCGAACGCCGCCCGGCTGGGTCTGGCCGGCTGGCCGCGCGCGGCCGAGGAGTCGATCGTGGCTCGCGACGCGCTGCTGGCCCGCGACGCCGGAGCCCGGGTGCACATCTGCCACGCATCCACCGCCGGAACCGTCGAACTGGTGAAATGGGCCAAGGCGCAAGGCATTTCGATCACCGCCGAGGTCACCCCGCATCATCTGCTGCTCGACGATTCGCGGCTCGAGACCTACGACGCGGTGAACAAGGTCAATCCGCCGCTGCGCGAGGCCTCCGACGCCCAGGCGCTGCGCAAGGCCCTGGCCGACGGAGTGATCGACTGCGTGGCCACCGACCACGCCCCGCACGCCGAGCAGGAGAAGTGCTGCGAGTTCGCCGCCGCCCGCCCCGGCATGCTGGGGCTGGAGACCGCGCTGTCGATCATCGTCGAGACCCTGGTGGCTCCGGGGCTGCTCGACTGGCGCGGGGTGGCGAAGGTGATGAGCGAGAACCCGGCCCGCATCGCCGGGCTCGACGATCAGGGCCGCCCGATCGCGGTCGGTGAGCCGGCCAACCTGACCCTGATCGACCCGGACGCGTCGTGGACGGTGCGGGCGCGGGAGCTGGCGAGCATTTCGGACAACACGCCGTACGAGGCGATGACCCTGCCCGCCAAGGTCGCCGCCACGACGCTGCGCGGGCGGATCACCGCCCGCGACGGAGTGGTGACGACCGCCCTGGCGGGGAGAGTGGGGCGATAATGGAGCGAACACTGTGGGTGATCGGGCTGGCGGCCCTGTTCGTCCTGTTCCTGTGGTTGATGTATCGCTCCTGGCTCGTGCGGGCCCGCAAGCAGGCCTCCTCGGTCGGGGAGCTGCCCACGGTGCCGGCGGATCTGGGCGCGCAGGTGCTCGAGCCGACGACCGGGCTGTACACGGGGACCACGCTGGCTCCGAGCTGGCAGAACCGCATCGTGGTCGGGGATCTGGGTTTCCGGGCCACGGCGGAGCTGACCCGCTTCGAACGCGGGATCCTGCTGGAACGCGACGGCGCGGGGGTGATCTGGATTCCGCAGGAGTCCATCACCGCAGTCCGCACCGAACGCGGCCACGCGGGCAAGGTGATGACCGACAATGGTGTGCTGGTTATTCGCTGGAAGCTGCCGACGGGAACCGAAGTCGATACCGGGTTCCGCGGCGACGACAAGACGGTGTATCCGGCCTGGACGGCCATATCCGCGACGGGACAGACCGGCGCGGCGACGGGAGACGAATAAACGTGAAGGCTGGATTTCTGGTGAACGAGGTGAGCGAATGAGCGACCGCGCCGCGGTGATGGTGCTCGAGGACGGACGGGTGTTCCGGGGCCGGCGGTTCGGCGCCGAGGGCGAGACGCTGGGCGAGGCGGTGTTCTGCACCGCGATGACCGGCTATCAGGAGACCCTGACCGACCCCAGCTACCACCGCCAGATCGTGGTGGCCACCGCCCCGCAGATCGGCAACACCGGCTGGAACGACGAGGACGACGAGTCGAACCGGATCTGGGTGGCCGGGTACGCGGTGCGCGACCCCGCCAAGCGGGCCTCGAACTGGCGCGCCACCACCACCCTGCAGGACGAGCTGGAACGCCAGCACATCGTCGGCATCGCCGGCATCGACACCCGCGCGCTGGTGCGCCACCTGCGCACCCGCGGGTCGATGAAGGCGGGCATCTTCAGCGGTGACGCCGCCGCGGCCTCGACCGAGGAGTTGCTGAGCCGGGTCACCGGTCAGGCCTCGATGCTCGGCGCCGACCTGGCCGGCGAGGTGTCCACCGACGGCGTCTACACCATCGAGCCCGCCGGTGAGCACCGGTTCACCGTGGTCGCGGTGGACCTGGGTATCAAGACCAACACCCCGCGCATGTTCGCCGAGCGCGGTATCCGGGTGCACGTGGTGCCCTCCGGCGTCACGCTCGACCAGATCAAGGAGCTGAAGCCCGACGGCGTCTTCCTGTCCAACGGCCCCGGCGACCCGGCCACCCAGGACGATGCGGTCGAGCTGACCAAATCGGTTCTGGGCGAAGGGCTTCCGTTGTTCGGAATCTGCTTCGGCAACCAGATCCTGGGCCGCGCGCTGGGCTTGGGCACGTACAAGATGAAGTTCGGCCACCGCGGCATCAACGTCCCGGTGATCGACCACGCCACCGGGGCGGTCTCGATCACCGCGCAGAACCACGGCTTCGCGCTCGAGGGCGAGGCCGGACAGCGGTTCGACACCCCGTTCGGCACCGCCGAGGTCAGCCACACCTGCGCCAACGACGGCACCGTCGAAGGGGTGCGCCTGGTGGACGGTCGCGCGTTCTCGGTGCAGTACCACCCGGAGGCCGCCGCGGGGCCGCACGACGCCGCCTACCTGTTCGACCGCTTCGCGGGTCTCATGGAGGAACGATGAGTCACCATGCGCAGCCCACTCGTCGTACCGACCGGGTGCGGGTGTCCCGCAAGACACAGAAGGAAGCCTGATGCCACGTCGTAACGACCTGCACCACATCCTGGTCATCGGCTCCGGGCCGATCGTCATCGGCCAGGCCTGCGAATTCGACTACTCCGGCACCCAGGCGTGCCGGGTGCTGCGGTCCGAGGGCCTGCGCGTGTCGCTGGTGAACTCCAACCCGGCCACGATCATGACCGACCCGGAATTCGCCGACTCCACCTACGTCGAGCCGATCACCCCGGAATTCGTCGAGAAGGTCATCGCCAAGGAGCGTCCCGACGCCATCCTCGCGACCCTGGGCGGCCAGACCGCGCTCAACACCGCGGTGGCGCTGCACGAGAACGGGGTGCTGGAGAAGTACAACGTCGAATTGATCGGCGCCGACTTCGAGGCCATTCAGCGCGGCGAGGACCGGCAGAAGTTCAAGGACATCGTCGCCAAGGTCGGCGGCGAGTCGGCCCGGTCCAAGGTGTGCTACACCATGGACGAGGTGCGCGAAACCGTCGCGGAGCTGGGCTTCCCGGTGGTCGTGCGGCCGTCGTTCACGATGGGCGGCCTGGGGTCGGGCATGGCCTACAACGACGAGGATCTCGACCGCATCGCCGGCGGCGGTCTGGCCGCCTCGCCGACGGCCAACGTCCTCATCGAGGAATCGATCCTCGGCTGGAAGGAATACGAACTCGAGCTGATGCGCGACGGCCGCGACAACGTGGTCATCGTCTGCTCGATCGAGAACGTGGACCCGATGGGCGTGCACACCGGCGATTCGGTGACCGTCGCCCCGGCCATGACCCTCACCGACCGCGAGTATCAGAAGATGCGCGATCTGGGTATCGCGATTCTGCGCGAGGTCGGTGTCGACACCGGCGGTTGCAACATCCAGTTCGCGGTGGATCCGCGCGACGGCCGCCTGATCGTCATCGAGATGAACCCGCGCGTCTCGCGTTCGTCCGCGCTGGCCTCCAAGGCGACGGGTTTCCCGATCGCCAAGATCGCGGCGAAGCTGGCCATCGGCTACACGCTCGACGAGATCGTCAACGACATCACCAAGGAAACCCCGGCCTGTTTCGAGCCCACGCTCGACTACGTGGTCGTGAAGGCGCCGCGGTTCGCGTTCGAGAAGTTCCCGGGCGCCGACCCGACGCTCACCACCACCATGAAATCGGTCGGCGAGGCGATGAGCCTGGGCCGCAACTTCTCCGAGGCGCTCGGCAAGGTGCTGCGTTCGCTCGAGACCAAGGCGGCCGGGTTCTGGACTCAGCCCGACGGCCGCTGGACCGACGTCGCCGAGATCCTCGACGATCTGCGCGTGCCGACCGAGGGTCGGCTCTACCAGGTGGAGCGGGCGCTGCGGCTGGGCGCGAGCATCGAGGACGTCGCGCAGGCCTCGGGAATCGACCCGTGGTTCGTCGCCGAGATCGCCGGACTGGTCGACCTGCGTGCCGAGATCGCCCAGGCGCCGGTGCTGGACGAGTCGCTGCTGCGCTACGCCAAGCACAACGGGCTGTCCGATCGCCAGATCGCCGTGCTGCGACCGGAACTGGCCGGTGAGAACGGGGTGCGCGAACTGCGCCACCGTCTCGGCATCCGGCCGGTGTACAAGACGGTCGACACCTGTGCGGCCGAATTCGAGGCCAAGACGCCGTACCACTACTCGAGCTACGAACTCGATCCGGCCGCCGAGTCGGAGGTGGCGCCGCAGCCCGAGCGCGAGAAGGTGATCATCCTCGGCTCGGGGCCCAACCGCATCGGCCAGGGCATCGAATTCGACTACTCCTGTGTGCACGCCGCGCAGACGCTGTCGCAGGCCGGGTACGAGACGGTCATGGTCAACTGCAACCCCGAGACCGTCTCCACCGACTACGACACCGCCGACCGCCTCTACTTCGAGCCGCTGACCTTCGAGGACGTGCTCGAGGTGTACCACTCCGAATCGGAGTCGGGCCGGGTCGCCGGGGTGATCGTGCAGCTCGGCGGGCAGACGCCGCTGGGTCTGGCGCAGCGGCTCACCGACGCCGGGGTGCCGGTGGTCGGCACCTCCGCGGCGGCGATCGACCTGGCCGAGGATCGCGGCGAATTCGGCGACGTCCTGGTCGCCGCCGGTCTGCCCGCGCCGAAGTACGGCACCGCCACCACGTTCGAGCAGGCCAAGCAGATCGCGGCCGAGATCGGTTATCCGGTGCTGGTTCGCCCGTCGTATGTGCTGGGCGGGCGCGGTATGGAGATCGTCTACGACGAGAACTCGCTCGAGGGCTACATCTCGCGCGCCACCGAACTCAGCCCCGAACATCCGGTGCTGGTCGACCGCTTCCTGGAAGACGCCATCGAGATCGACGTCGACGCGCTCTGCGACGGCGAGGAGGTCTACCTCGGCGGCGTGATGGAGCACATCGAGGAGGCCGGTATCCACTCCGGTGACTCGGCGTGCGCGCTGCCGCCGATCACCTTGGGCCGCAGCGATATCGAGGCGGTCCGCCGCTCGACCGCCGCACTGGCCAAGGGTATCGGCGTCAAGGGCCTGCTGAATGTGCAGTACGCGCTCAAGGACGACGTGCTCTACGTGCTCGAGGCCAATCCGCGCGCCAGCCGGACCGTGCCGTTCGTCTCCAAGGCGACCGGCGTGCAGCTGGCCAAGGCCGCCGCGCGCGTCATGCTGGGCACGAGCATCGCCGAATTGCGCAAGGAGGGCATCCTGCCCGCCGAGGGCGACGGCGGTCACGCGCCGATGGACGCCCCGGTCGCGGTGAAGGAAGCGGTGCTGCCCTTCCACCGGTTCCGGCGTCCGGACGGCACCGGCATCGATTCGCTGCTGTCGCCGGAGATGAAATCCACCGGTGAGGTGATGGGTATCGACGCCGATTTCGGTACCGCCTTCGCCAAGAGCCAGTCCGCGGCCTACGGTTCGCTGCCGGTCGCGGGCACGGTGTTCGTCTCGATCGCCAACCGCGACAAGCGGGCCATGGTGTTCCCGGTCAAGCGGCTGCACGATCTGGGCTTCCGGATCCTGGCCACCGACGGCACCGCGGAAATGTTGCGGCGCAACGGGATTCCGTGTGAGCGGGTGCGCAAGCAGTCCGATCCGGTCCCGGCGTCGACCAACGGCGATCCGATCGAACCCTCGATCGTCGATCAGATCAAGGACGGCGAGATCGACATCGTGTTCAACACGCCTTACGGTAACTCCGGGCCCCGCGTGGACGGTTACGAGATTCGTACCGCCGCGGTGGGCGCCAACATTCCGTGCATCACGACGGTTCAGGGTGCGGCTGCAGCCGTACAGGGCATCGAAGCAACCATCAACGGCGGTATCGGGGTGCGCTCGCTGCAGGAGCTGCACGCCGTATTGCGCGGCTAAGAGGAGAGATAACGGTGGGAGCCATCGGTTTCGGCGCGGGAGTCCGGCCCCCGGGGGCCGGTCGGGCGACGACTCGGCGGATTCGCGGATTCGGCGCGGCGGAGGCCGCGCCGCCCGGCGGCGGTGACATCCGCCGGATGCGCAACGTCGGCGGCTACAGCACGGTCGGTTTCCGGGCGATCCCGCCGATCGGCCGCAAGCCGGCGCCCGACGCCGAGGCCGAGGCCGACGCGCTCACCGACGCGGTGCTCGCCCGCGCGGACGAGGTTCTCGCCCAGGCCGACGAGCTGCTCGCCCACGCCGGTGAGGAGGCCTACGCCGAATCCGGGGCCGCCGGTGGGCAGACGCCGCCCGCCCATGCCGGGGACGAACTGGCGGGCGCCGGGGCGAGCCGGTGACGCCGTTCGGCCCGCGGCTGGCCGACGCGATGGGCCGGCTGGGCCCGCTGTGCGCCGGCATCGACCCCCATCCGCAGTTGCTGCGTGCCTGGGGGCTCGGCGAGGACGTCGAGGGCCTGAAACGGTTCTCCGACATCTGCGTCGAGGTGTTCGCGGGCCGGGTGGCGCTGGTGAAACCACAGGTGGCGTTCTTCGAGGAGTACGGCTCCGGCGGCATCGTGGTGCTCGAGGACACCATCGCCGCGCTGCGCGCCGCCGGCACATTGGTGCTGGCCGATGCCAAGCGCGGCGATATCGGCTCCACCATGGCCGCCTACGCCCGGGCCTGGCTGGGTGACGGTCCGCTGGCCAGTGATGCGGTGACTGTATCGCCGTACCTCGGCTTCGGTGCGCTGTCGCCCGCCCTGGACGCCGCGCGCTCGGCCGGTCGCGGGGTCTTCGTGCTGGCGGCGACCTCGAATCCGGAGGCGCACCAGGTGCAGCGCGTCACCGCGGCCGACGGTCGCAGTGTCGCGCAGATTATGATCGACGAGGCCGCCGGCTGCAACGCCGGGGCGGAATTCGGATCGGTCGGCGTCGTGGTCGGCGCGACCCTCACCGAACCCGTCGACGTGAGCAAACTCAACGGTCCCGTCCTGATGCCCGGCGTCGGGGCGCAGGGCGGGGGAGCGGAGTCGATCCGCGCCCTGATCCCGTCCGACCGGTTCGCCGCGGTGGTGCCCAACGTCTCGCGGGAACTGCTCGAGACCGGACCTTCGGTCGCGGCGATGCGTACCAAGATGCACAAGCTCGCCGACGAATTCGCCTTTCTACAGGCCTGATCCACTCCGCCCGGGGCGGCGTGTCGTCGCGCCCGGGCGGAATTCGCTCCATCCACGACGCGTCGCCCGCGCCGGAACCGGCTACCTTCCGGAAATGCGACCGGTCTGTTTTCGGTTGCGGCCCGTTCGCGCGCAGACGCGCTCGTTCCCGGGTGGAAGTTACACGCGCGTGTTTTTCCGGCTCAGCGGCCCTTCCGGGGTGTGTTACGGGCCCGTTCCGCGCATCGCCGAGCGGTGCCGGAGTGCTCGCCACGCCGCGCCACGCCGCGACACGCTGGGGCAAAAAATCGCGACACGCGGAGAATTTTCAGAAAGTTCCAGGTCGCGCGATTACGGGTCGGTTACGGTCGCATCCGGCCGAGCTCGAATCCGTCGGCGAACCCGTCGGAACAGGGATAACCCCAGGTCACCGGCATGGTGAGGAAATTCCGCGGACCGGTGCCGCGACCTGGCGCGATCGGCGGCGCGACCTGCCCGGTCACGGGCTCGAATACCCGAATCGGGCGCTGACCTGGGGGGTGGGTTCGCAATCGGAGCGCCGCGTGGGTACGGTCGCTGAGACCACCGGGTTACCGGAGGTAGATCTAGCAATGAACGATGAGACGGAGGAACCGTGGCCCTTCCCCAGCTGACTGACGAGCAGCGCGCCGCTGCTTTGGAGAAGGCGGCTGCCGCTCGCCGCGCTCGGGCAGAGCTCAAGGAGCGCTTGAAGCGTGGCGGCACTGACCTGAAGACGGTCCTGAAGGACGCCGAGACCGACGAGGTCCTCGGCAAGATGAAGGTATCCGCGCTGCTGGAGGCCCTGCCCAAGGTCGGCAAGGTCAAGGCGGCCGAGATCATGAGCGAGCTGGAGATCGCGCCGACCCGCCGCCTGCGGGGCCTGGGCGACCGGCAGCGCAAGGCGCTGCTGGCGAAGTTCGACTTCGAAGCCTGATCCGAGGGTGGTCGAACACACACAGAAGGGTCGGCTGGTAGTACTGGTCGGCCCCTCGGCCGTCGGCAAGTCCACCGTGGTCCGTTGCGTCCGGGAACGGCTGCCGGAACTGGTGTTCAGTGTGTCGGCCACCACCCGGGCCCCCCGGCCCGGGGAGGTCGACGGCCGCGACTACCGGTTCGTGACCCGTGCCGACTTCGACACCATGATCGAAGAAGGCGAACTACTCGAATGGGCCGACATCCACGGCGGCCTGCAACGGTCGGGAACCCCGGCCGCCCCGGTGAAGGCGGCACTGGCCGCCGGGAAACCGGTCCTGGTGGAGGTGGACCTCGCCGGCGCCCGCTCGGTCCGAGCGGCGATGCCCGAGGCGCTGCTGGTCTTTCTGGCCCCGCCCAGCTGGGAGGAACTCGTGGCCCGGCTGACCGGCCGTGGCACCGAATCACCCGAGGTGATCGAGCGTCGGCTCGCCACCGCGAAGACCGAACTCGCCGCCTGTGACGAGTTCGACATCGTGATCGTGAACGACGACGTGACCACTGCCTGTGAGCAGTTGGTATCGTTGTTCGTTAGCACAAATTCGAGATGACCGCGGGCGATCCGCGAACTCGTCTCGAACAGCAACTCCCCATCGACCCGCAGGAGCCTCCCTAGTGAGCGACACCAAGACCGTGCCCGCCTACGACACCCCGGTCGGCCTCACCAACCCGCCGATCGACGAGTTGCTCGAGCGCACGTCGTCCAAGTACGCGCTGGTCATCTACGCCGCCAAGCGGGCGCGTCAGATCAACGACTACTACAACCAGCTCGGTGACGGCATCCTCGAGTACGTGGGTCCCCTGGTCGAGCCGGGCCTGCAGGAGAAGCCGCTCTCGGTCGCCATGCGCGAGATCCACTCCGACCTGCTCGAACACACCGAGGGCGAGTGACCCTGCGGTCGTAACCCGCTGTCTCTCCACCGGACCGAAGAGGCTTGATTCAGATGCGAATCGTTGTCGGCGTGGGCGGCGGGATCGCCGCCTACAAGGCGTGCTCGCTGGTGCGCAAGTTCACCGAGACCGGGCACCACGTCCGAGTCATCCCCACCGAGTCCGCACTGCAGTTCGTCGGTAAGGCCACCTTCGAGGCGCTGTCGGGCAATCCGGTCCAGACCGGGGTCTTCGCCGATGTGCCGGAGGTGCCGCATGTGCGCATCGGCCAGGAGGCCGATCTGGTGGTCATCGCCCCGGCCACCGCCGATCTGATGGCGCGCGCCGCCTCCGGCCGCGCCGACGATCTGCTCACCGCCACGCTGCTCACCGCCCGATGTCCGGTGCTGTTCGCTCCCGCGATGCATACCGAGATGTGGGAGCATCCGGCCACGGTCGCCAATGTCGCCACGCTGCGCGCACACGGCTCGACCGTGATGGAACCGGCCTCCGGGCGGCTCACGGGCGCCGACACCGGCCCCGGCCGGCTGCCCGAACCGGAGGAGATCTTCGCGCTGGCCTCGTTGCTGCTCGAACGCTCCGACGCGCTGCCGCGCGATCTGGAGGGGCGCCGCGTCGTCGTCTCCGCCGGTGGCACCCGCGAACCGCTGGATCCGGTCCGGTTCCTCGGCAACCGTAGTTCCGGCAAACAGGGCTACGCGATGGCCCGCGTGGCCGCTCAGCGCGGCGCTCAGGTCACCCTGATCGCCGGCAACACCATCGGCCTCGAGCCGCCCGCCGCCGTCGACGTCGTCCACGTGACGACCGCCGAGCAGATGGGCACGGCCGTCGACAAGCATTCCGTGGGCGCCGACGCGGTCATCATGGCCGCCGCGGTCGCCGATTTCCGGCCGGTCAACGTGGCCGCCGCGAAAATCAAAAAGGGTGCGCACGAGCCGAATTCGATCGAGCTGACCAAGAATCGCGACATTCTGGCCGGACTGGTGCAGGCGCGCCGCGACGGGCAGCTCGGCGGCCTGGCGATCGTCGGTTTCGCCGCTGAAACCGGCGACGAACACGGCGACGTCCTCACCCACGCGCGGGCGAAACTGGCTCGCAAGGGCTGTGACCTGTTGGTGGTCAATGCCGTCGGCGAGGGTAAGGCGTTCGAGGTCGACAACAACGACGGCTGGCTGCTCGGCGCCGACGGTACCGAACAGTCGCTCGACCACGGTTCCAAGGCGCTGCTCGCCAGCCGGGTACTCGATGCGCTGGGTCCGCTGTTGCGTTGAGCCGCAAGTGATTCGACCGGGCCGCCGTCGTGGCGACGCGGTCCGCGCAGCCGTGGTGGCCGCCGCGGGGGCCCGAACGCCGGCGCTCCGCCCGGCCGTGGCAAGTTTGGAATAGTCTGAGGTAAAGGGTTGTGCGGTGACGCGAGGCCGCTACTGTCGCATCCCGACATGAGAAACCCGTTGAGGGAGAGGGAACAACTGTGCGCACGTCCGGTAGCCGGCTATTCACGAGTGAGTCCGTCACAGAGGGTCACCCGGACAAGATCTGTGACGCGATCAGCGATTCCATCCTCGACGCGCTGCTCACCGAGGACCCGCACAGCCGGGTGGCGGTCGAGACCCTGGTAACCACCGGTCAGGTGCATGTCGCCGGTGAGGTCACCACCGAGGCCTACGCCGATATCCCGACCATCGTGCGCGATAAGGTGCTCGAGATCGGCTACGACTCCTCGGCGAAGGGGTTCGACGGCGCCTCCTGCGGCGTGAACGTCGCCATCGGCGCCCAGTCGCCCGATATCGCCCAGGGTGTCGACCACTCGCACGAGGCGCGCGTCGGCGGGTCCGACGACGAGATCGAACGCCAGGGCGCCGGTGACCAGGGCCTGATGTTCGGTTACGCCACCAAGGAGACCCCCGAGCTGATGCCGCTGCCGATCGCGCTGGCGCACCGGCTCTCGCGTCGGCTGACCGAGGTCCGCAAGTCCGGTGTGCTGCCCTACCTGCGCCCGGACGGCAAGACCCAGGTGACCATCGAATACGAGGGTGACCGTCCGGTCCGGCTGGACACGGTCGTGCTCTCGACCCAGCATGCGGCCGACATCGACCTGGACAACCTGCTGGCGCCCGATATCCGGGAGAAGGTCGTCGACGCGGTCCTGGCCGATCTGGAACTGCCCAACCCGCTCGACACCTCCGACATCCGGTTGCTGGTCAACCCCACCGGCAAGTTCGTCCTCGGCGGACCGATGGGCGATGCCGGCCTGACCGGCCGCAAGATCATCGTCGACACCTACGGCGGTATGGCCCGTCACGGTGGTGGCGCCTTCTCCGGTAAGGATCCGTCGAAGGTGGACCGCTCGGCGGCCTACGCCATGCGCTGGGTGGCCAAGAACGTCGTCGCCGCCGGACTGTCCGACCGCGTCGAGGTCCAGGTGGCCTACGCGATCGGCAAGGCCGCCCCGGTGGGCCTGTTCGTCGAGACCTTCGGCACCGAGCAGGTCGACCCGGCGCAGATCTCGAAGGCGATCAGCGAGGTCTTCGACCTGCGCCCCGGTGCGATCATCCGCGATCTGGACCTGCTGCGGCCGATCTACGCGCCGACCGCCGCCTACGGCCACTTCGGCCGCACCGACATCGACCTGCCGTGGGAGCGCACCGACCGCGCCGACAAACTGCGCGCGGCCGCCGGTCTCTGATCGGGTCCGCGCCTGCCGTGGCGGAAGCGGTAGAACCGACGGCGCCCTCCGTTCCGACGGAGGGCGCCGTTTCCGTGCCCGGCTCCTCGACTGCCGAATCGGTCGGCGAGCAATCGACGGAAGAACCTGTGGCGCAGGGGAAGTCGGACCCACACCCCGATGCGGCGGACGGTGCCGATGCGGTGGACGCCGTGGATGTGGTGGTAGACGGCGAGAAGGCTGCCGGGAACCGGCTCGGAAAACCGATCGCGCGGGTGCTGCCGTTGCTCGAACCCGCCCATCTCGACCGCGATTTCGACTACTCGGTGCCGCCGGAGATGGACGAACTGGCCCAGCCCGGGGTGCGCGTGCGGGTGCGATTCTCGGGTCGGCTCATCGACGGTTACATCCTCGAAAGACTGTCGCGCACAGACCATTCCGGCACAATTCAGCCGCTGCAGCGGGTGGTGTCCGGGGAGCGGGTGCTGACTCCGGAGACGGTCCGGCTGGTGTCCGCCGTCGCCGCGCGTTACGCCGGCACCCGCGCCGACGTGCTGCGGCTGGCGATTCCCCCGCGTCATGCGCGCACCGAGGCCGCGGAACCGAAATCCGTTGAGCTACCCGAGGTTCCGGAGGACTTCCCGGCCTGGTCGCAGTATGTGCACGGTGGTTCGTTCCTGTCCGCGCTGCGCCGGGGGAACGGTCCACGCGCGGCCTGGCAGGCGATGCCCGGTGAGCAGTGGCCGCGCCGGCTCGCGGAATTGGCCGCGACAGCGGTCGCGAGCGGTCGCAGCGCGATCGTGATGGTTCCGGACCAGCGCGATCTCGATCGGGTCGTCGCGGAATGCGCTGCCTTGGTGGGGGATGCGGTGGTCGGGCTGTCGGCGGGGCTGGGGCCTGCGGCGAGATATCGGCGCTGGCTCGCGGTGTTGCGTGGTTCGGCGCGGGTCGTGGTGGGGACGCGCAGTGCGGTCTTCGCTCCGGCCCGGGATCTGGGCCTGATCGTGGTGTGGGACGACGGCGACGACACCTACGCCGAACCGCGCGCACCGTATCCGCATGCGCGCGAGGTCGCGATGTTGCGCGCCCACGAAACCGGCGCGGCGTTCGTGGTAGCCGGGTTCGCGCGGACCGCGGAGGCGCAGGCCATCGTCGAATCCGGATGGGCGCACGATCTGCTCGCCGACCGGAAGACGTTGCGCGCCAATACTCCTCGCATCCATGCGCCGGGTGACAGCGATATCGCCCTGGAGCGCGACCCGATGGCGCGGGCGATCCGCATCCCCGGCACCGCCTTCGCCGCGGCGCGCCGGGCCCTCGCCGCGGGTGACCCGGTACTGGTGCAGGTTCCGCGGCGCGGGTACGTCCCGGCGTTGGCGTGCGCGAAATGCCGCACCCCGGCCCGCTGCCGGCATTGCAACGGCCCGCTGTCGTTGCCGGAGAGCGGTACCTGGGGCAGGAGAGACGCCCGGCCGGCCGACGATTCCCGGGGCACGGTGTCCCGGGACCGCGCGGGGCGGTCGGCGGCCGGCCGCGTCGCGGAGACACCCGCGGGCGAGCATCGAGCGGGGTATGCCGGCCCGCTGCGTCCCGACCTTTCCCGCCCGGACCCGGCCACGGAAGAACGCCGTCCGTCGGCGGTTCCCTTGGGCAGCAAGGGGTCCGGGGATATCGCCCAGAGCCTGAGTTGCCGCTGGTGCGGCAAGGTGGAACCGGCCTTCCGGTGCGGTGCGTGCGGTTCTCGGGTGCTGCGGGCGGTGGTGATCGGCGCCCAGCGCACCGCGGAGGAACTGGGCCGTGCCTTTCCCGGTGTGCCGATCCGGGGTTCGGGCGGTGCCGCCGTGCTGGATTCGGTGCCGGACGGTCCACAGGTGGTGGTCGCGACCATCGGAGCCGAACCCGCCGTACCGGGTGGATACGCGGTGGCGCTGCTGCTCGACGGCTGGGCGCTGCTCGGCCGCGCGGACCTGCGTGCCGCCGAGGACGCGTTGCGGCGCTGGATGTCGGCGGCCGCCCTGGTCCGCCCCGCGGGTGAGGTGCTCGTGATGGCCGAACCGTCGCTGCCGACCGTGCAGGCGCTGGTGCGCTGGGATCCGGTCGGGCACGCCCGCCACGAACTCGCCGCCCGCACCGAGGTCCGCTTCCCGCCCGCGGTGCGCCTGGCCGCCGTCGACGGTACGACCGCCACCATCGGCGAACTCCTCGGTGAGACCGCGCTACCGGACGGCGTCGAGGTGCTGGGCCCGGTACCGCTGCCGCCCGGCGCCCGCACACCGTTCTCCGGCGACGCCGCACCCGCCGAGGTCGAACGGATGATTCTCCGGGTCGACCGGCGGGCGGGCTCGGCGCTGTCGCGCGCACTGGCCGCGGCCCTCGCGGTGCGCAGCAGTCACCGCTCGGAAGGCCCGTTGCGGGTACAGATCGATCCGGTCGACATCGGCTGACGCACAAGCGAATTCGGCATGCCCGATCTGGGTGTGGGGACGCTCAGCGGAACATCTCGATATTGCGTCGTGCCCACGCCGAGAAGGGCCGCGGTGCGCGGCCGAGGACCGCCTCGACATCGCCACTGACCAGCAGTTCCTCGGCGGTCGGCGCGCCGATGATCGCCAGGGTGGTGTCGGCGGCGTCGGCGGGCATCACGGTGAGCAGCTGCGCGCGCGCCTGCTCGGCTGTCTGCTCGACGAAACGCACCGGCCGGCCGAGCGCCTCGGCCAGGACCCGCACCCGATCACGCGGCGATTCGGGCGTGGGACCGGTCAGCACGTAGGTCCGGCCGGCGTGACCGGGCTCGCGCAGGGCGGCGGCGGCCACGGCGGCGATATCCTCGGGGTCCACGAAGGGGATCGCGACATCACCGAACGGCGCGGTGACCGTGTGCTGCGTGCGCACCTGGTCGGCCCACATCGCGGCGTTCGATTGAAAACCGCTCGGCCGCAATATGGTCCATTCCAGTCCCGAGTTCTGGACCGCGACTTCGACCCGCTTACCGAACTGTCCGTGCGAGGCGCTGTCGGGCCGGGTTCCGACGCCCTGGGACGACAACAACACGATGTGCCGCACCCCCGCATCCCGGGCCGCGGCCAGCACCGCCGGCACATCCGTTGCCAGCGAACCCGGCGCGAGGAGTAGGAACAGCTGTTCCGCGCCGTCGAGGGCTGCCGCGACCTGGCCCGTATCGGTCATATCGGCCGCGACGTGCCGTACGCCGTGGGGGAGGTCGTCGGGACGGCGGCGGGACACGGCGGTCACCTTCTCGCCCGCTTCGGCGAGCATCCGCACCAACGGCCGTCCGACGTTGCCGGTCGCTCCGGTTACCACGATCATGGTCACTCCTTAGTTAGTTGACTGACTGACTGGCTGAACCGTACGGCATTGCCGGGGGTTGTGTCTATAGTCAGTTGCATGACTAACTCAGTCGCCGGCAAGCGGGCCGGCGGTAAGCGTGAACGGCTCGCCGCCGCGGCCGCCGAGGTCTTCCATCGCCAGGGGGTGGAAAAGACGACGATCGCCGACATCGCCCGGGCCGCCGAGGTGCCCGTCGGCAACGTGTACTACTACTTCAAGACCAAGGATCAGCTGATCCAGGCGGCGATCGGGGCGCATGCCCACACCCTGGAGGGCTTCCTCGCCGACCTCGACCGGGAACCTCGGCCGGTCGATCGGTTGCGTGCGTTGATCCGATCCTGGGTCGATCAGCGCGATCTCGCAGCCCGATACGGTTGCCCGTCCGGCACCCTGGCCGCCGAACTCGACAAACGCTCCGACGGGTTGGAGCGGGAGATGGCCGAGGTGATGGGCGTCCTGCTGGATTGGGTCCAGCGGCAATTCGAAGCGATGGGCCGCGCCGACGCGCGCGAACTGGCTGTCGCGCTCATCGCCTCGTATCAGGGAATTTCCTTGCTCACCAACACCTTTCGCGATCCGGAGCTGATGCGTGCGGAGGGCGACCGCTTGGAGCGTTGGATCGATTCGCTCGCGGCCTGAGCCGCCGCGCCCGCTGTGGCCCGTTCCATACTTGTCAAAGATGCATTGCCGATATATCGTTGATTACGTCAACGTAAGACGATGCCTGAGGAGGCAATCATGGAACGCATGGACAACATGGACAGGTTCGGTCGCGGCCGCCGCCGCGGCCCCCGGCCGGACCCGCACGAGCGCGGCGGACACGAACAGTTCCGTCGCCACTCGCGCGGACACGGCTTCGGGCCCTTCGGCCCGGAATTCGGACCCGGATTCGGTCCGGGCGGCCATGTCGGTCGCGGTCGCGGCCGCGGTGGACGCGGACGGCGCGGAGATGTCCGCGCGGCGATCCTGCTGCTCGTGCAGGAACGTCCGATGCACGGCTACGAGCTGATCCAGCAGATCCGCGAGCGTAGCGACGACATCTGGCGGCCGAGCCCCGGTTCGATCTACCCCGCGCTGTCCCAGCTCGAGGACGAGGGCCTGGTGATCATCGAGAAGGTGGCCGGTCGCAAGACCGCCAAACTCACCGACGCGGGCGCCGAGTACGTCAGCGCACACCGCGACGAACTGGGTGACCCCTGGCAGGACGTCCGCGAGGGCGTCGGCGACCAGGCGCTGGACCTGCGCGAACTGGTCGGACAGCTGATGGGTGCGGTCGGCCAGGTCGCCCGCGCCGGCACTCCCGAACAGGCCGGCAAGGCGGCCGAGGTCCTCACCGAGGCCCGGCGCTCGATCTACCGGATCCTCGCCGACGACGACACCCCCGCGGCCGAGTGAGGCCGATACAGTGGCCCGTCACACGTACCGGTCCACGCGGCGCACAATCGGACTATGGGACGAGGTCGGACACGCCGAGACGGGGGCCTCGCATGGCGTAGGGCGTTCGCCGCGGTGGTGGCGTGCGGGGCGGTATTCGGCGGCAGCGCGAACACCTGGGCCGAACCTCCCGCATCCCCGCCGCCGGACACCCGCCCTGTGGTGGTCCCGACCGAATGGGGCCCACCACAGGGCGACCATCTCACCGCCTCGCGCTATCTGAAAGCGCACCCCGGCACGACGCCGTGGGGTACCAACGATTTCGGCTGCCGGCCCAGCGCCCGGCATCCGCACCCGATCATCCTGGCCCACGGGACCGACGCCACCGCCTACACCGACTGGGGCGGCATCGGCCCGCAACTCGTCGCCGCGGGCTTCTGCGTCTTCGCCCCGAACTACGGCGGCAAACCGGATGCCACCAGCTACGGCACCGAGGACCTGTGGGCGTCCTCGCGACAGTTCGGCGACTTCGTCGACCGCGTCCTGGCGGCCACCGGCGCCGACAAGGTCGACCTGGTCGGATTTTCCCAGGGCGCCAACATCACTCGCTACTACATCGACAAACTCGGCGGCGCTTCCTACGTCGATCAGTGGATCGGACTCGCCTCGCCCAGCTACGGCGCGCAGATGTACGGGCTGGTTCCGCTCGCCGACGCCGCGCCCGGTCTGTGGAACGCCTATCGGCAGGTCACCTCGCTCGCCGCCGTTGAGCAGGCCCAGGGCTCGCCGTTCATGCGCGAACTCGACGCGGGCGGCGACACGGTCCCCGGTGTGCGATACACCACCGTCGGCAGCCGCGTCGACGAGATAATCCAGCCCTCCACCAATATCGCCCTGACCGGTCCGGGCGCGCGCAACATCGTGCTGCAGGATCTGTGCCCCATCGACCTGACCGGGCATTTCCACATGGTGTACGACCCGTTCGTGCAGCAACTGCTACTCACGCTGCTCGACCCCCAGCACGCGCCGCCGCCGCAGTGTGTCTACGTGCCGCTGGGCACCGGAATCGGTGAGGTGATCCTGGGCGCGCATTCCTGACGAAACGGATTTCCGGCCGCCCGTAAAATGGGGCGACCGCAATGTCGTCTCGCCCGGGAGTGTGCCTGTGACAATCCAGCCCGTTCGCCTGTTCGGCGATCCCGTCCTGCGCGCCCGCGCGGACGAGGTCGACGCCTTCGACAGGGAACTCGAGCAGCTGGTCACCGACCTCACCGACACCATGCACGCCAGCCGCGGCGTCGGCATGGCCGCGCCGCAGATCGGGGTCGGCCTGCGGGTGTTCGTCTACGACACCGGTGATGCCGCCGGACATGTGGTGAATCCGGTTTTCGAGGTCCTCGGCACCGACGAGCAGACCGGCCCGGAGGGTTGCCTGTCGATTCCGGGGCTGCGCTACGACGTGACCCGTGCCCACCGCGTGGTCGCGAGCGGCGTCGATATGCGCGGCGAGCCGGTGAAATTCGAGGCCGAGGGTCTGCTCGCCCGCTGCGTGCAGCACGAAACCGATCACCTCGACGGGGTGCTGTATCTGCAGCGGCTGGAACCGGCCACGCGCAAGCAGGCCATGCGCGCGGTGCGGGAATCGGAATGGTTCGCCGCGGGCAAGACGGTGATGTCGGCGGCCGAGGTCGCCGGCAGCCGTCCCGAGTCCGGGCGGGGCGAGTAGATGCGCCTGGTGTTCGCGGGAACCCCCGAACCGGCCGTTCCGTCCCTGCGGCGGCTCATCGAATCCGAACGCCACGAGGTGGTGGCGGTGGTGACGAGGCCGGATGCGGTGGCCGGGCGCGGTCGCAAGGTGACGCGCTCGCCGATCGGGCGGCTGGCCGACGACTACGGCATTCCGGTGCTGACCCCGCGCAAGCCCTCGGAGCCGGAATTCGTTGCGGCACTGACGGATCTGTCGCCCGACTGCTGCCCGGTGGTGGCCTACGGCGCGCTGCTGCCGCGTGTGGTGCTCGACATTCCGCGGCACGGCTGGGTCAATCTGCACTTCTCGCTGCTGCCCGCGTGGCGTGGCGCCGCGCCGGTGCAGGCGGCGGTCCTGGCCGGTGACGAAATCACGGGCGCCTCGACCTTCCGCATCGAGGAGGGCTTGGACACCGGGCCCGTCTATGGTGTGGTCACCGAACGCATCGGCATCACCGATACCGCCGGATCCCTGCTGGAGCGATTGTCGATCTCCGGTGCGCAGCTGCTCGAATCGACCCTCGACGGAATCGAGGACGGCACCGTCCAGGCCGTGCCGCAGTCCGGTGAGGGCATCTCCTATGCGCCCAAGGTGGAGGCCGACGAAGGACATATCCGCTGGGATCAACCGGCGCTGGCGGTCGGCCGCCGGATTCGCGCCGTCACGCCGGCGCCGGGCGCGTGGACCGTCGTCGACGGTAAGCGGCTGAAACTCGGGCCGGTCGAACTGGTCGAGGACCAGCTGCCCGAGCGGGTGATCGAGGTGCGCAAATCCGGTGTCTACATCGGCACCGCCACCACCGCCGTACGCCTGGATCAGGTGCAACCCCAGGGTAAAAGGATGATGCCGGCCCTGGACTGGGCCCGCGGCGCCCGCCTGGAGCCCGGCGCGGTGGTCGAGTGACCGGCCCACGTCGCGGAGGCGAACGACCCGACCGCGACGGCCGGAAGTCGAACGATGCGCGCCGCGGAAAAGATCGGGCGGACAACGGTTCTCGGCATCACGGCGACGCGGGGAGAGGTTCGGGCGGCCGGGGCGGTGATGCCGCTCGCGCCCGCCGGAGCGAGGGGCACGATTCGTCGGACGACCGTGGACGGCGCTCCGGCGCGAGTGATGCTCGTGGTACCGGGCGCGCCGATGCCGGATCGCGACGAGCCTCCGATGGCAGCGGGCCGACTGGGAAACCCGCTGCGGGGCAGCAGAAGTCGCGACCCGAGGCCGGCTCCGATTCCGCGCGGCGCGGGGGCGCCGGAAATCCGTCGCGGGGTACCGACCCGAGGCGGAGAACGCGTGACGATTCGTCCCGCGGCGCGGACTCTCGTCGTGCGGACCGTGATGCGCGGCGGACCGGTCGCCCCGCGGCCCGGACCCAGGGACGACGCGGTGTGGTGGGTGACGCTCCCAGGCTTGTCGCCCGGGACGTACTGCGGGCAGTTCGAGAACGCGACGCGTACGCCAATCTCGTGCTTCCCGTCCTGCTGCGGGAATACGGATTGTCCGGACGCGATGCGGCGTTCGCGACCGAGCTCACCTACGGCTCCTGCCGCGCGATGGGGGTCCTCGACGCGGTGATCGCCGAATGCGCGGGACGTCCGATCACCGAGATCGATGGCCCGCTCCTCGACGTCCTGCGCCTGGGGGTCTATCAACTGCTGCGGACCCGAGTGGGATCACACGCCGCGGTGGACACGTCGGTCGATCTGGTGCGCACCGAATCCGGCAGCGGCAAAGCCGGTTTCGTGAACGCCGTGCTGCGCCGGGCGGCGGCGCGGACACCGCAGCAGTGGGTGGAGGATCTGGCGCCCAAGGATCCGATCGGCCGCGTGGCGTTCGAATTCGGGCATCCGGTCTGGATCGCGCAGGCCTTCGCCGACGCGCTCGGTGCGCGGGCGGGGGAGCTGCGCGACCTGCTCGCCGCCGACGACGAACGTCCGATCGTGCACCTGGTGGCGCGGCCCGGCGATATCACTGCCGAGGAATTGGCGCTGGTCAGTGGTGGTGAGGAGGGCCGCTGGTCACCGTATGCGGTGTACCTGGACAGCGGCGATCCGGGGCAGCTGGAGGCGGTGCGCGAGGGAATGGCCGCGGTGCAGGACGAGGGCAGCCAGCTGGTCGCGCTGTCGCTGACCCGGGCGCCGCTGCTGGGCGAGGACGGCGGGCGCTGGCTCGATCTGTGCGCCGGTCCGGGCGGTAAGACCGCGCTGCTCGGTGCCCTGGCCGATATCGACAGGTATCGGGTCGATGCCGTCGAACCCGCCGAACACCGCGCCGATCTGGTGCGCAAGGCGACGCGCGGCCTTCCGGTCACCGTCCATGTGGTCGACGGCCGCGACTCCGGGCTGGAACCCGGCTACGACCGCATCCTGGTCGACGCGCCGTGCACCGGGCTGGGCGCGCTGCGCAGGCGTCCGGAGGCGAGGTGGCGGCGCACTCCGGCCGATGTGCGCGACCTGACCACCCTGCAGAGCCAATTGCTCACCGCCGCATGGGATCTGCTGCGTCCAGGGGGTGTGGTGGTGTATTCCACCTGTTCCCCACACCTGCCCGAAACCGTGTCCGTCGTCTCTGATTTCGTCCGCCGCTCGCAGGCCGAACAGCTGGACACGCGTGCGTTGCTGCCGGGAGTCACCGATATCGGCGACGGTCCCGCCGCCCAGCTGTGGCCGCACCGTCACGGCACCGACGCCATGTTCATGGCCGCGTTGCGCAAACCGCTCTGACCTCGCTGGCCGCTCAGCCGGCGATCATCGCACCGGCGAGGGCGATGCCGGCCACCCAGGCGGTCGACAGGAGCGCCAGGATCAGCGGGCGCGGCCCGACTCGGCGCAGTGCGGCCAGGCGTACGCCCGCGCCCAGGGCGAACATGGCGGCGGTGAGCAGCGCGGTCTGCAGCAGTTTGGCCGTGGCGAGTGCCGATTCGGGCAGGAGTCCGGTGGTGCGCAGTGCGGCGCAGGCCAGAAAGGCGACGACGAACAGCGGAATCAGGGGCGGCCTGCGGGTTCCGGGCGCGGTGTCCTCGCGCCGCCGGACCTGCCAGCCGATCACCGCCAGCACCGGTGCCAGCAATACGACCCGCGCGAGTTTGACCACGACCGCGACGGTCAGTGCGGCGCCGCCGATGGCGCCTCCGGTCGCGACGACCTGGGCCACCTCGTGCACGGCGCCTCCGGCCCAGATGCCGGCGGTGCGTTCGTCGAGGCCCAGAACGTTCGACAGCAGGGGGAGCGCGCCGATCATGATCGTGCCGAAAACGACCACGAGTGCGATCGCGGTCAGCACTTCCTCGTCTTCGGCGTCGACCACGCCGTCCACCGCTGCCGCGGCGGCCGCACCGCAGATGGAGAATCCGCAGGCGATGAGCAGTCGCTGTGTCCAGCTCAGACCCAGCAGCCGGCCCATGATCATCGTGCCGCCGATTCCGAGGGCGACGATCGCGACGACCACCGCGATCACCGCGGGCCCGAGCCCGAGGATGTCGGCGAATGTCAGCTGCAGGCCGAGCAGCGCGACGCCGATGCGCAGCAGCCGCTTCGCCGAGAACTGCAACCCCGGCTGCACCCGCTGCGGCAGCGGGACGCAATTGGCGAGCACCGCGCCGACGACGATCGCGAGCAGTAGCGGGCTGACCGTCGGCGTGAACTGGGCGATGCCCAGGACGAGAGCGGTGATCGCGACTGTCAGGCTCAATCCGGGGACGATGTCCACCCCCGCCGCCACACCCGGTCGCCCGGCGAATGCGCGGCGCCCGAGGCGCGCTCGCCATCGCTGTCGTGGCGTGCGGGCCGGGATATGCGTGCCGGAGGATCCGATACCGCGCTGCGCACCGGCCGCGCCGCCGGTATCACCGGTTCGGTCCGGTGTGCCCGGCTCGGTGGTATCAGCCGCGTCGTCGGCGGACGCGGCCTCTCGCGAGGAATCCAGACTTGTCATGCCCACAACGGTCTCGTGGATCGGTGGGGTCCGGTAGCGGCCGAAACGGCATCGCACCCATATTGGCCTGATATGGGTTGTGTCCTAAGCATATGATTGCGGTATGGCCGATGTCCGTCCCGACCTGGGTTTCCTGGAGCTGCTGGTCGCGATCGACGACCACGGTAGTCTCGGCGCGGCCGCACGCTCGATCGGCATGGCGCAGCCGAACGCCAGCCGTGCGATGCGGCAGTGGGAGCACCGGCTGGGCCTCGCCCTGCTGCACCGCTCACCGCGAGGCTCCACGCTCACCCCGGCGGGCACCGTCGTCGTGCACTGGGCGCGAGAGGTGCTGGCTGATGTGGACCGGCTACTCGATGCCGCCGCCGCGCTGCGCACCGATCAAGAGGCCGAACTCACCGTCGCCGCCAGCATGACGGTCGCGGAATGTCTGCTGCCCGGTTGGCTCGGCGCGTTCCGCCGCGGTCATCCGGATGTGAAAGTGCATCTGCAGGTGCATAATTCGCGCCAGGTGTGCGATCGGCTGGTGGCCGGGGAATGCGATCTGGGATTCGTCGAATCGCCGGCCGTGCCCGACGGACTGCCGCATGTGACCGTCGCGCACGATCGCCTGCTCGTCGTGGTGGATCCCGGGCATCCCTGGGCGCGGCGCCGCACCCCGCTCACCGTCGCCGAACTGGCCGCCACGCCGCTGGTGGTACGCGAACCCGGTTCCGGTACCCGGAGCACCCTCGATGTCGCGCTGGCCGAATATCCGCGCGCCGAACCACTTCTGGAGCTCGGCAGCGCCGCGGCCATCCGCACCAGCGTGCTGGGTGGCGTGGGGCCCGCGGTCCTCAGCACGCTGGCGGTCGGTGATCATCTTGAGCGCGGCGAGCTGCGCGCGGTCACCGTCGAGGGCCTGGACCTGCGTCGCACCCTGCGCGCGGTGTGGCGTCCACCGCGCAAACTCGGCGGCCCGGCCGGGCAACTGGTGTCCGCCATCGTGCACGGCCGGCGCGCCGCGACACCGCGAACGCCCGATCCGGCGTAGCACGAGGTCACTCGCGGGCGCTCTGCTCCCGCAGCCGCGCAAGGGTTTTCGCGAGGATCCGGGATACGTGCATCTGCGATATCCCCATCCGCTGGGCGATCTGAGTCTGCGTCATCGACTCGAAGAATCGCATGGTGAGGATGCGCCGTTCCCGTTCGGGCAGCCCCGCCAGGAGCGGCCGGATCGCCACGTATTCCTCGACGCGATCGAACTGTGACTCCTCCTCGCCGAGGGTGTCCAGCAGTGAGGCCTCGGTATCGCGGCCCACCGATACCGCGTCGATGGAACTGGGCTGATACGCGTTGCCCGCGATGACGGCCTGGGTCACCTCGTCGGGATGGATGTCGAGTTCGGCGGCGATCTCCTTGGCGGTCGGGGAGCGGCCCAGCGACTGCGAGAGCGAATCGATCGCCGCGCCGATGCGCAAATGGGTTTCCTTGACCCGCCGGGGCACTCGCATGGCCCAGGTGTTGTCGCGGAAGTAGCGCCGCACCTCGCCCATGATGGTGGGCACCGCGAAGGACAGGAAGTTCGAGCCGCGCGAGACGTCGAACCGATCGACCGCGTGGACCAGCCCGACGCGAGCCACCTGCGTCAGATCGTCGAACGGTTCGCCGCGGCCGCTGAATTTGCGGGCGATGTGGTCCGCCAACGGAATACAGCGGTGGATCAACTCGTCGCGCAGCTCGGCGCGGCGGTCCTCACCGGCCTCCGACAGCGCCTGGAACAGCAGGTTCACATCGTCGTATCCGGAGACCGAACCGGTGACCTCGGCGACCTCGTCACCGTCCTCGTCGTCGTCCGGTGTGGTCTCGCCGGCGTCCGCGCGGCCCCGGCCGTCCTCGGCGCCGGTCTCGTCGGGGGATCCGCTCGCGGACGTACCCGCAGTGTCCTCGGCGTCGTCGGCCTCGGACACGCTGTCGTGCTCGATCACTACGCCTTCCCCCGGACCCGGCGAAATTCGACCACCGTCGGGTATCCGGAAATCGCCGAATCGAAGGGCTCCTGTGCGACGTCGATCCCATCGGTGAGGGTCCGCAGCACATGCCAGCCGAAGCTGCGCTGGTCGGGCAGTTTCGAGGTGGCCGCGATCCCGGCCACCCGGACGAGTAGGTCGGTGTCGCCCACGGTGAAGCGGCACTGCAAGGTGCTGCCGGGGACGGCGAGTTCGATCAGCGTCGAGCACGCCTCGTCGACGGCCAGCCGGATGTCGGCGACCTCGTCGAGTGTGAAATCGCTGAGCAGGACCAGTGTTTCGGCCAATCCGCGCACGATGGGCAGTTGCGACACGGTGGCCGCCACTCCGATTTCGACGGGTGTGCTGCGCAGTCCCTCTTCAGCCGACATGTTGATCACCCTACGAAGGCTACCCAACTTCGCGTCGCGCAATCGCCGACAGTGCCGAAAACCGGTGTGATCGACCCAGTACACTCACGCGCTGTGTCCACCTCGAATTCCCACTTTCACCGGCCGTCGCCGATGATCGCACCGTCCATCCTGTCCGCTGATTTCGCTCGTCTGGCGGAGGAGGTACGCGCCGTCGAGGGAGCGGACTGGCTGCACGTCGATGTGATGGACAACCACTTCGTACCGAACCTGACCCTGGGTCTGCCGGTGGTACAGAGTCTGCTGAAGACCACCGACATCCCGCTGGACTGCCATCTGATGATCGAGGATCCGGCCCGCTGGGCGCCCCCGTACGCGGAGGCCGGTGCCTACAACGTGACCTTCCACGCCGAGGCGACCGACGATCCGGTCGCGGTGGCCCGTGATATCCGCGCCGCCGGCGCCAAGGCCGGATTGTCGGTGAAACCGAATACGCCCATCGAGCCGTATCTGGAAATTCTGCGCGACTTCGACACCCTGCTGGTGATGAGCGTCGAGCCCGGATTCGGCGGGCAGTCGTTCATTCCGCATGTGCTCGAGAAGGCGCGCGCGGTCCGCCGGCTCGTCGACAGCGGTGAATTGCGTCTTGTCGTCGAAATCGACGGCGGCATCAATATGGACACCATCGAAGCCGCTGCCGAGGCCGGGGTGGACTGCTTCGTCGCCGGTTCCGCGGTCTACGGCACGGACGATCCGGCCGCGACCGTGGAGGCGTTGCGCGAGAAGGTCATCGCGACGGAGCAGGCGGCACGGCGCTGAGCCGCGCGGCCTCCACGACCGCGGCCATGGGGACGACCGCCTCGAGATGGTCCGGCGTCTGCACCCAGATCCGATAGCCGGTTCGTTCGTCCTCGGCCGAGGGCAGCACCACGTGACTGCCCGTGCACGCGACCGTCGTGTACAGCCGGAACAGTTCGGCCGCAACGGATGTGCTGACGCCGGCGGAGCACGACGGTCCGGTGATGAAGGTCCAGCGCCGCGCGCGCGGATGGTGAACCACGGGAGTGACGAGTCCGGACTGGGTGAGCTGACGCAGGACCCGCTCACCCAGATCGGCCGGCATGGTGACCGCACCGAATTGCTGCCCGACTTCGAGCACGATGTGCCGGGCTGCGTCGTCCACCGTCGCGGGGAGATGAAAGATGCGGCGATACCGCTCGCACCGATCCGTGAGAGACGTATCGATCACTGTGGTCACGCCACACCCCCATGAGGTTGTTGTCCCGAACTGTCGGCATCGAATGAACTGTTGGAATCAACTACATAACAATATTGCTACCGAATTCGCCCTGGTGCAAGCGTAGGGGTTGAATTCGCAGTCACGTGGGTAACGAATCGAATTCGGTCGCGAACCGGGCCGGTGGAAGCCGGATATTCGACCCGTGAAAACGTGAATCGAATTTCCTTCATCCGGAAATTTCAGACTATTCCTTTTCGGTTTCCGGCCTCCGGCCGTATTGCGGGGGCGCCGATGGGCCCGCCCGGCGCGCCGCAGAGATGGTGCCCGGTTCAGGGGATATTTCCGGTCCGGAGGTCTCGAATGCCCGGACGCGACCGGCCGGTGGGACGGCCGGATGTGCTCTGCTACAGCGCGTCGTTACGCTGATGACACTGCGGCCCACTGGGGAATACCCCGGGCCGCCGGCACCGTTTGCGCTAGCGGACGCCCCGACGCGGTGGGCGCCGGGCTGACAGGAGACACGGATGTTCACAGGCATCGTCGAGGAGCTGGGCGAGATCGTCGCCGCCGAGCGGTCCGCGGATGCGGCCAGGCTCACCATTCGCGGCGCGACCGTGACCTCCGATGCCCGCCACGGTGATTCCATCGCGGTCAACGGCGTCTGCCTGACCGTGGTCGACGTGGTCGACGGTGACAGCTTCACCACTGACGTGATGGGTGAGACGCTCAACCGCTCCGGTATCGGCAAACTCGACATCGGCTCGAAGGTGAACCTGGAGCGCGCCGCGGCGGTGAACAGCCGGCTGGGTGGCCACATCGTGCAGGGCCACGTCGACGGCACCGGGGTCATCCTGTCGCGCACCCCCTCCGACAACTGGGAGGTGGTGCGAATCTCGTTGCCCGACAACCTCGCTCGCTACGTGGTCGAAAAGGGGTCGATCACCGTGGACGGCATCTCGCTGACCGTCTCGGGTCTCGGCGTGGACGACGCCGGCGAACCCGGGCATCGCGACTGGTTCGAGGTCTCGCTGATTCCCACCACCCGTGAACTCACGACCCTCGGGTCCGCGCCCGCCGGCACCGCCGTGAATCTGGAGGTCGACGTCATCGCCAAATATGTCGAGCGACTCCAGCAGCGTGGCTGACCGGAGCAACCGCGACGTCGTACCGGCGACCCGACCCAGTAGGCTCGAGTCGCACCTATTCCGAAGTGGAGCACAGCAGACGTGACCAGGTTCGACACCATCGAGCGCGCAGTCGCCGATATCGCCGCCGGTAAGGCGGTAGTCGTCGTCGACGACGAGGGCCGGGAGAACGAGGGCGACCTCATCTTCGCCGCGGAGAAGGCGACCCCCGAGTTGGTGGCTTTCATGATCCGATACACCTCCGGCTATATCTGTGTGCCGTTGACCGGTGCGGACTGCGATCGGCTGGGCCTGCCGCCCATGTATTCGATGAACCAGGACAAGCACGGCACCGCGTACACGGTCTCGGTGGACGCGCGAGAAGGCATCAGCACCGGCATCTCCGCAGCCGACCGCGCCACGACCATGCGCCTGCTGGCCGATCCGGCCTCCCGCGCCGACGAGTTCACCCGGCCGGGCCACGTCGTGCCGCTGCGCGCCAAGGACGGCGGAGTGCTGCGCCGCCCGGGCCACACCGAGGCGGCCGTGGATCTGGCCCGGATGGCCGGTCTGAGCCCGGCGGGTGTGATCTGCGAGATCGTCAGCCAGAAGAACGAGGGCGATATGGCCCGCACCGAGGAGTTGCGGATCTTCGCCGACGAGCACGAGTTGGCGCTGATCTCGATCGCGGACATGATCGCGTGGCGCCGCAAGCACGAGAAGCAGGTCGAGCGGATCGCCGAGGCGCGCATCCCCACCAAGTACGGCGAATTCAAGGCCGTCGGCTACAAGAGCATCTACGACGATGTCGAACATGTGGCGCTGGTCCGCGGCGATCTGAGCGTCGACTCCGGAGACGACGTCCTGGTGCGCGTGCACTCGGAATGCCTGACCGGTGACGTGTTCGGCTCGCTGCGCTGTGACTGCGGCCCGCAACTGGATGCGGCCATGGAGATGGTCGCCGCCGAAGGTCGCGGTGTGGTGCTCTACATGCGCGGTCACGAGGGCCGCGGCATCGGGCTGATGCACAAGCTGCAGGCCTATCAGCTGCAGGATTCCGGCCACGACACGGTGGACGCGAACATCGAACTCGGCCTGCCCGCCGATGCCCGCGACTACGGCACGGGGGCGCAGATCCTGGTCGATCTCGGGATCAAGTCGATGCGGCTGCTCACCAACAATCCGGCCAAGCGGGTCGGCCTGGACGGTTACGGCCTGAGCATCACCGAGCGGGTGCCGATGCCGGTGCGCGCCAACGCCGAGAATCTGCGGTATCTGCGCACCAAGCGCGACCGGATGGGCCACGACCTGGTCGGCTTGGACGACCTGGATCTCGGCGAGACCGCGCAGTAGTCGGAATTCATGAGAAGGGGTATCGGTCGATGAGCGGTACGGGCGTACCGGAGTTCGCGCTGGCGGATGCGAAGGAGCTGACGGTCGGCATCGTCGCCTCGCGCTGGCACACCACCATCTGCGATACGTTGCTCGCCAACGCCGAGCGGGTGGCCCGGGAAGCGGGCGTCGAGCAGATCACGGTCGTGCGCTGTGCCGGGGCGATGGAATTGCCGGTGGTCGCGCAGGCGCTGGCCCGCACGCACGACGCGGTCGTGGCTCTGGGGGTCGTGATCCGCGGGGAGACACCGCATTTCGAATACGTCTGCGATGCGGTCACCGCCGGTTTGACCCGGGTGTCCCTGGACGAGGGCACGCCGGTCACCAACGGAGTGCTCACGGTGAACACCGAGGAGCAGGCCCTCGATCGTGCGGGCCTGCCGGATTCGGCCGAGAACAAGGGCGAGCAGGCGGGTGCGGCGGCCCTGGACGCCGCGCTGACCCTGCGCGCGCTGCGCCGAGAAGTCTGAGCCGATGCCGCCGGTCGTTCGCCTGTTCACACGCGGTCCGCAGCCACCGGCCGCGGACGCGCCGCAATGGGATCTCGAGGTGCGTCCGCGCCGGGCGGTGCGCACCGCGCGCATCGTGGCGGCGGTGATCGCGGTGTTGTTCGTCCTGGCCGGGGTGCTGTCGAGTAATTCGGCGACCGGGGTGAACTTCCGCGGGGCCGACCAGGTCGCCATCATCTGCTTCGGATTGTTGCTGGCCGGCGCCGTGCTGCTGCTGACCAGGCCGCGGGTGCGCGTCGGGCCGCAGGGCGTGGTGGTCCGCAACATCCTGGGCGACAACGAGTTTGCCTGGGCCGATATTCGCGGCGTCGCGATTCCGGACAAGAAGTCCTGGGCGCGACTGGAATTGGCCGGCGACGAATACGTCCCGATGCTGGCGATCCGGGTCAACGACAAGGATCACGCCGCCCGCGCGATGGACCGCTTCCGCGAACTCGGCGCGAAGTACACCGCCGCACAGCAGGACTGACCGGTCAGCGGGTGTCGCCCAGGACGATGCCCTCCCGCCGCGGATCCGCCCCGCCGATCCAGCCGCCGTTCTCGCGCTGCAGGGCGCTGAGTCCGCTGGACTGCGGGTCGACCGAGACCTGATGGCCCATCTCGCGCAACTTCTGCACCAGTGGGTCGTGGGCGCCGTTGTCGGCGGCGTCGATCGCGGGATGTTCCCCGCCGACGCCGGTCACCGGTGTGTTCGCCGCGCCGAAGGCCACCTGGGATACCGCCTGCTGCGGGTCCAGATGCCAATCCAGCAGTCCCACCAGCGCTTTCACCACGAACTGGATGATCACCGAACCGCCCGGCGAACCGGTGACGTCCACCAGCTGTCCGCGGGACCCGTCCGGCGCCCGATCGAACACCAAGGTGGGGCTCATCGAGCTGCGTGGCCGCTTCCCGGGCTGTACCCGGTTGGCCAGCGGCACACCGTTCGCATCGGCCGGTTCGGCGCTGAAGTCGGTGAGCTCGTTGTTCAGCACGAATCCGTCGACCAGATGGAACGATCCGAACGCGGACTCGACGGTGGTGGTCATGGTCGCGGCGTTGCCGTACCGGTCCACGACGGAGATGTGGCTGGTGCCGTGTTCGGGTTGCTGCACGCCGGTGCCGAGCGGCACCGGACCGAAGTCACCCGGCTGCGCGGTGCCCATGGAATGGTTCGGGTCGATGAGGGCGGCCCGCTGCTTCAGATAATCCTTGTTCACCAGCGCGGCGGGGGAGCCGCCGGGCAGCGGAACGAAATCGGGGTCGGCGATGTACTTGTCGCGGTCGGCGTAGGCCAGCCGCTCGGCCTCCGAGATCAGGTGTACCGCTTCGGCTTTCGGTGTGCCCCCGTTGCGGTCGAGGCGGTCCGGGGGCAGGCCGGCGAGATCGAAGTTCTCCAGAATCCCGAGGGCCGCGGCGACGGTGATACCACCCGAGGACGGATTGGGCATCCCGCAGATCCGGTGGGTGCGGTAGTCGGTGCACAGGGCGGTGCGCTTCTTCGCCTGATACCGCGCGAGATCGTCCAGCGAGATCTGCCCGGGGGTGCGGCCACCGCTGGTGGTCGCGGTGGCGTCGACGATGTCGCGGGCGACCGCGCCGGTGTAGAAGGCGTCGGGGCCGTCGGAGGCGATGGCGCTCAACGTCTTCGCCATGGCCGGATTGGCGAGGTGGAAGCCTCGTGGTTTGGGGGAGCCGTCGGGCTGCAGGAAGTATTGCCTGGCATTCGCGTCCCGGGCGAGGTCCGGCGCCGACTGCGCGATCTGGCTCGCCATCCGGGCGCTGATGTCGAAGCCGTTGTCTGCCAGCGAGATCGCGGGATCGAACAGGTCGCGCCAGGACTGCTTGCCGTGGTCGCGATGGGCCGCCTCGAGCAGGCGCAGCACGCCCGGCACGCCGATCGACCGCCCGCTGGCACGCGTATTCGGTTGCGGCGCCGAGTGATCGGTGTCGCTGATCCAGCGCAGATAGTTCTCCGTCGCGGCGGCGGGTGCGACCTCGCGCCCGTCGTAGGCGTCGACCGATCCGGCCGCGGCGTCGTAGTAGAGCAGGAATGCGCCGCCGCCGATGCCGGAGGCCTGGGGCTCGACCAGTCCCAGTACCGTCTGCGCGGCGATGAGCGCATCGGCCGCGGTGCCGCCGCCGGCCAGGACCTCGCAGGCGGCATGGGTGGCCAGCGGGTTCGCGGTGGAGACCGCGAAGGTGTGGGTGCGCACCGGGGTCATGTCGCTGCGGTATCCGGTGGCGATCTCGGGATTGGTGGCCAGATTCGTCGCACTCGCGGCCGGTCCGGCCGCCGCGGTGATCGGGGTGCCGTCCGGGCCTGCGACGCAGCTCCGGCCGGCCTCGGAGGTGCTCGAGGAGCAGCCCGTGAGTAGTCCGGTGGTCAGCAGCAGGGCGGCGCTCGCGCCGGCCAGAATCGCTCGCGTGCGCCTCATGCAGGCACTTTAACGCGCATCGGCCCCACCACGCCGGGCATCATTCCCACACCGGGTAACCTCGAGCCGCCCCGACCTCGACCAAGGGATCACCCGACCGATGAGCGAGACACCAGCACAGACGCACCTGTCCGCGGAGGACGACGGCTACCACAAGAGCCTCAAGCCGCGGCAGTTGCAGATGATCGCGATCGGCGGCGCCATCGGCACCGGCCTGTTCCTCGGCGCCGGCGGGCGGCTGGCTCACGCGGGGCCGGGGCTGTTCCTGGTGTACGCGGTATGCGGTGTCTTCGTCTTCTTCATCCTGCGGGCGCTGGGCGAATTGGTCCTGCACCGGCCCTCGTCGGGGTCGTTCGTCTCCTACGCGCGCGAGTTCTACGGGGAGAAGGCGGCTTTCATCGCCGGCTGGACCTATTTCCTGAACTGGTCCATGACCGGCATCGTCGACACCACCGCGATCGCCACCTATCTGCATTACTGGGGCGCGTTCGGCGCGATTCCGCAGTGGGTGCTGGCGCTGATCGCCTTGTGCGTGGTGCTGAGCGTGAATCTGGTCTCGGTCAAATGGTTCGGTGAACTCGAGTTCTGGGCGGCGCTGATCAAGGTCGTCGCCCTGATGTCGTTCCTGATCATCGGCATCGTCTTCCTCGGCGGGCGATTCCGGATCGACGGGGCCGCGACAGGTTTCGGATTGGTCGCGCACTCCGGCGGCTGGTTCCCGACCGGGGTGCTGCCGCTGGTGACGGTCGCCTCGGGCGTGGTGTTCGCCTACGCCGCGGTGGAGATGGTGGGTACCGCGGCGGGGGAGACCGAGAATCCGCAGCAGATCATGCCGCGCGCCATCAATTCGGTGATCCTGCGTATCGCCGTGTTCTACGTCGGCTCGCTGGTCCTGCTGGCCCTGCTGCTGCCCTACACCGCCTACCATGCCGACGAGAGCCCGTTCGTCACCTTCTTCACGAAGCTGGGGGTTCCGCATGCCGGTTCGGTGATGAACCTGGTCGTGCTCACCGCGGCGTTCTCGAGTCTCAACGCCGGTCTGTACTCCACCGGGCGCATCCTGCGCTCGATGGCGGTCAACGGCAGCGCCCCGCGATTCACCGCACGGATGAACAGTCGCGGTGTGCCCTACGGCGGCATCGTGCTGACCAGCCTGATCGCCCTGGTCGGCATCTGGCTCAACTACATCGTGCCGGCCCGCGCCTTCGAGATCGTGCTCAACATCGCGTCGCTGGGCATCCTGTCCTCGTGGGCGACGATCGTGCTGTGCCAGCTGGCGCTGTGGCGGCGCTGGCGGCGTGGTGAGATGGAACGCCCCGCGTTCCGGATGTTCGGCGCGCCCTATACCGGCATCGCGACGCTGGCCTTCCTGGCCGCGATGCTGGTGTTGATGGCCTTCGATCACCCGGTCGGCACCTGGACGGTGGCGAGTCTGGTGATCCTGATCCCGGCCCTGATCATCGGCTGGTTCGCCGCCCGCTCGCGGGTGCTGGAGGTGGCGCGGCTGCGGGAACCGCCCGAGGACGAGCAGCCGGCCAGGCACGCGGAATCGGTGCCGGTCGACGACTGAGTCCTATCACAACGGGGTTGTGCTGCTTCGTTTTTCGCGTTCCTCGGCGATGCGGCGCTGCGCCTCGGGCCATTCGATCGGCAGGCCGGCGGCCGGGGCGGACCAGAAGACGAAGGTCGATTCACGCATCACCGCGCGGGCGCGCACGATGGCCGAGGCGTGCGGATCGGTGCGGGCGTAGGCACTGATCGCCTGCTGGTCCGTCCAGGCCGAGAGGGTCCAGAACGTGCGGCGGGTGAGATCGGCCTTCAGAGCGACGCCGAGTGCGCCGGGGGAGCGGCGGGCCTGGCGCCGCAGCACGATCGAGGTCGCGAGGAATCCGGGGACGTGCCGCAGTGACCGGACTTCGAGCCGCGAGGCCATGAGCTGGACGGTATCGGTGGTGGGCCGCTCGACGGTGACCCAGGGCAGTGTGGGCATGGCGGGAACTTTCGACGAGTCGGGGGTGGTGCTGTGGCCTGCTCAACATCGCACGCCCGCACAATCTTGTCAATGACAAGATTGTGGTCGGTTGTTTCAGGCGCGCACGCTGCGCTCCGCACGCACATGCCAGCGTCCGTCGTCGGTGCGGGTCAGCCGAATCGGATGGTCGAAACAGGTGCTGATATTGCTGCTGGTCAGCACCTCGTCCACCGGTCCACTCGCGACGCAGCGTCCCGCGCGCAGCAACAGCACGTGGGTGGTGGCCGGAGGCAGCTCCTCGAGGTGATGGGTGACCAGAACCGAGGCCAGGTCGGGGTGGGTGGCCTGCAGCAGATCGATGCGGTCGATGAGCTGTTCCCTGCCGCCGACGTCGAGTCCGGTGGCCGGTTCGTCGAGCAGGAGCAGCCGGGGTTCGGCGATCAGTGCCCGGGCGATGAGGGCGCGGCCGCGCTCACCCTGGGACAGGGTGGGCCAGCGGGCGTCGCGGCGATGGGTCAGTCCCATCAGTTCGATGAGCCGGTCCGCCTCGGCATCCTGTTCCGGCGTCGGTGACCAGCGCTGCTTGATATCGGCGGTGTTCGTCAGGCCGGTCACCACCACCTCGTGCGCGGTGAGCGGGTAGGGCGGATTGTGCCGCGGGTCGACATGGCCGATGGCGGTACGCAATTCGCGCATGTCCACCCGTCCCAGCCGATGGCCGAGCACGTGCACACTGCCGTGGGTGGGGTGTTCGAACGCGCCCAGCATCTTCAGCAGCGTGGTCTTGCCGGCGCCGTTGGGGCCCAGCAGTGCCCAGTGCTCGCCGGCGCGCACGGTCAAAGACACCGCGGACAGGATCGGATTGCGGTTGCGCACGAAATCTACGGCGTCCACCTGCAGGATGGGGGAGTCGACCATGCGCTCCACGGTAGCAAACTCCTCAGACAAGCTGATAGGTCAGCGAGCGGGAAGACGGCACTGCTAATCACTGGCAACCGTTGACCGGTCGGTTTGGGCCCCGCAATCGGAGCGGTCGGTTCGATCGAGTTGCCGGAAAAGTGATGTGGATCACGCTCGGCCGCTACCCTTTTCCCACCCGGTGCTCGTGCGGAATCAGCGGAGATCCTCCCGCGACGAGATACCGCGGCCAGAAAGGCATCTCGACCATGAGCTCGACCTCGACAGCAGCCGCTCCCACCCTGTTCACCGGATTGTGGCGGCGAAAACTACCGCACTATCCCGACACTCCCGCCCGCTCCTGGTATCTGACGCTCGTGGTGATCACCTCGATCGTGCTGTACTACCAGCTCTTCGTCGCAGGCGCCGTCGGTAATCAGCTGATCGCCTACTTCCACCTCTCGTTCGCCTATTTCGTGTGGATCTTCATCATCGGCGCGGCCTTCGGCGCCGCGGCCTCGGTGGCGGCGGGCCTGCTCGATCGCTGGGGACGAGCCAACATCGTGGCCTACGGGGTGGTGATCTGTTCGCTGCTCACCCTGTTCGCCCTTCCGGCGACCACCACGAAAATGGCCTATCTCGCCGTCTACTGCGTGGTCAGCGTGGTCGAAGGCGCGGTGCTGGTGGCCACTCCGGCATTGATCCGGGACTTCTCCCCGCAGCTGGGCCGCGCCTCGGCGATGGGATTCTGGACTCTCGGGCCGGTGATCGGCGCCCTCGTCACCAGCGAGATCACCGCCCGCACCCTCGACAGCCATCCGGACTGGCAGTTCCATTACCGCCTGTGTGGTGTGATCAGCTGTGTGGTCGCGGTGGTCGCGGTGATCGGGTTGCGCGAACTGAGTCCGCGCCTGCGCGATCAGGTGATGGTGAGCCTGCGGGACCGGGCGCTGGTGGAGGCGCGGGCCAAGGGCCTGGACGTCGAGGCGCTCGAACGCGGGCAGTGGCGGCAGATGATGCGGATCGATGTGGTCGGCTCGGCCCTGGCCATCAGCATCTTCCTGGCATTCTTCTACACCATAGTCTCGTTCCTGCCGGTGTATCTGGCGACGAATTTCGGTTTCACCCCGGCTCAGGCCAATGCGCTGGGTAACTGGTACTGGATCGCCAACGCGGTGGCCCTGGTGGTGACCGGCATCGTGTCCGACCTCCTGAAGGTGCGCAAACCGTTCATGATCGCCGGCGCCCTGATCAGCATCGCCGGGGTGTACGTCTTTCTCGGCTACACCGACCATCCCGACACCGGGTACTACTCGTTCGCGGTGGTGATGATGGTCATCGCGGTCGGCGGCGGCATCGCCTACGCCACCTGGATGGCGAGCTTCACGGAAACCGTGGAGCGCCACAATCCGGCGGCGACCGCGGTCGGGCTGGCCGTGTGGGGTGGTGTGCTGCGCACGGTGGTCACCTTCACGCTGTTCGGTCTGCTGATGGTGGTCGACGCGGCCGGACCGCTGGTCAACAACGGTCCGCGACTGCAGGAGATCCAGGCGCAATACGGCCCGCAGCTGGCGACCATCCAGACCGTCGGCGCCGACACCATGACCCAACTCGGCCGCAATCCCGCCGATCCGGCCGCTCAGATGGCCGCATTGACGAAGCTCACCGGCGCGTCACCCGCCGACATCCAGGCCACGATCGCGTTGAATGCGCGCTATCCGCAGGAGTTGGCAACCCTGCAGGCGGTGGATCCGGCGACTCTCGTTGCCCTGGCGGCGAATCCGGGCGACGGGCGGGCCGCGGGTGCCGCGGTCGGTCAGGTGGCGGCGAAATTCGGCATCGGTCCCGCCGAGGCGGTGGGGCGACTGACCGCGACGCAGCAGATTCCGCGTGATCAGCTCGCCGTCGCGAGCACGGTCGGCCCGAAACTCGTGACCGCCCAAGCGCAATTGCAGGCGGTGGCCTCGGTGCCGGCCGATGATCTGGCCTATGTCGCCGAGCACGGCGCCGAGGTCAAGCAGGCGGCAGCCGATTCACCGGTGCAGTGGCGGCAGTGGTGGTGGATCTGCCTGATCGCCCAGGTGCTGTTCCTGCCGTTCGTCTTCCTGATGGCCGGGCGCTGGAGTCCGAGGCGGGCCGCCGCCGATGCCGCCGAACACGACCTGCGCGTGCGGCAGGAACTCGTTGCATTGGCGGAATCCGAAGCCGGGACGAAGGCATCGGCACAGCCGGTGGCGGTTGCCGAAAGCGCTTCCGCCGCAGGCGAATCGGAAGCCGGCGAGGCCACGCCGCCGGCCGAGCCGGCGCCCGCGGGGTAATACCGCGACGTGAATCGAGGTCCGGAACGGGCGGCGTGCGCGTTCCGGACCTCGAGTGCGTCGATTGTCGAATGCGGGCGGACGCGCTGTCCGATCCGACACCTGGACGCGGTTCAGCACCCCAGCTGGTCGGCAAGATCCTCGAAATCGGTGGCGTTGATATCGAATTCGTCGCTGAACGCGGTGTCTGCCAGGGCCGGATCGCCGAATTCGAGCGGCCGCGCGACGAAGGCGGTGCGGAAGCCGAGGGCGGCCGCGGCGCGGATGTCGTACTTGTGGCTCGCGACCATCATGATCTCACCCGGTTGCGCGCCGAGATAGTGCGCGGCCATGCGGTAGGTGCGGGGATCGGGTTTGTGCGCACCCGCCATCTCGGCCGTGAACACGGCGTGCCACGGGAAATCGCAGTGCCGGGTGATGCTGACGACCGCGTCGACGTCGGCATTCGACAACGTCGCGAGGGTGCAGCGGCGTCGCATTCGGGTCAGGCCCGGCACCGCGTCCGGCCACGGATCCAGGCGCTTCCACGCGGAATTCAGTTCGGCGCGGGCCTTGGCGGGCACATCCATCCCGCGCTCGGCGAGGAGTTCGTCGAGTGCCGCGCGATAGATCGAATCGACACCGACCCAGTGGTCACCGACCGCGGCGGTGCCGCGGAAATACGCTGCGCGCCAATCGTTCACGAATGCGGACCAGTCCCGGCCGGGATATCGCCGCCCGAGGGTCGCGGCGGCCGCCGCCACCACGGTGGAGTGGAAATCCGTGGCGGTGCCCTGGACGTCGAACAGCAGCGCCTTCGGCCGGTCGTTCATGATCGCGATCGTATCGGCGGCCGCCCGGCGCGCCGCGCGGCCGGGCGACGCTATCGATCCTGCGATGTGATCTGGATAACATGTGTTCCGAGGTCGACGTCGTAGACAGCGGGCCCGTGTTGCCGAGGGCGGTGCTCTCGTGTCGATATGGCGGACGCGCCCGCGCCGGATCGGAGCGACCGGAGGCCGCGCGGGTGTACGCGGTGGCGACATCGGGTATGCCGAAGGCGCGCCGAGCGGCGGGTGTGGCCCTAGACTCGGCACAAATTCGACGGAGGTGATCGGCGGTGCATCCCCACGACCCGCGTGAGCAGCACACCACGCGGTACGAAAGCGGTTATCAGCCCGGCGGCTATCAGGACCCCGCCTACCAGCAGGATCCCGCTTATCAGCCCTACCGGACCCCGGGTGGACCACAGCCCGCGGCGCCGCGGCGGCCCGAGGTCAACGTGGGCATGTTCGCGGGCGGGGTGCTCGCCACCGCGATCGTGACCGCGCTGGCGGCGTGGCTGTGCGCGTGGATCATCGACGTCATCGCCACTCGCGCCACCGAGAGCGGCAAGTTCGGGGTCTGGAACCCGATGGCCGAGCAGGGCTACTGGTTCGCGGTGGTCGCTTTCCTGTGCGCCCTGCTCGCCGGTGTGCTCTGGTATCTGTTGCATCTGGGCACGCCGTCGCCGGACATGTTCTTTTCGTGGATCGTCGGGATTCTCATCGCCGCGGCGGTGGTCATCCCGCTGACGCTGTCCAGCGACATCTGGGTGGGGGTGTCCACCGCCGTCGAACATCTGGTGATCGGCCTGCCGATCTTCAGCCTGACCCGCACCGTCGGCGCGAAGAGCCTGGAACGGCCCTAACGCGGCAGCCGGGCCATCGCGAGCCCGGCGGCGCGCCCGGAGAAGATGCACCCGCCGAGGAAGGTGCCTTCCAGCGCGTTGTAGCCGTGGACGCCGCCTCCGCCGAAGCCGGCGACCTCGCCCGCGGCGTACAGGCCGGGGAAGGGGGAGCCGTCGGAGCGGATCACCTGCGAGTCGAGGTTGGTCTGCAGGCCGCCCAGCGTCTTGCGGGTCAGCACGTTGAGGCGTACCGCGATCAGCGGACCGTGCGCGGGATCGAGAATGCGATGCGGTGCCGCGACCCGGCCCAGTTTGTCGCCGAGTGAGCGTCGCGCGTTGGCGATCGCCATCAGCTGCGCATCCTTGCTGTATTTGTTGTCCAGTTCGCGGTCGCGGGCGACGATCTGATGTTCCAGCACGGCGACATCCAATTGCGGCCCGCGTGCGATCTCGTTCATGCCGCGCACGAGTTCCGGCAGGGTGTCGGCGACGACGAAGTCCACGCCGTGCCGCTTGAACGCCTCCACCGGGCCGGGAGCGCCCTTGGCGGCGCGGCTCTTCAGCGTGAGTTTGAGGTCCTTGCCGGTGATGTCGGGATTCTGCTCGGAGCCCGAGAGCGCGAACTCCTTCTCGATGATCGACTGGGTGAGCACGAACCACGAGTAGTCGTAGCCGGTGTCCAGGATCGCCTTCATCGTGGCATTGGTGTCGAAACCGGGGAAACACGGTGCGGGCAAACGCTTTCCGTTCGCGTCGAACCACAGCGACGACGGTCCCGGAATGATCCGGATGGCGTGATCGGGCCAGATCGGATTCCAGTTGTGAATGCCCTCGGTGTAATGCCACATCCGGTCGCGGTTCACGATCCGCCCACCGGCCGATTCGGAGATCGCGAGCATGCGGCCGTCGACATGGGCGGGTACGCCGGAGATCATGGTCTGCGGGCAGGGGCCGAGCCGTTCGGTGGGCCAGTTCTTGCGGATCAGTTCGTGGTTGTGGCCGATGCCGCCGGAGGACACCAGCACCGCCGGTGCGCGGAATTCGAACTCGCCCACCGTCGTTCGTGAGGAGGCCATGCCGCGATCCAGTTCGCTCGGTTCCAGGACGCTGCCTCGCACGCCGACCACCGCGTCGCCTTCCACGATCAGATCGTCGACGCGGTGCCGGAAGGCGAATTCGACCAGTCCGCGTTGCTCGGCGGCCAGTACCGGTTCCAGGAAGACGCGCACCACCTCCGGACCGGTGCCCCAGGTGAGATGGAAGCGCGGCACCGAATTGCCGTGCCCGTCGGCGGTGGCGCCGCCGCGTTCGGCCCAGCCGACCAGGGGAGTGACGCGCAAACCCAGATCGTGCAGGTACCGGCGTTTCTCCCCGGCCGCGAACTCGACGTAGGCGCGCGCCCATTGGCGAGCCCAGTGATCCTCGTCGTCGCGATCGAATCCCGCCGAACCCAGCCAGTCCTGCCAGGCCAGGGTGAAAGAGTCCTTGATCCCGAGGCGCCGCTGTTCGGGGGTGTCGACGAGGAACAATCCGCCCAGCGACCAGAATGCCTGCCCGCCGAGGTTGCTGCGATTCTCCTGGTCGAGTACGAGCACCCGCCGTCCGGCGCGAGTCAGCTCGTAGGTGGCCACCAATCCGGCCAGCCCGGCTCCGACGACGATGACATCCGGCTGTTGTGACGGTGCCACGGGCACTCCTCCGCGTTCGGGCGATTTGGATACATTCGTGTATCGAACGTGTTCAAGGTAGCAGATTCGATCCGTCGCGAGCCCGGCTCCGGCATATCTGTCGGTGGGGCGTGGCAGATTCGGTGCGTGCGCACCATCACCTCCGCCGCGGCCCGCCGGGCCGCACTCGCCGCCCAGGGATTCGCCACCGCCGCCCGCGACCGGGCCGACGGGTCGGGCGGCGCGTCGAGCCGCCGCGCTGTCCTCGGCGTCCTCCGCAACACCAAACTGCTGCAACTGGATTCGGTCGCGGCGGTGGTGCGGGCGCACTACGCGCCGGTGTTCGCCCGGATCGGCGCCTACGACCGCACCCTGCTCGACGAGGCGACGTGGGGTCACAGCGCGCGGCGGCCGCGCCGGCTCGTGGAGTACTGGGCGCACGAGGCGGCGCTGATTCCGGTGGAGGATTGGCCGTTGTTGCGGTGGCGGATGGCCGGCTACGCGCACGGCCGCTGGGGCGGGGCCCGCCGGGTGCTCGACGACAATCCCGACCTGCCCGATCGGGTGCTCGGCGTGATCGACGAGGTCGGGGCGTGCACCGCGGCCGAGGTGGAACGGCACCTCGAGCTGAATCGGCCGCGGCGCAAGGATCATTGGGGCTGGAACCACAGCGATACCAAGGTGGTGTGCGAGATGTTGTTCGCCACCGGGGAACTCTCGGTCGACAAACGGGTCGGCTTCCAGCGCCACTACGACCTCACCGAGCGGGTGCTGCCGGCGGAGGTCGTGAGCCGCCGGGTCGACGAATCGGATGCGGTGCGCGAACTCGTCCTGCGGGCCGCCGACGCGTTGGGTGTGGCCACCGAAACCGATCTGCGCGATTACTACCGGCTACATCGGCGGCAGTGCGAACCGGCGCTGGCCGAGCTGGTCGATGCGGGTGAACTCGAGCCGGTACGGGTGGACGGCTGGGACAAGCCGGCCTATCTGCGTACCGGGGCGCGTATCCCGCGGCGGGTCGGCGGCGCCGCGCTGCTGTGTCCGTTCGACCCGCTGATCTTCTTCCGTTCGCGAACCGAGCGGCTCTTCGATTTCCACTACCGGATCGAGATCTACACCCCGGAACACAAACGTGTGCACGGCTATTACGTCTTCCCGTTCCTGCTCGACGGTGAACTGGTCGCCCGGGTGGACCTGCGTGCGGACCGTGCCACCGGCCGGCTGCACGTGCTCGGGGCGTTCGCCGAACCGGGCCGGCGCCCGGCGCGCATCGTTCACGAGCTGGCCCGGCAGCTGGAGGCGATGGCCGGGTGGCTCGAGCTCGAGACCGTAGTGGTCGGCGAACGCGGCGGTCTGGCGGCGGCGCTGGCCGTGGAAGTGGCTGCCCGCGAACGGCTTTCGGTGCCGGCGGGCGTCAGCGTCGCGGAGCCGGGGTGATACCCGGGACCGCCGCGTCGGGGGATGTGGCCGCTGTCCGGGCCGCCTCGGCCTCGTCCGCGGCGCGACCCCACCGCCCGGCCAGCGCGGCGCAGGTGATCAGCTGAATCTGGTGGAAGATCATGAGCGGCAACACGATCAGGCCCACCGGATGTCCTGCGAACAGCACCGTCGCCATCGGCAGGCCGGTGGCCAGACTCTTCTTGGACCCGCAGAAGATCACCACGATGCGATCGGCCCGGTCGAATCCGAACAGCCGGGCCACCCCCGCCGTCACGCCGAGCACCACCGCCAGCAGGACGATCGCCACCCCAGCGACCGCCAGCAGGCGACCCACGGCCAGTCCCTGCCAGACATGTTCGACCATGCCCGCGCTGAAGGCGGCGTACACCACGAGATACACCGAACCGCGATCGACGATCTTGGTGAGGGTGGTGTGCGCCAATATCCGGTGCAGCTTCGGCCGCAGCAGCTGACCGGCGATGAACGGCAGCAGCAACTGCACCACGATCTCCACGATCGACATCGGTGAGACGGTGGCGTCACCGGTGGTCTGCATCAGCAGCATCACCAGCAGCGGCGTCAGGAACACGCCCAGCAGGTTCGACACCGAGGCGCTGACCACCGCGGCCGCGACGTTGCCGCGCGCGATGGCGGTGAAAGCGATCGAGGACTGCACCGTCGAGGGCAGCAGACACAGATAGAGCATTCCGGTGTAGAGCTCGTCGCTGAGCACCGAGGGGACCAGCAACCGCATCGCCAGGCCGAGCAGTGGGAACAGGACATAGGTCGCGGCCAGCACCGTCGAGTGCAGCCGCCAGTGCCGCAGGCCGGCCAGCGCCTCGCGGGGTTCGAGCCGGGTGCCGTAGAGCAGGAACAGCACCGCGATCGCTACCTTGGTGACCCACCCGAGAACGTCCGCCGCTCCGCCGCGGGCGGGCAGGACCAGGCCGATCGCCATCGCCGCGAACAAGCCCAGCAGGAAGCCGTCGATTCGGAGTTTGGCCAGCAACGTCACCTCGCCACGGTACGGTGCAGCCCACTGATCGCCAAAGCCGATGGAAGCGATATCTATGAACGAGTAACGTGATGGGTGTGTTCGATCCGGAACTGCTGCGCACCTTCCTGGCGGTCGAACGCGCCGGCGGGTTCACCGCGGCGGGCCGCATCCTCGGCCTGCGCCAGTCCACGGTCAGCGGGCATATCGCCCGACTGGAGCAGGCCGCGGGACGGGAACTGATCCGCCGCGACACCCGCAATCTCGCGCTGACCGCCGACGGGGCCGCGATGGTCGGCTTCGCGCGCACCATCCTCGACGCGCAGGCCCAGGCCGACCGCTACTTCTCCGATTCCCGGCTCACGGGATTGATCCGGCTGGGCGCCTCCGACGACCTGGTCGCTCGTGAACTGCCCGATGTCCTGCTGGAATTCCAGCGTTCGCATCCGGGTGTGGATCTGGAACTGATCGTCGGGCTCAGCGAGAACCTGAAGACCAGAATGGCGGCGGGCGAGCTGGACCTGATGGTGGCCAAGCGGCTGCCGGGCGAGCGGCACGGGGAACTGCTGTGGCGCGACCGGCTGGTGTGGGCCGGGCGCTCGGGCATCGGCGACATCGTCGATCCGGTGCCCGTGGTGACCTATCCGCCGCCGAGCCTGACCCGGCACGTGGCACTGCGCGCACTCGAGCGGGAGGGCCGGACCTGGCGGATCGCGTGCGTCAGCGACAGTCAGCTCGGTTTGCGGGCCGCGGTGCTGGCCGGTCTGGGTGTCGTGGCGCACGCCGAAACCCTGCTTCCGCCAGGACTTTTCGCGGTCGACGACGAGAAGCTGCCGGAACTGGGCGAGCTGGAGTTCGTCCTGCTGCGCCGGCACAGCCGGCTCTCCGAACCCGAGCAGGCACTCTGCGACGCGATCATCGCCGGAGCCCACCGGATGCACCGATGACCACCGCGTGCCGCGCGTCATCCGCTGTCGGTGCCGGTCGTTAACCTGGTTGCGTGGCAGATCCCGCGACCTATCGGCCCGCACCGGGCACCATTCCCGTCGAACCCGGCGTCTACAAATTCCGGGATTCCTACGGGCAGGTGATCTATGTCGGCAAGGCCAAGAGTCTGCGCAGCCGCTTGAATTCCTACTTCGCCGATGTGTCCTCGCTGCATCCGCGTACCCGGCAGATGGTGACCACCGCCGCGAGCGTCGAGTGGACGGTGGTTTCGACCGAGGTCGAGGCGTTGCAGCTGGAGTACAACTGGATCAAGGAATTCGATCCGCGCTTCAACGTGCGCTACCGCGACGACAAGACCTACCCCATGCTCGCGGTGAGTATGAACGAGGAATATCCGCGGGTGTTCGTCTACCGGGGAGCTCGCAAGAAGGGCGTGCGGTATTTCGGGCCGTACGCCCACGCCTGGGCCATTCGCGAGACGGTGGATCTGCTGTTGCGGGTGTTTCCCGTGCGGACGTGCTCGGCCGGAGTGTTCAAGCGCCACAGGCAGATCGGGCGTCCGTGCCTGCTCGGGTACATCGACAAATGTTCGGCCCCCTGTATCGGCCGGGTCGACGCCGACGAGCACCGCCGCATCGCCGAGGACTTCTGCGACTTCCTGTCCGGCCGCACCGATCGCATGGTGCGCGAGCTGGAACGCCGGATGCAGTCCGCCGCAGCGGATCTGGACTTCGAGACCGCCGCACGGCTGCGCGACGACGTCGCCGCGCTCAAACGGGCACTGGAGAAGCAGGCGGTCGTGCTGGGCACCGGCACCGACGCCGACGTCATCGCCTTCGCCGCCGACGAACTCGAGGTCGCGGTGCAGATCTTCCACGTGCGCGACGGACGGGTGCGCGGCCAGCGCGGCTGGGTCGTCGACAAATCGGGCGACGCCGTCGATCTGAACTGGGCCGGTACCGAAGACGCCGCGGGGGCCGCGCCGATCGACGAGGGCGCCCAGGGGCCGAGTGAACTGGCCGCCCTGGTGGAACAGTTCGTCACCCAGTTCTACGGCGAACAGGCCGCCTTCGCCGAGCACACCGATACCGAAACCCCCGCCACCGCGGTCCCGCGCGAGGTGCTGGTACCGGAACTGCCCGGTGATCCGGAGCAGGTGCAGGGCTGGCTGTCCGGGTTGCGCGGCTCGGCCGTGGCGCTGCGGGTGCCGCAGCGCGGTGACAAGAAGGCGCTGATGGAGACCGTGCAGCGTAATGCGCAGGAGGCGCTGGCCCAGCACAAACTCAAGCGCGCCGGCGATCTGACCGCGAGATCGGCCGCGCTGCAAGGCATTCAGGACGCCCTCGATCTGGACAGCGCTCCGCTGCGCATCGAATGTGTCGACATCAGTCACGTGCAGGGCACCGATGTCGTGGCCTCCCTGGTGGTGTTCGAGGACGGGCTGCCGCGCAAATCGGAATACCGGCACTACACGATCAAGGAGGCCGCGGGCGAGGGCCGCTCCGACGATGTGGCCAGTATCGCCGAGGTCACCCGGCGCCGGTTCTATCGGTTGCGCAAGGAACTGGACGAGATGAGTGCGGCCGCGAAGGCGGAGGCCGGTGCGGCGGAGCACGCGGGCGGAACGGGTGCCGCCCAGCCGCAGGCCGCGGCCACGGCGATCGCCACCGCCGCGGCCGAGCCCGCCGATCTGCCGCCCGGTATCGATCCGGCCACCGGGCGACCGCGCAAATTCTCCTATCCGCCGAACCTGTACGTCGTCGACGGCGGTGCCCCGCAGGTGGCGGCCGCGGCCGAGGTGCTCGACGAACTCGGCATCACCGACGTCGCGGTGATCGGGCTGGCCAAGCGCCTGGAGGAGGTGTGGGTGCCGGGCGAGTCCGACCCGGTGATCATGCCGCGCACCAGCGAATCGCTGTTCCTGCTGCAGCGCGTGCGCGACGAGGCGCACCGATTCGCCATCACCTTCCATCGCAGTAAACGGTCGCGCCGGATGACCGCTTCGGCCCTGGATTCGGTGCGGGGGCTGGGCGAGGCGCGCCGCACCGCACTGGTGACCCACTTCGGCTCGGTCGCCAAACTCAAGCAGGCTACGGTGGAGGAAATCACGGAGGTGCCCGGCATCGGGGTGGCGACGGCCAAGGCCGTGCTCGCGGCCCTCAACTCCGAATGACGTCTCGGTCACGGCTCGGTTTCGCCGGCGGTGCGCGTCCGGCCCCGGCCGGTGGGGGCGGGCAGGATGATCGAATGGCAGCCACGGACGGAACCCGATAGGACATGACGAGCGTCGAATCGAATCCCAACGCGAGTACCGGCATCCGGCCGCGGCCCGATGCGCATCCGGTCGAGGTCGTCATCGTCACCGGCCTGTCCGGCGCCGGGCGCGGCACCGCGGCCCGAGTCCTCGAAGACCTCGGCTGGTACGTCGCGGACAATCTGCCGCCGGAACTGATCGGGCGGCTGATCGAACTCGGCGCCGCCGCCGATCCGCCGATCACCAAACTCGCGCTGGTCATGGACGTGCGCAGCCGCTTCTTCACCGGCGACCTGTCCGGGGTGACCGATCAGCTGCGGGCCAACGGGGTCGGCACGCGCCTGTTGTTTCTCGAGGCCTCCGACGATGTGCTGATCCGGCGCTTCGGCTTCGCTCGCCGCCGCCACCCGCTGCAGAGCGAGAGCGCCGACGGGACCCTCTCCGCCGGCATCGCCGCGGAACGCCGGGCTCTGTCGAAGGTCAAGACCGCCGCCGATCTGGTCATCGACACGACCGCCCTGTCGGTCCACCAGTTGCACCGCAAATTGGAGGAGGCCTACGGCGGCGGCGCACCCGCGGCCCTGCAGGTGACGATCCAATCGTTCGGATTCAAATACGGTGTTCCGCTGGATGCGGACATGGTTTTCGACGTCCGATTTCTGCCGAATCCCCATTGGATTCCGGAATTGCGGGAACATACCGGGCAGGATGCCGTGGTCAGCGAGTACGTATTGTCACGGCCCGGCGCCGACGACTATGTGAAGACCTGCCGCCATCTGGTCGACCTGACCACCAGCGGCTACCGCCAGGAGGGTAAGCGATATATGACCGTGGCAGTGGGGTGTACCGGTGGTAAGCACCGCAGCGTGGCGATCGCCGAGGAGCTGGGTGAACTGCTGGGCCGGCCCGACAGTGCCTCGACCGATGTCGTCCGCGTCGTCCACCGGGATCTGGGGCGCGAATGAGCGACGCGGACCATAGCGACGACACCTCCGCATCGGGAATATCCGGCGATTCGGCCGACACCACACTGGTCGCCCTGGGCGGCGGGCACGGTCTCTACGCCACCCTGACCGCCGCCCGCCGGCTCACCGAGCGCATCACCGCGGTCGTCACCGTCGCCGACGACGGGGGATCGTCCGGGCGGCTGCGTGCCGAGCTGGGCATGCTGCCGCCGGGTGATCTGCGCATGGCGCTGGCGGCGCTGGCCGAGGATCCCGACGGGGTCTGGGCGCGTACGGCGCAACATCGCTTCGGCGGCACCGGTGCGCTGGCCGGGCATTCGGTCGGCAACCTCGTGCTGGCCGGGCTGGCCGAGGTGCTCGGCGATCCGGTGGCGGCGCTCGACGAGATGGCCTCGATCCTGCGCTGCGTCGGCCGGGTGCTGCCGATGTCGCCGACCGCGCTGACCATCGAAGCCGACGTCTCGGGCCTCGAGGCCGACCCGCGGGTCAGCCGGTGTATCCGCGGCCAGGTCGCGGTGGCCACCACGCCGGGCAAGGTGCGCCGGGTCCGGCTGATCCCGTCCGACCCGCCGGCCAGCCCCGAGGCCACCTCGGCGATCGAGCACGCCGACGTGGTGGTGCTGGGCCCCGGATCATGGTTCACCAGCGTCATTCCGCACATGCTCGTGCCGGATCTGCGGGAGGCGCTGATGCACACTCGCGCGGTGAAAGTGCTGGTCCTGAACCTGGCGGCGGAGCCCGGAGAGACCGCGGGATTCTCCGCCGAACGGCATCTGCATGTATTGTCCCAGCACGCACCGGATTTCGCTGTCGACCATGTGCTGGTGGACTCCGGCTCCGTACCCGAGGGTAGGGAGCGCGAACATGTGGCAAGAGCTGCCGAACAGCTGCGTGCGCGAGTAACCTTCGCTGATGTCGCCGAGGCGGGGACGGACCGGCACCACCCTGGAAAGTTAGCCGCCGCACTGGATCAGGTGATCCGCCAACCTCGGCCGGAATTGGCAGGGCTTCGAGTCGAAGGACGGCATCCGGTCCAGCAGGTGCGGTCCGTGTTGGGTGGAAAGGAGCGGGTCTCGTGGCGATGACAGCCGAGGTGAAAGACGAGTTGAGCCGTCTGTCCGTCTCGCAGGTGAGTGCACGCAAGGCGGAACTGTCGGCCCTACTCCGGTTCGCCGGTGGCCTGCACATCGTCGGCGGTCGGGTGATCGTCGAGGCCGAGGTCGATATGGGCTCGATCGCGCGGCGACTACGGCGCGAGATCTTCGAGCTCTACGGCTACGGATCGGATGTGCACGTGCTGGGCGCGGGTGGTCTGCGCAAGACCTCCCGATATGTCGTGCGCGTGTCCAAAGAGGGCGAGGCGCTGGCCCGCCAGACCGGATTGCTCGATGTGCGCGGCCGCCCGGTGCGCGGTCTGCCCGCGCAGGTCGTCGGCGGCAGCATCGGCGATTCGGAAGCGGCCTGGCGCGGCGCCTTCCTGGCTCATGGTTCGCTGACCGAGCCCGGGCGTTCCTCGGCGCTCGAGGTGAGCTGCCCCGGCCCCGAGGCGGCACTGGCCCTGGTCGGCGCGGCCCGCCGGATGGGCATCTCGGCCAAGGCCCGTGAGGTGCGCGGTACCGATCGCGTCGTGGTGCGCGACGGTGAGGCCATCGGCGCCCTGCTGACCCGGATGGGTGCCCAGGACACGCGCCTGACCTGGGAGGAACGCCGGATGCGGCGGGAGGTCCGCGCGACCGCGAACCGTCTCGCCAACTTCGACGACGCCAACCTGCGCCGCTCGGCCCGGGCCGCCGTGGCCGCCGCCGCCCGCGTGGAGCGCGCCCTCGAGATCCTCGGCGAGGACGTGCCCGAGCATCTCGCCGCCGCGGGACGGTTGCGGGTGCAGCACCGCCAGGCCTCGCTGGAAGAGCTCGGGCAGCTGGCCGACCCGCCGATGACCAAGGACGCCGTCGCCGGGCGTATTCGCCGCCTGTTGTCCATGGCCGACCGCCGCGCCAAGGAATTGGGCATACCCGACACCGAATCGGCCGTCACCGCGGAGCTGCTCGAAGACGCGTGAGCGAGGGGAATCGAGCGGAGCTGTGGCCGTGAATCCCCTTGTGCCGCACGAGCGATGGTTTGTCCACAGGTTCGTGGTTGTCCACAACCTGCGTCGCGACGCGGTCGCCGTCGAGCACGGTGCGATAGGCTCGTGCTACCGAACCCACCGGCCTCGAATCGGATGAGCCGGGACAGGTGAAAAGCCTGGCAGATGGGTATCCCCGCCGCGAACGGGCAGGGCCGGTGGCCACGGCCACCACGGTTCGGTGTGAGAGGCGTGAACTCACGCTCACCGGCGCAGCGTCGGGTCGGTGAGGTCGCGGCAGGGGCGTGTCCGTGATGTTATGGCCGGGCATTAGGGTGGTCTGGCATCGGAATGAATCCGCTTGAAAGCTGAGGAGCGATAACGTGACTGTCCGGGTAGGCATCAACGGCTTCGGTCGTATCGGACGTAACTTCTTCCGGGCGGTGGAGGCGCAGAAAGCGCTCGGCACCACCGATATCGAGATCGTCGCGGTCAACGACCTCACCGACAACGCGACCCTGGCCACGCTGCTGAAGTACGACTCGATCCTCGGCCGGCTGCCGCAGGACGTCTCGCTCGACGGCGACGACACCATCGTGGTCGGCGACCAGCGGATCAAGGCACTGGCCATCAAGGAGGGCCCGTCCGCGCTGCCGTGGGGCGATCTGGGTGTCGACGTGGTCGTCGAGTCGACCGGCATCTTCACCGACGCCACCAAGGCCAAGGGACACCTGGCCGCCGGCGCCAAGAAGGTCATCATCTCCGCGCCCGCCAAGGGTGAGGATCTGACCGTGGTCATGGGTGTCAACGACAGCCAGTACGACGGCAGCCAGAACATCATCTCCAACGCGTCGTGCACCACCAACTGCCTCGGCCCGCTGGCCAAGGTCCTCAACGACGAATTCGGCATCGAGCGTGGCCTGATGACCACGATCCACGCCTATACGCAGGACCAGAACCTGCAGGACGGCCCGCACAGCGACCTGCGTCGCGCCCGCGCCGCCGCCCTGAACATCGTGCCCACCGGCACCGGTGCCGCCAAGGCCATCGGCCTGGTGCTGCCGGAGCTGCAGGGCAAGCTGGACGGTTACGCGCTGCGTGTGCCGGTGCCGACCGGCTCGGTCACCGACCTGACCGCGACGCTGCGCAAGTCGGCGAGCATCGACGAGATCAACGCCGCCTACAAGGCCGCCGCCGAAGGACCGTTGAAGGGCATCCTGAAGTACAACGTCGACCCGATCGTCTCCAGCGACATCGTGACCGACCCGCACTCCTCGATCTACGACGCGCCGCTGACCAAGGTCATCGACGACCAGGTCAAGGTCGTGTCGTGGTACGACAACGAGTGGGGTTACTCCAACCGTCTGGCCGACCTGATCGGCCTCGTCGGCAAGTCGCTGTAAACCCATGGCAGTCAAGACCCTTCAGGATCTCCTTGCCGAGGGTGTGGAGGGGCGGGGCGTACTCGTGCGCTCCGACCTGAACGTTCCCCTCGACAACGGCGTGATCACCGATCCGGGCCGGATCATCGCCTCGGTACCCACGATCAAGACGCTGGCCGAGGCCGGCGCCAAGGTCGTCGTCACCGCGCACCTGGGCCGCCCCAAGGGCGAACCCGACCCGAAGCTCTCGCTGGCCCCGGTGGCCGCGAAGCTGAGCGAGGAGCTGGGCCGCAACGTGCAGCTCGCGGGTGACGTGGTGGGGCAGGACGCGCTCGCGCGGTCCGAGGGCCTCACCGACGGCGATGTGCTGCTGCTGGAGAACATCCGCTTCGATCCGCGCGAGACCAGCAAGGACGACGCCCAGCGGCAGAAGCTGGCCCGCGCGCTGGTGGAGCTGGTCGGCGACGACGGCGCGTTCGTCTCCGACGGCTTCGGGGTGGTGCATCGCAAGCAGGCCTCGGTCTACGACGTGGCGCAACTGCTGCCGCACTACGCGGGCACGCTGGTGGCCGCGGAGGTGGACGTGCTGCGCAAGCTCACCACCGACACCGAGCGCCCGTACGCGGTCGTGCTCGGCGGTTCCAAGGTGTCGGACAAGCTCGCCGTCATCGAGGCGCTGGCCCCCAAGGTCGACACCCTCGTCATCGGTGGCGGTATGTGCTTCACCTTCCTTGCCGCCCAAGGTCTTTCGGTCGGTTCCTCGCTGCTGCAGGAGGAGATGATCGATACCTGCAAGGACCTGCTGGAGCGCTTCGCCGACGTCATCCACCTGCCGGTGGACATCGTGGCCGCGGACAAGTTCGCCGCGGACGCGGAGTCGAAGACGGTGGGCGTCAACGAAATTCCCGAGGGCTGGATGGGCCTGGACATCGGGCCCGAGTCGGCCAAGCGGTTCGCCGCGCTGCTGACCGAGGCTCGGACGGTGTTCTGGAACGGTCCGATGGGTGTGTTCGAATTCGAGGCCTTCGCCGCGGGGACGCGTGCGGTGGCCGAGGCGCTGGTGAGCGCGACCGCTAAGGGCGCGTTCACCGTGGTCGGCGGCGGCGACTCCGCCGCGGCCGTGCGCACGCTCGGCCTGCCGGAGGACGGGTTCTCCCACATCTCCACCGGTGGCGGCGCCTCGCTGGAATACCTGGAGGGCAAACAGCTTCCGGGTATCAGCGTGCTCGAGGACGGGGAGGGCTGATCATGGCACGCAAACCGTTGATCGCCGGCAACTGGAAGATGAACCTCAACCACCTCGAGGCCATCGCCCTGGTGCAGAAGATCGCGTTCGCCCTGCCGGACAAGTACTTCGACAAGGTCGACGTCACGGTCCTCCCGCCGTTCACCGACATCCGCAGCATCCAGACCCTCATCGAGGGCGATCGGCTGCGGATCACGTTCGGTGCGCAGGACGTGTCGGTGCACGAATCCGGCGCGTACACCGGTGAGATCAGCGCGGCGATGCTGGCGAAGCTGTCGTGCAGCTACGTCGTCGTGGGCCACTCGGAGCGGCGGCAGTACCACAACGAGGACGACGCCACGGTGCTGGCGAAGGCCAAGAAGGTGCTGCAGTACGACATGACGCCGATCGTCTGCATCGGCGAGGGGCTCGGCGTGCGCGAGGCGCAGACCCACGTGGAGTACAACCTCGAGCAGTTGCGGGGTTCGCTCAAGGGACTGACTCCGGAGCAGATCGCGAAGGTTGTCATCGCCTACGAGCCGGTCTGGGCGATCGGCACCGGTCGCGTCGCCACCCCGGCCGACGCGCAGGAGGTGTGCGGCGCGCTGCGCGCCGAACTGGCGGAGCTGGCCGGCCCGGAGGTCGCGGCGAGTGTGCGCATCCTCTACGGCGGGTCGGTGAACGCCAAGAATGTCGGCGAGCTCATCGCGGCCGCCGATATCGACGGCGCGCTCGTCGGTGGCGCCTCGCTGAAGGGTGACGAATTCGCGACCCTGTCGGCGATCGCCGCGGGCGGTCCGCTGCCCTGATCGCGACGGGCGGGTAACCGCCTGCAGCACAGAACGATTCGGCCCCGGTTCCGCGTACTGCGGAGCCGGGGCCGACGTCGTGGAGCAACCGGATCAGGGTTTGCGCGCCACCGCACCGAGCATCGACACCGCCTCCGGCCGGGGATGGGCACGGTGGGATTCGGTGGGCCAGTGGATGATCGATCCGATCCCCGGTTCGACGAGTTCGAGCCCGGTGAAGAATCGGCTGAATTCGGCCGTCGAGCGCAGCCGGAACGGGATACCGCTGCGCTTGTTGGCCTGTTCGCTGTCGGCGAGGTCCTCCTCGGACAGGTGATCGCTGGTGGCGTGCGACATCACGAGATAGCTGCCGGGTGCCAGCGCCTCGGTCCATCGCCGCACCATGTCGTAAGGGCGGTCCTCGTCGGTGAAGAAGTGCACGACCGCGAGCATCATCAGAGCCACCGGTTGCGACAGGTCCAAGGTGGCGAGCAGGTCCGGGTGGGTGAGGATCCGCTCGGGGTCGCGCGCGTCGGCCTCGAGATACGCGGTCGCCCCCGCGGGAGCGCTGTCGAGCAGGCTGCGGGCGTGCAGGGCGACGATCGGATCGTTGTCGACGTAGACGATGCGGGATTCGGGCGCCGCGGCCTGCGCGATCTCGTGCACATTTCCGGCAGTGGGCAGGCCGGCGCCGAGGTCCAGGAATTGCCGGATACCGGCCTCGGCCGACAGATAACGGACCACTCGATGCAGGAATGCCCGATTCTCCAACGCGGAGATCTGCACGCTGGGAAAAGCCTCGGCGACCGCCTCCGCGGAGGCCCGGTCGGCCTCGAAGTTGTCCTTACCGCCGAGCCAGTAGTCGTAGCGCCGGGCCGGATGCGGGGTGGTGACATCGACACCGGGCGGCGCCACGGGATCCGGATGGGGGCCGTGTGATCCGGTCACTGGTTCCATGACACCTCTTCCTTCTGACGGCGGCGACGAACCATTATCGACTACTGTCATCCTGTCAGCTCGGATGGCGAAACCGGCGCGGCCCCTGCCGTGCGGTCGGGGAGGTCGAAGATGTCAGTGCAATTCAGTCCGTACGATTTCGGCATTCACGACGATCCGTACCCGGTCTACGCGCAATTGCGGGAGCAGGCGCCGGTGTTCCGCAACGCCGACGACGACTTCTGGGCGTTGTCCCGCTACGCCGATGTGCTTGCCGCACTGCGTGATTCGGATCGCTTCTCGAGCGCCAACGGGTTGCGGATGGAGCCGGCGTTCTGGGGCCCGCAGGCCGAGCAGTTCTTCTCCTTCGTGGCGATGGACCCGCCCAAACACACCCGTCTGCGCGGCCTGGTCACGCGCGCGTTCACCGCGCGCCGGGTGCAGGCGCTGGCGCCGCGGCTGCGCGAGATCGCGACCGACCTGCTGCAGCCACTGCTCGAACGGGGCAGTTTCGACCTGATGACCGACTTCGCGGGCCCGTATCCGACCGAGGTCATCTCCGAACTGGTCGGTGTTCCGCGCGCGGATCGCGATCTGGTGCGCAAACTCGGCATGGAGATCATGTACACCGAGGAGGAGTCGACCGATCTGCGGCCCGAGGCGATGCAGGCGATCGGCGCCCTGGTCGGCTACTACACCGAACTGACCATCGAACGCAGTAAGCACCGCACCGACGACCTGCTGTCCGGTCTGCTCGACGCCGCCGACGGGGACGACCGGCTCACTCCGGAGGAAATCGTGGGTGTGCTGATCCTGCTGGTCGGCGCGGGGATCGAGACGAGCATGCTCACGCTGGGCAATCTGTGGTACGCCGGATGGGCGCATCCGGACCAGCGGGCCGCGGCGCTGAGCCGTGTCGACGACTGGATCGCCGAGGGGATGCGCTACGACCCGGCGACCCAGTCGCAGCTGCGCACCACCACCGAGGCCGTCGACCTGCACGGCGTCACGATTCCGGCGGGGGCGCGAATGCTGCTGCTGACCGGTTCGGCGAACCGTGATCCCGAGGTCTTCGACCGGCCCGACGTCTTCGATCTCGATCGCGACACCTCCGATGCGCTGGTCTTCGGCAGTGGCCGCCACCACTGCCTCGGCTCGAATCTGGGCCTGCTGGAGTTGCGGACCGCGCTCGGAGAGATCACCGCTCGCATCACCGACTACGACATCGACCCGGACGGGCTGCGCCGCATCCACTCCTCCAACAATCGCGGTTTCGCCGCACTGCCGACGACGGTCACGCCGCGCTGAGCATTCGGGGCGCGGCGGGCCCATTGTCGGCGCACCCGCCGCGCGTGCGCTAACCCTGGCGTGGGCTCGCCTCCAGTAACCGATGCGCGGCGGCCTCGATCGCCGCTTCGCTGAGCAGGACCAGTTCGGCGGCCGGGCCGAGCGGGACGAAACTGTCGGCGCTGGTGACGCGGGCGAGGCGGCCGTCGAAACCGCCGTCGAGCAGCGCGGTGCACACCGATTCCGAGACCCCGCCGCTGCGGCGGGTCTCGTCGGCGACGAGAACGGCTCCGCTGGCGTGTGCGTGATGCAGTAGATCGTCGACGGGAAGGGGTGTGAGCCAGCGCAGATCGAGCACGCGGGCGTGAATGCCGTTGTCCGCCAAGCGCCGCGCGGCGCGCAGGCTCATCGGCACACCGTTGGCGAAGGTGACGATCGTGAGATCGGTACCGTCGCCGTGGATTCGGGCCCGTCCGAGCGATACCGGATCGTCGGTGGGGCTCGCGAGCCAGCCCTCGTCGCCGGGGCGGTGCAGATCGCGGGTGTGGTAGAGGGCGATCGGCTCGAGGTAGAGACACACCCGGCCCTCACCGCGAGCGACCTCGACGCACCGGCGCAGCATCGCGGCGGCGTCGTCGGCCCGGGCCGGCGCCGCGACCACCACTCCGGGGATATCACGCAGCGCCGCAACGGAATTGTCGTTGTGGAAATGCCCGCCGAAGCCGCGCTGATAGGCGAACGAGGCGATCCGCACCACCATGGGATTGTGGTACTGCCCGGCGGAGAAGTACGACAGGGTCGCCGCCTCACCCCGGATCTGGTCCAGCGCATTGTGCACATAGGCCAGATACTGGATCTCAGGAATCGGCACGAATCCGGCGAGTCCGGCACCCAGCGCGGTGCCGAGCACGCTTTGCTCGTCCAGCAGGGTGTCGAACACCCGCCGCGCCCCGAACTCCCGCTGCAGCCCCTTGGTCACGCCGTAGACGCCACCCTTGCGACCGACGTCCTCACCGAAGACCAGCACATCGGGCTCATCGGCGAGCAACGACGCGAGCGTATGGTTGATCGACTGCGCCAGCGTCAACGGCCCGGGGCGCTCGGCCGTCTCCGCGGCCTCGGCTTCCGGCCGTCCCGCCGAACCGGACTCACCGTCGGTCGAGAAATGCGTGGAATCCACCGGCATCCCAGCCCGGGAGCCGGACGTGCCGGATGCGGTGCGAGGTGACGCGTCGGGAGCGGGCGTGGATCCGGCGGGTGTCTGCTTCTCGGAAGCGGTTGTGCGGAGCGCACTCTCGGCTTGTGGCGCGGCAGCAGCGGAGGGTGTGCGGTCGCCAGCTCGGCCGAGCGGGGTATCCGGCGACTGTCGTTCGAACACCAGGGGCGCCTGGATCGCCTCCGCCGACTCCAGATGCGGTTCTCCGGTCACCTGTGCCGCGGTCGCCGCCACACGGGCGCGGATGGCGTCGTAGTGGGCGAGAACCTCCTCGGCAGTCGCGGCGCCGATCTCGACGAGCAGCCGGGCGGTGGCGGCGACCGGGTCGCGGCGGCGGTCGGCCTCGATGTCCTCGGGCCGCCGATAGGCCGATTCCACATCGGATCCGGCGTGCCCGAGCAGCCGCACCGTGCGCAGTCGCAACAGTGCGGGACGCCGCCGGGCGCGCACGGATTCCGCGGCCGCCGACGCCACCGACAGGGCCTGCCGGAGATCGGACCCGTCGGCGTCGAAATACCGCAGCCCCGGTCGCGATCCGAAGGCCGCTTCGATCCAGTTCGGGGGTGTGGGCACGCTGATACCGATCCCGTTGTCCTCGCAGACGAACAGCAGCGGCATCGGAATACCTTGGTGAGCGGTATGGATCGCGGCGTTGATGGCACCGGTCGCGGTGGAGTGATTGGCCGAGGCGTCGCCGAATGTGCACAGCACCACCGCATCTCGCGGCCACGGCGTCTCGCGACCCAGCCGACGGGCCCGGTCGAGCGCGAACGCCAGACCCATCGCGCGCGGCAGATGGGAGGCGATGGTGGAGGTCTGCGGTATCACCGACGCGGGCGCACTGCCGAACACCTTGTGCCGCCCGCCCGATATCGGATCGGCGGCCGCCGCGACGACACCCAGCAGCACATCACGGATCGGGTCCAGCCCCGGGACCTGCCGGCAGCGATGCACGAAGAACGCGCCGGACCGGTAATGCAACAGCGCCGGATCGGTACTGCGCAACGCCTGCGCCAGCACCACATTGCTCTCGTGCCCGCTGGAACCGATGCTGTAGTACCCGCGCTTGTCGGCGCCGAGCCGCCGCGCCGCGAAATCCAGATGCCGGCTCGTGGCCTGGGCGTCGAACAGCTCCAGACACGTCCCGACAGTGATCGCACTGCCGCTGCCGATCGGATCGGTGGCGGCGCGCCGGGGTCCCGGCCGCACCTCTCGCAGGGATACACGCAACCATTCGTCGAGAAGCTCTTCCGGGCCCGCAGTCACCCCTCCATCATGTCGCGCGCGACCGCCCGCGCACCGGATCGGGTGCGCGGGCGGTCGAAACGAACCCGGCGACATGCTCGTCGCCTACCGGAGCGGGTCATGCGCTCGTCGGCCGGACCGGATGGGGAGGTGTCCTAGCGCTGCCCGGCCGGGCGGTGGGGACGGTCGGTATGCCCGGTGTGGCCCGCGAGCAGTTTGGCGAACGGCGTCACCTCGCCGACGTGGTTGCCCGACTGCCTGGCCCGGGCCGGTTCGGGGAGGAACCCGTCCACGCCGGTCGGCACCGCGACCACCAGGGTGGCGAATTCGGCCGCGGCGCGGTGGATCCGCTCGCCCAGTCCGGCCGAGCCGAAATCCTCGGTCGCGGCGAACACGCCGGTGGGAACGACGACGGCGCGCAGGTAGGTGAACAGCGGCCGCATCGCGTGCTCGAGCACCAGCGCGTGCCGGGCGGTTCCGGCCGTGGCGGCGATGAGCACCGGCATGGCGTTGAGCGCCTCGGTGTCGAGCACGTCGACAAACATCTTGAACAACCCGGAGTAGCTCGCGGCGAACACCGGGGTGACGGCGATGAGGCCGTCGGCCGCGGACACCTTCTCCCGCGCCGCCGCCACCGCGGGCGTCGGCAGGCCGCCGGAGACCATCGTGGCCGCGAGATCGCTTGCCAGATCCCGCAATTCGATGACCTCGATGTTCACCGCCTCGCCGCGGGCGCCGACGGCCGCGGCCACCGCATCGGCGAGCTGATCGGCGAGCAGGCGGGTGCTCGACGGCTGCGACAACCCGGCGGTGAGTACGACAACGCTGTGCGACATGGGTTTTCGTCCCTCGTTCGATGCGGTGGATGAGCACCGCGGTTGGATGATTCAGGCCTGCTCGGCGGCGGCCAGCAGCCGCTCACGCGCCGGCTCGACCAGATGGTGCGGCGCCGCCGGACCGGCGGCCACCAGCGACGCGTGGGTCGGCGGATCGCTGGGAACGTGGGCGGGACGGCGCGATTCGAATTCCTTGCGCAGCACCGGCACCACCTCGCGGCCGAGGATCTCGACCTGTTCCAGGGCGACGTCGATCGGCACTCCGGCGTGGTCGATCAGGAACAGCTGGCGCTGGTAGTCGCCGGCGTAGTCGGCGAAGCCGAGCGTGCGCTCGATGACCTGCTCGGGAGTGCCGACGGTCAGGGGCGTCATCTCGGTGAAATCCTCCAGCGACGGACCGTGCCCGTAGACGGGTGCGTTGTCGAAGTACGGCCGGAAGAATTTCTTGGCCTCCGCCTCGGTCTCGGCCATGAAGACCTGCCCGCCCAGGCCGACGATCGCCTGGTCGGCCGAGCCGTGACCGTAGTGCTCGAACCGCTGCCGGTACAGCCGCACCATCTCCTGGGTGTGTTCCTTGTTCCAGAAGATGTTGTTGTGGAAGAAGCCGTCGCCGTAATAGGCGGCCTGCTCGGCGATCTCCGGCGACCGGATCGAGCCGTGCCACACGAACGGCGGGGTGCCGTCCAGCGGTGCGGGAGTCGCGGTGAATCCTTGCAGCGGGGTGCGGAACTGACCCTGCCAGTCGACCACCGGTTCGCGCCACAGCCGGCGCAGCAGGTGGTAGTTCTCGATCGCGAGTTCGACGCCCTTGCGGATGTCCTTGCCGAACCACGGGTAAACCGGTCCGGTGTTGCCGCGGCCCATCATCAGGTCGACCCGGCCGCCCGACAGATGCTGCAGCATCGCGTAGTCCTCGGCGATCTTCACCGGGTCGTTGGTGGTGATGAGCGTGGTCGAGGTCGACAACTGCAGTTTCTCGGTGCGCGCCGCGACCCAGCCGAGCATGGTGGTCGGCGAGGACGGCACGAACGGCGGATTGTGGTGCTCGCCGGTGGCGAACACGTCCAGCCCGACTTCCTCGGCCTTCAGGGCCAGGCGCATCATCGCGTCGATGCGCTCGCCCTCCGTGGGCGCGATTCCGGTGGTCGGATCGACGGTGACGTCGCCGACGGTGAAGATGCCGAACTGCATGGCCGCCTCCTGAGATCTGATCAAAAGTTCAATCACCTGAACGAGGGCAGGTCTCCCAGTATTCCTTGACATGTCCACTACTCGTGAAACGGCCGATGTGCAGCACTTTGTCCCATTGATTCAATCACTGATTGAAACCTGTTGTGTGTCGTGGTTCACTAACGGCATGGGTGAGAAGGTGGCGGCCGGTACCCGGGCCAAATTACTGGCGGCAGCGGAGCGGCTACTGCTGACCGAGCGCTACGAGGACGTCTCGGTGCGGGCGATCTGCGTGGCCGCGGGCGCCAACCCGGCCGCGGTGCACTACCACTTCGGCTCCAAGGAGGCGCTGATCGCCGCGCTCATCGAGGATCGGCTCGGACCGCTGTGGGCCGAGGGGCTGGCGGCGGCCACCGCCACCGAGCCGAGTTCGGTCCCGGCGGTGGTCGACGCGGTGCTCGCGCCGTTCGTCGAACTCGCCGCCGACCCGATGGGCCGGTTGCATCTGCGGCTGCTGGCCGGATTGATCCTGCGCCGGCGGCCGATGTCCTGGCAGCACCAGTGGTTCAGGATGGAGACGTGGTCGCAGCTGCTGCCGGAGCTGAGCTCCGGCGAGGCGCGCCGGCGCTGGCAGCTGGCCTTCGACCTGATCATCATGCGTTTCGGCAGCACCGAGGACTACGACATCGCGCCGTCCGCGGTGGCGACGCTGCGCGAATTCGTCATCGCCGGGCTGAGCGCGCCGCCGCCCGCTTCCGGAGCTCCGCACGCCGCCTCCACCGCTTCGCATACCGCCGTACAGGAGTAAGTAGTGAACGATATCTTCGAACCCGTCGATCTGGGGCCGATCACCCTGCGCAACCGAGTGATCAAGGCCGCCACCTTCGAGGGCCGGACCCCCGACGCGCTGGTCACCGACGAGCTGATCGAGTTCCACCGGGAGATCGCGGCCGGCGGGGTGGGGATGAGCACCATCGCCTACTGCGCCGTCGCGCCGGGCGGGCGCACCGACCGCCACCAGATCTGGATGCGGCCCGAGGCGCTACCGGGACTGCGGCGCCTCACCGATGCCATTCATGCCCAAGGGGCCAAGGTCAGCGCGCAGATCGGCCATGCCGGACCGGTTGCCAACGCGGCCTCCAACCGGGCGCCGGCGCTGGCGCCGACCCGGCTGTGGTCGCCGTTGAGCATGAAGATGATGCAGTCGCCGTCGGTGGCCGAGATCCAGGATCTCGTCGCCGCGCACGTCCGGGCGGTGTTGCTGGCCGAGGAGGCCGGATTCGATGCCGTGGAACTACATTTCGGCCACAACTATCTGGTCAGCTCGTTCCTGAGTCCGCTGCTGAACCGCCGGAAGGACGCCTACGGTGGGCCCTTGGACCATCGCGCCCGGATGGCCCGCGAGATCGCCCTCGCGGTGCGCGAAGCCGTCGGCGGCCGGCTGGCGATTCTGGCCAAGCTGAATATGGAAGACGGTGTGCGCGGCGGGTTTTCGCTGGCCGAATCGCTCCAGGTGGCGTCCTGGCTGGAATCCGACGGCGGACTCGACGCCCTGGAACTCACCGCGGGCAGTTCGCTGCTCAACCCGATGCTGCTGTTCCACGGCGACGCGCCACGGCAGGCCTTCGCCAAGACGCTGCCCGGCCCGACCCGGCTGGGCTTCAAGCTGGTCGGCAAGGCGTTCCTGCGCGAGTACCCGTATCACGGCACGTACCTGCTGGAACGGGCCCGCCAGTTCCGCCGCGAGCTGTCGATGCCGCTGGTGCTGCTGGGTGGGATCACCGACATCGACGATATGCGGCGGGCGCGGCGCGAAGGCTTCGAATTCATGGCGATGGGCCGCGCCCTGCTCCGCGAGCCGGATCTGTTGCAGCGCATCCGCTCCGATGCCGGCACCCGCTCGGCCTGCATCCACTGCAACGAATGCATGCCCACCATCTACACCGGCACCCGGTGCGTGCTGCGGCTGGACGGCCCGCCCATTCCCACCCACTGACCCCGATCGACAAGGAAGAGAGACGAATTCATGAGTGGACGTTTGACGGGCCGAGTCGCCCTCATCAGCGGCGGTGCCTCCGGCATGGGCGCCTCGCACGCGCGGGCCTTCGTCGCCGAGGGCGCGCGGGTGATGCTCGGCGACATCGCCGACGGCGCGGGGCAGGCACTGGCCGCGGAGCTGGGTGAGCAGGCCGGCTACGTGCACCTCGACGTCACCGAGGCCGCCGACTGGCAGGCCGCCGTCGCCGCCACCGTCGAACGATTCGGGCTGTTGAACGTCCTGGTGAACAACGCGGGCGTGCTCGACGGCGGCCCGCTGGGCACCTACACCGAGAAGCAGTGGCAACGGGTCATCGACATCAATCTGACCGGTCCCTTCCTGGGGTTGAGCGCCGCGCGCGACGCCCTGGTCGCCGCCCGCCCGGCCGCGGTGATCAATATTTCCTCCGCGGCCGGTCTCCAGGGCGTGAGCGGCATGCACGCCTACACCGCCTCGAAGTTCGGAGTGCGGGGGCTGACCAAGTCGGCCGCGCTGGAACTCGCGCCCGAGGGCGTGCGGGTCAACTCGGTGCATCCCGGCGGAATCCTGACGCCGATGATCGGGGTCACCGAGGAGATCGCGGTCGATCGCGGCGAGAATGTGCGGGCGCGGCTCGGCCTGCCCGCCGAGGTGTCGGATCTGGTGGTCTTTCTCGCGAGCACCGAATCCAGCTACTGCACCGGTGCGGAATTCGTCGTCGACGGCGGGATGACGGCCGGTTCGGTGGTGGGCTGACCATCCGCATAAACTGTCGGCATGCAAATGTTCCTGGATATCCTCCTGGTCATCACCAGCGTGCTGCTGGTGCTGCTGGTGTTGCTGCACCGCGCGAAGGGTGGAGGCTTGTCCAGCCTGTTCGGTGGTGGTGTGCAGTCGAGTCTGTCCGGATCCACGGTGGTCGAGAAGAACCTCGACCGCATCACCATCTTCGTCGGCCTGATCTGGTTCATCGCCATCCTCGGTATCGGCTTCGAGATCAAGTTCGCCTGATCGGCGCGGGCGCCGTGCCGCGACGCCGCCACGCGCGGATCGCGATCGCCGATACCGCGGCCACGGCCAGGATCGACGCCGCGATCGCGAACGCGGCGTCGTAGCTGTCGCCGAGCACCGGCGCCACCACCAGGGGACCGAGCATCTGGCCGAGTCCGTATCCGGCGGTCAACGTCGCCGCCGCCCCCGGACCGGCCAGATCGTCGCCGATCTCGAGGGCGAGCAGGGTGATCCCCATGAAGGTCGCGCCGAACAGCGCGGCCGACGCCACCGCCGGCCAGACACCCGCCGACAGCGTCGGCAACAGGGCCGACAGACATTGCAGCACGAGGGCGGCCACCAACGCGATCACCGGAGTCGCCCGCCGGGCGATCAGACCCCACACCACGGTCGCAGGGGCGGCCGCCACACCCACGACGATCCAGATCGCGGTTCCCGCGGACCGATGGCCGGTGGCGTCCACCGCGGCGACCAGGAACGTTCCCAGGACGATATAGCCCAGACCCTCCAGGAAATAGGTCGTCTGCAGTAGCCGCCAGGAGCGTTTCGACCGTACCGTCGCCGCGCCGGTGCGGCTACCGGCGACCACCTCCAGCCGCAGGGCCGGCCACAGCAGCAGCGCGGTCAGTCCGGCCGCGGCGAGCCACAGCGCCTGCCAGGAGAGCGCCGATTGCGCGATCAGCACCAGTGCACCCGTTGCCGCGATTCCCGACCCCACTCCGGCGAACGCGATACCCGCTGCGCGCCTTCGGTTTTCGTGCCGGGCGGCGATCTGCGCGCAGCCGATGAACAGCACCGCGCCGGCGATGCCGGCCACCGTGCGCACGATGATCGGCACTATCGCGGGCGCGGGGATCGCCATGGCCGCCTCACTGACCACCAGTGCCGCGGCCGACAGCCGAAATGTCGTGCGGCCGTAGTATTCCGGAAACCGCGCCAGCGCGACCGCGCCCAGCAGATAGCCCGCGTAGTTGGCCGCGGCGACAACTGCGCCGGTATGTGCGTCGAAGCGCCCGGCGTCGATCATCACCGGCAGCAGCGGCGTGTAGACGAAGCGACCGATGCCCATGGCGGCGGCCAATCCGGCCGAGGCGCGCAGCGCGGGCGCGAGGGATGCCTGTCGAGAAAGTGCGATGGTCACGCCGACTCACGCTACGGATCCGGCGCGGCCCGGTGAAATGCTTCCTGTGCACGATGTATACGCTGAGCGTATGGATCTGGAATTGCGCCACCTGCGCGCGTTCCTGGTGCTGTGCGAGGAAGCCAACTACACCCGCGCCGCGGCGCGGCTGCACACCACCCAGCCCTCGCTCACTCGCACCGTGCAGCAAGCCGAACGGATTCTGGACTGCCGGCTGATCGAACGCAGTGCGCGACGCTTCGCCCTCACCGCCGAAGGGGAGTACCTGCTGGCGGCCGCGACCCGGATCGTCGCCGATATCGATGGTGTGACCGCCGATCTGCGGCTGCGGGCCCGGGTCTCGGTGGGGTTTTCCTGGCTGCTGCCCGACGACTGGTTCGCCGAGGTCCGCACCCGCTTCGAGGCGCGCGGCGGGCGGGTCGGCATCCATCGCATCGACGATCCGGTGGCCGCCGTCGCGGCGGGAAGTATCGATATCGGCCTGTACCGCAAGGACATTCGGCTTCCGGCTGCCATGTCGGGGCGGATCATCGGCACCGAGCGGCGGGTGGCGGCGGTGTCCACCCGGTCCCCGCTGGCGAACGCGCCGGCGCTGCGGTGGCAGGATCTGGCCGCCTATCCGCTGGTGGTCAACACCGTCTCCGGCACCACCGACGAAACCAGTTGGCCCGCAGCAGAACCCGGCCGCGAGATCGTCACCTGCACGAATTTCGACGAGTGGATCGAGTTGATCGCCGCCGACCGCGGCATCGGGGCCGTTCCCGAACTCGCACGCACCCGAGCGCCGCATCCCGGCGTGGCCTACCTCGATATCCCGGACGCCCCGCCCTCGGCCCTGCGGCTGGCCTGGCGGACCCGGCCCGCGCCGGGCAGATCGGTGCGCAGCTTCCTCGACATCGCCTCGAACGGCTGAAGGCCACGAACGGCGTCGGACGCCGGAGGAAACCTCAGGCCGGGTGGCCGGGAGTGAGACCGGCGAGGTCGCTGTAGCGCAGTCCGGTGGTGCCCTCCGGCGGGGCCGGACCGCCCAGCGGTTCCAGCAGCAGACCCACGTGGTCGCCGACATCGTGGCGCTCGAGGATCCGGCCGGAGAACCAGGCCGCCGCCTCGTCGAGCACCACCACTCCGTCGGGCCCGTGATGCCACCGGCACCACGTGAACTTGTCGACGTCGTCGCCGGTCTCCGCGCCGAACAACTGGGCCAGAGCCCGCGCCCCGGAATCGACCAGATGAACCGCGACATGGGTGGCGCCGGCGGCCACCCGGTAGGTGTAGTTGAGTTCGGACAGGCACACCAGGAATCGGCGTGGTTCGATGCTCACCTGGGACGCGAACCCGACCACACATCCGGCGCGCTCGGATTCGGTCGCCACGGTCACGACGTAGATCGGAGCGTCCGCCGCCGCCACCAGCGCGTCGAAATTCGCGATCGCGTCCATCCACCCTCCTTCACCGCCGGCGTCGCGGATGCGACCCGCCGCCTCAGGCTAAGCGAACAGCCGCCGTCACGTGCGCGGCACGCGGCCGTCGATATCGGTGAAGCCGTAGGCTTCGGCCAGATCGGCCACTCGCCACGCCCGTCCGGTGCGCGAGCGCCGGCCCGGATCCGCCGCGAGCGCGACCACCGCGCGCCCGGCGAAATGCGGAGTCTCGGCCTCGTTCAGATCGAAGGTGCCTTCGCCGGGCAGCGTGATCAGGCGCCGGCCCTGCGCGTCGGCCGGAACCAGCTGCAGCAGTTCGGTATTCACGATTCCCGGCCACAGCGACACCACCGTGACCTCGGTGCCGGCCAGATCGTGCGCCATATCCGCGGTCAGCCGGTCGACGGCGGCCTTGCCCACGCCGTAGACGACGTTGTGGGTGAAATGTTCGGCGCCGGGTGAGGAGATGTCGACGATCAGCCCGCCCGAGTCGATCAGCAGCGGCGCCGCGAAATGGGCGGCGGCGTAATGGGAGCGCACGCCGATATCGAAGCCCTCGTCCCAGGCCTTCGGCGGCACCTCCCAGAACGGTTTGCCGAGCCAGCGCGCCGAGGCGGGGGAGTTGTAGACGTTGTTGACCAGCACATCCAACCGGCCGTGATCGGCGCGCACGGTCTCGAACAGCCGTGCGACCGCCTCGTCGTCGCGGTGGTCGCAGACGAACGGCACTCCGCGCCCGCCGAGCTCGTCGATCTCGCTCGCGGTCGCGGCCACGGTGCCCGGCAGCTGCCCGGGACGTTCCGAGCGTCCGGTCACGTACACCGTGGCGCCGGCCGCGCCCAGTTCGAGCGCGATGCCCTTGCCGATGCCGCGGCTCGCGCCGGTGACGACGGCGACTCGATCGGTCAGTATTCCGTTCACGACTCCGGGACACTACCGTGAAACGAGAACGTGTTCTAGTACCTGGGAGGCGCAGTGGGGCCGACGCATCGGTTCGTGGAGACCAACGGGATTCGGCTGCATATCGCCGAACAGGGCCGCGGGTATCCGGTGATCTTCTGCCACGGATTTCCGCACGGCTGGTACGTGTGGCACCGGCAGCTGTCGGCACTGGCGGCGGCCGGATACCACGCCATCGCCCCCGATCTGCGCGGCTACGGCCGCACCGAGGCGCCCGGCGGAGTGGAGGCGACCACCAATCGGGCCGTGATCGGCGATCTGCTCGGACTGCTCGACGACATCGGCGCCGAGCGAGCCGTTTTCGTCGGCCTGGACTTCGGCGCCCAGCTGGTGTGGGAGCTGGCATTGCGCGCGCCGGAGCGGGTGGCGGCGATCATGGTGCTGAACAATCCGTACGCGCCCCGCCCACCGAAGGCACCGTCGGAGTTCTGGACGCGCGCGGCGCAGCGTCACTTCCTGCACCTGTCGTATTTCCAGGAGCCCGGTGTCGCCGACGCCGAACTCGCCGCTCGCCCACGCGAATTCCTGGCCCGCGTGTACTACGCGCTCAGCGGCGAATTCCACTACCTCGACACCTGGAAGAACCCGCCCGGCATCGGCTACCTCGACGCGCTGCCGCACGCCCCGGCGCTGCCCTGGTCGTGGTTGCCGGAATCCGAATTCGACATCCTCGCAGCCGAATTCGAACGGACCGGCTTCACCGGCGGACTGACCTGGTACCGGGCGCTGGATCGCAACTGGGAGCTGACCGAAGGCCTGCCGACGACGGTCCCGGTGCCGACCTGTTTCCTCTACGGCGAAAACGACCCGGATATGGAGGGTTTCAGCGGCCGAGACCCGCTGGCGGTGCTGCGCGCGCACGTCCCGGATCTGCGCGCGGTCGAAAAAGTGCCCGGCGCAGGACATCTCGTTCAACTGGAGCGCACCGGTGCGGTGAACGACTTCCTGTTGCGGCACCTCGCCGAACTTGTCGCCGGCGATGCGTCGCGAAATGCGGCGCTGCGGTAGGAATTCCCCACTCCCCGCGCTGGGTGCGGCCGGAGCGTCTACGCGCAGGGCGTCGATGAGCCGGGGAAGCGATGTGGGGGCGGCGATGTGCGGTCTGGCATGCTGGCCGCGTGCCCCTCATCGACATCACCTGCGCGCCCCGTGTCTCCGACGATTCGAAGCGCCGGCTGGTCGAGGAGTTGCCGCATATCGTCTCCGTCGCGGTGGCGTGTGCCGCGGAACCGTACGACGGCTGCCTGCGACCCGGGGACGTCCTGGTGCGCTTCCGGTCCGCCGAGCCGGGCGACCGGTTCGATATCGACGTGCTGATCGAAGTGAAGTCGAAGTGGTTCGAGGACCGCGCCGCCGACCGTGACCACCGGGCGGCTCATATCCACGACGAGGTGGCCCGCATCCTGCCCGCGGGCCACCTCGTCGGTGTGTATCTGAGCCTGCCTGTCGCCGCGTGGGCGCAGACGGACGACGACTAGCCGGGATGCCGCCCTGGCCTCAGGACAGTTTCGCGGCCGCGGCCTCGTCCAGCATCCACGTCGTGGATTCGCTGCCGTGCGCCCCGGCCGCCGGGATCTCCAGCGGGGAGGCACCGGCCACGGCATCGGCCACGGCATCGGCCTTGCCCTCGCCGCCGACCACTAGGACCACGTGCCGGGCGCGCGCGACCGCGGGCAGGGTGAGGGTGACGCGCACCGGCGGCGGCTTCGGTGAATCGGTCACGGCGAGAACCAGTTCGTGCTTCTCCGCCACCGCCGCGGAATGCGGGAACAGCGAGTTCACATGCGCGTCGCCGCCCATCCCGAGCAGATGCAGGTCGAATGCGCCGTGCTCGGCCAGATGCGCGTGCACCGCCGTCGAATACTCCGCGGCGGCCTCGACCGGATCCGGATACTCCCCGTCGGAGGTCGCGACCGGATGCACCCGCGCCGGATCGACCGGCACGTGGTCCAGCAGCGCCTCGCGCGCCTGCAGTTCGTTGCGTTCGGCATCGCCCGCGGGGACGAACCGCTCGTCGCCCCAGAACACGTCCAGCCGGCCGAAGTCGATCGCGCCGGGTGCGTGCCGCACCTGCTCCAGCAGGGCGATCCCGGTGCCACCGCCGGTGAGAACCACCGACGCCGAGCCGCGCTCGGCCTGAGCCCTGGTCACCACCTGCACGAACCGCACGGCTGCCGCCTTCACCAGTTCGTCGTGATCGGCGAAAACCGCGATTTCCGGCTTACTCATAGATCACCTTCCCGATTCCGGCCAGTGCCTCGGCGTAGACCTCGTCGGCATCGAGCCGCCGCAGTTCCTCCGCCAGGCAGTCCTTGGTCTCACGACGGGCGAGCGCGAACCGCTGATCGGGCTCGCCGGTACGCGTCAGGGTCGCCGTGCGGCCCGTCTGCGGACGTTCGATGCCGACCGAGACCGACGCCCGGTGCAGCACGACCTTCAACTCTCCGGTTTGCCGCCGGATCGGGCAGTCCAGTTTCGCCGCCAGCCATCCCGCCAGGATGTCGAGCGCGGGTTCCTCCGCCAGGCCCGAGACCGTCACCGATTCGATCGGCTCGTACGGCGGCACGTCGAGGGCGGAGGCCAGCAGCGCCCGCCAGAACGTGATCCGGCTCCACGCCAGATCGGTGTCGCCCGGCGCGTAGGAATCCAGCCGCCGGGTGATCGCCGCACGCGGGTCGGGAGCGTAGGTGGAATCGGTGATGCGGCGAATGGCCAAGCACCCCACCGAATCCCGGGAGGGGAACTCCGGCGCGCCGCGTGGCCACCACGCCACCACCGGAGTGTCGGGCAGCAGGAACGGGATGACCACGCTGCTCTCGTTGTTGACCAGCTCGCCCTGCAGTCGCAGCACTATCACCTCTGCCGCCCCGGCGTCGCCGCCGACCCGGATCTGGGCGTCGAGCTTGGTGTCGGAGAACCGGTCGCCGCGCGCGAGCACGATCACGCGACAGGGGTGTTCGCGGCTGGCGTCGTTGGCGGCGTCGATGGCGTCCTCGGCCTCCGAGGAATCCAGCGTGCACACCACCAGCGTGAGCACCCGGCCCATGGCGATCACACCGTTGGACTCGCGCAGGCTGACCAGTCGTTTGGTCACCTCGCGGGTGCTGGTGTCGGGCATGTCCACGATCATGGCCGCCGCCATTCCCGCCCGGTGCGGGCAAGCATCTCGTCGGCCGAGGCCGGACCCCAGGTGCCGGACTCGTAGGACTCGGGCTTACCGCCCTCGGCCCAGTGATCGAGCACGGGATCGAGGATGCGCCAGGCCAATTCGACCTCCTCGTTGACCGGGAACAGTGACGGCTCGCCCAGCAGCACATCCAGGATGAGCCGCTCGTAGGCCTCGGGCGAGGATTCGGTGAACGATTCGCCGTAGCTGAAATCCATGTTGACGTCGCGGACTTCCATACTGGATCCGGGCACCTTCGACCCGAACCGCATGGTGATGCCCTCGTCCGGCTGCACCCGGATCACCAGGGCGTTCTGGCCCAGCTCCTCGGTCATGGTCTGATCGAAGGGCAGATGCGGGGCCCGCTTGAACATGACCGCGATCTCGGTGACCCTGCGCCCCAGGCGTTTTCCGGTGCGCAGATAGAACGGCACGCCCGCCCAGCGGCGAGTGTCGACGTTCAGTGTGATCGCGGCGTAGGTCTCGGTGCGCGAACGCGGATCGAAACCCTCCTCCTCGAGCAGGCCCACCACGCGCTCGCTGCCCTGCCAGCCGGCCGCGTACTGGCCGCGGGCGGTGGTCTCCTCCAGCGGTTCGACCAGTTTCGTCGCCGAGAGCACCTTGATCTTCTCGATCTGCAGCTGCCTCGGCTGGAAGTTGACCGGATCCTCCATCGCCGTCAACGCCAGCAGTTGCAGCAGATGGTTCTGGATGACGTCGCGGGCGGCGCCGATACCGTCGTAATAGCCTGCGCGCCCGCCCAATCCGATGTCCTCGGCCATCGTGATCTGCACGTGGTCGACGAAGTTGGCGTTCCAGATCGGCTCGAACAGTTCGTTCGCGAACCGCAACGCCAGCAGGTTCTGCACCGTCTCCTTGCCGAGGTAGTGGTCGATGCGGAAGACCGTCTCCTCGGGGAACACCCGGTTGACCAAGGCGTTGAGTTCCTGGGCGCTCTGCAGGTCGTGACCGAAGGGCTTCTCGATCACCACCCGCCGCCACGGTTGTGGTTTGCCCGGCCCCGGATCCGGCGGCTTCGCCAGCCCGGTGCGCGAAAGCTGTTCCAGCACAACCGGAAACGCGTTCGGCGGAATCGACAGGTAGAAGGCGTGGTTGCCGCCGGTGCCGCGTTCGGCGTCCAGCTTCTTCAGCGTCTGCGCGAGCGTGCCGAAGGCGGCGTCGTCGTCGAAGGTGCCCTGCACGAAGCGGATACCTTCCGACAACTGTTCCCACACCTCCTGCCGGAACGGCGTGCGGGCGTGCTCCTTGACCGCCTCGAGGACGACCTGAGCGAAATCCTCGTCGGCGTAATCGCGCCGGGCGAACCCGACCAGCGCGAAACCGGGCGGCAGCAGCCCCCGGTTCGCGAGGTCGTAGATGGCCGGCATCAGTTTCTTGCGTGACAGGTCGCCTGTCACCCCGAAGATCACCAAGCTGCACGGGCCGGCGATCCGGGGAAGCCGCTTGTCGCGCTCCTCGCGCAGCGGATTCCCCGGGGCGGCCGTCTTCTTCTGGCCGGCCATCGCGGTCAGTTGCTTCCGGTGCTCTTCAACTCGGCGGTGGTCGCGGTGAGCAGTTCGTTCCACGACTTCTCGAACTTCTCGACACCTTCGCGCTCGAGGACGGCGAACACGTCGTCGAGGTCGACTCCGACGCCGGTGAGCGCGTCGAACACGCCCTGTGCGTCGGCCGCTGTGCCCGAGACCGTGTCGCCGCGCAGTTCGCCGTGGTCGGCGAATGCCTCGAGGGTCTTCTCCGGCAGCGTGTTGACCGTATTCGGCGCCACCAGTTCGGTGATGTACATGGTGTCGGGGTAGTCCGGGTTCTTCACGCCGGTGGAGGCCCACAGCGGCCGCTGCCGATTACCGCCGGAGGAGGCCAGATGCGAGTAGGTCGAGGTGTGGTTACCACCGTCGAACACGTCCTGGTAGGCGGCATATGCCAAGCGCGCGTTGGCGATTCCGGCCTTACCGCGCAAGGCCAGCGCCTCGTCGGAACCGATCTGCTCGAGCCGCTTGTCGATCTCGGTGTCCACGCGGGAGACGAAGAACGAGGCGACCGAATGGATGCGGGCCAGGTCGTGGCCGGCGATGCGCGCCTTGCGCAGGCCGTCCAGATAGGCGCCCATCACGCTGAGGTAGCGCTGCACCGAGAAGATCAGCGTGACGTTGACGCTGATCCCTTCGGCGATCACGCGCGTGATCGCGGGCAGGCCCTCCTCGGTGGCCGGAATCTTGATGAACAGATTCGGCCGGTCGACGATCTTCCACAGCTCGACCGCCTGCGCGACGGTCTTGTCGGTGTCGAAGGCCAGCCGCGGGTCGACCTCGATCGAGACGCGGCCGTCCACGCCGCCGGACGATTCGAACACCTCGGCGAGCACGTCGCAGGCCGAGCGGACGTCGTCGGTGGTGATCGTGCGGATGGCGGCGTCGGCATCGGCGCCCTGGGCGGCCAGTTCTTTGATCTGGTCGTCGTAGGCGTGGCCCTCGCTCAGCGCGACCTGGAAGATGGTCGGGTTGGTGGTCACGCCGACGACGCTGCGGGTGGCGACGAGGTCGGCGAGATTGCCCGAGCGGATCCGGTTGCGTGACAGATCGTCGAGCCACACCGACACGCCGGCTTGCGACAATGCGGCGAGATTCTCGTTCTGTGCCATTGGTTATCCCTTCACCTTGTCGAGTGAGCGCTTCGCGGCGTCGACGACGGCTTCGGCGGTGATGCCGAATTCGCGGAACAGGGTCTTGAAGTCGGCCGAGGCACCGAAGTGCTCGATGGAGACGTTCTCACCGTCGCTGCCGGTGAAGCGGTGCCACGGCATCGCGATGCCGGCCTCGACCGTGACGCGGGCGGTGATCTGCGGCGGCAGCACCTCGTCGCGGTAGGACTGTTCCTGCGCGTCGAACCATTCCACGCACGGCATGGACACCACGCGGGTGCCGATGCCCTGCTCCTCCAGCGTAGTGCGCGCGGCGACGGCGAGCTGAAGTTCGGAGCCGGTGGCGATCAGGATCACCTGCGGTGTGCCGGTGGAGGATTCGGCCAGGATGTATCCGCCGCGGGAGACGCCCTCGTAGCTGGTGCCCTCCAGGGTGGGGACGTCCTGGCGGGTCAGCGCCAGCGCCGACGGGCCGTCGGTGTGCGGGTGGTCGGCGGGCACGAAATGCGAATGCTGCTCGGCGCTTTCGAGCTCCAGGATGGTGCGCCAGGCGTACACGGTCTCGTTGGCGTCGCCGGGCCGGACCACGTTCAGGCCGGGGATGGCGCGCAGCGCGGCGAGGTGCTCGATCGGCTGGTGGGTGGGGCCGTCCTCACCCAGGCCGATGGAGTCGTGGGTCCAGACGTAGATGGCCGGCACCCGCATGAGCGCGGCCAGCCGGACCGCCGGGCGCATGTAGTCGGAGAACACCAGGAAGGTGCCGCCGTAGGGGCGGGTCGGGCCGTGCAGGGCGATGCCGTTGAGGATCGAGCCCATCGCGTGCTCGCGCACACCGAAGTGCAGGGTGCGGCCGTAGGGCTCGGCCTTCCACATACCCGTGGAGATCGACGTCGGGCCGAAGCTCGGTACGCCCGGCATGGTGGTGTTGTTCGATTCGGCCAGGTCGGCCGAACCGCCCCACAGTTCCGGCAGTACCGGCGCCAGCGCGGCCAGGACCTTGCCGGAGGCCTTGCGGGTGGCCATGCCCTTGGCGTCGGGTTCGAACGAGGGCAGGCCCTCGGTCCAGCCCTTCGGCAGCCGGCGCTCGCGCAGCCGATCGAACAGCTCCTTGTTCTCCGGGTTGGCCTGCGCCCACGCGTCGAACTGTTCCTGCCAGGCGGCGCGGGCGGCCTTGGCGCGTTCGGCGGCGTTGCCGCGGGTGTGGGCGATGACCTCGTCGTCGACGACGAAGCTCTGGCCCGGGTCGAAGCCGAGGACCTCCTTGGTGGCGGCCACCTCGTCGGCGCCCAGCGCGGCGCCGTGCGCGGCGCCGGTGTTCATCTTGTTCGGCGCCGGATAGCCGATGATCGTGCGCAGCAGGATGAACGACGGCTTGTCGGTGACGGCTTTGGCGGCCTCGATCGCCTCCAGGATGCCGGTGACGTTCTCACCGCCCTCGACGACCTGCACGTGCCAGCCGTAGGCGCGGTAGCGCTCGGCGGTGTCCTCGGTCAGCGCGATGGAGGTGTCGTCCTCGATGGAGATCCGGTTGTCGTCGTAGAAGACGATCAGATTGCCCAGCTGCTGCGTGCCGGCCAGCGAGGAGGCCTCGGAGGTGACGCCCTCTTCGATATCGCCGTCGGAGGCGATGACGTAGACGAAGTGGTCGAACGGGCTGGCGCCGGTCGCGGCGGACGGGTCGTAGAGACCACGCTCGCGCCGGGCGGCCATCGCCATGCCGACCGCCGAGGCCAGGCCCTGGCCGAGCGGGCCGGTGGTGATCTCCACGCCCCTGGTGTGGCGGAACTCCGGGTGGCCCGGGGTCAGCGAACCCCACTTGCGCAGATGCTTCAGGTCGTCGAGTTCCAGGCCCAGTCCCGACAGGTACAGCTGGATGTACTGGGTCAGGCTGGAATGTCCGCACGAGAGGATGAACCGGTCGCGCCCGGTCCAATCCGGATCGCTCGGGTCGTAGCGCAGGACCCGCTGGTAGAGGGTGTAGGCCAGCGGCGCCAAGCTCATCGCGGTGCCGGGGTGACCGTTGCCGGCGGCCTGCACCGCGTCGGCGGCCAGGACACGGACGGTGTCGACGGCTCTGGTGTCCAGTTCGGTCCAGTCGGCCGGATGTGCGGGCTGGGTGAGGGCGCGGATGTCGTCTGTGACTGACACGACCGAGGTTCTCCTGACCTTCTCGTGTGTGTACAACGGCGGCTTGCGGGCTGTACCCACCACCCTAGAGGTCGCCTGATCGCCGTGAGTGGGGAACCCTTCGCCCGCACCCCGTGCAGGTGCGCGGGGTTACGGTGAATGATGACAGCCGCCGTCGTGCCGGACCGACGCGATTCCGCACAGCGGCCGACGGCGGATATGTGACGTGGCCCTCGCATCCGGATCCGCCGGGGCCGATCGCCTGCGGCACGGGCGGTTTCGCGGCGGGTGGGTGCCGGAGCACAACATGCGGGGGTCTACCATCGTCTGTAGTAGAGGCTGCGCCGCCCGCGCCGTGCTCTGCGGTGACAGCGGAAACGGCTGCGCGCGGGAGGCCCGCCACGCCGCCGAAACCGTTGCTTCCCTACCGGATCGATGCACCACCTGCGAGGAGAGACAGTGCGGATTGGGCAACAGCCGGGTGATGCGCATGGCTCCTCCGCGACGGCGCTCGCCGACCGTGTCCAGGGCAGCGGCCCGCTGTCGAAGCTGACCCGCCGGGTCCTCGCCTACATCGCGCTGACCAAACCGCGGGTCATCGAGCTGCTGCTGGTGGCCACCATCCCGACGATGCTGCTGGCCGACCGCGGCCATGTCGACATCCGGCTGATCGTGGCCACCCTGTTCGGCGGCTGGATGGGTGCGGCCAGTGCCAACACCCTCAACTGCGTCGCCGACGCCGATATCGACAAGGTCATGAAGCGCACGTCGAAGCGCCCGCTGGCGCGCGAGGCGGTGCCCACCCGCAACGCGTTCGTCTTCGGTGTCGCTCTGGGCGCCGGCTCGTTCGCGTGGTTGTGGTGGCAGGCGAATCTGCTCTCCGGCCTGCTCGTGGTCGCGACGATCCTGTTCTACGTCTTCGTCTACACCCTCGGACTCAAGCGCCGGACCTCGCAGAACGTGGTGTGGGGCGGCGCGGCGGGCTGTATGCCCGCACTGGTCGGCTGGTCGGCGGTCACCGGAACCATCGGCTGGCCCGCGGTCGCGCTGTTCGCGGTCATCTTCTTCTGGACGCCGCCGCACACCTGGGCGCTGGCCATGCGCTACAAGGACGACTACCGCGCGGCCGGTGTGCCGATGCTGCCGGTGGTGGCGACCGAGCGCGCCGTCACCAAGCAGATCGTCATCTACACCTGGTTGACCGTGCTCGCCACCCTGGCGCTGATTCCGGCGACGGGTGTCGTGTACGCGGCGGTCGCCATCGTCGCGGGCGCCTGGTTCCTGCTGATGGCGCATCAGCTGTACTCCGGCGTGCGCCGGGGGGCCTCGGTCAAGCCGCTGCGACTGTTCCTGCAGTCCAACAACTACCTCGCCGTGGTGTTCTGCGGTCTGGCCGTGGACTCGGTCCTCGGCTGGCACACCATCGGCTCGACGCTGTTCGGCTGAGGTCCTCGGGCGCCGGTGCGCGCCCGGAAGTAGCCGGCATCGGCACGTCTCGCCTGAGTTCGGGCGCGCGGCCCCGGTACCGGGTACGGCCGGGGGCGTTGCGTCATCCCGTCGCCTGCGTCATCCCGTTGCCGTGGCGGCAGGCACGTCGGTGCTCGGCTCAGGGCAGCCGAACTGGAACAAGCAACCGTCGGTGCGCGGCTCAGGGACAGCCGGGCTGGAACGGGTAGCACGCGTGCCCGGGCGTCGAGGGCGGCACGGTGCGTTCCGGCGCCGGAGTGTAGTGCGAGGTGGTCGTCGTGGTGGTGCGACCTGAGGCGGGCGCGTGGCTGGGGCCGGACCCGGAACCGCCGCCCGCCGTGCACATGGCCGCCGAAGCCAGCACGACGACCAGAAGGCCCAGCAGAACGAGCGGCACCAGGCTGCGGTTGCGGTTGCGTCGAGGCGGGGCCGCGGGTGGGCGCGGATCGAAGGGCACCGAATAGGGGTGCTGGTTCTGCCCGTAGGCGGGCGCGGGACCTCCGGGACCCGAAGCGGCTGCGGCGACGGGCTGGGGGACGGGACCGGGCGCGGGCTGCGGCGCCGGATTCGGGCGGGCCATCGATACCGGGGCGCCGCCGGGCGACATCGGCGCGGCGGCGGCCGGGACACCGGCCGGGCCGGACCCTGGAATCGGCGCCCCCACCGGCGGTTTGGGGCCGCGGGACGGGATGGGGTTCGGCGGCGGGGGAGTGCGGTCCAGCCGGGCGGGAAAGCCCTCCGCGGTCAGATCGGAATGGGTTGCGGCCGCGGCGAATCCGAGCGCGGCCAGTGCCTGGCCGACCTGCGTCGCATCCCAGGTGTCGGGTGCGTCCGCGGTGATCCGGCTGAAGTAGTTGCGTAACGCCGCGGGGCCGTCACCGAGGACGACATCGATCCCGTCCGGGAGATCACCCTTTTCCAGTGCGACCCGGCTGCTCAATTGCGGCATGACCAGGACCATGCCGGTCACCCCGACCCGTGCCCGGCCGGGAGCGCCGCGCAACAGTTCGGCGATCTCGCCGGTGCGGGCGCGGATCTCGGTCATCGGTTCGGTCCCGGCTTCGGATCCCGCCAGCGGCGCGATCCGGTCGCCGATGGTCCAGGGCCGGTACCCGGAGACGGTCAGCGTGCCGCTCGCCCGTTCGGTGAAGTCCTTGATGACGACGACCACGCAGGTTTTGGGCGTCCACACGATCGCGTCGGCGGCACCGGCCGCGACCACCGCGATACCGGGTAACGCGTGCGCTCCGGTCCAGGTCTTCAGCCAGTTCGCCACCGTCCGTTCGGAATTGGACAGCCGCGACGGGTCGTCGTTGCGAACCTTCACCAACATCTGGATCAACCCCTGACCGATGCCTGTTCTGCCGGCCGCCCCGAGCGACCGCCCGACCACCGTACGACGGTACGGCGAAGCGGGCGAATCGGCTTGCGCGGCAGCACAGATCATCCACCATCGGCATGCCCGTGTCGTCGGCGGGTCACCCCTGCCGATGCCGTGCCGGATATCCGCCCGGCCGCACCAGCACCTGAGTGCCCGCGATCACGGACCGCTCAGGGGACCAGCACGATGGATCCGGTGGTCTTGCGGGCCTGCAGATCGCGATGTGCCTGCGCGGCCTCGGCCAGCGGATACTCGGCGCCGACCCGCACCCGCAGTGTCCCGTCGGCGACAGCGTTCAGGACATCGCCTGCGCGCCAGGTCAATTCGGCGCGGTCGCGGGTGTAGTGGGCGAGCGACGGGCGGGTCACGAACAGCGACCCGGCCGGATTGAGCCGCTGCAGATCGAACGGCGGCACCTGACCGCTCGCGGCGCCGAACAGCGCCAGCATGCCGCGGATGCGCAATGCCGTCAGGCTCGCCTCGAACGTCGCCGCGCCCACCCCGTCGTAGACCGCGGCCACCCCGATCCCGTCGGTGAGGTCGCGCACGCGCTGGGCGAGGTCGTCGCCGTAGCGCAGCACATGCGCGGCGCCGGCTTCCCGGGACAGCTCTTCCTTCGCATCGGTGGACACCGTGGTGATCACCCGGATATCGCGGGCAGCGGCCAGCTGGGTCAGCAGCAGCCCGACGCCGCCGGCGCCGGCGTGAACCAGAATCGTCTCACCCGGCTGCGGCTTGTACACCGATTCGATCAGATAGTGCGCGGTCATTCCCTGCAGCAGTGCCGAGGCCGCCACCGCCGCCGGCACCCCGTCCGGCACGGCCACGGCCACCGCCGCGTCCACCGCCACCTTCTCCGCGTAGCTACCGGGGGCGGCCGCCCACGCGACCCGATCGCCGACGGTGAATTCGGTCACCTCGGAGCCGACCTCGGCGACCACACCCGTGCCCTCGGACCCCGGAACGTAGGGGACCGGTTGCGGGTACGTGCCGGTGCGGATATAGGTGTCGATGAAATTGACACCGGCCGCCTCGGTATCGACGAGCAGCTGATTCGGCCCGATGACGGGATCGTCGACCTCGGTCGCGACGAGAACTTCGGGACCACCGTGTTCGCTGACCTGAATGGCGCGCATGGCTTTCAGTTCTACACCTTCGCTCCACGAACACCGGTAGGGCGGTCGGGTGGTCCCTACCGGACGGTAAACTCCACGCCATGAGCGAAACCGCCACCGCGGCCCCGGTCACGCCGTCGTCCGCCGTCATCGAGTCGGTCAAGAAGTTCGTCGCCGCCCACGGTGGTTCGGGTACGGCCGTGCTGCAGCCGATCGGGCGCATCGGGGTCCGCATCACTCTCGTCGGCGCCGACGGTGTGCTCGGCGACCGGGTCGTCGCGGATCTGGCCACCGCCAAGGCCGTGGTCGAGGCCGTCGACGGCCTCGCCGAAACCGAGCACTGGGATCGCGATCTGAGCTCGGTCGCCACCCCTGCGAAGGGACACTGGGCGCGCATGGCCGGTTGGGTCGCCCGCCAGGCCCGGTTCCCGAAGGCGCGCAACGAGAACTGAGATGGCTCTGCGGCATCGGCTGATCGCCGCCGCGACGGCCGGTGCGGCCGCGGTCCTGACGATGATCGCTCCGGCGCGCGCCGAGGACCCCGGGGCCATGCGGGTATGCACCACCGGTGATTATCCGCCTTATTCGGTGAGCGACGGCCACGGCGGCTATCGCGGCATCGACATCGATCTGGTCCGCGACATGGCGCAGCTGCTGGGGCGTCAGGTGCGCTTCGTGCCGACCAGCTGGGCGTCGATGGGCGGCGATTTCGCCGCGCATGCCTGCGATCTCGCGGTCGGCGGAATATCCGACGCCGCGGCCCGGCGCGCCTACGCCGACTTCTCGCTGAGCTATGGCACCGACGGCAAGACCCCGATCGTGCGTGCCGCCGACGCCGCGAAGTACGCGACGATCGAGCAGATCGATCAGCCGCAGGTGCGGGTGATCGTCAATCGCGGCGGCACCAACGAACAGTTCGCCCGTGCCCATTTCCCGCATGCGCAGCTGACGGTATGGCCGGACAACGTCACGATTTTCGATCAGATCACCGCCGGTCGCGCGGACGTGTTCGTCACCGATTCGGTGGAGGGCCGCTACCGTGTGCGGCAGCATCCCGATCTGCGGGTCCTGCATCCGGAGACGCCGTTCGACTCGTTCGGCAAGGTGTTCCTGATCCCGAAGAACGACGTGCCGACCGCACTGATGGTGAACTCCTGGCTGGCGAGTCAGCTGGCCACCGGGGGAGTCGACCGGCGTGTCGCGGAGTGGATCGGACCGCACGCCACCGCCTGAGCGATGCGCGACCATAATCGACGGGGTGACGGATAAAGCGGCGAGCCGGACCGCGGTCCTGGTCTGTCAGGGCCGGGCGGTGGCCGACGGGCGACTGGCAGTCGGGCGATTCTCGGATCCCATTGCGGCGCAACTACTTCGCGACGACGAACGGGCGGCGGTGCGGCGCGCACGAGCCGAGCGGCCACCCGGCGGCTGGCGGGAGCGGCTCGAATACGAGATGCTCACCGCCACGGCCGCCGTGCTCGCGACCCGCACGGTCGTCATCGACGAGGCCATCCGCGAGGCGTCCGCCGCGCAGTTGGTGCTTCTCGGCGCCGGACTGGACGGGCGGGCCTGGCGGACGGACGAGCCCGCCGCCGACGTCTTCGAAGTGGATCATCCTGCCTCGCAACGCGACAAGTGTGAACGGGTGGGCACGCTGGTTCCGGTCGCGAAGTCGCTGACCTACGTGCCGGTGGAATTCGGCCGCGACGACCTGGGGGCGCGACTGGCCGAGGCGGGCCATCGCACGGATGCGGCGACCACGTGGGTGTGGGAGGGCGTCCTGCCGTATCTGACACAGCCGCAGGTGGAATCGACACTGGCGGTCGTTGCCGCCCGTAGCGCGCCCGGCAGCCGGCTGATCGCGACCTATCCCACCCCGAACCGCCTCGCCGGACTCGGCCGCGCCGGTATGCGTCTCTACAGCAAGCTGGCCGGCGCCCGGGACCCCCTCGCCGACGAACCGCACGTGTCGGCGTGGTCGCCCGCGGAAATGGCCGCGCTGACAACGCGTTACGGGCTCACGGTCACCGCGGACGTCGAGCTGATCGAGACGGCGCGCCGGCTCGACGTGCCGGCACGGCAGTCCCGCGCCTACGGACTGGGCCGCGCGCTGATCGCCGACCGCGTCTGATCGCGATCAGCCGCAGCAGCCCCCACCGCAGCAACCGCCGCCGGACGGCGCGGACGGTGCGGCGGCCGCCCCCGCGGCCTTACCGGTCAGAGCGACCGTGGTGAGCAGTTTGACGGTGTCGCGGTGGCCACCCGGGCAGACCGCCGGGTCGCCGGATTCGCTCATCGGCCGGGTCAGTTCGAACGATTCCGTGCATTCCCGGCAGCGGTAGGCGTAGGTCGGCATAGGTGAATTATGGCTGCCGGGTCCCGGGCCGGCTCGATGCGGGTCGATGCCGCACGGGACTGCCGAAATCTCGCTTTCCGGTGTCCGGGAAGTGCGTCCGTGTTACTGTCCCGGACACATGTCCGGCCTGTTGTCCGGGTGAAGGGAGTGCCCCGATGACGGCAACCGCGAAGATCGTGGTCGGCGCCGACGAAATCACCCCGCGGTGGTTGAGTGCGGCGTTGTCGGCGCCGGTGCGCGAGGTGGTCGCGACGCCGGTGGGCACCGGGCAGATGGGCTCGGTATTTCGCCTGGAGATCAGCGGCGACGGCGCACCGCGGCGCTTGATCGCGAAACTGCCTGCCACCGACCCGGCCGCGCGCGCGATGGTCGCGGGCGCCTATCGGCAGGAGATCCGCTTCTATCGCGAGATCGCACCCACCGTGGCCGTTCGTGCACCCGCCTGTCATTACGCCGAATTCGACGGCGACGGAGCGGAATTCACGCTCCTGCTCGACGATCTCGCCCCGGCTCGCCAGGGCGACCAGCTGGTCGGATGTACGGTGGCGCAGGCGAGCGCCGCGGTGCGCAATCTCGCCGGTCTGCACGGCCCGCGCTGGTGCGATCCCGGCCTGTCCGCGATCGACGGATTGACCGTCAACGGGGAACCCGAGGCGCAGGCTCTGGCCGAATTGTACGGTCCCGCAACGGAAATCTTCATCGATCGGCTGGGGGAGCGGCTTTCGCCGGCCGATCACGAGACGCTGCGCGCCTGCGTCCCCGGTATCGCCGAGTGGCTGCTGGCCGCCCCCGAGCGCTTCGCACCGGTCCACGGCGACTATCGCCTGGACAATCTGATGTTCTCCGGCGACCGCGGTGACATCGAGGTCTGGGCCGTCGACTGGCAGACCCTCGGTCTCGGACTGCCCGCGCGCGACCTGTCCTACTTCGTCGCCACCGGCCTGGAACCCGACCTGCGCCGCGCCCACGAGGACGCGCTCGTCGAAATCTATTGGCGCGCCCTGTGTTCCTACGGCGTCACCGATTACACACTCGAGCAGTGCCGCCAGGACTACCGATTCGCGTTGGTGCAGGGACCGCTGGTCGCGGTGTTCGGCGCCGCCTACGGTGCCGCCACGCCGCGCGGGGACGAGATGTTCGCCGCCATGGCGCGCCGCAGCTGTGCCGCGATCCGGGACTGGAACGCACTGGAGCGGAAACCGGGGTAACCGTTCGCGCCCGGTGCCTGCGTCAGGCGGCGCGGGCGGCTGTTTCGGGCGCGGGGGCGGTGACGTGTTCGCGGGTGCGCATCGAGGCCCACAACGCGGCCGTCGCCACGATGCATGCGGTGGCGCCGCCGACGTGGACGACCACCAGTGCGGCGGGAACGTGCGTGAAGTACTGGACGATGCCGACCAGCGCCTGAGCGCAGACCGTGGCGATCACCACGATCAGACGTACCCGGATCGCGCGGGTCATCCCCACCGCCGCCAGTCCGAAGCCGAGGCCCACGAGCAGCGCCAGATATGCCACGAGCAATTCGGCGTGGGCATGGACCAGGGTGACGATCTCGATCTGCAGGCGCGCCACCGGTCGTTCGGTGCTCTTGTCCCCGGCGTGCGGTCCGGCGCCGGTGACCAGGGTGCCCGCGATGAGTGTGCCGGTCATCGCGACCGCGCTCAGTGCGGTCAGCCAGCGCAGGGGCGCCGGGACCTGGACCACGTCGACCCCGTCGTCGGGTTCGCCGACCTTCGCGAACAGCAGCGTCGCCAGCCACACCATCAGCATCGAGGCCAGCAGGTGGACCGACACCGTCCACCACAGCAATCCGCTGCGCACGGTGATGCCGCCGATCACGGCCTGCAGGACGGTGCCGCCGGGCATCAGCCAGGCATAGATCACGACCTCGCGCCGCCGCCGGGCGCGCACCACGGCGAGCACGATCAGCGCCGCGCACAGCGTCACCGCGAAGGTGAGCATGCGGTTGGAGAATTCGACCGCCTGGTGGATCGCCGGAACTTCGGCATGGGCGGTGGGGGTGAAACTACCGGGGAAGCATTGCGGCCAGGTCGGGCAGCCCAGGCCGGAGGAGGTGACGCGCACGATCGCGCCGGTCACCGAGATGCCCGCCTGGGACAGAATCACCGCCAACGCGAAGATGCGCTGCACCCGCAGGGAGGGCAGCGGCAGAAAGTCGACGAGTCGCACAAACGCGCGTGACAGCACGAAACGATGGTAGACGCAGCCGAATCCGCGTCCGCACGGGGGCTACTACGTTCTGTCGTTGCCGTCACATCCGGATCGGTAGCGCGGGGGTTCGACACCCCGGTGAGTCAGTCGAAGCGGAACCAGCGCGTGGCCAGCCAGCCCGTCACCGCGCCCCACGCCACCAGCACCGCGATGCCGTACCAGTCCACGCTGGTGTGCAGCGCCTGATCCAATGCCTCGGCGAGTGCTCCGGAGGGGATCAGTCGCGCGATCAGCGTCACCGCGTGCGGGAGGTTGTCGGAGGCGAAGACCAGGCTCGCCACCCCCAGCATCACGAACCACAGGATATTGGCCAGGGCGAGCACGATCTCGGCCTTGAGGGTGCCGCCGAGCAGCAGTCCCATCGCGACGAAGGTGGCGGTGCCCAGCGCGATGACGAAGGCGCCCAGCAGCAGGCCGCCGATCGAGGGCCGCCAGCCCAGCGCGACACCGATCAGGCCGAGCAGAACCGATTGCAGCACCACCACGATCAGCACCGCCGCGCATTTGCCGCCGACGATGCCCCAGCGCGGTAATGCCGTGGCGCCCAAGCGTTTCAGCGCACCGTAGCGGCGATCGAAGCCGACCGCGATGGCCTGGCCGGTGAACGCGGTGGACATGATCGCCACCATCATCACCGCCGGCACGATCCGGTCGACCTTGTGATGTTCGCCGAGGCTCGAGCCCAGCGGCAGCAGGGTCAGCCCGATCAGCAGCGTGATCGGAATGAACATGGTGAGCAGCAGCTGTTCACCGTTGCGCAGCAACAGGATCAGCTCCATGCGGGTCTGCGCGGCCAGCATCGACAGCCGCGGGGCCGGTCGCGGCGCGGGGCTGAAGGTGCCCGGGGTGAAACGAGGGGCGGTCCGGGTCATCCGCGCAGCTCCCGTCCGGTCAGTTCGAGGAACACATCCTCCAGGCGGCGCTGGTCGATGCGAATGTCGGTGGGCAGCACGTCGATTCGCGCGCACCAGGCGGTCACGGTGGCCAGCACCTGCGGGGTGATGTCGCCGCACAGCAGATAGGAGCCGGGCGCGGTCTCGCTGGGTGCGAATCCTTCCGGCAGTGCGCTCTCCAGCAGGGACAGGTCCAGCTTCGGCGGCGCGCTGAACCGGAGCTGGCCCTCGGCGCCGGCGGAGGTCACCTCGGCCGGGGTGCCGGCGGCGACGATGCGGCCGTGATCGATGATCACCAGCCGGTCGGCGAGTTGCTCGGCCTCGTCCATCATGTGCGTGGTGAGCAGAACGCCGACGCCGTCGCGGCGCAGCGCATCGATCAGCTCCCACACCAGATGCCGGGCCTGCGCGTCCATGCCGGCGGTCGGTTCGTCGAGGAAGACCAGTTCAGGCCGTCCCACCAGTGCGCACGCCAGCGCGAGGCGCTGCTGCTGTCCACCGGAGAGCCGCCGATACGGGGTGCGGCGGGCATCGTGCAGGCCGAGGGTGTCGAGCAGCCATTGCGGATCGAGCGGATCGGCGGCGTAGGAGGCGACCAGATCGAGCATCTCGCCGGCGCGCGAGCCCGGATAGGCGCCGCCGCCCTGGAGCATCACCCCGATGCGCGGGCGCAGGCGATCGGAATCGGCGACCGGATCGAGCCCGAGCACCCGTACCGAACCGGCGTCGGGGGAAAGAAAACCCTCACACATCTCGACGGTCGTGGTTTTGCCGGCGCCGTTGGGGCCCAGCAGGGCCAGCACCTCCGCGCGCCCGACCTCGAAACCGATCCCGTCCACGGCGGTGGTGTCGCCGTAGCGTTTCACGACACCGTCGATACAGACAGCGGGTTCCGAGGCTGCGCTCACGATGAGACACCGTATGCCGGGCCCGGCTGTGACGGAGCAGACACCCCTGTCCGATTACGCCAGGGCAGCAGGTTCCGGGTCACCGCGATGAATCCGAGCGCGACGATGACCACGGCGACCGCCGCCTCGATGATCTGGAAGACCCCGAAATCGGCGCCGCGCGGCATCAGCATCACGCTCACGACCGCGGAGAACGCCACGGCCGGAACCCGGAACGCGGGCGTGGTGGCCCACGCCGCGAGCGGCACGATCGCCCACAGCAGATACCACGGCTGCACCACCGGGAACAGCAGCACGATCGCCGCCAGCGACACGCCCATCGCCCCGACCGGCTGCAATCGCCCGGTCCAGGTGGCGATGAGCATGCGCACGGTGATCAACGCCGCCACCACGCCGGCGATCGGGCGGGTGATGCTCAGCAGCGCGGTGGTGTGGTCTCCCAGTCCCAGCAGCACGCCGCCGAATCCGGTGATGATGCCGATCGCGGTGGGCAGCGACATCCAGCTGCGCACGGTGCTGGCGGCGTTGAGGGTGTGGGTCCAGCCGAACCCGAGTCCGGAGGTGTAACTGACGAACAACGTGGTGACGAGGGTGATCGCGCCGAGCACCGCCGCGGCGGCAAACAGCGGCCGCCAGCCGCGTCCCCAGCGCCGGGCCAGGGCCATGCCGACGAATCCGAGCGCGATGATCGAGGTGATCTTCACCGCCGACGACAGGGTGATCACCACGGTCCCGAAGGTCAGCAGCAGCCAGCCGCGCTGGTCGAATCCACCCAGGCCGGGCGCGTGGTCGGTGGCCAGCGCGCGCAGGCAGAACTCGACTCCGGCCAGCATCAGGCCGAGCATCAGCGCGTCGTTGTGCACGCCGCCGACCAGGTGGAACAGCACCAGCGGGTTGGCCGCGCCCAGCCACAGCGCGCTGACCGGCGCCACTCCGCAGCGCCGCGACAGCCGCGGCAGCGCCCAGACGATCAGGGCCACCCCGGCCAGTGCCAGCAATCGATGCGCCCAGACGCCGACGATGATGTTGTCGCCGGTCACATGCGCGATCCCGCGACCCATCCAGACGAACAGCGGTCCGTACGGAGCGGGAGTGTCGCGCCAGATGTTGGGCACGTTGTAGGTCAGCACGTTGTGCAGGCCCAGGCCGGTGGCCGGGCCGACGGCGTAGGGATCGAGGCCGCGGGCGGCGATCTCGCCCTGCGCCAGATAGGAATAGACGTCGTTGGAGAACAGCGGCGGCGCCACCGACAGCGGGATGATCCACAGTAGCAGCGTGCGATCCAGCTGCGAGCGACTGAGCCGATGGACCGGGGAGCCACCGAAACCGCCGACGGCGAAGCGGCCCAGCAGCAGCCACGCCATCACCACGAAAACCGTGCCGATCATGCACAGCGCCAGCGACGAGGTCTGCCAGCGCGCGAAGACGCCGATCACCCGGACTCCGGAGACCGGATTCTGCAGGACCGGCTGGGCGGCGACGCCCAGCGCGCTGATCGCCATGAGCACCGAGCCGGTAGCGCCGAGCAGTCGAATTCGCTTGAACTGCGCGGTTTCCCGGCTGTCGAGACCCGGCGCGTCGGCTTCGACGGTGTGTAGCACCGCGATGGTGTGATCGGCGGGCGGGACGTCCAGACCCAGGGCCCGGCGTCCGATCTCGATGCTTCTACGCCATGCGCCTTCCACAACCGCCACGGAGGTCAAGCGTAGCCGGGGAGGGAGCCGTGGCCGACGCAACGTCGCGGCCCGGACCGTGACATATCGCACCGGGGGTCGATGCCCAGGTCGGGGCCGCATCCGGCTGCGATTCAGGGCACCCTTACTAGAATGCGGGAAATAATTCCGTCACACTGATGTTGTGAAAACCGTGGGTTTGCGGGAGAACGAGGTGAATACCGAGCGTCAGCAGGGCGCCCGGCCTTCCGTCGCGCCCGCGGCCGCCGCCGGTGAGGGGCATACCCGCGCCGCCGTCGTCCAGCTGCTGCTGGAGGAGGGGCCGATCACCGCGACCGCCATCGGGCAGCGGCTGGGGCTGAGCCCGGCCGGTGTGCGCCGTCATCTCGACGCGCTGATCGAATCCGGCGAGGCCCGGGCCATGCGCTCGGCGCCGTGGCAGCAGCAGGGCCGCGGTCGTCCCGCCAAGCAGTTCCAGCTGACCGCCGCCGGTCGCGGCCGGCTCGGCCACGCCTACGACGATCTGGCGGGTGCCGCGATGCGGCAGCTGCGCGAGATCGGCGGCGACAACGCGATCATGGATTTCGCCCGTCGCCGCGTCGGTGTGATCGTCGCCGGAATCGATCGCCTGGCTCAGCACACCCCGGCCGCCACCTCGGAGAAGGCGGAGGAGATCGCCGAGGCGTTCAGCGACGCCGGATTCGCGGCGACCACCCGCAAGGTCGGCTCCGGAGTGCAGATATGCCAGCATCACTGCCCGGTCTCGCATGTGGCCGAGGAGTTCCCGGAGCTGTGCGCCGCCGAACTCGAGGCGTTTCGCGAGCTGCTCGGAACCCACGTGCAGCGTCTCGCGACCATCGCCAACGGTGACTGCGCCTGCACCACCCACGTTCCCCTGTCCGTTCCCCCGACGAGCAATGCTCAGCCCGCCACCCGCGTCGTTGCACAGCCCGCAACGGCAGCTCGAAACGACTCCGGAAGGAGTGCCGAATGACGTCGACCACCGCGGCGAGCCGTGAATCCGATGCGCCCCAGACCCAGGCCCTGACCCAAGAGGAGACCATCGCCTCGCTGGGTACCTACGGCTACGGCTGGGCGGATTCGGATACCGCCGGCGCCAGCGCCAAGCGCGGCCTGTCCGAGGACGTCGTGCGCGACATCTCGGCGAAGAAGAACGAGCCGGAGTGGATGCTGGACATCCGCCTCAAGGCGCTGCGCATCTTCGATCGCAAGCCGATGCCGGGCTGGGGTTCCAACCTCGAGGGCATCGACTTCGACAACATCAAATACTTCGTGCGCTCGACCGAGAAGCAGGCCGAGAGCTGGGAAGATCTGCCCGAGGACATCAAGAACACCTACGACAAGCTGGGCATCCCGGAGGCGGAGAAGCAGCGTCTGGTCGCCGGTGTGGCCGCCCAGTACGAGTCGGAGGTCGTCTACCACCAGATCCGCGAGGACCTCGAGGCCCAGGGCGTGATCTTCCTCGACACCGACACCGGCCTGCGTGAGCACCCGGAGATCTTCCAGCAGTACTTCGGCTCGGTGATCCCGGCCGGCGACAACAAGTTCTCCGCGCTGAACACCGCGGTGTGGTCGGGTGGCTCCTTCATCTACGTGCCGCCGGGCGTGCACGTCGACATCCCGCTGCAGGCCTACTTCCGGATCAACACCGAGAACATGGGCCAGTTCGAGCGGACGCTGATCATCGTCGACGAGGGCGCCTACGTGCACTACGTCGAGGGTTGTACCGCGCCGATCTACAAGTCGGACTCGCTGCACTCCGCGGTCGTGGAGATCATCGTCAAGGACGGTGGCCGCTGCCGCTACACCACCATTCAGAACTGGTCGAACAACGTCTACAACCTGGTCACGAAGCGGGCCAAGGCGGGCGCGGGCGCGACCATGGAGTGGATCGACGGCAACATCGGCTCCAAGGTCACCATGAAGTACCCCGCGGTCTGGATGACCGGTGAGCACGCCAAGGGCGAGGTGCTCTCGGTGGCGTTCGCCGGCGAGGGCCAGCACCAGGACACCGGCGCCAAGATGCTGCACCTGGCGCCGCACACCTCCTCGACCATCGTGTCGAAGTCGGTGGCGCGCGGTGGGGGCCGGGCCTCCTACCGCGGCCTGGTTCAGGTCAACAAGGGTGCCCACGGTTCCAAGTCGACCGTGAAATGCGATGCGCTGCTGGTGGATACGGTCAGCCGCTCCGACACCTACCCCTACGTCGACATCCGCGAGGACGACGTGACGATGGGCCACGAGGCCACCGTCTCCAAGGTGTCGGAGGATCAGCTGTTCTACCTGATGAGCCGCGGCATGACCGAGGACGAGGCGATGGCGATGGTGGTGCGCGGCTTCGTCGAGCCCATCGCCAAGGAACTGCCGATGGAATACGCGCTGGAACTGAACCGGCTCATCGAGCTGCAGATGGAAGGAGCGGTCGGCTGATGCCGGTCGAGAACGTTGCTGTCGCGGGTGAGGCCCGCGTCCCGGCTGTCAACAAGGGTGAGCTGTTCGCGTCGTTCGACGTGGCCGCCTTCGAGGTGCCCTCGGCGCACGACGAGGTGTGGCGGTTCACCCCGCTGCGCCGCCTGCGCGGACTGCACGACGGCACCGCGGTGCGCGACGGCCGGGCCGGCATCGAGGTCGCCGCTGTCGACGGCACCGCCATCGACGGTGTGACGGTGGAGACCGTCGGCCGGGACGACAAGCGCCTCGGCGAGGGTGGTGTCCCCACCGATCGCGTTGCCGCCCAAGCGTATTCGGGCTTCGAGCAGGCGACGGTGGTGTCGGTGGGCGCCGAGACCGAGGTCGACCGCCCGGTCGTCGTCCGGATCACCGGCCCCGGCGCGGACAAGACGGCGTTCGGTCATCTGCAGATCCGGCTCGGAAACTTCGCGGTCGCGACGGTGGTCATCGACCAGCGCGGCAGCGGAACCTATGCGGAGAACGTGGAATTCGTGCTCGGCGACAGCGCCAAACTGACCGTGGTCGCGGTCCAGGACTGGGCCGACGACGCCGTGCACGTCACCGCCCATCACGCCAAGCTGGGGCGCGATGCCGTGCTGCGGCACACCGACGTGACCCTCGGCGGCGATCTGGTGCGGCTGACCGCGACCGTGCGCTACGACGGTCCCGGCGGCGACGCTGAACTGCTGGGCCTGTACTTCGCCGACGACGGACAGCATTTCGAGCAGCGCCTGCTGGTCGACCACGCGCAGCCGCACTGCAAGTCGAATGTGCTGTACAAGGGTGCGCTGCAGGGAGATCCGAGCTCGGCCAAGCCCGACGCGCACACCGTCTGGGTCGGCGACGTGCTGATCCGCGCGGAGGCCGAGGGCACCGACACCTACGAGGCCAACCGCAACCTGGTCCTCACCGACGGGGCTCGTGCCGATTCGGTGCCGAACCTCGAGATCGAGACCGGTGAGATCCTCGGCGCCGGACACGCCTCGGCGACGGGCCGATTCGATGACGAGCAGCTGTTCTACCTGCGTGCTCGCGGTATTCCGGAGGAGGCTGCCCGCCGTCTGGTGGTGCGTGGTTTCTTCCACGAGATCATCCAGAAGATCGCGGTCGTCGAGATCCGGGAGCGGCTGGAGTCGGCCATCGAGGCCGAACTCGCCGCCATCGGTGCCTAGCACCGGCGCGTCCCGGCAGCCCGAAACCTCCACCAGCCCAGAAGGAACGCAATGACCACCCTCGAAATCAAGGACCTGCACGCCGAAGTCGCCAACCCCGACGAGAACGGCGAGCCCATCAAGATCCTCAAGGGCGTGAACCTCACCGTGAACTCCGGCGAGACCCACGCCATCATGGGCCCGAACGGCTCCGGCAAGTCCACCCTGTCCTACGCCATCGCGGGGCACCCGAAGTACACCGTGACCCAGGGCTCGATCACCCTCGACGGCGAGGACGTGCTGGCCATGTCCGTCGATGAGCGCGCCCGCGCCGGGCTGTTCCTGGCCATGCAATACCCGGTCGAGGTGCCGGGCGTATCCATGTCGAACTTCCTGCGCACCGCCGCGACCGCTGTACGCGGCGAGGCCCCGAAGCTGCGCCACTGGGTCAAGGAAGTCAAGGAGTCGATGGGTGAGCTGGAGATCGACGCCGCCTTCGCCGACCGCAGCGTCAACGAGGGCTTCTCCGGCGGTGAGAAGAAGCGCCACGAAATCCTGCAGCTGGGCCTGCTCAAGCCGAAGATCGCCATCCTCGACGAGACCGACTCCGGTCTGGACGTCGACGCGCTGCGCATCGTCTCCGAGGGCGTCAACCGCTACAAGGAGCGCGAGAACGGTGGCATCCTGCTGATCACCCACTACACCCGGATCCTGCGCTACATCCAGCCGCAGTTCGTGCACGTGTTCGTGGGCGGCCGCATCGTCGCCGAGGGTGGCTCCGAGCTGGCCGACGAACTCGATGCCAACGGCTACGTCCGCTTCACACAGACCGCGACCGCGGGAGCCTGATATGACCGCTGTGACACGCACACTCGACGTCGCCAGGATCCGGGCCGATTTCCCGATCCTGAACCGGACGGTGCGTGACGGAAAACCGTTGGTGTACCTGGATTCCGGGGCCACCTCGCAGCGACCGCTGGCCGTCCTGGACGCCGAACGCGAATTCCTCACCCACACCAACGCCGCCGTGCACCGCGGCGCGCATCAGCTCGCCGAGGAGGCGACCGACGCCTACGAGGGCGCCCGGGCCGATATCGCGCGCTTCGTGGGGGTGGAGGCGAACGAGATCGTCTTCACCAAGAACGCCACCGAATCGCTGAACCTGGTGACGTATTCGTTCTCCGACGACCGCTTCCCGTACCACGTGGGACCGGGCGACGAGATCGTGATCACCGAACTGGAGCATCACGCGAATCTCGTTCCGTGGCAGGAACTCGCGCGTCGCACCGGCGCCACCCTGAAGTGGTACGGCATCACCGACGACGGGCGCATCGATCTGGATTCGCTGGAGCTCTCGCCCGCGACCAAGGTCGTCGCCTTCACTCATCAGTCGAATGTGACCGGTGCGGTCGCCGACGTGCACGAGATGGTGCGCCGCGCCAAGGCGGTCGGCGCCCTGGTGGTGCTCGACGCCTGCCAGTCGGTCCCGCACATGCCGGTGGACTTCCGTGAGCTCGGCGTCGATTTCGCCGCCTTCTCCGGGCACAAGATGCTGGGTCCGTCCGGTGTCGGCGTGCTCTACGGCCGCTACGCCCTGCTCGAGGAGACCCCGCCGTTCATCACCGGTGGGTCGATGATCGAGACGGTCACCATGGAGGCCACCACCTACGCGGCGCCGCCGCAGCGGTTCGAGGCCGGCGTGCCGATGACCTCGCAGGTGGTCGGATTGGGCGCGGCCGTGCGGTATCTCGACGCGATCGGGATGGAAGCCGTTGCCGCGCACGAACATACGCTGGTCGGCGCCGCCCTGGAGGGACTCGGCGCGATCGACGGCGTGCACATCGTCGGACCGACCGAGAACGTGGATCGCGGTGGCGCGGTGTCGTTCGTGGTCGACGGCATCCACCCGCACGACGTCGGGCAGATCCTGGACGACGAGGGAGTCGCCATCCGCGTCGGGCACCATTGCGCCTGGCCGCTGATGCGCCGGCTCGGCGTACCCGCCACCGCCCGGGCCTCCTTCGCGGTCTACAACACCTTGGACGAGGTGGAGGCGCTGGTGGCCGCGGTCCGTAAGGCACAGAAATTCTTCGGTGTGGCCGACCGTTGAATCCGGTGAGCGCGAGCGACCAGTGAACGGGGCGTGAGATTTCGCAATGCGTATGGAACAGATGTACCAGGAAGTGATCCTGGACCACTACAAGCATCCGCACCACCGCGGGCTGCGGGAGCCGTTCGGCGCCGAGGTGCATCACGTCAACCCGACCTGCGGTGACGAGGTGACCCTGCGGGTGCACATCGACGACAACGGTGACGTCGCCGATGTGTCCTACGACGGGCAGGGCTGCTCGATCAGCCAGGCCGCCACCTCGATCCTCACCGATCAGGTCATCGGCCAGCCCGTGCAGCAGGCGCTGAAGGTGGTCGACTCCTACAGCGAGATGATCTCGAGCCGCGGCACGGTCGAGGGCGACGAGGACGTCATCGGCGACGGCATCGCGCTGGCCGGTGTGGCGAAGTATCCTGCCCGGGTGAAATGTGCCCTGCTGGGCTGGATGGCGTTCAAGGATGCCGTGGTGCGGATAACCTCGGCCGAAGAGACCAAGCGGACCATGGGCAACGGGTCCGCCGGAAATGGGGAACGTCATGACTGAGACGCCGGCAACCGAACAGCCGAACACCGAGGCCGAACTTTCCCAGGAACAGGTCGCGCTGCTCGAGGATATGGAGGAGGCGATGCGTGACGTCGTCGACCCCGAACTCGGCATCAACGTGGTCGATTTGGGACTGGTCTACGGGATGCGGGTCGAGGAGGACGTGGCCGTCCTCGACATGACCCTCACCTCCGCGGCCTGCCCGCTCACCGACGTCATCGAGGACCAGTCGCGAAACGCGCTGGTGCGCAGCGGTTTGGTGGAGGATTTGAAGATCAACTGGGTCTGGATGCCGCCGTGGGGTCCGGACAAGATCACCGACGACGGCCGCGAACAGCTGCGCGCACTGGGCTTCACGGTCTGATTCTCGCCACCGGGTAGGGGGTGAAGTGGACATGCCGGGCCGACGTGGAGCAGGATCGCCTGCGTCCAGTACGCAGACCAGAACGGGGTGGATTCACGGATGGCCCATATGTTTTCCCAGCGCGTCCGCTCGGCGGCCGTCGCGGCGGTGACCGGTGCGGGTTTCGCCGTCGCCGGTGCCGCCGGTTCGGCTCACGCCGACGGTGACCTGCACGGTGCGATCGCCTATTCCGACCGCAGCGGGGTGGTGGCCGCGGCCACCAACTTCGCCGACGCGCCCAGCGCGGATGCCGCGGCCCGGGCGCGCTGCGGTCGCGGCGACTGCCGCGTGATCCTGGATTTCAGCAACGGCTGCGGTGCTGTCGCCCAGGGAGCGGACGGCCGGATCGCGGTCGGCTGGGGTCCGACCCAGGTCGAGGCGGAGAAGCAGGCGAGGGATTTCCTGGGGCCGAGCGCGCCGCCGTTCCCCGACTTGGGAAGCGCGATCCCGCGGCCGGCGAACATCGCCCTGAGCAGTTGCACCGCGAACGCGCACTGATCGTTCCACATCGACGGCGGCCGACCCGGATTCCGGGTCGGCCGCCGTCGTTTCCCGCGTTCGGTGAGGGAACCGCGGGGCCGTGACAGCGCTGGGTGGTGACGTTACTTCGGAGCCTGCACCACGATGGTGCTGACGATCTTGTCGGCGAAGGTCTGCTTTTTCTCGTCCCACAGCGGCCACAGATATCCGAGGCCGCACAGAGCGTTGTCGAGAACGTGGCAGAGCTTGCGCACGAACGCCATACCGAAGCCGAGCACCTGACCGTCGGCTTCCTTGATCACGCGGATACCGACGACCTTCTTACCGGGCGTCTGACCGGTCGTGCCTTCCTGGTGGATGAGCCACAGTCCGAGGCCCAGACCCACGGCGATGGCCAGCAGCAACAGAATGATGCCGACCGCGGTCAGGCCGCCGCCCGTGCACGTACTGGAGTAGGAGTACGAGGAGCTGTAGGGGTCGTCGTCGAACGAGCAGTTCACGTCCTTGGTACCGAGCCCGAACGCGAGCCCGTACAGGATGGCCAGCGGGACGCCGACGATCAGCGCGTCGATGAGGTAACCGCCGACGCGCGCGAACCAGTTGGCATACGGTGCGGGCGGGCCGAATCCCGGCTGCTGATAACCGTATCCCGGCCCGGCCGGCGGGTAACCGGCGCCCGGGGTGCCGTAATTCGGTTGTGCCGCACCGTATCCCGGAGGCGGGGTTCCGTAACCCGGTGGGGGAGCGGCATATCCGGGCGGCGGCGCGCCGTAGCCCGGCTGGGGTGCGCCGTAGCCCGGCTGCGGGCCGGCGGGCGGATACCCGGAGCCCGGTTGCCCCGGTTGGCCGTACGGGCCGTTCGGGTCCGACGGGTTGGTCATATGTGGTTCCTCCGGAAGCTGGTGGTACGGGGACGATCCGGGCCCCGACCGGGTCGAACTGTGATTGCACCGTACGGTAACCGCCAGGCCCCGCCAAAGTATGGCCGACCCGCGCGCAATGGGCGCGCCGAACAGTCGGATATCTCACGATTGCCTGATTCGGCGAAGACGCCCGAATCGCCGCCTAGGCTCCCTTGCGGGTCTGTTTGGTGGCTTTGGGCGCAGCCTTCTTCGCAGTCGACTTGCTCGCCGACTTGGTGCCGGTGGATTTCGACGCGGCCCGTTTGGTGGTCGCCTTCGTGGTCGACTTGGCGGCGGATTTCGAGGCGCCGCCCCGGCTCGACTTCCCGGATTCCCCACCGCGCCCGGTGGCTTCGAGGCTGCGCTGCAATGCGGCCACCAGATCGACCACCTCGGCATCCATCTGCGCCGGTTCGGCCTCTTCGTGGCGGGTGACGCGGTCGGACCCGGACTCGATGGCCTCGTCGAGCAGCTTCTTCAGTTCGATCTGATACTCGTCGGTGTACTGATCGGGATCGAAATCCTCCGACATGCTGTCGACCAGCGTCTGCGCCATCGCGACCTCCTGCGATCGCGGCGCGGCGGCATCATCGAGCGATTCGAATTCGGCGGCGCGCACCTCGTCCGGCCACAGCAGCGTCTGCAACACCAGCACCCCGTCGCGCACCCGCAGCGCCGCCAGCCGCGTCTTCTGCCGCAGCGTGAAATGCACCAGCGCCACCCGATCCACCTGATCGAGCGTCTTCGCGAGCAACACGTACGCCTTGGGTGTCGTCGAGTCGGGCTCGAGATAGTAACTGCGGTCGAACAGGATCGGATCGATCTGCTCGGACGGCACGAACTGCAGCACCGGAATTTCGTGCTTCTCGGCCACCGGCAACTTCGCGAAATCCTCGTCGGTCAGGATCACCTTGTCACCCTCGGGCGACTCGTACGCCTTGTCGATATCCGCGAAGGCCACCGACTGCCCGCACACCGTGCAGACACGGTCGTATTTGATCCGCCCGCCATCCTTGGCGTGGACCTGATGAAACCTGATGTCATGGTCCTCGGTGGCGGTGTAAACCTTCACCGGGACATTCACCAGCCCGAACGCGATGGAACCCTTCCAGATCGATCGCATCCTTCGATGCTACTGATGACCGGTTGGTTTTGTCCGGCGAAGCGGCGCGACCTGCGGGTTCGTCGGTGTTGATGAGTGTTGTCGGTTGCTGTTCGTTGCTGTTTGTGGACCTGCGACGTCCTGTGGACGTCCTGTAGGGGACCGTCGTTCGCCCCTATCCGCGCCATTCTGGAAGCGATTCGAGGGCTCGGAGCGCGTGCCGTCGGTTCACTCACCAGGGTTCCCGTATCACTCGTCCGCTGGCTGTCATGCCCTGGCGCCGAGCCTTCTGACGTCTTCTCCTGCGCTGCGCGACGCGGAAAGAGTGGCGAGTGCGTGATGCGTCCACGTCGAGGAGCTGCACGCCCGTCGTGCCGCCAGTGTGGAACAGCGCCGCCAAGTCCGAGGACTTCGGCAACTCGCCGACGAATGTGGCCGAATCATGATCGGCAGCAAGGCTATCGAGGTAACCGACGCGGACGCCGTCGATGAAGGGCAGCGTCGGGGCCAGGTCATGCGCGGCGGTAGGGCGTAATACCAGTAGCGCGTCAACCAGTCCTTGTGCGGCCAGCTCGTACGCTGAGGTCCACGTATCGGCCGACAGTTCGGGCCCCGCGACGATCAGAATTCTTGCCGCGGAGCGTCGTAACAACTCGGCGATGTGATCGCGGGCCAGGCCACCGTTGATCGGTGCTGCGAGACCTGCCAGCTGCGATGCCAAAGTGGCGGCGATCAGGTTCTCGGAGTTCGGTGCGATGATCGCGACCGCGTCCCCGCGTCGCACCCCGAGCGAATAGAGGAGATTGGCATATCGATTGACCTGTGCCAGAAGTTCCGCGTAGCTGCGGCGCGCCGGTTCTCGCCACCGCGTTGCATCCGGAAGCACGGTCAACGCATTGCGGTGCGGCCACCGCGTCGCTGCTCGGGCAAGCAGTGCGTAGGTCGATTCAGGCAGGCCGCGTGCTTCCAGCGGGACGGATTCGACAGCGGTCAGATCGGCGGGTTCGACGTAGCGAGGCCAAAGCAACTGTTCGGCCGAACCTTCGTGCGGCGCATGTTCGATCATCGCGCGCACTCCACGACTGCCCGCTGGGAGTCGAAGTCGATGGTCCGGCGGTCAGGAGACAATCCCTGCGTTGCCGTAGCCTCGGTTTCGATCTGCATCGCGCCGACTGTGTTCTGGTAAAAGCCAAAGGGCTGTCCCATTGATTATGCCTTTCGTTCAAATGCCGGGCCCATGGTGCGGTACTTGCTGCTGAACGGCGCTGAAACGCAGCGCCTGCCAGCTCGGTATTGGTCAGCTCTCGTTGGTTGAGGATCTGCCATCGTCGATGTAACGCGCGTAGTCGATCGGTGAAGTCGTTGCCCCCGGGCATTGCAGGCGTTATCTCTTCCGCAACCGCATCGACGTTGAGCGGCGGGGCCAGCATCCGTCGCCGGAGCTCTTGATTCGCGGCCCTGGCCTCGCGGAATGTGAAGCCGCTTTAGGATGGGGCGGGCGAAGTTTCGTATCAGTGAGTGCGTGGATCGTGGGTGACGATGCGGAGGGCGACACGGGCCGCCATTAGTGTGGAAACGCCGGTGGGCACCAGCGGGTCGTAGCCGGTGATTTCCGCGATGCGAGAGAGTCGATAGGTGATTGTGTTTCGGTGGATGAACAGTGCTTGGGCGGCGGCGGCGTGGTTGAACTCGGCATCGATGAAGGCATCGAGGGTCTCCAGCAGCGTGGGATGATCGGTGAGCGGATCAAGGAGAGCGGCCAAGCTGGGGAGCGTTGTTCCGCCGGCGGCTACGGAGTATTCGAACATCATGTGCCTTCGGGTGCAGATGGTTTCGGGACGGGACAGGGCCCGCGCGGTCTCGGCGACGGTGCGGGCTTCGGCATAGGACCGGGGGATGTCCGCGTGCGTGGGTGCGACCGCGACACCGATCCAGTATTCGGGCCGAATAGTTTTGCTGGGCAATCCGATTCGGCTGGCGAGCCCCGCCGCCGAATCTGATTCATCGACCAGATGCAGAGGAACGAGCGCGATCCAGCCGCCTTTGTCGCGATATAGGAACGTGCCCGACAGCAGCCCGAGGCGGTTCCGCAGGGTGGTGAGGGCGCCGGGGGCCGGTTCGCGAAGCCGGACCGCGGCGACGAGGAAGGATTCCGCGATGGGGATATCGGGTGCGCCTGTCCATCCGGTGACCTCACGGCCGGCCAGGAGATCGGCGGCGATCTCGCCTTGGCGGGCGAGCATGTCCCAGCGTGGCTGCCGACTGTCCTCAACCACGACGGTAGCGATATGGGCGGTCACCACGTTGAGGTAGTTGGTCAAGCGCAGTCCCAGTTCCGGCAGCAGAGAATACTCGTCTGGTTCGAGTGTCGGAACACACTGGCTCCACAGAAACGCGGTCCCGATCCGGTAGTTGGCCAGGACTTCCTCGAGGGACATGCCGTCCCGGATCAGCCGCAACGCCCGCTCCACCAGCGGTTGGGTGTCCACCTTGGACAGCTCGCGGCCCGAGGCCAATGAACCGAAGAAGAGCTCAACGTTGAGCTGGGCGCTCGGCACGAAATCGGCGTCCAGCATCGAATGTGGCAGCAGGTCGTCGGTCTGCAAGGTCGCGGCCAAGCTGGCCGCTCGGGCATGTGCCCGCTCGACCAGCTGCTGCCACCGATCGTCTTGCGGGATACCGAGCCCGGTGGAATACATCTGAGTCATGCGTCCTCCCAAGACAACGAACCCCTGTCGACCGATCCGATCAAGAGCCCGGGAAGCCTGCTGGCAGTGGTGCGGGGAATGCCAAATTGAATTTCGGGCCCGGCGGCAGCCCGCGCAGCACAGCACTGGTCCAAGCCACCGAAGGAGTCCAGCCGGTGACGGCGTTGACCCCGTGCTCAGGCACAGGAACCGTGATGAAACGCAGGTCCGCACCACTTTCCCAGTACTTGTTCACCGCCGGCAGCACTGTCGACGGTGGCACGACCTCATCCCAGATGCCGTGCCACCACAGGATCGGGCTGTCTGGAATGAATTTGCCGAGGCTATTATTCTCCAGCACTCGCAAGACCTCGGGTTCGGTATCCATCGACTTGCCCGGTTTGAAATAGGCGCTGATCGGGCGGTACACACCCGACGGTGCAATAGTGATCACGCAACGAGACTGAAAATCACGGAGTAGCTGCTGCCCTTCGTCGGTCAGCAACTCTTCGGGCCGGAACACATCCGGGTATTCCCGGCTGAGACTGGCGAAGCCGAGCCACATGGTGAAATTGCCGATTCCCGCAAGTCCGGTCTGTGGCGCCATCGCGTACTTCGCGATAGCAACGAGGTCACCGGGCGCGCCACCGATCGCGGTGCCCAGCAGCCGGACATCAGGAGCGTAGGTGGCGCGCAGTTCGGCAGCGCGGATGGAACCCGAGCCACCACCGGAATACCCGTACAGCGCGATCCCCGAATCGGCGAGGCCTAGTGTCGTGTCGTTCTTCACCGCACGCAGACTGTCCAGCACCATCTTGCCCTCGTCGTAGGTGTTGAACGTATTGAACTTGCCGTCGAAGTCCGGGACGTTGATCGCAAATCCCTGCATCAGCCAGTAGATCGCGAGCGTGGATTCCTTCATGGTGCCGACCTGCAGCGTGTAGGACGGATTGCAGGAGGAATCAGTCGAATCTATTGCCTCCTGGAACGACAGTACCGGCCGCGCACTGCCCTGCCACGGGATGCCGGGCACGATGACGGTCGTAGCCGTCACGATCGGGTTGTCGTGGACATCATTAGAGCGGAACAAGATCTGCTTTGTGTATACCGGGATGGGAAGGCCAGCCAGCCGGGTCTGCACCTCGCGGGTGCGCACGATCTGGCCGGGCGCGTAAGAGGCGGTGTTTTCGGGGTCGTTGTACCAGGCGTCCTTGCCCGGTGTCGGAATCGGCAGCCGGTCGTAGATCTGCGGTTCCGATGGCAGTTGCGGCAGCTGATTCTGGTCCGAGGGGAAAGTGATATCGGCGGGATCGCTCACCGCAGTTCCCGCCCCGGCCATGACTGTGACCGCAGATATCGTTGCGAGGGTCAGGTATCGCAACCGGGACGTGCCCATAAAACCTCCAGCATCGTTGCTACAAAAAATCGAAAGCCTCGCGGCGTCTGAGGTAAAGAACATCGCATCAGCCGGCCCGGAGTCTTCAGTACGATTCCAACGGTGATTGCTGGCATTTGTGCGCGCGCACTACTGACTGTGCGCTCGTGTCGGGTGATCGTCCGAAAGCAGACGTACGCTCTTGCCACCTATCGCTCGAATCGAGCCACCTCAGCACAGGGCTCGCCTCAGCGGACGCGTTGCAGCACAAGGTATCCGATGAGCTGACCCGACATGACACACTTCCGAATACTGCACATCCGCCACTCCGGGCGCCGCAGCCCGGAAGCTGACCGGGCGCGGCTTATCGTGCTCATTCGTGGGGGCGGGCCGCCAGCGCCATCGGGGGACCGGAGCCTGTCATCACGCCTTGTGTCGTCGGTGGCCCTGCCCTGCCCCGGATTTCGCGGACGAGGCGAACGACGTGCCGGAACAGCTCGACGCGGCTGATACCCGGAACACCGGCGTCCGCTCGAACTCGGCGCGCGGTCTCGGTAGCCGGGGTCCGGGTTCGCTGGTGCCCGGCGACCTAATTCCTTCCCGCCTCGAGCACTGCAGTCATGAAGAGCAGCCGCTTCTCCGACTCGGTAGTTCCGTACCGAGATAATGGCCTTGCAACGGACACCGAATTGCCGAAAACACGGCTGACCTGCACAACAAAGTGGCCCCAGCTGGTTTCGAACCAGCGTCCTCTCGTGTGCGAAAGCCTTGACGGCTCGAATGGCCGCTTCCGCAGCGGCCGTCGAGGAGTGGCAAGGCTTCCGAGGTAGACGGGCGGATGCGCTGCCGCCCTAGTGATGAAGCCGCCAATGATCGAGCTCAGCCTGCGGTGTCCACTCGGTCCTGTAGATCGGCCTGCAATGACTCGGCATAAGCTTGCCAGTCAGGTACTTCGGCAATACGTTTCGACAAACTATGGAGGACTGCCACGTGGCGAAGAAGGTCATCGTCGAACTGATCGACGACTTCGACGGCAAATCGAAAGCCGAGGAAACCGTGTTGCTCAGCCTCGACGGCGTCGAGTACGAGATCGACCTGTCGACCAAGAACGCAGCCAAGCTCCGTAGTGCGTTGGAGCAGTGGACCGGTGCCGCCCGCAAGGTCGGCCGCGCCCCGCGCGGCAAGGTCAAGGCCGGTGCCCGCACCGCAGCCGACAAGCAGCAGACCGGCGCGATTCGCGAATGGGCGAAGAACCACGGCTACAACGTTTCCAGCCGCGGCCGCATCCAGGCCGACATCATCGAGGCATACAACAAGGCAAGCTAGGACAAGACCGGACGCGGCACTACCGGCAGGCTCGCCCGATGCGGTCTCCCATCGACCGTCCATCGGGCGCGCCTACCGATACCGCATCCGGCCCACCCACTCCGAGAAAGGTCGCTCACACAAATCTCCGACCTCGCATGCCTCAGAACGCGAGAGCCCTTCGCGGACAAGGACGGTGCACGCGAGCCGCAACGACGCTTCTACGCCGCTCATCCTGTCGAATCGAGATCGACTGGGACTGTCGGAGCTCCAGCTCCGACAATCCCCCCGCTGCTCGTGCTCGGCCTGCAGCGGCCGATGAAAGGCCCGCCGTTACCGGCATCCGCCGCGGAACGAGGTGAGGTCGATCGCGTCGGCCATGGCCCGGTAGCCCGCGGGGCTGGGGTGGAGGTTGTCGGGTCCGGCGAGGGCGCGCGCGAGGGTGTTGGGGGCGGCGGGGTCGCGGACGGCGGCGTCGAGGTCGATGACGGTGTCGGACAGATGTTGTCCTCGGATCCAGGTGTTGATCCGCTGGCGGGTCGTGTCGGCGTTGGGCAGGGTGAGGATGCCGTCGGTGAGGGCGTTGGCCGCGGGCAGGATGGTCGCCAGATGGACCTTCACTCCGGCCACGTGCAGCCGGGTGATCAGATCGGTGTACCCGGCGACGACGTCGTCGTAGCTCGCGCCGATCGGGATGCCGAGGTCGTTGAGGCCTTCGAGGATGATCGCGTCGGTGACTCCGGCCTGGTCGATGACGTCGCGTTGTACCCGATCGACGGCCGCCGGGCCGAACTGCGGGATGAATCCGGCGCGGGTGACCCGGTTGCCCGAGATTCCGGCGTCGAGGACGGTGAAGGGTGCGCCCGCGGAGTCCAGGCGCCGCTGCAGGAAGTCCGGGTAGCGGACATTGCGATCGACCACGTTCGGGTCCTGTGGGTGCCGAGAATCGTGCCGGCGACGTATCCGTCGGTGATGGAATCACCGAAAGCGACTATGGCAGAGACGTTTCCGGGCGCCTGCACATCGAGTCCCGAGACGAACAGCATCGCCGTGGTGCTCAGCTGCAGCCGCCGCGATCCGGTCGCGTCGGTGGTCTGGTCGCCCGCCGACGGCACGCTGTAATAGCTGGTCGCGTTCGCGTTGAAATGCTCGGTCGGCAAGACCGCCAGGCCCGGCGCGTGCACGCTGATCGACAGCGGTTGCCAGGCGGCGAACGGCATCTCGACCGGATCGCTGACCACATCACTCCACGGTGCGATGGTCACCACCTGCTTCCCGCCGAAGGTGACCTCGTGCATCGTTCCGGGTTGTGTTGCCGCACCGGCGCTTTGGGTCGCGATCGTCACGTGCGCGAGTTCCATCGGCACCGGCCGCGTGCGGTTGGTGAGATGCACGCGCAACACCGAACCACCGCGATGCGGAGTGATCACCAGTCGATAGGTCTGATTCGACACCGATAGTTGCGGAATCAACCCCGGATCCGCGGCGCCGATCGAATCCGACGGCGCCGCCATCCAGCTCCCGACCCAGTGCGAAGCGCCGCACCCGGCCGGCTCCGCGCTCGCCACGCCGGCGACGACCGAACCGGTCAACGCCAGCGCAGCCCCGGCAATCGCCGCCAGATATTTACCCACGACCATGCTGTCCCACCTATCCGGCGCCCGACACAGCCGGCCGCCAACTTGTAAGCGCCAGTAACACTTAGGGCAGGGGGCCGGTCATCGGAAATCCTTTCCTCGGATGCCGGGTCACTCGCGTCCTCGACGCTACGCACGGTTCGAGACCGGGCCGAGTGCCGCGAACAACCCCCTTCAAGGTGATGGCGACACTCCCCGCCGATGCTGGCCGCAGTGAGCCAACCTGGACGCACCGCCTCGCGACCGGTCGATGTGAGCGAGCGCAACCAGAAACTTTCGCACGCGAGGGTCCACTAACCTGCCTCACTGCCGGTCCGGAAGAATCACCCGGACCAGTATCGTTCAGTTGCCGAACGTGAGCACGGCCTTGATCGCATCGCCGCGGTGTGCGGCATCGATAGCCTTGTTGATATCCGCGAATTCGAAGGTGTCGATCAGCTTGTCGAAGGGAAATCGACCCGTCTTATGGAGCTCGATCATGCGCGGGATGAACTCCGAAGGGACAGCATCGCCTTCGATCACGCCGATGAGCGACTTACCGAAGAGCAATTGCCCATGATCGATCGTGATCTCGTTCGGAATTCCTTGGAATCCGACTGTCGCACAAATTCCCGGCGTCTGCAGGCACTCGAGGGCACTGCGCACGACGTTCGGAAATCCGATGCAGTCCACAGAATACTGCGCACCCAGTCCGCCTGTGATCGCCCTGATCGCTTCTGCGGCATCCAGTTCGGACGGGTTCACCGTGTGGGTTGCCCCGAGCTCGATGGCCTTGGCGAGACGGGACTCCTGGATGTCGACGGCAACGATAGTCCCGCAGTCGGCTACCTTCGCCGCCAGCAGCGCCGCCAGACCCACAGATCCGGCTCCGAAGATCGCGATCGATGAACCGGGGGCGGGCTTGAGGGTGTTGAGCACCGCACCGGCGCCGGTCTGGATCCCACAGCCCAACGGCCCCAGCAATTCCAGCGGGACGCCATCATCGACCTTGATCGCGTTGCGTTCGGTGACGACCGCATGCCGCGCCCACGACGACTGACCGAACCAAGCACCGAGGACCGCTTCGCCGTTTCGGCTCAGCGGTGAGGTGCCGTCCACACGGCTGCCGGTCAGATTCAGCGCCATGAAATCTCGGCAGTGCTGTGGAATACCTCCGGCACAGTTGTCACATCGTCCACACGAATTGTACGAGAGGACGACGCGATCGCCCGGAGAGAGTGAGGTGACCTCGGAGCCCACTTGTTCGACGATGCCGGAGCCTTCGTGGCCGAGGACAATCGGTGTCTGGCCCTCGCCAGGCGCAGCAATCACACCCAAATCGGTATGGCAGACGCCGCATCCGACCACCCTGACCAGAACTTCCCGAGGCGCCAACGGAGAAATTTCGACCTCTTCGAGGACCAGTGGTGCATTCGCTGATTCGAGGACAGCTGCGGTTGATTTCACGGTGTATTCCTCAGTTCTTCTGTGAGCTCGCCGAGTTTGCGGCGCATGATCTTTCCCGACGCGGTTGTCGGTAACTGGTCGACGAATTCGACGGCACGCGGACGTTTGTAGGCAGCGAGACCGCTTCGGCAGTGATCGAGAATATCCGAATCACGCAGATGTGCCCCGGCTTTCGCGACGACATAAGCGACAGCGATTTCCCCGCGCACATCGTCGGGGCGGCGCCCGACCGCCACCATCGCGACGTCCGGATGACTGGCGATCACGCGCTCGATCTCCGCTGGATAGACGTTGTACCCGGCGGTGACGATCATGTCCTTGAGGCGGTCGACCACGAAGAAGTGGCGTGTCTCATCGCTGTAGGCAATATCTCCGGTGCGCATCCAGCCGTCGGGGAGAACGACTTCCTCGGTCGCAGTCGGATTTCCGAAATAGCCGAGCATGACCAGCGGACCACGTATCTGCAGCTCCCCGGGCTCGCCGACAGGGGCTTCACGCTGATGGTCTCCGTCGCCGGAATCACTGTTCAGGGCGGCGATTCGGATCTCGACCCCGGGCAGGGCGACCCCGATCGATCCGGGCACCTGTGGGGCGTAAGGACTGTGCGTGGTGCCGAGCCCGGCAAGCTCGGTCATTCCCCACAGCTCGATCATCGGCACTCCGGAGCGCTGCTGCCATTTCCGCAGGGTGTCTACGGAAAATGTCTGTCCGCCAACAGTTGTCAACCGCAGGCTCCTCAGATCCGCGGCGGCGAGTGAATCATCGGCGAGGATCATCGAGTACATGGCGGGCACGCCCTCGAACATGGTGGCGCGCTCGCGGGCGATCAGGCCCAATGCCGCTGCCGCGTCGAAACGCTCCATCAGTACGACTGTCCCGCCGACGAGAAACGTAGAATTGATCGCCACATTCCCGTACACATGGGCTGCCGGGAGAGCCGTCACGACGATGTCGTCGCGGGAGCGCGCGTGCATCGTTGCGGTCAGCGCGCAATTGAGCAGGATCGCTTGGTGCGACTGCATAGCCCCCTTCGGGTGTCCTGTCGTTCCGGATGTGTACGCAATCGCGCACAGATCTCCCGGACGGTGTTGGACCTCGGTGGGGAGCAACGCAGTTCCCTCGCGTAACAGGGCGGAGAACGGAGTCGCCGCAGGTTCTTGCGGCGCGTCCCCGAACTCGACGAACAGCTTCACCGACGGAGTCTCGGCCATTATGGCTGCAGCAGTAGCGGTTTGCGCAGAGCCTGCGAATACCGCACCCGACTGGCAATCGTTGAGCACGTAGGTCAATTCCGGCCCGGTGAGCATCACATTGATCGGGTTGACCACCGCCCCTGCACGCAACGCACCGTGGTAGCCGACGATCCATTCCCAGCTGTTCTGACCGTAAAGAGACACAACGTCCCCTGCGCCGATGCCACGGTGCTGGAGCGCAGCCGCCACTTGGCGCGACATCGTGTCGAGTTCGATGTAGGTGAACCGCTTTTCACCGACTATCAGCGCGCACTTGTCCCGATGGCGCCGGGCCGCGAACGGCAGAATCTCCGCCGGCGAGATCTCCGGAGCGAAAGGCAGGGCTTCAGACATCGAAGGACCACCTCGCCCCGTCAGGAGACCGCTCCGGCCACCTTGTTCAAGGTGAGCGTCTGGTAGTTGGTGTATTCGGCCAGACCGTGCAGTGAATTCTCCGCACCAATACCGGACTGCTTGTGACCGCCGAACACTTGATGCGGCGAGTACTGATGTACCTCGTTCAGCCACACGGTGCCCGCCTCCAACTGCTTGCCGATCCGCTCCACAGCCTCCAGGTCAGCGCCCCACACCGTTGCACCAAGACCCCACAGCGTGTCGTTCGCTCGCGCAACCACATCGGCCTCGTCTGTCCAGCGCAGCAGCGGGAGAATGGGCCCGAATGGCTCCTCCGCGACCAGGCGGGAGTTCTCCGGGGGGTTGTCGACGATGGTTACCGGCACGAACCAGCCCGCCGCGTCCTGATCGATGACACCGCCAAGAGCAAATGTGTATCCATTGGCGGCGCAGTCGTCGAAGTACTCAGCTACCTTGCGGTACTGCGGCTCGTTCTGGATCGGACCGAGTTGGGTCGCCGCTTCGGCGCCGTCGCCGACGACAATGGTCCGGGCATAAGCCACCAATTCGTCGCGCACGGCGTCGTAGACGCTGTCGTGGACATAGACGCGCTTGGCCGCATTGCAGAACTGTGCGTTGTTCTGGAAAGCCGCCCAGAACAACTGCGGTGCAACCTTTTTCGGATCGACGTCACCGAGAACGATAGCCGGATCGTTACCGCCGAGCTCGAGAGTGATCCGCTTGAGCGTGCCGGCGGCCGAGCGCATGACGTGCTTACCGGTATCGGTACTCCCGGTGAAGGCGATCTTCGCGATGCCCTCGTGCGCGGTCATCCATTTGCCGAGTTCATCATCACCGCTGACCGCGCTGAGCACCCCCGCCGGAAGCAGATCCTGCACCAGTTCGACGAGCTTCAGGTCGCACAACGGCGTGAAAGGTGACGGTTTGACGATGATCGTATCGCCGGCAACCAATGCAGGCGCGATCTTCCACACGGCCAGCAAGATCGGGAAGTTCCAGGGCACGATGGCGCCGACCACGCCGAGCGGGGTGTGGCGGCTTATCACCCGACGCTCCGCGGTGTCTTCGAGCACTTCCTCAGGGAGCGACTGTTTCGCGATCTCCCGAAACCATGCAACCGAGCCGTGCACCTCCCATTCGGCCATAGCGCGCGGTTTGCCCTGCTCGGCGGTCAACAGCGCCATGAAGTCCTCAGCGCGCTCCTCGAGGCGATCGCCGATAGCGGATACGATCGCCTGGCGTTCGGCCAACGGCGTCGCCGACCAACCCGAGAAAGCGGCCCGCGCCGCGGCGACCGCTCGGTCCAAGTCCTGCCGCGTGGCCACCGGCACCTGGGCGATCACCGACCTGGTCGCCGGGTTGTACACGTCCGCCATTCCGGTTCCGCCGGCAGGCTCACCGTTGATCGTCATGACGAAGTCCGCATCGACGCCGACGCGCACGAGATTCTCCACTGTCACGGTTCGCTCCTTGTTACCTAGGTCGCGTCGTCCGACGCCACTGCATATATGCTGACCCGAGCGAGCCACATCACAGTGTTCCGATTCCGAACGCTTGTGCCACCACCTCGGATGTGCTCCGATCACCAGCGACCAGACTGAAGTAGCTACAGGTTCAGCCAGAAATGACATCGCCAATGAATGCCGATCTCCGTGCGCAGCGACAGCGACCCGAAATCGCCAACGCCTGGAAGCGAGCCACACTCCTCGGATTGGACCCCGGAATGCCAGTTCGCGAAACCGGATTCTCCCCCGACTTCGACCGCCACAGTCGACTGTCCACGGCCGCACAGCCGATTCTCGATCGCATGATGGATGAGCTGGCCGACACCCGGTTCTCAGTGCTGCTCACAGACCGCACCGCGCGCATCATCGACCGGCGTGCGGCCCAGCGCCAGTTGAACACCGCGTTGGATGATGTTCTTGCCGCGCCGGGTTTTCAATACCTCGAGCAATCGACCGGGACGAACGCCCTGGCGACGGCATACGAGCTACGACAGCCGATCTCGGTAACCGGCGACGAACACTTCTTGGAGTTGCTGAAGCAGTTCTGCTGCCATGGCGCGCCCATCACCCATCCGATCACCCGCCGCGTCGAAGGCGTTCTCGATATCACCGGGCCGGTCGACCAATCGACCACACTACTCGGCCCGTTCCTGATGAGGGCGGTCCACGACATCGAGCAACGATTGCTCGAGGGCGCTCGGATGTCCGAGCAGCGACTCCTCGCGGCGTTCCAAACTCACACGCGCAATAGGAATCACGCGGTTCTCGTCTACGGCGAGAACGTGATGCTCAGCAACTCTGCGGCGATGGATCTCATCCAAACCAGCGATCACGCAGCACTAAGAGACATTGCGGCCGACGTGGTCGAGAGCCATCCCGTTCAACGACGATTGACCTTGTCTTCCGGGTCGAGTGTATTGGTCACCGCTCGCTCGGTATCCGATACCGCCGGTGGTGTCATATTCGACATAAGACCCGTACGTGAACAGTCTCCTTCCTCCGTGGAATACCAACGGCCGGAAGGGAGTTCGTCCACCGTCGCACAGCGGATCGAACTCGTCATCGGAGAGCCCGGGACCGGACGCACGACCGTTGCACGCCGGATTGCCGGGGAAAACGCAGTGTTCTTCGACGCCCTCGACGCCGACCTCGACGATAGTTGGGCACTGCGGGTGCGCAATACACTGAGGCAGTCGCCCAGCGTCGTCATCGACAACATTCACGTACTCGAAAGGGGGGCGGCAGCTCGCCTCACCCCGGCGGTGCGAACAGCCGCCGGGCTGGTCGTGATGACCACATCTCCATTGTCCACTCCCGACCCCGAACTGGCCGCCCTGGCGGCAGAAGCTCTGGCCCGCAGGGAACTTCGTCCTGTGCGGGCCTACCAACAGGATTTCAACGCATTGGCCCTGGAGATCCTGCGCGCTGTCGAACCGAACAGTTCGAGGGGAATCACGCCTACCGCCCTTACCGCCCTGGCAGCCCATCCTTGGCCCGGCAATCTGCGCGAGCTGCAATCCGTGCTGGACTACGCGACAACAGCCCGTCCGGTCGGCGCTATCACTGCGAATGACCTTCCGCCGGCTTACCGTTCACCTGCGACACGACGTCTTACGCCGATCGAGACGGCGGAACGCGACGCGATCATTTCGGCGCTCCGAGCCGCCCACGGCAATAAGGCCGCCGCCGCTGCCGAATTGGGCATCGGCCGCACCACTTTGTACGCACGCTTGCACAGATACCGAATCACCGGCTGAGTTGCGTTCCCGACGGAAGCAATCAACATTGCGCCGATTCCACTGCCCTGCGCTCGAGGAATTACCTGGCGGACGGTAGTTATTCGATTGCTGCGCTATTCCCCAACCCAGCTGTTGAAGTCTCGCCGGCGCGGGCCGAATCCCAGTGGTTATCGGCTCGCACCCCATCGTTGGCGGTTCGCGCTCATCCAGTTCGGCGCATGCCCGGCGCCATCGAGCTCAGCCTGAGCAGCACGGCGACCACGTTGCTCCAGATCGTCGCGGGATGGGCGACATTGCCGCTGACCACCCAGCGGCTGATGATCATCCACACGCCGATCAGCGGAGCGGCCCAGACGATGCCGTGCACGCGTCCGTACATCGAGGCGAACCCCCAGCGCCAGCACCGCCAGGGCGGTCCCGCCGATCAGGTTGTTCGCGGTCAAGGTCAGGTCACCGTGGAAACCGACGACCCACGCCGAGATCGCGATATAGAGCCGGTCAGGAACATCACGCCGATGACAGCTTGCGCGGCCGGTTCCATTGCGGACAGTCCGAGGAGGCGGGGACTGTGCGGCTCACGACGGCCCGGGATCCCGCTGCGGCTCCTTCGTTACATGGGCCGTGCGTGTGTCCCATTGGGTGGGGGCGCAGCCGAATCGGGTGTGGAACCATCGGGAGAAGGCGCTGAGTTCGGAGAATCCGAGGTCGGCGGCGATTTCGGTCATCGTCCGGTCCTGTCTTGCGACGTAGCGTTGGGCCAGGTCGGTTCGTACGGTGTCCAGGATCGAGGAGAACGTTTCGCCTGTGCGGGTGAGATGGCGGTGCAGGGTGCGGCGGTCCATGCCCAGGCTGTGGGCGACCTGTGCTGCCGAGCAGCGTTGCGTCGGTAGCAGGGATTCGATCGCGCGCCGTACTTGATCGGCTGTCGTGTCGCCCGGGACGGCCAGGGATTGCAGGTATTGGCGGGTGTAGGGGCGCAGGAGCGGATCGGCCAGGGGATTGGTGGCGTCGAGGTCGCGGCCATAGAAGACGATGCCATCGAACTCGCAGCCGAAATCGATGGTGTCGCTGAGCATTCGGTGATGAACGTCGACAGCGGCGGGGGCTGGATGGGTGAAGCAGGTCGTGAGGGGTTTCCAGTCCTCGTGTAGGAGGTCTCGCAGGATCCGGCAGGTTGCGGCGACCACCAGTTCGACCGCCTGCCGTCCCAGCGTGGCGCCTGGTGCGGCCTGTACGCGCACGGTTGCCAGACCGTTGTTCTCGGTCAAGCGGGTGTTCAGGGCTTCGTTGTGCAGGTTGCCGTGGCGAAGCAGGATTTCCAGTGCGCTGCGGACATCGGGTTCTTCCCGGGCGACCAGCCCGATGGGGCCCAGGGTCGATATACCGCGGGCGGCGGCCAGTCTGAGGCCGAAGTCTTCGCACGCGGTTTCTGTAGCCGATAGTTCGAGCAGCCGGTTGATGGCTTCGGCCGGGAGCCAGCCGTCGGTGTCGGCGACCGCGGCGGGATCGATGCCCACCGTGCGCATCAGCGGATGCGGGTTGAGTCCGAGCGACAGCGCTAAGTCCACATATCCGTTCAACACAGCGCTACGCACCATCAGCATCGTGCGGATATCTCCTGTCCCAGATAGTCAAACGAATGACCCAGAGGGTCAAGGTTTCATGTCCGTTCGACGTTATCGTGGCCTGCATCACGCCGCAAGAAGCGGCGGTAAGCACCGCAGGAGTCGCTTTGACAACCTCGTCACCGAAGGTGTCCACGCCGGTCGTGGATCACATGCGTGCCAGCGGAAGCTGGAATCCGTTGTGGGATCAGCTGTATGAGTGGGATCCGGAGTGGACCGAGCAGTTCATGACGATGGGATCCACTCCGATCCGGCGGGGAGTGTTCTCCCCGCAGTTCGTCGAGCTGCTCAGCATCGCGATCGACGCCGCGTGCACGCACCTGTACTCCCCGGGTGTGCGCCGCCACATCCGGTCCGCGCTCGAGCTCGGTGTTACTCGCGAAGAGATTCTCACCGTCCTGGAAATGGTCAGTGTGGTCGGCATCCACGCCTGCAACGTCGGCGCGCCGATCCTGGCCGAGGAACTCGATGCCTTCGAGCGCCGGTCGCGAGACCGGAGCGAAAACCGTTCCGAAGAAACCAACTGAGAGGACTCTGTCATGCATTACCTCGATGATTCGCTGCTGCCGGAGAATCAGGACAAGCTCGTCATCCAGGTCGCCCCGTACGGGCCGGAGTTCCTGCCGGGAGATTCCGACGACATCCCGGTGACGATGGACGAGCAGATCCAGAAGGCGGTGGACTGCTACAACGCCGGCGCGCAGGTGCTGCATGTGCACGTGCGCGAGGAAGATGGGCACGGCTCGAAGCGGTTCGAGTTGTTCAACGAGATGCTGGGCCGGCTGCGCGAAGCGGTGCCGGAGATGATTCTGCAGGTCGGTGGCTCGATCTCGTTCGCGCCGCCGGAAGGCGCCGATCAGGCGAAGTGGCTGGACTACGACACCCGGCATTTGCTGGCCGAGCTCGATCCGAAGCCGGATCAGGTCACCATCGCCATCAATACCAGCCAGATGAATATCGTCGAGTTGCTCAGCGATGACGACATCGCCGGTACCTCGATACAGAACCCGGTGCTGTACAAGGCGTATCGCGACATGGTCGTGGAAGCCGGACCCGAGTTCTACATCGAGCATCTGCGCCGATTGACCGCGGCCGGTATCCAGCCGCACTTCATGCTCGGTTCGCTGACCCAGCTCGAGACCGTGGAACGGTTGATCCGCCGCGGCCTCTACACCGGCCCGCTGGTGTTGAACTATGTCGCCATCGGCGGCGGTGCGGCGGGTACGCATCCGGCGGACCTGCTCGAGTTCATTCGCCGCACACCGGACGGCGCCGTGCTGACCATCGAGACGATCATGCGCAATGTGACGCCGATGTGCACGGTCGCGATCGCGCTCGGCCAGCACGTGCGAGTCGGGATCGAGGACAACCTGTGGGGCCGCAAGGGTGAACGCCGTACCTCGGTGGAGCAGGTCGAGCAGATGGTCCGCATCGCCGGCGAACTCGGCCGCGGTGTCGCCTCGTGCAAGGAAGCCCGCGACATCTACCTGTTCGACGAGGTCTACCGCGACACCGACGAGGCTTTGGCGAAGATCGGATTTCCGCCCAACCGCAAGCCGGGCCAGGTCGGCTTCCTGCACCACGCCTGATCGCACCTGGGCAGCGTGCGGTCCTACAGCACGGTAGGCCGCGCGCTGTCCCTTGTCCCTCACGGTCGACCGGCCGCGCCAAGCCGCTCACCGCACAGTTCCGCCAGGCTCGAGGAAGCGCCATGGACCTTCACACCACCCCCGCACACCCTGCCGGGGACATATCGACGACGACGCTGGGCCGCTCCCGGATCTTTCCGTGGGTCGTGTTCGCCCTGACCTTCGGGCTGCTGCTGTCGGACTACATGTCCCGGCAGGTCCTTCCGGCGGTGTTCCCGTATCTGAAAACACAATGGGGACTGTCGGATTCACGGCTGGGTGCGCTCACCAGCGTGGTCGCGTTGATGGTCGCGTTGGGCACGGTGCCGCTGTCGTTGCTGGCCGACCGATGGGGGCGGGTGCGCAGCCTGTTGATCATGGCGAGCTTCTGGAGCGTGGCCACCCTGTTGTGCGCATGCGCCGGCAACTTCGGCCAGATGCTGGGCGCGCGTTTCCTGCTCGGGGTCGGTGAGGCCGCCTACGGCAGCGTTGGTGCCGCCGTGGTGGTCGGGGTGTTCGCCCCGCGGCTGAGAGCCTCGGTCAGCGGGGCCTTCCTCGCCGGCGGTTCCTTCGGCTCGGTCCTCGGAATCGCACTGGGCGGGGTAATCGCCCGTCACATCGGATGGCGCTGGACTTTCGTCGCCATGGCGGTCTTCGGCCTGCTGCTGGTGGCGGCGTTCCGGCTGTTCGTGACCGAACACCGCCTGCAACGCCACCACATCCCCGATGACGCCACCGCGGAGAACGATTCGGAACCAGGTACGCGGGTGCCGTTGTCGAGCCTGTTCTCCACCGTGCCGGTGTGGTGCGTCTATCTGGCCGGGGGCCTGCAGCTGTTCGTGTCGGCGGTGCTGATGGCATGGCTGCCCAGCTTCTTCAACCGCTCCTACGGGATGGCCCCCGATCGCGCCGGTCTCACCGCGGCGGTGTACGCGCTGTTGATCGGCGTCGGCATGATCGGCTGCGGCATGATCGCCGACCGGGTCGCCCGCGCCGAACCTGCTCGCCTGTGGAGCGTCGTGGCGGTGTATTGCGTGGCGTCGATCGTCCTGCTCACGCTTGCTTTCAGTCTGCCCACCGGACCGGCGCAGCTGATCGCGCTCGGTATCGGGGCGCTGTTCTGCGCTGGTTCCACCGGTGCGATCTCCTCACTGGTCATCAATCTCACCCATCCGAGTCTGCGTGCTACCGCGTTCGGCACGGCCGTGTTGTTCAACAACATCTTCGGCTTGGCGGCCGGTCCGCTGCTCGTCGGTTTCCTCGCCGACCACTACGGGCTCGCTACCGCACTGCGATTGGTGCCGCTGGCCTATCTCGGCGTTCTCGTCGTCACGATCCTCGGCAGACGCGCGCACCCCAGCGGCCGGCACCGACTGGTTCGGTCGCAAGCCGTCTCATCATCGGCTCCGCCGGCACCGTCCGCCGACTCGTAACCGTTACGCCCACCCAGTCACCGTCCACGACTCCTGTCGAAGGTTTGTCATGCTCAATTTGTCTGTGTTGCTGGAAGATTCAGCGCGCAACCACCCAGGACGCGACGCGGTCGTCGCCGCCGGGGATCGCCTCACCTACGCCGAGGTGGACGCCGCGGCCAACCAGGTCGCCAACCTGCTGGTCGCCCGTGGCATCGCGCCGGGCGACAAGGTCGCCCTGTCGTGCCCCAACGTGGCGTGGTTTCCGATCATCTACTACGGCATCCTCAAAGCAGGCGCGGCCGTGGTCCCGCTCAACATCCTGCTCAAGGACCGCGAAATCGCCTACCACCTCGACGATTCCGACGCCAAAGCGTACTTCTGCCACGATGGCAATCCCGAGCTGCCGATCGGCGAGTACGGCCGCGACGGCTTCGAACAGACGCCCGGATGCCGGCACCTGTTCCGCATCGACACACCGGCCCCGCAGCACGAGGGCACTGCCGATGGGCTGGCCGCGCAATTGCGAACCCAGCCCGCAGAGTTCGCCACCCAGGTCCGGGAAGCGACCGATACCGCGGTGATCCTCTACACCTCCGGCACCACCGGCACACCGAAAGGCGCCGAACTGACCCACGTCAACATGCTGCTCAACGCGTTCACCGCGAACCGGCAGTTCGACAGCCACCCGACCCGCCCCGACCGGCATCTTCTGGTACTGCCGTTGTTCCACTCCTTCGGTCAGACGGTGAACATGAACGCCGGATTCTCCGTCGCCTCCACCCTGGTACTGGCCCCCCGCTTCGACGCCGCCGCCGCGCTGGCGCTGATACGGACCGAACAGATCACCGTGTTCGCCGGCGTTCCCACCATGTACTGGAGCCTGCTCAACGCACTCGACGACACAGACGTCGACGTCGACGCCATCGCCGGGCACATGCGGCTGGCCCTCTCCGGCGGCGCCGCACTACCGGTGGAGATCCTCACCCGGTTCCGGCAGCGGTTCGGCATCGACATCATGGAAGGCTACGGCCTGTCGGAAACCTCGCCGATGGCCTTGTTCGGCAGCCTCGAACACGGTCCGCGCCCCGGCTCCATCGGGACACCGGTGTGGGGAGTGCAGGCCCGGTTGGTCGATGAGGACTGGAACACCCTCACCGGCAGCCACGTCGTCGGCGAGATCGCTATCCGCGGCCACAACGTCATGAAGAGCTACTACAAGCGGCCCGACGCCACCGCCGAGGTCATGCGCGAGGGCTGGTTCCGAACCGGCGATCTGGCCCGCCGCGACCCGGACGGCTGCTATCACATCGTCGATCGCAGCAAAGACCTGATCGTGCGCGGCGGCCTCAACGTCTACCCCCGCGAGATCGAAGAAGTCCTCATGACCCACCATGCAGTGTCCCTGGCCGCCGTCGTCGGCATCCCCCACGACAGTCACGGCGAGGAAATCAAGGCCTACATCATCCCCGCCCCCGGCACCGAGCCGATCGAAGGCGACCTCATCGCCTGGGCCAAAGACCAGATGGCCGCCTACAAATACCCCCGCCACATCGAATTCGTCCAGACCCTGCCCATGACCGCCACCGGCAAGATCCTCAAACGCGAACTCCGCGACCACAGCTGAAATCTGCAGCGATGAAAACAGCAGTAGCACAACATATTTCCGGATCCAAAGTAGGAGAACCCTCGTGACGTTGCACGGAAGGACGGCCGTGATCACCGGCGCCGGCCAGGGCCTCGGCAAGGCCATCGCGCTGGCCATGGCGCACTCCGGCGCCGACATCGTCGCCTGCGACATCCAGGACGACAAGCTGGCCGACCTCGCCGACGAGATCGAAGCGCTGGGCCGGGCCTGTCTGCCGGTGCGCTGCGATGTCTCCGATCGAGCCGCGGTGGACCAGATGTTCGCCGATGCCGCCGACAGTTTCGGCACCGTACACATCCTGGTCAACAATGCCGCGCTCGTTCCCTCGTCATCCGCCGACACCGCGCGCCGCAATCTGCACTATGCCTACCTGACCACTCCGATGGAACGCCGCTCGCTCGGCATCACCAGCAGTCTCACCGACGAGGACTGGCTCCGATGGTGGGGAGTCAACGTCCACGGCGTGTTCTACTGCACCCGCGCCGCGCTGCGCTGCATGGAGCCACAGCGCTACGGCCGCATCATCAACATCAGCTCCATCGCCGGCACCTCCGCCGCCGGCGCGCACAGCCCCGGTTACTCCGCCGCCAAGGCCGCCGTGGCCAGCCTCACCAAAACCGTCGCCCTCGACGTCGCCGGCGCCGACATCCTGGTCAACGCCATCGCCTGCGGCGGTGTACTGACCCCGCCCTTCCAGGCATACCTCGACACCGCCACCCCCGAACAGAAGAACAGCCTCTACCAGCTGATCCCGATGGGCCGCCTCGGCACCCCCGAGGTATATGCCTCCCTCGCGGTGTATCTCGCCGGCGACAACCACTACCTCACCGGTCAGATCATCAGCCCCAACGGCGGCGCCGTCATCTGACACCCCGCCCGAAACAGCCCCGCACGTTCCCCTGGAGCAGCACCGTGCAGCACACCCTCGCACCGGTCCTCGTGATCGTCCCCGGCCTCGGCGATCACGGCGACAACCACTGGCACAACCAACTCGCCGCAACAATTCCCGGCACCCGCACCGTACGCCGGCCATCGGGCGACGCACTGCTGAACCGCGACGCCTGGGTGACCGCACTGGACAACACCCTGCGGGAAATCCCGCATCCGGTTGTGCTCGTCGCCCACAGCGCCGGCGTACTCACCACCGTGCACTGGGCCTGCCGGCCCACCCGCGACATCCACGCAGCTCTGCTGGTCACACCGCCGGATTTCGAACACCCGCTCCCGGACGGCTACCCGAGCACCGACCAGCTCACCGCCCATGGCTGGAATCCGATCCCAGGGCGGCAGTTAGGTTTCCCAAGCATCCTCGCTACCAGCAGCAACGACCCCCTCGCCACCCGCCGCCGCGTCGCCGGACTGGCCGAAACCTGGGGCAGCCGCCTGGTCGACCTCGGCCCCGTCGGCCACCTCGACCCCACCGCCGGCTACGGACCATGGCCCCGAGCCCAACACCTGCTCGACGAGCTGACCACCACCGCCGACAAGTAACCGGGCGACACCGAAGCCGGCCCCATGCCCAACCAGCCTCTCCAAAGGCGCAGTCCCCCATGGGCTTTGCCGCTCTCACCGATGAAGTTGAGGAACACCATGAAGATGAGGAAAACCGCCGCGACCGCCATTCTCGCGGCAACAGCCATCGCTGTCACCACCGCCACCGCGAACGCCGCGCCCCAAGCCGGCGACCAACCACCGGCGGCAGTGCACTACGAAGTACACCGCGACGGCGGTTCCGCCGTCCTTTCCACCTCCGACGGCACACTGAAAATCATCGCCGACCAACTGATCCTCACCGACCACAACGAGCGACCCGTCGCGGCCATCCCGCTCACCTACCAGCTCGACAACACCGCTCACCCCATCAACGCGCACATCGACGGCATCACCGCTACCCTCACCCCCTCCAAAGACAACCCCCGACCGGCCCAACCCGTCAGCCGCGACCAGATCATCCCCGTCGACAAAGCCGCCCAGATCGCCGAATCGATCAACCCCCGCGACATGCAAGCCCTCGGCACCTTCACCCAGCGAGTCACCATCGGCGCCGCCGTGAGCGCCATCCTCGGCGCGGTACTCGGCGGCGGAATCGGCTGCCTCGTCGGCGGCGCAGCCGGCGCCGCCGTCTCCAGCCCGGTCATCTTCCTGCTCGCACCCTTCGTCGGCGCCACCATCGCAGGTTGTGTCCTCGGCGCAGCCACCCTCGGCGCTGTCGGCTCGATGGCCGGGCTCATCCTCGCCGGCGGACCGATCACCCTGTTCGCCGCCATCCAATACTTCTCCACCATCCTCACCCCCTGCCCACCCAACGTCCCCGCCTGCAAAGACCCCCTACAGCCTGCGGCAACCGCGAAATAGAAGCTGCCGGGCCTCATTGGGGATGTGCCGACCACCGGGACAGGCTGCCGATCAATGCAGCCCCAAGCGTTGCGAATGGTCACTTTTCATTCGCAACGCCGACGGCCCGGTACGCCCGGCGGTCGGCACGGCCAGCACACCACCACACGACGACGAGCTCACCAGCGCAAATGACGTGCCGTTCGGCAGGTCGTCCACTAAGCCTTGGGTTCGAGACAGATGCCGTTGATGCCGTTGCCACATTCTTCAGCGGGGGTTGGCCGGGCCGGGAGCGGTGGCTGGCGGGGCGGGTTGTGGACGGTCGTGGGCGGTGAGGTTGGTTTATCGGATGGTGATGGTTTGCAGGTCGTTGCCGATGGTGACTTGGCCGGTGTAGCCCTGTTGGGCCCAGTGGGTCCATTGGGTCGGGTCGATGGTGGCGGTGGGGCCGAAGTCGGCGATGTGGGAGAGCGCCAAGTGGGCGACGTCGGCTTTGGCTGCGATGGTTCCGACTTGCTGGACCGCGGTGTGGGATTGGGTCATGTGTGATTGCGCGGTCGCCGAGAGGTTTCCGCCTTCGGTGTTGATCGCTTCGTGCACCAGCAGTTGTGATCCGTGGGCGAGGGTGACGAGGTTGTCGGAGTTGGTGGTGTCGCCGGAGAAGGTGACCGCACCGTATTCGGTGTCGAAGCGATCAGCGACAACGCATCGTCGGCGCTTCCCACGTACGCCACCTTGCGCGCCATGTCCGCCAAGGTGCTGGCTCTCAGCTCCCAGGAGCCGGCGGTATCGGCACACCAGAGCGCAAACCGAAAGCGTTGTTCAGCGTCCCGATAGTCGGCAATATCGAAGGCGGAGAAGGCCGCAACGCCGCTCAGATTGCCGATCGCCTCGAATAAGGCGCGACGAGCTGTCGGTGATGCTTGCCCCGTGAGCAGGGGCACATAGCGACGCAGTTCCTCCTCGGCTGTGCTGCTTGCTGATCCTCCGGGCAACCTCATCACGGCGCAGGAGCAATACTCCGGCGCGGCGGCGGCCCACTTGGTGATCGAGGCTCTGGGCGTGTAGAGCCTGCCCCCTCGAGCCGAGGTCGCCTAAACACCGCGTACGCCGCAGCGCATCTGCTCCAGATTTCGACGTTCCGGTCCTGGGGGAAGTCCGGCGGGCACGGGCCGTGCTCGCCATCGGACCAGCGGATCACCGGTCAGCCGCAGGTATGTGGCACATGCTTTACGAATCCTCGGCGCGCCCGTGAGCAGGTGCTGATGTTCGACTACGTCGAAGGTCCTTACGCTGCGTCAACTGTGTCATTCCGGGCTGGCGCAAGCCTCGCGAGGGTGCGGTGGACTCCGGTGTTGAGGTAGTTTTCGGGCATACTTCTGTGCGCAGCCTCGGGAAATACGAGAGGCTCTCACCGACGGGCGCAGTTGTTGATTGTGAGCTAATTTCCTGGGAGCGTTCAGTTTTCGTTGTTGGGAGGTCTTCGCCATGTCGGCCCGCCGCGCCGATACCAACATCCGTGGTCGGTACAACTCGACCGGTGAGAGTCCTCGTCTACGGCCGTGTGGGATGCGACCTGTGGTGCTTGGGGTCAGGCGAGTGGTGGCCGGCGTGAAGGGGTGCCGGCTGACAACGCGTATCGGTCGCACGCGAGCAAACTCAGTACCTGGCTTCGCCGAGACGCGCCCGGTGCCGTGATCGCGGTACCGGGCAGCGGGAGAGGCGGCGAACGTATCGGACACAAGGAGATCGGCGAGGGTGGCAGTTAAATGTCAGACGGGTTTTCGTGGGGCGATTCGACGTTAGGTTGAATTGACCCGATCACCTCCCTTCGATCGGGGCGTTCGGAAAGGAATAGTTTCATGCCTGTGCTCGCCCCCGCTGAAAAGAATCAGATCAAGGAAACCGTGTGCACGATCCTCGAGCTGGAGCCCGAGGAGGTGTCCGACAGCAGTTTGTTCAAAGACGATCACGGAGCCGACTCTCTGTTGGCGATCGAAATTCTTGCGCAGTTGGAACGAACATTCAAGATTACGATCGATCAGTCCGAGTTGGAGCGACTGGTAAATCTAGAGGGCGTCTATTCGGTCGTGGCGGAAGCCAAAGCGGCCTGACGGTCGCGACGGGTCGCGACAACGGAGCCGGAAACCGTATGAGGCGCAGGGTGGTCATCACCGGTCTGGGCGCGATAACCAGCGTGGGTATCGGGGCCGGAGAATTTCTCGACGCATTACGCGACGGACGGCAGGGAGCGGCGCCGATCACAGCGTTCGACACCGCCGGATACCCCAAGACGATGGGTTGCGAGGTGGCGAATTTCGCCCCCGAGCAATGGCTGGGCACGCGCGCAGAAGAATTCGGGCGGGCGACACAATTCGCTGTCGTGGCGGCTCGGATGGCACTCGCCGATGCCGGCCTGGACGGTGAGCGTCTGCGCGATCGCCGAGGCTTGGTGGCGGTGGGTACGACCGACGGGGAGTCACGAGACCTCGACCGGATGATGCGGTCCTGGATCGACGACGGACCGGACGCGATGGTGCCCGGGCTCGCCCGGCGCATCCCTGTCAGTCGCTTGTCGACCAGCATCGCACGCGAGCTGACCTTGACCGATGTGGAGGCGGTGACCATCCCGACGGCCTGCGCCGCCGGTAATTACGCCATCGGATACGGCGCGGACGCTATCCGCTGCGGTGACGTCGACTTCGCTTTGGCCGGCGGCGCGGACGCGGTGTGCCGGAAGACCTTCTCCGGCTTCTACCGAGTCGGTACGGTCGCCGCCGAGCATTGCCGTCCTTTCGATGCCGACCGGGACGGGATTCTCACCGGTGAGGGCGGCGGCATCCTCGTGCTCGAATCTCTGGATTCGGCGGTCGCGCGCGGTGCGCGCATTTACGCGGAAATTCTCGGCTATGGCATCAATTGTGATGGCAAACATCCGGTCGCTCCGGACCTGGACAGTTTCGGCCGCTGTATGCGATTGGCGCACGAGGATGCCGGAATCTCGCCCGGAGATGTCGACTTCATTTCCGCGCACGGGACCGGTACCCGCGCGAACGATGTCACCGAAGCGGGCGCGATTCGGCATGTGTTCGGCGACCGGCCGCCGCCGACGACGTCGATCAAATCGATGATCGGCCACACGATGGGCGCGGCGAGCGCGTTGGCGGCGATAGCATGCTCGCTGGCGATCACCGAGAGATTCATACCGCCGACGGTCAATCATCGGCACACGGATCCGGAGTGCGCATTGGATGTCGTGCCCAATCGCGCGCGTCCAGCGGACCTCCGGGTGGTACAGAACAATGGGCTCGCGTTCGGGGGAAACAATGCCGTGCTGATCTTGGGGCGCCATGAGAAACGGTTATGACGACGGCATTGCGTCGCGTAATCCGAAAAGGGGAGAGGAAAATACGATGACATTGGTATTCACTGGTTGCTCGGTTCTGTCCCCGTACGGAACGAGTACCGCCGAATTCGGGAACGGAATTCGATCCGGTACTTCGGCAGTGCGTCCGGTCGGCCCCGAGTCCGGCGATCTCCCGATCCGGCAGGCCGGGCTGGTCGCGGACTTCGACGTACGAAAAACCCTCGGCACCAAAGGTACTCGGTCGATGGACCGGGTCACCGGCCTCGCCGTCGAGGGGGTGCGGCAGGTTCTCGAGCGGCTTCCGGGCTGCGCCTGCGGGGCGGATACCGCGGTAGTCCTCGGCACCACGACCGGCAGCGTGCGCAGCATGATGGAGTTCGTGGGTGACTCCTACGTTCGGGACAAGCCCTATCAGGTCGATCCCGCCCGGTTCCCGAATGCGGTGATGAACCGCGCCGCGGGACAGTGCGCGATCTGGCACGGTGTGCGGGGACCCAACGCCACGATCGCCGGTGGGCGCGCGGCCGGGGTGGCGGTATTGCAGTACGCCGCACGGTTGTTCGACCGAGACCGGGCCCGGACCGTGCTGTGCGGGATGGTCGAGGAGTTCTCTCCGCACCGCGCATGGGTGGAATACCTGGCCGCGGGGCGGGTGGACCGCCCGATCGGTGAGGGCTGCGCGGTGTTCGTGCTGGAGCCCGCCCGTTCGGCCGCCGCCGCCGGCCGCGGTGCGCTGGCCGAGCTCGTGGGGATGGCACACGGGGTGTGGGGACCTGCCGCACCCATACGCGATGTGTTGTCGCGACTGCTCCGTTCGGCGCTGGCCGGCGCGGGTGTCGGCGGTGAGGAGGTGGCGCTGATCGCGGTGGCCGGATCTCCCGGCACCGACCCGTGGGAGGGCTTCTGCGCCGGGGAGTACGCGGCGGCGCGGGATGTCCTCCCGCACACGATGATTCGTTCGATCGCCGATCTCGTCGGCGATTGCGGTGCGGCGACCGGAGGGCTGCAACTGGCTGCTCTGCTGGGCGCGGACTATCCGCCAGGAAAGCCGTACGCGTTCTTCACATCGGTCGATCTGGACGGCGCGGTCGGCTGTGTGCTGATCCGCCGCGACGAACCACGAGGGGAATTCCGATGACCAGTGATGCAGACCGTGATCGTCCGGCCGACGACGCGCCGGCCCGGCCCGTGGCGCTGGTGACCGGCGGTTCGCGTGGTATCGGCCGCGCCGTGGTCACCCGCCTGGCAGCGGATGGATACGACGTGGCGTTCTGCTATCGGTCCCGTTCCGAGGCGGCACAGACCTGCGCCGACGCTTCCCGTGCGGCCGGCGCCCGGATAACGGCCACACCGCTCGACGTATCCGATTCCAACGCCGTTCGGGATTGGGTCGAGACCGCCGAACGGCAGCTCGGACCCATCTCCGCGGTGGTTACCTCGGCGGGCATCGTCCGCGACGGCCCGCTCATCCGAATGTCGGAAAGCGATTGGCACACCGTGATGGACGTCAACCTCTCCGGCGCCTTCGCGGTCTGCCGCGCGGCCGCCTTCCCGATGTTGAAGCGGCGCTCGGGCAGCATCGTCACCATCTCGTCGATTGCCGGAATCCATGGCAACGTCGGACAGGCCAATTATTCCGCGGCCAAGGCGGGCGTCATCGGCATGACCAAGGCGATGGCCAAGGAAGTGGCGCGTTTCGGTGTGCGGGCGAACGTCGTGGCGCCCGGATTCATCGACACCGATATGACCGCCACGCTCGACGGCGAGGTGCGTGAGTCGGCGGTGCGGCGAATTCCGCTCGGGCGCTGGGGAACTGCCGAGGAAGTAGCGGAGATGGTGAGTTTCCTGGTCTCGCCGCGGTCGGCGTACGTCACCGCCGGTGTCTTCCGGGTCGACGGAGGGATGTCCCTGTGACGACGGAGCCGAAGTTCTACTTCTCACTGCGCAGCCCGTATTCGTGGCTGGCGCTGGAAGATCTGACGGCGCACCACGGCGAACTCGCGCGAACGCTGACGTGGCTGCCGTTCTGGGATCCGGATGCCACTATGCTGGCCGAGCTGGAGGCGGCCGGCGGCGGCTTCTGCTACGCGTCGATGTCCCGGGAGAAGCATCTCTACATCCTGCAGGACGTCCGGCGCGCGGCGGCCGCTCGTGGTCTGCCGATGACCTGGCCGGTCGATCGTGCTCCTCGGTGGGAGGTGCCGCATCTGGCATGCCTGGCCGCCGACCGGGAGGGGCGCATGCCCGACCTCGCGGTAGCACTGACGCGGGCCCGCTGGCATCACGGCCGCAATATCTGCGATCCCGGCACGGTCGCCGCGGTCGCCGGTGAACTGGGGCTCGACGGTCCTCGCATGGCCGCGGCGGTGTCGGCGCCCGAAGTGCGTGCCGCCGCGGTGCGCGCACTGCTGGGCGCTTATCACGACGGTGTTTTCGGCGTGCCGTTGTTCGTCCGCGGTTCGGCCAAGTACTGGGGCGTGGAACGGCTCGACGCTTTTGCCTCCGCGGTGGGCACAGTTCCGGCATCACCCACCGAAGTCACTGCACCGCCGGTCGACTTCACCGTACCGCTTCCCCTCGGCAGCGATCTGGGTCATGCCGGTGGCTGCGGCTGAGCGGGCGCGCTGGGACGCGATCGTCGTCGGCGCCGGAATCGGCGGCCTGGTCTGTGCGGGCTACCTGACCGCTTGCGGCTACCGGGTTCTGGTGGCGGAGCAGCACGATGTTGCCGGCGGCAACGCTCATGCCTTCCGGCGCCGCCGCGCCTACGAATTCGATGTCGGCGTGCACTATCTCGGCGACTGCGGACCGGACGGGATCCTGCCCGCGATTCTGTGCGGACTCGGGGTGTGGGATCGAGTCGCTCTGCGGCCCATGAACTTTCGGGGTTTCGATCGTATCGTTCTGCCCAGCCGGACCATCGACGTCCCTGTCGGATGGGACGCCTACACCGCCGCGCTGTGCGCGGCCGTGCCCGGCGAGAGTGCGGGGATCACGGCGTGCACGCAGGTACTCGCCTCGGTCGCGGCGATCTCGCGCGCTGCCCTCGTCGATCCGAAACACGCGGTGGAACTGGTCAGGCGGTGCCCGGAAGGACCGGCGTGGGGGCGGCGCTCGCTGGCGCGACTGTTCGACGAATATCGGCTGTCACCTGTGGCGCGGACGGTGCTGGCGGCGCAGGCGGGCAATTACGGCGCAGGTCCGGCGCAGGCCACGGTGGCCACTCACGCCACCGTGCAGGACCATTACCTGCGCGGCGCCTACTACGTCGACGGCGGCGGCCAGACCCTGATCGCGGCGTTGGTGGAGGCGATCGAGGCGTACGGCGGGCGCGTGTCGACGCGAAAAGCCGTGCGCACCATTCACACCGACGGCGGCGTCGTCTCGGGAGTGAGTTTCGCAGACGGTGACCGGGCCGATTCGGACCTGGTGATCTCCAATGCCGACTTCCGCCGCACGGTTCTCGAATTATGCAGCGATACGGCAGGTTTCGGCGTTCAGGAGCTGCGGCGGACCGCGTTGGCGCGTATGCGCCATGCGTGGTCGGTTCTCTATCTGGGGCTCGCCAGCGAGCCGCCGGGACTCGAGGGCGCGAATCTGTGGTGTTTCGATCACGAGGACATCGAGGATGCCTACCGGCGGTTCGAGGTGGGTTCGGGCGGGCCGCCGTTCGCCTTCGTCTCCTGTGCCTCGGCCCGTCCCGCCCAGAGGCGGTGGGCCTGTCCGCCCGGGCATGCCGGCGTGCAGGTCATGGTGCCGTGCGCCGAGCCTATGATGCGGTGGGGCAACGACATCCGCTACCGGCGGGATCCGCAGTACCGGTTGTGGAAACGGCATCTGACCGCCGAATTGCTGACCGTCGCCGAGCGCGCGCTGGGCCGGACGATCGATGATGCGGTGCACGTGGAGGTGGCCACGCCACTCACGCACCGGCGCTATCTCGGATCGACCGGTGGAACGCCCTATGGAGTGGCCGATTGGGGCGGGATCGCCTGTCGCCCGGAGACCGAGACGGGTGTGACCGGACTTGCCGTGGTCGGCCAGAACACTCGCTACGGCAGCGGTGTGGCGGGTGCGGCAATCAGTGGAATCCGATGCGCGGGCCGGATCGTAGGCCGCGATCTGCTGGGCGAGGTATATCGCGGCGCCGTGCCGGCGGATCGGATGCGGCTGCCACCGCGATGCGTCGACGCGGACCCGATGGCGGTGTCGCGGGGCAGATCGCGCCGCGATGCGCCGGGCCTGCCCAAACTTCCCCTGATCCGATCATGACCATCCGGGAATGGTCTCGAATGTCTTGTGAGAGTTGATGAACGCACCAATCGACACCAGCTGGCCGATCACCGGAACAGGAGCCGTCGCCGCGATCGGCGACACCGTGCCGGAGCTTTTCGCGGCACTGTGCGCCGGCCGTACCGGTGTGGCCGAAATCCGGCGCTTTCCCACCGGCGACTATCGCACCCGCCACGGTTATCCGCGGCACGAGCGCGGATCCGACGCCGCGGCGTACGCCACCCGGTTACTGATCAGGTCGGTCGCCGAGGCGATGACACAGTCCAGGCTCGACGACCTGACCGATATCCCGGTGATCGTGGGCACCGGCCTGCGTGAACTCCGCTCGGTGGAGTTGGCGTGGCAGGCGGGCCCGGACAGCGAAGTACCTCGTCTGGACTTCGGGCCCGCGCTGCGAGAACGGTTCGGCTGTACCGAAGTTCACACCCTGTCCAACGCGTGTGCGGCCTCGCTGCACGCGCTGGGGCTGGCCGAGGACCTGCTGGCCGCCGATCGCGCCGACGCGGTTGTCGTCGCGGGAACCGACACGATCGCGGTGAGCATGTTCGCCGCGCTCGATCTCGTCCAACCGGCGATGACGACGTTGCGGCCGTTCGACGCGCGCCACAAAGGAGTGCTCATGGGAGACGGCGCGGCCGCTGTCGTCCTGCAGCGTGGTGGAAAGGCCCGTGCGGTGCTTCGGGGTGTCGGCATCAGCTGTGACGCGGGCCATGTCACCGCTCCCGACCCGGTCGGGATCGTCGCGGCGATGCACGACGCCCACCGCCGCGCGGGGGTCCGGCCGGCCGATGTGGACCTCGTTCTGGCACACGGCACCGGAACGGCCCTCAACGACGCGGCCGAGGCCGCCGCACTGACCACGATCTTCGGCAAAGAACAGCCGATCGTCACGGCGGTCAAGGCGATGACCGGTCACACCTCGGGCAGTTCGGGCCTTGTGAGTCTGGTCGCGGCGATCGAGTCGCTTCGCACCGGAGCGGTGCCGGCCATCCCGGATCTGGCGATACCGATCGACGAGGCCCGGTCCCTCCGGCTCGCCGCGTCACCGATCGACGCCGCCGAACTCCGGGTGGCGCAGGTGAATTCGTTCGGGTTCGGCGGCGTCAACGCCGTCGCGATCGTGGAGCGGGTGGCATGACGGACATGGTGGCGGGCAGTCCGGTGATCGTCGGCACCGCTGTGGTCGCGCCGGGAATGCCCGCGCACGACCCGGTGGCGATACTCGGCCGGCGGGGCTTGCGCTACAAGGACGAGGCCACGCGGCTCGGTATGGCCGCCACGCAGTCGGCGTTCCGGGACGCCGGTATCGATGATTGCGCGGGGGCGGTCACGGCGGTGATCGTCAGTTCGAACTTCGGTAATCTCGACACCGTCTGCCGAATCGTCGGTGATCACGCCGGTCCGGGCGATCGCAGCCCGATGGATCTACCGAACGCGTCGAGCAATGTCATCGCCTCCTCGATCGCCATTCGCTTCGGTCTCTTCGGCCCCAATCTCATGATGTGCAGCGGCGCGAACTCCGGGCTCGACGCGGTGGACTGGGCCACCGTCCTGCTCGGCTCCGGTCGCGCGGCCCGGGTGGTGGTCGTCGGCGTCGAGGTGAGCAATGCGGCCGTGCGGCGATTCGCACCGGCTCGCGCCACGTCCGGCCTTTTTCACGGCGCGGCCTGCCTCGTCATCGAATGCGCCGACCCGGCGATCCGCCCGCCGCGTGCGGTCCTAGGCGCCTGCGCGCGTGGCCGGGCGCGCATCGAATCGCTCGCCGCGACGGCGGTGAATCGTTGGTACACACCGGATTTCGGCCCATCAGCCGAGCTGGCGGGAATCGTGAGCGCCCGCCGGACGGTCGATCTGGCGGCGCGTTTCGGCGCCGCCTCGGGTGCACTCGGGGTGCTGCAAGCCGCCTTCGCCGCGAACCGGCCGGGCCGCTCACTGCTGACCACCGGCGGCGGCGACACCGCGCCGGCGGCCTGCCTGATCACCTCGACAATCGCTACTACCGCAGGAGAATGACGATGACTACATCGGCGACGCCGGTTTCGGCGCCGACTACCCGAGTTGAGCTGCGCCCACGATACGAGGGCGCGAATATCGGCCCGTGGATCGGGTTCAAACATGTGAACTATCTGATCGAAGAGGCGCTCATCGATCATTTCCGAACCATCGGTCACGATGTGCGCACCTTGTACGCCGACTACGGATTGTGCTGGGAAGTAGTCGATATCGACACCCGCATCATCCACGTGTTCAACCTCGACGAAGCGGTACGGCTGATCGTGCGACCGCGCCCGGCGCAGACGGAGGGTGAGCTGGCCTACGAGGTCACCGTCGTCGGCCACCGTGACGGAGCGGAGATCAAGGTGGCCCGCTCACGAGTATCGGTTGCGCTGCGCCGTGATTCGCGCTGGCCCACGCCGTACGCGGCGGCCCGGCCGGAACTGGCGAGTGCGATCGTTCCCCAGATCCGGCGCGCGGCACCGGACACGGGCTTCGGCGCACCGTCGAGGACGGACCGCTCGACGGATGCGACGCGACTGCTCGAGGGGCGCGACGGGTTCGCGTGGACCTTCCGGATCCCGTATTTCTACTGTCATTTCACCGAACGTCTGCAGATGTCCGGATATCTGCGGGTCATGGAGGAAGCCGTCGACCGTTTCCTGGCCGACCGCGGAGTGTCGATCCGCACGCTCCTCGACGATCGGCAACTGATACCTGTGGTGCCGCGGTCACGGATCACCATGCTCGCGGAGGCCTACATGGAAGAGGACCTGCAGGTCGTGCTGGTGGTCGAGGACGTGTTCAAGAACCTGACCTTCACGCTCGGGATGGAATGCTTCGTGCGGCGTGGGGCGGATCTGGTGCCCGTCGCCGCCGGTGCGATCACGCACGGATATGCGCGACTCGAAGATCGTGCACGGTGGGGACTCAGCGGCCTCGATGATCGGCTGTGCCGGGCACTCGGACGATAGCCCTCCGTTGCCCGCCGAACGATCGGCGGCGCGGGTGTTCTCATCCCGTGCCGCCGATCCGGATCGGTTACGGCCGAGCGGTCGACGGCAGCGCGTCGGCCAGTAGCAGCAATTGTTCCGTGGCCGCGCCGAACTGGAATTCACTGCGTTTGGCGGCGAGGAAGTACCGGTGCACGTCGTAGTCCAGGAAGATGCCGATGCTCGCGTGCACGTGCACCATGGTGTGCGCCACCCGGTGGCCGGCCTCCGCTGCCCAGAACTTGGCCGTGGCGATCTCGGCATCGGCCGGGAGCCCCTCGCTCTCCCGCCAGACCGCCTGCCACAGTGTCAGCCGCACGGCTTCGACATCGATGTGCGCATCCGCCAGGCGTTGCCGGACGGCCTGGAAGGAGCCGATCGGCTTGCCGAATTGCTCTCGGGTCACAGCGTATTCACCGGTCAGCTCCACGGCCCGCGCCAGCACGCCCAGTTGCAGCGCGCAGGTGGCGATGGTCGCGCGGCGACGTGCCCAGTCGGAGGCACCGTCTCCCGGCGCCCCGAGCACGGCGTCGGCACCGACATCGACACCGTCCATTTCGACCAGCGCAGCGTCGGTGCCGTCGACGACGTGCTGGCCGGTGATCCGCAGACCGGCGGTGTCGCGGCCGATGATCAAGAGCAGCGGCCCTTGTTCGGTGTCGGCTTCGATCAGGAAAGCGTCGGCGAAGGCGCCCGAGGGAACCGCGGTGTGGGCGCCGGTGACCTGCCAGCCGGTCGCTGTGGGCTCGGCCCGGAATCGGTTGTCCTCGTCGGCAAGTGCGATCGCCAGCGTGGCGGTTCCGGAAGCGACCGGCCCGACCCAGCGCTGCCGCTGCCGCTCGTCGCCGAAGGTCGCGATCGCGCAGGCGGCGACCGCGACACTGGTGAGATACGGGATCGGGGCCACGGCGCGGCCGATTTCGGTGAGTACGGCGCACTGCTCACTCAGGCCGAAACCGCCGCCGATCGGCGCCGGCAGCGCGGCATCGAGTATCCCCGCGTCGGCGGCCGCTGTCCACAGCGCCCGGTCCAAGCCGGTGCCATCCGGGGTGTTCTTCGCCGCCCACTCGGTGAACAGGCTGCGCGCCAATCCCGCGAGGTCGTTGTGCTCTTCGGTGAAACTGAAGTCCATAACAGCATCCTTAGACGAAGTTCAGCGGGTGACGGGTAATCCGAGAGCGGTTTTGGCGATGATGTCGCGTTGCACCTCGTTGGTGCCGCCACCGAAGGTGAGAATCAGCGACGAACGGTGGAACCGTTCGATCCGCCCGCGCAGCGCGGCCCCCGCGGAGTCGCCGCGCACCACCGCCGACGTGCCCAATACCTCCATCAGTAACCGGTAGGCCTGCGTGGCGAATTCGGTGCCGAACACCTTGGTGGCAGAGGCGTCCGCGGGCCCGAGTTCTCCGGAGTCGGCCGCCCAGGCAATCCGCCAGTTGCGCAACTTCAAGTACTCGATGTGAGCGTGTACCCGGGCCAGATGCAATCGGACCCATTCCGATTCGATGACACGCCTGCCGTCTGCCCGCGTGGTTCGTTCGGCCCAGTCCCAGACCTGGCGCAGCGATTCCTGCAGGGGTGCGGCGGACGTCAATGCCACCCGCTCGTGGTTGAGCTGATTCGTGATCAGTGGCCAACCGGCGTTCGGTTCACCGACCACGCTGGTGGCCGGGACCCGCACATCGGAGTAGTAGGTCGCACTGGTGCCGGGCCCGGCCATCGTGTGAATCTTGGTCCACGAGAACCCCTCTGCCGTGGTGGGCACGATCAGGATCGAGAGCCCGCGATGCTTGGTCGCCTGCGGGTCGGTCCGTGCCGCCAGCCAGATGTAATCGGCGTATTCGATGAGACTGGTCCACGCCTTCTCACCGTTGACGATGTAGTGGTCGCCCTCGAGCACGGCGCGGGTGCGCAGTGATGCGAGATCGGTGCCGGCCTCGGGTTCGGAATAGCCGATCGAGAAATGCAGCTCGCCGCGTGCGATCCGTGGCAGGAAGTACGACTTCTGTTCGGGCGTACCGAATCTCATGATGGTGGGGCCGACGGTGTTCACGGTGAGGAATGGGAACGGCACTCCCGCCGCCGCGGCTTCGTCGTTGAAGATGAGCTGCTCCATCGCGGGGCGGTTGTGGCCGCCGAACTCCTCGGGCCATCCGAGTGTCAGCCAGCCCTCGCGACCGAGGGAACGAACGACTTCCTTGTACGCTTCGGGGGCCCCGTATTCCCCTCCCGGCCCGTCCAGCGCCGTCCGGATTTCCGGTGTCATCAGCTCGGCGAAATACGCGCGCAGGTGTTTCCGCAGTCGTTGTTGTTCTTCGGTGAAATCGATTCTCATCCGCACTCCTCGCTTCGCTCTCAGTCGACTCCAAAACTAGAACACGTTACTGGTCAATATGAAGCGTCGGAGCCAGCAGGAAAATGTCTGGAGAATGGCAATAAGATGTCACTTGCGCGGGCAAATCGCGCGGTAATCCAGATCTTCGAGCGTGGCGATTTCCCGGCCGGCGATCGCCAGGGCGCACGCGGGGATATTCTGAAGTGAAACAGGTTCATCCCGGATGCGCGGCGTCGGCGGGGCGTGGAAGAGGCGTGACCGCTCACCGTCGGCAACCCGGGTTGTCCGCTGAACCTGTTGTGCGACAATGTTTTTGATCGTGCGACCCGCAGCGGCAGCGCCGACGCGAGCACGGGAAGTCGAAGGGGAGGCAGAGGGTGAACTACCACGTGGCGGGGTCCTCACGATCCGAGCCGAGACATGTCGACAGCGGCGAGGGGATCGTAGAGCTGCTGGCGAAGTCGCGGCAGTTGATCGACCGCGCGATGGACGAATGCCGGGACGACCGTGCGGGAGGCCAGGACATCGTCCGGGTTCGGCCCGGGGAGGGCTGGGAACAGGAGTTGCAGCGGCTGCTCCAGCAGTCCCGTAAGGAGGCGATGCTGGTGGTGTCCAGTCCATTGCGTATCCAGCCGCACTATCAGTCCAGCCGCACGGTCGTCGAGGAACTCCTCGCGGCGGGACGCCTGGTCCGCTTGCTGTACTCGTGCCACTACGTGGAGACACGTAGCCCGGACATGCTGCTCCGGCACCCCCAGGTGCACGCGCAGACCAGGGTCGTCGACGCCGACTTCTACAACATGATCATCATCGACAAGCAGGTCGCCGCCATCTGGGGCGGACTCGGCGAACAACGGCCCCACGGTTTCGTGGTCCGCGAACCCGCGCTCCTGCGCGTGATCCACCAGTTGGCGCGAATTCTGTGGGATTCGGCATCGGATCTGGCGGTCTACCTCGAGCTGCGATCGCACGAATTCGACGAGACGGCCCTGGCCGTGCTGCGCGCACTCAACCAGGGCCTCAAGGACGAGGTCGCCGCCCGGCAATTGTCTGTGTCGCTGCGGACCTACCGACGATATGTCGCCGACATCATGGTGCGCCTCGGCGTCACCACCCGCTTTCAGATCGGTGTGCGCGCAGCCGAACTCGGCCTACTCGACTCGCCCTGACGGTCCGCTGGGGCGGCCGGCCCGGCCGAAGCCGGCCGGCCGCCGCGGACGATGGTCGGTGATGCGTTGATCCCCGGCAGCGTCGCGCGAACGATCCCCGTCAATGCGTCGCGCGCTCCACATTCGATGAAGGTGCGTACGCCTCGGTCGCCGAGGTACCGCAAGCCGCCGGTGAAACGCACCGGTAGCACCAGATGACGCGCGAGGATTGCCGCGAAGTCGTCGTCATCGGTGTAGAACCGCTGCATGATCGGCGAGTAGACCGGCCGCAGGCACCGCCCGGTGGTGGCGAGTTCGGCGCGCAGGCGTCGCGTGAATTCCGCCGCGACCGGCTCGAGCAGCGGACTGTGAAACGGATAGGGGGACGAGATCCGCGCGGCCGGCACCCCATTCGCGCGCGCCGTCTGTTCGGCCGTCCGCAGGGCCTCGGCCGGGCCGGCGACGACGGTTTGGCGCGGGCCGTTCTCCACGGCGACGACAAGTTCCGCGACCTCGATGCTGTCGACCAGGGCCTGGGCGCCGCGCGGTTCGGTGCGCAGGACCAGCATGCCGCCCGTTCCCGCGGCAGCGCGCAGGCACCGCGATCGGATATGGACGATCCGGGCGCCCTGGCCGACAGTGAACACCCCGGCCGCCACGAGTGCGGCTATCTCGCCGAAACTGTGCCCGATCAGCACATCCGGCCGCAACCGAGTGGAAGCCACGATGCGATATGCGGCCACGGCGGTGCCGAACAGGGCCAGCTGCAGCACATCCGGATCGTCGGCGAGGAGGTCGTTCAGGCTGGGTGGGTCCCCGCCCAACAGCATCGGAACCGTCGCCGCGCCGCCGAGGGACGCGATCCCGTCATCGATTTCCCGGAATGTCCGCCCGATCTGTGGCCACCGATCGGCCCAGACCAGAAAGGTGTCCTCCAGATAGGCACCCTGCCCTGGGAATACGCACGCGCTTCTCATATCGTCGGACGAGTTTCGGCGGTGGTCTTCACACAGATTCGGCCTTGGGTATCGATGCGGTGCAGCAGTATCGGCTCGTTCAGCTTCGCGAAGTACTCGTCGACCGCTCGCGTGGCCCCACTGTATTTCCCATAGTCGTCGACGATCAGTACACCGCCGACCGACAGCAGCGGATACAGATGTTCGAGTTCGTGGCGCGTCGAATCGTAGAGGTCGGTATCCAGTCGGAGAATCGCGATGCTGCCGGGCGCATGTTCCGGAATCGTCTCCTGTACCAGGCCGGCCACGCACCGAATCTGCTCGCGCGGATATCCGGTTCCGGCCACCGTGCCGAGAACCGACTCCTCGTCGGCGCCGACGTCCTGCACGCTGTCGGTGACGCTGGCCAGCAAGTCTTTCAGCTTCGTCGCCCCGGACGGCAATTCCAGCTGATCCAGATCCGACGGCTCGTCCCAGGTCCAGGTGAAGGTGTCGTAGAGCCAGATCGTGCGGCCGAGATCCTTCGCCGCGAAAAGTGTGGCCGCCGCGATCGCGGCGCTACCTCCACGCCACACGCCGCATTCGACAACATCGCCGGGAATTCCCGCCTCGGTGACGTATTTCGTCGCCAGCCGCAACGCGTAACTCATGGCCACCGAGGTCTGGGTGGTGTGCTGCACGCTTTCGTACAGTTCGATGAACTCCGGATCGAGATGTCTGATATCGGGGAAAGTACCCAGCGCACGAGGCACCTCCATCGCGGCCACCCGCAGAGACGCATCGGCCGCGCGCTGATCCTCGCTTTCACACAGCAGTCCGGCCGCGACGAGATGGTCGATCGTCGCACCGACGGCCTGGTTCGTGTCCTGCGCTCCGAGTTCGGCGACGACTTGCTCGGCGCGCGCCGGTTGGGAGAACCGGGAAAGTACCTCCACGATCGCGGGCGTCACCTCGCGCAGGTCGAGCGGACTGTCGCTGTGCCCGAGTCGGACACCATCTATGCCCCATGCGAGGAACGTTCCGGGCCGGGTCCGGTATGTCGTCATGGCTTCTCCCGTCGTCACTGTGGCCGACCCGAACCGGCCACGAACAGCGCGCGACCGCGCCAACCCGAGATCTACCGGTGGGCGCGGGTGGAATTCGGGCACTCGCAGGAAGCTGTCGTGCGGGGACCGTCCGCGGCGGAGGTCGTTGTCCGGTAGATGCCAGCGGGGGCCGAAATCGCATGGTGCGCATTTACATTCGGCTGGCCCCGATACCCGCTCGTCCGACGGTATCGCTCGAGCTCATCTCAGGAGGTGGGAGAGGATGCCTGTTCTCGGCTACGTGCCCCGTGACTTGCCGAACGCGAGTCCGGTCCGTGAACCGATAGATTGGCAGCGGCGCACCGACCCTCGGGAATTCTGTGCGTCGTGGACGGTACCCGCCGACGAGGCGATCTTTCGCGGGCACTACCCCGGATTCCTCATCTTTCCCGGGGTGTGTCTCGTCGAGTCCGTGCACCGGGTTGCGGTGATACACGCTGCCGAGCACGGAATATCGATGCTGCTGTGCGGGATCGAACACGCCCGGTTTCTGCATCCGGTCTTTCCCGGCGACCGCATCGTCGTCGCGGGCCGGACGACCACCGCCGAGGACGATTGTGGATATACGGCCACGATCAGCTCACAAAGTGGAGACGGTAAACCGGAGCCGGCAGCTCGAATCCGCTTGCGCTACCGAAGGTGCGGGCGGTGAGCGCCGGAGGGGGTCGGTCCGGTCGGGTGAGTGTGCTGGGGCCGGAACAGATCATGGCATTGCTTCCCCATCGTCCGCCGGCACTCTTGATCGACGGAATCGTCGAACTGATCCCCGGTGAACGAGTGACCGGCGTCAAGGCGATCACAGTGGAAGCCGTGTGGTACGAAGGCGTCGGCGGATCCGACTATTCGTATCCGAGTTCGCTACTGGTGGAATCGTTCGGCCAGGCGGCAGCGGTGCTCCTGTCCCAGGCGTGGCGCCCGGAACGGGGCCTCGGAGACGACGTGCCGATCCTCGGCGGTGTGACCGGCGTGCATTTCGACGAGCCCGTCGTGCCCGGCGATGTCGTGTACCACCACGTACGGATCCACCGCGTCATCGGCGACAACGCCATTATCAGCGGGCACAGTACCGTCGGCGACAGCACGGTGATGCGGATCGAGCAGGTGATCCTGGCATTGCGGCCCAAGCGAGTGATCACATGATGCGCGACCGACGACGTTCGTTCTCCGGAGAGGGCTGGTAGATGGATTTCGGATTCGATGAAACACAGCTCGCTGTGGACGAGGCGGTCCGAGGAGTACTGTCGCGGGAACCGGCCTCCGCAGCGGCGTGGCCGCTGCTGTGTGACGCCGGCCTGCACATTCTGGGATTTCCCGAGAAATTCGGTGGAGCCGGACTCGGGGCTGTCGAGGTGGGGATCGTGGCCCGGGCGCTGGGGGAGGCAGCGCTCGCGACACCGGTACTGGGGACGAGTATCGCTGGGCTGGTGGCTTCACGGGCACCGGCCGCGATGGTGGCCGACTGGTGTTCCGGCGTGCTCGACGGGCAGGTGACGGCCGTGAGTCCGGGAAGTGCGGGCGGGGCGGAATTGCCGGCGCCGAAGGTTGTGGCAGGCACGCAACAGCCGACGATTTCCGGCCGATTCGCCGCTGCGCCTCGAGCCGAGCACGCACAATGGCTGCTCGCCCCCACCACCGCGGGACCCGTTCTGGTGAAGGTCGACGCGCGGACCGCGACAGCGACGTCAGTCGAGTCTTCGCTTCGCACAGAGCAGTCCGATGCTCCCGCCGATGTGCAATTCGAACTCACCGACGCGCGGTTCACCGCCTTGTGGCCGGAGTGTGCGCACGAGCGCGATCTGTATGCCGACCTGTACCGCGCGGTCTTCCTGTCCTATGCGAGCGGGTTGCTCAGTGGCGCAGTGAAACTCACCGCCTCCCACCTCGGGTCGAGAACTCAGTTCGGACGTCCGCTGGCGACCTTCCAGGCGGCATCGCAGGAAATCGCCGATATCTATGTGCTGGCCACCGCACTGGAATCGGTGTCGTTGTTCTGCAATTGGAGCATCGACAACGGCGACCGGCCGAGTACCGAACTGGACGCGGCACTGTTCATGTTCGCCGGCGAGGGCCGCGCGGCGATGCAGATGTGTCATCACCTGCACGGGGGTTTGGGAGTCGACGTCACCTATCCGATGCACCGGTATTTCTCGCTGGCCAAGGATGTGGTCCGGCATTGCGGCGGTGAGCGGCACAATCTCAGGAGGCTGGGTACACGATGTTCATCGCTCTGACACCGCAGCAACAGGCGCTGCAACAGGAAATCCGTACGTACTTCCGCTCCATCGTGAGCGACCAGGACGCGCGGGAACTACTGCACGATCGGCACGGCCCCGTCGCGCAACGCATCGTGCGTCGGCTCGGCGCCGACGGCTGGCTCGGTGTGGGATGGCCGAAGGAGTTCGGGGGCAGGGGATTCGGTGCTCTCGAACAACAGATCTTCGAGTCCGAAGCGGTGCGGGCGAGCATTCCGCTCTCATCTGTCACTCTGCAAACGGTCGGTCCGACGCTGTTGCGGTATGGAACTCATGAACAGAAGCAGCGCTTTCTGCCCGGAATCCTGCGTGGTGAGATCGAATTCGCGATCGGCTATACCGAGCCCGACGCCGGGACCGACCTCTTCTCGCTGACGACTACGGCGAAGAAGCAGTCCGACGGTTCCTATCTCGTGAACGGCCAGAAGACCTACACAACCGGTGGGCACACCGCCGATTACATCTGGCTGGCGGCCCGCACGGGTACGCGCGAGTCGCGTCACCGCGGCCTGTCGATCCTGATCGTCGACACCAAGGACCCCGGATTCAGCTGCACTCCGATCATTTCGCTCGACGGGGCGCACCACACCAACGCCACCTACTTCCGTAACGTGCGGGTTCCAGCCTCGATGCTGGTGGGCGAAGAGAACAACGGCGTCGAGTATCTGATCTCCCAGCTCAATCACGAACGCGTGATGCTCAGTCCGTCCGGCCGGATCGCCGCCATCTACGACCTGGTATATCAGTGGGCCGTCGCTGCCGGACTTCTCGATCGAGACGATGTGCGCGAATGTCTGGGTGAAATTCTCGCGGTGCTGCGGGTCAACGACATCATGAATTGGCGGGTGGTGGCCTCCACGGGTCCGGACGGGCCCAGCCAGGCGGATGCGTCGGCGTCCAAAGTTTTCCACACCACCCGGGTCCAGCGCGTGGCCCGCATCGCGGAAGACATCGTCTACGCCTGGGGAGACTTCGCCGACCCGCTCACCGCGCAGACAGTGAAAGCGCTGGACGTGCACGCCAAACGGAACGTCGTGATCACCTTCGGCGGCGGCGTCAACGAGGTGATGCGCGACATGGTGTCCGAGGTAGCCCTGGGCCTACCGAAAGTCGGTCGCAGATAGCGGGCGTCGCGCCGAACCCGCGCACCGGCGGACTCGGCGCAGGCTTGGGCGCCTCCGCACCCTGCCCGGCGCAGGCGGCCACAGCATGGGTGGCTTCCACGCTGCACAAGCAGCGCTCGCCCGCCTCCGCTGAACCACAGCACCGGACGCTTCAGAACCCGCAACCCGAATCGGTGACGACACTGTGCTCTCACCGACTAACGGTGCCACCTGCCGGAAATGTTGCGCTGCTGGCGGCAACGTCGCCTCTGACTGTGTAGGTCCCGTCTGCGAGCGACGCAATCGGTGGTCCTTGGAGCGGCTTGCAGCGCTGCGTGCAAACCGGCGGAGACGATGCCGCGACTTGCCGACGGCTCGACGCGTCGCGGGACTGCCTGGTTCGGCTAGGCTGTCGGCTCGCTCTGGTGGCCCAACTCCTGACGGAGGCTCTTCCTGTCGAGTTTGCCCACTGCTGTCTTGGGCACGGACGACCGGAACAAGATGTTGCGGGGTTTCTTGTAGGAGGCCAAGCCTTCGGCGACAAAGGTGACCAGTTCGGTGCGGAGTTGTTCGGATTCGTCGTAGCCGGGCGCCAGCACGACCACGGCGGTCACGGCCTCGACCCAGATCGGGTCGGGTGTTCCGACGACGATCGCTTCGGCGACAGCAGGATGGGCGAGCAGCCGCTCCTCGACCTCCCGAGGGTAGACGTTGTATCCGCCGGAGATGATCATGTCCGAGAGCCGGTCTTTGAGGTAGAGGAAGCCGTGCTCATCGAAGACGCCAATGTCGCGTGTGTGCACCCAACCGCCTTCGGTGAAGGTCACCTCGTTGAGGTCCGGTGCGTTGAAGTACCCGACCGCGGCGGCAGGTGAGCGCACCACGATCTCCCCGGGTGTTCCCGGCTCGACATCCTCACCGTCTTCGTCGAGAAGTCTGATCTCGACATCGAGTGCGGGCTGCCCGCACGAGCGCAACCGTTCACCGTGGTGGTCCTCGTGACGCAGGACCGTGAGGCAAAGAGGAGCTTCGGTCTGTCCGTAGTACTGCAGGAACTGCACGCCGGGCAGCGCGGTCATCGCTTGTTCGATCGTGACCAGTGGCATTGGGGACGCGCCATATATCAGGTAGCGCAGCGACGATACGAGGGCTGGGTCGAAGCTGGTGCGCTGCAACAGCATCTGGACCATTGTCGGAACCAGGATGGTCGAGGTGACGCGATGGGTGGCGATCTGCTCGAAGAAGGTGTCGGGGTCGAAGCCGGGGAGCACCAACGTGGTGGCGCCACGTAACCAGAACGGGAGGACGAATACCCCGCTCGCGTGGATGAGTGAGGCCGAGTGCGCCATCACGTCGTCGGGGGCGACCGGTAGGAGGTTGAGCAACACGTTGCGGGCGATCGCCGCGTATGTGCGCTGGGTGTGCTGCGCTGCTTTGAGGACACCGGTGGTGCCGGAGGTGAACAGGGTCAAGATCACATCGTCCGGTTCGATCGCGACGTCGGGCAGGGTGGTGGGCATGGTGGCCGCGACCTCGTAGAGGGCCGGGGTGTTGTCGAATGAGGATTCCAGGCCCACACATCGCAGTCCGGGGAACTCCTGCGCCAGGTGCCGCGCGCGATCGGCAAGGTCCGGTCCGTAGAACAGGGCGGTGCAGCCGGTTTCGGCGATCATTCGGCTGTGCTCCTCGACCGAGAGCCGCGAATTGAGTGGCACGCGGTTGACGCCGGCCTTGACGCACGCGAAGTCGGTCGGGACGCTGTAGATGCTGTTGTTGACCAGCAGTGCGACTCGTGACCGGTGTTCGCACCCTTGCTCGAGCATGGCATGTGCCAGCCGGCTGCTGAGGTCGTCGACCTCGCGGAACGTCATACGCCGGTCTGCGCAGATCACGGCTGTCCGCTCGCTGTGCTGGCGGGCTCCCCGCACGATCAGGTCTCGGGTCAGTGGGCTCATCGGGAAGGTTCTTTCTTGTGTTGGAAAGGCTGTTTCGTCTCGGGATCAGGATGTGCGGGTGAAGCTGCCGTGGCGACCGGCCCCGGATACGAACCGTGCAGCACCGGTGACGCCCTCGCGGTCGACGATCGGTGCGCCGGCGGCTCCTTCTGCCCGGAGCGCGGCATCGAGCGGCATGTCGAAAGAGCGGTAGGTGGAAATGCGGTCGGCCAGCATGCATTCCTGGGGGAACTCCAGCAACTGGTCCGCGATCCCGCGTGCTGCTTCCAGCGAGGTGCCGGTCTCGACGATCCGATTGACCAGGCCGAAAGACAGCGCCTCGTCGGCGCCGACCGGACGGCCGGTGAGGATCATGTCCAGCGCGCGTCCCTGCCCGACGATCCGCGGAAGTCGCACCGTCCCGCCGTCGATCAGAGGTACGCCCCATCGTCTGCAGAAGACGCCGAATGTTGAATCCTGCTCGCAGATACGCAGGTCCGCGAGAAGTGCAAGCTCGAGTCCGCCCGCCACCGCATATCCGCTCACTGCGGCGATCAAAGGCTTGCTGAGGGCCATACGAGTCGGCCCCATCGGCCCGCAGCCGCCGCCGGCGGGGTCGAGTTCGTGGCGACGGTGCGGATCTGCGACAGCTGTGAGATCCGCACCGGCGCAGAATGTTCCGCCGGCCCCCCACAGTATGGCCACGCGCTGGGTGTCGTCGGCTTCGAACCGAACGAATGCCTCACGCAGCTGCGCCGCCATCGGACCGTCGACTGCATTACGCCGATCCGGACGGTTGAGCACGATGGTGGTCACCCCGCCGTCGCGCTCGACGAGGACATCCGTCGCACGATGCTCAGGGGAATGGGAAAGGTCGGACGGCACAGCCGGCCTCCTAAGGGTCGGTTGACGTTGCCCAGACCATAGCTGTTTGTAACAGATTTGAACAGAGTAGGATCGCATTGTGTTTCAAGTCGATGGTCGTCCCACGGCGGCCCGTGTCATCCTCGATCTTTTGACAGCCAGTCCGCAGGTCGAGTTCGGGCTGGATATGCTCACCCTCGCCGGCGAGATCATGGGGCTGAGTCCAGCGAACATGCGAGTGTCTGCCGCCAGACTGTGCACGGAGGGGAAGATCACCCGCACCGCGCGGGGTTCGTACACGCTTCGGACCGAAGCGCTGCCCGCCTACACCGAGGTCAGCAGTTGGCGAACCCGCATCGAGCGCATGGTGGCATGGGAGGGTACGTGGAACGCGGTCGACCACTCCCGCGTCAAACGCAGTGACCGGGCGATCCTGCGCGCACACCACACCGCGTTGTCGCTGGCCGGTATGGCCCACTGGACTCCTGCGGTAGCACTGCGGCCGAACAACCTCGATCACGGCACACACGGGCTTCGCGTCACATTGTCCAGACTCGGCGCGGCAGCCGAATGCCACGTGTACCGAATCGACGAGATGAGCACGGGCGACGTCGAAGCCGTGCCTCGGCTATGGGACACCGCGGCGCGGACACGCCGCCTGCAGGAGGCATCGCGAGCGCTCACCGACGCCGCCCGCACCCGCGACAACTACACAGCTGTGGAAAACGCTCGGACATCGCTGCTGCTCGGCAGCGCGGTAATCAGCACCATCGTGCACGACCCGCTGCTACCGGAGGAACTCGCGCCCGTGACGCCACTCGTCGAGCTGATCGAACAGATGAAAGACTTTCAAGATCACGCGCTGACGTTATGGCTCCAGCTACTCCACGACGGACGCCGAACGTGACCGGCCACCATGGAGACAGCCGGCCGAGTCCCGGCCGCACCGCGGCGACATCGCCGCCACCCCGCCTGCGGAAGTCACTTTCCTGCCCTTGACCTGGTCGCAGATGACCTCGGCACATTGGTCTTCCGGCATGCGGCGTGGCCGTTTCAGGCCCCGCTTGTCGGGTGTCGTGTTGGAAGCTCCTGGACGGTCAGTGCTACCGGTACAGGTTTTCGATCGTTGCGGCGAATCGTTCGGCGATCACGTGGCGCTTGACTTTGAGGGTGGCGGTGAGCTCGCCGGATTCCTCGGTGAGGTCGCGGTCGAGGAGGGCGTATTTCTTGATGGATTCGGCGTGGGAGACGGTGCTGTTGGCGTCGTCGATCGCGCGTTGGATCTCGGCTCGGAGGGCGGGGTCGGCGCGCAGGTCGGCGATGGTGGCGTTGGCGGGCTTGCTGTTGGCGGTCTTCCAGGCGGTGAACGCTTCCGGGTCGAGGGTGATCAGCGCGGTGATGAACGGGCGCCCGTCGCCGAGGACGACGGCTTGCGAGATCAGCGTGTGGGACCGGATGCGGTCTTCCATCGGACCGGGTGAGACGTTCTTGCCGCCGGCGGTGATGAGCAGATCCTTCTTGCGGCCGGTGATCGACACGAAGCCGTCCCGGTCGAGGACGCCGATGTCACCGGTGTGCAGCCAGCCGTCGGGCATCGCCGCGGCCGTGCCCTGCTCGTTGCGCCAATATCCGGCGAACACCACACCGCCGGACAGCTCGATCTCGCCGTCCTCGGCGATCCGGACCGCGTTGCCGCCCAGGGGTTGTCCCACGCTGCCGATCTTCACCGCACCCGGCACGTTGACGCAGTGCGCTGCGGTGGACTCGGTCATGCCGTAGCCCTCGTAGATCGGGAGGCCGGCGCCGCGGAAGAAATGGCCCAGCCGCGGTGCCAGCGCTCCGCCGCCGGAGATCGCGAATTCGCAGTTGCCGCCGAGAGCTTCGCGCAGCGGCGCGTACACAAGCCGGTCACACAGGGCGTGTTGAATCCGCAGGAGGAGGGAGGGACGCTGCGCGAATTCGCCTGTGCTATCCAGCTTTTCGCTCCAGCGGATCGCGGTGCGCTCGGCGAATCCGAACACTGCCCCCTTGGTCTTGCCGCCGTCGCGTGCCTTCTTTTCCGCGCCGTCGCGCACCTTCTCGAACACGCGCGGAACCCCGAGAATCGCGTGCGGGCGGAAGCGCGTGAACTGCCCGGTAATGGTCTTGAAGTCCGCCCAGTGCGCCTGGGTCATCCCGCCCTCCAAGGCCGCGAGTGACACCGCACGGGCCAGCACGTGCGCCAGCGGCAGGAAGGTGAGCATCCGCTGCCCCGGGCGAGAGACCTCGCCGATGCTGGCGCTCAGGATGGCGCGCACCTCCGAGAGGAGGTTGCGGTGCGTGAGCATGCAGCCCTTGGGGCGACCGGTGGTGCCGGAGGTGTAGACCAGCGAGGCGAGGGCGCCGGCGCGCAGACCGTCGAGCCGTTCTCGCAGGAGTTCGGTGGAAACGCTCTCGCCGTCGGCGATCAAGACGGCTTCGGCCCCATCATCGATGACCAGTATCCGCCGGAGGGTGTCGGGCGCGCCGTCGAGCAGGTCCTTGTGCCGGGCGGTTTCCACGACCGCGAGGGCAGCCCCGGAGTCCTCGAGGATCCACCGCACCTGCTCGGTGGAAGACGAATCGTAAACCGGCACGGTGACCGCTCCCGCCGCCCAGATCGCGAAGTCGAGCAGCGTCCACTCGAACCGGGTCGCCGACATCAGCACTACGCGGTCCCCAGGCTGAATCCCGTTGGCGATCAACCCCTTCGCGACCGCGGAGACCAGACGCGCAAACTCTTCGGCGGTCACATCGAGCCAGCCGTCGCCCATTGGCCGGGAGAACAATACTCGTCCCGGAGCCTGCTCGGCCTGGGTATAGACCGAGTCGACGACGGTTTCGTCCTCGGCAATGGTGAATGTGGCTGGCACCGCGAACTCACGCATGGTCATCTCCAATGGTCTGATCGGGTCGATGGAGTCGCTGCAGCGAACGAGCGAAATCGGCGATCTCGCGCGAAGTGCAGTCGGCCATCCGCTCGCCGAGCCGCGCCAGATCATGGCCGGCAGCCGCCGCCAGCACGCGCCGCCCCGCAGTGGTCAGGGTCAGCGGATACCCAGCGCGCTGCCTGCCTTCCCCGGCTCCACCCAGCCCACCTCCAAACAGGCCCGCACCTGCCGCGATCGTTGAGCGATGCACTCCGACGCCTCGGCGATCTCCGTAACCCGGCACCCTTGGGGGTGCGAGGGTGGGCGTTGCTTCGGGTGTGTGCCGGGGCACGGGCGGGCGCCTTCCATGTGGGGTCGCGTCTTGGTTGTGTCTTGTGATTCTGGTGACTCTGGCCGGACGTCAGACGTGCCGGTCGCTATCCAGCAGCGGTCCTATGCCGTGCGAGGCTGGTGTAGGCCCCTTCACGCGCTCGTCAGCCCCGGAGCAGGTTGTGATTCCGGTTCGTGGGGGCGCGGTCCGGTGAAGACCTTTGAGGTCGTAGAGGTGGGTGACGGCGGCGCCGAGGAGCAGGGATGAAGCGAAGCCGATGCCGACCATGGTCCAGGCGCGGCCGAGTCCGGCGTCGGTTTGCGCGTCGAAGTAGAGGATGGAGCGGACGCCGTCGACGACCTGGCGGAAGGGTTCGAAGTCGGCCAGGAACCGGTAGAAGTCCGGCAGGGCTTGCAGCGGGATGGTGGCGCCGGCAGACGGGATGGCCAGGCCGATCAGCACGAGCATGGAGACGATGGGTCCCGGGGTGCCGAAGGCGGCGAGCAGAGCCAGGGCGGTGATGCCCATCGAGGCTGTGGCGCAGGTTCCGAAGATCCACAGCATGGGCAGGTGGGAGGCGTCGATGCCGATGATGCCGACGGCGGCTGCCATGGCCAGCGCGGAGGTCAGCATCGACAGGATGAGCATGAGGACCGAGCCCACGGCGAAGTGGCGCACCCGGCTGATGTGCTGCACGGGCTTGACGGTGCGGAACGGGCCCTTGTCGTTGGCGAGGTAGCCGAGGGCGGTGTCCACCTGGGCGTGGATGACGTTGGCGCCGAGCATGCCACCGAGGACGAGGACGAGGGTGTAGAAGAACGCGCTCAGCCCGAGGCCGCTGTGGTGGCCGAGCGGGTGGCCCTCCTCGACGGTGGCCTTGACCGGGTCGGCGATCATCAGCTGCGCGGCGGCGCCCGGCGCGGTGGGATGCTCGGCGATCGCGGCCTGCTGGCTCAGCACCTGGGCAAGCTGCTGACCCACCTGGACAGAGGTGTTCGCAACGACCTTGCGGTTGATCTCGGCGGCCATCGAGGAGCCGAAGCTTCCGGCGGCGGGGTTGGTCAGCACCGTCATCGTCGGCGGGTGTGGCTCGGCGTGGGCGGGGCCGGCGAGGGCGGCCACGGAGGCGGAGAAGTCCTCTGGGATGACGAGCGCGCCGAATACCTTGTCCTTGGCGAGGAGGTCGGCGGCGGTGTGGCGGTCGACCTGCTTCCAAGCGACCTTGTCTTTCAGATCGGGGTTGCCGGTGATCTGCGGGGTGATCTGGCCGCCCAGGTTGATCTGTCTGCCGGCGACCTGGGTGCCTTGGTCGTCGTTGACCAACGCGATCGGCAGGTCCTTCATCGAACCGACCGGGTCGTTGTTGGCGCCCAGGTAGAGCAGGGACAGGATGAACGACAGCAGGCCGAGGATCAGCGCCGAGGGCAGCCACAGGCTCTTGCTGCGCAGCAGCCGGCGCGCGCTGGCCCGAATGGCGTGGACGGGCTCAGACATGGCGGCTCCCGCAGCCGAGTGAGGCGGCACGGGTCTGCTTGTGGGATCTGGTTCTGGTGAGGCGTGGCGCTGGCAATGCTGCTCCAGTTTCGGTGTGGCCTTGAGAAGGCGTCGGAGTGCGGAGGGGGAGGGTTCCGTGCATCCCGTCTGGAGCTACTGGAAACCGCAACTTTCTAACTAGATAGTGACACTATTGAATAGGTATCGTCTATCTGGGTGTCTGAGAGACTGGCCACACCGAACAGTTCGAGCGAGTGAGCGTATGAGGATCTCTGACCTGAGCCGCCTGACCGGGACGCCGATCGGAACCATCAAGTACTACCTGCGGGAAGGCCTGCTGCCGCCCGGCCGATCCGTCGGCGCCACCCTGACCCTGTACGGCGAGGAACACGTCCAGCGCCTGCGCCTGATCCGCGCCCTGACTGCCCGTGGCGGCCTGTCCATCGCCGCCACCCGCGACGTCCTCACCGCGATCGACCAGCCACAGGAACCACTGGACACGCTCCGCGTCGTCCACTACGCGCTGCCCACGCCGGTCGACGCCGCCGAGACCGGCGCGGTCGACGAACAGGCTCCGCAGGTCGACCAGCTGTTGCGGGCCATGGGATGGGACATCTCCGCCGCATCTCCGCACCGCAAAGCACTCGCCGCGAGCCTGATGGACCTCCACCGTCTCGGGATGGAGTACAGCACCCAGGAACTCCTGCCCTACGCCGAACTCGCCGCAGCCGCAGCACGACTGGACCTCGATCGACTCGAACACATCACCGACCGCCTACGACTCGCCGAGCACGCCGCGGTCGTCGTATTGCTCCTCGAACCGGTCCTGGCGGTCCTACGGCGCCTTGCCCAGGAGGACCAATCCCGCCGCCGGACAGCCTGGGTTCGCACCACCGACGGCGCAGCCGCGCAGTCCGCAGCACACGCGAACCGCCACACCGAGAACTCCGCTGACACAAGACCCGGATCGACCGGGCGCTGACCACAGGGCATAGGTCATCGCGCAGAGCAGCTCGGGGTCGGGGGAAGGTTCAGCTCCCTCACGCTGTTCTGCCCCGGCCCCAGGTTTCTAGGAGCGCATTCATGTCGTGGACAGTGCCGGTGAAGTCACGAAGTTGGGACATTGCACGTGGATCACTCCTCACTGCGAGTTGCCACCAGATTGTCAGTGGTTCGAACTGGGGTTTTCCCAATCCATGTCAGTAGATATTCCTGCTTGATGTCTGTGGCGGTCAGGGAGGCGGGACCACGCGGCGTCATCGCTCGGGGGCTGGGGCGCAGCTACGGAGACCCGGCGGCGGTGGCCTCGTGGTCGACATGACCGCGTTCGACCGCAGCTACACCATCGACCCGGACGGCGGGATCGAAACGCAACTGCTCCTTTTCGAACGCCGGCGGCCCGAACACCTCGCCGCGATCAGCAACCACACCATCGTCGTGAAAGAGTTCGCCACCTGGAAGGTCCAGCCATGGTTGCGGGCCCGGGCCGAACACCGACCGCTGACAACTTCCAGTCGCCGCAACGCTGGCGCTCAGATCATGCGGGCCACCGAATTCCTGATCTGGCTCCGCGAGACCGACCTTTCGCTGCGCGGCTGCGACCAGGCCGCGCTCGACCGCTGGCACGCCTCCCATCTCGGTCACCAACGGGTCAGCGGCAAGCCATTCTTCGACTGGGTGGTTTCCACCAACTGCATGCCCCAACTGGAGTCCCGACCACACCAGCCCGGCCAGCGGCGCCGCTCAGTCAGCACCGGCGGCTGCAGATCCTTCGAAAGCTTTTGACCGACAACCAGATCGAGCTTCGACTGCGGGTCGCGTTCACACTCTTGCTGCTCTACGGGCAGCCGCTCAGCAGAATCGTCCCGCTCACCATCGACGACGTCCTCACCACCGCCGACAGTGTCTCGATCCGATTCGGCGAACCACCGACACCAGTTCCCGAACCCTTCGCGAGTGTGGTCCTCGAACTGATCGACGAGCGCACGAACATGCGCACCGCGACGAACCCGAACTCCCGCTGGCTGTTCCAGGCCGCCGCGCCGGCCAACTGCTCCGCCCCGAAACACTCGGCCAGCGATACGCCAAGAACGGCGTCCCCACCATCAACGGCAGGATTTCCGCCCTCCCGCAACTCGTCTTGCAGGCACCGGCGCCGGTGGTCGCCGATGCTCTCGGCATCCACTACACCACAGCACATCGGCATCGTGACCAAGCCGGAGGCACCTGGAACCGCTACGCGCCAGGTGACCACGACCGCTGACCATTGCCGGCTCGGTCAGCCTGAATACCGACTACCTGAATACCGGTCCCTACCAGTCGGTGACCCCGAAGTTCTGGCCCCTGGCCGGATTGCGGGTGCGGACAGGCCCGTGAGGGCACAGATCCGAAGAGTCACACGTGGCTCTTGCGGGCGAGGCTTCGGTCCCGGCGGGTGCCTGCATGGCACCATGGTGTGAGCGGAACGTCAGGTCGGTTTCCCGCCGGTGCTACGAAGTCCTTGCCGCCATTCTCGGAGGGAAGGTCCTTCGGGACAAGGCATCCGGAGAGGAACAGGTATGGCGGACATTGTGGTGGTGACGGGCTCGACTCGTGGCATTGGGTTCGAGACGGCGCTGGCATTGGGATTGTCGGGGTACACGATCGTCGTGACGGGCCGGTCCGGGGAGGCGGCGGCGGCCGCGGCGCGGCGGCTGCGTGAACGGGGTATCGACGCACAGGGGCAGAAGCTCGATGTCGCCTCGTTCGAATCGGTACAGCGTCTCGCCGACATCATTGCGCGGGACCATGGGCGGTTGGATGTGCTGGTGAACAATGCGGGCATCGCTGCTGAATGGGATGCGCCGAGTCGCAGCCAGTACGCGCATCCGGAATCTGTGAGGCGGACGCTGGAGACCAATGTGATCGGGGTGTTCCATACGGTGGAGGCCTTGCTGCCGTTGCTTCGGCGCAGTGACTCGGGCCGGATCGTCAATGTGTCGTCGTTCGTGGGATCGCTGACGCTCCAGGCGCAAGCCGATCCGGCCGACATGGTGGTGCCCGCCTATCAAGCCTCCAAGGCGGCACTCAACAGCCTGACCATCACGTTGTCGAAGGTTCTCGCGGACACGAATATCAGCGTGTTCTCCGTCGATCCGGGATTCGTGCAGACCGACTTCTCACCCATCAACCGCACGCAAGCCCTGCTCACCGCCGCGCAAGGCGCCAAGCCCGTGGTCGAGGCCGCGATGCTGAAGGTCGATGCCGCGTCCGGCTCGTTCATCGGCCGTGACGGCGTGGTGCCCTGGTAGCGGCCACCGTATCGATCAGGTCACCCGGATAACAGCCCATTACCCGGTGACCTAGGGTCGCGAGTCGCACCGCGACCAGCACCTCCATTCCGACCACGCGACTCGTGCACGTTATCCGGTAGATCGATCCATGGGGGAATTTCCATGACCGCAACAGTGACGAAACTGACTGCCCATGCCAAACCCCCACCGGTGGCGGACCGACCATGCGCCCGGCGATCGACGCCTTTCTCGACACCCCGAAGGTCAGAGCCGGCACGAACACCCTGCGGGCCGGCCTACACGAATGTGCCGACCGGGTCGCCGAGGTGATCGGCCCCGGCCACGCACTCAACGAGATCACCGACACCGAGATCGGTGAAGCTCTCACCGAGCTGTGGGGTGCCGCGCAACCGGCGACCTGGAACCGCAACCGCGCCGCAGTGCGCTCCTGGCTCACCTGGTGCTCCGCCAAACAACGTTGGACCGCACCAGGATTGCCCACGTCCGCAGAGCGGCGACGCGAGAACAACGACGACATCAAGGCCGTGTCACGCTCCCGTACCGACCGGCTATGCCGCCGCCGCGACATACCACTGCGGGAGATGACGCTGTGGCGCATGCTCTACGAATCGGCCAGCCGCGCCAGCGCGGTGCTCGCGCTCAACATGCCCTTTCTGGCGTATTCGGGTCACACCCCACGACGGCTGGCTTCGGGCCGGCGACGCAATGGAATTCACCGCTGCCGTGGCCACGCAGACCGCGCTCCTCGTCGAGGGCAACGGACGGCCCAGCGCTCACACCCTGGCCGCCGCCCTCGGCCCGGACATTGCCACCGCCGCTGGAGCCGACTTCGTGGACAAGGCCCCGGTCTGACCGCCACGGCAAAGGACCGGCACGCCGCGCAGCGCACCGGCCCCGCGAAGCCTGCAGGCTGCGACTGTTGCTGTCCATACCCGCGCGGTCCTCGACATACCGGCCGACACCTGAGCCGTGACAACTACACCTGTCACACCATCCGATTTGGCGGTATCGGTGACATGATCGCGACGGGCGCGACGAAATGGCTCACGCGACGAACCACGCGAACCGCACTCGCCGTGCCGGGTCCTCGGCCAGGGCAGAACAAGCCGGAAACTTGGCGCCCACACCTCGGCTTGAGCAATCACTCTAGTTCGCGATAGTCAGATCCGGTCAGGCAGTCGAAAGGCTGCCGACGCGTGTGAGACAGGCTGATGACCGTGTCGGCGTCTAGAGGTATCAGCGACGAATGCGCGCGGATGATCAGCGGTTGTATCGATCTCTGCGATGCCGAAGTCGTTGCAGCCCTTGTTGGGTGCGTTCCGGCCGTGTTTCGCCACTCCGACGTCAAGAAAATGTGGTGGCGCCGAAAACTCCCTTTTCACTTGGCGCTCACTTGATGGCGAAGTCCTGGACCGAGGGCCCCGAGCGCCGCGCTGGTGCGGGAGTGCCGGGCGAAGTCACCTTCGCCACCAAACCCGCGCTGGCGCGGATATGACCCTCGATGCGTTCAAGGCGGGTAGCCCGGCGAAACGGGTCACTGGTGACGAAGGTCTGCGGTGCTGATGCCGAATGCGGAAAATGTTGCGCGACAACGGTCTTGACTATCTTCTCGCGGTAGCATCTAATGTGACGGTGGGCACCGTCGCCCACCCGGGGGCGGAGTCGATGGCGGTGCGCTCACCCGCCCGGTGGAGGCGGGACGGTTGCATATCCCACCTCCACGGTTCGAAGGCCCGCGGGGTCGGCCGCGATGTCGGGGATCTACCCGGCGGTGGGTGCCACCTGCGCATAGAGCTTGGTGTCCTGGAATTCGGTGATCGCGCTGGGGCCGCAGAGAAGCCCGTAACCGCTCTGCTTCAGACCGCCTTCTTCGAAGGCTTCGTGGATGACGCCCCAGCAGTTCGTCCAGACGAACCCGGCGCGCATGTTGCGGGTGACTCGCCGTGCCTTCCATTCGTCCGTGGTGAAGACTGCTGCGCCGAGGCCGAACGAGGTGCCGTTGGCCATGCGGACCGCATCCGCTTCGTCATCGAAGATTTCGAAAGTTTGGACGGGCCCGAACAATTCGTCCTGAACGACCGGCACATCGAGCCGGTCGACCTCCAACAACGAGGGCTGGTAGAACGCTCCGCCTGGACGCTCGTCGTCGACCACGACGCCGCCGCGGACAAGGACCTTGGCGTATTTCTCGGCACTGGACACGATTTCGTCGACGCGCTGTGCGCTGGCCGCGTCGATAAGGGGGCCGAGGTCGCCGGTCGGGTCCTCGCTGGGAGCGGCCCGCAGGTTGGAAATTGCTTCGATGATCATGGGACGCAGGCGATCGGCGATGCTGCGCTGGACCAGGATGCGTGACCCGGTCAGGCAGAACTGTCCATTCATCAGGCAGGTCGCGGCGATGACATTGTTCATGACGACGTCCAGATCGGCATCGTCGAAGATCACCAACGGTGTCTTGCCGCCGAGTTCGAGGCTGAGTCGCTTGAGCGTGGCGGCGCCGGCGGCCGCGATCGCCCGTCCGACGTGGGTGCTGCCGGTGTAGCTGATCATGTCGACATCGGGTGAGGCCACCAGGGTCGGCGCGACTTCGTTGCCACCTTCGGTGAGGATGCTGATGACGCCGGGCGGGATGGATTGCGTCGAGGCCACGATTTCGGCGACCAGAGTATTCGTCAGTGCGGTCTGGCCGGGCATCTTCACAACCATCGTGCAACCGGCGGCGAGTGCCGGCCCGATGGACCGCATGGACAGGATCACCGGAGAGTTCCACGGCGTGATGATGCCGATGACGCCCATCGCTTCGCGTCCGGTCTGGAAGTAGACACCGGGGCTGACCTCGGAGCTGCGTCCACCATCCAGGACGAGTGCGGAGGCCGCGGCGTAGCGGAGCCAGTCCACCGTGGTGGACACCTCCCATGTGGTCTCGGGAAGTCGTTTGCCGTTCTCACGGGACAGCATGAGTGCGACTTCGTCGACCCGTTCTTCCAAGCGATCGGCGAGCTCGTGGATCGCGCGTGAGCGAATGCGTGGGTCGCGAGACCACTGGGTGTTGTCGAACGTGTCTCGAGCGGCCGCGATGGCTGCGCGAGCCTGGGCCTCGCCTGCGCTGGCGTACGTGCCGAGGACCGAACCCGTCGAAGGGTTGATTGTCTCGAGCCGCTCGCCTGCGTCGTTCCATTCGCCGGCGATGAGATTGCGGCCGGCGAGTCGATCGGTTGCCTCGAGTGTTTGAGCGGTCATGTGCTGCGGATCCTTTCGTGTCGATTCGGGCGGGCCGTGTGCCGTTGACGTGCGCCTGTCCGTCCATGCGGCGGAGGTGCGGGCGACGATCCGGCCTCGTGTGACGTGGAACACGGCGCCTTTAGCACTCTGACCGATTTCTACAGTGATGTCAATGATTCGACATGAATGTTGACTAGAGTGGGGCGAGGGCATACCGTGGTCGGCATGTCCACTAGTTCTGTGACTCCCGTCATCAAACGAGGTGACGGCGGGCTTGTGCCCTACGACCGCGGCGTTGTGGAGCGCTACCGTGCCGACGGTCTCTGGAGTGGCGCCTCGCTGGCGTCGGAGCTTTTAGCGGCCGCCGGGAAAGCTTCCGACCGTCGAGCCGTGACGACTGCGGAGGAATCACTTACCTATCGGGAACTGTTCGACCGGTCGATTCTTTTCGCGCGCGGCATGGCCTCGGCGACAGGTGTCCGGCCGGGTGATGCGGTGATGTTCCAGATGGGCAACACCATCGAAACCGTTGTGTCCTACCTCGGATGCCTGCTCGCGGGCATCAGGCCGGTGTGCACGCTCGCCCAGCACGGCGTTCGCGAGATCGGACACCTCGCTGGACACATCGGAGCCTCGGTGTTGCTGGTGCAGAGCGATTTCGCCGACGGCCGGCTGCGAGGCCAGGCCCGCGAGCTGCTGGCGACCGGCTCCATCGCGACAGTCATCGCCGCGCGCGGCCCGTTCGGCGGCGCGACCGACTACGCCGAAATTCTCGCGTCGGGCCGGAATGCGGGGGACACGGAGCTGCCGGGCCTGCAGGCTGATCCCGAGCAGATTGCCGTATTCCAATTATCCGGTGGCACAACCGGTCTGCCGAAGGTGGCGCCGCGGCTGCACGAGGAATACGCCTACAACGCGCGTGCCTGGGCCGAGGCCATGAACTACCGGCCGTCCACGACCGTGGTGTACCCGCTGCCGCTGATGCACAACGCGGGCATTTCCCTCGCGCTGCAGGCCGCGATCTTCGCAGGGGCGCACCTGGTCCTGCTGCCGGATGCCCGCATCGACGGAATTCTGGACGCTCTCGAGACCTACCCGACGGCGAGCCTGCCGCTGGTGCCGCCGGCGCTGGCTGTGCGGCTGCTGGAGACGCCGCGCGCGGCCGCGGTCGACTGCAGTTCGTTGTCCGATTTCGTCGTCGGCGGGCAACGCCTGCCCGCCGAAATCGCCGAGCAGTTGCGTGATCAGCTGGGGATCCGGGTGCGTCAGATGTTCGGAATGGCCGAGGGCATGTTCACGCTCACGCCCGCCGATGCCGACGAGGACATCCGCTTTCACACGGTGGGAGCGCCGATCTCGGCGCACGACGAAGTACGCGTTCTGGAAACGGAAAGCGAGGAGGAAGTCGCTGATGGGGAGGTGGGCGAATTCTGTGCACGCGGTCCGTACACCATCCGTGGCTACTACCGTGCCGAGGCACACAATGCCGCGGCCTTCACAGCCGATGGCTTCTACCGCACCGGCGACCTCGCCCGCCGCCATATCCGTAACGGAAAGGCCGTGTACTCGATCGACGGTCGTGTCAAGGATGTCATCAATCGCGGCGCCGAGAAGATACACGCCGAAGAGGTCGAGGAGATCGTCGTTCGCCACCCCGACGTCGCGAATTGCGCTCTCGTTGCGATGGCCGATCGCGTGCTGGGCGAGAAGGCCTGCGCGTACCTCGTCATGGAATCGGGCGCAACGGCATTGACGGTCGAGACGCTGGGGGAGTTCCTCCTGGCACACGGTCTCGCCAAATACAAACTGCCCGAGCGCGTCGAGATCGTCACCGAGCTGCCGCTGACGAATGTGGGAAAGGTATCCAAGAAGACGCTGCGAGAAGACCTGGCAGACCGCCTGCGCGCCGAGGAGGAACGCTCATGAGCCGCCGCATCGAGATCATCGGCGCAGGACCCGCCGGTCTTTACGTCGCGAGACTGCTCAAGTTGAAACAGCCTGCGCTGCAAGTCATTGTCCACGAACGGCTGTCGGCCGGCGCCGCGACGTTCGGGTTCGGTGTCGGCCTCACCGAGGCGACAATGCGCAACCTCGTCAGCGCCGACCCCGAGACCGCCGAACAGATCCGTGCAGCCAGCTTCGCCGGCCACACCCTCACTTTCCGCCGCGATGACACCCCGGACGTGACACTGCACGGCGCGCGCAACCTTGCCATCGGACGTGCGACGCTGCTCAGCATCCTCACGGACGCAGCGACCCGAGTCGGCGTCGAGATCAACAATGGTGTCAAGGCCGACCTTGCCGACACCGACCAGGCCGATGTCGTGATCGCCGCGGATGGCGTCCGTAGTCGCACCCGCCAGAAGCTGAGTGCCGATCTCGGAGTCCACGAGGCCCTCGGGCGATCCCGATTCGTCTGGTGTGGAGTGGATTTCGCGGTGGAATCGGCATTCTTCGCCGCAGTCGACGCCCCGGAAGGGTTGTTCGTCGCCCACGCGTATCCCTACGCCGAGGACCGCAGCACCTTCTTGATCGAGGTCGATGAACAGACGTGGGAGTCGGCCGACCTCGCCGCATTGGATGCACTGGTGCCCCCTGGTCATACCGACCAGGCGAGCGTCGAGATGCTCAACCGAGTCTTCCGCGAGTCCCTGGCCGGTCGGCCGTTGCTGACCAACCGCACCCGATGGGGACGATTCACCGCACTGTCTCTGGACCGCTGGTCCGCCGGTAACACCGTGCTCATCGGGGACGCTGCGCACACAGCCCACTACACCCTCGGTTCAGGTACCAAGCTGGCACTCGAAGACGCGATCGCCCTAGCGGAAGCGCTGACCGGAGAGTCGTCGATCGCCGCGGCATTCACCGTCTATGAGGATCTTCGCCGGGCGCCTGTCGAGAGGTTCAAACGATTGGCGGGTCGCAGCCAGGCCTGGTGGGAGTCCTATCGAAGACGAGCCGATCGGTCCACGCCCGAGCTGGCCCTGTCCTACATGACCCGGGCGGGCAATCTTGGGATCGAGGATTACGCTCGCGATCAACTCGAGACCGTGCGTGCGGCGCTTGCGTGGCTGGGTAACGATGTGCCCTCCACACCAGGCACTTTGGATGATTGGGTGCTGAGCAGACAGCTACCGACATTGGGTCTATCGTGCCGCCTCGTCGATGCCGCCACTCTCGCCCGTGAGACCGATCACGAGACGATCGAATGGAACTCGGCCGACGTCTGGGGTTCGGATGCTCGGGCGAAGGTGGACCAGGCTGCCCGGCGGTCCGGCCTGCCCCTCGTCGTCGAAGGAGCAAGCGACCTCGAATCCATCGGTGCGCGTATCGATTTCGCCGAACGGGTGCATATCGAGACCGATCGAGTGGTCGGCGTTCGGCTCCCCGCTGAGGCGCGAGCACAGGCCGCCGCTGCCATCGGCGCCCGGCGCGCCGACTTCATCGTCACCGCCTGACCTCACCATCCCGCAGACCGACGCCGGCGACGCCGGCGACAGGTCGCGCTACCACCTACGCCATCACAATCACCCTGAAGGAGTCCCATGCCCAACCCCACCAACACCAATTCCACAGCCGAACAAGCCGGTTCGCGAACCGGCGCCCAGGCGGGTCGACGACCGGACGGTACCCACGCGGGACGCGTGGCCGTAGTCACCGGCGCCGCGCAGGGCTTCGGGCGTGCCATCGCGACCGAACTCGCCCGCCGGGGCGCCGACCTCGCCGTACTCGATCTCAACGAGGCCTCCGAAACCGTTGCCGAGATCGAGGCCATCGGAGGCAAAGCCCTGTCGATCAGAGCCGACGTCTCGGACTCCGACGCCGTCGCATCGGCCGGTCAGCAGGTGCTCGAGGCCTTCGGTGGGGTCGATATCGTCGTCAACAACGCCGGAATCTACCCGTTCCGGGACTTCTTCGACCTCGATTTCGACTACTGGAAGCGGATCCAGGCCATCAACCTCGACTCCCAATTCCTGGTTACGGAAGCGTTCGCACCGAGCATGCGCGAGCGCGGGTGGGGTCGCATCGTGAATCTGACCTCCAATTCGCTGGGCTTGGCCGTGCCGGGTCTTTCGCACTACATGGCCAGCAAGGGCGGGGTCATCGGGTTCACGCGCGGACTCGCCACCGACCTGGCTCCGTACGGGATCACCGTGAATGCGGTCGCACCGACCGCGTCGCGCACTCCGGGCGGGGAGGCGACCATCACGCAGGACGTGCTCGAGGGCGTCGCGGGGATGCAGGCCATCAAGCGCAGTGGTGTCGCCGAGGACATCGTCGGTGTCGTCTGCTTTTTGACCGGCGACGACAGCGCCTTCGTGACCGGCCAGACCATCATGGCCGACGGCGGACTCGTCCGTCTGTAGCCACCGCGGGCGCGGCTGGCCAACCGGCCGCGCCCGGGAGGGAGCGCGACTATGCATACACTCCAGGGTATGGCTCCGCAGGCACGTGAGAAGAAGGGCTCTCGCAGTGCGTTGAGCCGCACGCTCGTCACGTCCGAACTTCTGGACCGTGCTACCGAACTGTTCGCCGTCAAGGGGTACGAAGCAACCAGTCTGCAAGACATCGCCGATGCCGCGGGCATCTCGCGACCTGCTCTGTATCACTATGTGAGCAGCAAGGAAGATCTGCTGGTGATGCTGGTCGAGCAGGTCAGCCAAGGGCTGGCCGACGTACTGAGCGAGCTCTCGGAGCGCGCGGACCTGACGCCCACGCAGAAGCTGCGGACGGTTACCGAACTGCTGGTGCGACAGCGCGCCCAGCACCCCGCTCAATTCCGTATCCTCGATCGCTCGGAAACCGTTCTTCCGGAACCGGTCGGCTCCGAGCATCGAGAGGCCAAGCGCCGGGTGCTGAGCGAGGTTGTCGCACTCATCGACGAGGGGATCGCCACCGGCGAATTCCGGCACGTCGACAGCCGGACGGCGTCGCTGTCCCTGTTCGGCATGTGTAACTGGGTGGCATGGTGGTTCCGGCCCGGCATCGACGTCGACGGCGTCGTCACCGAAATCAGCGAATTCACCCGTTTGATGCTGGCGGCGACGGACGCACAGGTGCCGCCGAGCCGATCGACACTCATCCGTGAGATCAAAGAACGCCTGGATCTGCTCGAACGCCAACCCTGAACCGGCAGCGGGCTTTTCGGCTCCGAGGTGGCCATCGCCGCGGTGTCTCTCTCGGCATCGACACGTCTTCCCGCTGCGGCTCTTCCCTGTCCGGACGACTTCGGCGACCCGTCGTGCACGTGCTCGGGTACGAGCCGGTGGCATAAGCCAAGCCTTTATTGACATTGCTGTCGAAATATTGACAATAGGGTTGGGTGGTTTGGGGCGGCCGCGCCCGTGAGCCAGCCCGATCTTCAACCCGAAAGTAGGGATTCGATGACCACACGCATCGCATTGATCGTTCCGAGTTCGAACGTGACGGTCGAGACGGAGATGCCGCGCCTGCTGGCTCGAGTCGAGGGAGTCGACTTCTCGTTCCACTCGAGCAGGATGCGGATGCACGCGGTCACCCCCGAGCAGTTGCGTGCGATGAACGCGCAGCGTGAGCGCTGTGTCCTCGAGGTCGGTGACGCCGGCGTCGACGCGGTCCTGTATGCCTGTCTGGTGGCGATCATGGCCGGCGGGCCCGGGAGCCACCGTTCGACGGAACTGGCGATCGCCGAACAGCTCGCACTCGGCGGATCCGGCGCGAAAACGCTGTCCAGTGCGGGTGCGCTCGTCCGGGCGCTGACGGATATCGGTGCCGCGCGCGTTGCGCTGGTCATGCCGTACACGGACTCGCTCGCCCGGCAGGTCGTCGAGTACATCGAGGCCGAGGGCTTCGACGTAACCGATTGGCGGGCATTGGAAGTCGCCGACAATACCGAGGTCGGCTGCATCCCCGCAAACCGGGTGCTCGGTGCGGCGCGCGAACTGAACCTCGACGGTGTCGACGCACTCGTCATTTCCTGCTGTGTGCAGATGCCCTCGCTGGATCTGGTCCAGGCGGCCGAGGACGAACTGGGTGTACCAGTGCTCTCGGCCGCGACCGCGGGAGCTTATTCGCTGCTGCGCAGTCTCGATATCCCAGTGAATATTCCCGGTGCCGGATCGCTGCTGCGCGCTGATAGCCAGGCTGTTCTGGGCTGAGTGAACCCGGGCGCTTCGATAGGAGGAACCATCATGTCCCAGACGAATGAGAAGGTCGAGCACCGCGTCCGTGGTGTCGACCATGCCGCATTCCCCACTTTCGATCCGGCGGCGACCGTGCGCTTCTATCGAGATGTGCTGAAGTTCCCGGTCGTTCACTCGATCTGCGCCGCAGGCTGGGGACCGGAGAAGCACCCGGACTTCATCCACTTCTTCTTCGATATCGGCGGCGGCGACCGCATCGCCTTCTTCTACTACTTCGGATGGCAACCCGCCGGTGACCAAAGCGCGCCGGGCGATGCGTGGGCCCGGCTACCGCACGACACCCCCGAATTCTTCGTCAACGCACGGCATCTCGCCATCAACGTGGCCGACGAGGAGGACCTCCTCGAATACCGTAGGCGCCTCGACGACTCGGAATGGCCGACGGAGATGCAGGTCATGCACGAGACCATCGAATCGATCTACACCCACGACCCGAACGGCTACATGGTCGAGATCACCCGCGCGCTGCGGCCCGTCACACCGCAGGAGGACCTGGACGCCGCTCTCACGATCGACGCACTGTGCGAGGTCGCCACCGGAGAGGCCCCCTCGATGGACAAACTTCTCACCCGCAAGGCCGAACTCATCGTCGAGCGTGCCGCCGCGTGGGACGCAGCCCGGAAGGAGCTGGCCCGGTGATGACCCGCATCTACATCCTCGAGGTACCCGAGAACGAGAACGTGGTGAAGGTCGCTGCTCAGGATCCTGCCATCACGATCGACAAGGTCGGTCCGTACTTCCGCATCACCGCCGACTCCGACATCATCATCGACCGGCGCGCGACCGGCGTCCGCCACGCCGTCTGGTACAGCACACTCGCCGGCTTGGAAGGCTCGATCGTCGTCCAGCACGACAAGGACGCATTGCGGGTGACGGCACGATGAGCACCAACGCGACCGGACGACTGGGTGACGGCCGGTACATCGCTGCGGCCGAAATCCCCTCCGGCACGAGCGTCAGCGTCCATGAGTTGCCGACCGCCGACGATGCGCGCGTTTCCGGCATCCTGCGCGTGGTGCCGGGGGCGAGTACCGTCGCTTTTCTCATGCACCCCCGGCAGGACTTCACCCACCATATCCTGGTGCCCGAGCTGCTCAGCCGAGGCTACTCGGTGTGGACACAATCGACGCGGGGCGGGCTCAACGACGTCAGCCTGCTGCACGAGCAAGCCCTGCTGGACATGGCCGCCGGTCATGTATTCCTGCGCGATCACGGGTTCGAACACGTTGTGTCCGTCGGGCACTCGGGCGGTGCCGCGTTAGCTACCTACTACATCGAGCAAGCCTCGCGAACTCCCGGAAAGCGCGAGACCCACGCGCCCGGTGGGCGCCGGGTTCCGCTCGCCGACGCCGTCATGCCGGTACCTGAAGGTCTGATGATGATGGCACCGCACGTAGGCCAGGGGCAGTTGCTGATGCGCATGATCGATCCGTCGGTCGTCGACGAATCCGATCCGATGTCGACCGATCCCGACCTCGATCCCTACGACCCGCGCAACGGATTCGCCGAGCCTCCCGAGTCGTCACGTTACGCACCAGAGTTCGTTGCCAAGTATCGTGAGGCGCAGCGCGCGCGAGTCGCACGCATCGATGACCACGCCCGTAAGCTTCTCGCTCGCGCCGACGACGCTCGCACGAGGTACAGCGAACTCGGCGATCCGCGTGATCGTCGCATCTCCCTCGCGACCGGAGTCATCAGGATGTACCGCTCCGACGCCGACCTCCGATGCGTCGACCTGTCGCTGGACCCCAATGATCGGCCCTACGGTTCCCTGTTCGGCCGACGACCCGACCTGACGAACTATGGCGTCGTCGGATTCGGCCGGCTCACCACACCCGAGGCATGGCTGTCCACCTGGTCCGGATTATCCAGCAGAGCAAGCCTCCTGCGTACCGCTCCTGGTTCCGACCTGCCCGTGCTGCTCATCGAGTTGACCGGCGACCAGGCATGCTTCCCAGCCGACGTCGGCGCGATGACCGCAGCGTTTCCCCACCCGGACGTCACTCACGTCCGAGTTCCCGGCCGCCACTTCGGCGCACCCCTCGCACGCGGAGGCACGCCCGCAGCGATATTGGCAGGGGAGGCGATGGCTGGATGGCTCGGTGAGCGGTTTCCCCATCAGGCCGATCGCTAACGGCGTGACCACGAGGGTCACTTCGAGGGCCGGGATGTCCCCGAGATGTCTCCGCGCGGTCTGTGGCCGGTGCCGGGTGTCACCGGGAATTCGACGATCGTCGTAACGGATTCGGCCTCCGTGACCAGGCCGACTCCGTCGCCGCGGGAGTGCCCGTGGGCTTTCGTGGTGATCCTGGTGATCGTTGCAGCGAGGGCGTGCTCATCGGCCGCTCGGGCCGAGCTACGCCCACACCTCGGAGGCACAGTAAATGCCT
>NZ_BDAV01000006.1 GCF_001612635.1 Nocardia africana NBRC 100379 | reverse complement strand
CCCCCGTCGGAGCCCCGCCGAGCGCGGGCTCCGGGCTTTCGTTCCTGCGTGACTGTTCGTGCGTGACGTTCGTGCGTGAAAAGGATGAGGGAATGATCGGCGAGACCTTCGATGACTATCTGGACGAACACGGCAACATCACCATCCTGGGCGATGCGACCCTGATCGATTTCGTCGACAAGCACAGCGCGGCGAACGGGGACGAACTGGCCTACCGCTACATCGACTATTCGCGCGAGCGCGACGGTGAGTACCACGAGCTCACCTGGCGTCAGTTCGGTGCCCGGTTGCGGGCGGTGGCGGCCCGATTACAGCAGGTGACCCGGCCGCGGGATCGAGTGGCCGTGCTGGCGCCGCAGGGGCTGGACTACGTGGTCGCGATGTTCGCGGCGGTGTACGCGGGCAATATCGCTGTACCGCTGTTCGATCCGGACGAGCCCGGCCACACGGACCGGCTGCACGCCGTACTCGGCGACTGCCGGCCGACCGCGATCCTGACCGCGAGTTCCGCGGCGGCCGGGGTGCGGGAATTCTTCCGCGGCATGCCGGCGGGGCAGCGTCCGCGCATCATCGCGGTCGACGCGATTCCCGACAGTGTCGGCGCGGGCTGGACCGAGCCCGACATCACCATCGACAGCGTCGCGTATCTGCAGTACACCTCCGGTTCCACTCGCACGCCCGCCGGCGTGGAGATCACGCATCGCTCGGTCGGCACCAATCTGCTGCAGATGATCGACGCGCTCGGCATCGACCAAACCGCCCGCGGCGTCACCTGGTTGCCGCTGTTCCACGACATGGGTCTGCTGTGTGTGATCCTGCCGGCGATCGGCGGCAAGTTCATCACCATCATGTCGCCGAGCGCGTTCGTCCGGCGGCCCTATCGCTGGATCAAGGAGTTGGCCGCCGCCTCCGACGGCGCGGCGACCTATGCCGCCGCCCCGAATTTCGCCTTCGAACACGCGGCGGCGCGCGGGCGGCCGAAGGCGGGCGAGCACCTCGATCTGTCGAACGTGATCGGTCTGATCAACGGCAGTGAGCCGGTGTCGGTGTCGTCGATGGCGAAATTCAACGAAGCCTTCATGCCCTACGGATTGCCGAAGACGGCGATCAAGCCGTGTTACGGGATGGCCGAGGCCACCCTGTTCGTGTCGGCCACCCGGCGCGAGGACGCCGCGCGGGTCGTCTACGCCGACCGCACCCGCCTCAATGCCGGACACCTGGTCGAGGTCGCCCCGGACGCGGAAGACGCCGTGGCACAGGTGTCCTGCGGGTATGTGGCGCGTTCACAGTGGGCGGTGATCGTCGACGACAGCGGCGCCGAACTACCGGACGGCCGGGTGGGCGAGATCTGGCTGCACGGGGAGAACATGGGAATCGGCTACTGGGGTCGTGCCGAGGAGACCGAGGCGACCTTCCGCAACCGGCTCAGCGCCCGGCAGACCACCGGCAGCCACGCCGAAGGCACTGCCCCGCAGGCATATTGGATGCGCACCGGAGACTACGGTGTGTACCACGACGGCGAGTTGTACATCACCGGCCGCGTCAAGGACCTGGTGATCATCGACGGGCGCAACCACTATCCGCAGGATCTGGAGATGTCGGCACAGGAGTCGTCGACCGCATTGCGGCCCGGTTTCGTGGCCGCGTTCTCGGTGCGCGGTGACGAACTGCCCGCCGACCTCGCCGCCTCAGGGGCAGCGGGCGAACATTTGGTAATCGTGGCCGAACGGGCCAGTGGCGCAGCCAAACTCGACGCGGCACCGGTGGCGGAGGCAGTGCGAGCGGTGATTTCGGCGCGCCACGGGGTCACCGTGCGTGAACTGCTCCTGGTGCCGGCCGGGTCGATTCCGCGCACGTCGAGCGGCAAGATCGCCCGACGTGCCTGTAAGGCCGCGTATCTGACGGGAACCCTGCGCGGCGGCCACCGGCAGCAGGCCTTCCCGGATGTCACCGACGATCGGCCGAGCGGCGCGGGCGAGGCGGATTAGGTGAGGCAATCCTCGTGTGCCCGTTGAGATGTCCTCTGGGCACCGGATTGTCCGGTACTTGTCCGTCCGCGACGCACCGCCGCGGAGTTACCGTGTAGCTACATCAAGATGTAGAACCGGATATGGGGCAATGTCATGGAGTTGTCTACCGATTATCTCATTGTGGTGATGGCACATTCGGCGCCCACCCGGCCATTGACAGTGGAACGTGCGCATCAGGTGATGCAGTTGCACACCGATTGTTCGACCGACGGCTGCGGGATCAAGCAGGCGGCGTTCGATGCGCTGGTCACCGCCGGGCATATCGTGCCCGACAGTTGCCGGCACCGCGGGTAGCGTGCGTCGGTCGGCGTCGGGGACGCCGACCGGCACACGTGATCCGATCGATCGTCAGAGCCGTTCGATGACGGTCGCGTTGGCGAGGCCACCGGCCTCGCACATGGTCATCAGGCCGTAGCGGCCGCCCGACTGTTCGAGGTGGTTGACCAGCGTCGCGAGGATGCGGACGCCGGAGGCGCCGAGCGGATGCCCCAGCGCGATGGCGCCGCCGCGGGGGTTCAGCTTGGCCGGATCGGCATTCAATTCGTGCGCCCACACCAGCGGGACCGGCGCGAAGGCCTCGTTCACCTCGTAGGCGTCGATGTCGTCGATCGACAGACCACCGCGCGCCAGCACCTTCCGGGTCGCGGGGACGACCGCGGTCAGCATCAGCAGCGGATCGTCGCCGGTGACGGCGAAGGAATGGAAGCGGGCGCGCGGGCGCAGGCCGAGGGCGGCGGCCTTCTCCTCGCTCATGATCAGGGCCGCGGAGGCGCCGTCGGTGAGCGGGGAGGAGTTGCCCGGCGTGATGGACCAGTCGATCTCGGGGAAGCGGGCCAGGTACCGATCGTCGGCGAAGGCGGGACGCAGACCGGCCAGGCCCTCGACCGTGGTGGACGGCCGGATGGTCTCGTCGGCCCGCAGGGTTCCGGCCGCGACGATCTCGCGATCGAACCCGCCCGCAGCGGCGGTCTCGGCGGCCAGCCGGTGCGACCGGGCCGCGAATTCGTCCAGTGCGGTGCGGTCGAACTTCCACCGCGCGGCGATCACCTCTGCCGAAATGCCCTGCTGCACAAGCCCTTCGGGGTAGCGATGGGCGATCGGGCCGCGATTGACGTCGGCGCCCTGGCCGTTGGAGAACATCGGGACCCGCGACATCGACTCCACACCGCAGGCGATGGCGATGTCGTAGGCCCCAGCGATCACGCCCTGAGCGGCGAAGTGCGCGGCCTGCTGGCTGGAGCCGCATTGGCGGTCCACGGTGGTGGCGGGGACGGCCTCCGGAAATCCGGCCGCGAGCACCGCGGTGCGGGCGATGTTGGACGCCTGTTCCCCGCTCTGCGTCACACAGCCGGCGATCACGTCGTCGACCAGCGCCGGGTCCAGGTCGTTGCGGGCGACCAGGTCGGACAGCACTCCGGCCAGCAGGGTGGCCGGGTGGACCCGGGACAGGCCGCCACCGGATTTTCCCTTACCGGACGGGGTCCGGACGACATCGACGACGACTGCCGTGGTCATAGCCACTCCGATCGATCAAAGTTACTCGAGGTTCTTCTTTAAGTTAACACCGGTTCGCTTCTTTTTCGAGAGTGGGCCCGGTCTTCCGGCGGTGTGCGGCCCGGCGGCGGCACGGTTCGCGGGCGTCGTCGGCTGCTGCGCGGTCCCCGGATGTGGCAGACTCGGCACGGCACGATGCGGCCGGTCGACGACCGTATGTGGAAGGTGATGCGGGAGTTGGGATGGCGAGTGCGCTGAGCGCGATCGAACAGCAGGTGGCCGACCACAGACGGGCCGCCGCCCAGGAACGATCGGCCGAGGCCGAACTGCGCCTGGCGACGTCGCTGTGCGAGTTGGCCAAGGCCTGCCTGGACACCAAGACCGAGGGCGCCGACCGCGACCGCGCGCCCGCCGCGCTGGAGCCCGCCCAGGAGGCGGTGCTGATCCGGCTGCACTGGCTGACCGCCGGGCATGTGACCGCGCAATTCGCCGGGCAGGTCACCGAGGCGTTGCGACTGTTCGAACAGGCCGCCCGCACCATCGGTCATCGCGAACTGGCCACCGCGACCATCCGCCAGGCCTGCGACGCGTATCACCAAGTGGCGCAGAACTATCCGATGGCGGCCGGGGTGTGCGCCGACGGTCTGTCCAAGTGCGGGGTGTGGCTGTGCCGGCTGGATCCGGAGTCGGCGGTGGCGGCCAGTGCCGAGGCGGTGCGTATCCGCGCTGGGCTGTTCGCCGCCAACCCCGATCAGGCGGGCCGCTACCTCGCCAGCCTGAACATGCTGCTGCGGACGCTGATGATCGGCCGCGCGCGCAAACAGGCGCTGGCGATGTATCGCGAACGGTACTCCGCGTGGACCACGCCGGAGATGACCACCCGGTTGCGTGAGACCTCGATCGACGAACTGGAATTCACCAGCAAAACCCATGCCGCCCTGGTGAAGTTGGAATGTCCGACGCTCGAGCGGGCCGGATATCTCACTCAGCAGCAGATCCTCTACCAAACCGCTGGTGATCTCACCACGATCGAGGAGATCAACTGGAAGCTCGGCCTGGTCGGGCTCAAACCCCTCGCCGCCGGTGCGCTGGCGGACCCGCCGTCGAAGCCCATGGAGATCGCCACCTCCTACGGTGCGCTGAGCGTGCGCTGCGCCGACGCCGACGCCGTGGCCCGGGTGCGCGCGGCGGTGATCGAGGCGTATGCCGCCGACGGCGCGCATCCGGTGGACAGCAGCGCCTTCGCCGGAGTCGGCGAAACCCATTGGCATATGCCCGATCCCGTTCTCAACGCCGATCCGAAGCTCGGTGACGACGTGGTGCTGCTGCAGCGCGCGGGTAGCTGGGTGCATGTGCTGAGCCTGTTCTGGGAACTCGCTCCCACCGGCAAAAACCCTCTGGCGCTGCGTCTTTCGCGGCAGTGGCCGGTGCTCGCGGTCAACACCATCGAGAACCTGACCTACGAATTGTGCTGGTACGCCGACGGTGCGGCGCGACAGTTCGCCGCGCTGGGCCGACCGGCCGGACAGGAACCGCTGGACACTCCGCTGGCGCCGTTGGACTTCGCGATGCTCGCCGACTACGGCGCCGACTACGCCTCCGAAACCCAGGTTCGCGCGGCGTTCGGCAACTCCGGCATGTTCGCCAAGCTGACCAACCTGCCCGCCAGCGGGATCCGGCAGGCCGGACAGGCGCGTGCGCTGGCCGACTACGGCGACCAGATCCTGTTCTTCCGCGGCGGTACGCGGCAGGGCTGAGCCGCTGTGCGGTGGGTGTCACCGCGGGCGGTTACCGTCGACACCATGAGACTCTCGGTCGGATGCGCGCAGTGGACCCACGAGGCGTGGCGCGCGTATCAGCCGGATTCGCGGCGGCGGCTCGGCGGTTATGCCCGGTACTGCACCGCGGTGGAGGGCAACACCACCTTCTACGCCACGCCGAATCCGGCCACCATACGGTCGTGGGCCGAGCAGACGCCCGAGGACTTCCGATTCGTGCTCAAGCTGCCGAGGACCGTCACCCACGAACGCAGGATGCGTGGTGGTGACACGGAATTGGCGGAATTCCTCCGCGCGGTCGAACCGCTGGGTCCGCGCATCCACGCGCTCTGGGCGCAATTGCCGGCCTCGTTCGGGCCGGACGATCTCGGCGTGCTCGCCGGCCTGCTGCACCGCCTGCCACGCCGGTATCGCTGCGCGGTCGAGGTGCGCCACCGCGCGTTCTTCGCCGATCCCGAGGCCGCCGAGCGGCTGGAGTACGTACTGGAACGTATTGGCGCCGAATGGATTCCGTTCGACACCACCACACTGTTCGCCGCGCCGCCACGCAGTCCCGGTGAGTACGAGGCGAGCGCGAAGAAGCCGCGGCTGCCGCGCCGCTTACGGGCACTGACCGACCATCCGATCGTGCGGTATCACGGCAACGACGATATCGAGGCGACCGTCGCCGGTTGGCAGCCGTGGCGCGACCTCGTCATCGAGTGGTTGCGAGAAGGGCGGTCGCCGACGGTCTTCGTCCACACCCCCGACAATGCGGATTCGTTACTCCTGGCCCGGCGGTTCTACGATGACGTGCGGTCCGCCGGCGCGGAGCTGCCGGCCCTCGTGGATCCGGCGCCGATCGAGCCGATGACCTTGTTCTGAACGACATGAACCACCGCCGTACGCCCGCTGTATAGTTGGCGCCCGCAACTGTTTGCCCGCGCTGAGCAAGTCTGCAGATCTGGGAAAAGGGGACACCCGATGACCGCTGCCGGCCTCGACCGCACCGTCACTGCCACAGCGCTCGACGTCACTGCCACAGCGCTCGACGACATTGCCACAGCGCTCGACGACGCCGATCGGCTCGGCGCCCAATTGATCCGGTTCGTCCGCGCGGTCAATCGCGCCAAGACGCAGCTGTCCAAGGCCGGCCCGGACGGACTGGAGAAACTCGCCTACGCCATGCTTTTCTGCCTGGTTCACGACGGACCGCAGCGGACCGGCAAGCTGGCCGAGCAGTTGCACGCAGAGATCTCCACCATCAGCCGGCAGACCAGATCGCTCGTGGCACACGGGCTGGTCGAGCGCCGCGCCGATCCGATCGACGGCCGAGCATGCGTACTGGCCGCGACGGACGAGGGTATTCGGGTGTTCGCCGAGAATCGGCGCTTGCGCAACCTCTGGATCGCCGAGGTGATGGCCGATTGGCCTGCCGCGGACCGGTCCACTCTGATCGCTTTGCTCGACCGGCTCAACTGCGGTATCGAATCAACTCCACCATCGACGGCCGAACCGAAACAGGGCTTGGAAATATGACCACTTCGACCACCCGGGAACCGGCGGCGCAGCCGGCCCCGGGCACCGCGCCGGGCACACTCTCGCATCGGCAGATTTTGACTATTTTGTCCGGTTTGTTGCTGGGGATGTTCTTGGCGGCGCTGGATCAGAATATTGTGAGTGTGGCGATCGTCCGGATCGCGAATAGTTTGCATGGTTTCGATCAGCAGGCGTGGGCGACGACGGCGTATTTGATCACGGCGACGATTTCGACGCCGTTGTACGGCAAGTTGGCCGATATCTATGGTCGTAAGCCGTTCTATTTGCTGGCGATCGGTATTTTCGTGGTGGGGTCGGCGGCGTGTACGTTCGCGACGTCGATGTACGAACTGGCGGCGTTCCGCGCGTTCCAGGGATTGGGCGCGGGTGGCCTGATGTCCTTGGCGTTCACCATCATCGGCGATATCGTGCCCGCTCGCGAACGTGTGCGGTATCAGGGCTATTTCATGATGGTGTTCGGCACCGCGACGGTCGCCGGCCCGGTGCTCGGCGGCTTCTTCTCCGATTACGACACGCTGTGGGGGATCGACGGCTGGCGCTGGGTGTTCCTGGTGAACGTCCCGATCGGTGTGCTGGCCCTGGCGGTGGTCGCGAAGGTGCTCAACGTGCCGCACGAGCGGCAGCGGCACCGGGTGGACTGGTTCGGTGCGATCGCGCTGGCGATCTGTGTGGTGCCGTTGCTGATCGTGGCCGAACAGGGCCGTGGCTGGGGCTGGGAGTCACCGCGCGCGCTGGTCTGTTACGGCATCGGTGCGGCCGGTTCGGTGCTGTTCCTCCTCGTGGAATTCCTGATGAAGGATGCCGCGCTGATTCCGCTGCGGCTGTTCCGGAATTCGACGTTCTCCATCACCATCCTGGGTGGTTTCATCGTCGGTATCGCGATGTTCGGTGCGATCAGCATGGTGCCGCTGTATCTGCAGGTGGTGCGCGGCTATTCGCCGACCAAGGCGGGTCTGCTGATGCTGCCGCTGGTACTGGGCATCATGATCGGCTCGCTGATCGCTGGGCAGGTCACCAAACTCACCGGCCGCTACAAGATCCTGCCCGTGCTGGGCACGTTCGTCATCGCGTGCGGGGCGGCGCTGTACGCGCAGGTGCACTACGACAGCCCGCTCTGGCAGCCGCTGGTGTACAGCGCGGTCATCGGCTTCGGACTCGGCGGCTGTATGCAGACGTTGATCATCGCGGCGCAGAATGCCGGGCCGCGGTCGGATATGGGGGTGTCGACGGCGTCGGCGACCTTCTTCCGGCAGATGGGCGGCACGCTGGGTGTGGCGGTCTTCCTGACGATTCTGTTCAATCTGTTGCCGCACAAGATCATCGACGCCTTCGGTGGTGTGCTGCCACCCGGATTCGACACCGGAAAACTCGACCAGTTGCAGGCCAACACCAGCGGTATCGCGGCACTGCCGGCGCAGGTGCGCGATCCGATTCTCATCGGCTTCACCGATTCCCTGCACGGCGTGTTCTATGCCGCCGCCGGGGTGGCGCTGCTGGCCTGTATCGTGCTGCTGTTCATGAAAGAGATTCCGCTGCAGGACAGTTCGTCGCCCTCGCAGCGCGCCGAGCCGGTGCGGGACGAACGGGCCGTCGCCGACACCGAAGCCGCCGAGTCGGCGCCCGAAGCCTGGGAGCCGGAGCCGTTGCGGGACACGGAAGGCGGAGACGACCGGCCGGAATCGGCGCCGGGACTTGCCGGAACGGGCGCGCACACCGCGTTGCCGGAGGCTGTCGGCGACATGCCCGGCGACGCGCCCTTGTCCGGACGCATTCACCGCGAAGACGGGCAACCGGTACCCGGCGCGGCGCTGACACTGATCGACCAACGCGGACACCAGGTTTCCCGCGCCACGACCGATAGCGAGGGCGCCTACCACCTGAGCGTGCCGGACGCCGGCAACTATGTGCTGATCGTTTCCGCCGAGGGGCATCAGCCCGCCGCGGTGAACGTCGCGATCGACTACGAGCCACAGACGGTCGATCTCACCCTGCTGGGCTCGGGAGAGCTGTCCGGCATCGTCACCGAGGGGCCGGGCCGGCCCCTCGCGGGCGTGACCGTCACGCTGACCGATCGGCGTGGCGAGGTCGTCGGTGCGGCGGTGACCGGAGCCGACGGCGCCTACGCCTGTCACGGCATCGTCGCGGGCACCTACACCCTGGTCGCGGTGGCCGGACATCGCAGGCCCGACGCCACCACGTTGACCGTGCCCGCGACCGGCGTGCTGCGCTACGACATCGAACTCGCGCCGACGGCGGTGCTGTCGGGCCGGGTGCGCTCCGAGCGCGGTCCGGTCGCCCATGCCCACATCGCGGTGCTGGACTCGGGCGGCACGGTGGTGGCCGCCGCGTTGACGGACGGAGACGGTCGCTACCGGATCGACGATCTGCCCGCTGGTGACTACACGGTGGTGGGTCGCGGCTACCCGCCCGCCAGTGCGCGAGTGGCGGTCGACGGCGAGCGGATCGCCCACGACCTGCGGCTCTGCTACGACGGCGCCGCCGACAGGTCGTGATCGGTATGCCGCGGCCGGTGCGGCGAGACCGGGGTGCGGTGGGCGTGCGGTAGATGCGGGTGGCCTCGGACCGGGCCGTATTCGGCGGTGCTCGGCCCCCGATCGCCCGGCCCGATGTCCCCGGGCTCGATATCGCCCGGTCCGGTATCGCCGGATCGCAGGGCGGTGCGCTCGAGGACCCGGGCGCACAGCCGGATGACCGCCTCGTCCAGGGTGATGCCGATCTCGGCGGCGTGCAGGGTGGCCATCTCGACGGCCCCGAGGTCGTCCACGAAAGCCGGATCGGACAGGATCTCGTCGACGATCATGCCGCTCAGCGCCTGTTCCTGGGTCAGGAGCTCGCCGGGCAGCCAGCTCAGCAGCCACTGCCCGGGAAGTGAGGGCAGACGCTGGGCAGATTCCGGGGTGACATCGCTGGTCATCAACCAGTCGGTGATATGAAGCGTCATGGCATTCCCCTTCCACCAAGCCGGCCGCTGCGGCGGTCGTTGCCGCTCCGATAAACGGAGAGCCGGTGGCTATAGCTAAATGCTAAGGACGGCTTTCCGGGGCTGTCAACTAAGCATCTGTGCTTATCTGCGATATCTTCGGTACCTTGATGCCCAACTTGAATCAGATATGCCCAGCGAATATCCGCATTGATTACCAGTGGTGGGCATCGAGGAGTGAAAGTCCGCTTCGCGGAACGGATTCGAGCCTCCTGTGGCAGAATCCACAGCGCGCCCAGCGCATTCGAGTTATCGGTGAGCCGTGTTCGACGTGCGTTCATCGGAGTAATGAAAAATTGATGTTCAGCTGATGAAGCAATGGGCCACATGTGATTAGAATTCCGCATCGTGACACAATCTGACCCAGACGGTGGCGAACGGATCGGCGAACTGGTGCGCCGGCTCCGTATCGAGTCCGGTCTCACCCAGGCCGCGCTGGCCAAACAGGCGGACTGTTCACGCAGCCTGGTGCAGCAGATCGAGAACGGAACGCGGGTGCCGCCGCTGCCGCTGCGGGAACGTCTGAGTTCGGCACTGGGGCAGGAACTTCCGATGGACGGCGTCGCCGGCTCGTCCGAACCCGGCGGGCATTACGACCTGCGGATGCGTTTCAACGTGCTCTTGGGCAAGGATCCCGCTGTCGTGGACCGGGTGCTGACGATCGCCCAGACCATCCTCGACGCCCGGGGTGCGCGCGAGGAGGTGGAGCCGCTGCGCCTCATCGCCGCCCGCCAGCTCGAACGCGCGGAAGAGCTACTGGCGCAGATACCTTCGCGCAGTGCGACGGTGTGGGAGTGGAATACGGTCAACGACTGGCTGACCATCCTGGAGCAGGCCGAGCAGTCCGTGCGCGCCATTCACACCGCCGATCTGGGCACCATCGGTGGTGACGTCGGCGACGACTACCACGCCGCGATCGTGCGCCTCGCCGATTCGGTGCACGAGCCGCGAATCACGGTGCGGCGCATGTACGTTCTGGACCGCATCGAAGATGTGTGGCCCTACGACCACAAGTTGTGGTGGCAGGCGCGCTCCGGTGTCGAAAGTGTGCTGGTCAAGCGTGAGCACGCGCGCAACGCGCAGAGCATGCTCGTCGTCGACGACCGATACGTCTGCGTAGGGGAATACGACTACTCGCGACAGACCCGGGTCGCGACGCGCTTCTCGGTGCTCAAACACGATGTGGCGTTCGCGGTCCGGCGCTTCGAGAAGCTCTACGATCTGCGGCGCATCGGTTCGGCGATCGTGGTCAACGATCTGCTGGCCGATCCGCAACTGGCCCGATTCGAACGCCTCGGCGACGGTGAGGGACGGGAGCTGTTCCGCGAGACGCTCATTCGAGCGTGGAGCGATATCCCCGCCCCCGGCCACGCGCCGCTGGAAACAGGGCGGCTGTGACGACCGGCCCCCGGCATGCCGAGCGAGCCGACGCCGCGCTGATCCTGCGTTCGGAGGAGCGCAAGAAGGAACTGCGCCGGCAGCTGCCGGAGACCGTGCCCTTTGCCGGGCGATCCGGTCGCGGGTACCACGGTGTGCTGGACGCGTATCACGGCGAGACCGGATTCGAGATCGATCCGGCGGCGGCGCGCGCCCTGCGGCGGGCGTGGAACGATCTGGCTCCCCATCGGATCCGGCGGCGAGGTCTGCCGGACTACGACAAGCGGCAACCGCTGGAGTTGCGGGAGTCGGCCGCCGCCCGCCTGTTCGATCGGCTGCACCGCCCCGCGGACGGCGTGCCCGGCGTCCGGGTGCGTCCCGATGAGGTTGTCGTCTGCCCGTATTCGAGCATGCTGATGCTCGAGGAGGTGATCGCCACGGTCGTGCGGCCCGGCGGTGTGATCGTCTGTCCCGAGGGTTTCTACAAGAACTTCGCCACTCACATCGCGAAATTCGATGTGCGAGTGGTCGTTCCGGAGGCGACGCCGGATGATTCCTTCCGGATCGACCCGATCGCACTGGCCCGGGAACTGGAACGACACGGCGACGCCGTCTGCGCGGTGCTGCTCACGCTGCCGGGCAATCCCGTCGTCACGCGGTACTCGCTGGACGAATTGCGCGAACTGGCAGGTGTTCTGGTCGCGGCCGATGTTCCGGTGGTCTGCGATATGGCCTTCGACCGGATCGTCGGCGGGCACATTCCGCTCGCCGCGCTGGAGGTGCCGACCGCCCAGGGCCCGGTCCGGCTGTACGACCGGATGGTGACCGTCACCGGTAATTCCAAGGGCTACAACGCCTTCGGTCCGTGCAAACTCGGCGCGGCGTGCTCCGGCGACGCGCCGTGGCTGGAGCGCGTCCGGGCGCGACTCACCATCGCCTTTCAGCGCGAGAGTACGCATCTGGTGCGTGCCGTGCTGGACCATACGCCCGACGCGTATTTCGAGCACAACCGGAAGCTGGTGCGCGAACAGTTCGACACCGCCTTGGAGCGGATCGCCGCGATCAACGCCGAATTCGGGGCGAACACATTGCGGCCGTTGGGTTCCGGAGCCAGCATGTTCCTGTCCGTGGTCGCCGATTCCACTCTTCTGGACGCGGCGGGGATCGACGACAGCGCCGCGTTCGAGGATCTGCTGCTGGCCGGTGCGGGAATCGACAGCGTCGCGCTGGGCCGCACCGGATCACCGCGGCCGGGGGTGCGGCTCAACGTCCTCGCGCCCCGGCACGGCCCCGGCACCGAGTCCCGGGAGTTGATCGACGAGCTGTTCGACCGGCTCGGCGGGCTGGTCGCCGACCTGGCCGGCGGCGCCACCTATCGCGACATCCTGCGGCGGCGCGGTATCGCGGAGCCACCGGCGTGATCGTCGGCGTGCTGCGCGAAACGGCTGCCCGGGAACGGCGGGTGGCGCTGACACCGGACGGTGTGCGACGGCTGACCGCGGCCGGGATGCGAGTCGTGGTGGAGGCGAATGCCGGGCGGGCGGCCGGTTTCGGCGACGCGGCCTACCGGTCCGCGGGGGCGGCGATCGCGGCGGATCCGGTCACCGTGGTCGCGGCCTGCGATGTGCTGGCCTGGGTGAAGCCGACTACGCACGATCTGCGCACGATGTCGCGCCGGCCGAATCTCACGCTGATCGGCTTCCAGGACCCGTTGCGGCGCGCACCGCAGATCGCCGAACTGCGCAGCCTGGGTGTGGAATCGGTGGCGTTCGAACTCTTTTCGCACGAGACGGGTGAATCGGATGCGCTCTCGGCGATGAGCCGGATCGCCGGCAGCGTGGCCTATCTCGCGGGCCGGCGGCTGGTGCCGCGCACCGTGCGCCGGCCGATCCGCTCACTGATCCTGGGCTGCGGCCAGGCCGGACTGTCGGCCGTCGAGGCGGCGGCCGCCTGCGGGGCGGAACCGCCGGTGGTGCTGGGGCGCCGGCCCGAACTGCGGCGGGCGCTGAACGCGCAGGGGCCCAATGTCTTTCACTGGTCCGGCGAGGTCGACGCCGCCTGCGTGCTGGAGCGGATCCGCGCGGACAAACCGGATCTGGTCTTCTGCGCCGCGGTGCGGCGCGGACAACGGGCGCCGCTACTGGTCGACCGGACCGCACTCGACGCCCTCGGGGACGGTGCGGTCGTGGTCGATCTGACCGCCAAGGCCGGTGGCAACTGCGCGGCGACCGTCACGGACGCGACGGTGGTACTGGGCAACGGCGTCGTGGTGACCCACCGCTCGAACTATCCGGCGCGCCGACCGGCCCCGGCCAGCCGCGCCTACAGTGCGGCGGTAACCGCATCGATACTGCGACTGGCGGACTCCGGACTGCCGGATGCTCAGACTGCCTCGAATGCCTCCGCCACGATCGGACGAACCTGATCCATTCGCGCGTCCGGCTGTTCGCGCCGCACCGACGTCATATCCACGTCGGGCAACCCGCACGCGACGGCCCACTGCCACGGTTCCAGATCGCCGTCGACGTTCATGGCGAAGCCGTGGCTGGTGACGCCGCGGCTCTGCCGCATGCCGATGGAGACGATCTTGCGGCCCTTCTCGACGGTCCACACGCCGGTGAGCAGTTCCGAACCCGGTGGCGTGTCGCGGCGTTGGGCCCGGATGCCCAGCCGGTCGAGCGCGGCGACCAGGCGATATTCGACCTCGCGGATGTAGTCCACGACGCCCTCGCCCGCACCGAGCTTCACGACGAGATATCCGACCAGCTGTCCGGGACCGTGATAGGTGAGCTGGCCGCCGCGGGTGGTCTCGACCACCGGAATCCCGTGGTCCGGATCGGGGAGATGCGCACTCGGCGTGCGGCGGCCGATCGTATAGACCTGCGGGTGGCTGAGCAGCCACAACGTATCCGGCCGTTCGTCGCGCTGGCGCTGTTCCACCAGTTCGGCCATGCGCTCCATGGCTTTGTCGTAGTCGACGAGTTCGTCTTGGATCAGTGTCAGCGGCCGCGACCTCATGATCCGAGAATACGACCGGGGCCGACAGCGAACTCGCGCAGTAGTCCTCGGTACGCCGGGCCTCGGTACGCGGGCTCTCAGAACGCTTCGGTGTTGAGCTTGTCCCGCGCCGGCATCGTGTCGCCGCCCAACGTGACCCGGCCGATGGGAAACTCGCCGTCGAGGCCGGCCAGCTTGCCGGTGTCGCCGCGCAGGGTCAGCTCGTCCCCGCCGAGGGACAGATGCTCCAGCTCGGTCTCGGTGGCAGCGGGCTCCGGGTGGCGCCGATTGTGGACGATACTGCTGAGGTAGGCCGCGGCGATGATCCCCACGCCCAGCAGGCCGGTGACCACTTCGTTCAGGTGGTGGCCGGTGGAGACCAGCAGAATCGCCGCGAGCGTGCCGATCGCCCAGTGCGCACCGTGTTCGAGGTAGATGTACTCGGCCAGAGTGCCGCGCCGGACCAGGTACACGGTGATCGACCGGACGAACATCGCGCCGATCAGGCCGAGCCCCAAGGCGATGACGATCGGATCGGCACTGATGGCGAAGGCGCCGATCACGCCGTCGAAGGAGAACGAGGCGTCCAGCACTTCCAGATAGATGAAGCCGAAGAAGGCGGCGCGCCCGGTCAGCACGGCGGCGCGCGAGGGGCCCTGGCCGGGCTGCTCGTTCTCGAAATGCACGCCGAGACCGTCGACGAGGAAGTAGGTGGCCATGCCGAGCGCGCCGGAGACCATGACGACGTCGGCCTTGTTGTTGGGGGCGAGCACACCGGCGGTGAGCACCAACGCGACGAGCGCGATCACCACCGTGAACATCGAGAAGCGCCCGATCCGCGCCAGCGGTCGCTCCAGCCAGCTCAGCCAGGTGACCTCACGCTGGGTGCAGATGTAGTTCAGGAACAGCAGCAGCAGGAACATCCCGCCGAAGGCCGCGATCTTCGGATTGGCGTCGTTGAGCAGCGTCTCGTAACTGGGCCGGCCGTCCGGGAAGAACGGCGCGCCGCCGGCGGGTGGGTGCATCGCCAGCCGCAGCGCCTCGACCGGGTCCAGATGCGCGCCGATCGCGACCACCACCAGCGGGAACACCAGGCGCATGCCGAAGACCGCGATCACCATGCCCACGGTCAGGAAGATGCGCTGCCAGAACGCGCTCATGCGTTGCAGGACACTGGCATTGACCACCGCGTTGTCGAACGACAGTGAGACCTCGAGAACGCCGAGGGCTGCGACCAGCACCACGGCCTCCGGCCCGCCGTACAGCAGCGCGACGACGAGAGACGCCGCGGCAACCAGGAACGACAGGGCGAAAACTCGCACGAACATGCCGATGCCTTTCGTCAATTCGACACCCGCGGGGGGTATGACCTCGCGGGTTACAGCATTCAGAGTGCTCGCAACCCTGCCTTCGATTGTGACAGTTGAAGTGGTCCGGCGACAATCGAGAGCTAGTACCAGTGGTGGGACTGCCAGAACGCCCACGCCCCGTCGGGGCTGCCGTAGCGCTCGACCATGTAGTCGTAGGTCCAGCGGATCTGGGTCACCGGGTTGATCATCCAGTCCACCCCGTGGGAGGCCATCCGCTCCGGCGGCAACGCCTGCCCGAGACCGTAGGCGCCCGATTCCGGATTGACGGCGAACGGATTCCAGCTGCTCTCGTGTGTGATCACGTTGTCGAACGAGGGGAACTGCGGAGCCGGGACGATCGTGAGGGCGACCGTCTTCATCGGCAGGCCCAGCAGCAGACCCGCGGTGGCGGAACCGGATCCCGCGGAACCCGAGGCCGATCCGGATGCCGATCCGGACGTGTCGGCGCAGGCGGGCCCGCAGTCGGCGCCGGCCGTCGCGGCGAGGGCCGCCGCTGCGCCGACCAGCCACAGCGCGCAGAACGCGGCGAGAGCGGCGAGGCGGAGTCGAGGCGTCGGTGTCGTCTCGGTCACAATTTCGGTTGCGGTCCAGGCGGGTTCGAAAGATGGCGGCGAGGTTGCCGGGCCGATCGGCGAGGGGAAGGCGGCCGGAAAATGCGTTGCCGAATCCGCCGTTTTCGGGGTCTCATTTGTCGGCCGGGCCGGAATTCGGGCGGGCTCGATGGGCGCAGACATGGTCAGCTCGGTCCTTCCGCGTCGACGTGCCGATCGATCGGAGCCGGAAATGCGACAGCTCGAGCAAACCACCGGTAATCCCGGGATGTCCGGATTGCGTCCGGCGTGTCCGATTCGGTGTTCCCAGGTGTGAGCCGGGGTACGTGCGAGGGGGATCCGAACGTATGTATAGTTGGCCTCAGCAACTAGTTGTACATGCTAATCAAATGCGTCGTGGGGAGAAGGAAGCTCGATCATGGTCGTCGATGCCCGTGATCCCGGCGCCGGCGTCACCGAACAGGATGTGGCCGATCGACTCGGCGGCCAGCTGATCCGGTTGATGCGGGCGATCGGCAGAACGAAATCGCATATAGCCAAGTACGGTCCGGACGGTCTGGAACGATCGGCCTATTCCGTGCTGTTCTGCCTGGTCCACGACGGTCCGCAGCGGACGGGGAAGCTGGCGGACACGCTGCATACCGAAACATCGACCATCAGCAGGCAGACCAGGTCGCTGGTGGCACACGGCCTGGTGGAACGCCGGGCCGACCCTGTCGACGGACGGGCCTGCGTGCTGGCGCCCACCGCCGAAGGGGTGCGGGTTTTCGAGGAGAACCGTCGAAACCGCAACCGCTGGCTGGCCGAGGTGATGGCCGAGTGGCCCGCCGATGAACGGGCCAGATTGACCGATCTTCTCGAGCTGCTCGTCAGCGGCATCGAAGAATCCACAGCCGAAAAATCCACCGCAACAGCCGATTCGAATTAGGGCTTACATACACATGACGACTTCGACCAGTGAGGCTCCGCCGGCGCAGCCGAACGCTCCGACCGTCGCGCCGCCGGCGGACATGCGACCGTCTCTGTCGCATCGGCAGATTTTGACTATTTTGTCCGGTTTGTTGCTGGGGATGTTCTTGGCGGCGCTGGATCAGAATATTGTGAGTGTGGCGATCGTCCGGATCGCGAATAGTTTGCATGGTTTCGATCAGCAGGCGTGGGCGACGACGGCGTATTTGATCACGGCGACGATTTCGACGCCGTTGTACGGCAAGTTGGCCGATATCTATGGTCGTAAGCCTTTCTATTTGCTGGCGATCGGTATTTTCGTGGTGGGGTCGGCGGCGTGTACGTTCGCGACGTCGATGTACGAACTGGCCGGGTTCCGCGCGTTCCAGGGACTGGGCGCCGGTGGCCTGATGTCGCTGGCCATGACCATCGTCGGCGATATCGTGCCGCCGCGTGAACGGGCCCGGTACCAGGGCTATTTCATGATGGTCTTCGGTACCTCCACCGTGCTCGGCCCGGTGTTGGGCGGTCTGTTCTCCGATTACGACACGCTGTGGGGGATCGACGGCTGGCGCTGGGTGTTCCTGGTGAACGTCCCGATCGGCGTGGTCGCCCTCGCGGTCGTGGCCAAGGTTCTCAACGTCCCGCATCAGCGGCAGAAGCTGAACGTCGACTGGTGGGGTGCGATCGCGCTGGCGATCTGTGTGGTGCCGTTGCTGATCGTGGCCGAACAGGGACGCACCTGGGGCTGGGGTTCCGGCAATTCGGTGATCTGCTACGCCATCGGCGCGGTGGGCCTGGTGCTGTTCATCGGGGTGGAGTACCTGATGAAGGACTCCGCGCTGATTCCGTTGCGGCTGTTCAAGAACTCCACCTTCTCGGTGGTGATGATCGGTGGTTTCATCGTCGGTATCGCGATGTTCGGTGCGATCAGCATGGTGCCGCTGTATTTGCAGGTGGTGCGCGGCTATTCGCCGACCGAGGCGGGTCTGCTGATGCTGCCGCTGGTGCTGGGCATCATGATCGGCTCGATGATCTCCGGTCAGGTCGTCAAGCGCACCGGCCGCTACAAGATCCTGCCGGTGGTCGGCACCTTCCTGGTGACGGTGGGCGCGCTGCTCTACGCCCAGTTGCACTTCGACAGCGCGATGTGGCAGGTGCTGGCGATCGGCGCGCTGGTTGGTCTGGGGCTGGGCTGCTGTATGCAGACGTTGATCATCGCGGCGCAGAATGCCGGGCCGCGGTCGGATATGGGGGTGTCGACGGCGTCGGCGACCTTCTTCCGGCAGGTCGGCGGCACGCTGGGGGTGGCGGTCTTCCTGACGATTCTGTTCAATCTGTTGCCGCACAAGATCACCGACGCGTTCGGCGGTCATCTGCCGCCCGGGCTGGACGCCGGCAAGCTGAACCAGTTGCAGGCCAACACCGCCGGAATCGGCGCGCTGCCGCAGCAGATCAAGGATCCGATCCTGATCGGGTTCACCAACTCGATGCACGGCGTCTTCTACGCCGCGGCGGGCGTGGCCCTGCTGGCCTGCATCGTCATGATGTTCATGAAAGAGATTCCGCTGCAGGATGCTTCCGCGCCCGCCCCGGCGCCGAAGGATCCGGTCGAGGCGGCCGGAGCCGAGTGGGCCGAGAACCAGGTGTGGGAGGGTGCCGCCCAGGCGCTCTCCGAGCCGGAACCGGTTCTCGCCGCCGCGTCGGCGGGTCGGCACGCTGCGGCCAACGGGCACGAATCACATCGAATTGCGGAGGTTTCGGCGATGACAAACACTCCTGTCGTCAACTCCCACGGCAGCGGCCACGCCATCGGCGGGCAGGTGCAGCGGGCCGACGGCCGACCGGTCGCGGGCGCCGCGCTGACGCTGATCGACCAACGCGGACACCAGGTTTCGCGTTCGACCGGCGACAGCGGCGGCCGCTATTCGATCGAGCCGCCCGGCGCGGGCAACTACGTGCTGATCGTCTCCGCGAACGGTCACCAGCCGGCCGCGGTCAACGTCACCGCCGACGGACGCACCCAGCGCCTCGACCTGACCCTGCAGGGGGCGGGCGAGCTGTCGGGCACGGTCCGGACCGCCGTGGCGGGAGAGCCGCTGGCCGGTGCGACCGTCACCCTCACCGATCTGCGCGGTGAAGTGGTGGGCGCGGCCGTGACCGACGCGTCCGGCAACTACCTCTGCCACGGTGTCGTCTCGGGGACATACACCCTGGTCGCGGTGGCCGAACACATGCGCCCGAGCGCGACCGCGCTGGTCGTGCCCGACAGTGGCCTGCTGCACCACGACATCGAGCTCGCGCCGATGGCGGTGCTGACCGGAACCGTGCTCGCCGACGGCGGGGCGGTGCCCGACGCGGAGGTCACGGTGCTGGATCGCTCCGGAACCCCGATCGGGACCACTCGCACCGACGAGAACGGGCAGTATGTACTGACCGACCTCAGCGAAGGGGAGTACACGGTGGTCGCGCGCGGTTATCCGCCGGTGACCAGCCGGGTCGCCGTCGGCGGCGGCGAGGTCGAGCACGATGTCCGGCTGGGTTACGACGACGGTGACGAGGCCGAGCGCCCGGCCGCCGAGCCCACCGGAGTCGCCGGCACCAACGGTGTCGCGACGAACGGAGAACGGAACGGGGTGCGGCACAATGGTGTCGAGCCCAGTGGTGTCGATCAGAACACGGAGCTGTCATGAGCGGTTTGACCGCACAAGTTCGCAATTCCGATGGCTGGCCGGTACCGGGCGCGCTGCTGACCGTGACCGATCTGAACGGTCGCCAGCTCGCCCGTGCGGTGGCCGACGAAACCGGCGCCGCGGCGACCGAGCCGCTGCCCGCCGGTATGCACACCGCGGTGGTGACCGCCCCCGGTTATCAGCCGGTGGCGCAGATCGCGCGGATATCGGCTTCCGGCAGTGGGCAATTGGGTGCGGTGGCGTTGCAGTCGGAGGCGAACTCCCTCGGCACGCCGGCGCCCGGCCCGTGGACCATCGACCCGGTGCATTCCACGGTCGTGGCCACCGCCCGCCACCTCGGTATCGCGAGTATCAAGGCGCGGTTCGCCGAGGTCGGCGGCCGGCTGGACGTGGCCCGCAACTTCGAGCAGACCACCGGTTTCGCCGAGATCAAGGCGGCCAGCATCGATACCGGAATCGGGATGCGCGACGACCATCTGCGCTCGGCCGACTTCCTCGATGTCGAGAGCTACCCGCTGATCGGCTTCACCGGAACCGGATTGCGGCGCACGGGCGCCGACACCTGGGTGATGCCCGGCGAATTGGAGTTACACGGTCAGCGCCGCCCGGTGGAGCTGGACCTGACCTACGGCGGCTCGGGACCCGACCCGTGGGGTGGGGTCCGCGCCGCCTTCCATGCCGAAACCCATCTGCACCGCAACGACTTCGCGATCGACTACAACGCCGTCGTGCGCGCCGGCGTCGCCGCCGTGGGCACCACGGTGAAGATCGAGCTGGATATCGAACTGGTGCAGGGAGATTCGCTGCCGCAGATGTAGCGGCGGGCCGGCCGAGGTGACCGGTCAGCTCGCGTGGCGTTCCGGGACGGCCCAGATGCGCTGCACCACGGGGAATTCCGTGGTGTCGGCGCAGGGGTCGACCTCGACGTCCCCATCGAACTCCGGATACCACCGCGTGATGCCCGCAAGGGAATTCGCCGCATCGGGGATGTCCAGTTGCAGCTCGATGGTGTCGGTGAACGGGTCGATCACCGCGGCGCGGCGGGCCGGCTCCGGCGCGGCGTGGCGCGGGCGAAACCGTAGTCGATCGATGAAGTCATCGACGGAGGTGTATCCGGCCTCGTAGATCTCGGCCAGCAATCGTTCGGCGGGCGACGGGGCGTAGGATCCGCGCATAGTGTCCCTCGATTTATCGATGTTTCACACTACGGTGTTGTTCAGGGGCGATGGGGGCTGTCGGGGACGCAGCCCCCATCTGACCTGATGTTGCGACAGCGAGACGCTGTGGGCATGGCGACCCGCTCTGCAAGCCCCGGGCTATCGAGGCAGTCCGAGCCTAAGCCACCGCGGAGCAACCGCACGGCATTTCGGGGGAAACTTCACTAATTCGCAGACGCGAAATTCGTTGCGCCAGGCCGTACCAGACGGTCGTATCGAATCGCCCACCACACCTGTGCGCCGGTGTGGGCCCGGCGCAGATCGCACCCGGTCAGCTCCTCGAAACGGGCGATGCGATAGCGGACCGTATTGGGATGCACGATCAGTCGCTGTGCGGTCGCCTCGACGCGCATGCCGGTATCGAGATACGCGGTCACGGTGTCGATCAGCGTCGCCGCGGAGCCGCTGCTGCCCAGCGGCGCGAGATAGCGGCGGACGAGTTCGGCGCCGAGTTCGGGATCGGCAGCGACGCCCGGCAGCAGGCCGAGACCGTCGAATTCGCAGGTGCCGGTGTGGCCGAGGGCGGCCGCGGTGGCCAAGGCGCGGCCCGCCAGCCGAAACGACAGCGGGGCCTGCGCGAGCGGGCGCGGTGGCCCGAACGCCAGCAGTGCCGCACCAGGAATGGGGATCGTGCGGTCGGTGAACCCGGCGTAGTCCCCGTCGATCACGGTGCGGAAGGCGTAGTCCGCGCCCTGAGGTCGCAGCAGACGGTCGAATTCGCTCGGCGGTGCGGCGTCGGCGCGGGCGCGAAAGGCGCGGTAGTCGGCGTCCGCGCGGAGGCCGTAGCGCTGGATGCCCAACGTCAACTCGGTCGCCGACAGCGTGCCCGCCAGCACGGCGCGCGTGAATTCGGCACGCTGGATGCGGTCGTGGCCGGTCCGGGTGCGCTCGACCTCGTGGTGGGCGTCGGAGAACGAGGCCGCCGCATCGTCGACCAATTCGAGCAGATCACGGGTGATCTCGAACAGCACCGCGTCGTCGGCGCCGCAGTCGGCCGCCACCGCGCTCAGCGTTTCGAGGTGCAGGCGTTCGGCCAGACGCCAGGCGCGCAGCAGCGCCTCCATCGACACCGCCTGCGTGGCGCGGATACGCCCGTAGTCGGTCATCCGGGTGCCTTCGGACGATTCGGCATCGGCCGTACCGGCGAGGGAGGCGAACAGCCGGTCCATGATCGCCGTCGTCGTCGGAAGCAGATCGGCCGCCTCGACGGTGCGGTAGTCCGGAATCTCGGCGCGGGCCCGGTCGATGATGCGGGCGGCGAGAGCGTCACGCTCGGCCCGCATCCGCGCCAGCAAGCGTTGCCGCGGGGAACTCGGGACCTCGGACGATTCACTCATGACAGGCCCGAGAATACGCGCCACTTTGGAGAAACCAACAAAATGCCGCCCCCGAACTTCGACGGGAAATCCATGGCTGCCCAGCCTGTGGCGTACGACACTCATCGGAGTTCCTCCCCGTCGGAGCGAAGCGCAGACAGAAAGCAGAGACACCATGTATCTCACTCAGGGCCTGCACCGGGCCGTTCAGCAGAACCCCGACGGGGTCATGTCGATCTGTGGTGATCGCGTCCGCACCTTCGCCGAGGGCGCCGACCGGGTGGCGCGGCTCGCCGCGGCGTTGCGGCAGCTGGGTGTGGGCGAGGGCGATCGGGTCGCGATTCTGGCGCTGAACAGTGACCGGTATCTGGAGTACGTGCTGGCGGTGCCGTGGGCGGGGGCGATGCTCAATCCGGTCAACATTCGCTGGAGCCCGGCGGAAATCGCGTATTCGCTGGAGGATTCGGAGACCGCGGTCCTGCTGGTCGACGACACCTTCGCCGCGATGGTGCCGGCGCTGCGGGCGGCCGCGCCGGTGCTGCGCACCGTGATCCACTGCGGTGACGGTCCCGCGCCCGACGGCATGCTGTCGTACGAGGAATTGATCGCGGGTGCCGACCCTGTCGAGGATGTTCGCCGCGGCGGCGACGCACCGGCCGGAATCTTCTATACCGGCGGTACCACCGGTCACCCCAAGGGTGTGGTGCTCAGCCACGCCGGTCTGCAGATCTCGGGGCTGGGCAGTCTGTCCACCGGATATCTGGCGCAGCCCGGCGCTCGCTATCTGCACGCCGCTCCGATGTTCCACCTCGCCGATCTGGCCGGCTGCGTCACCCAGATCATGATGGGTGGCGCCCAGGTGATGGTTCCGGCCTTCGATCCCGTCGCGGTGATGACAGCGATTGCCGATCACCAGGTTACGGATACGCTGCTGGTGCCGGTGATGATCCAGATGATCGTCGACCATCCGCGGGTGCACGATGTCGATCTGTCCAGTGTGCGCGGCATCGTCTACGGGGCCTCGCCGATCGCGCAGGCCGTGCTCGAGCGGGCCATGCGGGCGTTCCCGCAGGCGCGCTTCGCCCAGGCCTACGGCATGACCGAATTGTCGCCCGTGGCAACGCTTCTCGGTCCCGAGGACCACCTGGCCGGACGGTTGCGCTCGGCTGGGCGCGCGGCCCCGCACGCCGAGGTGCGCATCGCCGATGCCGAGGACAACGAGGTGCCGCGCGGCACGGTCGGCGAGATCCTGGTTCGCGGCGGGCATGTGATGCTCGGCTACTGGAACCGGCCCGAGGAGACCGCGGCGGCACTGCGGGGCGGCTGGATGCACACCGGCGACGGCGGCTACATGGACGACGAGGGATACGTCTACATCGTCGACCGGATGAAGGACATGATCGTCAGCGGCGGCGAGAACGTGTACTCCGCCGAGGTGGAGAACGCCGTCTCCGCACATCCGTCGGTGGCGGCGTGCGCGGTGATCGGTGTCCCGGACGAGGAGTGGGGCGAGCGGGTGCACGCGGTGATCGTGTGCCATCCCGGCGCCACCGTCACGGCCGAGGAGATCCGCGACCACGCCAAGCGATTGATCGCCGGCTACAAGGCCCCGCGCACCATCGAACTGGTCGACGCCCTGCCGGTCTCCGGTGCGGGAAAGATCCTCAAACGTGAACTACGCAAACAGTATTGGGGCGATTCGGAGCGGCAGGTCCACTGATCGCGTCAATGCAGCAGGGCGGCCAGGTGGGGTAGCGCTTCGACGGGATGTGCGGCGGTGATCCCGGCGGCGATCTCGTGGAAATCCCAGCCGTGGCGTCCGCGGCGGAAAATCCCCACCACCATGCCGGTATCACCGTCGGTGCCGAGTTCGCGATCGACGATCACGGTGCCGTCGCCGGCGGTGACGCGGTAGCGCGCGTTGTCGATATCGGCGAAGGTCTGTCCGCTGTAGCAGGTGACGACCACGGCGACAGCGGTGATCTCGGGGCGCACCCGGGTCAGGTCGAGGGTGATGATCTCGTCGTCGCCCTCGTCCTCACCGTTGACGCTGTCGCCGAGCAGCCGCACCGCACCGTCGGCGGAGATCAGCTGCTGGTGATACACCACCTCCACCGGGTCGTCGCCGGCCAGCAGGACGGCGGCGGCGTTGAGGTCGATCGCGGTGCGGCGGGCGCCGAACCAGCGCCGGCCGCGGGTGGGGTCCCATCCCAGCCCCACGGTGGCGAATTCCACCGGACCCGTGGCGCCCTGTGGTTGCTCTCCGGACATCAGCCGCACCTCCCCGCCGCGCGGTGCGGCGTCGGTGCGCACCGGCTTCTCGCGGTCATTATCGACCATCGAGTGCGCGATGGTGACCGGCGGCCGATGCCGAAGCCCTGCCGTGCGCTGAAATCCTCTCGAACGCTGGTTATTTCAGCCGATGGGCCGATCGGTGGGCAGGTTGACGTAACTCGGTGCGTTCGGATCCAGGCGCAGATGCTGGGGCTTGAGCTCGGAATCGTTGAGCATCGGGCGGAACGGCATGGCCTTGGGCGCGTTGGCCGCGAACAGATCGATCCGCAGCCGATGCCCGATCTGCAGCCGAGCCTGGGTCGGGATCACCGCGATATCGAGGCCCACGGGTTCGCCGGGCGTCACCGGCTGCCGCGCCGCGGCGGTGAGCAGATGGAACGGAATCGTGTAGTCGCCGTTGGCGGATCGGCTGCTGCGGGCATCGTCGACGGCGCGCATGGAGACGGTGAGCTGGCCGGTGGTCAGTGCGGTGGAGGTGCCGTCGGGTGCGACGTCGTTGACGGTGGCGCTCCAGAATCCGTCGGTGGCGTCCTGCACGGTCTCGAGGTGGATGTCGATGGGCCCGGAGATGGCGGTCGGCGCGGAGACCGGGGCGCTGGTGAAGGTCAGCGCATCGTGTTCGGCCACCCGGGAGTCCTTGGCGCAGACATCGAGCATCGCCGCCGAACCGGCCGAACCCTGGGCCGCGTCCCGCGAGCAGAGGGTCGCCAGCCCCGGCGCCACGGTGAGTGTGGAGACCTCGGCCGGCGGCTGTGCGTTCAACGAGCCGTCGTGCACCGCCGCATCGGTGGTGCCGCTGGGCGCGGCGGTCAGATAGACCCGGCGGTGGTCGGCTCCCGGCTGCGGGTACTGCGGCAGCGTCACCCAGCCGCCGCCCTGCTCATTCAGCACGATGGGGCCGTAGCTGTCGATTCCGTTGTCGATGTCCTTGAGCCACTTGTCGAACCACGCTCGCTGCAACACCTCGAGCCGCGGCGGGGCGCCGGGTACGCCGGTGCCGGCGCCGGGATTGGCGTGATAGGTGTCGCCGACCACGAGCTGTTTCCGCCCGGCCGGCAGCGGGATGGCCTGATAGATCTTGGTGGCGCTGTTGGCGAAGATGTCGTGCCAGCCGCCGTAGACGAAGGTGGGCACGGTGACTCGTTCCGGATGTCCGGTAAGGGCCTGGCGGAAATCGCTGCCGGAGTCGAGCGCGTCCGCGAGGGCGGGCGGCATGTTGTCCATCGACGGCGTCAACAGGGCTTGGGCCAGCAGGTCCACATTGGTGGCCGGATCCGCCACCCGGGCGGCGAGCCACTTCCAGTCGAAGGTTCCGTCGAAGATGGACTTCAGATCGGGAATCAGCTTGAGCTGATTGACCGTTTGGAGCCACATCGGCAGGAAGGTGGTGCCGACGCCGCCGCCCGGCGCCACCACATCACGCATGAGATCGCTGCCGGGGACCACGGGGAAGATGGCGCGCAGCGCGGCCGGGGCGTCCTCTGCCGCCCGCAGCTGGTTGACGGCCGCGTACGAACCGCCGCTCATCGCCACCTTGCCGTTCGAGAACGGTTGTGCCGCAGCCCAATCGATCACCTCGCGGGTGTCCAGCTGTTCCCGCTCGCCCAGGGTCTCCCACCTGCCCTGGGACTGTCCGGTGCCGCGCACATCGGCGACCACCAGCGTGTAGCCGCTGCGGATCAGATTGCGGTCCAAGCCGAGGACGGTCGGCACGGTGCCGCCGTCGAGGGCGTGCAGCAGATCGCCGAAGCTGCTGATCGGGGTGCCGGAGAGGTTGATCTGCCGCACCAGGGACATGACCAGCGGCTGCAATTCGGGATTCTCCACCGCCGAGCCGACCAGATCGGTCATCAGCTTGGTGTAGGGCGTGAGATTGACGATGGTCGGCAGCGGCTGGGCGACGACCGCGCCGGAGGCGTCGACCGGCCGGTACACGTCGGCCTTCAGCACGATCCCGTCGCTCATCCGGATCCGGACATCGGAGTCCACGTGGACGTCCGGATATTGCTGCGGGCCGTCGTGCACGGCGGTCCACTGGTCCTCGCGGCCGGCGAGGCCGGGGGCGGCGGCATGCGGTAGGCCACCGAACAGAGCGGTGGCGGTCGCGGAGATCCCCACTGCCGCAACGGCAATCAGGGTTCGGACGGGCACGACGGGTTTGCGCGATCGCAGCTGCCCGAACATCACGCCCCTTCTCGGTTGAGTTTTCGCGCACGACTGGGCCGGTCATCGACGATAGCAATGTGCTACCGAGAAAGGCGGTAACGCGGCCCGGTGTCGCGCGCGGAACTCAGTCGCCGAGCCGGACCGGGAACTGGGCCAGATCGTTCTGCGTCAGCACGGGAAGGTTGTGGATCTCCTCCACGGGGACAGCCAGCGACAGCTGCGGGAACCGGTCGAACAACGCGGGCAGAGCGATCGAGGCTTCCAGCCGGGCGAGCGCGGCACCCGGGCAGATGTGCGGTCCGTGACCGAAACTGATGTGCCGCTTCGCCGTCGGCCGGGTGATGTCGAAGCCGTCGGCGTCGGCGCCGTGCACCGTGGTGTCGCGGCCGATGGCCCGATACGACATGACCACCCCCTCACCGCGTTCGATGACGGTGTCGCCGACGGTGATGTCCTCGGTCGCGAACCGCATCAGCAGATGTGTCACCGGGCCGTCCCAGCGCAGCGTCTCCTCGATCGCGGTCTCCCAGTCGATCTGCCCCGACCGCACCAGCGCGAACTGCGCCGGATGGGTGAGCAGGGCGCGCACGGTGGCGAGGATCAACGACACCGTGGTCTCGTGCCCGGCGGCGACCAGCGCCTGCAGATTGCCGACCACCTCGGCCTCGCTGAGCGGTTCGCCGCCGTCGGTGGCGAGGATCAGCGCGCTGGTCAGATCGTCGGCCGGGTCGGCGGCCTTCTTGCGCACCATCTCGGTGAAGTACTCGCCCATCCGCTCGATCACCGCGAGCCGCTCGTCCTGTGGGGTGAGCAGGGAGAAGAACGCCTTGTACCAGTCGAGCAGCATCGGATGGTCGGCGTGGTCGACGCCCATGAGCTCGCTGATCACGCGCATCGGCAGCGGATAGGCGAAAACCGATTTCAGGTCGACCGTGCCGTCGGCGGAGGCGGCGGCCAGATCGTCCAGCAGTGCGGCGACGGTCGATTCGATGAACGGGCGCAGAGAGGTCAGGCGGCGCGCGGTGAGCGCCTGGGTGGTCTTGATGCGCAGGCGGCGGTGTTCGGGGCCGTCGACGGTGAACATCGAGACTCCGACGTCGATCATGCCGATCAGCGGCCACTGCCGGGTGACCACGCCGTCGCGCCACAGCGACCAGGAGTTGATGTCCTTGACCAGCCGCGGGTCGACGAGTAACTGCCGGGCCAGGGTGTGACCGGTGACGGTCCAGGCCGGGACGCCCAGCAGTTCGATGCGGGTCAGCTGGCCGGCATCGCGTAATCGGGCGGTCTCACCGGCGAGGTCGCCGACCATCGGATCGATCACGAGCGGTGCGGCATGCGGGCAACTGGCATTCACGGGGTACCTCCCACGGTACGAACGGGTGTGAAGGTGACCGGCAGCGACGTCATTCCGCGCAGGAACGGCGACGGCCGGCGAGTCAGTTCGGTGGCGGCGATCGCGAGGTCGAGATCCGGCAGCCGGTCCAGCAGCACTTCGATCCCGGTGCGCGCGATGATCTCCGCGATCTGCTGGGCCGGGAAGGGACAGCGGTATTCGCCGTAGCTGAACGCGAAATGCGCGCTGTTGCCGCTGTGCGCGGGCGCGAGGGAATCGGAAAGGTCTTGGCGCACATGCGGATCGGCGTTCGCGCCGGCCAGTCCGAGCAGCAGCATATCGCCGCGCCGGATGGTCTTGTCGGCCAGCCGGGTGTCGCGCGAGGCCCACCGCCCGGCCAGAATCTGGGTGGGGGTGTCCTCCCACAGCACCTCGTTCATCGCCTGGCCGATGCTGTGGCGGCCCCCGCCGAGTGCGGCGGCGAAGCGGTCGTCGGTGAGCATCAGCCGCACCGAATTTCCCAGCCAGTCGCTGGTCGGCAGCTGGCCCGCGGCGGTGACGGCCATCAGGTCCAGCGCGTATTCCTCGTCGCTGAACCGTTCCGGCGAACGCAGCATCCGCGAGGTGAGATCGTCGCCCGGGCGCGACTTCTTCATCGCGACGAGTCGCTGCATATGGTCGGCGAACCGGCCGTAGGCCGCCTGCGCCTCGGCGCCGCCGTCGGCGAGCGTCTTCATCGTCCAGGCCAGATCCGCGCCCTGGTCGTCGGGGAATCCGATCACCCAGGCCAGCGCCAGCACCGGCAGCGGTTCGGCGAATTCCGCGATCAGGTCGGCGGTGCCGCGCCCACAGAAGCGGTCGATCAGCTGGTCGGCCAAATCCTCACAGGCCCTGCGTAATCCGAACGGGTCGACCTGTTCGAGCGCGGGTTCGACCATGGTCAGATGCCGCAGATGTTCGGCTCCGGCGGTGAAGTAGATCGACGGCATCGGGCGGCCGACCATCGGCAGCAGCGGCCAGTCCTCGGGGATGTTCGGCCACTGGTTCCAGCGCGCCACATCGCGCGGGAACAGTTCCGCATCGCTGGTGACCTGGTGAACCTCGCGATAACCGATCACCAGCCAGGCCGGGATTCCGCCGGGCAGTTCCACCGGGACCACCGGGCCGTGGGCGCGCCGCATCTCCCGGTACAACTGCTGCGGGTCGGTATGAAAACGCGGGCCGCTCAACGGAACCGGATCGGCGGGGGAGACCGGGCATCCGCCGGCGGTGACACCGGTCTGCGGCGCGGTCATCGGGCGGATCCCCGGGCAGCGGCCCGCACGCCGGCGGCGTGCAGATGTTCGACGAGGGCGATCAGCACCCGCTTACCCGAATCCCGCGAGCGCGCGTCGCATGCCACCAGTGGCACATGCGGATCCAGATCCAGGGCGGCGCGCAGTTGGGTGTCGTCGTGGGCGGTGGGCCCGAAGATGTTGCAGGCCACCACGAACGGAGTCTGCTGATGTTCGAGCCGGTCGATGGCGTACCAGGAATCGGTGATCCGGCGGGGGTCGACCAGCACGATCGCGCCCAGCGCGCCGGTGAACAACCGGTCCCACAGGAACCAGAAGCGCTCCTGGCCGGGCGCGCCGAACAGATACAGGACGTGCTCGGCGTCGATGGTGATGCGGCCGAAGTCGAAGGCGACCGTCGTGGTGGATTTGGCCGGTGCACCGGTGGGGTCGTCGATGCCGACGCCCAGCGAGGTCATCGTCGCCTCGGTGTCGAGCGGGCGGATCTCGCTGACCGCGCGGACCATGGTGGTCTTGCCGACGCCGAAACCGCCGACGATGACGACCTTGAGCCCGTGCCGGACGGTGTCGGCCAGCGGGGCCTGGGCCCGGGCGGGGCGATCGCCGGATTCGGTGCGGTGGGGATCAGAGGTTGCGGAGTCCAACGAGCACCTTCTCCAGTATCGCGGTGTCGGGCAAGGCATTCCACGGCGCCCACGCGGGCGCGGAATGCGGGTGGCGCACGGTGATCTTTCCGGCGTCGAGCAGGTCGGCCAGCAACACCATCGTGATGCCGACCGGCAGCCGTAGTTCGGCGGCGATCTCGACCACCGCCGTCGGCGCCCGGCAGATCTGGAGGATCGCGACCTGCTCGGACTGCATCCCCGGGGCCGGAACCGATTCGGCGACCACGAGTGTCACCAGATCGAAGGCGTCGGTCTCGGGGTGGCTACGGCCGCCGGTGAGGGTGTAGAGCCGGTCCGGGGTGTCGTCGCGGCCCGGCCTGGTCATCGCGGCCGCCTCACGGCCGCGGGCCGCGCGGCGCGGCGGACAGGTGTTCGCCGAGCTGTTCGACCAGTTCGCTCATGTTGTGGCCGACCAGCCCGGCATCTGCTTCGGCATCGGCGACGACCGCGATGTGGGCGCCCTGCCCGGCTTCGACGATGAACAGGATGCCGCCGTAGAACTCCGTCATCGACTGCCGCACGCCACTGCGCCCGTCGCCGAATTCGACCGAGGCGCCGTGCGAGAGGCTCTGGATACCGGCCGCGATCGCGGCCAGCTGATCGGCCTTGTCCACCGACAGTTCCGGGGTATGGCAGATCTTGAGGCCGTCACTGGACAGCAGCAGGGCGTGGCGGCTGTGCGGGGTGCGGGCCAGCAGCTGGTCCAGAAGCCAATCCAGGTGCGCCGGTACGGAAGTGGTCATCGATCGTTCTCCAGGGCAATCGAAGGGGAGGGGGAATCCGGGGCCGAGACCGCGCGCTGGAAGGCGCCGAGGGCTGAGGGTCGCGTCCGCGGGTAGGCCGAATCCTCGGCGGTGGCGCCGCGCAGGCCGTCGGGATGGACCGCGGCGAGCGTGCTGCCACGGCGGCGCTTGGGCAGTGGCTCCGCCGACCGGTCGATAGGCGGAAACTGTTGCGTGGCAGGTTGTTCCGTGGCCGAGGTGGGCACGCCTGCTTCCCGGTCGTCGGTGACGGGCGGTCCGAACGGACTCGCCGGAAGGGCGGCCGGAGTCGTGACCCGCTCCGCGGGCGGCAGCTGGATCGTCGCGGTGGAGCCGGGGGAGCGGTCCAGGCGCGTGGTCAGATCGCGCGGAACGACCACGACGACCGCCGTGCCGCCGATCGCCGACGGGCGATACGACACGGTGAGCGCGTGTTTGCGCGCCAGGTTGCCGACCACCGCGAGCCCGAGCCGGGTGCCGGTCAACGAGGACAGATCGGTATCGGCTCCGCGTCCGGTCAGGGTGCCTGATACCGCCTGTTCGGCGCGGCGCAGGGCGGATTCGCTCATCACGAGTCCGCTGTCCTCGATGGTGACCACGACGCCGGCCGGCACTTCGGCGGCGTAGACGTGGACTTCGGTGGTGGGCGGGGAGAAGTTGCACGCGTTGTCGATCAGCTCGGCCAGCGCGTGCATGACTCCCTCGGCGGCATGACCGGCGATCGCGATTTCGGCGACCGCGCGCAGGCGCACCCGGCGGTAGCCCGCGACGCGACCCATGGCGCCGCGCAGAATCGATTCCATCGCAATGGGTTTCGCCCACCGGCGACCGGAGCGGGCGCCGCTGAGCACGGCGATACTGTCGGCCAGGCGTCCGGCCTGCGCGGTGCGATGATCGAGGGTCAGCAGATCGGCCAGCACCGACGGATCGGCGTGCCGATGTTCCATTTCGCGCAGTTCGGCCAGCATCGAGGTGGTCATCGCCTGCATTCGCCCGGCGGCGCCGGCGAACGCCGCCATCGCGGCTACCCGGCGGTTCTCGCTGCCGCTCGCCTCCCGCCGCGCCACGGTCGCGGTGTCGTGGGCGGCGGCCAGGCGCGCCTCGCTCTCGGCGACGTAGTTCGCGGCCGCCCGCTCGGCTCGATCGTTCGCCTCCCGATAGCGAATTGCCTGGTCACGGTAGTGTCCGGCGAATCCCGACGTCACGGCCAAGGCGAGCCCCACGGCCCCGGCGGCGACAGCGAAGGCCACTCGTTCGGTCTCGGGCGCGAACCGGAGCATGCCGAGGCAGGCCGCGGCGCCGGTGAAGACACAGATCGTCGCGGGAAGGAGAAAGGCCGGTACTCGTCGCGCCGGCCGGGATGTGGCGGCCCCGCCGGGAGCCTGCGGTGAATTCACTGAATAGGTCACGATCGATACTTCCGGATCCACATCCACCTGTGCGGAGATGGCACAGTTCCCCCACCTTCCGCTGTGCACGGCTGACTCGAATGCGCGGACCGCCAGACGATTTCGAAATTCGCGCACGAGCATAACCCCGACCTCGAGGGTGCGCTACCCGAAGTGTTCACGCCGTCCGGCGCCTTCGAAATGCAAGTTTCACGGCGAGTTTTCGAAATGAAGAAATGTGATACCGAGTGTCCCGTTTCCGGGAAAACGCTGCTCGGCAACCATGTTCGAAAATACTGGCGAATGCGTCGTGTGGGCGATCGGCATGATCACGAACTGAAAACGTTGCGGCACAGCATCTTTGGGCAATTTAGTGAACAGCGTTCATTTCACCCTGAGCAGTGCTTTCCTTCGCGGTGCGGAGTGTCCGGTGAGCGGGAGCGCGCGCCGAGCCGAAACGTGTTTCGGTTACCGTCCGGGCATGGCCGCAGAACCGAACGACATCATCGATCCGCACCGCTACGGACCGTGGGCCGTCATCGCCGGCGGTTCGGAGGGGGTCGGCGCGGAGTTCGCCGACCGGCTCGCCGCCGCGGGGATCAATATCGTCCTGCTGGCGCGGCGGGAAGGCCCGCTGGCCGAGACCGCCGACCGTGTTGCCGCCCGTGGTGTCCAGGTCCGGACGGTGGTGGTCGATCTCACCGCGGCCGACGCACCGGCTCGCGTCGAATCCGCCACCGCCGACGTGGAGGTCGGTCTGCTCGTCTACAACGCGGGGGCCAACACCCACAGTGCCGAATTCCTCGACGGCGATCTCGATGCGTTCGCCGCCATGAACGCGCTGAACGTCACCGTGCCACTGGCGCTGGTCCATCATTTCGGGCGTGGCATGCGCGAACGGCGCCGCGGCGGCATCGTGCTGGTCGGCTCGCTCACCGGGTACTGCGGTTCGGCCCGCCACACCGTCTACGGCGGCTCCAAGGCGTATCTGCGGATCTTCGCCGAGAGCTTGTGGCTGGAACTGCGGGACTACAACGTCGATGTGCTGCATCTGGTGCTGGGTGTCACCCGGACGCCGGCGATGGCGCGGGCGGGATTGAATTTCGACATTCCCGGAATGCTCGTGGCCGAACCGGCCGATGTGGCGCGCGAAGGGCTCGAGCAGCTGGCGAACGGACCGGTGTTCGTCGCGGGCGGCAATGCCGAGACGGCGGCGCGCAGCAGCGGTCCGGACCGGGCGGCGATCGTGCTGGGCGGGCATCGCCGGATGCAGAAGCTGATCGGCGCCGAACCGGATCCGCGATGAGCGCGCCGCTGCGCCTGGCCCTGTCCTCGCCGATCGTGGTGCGGTTTCCCGGGCAGTACTCGCCGTGGGAGGCCGACGCCGGGACGGACGAGCTCGCCCGCATCGCCGAGGCCGCCGATCGGCTCGGATTCGACCACCTCACCTGCAGTGAACACACCGCGGTACCGGCGTCGGTGGCCGCGTCCCGAGGTGCGACCTATTGGGATCCGGTGGCCACGCTGTCGTATCTGGCCGCCCGCACCACCCGGATCCGGCTCGCCACCTCGGTGCTGGTGCTGCCGTACCACCACCCGCTCGAGATCGCCAAGCGCTACGGCACCCTGGACCGGATCAGTGGCGGGCGGGTCGTCCTGGGGGTCGGGGTGGGATCTCTGCGGGCGGAATTCGATCTGCTCGGGGCCACCTGGGAGGGGCGCGGAGAGCGCGCCGACGATGCGATAGCCGCGCTGCGCGCCGCGTTCGGCGTGCGCGAACCCGAGTATGCCGGAACGCATTACAGCTTCTCCGGGATGATCGTCGAACCGGCCGGAGTGCAGTTCCGGGTGCCGATCTGGGTGGGCGGGCGAACCATGCGCTCGCTGCGCCGCGCGGTCCGCTTCGGCGATGGGTGGATGCCGTTCGGGTTGCCGACGGCCGAGCTGAAAACGATGCTCTCGCAGGTCGATTCGCCGCCCGGGTTCGAGGTGGTGCTCCCCGCCGGTCCGCTGGACCCGCTGGGCGAGCCGGACCGGGTGACGCGGCGGCTGGCGGCTCTCGCGGATGCGGGCGCCACACTGGCCGGATGTACCGTCACCGCGAACTCGGCCGACCAGTACTGCGATCAGCTGGCGGTACTGGCCGAACTGGCGAACCGGTGAGCCCGAGAGAGAGGAGAACGCGATGGCCGAGATCGAACCGACGGACGTCCTGCGCCGATTGCGGCGGGTAGAGGACGAACTGGCGATCATGCGCCTCATCGCCTCCTACGGACCGCTGGTGGACGCCGGAGAGGCCGAGGCGACTGCCGAATTATGGTGTCCCGACGGCGAATACGATGTCGAGGGATGGCGGATGCGGGGCCGGGACCAGGTGCGCGCGATGGTGCACTCGCCCGCACATCAGGGCCTGATCAGGTCCGGTTCGGCGCATTTCCAGGGCCCCGCACGCATCGATATCGACGGCGACGAGGCGCTCGCGGTCTTCGAATCACTGCTGATACACCGCGAATCGGAGGGTTACGAGGTGCTGCGCGCGAGTGTGCACCGGCTCGAACTTCGCCGCGAATCCGACGGGTGGCGCATCGCCCGCCGCACCGGGCGCCTGCTCGACGGCGGTGAGCAGGCACGGGAACTCCTGTCCACCTTCGCGCGGCGAAGCGGGGACCGGCCGAAGACCGATCCCCGCGACTGAATCCCGTCTACTTGTCGGCGATGAGCCCGTACTCGGAGAGCAGCTGCCCGACCTCCGAACTCTCCAACTTCCCGATGAGCCTGCGCCGCAACGCCTCCGGACCCGGAATCTTCAGCGCGGCCCCGTCGCGCATGTGGCCGACCGCGTTGAGCAGGCTGCGGACGTCGTAGGTGGAGTTGAACACCTCCGGCACGCCGCGCTCGATGCCCAGCAGCCGATAAGCGGCCTCCATACCGGTGCGCACCGAGTACTCGGTGGTGAAGATGCAGTCCCGGCTCGTTTCGGCGAACTGGCCGATGAAGGCGAAGTTCACCGCGCCCTCCGGCACCACGTCGGGCCGATCACCGGCCTGGCGCGGCATGAAGAACGAGGTGACGTACGGCATCATCACCGGCACGCACTTCGCCGCCTCGGCCGCCAGTTCCGGGATGTCGTCGAGCGGAACGCCCAAGTGGTACAGCCACTCCTGGGTGATCTCCTCGCCGGTGCACTCCTGCATCGTCTTGTGCACGTAGTCGCCCGGCTTGTCGACGAACAGCGAGTAGACCCACACCACGATCTGATCGGCCGGCTGCTGTTTGAAGTGCGGCTGCCGGTTCACCGTCCAGCTCAGCAGCCAGCTCGAATCGCGGGCGGTGACGATTCCGCCGGTGACGACCTTGCCGCTGAACGGATCCCGCTTGCAGATCTTGCGGATGTATTCCGGGATGCGCTGATCGAGCGTGGTGACCGTCGCCGATTCCCATTTGGTCTCGGGGATATGGGATCCGAAGACGTCGGGGCGGCCGAAGGCGGGGTCCACGGCCGCGATCCGCCGCCACAATTCCCATGCGGGTGCCGGTCCCTCGTTCAGCTTCGCCGGGGTGTGGTGATCGCCCTCGTCGGAGTTCTCCACCAGCGACCCGATCGTGGTGAACAACAGATCGTCCGGGCCCAGCCGGACGCCACCCTCGACCCCGTCCGAAACCCAGTGAATACCGGTGGCCTGCTTGCGATCCGGGGTGATGTCGAAGTCGATGTCGGTGACCTCGGTATCGAACCGGACCGTCACGCCCTGATCGAGCAGCCACCGATACAGCGGCAGCACCAGCGATTCGTACTGGTTGTACTTGGTGAACTTCAGTGCCGAGAAGTCCGGCAGTCCGCCGATGTGGTGGACGAACCGGTGCAGGTACAGCTTCATCTCCAGCGCGCTGTGCCACTCCTCGAAGGCGAACATCGTGCGCCAGTACAGCCAGAAGTTGCTTTGCAGGAAGTCCTTGCCGAACACTTCGTCGATGCGCTTGTTCTCCATCTCCTCGCGGGTGGCGAGGAAGATCTTCGCGAGGTCCTTCTGTGCCCTGTCGTTCAGCGCGAAGAGCCCGTCGGTATGCGCGTCCTGTCCGCGATCCACGGTGGCGCGCTGCAGCGAGTAGTTCGGATCGTCCTTGTTCAGCCAGTAGAACTCGTCGAGAACGCTCGCGCCCTCGATCTCGATCGAGGGCACCGATCGGAACAGATCCCACAGGCATTCGAAGTGGTTCTCCATCTCGCGGCCACCACGGATGACGAAACCCTTTGCCGGCTCCTTGATTCCGTCGAGCGCGCCGCCGGGCAGCTTCAAGCGCTCCAGGATGGTGATCCGGTCACCGGACATCTGCCCGTCGCGGATCAGGAAGGCCGCGCCCGACAGCGAGGCCAGGCCCGCCCCGACGAACCACGCCGTCTTGTCGTCGACGCCCTCGGGTTTGCGCGGGCGAGCGAACGCCTCGTAGTTGCCGCTGCTGTAGTACATCCGGGTCTTCTCCTGCCTGTAGGTTGTTCGCGCCCCGACTATCGAATGTGACTGTGCTGTAACCCCTTACGCGTTGTATCGATAGAAGCCCTCACCGCTGGCCAGGCCGAGCTTGCCCTTGTCGATGTATTCCGACTTCAGCCACTGCGCCAGCTTCTGGCCGTCCTCGCCGCTGTTGACCAGGATGTTGTACGGCGTGGTGAGACCGACGATGTCGAGGATCTGGAAGGGGCCGGCGGGTGCGCCGGTGCCGATGCGCCAGGTCTCGTCGACCGCCTTCGGCTCGGCGTAGCCGCCCGCCGCCAGCGCCATCGCCGAGTTGAGGAACGGCACGAGCAGCGAGTTGAGGACGTAGCCGGCCTTCTCCTTGTGCAGTTCGATCGGCACCATGCCGATGGCACGGGCGAATTCCACCACCGCCTGGTACACCTTCGGATCGGTGTCCTCGGTACCCATGACCTCGGCGGTGTTGAAGTGCCACACCTGATTCGCGAAGTGCAGAGCGAGGAATCGGTCCGGGCGCCCGGTGGCGTCCTTCATATCGCTGGGCAGCAGCGTCGAGGAGTTGGTGGCGAAGATGGTGTGCTCGGGCGCGAGTTCGCCGAGCCGGTGATAGGTGTCCTGTTTGATCGACAGCACCTCGGGCACCGCCTCGATGATCAGGTCCGCGTCCCGGGCGGCCTCGGCGAGATCGCTGGTGAGCGCGATGCCCGCGGCGGTGGCCTCGGCCTTGCCGTCGCCCGCGCCCGGTACCTGCTCACGGTAGGTGGCCGCGAGTTTGTCGAAACGCTCGTGCGCCGCTGTCAGCGCCTCGTCGTTGATGTCGTAGGCGGTCACCTCGAAACCGTGGAAGGCGGTCTGGAAGGCGATCTGGGATCCCAGGACTCCGGTCCCGAGGACGCTCACCTTGCGAATCGTGCCGGACATGTCGACTCCGTTCTGCGGACCGTGGCCCGCGTTGGTGTTCTTCAGATTCCGGTGGCCGCGGCGCTGCGGAAACCGGCGACGAGCTGAGCGATCTGGGCGTGCAGATCGTCGATGGGATCGTGGTGGGGGTGGATGCCGGTGGACGGGCGCACCAGTGCCATGTGCAGTACCGCGAAGAGACTGCGGCCCGCCAGGCGAGCCGCCTCCCGCTGCGCGGCCGTCGGCTCGCCGGAGTCCGCAACAGCGGTCAGCAGGATTTCGGCGAGGACCGACTCGAGCCGCGCCACCAACGCCAGCCCCTGTTCCCGGTAGGTTTCCTCGGGCGGGCCGAACAGCAATTCGCGCTGGTAGGCGATGGTGTTCTCGGTATTGCGCGCGGCCGCGACCAGGATCGGCCGCAGCAGTGCCGTGATCGCGCCGACCGGATCGGCGATATCGCGCGCGCGGCGGGCGCCGGTCTCGAGTGCCGACCGGAAATCCTCGTTGTAGACCATGAGCAACAGCTGGCCCTTGGACGAGGCGTAGCGGAACAACGTGCCCGCGGCGATATCGGCCCGATCGGAGATCTGCTGGGTGGTGACGGCGGCGAACCCGTGTTCGGCAAACAACCGCGCGGCCACCTCGAAGATCCGGCTCTGCTTCTCGCGCATATTGCGCGCCCGCCGCCCGACCTGCTGGCTCTGCTGTGTACTCGCCACCCGACACCTCCTATCGGTCAGATAAGAATGAGTGCACTCATTAATGAGCATACTCAGAGCTACTGGAAGCGCAACACGTCCAGCATGACCTCGGACATCTGTGCCGGTCATGGCCTCGTCCCAGGCGTGGCCCGTTCGTGATGGCCGGCCCGCCCGCGACAATGGACCGACCGTGGTCGCGGCGACCGCGGCAGCGAAGGAGGGCCACGATGGCCGAACGGGTGACCACCGAGCGTGAGATCACCGCGAGTGTCGATCTGTGCACGCCGCGGGGCCGGCTGAATCCCGACGCGGTGGGCTGGACTCGGCGGCCGCTGCACCGGGCGAATCTGCGCGGCTGGGGTCGCACCAAGCGGTGGGAGTACTGGGGCATCGTCACCCCCGGCCACATCATCGGAATCGTGCTGACGTCGCTGGATTACGCCGGGCTGCAGGGGATTTATATCCTCGATCGGGCGAACGGCACCGAGATCGTCAAGGATGTGGTGAAGGCGTTCGCCCGCGGTGTGCACCTTCCCGATCGCAGCGGTGTCGGCACCGCGTCCGGACATGCCGGCGATCTGGTGATCGAATTGCGAAACGATCCGGGCGGCACCAGGATTCACGCCGCCACCCCGCGCATCGATATCGATCTGACGGCCGGGCTGCCGGCGGGACACGAATCGCTCGGTGTCGTGGTGCCGTGGAGTGGAAAGCGCTTCCAGTACACCGTGAAGGATCTCGGCCGTCCGGTATCGGGCACCCTCACCGTGGACGGCGTCGCCTACGTGATCGACGACGGGTTCGCCGTCCTCGATCACGGACGCGGGAAGTGGCCGTACTCCATCGCGTGGAACTGGGCCGCGGGCTGCGGTCCGGAGACGGCGATCCAGCTCGGCGGCAGGTGGACCGACGGCACCGGTTCGACCGAGAACGCGCTGTTCGTGCGCGGCCGGTTGCACAAGATCGGCGATGAGCTGGAATGGGAGTACGACCGCCGGGATTGGTTGCGGCCCTGGCGGATTCGCGGCCCGCGCGTCGCCGTGGAGTTCACTCCCTTCCATGTGCGCGAATCCCGGACCGCGCTGGGAGTCCTGGCCAACGACACCCATCAGTGTTTCGGGCACTTCACCGGCCGCGCCCGCACCGACGAGGGGGACTGGGTGGAGTTCGACGGCCTCACCGGCTGGGCGGAAGAGGCGCGCAACCGCTGGTGATCCGAACGCTACGTACTCGCAACAGCTATCGCGTTCTCGGATGCGATGATCGGACTCGCACCCGTTTCTGATCGAGGTCGAGGAGACAGCAGATGAGCTTTCCGCAGCGGTACGGGCCGTGGGCGTTGGTGGTCGGTGCCGCACTGGGACTGGGGGCCGAATTCTGCCGTCAGCTCGCCGAGCGCGGCCTGAGCCTCGTCATGGTCGCGCTCGAGAAGGACGAACTCGACACGCTGGCAACGGATCTGGCCGACCGCTACGGAATCCGCACCCACACCGTCACCGGCGACATCACCGCGCCCGAGGTGCTGGAATCGGTGGCGCTGCTGGTCGACGACATCGAACTGGGCCTGATCGTCTACAACGCCGGGCTCTCGGTGTGTGGCATGTGGCTGGATACACCGCTGGAACGGCATCTGAAGACGATCGATATCAACGTGACCGCGATGATGACCGTGCTGCACCGATTCGTCCCGCCGATGATCGACCGCGGCCGCGGCGGGGTGATTCTGCTCAGCTCCATGTCCGGCCTGCTCGGCACCCCCATGTACGCCTCGTACGCGGGCACCAAGGCGCTGACACTGAATCTCGCCGAATCACTGTGGGACGAATGGCGTCCGCACGGCGTCGACGTCGTCGCGGTCGTGCCCGGCCCCACCGACACCCCGGCTACCGCGCCGACCAGCCGCGCACGGTCCGCAATTCCCCGAAGGTGATGCCGGTGGCCCCGGTGGTCGCCGCCGGCCTGGCCGCACTCGGCAGACAACCCTCGGTGATCCCCGGTCGCGCCAACCGCTTCAACGGCACACTGCTGTCCCGAATACTGCCCCGCAAGACCGCCGTCGCCCTCATGGGCAAGAACATGCGAGAGATATACGCCGGGAAATAGACGAAGGCGGCAGCGCCGGCCTGTCACGGAGCGTCCGAATGTCCTGGAGCCGAGTCGGATTCAGGAGGCGAAGCGCGCGTCGATCCAGGCGAGGGCGTCGGGGAGTGAGGCCTGCAGGATGCCGCGGTGGTCGGCGCCGGGGTAGGTCCGGTAGGTGACCTGCTGATCGGCCAGGCGCAGACGGGCGACCATCGCGTCGGTCGCGCGCGGGGGCACCGTCGTGTCGTCGCTGCCCTGCGCCACCAGCAGCGGCACGTCGATGCGCAGTGTGCTGGGATCGTTGTCGGTCAGGACGCGGAGGAGGGGTGTGGCGTCGCCGAGCGGACTGAACGCCGCGTCGGCGGGCAGGCCGCCCCAGCTGTCCGGCGCGCGCAAGGCGCCGAGGCATCCGGTGTCGGCCTCGGGCAGCAGGCTCAGTGCGCGCGGGGTCAGGAAGCGGGAGGGATCGATGTTCCCGGCGGTCTGCGCGCCGCGAATCAGTAACGGCAGGAACGCATTCGAGTTGCCGAGCGCGCCGGTCAGGGCAGCGCCCGCCCCGACCGTGCTCGCCAGCCGCTGCGCTCCGATGCCGAATTCCACCTGCGACGCCGGTGCGAGTGCCACCACACCGCGCAGATCGAGTCCGGGTGCCCAGGCGCGGGCCTGCGCATCGGTGAAGATCGCCGCCTGGCCGCCCTGCGAGTGGCCGATCGCCGCCCACCGCGTGCCGATCGACGCGTCGAGTTCGCGGGCGGCCAGCGCCATATCCGCGACGGCGCGCGCCTCGGTGGCGCCGATCAGGTAGCCGTGCGGGCCCGGTGTGCCGAGCCCTTGGTAATCGGTCTGCGCCACCGCGTATCCGGCCGCGAGCCAGCGCTGCTGTACCTCGCGCACCTGCGCGGTGTAGTCGTGGGCGGGGTAGTCGGGACCGGTGTCGCGCGAGGGGGCGCAGATATCGGCCACTCCGGTGGTGCCGTGCGCCCACGAGATGAGCGGCCAGCCGTCCGGTGGCGGTGTGCCGTCGGGCACCGCCAGCGTTCCCGAGACCGCGACCGGATGGCCCTGCAGATCCACCGAGCGATACAGCACGAGCAGATTCCGCGCCCCGGGCAGGCCCGGATCGCCGGTGATGCTGCGGGCCCGGATCACCGAGCCGTGCGGTCCGGCGATCGCCCCGGCCGGTGCGTCGTAGAAGGCCTGCCCCTCCCATGCGGCCGTCGTGTCGGAGGGGTCCGCCGACGCGGCGGCGGCCGCGGTCGCGATCGATGCCAATGCCGCGACGACCACCAGCGGACCGAGTCGCGCCCGGCGATTGCGGGCGATCTTGGCCGGTGTCGAATCGCGAGACATGGATCCAACATAACCGCGCCGTGTAGAGACCGACCACCGCGCCGGAACCATTGTGGCTCAACTTGTCTGCATATCGATACCTGCGCGCAACTAGGCGGTTCGACGTTCGTGCCGGGAACCGCGACGCCGTACGCTGAGAAATTGCTGCATCGAGCGGCATGCGCCGTCTGCCCGGCGTGACCACCGTCGGCCGCGATTGGCGTTACTTATTCGGAACGAACGATGCCGCCTCCCGTTCTCCCGGGTAATCTCGGCGCGGAAACCGCTCGCCGAGATGAAGTGGAGCGACCTATGACGGAATCGGTTGACGCGCATACCGCGGACGAGCCCGACCGGCCCATCCTGGTCGGCGTCGACGGCTCGGAGATTTCCTATCAGGCGGTGGCCTGGGCGGCGGTCGACGCCGTGCTGCACGGGCGGCGTCTGAACATCGTCACCTCGGCCACGCTGCCGACCGGTTTCGGCTCGGAGGTGTGGACCGGTGGGGCCGATTGGGTGCGCGCGGACGGTGAGCGCATCGTCGCCGAGGCGCGCCGGATCGCCGGATTGGTCGAGGGGCCGCTGGAGGTCGATGCCGAGCTGGTGTTCGATCCGATCATCCCGACCCTGATCAAACGCTCGGAACGGGCCTATCGCGTGGTGGTCGGCAGTCGCGGGCGTGGCGCCGTCCGGCGGGTGCTGCTCGGTTCGGTGAGTTCGGCGGTGGTGCAGCGGGCGAACTGCCCGGTCGCGGTGATCCCCGGAAATTCCGCGACCGACATGGTGACCGCGGCGAAGCCGGTGGTGGTCGGTGTCGACGGCACCGAGAACAGCGAACCCGCCATCGGCGTCGCCTTCGACGAGGCGTCGCGGCGGAAGGTGCCGCTGATCGCCGTGCACACCTGGAGCGATATCAGCCTGCCCGAGGTCGCGGTGGCCGGCTGGGACGCCGTGCGCGAATCGGAGCGCGCCGCTCTCTCGGAGAGTCTGGCCGGATGGCGGGAACAGTATCCGGATGTCGATGTGCGGCCGGTGGTCTGGGCCGATCGGCCGGCTCGTGCGCTGCTCGCCGAATCCGAACACTCCCAGCTGGTGGTGGTCGGCAGTCACGGCCGCGGCGGATTCACCGGCATGCTGCTCGGTTCGACCAGCCATGCCCTGCTGCAGTCCTCCGAATGCCCGGTGATCGTGGTCCGCAGGCGGTGAGACCGACGCCGGGCGGCAGACCGGCCGCCCGGCGATATCCGTCGATCACACCGCCGAGAACTCCAACTCCAACTCCGGCTCGTTCGCCGGCGCCATGCTCACCGGCAGCGCCGCGAGTCCGCGGATCAGCAGACTCCGACGCCAGATCGGTTCCCCGTACTCGGGGTCCAGGGACAGCTCCGGAATACGATCGAGCAGCCGGTTGATCGCGATGGTGGCCTCCATCCGGGCCAGGGCCGCGCCGAGGCAGAAGTGGATGCCGTGCCCGAAGGCGATATGCCGAGTGTCCGCACGATCGACGTCGATCCGATCCGGGTGGGTGAAGCGGTCGGCGTCGCGGTTGGCGGCCGCCAGCGAGATCATGATGAATTCGCCGGCGCCTATCTCCCGGCCGCCCAGCACGATCGGCCGGGTGGTGTAGCGCGCGGTGGCCAGGTGCACCGGCCCCTGGCTGCGCAGAATTTCCTCGACATAGGCCGGAACGGTTTCCGGCTCGGCCCGCAGCCGGTCGGCGATGTGCGGATTCCGCAGCATCTCGTAGACCGCGTTGCCGATCAGGTTGACCGTGGTTTCGTGCCCGGCCGCCAGCAGGAGCAACAGCATCGAGATCAGCTCGCTCTGGTCGAGCCGGTCGCCGTCCTCCTTCGCGACGATCAGCTCCGAGAGCAGATCGTCGCCGGGGCTGTCGGTACGCGCGGCGATCAGCTTCGTCATATAGGTGAAGAAACCGATGCCCGCGGTGGTGCGCTCCTCGATCGGCGCGGAATCGTTGACGACCACCGCCGTCCACGCGCGGAAATCGTCCTTGTCGTCGTCCGGAACACCCAGCAGTTCGCAGATCACGGCGACCGGTAGCGGAAAGGCATAGGCGTCCAGCAGGTCGACCCGATCGCGGGTGCCCATCTCCGCGAGCAGTTCGTCCGCGATGGTGGTGATGCGGGGACCCAGTTCGCGGATGGCGCGGCCGGTGAAGGCCTTGGTCACGAGTTTGCGCAGGCGAGTGTGCTGCGGCGGGTCCGCGAACAGCATATTGTCGTTGATCGCGCCGTTGAACTGGTCGACCGCGCCGTTCTGCGCCAGCACGGCCCGGCCTTCCGGGGAGCCGATCTTCTTGCTGATTCCGGGCTCGAGAAAGGCCTGCTTGGCGACGTCGTGATCGACCACCAACCAGCCCAGCACCCCGTCCAGCCGGATGCGATGGATCGGGCCGCGGGCCCGGAGCTCCCGGTAGACCGCGTGCGGGTCCTGGTAGAAGTCGTCGGTCAGTTCGAGGATCGCGTCCGCGGCCTGCACCGAATCCGAATATGTCACGTGCCAAAGTCCTTTCGATGTTCGATCGACATCCGATGTGCGGCCGATGCGGCGCCGCGGGCAGGCCGGAGACAGGACGAGTCGACACGGCGTAACGGCGCGGCAAACCCAGGGCGACGACGCAGCTGTGGAGGGCGTCCCGCCGGGCAGGCATCGGTGAGGGTCGAGCACTAGCACTCGGTCTATTGACCAGGAAAAGCCCATGGAGAGAACAACTTCGGCCTCCGCGACGAGGAAGCGGCCGGCCGTCCGAGCTGTTCGTCATGATCATCGCACACCGTCCGCACGGCCGGGATCACCGGTCTCGAGCGGCGTTGTGTGCCCGATTCCCGGGGGTGTCGGGTCTCCGGCGGGGTTCCGAAAAAAAATTTCCTAGCAAAACGAAGGGTCTCGAGGACCTGCCGAGACCGTCGAGCGATGTGGTGCGTGCACAAACCTGTACCCGATTCCGCGCGACACGAAACTTCCGGCCGGAAGTGAAACGTGTTGTCGAGCAAGGTAACTCGCCGAGCGTCACGCCGTTCGTCTCGCGGACTGCGGTCCGGTTCGAGGGAGCCGATTCCAGCTGGAAGTTGCTGAAAAGTAGCTATTTTCGGGCTGAAGTGCGGCTCCAGGTTTTAGAGGAGGCGCTTGCTTGAAAAGTGGACGCTTGATATGTTGCCTCGGTCACTAACCGGTACCGGCCGTGACCGATAACTCTCAGACGTGATTCCGGCGCCTGAGAGGCGATTGAACACGCTCACAAAAGGAGATTCATCGATGGGTTCGATGGGCGACTTGCTTACCGCGTTGATTCCGGCCCTGGGTTCCGCAGTCGCGGGTGACGGGCTCTGGGCAACCTTCCTCGGATCGCTCGGAAACATCGTCAAGTAATTCGACGCAACCGCTCGTATTCATCGGGTTGCGCGCGGTAACTCGATGCACGGATATGTAGGAGAAAGATATGGGATCGCTCATCGATATTCTGGGAATGGGCACACAGAGCGCCGGTTCGGTCGGAACCACCATCGTGAATGCGCTCATCACCCTCAGCGGTGGCACCCCGGCCGCCGGAAAATAATCCAGTTGTCGATTGTGGGGGCTCACTCGGACCGGGTGCGCCCCCACAGTGGTGTGTAGAGGTGGTAGTGGTGTCGAGCGGTAAGAGGACCGGCGTGGTACGCGTGATCGCCTGTCTGGGGGCATATCTCGGGGCGGCCGCCCTGCTGTGGACGTCGGTCGCGCCGACCGTCTTGGCCGCGCCGGCGGCGCACATCGTCAGCGAAACCGCAGGTCCTGGACGTGTCCTTCAGATCAGTGTCTACTCGCCGTCGATGGATCGCGCCATCGCGCTGCAGGTGTTGCGCGCGAAGGACACCGATACCCCGGCGCCCACGCTGTATCTGCTCAACGGCGCCGGCGGCGGCGAGGACGCCGCGACCTGGCTGGCGCAGACCGACGCCGCGGACTTCTTCGCCGACAAGCACGTCAACGTGGTGATCCCGATGGAGGGCGCGTTCAGCTACTACACCGACTGGCAACGCGACGACCCCGGCCTGGCGAAGAAGTTGAACAACAACGGCCGGAACAGGTGGGCCACCTTCCTCACCGAAGAGCTTCCGCCCGTGGTCGATTCGGCCTTCGGCGCCACCGGCGTCAACGCGCTGGCCGGCATCTCGATGGCCGGGACCTCGGTGCTGGATCTGGCGATCGAGGCGCCCGCGCTCTATCGGAGCGTCTCCGCGTACAGCGGTTGCGCGATGACCAGCGACCCGATCGGCCAGTCGTTCGTCAGCCTGGTAATCAGCCTGGGCAAGGGCGATGCGACGAATATGTGGGGGCCGGTCGGGGGTGAGGGCTGGAAGGCGCACGACCCGTATCTGCACGCCGACCGGCTGCCGCGAATCCCGATGTACATCTCCAGCGCCAGCGGACTTCCCGGCCGGCACGACAGCCTCGCCGACCCGAGTGTGCGGGCGAACACCGGGGTATTGGCGAATCAGGTGCTGCTCGGCGGCGGTATCGAATCGGCGGCGAATTACTGCACGGCCAAACTCGCCGAGCGCACCCGGGAACTCGGACGCACGGACATCACCTACAACTTCCACCCGGCCGGGACCCACTCGTGGGGTTATTGGCAGGACGACCTGCACAAATCATGGCCGATGATGGCGGCGGCGATCGGCGCGGACTGATCCGATCCGCGCGCCGCCGGGCGGCCGATCACCCCCCGGTTGTGAGATGTTCACTCAGCTCGCGGAACGAGCGCAGCAGCAGTTCGCCGTAGCGCGCCGGATCCGGGAGCATGCCCGCGTCGGAGCTGACCGCGATCACCACCTGATCTCCCTGGGAGGTGATCAGATGCCGCAGCCCGTCGCCGTCCATGATCGGAAGGACACCGAAGACGCTGATCACCGGTGCGCCGAGGAATTCCAGACGGTCCGCGACCGGCGGCACATTGCTGACGGTGGTGTTGGACAGCGGCACCGTGTCGGCGTCGTCGAAATCTCGCTGTGCGCGAGCCCATCCGGCCAGCCGCAGCAGCCAGGCGGGTGAGGTCTGCATACGGCTCTCGCGGGCGATCACCGCCGGGTCGGCCCAGCGCTGCTTCTCGTCCCGGGTCGATTGCCGGATCGCGCGCAGGCGTTCCAGCGGATCGGCGAGGTCCGTATGCAGGTCCACCGACATCTGGCACAGCTGATTCGCCGAATTCCACTGGGCGAGCCCGCGCATCGAGATCGGCACCATCGCGCTCAGGGATTCGGGCGGGGTTTCGCCGTGTTCGCCGAGATAGGCCGAGAGTGCGCCCGAGACGACGGCCAGCAGCAGGTCGTTGACCGTAATGCGTTCCGCGACCGCCGCTTTCGCCGCCCTGACCTGCGTGAGTGGCAGGGTGACGAGATCGAAGACGGGCCTCGCGCCGATGCGGCGATTGAACCGCGTGGCGGGACGCAGCGGAATCGGTTCGCGGAGCAGGTTATCCGCGACCGCGGCCCGGACCGTGCGTGCCGCCGCCCGCGTACGGGCCACGCCGGAGACGAAACGGGCGAACCGATACGGCGTGACGGCGGCGGCGCGCAGCAGTGCGGCGCGCTGCGACCAGCGGTGATCGATTGTGGGGAGTGGCGGATGGGTGTCCGCCGCGCCGAACAGTCTCATCTCGAGTGCGCGGGTGGCCACACCGTCGCCGACGCTGTGATGAAACTTCAGCACCACGATCCTCACCGGCTCGGTGGTCCCGGGAAAACCGTGTACGCGGTCGAAGAGGTGCAGCTCCCACGGCGGTCGGGTGAGATCCATACGGGCCGCGGCGATTTCGGCCAGGCGCTCCCGCACCTGCGCCCAGGGCCACGACGCGCGTTCCTCGATCGTCACGTGACGATCGATGTCGACGCTCGGGTCGGGGACCCAGTACGGCAGGTCGACGTCGCCCGGTGCGTGTTCCAGCCGGCGATGGAACAGCGGTGCGTAACCGAGCCGCTCCCGCATCCATGCCCGCACCTCTGTCCGGCTCACCGTCCGGCCTTCGGATCCGGTCGCGTCCGCCGCGCCGGCGAAAACGTAGGCCGCGACGATATTCGATGGATGCCGCTCGAACTCGTCGTAGACGAATACCGCATCGCGCGGACTCAGTTGTTCGACGGTGACGTGGAGACCGCTGCCCGCGTCGCGGATCGTTTTCGTCGTCATGATTACTCCTGGCCGGACATTGTGCGGACGGAGAGAATTCGTCCGCACAATTCTTTCTGCGGCGGAGTCTACAGTCGCGGCCGCTGATACCGCGGTGGCGGCGGGAAATCCGGTGCGGAAATTCGCGACGGCCGAACAATGCGAAACTCCTCTCGCGAAGAATGCGGGAAACCCCAATGAGCGCGTGGATGGTGGGTGGTCTGAGCGGTCACTCCGGGCGGCCACGACCAACTATCGATTCCATGCAGTGATAGCTGTTGTGTATTAATTCGGCTCGGCAGTGTTATGGCCGATACGTTCCCCGCATGATTGCCGGAAGCGCCCTCGATGCAGATCCGTAGCCAAGATCGTGCGTGAATGGCAAGGAGTACCTCCCACTGCTGGGAGCGGCTTCCGGTTGTGCACCCGGGCAAGTGCTGGCATCGTCTTCCCCGCGGGACAGCAGCGGGCGTGAGGGATGTGATGAGTTCTGAATCCAACCGGCCGCCCGGGCACGCGCCGCAACCGTTCGGGCCGCCGGTGGGCTCCGCCGAGTGGTATTCGCCGCCCCGTCCGCCGCAGCCACCGCCGCTGCGGGATTCCCGCCCCGCGGCCTCGCCGCCGCGAATCGTCCGGCGCCCACCGGAGTCGCCGGAATGGGCGATCGATCCCGATGCCATCCAGCTCGCACTGGGTCCGGCGACGCGTCCGCCGCGCCGGCCTCGTGGCCGCAAATGGTGGATCGCCGCGTCGGCCGCCGTCGTCGTGCTCGCCCTCGCCGGTGCCGGAATCGCCCTGACGGTCACGGCGACGCGGAAGGAGCCGGGCACCGCCGCCGCGGTCGCTACCTCGACGACCCCCGCTCCGGCCGGCTCCACCGCAACCAGCGCCCCGGCCCCGGGGCCGCGGACTCCGGCATGTCCGGCCGAGGCGCACGACGGCATCGTGGTGGGCAACGGCGCCGGTGGCATCACCGACGGGCCGAATTCGATTCTGGGATTCGAATATTCGTACTACACCGAGCGCAGCGGCGAGCGCGCCCAGGCGTTCGTCGCCCCGGATACCGTCAACGTCGCCCCCGCGGAGGGGTTGCAGCAGGCGATCGACACCGTGATCCCGGTCGGGACCACGTACTGCGTCCACATCACCACGCGCGAGCCCGATCTGTTCGATGTGGATATCGAGGAGTATCGGCCCGACGGCGGCCATACGACCTACCGGCAATCCGTGCGCACGGTCGTCCGCGACGGCCGCACCCTGCTCTACGAGATCCGCGGCCGCTAGCGACGATCCGGCGGGGCTGTACCGATGCCGCGGACGCCGGTACGCTGCGAGATGCCGCGCCCGTGAGAGGATGTGCCATGGATACTCGCATTGTTTCGCGACAGTGCACTCTGTGTGAGGCGCACTGTGGAATCCGGGTCACCGTCGAGGGTGACCGCGTCGTCCGGATCGAGGGTAACCCCGACGATGTGCTGTCCGAGGGATATATCTGCCCGAAGGCCACCGCGATGGGTGCCCTGCACCACGACCCGGACCGGCTCCGCACGCCGGTGCGCCGAGTCGGGGATCGGTTCGAGCCGATCGGCTGGGACGAGGCTTTCCGGGAGATCGGGCAGCGGCTGCGCGCGATCCGCTCCGAATACGGTCCGAGCGCGATCGGCATGTATCTGGGAAACCCTGCGGCACACAGTTCTTCGGTGCTCTACGGCGTACTGCTGCGGGTGGCGCTGCTGACCCGCAACTTCTTCTCCGCCTCGTCGATCGATCAGTTCCCGCAGGAGTTCGCGGCCTGGCGGATGTTCGGATCCAATGTCCTGATGCCGGTCGCCGATATCGACCGCACCGACCGGCTGGTGATCCTGGGCGCGAATCCGGCCGTGTCGAACGGGTCGGTGACCACCATGCCGAACGCCAAGCAGCGCATCAAGCGGGTGCGTGAGCGCGGCGGCACCGTCGTGGTGATCGATCCGCGCCGCACCGAGACCGCGCGACTGGCCGATCGGCACATCGCGGTCGTTCCCGGTGGGGACGTGTATCTGCTGCTGGCCGTGCTCCACGTGCTGATCGACGAGAAGTTGTGCGACGAGCGGGCCGTGCGCGCGCGTTGTTCGGGCTGGGACGAACTGCGCGAGACCGTCGCGCAGTGCACTCCCGAACTGGCTGCCCCGCATGCGGGTGTCGACGCCGAGACCATTCGCGGTTTCGCCCGCGACCATGCCGCGGCGCGCTCGGCCGTGCTCTACGCGCGGATCGGCGTATGTCAGCAGGTGACCGGCACGCTCACGCACTGGCTGGTGAACACGATCAACGCGGTGACCGGCAATCTGGACCGGGCGGGTGGGCAGATGTTCGCGACCGCGCCGGTCGACGCCGCCCGATACGCCAAATACCTGCCGATGGGGCACGGGGCGTGGACCGATCGGTCGGGCCGCTACAAGTCCTTCCGTTCCGAACTGCCGGTGGCGGCGCTGGCCGACGAGATCCTCACCGAGGGCCGCGGGCAGATCCGGGCGATGGTCACCTATGCCGGCAATCCGGTGCTGTCGACACCACAGCGGGGACGCCTGGACGCGGCGCTGGAATCTCTGGATTTCTTTGTGGCCGTGGACATGTACGTCACCGAGACCACCCGGCACGCCGACATCATCCTGCCGCCGGTGTCCCAGCTCGAGCGCGAGGACGTCAATCTGCTGTTCCCGGTGTTCAGCGTGCGCAACAACCTGCGCTACGACGCCAGGGTCTTCGAGCCGCCGGCCGACGGCCTCGAGGACTGGCAGATCCTGGCGCGGCTGGTCACCGAGGTGGTGCCGCTGCCCGCGCGACGCCTCACCGGCAGGGCGCTCAACGCGGTCTTCGAACGACTCTCGCCTATGCGGCTGGCCGCCTTGGGCATCGCGGCCGGTCCGTACGGCGTGCTGCGCCGCGGCCGTGCGGGCCTCACCATCACCAAGCTGCGCGCCTGCGCGGGCGGGATCGATCTCGGACCGCTGCGCCCGCGCCTGCGCACGCTGATCGGCACTCGCGACCGCAAGGTCCGGCTGGCGCCGCCGGAATTCCGTGCCGAGGTGGCGAAACTGCTCGCCGATCTGCCGGCCGCACCGCGCACCGCAGCCGGCGGATTCGATCTGCGCCTGATCGGACGACGCCACCTGCGCAGCAACAACTCCTGGTTGCACAACGTCCCGGCCATGGTGAAGGGCCGCGATCGCTGCACCGTCCTCATGCACCCGGCCGACGCCGGCGCGCGCGGGCTGGCCGACGGCGAACCGGTCACGGTCTCCTCGCCGACCGGTTCGATCGTGGTGACTCTCGAGGTCGGCGACGATATCCGCCCCGGCACGGTCGCGATCCCGCACGGCTGGGGCCACCGCGAACCCGGCGTGGGCTGGCGGGTCGCCGCCTCGCTCCCGGGCGCCAACGTCAACCTCCTCCACGACCCGGCGCTGGTCGATCCGCTGTCCGGGACCGCCGCGGTCAACAACACCTGGGTCAAGGTGAGCGCTACCGCGTAATATGCTCGGGCACAAAGCGATTCGCGGGTGACCTATCGCCGGGGCTGTAGGGCGACTGTTCGAGGGGCGCGCCGGCCGCGGAGGTCCGGAGGCGCAGGCGCGGTGCGATAGGTTCGCACGAACGACAGACGATAGGGACGGGCGTGAAAGATCCGCACGATCATCCGGGGTTACCGACGCCGGCCCCCCATGGCGCGACCGCCGTCACCGCGGCCGTCACCGCGCTGGTCTTCGGTCCACTCGCCGGATTCGGCGGAATCATGTGGGTTCTCTACACGGTCGTCGCGATCGAGGATCACGCCCGCGAATATCCGGACACCGGCGGGAACACAGACCTGGTCGTCATGGGGATCGTCGCCGTCGGCATCGGGCTGGCATGGTGCGTCGGCGGGTTCCTTCTGCTGGCGTACCTGAAGACGGGTCGTTTCCTGTTGATCGTCGCTTCGGGCGCGGCACTGATCGCGAGCGTTGCGCAACTCCTCAACCGAGGTTTCTCCTTCCTGTTCGTTCCGATCGTCGTGAGCCTGCTGATTCTCGTGCTGTGCGCGGTCCCGGCAACCGGTCGCTGGATCGTGGCGGATGAACCAGGGCCGAATCCGCTTGCCGATGATCGAGACCGGGACTGAATCGGACGCTGTCGCTACGGATGTGGTTGGCTGTACCGTCAGCGGATACGGGCCGATCGACCGGAAGGGTGTCATGGCTGAGGAAGTGCTCGCGGAGATGGTGTCGACCGTCTTCCAGATCGTCGCGCAGGAGGGTGCGGCGGTGCATGAAGGTGACACCCTGGTCCTGCTGGAATCGATGAAGATGGAGATTCCGGTGGTGGCCGAGTCGGACGGAACCGTGGCCTCGATCAATGTGAAGCCCGGCGACGTCCTGCAGAAGGGTGATCTGATCGCCGTCATCTCGTAGCTTCCGCCGCGACACGACTTCGGCTCGCGGGCGCGTGCCGTAGCCTTTGTTCCCGTGTCCACTCTTAGTGATCTGCTCGCCGAACACACCGATCTCCCCGGTGCGGCGGTAGATCATCTGCAGCGCGTGGTGGGGGATTGGCAGCTGCTGGCCGATCTGTCGTTCGCCGATCTGCAGCTGTGGGTCGGCATCGGCCCGGTCACCGACGGGGCCGACGTGGTGTGCGTCGCCCAGTGCCGGCCCACGACCGCCCCGACCGTGCAGCCCGACGATCTGGTGGGGTCGCTGGCCTCGCGCCAGGAGCATCCGCAGATCTTCCAGGCCCTGAGCTCGGGGGAGATCGTGCGCGTGGAGGGCGACGGCGAATCCACCGGCGTCTACCATCCCACCCCCGCGCGGGTCATCCGCGAGGGTATTCCGGTGCGCTGCGGCACCGACGTCATCGCCGTGCTCGGCCGCGACACCGACATGCAGCGGTCGAAGGTCCGCGGCAGTCTCGAACACGCCTATATGAGCTGCGCCGACGATCTGTGTCAGATGATCGCCGACGGCACCTTCCCCACGCTGGAGGATCGCACCGGCTCCCATTCCAGCCCGCGCGCGGGGGACGGCTTCATCCGCCTCGACACCGCCGGCCTGGTCGTCTACGCCAGCCCGAACGCGTTGTCGGCGTATCACCGCATGGGCCTGCAGAGCGAACTGGCCGGACAGGATCTGGCCCAGTCGACCCGCTCGCTGATCACCGATCCGTTCGACGCGCAGGAAGTCGTCAGCGACATCCAGGCCGCATTGGCCGGCAAATCGGGCCGGCGGATGGAGGTGGAGGCGCGCGGCGCGACGGTGCTGCTGCGCACGTTGGTGCTACGCCCGCACGGTGAACTGGCGGGGGCCGCGGTCCTGGTCCGCGACGTCACCGAGGTCAAGCGCCGCGACCGGGCGCTGCTGTCCAAGGACGCCACCATCCGCGAGATCCATCATCGGGTGAAGAACAACCTGCAGACCGTCGCCGCGCTGCTGCGCCTGCAGGCGCGCCGCACCGAGAACGAGGAGGCCCGGGTGGCGCTCACCGAATCGGTGCGCCGCGTCACCTCCATCGCCTCCGTGCACGAGATGCTGTCGATGTCGGTGGACGAGGAGGTCGACCTCGACGAGGTGGTGGACCGCCTGCTGCCGATCATGGCCGATGTGGCGACCGTGCACACCGCGCGCATCAAGGTCCGCCGCGACGGTTCGCTGGGGGTTTTCTCGGCCGAACGCGCGACGCCGTTGGTGATGGTGCTGACCGAATTGGTGCAGAACGCGATCGAGCATGCCTTCGACGCAGGCGAAAATGGAACTGTCACAATACGTTCCGAGCGTTCGGCGCGCTGGCTGGATGTCATCATCAGCGACGACGGGCGCGGATTGCCGGAGGGATTCAGCCTGGACGGTTCCGATCGGCTGGGATTGCAGATCGTGCGCACTCTGGTCACCGCGGAACTCGGGGGCTCGATCGGTTTGCATCCGGGCGCCGATATCGGCACCGACGCGGTGCTGCGGGTACCGCTGGGTCGCCGCAACTCGCGCTGAAAGCGCCTCGCGCAAGCACCGCCACTCGCGGAAATCGGATAAGTCCGAATCGCCGTCCAATGGTTATGCGAAATAGGGCGGGAAAACAATCCGGCATCAAAAACAGTGAAGCCCGGCACCTTTCCGGTGCCGGGCCGAAATGCGTTACCGGTCGCGGCTGTGCGGTGTACTACGGGCCGGTAACGCCGCGCGTCTCAGACGACGCTGCGAGTGCGGGTTCGGGCGTTGCGCCGCTTCAGCGCCCGGCGCTCGTCTTCGCTCATGCCACCCCACACGCCGGCATCCTGTCCGGAGGACAGGGCCCAGGACAGGCAGTCGGCGGTCACGGGGCAGCGGGCGCAGACCAGCTTGGCATCGGCAATCTGCGCGAGCGCCGGACCACTGTTACCCACCGGGAAGAACAGCTCGGGGTCCTCGTCGCGACAGATGGCCTTGTGGCGCCAGTCCATTCCTCTGCTCCTTTGCATGGGCGCCGCAAGGCGCCGCTGGTTTGTGGTCCGTTCACTTGTGCGTCTCGAATGTTTCCGCACGGTTGCTTGTGAATGCTTTCACGAACACCGTAGATGTCAATAGCCTTCGGGTGCACCGTGGGGAAGCTCACGCTCTAAAGCCCTGAAAAGCCGGGCCTGCGGAGTCCTTTGTACTCGCTTGTGCTGGTTTCCGCAGCACAACTGCGATGTTTCTCAGTTGTGTCGGCCGGATACCGGCTTGGGAGCGACCACTTCGAGCACCTCCGGCACCGAGGTGAAATCCACCACGTTGCGGCGGCCGATGAAGTCGCCATCGATTTGCAGACCGACCTCGTCGTCGGCCTCGATTCGCACCGAAGATACATCGTCGACGCGAAATAAATTGCGGGCCTTCGGATCTCCGTCGGAAGCCAGGAGTTGCCTGGCAACCGACAGTGTCGGCAATACCCCCATCGTGCGCATCGCAAACACACCCAGTCCGCGTTCGAACGTCGTCCCGGGGTTGGTGCGCACCGGGGTGCTGTCGAGATACGTCCACGGACTGGTGTTCGTCACGAAGGCGTAATGCACGCCCGGCACCGGTTCGTGTCCGGGCACACGTACGGTGATCGCCGGCTCGCGCCGCTTGGCCCGGAAGAATTGCCGGACCGTGGTGCGCAGATACCGGGCCGGGGTCGCGGCGTGGCCCGCGGCGCGACTGCGATCGATCGCCTCGCACACGTCGGCGTCCAGCCCGACGCCCGCGCTGAACGCGCACCAGCGGCCGTCGGCGACCATCAGGCCGATCCGGCGGTCGCCGGCATGCGCGTCGTCGTGGTCGAGCGAGAGCAGGTCGATGAGCTGGTTGGTCGCGGCCACCGGATCCGCCTCGATACCCAGCGAGCGCGCGAACACGTTCGCCGAACCGCCGGGGATCACACCCAGTCGCGGGATCCAGGTGCCCGATCGTCGCGCGGCGGCCGACTCCGCGGCACCGGCCGGGTCCGGTCCGGACATGCCCTGTTCCGGCAGGGGGAGGAAGCCGTTGACGGTCTCGTTGACCGTGCCGTCGCCGCCGTGCACCACGATCAGGTCCATCTCGGCATCGGTCGCCCACTGCGCCAATTCGGCGGCGTGCCCGCGATGCTGGGTATGGGCCACGATGAGCTGGGTGCGGCTCTCCAGCGCGTGGGCGAGCAGATCCCTTGTGGCCGGAGTGGTCGAGGTGGCATTCGGATTCACGATCAACAGCGTCCGCACCCTGAGCAGCCTACTGAGCGATCGCCACCGGATCGCGCCGTGGAGGCGACCACGCGTGCGAGGCCCGGTTCGCGCGGTTCTACGCTGGGCGGGTGGCGAAGCAGAACGCGGACAGTGAGAGCACCGGCGGCACCACCGGCGGCGCGGCCGACCCGACTCCCGGCACGGTGCGCGGCGCGGGTGCGCTGGCCACGCTCGAGGGGCTGATCGGGGTGATCATCGCGATCGTGCTCGTGGTGCAGGGCATCACGTCGGCGGACACCTCCGCGAAATCGGCCTACGGCACCGCCGCCTGGTTCGTCATCCTGGCCGGCGCGGTGCTGGCCGCCGGTATCGGCCTGCTGCGCGGGAAGCGCTGGGGCCGGGCCATCGTGGTGATCGCACAGGTCCTGCTGCTGCCCGCCGCGTGGTACATGCTCAGCTCACATCGGTTCGAACTGGGCGTCCCGGTCGGGCTGGTCGCCCTCGTCACCCTCGGCCTGATCTTCTCGCCGCCGTCGGTGCGCTGGATGGCCCAGGCCTACGACGCCGCGGACTGACGCCACATCGGCCACAGCAGCGGTCCGCCCCCGGTGGCGTCGAGTTCGCCGCGCAGATCGAAGCCGTAGCGCTCGTAATAGGCGATATTGGCGAACTTGCTGGATTCCAGGTAGGCGGGCGCGCCGGTTTCGTCACAGTGCGCCAGCCGCGGCGCCAGCAGGGCGTGGCCGTAGCCCTTACCGCGGACCGCGGGATCGGTGCCGACGATGGCGAGGTACCAGTGCGGTTCGTGCGGATGCGCCTTGCTCATCCGATCCGACATCCGCCCGGCGGCGAGCAGTCGCGACCGGAACGCACGCGCCAATGCCGGCAGCATCCGCAGCTGGTCGGCGTCCGAGGAATTCCACCGCCCGGGCGGCGACCAGACCGCGCCCCCGACGATCCGGCCCGATTCGTCGAAAGCCGCGTCGACCGCCCCGTGCGCCAGGTACAGATGCCGGATCAGCGTGCCGAACATGGTCGCCGCGCGGGCGGGCCGGGTGCGGTCGGCCGGTATGCACCACCGCATGATCGGATCGTCGTCGAACGCCAGACCCAGCACCCGGGCCAGCTCCGGCACTTCCGATTCCGTCACGGGACGAACGGTGGCCTCCATCAGCCCACCCTATCGGTCGAGCTCGGCCAGGCGGCGGTCGAGAAATTCACGCTCGGCGGCGTTCTCGGTCAGCAGCAGGGCCTCGGAGTAGGCGAGCCGCGCCTCGTCGAACCGCCCGAGTTCGGTCAGGAAGTGCGCGCGTGCGGCGGGGAGGTAGCTGTACCCGGCCAGCTGCGGTTCGGTGGCGAGTGCGTCGAGCGCGGCAAACCCCGCGGCGGGATCGCCGGCCATCCCGATCGCGACGGCTCGATTGAGCGCGACCACCGGCGAGGGCCAGATCCGGCTCAGCACGTCGTAGAGCCCGCGGATCTCCTGCCAGTCCGTGGCGTCGTAGCTGGGCGCCTCGGCGTGCACTGCGGCGATCGCGGCCTGCAGCGCGTAGCGTCCCGGCCGCCGTTCCAGCGCGAAACGCACCAGCGCGATGCCCTGGGTGATCTCCTCCCGATCCCAGCGCGCGCGGTCCTGATCGGCCAGCGCGACCATGGCGCCCTCGGGGGTCACCCGCGCCGCGCGGCGGGCGTCGGTGAGCAGCAGGAGAGCCAGCAGGCCGGCGATCTCCGGGTCCTCGGGCAGCAGACCGTGCAGCATCCGCGCCAGATCGAGGGCACGTTCGGTGAGATCGCGCCGGATGAGGTCGTCGCCCGACGGTGCGGTGTGCCCGGTGGTGAACAGCAGATGCACCACCGCCAGCACGGCCTCGATGCGCTCGGGCAGTTCCGCGGGGCCCGGCACCCGGTAGGGGATCCGGGCGGCCGCGATCTTCTTCTTGGCGCGGGTGATCCGCGCGGCCATCGTCGGCTCGGCCACCAGGAAGGCCCGCGCGACCTCGGCCGTGGTGAGTCCGCAGACCAGACGCAGGGTCAGCGCGACCTGGGTCTGCGGGGCCAGTGCCGGATGGCAGCAGGTGCAGATCAGTCGCAGACGGTCGTCGGGAAATTGCGGGTCGTACGGGTCGATCGCATCGAAATCTGTTGTCGTGGTGGTCTTTTCGTCCGCGATCAGCAGCGGCAACGCCCGTCGCGCGGTGGACCGGCGGCGCAGCAGATCCAGTGCGCGGTTGCGCGCCACCGTGGTCAGCCAGGCAGCGGGCCGGGACGGAATTCCGTCCGCGGCCCATCGCACCAATGCCTGGGCGTACGCGTCCTGAACGCATTCCTCGGCGAGCTCGAGGTCGTGGGTCACCCGCGCGGTCGCCGCCAGCACGAACGCCCACTCCCGGCGATGCGCGTCGGCCACCGCAGCGACGACCCGGTCGGCGCAGGCGCGGTCGGGAGAGCCGCTGCCGGGGCGGCTGTGATCGGGGGAGCCACGGTCGAGCACGGTGCGGCTCAGCTCAATTCGAGGACCGGGCGCACTTCCACGCCCCCGGAGCTCATCGGCACCCGGCGGGCGATGGCGATCGCGGCGTCGAGGTCCTCGGCCTCGATCAGGTAGTAACCGCCGAGCTGCTCCTTGGTCTCGGCGAACGGGCCGTCGGTGATCACGAAGTCACCGGCGCCGTCCGGCCGCACACTGGTGGCGGTGTGGCTGTGGTGCAAGGCGTTTCCGCCGCGCAGCGCCGCCGCGTGGTCCTGACCGAACCGCCGGTGGCTGTCGAGCATCGCGCTGCCGGATTCCGGTTCGGCCGCGGCTCGCTCGTCCTGGTAGATGAGGATCAGATACTGCGACATGGGTTTCGTCCTCCGAGTGGGTGGCCCGCCTTTCGAGCCATTCAACTCTTCGACGCGCACCCCGCCACCGAATCGACAGCCGCATGGAAAATTCTCAGGAATTTCCGGAATCGGCGAGCCGGGCCAGCGCGTCACCCGCGAGCCGGAATCCGGTCCACTCGTCCTGCGCGACCGCGCCCAGGCCGCGGTAGAACTCGATCGAGGGCGTATTCCAGTCCAGCACCGACCAATCCACCCGGGTGTACCCGTTGGCCACGGCCTCGCGGGCCAGTTCGGCGAGCAGCGCCTTGCCCAGGCCACGACCGCGCGCCTCCGGCCGGACGTAGAGATCTTCCAGGTAGATGCCGTGCCTACCGGTCCAGGTCGAATAGTTCAGGAACCAGATCGCGCATCCGGCGACCCGCCCATCGACGGTCGCGACGTGGGCGAACACCGCGGGCGCCGGACCGAACAGAGCGGCGTGCAGGTCGTCGGCGGTCAGCGCGCAGAGTTCGCGTGACTTCTCGTAGTCGGCGAGGTCGTAGACCAGTTCGGCGAGGGCGGGGACATCCTCGGGCGTGGCGCGGCGAATCATCGGCCTGCCTCGGGTGACGCCACGATGTTGTGCGCCAGAATCGTGGCGGACTGATGGTCGTGGCCGAGCACGCTGATCGCGGCGGTGGACAGGAAGAATCGCCGTCCTTCCCGGGCCGGGAAACCGGCCCAGCGCGCGATCAGCACCCGGGAGAAATGTCCGTGCCCGACCAGCACCACATCACGGGTGCGCAATGCCGGCGCCACCGATTCCAGCACCCGATCGGCCCGCGCGCCGACCGCGTCGGCGGATTCGCCGCCCGGTACGTCACCGGTGAACACGGTCCAACCGGGGGCGGTTTCGCGGATCTGCGGGGTGGTCAGGCCCTCGTAGTCGCCGTAATCCCATTCGACCAGGTCGTCGTCGACCCGCGGATCGGGCAGCCCGGCCAGTTCGGCGCTGTGCACGGCACGCTTCTTCGGGCTGGTCAGCACCAGCGGATCGCTCAGGTCGAGACCCGCCAGGACCTTTCCGGCCGCTCGCGCTTGTGCTTCACCCCGTTCGGTGAGCGCGATATCGGTGCGCCCGGTGTGTTTGCGTGCCGCCGACCACGCGGTCTCGCCGTGCCGCAGCAGCACCAGCCGATAGTCCCTGTCCGATGCACTCATGATCCCGATCATGCCGCACCGCGGGACCGACCGGCCGGACGGATGGATGCGAGGACTCAGCTGGTTCCGTAGAGCCGGCCGCCCCGCAACTCCAGCACCACCGGCCCGCTCACGGCCAGCGAGATCGGCTCCCCGTGGTAGCCGCTGCGCCGCAACGGGATCCGCTTCTGCTGGGCGCCGCTGCCGGGATCGAGTGCCGCGATGCCGTCGGCCACCGGCACCAGGACGTTGCCTGCCATCATCGCCGGCGCGCCCAGGGCGTCCGGTGCGGTCCACAGCGGCTCGAAGGTGCTCGCGCTCAGCGCGATCACACTGTTGCCGGTGAACACGAAATACGCCGACCCGAGCCGGGTGACCGTGCTGTTGTCGGCGATCGGCGCGGAAAGGTGGTGCACCGCAAGTGAATTCGCATTGGCGTCGTAGATCGCGAATTCCGGTGGGGCGGCATCGGTTCCGGGAAGATACAGCGCTATCCGGTTGTCCGCGACCGCCACGACGCGGGCGTTGGCGGCCGCCGCTCCGGGTTCGGTCAAGACGTGCGAGCCGTACTCCTCCGGGGCGGAGGCCTCCTTGGGCGCAGGATTCAGCACCGTCAGCCGGTCCGCGGCGTCGTCGGGGCAGCGTTCGAGCACGGCCAGGCGACTGCCGCCCGAGGCCGCCGACAGCAGCGTGCAGTCGTGCCGGGGCTGCGTGTGCGGGTTCACCTGCGCGTCGACGTAGCCGTACTCGAGCGTGCGGACCAGATCCGAACGCCACACCTCCAGCCGGCGCGGGCCCTGGGCCAGCACGTAGGTGCCGTCGGTCGACAGCCGGACCTGCGAGTCCATATAGCTGCTGCGCGCGGTGCGCCGACGCCCGTCCTCCGCGCCGAGCATCGTGGTCTGGCTGCAACCACGCGGATCGCGATAGGTGGCGATCACGGTGGCGAACTGGCTCTCCAGCGCGCACAGGGGCAGATCGCGCTGATACTTCCACAGCTCGCGCCCGGTGGCCGGATCGAGACCACGGACGGTGCCGCCGTCACCGGTGATGGCGACGCCGCTGGAGGTCAGCGCTCGCGCGGAGACGTCGTCGGGCGCCTGCCACCGTTCGGTGAGGGCGTCCGGCAGCCTGTCGGCCGCCGGCGCCACCGAGGACGGATGCGCCGCGGGGTCGGATTCGGTGCCGCGGGCGTCGCTCGTCGACCACACGACAGCGGCCGCGATCGCCACCACAACGGCGATCGCGACTGCGGCATAGAGGTCGGCGCGCGTCCGCCGCTCGGGTGCGAGCACGTCAGCGAGACTAACCGATCCGGCGACTAGGCCGACGCGGCAGTCTGATCGCCACCTGTTGCCGCGCTACCGGTCTCGGCTGCCGAGTCGTCACCGCCGGTGGTGTCGCCGGCCTCCGCGGCGGGCTTCCGACGCCGGCGGCGACGACGCCGCGCCGGCTTGTCGCCCTCGGTGGTGTCACTCGCGGGCTGTTCGTCCGGAACCGATTGCGCCGCAGCACTTTCCGCGGTGGCCGTCGCGGACTCGGCCGACTCGGCCGTGGTGCTCTCGGTCGCGTCGACCGCCTTACCGCCGCGGGTGCGGCGGCGATTGCGCTTGCGGGGCTGGCGTGCCTCCCGCTCTTCCACGACCGCATCCGGCTCGCGCGCGGGTGCGCGCCGCACGGTTCCGGTCGCGTTCTCCGGAATGCCGAGATCGCTGCGCAGGTGCTCGGAGCGCGAGTAGGTTTCCACCGGCTCCGGCATGCCCAGGCCCAGCGCGGAATCGATGCTCGCCCAGCGATGCAGTTCGTCCCAGTCGACCAGCGTGACCGCGACACCGGTGCGCCCGGCCCGGCCGGTGCGGCCGATGCGGTGCACATAGGTCTTCTCGTCTTCCGGGCACTGATAGTTGACGACATGGGTGACGTCGTCGATATCGATACCGCGGGCGGCGACATCGGTCGCTACCAGCACGTCGATCTTGCCCTTGCGGAATTTGTCCAGCGCCTTCTCGCGCGCGATCTGCCCCAGATCGCCGTGTACCGCACCGACGGCGAAACCGCGGTCGGCCAGATCGTCGGCGACCTTCTGGGCGGTGCGCTTGGTGCGGGTGAAGATCATGGTCGCGCCGCGCCCCTCGGCCTGCAGAATCCGCGCGACCAATTCGCTCTTGTCCAGCGCGTGGGCGCGGTAGACGAATTGCGCGGTGCGATCGTGCACCGCGGAATCGGACGGTTCCTCGGCCCGGATATGGGTGGGCTTGTGCAGGAATGTGCGGGCCAGCGTGATGATCGGGCCCGGCATGGTCGCCGAGAACAGCATCGTCTGACGCTGGTCGGGAACCATCGACAGAATGCGCTCGATATCCGGCAGGAAGCCGAGGTCGAGCATTTCGTCGGCCTCGTCGAGCACGAGTACGCCGACCTTGCCGAGAATCAGATGCTGCTGTTCGGCCAGGTCCAGCAGGCGGCCGGGTGTGCCGACGACGACGTCGACCCCTTCACGCAATGCGGCGATCTGCGCGTCGTAGGGGCGGCCGCCGTAGATCGAGGTGACCCGCAGGCGTCCCTGCTGATTGCTCAGGTATTTGCCGGCATTCTCCAGATCCTGGGTGACCTGGACGCACAGCTCTCGCGTCGGCACGATGACCAGCGCGCGGGGAGTGCCGTCCAACGCCGTGGTGCCGGAATCGGCGGTGGAAATTCGGTGCAGCAGCGGGACGCCGAATCCGAAGGTCTTGCCCATACCGGTGCGGGCCTGACCGATCAGATCGTCACCGGCCAGTGCGAGCGGGAGGGTCAACTCCTGGATGGCGAATGTGTGTTCGATTCCGATCTCGCCGAGAGCGCGCACGATTTCGGGGCGAACGCCCAATTCGGCGAATGTCGGAGTGGTGTGGGTGGGGTCGAGTTCCGCTGTCAGCAGCGTGTCCGCCAACCCGGGTTCTTGTTCGACAGTGATCTTGCTCAGGATTCGTGCCTTCCTCGTGTTTGTCGCATCCAGCGCGCACGAGGGTGGATTGGGACCGGATTTCCGGGCCACCACATTTCCGGCGGGTTCCACCTGCACTCTCGCCACCCGGATCGCTGTCCGGGCGCGGCGCAAAGGGGTCGCGGATCTGGTGCGCGCACATTTTCGGTGGGCTTCGGTTACCCCTTGTCGCACTGCCTCGACCACCGGTCCCGATATGCCGGCCGGGATATGGCGGTGCGAGCGAAAATTTCCGTTGCCCATAGAGATTGTAGCGTGATAGTTTTCTTCGCCTCGCTCCCGCTGTCGTGCGCGGCGGTGCGGCGTCCGGTCCGTCTGCGGCACACGGTAATTCGTCGTGACCGGCGAAATTGCGCGGCCGGCGGGAACGGCGATATCGCGGGAGTATGTGCGCGCGCACCGAGGGTTCGATATGTCCGCTTTCGCCGCCGGGTTCGCGACCGGGGTCTGCGGGTGGTCCGGCCCGGCGTGGCCCAGCCCACATATGTGAGACGGTGTGTCACACGATAAATTGGTGTCCGTGAGCTTGGCAGAGACCGTGGGCGTCGCGGCCCGCAACGCATGGGCGCTGACCTTCGGCGACGGCATCGAGGAGCCCGCTCCCACTCCCTCGACGGTGCTCTGGGACGAACCGCACCGGCTGCTGCGCCGCTACGACGTCGATCCCGCCGGACCGCCGCCCGCCGACGACACGGCGGTGCTGATGGTTCCGCCGCTGGCGGCCCCCGCGGTGTGCTTCGACCTGCGCCCGGACCAGAGTATGGCCCGCTTCCTGCTGGAGATCGGCCGCCGCCCCTATCTGGTCGACTACGGCGAGATCGGCTTCGCCGACCGCCGCATGGGATTCGAGGACTGGGTCGACGACATCCTGCCCGAGGCGGTGCGCCGCGTCTCGGCCGATCGCGACGGAGCTCCCGTCGATCTGGTCGGCTGGTCGCTCGGCGGCGTGCTGTCACTGCTCACCGCCGCGGCCGACGCGACCCTGCCGATTCGCTCCGTGACGGCCGTCGGCGCACCGCTGGACTACAACCGCGTGAACGGGGTTCCGCAGGTCCGCGCGCTGGCGCGCATCGACGGCGGGCGGATCGTGTCGAACCTGGTCCGGGCGACCGGCGGTGTGCCGGCGCCGCTGACCCGCATCGCCTACCGGGCCGCGGCCTGGGACCGGGAATTGCGCCGGCCGATGTTCCTGGCGAGCAATCTGACCGATTCCGCGACGCTGGCCCGCATGGAGACCATCGACCGGTTCCAGTCCCAGCTGCCCGGCTATCCCGGCCGCTTCTACAACCAGCTCTGGAGCCGGTTCATGCTCGCCAACGACATCGGCGAGGGCGTGGTGCACGTCGGCGCCCGCCCGATCGCGCTGGCCGAGATCACCGCCCCGGTCCTGCTCGTGGGCGGGACCGACGACGTGATCACGCCCGCGGCGGCGGTGGCGCACGGGCAGCGGACACTGACGGGCGCCCGCGAGGTGCGGTACGAGACCTCGCCCGGCAGCCATCTGGGCATCCTGATCGCCCGCGACACCACGTGGAGCTATCTGGAGAAGTTCCTGGGCGACCAGGCGTGATCGGGCGCGTGATCGGCACCAGCTACTTGTCGGTTCGGACATCCTGGTGTGAGGTGCCGCCGGCGGGGGAACTCTTTCCGGCGTCGCGCCGCCGCCCCCTCCGGGCGCCGACCCACTAGGGTGGTGTCCATGGGTGCAAACACATCTGGCGCGCTGGGTGTTTCGACCGAATCCGATCATCGAATCCCCGCCGACCATCTCGGTGTCACCGATCTGTTCGCGGTTCTCGCCTACGGTGAGATCTCCGCGTTCTACCGCCTGGCGGAAGAGGCGAAATTATCGCCCACGCTACGAGGCAAGGTGGCGGTGGCGAAGATGGCCGCCGCCGAGATGGAGCATTTCGAAACGCTGGAGCGGGCGCTGCAGGGACGCGGAGTCGACGTCTTCGACGCGATGGCGCCGTTCGTCCGGGCGTTGGACGACTACCACGCCTCGACCGATCCCTCGACCTGGCTCGAGTCGATGGTGAAGTTCTACGTCGGCGACGGCATCGCCGCCGACTTCTACGCGGTGCTCGCCGATGCGCTCGCGCCGGAGGTGGCCGCGGTCGTGCGCGATGTGCTGGCCGAAACCCACCACTCGGAATTCGTCATCGAGGAGGTGCGCCGGGCGGTCACCGTCAGCCGCTCCGAGCGCGACCGGCTCACGCTGTGGGGCCGGCGGCTGCTCGGCGAGGCCATCACCCAGGCGCAGTACGTGATGGCCCAGCGCGACGAACTGACCGAACTGGTCCTCACCGCGACCGGCGACCTCAACGGGGTGGCGGCGTTGTTCGAACGGATGCAGAACTCGCATGCCGAGCGGATGCGGGTGCTGAGCCTGGGATGAGCCGCCGGCGACGGCCGTCGGGACCGGCGGCTGTTCGCTGACAGCACAGGCAGGCGCGTCGTCTCCGACCCGTTGGCTGCACTAGCCTGGGCAGCGACACCATCTGGACTCTAGGAGGTTGGCCGTGGAGGTCAAGATCGGCATTTCGGATAGCCCGCGGGAACTGGTGATCGCCAGCTCGCAGACCCCGGAGGAGGTCGAGGCGCTGGTATCCGGCGCGCTGAGCGGTTCGGGCGGTGTGCTGACCCTCGAGGACGAGAAGGGTCGCAAGTACCTGATCCAGGCCGCGAAGGTGGCCTATGTCGAAATCGGCACCTCCACCAGCGGCCGCGTGGGTTTCGCGGCGGTGTAGAAGCGACCGCGGCGAAGTCGCTGCGGGCATGACGAACGGAAAGGCCCCGGCCTGCTGTCGAAGCAAGCCGGGGCCGAAACGTTGTGCCGGATTTCCCGAGAACTTACCGCTGGGAGAGCGGGACGCGGGACAGACCACCCCAGCAGAGCTGGACGGTGGTGTCGACGGCCTCTTCCTTCGGGATCGGCCGGTCCGCCTCGAGCCAGTAGCGCGCGGTGATCTGGCTGGCGCCCACGAGGCCCACGGCCAGAATGCGGGCACGGTAGGGGTCCAGTCCCGAGTCGTGGGCGACGAGATCGAAGACGGCGTCCACACAGGCCTCGGTGGCCTGCTCGACGCGTCGCTGCACCTGCGGCTCGCTGGTCAGGTCGGATTCGAAAACCAGTCGGAATCCCTGGGTTTCGTGATCGACGAAGTCGAAGTACGCCGCGACGGCGGCCCGGACGCGCTGCCGGTTGTCGGTGGTCGACCGCAGCGCCTGGCGGACACTCGACACCAACGCGTCGATGTAGTTCTGCAGGACCGCCAGATACAGTTCGAGCTTACTCGAAAAGTGCTGGTACAGAACAGGTTTGGAAACGCCGGCGCATTGCGAGATCTCGTCCATGCCGGCGGCGTGGTAGCCGCGCAGCACGAAGACCTCGCTGGCCGCGGCGAGCAGCTGGGCACGGCGGGCCTCCCGGGGTAGGCGGGTTCCGCGCTTGCTCGGTGCCATGGCCTCGGACGACAGTCGCGAGGACGTCATCCGGTCCACGAGGTCAGTCATTTCGGTTCTCCCAATCGATTCCCGGCGGGAACGTGGATGTGCACGGTATTCAACGAACGATACTCGTTCGTGATGCAGCCCGCTGCGGGTCGGGGTGCACTGGCTGGGAAGCCGATCCCGTTCCTGCCGTTGTGGTATTCGAATAACCTTCCACACCTATTGGCAACCTGTCAGTAACTGGCCGCCGTGAGAAATCTCGCACAGTCGTGAGATTTCTCGCAACCCCCGCCGGTCAACGGCAGGTATGTAGGTGCCACAGAACGGCCTGTGAGAATCTGGGGGGGTGAGCGATCAACGGGGCAGACCGACCGGCGGGCCCGATTCGCCTCGCCCCGCCGGCGTTCTGGCCGCGCGCGCGGAATCGGCCGCTACCGGCCGGCGTGACCGGCAGCAATCGACGGAAAGCTCCGAATTCTACGATCCGCTCGGCCTGTATTCCGGCAATGGCGACCGTTCTCATCAGCCGCTGCGCGCGAAATGGGATCCGACCGGTGCCCACGAGTCGGCGAATCGGCCGCGGCCGGAACGGGATACGAAGAAGCAGAGCGCGCTGGGGCGGTTCGTGTCCACCTACGGCTGGCGGGCCTACGCACTTCCGGTACTGGTGATCATCACCGCGCTGGTGATCGTGGACGCCGTCAAGGGGGGTACCACCAATTCCGGCGGCTCCACCCCCGCGCTCGGCCGGCTCAGCCAGCACACCAGCAAGGCCGGCATCATCGGCGCACCACCCAAGGGCGACGGCAAATTCGCCGGCGATCCGCCCTCCGGCGCGCTGCCCGCCGGCGGGCCGTTCACGGAGACGGCGGCGGGCACCTGGCATATCGTCCCCGGTGCGTCGGCGCAGGTCGGGGCCGGGCAGGAACATCTGTTCACCTACACCGTCGAGGTGGAGAACGGGGTCGACACCGCCTCGCTCGGTGGGGACGATTCGGTCGCCAAGATGGTGGAGGCGACCCTGGCCAATCCCAAGAGCTGGACCCACGATCAGCGCTTCGGCTTCCGCCGGATCGACAACGGCGAACCGGATTTCCGCATCTCGCTGACCTCCCGGCAGACCACCAAATCGGCCTGCGGTTTCGAAATTCCGATCGACTCCTCCTGCTACAACTCCGATCTCGGCCGCGTGGTGCTCTCGGAGGTGCGCTGGGTGCGCGGCGCCACCGCCTTCGAGGGCGATATCGGCTCCTATCGCCAATATCAGATCAACCACGAGGTCGGCCACGCCATCGGCTACCACGAGCATCAGCCGTGCGAGACCGACGGGGGATTGGCGCCGGTGATGATGCAACAGACCTTCGGCACCCGCAACAACGACATCGCGACGTTGGACCCGCAGGGCGTGGTGCCGATGGACGGTAAGAAATGCCGCTTCAACCCCTGGCCGTATCCTCGGGGATAGCAACGGCATGCCGGCACCACGGCTCGCGGAGAGGCGGCACGGGAAGAACGGCTCGGTTCGCCGCGTTGCACATGCAAGCCCTATCGGCGAATTCGATTCGAGGAGTCTGCGACGTGTCATCACCACAGTCCCTGCCGCCACTGGTCGAACCGGCCGCGGAGCTGACCAGGGATGAGGTCGCCCGCTACAGCCGGCATCTGATTATTCCCGACGTGGGGATGGACGGCCAGAAACGCCTGAAGAATGCCAAGGTCCTGGTGATCGGTGCGGGTGGTCTGGGCTCGCCGGCGCTGCTGTATCTCGCCGCCGCCGGTGTCGGCACGCTCGGCATCGTGGAGTTCGACGAGGTCGACGCGTCGAATCTGCAGCGGCAGATCATCCACGGCGAATCCGATATCGGCCGCAGCAAGGCCGACAGCGCGCGCGATTCGATTCTGGAGATCAATTCCGGCGTCGAGGTGGTGCTGCACAAGATCCGCCTGGAGCCGGAGAACGCGGTCGACCTGTTCGCGCAGTACGACCTGATCGTCGACGGCACCGACAACTTCGCCACCCGCTATCTGGTCAACGACGCCGCCGTGCTGGCGGGGAAGCCGTACGTGTGGGGGTCGATCTACCGGTTCGAGGGTCAGGTGTCGGTGTTCTGGGAGGACGCCCCCGACGGCCCGAACGGTGAGAAGCGCGGCATCAACTACCGCGACCTGTACCCCGAGGCGCCGCCGCCGGGCATGGTCCCGTCCTGCGCCGAGGGCGGTGTGCTGGGCGTGCTGTGCGCGTCGATCGGTTCGATCATGGTCACCGAGGCGATCAAGCTGATCACCGGCATCGGGGAGACCCTGCTCGGCCGGCTGATGGTCTACGACGCACTGGATATGAACTACCGCACCATCAAGCTGCGGCGCGATCCCGAGCGTCAGCCCATCACCGAGCTCATCGACTACGAGGCCTTCTGCGGTGTGGTCTCCGAGGAGGGCCAGGCCGCCGCGGTGGGTTCCACGGTGACCGCGCGCGAGCTCAAGGACATGCTCGACGCGGGCAAGGACGTCGCCATCATCGACGTTCGCGAACCGGTGGAATGGGACATCGTCCGCATCGACGGCGCGACCCTCATCCCCAAGGACCGCATCCTGTCCGGCGAGGCCCTCGCCGAACTCCCGCAGAACACCCCGATCGTGCTGCACTGCAAGACCGGCATTCGGTCCGCGGAAGCGTTGGCCGCCCTGAAGCGCGCCGGATTCTCCGACGCCACCCACCTCCAGGGCGGAATCGTCGCTTGGGCCAACCAGGTCGACCCGAGCCTGCCCGTCTACTGACGGTGGTCGTTTCCGTGCCCTGACCTCCGGCGCGTTGTCTCGAGTGGACAAGTTCCCGGGGTTACGGTACGGCCGTGACATCTGTCGAACCTCCGGAGCATGTTCGGGCCACCTTCGGGCTGCGCGAAGTGTCCCCGGTCGCGCTGGGCGACTGGGACGGTGGGTGGCGGTGCGGAGAGGTGGTGCTCAGCCCGGTGGCCGATCACGCCCGGGCGGCGTGGTCGGCGAAGGTCCGGGAGACACTGCAGGTAGACGGGGTGCGGCTGGCACGGCCGGTGCGCGCCACCGACGGTCGCTACGTGGTGTCCGGCTGGCGTGCCGATACCTATATGGACGGCACTCCGGAACCACGCCACGACGAGGTGGTGTCGGTGTCGCTGCGCCTGCATCACGCCACCGCGCGGCTGGAGCGTCCGCGCTTCCTGGCGCAGCAGCCGATCGCGCCGTGGGGCGATGTCGACGTCTTCGTCGCCGCGGACCGGGCGGCTTGGGAGTCGGTGCCGTTGCGCAGCCTGAAGGCCGGCGGCATGCTGCCGGTGACCACGCCGGACGGCCGTCACAGCATCGACATGCTGGCGCAGCTCGCGACGTTGCGTAAACCGGTGCAGATACCGTCGCAGCTGGTGCACGGCGATCTGTTCGGCACGGTGTTGTTCGCGAACGGCCAGGCGCCGGGACTCACCGACATCACCCCGTACTGGCGGCCCGCGTCCTGGGCGGCCGGGGTGATCGTGGTCGACGCCCTGTCCTGGGGCGGTGCGGATCCGGGCTTGCTCGACCGCTGGTCGGATCTGCCGGAGTGGCCGCAGATGTTGTTGCGCGCGGTCATGTTCCGGCTCGCGGTGCACGCGCTGCATCCGCGGTCGACGGCGGAAGCGTTTCCCGGTCTGGCGCACACCGCCGACATGATTCGCTTGATGCTCTAGCGGGCCCGCCGATCGAATGCGACCGGCGAGCCCGCGGTTCACGAGTCCGCGACCCTAGACGCCCGCATGGGCCAGGGACGGCACCCGTCCGACGGCGAACGACGAGCGCAGATAGAACCACCAGGTGAGTCCGCCCATCACCAGGAAGGCGACGGCATAGGCCCAGAAGGCCGGTGCCATTCCGCCGAAGTGGATGTTGGATTCCCGCAGCGCCTGCTGCAGCACCCACCCGCCGGCCGCACCCACCGCGCCGACCACACCGATCGCCGCACCCGCCTGCCGTTTGGCCGCGGCCAGCGCGGTCGCCGGGTCCTGGCCGTGTTCGGCGGCGCGGCGCTTGGCCTCGGCTCCGAAGATCGAGGGGATCATCCGGTAGGTGGACCCGTTGCCGATCCCCGACAGCACGAACAGCAGCAGGAACGAGATCAGATACAGCGGGAAGTTCTTCACCGAGAGCGCGGCCACGATCAGCGCGGTGGCGCCGGCCATACCGGCGAACACGTAGACCGTGATCCGGGCGCCGGTGAACCGGTCCGCGATCCAGCCGCCGAACGGCCGGCTCAGCGATCCGACGAAGGCGCCGAGGAAGGCGAGATTACCGATCGTGGACATCCAGCCGATCTTGGCCAGCTCCGGAAAGGTGGATTTGAGCAGGGTGGGGAAGGCGAACGAGAACCCGATGAACGATCCGAAGGTGCCGATGTAGAGCACCGCCATGATCCAGGTGTGCCGATTGGTCAATGCCGGCCGATAGGAACTGCCGTCGGATTTCGCGCCGGTGATCGAATCCATGTACCGCAGGGCGCCGAACATGGCGACCAGGATGAACGGAATCCACACCAGCACGGCGAGGGTGATGCCGAACCGGTAGCCGGCCGGATCCTTGGCCATGAGATGGGTGCCGAGGGTGATGATCAGCGGCACCAGCAGTTGGGTCTGCGCGACCCCCATATTGCCGCCCGCGGCGTTGATTCCGAGCGCGGCGCCCTTCTTGCCCTCGGGGTAGAAGAAATTGATATTCGCCATCGACGAGGAGAAATTGCCACCACCCACGCCGGCGAGCGCGGCCAGCAGCATGAACACCCAGAACGGCGTGCCGGGCTGATTGACGAAATAGACCAGCCCCAGCGTCGGCAGCAGCAACATGCCCGCGCTGAAGACGGTGAACGCCCGGCCACCGAATTTCGGAATGGCGAAGGTGTAGGGCACGCGCAACGCGGCGCCGACGAGGGTGGGGGTGGAGGTGAGCAGCAGCGAATTGGCGACGGCGTCGGGCCCGCTCAGATAATGAAAGCCCGCCGAACCCATGGCGGTGACCACGCTGGCCCACAGCACCCAGATACTGAATCCGAGATTCTCGGAGAAGACCGAGAAGGCGAGATTCTTACGGGCAGTGCGTTTTCCGCCGTTCTCCCAGAAGGTTTCGTTGTCGGGCTCCCAGTGATCGAGCCAGCGGCCGCGGGCCTGATAGTGGAAGTCGGGAGCGGCGGTGGCCGATATCGCGGCGTCGGTGGTAGTCATCGGCGCGTTCCTCTCGAAGGGGTGCGACCGCCCTCATCTCGGGGACCCGGAGGTGCGGGTCCGGCGGTCGTATCCACGGTAGGAAGGCGAAATTACGTCCGATTCACGCTCCGTGACGTTCGCAGCAACACTCGCTCACCCCACGATCGGCACCGTGGTGACGAATCGTTTACCTGCCGGCGGAATCCGTCACCGTTCGGGGTATTCGGCGATGAGCGAGCCGAGGAAGCAGTTGGCGGCGCGAGCGGCCCGGTCGGCGTCGCCGTCGATCACAGCGTGGACCAGCTCGGCGTGTTCGTCGTGATACTGGTTGCCGTATTTGGTTGTGCGGGAACGGATCACGTCCTCGATCACGGGCAGCAGCGAATCGTAGAACTCGAGGTAGACGGTGTTGTGGCTCGCCGCGACGATGGCGCGGTGCAGGGCCACGTCCGCGTCGACCGCCGCGGTGCTGTCGGTATCCCAGACCTGGCTGCGCCGGTCGAGCAGTCGCAGCAGGGTCTGCACGTCGTTGTCGTCGCGGCGCAGCGCGGCCAGGCGGGCGGCCTGCACGTCGAGGGCCTGGCGCAGTTCGAGGACATCGCGTTCGACCGCGTCGGCGAAGTATTTGGTGAGGGTGCCGCCGAGGTCGGACGCGGCGATGACGTAGGTGCCCGAACCCTGCCGGCGTTCGAGCATGCCGGCGTGCACGAGCGCCTGCACCGCTTCGCGCACGGTGTTGCGGCCGGTGCCGGTCAATTCGGTGAGTTCCGGTTCGGTGGGTATGCGCGAGCCGATCGGCCAACGCCCCGAACGGATTTCAGCGCGCAGCTGTTCGGTGACCTGAGCGATGAGGCTGGTGCGCCGGACTGGTTGCACGGCCAATAGAGTACCCCTCCTCACATTTGTTGCCCGCTTTCATCCAATCATCCTATGATTTCTCGGTGACGGTTACCAATCTGCAGTCGACTACCGAAATCCGGCGCCGCGGCCTGACCGAGGGCCGGATTCTCGTTCTCGTCGCGATCGTCGTCTCGGCGCTCACGCTGCGCGTGGCGGTCACCGCCTTCACCCCGCTCGCCGAGCGGATCGGCGCCGATATCGGCTATTCCACGGCCGTCGTCGGCGTCTTCGGCATGATCCCGACCGCCATGTTCGCGCTGGCCGGATTGATCACCCCGATCTTCGTGCGCCGGCTCGGCCTGGAACGCACCGCGCTGGTCGCCATGTGCATGGCCGGGGCCGGGCAGCTCACCCGGGCGCTGGTGCCCGACACCTGGGAGCTGCTGAGTCTGTCCGCGTTGGCGCTGGCCGGCATGGGCATCGGCAATGTCGTGATCCCGCCGCTGGTCAAGCGCTATTTCGCCGACCGGCTGGCGGTACTGAGCTCGGTGTACATCACGATGGTGCAGATCGGCACCGTGGTGCCGGCGCTGATCGCGGTCCCGGTCGCCGATGCGGCCGGCTGGCGGGTCTCGCTCGGGCTGTGGGCGCTGCTCGGTTTCGCGGCGGCGGTGCCGTGGCTGGGTGTGCTGCGGGGGCGGCGCGGCCACGACCGCGCCGACACCACCGCGGTGGCCGAGGTACCGGGCGAACAGCCCACACGCGGGGGCAATATCCGGCGGTCGCCGCTGGCGTGGGGGATGGCCGCCATGTTCGGCATGACCTCGCTGGTCACCTACTCGATGTTCACCTGGCTGCCGAAACTCTTCGCCGACGCGGGCGCCGACGCGAGCTTCGGCGGCACGATGGTCGCCTTCTTCTCCTTCATGGGCTTGGCGGCCGCGTTGACCGCGCCCTCGTTCACCGCCCGCATCCGCAATCCGTTCCCCGTCGTGATCGGTTGCGCGATAGCGTTTTTCGCCGCCTTCGCCGGCCTGCTGATCGCGCCGATGAGCGCACCGTGGCTGTGGGTGCTGCTGCTGGGCCTGGGCCCGAGCACCTTCCCGATGGCGCTCACACTGATCAATCTGCGCACCCGCACCCAGGCCGGTTCGGCGGCGCTGTCGGGCTTCACGCAGGGCGTCGGCTACACCGTCGCCTGCGTCGGCCCGCTGCTGTTCGGCGTGCTGCACAGCGTGGTCGGCGGCTGGGGCGCGCCGTTCGCGCTGCTGGCCGTTGCCGTAGTGGTGCTGGTGGCCGGCGCCTGGCAGGCATGTAAGCCACGCATGCTCGAGGACACCTGGCACTGATCGGCTGCCGCGGCGCGACCTTTCGGAGATTTCACCGCTCGGGTTGCGCCGCGGTGAGCTTGTCGCCATGATGTGAGCCGACGCCCGCGGCATGTGGTCCGGGCCACTCGCCGGTATCGACCTCACCGACTTCCCGGGTGAGCGTCGGCACTTTGTGACGCACGGAAACCGTTGTGTCATATGGGCGAAACAAAGTCCCGGTTCTCACCGGGAAACCGCCGAACGCGTGAGCAACCGTTGATTTGCGCGTCATGCTGCGCAGCATCGCGGCAATACCCGTTTTCTACCTTGGGGCCAACCGGATTTCAGGAGGCCCTGTTGAGCACGCTGACGCGTAACCACGACATCGAGCAGTGGGATGCCGAGGATGTCGCGGCCTGGGAGGCCGGCGGCAACAAGATCGCCCGCCGCAATCTGATCTGGTCGGTCGTCGCCGAACATGTCGGATTTTCGGTGTGGTCGATCTGGTCGGTGATGGTGCTGTTCATGCCGGCGGACAAGTTCGGCATCGACGCCGCCGGGAAGTTCTTCCTGGTCGCCATGCCGACCCTGGTCGGCGGCATTCTGCGCATTCCCTACACCGTCGCCACCGCGCGCTTCGGCGGCCGCAACTGGACGATCTTCAGCGCGCTGATGCTGCTGGTCCCGACGCTGCTGACGCTGTACTTCATCAACCAGCCGGGCACGTCCTACACCACGTTCATGGTGGTGGCGGCGTTCGCGGGCCTGGGTGGCGGCAACTTCGCCTCCTCGATGACCAATATCAACGCCTTCTACCCGCAGCGGCTCAAGGGCTGGGCGCTGGGCATGAACGCCGGCGGCGGCAATATCGGCGTCCCGGTGATCCAGCTGATCGGCCTGCTGGTGATCGCGACGCTCGGCAATGCGTACGCGTCGGTCGTCTGCCTCGTGTATCTGGCGTTCATCGCGATCGCCGGACTCGGCGCCGCGCTCTACATGGACAATCTGCGCAATCAGAAGGCCGACCTGTCCTACATGCTGGAGTCGCTGAAGGTTCCGCAGTCCTGGGCGATCGCCTTCCTCTACATCGGCACGTTCGGCTCGTTCATCGGCTTCAGCTTCGCCTTCGGGCAGATTCTGCAGATCGGCTTCAAGGCCGGCGGTGATTCGGCCGCGCAGGCGAGTCTGCACGCCGCGCAGATCGCCTTCATCGGTCCGCTGCTCGGATCGCTGGCCCGACCCTACGGCGGCAAACTGGCCGACCGGTTCGGTGGCAGCCGGGTCACCCTGGCCGGATTCGCGGGGATGATGGTGGCCGCCGTCGTGGTCGCGGTGTCCAGCGTCTCCGCCGACCACCACGGCGGCGTGGCCTCGGGAGCGACCATGGTCACCCTGGTCGCCGGGTTCATCGCCCTGTTCGTGCTCTCCGGGATCGGCAACGGGTCGGTCACCAAGATCATCCCGTCGGTCTTCGACGCGAAGTCCAAGAGCCTTCCGGTGAGCCCCGAGGAGCAGGCCGCCTGGTCGCGCAACACCTCGGGCGCGCTGATCGGCTTCGTCGGCGCCATCGGCGCCCTGGGGGGTGTGGCCATCAACCTGGTGCTGCGCTCCTCCTACGCCTCCACCAATTCCGCGACCACCGCGTTCTGGGTGTTTCTGGCCTTCTACGTCGTCTGCGCCACCGTCGTCTGGTCGATCTTCCTGCGGCGGCCCGGAACGCGTTCGGCGCGAAGCGATTCCGGTGTCGTCGCCGAGGCGGAGGCGCTGGTGCTCGAGGCCGAACGGTCGCCGGACACCGATTCCATCCAGTCCACCACCTCGGCTCGCGCCTGACCATCGGAAAGCATCGGAGGACAGTCATGAACACGACAGTCGAACCCACGCAGCGCAAGACCGTGGTGGTCGTCGGCCACGGCATGGTCGGGCACCGGTTCGTGGAGGCGCTGCGCTCCCGCGACGAGGCCGGGCGCTGGCAGATCGTGGTACTGAGCGAGGAGTCGCAGGCCGCCTACGATCGCGTCGGCCTGTCGTCCTACGTCGGCGCCTGGGACAAGAGCGCGCTCGCCCTGCCCGGCAACGAGTACGCCGGCGACGCGCTGGTGGATCTGCGCCTCGGCGTGCGCGCCGAGGAGATCGACCGCGCCGCGCGTAAGGTCACCACCTCCTCCGGAGACGTGATCGGTTACGACGCACTGGTTCTCGCGACCGGATCGTATGCCTTCGTGCCGCCGGTGCCGGGTCACGATCGCCCCGAGTGTTTCGTCTACCGCACCCTCGAGGACCTCGACGGCATCCGCGCCGCCGCCCAGAAGGCGGGCCCCGGCGCGGTCGGTGTCGTCGTCGGCGGTGGTCTCCTCGGTCTGGAGGCGGCGAATGCCTTGCGGCTCATGGGAATGACGCCGCACGTCGTCGAGTTCGCGCCGCGGCTGATGCCGGTGCAGGTCGACGAGGGTGGCGGCGCGATCCTCGAGAAGCTGGTCACCGATCTGGGCCTGCACGTGCACACGGGGGTCGGTACCTCGGCCATCGAACCCGCCGAAGACGGTGCCGGACTGCGAGTTTCGCTGTCCGACGAGTCGGTGATCGACGCCTCGCTGGTGGTGTTCTCCGCCGGTGTGCGGCCGCGCGATCAGATCGCCCGCGACGCCGGACTGGAGATCGGGCCGCGCGGTGGTGCGCTCACCGACCTCGGCATGGTCACCTCCGATCCCAACATCTACGCCGTCGGCGAGGTCGCGGCCGTGGAGGGCACCTGCTACGGCCTGGTCGCTCCCGGCTACACCACCGCCGAGATCGTCGCGGACCGGCTGCTCGGCGGCGCGGGCGAATTCCCGGGCGCCGACCTGTCGACCAAGTTGAAACTGCTCGGTGTGGACGTGGCCAGCTTCGGTGACGCACACGCCACCACCGAGGGCGCGCTGTCGGTGGTGCTGCACGACGCCGCCAAGGGCACCTACGCCAAGCTGGTGATCTCCGACGACGCCAAGACGCTGCTGGGCGGCATTCTGGTCGGCGACGCCTCGCAGTACGCGGCGCTGCGCCCGCTGGTCGGCAGCGCACTGCCCGCCGAACCGGCCGCGCTCATCTCGCCCGCGGGCGCCGAGCTGGGGGCGGACGCGCTGCCCGACGAGGCGCAGATCTGCTCCTGCAACAACGTGAGCAAAGGGGCCATCGTCGGAGCTATCCGCGAAGGCGCCTGCGACATCGCCGGTGTCAAGAGCTGCACCTCCGCCGGAACCTCCTGCGGCGGTTGCGTTCCCATGATCAAGAAGCTGCTCGAGCAGTCCGGCGTGGAGATGTCCAAGGCGCTGTGCGAGCACTTCACCCAGTCGCGGGCCGAACTGTTCGAGATCGTGCGGGTCACCGGTATCCGGACCTTCTCGGAACTGATCGCCAAGCACGGCACCGGAATCGGCTGCGATATCTGCAAGCCGACCGTCGCCTCCATCCTGGCCTCGACCTCGAGCGATCACATCCTCGACGGTGAGCAGTCCGCACTGCAGGACACCAACGACCACTTCCTGGCCAATCTGCAGAAGAACGGCACCTATTCGGTGGTGCCGCGGATGCCCGGTGGCGAGGTGACGCCCGAGCAGCTGATCGAAATCGGGCAGATCGCCAAGGATTTCGGCCTCTACGTCAAGGTCACCGGTGGTCAGCGCATCGACCTGTTCGGCGCGCGGGTCGAGCAGCTACCGCAGATCTGGCAGCGACTGGTCGACAAGGGGATGGAATCCGGCCATGCCTACGGCAAATCGCTGCGCACCGTGAAGAGTTGCGTGGGCTCCACCTGGTGCCGCTACGGCCAGCAGGATTCGGTCGGCATGGCGGTGCTGCTGGAGAAGCGCTACCGCGGGCTGCGCTCGCCGCACAAGCTGAAGCTGGCGGTCTCAGGTTGTGCCCGCGAATGCGCCGAGGCGCGCGGCAAGGACGTCGGCGTCATCGCCACCGAGAACGGCTGGAACCTCTACGTCGGCGGTAACGGCGGCCTGACGCCGAAGCACGCGGTGCTGCTGGCCGGAGACCTCGACGACGAGACGTTGATCCGCTACATCGACCGCTATCTGATGTTCTACATCCGCACCGCCGACCGGCTGCAGCGGACCGCGCCGTGGCAGGAATCACTCGAGGGCGGCATCGAACACCTGAAGCAGGTCGTCTGCGAGGACTCCCTCGGCATCGCCGCCGAACTGGAGGAGAGCATGGCCCGCCATGTCGCCGGCTACAAGGACGAATGGGCTGCGGTACTGGAGGATCCGGCGAAGCTCTCGCGCTTCGTCACCTTCGTCAACGCGCCGGAGGAGGCCGATCCGACGATCGCCTTCGACGAGAGCGGGGAGCGCAAGACGCCGGTTCTGCTCGGCCTGCCCGAAATGCCGGCCATGCCGGCCGCAACTGCCACGCCCGGGAAATAGCCACGTAATCGTGCGGAAACAGGACACCGGTACCTATTAGGTAAGGCGTTCGGAGGAGATTACCGATGACCGTTATCGACACACCCGGCTTCGCACCGGCAACCACCACCGGCTGGACCTCGGCCTGCCGGCTCGATTATCTGATCCCCGGCCGCGGCGTGGCGGTGCTTCTCAGAGGCGGACGGCAGGCCGCGCTCTTCCTGCTGCCCGACGGCACGCTCTACGCCGTCGGCAATATCGATCCGTTCGGGCGGGCGGCGGTCATGTCGCGCGGCATCGTGGGTGACCGCGCCGGTGTGCCGGTCGTCGCCTCGCCGCTGCTGAAGCAGGCGTTCTCCCTGCTGGACGGCCACTGCCTCGAGGACGACTCGGTCGCACTGCCGGTCTACGGTGTGCGGGTCGTCGACGGGGTCGTCGCGGTGACCAACGAACCGGTGCAGTACGGCGGTACGCCGTGAGCGAAGCGCGACCCACCGAATTGAAACCCCTGGACGGCTTCACCATCGGTGTGACAGCCGCCCGCCGGGCCGACGAACTGGCCACGCTGCTGAGTCGCCGAGGAGCGAATATCGTTTCCGCCCCGGCGATTCGCATCATCCCGCTGGCCGACGACACCGAGCTGGAGCGTGTCACCCGGCAGTTGGTCGCCGATCCGCCGCAGATCACCGTCGCCACCACCGGCATCGGATTCCGTGGCTGGATGGAAGCGGCCGAGGGGTGGGGGCTGGCCGAAAATCTCCGGGACACTTTGGCTTCCACCCGGATGCTGGCACGTGGCCCCAAGGCCAAGGGCGCCATCCGGGCCGCGGAACTGCGTGAGGAATGGTCGCCGGCCTCCGAATCGTCGGCCGAGGTGCTCGATCACCTGCTGGCGGCAGGTGTCGAGGGTGTGCGCATCGCGGTGCAGTTGCACGGTGCGACCACCGAATGGGAGCCGGTACCCGACTTCTGTGAGGTATTGCGCTGTGCCGGCGCCGATGTCGTGCCGGTGCCGGTGTACCGCTGGGTGCCACCGGACGATCGCGTGCCGATGGACCGCCTGATCGAGAGCGTGGTCACCTCCGCACTGGACTGCGTCACGTTCACCAGCGCGCCCGCGGTGGCCTCGATGTTGATGCGAGCGAAGGAAACCGGGCTGCTCGAGGGCGTCCTGCAGGCGATGCGTTCCCGGGTGCTGCCGGCGTGCGTCGGGCCGATCACCGCCGCGCCGCTCGAGGAACTCGCGGTGCCGACGTCCATGCCGGGCCGGGCGCGGCTCGGGGCGCTGGCCCGCCACGTCGCCGAGGAACTTCCCCGGCGCGCCAACCGCATTCACGCCGCCGGGCACGAATTGAGCGTGCGCGGCGGCTGCGTCGTGGTCGACGGTTCGGTGCGCCAGCTCGCTCCCGCGCCGATGGCGTTGATGCGGGCGCTGGCCCGCCAGCCCGGCCGGGTGGTGTCCCGGGAGGATCTGCTGGCGGCGCTGCCCGGCGGCGGTGACGACACCCATGCGGTGGAGACCGGAATCGCCCGTCTCCGAGCGGGTCTCGGTACACCGAAGGCGATTCAGACGGTGGTCAAGCGCGGTTATCGGCTCGCCCTCGACCCCGCCGAATGCGTCGACAACACCCGCCCGCCGGTGGGGTACGCCCCGTCGTTGCGTCCGCAGCGACCCGCGCCCATGGCGGGGGTCTGGTGAGCGCCCCCGCGCTGGTGCTGGTGGCGCACGGCACCCGCAGTGCCGCCGGGGTGCGGATGATCGCCGCGGTGGCCGATGCGGTGCGTGCGGAGATGGGACGTACCGGCGCCGACGTGCCGGTACGGACCGCGTTCGTCGACGTGCTCGGCCCCACCCCCGCCGAGGTGCTGGGCGAGCTGAACGGTGTTCCGGCCGTAGTGGTTCCGGCCTTTCTCGCCTCCGGCTACCACGTCTACCAGGATGTCCCGCGCGAGGTGCGCGACAGCGGACATCCGGATGTGGTGGTGAGCCCCGCGATGGGCCCGGACCCGATGCTGGCCCGGGTGATGCGGATGCGGTTGCACGAGGCCGGGATGCGTCCCGGCGATGCGGTGGTCTTCGCGGCGGCCGGATCCTCCGACGCGCGGGCGCGCCACGATGTGCGCCGGGCGACGGCCATGCTGGCCGACGAGCTGGGGGTCGCGGTCCGCACGGCCGCTATCGCCACCGGCGAGCCGCGAGTACCCGATGTCGTTGCCGCCCTGCGTGAGTCCGGCGCCGAGCGGGTGTTCGTCGGCTCGTATCTGCTGGCGCACGGGCTGTTCCAGCAGCGCTTGCACGACGCGGGCGCCGACGGGGTCGCCGAACCGCTCGGTGCGCATCCGGCGGTGGTGTGCCTGCTGGTCGACCGATACCGCACTGCGGCGTCCGAATTCCTCACCACCGCCGCCTGATCCACGGCGATGGGGCCGGCGGCCGGTGTGGTGGCCGGCCCCTTGCCGGGCATCGGGAGATCAGACGCGGGGCGATGGTCAGATCGCCGTTGATCACCGTGTTGGTCATCTCGCGGGCGAGCATATTGTGCGGGAACCCAGGTTCGACGGCACTGGCCGCGTCCAGTCGATCCAGTTGCGCCGCATCGAATTCCACATCGAGGGCGCCCAGCTTGTCGGCGAGCTGAGCGGGGGTGCGGGCGCCGATGATGGGAGCGGTCACCGCCGGATTCCGCAGCGTCCAGGCCAGTGCGGTCTGCGCCGGTGTCCGGTCCAACTCCGCCGCGACCTCCTTCACCACCTCGGCGATCGCCAGGCCGCGCGCGTTCAGCGAACCGTTGGCCGGCGCGACGTTCTTGCGGCTGCCCTCCGGCGATCCCGCCGCCGAGGTGTCCAGATCGGCCTTGCTGTACTGCCGGTCAGCACACCGCTGCCGAGCGGCGACCACGGAATCACCCCGAGCCATAGGCACAGTGGTCCGCTGCGGAGAACTGCGGGCTATGCAATGATCACGAGGTCTGGTCGATCATACGGCGCAGTTGAAGGGGGGCGGGTCATGGAGCGTGCGACGGTCTACCGCTGGAACATCCGCAACGGCACCGGAGTGCTGACTCGGACGGACGGCTCACTGGCGTGGTTTCACTTGTCCACTGTGGACAAAGGTGACGTTTTCGCGCTGCGTGAGGGCGATCCAGTCGATGTCGAGATCGAGAATGTTCCTCAGGGGGAGTACAAATGTCGGGCGGTATCCGTGCGCAGGCACATAGAGTAAGCGTCGTATTTACAGTGCTGTCGGCTTGTGCCGCAGCGTTTCTGATTTCTGTGCCGCGCGCCGCTGCGGAGCCGGGAACAGCGGCAGGGTTTACGATTACCATCCGGGGGATCAAAGCTATCGCTACGAGGGGCAACACGGCACCTTCACGGGTGAGGCGATTTATGCGACGCAGAATGCGGACGGCGGAAATCGGTTGATTTGGTCCCTCCGTCTGTCGCCGTCTGTGCAGGCCGTCGTGCAAGGGCCGATGTCGTGCGGTGCTTCGGTGGTCGGCAAGAGCGGGTACCACGATTTCCATCCGTCGATCCCAGCGGACTACTGGTGGCATTCGGCGGTGACGGATCTGCAGTTGGATCGGACATATCGGCTGGAAGCCACGTGTGACTTCACGGCGACCAATGGACACACCACCGCGCCCGGCAATGTGCGGTACACCGTTGAGTTCACCCGGCATTCGCGCTGAGCGCACTTCGAACACTCTATCGGGGGATGGGCAACTCCTACGCCGATCGTCGAACGGACCGTGCGGGAGGAGATCGCCGGCCTGCGCGCCGCCTGGGCCGCCCATCCCGACGCGAGAAAATTCGCGAACTGTGTCGAATATGCGGGATCGGCCTCGACCAGGGGGTGACAGCGAGTTGGACACACACCCCAGGAGCGATCATGACCGACATCAGCACCTTCCTCTGGTTCGACACCGCCGCCGAGGAAGCCGCCCGGTTCTATACCGAGCACATTCCCGGCGGCCGCATCACCGGCATCACCCGCAACCCCGACGGATCGGCCTTCATCGTGCAGGTCGATCTGGCCGGACACGCGCTCACGCTGATGAACGGCGGACCCGGCCACCCCTTCACCGATGCGGCTTCCGTTCAGCTGGTGGTCGACGGGCAGGACGAGGTGGACCGGCTGTGGGCGGCGCTGACCGCGGGTGGCAAGCCGGGGCCGTGCGGCTGGCTGACCGATCGCTACGGCCTGTCGTGGCAGGTCGTGCCGGCCGAACTGCCGGCGTTGATGGGCGGCGAGCACGGGGCCGCGGCCGGCGCCGCGCTGCAGACCATGTCGAAGATCGATATCGCCGCGATCCGGGCCGCCGTCGCCGCGCACCGAGCCGCCTGCGCGGACGTCACCACCGGACCTTCCCGGTGGTGACGTCGGCGTGACGGGACCGGGGCCCGTGCGGTGGGATAGCCCGCAGGATGCGGACCGCCGGTGCCGGGCCCGCGGAGGTCACGGCCTGCGGACCCGGCCTCCCGGCGGACACACCCGCCGAGTGTGCTGCGGGGATCACGACAGGGTGGAATACTCCGCGTATGCACCGGCTCCCGCGCTGTTTTGCTGTCCTGTTCGCCGCCTTCGCCTCGATTGCCGCGATTGTGCCCGCGGTCGCCTCGGCAGATCCCGGCGGTCCCGCCATCGTCGACGTCCATCCGCTGGGCGGTCGCCAGTATTCGGTGGTGGTCTATTCCCCGGCGATGAACAAGCAGATCACCGTGTGGATGTCGCATCCGGATTTCGCGGCGCCGGCGCTGTATCTGCTCAACGCCGTCGACGGCGGCGAGGACGGCGGGCCGTGGACCACCCGCACCGACGTCGCGCAATTCTTCGCCGATAAACCGGTGAACGTGATCGTCCCGATGGGCGGGCGGGCCAGCTACTACACCGACTGGAAGTCCGACGATCCGGTGCTGGGCCGCAACCAGTGGACGACGTTCCTGACCCAGGAGCTGCCGCCGCTGCTGAACTCGCGGTTCCAGATGACGGGCCGCAATGCCGTCGCGGGCACCTCGATGTCGGCGACCTCGTCTCTCGATCTGGCGATCGGTGCGCCGGGTCTGTACCAGGCGGTCGGCGCCTACAGTGGGTGCCCGCTGACCAGCGGCCCGATACCGCAGGCGTATGTGTATTCGCAGCTCGGCGTCTTCGGGGCGAATGCCGGGAATATGTGGGGCGTGCCGGGTGATCCGGCCTGGGTCGCTCACGATCCGGTGGCGAACGCCGATCGTCTGCGCGGAACGGCCCTCTACATCTCCTCGGGCAACGGAGTGCCCGGCATGCACGACACCCTCGCCGATCCCTCGATCGGCGGCAACGCGGGCGCGCTGGCCAACCGGGTCGCGATCGGCGGCGTGATGGAGAGCGTGGTCGACTCGTGCACCGGGCAGCTGACCGGTCGCCTTGCCGCCCTGGGTATTCCGGCGACGGTCGTGCACCGCAACGGCACCCACGCGTGGGTGTACTGGCAGGACGATCTGCACGACTCGTGGTCGGTCTTCGCCCCGGCGCTGGGAGTGTAGGCCGGATTCCGGTCAGCCGGCCGTCTCCGCCGGTCCGGACGTGGTGCGGCGAGCCCGGTCGAGTTCCCAGTACGCGCGCAGGGCGGCGATGCGGCCGTCGGCATCCACCCGATAGGTGAACACCCCGTCGACCTCGACGGTGACCTCCCGCCGGATGCTGGTGATGGTGCCGACGAAGGCGACTTCGGCGCCGCAGGCGTAGGAGTCGCGCATCCGGAACGCGATATCGCTCTCGGCGATGGCGGTGTCCCAGAACGCGGCGATGGCATCCCGGCCGCGGTGGCCGTTCCCGGCGGGGTCGTACGGCGATCGGCCGATCGGGTCCTCCACCACCGCATCCGGAGCGAACAGATTCAGCCAGGTGGCGCGGTCCTTGGTGCGTACGGCGTGCTGGGATGCCAGTCCCGCCGCCCGAGCCGGATGGTCGGTCATGATTCTCCTATCGGCAGGCGGCGACGACGGTCTCGCCGTAGTGGGCGATCGCCTCGATCTTCTCGGCGAGACTGCGGGTATCCGGCGCGGTGTCGTGGACGCTGCGGAAGCCGACGATCACATCGGTCACTCCCGAGGCGGCCAGATTCGCGATGCCTTCGGTATCGAAGGGGTTACGCGATACCACGTGGACTTGGAATTCGGACGTTCGTGCGGGCGCCGAAGTCTCGTACTCCGAACGCAATGCGGCCAGGCGGCGCAGGAGCGCGGCCAGTTCCTCGGGGGTGCCGCCCGCGTGCATCCACCCGTCGCCGCGCCGGACCGCGCGGCGCAGCGCGGCCTCGCTGTGCCCGCCGACGAGGATCGGAATCGGTGTGGTGGGGACCGGAGTGATCTCCACGGCGGGCAGGTCGTATATCTCTCCGCGATAGGCGAATTCGCCACCGCCGCTCAGGCCGCGCACGATGTCGATCCCTTCGTCCAGACGGGCGCCGCGCCGCTCGAACGGCACGCCCATCATGGCGAAATCCTGTGGCCACGGGCTGATTCCGACTCCCAGCGAGAGTCGGTTACCGCTCAGCACCGCCAGCGTCGCGGCCTGTTTGGCCACCAGGACGGGCGGGCGCACCGGCAATTTCAGCACGAACGGTGTGACGCGCAGCGTGGTCGTGGCCGTGGCGATCGCGGTGGCGGCGATCATCGGCTCGGCAAAAGGCTTGCCGCGCAGGAACTCTCGCCGTCCGTCGGCGGTATACGGATAGCGCGGGTCGCCGTCGCGGGGATAGGCCAGGCTGTCCGCCAGGCAGATGCCGGTGAAACCGGCCTGTTCCGCGGCCCGCGCGAGGTCGACCCAGTGCGCGGGATCCCCGCCTGCCTCGGCGAAATGGAAACGCATGACCGCCATGGTGGCCGCCGGCCGCGGCGTGGTGGGCCGGCGGCCCGGTCAGCGGCCGTCCGGGACGACTCAGCGGGCCGGCGGGTTGACCCGGCACGCGCCGTGGTTCAGCGGCCCACCCGCCGGCGATAGGTCACCTTGTCGAATTCGCGGCCGTACTCGTCGACGGCCACCACGTCCATCTCACTGGCGAAGAATCCCGGCCGCACGTCGACCCGGATGAACGAGTAGTTGCGGAACCGCACCCGCGACCAGGGCGCGGCCTCGTCCTGTTTGGTGCCCGCCGGTGTCCACACGTAGCTGTTGGGGACCGTGGTGTCGGGCACCTCGTGGCCGCGGTAGGTCTCCGGGGAGCCGGGCTGGAAGCCGTAGCGGGGACGTCCGCCGCCGCCCACCGTGTAGTAGACGGTGCCGTCCACGTCCGGGTAGACGATCGAATTGTCGCCCGCCGCCTTGGTCGGGCGGCCGCCGCGGATCGGGTCGGTGCGCTCGAAGATGTGGTTGTGACCCTGCAGCACCAGGTCGACCTGATAGCGGTCGAACAGCGCGCACCAGGCATCACGCAGACCGCCGTCGCTGGCATGCGAATCGGTGGTCGAGTACGCGCAGTGGTGGAAGAAGCAGACGATGAAGTCGATGTCCGGATTCGCGCGGTACTCCGCGAGAGTCCTTTCCACCCAACTGGTCTGGGCGCCGCTCGAATAGCCGGTGTTGGCCTTGATCTCGTAGGAGACGTCGTTGGCGTCCAGCGACAGCACCGCCACATTGCCGTAGGTGAACGAGTACGCAGACGGACAGCCCGCGGGCCCGTTGGCCGGAAGGTCCAGGCGGGCGAGATGTCCGCCGTACCCGTGGGTGTCGTAGGCGGCCTCCATGTCGTGGTTACCGGTGGCGAACATCCACGGCGTGGTCGAGGCGCTGGATTCGATGGCGCCGAAATACACGTCCCACACGTACGGATTGAACTTGTCGAATCCGTCGGGCAGCTTGTCGCCGGCGGCGACGTAGCGCGGCTTCTTACCCGCGCCCGACGGGTCGGCGTAGGCGATATCACCGGCCAGCACATGGAAATCGGGTTTGCAGGCCACGATCTGGCGCATCACGTTGTCCGCATGCGGGACCGCCGGGTCGTTGTCGGGCTTGTAGTACTTGTCGTCGTAGTCGCCCGGTGCGACGCCCGCCGGCTGGGTGGGCGTGTCGTCGGTGCCCTGATCGCCCATCATGGTGAACCGGAAGGGCAGGACCGCGTTGCGCACACTCGGCATCGCCGTCGACGCGGCGCGGATGTCGCCGACGAATCCGTCGGAGGTACGCCACCGGTAGAAATGCGGCAGCCGTCCGGGCAGGCCGTCGACCGGCGCGTGCACATAGAACTGTTCCGCGGCGAGGACGCCGCTGTCGCCGGTGGGGATCTGGGTCACCAGATCGCGCACCTCCGCCTCGATGCTCGCGCCGAGCGCCGGGGTCGGGCCATGGTCGAGGAAGACCTTGGTGCCGCCGGGGTTTCGCGACAGCTGCGCGGCGAAGCGCAGCTGGCTGGCGGCGTCCGGGCCGTAGCCGACATGGCGGCCGCCGACCGCGAGCTGCGCCTGATCGGCATAGGCGCGTCCCGCGAACGGCGAGGTGCCGACGGCGGCCACCGCGGCGGCCGCGGCCGAACCGCGCAGGAAGTTCCGCCGCGACACCGCATGCCGCCGCAGATATCCCCGGTGCCATTCGTGCTGTTCGGCCATCGTCATGGTGGCGGCCAGCTGCTCGGGGATTCCGGTATCGGGGATGTCACCGGCAGGATTCAAGCGATTCCGCATGAGGTTGGATGCTGGTCCAACCACCGGACCGGAGCAACCGTTACGGGTTCCCAAGGGCGCGAATTCTCGGTGAATTCTTCGGACCGGCCGCCGCGGCATCGCGGCCGTATCTGTCGGTGCCCGGTGTGAGAATGCCGTATGGCCTATGACGAAGAGTTGGCGGATCGGATCCGGGACCTGCTCGGGCCCGCGGTGACCGAGACGGTCGAGAAGCGCATGTTCGGCGGGCTGGCCTTCCTGGTCGGCGGCAATATGGCGGTGGCGGCCAGCGGCCAGGGCGGACTGCTGGTGCGGGTCGATCCCGCGCAGGCCGAGGAGCTCATCGACGGCTCCGCAGTCGCGCCGATGGTGATGGGCGGACGGGAGATGCGGAACTGGCTGCGGGTGGCTCCGGAATATCTCGACGACGACGAGGTGCTGCACACCTGGCTGGATCGCGGGCTCGGATACGCCCGTACGCTCCCGCCCAAATAACCGGAAACGTTGTCCGGCAGCGTTATTCGGGAGCCTGCAGGGCGGGGAACCAGATATCGGTGAGGACTTCGGCGGCCGCGGCCGCGGTGACCTCGATCGTGCCCTGCATCGCCCACCGGGTGAAGAAGCGTTCCAGCTGCGCTACGAGTAGTTCGATGCGCAGGCGCGCTTCGTCGCGGCGGCCCTCGGGCCAGCGCGCCAGATAATCCGGCATCCCGTCGGCGAGTTGCATGATGCCTTCGCGCGCGAGGTCGCGGAACTCCGGTTCGAGGGCGGTCGCCTCGTCCCAGGCGGGGAGCAGATCCTTGTTGTCGAAGAACCACTCGATGGCCCGGCGCATCCACGTGGTGAACTCCGCGCGGGAGCCGGTGGCCAGGACCCGGTCCAGATCCCGGTAGAAGAATTGGACGCTGGCGAGCGTGCCCTGTTCGGCGATCGCCCGCAGCACCTCGGTCTTACCGGTGAAGTGCAGATAGAACGTGGCCCGGCTGCAACCGACCGCGGCCGCGATGTCGTCGACGCGCACGCCCAGGTAGCCCTCGCGCACGAACAGCTGCCGCGCCTCTTCCACGATGCGCATCCGCGTCGCCCGCTTCTGCTCATCGCGCAGCGATCCACGCCGGGTGGTCGATTCCGAAGGCATGACGTCGATGATAGACGCTCGCACACTCACTGGACGCCGTGTCCAGTGAGTGCTACCGTGTGTGCCACGTCACGTCCGGCGCTGCGCCGAACGCCGCGGTGAGGAAACAGAACATGCGCGCATTGCAATTGACCGGGCCCGGCACGCTGGAGCTACGCGAGGTCCCCATCCCCGAGATCGGACCCACCGATCTGCTGTTGAAGGTCGGAGCGGCCGGCATCTGCCATTCGGACTCCTTCGTTCTCGGCTTGCCGTTTCCGCTGCGCGAGGATCCGCTGACGATGGGGCACGAGATCGCCGGCACCATCGAGGCGGTCGGCAGCGAGGTCGACGGTCGTCGCGCGGGGGAGCGGGGCCTGGTCTATCTGTGCTGGTCCTGTGGCGTGTGCCGGGAATGCGTGAGCGGTAACGAGAACGTCTGCCTGGCGGCCGGTCGCACCGCGATGCCGCCGTGCCCCGGCCTCGGGCCCGACGGGGGCATGGCGGAATACGTTCGCATTCCGGCGAATTCGTTCGTGCCGATCGGCGAGCTGGACTTCGCGAGGGCGGCGCCGCTGGCCGATGCGGCGCTCACGCCGTATCACGCCATCCGCGGTGCCGCCGACCAGTTGCGGCCCGGCGCCACCGCCGTCGCGATCGGCATCGGCGGGCTCGGACATGTCGCGGTGCAGATCCTGAAGGCCACCACGGCGTGCCGCATCATCGCGGTCGACATCTCCGCGGAGAAACTCGAGCTCGCCACGGCGTGCGGCGCCGATCTCACGCTGACGGCCGACGAGAAGACCGCCGCCCGCATTCTGGACCGCACCGACGGCCGGGGCGCGGAGGCCGTGTTCGACTTCGTCGGCAACGACGCCACCGCGAAGCTCGCCGTCGAGTCGGTGGCGCCGAACGGCGCGTATCGGATGGTGGGACTCGACGGCGGAATTCCGGGCATCGACGCCGGGCCCGCCGGTGGGCCCGGCCTGCCCTGGGGCGCCACGGTCCGAAAGTCCTACGGCGGCACCAGAAGTGACCTGTACGCGTCGGTGGCGCTCGCGCAGCGCGGCGCCATCGACGTCTCGGTGGAACGTTTCGACCTCGCCGAGGGGCCCGCCGCATTCGAACGACTCGACCGGGGACTGATCCGCGGTCGCGCCGTGCTCATCCCGTAAGCAGAAAGTGAAGGTTATGACGCGAGCTGCCGACCCGCAGGCCATCGCCGCCCGGATCACCGCCGAGCTCACCGGTCCCGGTGGGCCGTTCGAAATGGCGGTCGAAGAGGTGCTGGGCGCGCCGATTCCGGTGATGCGCAACCGGCGGCGCAGTATGGCCGAGCTGTTCCACGCGGGCACGGCCTGGGGTGACCACGACTATCTGGTGACCCCGGACCGCCGGATCACCTTCGCCGAACACGGCGCCGCGGCAACGGCTCTGGCGCGCGCACTCGCCGATCGATACGGTGTCGGCAAGGGCGATCGGGTGGGGATCCTCGCCGCCAACACGCCGGAATGGGTGACGACGTTCTGGGCGGCGCAGGTGCTCGGCGCGATTCCGGTCGGATACAACGCGTGGTGGGCGCCGCGTGAAATCGCCTACGGTCTGGAGCACACCGCGCCGACGGTGGTCGTCGCCGATGCCAAACGCGCCGCCCTGTTGGCCGAGGTGGGCAGCGATATTCCGGTTCTCACCATGGAATCCGATCTGCCGCGGCTGATCGCCGACCATCCCGGCCCGGCGCCGGAGGTAGCGATCGCGGAGGACGACCCGGCGGTCATCCTCTACACCAGTGGCACGAGCGGCCGGCCCAAGGGCGTGGTGCACACCCAGCGCAACCTGCTGGCGGTCTGCGACTATCACCGATTCACCGATGCCATGGCCGCCGCCTTCCGCGGACAACAGCTCGGCCCCGGGCCCAGCGACCGCCGATTCCTGTTGACCTCACCGCTGTTTCATATCGCCAGCCTGCACAATCTGATCATTCCGCGGCTGGCCACGGGCGCGACCGTGGTGCTGAACACCGGCAGCTTCGACCCGCAGCGAGTGTTGTCGCTGATGGAACGGGAACGGGTGACCAATTGGGGTGCGGTGCCGACGATGGTCAGCCGCATGCTCGAACACGACCTGTCCCGCTACGACCTGTCGAGCCTGGTGGCGTTCTCGCTCAATGCCGCCCCGTCCTCGCCGGCCTTCCATCAGCGGTTGCGCCGGGAACTGCCGATGGCCGAGGTCGCGCTCACCACCAGCTACGGCCTCACCGAAAGCGGCACCGCGGCAACGGTTGCCACGCCGCCGGTCCTGGCCGCTCATCCCGAGACCGTGGGCATGCCGATCATTGGTGTCAGCATCGAGATCCGCGATCCGGACAACAGGACGCTGCCCGATGGTGAGGAGGGCGAGATCTGCGTGCGCAGCCCGTACGTGATGCTCGGCTACTGGAACGATCCGGCCGCCACCGCGAACGCCATAGACGCCGGAAGATGGCTGCACACAGGTGATTTCGGTGTGATCGAGGAGGGCCGGCTGCGCTTGTCGGGGCGGCGCTCGGATCTCATCCTGCGCGGTGGCGAGAACGTGTATCCGACCGAAATCGAGAATGTGCTCGACGAGCATCCCGCGGTGCTGGAATCGGCGGTACTCGGTGTGCCGCACGCGGATCTGGGACAGGAGGTGGCGGCCGTCGTGGTCGTCGCCGATCCGGTCACCGTGAGCGAGGACGAACTGCGGGCCTTCACCGCCGAGCGGCTCGCCTACTTCAAGGTGCCGGCCCGCTGGGTGATCACGGCGCAACCGTTGCCGCGCAACGCGACCGGCAAGGTCGTCCGGCGCGAGATAGAGATCTGACGCGCCCCGCCGGGGCGGGTGGGTGAAAGAGGAACTGTCATGTACGACAGCATCATCAAGGGCGGCACCTGGTTCGACGGCACGGGCGCGCCGTCGGCGGTGCGCGACGTGGGCATTCGCGACGGGCGGGTGGCCGCCGTCTCGGCCGAGCCCCTGGACGAATCCGGCTGCGACACCGTCGTCGACGCCACCGGCAAATGGGTGATCCCCGGGATGCTCGACATCCACACCCATTACGACGTGGAGGTCCTGCTGGATCCGTCGCTGTCGGAATCGGTGCGCCACGGTGTCACGACCGTCCTGCTCGGCTCCTGTTCGCTGTCCACCGTGCACGTCGACGCCGAAACCGCCGGCGACCTGTTCGGACGGGTAGAAGCCATCCCGCGCGGGCATGTGATCGACGCCGTCGGCGATATGAAGACCTGGCGGAACGCGCACGAATACGTCGCGGCTCTGGAAGCCTCGCCGCTGGGGCCGAATGTGGCCGCATTCCTGGGACATTCGGATATGCGCGCCGCGGAGATGGGCCTGGACCGCGCCACCCGCACCGAGGTGAAGCCGACCGCCGGTGAACTGCGCGCCATGCGCCGGCATCTGGACGAGGCCCTCGACGCCGGATTCGTCGGCATGTCCTCGCAGCAGCTGATGTTCGACAAACTCGACGGCGAGACCTGCCGCTCCCGGACCCTGCCCTCCACCTATGCGACGCTGCGCGAACGGCACCAGCTCAATGCGATCCTGCGCGCACGCCGGCGGGCGCTGCAGGGCGGCCCCGATGTGGCGCGGCCGCAGAGCCTGCTGGCGATGGCGCTGTCGAGTCTCGGAATCGGGCAGCCGCACCTCAAGGTGAGTCTGCTCTCGGCGGCCGATATCAAGGCGATTCCTCTGGTGGCGCACGTGTTTCCGGCCTTGGCGCGGGCGATCAACGCACTCGGCGGCGACTTCCGCTTCCAGCATCTGCCGGTGCCGTTCGAGGTGTACGCCGACGGCATCGATCTGGTGGTGTTCGAGGAATTCGGTTCCGGCGCAGCGGCATTGCATCTGTCGAATCAGCTGGACGAGCGCCACCGGATGCTGCAGAGCGAAAGCTATCGCCGGCAGTTCCGCAAGGATTACGACCGAAAATTCGGCCCGCGGGTGTGGCATCGCGACTTCTTCGACGCCGAGATCGTGGAATGTCCGGACAGTTCGGTCGTCGGCAAGACTTTCGGTCAGGTCGGCGTGGACCGCGGGGGAGTGCATCCGGTCGACGCGTTCCTCGATCTGGTGGTGGAGTACGGGCCGAAGGTGCGCTGGCGCACCACGATCTCCAACCACCGGCCGCGGGTGCTGGATCGCTTCGCCGCCGACCCCGGTATGCAGCTGGGTTTCTCCGACGCCGGTGCGCACCTGCGCAATATGGCCTTCTACAACTTCGGGCTGCGGCTGCTGCGCCGGGTGCGCGATGCCGAGCTGGCGGGCCGCCCGTTCATGTCGGTGGAACACGCGGTGCACCGGCTCACCGGGGAACTGGCCGACTGGTACGGGCTCGACGCGGGACATCTGCGGGTCGGGGATCGCGCCGACGCCGTGGTGATCGACCCGGCCCGGCTGGATGCGGGACTCGAACGCTATACCGAACAGACGATGCCGTGCTTCGGCAATCTGTCGCGCATGGTCAATCGCAACGACGACACGGTGAATGCCGTATTCGTCGGCGGCCGTTATGTTTTCGGCAACGGTGCGGCCGCGCCGGTGCTGGGATCGCAGCGTACGGGGCGCTTTCTGACCGCCGCGTGACCGGGGTGCCGGCTCGGGTGAGCCCGGATGCTCAGCCGAGGTCGCCGAGTTTGCGGTGCAGGACCGCACGCTCTCGGTCGTTGCCGCACAGGCGCACCGCCAGCTCCCACTCCTCGCGGGCTTCACCCGTGCGGCCCAGGCGGGCGAGCAGTTCGCCCCGAACCGTCGGCAGCAGTTGGGAATTCGGCAGCGCGCCCTCGGCGCGGAGACCGTCCACGATCGCGAGCCCGGCGTCCGGGCCCTTCGCCATCGCGACCGCGACCGCCCGGTTCAGCTCGACCACCGGGGACGGGGCCAAGCGGCCCAGAGCTTCGTAGAGGCTCACCACGCGGTCCCAGTCGGTGTCGGCGACCGAATCGGCGACGGCGTGGCATTCGGCGATCGCGGCCTGCACCCCGTAATAGCCCAGCCCGCGACCGACCTGTCCGGCGCGGGCGAGGGCGGCGCGTCCGCGCCGGATCGCCGCACGGTCCCAGCGCCGCCGGTCCTGATGCTCCAGCAACACCGGCTCACCGTCGGTCCCGGTGCGGGCCGGGAATCGAGCGGCGGTCAGCTCGAGCAGTGCCAGCAGTCCGTACACCTCCGGTTCGTCCGGCACGAGGTGGGACAGCACCCGCGCCAGCCGCTGTGCCTCCCCGGCCAGATCGAAGCGGATCAGTTCGGTGCCCGAGCTCGCCGACGAACCTTCGGTGAAGATCAGATAGATCACGCTGAGCACCGAGCTCAGGCGGGCAGGGCGCTGCGCCGCCTCGGGGACTTCGAACGGAATATGTTCGGCGGCAAGCGTTTTCTTCGCCCGGGTGATCCGCGCCTGGACGGTCGCGGCCGGAACGAGGAACGCTTTGGCGATCTCGTCGCTGGTGAGACCGCCGACCACGCGCAGCGTCAGGGCCACCCGCGCCTCCCGGGAGAGCACCGGATGACATGCCGTGAAGATCAGAGCCAGCACGTCGTCGTCGATGCGATCGGGATCCCACAGCGGTTGCGCCGCCGCGCGCATCGGATCCGAACCGGGCCCGCCGGTCAGCGTGCCGCCCTCACCCAGCTCGTGGGCGAGGGCGGCGTAGCGATCGTCGAGGGCGGACCGGCGGCGGAAGGTGTCGATCGCACGCCGCCGCCCCACCGTGAGCAACCACCCGGCCGGATTGCGCGGTGTCCCCTCCCGTGGCCAGGTGACCAGTGCTTCGGCCAGTGCTTCCTGCGCCAGATCTTCGGCCAGGGCGAAATCGCCGGTGTAGCGGGCGAGCGCGCCGACGATGCGCGCGGATTCGATCCGCCACACCGCGGCGACCGCCTCGCGTCCGGTGGGATCGGCCGTCATCCGGGTGTTCCGTTCAGAGCTGCCCGGTGGCCTCGCGCCACGCCCGCTCTTTCTGGATCCATACGTTGTCCTGCGGGAATTCGTCGATCGTCGGCACCCGCCGGATCTCGGTCTTGCACCCCTTGACGATGACCGGCATCCGCTTCGCCCACTCGATCGCCTCCTCCTTCGAGGCGACGTTGAGCAGGTAGAACCCGCCGAACAGTTCCTTGGTCTCGCCGTACGGACCGTCGGTGACGACCGGGGTTTCGGAGTCGTAGTCGACCACCACACTGTCGGCGGGGTCGAGCCCCTCGGCCGCGAGCAACACGCCCGCCCGGATCAACTCGTCGTTGAACTTGCCCATCGTCTCCAGCACAGTGTCGAAATCGACCTCGCCCATGCTCGCGTAGGCCTCGTCCGTGGCGCGCATGATCAGCATGTACTTCATGGTGTGTCTCCTTCGTCTCGCGGATCCCCTCCGGACCCTCTCACCCCAAGGTCGAACGGCACCCACTATGGATCGACACGGCAGCCGAAATTTTTCGAAAGTTTTTTCCGGCCCGGATTATGGCAGGTAGGCGGGGTCCTCACCCCTTGTTCGTGGTGCGCAGGGCCCAGGCGAGGACGCCGAGGGCGCCGGTGTTGGCGAGGGCTCGCAGGATGTTGAGGGTGATCCAGGGGCCTTCGAACTGGTGGCGCAGGGTGGCGAAATCGCCGGAGGAGGTGTCGGCGAGCTGGTTGTTCAGGGGCACGTTGCCGCCCGAGGTGATGAGGAAACTGATCACGTTCAGGGCCAGGGCGAGCAGCACCCACCACAGCACGGTGCGCTGATCGGTGCGCCAGTACAGCACGGCGGCGAGGCCGGTGAAGGCGACCGAACCGAGGAAGCTCAGCATGAAGACCGGATTGACGATGACGGTGTTGATCCGGTTCATCACGTCCACGAAGGTGCGGTCGTCGAGCTGACGCAGCGCGAGCATCACCGAGCTGGCGTAGGCGTAGAAGACGCCGGCCAGCAGGCCGGTGGTGACGGTCGCGCCGATCAGGGAGCCGGTCGCGAAGCCGGAGGTGGTCGAGGTGGCGGTGGCGGTGGTCGCTGTCATGCACTCAGTACACCGGGAAACGGTGAGCGTTCCCATGGTCGGAACGCTCGCTCCCATACGCGAGCGTCCACGAATGCGGTGGACCGGCCTGAGAGAAGGGGTTGCTCAGTGCGCGAGGGCGTCCAGGGTCGGGCGGATGATGTCGTCGGCGATCCGGTGGGCGACTCGGTCCGGGTACGGGGCGGGCGGGTTCAGTACCAGGTGGGTGAATCCGGCTTCGATCAGTTCGAGCAGCGTTTCGCGTACGCGGCCGGGGTCGTCGTAGGAGATGGGCAATTGTGCCGAACGGGTGATGTCGGCGGGGTCGCGGCCGATCGCCGCGCAGTGGTCGTCCAGTGCCCGGCTGCGTGCGCGCAGCGTGTCGACGCCGGTCAGCGGCGGTCCGATCACATTCCACAGATCGGCGTGAGCGGCGACGATCGGCAGGGTGGACGCGCCCGAACCGGCGAGCAGGATCGGCGGATACGGCCGCTGGACGGGTTTCGGATCGCATTGGGCGCCGGTGAGAGGGAAATGGTCGCCCGGGAAATCGAACACCTCCTCGGTCCACATCCGCCGGATCAGGACGCAGGCCTCGTCCAGTCTGCTCACCGCATCGCTCCAGGTGCCGACCGGAATTCCGTACGCCGCGTATTCGGGCGCCACCATCGTCTCGAAGCGGGGATCGTTGCGCGGAAACCCGCCGACGCCGATCCCGAAATCCAGCCGGCCGCCCGAGATCACGTCGACGGTGGCCGCCATCTTCGCCGACAGCGCGGGATGGCGAATCCTGTTGTTGGCCACCAGCAATCCGAGCCGGAGTCGTCGCGTCTGCGCCGCCAGCGCCGCCAGCAGTGTCCAGCCCTCGAGGACCGGCCCCGCCGACCGAAGTCCTTCCCGCGGCACACCGTCGTGTCCCGGCAGCCCGACCGCCGCCCGCGGCAGCAGATGGTCGTACAGCCAGGCGTGCTCGATCTCCGGTATGCCGTCGGCCTCCAGCCACACCCGCAGGATGTCGGCATAGCCGACGTGCGCGGGTGTCGTCTTGATGCCGAAACTCGGTGTGGGCCTGCCCGAATCGCTCATACCGGCGAACCTAGACCGTGGAGTGCTCTCCAGGTCAAGGGCTGCCCAACAGCCGAATCAGCGCGACGGCGGTAGTACCGGGCTCTGCCAGGCGCGGGCGTACTTCTTCTTGTTCGCCACATCGACGGGTTTGCTGCGGTACACCACGTAGGGGCGGACCAGATAGCCGACGGGTGCGCTGAACATGTGGACCAACCGCGTATAGGGCCAGACGGCGATGAGCGTCAGCACGATGAGCCCGTGCGCCTGGAAGGTCCAGGGTGTGCCGACCATCAGGTCCGGTTGCGGATGCGCCGTGAAAAGGCTTCGGAACCACGGTGATACGGTCTCGCGGTAGTTGTAGGTGCCCCACAGCAGATTGCTGCCCACGGTATTGAGCAGCCCGGTGATCAGCGCGGCCGCGAGCAACACGTACATGAACGTGTCGTTGGTAGTGGTGGCCTTGCGGACGGCCGGGACACGCACGCGACGATAGGCGAGGATCGCGATACCGGCGATCACCGCCACGCCCGCCACCGTGCCCGCGGAGACCGCGATCAGGTGATAGAGGTGTTCGGATATGCCCACGGCATCGGTCCAGGACTCCGGAATCAGGACGCCCAGAACGTGTCCGCCGATCACACCGAGCATGCCGAAGTGGAACAGCGGACTGCCCAGCCGCAGCAGCCGCGACTCGTAGATCTGTGAAGACCGTGTGGTCCAGCCGAATTGGTCGTTGCGATAGCGCCACAGGTGGCCCAGCACGAACGAGGTGAAGGCGATGTAGGGCAGGGTCGCCCAGACGGTGGATGTCATCGTCGGTCTCCGGATCCGGCGAAAAGCCCTGCGGTGGACGAGTTCCCGGCGGCGGGCGGGGAGTACAGGTCGGGGTTCATGGCGGGATGCATCGGCTCGCCGTTCAGCGAATACGGTTCCAGCCCGACGTCCTCGTCCGGCGGGCCCTGCGCGGCCAGTTCGGCGATCCGGCGACGATCCGCCGTGGTGGGCGGGGGCAGGGTGGCGAGGACGGCGGCCAGGGCTCCGGCATACGGCGAATCGCTGTCGGTGAGCGACAACCGCAACATCTCCAGTACCGGGACGTGTTCGCCGAGCAGGCGTTCACCGCCGATCGGGTCGACGGTGGCCGCGAACTCCAGCAGCACCGGAAGATGATCGGGCAGTTCGCGATCCGACAACTCCGCCCCGGCGTGCCGATAGGCGTGCTTGAACCGCAGCAGCGCCATACCGCGCTTGCGGGTGTCACCGTAGGCGTAATAGGTCAGATGCAGACTGGCGCGCCGGCGCAGGTCGAAGGTTTCGACGTAGTCGCGCGCCAGGGTGAGCGGTGCGGTGCCGGACAGGTGGGTGAGCGGCCGGAGGAGATCGGTGCGCACCGGCTCCGGGAGGGCGGCCGCCGCCTCGGAGAGGTCGGCGAGGATGGCCAGGGTGTCCTCGCCGGGGTAGTCGAGCACGAGTGCCGCGATACGCCAGACCAGCCGGCGATCACGGTCGGACATCTCGACCACGGGTGTGGGCCGGCGTCTCAGGGTCAGTAGTCCCACGGTGAGCTCCCTCATCGGCTCGCCCCGGTCGGCTCGGGCAGCGTATCGTCGGCCACGTCGTGTGCGGGATCGCCGTCGTGCCCGTTCGTCTCAGGATGCCCGTTCGCGGCACCCTTTCCGTTGCGTTCCGGCACCAGCCCCTCGGTGGACCCGCCGTCCCAGTTCAGCAGATTGATCCGCGACGACTTCTGTTCCGGCGCAGCGGAATTGGCGTCTACGAGGGCGAACTTCTCCGATGTCACATCGAAGGCGGTCATTCCGGGTCCGCCGTCGCCGTCGAGGCTGCATCCTGTCGCCAGCGAATCCAGTTCGTGTGCTCGGGATGTCGCGCCCGAGGGAATCACGTACCGGTGTTCGTATTTGGCGATGGCCAGCAGCCGGTACATCGCCTCGATCTCCTCCGGTTCCAGGCCCACGGCTGCGGGGATCGTCAGGTCGGGTTCCTGGCCGAGGTTGATCGAGCGCATGAAAGACCGCATCCCGGCCAGCCGCTGCAACGCCGCACGGACCGGTCCGACATCCCCGGCGGTGAACAGTTCGGCCAGATACTCCACCGGGATCCGCAGTGAATCGATGGCGCCGAACAGATTCCGATGGTTCTCACCGTCGTGTCCGGTCTCGGCCAGCACATCCACCACCGGCGACAGCGGCGGCACGTACCAGACCATCGGCATGGTCCGGTACTCCGGATGCAACGGCAGCGCGATCTTGTAGTCGACGATCAGCTTGTAGACCGGCGAATCCTGCGCCGCGGCAATCCATTCCGGGGAGATCCCGGCGCGTTCGGCCTCGGCGATCACCCGCGGATCGTGCGGGTTGAGGAACACACCCAGCTGCGACGGATACAACTGCTGCGGATCGGTGACCGAGGCCGCCTCCAGGACCGCGTCGGCGTCGTAGAGCATCACGCCGATGTAGCGCAGTCGCCCCACACACGTCTCCGAGCAGACGGTCGGGATACCGACCTCCACACGCGGGTAGCAGAACGTGCATTTCTCGGCCTTGCCGGTCTTGTGGTTGAAGTAGATCTTCTTGTACGGGCAGCCGGTGACGCACTGCCGCCACCCGCGGCACTTGTCCTGATCGACCAGCACGATGCCGTCCTCGGCGCGCTTGTAGATCGCCCCCGAGGGGCAGGACGCGCCGCAGGACGGGTTGAGGCAGTGCTCGCAGATACGCGGCAGATAGAACATGAAGGTCTGCTCGAACTCGAGCTTCACCTGCTCCGACAACCTGGCCAGCAACGGATCCCGGCCGACCTGCTCCGGTCCCGAGCCGAGGTCGTCGTCCCAGTTCGCGCCCCAGGTGACCTTCGTATCCTCGCCGGTGATCAGCGATTTCGGCCGCGCCACCGGAGTGGTGTCCATGGCCGGCGCCGACAGCAGAGTGTCGTAGTCGTAACTCCACGGGTCGTAGTAGTCCGACACCGTCGGCAGATCCGGATTGGCGAAGAGGGTGAGCAGCCGCTTCCAGCGTGACCCCGACTTCAGGGTGAGGCGGCCGCGGCGGTCCAGCGTCCACCCGCCCTTCCACTTCTCCTGATCCTGGTACTGCCGCGGATATCCTTGTCCCGGACGGGTTTCCACGTTGTTGAACCAGACGTACTCGGTGCCGCCGCGGTTGGTCCAGGCCTGTTTGCAGGTGACGCTGCAGGTGTGACAGCCGATGCACTTGTCCAGGTTCATCACCATGGCCAGCTGTGCCATGACACGCATATCAGTACTCCACTTCCTGTGAGCGTCTCCGGATCGTGGTGACCTCGTCACGCTGATTTCCGGTGGGCCCGTGGTAGTTCAGGGCGAACGACTGCTGGGCGTACCCGCCGATCAGATGCGTGGGCTTGATCATGATCCGGGTGAGCGCGTTGTGGATGCCGCCGCGTTTGCCACGGCCCGCCCGCATATCCGGGGTGCCCTCGATACGCGGTACGTCGACCGCGCGGTCCTGGGCGTGATACATGAAGACGGTGCCCTCGGGCATGCGGTGGCTGACGATCGCCCGGGCGACGACCACACCGTTGCGGTTGACCGCCTCGATCCAATCATTGTCGGCCACACCGATTTTCGCCGCGTCGCGATCCGACATCCAGATCGCCTGCCCGCCCCGCGAGAGGGTCAGCATATGCAGATTGTCCTGATACGCGGAGTGGATGGACCACTTCGAATGCGGGGTGAGGTAGCGCACGGTGACGCCCCGTTCACCGACCGCGCCCACATCGGGTTCGCGGAACAGGGCCGACATGTCGAGCGGCGGCCGGAAGATCGGAAGTTGTTCGCCCAGTTCGATCATCCAGTCGTGGTCGAGATAGAAGTGCTGGCGACCGGTGAGCGTGTGCCAGGGCTTGAGCCGTTCGGTGTTGATGGTGAACGGGGAATACCGGCGGCCGCCGGTTTCGGATCCGGACCATTCCGGTGACGTGATCACCGGCACGGGCCGTGCCTGGGTATCGGCGAAGGTGATTCGCTTGCCCTCGTGTTCGGCCGCCAGATCCGCCAGCCGGGTACCGGTGCGGCGCTCCAGCGCGTGGAATCCCTCCACCGCCAACCGGCCGTTGGTGGTGCCGGACAACGCCAGGATGGCCTCCGCCGCGTGCACGTCCTTGGCCAGCGACGGGCGGCCCTGCGCGGCGCCGGAGACCACGGTGCCGTTGACTCCGCGCAGGTACTCGACCTCGGCGTCGGGAACGGTGGTGACGCCCTTGGTGGTGACCCCGAGCGTCTCGATCAGCGGGCCCAGCGCCGCCATCTTCTCGGCCAGCTTCGGGTAGTCGCGTTCCACCACAACGAGTTTCGGCATGGTGCGGCCCGGAATCGGTTCGCATTCACCCGCTTTCCAGTCCAGCACCCGCCCGCGCGCCTGCGCCAGGGCGTCGGCCGAATCGTGCTGCAGCGGCACCGCGACCAGATCCTTGCGCACACCGAGGTGTTTCTCGGCCAGCCAGGAGAAGCCGCGCGCGATGCGGTGGAACGCCTCGAAATCGGTTTTCGCCTCCCACGGCGGGGAGATCGCGGGCGAGAAGGCGTGCACGAACGGATGCATATCCGTCGAGGACAGATCGTGTTTCTCGTACCAGGTGGCGGCCGGGAGGACGATATCGGAGAATAGCGTCGTCGACGTCATCCGGAAATCCAGCGACACCAGCAGATCCAGTTTGCCCGTAGGCGCCTGGTCCGGCCGGCGCACCTCCTGCGGTATCACCCCGGCCGAATCGTCGGCCTGCAGATTGGAATCCGCGCCCAGCAGATGCCGGTGGAAGTACTCGTTGCCCTTGCCCGAGGAGCCGAGCAGATTGGCCCGCCACACGGTGAGCACGCGCGGGAAGTTCCGCGGTGCGTCGGGATCCTCGCAGGCGAACTCGAGATCACCGGATTTCAGGTTGTCGACCACATAGTCCTGCGGGGACTTGCCCGCGGCCTCGGCGGCATCGACCAGATCCAGCGGATTGCGGTCGAACGTGGGATACGTCGGCATCCAGCCGAGCCGCGACGCCAGCGCGATGTTGTCGGCGGCCGTGCGCCCGGCGAACGCGCCGGAACCCAGTGGGGAGGCGAAGGATTCGGACGTGAAGGGGTCGTAGCGCCACTGGTCGTTGGTCAGATACCAGAAGACCGTGCCCTGCATCTGCCGCGGCGACCGCTGCCAGTCCAGGCCGAACGCCAGGGTGGACCAGCCGGTGACCGGGCGGCATTTCTCCTGGCCCACGTAGTGCGCCCACCCGCCGCCGTTGACGCCCTGGCAGCCGGTGAGCAGCGTGAGCGTGAAGAAGGCGCGATAGATCTGATCGGAGTGGAACCAGTGGTTCGTCCCGGCGCCCATCAGGATCATCGACCGGCCGCCGGAGCGATCGGCATTGTCGGCGAATTCGCGTGCGATCCGAATCGCTTGTGCGGCAGGCACTCCCGTGATCGACTCCTGCCACGCGGGAGTGTAGGGCGCGCTCGGGTCGTCGTAGCCGGTGGGCCAGTCGCCCGGCAGATCCGGGCGCCCGACGCCGTACTGCGCGAGCAGCAGGTCGAAGACGGTCGTGACGCGGCGTCCGGCCACGACGGTGGTCGGCACCGAGCGGGTGACGACGCCGGTCTCGCCGTCGAAGCGAGGGAACTGTACGGCCGCAGCATCGTCGGTGCGGCCGTACAGGGTCAGCAGCGGATCGACGCCGCCGAGGTCCAGATTCCATCGCCCGGCGCCGGATCCGGAGAACCGGTCACCGAGGGTGCCGTTGGGCACGACGGGATTTCCGTCGGAGTCCAGGAGCACGGTCTTGTGCTCGGCGTTGTCCACGTCGAAGCCCGCGACGCCCGCGGCCGCGAGGTCGGCGGCGGTGAGGAACTTTCCGGGCAGCCAGGTGTGGCCGCGGTAGTCGCCCTCGCCGTTCCAGCCGCCCTCGCGTTCGTCCAGCGTGATGAGGAACGGGAGGTCGGTGTAGCGCTTGATGTAGTCGTCGAAGCGGGCGGTGGACCGGTCGACGAAGAACTCGCGCAGCACCACATGGCCCATCGCCATCGCCAGGGCGGCGTCGGTGCCCGGGCGAGCCGGCACCCATTCGTCGGCGAATTTGGTGTTGTCGGCGTAGTCGGGGGAGACCACCACCACCTTCTGACCGCGGTAGCGGGCCTCGGTCATGTAGTGCGCGTCCGGGGTGCGGGTGACCGGGACGTTCGACCCCCACATGATCAGATAGCCGGCGTCGAACCAGTCCGCGGACTCCGGGACGTCGGTCTGGTCGCCGAACACTTGCGGCGAGGCGACCGGCAGGTCGGCGTACCAGTCGTAGAACGACAGCATCGATCCGCCGAGCAGGGAGATGAAGCGGGCGCCGACCGCGTGCGACACCATCGACATCGCGGGGATCGGCGAGAAGCCCGCGATCCGGTCCGGCCCGTACTGCTTGATGGTGTAAACATGTGCCGCGGCGGCGATTTCGGCGGCTTCCCACCATTCCGCCCGCACGAATCCGCCCTTGCCACGCGCCGACTTGTAGGTCTTCGCCTGCTCGGGGTCCTCGACGATGGATTCCCAGGCCAGTACGGGATCCTTCAACCGGGCCTTCGCCTCGCGGTACATCTCGAGCAGCACGCCGCGCACATACGGATAGCGCACGCGCGCCGGGGAATACGTGTACCAGGAGAACGAGGCGCCGCGCGGGCAGCCGCGCGGTTCGTATTCCGGCTTGTCGGCGCCGACCGACGGATAATCGGTCTGCTGCGACTCCCAGGTGATCACGCCGTCGGAGACGTAGATCTTCCAGGAGCAGGAGCCGGTGCAGTTGACGCCGTGGGTGGAACGGACCACCTTGTCGTGGGCCCAGCGCTCGCGATAGAACTCGTCGGCCTCGCGCCCGCCGACCTTGTGCACGGTGCGCAGGTCACCCGAGACCTCCCCGCGCTGGAAGTAGCGGCCGACCTTCAGCAGCGCATCGGCCGCCGACTCGGCTACGCCGTTCGACACCGCGGCTACGCCGTTCGACACCGCGGCTACGCCCTTCGACTCGGACGAGGGGGCCGAACCCTTCTTGTGCGAAATGACCACAACGCCCCCATCGAGACACATGAACCGGGCTGACCAGTCCGAGAGTAAGGACGCTCGCGGGGGCGGCAAAACGATCCGCTCACACCGCGCGCGAGCCGCCGGTGAGCTGTGAGGCGGGGGAAACGTCCCGGTCACTGGGCAATTGCCGACCGCACGGGGTGGTTCGGCCGCGACCTGCGGCGATGCCGATTCTCACGTCGCCGGCGTGGTGGCGGAGAGCCGCTGTCCACACCTGTGGTGATGCTTTGGAAACCGGCGCTTCGCGGGCGTTTTACATTTGTTAACACATTCGCGCGGCGCCGAATCGAGTCGCACCGACCGCCCGGTACTTGTCGCGGGCAGGGCGGCTGCCTACGGTGTCACGATGGCAATGATTCCGACCGATGATCTGCCCACCCCGACGGCGAACGTCCTGCGGCGCCGGGCGCGCGCGGCCGGTCTGTCCATGGACGCCTATGTTCGCGGCGAGCTGATCGGACTTGCCTGCCGGCGCGTGCCGCTGGACGCTGTCGTGGAATTTCTGGAGGCCGAGCGCCCAGGCCGTCACGACGCGGAGATCGACGCCGACGCCATGGCCGTGATCCGTGACTACGACCTTCCGGCGCAGACCTGGAGCGTTCTCGCGCGTCGCGCGGGTGCGGCCGGAATGCCACTGAGCGCCTACATCCGTCAGGAGTTGATCACCTCGGCCCGCCGGACCACGGTCTACGACGTGGCGTTGGAGATGCTCGAGGTTCAGGAAACGAATCCGGGTCTGGTCATCGACATGGACGCGGTGGTGGCAGCGGCTCGCTACGTGCGCGCGGAGTAGCCGACGCCGGCCGGTGGTGCCGAACAGGTTCTCGTCGAGGGGAATCAGGGATAGCCGCAGCGATGCCGCCACTGGCGGGAAGACCATAGGCTGCCCCCGAATCCAACAACAGGAGAACCGATGTCGCGCTCTATCACCGTTGTCAGCGTTCTCGCGCCGCTGGCCCTCGCCGCTCACGCGGTGGTCGCAGGCCCTGTGGCGCAAGCGGATCCGGTGCCGCCGAATCTCATGGGGCCGGCGGTGCCGGCGATCGCCGATATCAACGGTGACGGTGTGCCCGATGTCGTCTTCAGTGATTACCTTCTCGGCGGGGGTGTCTCGGTCTTCCTGGGCACGCCGGGAGGTGGCTTGCGGCCGGCCGTGCACTACGCGACCGGCGGTCAGGCCGACTATGTCGCCATCGCCGACTTCAACCATGACGGCATGGTGGATCTGGCCGTCACGAACTTCGCCTCGAGCGACGTCTCCATCCTGCTGGGCCACGGCGACGGCACCTTCGCGCCCGCGGTGAACTACGCCACCGACTTCGCGCCGGGCGCCTTGGTCGCCGCCGATTTCGATCACGACGGAAACCTCGATATCGCCACCTCGAACCAAGCGCCGTCGTGGTCGCTGCTCCGCGGCCACGGCGACGGCACCTTCGCGCCCGCGGTGACCATATCGACCGCCGGCGGTGTCGGATCCGGTTCGGCCGATGTCGCCGACTTCGACGGTGACGGCAACCTCGACCTGCTCCGCGGCAACTACGTCAACAGCACGATCCAGATCTATCGAGGTCACGGAGACGGAACCTTCGACGCGCCGGTCACCTTCGATTCGGGGGCCTCGACCGCGTGGTACGGGATGGCACGCGACGTCAACGGTGACGGCAAACCGGATATCTTGTTCTCCAACCTCGTCAACGGGACCGTCTCGGTCCTCTCGAACCGGGGCGACGGCACGTTCTCGCCGGCCGTCGCGTACCCGACCGGTGGACTGCTACCGCAGTGCTTCGACGTCGCCGACGTCGACGGTGACGGGAAACCCGACCTGGTGGTAGCCAACGGCGGCACCTCGAGCATCGCTGTCCTGCACGGCCACGGCGACGGCACCTTCGACCCGCCGGCAGCGGTCTATCCGTCCGGCGGTCTGGTCCCGCTGTCCACTCCGGCCCTCGCCGACTTCAACGGTGACGGGAAACTCGACGTGGTCATCGGCAACACCGTCACGGGCAATATCACACTGCGTTACGGCAACGGGGACGGCACGTTCGGACCGGCGGTCGACTATCCGGCATAACCCCGGACCACGCTATTCGGCCACGAGTTCCGCCTCCGACTCCACCGCCCGCACCACCTGCTCCGGGACCTGTAGCGGCCCCGGGGTGTAGGTGACCGCGCGCAATCCACCGGTGTAGCGGAAGGGCCCGCGACGCTGCCGCACCTCCCAGGCGACGGGTCCGCGGGCGTCGACACCGACGGAGATGCCGGTCCACGGTGCCATGCCGACGAGTTGCACTCGGTCGGGCAGGGTCGCGGCCGGGTTGCCGTCGAGGGTGAGGGCGAAATCCCAGCGCAGGCGCGGGCGAACCGTCGCGTTCAGCGTGATCTCCCGGGTACCGGCCGGAAGGGATGCCGAGACCTCCGTGTAGCGGCCGAAGGAGTTGAAGCCGAAGGCGATTCGGCCGTTCTCGACGTACAGCAGATAGCCACCCTGCGGATCGCCGTGGGCCACCAGCACGCCCTGGTCACCGGGCCGATAACCGTCGAGTTCGGCGGTCACGGCGAAATCGCGGTAGGCGATCAGTCGTTGGGAGCGATAGCGTTCCAGCGTCGGGGTGCCGGGCAGGATGCGCAGCGGTTTCGACAGCCGCGCCTCCTCGGGCCGGCGGCGGGCGAGATCCTGTCTGGTCAGCAGCGGGAAGACGGTGTTGAGCCAGGCCGCCTCATCCCACGCTGCGGCGAGCTCCCGGACCTTGTCCGGGAATTGCGCTGCTACATCGTGCAATTCGGTCGGGTCGGCGCGCACGTCGAACAATTGCCAGCGTGGCGCGTCCACGTCGGCGCCGGGCTCGTGCAACGCGAGCAGTTTCCAGCCGTCCCGGTAGAAGCCGCGATGGCCGGTCATTTCCGAATACTGCTCGACATGCCGGGAGCGGGCATCGCGGTCGCGCAGCACCCGTGCCGCCGATACGCCGTCGAATTCCTTGGCCGGCAGTCCCTTTCGCACGGACGGACGCGAGACTCCGGACAGTTCCAGCAAGGTCGGCGCCAGATCGGTGACGTACACGTATTCGTCGCGAATCGCGTTGTCCGGCAGACCCTTCGGCCAGGAGATGATGAACGGCACTCGCACCCCACCGGCGAAGGTCTGGCCCTTGTAGAACCGGAACGGGGTGTTCGACGCTTGCCCCCAGCCCCGCGGATAGTGCACGCCGAGACGGGCGGTGCCGATCAGATCCTCGTCGTGCGGGACATCGCCCACCCATTCCGGATCGTCCACATGTACGAATTCGGCCAGATAGCTGCGCGTTCCGACCGGGCCGCCCTCGGCGGTGCCCCCGTTGTCGGAGGTGAACACCACGATCGTGTTGTCCAGTTCGCCGAACTGCTCGACGGTGTCGAGCACCCGCCCGAGACTCTGGTCGATGCTGTCGACCATCGCGGCGTACACCTCCATGTACCGGGCGAAGCGGCGCTGCTGCTCGGCGCTCAGCGAATCCCACTCCTGCGCTTCGTAGCCCGGTTCGGTGTTGCGCGGTTGCTGCTCGGTTCCGGGCGCGAACAGTCCCTGCGCCAGCTGGGAGGCGAATCGGCTCTGTCGCACCGCATCCCAGCCCTGCGCGTATCGCCCCCGATATTTCGCGAGGTCGATGTCCTTGGCCTGCAGCGGGCCGTGCATGGCGACATGGGCGAAGTAGAGAAAGAACGGCTTGTCGGCGTTGTGGGCGCGCAGATCCTTCAGGTAGGTGATCGCCTTGTCGGTCAGGTCGTCGGTGACGTAGTAGTCCTCCGGATACTGCTCGACATCCACGACGGAGGAGTCGGAGACGATCTGGTTCGGGTAGAAGAACGAGTTGAAACCCTCCAGCGAACCGTAGTACCGATCGAATCCACGCTGTGTCGGCCACGAATCACGGTGGGCCGCAGGGTTCATCGTGGCGTCGCGTACCAGATGCCATTTGCCGACCGCGTAGGTGGCATAGCCGCCGGCCCGCAACATCTCCGGCAGGGTCAGCACATCGTCGGCGAGTTCCAGGCGCAGCCCCGGGTAGCCGGGGTCGGCGTTGGCGACGAAGCCGAATCCGGCGCGATGGGAATTGAGACCGGTCAGCAGGGCCGCGCGCGAGGGCGAGCACAGCGGGGTGGTGTGGTAATTGGTGAGCCGGACCCCGCGTTCGGCCAGCCGGTTCAAGGTCGGCGTCTCGATTTCCGAGCCGAACGGGCCGATATCGCTGTAACCCATATCGTCGACCAGCACCACGATGATGTTCGGCGCCCCCGCGGGCGCGCTCGGCGGGTAGTCCCACGCCGGGGTGGATTCGGCGGTGGTCCGGCCGATCTCGCCGGTGAAGGCGTCGTATCCGCGGGCATACTCGGGCACTGGCATACGACCAGGGAACCCGCCGCGGCGTGCTGCCACCAGGGTTCGGCGCACGGTGCGCGCAACCGGCGTCGGCCGGGCACGGGGCGGCGGAATTCGAGGTTCGCCCGGTTGTCGCGGTGTCAGCCCGGCAGCGGCAGATATTCGACCAGCTCGCCGTCGGTGGCGTCGGGGGGAACGACGACCAGACCGTCGCGATCGAGCAGACCCGCCAGGTGAGCGGTGCGGACATGCCCGTCGGCGATCCAGCCGCCCTCGTCCGCGGCCCGCGCGGGCAGGATGCGCGGCACCGGGCCGGAGACGTCACCGGCGTTGCGGAGTGGTCCGGTCCGCACCCGCGCCGGTGTGCGCCCCGTGAGGCCGGAGACGATCGCCGGGGCGAGTGCCCACAGCGTCGCCACAGCCGCGTAGGGATTACCGGGCAGGCCGAGAACCACGGGGCCGCCCGGCAATTCGGCGACCACCGTGGAGCCGCCCGGGCGCATGCGCAAGCGATGCACCAGAATTCGCGCCCCGGCCCGGTCCAGCGCGCCACGCAGCTGATCGGCCGCGCCGCCGCCGGTCGCGCCGACCACGACCAGAAGATGGTCGTCGGTCGTATCGGCGAGCACATCGTCGAATCCGTTGGGTGTATCGCGCAGATGCACCCGGTCCGACGATTCGATTCCGTGCCAGGACAACAACTCCGGGAAAACGGGGCCGACCGAATCGCGGGTCTGGCCGCTGTGCAGCGGACCTTCGCTGCGAATCTCGTCTCCGGTCATGACGATTCGCGCGCACACCGGCCCGCGGACCTGGGCGGTGACCACTTCGGCGGCGGTCGCGACGGAGATCAGCGCCGCGTTGACGGGGGTGCCCTCGGCGGCGACGATATCGCCGCTGTCCCAATCCTCGCCGCGGTGGCGCACATCGTCGCGGACCGGTGCGTCGGGCAGTCGCCGCAGCAGCCCGTCGTCGAGCCGGACGAATTCGTCGCGCACCACGGTGTCGGTGCCCTCCGGGACGTGGGCGCCGGTGGCGATGCGGACCGCCTCACCGGCGAGCAGGCCCACCGGTCGCTCACCGCCGGCGAAGCCGACGTCGTGACGTAGCCGCCACGGTTCCGCGCCCGACACGGCGTAGCCGTCCATCGCCGACACATCGAAGCGCGGCAGCGGCGAGGCAGCGCGCAGCGGGGCCGCCAGCGCCGCGCCCCGCACCGCCGCCGGCCGGGCCTCGTGCACCGGCAGCCGCGTGATGCCGGTGCGCAGAATGTCGCGTGCCTGTGCCAAGGACAACGCCGGTGCGGCGGCCTGCGCCGCGCGCACCTGTTCCGGGGTGTCGCAATCGGTGATGCCGGACAGCGGCACCATCAGGGTGTCGACCGGAACCAGCGCTTTCATCGGCTGATTGGTCACCGAATCCAATTGCCGCAGTGCCGCGAGCAGCGCCGACCGCCGCCACACCCCGACCAGATACTGCGGACGGCCGGATTCGTCGGTCGCGAAGACCGCGTCGGCGTCGGAAGCGGTTGCGTGCCCGATCAATTCGCCGATCGCGGCGGCGGTGAGGAACGGCAGGTCGGCAGCCAGGACCACGACCAGATCGGCCGGAAAATCGCATTCCTCGAGGGCGCGCACCCCGCAGGCGACGGCCGCGACCGGGCCCGCTCCGGCCGGCACCTCCTGCACCTGCCGGATCTCGGGCGCCAGCTCGGGCCGATGCGGGCCGACCACCACCGTGCGCACGCAGTCGGCCACCGCGTCCAGCGCCACGGTGAGCATCGACCGCCCGCCGACCGCGATCGCGGGTTTGTCCACCCCGCCCATCCGGGTCGCCCGCCCACCGGCCAGCACGATCGCGTCGACGGTCGTCACAGCGGCTCACCCGGGAGGTTGATCATGGACCGATGGTAATCCGCCCACATCGGACGGCGAACGGCGCGGACGGGCGCGGGCCCGTCGTCTGCCGCGGCCGCGTCAATCGCAGGGCGCACGCAGCAACCGGAAGCGGTTGGTCTCCGGATCGGTCAGCATCGCCTGAGCCGGCGGATGCACCGCGGCGCCCTGGCAGGGGACGGCACCGGCGGCGGTGAGCCGGGCGACCTCGTCCGCGGGATCACCGGTCGAGTAGGTGACGACATCGAGGTGGACCCGATCGCATTCGCGGGCCGCGACCTGGGTGCGCAGGAATTCCAGCCACGGCCCCTGCCCGGTGGCCGAACGGATTCCGGACATGCGCGATTCGTCGTGGGTCAGCGGCCAGCCCGCGGCGGTCTCCCAGAAACGGGCCAGCCGGGTGGGATGCGGCGTGTCGACGACGATCGCGGCGACCGCGCCGGTATCCACGTATTCCTCGCGCGGTTCGAGGACACAGAATTCGTTGCCCTCGGGATCCGCGAGTACCGTCCAGGGCACCTCGCCCTGCCCGATGTCGATCGGCCGCGCGCCCAGTGCCAGCGCCCGATCCACCTGCATGCGTTGATGATCCAGCGAACGACCCACCACATCGAGATGGATGCGATTCTTCCCGGACTTGGGTCCGGCCGCCGGCAGGAACATCAACGACACATCAGCGGCATCCGGGTCGGAAGCAGCCACCTCGACCGCGTGCGGACGGTCCACGGTGATCTGCCAGTCGAGCAACTCCGCCCAGAACCGCGCCACGTTCCGTGGCCGGATCGCATCGAACACCACGCACGCCAGACGGGTGGTCATTCCTCCACGGTAACCGCCGAACAGGAGTAATGGGCGAATTCGGATATCCGCGGGTCGATCGCCCGGTCGGACGCCGGATTGTGCGGTGTGGTCAGGATTCGAATCGGTGCCGGGCGGCGGCCAGGTCGACGCGGTCGCCGCGGATCGGGCAGCCCTCCTCGGCCAGCCGGCGCAACTGGCGCTGCACCAGATGGGCGGCCGGAGTGCCGTCGGCGCGCAGGACCCGATGCCAGGGCAGATCGGCGGAATCGGTGCGCATGATCCAGCCGACGGTTCGCGGGGTCGACAGTCCGGCGGCCGCCGCGATATCGCCGTAGGTGGCGACTCGTCCGGGCGGAATGGCCGCGACCAGCTCCCGCACCCGCTCGATTTCGGCGTCGGAGGTCGGCATCAGAGCACCGACCGCACGACGTCGGCGGTCTCGGCGGGCCGGGCCTGGGCGACCATGTGATCGCAGTCGAATTCGTGCAGCGTGAAATGCGGCAGCGTGGCGAACGCCGCGAGAGCCGCGGGGGTGACGAACGGGGATTTACCGGCCCGGACCAGCACGGTCGGGATCTGCTGCGGCGGCAGGACCAGTGCGCGCGCCAGCTGACTCCAGTAGGAGGTGACGGCGGGCAGGCTCATCCGCCACGTGACCCGGCCCTCGGGAGTGGCGACCAGGTGTTCGGCGAGTTCGGCCTCGAGGAGTCCGGGGTCCACATCGGCCCAGGCCGTCTCGAGCTTGTCGTGGCGCGCCTCGGCGACGTCGGCGTAGTCGGGCCGGGCCAGACCCGCTTCGGCGATGTCGTGCAGCAGGACCGGATCGAGACCGATCGCGGGATCCAGCAGTACCAGCGCGCGGACCAGATCGGGACGGTGCCGGGACAGATGGATCGCGACCGCCGCCCCGAACGAATGCGCCAGCACGACGGCCGGTTCGGTGAGCAGTGGAACCAGGTCGTCGACGATCTGCTCGAAGGTCCACGGTGGTAGCGCACTCGCCCGCCCGTGGCCGCGCAGGTCGGGAGCGACGATGCGCACCTCGGGCAGGTGCCCCTCGGCCAGCGCGCTCCACCGCCGCCCGTGTCCGGTCAAGCCGTGCAGGGCGAGAACCAGTGGGCCGTCGGCGGGACCGAATCGATGAATATGGACGTCGGGCACTCGATCATTGTGCCGCCACCGGCCGGGCGGTGCGACCGCTGCACACCCGAGGATCCGGAAAGGTGTTGCCGCGCAAGCGAATGGTCGCGCGACTCGGCCGCGGGGATAGCCGGGGACTGGCCGTGCCGGTCAACTGGCGGGGAACGACTGCGGCGGTGAGATTTTCGGTCCGATATTCGCAGCGGCCCGGAAGCGCTGCCGTGCGGCAGCGCACACAAGCCTTCTACCAGGCATTACCGGTCACCGGCGGACACCGGCGCGAATTCGTGAATACCGCCCCGATGGGCGTGGCGCCGATCACAGCTCGGACACATCCGATGCACGGGGTGCGTTTGCTGTCACGGAATTCAATTTTGTCGGGGGTGTCTGTTGAAATAGCGCGTGTGATGCGATCGGATAGCTCGGTGCGACTGGTGCGCCGCAGTGAGACCGCACCCCGGCCACGCGAATGGGGTGCCGATGTCCGAACGCTGTTCGCGGGTGGGTCGGGTGCGGACCCGGGCTGGCGGCCCTGGCAGGTGCTGGGCGGCCCCGGCACCGGGAAGACCGCGCTGCTCACCGATCTCGCCGTCGATCGCATCGTCGCGGGTGCCGATCCGGAATCGGTGCTGGTACTCACCCATTCCAAACAGGCCGCCCTGCGGGTCCGCAACGCCCTCACCCGGCAGTTGGCCGCCCTCGCGCCCGAACTCGGCGGGGTGCCGGGCGCGAGCCGCGAGCCGATGGTGCGCACGGTGCACTCCTATGCGTTCGCGATTCTGCGCACGCATGCCGCCGCCCGGGGCAATCCGCCGCCGCGGTTGCTGACCGGCGCCGAACAGGACGTGGTGCTGCGTGAGATGGTGCGCGGCGAACTCGCCGACATGTCCGCCGGCGGCGAGGTGCTGTGGCCGCCGCGCCTGCACGCCGCCCTCGGCACCAACGGTTTCGCCGAGCAACTGCGCGATCTGATGTTGCGCGCCACCGAGCGTGATCTGGGACCCGAGGATCTGATCGAACTGGGGCGCCTGCACGAACGCGAGGAGTGGGAGGCGGCCGGATCGTTCGCGCAGCGCTACGAACAGTCGATGCTGTTGCGCTGGTCGGTCGGCGTCCAAGCCCCCGAGGCCAGCGCGCCCGCCCTGGACGCCGCCGAACTGGTCGGCGCCGCACTGGACGTGCTGATCGAGGACGACGAACTGCTCGCCGCCGAGCGCGAACGCCTCCGCACCCTCCTCGTCGACGACGCCCAGCATGTGGATCCGCTTGCCGCGCAACTGATTCGCGCGATCGGATCGGGGCCGGCGACCACCGTCGTGGCCGGCGACCCGGATCAGGCGGTCTTCAGTTTCCGGGGTGCGGACACCCGTTTCGTCACCGAACCGGACGCCCCGCCCGAACGCCGGATCATCCTGCACGACGATCATCGCTGCGCGCCGGCGGTTCACGACGCGGTCGCCCGGATCGCCGCCCGCATGCCGGGCCGAACCGAGCATCGCTTCGACGCGCGGACCGGCGGCCCGCATCTGCTCGGCGATCCGGCGGTCGACGGGCAGGTGCTGGTGCGGGTACTCACCACTCCGGCCAAGGAGGCGGCGCTGATCGCCGACCACCTCCGGCGGGCCCACCTCACCGCGGAGGTGCCGTGGTCGCGGATGGCGGTCGTCGTGCGCTCGGTGCCGCTGTCGCTGGGGCCGCTGCGCCGCGCGCTCACCGCCGCGGGAGTGCCGGTGCTGCAACCGAAACCGGATACCCCATTGGCCCGGCGGCGCGGCGCGGCCTGGATGCTGCAGTCGCTGCGCGCCCTGCTGGTGGTCGAACGTGGGCGCCCCGAGATGTTCTCCGAGGACGATGCGCTCGATCTGCTGCTGGGCCCGCTCGGCGGCGCGGATCAGATCAGTCTGCGCCGCCTGCGCCGAGGCGTTCGCCGCGCGCTGATCGAGCGCGGGTATCCCCGGGCCGAGCCGAACGTGAGTGGCCCCGGCGAGGCGGAGCCGGTCGCCGACACGGCAGCCGAATTACCCACGAGGACAGGCGAACCCGGTGACGCCGATTCCGCACCACCGGCGGGCGGGCCGGCGCGCGGCTCGTCGGCCGTCGAGGAGTCGTCGGAGGCCCCCGCACCCTATTCCGAACTCGACCGGTCCTCGGCGGTCGTGCTGCGCGACCTGATCACCGGAGTGGGCGATCGGGCGCTGCTGGACCGGCTCACCGAGGTCGAGGTGGCGCCGCTGGTGCGGGTCCTGCGGGCGGTCGACCGGGCGCGGCGGGCGCTGCGCCGCGGGGCCGGGGTCGAGGATGCGCTGTGGGCGTTGTGGACGGCGTCGCGGCTGGAGAAGCGCTGGGTGGCGCAGTCCGAGCGCGGCGGGCCGGGCGCCGTGCAGGCCGATCGCGATCTGGATGCCGCGGTGGGGTTGTTCGACGCCGCTGCCGCCTACGTCGACCGGCTGCCCGGTGCCTCCGTCGAGGGATTCGTCGAATATCTGGAACAGCAGGAGATCAACCAGGATTCGGCTCCGCTGACCGAGCCCGGTGACGCGGTCGCGATCGTGAGCGCGCACGCCGCGGCCGGCCGGGAATGGGATGTGGTGGCCGTTGCCGGAGTGCAGGAGGGGATCTGGCCCAACCTGCGTCCGCGCGGGACCCTGCTCGGTATCGAGGAGCTGGTCGACCTCGTCGGGGGTGTGGCCGATCCGGGCGAGCAGGTCAGCCGGGCCGCGCCGATCCTCGCCGAGGAGCGCCGGCTGCTGCTGCTGGCGTGCAGCCGGGCCCGGCACAGCCTGCTGGTGACGGCGGTCGAATCCGTCACCGGCGACCGCGATCTGGTGCCCTCCCGATTCCTGGCCGAACTCGATCCGGAGGCCGAACCGGGGGAGCCGGGACGCATTCCGCCACCGGTCGATCCGGGGCGCGCGCTGGTCGCACAGGCGTTGATCGCCGAATTGCGCGGCGTGGTCTGTGACGACGGCGCCGATCCCGCCCGCCGGGAGCGGGCCGCCACCCAGCTGGCCCGGCTGGCCGCGGCCGGTGTGCGCGGCGCGCATCCGGACGAGTGGTACGGCATCGCGGACCCGAGTTCGGAACTGGCGCTGTGGGACGACGGGGACGGGCCGGTCGCCCTCTCGCCGTCGACGGTCGAGCTGTTGCAGACCTGTCCGCTGCGCTGGGCGCTGGAACGGCACGGTGGCAGTGACGGGGACAACCCGCATGCCGTCAAGGGCAATCTCGTGCATACCCTGGTCCAGGCCCTGGCCGGGCGGGTGACCGAGGAGCAGGTGAAGGCGGCGCTGGTCAAGGCGTGGAAGGCCGTCGACCCGACGTCCGGGGAGGACGGCCCGCACAGCTGGCACTCCCGCCTGGAGTTGCGTCGCACCGAATCCATGGTCGACACGTTCCTGGCCTGGTTGCGCAACACCCGCGCCGAGCTGGCCGAGGTCGGTGTCGAGGTGCCGGTGGACTGCGTCCTGCCGGCCCGCGATCCGGACGAGGTGCCGGTGCGTATCCGCGGCCGGGTCGACCGGGTGGAGCGGGATGCGCTGGGGCGCTTCGTCATCGTCGACGTCAAGACCGGCAAGACCCCGATCTCCAAACAAGCGGCTCAGGACCACGCTCAGCTGGCCACGTACCAGGTGGCCGCCGGCGCGGGCGGATTCGCCGCGGAGGTGGACGGCGACCGGGTCGAACCGGGCGGCGCCCGACTCGTCTACGTGGCCAAACCCAGTCGCGACGGGGCCACCGAGCGGTTGCAGACCGCGCTGGATTCCGACGGTATCGCCCAGTGGCGCAAGGCGATTCACGATGCGGCGGCCGCCACCCGCGGGCCCGGATTCCTGGCGATGCGCAACGACGGCTGCCGGCACTGCCAGGTGGCGGGCAGTTGCCCGGTGCAGGACACCGGCCGCCAGGTGACGGATCGATGACGATCACGCCGGAGCAGCTGGCGCAGGCGCTCGGCCTGCCGCCACCCACCGACGAACAGTCCGCCGTCATCGCCGCACCGCTCGGGCCCACGCTCGTGGTGGCCGGCGCCGGCGCGGGTAAGACCGAGACGATGGCCGCCCGGGTGGTCTGGATGGTCGCCAATCGGCTGGTGGCCCCGGACGCGGTGCTGGGATTGACGTTCACCCGAAAAGCCGCGCAGCAGTTGACGACTCGCATTCGCACCCGTCTGGCGCGGTTGGCCGGATCGCCGCTGCTGCGCGAGATCGACAGCACCGGCCGCCTGCGCGCGACCCTCGTCGGCTCCGAGCCGGAGATCAGCACCTACCACTCCTACGCCGGGCGGCTGCTGTCCGAACACGGTCTGCTGCTGCCCGTCGAGCCCTCGGCCACACTGCTCACCGAAACGCAGTTGTGGCAGCTCGCGCATCGCGTGGTCACCGGCTGGGACGGTGATCTCGATACCGAGCGCACACCGGTGTCGGTCACCGAGGCGGTGCTGGCGCTGTCCGGGCAGCTCGCCGAACATCTGGTGGAGCCTGAGCAGTTGGCGGTGGCGCATCGGGAGCTGGAGCGGCTGGTGGAGACGCTGCCGCCCGGTCCCCGCCAACGCGGCGGGCCGAATCAGGAGTTGCGCGCGATCGTCAAGGCCCAGCAGGATCGGGTGGCGCTGCTGCCGCTGGTCGCTCGGCTCGGCGAGGAGTTGCGGCGGCGCGGCGCATTGGATTTCGGCTCGCAGATGTCGCTGGCCGCGCGGCTGGCCGCCACCCACGCCGAGGTCGGGGCGGCGGAATGCGAGCGGTTCCGCCTGGTGCTGCTGGACGAATATCAGGACACCGGGCACGCCCAGCGCATTCTGCTCGCGGCCTTGTTCGGCGATCGCGCCGCGGTCGGTATCGGCGCCGAGGTGCCGCCGACGGATTTCGCCACCCGCCCGGCGGTGACCGCGGTCGGCGATCCGATGCAGTCCATCTACGGCTGGCGCGGCGCGTCGGCGGCCAATCTGCCCCGCTTCACCACCGATTTCCCGGCTGCCCCGAATGTCGCCGCGCCGGTACTGCCGCTGCTGACGAGCTGGCGCAATCCGCCGGAGGCGTTGGATCTGGCGAATCTGGTCGCCGAACCACTGCGCGGCGCCGAGGGCGGGGTCACGGTCGACGCGTTGCGTCCCCGGCCGCAGGCGACGGCCGGAACCGTCGCGCTGGCTCTCACCGAAACCGTTGCCGACGAACGGACGTGGGTTGCCGAGCGGATCGCCGCGGAATGGGAGCAGTGTGCCGACGCCGGACGGCCGCCACCGACCTCCGCGGTGCTGGTGCGCCGCAACGCCGACGCGGCGCCGCTGGCCGAGGCGTTGCGCGCGCGGGGGCTGCCGGTGGAGATCGTCGGCCTGGGTGGTCTGCTCGCCACCCCCGAAGTGGCCGATATCGTCGCCACCCTGCGGTTGATCGCCGATCCGGCGGCCGGCAGCGCCGCGATGCGCATCCTCACCGGCGCACGCTGGCGGCTGGGCGTGAGCGATCTGAAGGCGTTGTCGGCACGGGCGCGCGAGCTGTCGATCGCCGGGGCGCCGGGACGCGCGGAACCCATCACCGATGCGGCCGGATTGTCGGAGGCGTTGCGGGCGGTGGCGCCCGAACCCGCCGAACAGGCCGGTATCGCGGACGCGATCGCCGATCCCGGTCCGGCGCAACGGTATTCGGAGCTCGGCTATGCGCGTATCGTCGCCCTTGGGCGGGAGCTGGCGGCACTGCGTGAGCGCAGCGGGCAGTCGCTGCCGGAACTGGTCGCCGATGTGGAACGCACGATCGGGGTCGGGGTGGAGACCCAGACCCGCCGCGCGGCCGCGGGCGCCGGTGCGGGGCGTGAACATCTGGACGCCTTCGCCGACGTGGTCGCGGGCTACGCCGGTGACCACCGTGCCACCCTGCCCGGCCTGCTGAGCTTCCTGGCCGCCGCCGAAGAGGTCGAAAACGGTTTGGAGCCGGGCGAAGTGGAGGTGGCCCACGACCGCGTCCAGGTACTCACCGTGCACGCGGCCAAGGGGCTGGAATGGGAGGTCGTGGCCGTACCGCACGTATCGCGGAGTCTGTTTCCCTCCGGCAACGCCGCCGCGACCTGGCTGGGCGCGCTCGCCGAACTCCCCACCTCGCTGCGTGGTGACCGGCAACGCGACGACGACGGTGGCACACCGGGTTCCGCGCCCGTGCGCGATGGCGTTCCGGTCCTCGATCTCTCCGAGCTGTACGACCGCACGGATTTGGAACGGGCGATCAAACAGCACAAGGAGGCGCTGGCCCGCCGCCGCCTCGACGAGGAGCGCCGCCTGTTCTACGTGGCGCTCACCAGAACCGAACGCGCCCTGTTCGTTTCGGCCCACCACTGGGCCGAAACCGGCTCCACGCCGAAGGGGCCCTCGGATTTCCTGCTCGAATTGAAACGGTGGACCGAACACCCGGAGTCACCCGGGCACGGCACCGTGCGCGTCGACGTGTGGGCCGACCCGCCGCCCCCGGATGTACCCAACCCGTTCACCGACAATCCCGCCGTGGCCGACTGGCCCCGCGACCCGCTCGGCGTGCGGCGGCGTGCGGTCGAAGCGGGCGCGGCCCGGGTGCGTACCGCGCTCGCGCACCTTCCGCCCGAGCCCGACCCTCGCGATCATCGCAAGCAGACGACGAACGGCCACACTCCCGCTCGGGCCGATGTCCCTCCGGTTCCCTCCCGCCGGGCCCAGGACGACCCGGACGAACTCGAATCCCCGCGCCAGCTCGACCTGTTCGCCGATCTGGCGAACGACCCGGCGGCCTCCGGCGCGAACGGTGCGGCGGCTTCCGGCAACGGTTCGGGCGAGGAGGAAGACGCGGCACCCGCCCAGCACGACCCGGATCCCGAAGGCTGGGCCGCGGATGTGGACGCCCTGCTCACCGAGCACTTCGCGACGGCCGAGGGCATTCACGAAGTGGAATTGCCCGCGCAGCTGCCCGCCACCGCGCTGGTGGATATGCGGGCCGATCCGGCCAAACTGGCGGCCCGGCTGCGGCGGCCGCTGCCGTATCCACCGAGCCCACTCGCCCGGCGGGGCACCGCGTTTCACGCGTGGTTGCAGCGCTGGTTCGGCGCGGTCGGGCTGCTCGATTTCGACGAACTGCCCGGTGCCGCCGACAGTGATGCGGGCGACGCCGATCTGATCCGGTTGCAGGAGGCGTTCCTGGCCTCGCCGTGGGCCGACCGCAATCCCATCGACGTCGAGGTGGGATTCGAGACCAGCATCGGCGGCACGCTCATTCGCGGCCGGATGGACGCGGTGTTCAGCGAACCCGGCGGCCGCTGGCTGGTCGTGGACTGGAAGACCGGCGCGGAACCGACACGCGCGGAGGAGCGCTCGGTCGCGATGCAGCTGGCCGTCTACCGGGTCGCCTGGGCCCGCATGATGGCCGCGCAGACCGGGGAATCCGAAGAACTCGTGCTCGACCGGGTCGGCGCAGCATTCCACTACGTCCGCAGCGGCCGGACGGTCGCGCCCGCCGAACTTCCGGGGCCGGCCGAGCTGGCCGAACTCATCGCCGAGGTCGCGCCCCCCTGGGCGCCGGGCCCGCGGGCGCAGGACGGTCCGGAACTCGCCGAGGACCCTCCGCCCGGCGAGGAGTTCGGCGCCGACCCGGGTGCCGAACCCCCGCCCGACCCGGACCTGGTGTCCGAAGCCGATTTCGCCCCCGACTACCTGTCCGAGTGAAACCTGTTGCGCCTCAGGCGGCTTCGCGGCTGATGCGCAGGGCCTGGGTGATCATCGGCACCTGGAACGGCAGCCGCAGCACCGACACCCACTTGATCGCCTTGGCCGCCTTCGGATTCCGCACCGAGTCGGCGGCGAACTGGATGTTGGCCGGGAAGACCGCGAGGAACAACAGCACCGCGAGCCGCCCCCCGAGCCGCCGGGTGCGCGGGGCCGCCAACGCGGCCGCCACGCCGATTTCGGCCACACCCGACGCGTAGGTGTAGGTGCGGGCCCGTCCGGGCAGGGCGGGCGGCACGATCGCATCGAAGGGCTTGGGCGCCACGAAATGCAGCGTGCCCATGCCGAACAGCGCGGTACTCATCAGCACCGCTCGCCGCTGCGAGGCCCGACCGGCGTCACTCATGCTGTGTCCTTTCTTCGCCCCGGGCCGCCGCGCTCTCTCCGCCGCGCGTGGGGTCACATCGTGGTGACGCTACGCCGCCGCCGCGCTCCTGCCCACTCACGCGGTGTCGGTCCTCGGGGTGCACGGGGTAGCCGCGCCGCCGCCTCCGCCCTCCACGCGCGTGCCCAGTCCGTCATGTCGGCATCCGGCCGGTACGCTGCGGATCTGTGGCACAGGTGAGCAACGACATAACCGGGGGATACCGTGTTCGGTGACAGCTCACAAGGTCTGGGCCGTTTGACGGATCGTCCCGACTACGCGCTGGTCGGCATTCTGCGCATTCCGGAAATCCGGACCAGCCCGTGGGTGTCGCTGGCCCGCCGGATCGCGTTCGCGGTGCTGCTGCTGGTGGCGGCGACCTTGGTGGTCTACTTCGGCCGCGCGGGATATCACGACAACCGCGGTGAGGAACTGACCCTGCTCGACGCCGCCTACTACGCGACGGTCTCGCTGTCGACCACCGGCTACGGCGACATCACCCCGATCACGGAGCAGGCGCGGCTGATCAACACGATCGTCATCACCCCGCTGCGCGTGCTGTTCCTGATCGTCTTGGTCGGCACCACCCTGCAGGTCCTCACCGAGCGGTCACGGCAGGCGTTCAAAATTCAGCGATGGAGGCAGAGGGTGCGTAATCACACCGTGGTCGTCGGATACGGGACGAAGGGCCGGACCGCGGTCGACGCGATGCTCGGCGACGGGGCGCAACCGGCCGAGATCGTGGTGGTCGACACCGACGCGACCGCATTGGACGCCGCGGCCAACGCCGGGCTCGTGACGGTGCACGGTTCGGCGACGCAATCGGATGTGCTGCGGCTGGCCGGAGCCCAGCATGCGGCCTCGCTGGTCATCGCCGCGAACCGGGACGACACCGCGGTGCTGGTCACGCTCACCGCGCGCGAACTCAATCCCAAGGCCAAGATCGTCGCCTCGATCCGGGAGGCCGAGAACACCCATCTGTTGCGGCAATCGGGTGCGGATTCGGTCGTGGTCTCCTCGGAGACGGCGGGCCGGCTGCTCGGTATCGCGACCACCACCCCCAGCGTCGTCGACATGATCGAGGACCTGCTCACCCCGGAGGCCGGATTCGCGATCGCCGAACGGGACGTGGAATCCGACGAGGTCGGCGGCTCGCCGCGGCATCTGCGTGACATCGTGCTCGGCGTGGTCCGGGAGGGCACGCTGATCCGGGTCGACGAGCCCGAGGTGGACGCCCTGGAAACCGGCGACAAACTCCTCTACGTCCGTCGCGTGCACAAATAGCCCGGACCGGGGATGCCTCCTCCCGGCATGTCGCAACCCCCGCGATACTCTCGAAGCGTGTCGGTATTCGAACTGAATGGTCTTCCACTGCTGTCGCGTTCCGCCCTCGATCGTGCCGAGACGTTGCGCTCGGACGAGCAGGCGTTGAAGCAAGGGTGGGTCGAGGCCAAACTGGTGCGGATGAACCGGCGGGGGCAGGTCCGGATCGACGGTGATCAGCTCGTGCTGGAAGCGGCGCTGGACTACGCGGCCGAGCCGGTGCCGGAGGCGGTCCTGCTGGGTGTGGTCGACGGCTCGCACATCTGGGCGGTTCGCGACAACGAGCTCGACGGTCAGCTGATGGATCTGCGGGTGGTGGGCAGCGCGCTGCACCTCGACGATGTGATCCTCGGCATCCTGTCCACCGCACTGGCGCTGCTGAACTGGCACGACCGCGCCCGATTCAGTGCCGTCGACGGCAGCCCCACCACCGTCTCGAATGCCGGCTGGTCGCGCGTCAACGCCTCCGGGCACGAGGAGTTCCCGCGCATCGATCCGGCCATCATCTGCCTGGTGCACGACGGCGGCGACCGGGTGCTGCTGGGCCGTCAGCAGGGCTGGCCGGAGAAGATGTTCTCGCTGCTGGCCGGTTTCGTCGAGGCGGGGGAGTCGCTGGAACGCTGCGTCGAGCGCGAGGTGCGTGAGGAGGTCGGCGTCGCGGTACGCGATATCCGCTATCTCGGCAGTCAGCCGTGGCCGCTGCCGCGCTCGCTCATGCTGGGGTTCGCCGCGGTCGCCGATCCCGATGCGCCGCTGGTCTTCTCCGACGGCGAGATCGCCGAGGCCCACTGGTTCACCCGCGACGAGGTGCGCACGGCGCTGGCCGCGGGCGCGTGGGGTTCTGTGACCGGCGACACCGGAAACGCCGAGCAGCAGCGGCTCCTGCTGCCGGGCTCCATCTCCATCGCCCGCACCATCGTCGAATCCTGGGCTGCGGCAGGCTGATTCGCCGCGGCCGCCGTCGGTCAGCCGATGGCGGCGAGGGCGCTCTTCACCTGGGCGAGGCTCGGGTTGGTCGCGGTGGACCCGTCGGAGTACTTGACCGTCGGCACGACGTGATTGCCGCCGTTCACGCTGCCGACGAACTCGGCCGCTTCGGGATCCTGTTCGATGTCGACGACGGTGTAGGTGATCCCCGCCTCGTCGAGTTGCTTCTTCAGGCGTCGGCAGTAGCCGCACCAGGTCGTCGAGTACATGGTCAGGTCAGTAGCAGTCACGCCTGATTGAACATCGAATCGGTTTTTCGTGTTCCCATAGCTGGCTGTGATGTCCGCCGGAGGGGACTTGCCACACAGATAGTAAGCGCGCATACTAAATGAATGACGCAGATCGCCGCAGCTCACGCCGTATCCGCCGCCGCACCCGCCGACTTCTTCGCGGTCTGGGCGGATATGGCCACCTGGCCGGAATGGAATGCCGACACCGAGTGGGTCCGGCTGGACGGCCCCTTCGTCGAGGGGGCCACGGGCACCTTGAAACCGAAGGGAGGCCCGAAGGTCGGGTTCGTGATCGAGAAGCTGACCGGCGACGAGTTCGTCGACGTCTCCCGGCTGTTCGGTGCGCGGCTGATCTTCGCTCATCGCGTGGTGGAGACGGCCGCGGGCACCGAGGTGTCGGTGACCATCTCGATGACCGGCCCGCTGCGCCGGCTGTGGTCCACGCTGATGGGCGGCGGACTGGCCGATTCCGTCCATCGTGACCTGGCGGCGCTGGTCGAGACGGCCGAGGCGCGCCGGGCCGTGCCGGGCACCCGCTGAATCGGTTCCCGGCACCCACTGAATCGTTCGAGGAGGACATCATGAACAAGTACTGGCTGGCCGTCGTCTCCCGCGATCACGTGCGTCGCGGGGTGGCGCTCGGCATCGCGCAGGCCAATCACGGCAAACGTGCCGCGGTCGAACGGATGCGACCGGGTGACGGGCTCGTCTACTACTCGCCCAGAACCGGTATGCGGGAAGGAGATCCGGTGAAGTCGTTCACCGCGATCGGCACCATCGACGATCGGCCCGTGTGGCAGGCGGACGATCGGGGCGGCTGCTTCCGGCCGTGGCGGCGCGCGGTGAACTACCGGCCGGACGCGCGCGATGTCGCGATCGACACCGTGCGCGGTGACCTCGATCTCACCAGCGTCCCCAACTGGGGCATCGTGCTGCGGCGCGGTGTGGTGGAACTGAGCGCGCACGACTTCGAGGTCATCTCCCGGGCCATGCTGGGAGAGGACGCGGGTGAGATGCCGGCGGCCGCCCGGTGAGCGAGGAAGCCCGTACCCTGCGAACGGAATTCGGCAGCGCCGACGAAAGCCCCGGCCTGTTGCTGTGGCAGGTGACCAACCGGTGGCAGGCGGCGGTGCGCGCGGCGCTGGCCCCGTTCGATCTCACCCACGTGCAGTTCGTCCTTCTGGCCGCGCTGACCTGGTTCGGCGGGTCGGATGCCGGTACCCCGATCACGCAGCGCGATCTCGCCGCCCATGCCGCCACCGATCCGATGATGACGTCCCAGGTGTTGCGCGCTCTGGAGAAGAAGGGCCTGATCGAGCGTCGGGAGCATCCGCAGGATCGGCGCGCGAAGTCTCTGGTCCCGACGAAAGCCGGTGTGGCACTGGTGAATCGCGCGATCGTCGCGGTGGAGGACTGCGACCGGGCGTTCTTCGGGCCGTTGCACGCCCGGACCGCCGACTTCGCCGCATCGTTGCGGACGCTGCGGGACGCGCGGAGCTGAGCGCCGGTCGCCCCCCGGCCGCGCACAGGACGGGTACGTACCCGCGGCGCCTGGCAGGTGGGGGCGTCGTCGCGGCGGCGCGTATGTCGGTGGTGCCTGTCATGATGGAGCGCGTGCTTGTCCCGACCTCATCGACCAGCCTGCGGCTCGACGGGCTCGACCCGGAGCAGGCAGCCGCGGTGCGGGCGCCGCGTGGGCCGGTGTGTGTGATCGCGGGCGCCGGCACCGGCAAGACCCGGACCATCACCCATCGCATCGCCCATCTGGTCTCGGCCGGGCATGTGCGTGCCGATCAGGTGCTGGCGGTGACCTTCACGGCCCGGGCGGCCGGTGAGCTGCGGTCTCGGTTGCGTGCGCTCGGCCTCGGTGGCGAGGCGCACACCGTCCAGGCGCGCACCTTCCACGCCGCGGCGCTGCGGCAGCTGAAGTACTTCTGGCCGCAGATCGTCGGCGACGTGCCGTGGAAACTCATCGACTCCAAGTTCGCGGTCGTCGCCCAGGCCGCCCAGCGCGCCGGCCTGCCGACCGCGACGGAGAATGTGCGTGATCTGGCGGGGGAGATCGAGTGGGCGAAGGCCTCGCTCATCGCGCCGGAGGACTACCCCGGCGCCGCCCAGCGCCACCACCGCGACATTCCGTATCAGGCGGACAAGATCGCGGCCGTCTACACCGGCTACGAGACGTTGAAGAACACCCCGGACGGCCTGCTGCTCGATTTCGACGACCTGCTGCTGCACACCGCCGCCGCGCTCGAGGACTATCCGGCCGTGGCCGAGGAATTCCGCGGCCGCTACCGATGCTTCGTCGTCGACGAATACCAGGACGTGACCCCGCTGCAGCAGCGCGTTCTCGACGCGTGGCTCGGCGATCGCGACGACCTGACCGTGGTCGGCGACGCCAACCAGACGATCTACTCGTTCACCGGCGCCAGCCCGGCCTATCTGCTCGATTTCTCCCGGCGGTTCCCCGACGCCACCGTCGTCCGGCTGGAACGGGACTACCGATCGACGCCGCAGGTGGTGTCGCTGGCCAATCGCGTGATCGGCGCCGCGCGCGGCCGCATCGCGGGGACCCGTCTGCAGTTGGTCGGGCAGCGCGCCGACGGGCCGGAACCGTCCTTCGCCGAGTACGACGACGAGGTCGCCGAGGCCGCCGCCGTCGCCAAGGGCATCGCCGGTCTGCTCGGGCGGGGTGTGCCGGCCGCCGAGATCGCCGTGCTGTATCGCATCAACGCCCAGTCCGAGGTGTACGAACAGGCGCTGACCGAGGCGGGCATTCCCTACCAGGTTCGCGGCGGCGAGGGGTTCTTCCAGCGGTCCGAGGTTCGCCAAGCGGTGCAGGCGCTGCGGCAGGCCGGAGCCCGCGACGATCTGCCCGTGGCCCGCGGCTCCGAGGTCGTGACGCTCGTGCGCGCGGTCCTGGCCCGGCTCGGGCTCACCGCGGAGGAGCCGGCCGGTGCGCAGGCCCGCGAGCGCTGGTCGTCGCTGGTGGCACTGGTACAGCTCACCGAGGAGCTCGCCGCCCACGATCCCGGCCTCGAATTCGCCGGACTGCTGCGGGAATTGGCCGCCCGTGCCGAGGCCCGCCACCCCCCGACCGTGCAGGGTGTGACCCTCGCCTCGCTGCACGCGGCGAAGGGGCTGGAATGGGATGCGGTCTTCCTGGTCGGCCTCACCGACGGCACCCTGCCCATCGCCCACGTGCTGGGTGAGGGCGGCGCGGTGACCGACGAGGCCGCGCTGGAGGAGGAACGGCGGTTGCTCTACGTGGGCGTGACCCGCGCGCGTGAACATCTGCGGTTGTCGTGGGCGATGTCGCGTGCCGACGGGCGGCGCCGCAACCGGCGGCGCAGCCGATTTCTCACCGGGCTGGTGCCGGAGGATTCCCCGGCGTCGATGGTCGCTCAGCAGGCCGGTGCTCGGGGTGGCCGCAGCCGCCGGTTGCCGGTCTGCCGGGTGTGCGGGCGTTCCCTGCTCAATTCCACCGACACGCTGCTCGGGCGATGTTCGGGCTGCCCGGCCGAGGTCGACACCGAACTGCTCGGCGCGCTGCAGGAGTGGCGGCGGCAGCGGGCCGAGGAGTTGCAGATCAAGCCGTTCGCGGTGATGAGCGTCAAAACGCTGACCGCGATCGCGGAACAGGTGCCGATGGACGAGGATGCGCTCGCCGCGATTCCGGGCATCGGACAGCAGAAGTCGCAGCAGTTCGGCCCGGAGCTGTTGGCGATCGTGCGATCACGGGTGCGCAACCGGTGATTCGACGAGGGCTGCCGGAGTGACGAAACCGCAGGTGAAAAATAGGTTGTGCGGTTGTGTATCGCACCCGTAGGGTGGTGATCACGCGCTGGGAGGGCATTCCGGCGCGCACAGTGATCAGTCGGATAACGAGTAGGAGGGAGGTAGACAAAATGAACAGCATCGTGACTCTCGCTTCGAGAAGCGTTGTGGCACCGGTGGTTTCTGTCGTGTCCGCCTCCCGGGGGGTCCTCGCCTTGCAGGGGACCGGTCTGTCTGTCGCAAGCATTAGCGGTGCTCGACCGCAAGCATCCGCATATGCAATTGCCGCAGACAAGTCCGAGTGGGGTTGGCACCCGGCACACGTCGGTTTCCACACCGGCGCAGCCCACGCCTTCGCAGTCGAAGCCGATCGTATGACGGCGAATCTGCAGGCAGCCCGCCTCCGCAACGCACACCCAGCGACCGTGATCAGTAACCGACATCGAAGTCGGTTCAGGTAGCACTCACTACCACAGCCTCCTGGCCACGGATCGCCCGACGCGAAACCGTGGCCATAGTTCTTTTCGGCCTCCAGCCATCGGCACCGGTTTCGCGGAAGACAACGAAACCACCGCTGCACGAGCTGAAGGAGCAAGACGTGTCCACCGCGACCGCTACTCGCGCGACATGCCGATCGACCCAGGCCTCGAGGCCGGCCCGCACCCGCGGTGTCGCGCTCGCCCTGCCCTGCCGAGTCGGTGACCCGGACCTGTGGTTCGCCGAAAGCCCGACCCAGCTGGAAGAGGCCAAGGCACTGTGCGCTTCCTGCCCCATCCGCAAGGGCTGCCTCGCGGCTGCCCTGGATCGCGCCGAGCCCTGGGGTGTCTGGGGCGGCGAGATCTTCGAACAGGGCGTCGTGATCGCCCGCAAGCGGCCGCGCGGCCGCCCGCGTAAGGTCGCACTGGCGTGATCGGCGCCGGTTCGGGCCGAGCGCGGATCCGCCTCGGCCACATCTGGGAACACGAACGAGCCCCGCATCTCATGTCGGATGCGGGGCTCGTCCCATATTCGGGGTGGGTGAACGATCAGCTGGCGCTTCGGTATTCGGCGTAGCCGGGCACCCAGTCGTGCATCAGCTTCATGAACGGCACCTCGGCGTCGAGCTGTGCGCAGATGCCGATCGACCCCATCAGCACCCGGAACACCATGATGTGTTCGGCCGGAAGTTGCAGCGACATACCCGTTTTCATCTCCGGGCGGCTCACGTCGGTGGCCTTGCCCGCCACGCGCTGCATCCACTTGCGGGTGAAGTGGAACGAATCCTCGCGGATGGGATCGGTGAACGGGCGCAGATAGTCGGCGATCTCGGCGTGCGTGACGGTGCGGCCGGGGATCACCCAGCCGTGGCTGTACATCAGCTCGGTCAGTTCCTCGAACCGATCCTCGACCGCCATCGCCACCATCTGGCCCAGCACGGGCGGGAACCCGTCGGGCAGGGGTGCGCAGGCGCCGAAATCGAGCACCGCCAACCGGCCGTCGTCGAGCATCATGAAATTGCCGGGGTGCGGGTCGGCGTGCAGCAGTCCGGCCAGGGCGGGGGAGGAGAAGTGGAATTCACCCATCAGCGTTGCCACGCGGTTGCGCAGCTCGACCGTGCCCGCCGGATCCTCCTGGCCGCGCTTGATGATCGCGGAGACCGCGGTGCCGTCGAGCCATTCGGTGACGATCACCTTCGGTGCCCCGGCCACCACCTTGGGGACCAGGAACCGCGGGTGGCCGTCGAAGGCCTTGGCGAAACGGCGCTGGTTGGCGGCCTCGGTGCGATAGTCGAGCTCTTCCTCGGTGCGTTCGGTGATCTCGGCGAGGATGGGTTTGACGTCGGCGCCGGGGACGACGGCCCCGATCATGCCGGCCATCCGATTGAGTGTCTTGAGGTCCGCGCGCAGCGCCTCGTCGGCGCCGGGGTACTGGACCTTCACCGCCACCGCGCGGCCGTCGGACCATTCGGCCTTGTGTACCTGTCCGATGCTGGCCGAGGCGGTGGGGGCGTCGTCGAAGGAGCGGAAACGCTTGCGCCAGGCCGTGCCCAGTTGCTGGTCCAGCACCCGGTGCACCGTGGCGGCAGGCAGCGGCGGGGCGGCGGCCTGCAGTTTGGTCAATGCCTCGCGATAGTGCTCGCCGAACTCCTCGGGGACGGCGGCCTCCATCACCGACAGCGCCTGGCCGAATTTCATTGCGCCGCCTTTGAGCTCGCCGAGAACCGAGAAAATCTGCTCGGCGGCTCTCTGATTCAACTCGGCATTGATCTCGCCCTTGTCGCCGCCGGCGAGTTTGCGGCCGAAGCCCACAGCGGCGCGTCCCGCGATACCGAGTGGAATCTTCGCCAACTTGGCGTTGCGGGATGAGCTACGGCGCACAATCTCAGACACACCCCCATCATGGCTGACCCACCGTGTGGCGTGCCATGTGAATTGCGTGAACTCCACCCCCGCACCGAGACGTGTCATCGGTCACAGTCGGGCCGGTCGAGACGGCGGTCGGTGCGCGCGAACGCCCGGGAATTGGCTGATCGGTGGCGGCCGTCGGGCGTCCGTCGCCAGTTCTAGTCTTTGCGACAAAAAGTTCGCCCAGAAGTCTGGGCCGCATACTTTTAGTCATATAGACTAAAAGTATGACGACAATGCGAGCAGCCGTGGCTGCACTCCGGGAGGCGCGGCGTCCGGAAGACCTGTTCGGCGCGGCGACAACGGATTCCGTGGCTCGCCGCATCGCGCATCGGACGTATCTGCGGCTGGCCGCCGTGCTGCATCCGGACCGGGTTTCCCCGACCGACGCCGAACGGGCCACCGCCGCCTTCGTCCGTCTCGGCGAGCTGTACCGCAGCTGGCTGGTGGCGGATCAGCGATTCGAGGTGTGTGGCACGCGGGGGCGGTATCGCCTCGGCGCCCTGCACGCCCGCGGGTCCGTCGCGGACCTGTACCGCACCGACTCGGCTGCCGTCGTGGTGAAGGTCGCACGGCGGCAGACCGCGAATTCGCTGCTGGCGAACGAGCGAAACGCGCTGACGGACATCGCCGCGCTGACCGGGGAGCACAAGTGGCTGGCGCCGTACTACCCGCGCCTGATCGACACCGTCGACCACACCGACACCGAATCCGGCGAGGTGCGTGCGATCAACGTGCTCGGCGCGCTGACCGGCGAGTTCGTGACGCTGGCCCAGGTCCGCGCCGCCTATCCGCAAGGACTCGACCCGCGCGACTACGCCTGGATGCACCGGCGGCTGCTGCGCTGCCTGGCCGGTGCCGCGACCGCGCATTGGGTGCACACCGCGGTCTCCGAGGAGAACGTGCTCATCCATCCCCGTCTGCACGGGGTGGTGCTGGTCGGCTGGTCGTTCGCGACCCGGCCCGGGCGGGTGCCGGCGGCCACGCCGGCCTCGATCGACCATCCGCCCGAAACGGGCAGCGGGGTCAGCCCCAGCACCGATGTCTATCTGGCCCACCGGCTCCTGCTCACCATGCTCGGCGACCGCGCGCCCGCACCGATGCGCGCCTTCGCCGAGGGCTGCCTGCACTCCGCGCCGCGGCTGCGGCCCGACGCCCGAACCTTGCTCGACGAATTCGACGATCTGCTCGACCGGCTGTACGGCGCCCGCCGCTTCCGGCCGTTCGAACTACCGAAAGGACAGTGATCACCATGGGATACGGACAGTGGGACGACAGCGCCTACGACGCCGCCCGCACCTTCCGCGCCGCCCGCGGACTCGACGACTTCGGCTACACCGCCGACATGCGGGCCAAGCCCTATACGGAATGGGTCGCGCATCCGCAGCTCGACCCCTTCGGCGTCGGAGTGCGCGAATCCCGCGACTCCGCCGAGCACGGCGCCTCGCTGCCGATCGCGGTGCTGTTCGACGTCACCGGGTCGATGGGGCGGGTCCCGCGGATCATGCAGGAGAAGCTGGCTACCCTGCACGGGCTGTTGCAGCGCAAGGGATACGCCGAGGATCCGCAGATTCTGTTCGGCGGAATCGGCGACGCCGACTCTGATCGGGTGCCGCTGCAGATCGGGCAGTTCGAATCCGACAATCGGATGGACGAACAGTTGCGCCTGATTCTGCTCGAGGGCGGCGGTGGCGGACAGAAATCCGAAAGTTACGAGCTGGCCGCGTATTTCATGGCTCGGCACACGGCCACCGACGCGTGGGACAAGCGTGGACGCAAGGGTTATCTGTTCATCGTGGGTGACGAGCTGAACAAATCGCGCCTCACCGCCGCACATGTGCGCCGGGTGATCGGTGACGATGTGCCACAAGACGTTTCGGTCCCCTCGATCTATCGCGAGCTGACCGATCGGTGGCATGTGTACTACATCCTGCCGAATCAGTCCCATTACTACACCGACCCGGAGATTCTCGAGCACTGGCGGGGAGTGCTCGGAGAGCGGGTGCTGCGCTTGGACGATCCGGCGGCGGTGTGCGAACTCATCGCGCTGACCATCGGCATCGGCGAGGACCGCGTCGATCTCGGTGCCGGCCTGGCCGATCTGCGTGATATCGGATCCGATGCCGCCGGCGTCGTCGGTAAGGCGTTGGCCCCGATCGGTGCTCCCGTCCGTCCCCGCAGCGCGGGCGCACTGCCGGCGGCGACCCCGGGTGACGACGACGTCCGGTTCTGACCCGGAACCCGATCCGACGAGCGAAGGGAACACGTCATGTTCGGCGACCGGCATGTGATCGTGGTCGATCTGGGATTCGGCGACGCCGGGAAAGGCGCCACCGTGGATTGGCTGTGCTCGCCACAGGCCGGCTTGGGGGTGGCGGCCGTCGTGCGCTTCAACGGCGGCGCGCAGGCCGCGCACACCGTGATCGCCGACGGCCGGCGCCACACGTTTCGGCAGTTCGGATCGGGCACGCTGTCGGGCGTGCCGACGATGCTGTCGCGGCATGTGCTGGTGGATCCGATCGCCCTGGCCGCCGAGGCCGAAGCGCTGACCGTCCTGGGCGTCGCCGATCCGCTGGGATCCATCGTCGTCGACGAGCGGGCGCTGCTCACCACTCCGATCCACGGAGCCGCCAACCGCTGCCGGGAGGATGCGCGAGGTGCCGCACGGCACGGTTCGTGCGGGATGGGGATCGGGGAGACCGTGCGCTACGCCCTCGAGCACGACGCCCCCCGGATCCGGGACTGTCGCAGCCCGGATATCTTGCGCCGCAAGCTGATCGCGCTGGAGCAGCACTACGCGCCGTTGCTGGCGACCGGGCGGCACGGCTGGGACCCGATCGACGCCCTCGTCGAGGCGTATACGCAATTCGCGCGGGCGGTGGCCTTGGTGCCGGGTGAGCAGCTCGCGGTCTTCGCCGCCGCGGGCCGGCTGATCTTCGAGGGCGCCCAGGGTGTGCTGCTCGACGAATGGCGGGGCCTGCACCCCTACACCACCTGGTCGACGGTGGAGCCCCGCCACGCCCGCGCCATGCTGGCGCGCCTCGGCGCACCGGGCACGGTACTGGGAGTGACACGCGCGTACCAGACGCGTCACGGCGCGGGCCCCTTTCCGACCGAGGATGCGGCATTGTCGATTCCGGAGCCGCACAATGCCCCCGGCGCGTATCAGGGCGCCTTTCGCGTCGGACATCTCGATCCGGTCCTGCTGCGCTATGCCGTGGAGGCGTGTGGGGGAGTCGACGCGCTGGCGGTCAATCACCTGGATCTCGTGGCCGGTCGTGACGACCTTCGCGCTGCCGCAGGGTATTTCACGCCGGACGGATACCGTGACCGGCTCGATTGCGGTTCCTGGCGGGATCTGGACCATCAGCGGTGGCTGACGGGTCTCGTCGCGCACAGCACCCCGGATCTCGTTCCGCTCCCGGCGGACGTTCCGGAATTCCTGGAACGCCGGCTCGGCGCGCCGGTGGTGCTGACCGGGCACGGCCCCGATCGTGCCGATCGTGTGGCCCGGGTCGCGGCTGCGGCATGATGGGTGGCCGTGGAGCAGCAATCCGCCGTATCGCTCGATGTCGTCGCACTGCGATTCGGCGCCGACGACCCTGCCGTCACCTTCGGGGTGGCGCCTCGGCAGTGGGACCCGTTCGCCGGCGAACTCGCCCTGCCCGGTGTGCTGCTCGGCCGCGGTGAGCGACTCGCGACGGCGGCCCGCCGCGCGGTACACAGCAAACTGGGCGTGCCCGATCAGCAGATCCTCGCCGTCGGTCAGCTGGTCACCTTCGATGAACCGCACCGCGATCCGCGCGGCCCGACCCTCTCGATCGCGATGTGGGCGGTTCTCGGTCATCCCGCACCACCCACCGGCGCCGGGCAATCGAGCACTGATGCTTCGGCCGGTTTCGAGCAATCGCACGGCGCGGAGTCCGGCGTCGTCGAGCAGGCCGGCACCGATGCTTCGGCCGGTGCTCAGCAGACGAGCGGCGATGTTTCCGGCAGAGCCGAGGGACCGACGGAGGGTGAAACCGATAGCGCTGCAGACCGTCTCGGTGTGCGGTGGGTTTCGTTCGACGAGGTCCCGCCGCTGGCGTTCGACCACAGCATGATCGTCGAGGTCGCCCGGGAACGGCTTGCCGACATGCTGTGGAAGGACCTCGCGTTCACCCGCGCCCTGATCGGTGAGCAGTTCCCCGCGACCCGCGCGGTCGCCCTCGCCACCGCGCTGTCGGGCACTCGTCCGGACCCGGGCAACCTCAACCGCACCCTCGCCGCGATCCCCGGGCTCATACGCACCGGAGAACGACTGCGGACCAAGGCCACCGGACGCCCCGCGGCTGTCTGGGCCTTCACCGACTCGTCCTCCGGCCCGCACTGAGCCGACCGGACCCGCCCGCCTCGCGGCCGAGAGAACGGCGGCCCTGCTCTGGTGCGCGCCAGCGGAGCGGGCCACCTGCGTCGCGTTCATGCGTGTCCTCCGGCGACGGATGCCGCGCGATCGTCGGCCGGCGGTTCGGTCACCGTGGCGTCCATTCGGCGGCAGGCGCAGTCCGCGTGCGGAGCCCAGCGGCGCCGGGCGACGCGCCTGGTGCGTGGATCGAATTCCAATGTGGTGTCCAGGGTCCGGGGCGGGTCGTCGGCGGCGTCCTCGATGATCGATTCGATTTCGCGCAGGGTCAGCGCGGCTGTGGCGGTGATGGTCGCGGGGGAGGCGTAACCCGTCCGGCCGAGCAGCTGCGCCGCCAGATGCGGCCATTCGGCGTCGAATTCGGTACGGGTCAGGTCGGCACATCGCAAGCAGCTGGTACCACCGGGCAGCACCAGCGGCCCGATCACGCCGTGCCCGTCGCGGATGCGGACCTGCAGGTGCGGAATCCGGCGTACCAGCAGCATGCTGACCAGTTCCGGCACCGGCACCAGCGCATCGGTGAGTATCACCAGATCGGTGCACGGCAGCGGATCCGAAGTACCGCTGCGGTATTCGCTCGACCGCGTCGGAGTGATTCCCAGTCGCCGGATGCCGTCGTGCAACGAATCCGCCAGGGGCCCGCGGCCGTGGACGTGCACCGCTCGTACGCGGGTGCGGCGTGCCCGCGGCCACACCAGGAGTCCGGCCGCATCGATATCTCGTAACAGTTCCAGGGCCACGCCCCCGAGACCCAGTTGCCCGGCCTCCCACAGCAGCTGAGGATGGCTGTGCAGACCGTCGAGCAGCCGGATGAAGGCGACGACCGCATCGGTGCCGGCGGCGGGCGGGTGCAGAAGTACCGCGCGTTCGGGATCCCAACCCAATTGCACCGCACCCGAGGGCCGGCGCAGAACCGCCACCCGCGGATGCAACATCGGTCCACGTGCGTGTGACAACGTCATGGGCCTCAGTATTGTCGTCGGCTCCGTTGGCACCTGCGGGAAAAGTGCTGGTTATCCACAGGTTCGGCGTTGTCCACAGGGCGCTTCGAGTCCGGTCGCGGCGGCCCCGTGAACGCACCGTTTCACAAAACTCGCCGCCGACGCGCCGTGAATTCTCCAGACCGGCGTCGAGAGTGCTAACGCCCGGCCCTCGGCGGCCGACAATCGGGTCGATTCGGGTCGGTTAAAGGAGCAATATGGTCAGCGCATCCCTCGACGTGCCGCCGGTGACGTCGCTGCACGGTGAACATCGGTTTCGAACCCGCGGCGATCGCCCGATCGCGGCGGACGAGATTCGCGAGTACGCCGGGGCCATAGGCGCCACCGACCCCATCCACTGCGACGAACGTGCGGCCGCGGCGCGCGGATTCGATGGCTTGGTGGCCCCGCCGACCTTCGCCACCACGGTATGGATGCGCGCCGAGGAGAGCACGCTCGACGCACTCGTGCCCGGTTTCCACAACGGGCGCGTCGTGCACGCCGACCGCACTCTGGAAATCGTGCGCCCCTTGCTGGCCGGCGACCGCATCAGCTGCGACATCGGATTCGAATCATTCCGCCACTACCGCGATTACGACGTGGTCTCGGTGACCACCCTGCTGCGCGACGACGACGGCCAAGTCGTGACCAGCGGATCCTCCACACTGCTGGTGCACACCCAGCCCGGAACCTGTGCGCGAAGCGGGACGCCCGGCCGGGCGCACGACCTCGAACCGGTTCCGGCGCAACGGCGTTTGCGCACGCCGCAGCGTGACCGAATCCAGCCGTCGCTGCCGCGCCCGCTCGTCGATCTCGGCCCGCTGGCGGTCGGCGCGAATCTGCCCGCCGACACCGTCACGGTCGCGGCCGACGATGTGGTGCGTCACGCCGGCGTCGTGGATCCGCGACGATCGGGCACCACGACGGGCGCGGTGCCCGGCATGCTGACGCTCGGCCTGGTCGCGGGGTATCTCGGCCGCTGGCTCGGCGATCCGACCGCGCTGACGAAACTGCGGGTGCAGTACGCGCCCAAGATGCACTATCTGCCCGTCGAGTCCGACGCTCCGGCGTCGATCCTGTTCGGCGGCCAGGTGGGCTGGCTCAGTTCGCGCCGCCGCATGGTGACCGTCGTGGTCGACGCATTGTCCAAGGGGCGCAAGCTGTTCGGCTACGCGACCGCCGAGGCGCGGCTGGGCTGAACCCGGCCGATCGGAGGCGGTGACGCCCGCCGGCTAGCGCTCCTCGTTCTCGCCGCCCTCGTCGCCGGTCTTGCCGTCCGTGTCCGGCGAATCCGCACCGGAAGCCGAATCACCCTGAGCGGCAGTTCCTTTCGCGCCCTGCTCGCCTGCGGCGTCCGTGTTCGGCCGCTCCTGTTGCGCCGCAGCGCCTTCGCGGCGTTCGCGGGCCTCGGTCTCGGCCAGCTGCGCCAGCGGATCGTCGAAAACAGTGGCGCCGCCACCGATCACACCGTCGATGAAGCCGCTCGGCTTGTCGAGATCCTCCGAACTGGGCAGCAGATCCGGATGCGCCCACACCGCGTCGCGCGCCGCCATCCCCGCGTCGGTCGTCAGCCGCTGCCACAGCGTGGCGGCCTCCCGCAGCTTGCGCGGACGCAATTCCAAGCCGACCAGTGTGGCGAAGGTCTGCTCGGCCGGACCGCCGGTGGCGCGGCGCCGCCGCAGCGTCTCGGCCAGTGCGCCCGCACCGGGCAACCGATCGCCGACCGCCTCGGTCACCACGACCTGAACCCAGCCCTCGATCAGCGCCAGCAGCGTTTCCAGCCGATCCAGCGCGGCCTTCTGCTCGGGGGTGGTCTGCGGTTCGAAGGTGCCCTGCGACAGCAGTTCCTCGAGTTTCGAAGGATCGGTCAGCGACATCGGATCGATGCTCTGCGCGGCCTCCTCTATAGCGGAGAAGTCCATGCGGATCCCGCGCGCGTAATCCTCGACCGCGCCCAGCACCTGCTGCCGCAGCCACGGCACATGGGCGAACAGCCGCTGGTGAGCGGCCTCGCGGGCGGCCAGATAGACCAGGATCTCACTCTCGGGACGCTCCAGGCCCTTGCTGAATTCGCTGATCGCGCTGGGCACCAGCGCCGCGGTTCCCGCCGGACCCAGCGGCAGCCCGATATCGGTGGAGGTCAGCACCTCCTGGGCGAGCTGCCCCAGCGCCTGACCGAGCTGCGAGCCGAAGGCCAGACCGCCCATCTGCCCGAGCATGCCGAGCATCGGCCCGGCGAACTGCTTGGCCTCCTCCGGGAGTGTCGAACTCCACATGCCCGACACCTGCTCGGCGACCGGATCGCAGAGGCGCTTCCACGTCGGCAGGGTCTGCTCGATCCAATCGTTGGGCGTCCACGCGACCGTCTTGGTGGCGCCGGCGGGCAAGGTGGTCGCCGTGTCCAACCACAGTTCGGCCAGATGCGCGGCATCGCTGACGGCGCGCTGGGCGCCGTCGGTGATCGGCGCGACCGTCGAGCCGAGTTGCTGGCGAGCCAGCCGCTTGGCGACGTCGTAGTTGACCGGACTCGCCTGGCCGCCCGGCTGGCTCATCGTGGAGAACATCTGCCCGAGCGAGGTCAGCATCTGCCCGAAGGCCGCGGGATCGAATCCGGCCGCGCCCGAAGCCCCCATGCCGAAGGCGAAGGGGTTGTTCGCTCCGGAACCGGCCTGATCGTCACGCTTGTCGCGGTCGGGATCGTCGTCGCGGTTCGAGAATCCGAAGGGCACGTCGCTCATGCCCCCAAGGCTACGCGGATGGTGATCGTGGAGCCGCTACTGTGGGCCGGGTGAATCGTCGGATCATCACCTTGATAGCGGCTCTGGTGCCCGTGCTCGTCCTCGGTGTGGTGGGCAGTGCGGTGACGGTGCCGTTCGTCGCTCTCGGCCCTGGTCCCACCTTCAATACTCTTGGCGAGGTGGACGGCAAGCAGGTCGTCGCGGTGCAGGGTGCCGCGGTGGATCCGACCTCGGGACACCTGAACATGACGACGGTGTCCGTTCGCGACGGGCTGAATATCTTCGAGGCGATGGGCCTGTGGGTGGACGGCCGCTACGGGCTGGTGCCGCGCGCGGAGGTCTACCCGCCCGGCGTGCCGCGCGATCAGGTGGACAAGTCCAACCAGGCCGATTTCAAGGAATCCGAGGACAACGCCGAACTGGCGGCGCTGAACTTCCTGAAGTACCCGACCAAGGTGCAGGTGCGCGTGGTGGCCGACGACGGGCCGGCCAAAGCGGTGCTGCAGAAGGGCGACGAACTGGTGAGCGTGAACGGGAAACCGATCACGACCTCCAAGGACGTGATCGACGCGGTGCAGGGCGCCGCCCCGGGCACGACGATCCCGATGGTGATCCGCCGCGGTGGCGCGGAACAGACGGTCGAGGTGAAACTCGGTGCGCGCCCGGACGATTCGAACAAGGCCTACCTCGGCGTCACCCCGCAGCAGGTGCCGGCCGGTCCGCTGCAGGTCGATTTCAACCTCGCCGATATCGGCGGCCCGTCGGCCGGTCTGATGTTCAGCCTGGCCCTGGTCGACAAGCTCAGCCCCGGCGAACTCAACGGCGGACGCTTCGTCGCCGGCACCGGGACCATCGATCCGCAGGGCAAGGTCGGCCCGATCGGCGGCATCCAGTACAAGATGATCGCGGCCCGCGACGCCGGTGCGGAGACCTTCCTGGTCCCCGCCGACAACTGCAACGAGGCCCGCCAGCGCACCCCGGACGGCCTGAAACTGGTGAAGGTCGACACGTTGAGCGCCGCGGTGCAGTCGCTGGACGACATCAACGCCGGACGCCCCGCCCCCAGCTGCGGCTAGTCCGGCTCGTTCTCGAGCGTGTGGCGCAGCGCGTCGACCAGGTTGGGAGCCAGGTTCGGCGCGGTGCGCAGATCCAGCTCGGGGAAGGCCTCGTCCTCCTCGGGGCGTAACTGCAACAGGCACAACGAGACTCCGTCGCGCAGCACGCCCGCATAGAGCCGGGCGTCGCGGCGCTCGGGATGCGTCTGCGCGGCGTCGCGGCCGGCTCGGTCGGCGGCGTCGCGGTCGGCCAGCAGCGGTGCGATGGCCTCGTCGAGCGTGCGTTCGGCGGTCGGCGGCAGCACCACGATCTGCTGTACCAGCACCACTCCCTCGACGGCGGGCGGCCAGCTGGTGGTGGCGAGGAATTCGTCGAGCGCCATCGAATCGCCGGTCAGATCGTCCGGAAGCGGTTCCTGGGCAATGGGCGTCAACGCGGCCCCGTCGTCGAGCTGATCCTCGAGCGTCGGCTCGGCGGCCACCAGGTCGGCGGTCGGCACCAGCGCGAACAACTGCGGCGGCTGATCCCAGCCCTCGGTATCGGCGAACTCGGCCACGTCCCGGATGCAGCGGTACAGGGCGGAGGAGGGATTGTCCACAGTCACGGCCGACACTGTACGTCCACCGCGAGCGCCCGCGTCCCCGCCACGGCATACCGGAGCCATCGCGATCCAAGCCGTCCCGTTTTACGTAGAGTGGGGCGCGAGAGACGGTCCGCAGGGACCGGACGCATCATCGGACTGCGGTGTATCGGCCGACAATCGCTTCGGTACGCCGCCGGACCTGGGAGAGTGGCATCGTGGGCATGCGCCCCCCGACAGGCTTACCTTCGCTGTCTCGACGCAGCCGGATATTGCTGATCACCGCGCTCGTGATCGCGGCGTTGCTGCTGGTCGGCCCGCGGCTGACCGACGCGTACACCAACTGGCTGTGGTTCGGCGAGGTCGGCTTCCGCCAGGTGTTCACCACGGTGCTCGTCACCCGGCTCCTGTTGTTCCTCATCGTCGCGATCGTGGTCGGGGCACTGGTCTGGCTGGCGCTGCTGGCCGCGTATCGCACTCGCCCGGTCTTCGTGCCGGTGTCCGGTCCCAGCGATCCGATCGCGCGCTATCGCACCACCGTGATGGGACGGTTGCGGCTGTTCGGTATCGGCATCCCGGTGCTGGTCGGCCTGTTGTCGGGTCTGGTCGCGCAGTCGAGCTGGGTCACGGTGCAGCTGTTCCTGCACGGCGGTTCGTTCGGGATCAAGGATCCCCAGTTCAACATCGACGTCGGCTTCTACGCCTTCGACCTGCCGTTCTACAAGTTGCTGCTGAACTGGCTGTTCGTGGCGGTCGTGATCGCGTTCTTCGCCAATCTCGTCACCCACTACATCTTCGGCGGGCTGCGGCTGTCCGGGCGTGAGGGCACGCTCACCCGCCCGGCGCGCATCCAGCTGGCGCTGATCGCCGGCACGTTCGTGGTGCTGAAGGCGGTCGCCTACTGGTTCGACCGGTATTCGCTGCTGTCGAGCACCCGCAAGGAGCCCACCTTCACCGGCGGTTCCTACACCGACATCAACGCCGTACTGCCGGCCAAGCTGATCCTGATGTCGATCGCGATCATCTGCGCCGTCGCCTTCTTCGCCGGTGTGGTGCTGCGCGATCTGCGCGTCCCCGCGATGGCGGCGGCCCTGCTGTTGCTGTCGTCGATCCTGGTGGGCGCGGTGTGGCCGCTGGTGGTCGAGCAGTTCGAGGTGCGCCCGAACGCCGCCACCAAGGAAGCGACCTATATCGAGCGCAACATCACGGCGACGCGGCAGGCCTACGGGCTCACCGACGACAAGGTCTCCTACGTCGACTACAAGGGGTCGCAGACCAAGGACCCGGGTTCGATTCCGGCCGATCAGCAGACCATCGGCAACATCCGGCTGCTGGATCCCAACCTGCTGACCCAGACCTTCATCCAGCGCCAGCAGCTGCAGAACTTCTACGGTTTCCCGGACCCGCTGGACATCGATCGCTACACCATCAACGGCGAGAAGCAGGACTACATCGTCGCGGCTCGCGAACTGGTGCCGCAGAACCTGTCGGGTAACCAGACCGACTGGATCAACAAGCACACCGTCTACACCCACGGTGACGGCTTCGTCGCCTCCCCGGCCAACCGCGTGAACGTGGCTCCGCCCAAGGAAACTCAGCAGGCCGCCACCGGCGCCGGCACCAGCAGTTCCAGCGGCGGGTACGGATATCCGGTCTTCAACGTCGGCGACAAGTCGACGGTCAGCGATCTGTTCACGCCCAAGGACAGGCAGGCGATCCCGGTCGATCAGCCGCGCATCTACTACGGGGAGATGATCTCCAAATCGGATGCCGACTACGCGATCGTGGGCGGGAACAACCAGCCGCCGCGTGAATACGACACGGGCACCGAGCAGTACACCTACACCGGCAAGGGCGGCGTCCCGATCGGCAACTGGTTCAACCGTCTCGCCTTCGCCGCCAAGTACGCCGAACGCAACATCCTGTTCTCCGGCGCCATCGGCTCGGATTCGAAGATCATCTACAACCGCGATCCGCGCAGCCGCGTGCAGCAGGTGGCGCCGTGGCTGACCACCGACGGCGACATGTATCCGGCGGTGGTGAACGGACGCATCCTCTGGATCGTCGACGCCTACACCACACTCGACAACTTCCCGTACGCGCAGCGGACCTCGCTGGAGGGAGTCACCGAGGACAGCATCGACCAGAACACCGGTCGCACGCTGCCACGCAAGGAGGTCAGCTACATCCGCAACTCCGTCAAGGCCACGGTCGACGCCTACGACGGCACGGTCAACCTCTACGACGTGGATCCCACCGATCCGGTGCTCAACGCCTGGCGCGGGGTGTTCCCCAACTCGGTGAAGCCGCAGAGCGAGATCTCACCGGAGCTGCGTGCCCACTTCCGGTATCCGGAGGATCTGTTCAAGGTGCAGCGCGAGATGCTGGCGCGCTACCACGTCAACGATCCGCGTGAGTTCTTCACCAACAACGCGTTCTGGTCGGTACCCAACGACCCGACCTCCGACACTCCGACCAACGCGCATCAGCCGCCGTACTACGTGCTGATCGGCGATCCGAAAACCGGTCGGCCGCAGTTCAATCTGACCAGCGCGATGGTCGGCTTCAAACGCCAGTTCCTCGCCGCCTACATCCAGGTCGCCTCCGATCCGGAGAACTACGGCAAGTTCACGGTGCTCAAGTTGCCGACGGATTCGCAGACGCCCGGCCCGCAACAGGTCCAGACGTCGATGACCACCGATGCCCGCGTCTCGAACGATCGGACACTGCTGACCGGTGGTAACACCAACAAGATCAAATACGGGAACCTGCTCACCCTGCCGATCGGCGAGGGCGGCATCCTCTACGTCGAACCGTGGTATCTGGAACGCAACAGTGGGCCGACCACGGCGTCGTTCCCACAGTTGGTGAAGGTCCTGGCCTCCTACGGCGACAAGGTGGGCTATCAGTCCACGCTGGGTGATGCCCTCAACGACGTCCAGGACGGTTTGGGCGCCGCGACCACGCAGCAGCCGGGCCAGGCGGCGATCAATCCGCCCGGCCAGCAGGGCAGTACCTCGCCACCGCCGTCGAATCAGAACACGCCGCCGCCGTCCACGACCGCGCCACCGCCCACGAGCGGATCGGCCGGTAAGGATGCCGCGGTCAAGGAACTCAACGACGCCCTGAAGGGTGTCGAGGACGCCCAGAAGTCCGGTGACCTCGGCCAGTTGGGCAAGGCGCTGGAAGGTTTGCAGAAGGCCATCGACGCGTACAACAAGGCCGGCGGTTGACGGCTGCTGGTGGTCGAATGACAACGGCGCCCCGGAATCATCCGGGGCGCCGTTCGCATGCTGTGCCGCGCGGGAACCTACCGCGCCGTGGCTCAGCGGCCCAGCGAGTCGATCAGACCGCTGTTCTGCTCGAGGATCTGCTGGAACTGGTGGCCCACACCGAACCGCTGCGCGGCCTGCTTGCCGGCGTCGGTGGCCTTGTTGATCAGATCCTGGCGGTCGTTCGGCAGCTGGACCGGGGCGGTCGGCTCGGGCTGCGGCGCCGGGGCCGGGGCCGGGGCCGGCTGAGTCTCCTCGGCGGGCGCGTAGCGCAGGTACTGGCCGCACACCGGCCAGGCGCCCGGCCCCTGGGTCTGCAGCACGTTCTCCGCGACGCGGATCTGCTCTTCCTTGCTCGCGTTCTGCGGCGAGCCGCTGCCACCGTTGGCGCTCCAGGTGGACTGCGTGAACTGCAGACCGCCGTAGTAGCCGTTGCCGGTGTTGATATTCCAGTTGCCGCCGCTCTCGCACTGCGCGACACCGTCCCAGTCGTGGGAGGGCGCAGCCGAAGCAGTGGTGGAAGCTGCGAACGGGACGGCAACAAGGGCGCCGGCGACGGCGGCGAAGCCGAGGGCGCGACTGCTGATCTTCCGGTTCTTGTTCATGGTGGTGTCCCTCCCTGCGCCCGCCGACCCGGCGATGTTCCGCCGCGTCCCTGCCCCCAGGAGGTCGGGGATCCCCGAACCGCGGGGCAGGGTTGCCGGTGTGCAACGGTTCGGGTCTGGATGCCCATCACGGGTTCGATCCGGGCCGCGTTCGACCATAACGAACAGATCTCGACAGATCACGTCTTGATAACAGAGACATTTGCATGAAGCGAATAACCGGATTCGAGCGTTGATGCAGGTTGGCTATGCAGTGAGCGGATATTCCGGTCGTTCGTTATGGGGCCGTTATGTGCGGTGAATCACGCATAAATAGTGGGCTGGGTCACGTTTTTACGGCTGCTTTTTGGAGACGCGCGCGTTTCCCGCGACGTTCTCCGTCATTCGGGGGTGAAGCGGTGCTTCCGTATCGAGTCGCCGGTTCGGCCGGTTCGGCACCTCCGTGCGGCGGATCCCGATGACCGGCGGGTCGATGTCGCCGTGATGCGTGAGGGTGGGTTCGCCGAACGTATTCCGTGGACCGAAAGGTGTCGTCCGGAGGGGCGGCGGTCGGCGCCGAGATCGTGTCGACGCTCCTCGAAACTTCCTCTGACCACCGGATTTGCTACGTCTGTCGACTCGTGTGTAATGTTGTGTTCACCGACGCGGGGTGGAGCAGCTCGGTAGCTCGCTGGGCTCATAACCCAGAGGTCGCAGGTTCAAATCCTGTCCCCGCTACTAGTGAAGAGGTCCCGGAACCAGATGGTTCCGGGACCTTTTTCCATTGCGAGCGGCGTCCTACACCGACGGAAAACCCTGACGCCGCAGATGTTCTCGCAGGCGATGCCTGCCTTTGAGGCTGTCGCGGTCGGCGAGGCGGTGGAGAACCGTGGCGATCCAGCCGATCGAGCGGCCGTGTTCGGCGTTGTATTCGGCCAGCCGGGCGTCGTACTCGTCGATCACCGCATCGGCAGCGGCATCGTAGACCTCGCGGTGCAGGACGGCGCGTTGCGGCAGCCGAGGTTTCACACCGGCTGGTTCGGCCGGGTCGGGTACGCCGACCGCCAATCCGAAGGCGGCGAATACTCGGTCCGGCAACTTCAGTTCGGCGGCGACGCCGTCGGGGTTGTTGCGGATCGCGCCCACGAAAACCGTGCCCAGGCCGAGCGATTCGGCGGCGATCACCGCATTCTGTGCCGCCAGCGACGTATCCACGAAGCCGAGGATCGTGGACTCGAGGTACTCGGTCGCATCCACCGTCGCCCGCCGGGCCTCCGCGAGCCGTGCGATGCGGCCCAGGTCGGCCAGCCACACCAGGAACAGCGGTGCGCGGCGGATGAAATCCTGGTCGCCCGCCAGCGTGGCCAGTCGATCGCGCCGCGCCGGATCCCGCACCGCGACGACGCTCCACGCCTGAAGGTTCGACGAGGTCGAGGCCGATTGTGCCGCCGCGACGATCGCGGTCACCTCGTCCTCACCCACGGGCTCGTCGAGGAAAGCGCGCACCGACCGGTGCGCGAGCTGCAACTCGATCACCGAGTTGGTCCGCGCCAGCGAGGTCAGCTCCGGATCGCGGTAGCGGCCGCGCACGGGATGCAGGTTCGTCGTCGTCACCCGACCAGTCTGGCGTCCGGCGGTGGGCGAGTTCCATCCTTGCGATCACCGTGCGCCGATCGCCCGCGGCGGCATCCCGGCCGGCGATCCAGGCAACCACCTCGACGTCCTCACCGCCACCTTTCACCAGGCGTTTTGGTTTTCCCCCTCGGGTTGCGTAGGGTTGAACATACCGACGCGGGGTGGAGCAGCTCGGTAGCTCGCTGGGCTCATAACCCAGAGGTCGCAGGTTCAAATCCTGTCCCCGCTACTAGGGAATACGGTCCCGGAACCCACTGGTTCCGGGACCGTTTTCGTCTCTCCGGTTCATGGTGTGCGGCCGTCCACTACCGTGCAATTCCCCACCGGGCCAGTAGGGCCGGCACCTTCGACGCGGCCATCAGGGCGCGGAACTGCCAGCTGTCGTCGCGCGGCAGGATTCCGCCTCGCTGGGTCGCGTCGAGGAAGTCGTAGAGGGTTTCGCCTTCTTCCATGAGTCCGTCGGCGTTGAAGTGGTAGCGATCGACCGCTGGGCATTGGATGAAGCGTCCGTTGCCGTAGAGCACGGGAGCGGATTCGTCATAGGGGTAGAGCCGGAGTGGACCGGTCCAGTGGCCGCTGCCGATGTAGCGGATGACGGTGCGGACGATGCCCTCGGGTGTCACGTCCAGGTACACCTGGTTCGGCAGCGGGTCGTAGCGCCAGTCCGGGATGGCGTCGAAGAAGGCGAAGTTGTATTTCACGAATTCGTCGATGCCGACGATGGTGCGCCCGAAGGTCGTGACGTCGGTGTAGCGGATGTCGGGTGCGTAGAGCTCGTGATTGAGGCTCATATCGCGGACGAGGAAACTCCACCAGTACTTCTTCGCCCACTCCAGCAGCCAGCTCACATCGACGCCGAGCTTGCCGTACCACTCCAGTTTGCGTTCGAACTCGCCGAACCAGGCGAGCGTGCTCGCCTGGAGTTCCGCTTCCGGGATCGCCCGAATCGGCACGGCGCGATGGGAATCCAGGAATTCCGGTACCGGTTTCGACAACCGTGGCTGCCGCAGAGCCTGCTGAAACTGTTCCTCGTCGAACATGGGGACCCTTTCACCCGACGAGCGCTACCACCACGATGTGAGGGTATTCCGCGCACCAAGGTGAATCACATGATTTGCGGTCACCATGCGGGCGGTGACGCGGCAGGCGAATCTGAGCCCGCGATATTTCTACGAAAGCTTCGAGAGCCGAGAGGCTGTGGTCACCGCCGTCTACGACCGCACCGAAGCCGCACTGCGCGTGACCGGCTCGTCGACGCCGCCGCGGGAATCGTCGACGGTCTACTCGGCGTCGCGTTCACACTCTGACCCGAGCCGGACTTCCGGCCGGTCCGAGTGGTCGGGGCCCTGTATGGGTGCGCCGAACCAGAACTCCATCGCCGCCCGCAGGCCGGATTCCGCGGTGTCCGCGTGCTCGCCGACGGTCGCCGCCCACGCTATGTGCGCATCCGGACGGATGAGGAGAGCGTCGGCGGGACGATCGGCGGTCTCGGCGGTGCGAATCTCGATGCGGTGTCCCCATTCTCGGGCCGCCGCGCGCAGCTCCGGCCGGTCGGCGAGGTCGAGCAGGACGGGCCGCGCGTCGTGGAGCAGCGCCGCGACGTCGGTGCTGCCCGCGCCGGTGCGCAGGGCCAGGTTCGGAGCGAAGGTACCGGTCGCGGGGTGGCCGTTCGGGTTGGGCAGTTCATAGCGGATGTCGGCACCGGCGATGAGGGCGCCCATGCGCCGCAGCGGCTGGTCGTCGGTGAGAAGCTCCTGAAAGACCGTCCGCAGCGCCTCGGCCGCGGGGTCGTGCCCACGCCGCAGCGCCACCTGCGCCCGGGTGTGCAGCATCGTGCGCGCCCCCGCGAAATACCGTTCGTCGTGGTAGCTGTCCAGCAGCCCGTCCGGTGCCCAGCCCTGGACGTCGGCGGCCAGCTTCCAGGCGAGGTTGACCGCGTCCAGCATGCCGGCGTTGAGTGCGACACCCGTGGCCGGGAACAGGTGGGCCGCGTCGCCGGCGAGCAGGACCCGGCCCTCGCGGTAGCGTTCGGCCTGGCGCGCCTTGAAGGTGAAACGAGACAGCCGATGTGTCTGCGCCACAGGAAGTTCCGCGCCCAGCACGCGGCGGATGCTGTCCTGCAGCTCGGCCACGGTCAGCGGTACGTCGTCGTCGTATTCGACGGACTCGTCCTCGATCGTGTAGACCGACAACACGTCCGAGGTGGGCGAGACGCCCATCCCGAACAGCCCGCGGTCGGTGCGCGTGAAGCCCGCCCGGATGATGCCGAAACCGTCGACGTCGAGGTCGCCGTTGTCGAGCCGGGTCACCGCATCGGCGACCGTGATCTGGGCCAGCCGGTTGACCTCCGGATAGACGGTGCCGGGGAACGGAATTCCGGCGAGGTCGCGAATCCGGCTGCGGGCACCGTCGCAGCCCACGAGGTAGCGGGCGCTCACCCGGTAGGCGCCGTCCGGGCCCCGCACCTGCGCGGTGACCGCGTCGGCGTCCTGCGTCACGTCCAGCACCTGGTGTCCGCGCCGGATGTCGACGCCGAGTTCACCGGCGCGTTCGCCGAGCAACAGCTCGAGCTGCTGTTGCGGCAGCGGCAAGGCGTGCATCGGAGACTCGGCGAGCCCGGTGAGATCCACATGGACACCGCCGAACGGGAACCGCGGAGCCGGTATCGGATCGGTGCAAGCCGCCTCGAACCGGTCGAGCAGGCCGCGGTAACGCAACAATTCGAGAATCTGCCCGCCGAGCCCACCGGCCTTCGGAGTGTCACGCGGCTGTGGTTGCCGTTCCAGTACCAGCGGCCGCACTCCCGCCGCTTGCAGTTCGGCGGCCAGCATCAGGCCGGTCGGGCCCGCGCCCACGATGATCACGTCGGTATGCATTCCACTCCTGTTCCGGCCGTTTCCGGCCGGTCGAACGATTCGGATACCTGGCACTGCTGGGCGCTACCGCGCCCCGTGCCTGTCGTGCCGGGGCCACCCGCCCTTGGAATGGATGACCGTGCGCGGAGGCACGGGACGGGCGACGAAGCGTCGCTGATCGGCCTGGGCAGGGAAGGTGCTGTGTTGCTTTCGCATATCGTTACCGCCTCAGGTGTAGTACTCTGAACGAAGAGTTTTGAACCGTAGTACTACGAATGGAGTGGTATCAAGTGGTGCGCACGAATCCGGAACGCCGGCAGGCTCTGCTGGACGCGTCCATCGAGGTCCTGGCCCGAGAGGGGGCGCGCGGACTGACCTTTCGCGCGGTGGACCAGGAGGCGGGAGTGCCGGCGGGAACGGCGTCCAACTACTTCCCCAATCGGGACGCGCTGCTCGTCCAGGTCGGCCATCGCTATTACGAGCGGCTGATCCCGAGCGAGGAGGCGATGGCGAAATCGCGCGGGCCGCAGACCCGCGAGAGCATGACCGAACTCATGACCGAGGTGGTCGACCGGGTCTTCCATTTCCGCACCGGCTATCTCGCGATTCTCGAACTCCGGTTGGAGGCCACCCGTCGTCCGGAACTGCAGGCGCTGCTGACCGAACGGGTGCGCGCGGATCTGGACTTCAACATCAGCAACTTCCGGGATTCCGAGCTGCCCGGTGACGAGGACGCCGTGGTGCTGCTGTACCTCGCCTTGAACTGGCTCATCCTCGAAAGACTCACGCTTCCGGGCATTTTCGACGAGCAGCGGGCGGCGGAGCTCGTCCGCACGATCGTGAACCGCGCCATCCCCGCCGCAGGGTGACCCCCGGGTGAACACCCGACGACAGGGACGGCGCCGCAGACCTCAGTCGGCCGTCGGCGCTCCCGCGACCCGGCGCTCGCCGTTGTTGCGCTCCTGCCAGCGGCGGTAGACGTCGACCGCGTCGGCGTGGGACTCGTGGCGCATCGGCAGGCGTCGCTGATCCCACGGCTTGGCGAATTCGTCGTAGAAGGTGTTCAGCTCGAAGTATTTCCGGTCGTCGACGTAGTGCGGAGCGTAGGCCTCGCGGGTGGTGAGGAAGACGACCTCGTCGGGGGAGCAGTAGTACAGCGCGCCCAGGCACATCGGGCAGGGGAGGGCGAGAATGTAGATCGTGGCACCGGTCAGATGTTCGGTGCCGAGGGTGGTGCAGGCCCGGCGGATCGCGAGGATCTCCGCGTGCGCGGTCGGGTCGTTGGTCTGGGCGACCAGGTTGGGGCTTTCGGCGAGAATTTCCCCGTCCTTGACGATGACCGTCGCGAACGGCCGGCCACCCTCCTCCACGTTGCGGCGGGCCAGATCGATGGTGCGTTGTGCGAAATCCATTGCACTCCTTGGTGAGTCGAGTTCCGGGCGACGGGCGCTCAGAAGGGTTTGGTGGGCAGGTACTTGCCGTCCAGCGTGATCACGGCGCGTTCGCCGCCCTCCGGATCGGGCACCTTGCGCACGTCGAGTTCGAAGTTGATGGCGCTGATGATGCCGTCGCCGAACTGTTCGTGGACCAGCGCCTTGAGGGTGGTGCCGTACACCTGCAGCATCTCGTAGAAGCGGTAGATCGTCGGATCCGTCGGCACACCACCCGGAATCGACCCGCGGGTCGGAATGGTCTGCAGCAGCGCCGCCGCGTCGTCGCCCAGGCCGAGCAGCGCGGCCACGGCTTCCGCGGACTGTTTCGGCAGCGGATGCTGACCGAGGATCGCCGCGGTCACGAAGGCCGTCGAATAGCCGGCGGTATCGGCGATCTGCTGCCAGGTGAGATCCTTGGCGATCTTCGCCTCGACCGCCGTGACGGCCAGCGCCTGACGGGCGGCCGGATCGAACTGTGCGTGCACCATAGGGTTTCCTTTCTTTCGACCGCCGTATTGCCCGGCGGCACAGGGGGTTTCAGGCGGCGATGATCCGGTCGTCACCGGCCGGATCGATCACCGTGACAATGCCGGTGCCGATGTCGAAGACCCAGCCCTCGACGGTGACGGCACCGGTCGACAACGCGCGCGCCACCGCGGGGTGGGTGGCCAGATTCGCCTGCTGGGCAACGACATTCGCGCGAATCAGCGAGGCGGTCGCCTGCGAGCCAGGGCGGGCCGCCGCGGCATCGGCATGCCGCAGCCAGGCGGCGACGGTCGGCATCGTGCTGAGATCGTGGCGTTCGGCCAGCGCCGTCATCGCCCCGCAGCCCGAGTGTCCGCACACCACGATGCGTTCGACGCCCAGCACCGCGACGGCGTACTCGATACTGGCCGCGACGCCGTCGGCGCCCGGCCCGTAGGCGGGAACGAGATTGCCGGCGGTGCGAATCACGAACAGTTCACCGGGTTCGCTGCTGGTGATCAGTTCGGGGACGACGCGTGCGTCCGAGCAGCCGATGAACAGCGTGGCGGGCGTATGGGTCGTCGTGAGCCGGGCGAACAACTCCGCCTTGGCGGGGAAGACGGCGTCGCGGAAGTGCGTGACGCCGGTGGCGAGGTCATGCATGGGGCGCTCCGTTCGGAGTGGCTGGGTGACTGAGACCAGCCTGCATGACCAGTGTCTATAGGGGCCAATACTTGTATTGGATCGTGATAATAGTTTGCATCAATAGTCCTGTGCCGTGGCGTGGATCGCGCGGGTGAACGCGCGGGCGGCGGCGGAATGGTAGGCGGTATGGCGGCGCAGTAGTTCCACGGTGCGAATCGGCAGGGCCGGGTCCAGGGCGATCGGGTGCAGATCGGCGTGAGCCCGCGTGATCGCGTCGGGCAGGACCGTGGCGAGCGAGCCGCGCCGGACGAATTCCAGCAGCGCGCTGATCGAATTCGCCTCGACCGCGATATCCGGAGCGACGCCGCATTCGTCGAAATACCGGTCGATGTGCAGGCGCGTCGCGAAGTCCGCGCTCAGCAATCCGAGCGGTACGCCGGCGAGTTCGCCGGCCGACAGTGGTTGCGCGGCACCGGCATACGGATGATCGGAGCCGACGACCAGTCCGAGTTTCTCGGTGAACAGCGCGGTGTGCTCGACCCCCGCGGCGTGCGCACCGGCGAAGGCGATCCCGAGATCGAGCCGATCGGCGAGCAGATCCGCCTCGATCGCATCCTGGGTCGTCTCGCGGAGGGTGAGGCTGATCCCCGGATGGTCGGAGCGGAACCGGTGTACCAGCGGGCCGATCAGATAGGCGGTGAAGGTCGGTGTCGTCGCCACCCGCAGATGGCCGCGCGACAGGTCCTGGACGTCGTGCACCGCGCGTTCGCCGGCCTCCAGATCGCGCAGTGCGAGCCGGGCGTGGCGCGCGTACGCCTGCCCGGCATCGGTCAGTCGGACCGTGCGGCCGGAGCGGTCGAGCAGTACCACGCCCAGGACTCGCTCGAGCTGCTTGATCTGCTGGGACAGCGTCGGCTGCGAGATGTGCAGGGATTCCGCGGCGCGGGTGAAGTTGCCGTGGTCGGCGACGGCCAGCAGGTACCGGATATGGCGCAGCTCCATCGGCCAACTATAGGTCGCACCAATGGCGATGATGGGGAGAGTGTCTTGGACACTATCGCCGCTGTTCGGCATGCTGGCGAGAGCACCCGCGCAGCCGATCGAATCGAGGACAGCGATGCAGCACGACAACGACCACCTGCGCCGGGCGATCGCCCTGGGCGAGGAAGCCGGCCGCCGGGGCAACCGCCCCTTCGGCGCCGTGATCGTGGCCGCCGACGGGACGACGATCGCCGAGGGCCGCAACGAGGTCGCGGCATCCGGTGTGGTCACCGCACATGCCGAACTCGCCGCCCTCACCGCCGCGGGCCCGTCCGCCGATCTCACCGGCGCGACCGTCTACGCCAGCGGTGAACCGTGCCCGATGTGCAGCGCGGCGCTCGTCTGGGCCGGTGTCGCCCGTATCGTTTTCGCCGCCGCGGAGGCGGATTTCGCCGCGATCATCGGCGGGCATCCGCGGTTCGCCCTCGGCTGCGCGGAGGTCGTCGGGGCCAGTGACGCGGAGATCGCGGTCTCGGGACCGCATCTGGGGGAGGAGGCGCTGGTCCCGTTCCGGCGCTATCTCGAAACCGTCGGCCCGGCAGCGTGATTCACCTGGCCGCTCAGCGTGCCCACTCCACCCAGTGGCGATCCGCGGTGAACACCACCGACGTCGAGTGGTGGTAGTTCCGGGCAGTGAGCTGTGCGTCGATGTCGGCGCGGATGGCATCGAAGGATTCGACCGTGCGTTCCGCGGTCCGAGGGCCGACGACGAAGGCGAGCTCCAGATCGAGGCGGCTGCCCACGGTGGAGGCGCGAACGAAGGATTCGGCGAAGCCGTGGGTGCTGCGGACGCGGTCGCAGAGCCGCTCGACGTCGGTAACCACCGATCGCGGGGCGGCCATGGTGAGAATTTCGCGAAATGCGGAGCGGAACAGCCGGATCGGGATCCAGAGATAGGCCAGGGACACGACGATCACCAGCGTGGGGTCGACGTACCGTGCGATGTCGTCGCGACCGGCGGCCTCCAAGGCCACCGCCGCGCCGAATCCGGCCAGGGTGATCAGGCTGAAGGCCGCATCGCCGCCCCATTCGGCGGCCTCGGCCCGCACCAGCCCAGGGCCGGAGCGTCCGGCCCGCCACAGCACCAGCGCCACCAGCACGCTGAGCAGTGACGCGGTGATCGCGTACGCCAGCGCGGAGACCGCCGACACGGCCCGGCCGCCGTGCAGGATCTCGCGCACGGCGTTCACCGATCCGTAGACGCACAGTCCGCCCAGCGCGGTCGAGCGCACCACGATCGCGACCGGTTCCCAGGTCTCGCGCCCCCACGGATACGACGCGTCGGCCCCCTTCGCGACGGTCCGCTGCGCCGCCACCGACACGGCCGAAAGCGCGATTCCCGCAAGCGAATACAGTCCGTCGAACACGATCATCTGCGATCCCGCGGCCAGCCCCCACGCCAGCGAGAGCACCACGAACACCACCGAGGCCCACATCGAGAACACGAGCGCGCGCATGCGCTCACGCTACGACCCGGCCGGGCCGGTGGACCGATTCTCCTGCGGAATCGCGGGCGCTCGTTCTTCGGAGCCATCGATTGACGAGGTTTCGTTAGCCGCCTAATGTCTATCGATAGGCGGCTAACGACTGGGAGTGAAATGATACTGGTGACCGGCGCGACCGGACATATCGGCCGAGAGCTCGTGGCCGAACTCGACAGCGCGGGTGCCGCGATGCGCTTGTTCGTCCGAGACCCGGCTCGCGCCGCCGATCTCGTGCCCTCCGCCGAACGCGTGGTCGGCGACCTGACGGACCCGGCGGCGTTGCGGGCGGCGTGTGCGGGGATCGACTCGCTGTTCCTGCTCGTTCCGGGGCTGGCGGTGGAGCCCGCGCGCCATGCGGTGGCGGCGGCGCGGCAGGCGGGGATCCGGCATCTGGTGCTGGTGTCGTCGTACAACGTGCTGGGCGATCCGATGCCGGCGATGGGGCGCTGGCATCACGAACGAGAGCAGATCGTCGGTGGCTCGGGCATTTCCGCGACGATCCTGCGTCCCGGCGGATTCATGACCAACGCGCTGGAGTGGGCGCCGGATATCCGCGCCGGCCGGCCCGTGTTCGATCCCACCGGCCCCGGCCGCTACGCGCCGATCGACCCCGCAGATATCGCGGCGGTGGCGGCGATCGCGCTCACCGAGCCGGGGCACGACACCACCTACTGCCTCACCGGCGAGCAGACTTTCACCATCGCAGAGCAGGTCGCGGTGCTGGCCCGCGCGATCGGCCGTCCGATCCCGGTCCGAACCGCCGCCACCGCCGAGGAGGCCGTCCGCTCCCGCTACCCCGACGGTGCGCCGCCCGCTCTCGCGGCCGCGATTCTGGAGGGATTCACGCTGATGCGCGCCGACACCGCCGGCCTGCGGACCGATACCGTGCGGCGCCTGCTCGGCCGGGCGCCGCGCACCTTCGCCGACTGGTGCGAACGGCACACCGACCGGTTCCGCTGACGCACAAGGACTTCGGCGGCGAGTACGGGCACACGCTATGGCTGCGAGCTCGTTCGCGAACCCGCGGCGTTCGGGCGCAGCCGCGCCCGCATCTCGTTGGTGAGAACCGCCGCGGTATCGCGCAACGCCTCGATGAATGCCGACGTCGCCGCAGAGGGCGCTGCGCTGATTCCCACTCGAGTCGCTGCGCTGGGTTCCACTCGAGTCGCTGCGCTGGGTTCCACTCGAGTCGCTACGCTGGGTTCCACTCGAGTCGCTGCGCTCCGCACCACTCGGGTGGGGCGTACCGCCGCTGGGTGATCGATCCGGATCAACGCGATATTCGCGGGCACCACCGGCACCGCGATACCGGGTACGACGGTGATGCCCGAACCTGCCGCGACCAGGCCCAATTTCGCGACCCAATCGCGCGCGACGAAGGCGATATCGGGCTCGTACCGGGAATCGCGCCACGCGCCGAGCAGGGTGCTGCCGTGCTCGGTGCTGCCCGCGATCCAGCGTTCGCCGCGAAATTCCGCGGGCTCCGCGCTGATCCGCCCGGCCAGCCGGTGGCTCGGCGCGACCGCGACCAACAGCGGATCGTCGAGCAGCGATTCCACCTCCAGATCGTCGGCGGGAGTGCCGATTTCGGTGACGACGGCCAGGTCCAGCCGGCCGCGCGCCACCGCCGCGAGCAGACGAGGACTGGTGCCCTCTCGCAACGGCACCCGCGCCGACGTCGCCGCCACCGCTCGCGGCACCAACGCCGCCATCGCGGTCGAGAACGCGCCGACGCGCACGGTCGCGGGCGGGCCCGCGGTCAGGCGATCCAGTTGTTCGCGGGTGCTGTCGAGTTCGGCCAGTACCGCTTCCGCGTGCCGGACCACGATCTGCCCGGCTGCGGTCGGCGCGGCGCCGCGCGCATGCCGGTCGAACAGGGGATGCCCCGCCACCTGTTCCATCAGCGAAATCTGGCGGGAGACCGCGGATTGGGTGTAGCCCAGCCGGTCCGCCGCGGCCGAGAACGAGCCGCAGCGGGCCGCCTCGCGGACGACTCGCAACCCGAGGACGGTGAACTCACCCATGCGAAATACTGATACCAGAGATGCGAGATCATCGCTTGTCGCATAGGTGGGACCTGTTTAGCGTCGGCGGAGTGAGTGTGAACGAGAACAGAGCGCTGCTGCGTGACATCTTCGACCGGATGGCCGCCGGCGAGACCCGGGCGCTCAGCGATGCGATGGCCCCGGACTTTCGCTGGACCTTCCCCGGGCAGTGGTCGTGGTCGGGGAGTTGGGAACCGAAAACGTCTGCCGTGCAGGGTCTGCTGCGTCCGCTGATGGCCCAGTTCACCGACTATCGAATCAGCGCGGACGCGATTCACGCCGACGGTGACCGGGTGATCGTGCAGGCCCACAGTGCGGCCACGACGATCCGCGGCGAGGCCTACGACCAGTACTACTGCTTCGTCTTCCGGGTCGAAGCCGGGCAGTTGCTCGAGGTGACCGAATATTGCGACACCGCATTGGTGGAGCGAGTTCTCGAACCGCTGCGGTGAGTGAATCCGCCGAGCAGCCGTGCGACCCGGGACCGTGACGCCACCACCGGCGATTCAGGATTCGATCAACGCGTATATCGATGCCGGTGACCCCGAGCCGCCCTCGGTGACGAATCCGCCCACGACGACGGTGAAGTCGCGATCCGGCAGGTCCGCCAGGTGGGCGAGGATTTCGAGGCTGAGGCGGTGTTCGCGGTACACCAGCTTCGATACCCGGAAGGTGTCGTCGGCGCCGATATCGGGGCTGAAGGCGTCGGTGCCGAGGGCGCCGCGCCGGCCGAGCACGCCGTGGTCGAGCAGCCAGTGCACCGCCGCCACCGAGAAACCGGGGTGATGTATGCGGCCCTGCGCATCGACCGACGCGAAATGATCGGTGCCCCAATATCTTTCCCAGCCGGTGTGCAGGAGGACGGCGGCCTCGGCGGGGAAGGGGCCGTGCCGTTCCTGCCATTCGAGCAGATCGTCGACCGTGACCGCGTAGTCGCGATCGTGTTCCGCCCGCGCGCTGATATCGATTCGGACGCCGGGCAGGACGAAATCCTCGGGGGCGAGCCGATCGGCCGTCGCCGCACCGGCGGTGAAGTGGGCCGGTGCGCCCCAATGGGTTCCGGTGTGTTCGCCGACGGTGATCGCCTGCAGATGAAAGCCGTGGTCGTCGAGAGTGGCGATGGTGTCGATCCGCGGCGCGGGATCGCCGGGGAACACCGACACGACCTCGGCGGACAGGGGATGCGACAGGTTGAGCACGGCCGAATACGCCATCGGTTCGCCTCCCGTGTGGGCACTACCCGGACGAGTTCTCGCGATTCCGCGCCGGCGCCGACGTGCCGGCGCGGAACTCACCCCGAAACTATCGCAGGTACACCGGAACCGAGATGTGCCCGTTGGAGATGAAGCTGCCCAGCGGTTTCAGCTCGGACGGATCGACCGCGAGCCGCAGATCCGGGAAGCGCTCGAAGAGCGCCGGCAACGCGATCGAGGCCTCCATCCGTGCCAGGGGAGCGCCCAGGCAGTGGTGCGCGCCGTGGCCGAAGGCCAAATGGTCCTTGTTCGCCCGATGCACGTCGAACTCGGCGGCGGTCTCGCCGTGCACCTTCGGATCGCGGCAGGCCGCACCGTAGGAAGCGAGAATCGCCTCGCCCTTCGGAATCCGGATCTCGCCGACCTCGATGTCCTCGACGGCATACCGCAGCGGCAGATGTACGACCGGCGCCTGATAGCGCAGCGTCTCCTCCACCAGCTCCGCCCACGGCACCCGCCCCTCGACCACATCGGCGCGCTGCTCCGGATGGCTGAGCAACGCCACGATGGCCTGGTCGATCAGGTTGAGGGTGGTCTCGTGACCCGCGTTGATCACCAGCATCAGGGTGTCGACGAGTTCGGTCTCCGAGAGCTGGGCGCCGTCCTCGTTCCGGGTCGCGATCAGCACACTGGTGATGTCGTCGCCCGGGTTCTCCCGGCGGAACGCCACCAATTCGCCGATCAGGCGGCCCATTTCGATGAAGTTCGCCTGCGCCTGCTCGGGTGTGAACGAGGTGTCGAAGAAGCCGTCGACACAGGCGTGGATGGCCGAGTCCAGATGGTCGGGCACCCCCAGCAGTTCGCTGATCACCCGGATCGGCACCGGATAGGCGTAGTTCGGGCGCAGGTCCACGACCTCGCCGGGCGCGGTCGCGCTCAGCCGCTCGAGCAGATCCGCCACGATCGCCTCGATCCGCGGGCGCATCGCGGTGGTGCGGCGGTGCGTGAACGCGGGCGCGACCAGTTTGCGCAGTCGCCGATGCTCGGTTCCGTAGGCGGTGAACATGTTCTGCGCCGCCACCCATGGTTGCAGCGGCCACGATTCGTTGATGTCACCGTTGATATAGGCCGACCAGTGCTGACGCGGATCCTTCGAGACTCGCGGATCCGAGAGCAGATTCTTCAGCACGACCGCATCGGTCACCGACCAGGCCGGCACCCCGCCCGGCAACTCCACCAGCGCCACGGGACCACGTTCCCGGATGCGCTCGTTCTCGGCGTGGACGTCGGCGCCGGTCAGATCGAGCACCAGTGGTTCCTGCTTCATCGGGAGCTCCTTACACCAGATTCAACGGAGGAGATGCGGGGAAGGTGACTGGCAGCGCTGCCATCGCACGATGGAACGGGCCGGGACGCCAGGTGATCTCGCTCGGCTCGATGGCCAGGCGCATCTCCGGCAGCGCGTCGAGCAGCTGGTCGATCGCGTCCTGCACCACCAGGTAGGCCACCGAACGGGCCGGGCAGGCGTGCGGTCCGGCGCTCCAGGCCAGATGCGAGCGGTTGCCGGTGCGGTCGCCGCCGGCGATGACCGGATCGTTGTTGCACGCGGCCAGGCTGATGACGACCGGCTGATGCGCGGGCAACCAGGCGTTGTCGATCAGGATGGGCTGGCGCGGATAGCTGATCGAGAAGTTCGCCATCGGCGGATCCTTGAACAACACCTCGTCCAGCGCGTCGCGGGTGGAGAGGCTGCCGCCGAGCATGCCGCCGCCGAACCGATCGTCGGTGATCATCAGCAGCAGGGTGTTGGCGATCAGGTTCTGCTGGGGCTCGATGCCCGCACCGTAGAAGCTGATCAGGTTGTAGAGCATCTCCTCGTCGCTGAGATTGGCCGGGTGGTGGGCCAGTCGCGAGGTGACGTCGTCGCCGGGTTCGGCGCGGCGCAGGTGGATCAGCTCCATCAGCGCCTGGCTCAGATGTTCCATACCCCAGGCCGCGTTGACGGTGTCGAACAGCGCCGCCATACCGGTGGCCACTCGCTGGCCCAGCTCGGCCGAACAACCCACCATGCGATTCAGCGATTCGAAGACCAGCGGGAAGGCGTACTGCGACACCAGATCCGCCGATCCGGTCTCACAGAAGCTGTTGATCAGCGGGATCGCGATCTTCTCCACCGTGCTGTGCAGCGCGTGCAGGTCGATGCCGTCGACGGCGGCCGTGTACGCCTGCCGGTAGCGCAGGTGGACATTGCCCGCATTGCGCAGTGCGTTCGGATACCACTGCATCATCGGCCGCACCGGGCAGTCCTCGGGAATCGTGTCCTGCCACGCCCGCGGGTCGGCGGGGAAGTGCTCGGGGTCGTTGAGGATTCGCAATGCGGTGTGGTAGCCGATCACCAGCGTGGCCGGGACCCCGGGGGACAACTCGATCGGGACCAGCGAACCGTAGCGACGGCGCATCTCCCGATACGTGCCGTGCGGATCGGCGGCGAATTCCGGTGTGTCCAGCAGGATCCGAGGTCCGTCGGTGTCGACCGGGGAGCCCATGTGCTGGATCGGGCAGGTGGCGGGACCGCCCGCGCCGGGTAGTGCGGACAGTGCAGAACGTGGTGTGGTCAAAAGATGTGACTCCAGAGAATGAACTGTCGAGCGCGACGAAGAATTCCGCTGTCGGTATGGTCCTACAGCGTCACCCCACATCTGTTGTAGGACAAGAGGCTTGGTTAGCCGCCCGGCCGGACATCCGTAACCGGACTGTTGACCAGGGTAGCAGGAACGTGCCGATCTCTCTGTCGGTCTTCCACTCTCGGCACGCCGGTGCGGGACGGGCCGGTGAATCACGGTGAAACACCTTGTGAGCGGGCATATTCACACCGGTTCCGCCGAACTGTCGGTGGGGTGTGCTTGCATACCAGCATGACGAGCACCGATCTGCTGGTAGACGCCTTCGGGCGGATCAAGGAGAACGTGCACGGCGCGATCGCCGGGCTCACCCAGGAGGAATTGGCCGCGCGGCTGGATCCGGGGGCCAATTCCATCGCCTGGCTGATCTGGCATCTGACCCGCGTGCAGGACGATCACATCGCCGATGTGGCCGGCACCGAACAGGTGTGGACGACGGCCGGTTGGGCGGGCCGCTTCGATCTGCCCTTCGACGAATCCGCCACCGGGTACGGCGACGGTCCGGACGCGGTGGCGGCCCTCGACGGTGTCCCGGCCGAGTTGCTGCTGGGTTATCACGACGCCGTCCACGACCGCACCGTCGAGTACGTCCGCACTCTCACCGACGCCGACCTGCCGCGGATCGTCGACACCCGCTGGGATCCGCCGGTGACCCTCGGCGTGCGGTTGATCAGCGTGGTCGACGACGACATCCAGCATTCCGGACAGGCGGCGTTCATCCGCGGCGTGCTGCTGCGTCGTCGCTAGCGCCGGTACAGGGTCACCGGAATCGCGGAGGGCGAGAGAACGAAATCTCGGTTCGAGGCGCGCACGACGTAGGCCGGGTCCGGCTCGGGTCGCCACCGCGCCAGCAGCGCCGCCGAGGCGAGCGTGATCTCCAGCAGCGCGAAGTGATCGCCCAGGCAGCGCCGTCGGCCGACTCCGAAGGACAGATTCGCCTGCTTGTCGATCTCCGCGACGCGGCCGGGTGACCAGCGGTCGGGATCGAAGGCCTCGGGATTCGGGAAGTGGCGCGGGTCGTGCTGGACCAGATACGGGCTGAACATGATCGCGGTGCCGTCGGGAATGGTGAGTCCGCCGACGGTCACCGGCCCGGACGCGTTACCGGCGCTGATCCACGGGCCCCAGAACCGAAGAGTCTCCGAGACAACTTGTTTCAGGTAGGTGAGCTCGGCGATATGCTCCGCGTGCACCGGTCCGGCGCCCACCACCTCGTCGAGCTCGGCTCGTATCCGCTCGGCGACATCGGGGCGCCGCATCACCTCGTGCCACAGCCAGCCGGTGAGCGAGGCCATCGAGCCCACCCCACCGGCCAGCATCAGGATGGCCTCGTCGATGATGTGGTCGTCCGACAGCCGCGCGCCGGTCTCGGGATCGGTATGGCGGATCAACGCCGACACCACATCGTTGAAATCCTCGTCGCGGCGGCGGTACTCGGTGATCGCGGCGCCGATCGCGGCGCGCAGATGGCGCGCCTTGCGCTCCCAGCGTCGATTCGCGATCACCCGCAGGCGGCGGATCTGCGGCGGCAGCGCGGTGCGCAGAATGACCTGGCTCAGCAGCCACGGCACGTTGTCGCGAATCCGGCGGCGGGCCGTCTCGCTGAATTCGGCGGTGAACAGCGTCGAGGACACCGTGTCGAGGACCAGTCCGTGCGCCTCGTCCATCAGGTCGACTCGGCCACCGGCGGGCAGCGCGGCCGACCAGGTATCGGCCAATCCGGCCGCGGTGACCGTATATTCGGCGAGCCGGCTCTGTCGCAGGGCGGGCGCGATCATGCGCCGGCGCAGTTTGTGTTCGGCGCCGCGCAGCACGTTCACCGAACCGCCGGCCACATCGGCGATCGCTTCCCGCAGGTCGTCGCGATTCAATTCCGCGTCGCCGAGGCCGACCTCGCGTACCAGCTCCGGAGTGGTGAGCACGTAGCCGGTCTTGCGGCCGAACCGGATGCGCACGATCGGGCCGAGTTCGGCGAGCGAGGTCACGAACCCCGACGCGTCGCGCAGCGCGCGCAGGCTGTGGCCGATCAAGGGTAGGGCGCCGGGCGCGGTGGGGACCTCGGAGAGCCGTTGCGGCACCGGCGGTTGCGCCGCGGGCTCGGTATCGGCCCGTGCTTGGTGGTAGATCTCGACGATGGCGTCGATGCGACCGGACTGTCGCACCGAATCCCGATGCCGGGCCATCTCGGCACGCATCGCGAGCAGCTTCGTACGATCTTTCACCAGCAGGCCGATCGCTTCCGCCATGGCCGCGGGAGAGGCGTCGCCGGCGCGCAGACCGCCCCCCGCCGGGACGGATTCGCTCAGGTCCGGATCGCAGTACAGCACGGGCAGCCCGGTGGCGATCGCCTCGAGCAGCACCATGCCCTGGGTGTCGAAACCCCACGACGGAAACAGCAACGCGTCCGCGGCGGACATGGCATCGAGGCACTGTTCCTGGGAAACCCTGCCGTGCAGAGTGATTCGGTCCGCCAGGCCGTGCTCGGCGACCACCGCGGCGGCGCGTTCGAACAATTCACCCTCGCCGTACACGTCGAGGGTGCAGTCCGGGACGCGACGCACCGCGTCGATCGATTCGAGCAGTCGCTTCTCCGCGGAGAGCCGGCCGCACCAGATCAACCGCAGCGGGCCTCCGTCGTCGCGCTCGACCGGGTGCCGATTGTCGAGGAGTGTGTCGTCGACGCCGTTGGACACGACCCGGATCGGCCGGGTGAGGCCGTGGTCGAGCAGCAGGTCCGCGAAATGGCGGGTGGGGGCGATGACCCGGTCGGCGGCCTGCCCCTGGCCCACGATGGTGTGCCACGCGTGGCGAGCCGCCCGGCTCTGCGCGCCACGCGGCATCTGCACGGGATGAGTGACGAAGCGGCCGTGCAGGATTCGCAGTGCCAGCGCCGAGAGATAGGGCGCCGGCGCGGTGTGTTCGATGAAGGCGTCGTCGCGGCTCTGCGCGGTGTGCACGAGCGGGATCCGATGCCGCCGTGCGGCTTTCATCCCCGCGATCGCCACACCGTAGGTGGTGTGGGTGTGGACCAGATCGACCGGTCCGCGGGCGGCGAAGGCGGCATCGATCAGTGCGGCGTTGCGGGCGGTGGGCAGCACCATCGGAAAGCCGTTCACCACCGCGCCGGCCAGCGGAGCCAGTTCGATGACCCCGTCGTCGGCTTCCGTCGCCGGCGGGGCGGTTCCCGACAGTGGCGCCACGAACACTGTCACCCGGTGCCCGGCGCGTTCGAGGCCGCGGCGCAATGCCGCCACTGCGGTCTGCACCCCGCCCAATGTCGCCGGGTGATAGTCCATGAACATGGCGATGTGCACGCCCGGCACGTTACCCACGCGCCCGGTGGTTCGATATCCCATAGTGTCCCCATCGGGTTTCTCGGCCGGAAGTGTTGCGCTCTCGGGAAAAGGGGAGATAACTCGACATGAGAATCGCCATTCCGCTGACCGGCACGCGCGGTGATGTGCAACCGGTGCTGGCCCTGGGACTGGAATTGCGGCGCCGCGGCCACGATGTGGTGCTGGGCGCGCCACCGAATCTGGTCGACTTCGCCACCTCGGCCGGACTCGCCGCGCGCGCCTGCGGGCCCGATGTGCAGCAGCTCTACAGCTCGGAGGCGGGGCAGCGCGCCCTCGCCGCGGGCAATACGCTGCGGCTGATGCAGCTGGTCGCCCGGCAGATGGCCGACTACGCCGATCGGATGAACCGCGAGGTGGTCGAGGTGTGCGCGGGCGCCGACCTGATCGTGGCCAGCACCGTCACCGAGGACCGGGCCTGCTCGGTCGCCGAGGCGATGGATGTGCCGCTGGTGAGCCTGCACTACTACCCGGCCCGGGCGAACGGGGCCTATCCCTTTCCGGGTGCGCTGCCGGCGAGCTGGGCGCCGCCCGCACCGGTGAATCGTGCGACCTGGGCGCTGGCGGAGAATCTGCGGCGCATCGTGTTCATGCGCTATCTGAACGATCTGCGCGGCATGCTCGGACTGCCGAAATCGCGGGCGAGTATCGCGGCTGTGCTGGCGCGCCGGCGGGTCCCCGAGGTGCAGATCTACGATCCGGCACTGGTGCCCGGGCTGCCGGCGCAGTGGGACGGTCGGCGCCCGTTCACCGGATTCCTGACCCTGGATCAGGACACCCGCCACGCGGTCGGCGAACTCGGCGACGACCACACCGACATCCTGACCTGGGTGCGGGCCGGGGAGGCACCGGTGTTCTTCGGATTCGGCAGTATGCCGATCAGCGATCCCGCCGCCGTCCTGGCCATGGTCGGTGAGGTGTCGCGGCGGCTCGGGGTGCGAGCCTTGGTGAGCGCGGGCTGGAGCGGTATGGAAACCGATCGTACCCAGGATGATTCGAGGGTCAAGGTGGTCGGACCGTTCGCCCACGACCTCGTGTTCCCGCATTGCGCGGCCGCGGTGCATCACGGCGGGATAGGCACGTTGTTCGAAAGTCTGCGTGCCGGTCTGCCGACGCTGGTGTGTTCGGTGTCGTTCGAACAGCCGATGTGGGGCGGGCAGGTGGATCGGCTCGGGCTCGGCGCCCATCTGCGTTTCACCGATCTCACCACCGAACGACTCGTTCGCGGCGTGACCACGCTGCTCGAACCCGAACGGCGCACCCGCGCAAGGGAATTCGCGCCCACCCTGCGCACCGAGGGTGCCGCCGCCCATGCCGCCGATATCGCCGAGGCGGCGGCCCGGTGAGCATGATCGCCGCGGATTCGGCGGTGATGTTCCGCCGCTGCGTCCGGCACACCGTGCGCAGTCCGGACACGCTGATCATCTCGCTGCTGATGCCGATCCTGGTGATGCTGCTGTTCACCTACGTCTTCGGCGGCGCGATCGACGTCAGTGGTTCCTACCTCGACTACGTGGTGCCCGGAATCATGTTGTTGTGCACCGGATTCGGTGCGTCGATCACCGCGACCGCGGTCTCGGCGGATATGACCAGGGGCAGTATCGACCGATTTCGGACGCTGCCGATGTTCCGGCAGGCGATCCTCGCCGGACACGTCGGCGAAGGGGTGGCGCGCAATCTCGCCGCCATCGCGATCGCGGTGGCCGTGGCCGTGCTCCTCGGCTATCGCCCGCATGCGGACGTGCTCGGCTGGCTCGGTGCGGTGGCCATGATCGCGCTGTTCGTCGTGGCGATCTGCTGGATCGCGGTCGCGCTCGGGCTGGTGGCGAAGAATCCCGAGGCGGCCGGCGGAATGACCTACGCGATCATGTTCATCCCCTACATCAGCAGCGCGTTCGTGCAGACCTCCACCATGCCCGGCTGGTTGCGTGGCTTCGCCGACTACCAACCCGCCACACCCGTGGTGGACACCGTGCGCGGCTTGCTGAATGCGACCGGAACCGGTGCGAGCGCCGCACTGGCGCTGGTCTGGTGTGCGGGCCTGGCGGTGCTCGGTTTCGGCGCCGCGAGCACGGTATTCGATCGGCTCTCCCGGCGATAGGCGACGTCGGTTCGGTCGGCGCCCTGCCTCAGCGCCGCGGCGCCCAGCGTCTCAGCGCCGCGGCGCCCAGCGTCTCAGCGCCGCGGCGGGGCGGTCAGATCGAGTTGGGCACCCGCGGTGGCGTCCAGGGTCGCCATGCACATCCGCAGTACTTCGTCACGCGAAATGCGCTGATGGGCAAGCCATTCGACGGCCACCTCGCGAATGAAGGCGATCCACCCGGTCAGCGCCGCGGCCGCGACCTCCCTGGTGTGGCCCGTGGCGTCACACGCGTCGAGGACGCGCTCGCACAGGGCGTTCAGGTCCTCGACCACCGGTCCGCGCACCGCCGGATCGGTGGCCAGGGCGGTGCGGTTGGCGATGAGAACCAGTGGAACGTGGGCGCGGTAGAAATCCAGATGCGCCACCAGGCTCCGGTAGACGGCGGTGCGAACGGGCTCCTCGGGGTCGATGCGCAATTCGGCGAGCAGTCGATCGTGCGCTCGTTTCCAGATGGCCGCGAAGAACTCTCCCTTGGTGGGGAAGTAGTGGTACATCAAGGCGCGGGAGGCGCCGGCCTGGGCGGCGATGTCCTCCATCGCGACCTCGTCGTACGGGCGTTCGCCGAACAATCGCGCGCCTACGTCCATCAATTCGTCGCGGCGCTGCTCGGGGGTGAGGCGGCGTCGGCTCGGCATCTGCTCATCGTAGGCGTGTGGTGGTTGACGCGAGCCGTGGTGGCGGCCTACCGTAAAACCTTATTCAACAACCGTCTAATAGGGGGCGGCATGCGACGAGTGCTGCAGATCTGGCTACTGGTGTTCGGGCTGGTGTGTGCGGGAATCGCGGTGGTGCACCTGGTTTTCGGGACTGCCAGCATCATCGGCGGGGGATCGGTGAACGCCACCATCGATTCCGATATGCGCTTCTATGCGGTCGTGTTCGGTGCTTACGGGCTGGCCGTGGCGTGGTGTGCGCGCGATGTGGAGCGCCGAGGGGCGGCGATCAACGCGCTCGGCGCCGTCTTCTTCGCCGGCGGGCTCGCCCGGTTGCTGGCGTGGGCAGTGAGCGGGGAGCCCAACTGGTTCTATGTGCTCATGACGTCGGTGGAACTGCTGATTCCGATCCTGAACTACGTCCTGGTGCGGGCGGTGTGCGCCGATCGTGGGTCCTCAGAGGGCCACGCATCCCGTCTCGGCGCGGCGCCTTCGCTGCGGCAGGGGCGGACTGGATAACGTCCGGCGGGGGCGGCTCAGTGCGGGCCGCGATTGTCGCCCGCGAGGCGGCCCCGCCTGATCAACGCCCGTTTGGCGCCCGGCGCGATCGGCGGCAGCGGCGCTTCCGAATCCGGTTCCGGCTCAGCGGGATTGGGCCGGACGAACAGGGTTACCGAGGCAGCCGGGCTGAATCCGCTGCGGGTCATCAGGGTCGCCGAGGCGGTATTGCTCTGCTCCACGTCGGTCACGATGCGCCGCGCTCCCCGCGCGAACAACGCCTCCGAGCAGATATCCACCAGTCGCCGCGCCAGCCCGCGGCCCTGCATATCCGGCGCCACCGCGACCCACTCCAGGTATCCCCAGTCGTCCCGCAATTCGAATTCCATGGAGCCGAGCACGAAGCCCACCACCCGATCCGAATCCAATGCCACCCAGCAGGCGTCGTCCGCCGAATCCAAATGTTCGGCCACCGACGTCAACGACCACGATGTGTAGGGCTTGACGCTGGTGTCGAACACTTCGTGACCCAGATCCAGCACCTGTCGCAGATGCCCCAGCCCCATCGGCACGATCACCACATCGCCATCCATCCGCCCAGTTTGCCAGAGGTGTGCCGGACGGTCGGACGCAGTGGATTCCGGCGGTGGGGCGCGGTGCCCCGGGGATCAGTCGTTGGGTTGATTCGCAGCGCCGTCCATCGGCGGCGCCATCCCGCCGAAGCGGCTCGACCGTCCCGTGCGGCCACCCATCTGCCCGGATTCGGTGCCGGTCGTGATGGCGGTCGCGGTCGCGGTTCCGTTCGCTTCCGTGCCCTGAATGCGCACGGTGTCACCGACTTTCACCTCCGAATGCCGGGTGGCGGCGGAAATCGTGTAGGTCTGGGTGAAGTTGTCGGCGCTCCTGGCGGTGATCGAGGTGTCCGACACCGCGGTCACGGTGCCCGTCTGCGTGATCTCGGTGGTGTAGCCGCCGTTGCCGTCGGAGATCACGAACTGGCCGTGCAGACTCGAGCCGGGCATGCCCATACCTCCGGGGCCCGCGGTGTTGTGCCCGCCACCCCAGCTGGTCCCGGGCCCGCCCGGGCCGCCGTGCTCACTTCCGCCGGAATGTGTGGCCGCGTAGACGACGCCGCCTCCGGCCGCCGCGATCACCGCGGCGATGCCGACCGCGGCCAGCGACTTCTTCGCCGACCAGGTGGCGGCCGGTTGGGTCTGCGGTGCGCCCCAGGTATGTTCCGGCTCGGCCGGAGGGTGTGGGGTGGGCTCGGTCATCGCATACTCCTTGTCGTCGACTGCGATCGCGGGCCGTCGATGCCGCGATCGCGTTGCTCGGTCAACCCTGCGGTGCGAAGCTGGGTCTGCGCTGTGGACTCGTTCGGTACCCGCTGTGGTGAGCGCGCAGCGACCACCGCCCTCACAGCCGACCCCCAGGTCCGGCACAGCGGGCGCAGAGCAGCCGTTCCCAGACTGGGGTCATGACCACCACGAACACCCCGGCCGAGCGCGTCGTGATGCGCCGCGCGGACGGCAGTCCCGTGACCGTCCTCGTCGTGGACGACGAACCGGTGCTCGCGGAGATGGTGTCGATGGCGTTGCGCTACGAAGGCTGGCAGGTCGTCACCGCCGCCGACGGCCGCACCGCGGTGACCGCCGCCCGCGAGAACCGCCCCGACGTGGTGGTCCTCGACGTGATGCTGCCGGATATGACCGGGCTCGAGGTGCTCGCGAAGCTGCGCCGCGATCTGCCGTATCTGCCGGTGCTTCTGCTGACCGCGAAGGATTCGGTCGAGGATCGCATCGCCGGGCTCACCGCCGGCGGCGACGACTATGTCACCAAGCCGTTCAGCATCGAGGAGGTCGTCCTGCGCCTGCGCGCACTGCTGCGCCGCACCGGCATCACCACCGTCGACAACGACGCCCAGATCGTCGTGGGTGATCTGATGCTCGACGAGGACAGCCACGAGGTGACGCGTGCGGGCGAACCAATCACGCTGACCTCCACGGAGTTCGAACTGCTGCGCTATTTCATGCGCAATCCCCGCCGCGTGCTGAGCAAGGCGCAGATTCTGGATCGGGTCTGGAGCTACGACTTCGGCGGACGCTCCAATATCGTCGAGCTCTACGTCTCCTATCTGCGCAAGAAGATCGACAGCGGGCGCGAACCGATGATCCACACCCTGCGCGGCGCCGGATATGTCCTCAAACCCGCCGGCTGAGGTCCCGGCGACCGAGCGGCGGTCCCGCCGCTGGTGGTCGGCACGGGGCTGGTCGCTGCGCGCGCGACTGCTCGTCGGACAACTGCTGTTGCTGGTGATCGTGGTCGTAGGTATCGGTGCCGCAACGGAATTCGCGCTGCAGCAATTTCTCGTGCATCAACTCGACACCGAGTTGATCGATGTGCAGAAGCGTTCGCTCGGCGAGGCCGGGGGCGGGCCGAGTCTGGGGCCGCCACCGGGCGATCCGGACCACGGTAATCGGCCGCCGCCGAACCACGGCGGGCCGGGACCGGATTTCCTGGACCGGCGCGGTATTCAGGCCGATACCGTCGGCGCCAGTATCGTCGGCACCGAGATCATCGCCGCCAAGATCGACGCCGACGGGACCCAGACCAGCCTGTCCGCGGCCGCCCGGCAGCAGTTGGCGCGGGTGGCGTCCGACGGCACCCCGGTGACCGTCGACCTCGACGGGCAGGGCTCCTATCGGGTGGTCGCGAATTCGACCTGGTCGGGGGCCACGGTGATGACCGGTATGCCGCTGACCGGGGTCCACGCCACGTTGATGCGGGTCCTGCTGATCCTGGTGGTGGTCACCGCGGTGGTGCTCGTGATCGCGATCACCGTGGGAATCTGGGTGATCCGCCGCGCGCTGGCACCACTGGACAGGGTGGCCGCCACGGCCTCCCGGGTGGCCGATCTGCAGCTCGATCGCGGCGAAGTGGCGTTGCCGGTGCGGGTTCCGGCCGACGACGCCGACCCGCGCACCGAGGTCGGACAACTCGGGTCCGCGGTCAACCGCATGCTCGATCACATCGACAGCGCTTTGTCGGCCCGCCATGCCAGCGAAACGCGGGTGCGGCAGTTCCTCGCCGACGCCAGTCACGAACTGCGCACCCCGCTGGCCGCGATCCGCGGCTATGCCGAACTGGCGCAACGGAAACGGGCCGAGGTGCCGGGCGACGTCGCCAACGCGATGAACCGAGTGGACTCGGAATCGCGGCGGATGACGGCGCTGGTCGAGGACATGCTGCTGCTGGCCCGGCTGGATTCGGGGCGCGGCCTCGAACACGAGCCGGTGGATGTGACTCGGTTGACCGTCGACGCCGTCAGCGACGCCCATATCGCGGGCCCGGACCATCGATGGGATCTGGATCTGCCCGACGAACCGATCGTCGTCACCGGTGATGCGGCGCGGCTGCATCAGGTGCTGGCCAACCTGCTCGCCAACGCACGGGTGCATACGGGGCCGGGCACCACGGTCACCGTCTCGCTGGAGCGCGACGGTACCGGTGCCGCGGTCTGGCGGGTCGCCGACAACGGCCCCGGCATCCCCGCCGCATGGCAACCGGAGGTGTTCGAACGGTTCGCGCGCGGCGATTCCTCCCGCTCCCGGCGGGCCGGAAGCAGCGGTCTGGGGCTGGCGATCGTCGCGGCGGTGGTGAAATCGCACGGTGGCACGATCAGCCTCGACAGTGTGCCCGGCCGTACCGTTTTCACCGTCCGGCTGCCGTTCACAGCCGGCACCCAGCGAAGCCCAAGGTGTCCACCACCTCGGTCGATGACGATCGACGTATGACGACGACTGTGCTGGAAACGCCCCCGGCCGCGGTGACCGAACCGCCACCGACGCGGGCGGCGAGCCCGCGGTGGCGGCAGCGGTCGCTGGTGGCGCTGCTGGCGGCCACCGCGCTGCTGTACGTGTGGGATCTCGGTGCCGCCGGCTGGGCCAACGAGTTCTACGCCGCGGCCGTGCAGGCCGGATCGCAGAGTTGGAAGGCGATGCTGTTCGGATCCAGCGACGCCGCCAATGCGATCACCGTGGACAAGACGCCGGGCGCGCTGTGGGTCATGGACATCTCCGCGCGCATCTTCGGCTTCGACTCGTGGAGTCTGCTGGTGCCGCAGGCGCTCGAGGGTGTCGCCGCCGTCGCCGTGTTGTACGCCGGGGTGCGGCGAGTCGCCGGGCACTGGCCCGGCATCCTGGCCGGCGCGGTGCTGGCGCTCACTCCGGTCGCGGTGCTGATGTTCCGGTTCGACAATCCCGATGCGCAGCTCGTGCTGTTGCTCACCACCGCCGCCTACTGCGTGGTGCGGTCCATCGAAAAGGACAGCGCCGCTTGGTGGTTGCCCGTGGCCGGGGTGGCCATCGGATTCGGATTCCTGGCGAAGATGATGCAGGCGTTCATCGTGCTGCCGGTGTTCGCCGGCGCACACCCCGCACCGGACGCATCCGCGCGAGCCTGATCCTGTGGGGCGGCTGGCTGCTGGTCACCGGCGTGGTCTTCAGCTTCATGCAGGGCACCATTCACCCCTACTACACCGTGGCCTCGGCGCCGGCTATCGCCGCGCTGGTCGGCATCGCGGTGGTGGAACTGTGGCGGGGACGTGAATTCCGTTCGGCGCGTGCGGCCTTGGGCCTCATGCCGGCGGCCGCCGGGATGTGGACCTTCGTCCTGCTGGATCGCACGCCCGACTGGTATCCGGCGCTGCGGTGGATCGTCGCGATCGGCTCGATCGTGATCGCGGCGATCCTCATCGCCGGCGCGCACGCTCTCGGCACGATGACCGTGGTGATCGCCGCGGCCGGACTGCTGTCGGTTTCGCCGGCACCGCCGCCTACGCCCTGGAACCCGCGCCGCCCCCGCACAGCGGGTCGATTCCGACCTCCGGGCCCGACAGTGGCCACGGCATGGGCGGGTTCGGTGGCGGCGCGCTGCAGGAACTGCTGAAGAGTGCGAACAACCGCTGGGCGGCCGCCACGGTCGGCGCACAGTCGGCGGGCAGCCTCGAATTGTCCACCGGCACATCGAGCATGGCGATCGGCGGCTTCACCGGCAGCGACAACTCGCCCACCCTGGCCCAGTTCCAGCAGTACGTGAAGAACGGTGACATCCACTACTTCTTCGCGGGCGGCGGCTCCGGCAGCGCGAGCGAGATCACCAGCTGGATCGAATTCCGTTACACCGCAATAACAGTGGGCGGAACGACGGTCTACGACCTGACTCGACCCACCGACTGACCACCGAATCGGGACCCCGCATTTCGTGGCGGGGTCCCGATTCGCGTTCGGCGGACTGCGAGTTCGTGCTCAGCGGCTCCGCGCCGGGGCCGGTGGACGGTAATCGCGCCGTCCGTCCTCAGTTGCTCTCGTCGTGGGTGGGCTGTTCGTAGGGCTGGTTCATGGTGTGCTGGAACTTGATCGCGGAGGCGATGCCGACGGGGATGCCGAGGAGCGCGGCGCCGAGGATGGCGCCCATAGCGCCCAGGACGCCCGCTCCGGCCAGGCAGCCGGCGATGAGGGTGAGTCCGGCGGCGTCGAGGACGGGCGCGCCGAACACCGCGCCCGCTACGGCGCCTACTCCGCAGCCGACCGCGAGGCCGATGAGACCACCGGTCATCGTTCCGACGCTGGTGGCCAGACCGAATTCGTTGACGGCGGCCTGGATTGCCGCATCGAAGCGCGCGGTCTGCGGATCGCCGTCGATGTTCTCCAGGTGCAGTTCCGGCGTCGCCGCGCGTACCGCTGCCCGCACCTCGGGGGCGGCGTGGACGGCGGTCAGGGCCTTCGGCTCGGTCGGGAAGGCGGCGACACCGGCGACCGTGGCGCCGGAGGCGTCGCGGACCTGGAATTGCCCGCCCGCCGCGACGAGCGTGGCCGTGGCGGTCTCGATCACCACGGACTGATCCGCGGTGGAGCTGGTGTACTGCACGCCCGGCATGATCTCGGTGCTCAGGACGTGATCTGCCGCCGCGGTGGGAGCGGCGGATCCGATAGCCGAACCGGCGCCCAACGCGCCCACCACCGTCATCGCCGTGACGGTCATGCGGGTGATCTTGTTCATCTGATCTCTGTTCCGTTCTGTGTTCTGCGCAGCGCTCGAGGGAGCGGCATCAGACATTAACGGAAACGATTTCCATTTTCCATTCGGTGTACCAGCCGCGTGCCGTGAAGGGGGCGCGGCGTGATCCGTGATCAGGTGGAACGGCGGCTCCGCTCGGACGTGCCGGCGGGCGCGTGACGCAGGGCCGGCAGCAGGTAGGTGCGCAGGTGATGGGAGACCGCGGTGGGATCGTCGGGGTCGATGGTGTCGCCGGGAACGGTGCCGAGGCTGATGAGGATCCGGGCCACCCACTCGGCGACCTCGGCCAGGTCGTGGCCGGGGTGCACTTCGCCGCGTTCGGCGGCGCGGTCGACGTACGGGCGCCAGAACGCCGCGAGAGCGGGAACGAGGGCGGTGACGCCGGCGCCGGCGCAGGCCGCGAACTCCTCGGGTTCGGAGGAGCGCAGGCGCATCAGCAGCGCACCCGGATCGTCATAGGCGCCGCGGCCGATGCGCACGCCGATGGTGAGTTGTTCGGCGAAGGTGTCGATGCGGTCGAGTTCGGCGCGGGCATCGTTCCACCAGGTGTCGGTGAGTCGCACGATCGCGGCGCCGATCAGTGCGGGCTTGTCCGGGAAATGCCGGTACAGCCAGGCGCGCGAGACCCCCGCCTCCTCGGCCACCTCCATCATGGTGGTGGCGCGAATCCCCTTGGTCGCCAACAATTTCTGTGTCGCTTCCAAGAGCCGGTCGACCACCGTCGTGGTCGTCGTCTCGCTCATCCGCCGCCCCTTTCGCCGTGCACCCGCACCGATTCGTCGTCGATCGGTTTCGGGAAAACCCTAGCAATGTGTGGACAGATCTGAGAATGTGTCTACTAGTAGACACTATCGACAATGTGTCTACTCTGCTCACCGGTTGGTGTGAAAGGAGTGGTGATGTATCAACCGCGTACCGCGGTCATCGGCGCCGGGATCAGCGGTCTGACCGCCGGCAAGATGCTCGGCGACTACGGGGTGCCGTATGTGTGTTTCGAATCCTCGGATCGGGTCGGCGGCAACTGGGCCTTCGGCAATCCGAACGGGCACAGCAGCGCCTATCGCTCCCTGCACATCGACACCTCCAAACATCAGCTGTCGTTCCGCGACTTCCCGATGCCGGAGGAATTCCCGGACTTCCCGCACCACACCCAGATCAAGCAGTATCTCGACGATTACTGCGCCGCCTTCGACCTCTACCGTGCCATCGAATTCGGCAACGGTGTCGAACACGCGCGGCGTCTGCCGGGCGGCGGCTGGGAGCTGCGCACGCAGCGAAACGAGGTGCGCCACTTCGATTTCCTGGTCGTCGCCAACGGGCACCACTGGGATCCGCGCTATCCGGCATTCCCGGGCGAATTCACCGGCCGCACCATGCACGCCCACCACTACATCGACCCGCGCACCCCGATGGATTTCTCCGATCAGCGCATTCTGGTGGTCGGGCTGGGGAACAGCGCCGCCGATATCGCGGTCGAGCTGTCGTCGAAGGCGCTGGGCAACAAGCTGACGCTGTCCACGCGCTCCGGCGCCTGGATCGTGCCGAAGTACATCGCCGGTAAGCCGGCCGACAAGTACTACCGCACCAGCCCGTACATCCCGTTCTCCTGGCAGCGCAAAATCGCCCAGTGGGGGCAGCCGCTGACCGCGGGACGTCCGGAGAACTACGGTCTGCCCACACCGAACCACAAATTCTTCGAGGCGCATCCGACCCAATCGGTGGAACTACCGTTGCGACTGGGTTCCGGCGATGTGATCCCGAAACCGAATATCGACCGATTCGACGGCGCCACTGTGCATTTCGCCGACGGCACCGCCGACGATTTCGACGTCATCATCTACGCCACCGGCTACAACATCACCTTCCCGTTCTTCGACCCGGATTTCATCAGCGCTCCGGACAACAAGATCGATCTCTACAAGCGGATGTTCCTGCCCGGTATCGAGGATCTGGCCTTCGCCGGATTCGCCCAGTCCACCCCGACCCTGTTCCCCTTCGTCGAATGTCAGGCGCGCTTGATCGGGGCATACGCGGTGGGCCGCTACCGACTGCCGTCCGCGGACGAGATGCGGCGGGTGATCGTCGCCGAACAGCAGTACTACACCGGCCATATGGTGCCCAGTGCCCGGCACACCCAGCAGGTGGACTACTTCCTCTACGAACACGATATGCGGGTGCGCGAGATCCCGGCCGGCGCCGAGCGGGCGCGGCTGTCGGGGCCGCCACCGTGGGCTCGAGTGGCGGAGACGGATCGACCGGTGGGAGTGACGCAGTGACGACGTATCGGCAGGTCGACTTCACCTCGGCCGGAACGACCTGTGACGCATGGTTTTTCGAGGGTGCGCCGGACGGCCCGTTCGACGGTCCCGACGGCCGCCCGGTCGTGGTGATGGCGCACGGATTCGGCGGGACGAAGGATTCCGGACTGGAACCGTTCGCACAGCGCCTCGCCGCGGCCGGACTGGCCGTCTTCGCCTTCGACTACCGGGGTTTCGGCGCCTCCGCCGGCGAACCCCGGCAGCGGGTCTCGATGGCGGCGCAGGCCGAGGACTACCGCGCCGCGCTGTCCGCGGCCGCACGGCAACCCGGAGTGGATCCGAATCGCCTGGTGGTATGGGGTATTTCGCTGTCCGGCGGCCACGCCCTCACCGTCGCCGCGGACCGGACCGACATCTGCGCGGTCGTCGCCCTCGTGCCGCTGGTGAACGGATTGGCCGCGGGCCGAGTCGCTTTCGCGCAGGTCGGTGCCGCGGCGATCGCGAAATCCACGGTGTCGAGTGTGCGCAGCGCCCTGGCCGGGCGATTCGGCGGTAATCGGGTGATGATGCCGCTGGTCGGCAGGCCCGGCGACCATGCCGCCCTGACCGCCGACGGCTACTACGAGAGCTATACCGCACTCGCGGGACCGACCTGGCGCAACGAGGTCGACGCGGCGATCGGGCTGGAACTGGGCAACTATCGCGCCGACCGGCGGGCCGCGCGCATCACCGCGCCGGTGCTGATGCAGATCGCCGACTTCGACCGCGCCGCGCCCGCCCACGCCGCGGCCAAGGCCGCATTCGCCGCCCGTGCCGAGGTGCGTCACTATCCGTGCGACCACTTCGACATCTTCGCCGGTAACGACTGGTTCGAGCCCGCCGTCGGCCATCAGGTGCACTTCCTGACCCGTCATCTCGCCGCCGAGCACGCGGCCACCCCGGGAGCGCAGCGATGAGCGCAATCGGTGGAGCGGCGAACGCGCCCGAGGCGGCGCCGAAGCCCCGGGGCGCGATGGTGATCGGCGGTGGTTCGGGTATCGGCCGCGCCACCGGACATGCACTGGCGCGCGACGGTTTTCGCGTCGTGGTCGCCGATGTGAATCTCGAGGCCGCGCGCACGGTGGCGGCGGAGATCGGCGATGCGGCGAGCGCGGTGGCGCTCGACGTCACCGACGAGGCCTCGGTGGCGGCCGGCTTCGACGCGAGCGGCGACCTGCACGCGGTGGTGAACTGCGCGGGCCTGTCGCTACCCGGCCCGATCACCGAACTCGAACTGGCACACTGGAAAACGACCGTCGACGTCTGCCTCACCGGATCGTTCCTGGCGATCAAATACGCGGGCCGCCACCTCGCCGACGGCGGATCCGTCACCTGCATCGCCTCCCTCAACGGCCGCCAGCCCGGTACCGGAATGGCCGGTTACTGTTCGGCCAAGGCGGGTGTGCTGATGCTGGTGGAGGTCGCGGCGCTGGAGCTGGCCGAGCGCGGGATCCGGGTGAACGCGATCAGTCCGGGCCTGGTCGACACGCCGCTGGTCGCCGGTATCGCCTACGTGCCGGGGCTGACCGAGGAATACCTCGAGAACACCCCGCTCGGGCGCAGCGGTCGACCCGAGGAGATCGCCGAGATGGCGGCATTCCTGGCCTCCGACCGGGCGGCCTGGATGACGGGTGCGGCCATCGATCTCAACGGCGGCGCACATCTGAAGCGCTATCCCGACGTCCTCGCCCGGGTGCGGGCACTGGCCGAGGGTTAACGTCCCGCGTGCGGGTAGGTGTGCTGATGCAGGCGGTGCAGGAGCGCCTGCATCAGCCCCGACTCGAAGGCCGAGGCCAGTGTGCCCTCGGTGAAGCGGTCCGCGCGGACCAGCAGGGTGAGGTACTGCAGGCACTGCTGCGCGGTGCAGGTCGCCAGCGCCGCGCGGTCACGGCGCTGGATCGCCTGCTGGCCTTCTTCCCAAGCGCCCCAATTGAAATGGGTCAGCAGCAGATGCCGATCGACCAGGAAGCGCACCACCTCGTCGACGAGCGACGCCTTCCGCGACCAGGCCGCAGCGGTGCCGGAGGCCGCTTTGTCGACCCGGCACACCAGATCGGTGAGCACGCCGCGATCGTGGGCGGTCAGCCGGGCCAGAGCGGCCTCGGCCGATTCGACCGTCATGGGGTTGGCCTGCGTCACGATCCGACACCTCCATCATGTGAAAACTAGGGATTTCATACCATGAGGTGTGTACTTCTTCTCGGCGCAGTCTCCGGTGCGGGTTAGCGGCGGGGCCCCGCATCGCGGTCGGCAACCCGGAACACCGGCAGTGTCGAAGGATCGCCGATGAACTCGAAAGCCGTTCCGCGCGCGTCGACTTCGCCGTCGGTGGCCAGCGAGATCGGCGGCCCGTCCACGCGTACCCGCAACTTGTCCGCATGCCGGTGGACGTAGGTGGGCGAATCGCCGAGGGTGCCGGTGAGCGACGCCCAGATCAGGCGCAACCGCGAGAACCGCCGGTCCGCGCGCAGGTACCTGATATCCAGACCGGCGCCGTGCAGATCGGTTCGGGCAGTGGGCACCTGATCGCCGGGACGGTAGATTCCGTTGCCCACGAACAACATCCACACCGACGCGGGAACGCCGTCGATGGTGGTGCGCAGCGGCTGGGCGCGCACGAGCACGCACACCATCGCCACCGCGGCGGCCGGCCATTTGCCGATGCGATGTTCCCAGCGTTCGCGCAATCGGACGAAATCCGGATAACCGCCGAGGCTCGCGGTGTTCACCAGGGTGCGTTCGCTGCCGTCGTCCAGGCGCACCCGCGCGGTGTCGGCCAGCGCCAGCTGCCCGGAGGACAGCGCGGTGAGGGTGGCGGCGATATCCTCGATCCCCATGTCCCGGGCGAAGTGGTTCAGGGTGCCGCCCGGGAAGACGGCCAGCGGAAGCCCGTGCCGCACGGCCGCTTCCGCGACCGCGGAGACCGTGCCGTCCCCGCCCAGGACGCCGAGCGCGCGGATCGATCCGGATCGCACCAGGGGGTCGATCTCGGCATCCAAGTCGGTGTCGTCGCCGAGTTCGAGCAGCGTCGCGGCCGGCAGCTTCCGGATCAGATCGGCCAGCAGCCCGCCGCCGTCGCCGCTACCGGAGTTCGGATTGGCGACCAACAGCAGGCCGTCGCCGCCGATCAGGGGTTCGACCCGCTGTGCCGGCCCGACCGTCGCGGGTTCGTCGCGACGGACCGCCCACCACCGCCTGGTGCCGACCGCGACGGCGGCGCCGAGTGCCGCGCCGGCGAGCACGTCGGTGGGCCAGTGCACGCCCACGTGGACCCGCGAATACGCGACCGCCGCCGCCACCGGCGCCACCGCGACCGCCAGCGCCGGTGACTCCAGCGCCACTCCGGTGACGAACGCCGCCGCCGAGGCGGCGTGGCCGGAGGGAAACGACGAGGAGATGGGCGGTGAGATCAGGCGCCGCATCTGCGGCACCGCCTCGGCGGGTGGCCTGCGCCGCGGGAACAGCGGCTTGCCGACACCGTTGGCCAGCCCGCTCGCGATGCCGACGGCGACGAGTCCGCGCGCCCCGGCCCGGCGCTGAGCCGTGGTCCCGACAGCGATCGCGCCCACACCCGCCGCGATCCACAGCCGGTTGGCGTTGGCGGCGTGGCTCAGCGAACGCAGCACGGTGTCGGCGGTACTCGGCCGCAACCGCGCGCTCCGGTCGACCAGCCGCCGATCCAGCGTGTTGATTCCGCGAACCCGCCGCGGGACGAGAGGCCTGCGCATTCACCCGAGCGTACCGGCACGGTGCGCCGGACACGTCGAACAACCGGACTTATCGGGCAGGCTCGTTGGGAGCCGGCAGTTCGGCGTGCCGGGCGAAGGCCTGGTCGATGAGCTCGGAGGCGGCGCGGGTGACGATCAGGCGGGCGATGGCCACCTCGGTCTCCAGCCGCGCGCGGTCCTTGCTGTCGCGCTGCGAGCGCTCGTAGGCCTGCCCGGCCAGGCAGTAGAACAATTCGGTGGCGTAGCGATCGGCGATCTGATTGCAGTCCGCGCGCAGCCGCTCCACGAGCTGGAAGGCGGTGGTGTCGGGCACCCCGCTGTCGATGAGGCGCGCGGCGAGATCGCCGCACCGCGGATTGGCGACCCGATAGGCATCCAGGGGGTCGGAACTGCCGGCCAGCGCCTGTTTGACGTAGTCGGGCAGATCCGCGAGCGGGTCGTCGACGGCCGGTTTCTCCTGCGCGGCAACGGGTTCGCGCTCGCCCGGACTGTCACTGACCCCGAGGACGTCGGCGAGCCCGTCGCCACGATCCCATGCCTCGAGCAGTTCACGGATTCCGTTGAGCTTCATACCTCGGCTGAGCAGCCGGCTGATCGTGTGCAGCCGCTCCAGATGATCGGATCCGTAGTAGCCGATGCGCCCCCGGACCTCCGGCGACGGCAACAGCCCTCGTTCGTGGTACACGCGGACACTGCGCACGGTGGTGTCTGCTGCCCGCGCCAGCTCGTCGATCGTGTACTCCGAGTGCACAGCCATACCTCTTAGGAAATCACAACTTACCCCGTAGAAAAACGGACCGTACAAAAACGTCCCGTTAAGTGACGATACATCCGTGCAACGACTTGGTCAATGTGCCGTTAAATAGCGGCGGAAGTGGTTGCTGACAGCCAAATCGTGGGTTAACGTGCCGAGTACAGCAGTTCGCTGCTGGTTGCCGGGGACTGTTGAGCAGCCCCGATGCCCGCCCGACCATGGGCCACGTCTGCGAACCACACGGTGATTGCACACGTGTGTCCTCGGCATCCCCGGAGACGGAAATGAGCACTCTGCACTCGCGTCGGCTTCCCCTCGGATCCCCTGTGGCGACCGCGCTTTCACCTCTTCCCGCGGCCTCGGCACCGGTGCGCGCCGCGCATCGCCCGCCCTGCGCGGACGGCCCCGACGACTGGGATCTCGACGTGGGCAACCTCGAATCCTGGCGCGCCGCAGTACGAATCTGTTCCGGCTGCCCGCTGCTGGCCGAATGTTCCCAGCTCGCACAGACTCTCATCACGCGCGGTGACGGTCCCCGCGCCATGATCTGGGCCGGTGTCGCCTACGACAGCGCGGGCAAGATCGTGGAGAACCTCGACCGCCACCGCACCGCCCCTATCGACCACAAACGTCCGCTGCGGATCATTCGCACAGGTACGCGGCCGGTCTGCGCCGAACCCGCGCCGCCCACTCCACGGCGGCGTATCGTGCTCGGGCATCGGCTGCGGCCGACCGGGATCGGCGCGTGACCAACGCGCGGATGGATGGAAACGATTGTGGCGGTGGGTGACTGAATGACGGTTCTGGCTCTGCAGATCGGTGTGGACGGCTTCGCGGCATGCCGGGTGGCCGACGATGTCGAGGAAGACGACGTCCGCCGCGTTCCGATACCGGCTGCCGGCACCTGGGAAGTATGCCGCGACCTGCTCGTCGAGGCAGCCGAGGGTCAGGACGTCACCGCCGTCGGAATCGCCTCGCCCGGCCCGATCGACATGTCCGCCGGTGTGGTGGCGCCCGTCGAAATACCCGAGTGGCGGACCGGTTTCGCGCTGACCGAGGCGGTTCGCGCGTTGTTCCCGGCGGCCAATGTACAGATCGGTCTCGACGGGGTCTGTATGTCGCTGGCGGAGCGGAACTTCGGCGCCACCGGTGAAGTCATGGACGCGTTGTCGGTGCTGGTCTCCGACCGGATCACCGCGGGCGTATCGGTCGGCGGGTTCTCCGTCGTCGGGCGCACCGGCAACGCAGGGCATTTCGGTCACGTGCTCGTGCCGGGCTTCGACGACCCCTGTGAATGCGGAGGTCGCGGCTGTGTCGAAGCCGTGGCCGGCGGGCGGTCGCTGCTTCGCTGGACGCGTGCGCAGGGCTTCGGCGGCACGACCGTGGCCGAACTGAACGCCGCGGCTGCGGGCGGGGATTCCGTGGTGACCGAGGGGTTGCATCGCGCCGGCACTGCACTGGGCCGGGCGATCGCCTCGGTGGCCCCCCTGCTCGACTTCGACCTGGTGGTGCTGGGTGGCACGGTGTCCAAAGCCGGTCCGGCACTGTGGAAACCGCTGAACGCGGCGGTGGCGACGCACGCCCGCATCGGATTCCTCACCGGGCTGCGGGTGATCCCGTCGGAGATCGATGACATCGGCGTGCTGGCCGGCGCCGGAGTCCTCGGCATCATGGCCGGCGCCTGACCGAAACCGCACTCCACAGAACAGCCGATACCGGAGCACGTTGCGTCCTATGGTGGGATGACATGCTCCGGTCGGTTTGTTCTGCCTTCGAATGCCGACCCGCTACCTGCGGAAATATCGCATCCTGTTGATCGAACCGCTATCTAACGGTACATTAAACAGGTAACGAGCTGACTCGTCGGAGTCAGATCCCCCGGAGGAACGGCTGGTACGGGCGAGCGCGATGCGAAGCGACGCAGTAATCCCATGGATAACCATTGAGACGTTGATGCCGGATGTGATGACGGTGGCATCGGTGGGGGAGACGCCGCGTGAGTTCGCGAGCTGGCAGCGAGTCGTGCAGCGGGTGCTGGCGAAGATGCCGGCGGTCTACGACAGCCTCACCACCGCGCGGCTGGCCGATGCGCTGCACTCGGCGCGGGACCGGGCCGAGGAAGTGGATCTGCGGATTCCGACCCGAGCCGGACATCACGAACTGAAACTGCGGCCGGTCTTCGGCCCGGCCGGCGATGTACACGGCCTGCGGCTCTGGATCGGACCGGCAGCGGCCCCGGCCGCCGAGCCGCGGCCCGCGGTCGGCGCGATCTGGGATCTGGATTCCCAGACCGTGCAGCAGCCCAGTGGGATCACCCGATTACCCGGCGTGGACGTGCAGGAGTACGTGCCCCGGATGTCGATCGCCGAGGTGTTCCACCGCATGACGGCCTTCGATCGTCATTCCGAGGTGCTCGATCTGCTCTATGAGCCCAAGACCGGCGCCAAGATGCAGTTCGACGTCGCGGTTCCGCACAGCTCCGGCCGGCCCGGCCGATGGCGGGTCACCATCCGCGCGCGCGACGACGACCGCACCCGGGGCGCGTGGTGGCTGATCGAGGATGTGTCCTCCGACGATCAGCCGGCGACGTGGTCGACTCTCGAACGCGTCGGGTTGCGCGAGGCGCATCGGCGAGCCGGAACGCATCTGGCGGTCATCGAACTCGAGCACACCAGCATTTCGCACTGGCTCACCGATCCGGCGCCGTGGATGCGCTGGGACTATCTGTTCCGTCCGGTCGACGTCTTCCATCCCGACGACCGCGGCCGTTTGATCGAACTCAGCGGACGCCTGGCGGCCGGCGATACGGCGGGAGTCACGGTGCGAGCGCTCAATTACGGCGGAAGCTACACGCCGACCTCGATGCTGCTGTATCCGTACCCGGGATATTCCACGCGGCAGCTGGCCATCGCGCAATTGGTTCGGGTCGCCGACGATGTCCCGATGATGGAACCGCATCGCGAGGCGTTCGCGGCGCGCCACCATCGGGTGCCGATCGGTTACGACGATCAACTTCAGCACCGGCTCGCCTTTCGAATGAATCGCAGCCCGGTGTATTGACGACGGGCCGGTATCGCCGGCGGAGTTCCCATCCCGGGGAATAGTTGAAACGGGTGGCGTGGTGCAGCTCTCTACCATTTCGAGAGTGCGGACATCGGCTGGCAGACGGGCGGATTCGGGCGAGGAGTTACTTCGCCGGATGGCCGCTCGCCGCCGCCGCGACAACGCCGTATTCGCCGTGCTCGCCGTGCTGGCGGTCCTCGGTGGCGGGCATGCGGTACTGAGCTGGTTCGCCACGCCGCCGCCGGGACCGTCCGATGCCACGACCGCCACGCTCGTCGGCAATGCGCAACTCGCGGAATCGTTCGCGCAGGAATTCGTGGTGACATATCTGTCGGCGACCAACGGGCAGCAGGAGAAGCTCGCCGAATTCGTCGGCGCACAGCAGATGACGCTTCCGTCCACACCTCGGCAGGTGTCCGATCCGATCGTGGTCTTCGCCTCGCGCAGTATCGGTACCAGCGGTATGGACGTCTGGGCGGTGACGGTATCGGTGCGCGTCGCGAAAACCGGTGCGGCGGGTGGACTTCGCGAGTACTACCGCGTGCCGGTCTCGGTCGCCGCCGACGGTCGCCGCCGCGCGCTGGCACTCCCGTCGGCGGTCGGCGCACCCGGCCGCGGCAACGATCTGGTGCTGAACTACGAGATCTCCTGCGGCACCGACACTCCGCTGGCACAGGTGGCCTCCGGATTCCTGGCGGCCTACCTCACCGGATCCGGTGACGTCGCCCGCTACGTCACACCCAACTCCGGAATCGCGGCCCTGCAGCCTGCCCCGTACACGGCCGTCGAGACGACCACGGTGTCGTCGGAGGACGCGAGCTGTGGTGCGAGCGCGGGCTCGGCGAAAATACTCGCCACGATCAATCCGAAGGCCGGTGCCGGCGCCGCCCCGACGCTGGCCTATCCGCTCACGATGATCCGCAACTCGGGACAGTGGCAGGTGCAATCGATGGATGCGCTTCCGGCCCTTCGCAATCCGATGGCGGTCGTCTCCGGCGCACAGACGCAGGACTCCGGCAAGGCGTCCGCTTCCGGCACTCCGACCACCGCACCGTCGACCGCGGTCTCGGTCCCACCGGCGACACAGAACTGATCCGGAAAGGACGGCGTCATGGGAAGTCAACTCGGGTACATCCTCTACAACATCCTGCAATTCGTGCGCTGGGCAGGCATCATCATCATCGCGATCGCGGGTATGACGCTGCTCATCTCCGAGGGGGTGAAATCGAAACTGTCCCCCGGAAAGGTGCTGGGCGTCGCGGCGTCGGCCATCGTGGCGGCGATCCTGTTCTGGATCCTGCCCACCGTGGTGAACTACGCCCGGGTGGACTCCAACCGCATCGTGCCGGATCAGCCCGTCGGCGGAGTGTATGGCCACTGAGCTGATCAAGGTCTACACGCCGATCAAACGTGTCCCGATCATGATCGGCAAGGCCCAGAACGGGCAGAAGCTTCCGTTCGGGCCCTACACCCTGCCGCAGATCATCTCCGGTGTGGTGGTGATCCTGATCGCCTCTGTTCTGGCGATGACGCTGCCGATCAACCCGGCGGTGACCTTCTTGATCGGGGTGGCGCTGACGGTCGCCGTGGTGTTCGGCATCGGCTTGATTCCGTACACCGGCGTGCGGCTGACCTCCCGCGTGATGTGGGTAGGGCGGTTGATCCTGTTCCGAAAGCCGGTGTCCGCCTCGGGAATTCCGGTGACGGCCGACTCCGCGCGGCACACGATGTACGTCGAGGAGAGCATCGTGGTGATTCTGCCCGACCGACGGGCCGATGCCGTTGAACCGCAACGACCGGGGACCCGCGTACTGCCCGGCAATGTGCTCGACAGATGGAGTAGGACTTTGGCGAAGGTGAGCGACAACGACAGCGTGCCGGCCGGGGAGCGTGGCTGATGGCATTCGTTCGCGATCTGCAGCCGACCGCGGCGGTGCGCGGAAACCTCCAGTTCACGCACGCCGGCCTGGTGACCGCCACCTATTTCATCAATCCCCTCGGCTACGGACTGCGCCGATCGGGCGACAAACACAACGTGAAATCGGCGCACCACGCGCTGGTGAACAGCCTGCCCGCCGGTTCGCTGCTGCTGGGCATCCAGGCCCGGCTCAATACGCTCGACGTGCTGAGCAAGATGGTCGAGGGCGTGGATCTCGACGAATGTGAGGACTACGCGCTCGAGGTGGTCGCCTCCTACGAGCGGGTGCAGGCGATCCTGCCGCAGACGCGGATATTCCTGCTGAGCATTCCGGTGGGAAATTCCGGCGCCGGTATTTCGGGGCTGTCGCGCATGTGGCGCAGTGGTTCGACCTCGGTCGATGTCTCGTCGATTTCGCGTGAGGCGCTCGATCAATACGACGAGAAGGCCAACGAGATCCTGTCCCGGATCGGCGGTGACTTCGATCCGGTCCCGGTGCCGGCCGCGATATTCCAGTGGTTGTGGGAGCACTATCTCTCCCGTGGCGCTGCGGGTGATCCGGTCGCGCCCACCCGCGCGGGAGTCATCGACGATGCCACCGCAGCGGTCTTCCGGTCCGCCGCCCTCGACGAGGGAGCCCAGGCCGACAGCCGCCGCCTGCGCCCGTCGTTCGTGCCGGTGATCAAGGTGGTCCAGCCGGACTACGAATTCCGCCCGTCGTATCAGGCCATGCTCACCCCGCACGCATTCCCCTACGGCGGTATGCCTTTTCCCGGCGGCAGCGAATTCCTCGGTGTGCTCGAAGGAATGGACGACGTCACGGTGGATTGGGCGATGCGAGTGTCGACCAAACCGGCCGAATCCGTCCTCAAGAGCAACGAACTGAATCTGCGGCGCCTCGGTGAACAGATGGATCAGCGCGACCAGGAGATCTCCTTCGCGCAGAACACCTTGATGTCCAAGGCGGCGATGCTGGCCGAGTACAACCATCACTTCGAGGTCAACAGCGGTGAATCCGAGGTCTCGTTCACGACGGTGATCGCGGTCGGCAGCTCCTCACACGAGACCACAATGGACGCCGTCAACACTCTCAAGCGGCGCTACAAGCGTTTCCAGGTCGAGATGACGGCGCCGCTGGGAGCCCAGGTCGATCTGTGGTCGATGATGATCCCGGGCAGTCCGCACCGGCGCGCCTACGACGACTTCGCGCACATTCTGCCCTCGGACATGTGGTCGGGCTTCGTGCCGTTCACGACCAGTCAGATCGGCGACGACAGCGGCCCCGTCATCGGGGTGAACCTGCTCTCGGGCAACTACGAGCCCATTCATTTCGGGATCATGGAGGCGGCGCTGCACGACCTGTCCGCCTCGTTCGCGGTCACCGGCGAATTGGGTTCGGGCAAGTCGTATTTCCTGAAACTGATGGCTGTGCTCGTCCACGACATGGGCGGACAATTCCTCGCCATCGACCGCAGTCAGGTCGGGGAGTGGGAGTACTTCGCCACGTCCATCGACGACGCGGTCGTCATCGATCTGAGCAACCCGACCGTCTCGCTCGACCCGCTGCGGCTGTTCGCGCCCCGGGTGGCCGGCGAGCGCACGCTCGATTCGATTCTGCCGCTGCTGGATCTGTCGCCGACCTCCGGTGCCGGTGCGGCGATGAGTAGTCTGCTCACGCCGCGTGGCATCGCCGAGCACGGCATCCGCAGCATGCTGGATCTGCACCATGTGGTGTGCCGGCTGCGCGACGCCGGCCACGGTGACGAATTCGCCGATCTGGCCGCCCGTTTGGGCACGATCCTGGATCGGGTGCCGGTGCTGTTCGACCCGACGCTGCCGGTGCTGCGGCTCGATGCCGCCGCCACCGTGGTACGCAGCCACAATCTGGCGCTGCCGACGGCCGAGGAGCTGACGACCCCGCACCTCTACAACCGGCTGCCGCTGACCAAGCGGCTGGGCACCGCACTCTACGAGCTCGTGGGAGTCGCCGCGCGCGAGGCGTTTCTGTCCGACAACGGCAGGTTCGGACTCCTCGTCGGTGACGAGGCCCACCACTTCACCCAGACCCACGTCGGTTCCGCCGTCACCTCCGATTTCAGCCGCGACGGCCGAAAGCACCTGGCCGCCATCGGTTTGGCCTCACACGATCCGGCCACCGACTTCCAGGGCGCGGCACACAACCTGATCCCGAACCGCTTCGTCTTCCGGCAGCGCGACGAAACGCTGGCGCGCAACAGTTTGCAGTGGCTGGGTGTCGACCTGGACGAGACCCCGTTCCTGTTGCAGGTGCTGAGGGAGGAGACGTCACCGCCCAGCGGTCCGGGACGCACCGTGCCGGAGGAACGCCGCGGCGAGATGTTCATGCGGGACGCGCTCAACCGCATCGGCCGCGGAAAGGTCTTCGGTCCGGCCCGGCCGGATCGTGCGGAGGCGATCGGCAGTACGCCGCAGACCGCGGGTGCGGGCGCGCGCCGGCCGGTGGTGGCCCGGCAGGTGCCGGTGTGAGCGGAAGTCCGGCCGATGAGTACCCCTAGCGCAGCCCTCGACCGCCGTCGCGGTCCGCGACTGTTCGATGCCTCGCGACAGCTCGAGTTCTGGGACGCCGAGCAGTGGCAGCCGCGCGTGGTCGCCCGCCGCTGCCGGCGCCGGTTGACCGCGACCCGGCGGCGCCGGTGGATCACCTGGTCGGTGATCGTCGCGGTGGTCTTCCTGGTCGTCCCGGTGGTGGTCGGCGCGGCCGCCACGGCGGCGGTCCAGACCGAGACCGAGGGGCCCGGCGGCAACAGCGCGCTGGGCTGGACGAAAGTCCGTGACTCCTTCGGAGTTTCGCTCGCCGACTACGTCTACGCCACCAACCACGGCGGCATCCTGCATCCCGGCAATACGGGGCTGGCGATCGTGCTCGGCCTGCTGTTCGCCCTGTTCATGGTGCTGGTCACCCTGCCTGCCTGGATGGTCGGCTGGGTGCTCGACTTCGGCTGGATGAATGTGTTCAGCGTGCCCTTGAACGGGGTGGCGCACGCCCTGTCCGGGCAACTGGCGACGCCGATCATGCTCGCGACCTTCGCATCCTTGGGCGCCTTCTTCGCCGCCTACTTCTTCCAGCGCGGCTTTCACGCCAAGGCCGTGGTCCAAGTGCTGACGATGCTCGTCGTCGCGGTGATCGGGCCGGTCTATCTGTCCGATCCGCTCGGCGAGGTGCTGTCCTCGCACGGGCTGCTGGCCGAGGGACGCAATGTCGGCCTGTCGGTGTCGGCCGGATTGAACGGCAACAGCAATCCCGATCCGTCCGCCATGGTGCCGACCCTGCAGCAGGACATGGCCGACAATTTCGCCCGCCGTCCGTTGCAGGTGTGGAATTTCGGCCACGTCGTCGATGATCGGCCCGGGTGCGCCGCGGCCTGGTCGGCAGGTGTTCGGTCGGGAAGCGAAGGCAAGATCAAGGACGGAATGAAGGCGTGCGGGGACCAGGCGGCTGCCGACGCGGCGAACAATCCGAGCTTCGGGCAAATCGGGGCCGGTCTGCTGCTGTTGATCACCGCGACGATCCTGCTCGTCTTCGCGGCCTATCTGTCGCTCAAGATCATCTGGTCGGCCCTGGACTCGGTGTACTGGGGAATCATGACGATCTTCGGATTCGCCGGTGGCGGACTGGTTTACGGTCCGACCCAGACCTTCACCGTGCGCGCGGTCGTGCACGGAATGATGTCCGCGGTGCGGATGTGCGTCCAGATCATCGCGCTCGGGGTCTATCTGCTGTTCTTCGGAGATCTGTTCCGGCAGGCCAAGGGCCAGGAAATGTCGGTCTTCGTCATCGGCGCCATCGTCATGATCGTCGGCTTCCTCCAGTTCAAGCGGTTGACCGCCAGTCTGGACAGCGGAAACGAGTGGGTGGCGAACAGATTCGCACTGGCCATCCAGAATCCGGGGCGCGGCGGCGGCGGTGGCGGTGGTGGCGGCGGTGGCCATGCGCTGGGGATGGGCGAGATGGGCGCGCACCACAAGCTGGGCAGCGGCACGATGATGGCCGTCATGGCCGGAGCGAGCACCATCTCGAACTCGCCCCTGACCGAATGGTTGCTCGGCGCCCTTCCGGGCGGCTTTCACCCGCAGTCGAAGCTGAAGAAGCTGATGACCGACGCGCAGGCGGGCGTGTGGGTGGACGACCCGCGATTCGGTGGCCGATTCGGCTCGTATGCCCAGTCGATGCTGAACCGCCCGTTGTTCGCGCGGTCGGCGAAGGCCGAGATGAACGCCTACGGCGGGAAGAACTCGGTCATGGGCTTGGCCGCCGGCCTGCAGGGTGTACTCGACGTCGGTGGCACGATCCCGGACGCCATGGGCGCGCTGATCGGATCGGGCGTACGCGACGAGAAGATGCTGTATCACGTGCTGCGGTCGCGCGGAATCATCTCCAAGGCATCCGATGACGAATCGCTGGCGGACAAGGATCTGAAGCTCGTGGTGGCCGCGGTCCGGCGAGCACAGAACTCCGCTCGTCTGATGATGAGAGGAGATGCCAGCGCAGATGAGGTGGCCGCCGACTTCGCGACTCTGGGCCAGGCGTCGCGGGTACTGCGCCGGATGAAAGCGGGCGGTGTCGATCTCAGTGCCAACGAAAAGACGTACGTGGAAGCGTACATGTCGGACCTGCACGGAGATCGCAAGGAGCGGATCGACGCACTCCAGAAAGTGATCAACGGTGAATCACTCACCAAGAAGGGCGGAGGTCCCATCAGCAACGCCGCTCAGGAGTTGATCGATGCGGGTATCGGCCGCACGGGTGCCAAGCGCATGCGGCAGTGGATCGGCAACGAGCACGCGAAGCTGATCGACGCGAAAACACACGAAATGCTCGGTGATCTGACCAACGGCGACCATATTCGTGAGCTTCGAAATCTCATCGACGCCGCTGTCGATACCGATCACTGGGTGGCGGGAGTCAGCGGCACTCCGTGGAACTCGGTGACACCGAGGGGAACCAGCGGCTCGCCCGCGCAATGGGCTACCACGCTCGCGCCGGTCGCCGCGAGGTTCAAGTAGGTGCGGGCGATGGTCGACGGCGAGAGTTCAGGAGGCCGCGGGGCGCGAATTATCCGCTGCGGTCCTACCGAGGCCGGAAGGTGAGCAATGCTGGGTCGGTACATACTCCTCGCGATGATCCCGGCGTGGGTATGGCTGGGGCTGCTCGCGGTGGCGGCAGTGTTCGGATTGGCCACCGTCCTGGTGGTCGCCACCGACAGCTCCGGCTCGGCGGCCTCGGCGGATTTCCGGTACCAGTGCGACAGTGCGCTGGGACCCGATGAGCACAGCACCACCGAGACCGGTGTGAACACCGGAACGACCGAGACGATCCGGCCGTCGGACATTCCGACCACCAATCCCTTCGCCGAACTCACCATCGCCCCGGACGATTCCGAGGTGTCGGGGTGGGAGCGTGATTGTGTGACGGCGATGCGGTCCGCGCCGTACCAATTGCCGGCGCTGCGGGTGACCAATGCCGGTGCCGCGGTCGACTGCGCCCGTCAGGTCGCGCTCGCGCAGGTGGGACAGTCGATGGCGGCGGCCACGCTGGTGAAGAACGTGATCTATCAGGCATCGGCGGTGTGGACCACGGGCCGCTGTGGGCTGCTGGGCGCGGCGCCCGGTGACCCCACCGCGAGCGCGGGGCGGGCGGGAGCCGAGCCCGCGCCGGCGGCCGCGGGTTGCGGACGGGCCGCGCAGAACCCCGGGACCGATGTCTCCTCGGTCGTCGTTCTTCCGGATACCGTTGCCGCCCAAGGCCTGTGCGGGCAGCGGGTGGAAGCGGACCAGGTCTCGGCCGGGGACCTGGTCTTCTGGGACTATCGGTCGCACGCGCCGACCAGGGTGGGTATCGCGGTCGGCCCGGCCGCGGTGGTCACCGCCGACCCGATATCAGGAGGCGTGCTGGAGACCGGCATGCCCAGTGGTGACGGGGTACGAGTGAAACGGGTCCTGGGGAGCGGATCATGACCAGTGCGGAAGTGTGGCATACCGGCCTCGACCCGGTTCCGGAACCGGACCCGAACGCCGAAACAGAACAGGACGGTGATAATCCGCCGAGTCCGGGTACGCCGTGGACCAAGCCGGGGCACCGGAAGCCGGGGGGATCGGGTGCGTCGGCACCGTCTGTTCCCGGACCGGGTGGGGCGCAAGGAGATCCGAGCAAGCAGGCGGCCCCGGCGGGGCAGGGAACACCCGCCGCTCCACCTCCCGCTGCGCCGTCGGCGCCCGCACCTCCCGCTGCCCCGCCCGCCGCGCCGCCGGCGTCGTCCGGATCGATCCCCTCGGGTGTAGGGGCCTCGACCGTGGGTACCGGTGGCCCGGTACAAGCGGCCACGCCCGGTACCGGTGCTGGTGCCGTTCAGCCGCAGCGCGGGGCCGGGCGAGGCGAGGACGGGCACGACGGCGGTGGCGGACCGCTGGATCCGGACACGATGATGTCGATCCTGCCGGCCGCGATGATGGGCATGAGCATGCTGCCCATGCTCGCTTCGGCGCTGTCCGGGCTCGGTAAGGGCGGCGGCGGAAATGGTTCGGGCGCACAGCAATCCGGCTCGAACGGCACGCTCACACCCGAGGCCCAGCAGGCGCTCGACGCGCTGCACAAACTCAAGAAGACCTACGGCGACGAGGGCAAGGACCCCACCACTCCCGACAGCGGCGGCGGTGGAAGACAACTCGACACCGGTACCGGGTCCGGCAGCAGCGCCGGCAGCGGGAAGACCGCCGCGCAGATCAAGGCACATCAGCTGTTCCAGCGCAATGCGGCCACGGCGTTCAACACGCTCGACAACGACCTGGTCAACTACATGCGCCGCCTCGCCGGCAAGCACAAACTCGACAAGAACGCCGTCACACAGCTGCTGCGTGACGTCGACACCGAGTTGGCCGAACTGGGCTCGGCGGCCTACACCAAGGCCGGGCAGATGAAGGTGCACGACATCCTCACCAAGGCCCTCGAGAAGGCCACCCGCATCGTCAGCGGCGGCAGCGCGAACTCCAAGGAGGCCGCAGCCGAAATCAACCGCCTCACCACGCAATACATGTACAACCTGGCCGGCCGCCAATACACCCAGCCGGCCGGGACAACCGCATCGTCGGCGGCGCAGAGGGCCGTCCAGGTGGCTCTGCAGCAGCAGGGCGATCCCTACGTCTGGGGCGCGGAAGGGCCCAATTCGTTCGACTGCTCCGGCTTGACGCAGTACGCGGCCCGGGCCGCGGGTGTGCAGATTCCGCGGGTCGCCTCGGCGCAGTACCGCGAGCTGCCGAAGGTTGCCCCGAACGCCATCCAGCCCGGTGATCTGATCTTCCCGGATTCGGAGTTCAACAACGGCAATCCCGGTCACGTCATGATGTACATCGGCAACGGCCAGTGCATCGAGGCGCCGCATACCGGAGCCGTGGTGCGAGTGGTCAATCTGCCCAGGAGTTATCACGCGAGTCGCTGGGCGAGCTGAGGGGCGCGGTACTCAGTACCCGACGTAGCCGGTCCCTCGATGCATGCCGACGATGCCCGGTACCCGATCCACCGATCCGTAGCGATGGATCGCGTACCGCACACCGGCGATGATATTGTCGACCGGATTCCAGATATCCCGGTGTCCCGGAAGGGCATACGCGTCGAAGGTCGGGTCGATGGTCTGCATCAGACCCTTGGACGGCGTTCCGGCTGCCGCATTGCTGTCCCAATTGTTGATCGCGTGCGGATTCCCGGCGGATTCGTGCGCAATGATGGTGGCGATATCGGCCGGATCGATCCGGCTGGTGTCGTATCCGTTCTGACGCAGAATCTGCATCGCCTGATCGATCCATTGGCCGACCGCCCCCGCCGGCCGCGTGCCCGGGGGCCCGCCGCTCGCTCCGGCCGCTCGATACATCGAGGTCGGACGGCCGCCACCGGAATCCCGGATATAGCGTGCGGCCAGTGCGTTGATCTGGTCCGCGCTGACGGCCGACTGCGCCTGCCCGCCGCGCAGGACCGAACCGGCGCGCTGCAGGGCGGCATCCAGGGCAGCGACCACTTGGCGCTGCGCGGTGGCACCGGTGCCGACCTTGCCGAGCGCGGTCAGCGCGGCGTCGGTCTCGGCGATGATCGCGGCCATCGCCGCCCGACCCGCGAGGGTGTCCTCGACCGTGCCTCCGAGAATGCGGCGCAGCTCGGTATTCACCTCGCCCATCGCGCCCGACTCCGCTGAATGTGCCTGCCGCACAGTCGAATACTGTGCACCAGCACCGCTGTCCCAGGCGATGGGACCGGTCGGAGCGCCCGTATCGGTGAGGGTCGGTGGTGCCGGTGACCCGCCGGTCTCCGCGGTCGGGACGCCCTCGCCGAAGTGGCCGGCTATCGAGTTCAAGGTGCTCATCGCGGCCATCGCCAGTGGGGCGGCAGCCCCGGCCAGCATCGCGATATCCGAACCGCCGGCGAGGGACGCGGCCGGCGCGATGCTCGCGGACGGAGCGGCCGCGGAGAGCGCCGGTGAGCTCGGCGCGGTCGCGGTGGCCGCCCCGGTGCCCGGCAGCGCCGAGGGCAGACCGCCTCGGGGTCTCGCGGGTGCCGGTGCCGGAGATCGGCTCGGGCGCGACCGGGGTTCGGACGTGGCGATTCCGGTCTGGGGTCCGGCGCCCTCCGGTGGTTCGGCCGAATCTCGCGTCCCGGCCATCAGTAGCCCCGATAGGGCTGCCCGTTACGGACGGCGACCACACCCGGCACGTTGCTGACCGAGCCGTACCGAGAGATCGCGTACCGGACTCCCGCGACGATATTGTCGACCGGGTCGTAGATGTTGCGGTGGCCGGGCAACGCGTAGGAATTGAAGGTCGGGCCGATGGTCTGCATCAGGCCGATCGACGGAGTTCCGTTCGCGGCGTTGCTGTCCCAATTGTTGGTGGCAGACGGATTACCACCCGATTCGTGCTGGATGATGATCGCGATCGCCTCCGAATCTATTCGGCTCGTATCGATTCCGGCGGCGGACAGAACTCCCAGCGCCTGCTGGATCCACTGCCCCACGGTGCCGCCGACCGTCGTGCCCGATCCGCCCGACGGCGAAAGCTGCTGTCCGGCGAGGTTGTACATGTATTGCTTGGTGAGGCGGTTGATTTCGGCCGCTGCGTCCTTCGAATTCGCACTGCCACCGCCGACGATGCGAGTGGCCTGTTCGAGGGCCTTGGTGAGAATCCGGTGGACCTGCAGCTGTCCGGTCCTGGTGTAGGCCGCCGATCCGAGCTGGGCCAGCGCGGTATCGACATCGCGCAGGAGCTGGGTGACGGCCTTCTTGTCGAGGATGTGCTTTCCCGCATGGCGGCGCATGTAGTCGACGAGGTCGTTGTCGAGGGTATTGAACGCCGTCGCGGCGGTGCGCTGGAACATCTGGTGTGCGCGGATCTGCGCCGCCGTCTTCCCCGTGCCGGCGTACTTCGTGGCCGTAGCGGTGTCGAGGCGTCCGGTCCCGGAGCCGCTGTCGGGAGTGGTCGGTGTCTTGCTTTCGTCGCCGTAGGTCTCCTTGAGTTTCCGCAGCGCGTCGAGGGCCTGCTGGGCCTCCGGGGTCAGCGCGCCGGTGGTGGCGCCGGCCCCGTTGCCGGAACCGGATTGCTGTGCCCCCGAGCCCTTTCCCTTACCGAGGCCGGCGAGGGCGGAGGCGAGCACGGGCAACATGCTCATGGCGGGCATCATCGCCGCGGTGAGGGCGCTGGGATCGGACATCGGGCCGTCGTCGGCGCCGGTGTCGGCTGTCGCCGTTGTAGGCCGGTGTGTCACGAGGCCCGAGCCGGCCGCGGGCGCCGCCGGCCCGGCGGAGTTGGTCACCGCCGGCGCCGCGGCGGAATTCGCGGTCGGCGCAGCGGAATTCGCCGCCGATGCGGGAGTAATGGTCGCCGGACGGTCGGGTGTCGGCCGGGTGGCCGCCCACGGTGAGTTCGATGCCGCGGAGGCCGAGACCGGCGCCGCGGTATCGGACGTCGCCGTGGTGTGCGACGGTGCCGGGCTACCGGGAATCGGCGCGCCGGAAACCCCGCGGCCCCGCCTGGCGGGCTTGCTCCAGGGCGTCGTCCTACCGGTATCCGCTGCCTCGGCCCCGATGTCGGATGCGGGCGCTTCCTGCGTATCGGCCGGTTCGGTGGCCTGCCAGACTTCGGCGCTCGTCATCGCGGCTCACTTCGTGGCATGCGACGCCGGAAACCATTGCGGTACATCTCGATCGGCGGCGTTCCGCTGCGGAGATTCGACATTGTGCACACTCCTCCGACCCGCCCGGATCCTCCTGAATCATCCTGACTGGTGCGGTGATGAACAGGAATTCCCACTGCTGGGAATCGCTAACAATGAGTAGGTCGAGTATCGCTCCGTGCCGGAGCGTTTCGATGCTGTGTATCGATGTCGGCCCTGAGCCCGGAACTCGCGATCGGAGGTTGTCCGACAGTGAACACAGGGGACATGCCGGGGTCCGGGGGCGGACGCTTCGCCGGGGCACCGGAAATATTGTTCGTGCTGCGCATGTGTGGCGGCCCCGGATCGAATAGGTAGACACATGGGCTTTCTGGGGATGGACTGGGGCGACGTCGCGGTCGGTGCGGTGTCCATGATTCCGGGGTGGGGCCCGGTTGCCGGCGGTCTTCTGGGGGCCGGTCTGGCCCTGGCCGACGGGAAGAGCATGAAAGAGGCGCTGCAGGAAGGCTTGATCGACGGCGTGACGGCGGCGATCCCAGGCGGGAAGTTCCTCGGAAAAGGACTCGCGAAGGTGGGCGGACTGGTCGGCGACAAACTCGCCGGCAAGGCCGCCGGCAAACTCATGCTCACGGTGGCCGGAAAGATCCCTGGCAAGGCGGCCACCGCAGCTGTCGGCAGAGGTACCAAGGGCGTGGGCAGATCCTTCGGCCGGGCCGCCGGGCGTGGAATCGGCGGATTCGGGGCGAGCTGGGCTCAGGGTGCCGATTGGTCCGGTGGCAGTGACAAGCAAGCGATACCGAAAGTTCTTCCCACTCGCCCGGCCGGTAAGGAGAACCGGTACGCGGGAGCCGGGACCGGCGGTAGCGACGCGGTGATCGGTGCATGAGCAAGGAGATGCCGAACCTTCTGGTGCCCGATCAGTATCGCGAGGGCGTGTGGCCGAAGAGTCTCTCGATTTCGCCGGTGATCGAGGACTGGCTGGACGGGGACTACAAGGACACCTTCGAAAAGCATTGGAAGGCTTTCGGTTCCCGCGACACCATCGCGCCGCCGGACAAGCCGCCCATCCCGCAGGTCACGCAATCGGTGTTGGCGACTTCGGACTTGTTCGCCTCCTACGGTGAGGTCGCCATCAAACTGCGGAACGCCTACGACGGTCTGGAAACGGCCGATGAGAACGTCGCGAAGTTCGTCAAAGAGGCCGGCAAACATGGCGATGAATTCCAGGACAAACTCAAGGATCTCATCGACACCCTCGGCATTGCTGCGGCTCAGCCTCCCCAGGGCAATATGACGGAGGACGAGCACATCATGACCTACGTTACCGAGGGGCTCAACGCGGGCACGGACACGATGACCAAGGCTCACAACCAGCTGGACAAGGACGGGAGCGACGTCAACGGGCAAACCGACGAAGTCAAGAAGCTCACCGCGGAGGTCGAAGCGTTGAAGAATCAGAACAAGTCGCTCCAGCAGCAGCTTGCCAGTGGCGGCGGCGGTGGCGGTGGTGGGACCACGTACGACCCCAACCTGCTCGGCCAGCAGGGCAGCAACGGCGGCGACGGCTCCTACACCCCGCTCAATTTCGGCCTCGACGGCGCCGGAGCCGGCCAGACAGGTACCGGCGGTTCGCTCACCGACGGTTTGTCCAACGGCTCGAATTCCGCGTCGGATCCCAGCGGACTCGGCACCGGCTCGACCGGGAGCGCGAGTCCGATCTCGGCGACGCCCGCCGGTATGACCTCGCCGGATGCCGGAATGAGCCCTCTCGGTTCGGGAATGGGTTCGGGCATGGGCGGCATGGGAGGTATGGGCGACATGATGAGTCAGATGCTGCCGATGCTCGCGCAGATGCAGATGATGCGCCAGATGCAGGACCAGGGCCTCAACGGTCGCAACGGCGGCTTGCAGCCTGCGTATCCGCAACAGCCCGTGGTCTCGGCGCAACCGGCATCCACGACTCCGCAGCAGACCCAACCGGCGGCGTCGCCCGCCTCCGCGACCGCGCAGTCCGATGCGGCGCCGAAGGGAGCGTCTTCCTCGCAGACCCAGCAGGCCGGCGCGGTACCGCCGGGACGGACCCCCGGTGCCGACGGCACGGTCGAATATCCGTTCCCCGACGGGCGCACACAGAAGGTTTCGGTCATCGTGGCCCAGGCGCTGGACGCGGCGTTCGGCAATCACGGCGGTACCGACGCGCAGAAGGCCTACGAGAAGACGACCGCGAAGTGGACCGACAACAAGCAGATCGGCGATCACGTCGATCCGAGCCAGCTGATGACCGGCGACGTCGTCGTCTGGGAGAAGGCCACCGCGATACTCGTGGTGTTCGGTTCCGGCACCGACGGAAGTATCGAAGCGATCATCGACGGCAATCTGCAGAAGCTGGACTCCGACAAGATGGACACGATGTCCGGAAAGGCCGGTGAATTCGGCACATTCACCGAATTCCAGCATCCGCGCGGTATCGAGGCCACCGCCCCCGACCACCAGGCGGATTCGGCGCCCGGGATGCCGATGCCCGGAGACCACCAGGGCGGGGTGTTGTCGGCTGCGGTCGGTACGCCGACCTGAGGTCGTGGTGAGAGGAGGCAGGTGTGGCGTTACAGGTCGATCCGACCGAGCTCGCCGCGGCCGCGGCGGCACTGGCCGAGCTGGCGCGAGGCACGGGCGCGTCGATGCCTACGGGCTGGGTGCTCCCCGCGGGGACCGATCCCATTTCCGCACAGGCGGTTCCGCAACTCAATACTCATGCCGCCAACATCATGAACGGAATGGCCGGCATCCTGGACCAGGTGCATCGGACGGCACACAAGATCGGCGCGGCCGCGCAGCGCTACACCGATGCCGACGACGAGGGTGCCCGCGCCATCGGCGGGACGGGTGGGGAGGTGCTGCCCAACCCGGTCTCCGACGTCGACCCGCCGACGCCGCGGCGTCCGCCCGGTTTCGCGCTTCCGGCGTCTGGTGGTGCGGTGGACCCGCTGACATTCGCCCAGCAGCTTCGGGCGGGGCCCGGCACCGGACCGGCCTCCCGGTTCGTCTCCGACATCCGGAACTATCTGGGGACGACACATGCTGCCGCGCTCGCCGGCGTCGACACGGCCGCCATGGCCATGCAGCACTGGACGCCGGTCGGCAGCGACGCCGCGGCGAAGTTGAACGGGCACCGCAATTGGCTCGATACGCTCGGCTCCACCCTCGGCACACTCGCCGACGGAATCGACACCTACACAAAGGCTTTCGATACCGCGAAAGCCAAACATCCGACGCCGGAGGAGATCATCGCCGCGCGTAAGGAACTGGTGCGGTCGATGCGGTCGAAGAACGAGCTCGGAATTCAAGCCGCGCTGGCGAAATTCCAGGAGCAGAACGCACGGTCGGCGGAAACCATCGGCAACTACTCCTCGACCGTCGGTGTCTCGCAGGCCGCGAATGCCGGTGATTCCGAAACCGGCACGGCTGCATCGACCTCCGGGCAATCGAACGGCTCCGGTGACAGCAGCCAGATGATGAGCACCCTCGCCTCGATGTTGCCGACCGTGATGAGCGGCCTGATGGCCGCAGGCATGCCCATGATGGGGATGAACGGAAACAACGAGACCGGCGTCGGATCACTCGACGACTACGGCTACGGCGACTACGGATACGGCACCGGCGGAGGCGATTACGGGTATTCCGCCGGGGGCGGCGCGGGTGGGGATGTGACCCCGATCGGCGATCTGACCAGCGCCATCGGTTCGGCGACGTCCACACCCGTCGCGGTCGGGCCGATGCCGACGGTGGCCTCGTCCACGGGGGCGGTGAGCAGTGTGTCGTCGAATCTGCCGCGCACGCCGGTCATCGAATCGCTGCAGAATTCGGCCGGTACCGCGGCGCGTGCGGCCGGCGCCGGTTCGCCGATGATGCCGTATATGCCGATGTCGCCCGGAATGGGCGGTGGCGGTGCGAACAACGAACGCAATCGGGTGGTGGCCTGGCATCCCGATCGGCTGATGTACGTCGACGACACGCCGCATACCGACGCGGTGATCGGGGAGAAGCCCACCATCGCGCCGACCGTCACACCGGCGACACCAGGCCCGGCCAACCAGGCTCCGACGCAAACCGGAGGTTCCGCATGAGTGATATCCATCCCGAGGTGCAGGCGGCCCTGGACGCCGCGCGTGACCTCCGGCACAAGATCGCCGACCTGCGCGAGAAGATCGATGCCATCCGCGCCCGCCGGCCCTCGCCGAGCGGCGCGGTCATCCCCGAGGTCGACGCGATGGGCCGGCTCACCGATCTGTACCTGGCGCCGGGCACCGTGGACCGGTTCGAGTCGCACGAGCTGGTCGCGGAGATCATCGCCGCCATCCGGGAGAGCAGCACCGACGCAGGTCGCCAGTACGAGCTGCTGATGGCACAGGATCCCTGGGGAGACACGTCGGATTCGACCGAACCCGCTGTGCCGGAGCAGGTTTCGTGACCGATCCGGGAGGTGTGACGGTCGCCGACACCGTGCGCTGGCTGCACGGTGAGGGGCTGGTTCGCTTGGCCGGACTGGCCGAGCGCACACCCGATCTGCTGGCCGCCTACACGATCGACGTGGCGACAGGCACCGTCAACGCCTATCCGGTCACCGGGGCCGGCGCCGGATCTGCCGCGTTGACCTTCGCCGCCGACGATCTGCCCGATCCGGTGGGCACCGCCCGCCGGCTGGTCGTCGTCGGCGTCACCAGTTCGAATGCCGTGCTGGTAGTGGATCTCGCTGCGTCGCTGGCGATTTCGATCACCGCCGAACGCGCCGAGCCGGCCGCGCGCTCCTGGGTCCTGCAGTTGTTGCTGAATCCCGAGGTGACGATCACCACCAACAGCGCCGAGCTGACACCGGCCTCGGATCCACGCTGCCGCACCAGTTTCATTCCGGGTAGCAGCGCCACGATCGTCAACGTCGACGATATGCAGCCGCCGCTGACGACGATCACGCTCAACCCCGCCACCGATGGCCCGGACCACCTGGATGTCGGACCGGACGGCACCGGGGAGATGTATCTGGGTACCAGATTCTGGCAGCTGCACCAGGTCATGACCGTCGGCGACGACGCGTGGTCGGCCATTTCCGCACAGCTGGCGGGCACGGCCGACGAAGCGGTCGCCTCCGGGCAACCGCCCGGCCCCGCCGTCTCGGCGCCGCCCGGGCGAGTGTCCGCCCCGGGCGTCGTCACAGGTCCCTAGCTTCGCACCAACGACAGGAGTCCGACCATGTCCGACTACGACGACTACGACGAGGACGAACTCGCCCCGCCCGCACCGGATTGGCAGAACCGCGTCTACGAGGTGTTCAACCCCGATCACACCGTCGGGGTCGCCTGCGATCGTGACGGCGAGGTCGTCGGATTGCATCTCACCGACGACGCGCGCGAGAACGGTGATACCTGGCTGGCCGCCGAGATCCTGCGACTGGCCAGGCTCGCACATACGAAGTCGCGGGTCGGGTTGCGGTCGGAGATGGAGTACAACGGCACCCGGCCGTACACGATCGACTCCTTCGACCTGCCCACCGAATCCTCCTACCGTGCCATGGAGATCGCCGAGTTCGGCACCAATTCCTGAGTCGCGCAGTCACTTTCGAGAAAGGTGCCCGCCATGTTGGATATCGACGATCCCGACGACGTCATCGCCGCCTCGGGGCAGGTCGCGGCGGTCAAGGTTTCGTTCGCCGATCAGGTCGGCGCCACGACCGGCGGCTGGACCGTGGACGAACGCCCGGCGGCACCGCTCGACTATCGCTTGAAGGCGGTCTTCGACCAGGTCACCGGCTGGTTCGACACCGCCGCCGCGGACTTCCGCGGACGGATCGACGCCACCCACACGCGCACCCACGGCACCGTGACGGGCCTGAGGAACGCCGATATCGACGGCGGCGGATACGTACAGTCCGAATCGGTCTGATCCGGATGAACCCGGAGCGCGAAAGCCCGTACTGGACGACCATCGTCGGGGAGAACTGGCCGCAGATCTCACCGCGCGCCTGGGGTCGTCTGGAGGCGCTGGCGCGCGACGGAGCCGAGGCGCTGGATCCGGGTGAGGCCGACCGCATGCGGCGCGCCTTCGACGATCGGGTCCGTTCCAGCGCGAGCCTGGAGCCGATCAAGCGGGAGTTGCTGGCACAACAGGGCACACTGCGCGGATTCGTCGACGCGCTGGTCGCGGCGGCCGACACCTTCGGGCAGATGTCGAGTCTGGTGGATCGCACCCGCGACCGGATCCTCAATGCCGTCGACGATGCGTTGCGCCGGATTCGCGCGGCGAAAGCGGCCGCGGCGGCCGCGCGGGAGAAGGAAGAGGAAGCCGGCGGGGACGGCAGCGAGGCGGAGGCACGCCAAGAACGCGACATCCGGAGGATTCTCGCCGAGGCCCGCGCCGAGGTGGACGATATCGCGGCGGCGGCATTGCGCGAGGTCGGTCCGCAGGGCTTACCGGAATTGGCGGCGATCGCGGCAGCGCTGGGACAGCCGGGGCCGTGGCGCAGTGGGCCGGACGGTTCCGACGGCCCGGGTGGCGGGCCGCGATACCGGTCGCCGCGAGCGGGAAGCGACGGTCCGGGCGGGCCCGGGACGCACGGGGTTCGGTCTCTGCCCCGGGGATTGCCGCCGGCGGGCGGACCGTTCGTCCCGCATCTGCCGAGCTTGCAGGACCTGCGAGATCTTCTGCGGCCCAACGGGTTACCACTGCCGATGTCACGGCTGCCGGGCTGGGACGTCGTCGCGCCGGATCATGCGGAACCGAACGCCGGTCACGCGCCCGCACCGGAGGACGGGACGTCCGCCGGGCCGGCCGTACAGGTGCAGCCGGGCACCGGACCGGCGCCGCAGGCCGCGCCGGTGGGCGGCGGGCGTGCGCTCGGGCCGATGTCCGCGCCGCAGGCCGACAGCGGGCCCCAGGCGGCCGAGGTGGTGGCGCCGGAGCATCCGGCGACGGACGCACCATCGCGGCATTCGGATACGGCTGCGGCACACTCTGTTTCGCATCGCGACACCGACGGCGGCGACAGTCGCGCCGGCACCGGCGATTCTGGTGATGAGCGGCGGACCGGTGAATCGGGCGCGCCGGATGTGGCGATGGGGCCCGACCGGTCCGACCGCCGCACCGATGTCGCGACCGGATCGGACGGGCCGCCGTCGTGGGGCGTAGTGGCGGGCGCGGCGGCGCAGATGTCGATGGTCACGCCACAACAGCCGGCGTTCGCGCCGGACCGTTCACCGGCCGCGAACTCACCCGCCGCGGCGGGGCCGGCGGCGGAGCCGCGGGTGACATCCGCGCCGGACTCGCGGAATTCCGTTGCGGCGCCGCGGGTTACGTCCGCCCCCGGCGGGTCGACCGGGTCGGTTCCCGGTGTGTCCGCGTCCGGCGTCACGGCGCCGCCGGCCACCGGGCCCGCGAAGAGCCAGCCGCCGGGCCGCCATACCGGCGACGACAAGTCACCCGGTGGTGCCGAGCCGGCCTCCGGCACAGACCAGCCGGCCACCGGCAGTGGTGACCTGGTTCGAGATGCGGTGGGCGCCGCGATGGCGGCCGCGGCGGCTCCCACCTTCATGCTCGGTAAACGGGTCGACGGTGATCTGGTCCTCGCGCGCAGCCTGCTCGCGAGTCTGCTCGCCGCCGGCGCCGTGCCCGCCGTCGGTACCGCCTGGGCGGTGTCGATCATGCGCCACGACGGCGGCGTGAGCGCGTTCGTGACGTCCAACGACGGCCGCGGCTGGCTGCCGCCCGGTGTCTTCCTGCCCCGGGAACTGTCGACGCCGTGGGTGTGGTCGGTGGCCGAAGGGCCGGCGTGGGAGGGGCTGGCCGATCCGGCCCGGGTACTCGCCGAATTCGCGCTGAGCTGGGGGCGTCGCACCGGGGCCCGGCTGTCGGCACTGGTGTGCTCGGCGCCCTTCGACGAGTTGCTGGCCCGGCAATTGGGGGAGGTCGCGCTCGAGGGGGCGGTCGACCCCAGCCCGGCCATGGATTTCTCCACTCCCGCACCGGGTTTGGCCGATCGCCTGGAACTGGTGTCCGCGCCGCAGATCCTCGAACGGGTCGCCGCGATTCCGGCGGATCGGATCGGCAGCCGCGGTCTGGACTTCGCCTACGACGCGCATCAGCGGCTCGCGGCGGCGGGGCCCGATCCGTTCGCCTCCCTGGGCGCCGCCGAACTCCGGCACCGCATCATGCAGACGATCCTGCAGGGCGGGCAGGTGCAGTCGCAGTGGTGGGAGCAACTGTTCGACGCCGATCAACTGCTGGCGGCCTCGATGCTGCCACTGCAGGCGGACGTGTCCCGGGTTCCGCTGGGAGAGTTACGATCCGAGCACTCCGCGGGCCGATCCGCCACCGATTCGGCCACCCTGCGGCTGCTGGTCGCGCAACGCCGCTGCAACGAACTGGTCCTGCTGATGGCGGGGGAACCGTCCCGGCAGCGGTTGCGCGACATGGTCTACGCGCACGGGCAGGTGGCGGAATATCTGGCGTCCTTCCCGGTCGGCACCGTCACGCCCGAACCGGCGCGGCGCCCCACGATCACCGCGCCGCCCCCTCGGTAACCCCTTCCCGCGAGTGGGAAGGCTCGACAATGAGGACGTCACCGGTGGGAAGGATCTGATTCGGCATGTCGGGCAGCATGGAAGTCGACCCTGCGGTCTTACTCGATTTGGCCCTTCAGCACGATCGGGTCGCCGACGACACCCTGGAATGGGCGAAACCTCCCACCGACTGGCTGCGAGAATTCCCCAACACCTACGGCCATATCGCGGACCCGGTGCTCGGTGCCCTGCAGGACTACTATCAGGCCCGGCAGAACGCGGGTATCGCATTGGCGAGGGAACACCGGGACACCGCAGCGAAATTGCGCGCGGCCGCCGCGGCCTTCGAACGCAGCGACGAGGACGGCGCCGCGAACATCCGCCGGTACGACGACACGAACGGCTCCGGCCCCGCGCCGTACCAGCATTCGCCCACGTTGCCCGGCCCGGGTACACAGGCCCCCACCGGGCCACAGGTCGGCGCGCCGGGCTCCGGACCCGGCGATGCCGGCGCCCGCACACCTGGTGACGCCGGCGCGGACACCCCGGTGGGCGTCGCGCCGGCCGGAGCGACCCCCGGAACATCCTCGGCCACACCGGATTCGACCGGTGCCACACCGGCGACCGCTCCGGCGGGTGCGGGTACGGGACCGTCCGCCGCCGGTGGTCCGGGCGGAGCGGGTGGCGGTCCCGCGGGCCCGCCGTCCGGCCCGCTGGGCACGACGCCTCCGTCCGGTGTGGTGCCTCCGGGCGGTCCCGCCGGTCCGCCGTCCGGTTTCGGCCCCGACGAGCGCGGGCAGGGACCGAACGGCACCACCGCCGCCGGAGATCTGCCGCCGGTTCCGGTGCCGACCCCGTTCGCAGCCGCCGTCGCCAAGGCCAAGGACGCCGAGGCCGAACCGGCGTATGTCGTCGGCGACGCCGTGGACAACGACCTGCTGATCGCCCGCACCCTGCTGGGTGCCGTGCTGGCGGCGGTGGACTCCTCGGTGCTGGGCCTGCACTGGGCCGTGGCGGTACTGCGCGGCCCCGCAGGCGCCGGCGTGTTCATCACCTCCAACGAAGGCCGCGGCTGGTTCCCGGCCGGGTTGTATCTCCCGCGCGAGGTGTCCTCGCCGTGGATCTGGGACGATGTGCTCGCCGACGGTTCCGGCGATCCCGCGTCCCCGTGGGAAGGGGTTTCGGATCCGGCGCGGGTGCTGGCGGAATTCGGCCTGGCCTGGGGCCGGAAGGCGGGTGCGGAGTTGACCGCGCTGGTCTCGTCCGGCTCGATCGACAACGGGCTGCGGCAGCGGTTCCCGAGTGTGGCCATGCAGGATCTGGTCGGTCCCTCCTACGACGTCGACCTGCGCGTGTTCACTCCCGACACCGCCGACCGGCTGGCTCTGGCCGGATCCGCCGAGGCACTGGAACATGTTGCGGCCGTGCCGGATACGCAGATTCGCGCGCGTTGTGAGGAGTTGGCGAACGAGGCCCATCGGTTGGTCGCCGGGGGCGCTGCCGCCGGGCCCGACGCGGCGCAGTCGCGCGGCATCCGGGACCGGATCCTGTCCGCGCTCGGATCCGGCCGCCCGATCCCTGCCTCGTGGTGGGAAGAACTGCGCGATGCCGACGATCTGCTCACCGCGGCCATGCTGCCGCACCGCGTCGACGTCGGCCGGGTCGACGTCGGCGAATTGCGGGTCGACGACGAGGCCGCGGCGCTGCGCGCCCTCGTATTCGAACGTCGCTGCAACGAGCTGGTTCTGCTGCTGGCCGGTGAGGCCTCGCGGCAGCAATTGCGGGACGCGGTCTACGCGCACGAGCAGATCGTGAAGCATCCGCGCTTCGTCGCCGCTCCGGCCGCGGTGTCCGCCGGTGTGGACGAACGGGTTTCGCGCCCGGCGGGCGCGCCCAGCCAGGTCGCCGCGCCGCAGAACGACGGTGCCGCGCCGGCCGGCCGGGATGCCGCCCCGGTCGCACAGGTCGTGCCTCCGACGGTGTCGGCACCGCCCACGGCCGGCGGACCGCCGCACGGCGCGGTCTCGGCTCCGGACACCTCCGTGCCCGATGTGACCGGACGTTCCTGAACGAAGCGGTGCCGGTGGGCGATTCGCTCGCTCACCGGCACCGCTCGAGTAGTGCGACCGCCTATTGTGCGGTTTGGCTCGCGTTCTCCGGCTCCTGTGGCGCGGCATTCGGATCGGCCGCAGAGGTCGGTGGTTTCGTCCGATCCTTGGCCGACGCGCCGGTCGCCGGGGCCGTGACCGGCGGCGGGGTGCCGGGAGCCTGGCCGGTGGTGCCGGCCAGCTGGGTGGGCGCGGCAGCGCCAGGAGCGGCCGCACCCGGTGCGAGGGCGGTCGGAGCACCGTTGGGTGCCGCGGCAGCGGGGGCGGCGGCAGCGGGGGCAACGGCCGGTGCGGCGCCGTTCGGAACCGCCGCGTTCGGGTCCGTGGCCGGCGCGGCGCCGGTGCCGGGGGTGGCCTCGCCGTTCGAATGAAGTTCGGCCTCTTTGTCTTTCTGGTTCTTCTGCATTGCCTGGGTGACCAGCGGCGCCGCGACCATCGCTCCCATCGGGAGGATCATCGCGGCCATCGGCAGCAGTTGTCCGAGGATGTCACCGAGCCCGCCGCCGCCGCCCGACGCCGCGGTCCCGCCCGGGGCGGAACCACCGCCGGAGGAGCTTCCGCTGGAGCCGGGACCACCCGACCCCGAGCCGCTGCCGCTGCTGGTGCCCGCCCGGGTCTGGTTGTCGGCGTAGACCGCGTCGACGAGGCGGTAGACCTGTGCCACCGCCGCGCTGATCTGTTGCATGAGGGCGGCTTCCTGGGCGGTGGTCGCTTTCGGAGGCACCGCCTTCACCACGGTCTGCAGTTCGGCGACGATGTTCTTGATACTGGCGAGCGTCTCGTCCTTGCTGGCGGCAACCTGTATCGAGGTGCGCGCGATCTGCTGGTCGTACTCGAGCAGTGAGGTCTGCCGCGCGTTCACCGCGGCGATGGTGCGCCGGTAGCCGACGGTGGTTTCGCTCTTGCCCAGATTGGTGAACACCACCGGTTTCAGCAGACTGGCCACCTCCGGCGGAGGCACCGGCATACCGCGCCCCAGCAGGTCGACCGCGGTCTGGATCGCGGTACGAGCCAGTGCGACAATCGCTTTCACGGCCGGTTTGGCACCCGGCGGCGGGTCGAGTTCGACGGTCCAGTAGTGCGCCTCGGCATCAGCGGGCGGGGGAGTGGGGGGCGCCGGTTTGGCCGGGTCCGGTTTCGTGGGGTCCGGTTTGGTCGGATCGGGCTTGGTGGGATCGGGCTTGGTGGGGCCGGGCTTGGTGGGATCGGGCTTCGTGGGGCCGGGCTTGGTCGGTCCCGGTTTGGTGGGACCCGGGCCGCCCGGCTCGTGGGGACCACCCGGCGGTGGGCCGGCGGATCCGGGTGCCCCCGGTTGCCCGGCGACCGGAGTCTGCGGGCCGCCGGCCGTATTCTGCGGCCCGGCAACGACATTGGTGGTCAGCGGGCCGGAGCCGGTGACGCCGGCACTACCGGCGACGGGCAGTCCGGTCGCGGGTGTGGCGCCGTCCTGCAACAGCTTCGGCAAGCCGATCGTGTCGGTTCCAGCCGTGTTCTCCGGCATGCCGCTGCACCGCCTCCCTCGAGTTCGTCCTCATTGTCGGCCCTTCCCGCAAATGGGAAGTCATACGGTTTCCGCATCGCGGCGACGGTGTCGCATAGTCGTGGACGACTTCGGGTACGCGAAGTTCCGCGAGTTTCGCTGGTCCTGCGGCAGCCGGGCCGAATCGGGAGGCGTTCGATGCGCAGCGATGGCGAGGCGGTCGAATGTCGCCACAACTGACCGTCGGACTCGACAGCGTCCTGAATTCTCTGCTGAAGCTCTACGGTACCGGCAGTCCGACCGTGCATGCGGCGCCATCGTCGGCGGCATTGTCCAATTCCGCCGTCGATCTGCGCAAGGGAGCGTTGATGGCGGGCTATCACGAGACCGCCGGGATGCACGCCTCGGTGGCCGGGGCGCATGCCGAGCGCGACGCGGTGGTGCAGAAGGCGGTGACGGCCGCCGGCGACGGAACGATCAAGGGCCGCAGTGTGGTCAATGGTCAGATCGCCGATCTGCAGACTCGGCTGCGTGCCATCGCGAGCGTGGGCGATACCCGCTTCAGTGGCCCGGCCCTGCTCGACGCCGCGCACACGGCGGTGACGAATGCGGCCCGTCAGGTCGATACCGATCTCGCCGAGGCGCAGCGGCACGCGGCGCAGATCGTGCCGCCCGCGACGCCGAAAACCGTTCGGGGCCGGATCACCTCGAATCCGGGCCGTCGGCGTCGGCGCCGGGCGCGCCCGCGGACCACCGCGGTGGCGCGAACGTCGCGGGCGTTGCCCGCGATGCACCGGCCGGTCCCCTCGGACGGCACGGCCGGTGGTAAGGCGGTGAGCGCGGCGAGTGCGTACTTGGGTCTGCCCTACGTGTGGGGCGGCGGCGGAGCCGGCGGGCCCAGCGGCGGCGGATTCGACTGCTCCGGACTCACCCAGTACGCGATCGCGGAGGCGACCGACGGCAAGGTCGTATTGCCGCGCACCACGTACGAACAGATTTACAGCGGGGTGCGCATTCCGCCGCAGGATGTGCGGCCGGGGGACCTGGTGTTCCCGGCCGGTTCGTTCAGTGCGCGCGGCCCCGAGCATGTGCAGCTGGCCGCCGGTAACGGCATGGTCATCGAGGCGCCCTATTCGGGCTCGACGGTCAAATGGTCGCGGATGCCGAGTGAGGCCGTCGTGGTCCGGGTGATGTGATGGTGCGGAACGAGTGCCCGGTGGCCGGATCGCGGTGTGCGAGCACTCGTTCCGTGGGGCGGATCGTCAGGATGAGGACTGCCGAACCGCAGCTATAACCATACCGTCAAATAACGGTACATTCAACAGCGGTTCGTCGCGAGTGTCGCTGTCGCGCTTCGTTCGCGCAGGTCGCGCCATGGTGATCCGGGCATCCGGGACGGTGACCCCAGATATTCCCAAGGTTGGGAAATGGCGATCTTCGCCCGGGTGGGGGACTGTCTATGGTTCGGGCAGGCGAGAGCGTCGAAAGGGATGTCCAGGTGTCAGCGGCCGAGGACGCGTTCTATACGGGTGTTCAATCTCTGGGATTGGTCGCCGGGGGCGTGCGCAACGAACAACAAGCGATGGCGGCCTTTCGCGCCGCGACCGATCTGGATCCGGATATGTGCGACGCCTGGATGGGTCGCGCCATGGCCGGCGATATCACCTCCGAGGTGATCTACGGCGCCTACCGATCGGTCCACAACCTCTATCGGGACCAGCAGCGCGCCGGTCTGGTCGACCGGTCGCTGTGGTGTCAGGTCGAGATCGGCATGTACGGCCTGCGGGTGGCGATGGCCGACCGCGATCAGATCGCCATCGCGCAGGCATGTTCCTACGCCGACGGCGGCGAATGGCAGGAAGCGGCCGCCATTCTCGATCAGGTACCCAGCGACGATGTCGCCGACTTCGTCCGGATGTCGCTGTTCTTCCGGACCAAGCGCTGGTCGGACGTGCTCGATGCCCGCACCGCCAAACCGGTCATCGAAGACGGCCTGCTCGACATCGCCGCCGAGTTGATGGCCGCGCAGGCGCTGGCGCATCTGGGCCGCCTGGGTGAGGCGATGCCGCGCGCCCAGCGCATCGTGGAGGACAGCTCCTCGGGCAACCTCTCCTACATCTGGGCCGACGCCCACTTCCTGCTGGGAATGCTGTACCGGCACAACGGCGATCACGAGAACGCCGATCGAATCCTGAAGGGGCTGCAGGGATCCGGGCTGTGGTCCGAACGCGAGGAATGGCAGCGCGCGGTCCGGGACAAGACCTACCGGCTCGAGGTGACCACTCCGGATCTGCTCGCCTCGCGCACCAACCTGTGGGATCCCACCACCGGCGACGACCCCGCCGAAGCGGCGGCGGCGTCGGCGAAACAGGAACGCGAGGCATTGCTTTCGGAGGCCTCGGAACTCTTGCAGGCCCAGATCGGGATGGATTCGGTCAAGGAACAGGTCGACCGGCTCAAGTCCGGCGTGCTGATGGATCAGGTCCGGGCCAAGCGCGGCCTGGCGGTGGAATCCAAATCGCAGCACCTGATCTTCTCCGGGCCGCCCGGTACCGGCAAGACGACGATCGCCCGCGTCATCGCGAAGATCTTCGCGGGTCTGGGCGTAGTCGAGAATCCGGAGGTGATCGAGGTGTCGCGCAACGACATGGTCGGTACGCACCTCGGCCATACCGCGCCCAAGACCAACGCCCTGATCGATTCCGCGCTCGGCGGCGTGCTGTTCATCGACGAGGCCTACACGCTGATTCAGGAGGGGCTGTCCGGCGGCGACGCTTTCGGTAAGGAGGCCGTCGACACCCTGCTGGCGCGGATGGAGAACGATCGCGACAAGCTGGTGGTGGTGATCGCCGGGTACGAGGATCAGATCGACCGGTTCCTGGCCTCCAACGACGGTCTGGCCTCGCGCTTCACCAAACGCATCCGGTTCTCCAGCTACGGTGGCGACGAGTTGGTCCAGATCGCCGATCATATTGCGCGCAAGAAGGATTCGCTGCTGTCCGAGCAGGCGCGCGAGGTGCTGCGGGAACGCTGCGATCAGCTCGCGTCGCAAACGAAGAACGGTCGCCGGCTGATCGACCTGGCCGGTAACGGCCGGTTCATCCGCAACGTGGTCGAGGCCGCCGAGGCCGAACGCGACTACCGCTTCACCCGCGAGAACGTCGACATCGCCGCACTCACCAACGAGGAATTGATGACGATCGACGCCTTCGACATCGCCGCCGCGCTGTCGGGTTTGGCGCCGGCCGCGACCAGCTGACGCCATGGCGCGATTCCGGGTGGTGACCAAGCACCAGATATCGGGGTGGCGGTTTCTGCTGCGCCGGATCGAGCACGCGCTGGTGCGGCGCGAGGTCTCCATGATCGACGATCCGCAGCGCGGCCGGTCCACCGCGCTTTCGATCGGAATCGCCCTGGCCTGCGTCGTCGTCGCGGGAGCGGCGGTGATGGCCTTCTTCAAGCCGGCCAAACAGGTCGGCAACGCCGACATCGTCGCCGACAAGAACAGCGGCGCGCTCTACGTGAAGGTCGGCGGGCGACTGTATCCGGCGCTGAACCTGACCTCGGCGCGGCTGATCAGCGGTAAGGCGGCCGACCCGGTGCCGGTCTCCCAGCAGGAGCTGGACAAGTATCCGCGCGGTCCGTGGGTCGGGATTCCGGGCGCACCCGACAGTATGGTCGGCAGCACCGACCGCGATTCCTCGTGGTCGGTGTGTGACACCACCCGGACCGGCGCGGACGCACCGATCGACCGGTCTACCGGCCTGCCCACGACCGCCGGCTCCGCGGTGGTCACCACGGCCATCGGCGGTCCGCTCACCGTGGACGACGACACCACCCATGAGCTGTCCGGCGATCAGGCGCGACTGCTGCGCAACGGTTCGCTCACCTGGCTGGTCTACGACGACCGTGACAAGGGTGTGGTGCGCGCGGCGATCGATCTGCGCGACTCCGCGGTCACGCTGGCACTCGGTATCGACGCCACCATGCCGGTTCCGCAGGCCTCTCGCGGGTTGATCGAGGCGATACCCGAGATGCCTCCGCTTCGTGTGCCCGACGTACCCGGCGCGGGCGGGATCACCACCCTCTCCTCGGGTCTGTCGGTGCCCGTCGGGTCGGTGCTGAGCGTGTCGAGCCCGGACCGTCCCTCCTCCTACTATCTGGCCTCGCAGTCGGGCCTGGTGCAGATCAGTGCGGTGCTGGCGGCCGTCGTGCGCAATGCCGACTCGCACGGCACGGCCACCACCATGGCGGTGGGCCCCGATGTGGTCGCCGCGAATCTGCGCCCCGGATCCTGGCCCGGCACCGAGGATTATCCGGCGCGTGCCGTACAACTCGTCGACCCGAACCGTTACGGCGTCACCTGCTATCACTGGTCGCGCGGCGGCCGTGACCCGAATGCGAGCACCCAGCTGCTGTACGGGCGCCGGCTCCCGCTCACCGCCGAGCAGCAGAGCCGGATCGTCGGCTTGGTCACCGCCCCGGCTTCGCACGGGGCCACCGCCGACACCGCCTATCTTCCCGGCGGCACCGGCCGGTTCGTCCAGGTTACCGGCGCGAATCCGGCCTCGCCGCTGCGGGAGTCGCTGTACTGGATCTCCGACAGCGGCGTGCGCTACGGGATCGACGTGGCCCCGGACGGCAACGGCGATCAGACTCTGGCCGCACTCGGCCTGCGGGCGCCGCTGCCCGCGCCGTGGAGTGTGGTGTCGCTGTTCGCGGTCGGCCCCGCGCTGTCCCAGCGTGACGCACGCATCCAGCACGACGGGATTCCGTCCGACAAGTCCGCGGTCGGTCTGCCACAGCAGTCGGAAGGTGGGGGTCCATGACCAGCACACGCCGCTTCGTCCGCCCGGCCCGCGCCGAACGCGGGCCGAAGGCGCCGGCGGTCACGGAGCTGCGGTTGCAGCCGCCCACCGAATTGCCCAAACCCGTTCCGCCGTCCCGGATTCGGATGATCATGCCGGTCGTCATGGTCGCCGGTATGGGCGGGATGATGGTCATGATGTTCCGCAACGGTGGCGGAGCCGTCAACCCGATGATGATGTTCTTCCCGGTCATGATGCTGGTGTCGATGTTCGGCATGATCGGCGGGGGCATGGGCGGCAACGGTTCCGGCGGTGCCGCCTCGCTCAACGAGGAACGCAAGGATTATCTGCGGTCGATCGGCGAGAACCGCAAGACGGTGCACACCGCCGAAGCCGAGCTCTACACCTATCTGCGCCACACCCATCCCGGCCCGGCCGAGATCGCCCGCCTCATCGGCGGGAAGCGGATGTGGGAGGTGCAGGTGGCCAGCCCGCAATTCCTGCGGGTGCGCATCGGCCGGGGGCGCATCGCCAATCAGGTCCGCGTGATCGTGCCCGAGGCCGCCCCGACCTCCGATCTCGATCCCGTCGGCGTCGTCGAGGTCACCCGTTTCGCCAAGGCGTATTCGACGGTGGGCGGGATGCCGGTCGCGATCAACCTGCTGTCGGCCCCGCAGGTGGGATTCGACGGCGATCAGGAGGCGGTGGCCGGCTTGGTGCGCGCGATGGTCGCGGAGATCGCGGTGTTGCACGGACCGGATCAGGTGGCCGTCGCCGCCGTGCTGTCCGATCCCGATGCCCCGCGGTGGGCGTGGCTCAAATGGCTTCCGCACACCCAGCATCCGAGCGAAACCGATGCCATCGGTTCGAGCCGGATGGTCTATCGCACGGTCGCCGAACTGCGGTCGAAGGTGCTCGCCGGACTCAACCGCGGCCCCTTCTCGGCCAACAGCCAGCCCACCCTCGATCGCACGCATTACATCCTGCTCGTCGATATCAGCGGCCCGGCCAGCGAACGCGATGTCTCGGGTGTGGACGGCTGCACCTGGGTGCGGTTGGGCAGCACAGAACAGAGTTTGCCGCGCGCACTGAAATTCACCGTCTCGCAGGATCGCGAGTTGCACGAGGTGACCGCACGCGGGCTGCGCCGGGTGGGTGTCGCCGATACGATCTCGGTTCCGGCCATGACGGCCCTGGCCCGCGCCCTGTCGCCGTTCCGGCTGTCCACGGTGGTGGAAGCGGTGGTCGCCGAACAGGCCGGTACCGGGACATCCTGGGAGGAAATGGTCGGAATCGCCGACCCCGGCGCGATCCGCGCGGAGCAGCAGTGGCCGCGACGCCGCGACATCGACCGGGCCCGGCTCAACATCCCGTTCGGCCACGACCCCGCCGGACAGGTGGTCTACCTCGATATCAAGGAGTCGGCCGAGGAGGGCATGGGCCCGCACGGCATGTGCATCGGCGCCACCGGATCCGGTAAGTCGGAATTCCTTCGAACCCTGGTCCTTTCGGCCGTCGCGACCCATTCGCCGGATGTGCTGAACCTGCTGCTGGTCGACTTCAAGGGTGGTGCGACCTTCCTCGGCTTCGACCGCCTGCACCATGTGACGGCGGTCGTCACCAACATGGAGGAGGAAGCCGATCTCGTCACCCGTATGGAGGACGTGATCAACGGCGAGATGGCGCGCCGGCAGCGCGTTCTGCGCGATGCCGGCAACTTCGCCAATGTCGCCGACTACGAGCGCGCCCGCGAACAGGGCGCGCAGCTGGCGCCGCTGCCCACCCTGCTGATCATCCTCGACGAGTTCGCCGAACTCCTCGAACAGCATCCGAACTTCGCGAAACTGTTCGTCGCCATCGGCCGGCTGGGCCGCTCGCTGCGCATCCATCTGCTGCTCGCCTCGCAGAAGGTGCCCGCGAACCGGATGGGTGAGCTCGAAGCCCACCTGTCCTACCGAATCGCGTTGCGCACCAACCAGACCAGCGACTCCCGCGACGCCATCGGCACCGCCGACGCCTATCACCTGCCCAAGAAGCCAGGGTCGGGGTATCTGCGGGTCGGCGCGGGCGATCTGCAGCGATTCCAGGCCGCGTACGTGGGCTCGCCCTATACGCCGCCCGCACAGGCTTCCTCACCGGCGGACGCGCAGCGCGCCCGCCGTCCCGGTGGCGGATACAAACCGCCGCAACGGTTCACCGCCGCCCACGTCGCCGCCACGCGCCCGGAACCGGTCGTCGAGCCGCGGCTCGTCCTGCCCGACGCCGAGGACGACAACGATGCGGTGACTCTCATGGAGACCGTGCTCGCGCAGCTGGCCGGACACGGCCGTCCGGCCCACAAGATGTGGTTGCCGCCGCTGGGTGTGCCGCCCACCCTGGAACGTCTGGTCACCGCCGTTCAGCCCGGGACGCTGCAGATTCCACTGGCGATCGTGGACAAGCCGCGCCAGCAGCGTCAGGACGTGTGGACCGTGGATCTGTCGGCCGCGGGTGGTCACCTCGCCGTTGTCGGTGGACCGCAGTCGGGTAAATCGACCGCCTTGCAGACGTTGGTGATCGCGACCGCACTGACCCACACTCCCGAACAGGTGCAGTTCTACTGCCTCGACTTCTCCGGCGGTCTGTCCGGCCTGCGCGGCGTGCCGCATGTGGGATCGGTGGCCTCGGCGCGGGAGGGGGACCGGATCCGGCGAACCTTCGCCCTGATCACCAACCTGATCGCCCACCGGCAGACGCTGTTCAGCGAGCTGGGAATCGACAGCATGCGCGAATTCCGCCGCCGGCGTCAGTCACCGGCGGAATCGGCGGAGCTGACCGCCCGCGGCGACGAACACGGTGACGTTTTCTTCGTCATCGACGGGTGGGATATCGGATTCTCCGTCAATGGGCCGTATTTCGACGAATATCTGCCCGTGATGGAAACCATTGCGCTGCAAGGCCTCAACTTCGGAATCCATCTGGTGATCAGTAGTTCGCGCTGGGCGGCCATCCGGCCGAACGTCAAGGATCTGCTGCAGACCCGGCTGGAATTGCGGCTCGGCGATCTCACCGACACCGTCTTCAACAATCATCGGGCCGTGGTCGCGTCCATTCCGCCCGACCGTCCCGGCCGCGGCATTTCGGCCGACGGCCTGCACATGCTCACAGCGCTGCCCCGGATCGACGGATCCGGCGACGCCGAGACCGCCGCACAGGGAATGAGCGCGGCGATCGCGGAATTGGAGCGGCGGTTCGAGGGACGCCGGGCACCCGCGGTCAAGCTGCTGCCGGCCCAGATCACCATGGCCGAGATCGTCACGGGGCGGCAGGCGCCGCAGACACTGGCGCAGCGGCTGGTGCTGCCGTTCGGGGTCCGGGAATCCGATTTGAGCCCGGCCACAGTCGATTTCGGAGTGTCCACGCATTTCGCCGTCATCGGCTCGCCGGGCTGCGGCAAGTCGACCGTGCTCGCCGCGCTGCTGGAATCGATCCGCACCCAGTTCACCCCTGATCAGGCGGTGGTGGTGCTGATCGACTACCGGCGTCAGCATATGGAGGCGATTCCGGACGAACAGCTGATCGGCTATCTGACCAGCGAGCGCGACCTCATCGACAGCCTGCCCGGCTTCGCGCAGAAGATGCGCGGCCGGCGCCCACCGGACAACGTCACTCCCCAGCAGTTGCGGGAGCGTTCGTGGTGGAACGGCCCTGAGGTCTTCGTGGTGGTCGACGACTATCACATGGTGGCCGCGCGTGGTGGACTCAATCCGCTGGATCCGTTGAAGGACCTCATCGTCGACGGTCGCGACACCGGATTCCATCTCATCGTCGCCCGCAATATCGCGCAGGCCGATATGGCCCTGTACGACAACGTGCTCGGGCAGATCAAGAATCTGAACAGCTCCGGATTCATCATGGACGGCTCGAAACTCGACGGCATGTTGATCGGTGACGTCAAGGCCACCAAACAACCGGTGGGCCGGGGCATCTTCGTCGAGCCGCTGCAGTCGCGCCGAGATCTGGTCCAGGCCGCATGGATACCACGGCCGGAATAGCGCGAAGGTGTGGTGTATTCCGCACGACATTCCCAAGGGCGGGAATGCCATAGCGTTCTTTCTGTAACCGCTCACACCAGAGTCGGCGTCACTTGTGAGGAGACCTCCATGTATCTCCAGTTCAGTCCGGAAGTCATCGCTGCTGTTTACAGCACGAACACTGCTGTCGCCACCACGTTGTCCGGCTTGATGCAGTCCGCGGCCGCGGCCAGTACTCCGGCTCCGCCGAGTGCGGATCCGGTGAGCGCGGGGCTGTCGTCCGCCTTCACCAGTTATCAGGGCGGCTTCTTCAACATCACCAACAACGGCATCACGAAGTTCCACGAAGGGAACAGCAAGCTGCCGGAATCGATTCAGCGATACGAATTCAGCGATGGCGAGGGCGGGGCGCAGGTCGGTTCCGCCGGCGCCGGCGTCGTATCTATCTGACGACTCGGCTGGGAGTGCGTGATGGACGCGGTTTCCGGTGCGGCGGCTGGGGCCGCGGCCGGTACGAGTGTGGCCGGAGACATCGGCTGTTCCGCGGCAGACCCCGCTGCTACTGCGCAGGCGGCGCTCGAGCTGGCTATTGTGGCCGGCCTGGCGGTGGAAGCGATGCAGACGCTCGCTTTCGGCGCCCTTCCGCCGGAGGTGAATTCGGCACAGCTGACCGCGGGCCCCGGTCCGGCTCCGATGATGGCCACCTCGGCCGCCTACGGGGCGGTAGCGGAGGCATTGTCGGCAGCGGCCGGCGGATTCGAGGGATCCAACGGAGTGATGCAAGCTTCGTGGCAGAGCGAAGCCGGTGATCGCGCACACAGCGCATTCAGCAATCACACGATGTGGTATCGGGAACAGGCCGGCGTCGCCCAGCAGATGTCGAACCTGGCAGCCAACGCCGGAGCGGCCAACCTCGCTGCGCGCGCGGCGATGCCGCCCTTGCCGGTGATCCTCGCCAACCGGGCAGCTGCCGCGGTGCTGACGGTCGAGAACATCGCATGTCAGGGCGCGGTGACGCCGCTGCTCCTGGAAAACGAAGCAGAGTACCTGTGGATGTGGGTACAAGCGGCGCAGACGATGGAGTCCTACCAGGCGGAATCGACAGCCCTGATCGCCGCCATGCCGCCACCGTTGGTGGCGCCGACCATCGCCGGCGAGGGCGGAAGCCCTCCGGGGACAACGTATTTCAGTCCAGCCGATCCACCGCCGCACAGCGGTGGCGGCGGGTACCACGGGACCTCAGGTCCCGGCGGACCGAGCGGGCCGAGCGGGCCGAGCGGGGGTTCCGGCGACGGTTCCGGCCATGTCACCGGAGACGGGCTCGATCCGGCCAAGCCCGCGGGGCCGACCGATACGGCCGTCGATCCCGCTCAGACCACGCCAGGCGGGTCCGAGGCCCAGAGCGCGCTGTCGGATGTCAACAACACCATGTCGTCGATGACCGACTCGCTGGGCAATTCCGGCGGTGACGGCGGCTATCTGACCGAAGAGCAACACGGCTTCTACGGCACGTCACCGTACTCGACGACCCTCATGGGCCTCAACGGTGGTGTGGGCAGCGCGGTCACGTTCTCGATGGTCCGTGGCGGGCTCGGCGCGGTGCCCGCGTCCGGCACCGGATTCCGGATGCCGGCCAACTGGGGCCAGATGGGAGCCAAGGCATTCGGCCCGCTGCCCGGTGAACCGGCCACCGGTCCGGTGCCGCCACGCAACGTGCCGCGAGGTGCGGTGGCGCCCAAGGCGCGGATGCGCCGGCGTCGCGACGACGAGAGGAAGCCCTCGAAGGTCTTCGTGCCGGGTGACCACGAGGAGGTGCCGGTGCTCGAGAAGGCGCCCGTGGTCGGCGTCATCGAATACGCGGACGACGACCACACGATCGACTCCGTACCGGAATTGGTGCCGGCACTCGGTGTGCTCGACCGCATCGAGGACGAGCCCGTCCCGGTCTCGATGGATGTCCCCGGTGAATACCGGAGTCGCGACTAGCGCGCCGGTCACCGGCCCCGGGCATCCCCTCAACGTCTCCGCCGAGCGCGGAGCCGACTGTGAAACGAACTTCGAAAGGAATGAGAAATGACCAACCCCAATATCTTGCAGGGAACATCGGACGACTGGAACACCGGTGCCACCAAGACCGCACTGGCGCTCGGTGAGCTGGAGAACCAGCTCCGCACCCTGGATGCGACTCGGCACGGTTTGAACACCGCCGTCAAGAGTCAGCACACGGGCACGGCGATCGACAGCACCCTCAACGATCTGCACATCAGCGGTAAGAATCTCGCGAACGAACTGCAGCGCATCCTGTCCGAGATCCAGAAGCGCGGTGGCAAGGTCGACATGGACGACCTCGACGCCGCACAGAAGGTGCTCGCCGGCGATGGTAGCGACGGGAGTCTCAACATCACCGACGGATCCGGCGGTGCCTTCACCAGCACCGGAATGTCCGGCAAGATCAACACCTCCTTCCCCTCGTAGCCGCTGGTAGCGCCGCAGATCTCATTCCCGGAAAACACACGAAAGGTCCGATGAATCATGGCCGGAAATATGTACTTCAATTTCGCTCAGGTCGATGAGCACCACACCACGCTCAAAACGCTCGGTCAGGCGATGGAGGACAATGTCAACAACCTGAAGAACCTTCAGGGAACGCTGGCAAACCTCCTGGGTGGTGCGGCCTCGGAGGCATACCAGGAGGTCGCGGGGAAGCTGAACGGTTTGCTGCTGGCCCACCAGTCGAACCTGGTTCGCCTCAACACGCAGATCCACTTCGCCGCCGGTAGCCAGGGCATGGTCCAGATCGCCGACAAGGCCAGCGCCGCGAGCATGCGTGGCTGATGCGCAGGAGGATCCGATAGCGATCGATCTGAATGTCGATGCCGCCCTGCTGCTTCGGCATCTGGTCGGCATCGACTCCTATCCTCCGGTACTGGCATTGCTGCCCAATATCTACCGCGTCGAGGATCGGGAACGGGTGTACTCCGTCGTCACCGATCAACTGACCGAGGCGGGGATGATCGTCGACGGTCAGGTCCACCCGACGATCGAACATTGGCTGCACTGCCTGTACCGGCCGGATGTGGAATTGATCGCCCGGATCGTCGACACCGGTCTCGACGGCGGTCCGAAAGGCATGCTGCGGCTGTCGTTGGTCCGCTCGGACGAGACACAGGTGCTCGCGGTGCGGTCCGACGACCATGTCGTCATCCAGTCCGTACCCGCGGGCGACCATCGCCTGGACACCCTGACCGAGGCGTTGTCGGCCGCGCTCGGGCCCGCCCAGGCGCTGGATTTCACGCCGCTGTCGGCGTGGGCCGAAGACTTCGACGAGGTTCCGTCCGAGCCCGACGAGCGCCGGCGGGCGCTGGTCGAACTCGGCGCCGAGCCGCGCACGGCGAGTCTGCTCTCCCGCGTGCTGAGCGAGGTCGCCCGGCGTGCGGAAATCGTCGTGACCGAACATCATGACGGTGCCACACCTCGGCCCGAGGTCTGTATGACCGTGCTCGACAGCCTGCCGGGCCGAATCATCGTGACTCCGAGTGTGGCGTTGGACGGACGGATTCGGGCGACGTACGCGCCCGGGGACGACGCGGCATTGCACGCCGGCGTCGCGGCACTGGTGGACCTTCTACCCGGGCGCAGCTGGTTCGAAACCAGTCGGGTCGAATAGGACCGTCCGCCGCGTGTTTTCGAGAGGATGAGTGACATGAACCGAGCACCGAGTACGAATGGGCATGCGGCCGAGGCCGTCCGGGCTCGGGGTGGTTACGACGCCTTCTTCGCGGCGGTGCCCGATCAGCCGGGTCCGGCGCCCACCGGCGCCGGTGACTCCGCTGCCTCGATGTCGCCCGCCTCCACAGGTGTTCCCGGAAATGCCGCCACGACAGCGGGTTCCGCATCCGGCGCGGCCGCCCCGCTCCCGAGCGAACCGGTCGGCGCGATGTCCGCGGACGCCGCACGTCCTGCCGCGCCCCCGACCGGAGCACCGCAGTCGAATACGGCACAGACGAATTTCCCCCCGCAGGCTTCGGTACCACCGGGATCCGCGCAGCCGGGTTCGGCAGCACCGAATTCCGCCCAGTCCGGCGCGGCGTCGGCCGCGCCCACGCAGCCGGGTCCGGTAGCTCCGAGTTCGGTGCAACCGGGGGCCGCGCATCCGGGTGCGACGCAATCGGGATCCGTGCAGCCGGGCCCCACGCAGCCGAGTTCGGTACAGCCCGGACCGGCGCAGTCGGCGGCGGCGCGGCCGGAAGCGCACGCGACCACCACGGACACCGCGGCGTCGCAGGCTGCCCCACCGGCGGCCGAAACCGCCGCTGCCGGTTGGCATTCCGCCACCCAGGCCGCGCCGGCGACGTGGCAGCAGACGGCGACCTCACCGCACACCGCCGCGCCGACTCCCTACTCCGCGACGCCGTCGTCCGGTGCATCGGCCGCCTCCCGGGTACCGGAGCGCGTCGAGCGCGGTGTGCAGAACTCCGAGCGCGTCGAGATCCTGCCCGCCGCATTGACTTCCGCGGAACTGCTGGCCGATATCGCCGCGGCCCATCGCGCGCAGCTCAAATCCACCAGCGGAGTGCGGGGTGCGCTGAACAAGGTCGGCTTCAATCTCGGTCTGTCGCCGTCCGAACAACGCAAACAGGATCGCCGTGGCCGTATCCGCCGTCAGCTCAACAGCACCTATCAGATCGCGGTGATCAGCGTGAAGGGCGGCGTCGGCCGCACCACGGTGACCGCTGCACTCGGTTCCACCTTCGCTCGCCTGCGCCCGGACCGGGTGGTGGCGATCGACGCGAATCCCGACTTCGGCGATCTGCCGACCCGGACCCGGCCGCATCCCTACGGTTTGACGCTGCGGGATCTGGTTCGCTCACCGAATCTCGAGGCGTTCTCGGCGGTTCACTCGTTCACCTCGATCAACGATGCCGACCTGGCCGTGGTGGCCTCGCCGTGGAATACGGAATCGGTCGAGGCGCTCTCGGGTGGTGAATACTCCGCCGCCGTCGAGATCCTGCGCCGCCACTACAACCTGATGCTCGTGGATTGTGGTACCGGAGTTCTGGATTCGGCGACCGGGAGCGTATTGAACACCAGTGACGCGGTTCTGGTCGTCACGCCCGCGACCGTGGGCGGGGTGAAGGGCGCGGTCGCCACCCTCAACTGGCTGAATTCGCATGGGATGCAACATTTGATCGCCAAATCGATCGTCGCGATCGTCCACCACCACCCGGTCAAGCCGACGGTCGAGGTCGACCAGATCGAAAAGCTCTTCGCCACTGCTCAGCGGCCCACCTTCGAACTGCCCTACGACGCACATCTGTCCGAGGGCGGCGAGATCGATCTCCGATTGCTCGACGAGGATACGGCCCTGGCGTTCGAGGAACTCGCCGCCGCCCTGGCCGACGGCTTCCCCGGTTCGCCGATGGCCGGCGGCGAACGCGGAGGGTGGCGATGACCGCTGCCTACGCGACCGCCCCCGCGGCGGCCGCGCCCACGGCCGAGGTGGCGCGGGCCCGGATCGCGATCATGGTCGCCACCTATCAGGTCGATGTGGTGGTACCGACCAAATTCACCATCGAGACGTTCATCGACGATCTGCTCGGCGTCCTGGCGCGCGCGATCGACGACGAGAACGTGGATTTCACCCCGCCCAGCGGCCAGTGGAGTCTCGCTCGGCCCGGTGAGCCGCCGATTCCCCGGTGGCGCAGTCTGGCCGACCACGACGTGGTCGACGGCACGGTGCTCATGCTCACCGCGGTGGAGTCGGCGGAGATGTTCACCCCGGTCGTCGAGGACATCACCGACGCCCTGGCGATGATCAACGAACGCGAATTCGCCGAATTCGACCGCGGCACCATCGCGATCGTGGGCGTCAGCGCTCTGGGCGTGAGTGCGGCCGCGGCGGCCGGCATGCTGGCGTGGTCGTGGACCGAGACGGGCTCGGTGTGGTGGTGCGGTCTGCCCGCCCTCTTGCTCGGCGTGGCCTACTGGGTGGCGGCGCTGGTCGTGCGCGGTCGGCGCGTGGCGCTGGGCATCTCGCTGGGCCTGGCGCTGTCGGCCGTGCCGCTGCTGTCCGCCGGTGGCGCGATGCTCGTCCCGCCCGCCTACGGCGAGCCGGGCGCGTTCGCCGCGGCCAATATCGCCGCCGGGGCCGTGGTGGCCGCGGTGTCGGCCGCGACCATGATGCGCGTGACCCGTTTCGGGATCGCCACCCTGATGTCGGTCACCGTGCTGGGTGTGGTGATCACCGCGGCCGCGGTGCCGGCCACCTATCTCGACCTCGCGCTGCGCCAGGTCACCGCCGGACTCGTCTTCGCCGGCCTGATCGTGTTGACGGCCGCGCCCCGGCTGGCGGTCGTGATCGCACGCATCCGTCCTCCGGACCTGCCCGACCCGGGCAGCGAGGTGTCGCCGTCGACCCTGACCGACATCTTCGACGCCGAGGCGGCCCGGGAGGCCGATCCCGAACTCGACGAACAGGACGAGCGCGACCGGCGCCGGGCCCATTCCGGGATCGAGGCCCGTGCCCGGCTGGCCGTGACCAGCCTGCGGGGACTGATGGCCGCGGTCGCGGTACTGCTGTCGGTGGCGACGGTCGTCACCGCGGCGGCGAGTCCGGGCGGGATCCGCGAGATCGTGTTGTCCGTGGCGGTCGCCGGAATTCTGGTGCTGCGCTCGCGCTGGTTCCCGGATCGTGTGCAGGCTCTCGCGCTGGTCTCGGCTGCCGCGGTCACTCTGACCGGCCTCGGGTTCGTACTGGTCGGCGCCTATCACACTCCGGCGGCCCGGCTGGTGGTCGTACTCCTCGCGGTGGCCGCCGCGGTCGCGGCCTGCGTCGCGGCGCTCCGGCTTCCCGGTACGCGCCTGTCGCCGGTGACCCGCCGCGTCATCGATCTGATCGAGTACGCCCTGATCGTGATCGTCCCGGTGATCGCGTTCTGGATCATGGGCATCTACACCGCTATGCGAGAGATCTGATGCGTGCGATCCGATCCGCGAGCACGGCGCTGGTCGCGGTGCTCCTCCTGTTGGGTGCCGGGCCGGCCGCCGCGTTGGACCCGCCGGATGTGGTGGTCGGCGCGGCACCGCCGGACGGTCCGCCCGGACCCGAGGTGCCGACCAAACAGGACAAGGGCTGCCTGGCCGTCGGCCTGCTGCCCAACAGCGACGTCAAACAGACGCCCCCACCCGAACAGGCCCTGGATCTGCGCCAGGCGCGAGCGCTGAGCCGTGGCGGCGGGGTCACCGTCGCGATCGTCGATACCGGTGTCGGTCCCAACCCCCGGCTGCCCAATCTCAGCGGTGGTGGCGACTACGTGTCCGCCGGTGGCGACGGGCTCTCGGACTGCGATGCGCACGGCACGCTTGTCGCTGGAATCATCGGTGCCACAGCGGATTCCGCCGACGGATTCAGCGGTGTCGCACCGGATGCCAGACTGGTGTCGATCCGCTACCGGTCGGGCGCCTTCAGCCCGGAACAGCCGCAGGGCGACGAGGCCACCCAAGCTCCCGCCCGTGAGCTGCGGAACATGGCCCGCGCCATCACCCACGCGGCGAATCTCGGTGCCGGGGTGATCACGGTGTCGTTGCCGATCTGTGTGCCCGCGGATTCGAAAATCGATCAGTCGATGCTCTCGGCGGCCATCGGATTCGCCGTGCATGTGCGCGGCGCGCTCGTCGTGGCCGGAGCCGGCAACACCGGCACCTCGGGGTGTCAGCAGAACCCGCCGATCGATCCGAGCCGTCCGCGCGACTCCCGGAACTGGGGTGCGGTGCAGACGATCTCGACGCCCGGGTGGTTCGGACCGGATGTGCTGACCGTCGGATTCACCACGGCCACCGGCGCCCCGATGGCGGATTCGCTTGCCGGACCCTGGGTTTCGGTCGCCGCGCCCGGCACCGGGATCGAATCGCTCGGACCGGGCGGTGGCGGCCTGATCAACGGCGTCGGCGCACCCGACAAACTGGTCGCCGTCGGCGGCGCCTCGTTCGCGGCGGCCTACGTGAGCGGGGTGGCGGCGTTGCTGCGTTCGCGCTATCCCAACGAGACGCCTCGGGAGATCGCCGCGCGCCTGCAGGCCAGTGCGCACGCACCGGCCCGTGGCATCGACAACACGGTCGGTGCGGGCATGATCGATCCGCTTGCGGCACTGAGTCTTCGGACCGCACCGCGGCAACCGGCGGGCCTGTTCCGCTCCACCGAACTCGTCGTGCCGCCGCCCGCGCGCGCGGCCGACCGCCGCCCGGCGATCGTGGCAGGCATCGTCATTCTCGTCGCGATCGCGGCGGGGGTGGGGGCGAGCTACGCCGGCACGGTGATCGGGAGACGCCGTTGAGCGTGGCGAACATCCGAATCGGTAGTCCGGAGGGCGGACCGATCGTGACGGCTTCGATCGCCGCCAGTTTCGTGCTGGTCGGTGTGTGGGGGCGCGCACCGCTGTGGGTGGGTCCGCTGGTGGTGGTGGCGATGGCGACCGCGGTACTGGTCCGCGTCGACGGGCGTACCGCGGTGCGCTGGTTCCTGGACTGGTGCTCGTACCGGGCCGGTATGGCGGCGCGGGCCCGGGAGCGGGCCCGGCCCCGCGAGATCCACGATGTGGAGGTCGCCGCCGGAGTGTGCGGTATCCACACCGACGAATCGACGCTGGTCGCGATGATCCAGCTGGCGCCCGACCTGGACCTGCCCACCGTGATCGGTGAGGAGACGCTCTACACCGAGGACGTCGTACCGATCGACACGCTGATGTCGATGCTGGATCAGTACGGGATCGCCGTCGATATCGACATCGTGACCACCGGCCAGCGGGTCCGCCCGGCCACCAGCTACAGCATGCTCTACGACCAGTTGATCGGCACCCATCCGGTGGTGGGGGAGCGGATGACCTGGCTGGTGCTGCGCTTGGACCAGCAGCGCAATCTGGCCGCGCTGGCCCGCCGCGGCCCGGTCGAGGTCACGGGTCCGAAAGCCCTTGCCACCGCGGCACATCGGATCGCGTCACGGCTGCGGGAGCGGGGTATCTCGGCGCACGCGCTGCCCGCGGACGCCTTGCGGGAGGCGACCCGGTTGCTGCACGCCGGGGTCGAACCGGCGGAGCTGCGGGAGCGCTGGGGGCAACTGGAATCCCCGGCCTCCGGACGTTGCGTGACCAGCTTCTCCATCGACTGGACCCGGCTGCACGGTGCGGGCCTCGACGATTGCTGGAATTGGAATCGCGGCCGGACCACCCTCGTGGTCAGCCTGGCCGGCGGCGCGCTCGGACCGCGCGGAATCGTGCGCTATGTCGGTCCACCGGTCACCTCGGCGCCGGTCGATTATCTGCGGCGGCTCGGCGGACGGCAGTCGACCGCCCTGCTGGCGACACTGCCGACCGGAACCCCGGTATCCGCGCTGCCGCCCGACGACACCGGCAACGACATCGCCTCCCCGGAGCTGCTGGCGGAGCTGCCGATCACCATCGGACCCAACGGGCAGATTCTCGGATCGATCAGCGGCCGGCCGCAGCACGCCCTGGCCCTGCCGCTGTTCGACCCGGCGCGCTACAACCCGCGCCGCCGCACCATCGATGTGCACGCGGATCTGCCGGTGGCCCAGCAGATCGTGCTGCGCGCCATGGTGGTCGGCGCCGACGTCGAAGTGCATTCGGCGCGGCCGCACCGCTGGTCGCAGCTGGTGTCGGCGGTCGGCGACCCCTCCTCGCTGCGACTGGCGGCCGAATCCGGGCACACCGACGGGGACGGCGGCACCACCGGCGCGCCGGCCACCATCGCGGTGTTCGACCAGATGTCACCGCGTGCCTCGTCCGCGCACACCACCGTGACCATCAACGATCCGGGTACCTCGCGTCGCCGATCCGTGGATCTGGCGATCAACCAGGTCACCGCGACGTCCGTGGATGTCAGCATTCCGATGCGCACGGTGCGGGTGGATCTGATCGAGCCTCGCGGCGAGACCCGCTATTACGACAATCCGGCGCCCCCGGCGGCGGCAGGCGATAGACTGGCGATCACGGCCCCGCAGGTAGGTGGTCCTGGTGCCGACTGACGAATCGGGACGGTAATGTTGATCAATGTGGTGGCGGACTCCCAGACCGATGGTGATATTCAGCCCCCGGACGGCGACGACTCGCTAACACCCCGGCAGAGCGCGGCGGCGATCTTCTCCCGCCGCCTGTCGGAGCTGATCGCGGAATCCGTGGTGTCGACCGAGGACGGCTCGACGCGCTCGCTGACGCTGTATTCGCTGGCGCAACACCTGGAACTGGCGTACCCGGACGTGCCGGTGTCGCAGTCTGGGCTGTACCGGCTGGTGCACGGAGAAGCGATCCCACGGTTGGATCTGATCATCGCGCTGGCCCGGGTCTTCGACGTGCCACCGGAGTACTTCGTCACCGACCGTCCGGACTGACCGGCGAAAACTGTTCTCCCCAGCGGGAATAGTGCCGATGAGGCACGGGTGTGATTGTCGCTACCATCTCCGAACATGCCCGCCGAGGACCAGGAAGATCTCTTCCTACGCCATCGCGGCGCGGTCCTGGACACGCTGCTCTCCGACCCGTCGTTCGGATCGCCCGAATTCACCGCCGACGCCCCGGCTGCCGGTCCGTCGGCCGGCGAGCACCCGAATGGCGTTGGTGCCGTGGCGGATTCCGATTCGGTGCCATCGGTCCGCAGGGTGAACTCCGGTCCGAAGGCCAGTGACCGGATCATGGCGCTGCTCAGCGGTGAATCACCCGCCGGGTCCGCTCAACTCGAATTCACCTCCGACTTCTCCGAGCGTTCGGCCCGGCTCGGCGCGGCGGCGGAGGAGTCCGAGCAACGGGCCGCCGCCGCGCCCGAATCCGGCGAGAAGCCGCCCGAGCGCACCTCGGCCGGTGGGCCGCAATTTCCGCAGGTGGTGCTGGCCCAGCTCCGGAAGCCGAAGATCGCCCTGGCCGTCGCCGCGGCGCTGGCCCTCGTGCTCATACTGGTGCTGGTCACGACCGGCGGTAAGAAGAACGACCACGACCACCTGGCCGTGGTCACTCCGGTGGCGGCCGCACCGCCGTCGTCGAAGCCGGGCTCGGGTCCGGAATCGGCGCCTTCGGAGCCGAACAGCGCCCCGATCAAGGTCCGGTCCGCGCAGGCGCATTGCCCGGCCGGCAGCACGGATGCGATGGACGCCTTCTCGGGTGAGCCGGGCAAGGCGTGGTCCTGTGTGCGGGCGTTCAAGATCGACGGACAGGTCATGACGATCGACCTCGGCAAGAAATACCAGGTCGATTCCATCGGGATCGTGCCCGGCTGGGACAGTGTCGGCAGCGACGGTGCCGACCAGTGGAACAAGTACCGCACGGTGAGCCGGGTGTCCTACCTGTTCGACGATCCGACCGCGACGCGATATACGCAGCAGACGCTGGATCAGCGCAGTCTCGTGGTCACCAAGATGTCTCCCGCGGTGAGCGCCTCGAAGATCACCTTGACGGTTCAGCAGTCCAAGGGCGACCCCTCGATAAACACCACCGCCATCTCCTCGATTGTGATCACGGGACATTGAAACCTCCCCATTCGATCTGCCGGTACTGCTCCCATCGCAATGGCGGAGACGAAACCCGTTGCGGCCATTGCGGAGCCCCGTTGCCGCTCGGTCCCGAGGCCCGCGTCGACGGCGCCGCCGCCGGTCATCCGCTGCTCGCCGATGCCGCCCACACCGCGCTGGAGGCGGGCCGGCTGATCGCGCGCACCGCGGGTGCGGCGGAGAAGGTGGGCGCCGAGGTCGCGAAGGCGGGAGAGGGCGCGACCAAAGCGGCCGCGGAAGCCGAGAAGGGCGCTGCCGCAATCGCTTTGCCGGAGGTCAGCTGGAAGGTGGCGATCGCCGCGATCGCCGCGCTGCTGGTGGTCGCCGTCGTGGTGATCCGTTCCTGCGCGGTGGATGCACCGCCGATGATCGGACAGCTCACCCCCGTCGAGGCGCTCCCCGATCTGGTGCGGGCGGCGTCCTCGTGCCGTCATGTCGACAGCGGGCCGGCGGTGGACAACTGTGTGATCGCGGCCGATCATCCGCTGTTGGCCGGCGGCATCGCCGACGGCCGGCAGCTGACCTTCACCGTGCGGGCCGATCCGCCGCAGAATCTGACGGCGGTGGTCAACGGCTGGCGCGTCGCCGGCGGCACGGTCATCGCCGACGGCACGGTGTTCGTCGCCATCGGTCCCTCGGCAACGGTGTGGTATGCAGATACCCGCAGCGGTCTGCGCATCGAGACCGCGACGTTCGCGAATCGTGCAGGCGCGCAGACATTTCTGTTCCGATCCGGTTTGGTTCGCTGAGAAACCGGGTAAAGGCGCCCAATCCTTGTTACACTGAATAACGTGCCGTTGTTTAACGGTACGTTCAGACAGTCCGCACTACTGCGGTACCGATTCCGATCTCGGGAAGGCACGGGTCGATGGTGGCAACTACCCAGCAGACGATTTCATGGAAGCGATTCCGTGATGATCCGACAGATCTGGAGGCGGTGTACTTCCGCTGGATTCAGCCGGGAGCCGCGGCGCCGACGATCACCGACCGTGCCGAGCAGATCTTCCGGCATCATCTGGAGCTGGCCGCGGGACGGCGGCCGGGAACCGCGGTGACCAGGCTGTATCGCTCCGAGGACGGCAGTGGTCTGGGTCCGGCGCTGCAGATCGTCAACGACGATATGCCGCTGCTGGTGGATTCGCTCACCGCGGCGCTGCAGCGCCTCGGGGCCACCGTGACCGAGGTGGTACATCCGGTCTTCGACGTCCTGCGGGACCGGCGCGGCCGGTTGCGGGCGATCGCGCCCAGCGAGGGATTCGATGTGGCGCAGGCGAATTCGGCGAGCCGGTCGGAGGGCAGCGGAAACGTCGTCACCGAGTCGTGGATCCATGTGCAGCTGGGTGCCGGGGATTCCGACGCGGTGCTGGACCGGATCGAGCGGGCGCTGCCACCGCTGCTCGGCGAGATCCGTCAGGTCGCCCACGATACCGAGGCGATGACCCGCACGATGGGAACGCTGGCCGCGCGGCTGGATTCCGTACCGCAACCGTCGGCGACGGAGGCGGCCGAATGCGCGCAGCTGTTGCGCTGGCTGACCTCCGGACACTTCACGCTGCTGGGATACGGCTACTACCGGGTGCATCCCGGCGCCGATGGTCCTGAGCCGCAACAGGTGTCCGGCACCGGGCTCGGCGTGCTGCGCAACGGATCGGGCGTGGATGTGGGCACGCCCGCACCCGGTACGGAGCAGATTCTGCGGCTGTCGAACGGCTCGCTGGACTCGCTGCTGCCGGGGTCACCGGATGTGTACGTGGTCAGCGTCGCCGACTACGCGGCCGAGACCACGCCGTCGGTCGCCGGAAAGGTGGTGGGCGAGCACGTTTTCGTCGGCACCTTCACCGTCAGCGGCTTCCACGAGAACATCCTCGACATCCCGGTGATCTCCCGCCGCGTCCACCAGGTCATCGAATGGGCCGGCCTGGCGCTGAATTCGTTCTCCGGGCAGGCGCTGCTGGAGATGTTGCAGACCTTCCCGCGTGTCGAGCTGTTCTCCACCGATGCGCGCCGCCTCTTCGAAACCGTCTCCGCCGTCATGAATCTCGGCCTGCGGCGCCAGATCCGGCTGTTCCTGCGCCGCGATGTGGGCAGCAATGCCGTGTACTGCCTGGTGTATCTGCCGCGAGACCGCTACTCGACCGAGGTGCGGTTGCGGATGCACGAGATCCTGCGCCGGGAATTCGATGCCGAGCAGATCGCCTATTCGGCGCGCGTCACCGAATCCGAGCTGGCCGTCGTCTATTTCACGGTGCACCGTGGTGCCGACGCCGAACCGGCGGACATCACCGAATCCAATCGCGAACGCATTCAGGACCTGCTGTTCGCGACCACCCGCAGCTGGAGTGACCGGCTGGTCAGCGAGGCAGCGGGCATCGCGGAAATCGCCGCCTCGGTCGTCCAGGACTACGCGAACGCGTTCCCGGCGACCTATCAGCAGGAGTACGAGCCCGCCCGGGCGCTCGACGATCTGTGCCGGCTGCAGCGGCTGGCCGACGGGCAGATCGACACCGATCTCTACCGCACCGCCGGCGCCGCGTCGGGCGAGTGGCGATTCACCCTGTACGTCGCCGGCACCGAGGTGTCGCTGAGCCGGGTGCTGCCGCTGCTGCACAGCCTCGGCATCGAGGTCGTGGAGGAAAAGCCCTACCGGCTCGAATTGCCCGGCGCCAGTACCCGGTGGATCTACGACTTCGGCCTGCGGGTCGCGCCGAACGTGCTGCGCGGTGCCGGTGAGGGCGATCCGGAGGCCGATCTCGATCGTGCCGTGGCGCTGGAATCGCTGCCGCACACCAGTATCCGGAAACGCCTGCCGGAGGCGGTGTCGGCGATGTGGTTCGGCGATTGCGAGGTCGACGGACTCAACGAACTCGTACTGCGCGCCGGGTTGCACTGGCGCCAGATCGCGATGCTGCGCGCCTATGCGAAATATCTGCAGCAGGCGGGATTCGCCTACACCTTCGCCAACATCACCCGGGTGCTGCTGGCGCAGCCGAGCACCGCGCGCGCCTTCACCGAATTGTTCGAGGCCTATTTCGATCCCGAGCATCTCGGGCCGGTCGCGACCGCGCGGGCCGCGGGAATCTCGTCGCGGCTGCAGGACGAGATCGATGCCGTGGTGAGTCTCGACACCGACCGGATCCTGCGGGCGATTCTCGGGTTGATCACGGCGACCCTGCGCACCAACTATTTCCGCCGCGACGAGGACGGAAATCCGCCCGCGCATCTGTCGTTCAAGTTCGACCCGCACGCCATTGCCGAATTACCGCGTCCGCGCCCGAAATTCGAGATCTTCGTCTACTCCCCGCGGGTCGAGGGCGTGCACCTGCGCTTCGGCGCGGTAGCGCGTGGTGGATTGCGGTGGTCGGATCGCCTGGAGGATTTCCGGACCGAGATTCTGGGTCTGGTGAAGGCGCAGGCGGTGAAGAACGCGGTGATCGTGCCGGTCGGCGCCAAGGGCGGATTCGTGGTGAAGCGCCCGCCGGCCGCGACCGGTGACGCGGCGGCCGACCGCCAGGCCATGCAGGCCGAGGGCATCGCCTGCTACCGCACCTTCATCTCCGGGCTACTGGATCTCACCGACAATGTCGATCACGCCGGCGGTGAGGTGATCCCGCCGGCGCGGGTGGTGCGCCGCGACGGTGATGACACCTATCTGGTGGTGGCCGCCGACAAGGGGACGGCGACGTTTTCCGATATCGCGAACGATGTCGCGAAGAAATATGGTTTCTGGTTGGGTGATGCGTTCGCGTCGGGTGGTTCGGCGGGGTATGACCACAAGGCGATGGGGATTACGGCGAAGGGTGCGTGGGAGAGTGTCAAGCGGCATTTCGCGGAGATGAATGTCGATACCCAGCGTGAGGAGTTCACGGTGGTGGGTGTCGGTGATATGTCGGGGGATGTGTTCGGTAACGGGATGTTGTTGTCGGAGCATATTCGGTTGGTGGCGGCGTTCGATCATCGGCATATTTTCATCGATCCGGATCCGGTGGCGGCGTCGTCGTTCGTGGAGCGGAAGCGGTTGTTCGGGTTGGCGCGGTCGTCGTGGGCGGATTACGACACCTCGCTGATCAGCGAGGGCGGCGGCGTATTCGATCGCTCCGCCAAGGCCATCGCGATCACGCCGCAGATCCGCGCCGCGCTCGATCTGGACCCGGGCGTGAGCACGCTGTCCCCGCCAGAAATGATCCGGGCGATCCTGCTGGCGCCGGTCGATCTGCTGTGGAACGGCGGTATCGGCACCTACATCAAGGCCAGTACCGAATCCCACGCCGACGTGGGTGACAAATCCAACGACGCGGTCCGCGTCGACGCGGATCTGTTGCGAGTCAAGGTGATCGGCGAGGGCGGCAATCTGGGCGCGACCGCGCTCGGGCGGATCGAGTTCTGCAAACTCGGCGGCCGGATGAATACCGACGCACTCGACAATTCCGCCGGTGTGGACTGCTCCGACCACGAGGTGAACATCAAAGTTCTGCTGGGAGCGGCGATTTCCTCCGGCGAGCTGGCGGCCTCGGACCGCAACGCCCTGCTGGCCGAGATGACCGACGAGGTCTCGGCACTGGTGTTGCGCGACAACATCTCCCAGAACTTCCGGATGGGTCTGTCGCGCTCGAATGCGGCAGCCATGGTGGAGGTGCACCGGCGGTTGATCGCGGAACTGGAGACCCGGCGCGGCGTGGACCGGCAGCTCGAGGCGCTGCCCTCGGACGCGGAACTGGACCGGCGCGCCGCGGCCGGCACCGGGCTGACCTCGCCGGAGCTCGCCAATCTGCTTGCGCACGTGAAGCTCTCGCTCAAGTCGGATCTGCTCAGCGGTGATCTGCTGGACAGTAGTGCGTTCGAGGCGCTGCTGCCCGGTTACTTCCCGACACCGTTGCGGGAGCGCTTCGGCGCCGCGATCGGCCGGCATCCGCTGCGCCGGGAGATCCTGGCCACCATGGTCGTCAACGATATGGTCGACTACGGCGGCATCACCTACGCCTTCCGGCTCGCCGAGGAGGCCGGCGCCACCACCGACGACGCGGTGCGCGCCTTCACCGCGGCCGTGGAGATCTTCGATCTGCGGTCGTTGTGGGAGCGCATCCGCACCGCGCCGATGCCGGCGGCGGCGCGCAACGAGCTGGAGCGGGAGACCAAACGCACCCTGGATCGGGCGGCGCGCTGGCTGCTGACCAACCGGCCGCAGCCGATCGCGGTCGGCGCCGGCATCGCGCGCTACCGCGACGGGGTGCGGGCGCTGGCGGCACGGGTGCCGGCCTGGCGGCCCGGCGCGCTCGCCGACGATCTGATGTCGCGCTCCGGCGGACCGATCGCTCACGGCGCACCCCGGGAACTGACGGAGGAGGTGTTCCTGCTGATCCATCGGTTCCCGCTGCTGGACGTGCTCGACATCGCCGATATCTGTGAACGCGACGCCGACGAGGTGGCCGCGCTCTACTACGCGCTGGACGCCCACTTCGATATCCAGCGGCTGCTGTCCGCGGTGGCCGGACTGGATCGCGGCGATCGGTGGCAGACGTTGGCGCGCTTGGCCGTTCGCGAGGATCTCTACGATTCGCTGCGCTCGCTCACCGCCGACGTGCTGACCACCACGGAACCGGTCGACACCCCCGAGGAGAAGATCGCCTACTGGGAATCGACCAACCGCTCCCGGCTCAGCCGTGCCCGCGCGGCACTCGGGGAGATCTTCACCTCCGAAGCCCACGACCTGGCGACCCTGTCGGTGGCCGCACGCCAGGTCCGCAGCATGGTCGGCAGCGCCGAAACGACGGCGACGGTGCCCAGCTGACCTGCCGGTGGGTTCGGGTGCGCCGCCTGGGACCGGCACACCCGAACCCACTCCGGAAACCCGCCGACGCCGCCCACCCGAACCCGGGTGGGCGGCGGCGGTATATGCGACCCGGTGCCGGGGATGGGCAGCTCGGCGGCTCACGCCCCGGCGGCAGTTCCGCAGTCGCCGCAGAACCGGGCTGCCGGCGGAAGTTCCGCACCGCATTCGGTGCAGTGACGCGGGGCGGCGGCCAACCGGGTACCGCAGTGCATGCAGAATCGCGCGGTGCGGGGATTGTCGGTAGCGCAGGATGCGCAGAGCACCTGCTCCGAAGCGGCGGAGTCGTCACCCTGTGGCGCTGCGGACGGAAGCGGCGACTCGGCGCTCGACGAGGCGGCGGGGGAGCCCGGCGTCGCGGAAACGCCGGCCGGCGGGGGAGGCGGCGGCGAATCCGAGATCTTCGGCCCCGGTGCGGGTGAGGGCTGCAGGGCCGGTCGGCCCGCGGGCTGCGGGAACGGTTGCGCGGGCGGCGGTGTGGATTGCTGCGAGGCCCAGGGCACCGTCGACTGCTGCCCCATGCCCGCTATCGCGTTGAGTCCCAGGGCGGCGCCGAGGAATCCACCTTCACCCCCGCCGCCGTGCGAATGCGCCATACCCTGTCCCGCGCCCAGGGCCATTTCCCCGGCGGCGTAACGCTGGAAGTCGCCGGCGAGCCGGATGTAGGTGACATCCTTGGCGAGTCGTTTGAGCCGCTCGGCGTCCTCGGGCGCCAGGGTGATGTCGAAGTTGCCCATGCGCGAGATCCGCATTCCGTACTCGTACAGCGTGAGATTGGTCTGGCGCACCACCGCGGACTCGATCGACTGCAGTTGCGCCGAGAGCCCGAGCACCTGCCAGTCGCCCTGCGAGATGCCGTGCGACACGGTCATCTTCATCGACTTGAGCAGCAAGTCCGCGCACCAGGCCCGAACTCCGGCAGGATCGGTGAGATCGGTGGTGCCGACCAGGGAGGTGATCAGTTGCGCGGGATCGCGGACGGCCAGGGCGAATTCCCCGAAGACCCGCAGCGTCACGATCTGTTCGCTGGCGGGGTCGACGATGTCGTCGAGCCGGCCGCCGAACTTGACGCCCGCGAATTCGCGCGTGGAAACGAAATACAGCTCCGCGCGGTAGAAGTTGTTGCCGGTGACGGTGTCGACCAGAGCGCCCAGCACCGGAAGCTCGTCGGCGTCGACGCGATGGCGTCCCGGCCCCATCGTCGCGACGACCCGGCCGGACTTGACGAACAGCGCGATCTGATCGGCGTTGACGATCGTCCGGCTGTAGCGCCGGATGTTCAGATCGGGCCACTTGTAGACCAGCTGGTCCTTGCGGCCGTCCGGGACGGCGATGAATTCCCGTTCGAACCAGGCCATATCCTCGCCCTTCCTCGGCCGTTGACGTTATCCAGCGTACCGATACCTATCGGTATGTTCCACCGCCGACCTCGGCGGATGGCATTTCCGTTGTGTTACAACCTATCCCACCTGTTGAACGTGCCGTTGAATGACGGTACATTGCCCATAGATATGATCGCCGTCACGTGAAAGGTCCTCCCCCATGACAACTGTTCGACCTCCCTCGGAGGCGACGGCGCCCGCGGACGCGCTGCATGCCGAGGATGCGGGCTATCACAAATCGCTGCGCCCCCGGCAGCTGCAGATGATCGCCATCGGCGGTGCCATCGGCACCGGCCTGTTCCTCGGCGCCGCCGGCCGCCTGCACGACGCGGGGCCGGGCCTTTTCCTCGTCTACGCCGTCTGTGGAATCTTCGTCTTCTTCATCCTGCGAGCGCTCGGCGAGCTGGTGTTGCATCGCCCCTCCTCGGGATCGTTCGTCTCCTACGCGCGCGAGTTCTACGGGGAGAAACTGGCTTTCGGCGTCGGCTGGATGTACTTCTTCCACTGGTGTATGACCGGGATCGTAGACATCACCGCGATCGCGACGTATGTCCACTACTGGGGAGGGACCCGCGCCATTCCGCAGTGGCTCATCGCGTTGATCGCGCTGGCGATCGTGGTGAGCATCAACCTGATCTCGGTGCGCTGGTTCGGTGAACTCGAATTCTGGGCGGCGCTGATCAAGGTGATCGCGCTGGTCGCCTTCCTCATCGTGGGCGTGGTGATCCTCGGCGGCCGCTTCGAGCTGGACGGCCAGACCACCGGTCCGAGCCTGCTGTCCGCGCACGGTGGTCTGTTCCCGACCGGACTCCTGCCGCTGGTCACCGTCACCACCGGTGTCGTCTTCGCCTATGCGGCAGTCGAATTGATCGGCACCGCCGCGGGTGAGGCCGAGAATCCGGAGAAGATCATGCCGCGCGCGATCAATTCGGTGATCGCCCGCATCGCGCTGTTCTACGTGGGTTCGCTGGTACTGCTCGGGCTGCTGCTGCCCTACAGCGACTTCCACGCCGGCGAGAGCCCGTTCGTCACCTTCTTCTCCAAACTCGGGGTGAACGGCGCCGGGACCATCATGAATCTCGTCGTGCTGACCGCCGCGTTCTCCAGCCTGAATGCCGGGCTGTATTCCACGGGCCGGATTCTGCGCTCGATGGCGATGAACGGCAGCGCGCCCAAGGTGGCCGCGCGCATGTCGAGTTCCGGTGTGCCGTACGTCGGCATCCTCGCCACCGGCTGCATCGCGCTGATCGGTGTGGGACTCAACGCGATGGTGCCGGACAAGGCGTTCGAAATCGTGTTGAACATGTCGGCGCTGGGCACGATCTTCGCGTGGACGGCGATCATCCTGTGCCAGTTGCAGTTGTGGCGGTGGTCGCGCATCGGGAAGGCGGAACGGCCGTCGTTCCGGCTGATCGGCGCCCCGTACACCAGCATCGCGACCCTGGTGTTCCTGGCGGCGGTGGTGGCCCTGATGGCCGCCAGCGACGACGACGTGCAGCGTTTCGCCGTGCTGGCCATGGTGTGCGTCATGTTGCCGGCGCTGGTCGCGGGCTGGTTCCTGGCCCGCCGGAAGGTCCTGGCCATGGCCACCGAACGCCTGGGCTACACCGGCCAGTTCCCGGTGCTGGCGGAACGTCCGCTGCAGAACGAGGCGGCCGAGCCGGCAGCCGAATCCGGGGAGCCGGAATCAACGCCCGACGCCCAGAAGTAGTCGCCGCCTCCGCCCCGGTACCACCGGGGCGGAGTTGTTCCCGGCCTTGGGAAGTTGGCGAGCGCGGGACCGGGAACGGGGAACGAGAATGAGGCCCCGGTTCATCAGCGGCCTCGGGAGGTTTCTCATGCCGGAGCGACCCGATACGCCACTCCCACATCCGTGGGCGAATCGCCGCATCCGCCGCAGCGAGGTGCGCGGACCCGACGCGCATCCGTGGGCGACGCGGCGCAACGGTGGGGGAGAACCCTCGCAACGACTGCGCGTCGCGGTGGAATCTCCGGGCGAACCGTCCGCGCGGCAGTTCGGCGGAAGCGCTATCGAGAAGGACGGTGCCGCAACAAGTTTCGCGCCGGATCCGTTCTCCGGTCCGGTGACCGCGGATGTGGAGGCCGACACGCTCGGCGCCGACACCGGTTCCGGCCGCAGCGCGCGCTCGCGGCCGAGTCCGCGCCGGCTGGGCGCCGGCCTGGTGGAGATGCCGCGGGTGGTCTCGGTGGATCCGCGGGCCGCGGTGCTGGACGACCCGGAAGTGCCCGAGGAGAAGCGGTTCTGCTGGAAATGCAACTCCCCGGTCGGGCGCTCGGGCGACGCGGGCCCCGGACAGGTGGCGGGAGACTGCGGAAAATGCGGGTCGCCGTTCAATTTCCGGCCGATTCTGCAACCGGGCGAGGTCGTCGCCGGACAGTACGAGGTGCAGGGCTGCCTGGCGCACGGAGGTCTGGGCTGGATCTACCTGGCCGTCGACCGCAACGTCAGTGATCGCTGGGTGGTGCTCAAGGGCCTGCAGAATCCGCAGGATTTCGAGGCGCACGTGGTCGCGTTGGCGGAGCGGCAGTTCCTGTCGGAGGTCGCCTATCCCGGCATCGTGAAGATCTACAACTTCGTCAAGCATCGCGGCCCGGGCCGCGATGTCGCCGACGGCTACATCGTGATGGAGTACGTCGGCGGGCAGTCGCTCAAGCGCGTGCTCGATCAGCGTGCGCCGCAGCGTATTCCGGTGGCCGAGGCCATCGCGTACGTGATGGAGGTACTGCCGGCGCTGGACTACCTGCATTCGTTCGGGTTGTCCTACAACGACCTCAAACCCGACAACATCATGGTCAGCGAGGACGAGGTCAAACTCATCGACCTCGGCGCGGTGGCGGCCATGGAATCGTTCGGAAGTATCTACGGCACACCGGGTTTCCAGGCGCCCGAGATCACCGAGACCGGGCCCACCGTCGCCTCCGACATCTATACCGTCGGCCGCACGCTGGCGGCGCTGGTGATGCAGTTGCCGCGCGACGAGCGCGGCCATCAGCTCCCCGAAATGCCGGAGCCGCAGGCGCATCCACTGCTGGTTCGCTATCCCTCGCTGTATCGGCTGCTGTGCCGCGCCACCGATCCCGATCCGGCGCGCCGATATCCCTCCACCTATTCGATGTACTGCCAGCTCACCGGCGTGCTCCGGATGGTGCTGGCCACCGACACCGACCGGGAACATCCGCAGGCCTCGGTCGAATTCGGTTCTATGCGTGGTGATTTCGGTATCGAGACGCTGATCGGACAGACCGACGGAATCGTGGACGGCCGCCATCGGATGCCGACCCTCGACGCGCGCGCGGTGGTGGCCGCCCTGCCGGTTCCCCTGATGGACAGCACCGACCCCAGTGCCGAACTGATGTCCACGCTGCTGCACGGAGATCCGCGGCACGCGCTGGACACGTTGCGGCGCATACGTGATCGGATCGCCTCCGGCGTGCTGGCCGACACCGGCTCCTTCGAACTCGAGGGCGCCCTCACGGCGGTGCGCGCCCATCTCGATCTCGGTGAGGTGGAGCCCGCGCGGGCCCTGCTGCGGGAGCTGATGATCGACTACGACACCGACTGGCGGCTGGCCTGGTACCGCGGTATCGCCGATCTGCTCGACGGCGCCTTCGAGCACGCCTACACGCAATTCGACACCGTGCACGCCATGCTGCCCGGCGAGATCGCCCCGGCGCTCGCGCTGGCCGCCACCGCCGAACTGGTCCTGCAGCATCTCGAACTGCCGGCCGATCCGGATCGATGGCATCGGGCCGCGGTCGACTTCTATCGGACCGTCTGGCGCACCAACCACGGGGTGGTCAGCGCCGCGTTCGGACTCGCCCGGCGACTGGCCGCCGACGGCGAGCTGCTCGACGCCGTCGCGGTACTCGATCGGGTGCCGGTGTCCTCGCGGCACTACGCGCTGGCCCACATGACCGGCGGCCTGCTGCTGGTGTCGCGGCCGGTGGCGGAGGTGACCGAGGAGGACCTCGTCGCGGCGGCGCAGCGCCTGGAGGCGCTGCCGGAGGAACCGCGGGCGCTGCAGTTGCAGGTCGTCGTGGTGGGCGCGGCGCTGGAATGGCTGCGCGCGGGCGGGCAGCCGCGCCGGCCCGACGCGACCCTGCTGGGCTTCGCCCTCACCGAACCGGGTCTGCAGCGGGGGCTCGAGACCTCGCTGCGCGCCCTCGCCCGCACGGCGCCGGGCCGGCTGCATCGCTACCGGCTCGTCGATCTGGCCAATCAGGTGCGTCCGCGCACCCGATGGTGAACCGGCTCAGGCGACTCCGCGCACGCGCCAGAGCACGACGGCCACCGGCGCCGCGGCGATCAGCAACAGCCACAACCAGTTTCCGGCCGCCCACGCGGCCGCGACCGCGAAGACCGTGATGGCGCCGGCCAGGACGGCCAGGGAGGGCAGCGGATTGGCCGGCGCGGGCGCGGCGGGGGGATCGGGGGTGACGACGGGCAGATCGGTGAACAGCGCCGCCAGCTCGACGCGGGTATCGGCATGGGTCGCCAGTGCGGTGCGCTCGTCGAATTCGGGCAGGGTCAATCTGCCGGCGCCCAGTTGCTGTGACAATTCCTGCAGTGCGCGCTCTCGCTCGGCGGCGCTGGGGCGCGCGTCCGCCATATCGTCCATGCACAGCAGGATAGGTCCGCTACCCCCGCGGATCGCAATCGAACCGCCAAGGATGGGAACCGGCATGCCGCCGCACACTTTCGATCCGCGCATGTTTCAGTGTGGTTTCCTTGATGTATGACGACCCGGACCGAGTACACCATCGACGAGCTCGCGCGTGAGGCGGGGACCACCGTGCGCAGCCTGCGGGTGTACCACGAGCGTGGTGTGCTGCCGCCGCCGCAGGTCAAGGGTCGCACCGGCTTCTACAGCGCCGAACACCTCAACCGGGTGCGGACCATCAGCCGACTGCTCGACCGCGGCATCAAACTCAACGGCATCAAGGAACTGCTCAACGCCTGGGATCGCGGTGACGACCTCGGCGACATTCTGGGCGTCGCGGAGCCCGATGCGTCCTCGGGCGCCGAATCGCCGGCCGGTGCGACGATCGCCGCGACCGACCTCGCGCAGCGATTGAGCGAGGTGCCCAACGGACTGGCCCGGGTCGTCGCGCTCGGCCTCTACGAGCCGGTCGACGCCAGTACCTATCGCGCCGCCGATCCGGTGCTGCTGCAGGCCGCCGACCGGCTGGCCGCCGCGGGCGTGCCGGAGCCGGAGATCATCGCCGAATTCGAGCGGCTGGCGACCGAATGCGACCGGATCGCGCGCCGCTTCACGGCCCTGTTCCAGCGCACGGTATGGACCGGCTTCCAGGATTCGACGGGCACGCCGGCCGATGTGGCCGGGCTGGCCGCGGGCTCCGAGGCGATCCGGACCGTCCCGGCCCAGGCCGGCGCCGAACTGATCGGCCGGTTCGTGGCCCGATATCTCGATCAGGACAGCGCGCTGAACGAGGCGCTCGCCGACTCCTGAGCGTTCGCCGCGACAATTTCCACCCTCCATCCCTGGGGATAGTTCGCGGTATAACGTGCCGTTGTATAACGGTACATTAATCGTGTGGCCAATACTTCCGTCCACGAGCGTCGGAAGTGCACGATTGAACGGAGACACACCGATGACCGCAGCCACCTTTGCCCGCACCGCCCGAGCCCTGCTGCTGGCCGCGACCGTCGCGGGTGCCACGGTTGTGGGCCTGTCCGCCGGTCCGGCCGCGGCGCAGGCGCCCGGACCGTACTGTATGTGGGCCGGCGCCGCCTTCGCCCCGGGGGCGCAGGTGCACGCCGGCGGCTGGGCATTCAGTTGCCACAGCGACCTTTTCGGTGCCGCCCGGTGGAATGCGGACGGCCCGTCCCGCCGCGCCGACACCGTGGCCAATCCGGGCGCGCTCGGTAACCCGGCCGGTCGCTTCAGTCCCGGCGCCCGCCAGCCGGGCACCTCCTACAACGACTACTGCGTGGGCGATCAGCTGATCGCGGGGACCGAGGACGTGTACGAGGCGGTTCCGGCCTCGGGCGGCCTCTACTGGCGCGCGGCCGGGCCGATCTCCTCGTGGCGTTTCGAAGGCGAGGGCCCGGCGCCGACTTGGCGCTCGTCGAGCCTGTGCCGCGACGGCGAACTGCTCTGATCCGGCCCCTATAGGTATCGGGCGCAACCTACTTAAGTAGGTGCGCCCGAACATTACCGATGCGCGCCGCCCCCACTCGGGGGAACAATCACTCGTCGGCAAGTAACGGCAGATGGGTGAGCGATGGCAGGCGTGACACTGTGGATGCAGATGTCGCTCGACGGATACGCGGAGGGGCCCGACCAGGAAATTCACTGGCCGGTGGTGGACGAAGAGCTGTGTGAGTCCTTCCTTGACGAACTGCGGGCGGCCGAGGTGTTCGTCTACGGCCGCAAGACATTCGAGATCATGGCCGCGTTCTGGCCCTATGCCGATGCCGATCCGGCCATCTCACCGTTCTACGTCGAATTCGCGCGCTGCTGGAAGCGCACCCCGAAACTGGTGTTCTCCCATACGCTGCGCGATCCGGGCTGGAACACCCGGGTGGTCGGTGCGGATCCGATCGCCGAGATCGCCGCGCTGCGGGCGGGCTCGACCGGACCCGTCGTGGTCTTCGGCGGTGCGCAAACCGCCTCGTATTTCCTCGAACACGATCTCGTCGACGAATACCGGCTGTTCGTGCATCCGCTGCTGCTCGGCGGCGGTGTGCCGCTGTTCCCGAAACCGCTGGACACGGCGGGATTGCAGCTGGTGGACATCATGACCTTCGACAGTGCGGTCGTGCAGATGCACTATCAGCAGGCCGCACCGGTCGCGCGAACGGGGTAGCCGCAGATCGCGGTATCGAATCCGGACACGCGACGGGGGCGCGGTGGGCTAACTTGTTCCTACTATGTTCCAGCGATCGCGTATCGGTGTCCTGCCCGCCACCAGCAGTGAGTTCGTGGGCAGGCGCGCGCAGCGAGAGCGGATAACCGCGCTGATCGCCCGCGGCGCGCGGCTGATCACCCTGACCGGCCCCGGCGGCATCGGCAAGACCAGGCTGGCCATCGAAACGCTGCGCCGCGATGTCGACCTGCCCACGCGCTGGCTGGCGCTCGCGGAACTGGACGGCGACACCGCGATCGCCGAACTACGCGATTTCGCACCCCGGCCGGACGGCGCCCCGCACATACTGGTTCTGGACAGCTGCGATCGGCTGGTGAGCGCCCTCGCGCCCGAGCTCGCGGATCTGCTCGAGGCCGACCCGGCGCTGACCGTCGTGGCCACCAGCCGCGAGCCGATCGGCTGGATCGACGAGCAACTCGTTCCGGTGCCGTCGCTGGATCCCGCACAGGCGTTGCGGCTGCTGCGAATTCGCATGGAACTCACCGGCCGCACGGCCGGCGCCGAGGACGACGATATTCTCCGGCGGATCTGTGCGCATATGAGCCACAATCCGTTCGGCCTGCGGCTGGCCGCCATCAGGTTGCGGCACCATCCGCCCGCCATCGTGCTGCACGAGGTGAGCGGCGATGCCTACGACCGCCGCCTGCAGTGGTCCGACAGTGCCCGGGTCGGGGTGGAAGCGCGCCACCGCGATATCGGCGCCAACATCGCCTGGTCCACCAGTCGCTGTTCGCCGGCGGAATCCCTTCTGCTGCAACGTATGTCGGTTTTTCCGGGCGGTTCGGCGGGTGGCGGAGCCGATCGGGAGGCGATCGTGGCGATCTGTGCCGACGACGCGTTGCCGGAAGCGTCGATCGAATCGACGCTGGACCGGCTGGTGGAACGTTCGCTGGTGATCGTGCGGCTGACCGGCACCTCGGCACGGTGGTATCTCACCGAATGTGTACGCCTCGTCGCGCGCGCCGAACTGCACCGGCGTGATCCGGTCGAGGCCAATCGGCTCGCTGCCCGGCATCTGCAGCTGCGCCGGCTGGAGGTGCGCCGCGCCGAGGGGGCCGTGCCACAGCAGCCGTGTGTGGCCGCGGCGCCACCGCCGGCCGAGACAGTGGCGGTGCCGCGCCCGGAGTCGGATCGCTGGGAAAGCCTGTCGCGCGCGGAACGTGAGGTGGCGGTGCTGGCGGCCGCGGGCTGGCCCAACAGTGCCATCGCCGTGCGCCGCCACAGTTCGGTGCGCACGGTCGACGCCCAGGTGGCGATGGTCCGGCAGAAGTTGCAGATCACCTCGCGCGGAGAGATCGCCCGGCATCTGCCCGCCGAGGCCCGGGAACGGATGCGCTGCGAGGCCCGGGCCCGGCGCGAGAAGACCCGGTCGTGACCACACCGTGGCTCTCCCAATTCGTCGGCCGGACAGCGGAATTGCGCAGCATCGCCGAACTGCTCGACCCCGGTGGGCCCCGGCTGATCACTCTGCTCGGGCCGGGGGGAATCGGTAAGACGACGCTGGCCACCGAGGCGTTGCGCCGATCCCAGCGGCCCGGCCGCGATCACGTGCTGTGGGTGCGGTTGGCGCGGCTGGAAACCGGCGCCGATGTCGAGTCGGTCGCCGAGGAGATCGTGCGAACCGTCGCACCGACCGCCACCACCGGCCGCAGCGCGGAGGATTGCCTGCTCGACGCGTTCGCCTCGCTCGGCGCCGCTCGTACCATCCTGGTCCTCGACAACTGTGAACACGTCCTGGCTCCGGTGGCGCGGCTGATCGTCGAGTTGCTGAGCGTGAATCCGGACGTCACCGTCGTGGCCACCAGCAGGGAACCGATCGGCTGGACCGACGAGCGGTTGGTGCCGGTCCCGCCACTCGCCAAAGACCATGCGGTGGAACTGTTCCGGCGGCGCGCGGAACTGACCGGCCGGCCGATCGCCGCGGATCCCGCGACTCTGGAACTCGCTGCCCGGATCTGCCGGCAGGTGGACAACAATCCGCTGTTCATCCGGCTGGCCGCGGCCCGGCTGCGCTACCGCCCGCTCGCCGAGGTGCTGCGCGATCTCACCGGCACCGACTCCGAGGCGTGGATGCGCTGGTCGTCGGGCGTGCGGGCCGGCGCCGACGAGCGTCATCGAAACGCCGGTGACGTGATCGCCTGGTCCTACGGGCTGTGCACCGACGCCGAACGCCTGCTGCTGGAAAGGATGTCGGTCTTCGCGGCCGGATTCGATCCCGGTGACGAGGAAACCCGCAGCGGCGGAATCGAATACAGCGCGGTGGCGCAGGTCTGCGCCGACGAGGCGTTACCCGAACCGGTCATCGCCGCCACGCTGGAGCGTCTGGTCGAACGGTCGCTGGTGTCGACACGCATGACGGCCACTTCGGTGCGCTATTTCCTGCCCGAGAGTGTGCGGGCGTTCGCCCGCCTTCGGTTGCAGGAGCGGCCGGACGGTTCGGCCTCGCCGTCCGGTATGCCTGCCCGCCATCGCCGCTACTTTCGTGACAAAGTCGTTGCCGGACAGGCGATGTGGTACGGCCCGGACGAGATGGAGTGGATCGACTGGGTCCGCGGGGCATGGAACGACGTGCTGCTCGCGGTGGAGACCAGCCTGTCCGATCCGGCCGAGGCCGTGATCGGACTCGAGATCGCGACCGTGGTCATGGCGTTGCGGGTGCCGTTCCTCACCGGCACCAACCGCGCGGTCACCGGGCTCACCGAACGCGCCCTCGCGGTGATCGGCGACGATCCGGCGTTGTCGTCGCTGCGGATCACCGCCAAGGCCTTGGTCGGCTGGATCGCGGTGTGGCAGGGACGATTCGACTATACGTCCCGGCTCCTCGGCGAATGTGCCGCCGAATGTCTCACCGATCCGGTGCTGCGCCGGGAATGGCGGGAGCACACTGCCGACGACATCGGACTGCCGGCCCAGGTCGAATTCACCTGGGGACTGGAACTGTTCCTGATTCGCCTGGACCTGCGCTCGATCGAGGTGTTCTCGCGCGCCCGGCGGAAGTTCGCCGCCGTCGGGGATCGCGGCGGCACCCAGCGCAGCGATCTGTTCACCGTGCTCGCGGCAGCCAGCCTGGCGACCCCGGAGGTCGCCGGACGGGTGGTGCGCCGCCATCTGCACGACGCGGCGAAAACCGATGCGCCATGGGCGGTTTCGTGGGCCGAGTTCGCGGAACTGGTCGCCACCATCCGCCACGGCGACCCCGCGGACGCCGTGCGCCGGGGCCGGGCGGCGGTGGCCGCGCATCTCGATCGCGGAGATACCTGGACCGCGGGCTGGATCATCCATTTCTGCACCGTCGCGCTGGCCACGATCCTGTCGCGGCGTCTCGAATCCGGCACGCGCCCGGACGAGCTCGCCGCGGCCGCGCGGGAGATCGCCCACCTGCAGGGTGGTACCGCCGCACTGCATCGCTCGATGGGGATCGCCTCGGACCGGGTGCCGCTGGTGGTGGAGGGATCGTCGGCGGCGCGTGCGGCCGCGACCGCGGTGCTCGGTGCCGAGCGCTACGCCGCCGCGGTGCGTCGCGGTGCGCGGATGCGGCCGCAGGAGAACGAGCTGCAGCGGTATTTCCTCGGACAACTCCAGATCGCCGACGACGCCGACGCCGGCCCGGACGACAGGCGGTGGCGGGAATTGTCCCCCGCCGAGCGCGATATCGCGATACTGGTGGCCGCCGGTTGGACCAACAGCGCGGTCGCGGTGCGCCGCGGGACGTCGGTCCGGACGGTCGATGCCCAGGTCGCGACCATTCGCCGCAAACTCGCGGCCGCGGACCGCTCGGCGATCATCCACCGCATTCCCGGCGAATTGCGCGATCGCGTGCGTGCCGAATCACTGCAGCCGCCGGGACGCCCGCGCCGAACCTTCTGAGCCCGCGCTCGGTCGACTCCAGTTGTCGCCCAAGGCTTTCAAGGCCCGGTCCACGTCGTCGGAATCGTTGTGGACGTGAAACGACACCCGCAGCGCACCCGCTCGGGCCGTGGTCACCACCTGGGCGTCGGCCAGAGCGTCGGCGGCGGCCGCGGCGCCCGGGATCGAGACGATCGGCGCTCGTCCGGGCACGGGCGTGTAGCCGAGATCGGCGAGTCCGGCGCGGAAGCGGTCGGCCAGTGCCAGGTCGTGCGCCTGGATCGCCGGAATCGTCAACTCTTCCAGCAGTTCGGCCCCGGCCAGCGCACTCACCACGCCGAGCCAATCGGGGGTGGCGTCGAAGCGGCGCGCGGTATCGGCGAGTCGTTGCGGCGCATACATTTCCGCCCAGCGATCCGCGGCCGCGTACCAGCCCGGCGCATGCGGGCGCACCCGGTCGGCGATCTCCGGCCGGATCGCCAGCAGCCCGACACTGCGGGCGCCGAGCAGCCATTTGAAGCTCGCGCACACCCAGATGTCGGCATCGGCGAATCGCAGCGGCAGCCAGCCCGCGGCCTGCGAGACGTCGAACAGCAGCAGCGCGTCGTGCGCCGCGGTGGCCTCGCGCAAGCGCGCCGCGTCGACCGTCCGGCCGTCGGCGGACTGAACGAGACTGCAGGCCACCAGCGCGGTATCCGGTCGAACCTCGTCGGCCAGTCGCTCCAGTTCCACCGTGCGCACCCGCAGGTCCCCGCGGTAGCGGAACGGATTGGGTACGGAAGCGAAATCGCCTGCGGCGACGAGCACTTCGGATCCCGGGGCGAGCGCGGCCGCGGCCGGGCCGATGAGAGCGGCGGCCGAATTGCCGATCGCCACATCGGCTGCCGTCGCGCCGTCGAGGATGCGGGCATAGGCCGCGCGCAGCCGATCCACCCGATCGTCGTAGCCGGAGGGTGCGCGATGTCCGCGCGCCCACCCGTCGAGCACCTCGCGTACCGCGGTGAACGCACGGGCGGGTGGGATGCCGTACGAGGCGGTGTCGAGATAGGTGGTCTCGACCGCGAATTCGTGGCCGGCCGGAGCGGGAACATACGCCGAGGAGGTCATGAGCCCATGGTCACCAGCGAGTGGCCCGCCGGTCCATAGCCACCCGTGCCTCGCTGGACCGGTCGAAGGAGCCGTGCGGACTCGCGACGACCGGCCGGGCGACGTCCGACCTCAGCTCTCGTCCGGCGCGCCGGCCGTCTCGCCCTCGGCCCGCAACCGCTGGGCGGCCGCGTGGTCGTGGGTCGGCACCACCGTCACCGTCGTGCGCGCCAGGTGCAGCCGGTGCAGGGTGCGGAAGGTCAGTTCGCGGTCGTCGTCCGCCAAACCGCCTGGGTAACTGGCCTTCTGGCGGACCTTCTCGATCTGCAGGTGATGCCAGGCGGCATCCCCGGCGAGCAACACCCAGCCGCGCCGCGTATGCGCGAGCACGCCGATACTGCCCGGCGTGTGCCCGGCCAGATCGACCAGTACCACGGTCCCGTCGCCGAACAGATCGTGGCTCGCGGTGAAGGTCAGCACCGGCGGTCCGTCGAGGTCGTATTCGACCACCGGCCGTTCCCGCAGCGCATCGCGGACGCCGCCGACCGGCGCGACCGGACCCGTCATGACCCACCGCTGCTCGACGCGATGCATGTGCACGGGAAGTCCGGGCAGATCCAGCAGACCGGAGACATGATCCCAATGCGCATGCGTGGGCAGCGCGAAATCCAGCGGTCGCGGATCGTGTTCCCGCAGCGAGTCGACGGTCGCCACGGTGGCGGCCGGTGGCCGCACCGCGACCCGCAGGACCGCCGGGAGCTGCGCGATCGCGCGCCGTTCGGCATCCAAGCAGACGCCGGGATCGACCACGAACCGGGCCCGCGGATGTTCGACGACGAAGGCGGTCAGCGCGTTGTCGATGCGGCGCGGGGTGAACGTTCCCTCGACGACCGCCGGCGTCGGCACCGACCGCGGCACCTGCGGCAGTGCGCGCACCGAGACGACGCCCTGGGGTTCGGGCAGCCCGGCGTCGGGAATCGAGGCCAGCAAGCGCCGGTCGAGACGGCGGGGCAGCATCAGCCCGCGCACGGAACCCACTGCGGCAGCGCAGCATTCGAGCACACTCGGTGTCTTCACCGGATCCGGCATGTCAATCGTCCGTTCTGTGGAGGGGCCGCGAACGACGGGATCGTCGCCACGTTTCGTGGCACGATAAAACTCGAGGTCGACATGAAGTAAAGGGGTTGAGGCCGGCGATGGACGACGGACTGAGGATCGGCGACGCCGCCGTGGTGGTCGGGGTCGAGGCGCATGTGCTGCGCCACTGGGAATCGGTCGGGCTGCTGCATCCGGCCCGCAGTCCCTCCGGGCATCGCGCCTACGACGAACAGACCCTCGACCGCGCACGGCTGATCCGCACTCTGCAGCGCACCGGGTTGTCGCTGCGCAGGATCCGGGAACTCGGCATCGCCGGACGTGACGAACGGCTGGCCCTGATCGCCGACGAGCGGGCACAGCTGCGGCGCCGCATCGACCTGTTCGAGGCCACCGATCGTTTCCTCGCCCACATTCTCGACTGCCGGCATCCGATCCTCGCCGAATGTCCCGACTGCTCCGGTTTCCTGGCCGAGTACGGCGACGAACGCGACCTCCACGAATTCGCGGATCGAGCCCACTCACCGCTGCCGGCTCACTGAGGCAGGCGTGACCGGCTGCCGGGCCGTTGCCGCGCGGTCTTGTTGCGGTACATCGCGGTATCGACGGCGTGCATGAGATCGTCGACCGCCTCGGGCTGCCGGGTGACCAGCGCGGTTCCGATCGACGCGCCCACCGTGATCGAGCCACCGGCCACCACGACCGGTTCGCCGAGTGCGGCCAGCACCCGCGACGACATGTCGACCAGTTGTGCCTCGCCCGCACACCGCTCGATCAGGACGATGAACTCGTCGCCCCCGATGCGCGCGGCCAGCCCATCCGGCTCTGCTGCCGCCCCCAGGCGTTCGGCGACCGTGCGCAACACGCGATCACCGACGGTGTGCCCGTAATCGTCGTTGATCTCCTTGAACCCGTCCAGGTCGAGGTAGCACAGTCCGATCGGCGGCTCGGCCTGCGCCAGCCGGTCGAAGAACAGCAGCCGATTGGCGAGCCCGGTCAGATCGTCGTGATGGGCTTCGTGCCAGAGCCGGTCGGCCAGCGCCTTGCGCTCCGTGATGTCGACGGCCACCCCGATCAGGAATCGCACGTTGCCGCGCGCGTCCCGCACCACCGACATGGACAGGTCGATATCGGAATGGTGACCGTCGGCCCGGGTGAGCGAGGTCTCCATCCGGAACCGGTCCGAGGCGCCGCTCAGCAACTGCTGGAACTGGGTGTAGGCCTCACCGATGTTCTCCTCGCCCAGCACCGCCGCCACCGACCGGCCGATGATCAGGTCGATCGGCACACCGAGCATCTCGGCGAACGCGGCGTTCACGTCGCGGACCCTGCCGGTCGCGGCGTCGATGGTGCCGATGCCCACCGAGGCGCCGGCGAAGATGGCACCGAACCGGGCCTCCGACAGTTGCCGCCGCGCCTGTTCCTCGCGGACCGCGGCCAAGGCCGCGCTGAGCGTGGTCTCCTGTTCGGCCAGCGCGGCGCCGCGCAGTGCCGCTGTGAAGCCGGCGGCGAACTCCCCGGCCACGGTGACGGCGCGGTCGCGCACGGTCTCATAGCCGGGGTCTGCGGGGTCCGGGCAGATCTCGGCGACCATATCGCGGCAGATCACCGCGACCGATCGGCTCACCGCCGCATCGTCGCGATAATTCGCGGCGACCAGCGAGGAGGCGGCGAGCCGGGCCGCCTCGATGCCGACGGTGCCGCGCAGTGTGCCCAGCAGTTCCTCACACAGGCCGGTGAGCAGGGTTTCGATCTCGGTTCGCGTCAGCGTCGGCGCGACCACGCCGTCGAGTGCGTCGGCCCACCGCGCCGCCAACTCCTGCGAACCCACCCTGCGACCCCTGCCTATCCCGTGGACCCCGTCACGCCTTGCGCCCCACGCCGGCCAGACCGAGGGAGCGGCCCGGTGTTTCGTGCAGGTCACGCTCGGATTCCGGGCGCCACAGGGGTAGTTCGACAACCCCCGGTTCGACCGGTTCCCAGCCGGTGAACATGTCGACGATGGCGGCGCGGTCGCGAAAACGGATGCCGACGCCGCTGGTCGATTCCTCGTGGATGCGAGCAGCCGCCTCGGGCCGGTGTGCCGAGGACAAATGGGAGATCGCGATATAACTTCCCGGCACCACGGCGTCCCGCAGCGCGGCGACCTGCTCGCGCGGACGTTCCTCGTCCTGCAGCAGGTGCAGCACGGCGACCAGCAGCAGTCCGACGGGACGATCGAAGTCGATCAGGCCGGTCGCGCGGGCGCGGGCGAGCAGTTCCTCCGGCTTGCGCAGATCGGCCTCGATGGCGTCGGCACGGTCGTTGCCGTGCAGGATGGTGGCCGCATGGGTGACCGCGACCGGGTCGATGTCGGCGTAGAGCACCCGGATCGTGGGATCGATGTCGTGCGCGACCTCATGCACGTTCCCGGCAGTGGGAATACCCGATCCGATGTCCAGGAACTGCCGGATCCCGGAGTCGATCATGAACCGGACCGCTCGGCGCAGGAAAGCACGGTTGCTCAATGCCAGCCGCGGCAGATCCGGCACCAGTTTGCGCCCCTCCGCCGCGGCCTGCCGATCCACTTCGAAGTTGTGGGAGCCGCCCAGGAGCGCGTCGTACATCCGGGCCGGGCTGGGCCGTTGCATATCCACGCCCTCGGGAGCCCATGCTGGCCTGTCCACTCGAATCCCCTCTTGCCGATCGAGAATCGGCTCGCCGGACCGGAAGGCTCGGAGCCGATCTTGTCGAAGCCCAACTGTACGCCCACGCGTGCCCGGTCCGCGGCCACGCGTCGGCAGCTCAGACCAGATTGATCGAGTCGAGGACGCGCGCCCCCAGCTCGGCGTCCCCGGTGATCGCGACCGCGCCCGCCCGCCACGGCAACCGCCGGGTGCCCCACTGCGGAAACTCCAGCGCCAGCGCGGCGATATGGGCGGCGGCCCCGGCGGCCTGGCCGGGGCGCACCCGCAGTCGCCCTCCCCGCGGCTCGATCCGCCAGGTACCGCCGCCGGGCCCGGTGAAGGTCAGCGCCACCGGGGCATCGAGCCAGCTCAGCGCCTCGCGATGAGAGCGTTCCAGCAGTACGGTGAGCCAGGTCAGGATGGCGTTCATGCGCAGCGCGTCGGTGGGTGGCGGGGGGAGGTCGAGCGCGGGCGCGATGTCGTGGCGCAGATGCGTGTGCCAGTCGAAGAGGAGCATCGCCGGAATCAGATCCAGCCGGTACCAGCCCAGCTCACCGATCGGGAGCTGCATGCGCCGGATCCCCGCCGCGGTGAACACCGACAGCGCCCGCACCCCGCGCCGCGACCAGGTGTCGAATTCCGGTAGGACGTGACGCGTTGTGTGCGAACGTTTTTCGTCCACCAGCTGTTCGTTGAGGCGCTCCAGGTCGCGGGTGGCCACGATGGCGGCGGCACTGGGGGTGAGCAGGGCGCGCACGCCGGTCGTCATGTGGATGACGACCTCGGCCACCGACCATCCGGCGGCCGCGCTGGGCGCGGCCCACTGCTCCTCGTTCAGCTCCCCGCAGAATTCGATCACCGCGCGGCGCTCGTCACTCAGGCCGGGCAGGTATCGCGAACTCATCGGCAGACCTCGACGACCACCGAACTCCTCATGAACAGCGCACGCTACCGGTTCGTGGTCGCCGGGAGCCAGAGCGCGCGCCGATGCCGGCCCCGGACCGGCGCCTCGGCACACACTGCGGCGCCCTCGTCGCCCGCGCCCGCCCGGGTGCGCTGGAGAAGGGCCCGTCCGAGCTGTTCGCCGAAACATTGCAGTGGTCTCGTCCGAGGACCAACCGGCGGCCATCGATGATTCCGCATGCCGCGTGGTGCGCGCGGCCGAGTTCGCCGCCCGCGGATCGGCCGGTTCGCTGTGCTGTTGCCGATGGGTTCGCCGGAACCTCGGCGCCGTGCACGATGTGGACTTGTCGGTGCCATGGGGCATGCTCTTGGCACGCAGATGTCTACGAGCCCGCCCGGAGTACACCATGTCGTCCCCACGAACGAAACCGCAACCGTTGTCCGACACCGAGATTCGACAGATAGCGGCCGAGCTCGCCGACGGCCGGCCACCCATGGTGTGGTTCACTCCGGCGGCAGTGGGAGTATCCGAGGGGCGTTCGGGCAAGGTGATCGCACTCGGCGATCCGGCCGACGGCGATTTCCTGCAGATCCGCCCGACCGGATCGAAGGACGTCATGTCGTTCTCGCCGACCGAGGTGACATTGGCCAAACCCGCCCGCAAGGACAAGCGCACCACCACATCCGAGACCACCGGCGCCACGCCGCCGGCAACGAGGAAGGACACCGCAGTGAGCATGTCGTCGTCTGTGACCGCGCCCTCCGCGCCGCCCACTCCGGCAGCGGTGCCCGCCGCGGCGTCGAAAGCGCCCGCGCCGCAACCTGCTTCGGAGCCGAAACCGGCCGCCAAACCCGCCGCCACGCCCGCCCGCACGCCGCGCGAGAAGCCGGCCGCCGCCGCCCGCAAGACCAAGGCTCCCGAGGTGACGGTCACCCTGTCCGGCACCGCCGACGGTGAATGGACCGTCGATGTGGTGCACGGCAAGAAGCGCACCATCAAGGGGCTGTCCGTGGCCGGTGCCGCGGTGGCCCAAGCGGCGAATCTGCTGCACCCCGAGGTCGCCGAGGTGGTGGACTCCGTCCTCGACGCGGTTCGAAACTCCCAGCGCGCCAAGGTCGAACAACTCCAGGCCGAGCTCGAACAGGCCCGGCGCCTGCTCGACGAGCTGTCCGGCTAGCCGGGCCGCACGCCGCGATTCACTCGCATACACGGCTCCCTCCGAATACCCGGCCGCGGCCTTGCGTTGACACCGATGACAACGTTTAGCGTGGCGGCTGCAGTGGCGAGAGGGAATTCATGCTGATCGGAGAACTGGCCGAGCGAGTGGGAACGAGCGCCCGGATGCTGCGGTACTACGAGCAGCAGGGGCTGGTCCGTTCCCGGCGGTCGGCGAACGGCTACCGCGTCTACGACGAACACGAGGTGGACGTCGTACGCAAGATCCGGGATCTGCTGGAGCTGGGATTCGATCTGGCCGACACACAACCGTTCGTCACCTGTCTGCGGGGTGGCAACGGGTCGGGTGACGAATGCCCGGAATCGGTCGAGTCACTGCGTCGCAAATTGGCCGAGATCGACGACGCGATCGCGCGACTCGGCGCCGCACGCCGGCATCTGACGGACCGGATCGACGCTGTCACCGGACCGCCGCCGAAGTGTGCGTTCACCTGCTAACTCGGAGGGTTTCCGGATGCGTTTCGCGGTCAGCTACAGCACGGCATTCAACGGCACCGATCCCGATCGGCTCGTTGCCTTCGCCCGGCATGCCGAGGACTGTGGATTCGAGGGGCTGTACGTACAGGATCACATCGCGTTGTATCCGGGAGCGGACTACGGCGCGGGCGAATTGCCGCCCACCCTGCCGTATTTCGATCCGCTCGATTGCCTGAGTTTCGTCGCGGCCGTCACCCGGCGCATTCTGCTCGGTACGGGTGTGCTGTTACTGCCCTACCGTCATCCGGTCGTGCTGGCCAAGCGGCTGGCGACGATCGATGTGCTGTCCGGCGGCCGGATGCGGCTGCTCACCGTCGGCCTCGGCAGTCTGCCGGGGGAGGCGCGGGCGCTCGGGGTCGACTACGGCACCCGCGGCCGCCGCGCCGACGAGGCGATCGACGTGCTGCGGTTGCTGTGGTCGGGCGGCGCGGAGGGTGTCAGCCACCGTGGTGAGTTCTTCGCTTTCGACGATCTGTGCAGCTACCCCAAACCGCACGGTGTGAGCGAACTTCCGATCCACGTCGGAGGTTCCAGCGCGGCGGCCGCCCGTCGTGCCGGGCGGCGCGGCGACGGCTACTTCGCGGGCGGCATGCTGACCGAAGCCGAGCGCGACCGGCAGTTCGCGCTGGCCCGCGACGCCGCCGTCGAGGCGGGCCGCGACCGCGCGCCTCTCGAATACACGCGATGGGGGTCGGCCGATATCTCCGTCGACCGTGCCGGACAACTCGCCGAACACGGGGTGCATCGCCTCGTCGTCGGATTCGCCGGAGCCGAACCCGCCCGGCAGCATGATCAGATGTCGGAATTCGCCGAACGTTTCGCGCTCGCATCCGAGAGCGCGGGCAGCGACCGGCTGCCCGCGATGTGACGCCTCCTCACACGGCCGGTTCGTGCCGGCGCACTCGCCGCCGGCTCTCGGCCTGGGGGAGGTGACGCAGGTCGTCGTGGAAGGCGCAGCCGAGCGAATAGTCCTTGGCGTGGTACATGGCCGAATCCGCTTCGCGCAGTAGGTCGTAGATGGTGGCATCGGTGCTGCGCGGACCGCTGCAGGCGATGCCGATGCTCGCGCCGATGGTCACCTCGGTGACCGACAGTTCGAAGGGTTTGCCGAAGGCGGCCAGCAGTTTCTCGGCCAGCACCGCCGCCTCGGCGCGGTTGGCCCCGGCCAGCACCACGAATTCGTCGCCGCCGTAGCGGGCCGCGACGTCGTCGCGGTGAATGACGCGGCGGATGCGGGCGGCGGCATTGGCGATCAGTTCGTCGCCGACCGCGTGGCCGTAGCTGTCGTTGATGGTTTTGAAGCCGTCCAGATCGAGAAACAGCAGGCAGATCGGGCGACCGGCCCACAGTTCGCGATTGCGCGCCGGGGCGCGCAGCAACGCCGACCGGTTGAGCAGGCCGGTGAGCATATCGTGGTCGGCCTGGTATTGGGCCCGGCGTTCGCTGCGCGCACTGCGCACGATCGCGCGCTCGCTGCGCACCAGGACCCCCACCAGCAGCGTGGCGAGCAAGGCGGACACCACCACCCGGTCCACCGTGCCGACCCGCGCGCCGACGGTCGGCACCAGCGAGGCGACCACCAGCGTCACCGCGATCACGCTGGCGCGCTGCCGGGACTGGTGCGGATGCACCCGCCGGGCGCCGCCGAGGGTGACCATGGTCGGATGCAGCGCCGCCAGCCCGACCATCGCGTAGGCGACGAGCAGCGGCGTCAACAGGACACGTGCGTCGAGATGCACGGAGCCGGCGGACTGCAGGTTGTAGCCGAGGTCGGCCAAAAGGATCGCCAGCAGGCCGACGTGTACCAGCCGCAACGAGGTCTCCGAGCGCGACGACGTGACCACGGAGTGGGTGACCAGCGTCAGCAGCAAGGCGTCGATCACCGGATAGATCGGCATGATCAAAGCCGAGGCGTCCCACTGCCGGGTGTTGTGCAGCACCGGGGAGATGAGGAAGGTCCACGAGGCGAGCAGGGCGCCGAGCGCGATCAAGCCGGAATCCAGCACCAGGTCGCGCTGACAGCTGGCGCGCCGCGGCCACAACCAGAGGAAGGCGGCGACGCCGACGCCGCCGTAGCCGGCCAGCGTCGCCAGATCGTCGTACGGCGGGAAGCCGCTGCCGGTGAAATCGCGCAGCACTGTTCCGGCGGCGAACAAGACGCCGGAGAGGGCGAGCAGATACCAGGCCGCCGGTGCGGGCGGCCGATGCCGGCGCACTCCCGTCCCGATCATGGTCAGCGTCGCGACGACGACACCGAGCACCGCGGTCAGCGACAGCGCCGGTGATTCGGCGATCGCCAGGAGCACCACGATCAACACGACGGGGACCGATAGTGTTGTGCGCCAGAGATTTTCCGGCGGCCAGGTGCGTAACGGCCGGATGCGGTCGGTGTGGTGGTGCTGTGTGCCGGATGTCATCAGCCCCCCTGCTCCGCGTCGTCGTTCGGGAACCGAGCCGCGTAGTAGGTTTGTGAATCCTCGATCGCGACTTCTACGTTCGCCTGTTCACCGATCGCACTGCGCAGTGCGTCGGCAAACGAGAATTGAGAATTGTTGTACGAGCAGATGTCCCAGCCGACGACCCCACCATCTGCCGCCAGGATCTGGACAACTGTACTGATCATGGCATGAAAAGCCACCCCGTGTCGCGCAGTTGGGGTAACAAGGGTGAAACCTGCATAGTAAATCGCATCGCGCTCGGCGTGTTGCGGAAACCGTGTCGCAAAATACTCCGGACTGATCCACGGCACGGTGTCCAGATGTCGCGTCAACGTGGTGAGCCCGACCGGTTCGCCGCCCGGTGTGCGGGCCACGATCTTGTCGACCCGGGTGTCGGTCATCTCCGCGCGGAACTCGTTGCGATGCAGCACCTGCCGGGCGACCGCGCGCGTTCGCAGCGGTCCGAAGGCCTGCTCGTAGAGGTCGTGGAAGAGGTCGATCTCGGCGTCCGCGATCGCCGCCTCGATGGTGATCTCGATGCCCGGCCACGACGCCCCGGTGCCGAGGGCATCGCTCACGGACGATCCCAGCCGCTGGCCCGGTACGCGGCCAGCACCAGCGCGCACGTGTCGCGGCCGTCGGCGCGCGCCGCGACGGTGGCGGTGTGGACCGGGCCGAAGCGCCCCGGCCGCGCGGCGGTCATATCGGCGAGGCTGGCGTGGATGAGATCGTCGACCTGCTCGGTCGTTTCGGCGGCGTGTTCGACGAACAGGCCCGCGCCGGAGCCGTCCGCGCACAGCGTCCAGCCGATCCCGGCGGCGGCGGTGGAACCGGGGGACCGCGCGTGCCCGAGGGCGTAGACGCAGTAGAGACGATCGCCCCAGCCGATTCGCTGGCGCACCCGCGCCGTCCGTCGCAGCTGCGCCCGGGGCGGGATCACCGAGGATAATCGGATCAGATTCGCCTCTCCCACACCGAGTTCGCACAGGGCCGCGTCGAAGGCTGCCACCTCGGTAGCGCCCGTTCCCGTCGCCGTGCCGATCTCGATGGTCAGCGTCGCGGAGCCCTCGCGATCGCGATCACGGCGGCCGAGCGGGTCGAGCGAAGTGTGAGTTGTGAGCATCGTGTTCGATCCTTCCCGGGGCTCACCAGTGTGGCATTTTGCAGGGCGGTGTTTCTCTAAATTCTTCCTTCGAAGAGTGGCAGATCGGCCCGGCGCGCGCCGCGCGGGCGGCGGACTGGCCCCGGAGATGCACTGGGGCGCGCTACGATCCGGGCACATCGTGACCCGGTCGACCGCTGGTCTTTCCGACAGGAGATCCGTATGCAGCCTCTAGCTCAGCTACCGCACCGGCTCGATTCAGCGGCGGCGGTGCTGGGTTCGGATCAGCTCCGGCTCGATGCCGCACCCGTCGATTACGCCTTGGTCGCCGTGTATTTCGTCTTCGTCCTCGGCATCGGACTGATGGCCCGCGCACGGGTCTCCTCGAGTATCGATTTCTTCTTGTCGGGTCGTTCACTGCCGGCCTGGGTCACCGGTCTGGCCTTCATCTCCGCGAATCTCGGTGCGGTCGAGATCATGGGTATGTCGGCCAACGGCGCCGAATACGGCATGCCGACCATGCACTACTTCTGGATCGGCGCGGTGCCGGCCATGCTGTTCCTCGGCGTGGTGATGATGCCGTTCTACTACGGCTCCAAGGTGCGCAGCGTCCCGGAGTTCATGCGGCGCCGCTTCGGCACCGGCGCGCATCTGGTGAACGCGATCAGTTTCGCGCTCGCCCAGGTGCTGATCGCCGGGGTGAACCTCTATCTGCTGGGTTCGATCGTCAACGTGCTGCTGGGCTGGCCGCTCTGGGTGTCGGTGATCGTGGCGGCGTTGATCGTGTTGTCCTACATCACCCTCGGCGGCCTGTCGGCGGCGATCTACAACGAGGTCCTCCAGTTCTTCGTCATCGTCGCGGCGCTCCTGCCGCTCACCCTGGTCGGGCTGCATCGCGTCGGCGGTGTGAGCGGTTTGAAGGACCAGGTGAGCGCCCGGCCCGACGGCGCCGAACAGTGGCATTCCTGGCCGGGCCACGAGCTCAGCGGTTTCTCGAGCAGCGTGCTGTCGGTGACGGGCATCGTGCTCGGCCTGGGCTTCGTGTTGTCCTTCGGGTACTGGACAACGAATTTCGTCGAGGTGCAGCGCGCGCTGGCGACGCATTCGATCTCGGCCGCGCGGCGCACCCCGATCATCGGCGCCTATCCGAAGATGTTCATCCCCTTCATCGTCGTCATCCCCGGCATGGTCGCCGCGCTGCTGATCCCGCAGATCGCCGAGTTGAAGAACACCGGCCACGGTGACGCGACGTACAACCAGTCGCTGCTCTATCTGATGAAAGAGGTTCTGCCGAACGGACTTCTGGGCGTCGGGCTGGCGGGACTGCTCGCGGCGTTCATGGCCGGAATGGCGGCCAACATCTCCGCGTTCAACACCGTCTTCAGCTACGACCTGTGGCAGCAGTACGTGATCAAGGACAAGCCCGACGGTTACTACCTGACTGTCGGCCGCCTCGCCACCATCGGCGCCACGGCCATCGCGATCGGCACGGCGTTCATCGCGGGCAGCTTCTCGAACATGATGGACTACCTGCAGACGCTGTTCTCGTTCTTCAACGCGCCGTTGTTCGCGACCTTCATCCTCGGCATGTTCTGGAAGCGGATGACCCCGACCGCCGGCTGGGTGGGTCTGGTGTTCGGAACGCTCAGCGCGGTGGTCGTTTTCATCCTGAACAAGGCCGGGGTGTTCCATCTGTCGGGGCAGGGCTCGAGTTTCGTCGCCGCCGGTGTGGCCTTCGTGGTCGATATGGTGCTCAGTATCGCGGTGAGTATGTGGACCGCGCCGAAACCCGACGCCGAACTCGTCGGGCTGGTGTATTCGGAGACGCCGAAGGCCCAGCTCAGCGATCCCGATGCCGCGACGCTGCCGTGGTATCAGCGACCGGTGCTGCTCGCCGGCATCGCCCTGGTCATCGTGATCGCGCTGAACATCTTCGTCGGATGAGGAAGTGACGCCATGCTTTTCGATATTCGCACCATCGTCGGCTCCCTGCTCGGGTGCTACGGACTGATCCTCGTCGTCACCGCGCTCGTCCACGACACCGCGGCCGATCGGGTGCGCACGGGCGGCTGGAACATCAACCTCTGGGCCGGGATCGGGATGCTCGTCGCGGCGGCGGCGTTCCTGCTGTGGGTGGTACTACGCCCGGTGCGGGAACTCACCGAAGCCGAACCGGAGCCGTCCGGCACACCCGGCGACTCGGCGGAACACTAGCGGCTCAACGGTATTCGCCCTCGTGCTCGAGCACGTCGAGCACGTGCTCGGCGATGGCCATACTCGAGGTGGCCGCGGGGGAGGGCGCGTTGCGGACCGCGGTGATCGGGCCGAGGCGGTGGATGCGGAAATCGTCGACGAGGTCCCCGCCGGCATCGACGGCCTGCGCCCGCACACCCGAACCGGCCCGGAACACATCGTGCACGCCGATATCCGGGATGTACCGTTGCGCCGCTCGCATATACGCTCGCGCCGACAGCGAGCCGTGGACCTCACGCACCCCGGTGCGCCAGTGCCGGCGTGCCATTCGCCAGGACCCGGGCCAGGCCGCGAGGTCGCGCAGGTCCCGCGCGGAGACCGCGGACCGGCGGTATCCCTCCCGGGCGAAGGCGAGCACCGCGTTCGGCCCCACCTCGACCTCCCCGTTCACCCGGCGGGTGAAGTGCACGCCGAGAAAGGGATACCGCGGATCGGGCACCGGATAGATCAGTCCGCGCACCAGCTCCTTCTTCTCCGGCCGGACCAGCATGTACTCGCCCCGGAACGGGACGATCCTGGGGCCCGGCACATCACCGGCCAGTCCGGCCACGGTATCGCTGTGCAGGCCCGCGCACACGATGAGCCGATCCACCACGATCGCTGCGGCGTCCGAACTGACGCGGATGCCGTCCGGGGCGCGCGTGACGTCGGTGACCGGGAACGACAACCGGATCTCCCCGCCGGCGGCGGTGATCTCGTCGGCGAAGGCGGCGGCGATCCGGGGGTAGTCGGTGATGGCGGTGTGCGGCGAATGCAGCGCGGCCAGACCCGTCGCATGCGGTTCGATCTCCCGGATCTCGCCGGCGTCGATGCGCCGCAGTCCCGGCACGCCGTTGCTGCCCGCCCGTTCGGCCAGCGCGTCCATCCGCACCACGTCGCCCGGGGTGACGGCGACGACCAGTTTGCCGACCTCGTCGTAGGGCAGCCGCTTCTCGGCGCAGTAGTCGCGCAGCAGCTGCCGTCCGCGGGCGCAGAGGGTGGCCTTCAGCGAGCCGGGCTCGTAATAGATTCCGGCATGGACGACGCCGGAGTTGTGCCCGGTCTGGTGGGCCGCGACGCGGTCCTCCTTGTCCACGACGACGACCCGGATGCCGGGCCGGCGGCGGACGAGTTCCCGGCCGATCGCGAGTCCGATGATGCCGGCGCCGATGATGCCGACGGTCTGCTCCGGCACGCTCACTCCCACTCTCGCCCGAGATCGGCCATTGTGCTCGTGGTCAATCTACGGGCGGTCTCCGGCGATCGCGTGTCCGCGGCGGGCCGAACACCGCGGTGGTCCGGCTACCGTCGAGACCGGTTTCGCGTGAACCTCGTGGCCGCGGCGAGGACACCCAGTGCGCCGAGCACGATGCCGATACTGCCCAGCCATCGAGCCGTGGTGTCGGTGTCGTGTTCCTCGGCCGAGGCCGCGGCGTGGACGTCGCCGTGGTTGTGCGCCCCGCCCGCGTGTGCCGGCGCCAATAGCAATGTGGGAGCGGGGAATTCGGGTTCGGTGTCCCCGGAGGAGGGTTGGTCCCATGTCACGACCCGGCCGTCGGCATAGCTCTGGGTGGCGGGCAGGGTGACGGTGTCGGCATCCGGCAGCCCGTCGGCCAGCACGGCGAACTGTTCGAACTGCCCGGCCTGGATACCGCTGCCGGGGTCCGCCATCCAGGTGACGGCGACGACCCTGTGCTTGTCGTCGCGGATGACCTTGGTCTTCCAGCCCGGCACCGGTTCGGTTTCGGCTTCGGTCAGGGCCGGAAGCTGCACGCTCAGCTCGGTGGTAGCGCTACCGGTGGCCGATTCATTGGGGACCCGGAAGGTCAGCACGGCCGAACCGCCGCGCGCCGCGTCCGGACCGGAGACGGTGACGTGGGCCGATGCGGGGGCGGCGGCGAGCACCGACACCACCGCGGCGGCGATGCCGGCGCATGCGGTGCGGTGGAGCCGGGATTCGTTCATAACGCGGTCACTCCTTCGCGAAAGGGGAAGCGGAGACAACCTGTGCCGATCGTCTGCACGATATCCCGGAAGGGCGGTGCCGGTGCCGATCCCTGCGGATTGCGCTGGGCACCTTCGCCGTTCGCCTGTCGGCGGACAGCCCGCACCCCGATGTCCGGCAGATCACCGGAGATCGGGGTGCGGGCGTCGCACGGTCTCGCTACCTCACTTCGCGGGGAACGGAGAGTTCACCGTGGTGAAGTACTGGGCCGCGGCCAGGACCGCGACCGGGGCGGTGACCAGCAACTGACCCGCGAGAGTGCCCAGCGCGCCGATGGCCACGATGCCGCCGAGGCAACCCACCACCGCGGCCGGAACGAACGGGCCGAACATGCCGACGATGGTGGCCGCCGCGATGGTCGCGCCCGCGATTCCGCCCAGGACGCAGCCGATTCCGGCGCCGCCGATGCCGCCCACCAGGGTGCCGATCGAGGCGCCCGCGCTGAGCGTGCTGGTCATCCGGCTCCACGCGGCCTGCTCGCGGTCGTAGGGAGTCTTCCACGGCGCACTGTCCTCGAACGGCATGGCGACCGGCTGATAGGCCGCGTGCGCGAGATCGAACTTCGGAGTCAGGGTCGCGGTGCGGTCGTGGATCTGCGCCTCGATCGGGAAGACGAAGTCGTCGACCCGGAACGACAGCTGCGTGCCGGCCAGCACGGTGCCGTCGGCCGCCTTGACGGTGAAGACGCCGTTGTCGGCCGACAGCGATCCGGCATCGGTGGAGATGACGGTGCCGGTCGGCGTGGTGGTCGCCTGGAAGCCGACCGCGCCCGCGTCGGTGGGGGTGGCGCCGACGGTGGCCGTGCTCAGGCCCAGGGCGGCGGCGACGAGGGCGGCGGTGGCGGCGATGTTCTTGATTCCCATGGTGATGAATCCCTTTGTGATATCAGGTCAGTGAGAGTTGCTGTAGGTGTGCCGACTGCGCCGAATGCGGGCATGAGGCAGCCCCGGACGACCGAAGACGGTGTGTCCGCTGGAGGTACGGCGCACTCGGTAGATGCCGGCCGATGGCTGTCGGCGGCTGTTACGATCCCGGCCGGGCGCGGTCCATCGCGACGGGCGACGTGATGTCGCGCGTATGCGCGGGAAACACGTTCCGGCGCAGCGGAATCAGGTCGGCAGGTGCCGTAACCGAATGCGGTTCAGGACTTCAGGCGAGTGCTCCCCGGCGCCGTCTCGCGATCAGGCCGAGGACGACATCGACGATCAGGAACGCGAGCAGGCTCATGCCCAGGACCGGTGCGAACCATCCGATCCCGACGGTGACCGCGATCAGCGGCACACCGATCCACAGCGGCGCCCGGCGCAGCACTCCCCGCGCCGGTGCCCGCCCGACGGTGAACGGGCTGTTCTCGCGGGTCGGACGCCGTCGCCACCACATCAGATAGCCGCGTCCGATCACGGTGATCAGCGCGATCATCGTGGCCAGCAGCAACAGCTGATTGGCGAGGCCGAACAGCATGCCCATATGCAGCTGAATACCCCAGTTGGCGAGTTTGGCCATCAGCGGCCAGTCCGCGTAGCGCAGGATGTCGGTGACATCGCCGGTCTTCCCGTCCACCGCGATCGCGTCCTGGGTGTAGACCCCGGACAGGCGGCGTTCCTTGACGGTGAAGGCGGTGGTGTCCTTCGCCGGGATCGTGATCTCGACCGGACCGTCGATACCGTGCCCACGGGCCACCGCGAGGACCTTGTCCACTTCGGCGGCGCGGTCGGCGGAAACGGGCGTCGACATGTGGTGGCCGCCGGTGTGTTCGGCATGTTCACCACCGGCCGGCATCGACGGCATCGGCGCACCCGGCAACGCCGTGTTCACGACCGGTGTGGTCCAGCTCAACTGCTGCCGCATCGACGTGATGTGCTGACCCGCATACTGTGACCAGGTCATACCGGTCGCCGAGAGGAAAAGCAGCGGCAGCACGATCCACATCCCGACTGTGGCATGCCGGCCGACGCTGCGCGGGCGACTGGACTTCGACCGATCCGGCCACAGCAGCCGCCGCAGCGAGCCACGCGAGCGGCGCAGCCACATCACCACACCGGCGAGCGCGATGATCCACATCCACGACGCGGCCATCTCGCTGTAGAGCCGGCCCGCGTCGCCGAGATGCAGGTTGCGGTGCAGCACATCGATCCAGGTGCGCATGGGTAGCGCACCGGTGCTGCCGTACACGACGCTGTCGCCGACGGACGTCGCGGTCGCCGGATCGATGAAGACCGCGCGCCGCTCGGATTCGCCGAGGCCGGGATCGGTGAAGATCACGCGGGTGGTGTCGCCCGCGTGCTGCGCCGGGTCGACCGCGACCAGCGCGAGTCCCGGTTCGGCGGCCACACCCGCCGCGATCTGCTCCGACAGCGGCCGCGCCGGGCCGGTCGAATCCACATGCAGCAGATCGCGATTCACGATCGACTCGATGCTGGGAGCGACCGCGTACAGGGCTCCGGTCACCGCCGCGATCAGGATGAACGGCGCGACGAAGACGCCGGCATAGAAGTGCAGCCGCATGGCCAGCGCCTGCACCGCCCGTCCGGTGCCGGCCCGAGGCGGTCGCGACTGTTCGGCCGCGTCCGGTGGCGACTGGCCGGCCGAACCGGGTGGTGACTGCTGCGCCGCGCCGGGCGGCGACGTGTCCGGCTGCGGCGGCTCGGTGCCGGCAGCCGGAATATCGGTGATGCTCACTGGTAGTGCTCCTGTTTCGAGGGCACCCACACATGGCTGTGCGCGACATCGCGTCGCCGCGACTCGAATCGCCTCGAGCGCGCCGCGCGGCGATATGCCATGCGGCGCGACCGAATCCGGGCACCGGCTGGTCTCGTCTTCCGCCGCACTGGGACTGTGGCGGTACCAGGGTCCGCGGGTTACCAAGGGGCCGCAGACCGTGTGGACCCTACGATGCCCGGGTCGCCGCGGGTGCTCGCATCGGTGGCGTTCCGAGACAGCCGAATTCGCGCCGGAACGACGCGGTCCGGATGCGCCCGGAAGGCTTCGGTGCGGCCGATATGCCGCCCGATCTCGAGTACGAAGCACCCGGCATGCCGCACCGGTTACCCGGAACGCACTGTCGGCGAGAAGGATTCGCGAGTGTGGGTGTTGAGATGGCTCAGCAGTACGCAGCGGGCGGGGGTCCGCGAGTGCGGAAGGTCTCGGTGGGGAAGATCCGCAGGATCACCCGGTCGCGGTGAACGCTGCGAGGAAGAATCGGTTCGTCGACGGCCGGGAGGCTGACCGGGACAGGCAGCGCCCGCGCGACGGCGGTGCCGATCCGGTAGGCGGCCTCGGCGCCGAGAATGACGACGGCGGCGCACACCGCGCCGACCAGGTGGGCGCCCAGCATGGCGGGCGTCCACAGCGGCATATCGTGCATCTGCGCCATATCCGCCGACATCACCAGGTGGCCGATCAGCTGCCCGCCCCACAGCGCCGCGACGAGTCCGACAGCGGTGGTGCGCAGCGGTGCCAGCCCCGCGACGAGCGCGCCGACCACGGTCGCGGCGGCCACCAGCAGCATCAGGGTGCTGGACTGCACCGGCATCCCGCCGGCCGCCCACCCGTGCGCGGCGATGGACAGGGCCCCCGACACGGATCCGGCAGACGCGCCCCGCAACCGCGCCACCGCGGCCCGACGCGCACGCGTCGACACCTGGGCGCGGGCCGATACGCGGCCGGACGGGGGAAACACGAGCTGAATGATAGCCGACCGCTTCGACGCCGATTCACAGATCCGCCGAACTCTTTCCGCGTGGAAGCTCCGCGGAAACACGATCGGCCCGGGAGTCGGACTCCCGGGCCGAGGCGTGCCGGTGAACTCAGTCGCCGGTGACGTCCATTTCCGCCAGCGGCTTGCGCAGCAGCTTGCCGGTGGCGTTGCGAGGCAGCTCGTCGAGGAAGATCACCTCGCGCGGCACCTTGTAACGCGCGAGGTTCGCCTTGACGTAGTCCTTGATCTCCTGGGCGTCGCGCTTGGAATCGGGACCCGGAACGACGAAGGCGCGCAGGCGCTTTCCGAATTCCTTGTCGTCGACACCGATGACCGCCGCCTCCTGCACGTCGGGGCGGTCGGCGATGAGGTGCTCGACCTCCTGCGGGAAGACGTTCTCGCCGCCGGAGACGATCATGTCGTCGTCGCGGCCGTCGATGAACAGCAGCCCGTCCTCGTCGAAGTGCCCGACGTCGCCGCTGGACATCATGCCGTCCACGATCTCCTTGGTGCGGCCGTCGGTGTAGGCCTTGAACGAGTGCGCGTTCTCGATGAAGATCGTGCCGGTGACGTTCGGTTCGGTGATGCGCTTGCGGTTCTCGTCGAACAGCGCCAGCCGGATTCCGAGCGGCGGGCGGCCCGCGGTGCTCGGAGACTTGCGCAGATCCTCCGGGCTCGCCACGGTGATCAACGCGCATTCGGTGGAGCCGTACACGTTGTAGAGGACATCACCGAAGTAGTCCAGGCTGCGCGTCACGACGTCCGGCGGAATCGCCGAGCCCGCGGCGAAAATCATTCGCAGCGAGGACATGTCGTACTTGGCGAGCGTTTCCGGCGGCAGGTCCAGCATGCGCTGCAGCATGGTCGGCACCACCACCAGCGACTCGGCCTTGTACTTGTCGATATTGGCGAGCGTCTTCTCCGGATCGAAACGCCGCTGCTGGAAGATCATCCGGTTGCCCAGCGAGAGCCCGAGGGTGAACTGCGAGAGGCCGGTGGCGTGGAAAACCGGCGCCGCGACGACCATGGAACCATTGCGCGGCAACGGAATTCGATCCAGGAACTGCGCGGAGATGAACGGGCTGACCTTGTCACGCGGCGCACCCTTCGGGGTGCCGGTGGTACCGGAGGTCAGGATCACCATGCCGCCCGGCTTCGTCGGCGCGCTCACCGCATCGGGGGACTGGCCCTCGCGCAGCGAATCGACGGTCGGGATCGCGGGATCGACGTTGTCGGACTCGTCCACCCAGGTCAGGATGCGGGGGATCTCGTCGGGGATGGCGCTCATCAGGTCGAAGAACTCGCTGTCGTGCAGCACCAGTTTCACCTGCTCGCGCGCGGCGACATCGGCGAACTGCGGCTTCGCGAAGCCGGTGTTCATCAACACTGCCCGCACACCCAGCTTGCCGGTGGCGGCCAGGCTCAGCACCATGCCGCGGTGGTCGCGCGCCAGCAGCGCCACCACATCACCCTCGCGCAGACCGTGCGCCGCCAGGCCCCGGGCCAGCTGGTTGGACTGCTCGTTGACCTCGGCGAAGGTCAGCTCGCCCCGCTCGTCCAGCAGCGCCGCAGACGTCGGATTGGTCTTCGCGGCGTGCATGATCACGCCCGCGAAGGGCCCGAACCTGGTGACGTTGAGCGCCGAGCTGACCGCGTGGTCCGGCCGCAGCGGGCTGAACAGCCCGCGTTTGCGCATGACGTTGACCCCCAGAGCCAGATCTCCGGCCTTTCGGAGGGCAGTGCTTGCTGACGGAAGGACAGCTGACATAGGTACAACCTTCCGCGGATTCCGCCAGGCAGGCGGGACCGCAACATCGAGATCCAGTGCGTGCTAACCCTAGCAAGCAGGGGCGCGTGGATGTGGTTCGCGTCTCTGTAACCGACGGTACCGTACAACTGGTCGGGTGACCGATTATGTGATCTGGTATTCCACCAATGCCCGGCGCAGCAGCTTGCCGGTGGCGTTGCGCGGCAGATCGTCGAGGAACACCACGTCACGAGGCACTTTGTAGCGGGCGAGCGTGCCCTTGACGTAGGCCTTGATCTCCTCCGGATCCAGGGTGGCGCCGGGCTCCGGCACGACGAAGGCGCGCAGGCGTTTGCCGAATTCCACGTCGTCCACCCCGACCACCGCCGCGTCGAAGATGTCCGCCCGCTCCAGCAGCAGGTTCTCGACCTCCTGCGGGAAGACGTTCTCGCCGCCGGAGACGATCATGTCGTCGTCGCGGCCGTCGATGAACAACAGCCCGTGCTCGTCGAAGTGGCCGACATCGCCGGAGGACATGTAGCCGTCGATGATCTGCTTGTGCCGTCCGTCGGTATAACCACCGAACGGTGCGCCGGAACGAATGAAAATGCGCCCCTTGACATTCGGGCCGTCCACGCGCTTGTCGTTCTCGTCGAACAACACCACTTCGCACGTGACGGGCGCGCGGCCGGCGGTGCCCGGGGCGATGGCCAGATCGGCCGGCTGGGCCACCGTCGCCACCGCGCATTCGGTGGAGCCGTAGAGGTTGTACAGCACCGGGCCGAACGCCTCGGTGGCACGCACGGTCAGCTCCGGCGACAGCGCCGATCCCGCCAGCACAATGGATTTCAGCGAGGACAGATCGTAGCGCTCACGCACGGCCGGATCGAGTTCGACCATCCGATGCAGCATCGTCGGCACCGCTACCAGCAGGTCGACGCCGTGTTCGGCGATCAGGGCCAGGGTGCGCTCGGCGTCGAAGCGGCGCATCATCACCGTCGTCGTGCCGAGGGCGGTGGCGATCAGCCAGGTGGCCTGGCCCGTGCTGTGGAAGATCGGCGAGACGATGAGCATCGTGCCCTGCCGCGGGAACGGGATCCGATCGGCGATCTGGGCCGAGGCGATCGGCGAAACCGCTTCCCGGGGAGCGCCTTTCGGCAGTCCGGTGGTGCCGCTGGTGAGGATCACGAAGCCGCCCGGCTTGGCCGGCAGCGGCAGCTCGTTCGGTGGGTGGGCCGCGATCAGTTCCTCGATCGTGATGGCGCCCGCGGGCAATTCGGCGCCGTCGTCGACCCAGGTGATCACCCGCGGCAGCTCCGGCGGCAGCGCGTCGAGCAGGCCGACGAATTCACTGTCGTGCAGCACCACCTTCACGTGCTCGCGTTCGCAGACCTGCGCGAACTGCGGCTTCGCGAAGCCGGTGTTCATCAGCGCCAGCCGCGCCCCGGCCTTCCCGGCGGCCGCCATCGCCAGCAACAGTCCACGATGATCGCGGGCGAGAATGCCGATGACCGTTCCGGGTTCGACGCCGAGCGATCGCAGGCCGCGGGCCAGCCGCGTGGAATTGTCGTCGAGTTCGCGGAACGTCATACTCCCGTGCTCGTCGACCAGCGCGGCCCGCTGCGGCCACATGCGCGCGGCATGCCGGACCATCGTCGCCTGCGGCCCGAGCCGGCGCCCCTCCTTCGCCGACCACACCGTCTCACCGAGATCGCGCGGATCGATGAAACCGCGCTCCCGCAGCACATTCAACGCCCGCACCGCCTCGGTCACCTCGACCGCCTTGCGCGCAACCCCCTGCAGAACCGACCCGATACCGACGCCCACGTCAACCACCTCCACACGACCCGACCGCGTGCTGGGGACGGTAGCAGCCGCAAGTGTGACTTGGTACACACTTCCGGTCAACGACTTGGCCTCGATTGTGGGTCGCGGACAAGTTCGATGGCGACAATCGGCATGAGCGATCGGCTCACGATCGGCGGGCGGAAATCGTCGGCACGCCGGTTCAGTAAGACCGTGTGTCGTCTTCGGTACTGTCCGGAAAGGGATCGCGCAGGCTTGGCGCCCCGGGAAGCAGGTCGGGCAGGTCGGGGAGAGTACCGACGATGTCGGTCACTGGCGCGATCTTCTCTGCGGTGTATTTCCCTGCATGAGCGGCAGCTTCGCGTATGACCTCGGTCAGTTTGCGGGCCAGATCGTCGGGCTTGGCCCGCATGGCGGCGGGCTGCAGCTTGATTTCGGTGACGATACCGGCGGAATCCACGCTCACCGTCACGGTGTCGTCCACTGAACTGGCTTGGATACGAACGGAATCGAGATGGGCTCGTATTCCCGCGAGACTCGCCTTCTGCTCTTCGTAAGCGTCGAGCATGTTGTTGATCTCCATACGCGCCTGCCGCCGGAAGTCGTTGTCTTCCGGGGCGAGCGGATCGGTCATCGGGGATCGTCCCCGAGCGCCGCGGTGGCTTCGGCTCGGTGTTTCACCATCGCTGCGGCGAGGGTCTCCCGCAACTTACGCGGCCAGGTGGTGTTCGCGATCTCGCGCAACAACCACTCGGGCTCCTTGTCATCCAAGCGAAGCAGGGCGAACAGGACGACGTCCTCTTCGAACATCGCTCGATTACGGTCGGCGTCGATCTCACCGCGTAGCAACTGCAGGACAATCTCTTTGGACGCAGACAGGTTCGCGCCACCCATAACGATCTACTCCGTTCGTTTGCCTCGCGAGCACGTCCGGAACGTGCATCTCGAAACTGTCGTACATCACGCCCTGCCGCCAACAGTGAGCATTCCCATTGTCGGGAAAGTGACCCCGCAGACGGAGAATCGTCGATAACCGAGTCAGGGGGTTGAGATGGCGCAGGAGCTGCGGGTCGATGCGGATCGCCTCCATGCCGTCATGCAGGAATACGAGTCCATCGGGGAGGCCGCCCGCCGGGCCCACGATGAGCTTCGGGCCGTCCTGGCGGCGGAAGGCGATTGCTGGGGTGAGGATACCCCCGGTCGCTCGTTCGCGGAAACCTATGTGCCGGATGCCAGAAACCTGCTCGACAGTCTGAGTAAGACGCTCGGATCGCTCACCACCGAGGGAAATCTCCTGGGCGACATAGCGAAACGAGTCAACAACGCCGATGAGCTCGGCCGGTCATCGGTTCTCGGTGCGATGCCCGACCGCGAGTACGGCTCAGGAATCGAGCCGTACTCGGCCGCTGCGCCTCCGAATACGACGCCTTCCAGCGTCGCCCAGACGCCCGGATCTGCACGTCCATCGCAACCCGTCGTCGGACCGGGCGCGTATGCAGGGCAGAACAGCGCATATGCAGGGCAGAACGGTACGCCATCGAACGGTGAGCGAGCAGCTGGTGTCGGACAGCCGGCCTCGAATCCGCCGGGCGCCACCTCGAACAACACACCGGCAACGTCCGGAGATTCGCAGACGACAGGTCGATCCGATTCCCCGGCACCGAGTACAAACGGGGCACAGCCGCCTTCGGGGGCACTGCCACCGGATACCGGGCGTAGGCCGTCCCGGGAAGCTGCGGCTAACGGAACTTCCGGCAAGAGCGACGGGGTGCGGGCCGCGGAACCGGCGCGACCGAACACGCCCTGGTCGCGTTCGCCGGGCGCCGCGCCGACCGGCCCGAGTGCTCCGAGGAGAGTATCGGCTCCGTCGAATCGGCCCGGTGAATCGCATGGGGCGCGGCCGAATTCGCCCTCGGCGCCGAAGGCTCCTCCCGGCAAGACTGCGCCGCGGAAGGCGGTCTCGGCATCTCAGGCTCGTCCCCGGCGCGAGGACAAGCAACAGAAGGTGCGCCTTGCTACGCCCGACGAAGCCCGGGAGCTTGCCGAAGCGCTGATGGAGCGCCACGGTTTGCGAGTTCTCGGTTTCGAAACTCCGGGCATCGGGCTGGATGTTCTCCGGGAGATCGCTGCGGCTCTCGACGATGTTCTCACCGCGTATCCGTATCTCGCACTTCCGAAATTCGCGATCGCCGAATGCGGGGAGGCTGTCACCAGGCTCGAACGGTCTCGACATGCAGGCGGCTCAGGTCCCCTGCTCGCGGGTTTGACTCTGAACGTGGCGTTCGCGAAGGACGCTGCCGCACTGGCGGAGAAGGTCACCTCGGAAATCCGGCGCGGCAAGATTTCTCGCGGATCCGAGAATCGGCCGGTGTATTCCACCATTGTTCGTCAACTCGGCCATGCGCTCGATATTTCCGGCGGCCTCGCGGCTCACGCGGTGTCGCAGCGGACCATGATTTCCGAATACCTGTCCGAGTGTGGTGAAAGCAGACTCGAGACGCCACTCGGCGCTATCGTCCGAGGGTATTTGACATGGCGTGACGGGTTGAGCCGATACGGTTTCCCGAACGGCCGTTTCGAGCCCGGAATGGCCCTGGCGGACGCGTTCGTCGAGGTGCAGATGAACCCGGCAGACGCCGGCGCACCCGCGCGCGTATTGCACCGGTTGCTGGTGGAAACCGCCAGGCGGCACAGCCCGAAGGACTACATACGCGAGCAGGTGTAATCGCCTCATGACCCTGCGGTTGCCGAGTGAGTTCCCGGATTGGCTGGTTACGGCCTGCGCCGGGCATTTCCCGGAGGGCGACGAGGACGCAATGCGACGGTGTGCGTCCGGCTGGTCGACTTTCGCGGACCACTGGGATTCCGAAGCAGGTCGATATGAGCAGGCTTCCGCGGCGGAGCAGCTGGCTATTTCGGGGCTCACCTCGAACGCGAAAGATGGGAGAAATCAGCAAGTCGTCGCGGACATGCGCAACTCGGCAAAATGCTGCCGCGTTATGGCCGATCAGCTGAACAAAACCGCACAGAATGTCGAGTACACGAAGCTGCTGGTCATATCCACTGGCGTGGCGCTGCTCGTGCAGATCGCGGTCGACCTCGCTCTCGCCGGGCCCGGCGCGATGAAGGCCGCCGCGGACAAGGCGCGGGCCGAGGTCGCATGGAAGGCGGCGGGACGCACGCTCCTGAACAGGGTAGAGGAGGACGGTGCCGCGGCCGTGTTGCGGCGTGGGGGTATTCCATTGGCGAAGGTGGCCGCGATCAGTGTGGGGGTGGGTGCGGGAACCGGTGGCCTCGTCGACCTTTCGGCGCAATCGATTCAGAAGTACAAGCTCCATCATCGGGACGAAATCGACTGGGGCAGCGTCGGCCGATCGACTGCTATCGGCGGAATCGCCGGTGGTGCCGGCCTGGTCGCCGGCCTCAAACTAGCGCCGATCGTCAATCGGGCATATGCCCGGGTGGCCCAGCAGGCGACGTCCAAGGCGATGAAGTATCTGGCCCGGGTGGGGCCGACCGCGATGATCGGCACCGTGGGGGGTGTGGCCGGCGGCGTGGCGGGCGTGGGAGCCCAGGCCGTGCTCACCGGACATCTGCCGACGAAAGAGGAACTCAAACAGGCCCTGATCACCGGATTCGCCGGTGGTTTTCTCGGGTCGGCCGCCGTGCTCGCCCATCCGGGACCACCCCCACACGGCCCAACGGTGACAGATCCGGGACCGGTTCGACCGCCGAGCAATCCCGACGAGGTGATTTCCCGAGCGCTGGCGGACCATCCGGATATCTTCGATGAGCCCAGGTCGTTGAGTGATCTGCGGAATCGATTGGGTAACGACACATCTTTCGGCGACCTTTTTGTGCTGCGGGAGGAATCTCACGCCCGCAACGGTGTCGAACCGCCCTCGCTGTCCAGGGAGAGCCTGAACGATTTTCTGCACGAGGTGTGGCTCGACCGCGAATTCACATACGATGCAAACGATGTATATAGGGCGTACGCCAAAGCGTACGAGTCCAATCGCGTCAACGACGGAAGGGGATATATAGACGCTCTGGGGGATTTGTCTGCCGACCGGCCGCCCGGCGCGCGGGCCGTGTATCAAATGTCTCACGGCGTTTCAGAATTCAGTCCTTCTGTTGCAGCGGGTATGAGTCCGCACGACAGGGGTTTTGTTCACTACCTGAGGGAGGGTGCCGACTCGGACGACGTCGGGTACCGCGTATATGTCAATGCGCGAGGTGATTCGGCACCTGCTCTGATGCGCTCTCTCGTGCATGATGTGATCGATAGTCCGGGTAATTTTCCTGACGTGTACGCCGCGAAGATTTCCGGGCCGGGCAGTCATCGTCCGGACAATATCGTCATCTATGTCAAGGATATCGACTCTGCGAATCGAGTCACGGACTGGCTCGGTGGGTTTTCGGATAACAATCCCAATGCCTTCATGCATCTGACTCCTGCCATGACCCATCAGGTCATGGACGGTGTTTCTATCGGTGCCGAACCCACCGTAGCGGGACACAGCTTCGGTACAAGACGTGCAGAAGCGATATATGACGGGCTTCATGAGACATTGGAGAACGGCGGGACTTTCGAGGATTTCGCAAGAAATGTCGATGTCCAACTGCAAAGCAAAGGGATCTGGCCGGACAATCCATTCCGTAATGTCGGTGATTCACAGGCCACAACCAATCCAGCTCCCAGTCAGAGGCCGGCAGCGGCAAGAGAAGGTGGCGAAGGCGGTGCCGCGAGGGCCGGCGCTCCGGCCGGTGCGCAGCCGCCACCCGCGTCACCAGCTCCCGGTCCGGCGCGAGGCGAACCCGGCGTGGGTCCGTCACCGGTGCGGCCGGAAGGCGGGCGGACTCCGGGCGAACGGAGAGCTGTCCCCGTGCCGGGTGATCCCGTAGAGGGTTCACCTCCGGGTGCGCCTTCGCACGAGCCGCTGGCGGGGGAATCCGGTGAGCCGCCGTTCGGCCGTCCGCCAGAAGCGCCGCCGCAGGAGCCGGATGGTGTTGCACTGGCCGGTGAGGGCGGGGATGACGGTCGGCCTGGCAGCCCGGACGGGGTTTCCGGTGACGGAGAGGGCGCGGATGGTCCCGGCGGAAACAGGGGCCTGGTCGACGAGCAGGGATACGACAGCCGCGGATATGACGAGGAGGGATACGACCGGGACGGGTACAACGAGTACGGATACGACAGGTGGGGCTGCAAGCCGGACGGGTACGACGACAACGGATTCAACCGGCTCGGGTATGACCGGCACGGATACGACAGGGAGGGCTACAACGAGCGGGGATACAACCGGGCCGGGTACGACCGGGAGGGGACCTTCCACCCCGAACGCGTTGTTGCGCCTGGCGAGGCGGGAACTGATCCGAGCCCCTCACCTACGGGCGAGCGGCGCGCTGACGGTCAGTCGAACGACCCGGACACAGGCTCCGGTGAAAAAGTTCCTGCGGGATCCGACGGCAACGGGCCGGATGGTGCGGCCGAGGCGAAGGGCCCGCCCGAGAATCCTGTCGCTCGTCCGGGTGACGGCGGTGACGAAGCCGGTAGTGGCACATCCGTGAAGGGTGACGACGGCGCCGACAACGGCGGCCCCGGGAACGGAGCAGACAGGGCGGGCAACGAGGGCGACGGTTCCCCGGAGGCCGGTAGCGACGACTCGGGAAACAACTCCGGAAAGGGCGACTACGACAAGGACGGCTTCGACAAAGAGGGCTTCGACCGGGACGGGTACAGCCGGGAGGGGTACGACAAGGACGGGTACAACCGGGCGGGATACGACAAAGAGGGGTATAACCGCGACGGCCACGACAAGGACGGGTACGACCGTTCCGGTGCCCATCGGGACGGCTACGACGAGAACGGATACGACAAGAACGGGTACGACCGGGCCGGTTTCGACCGTGGTGGGTACAGCCGGGACGGATACGACAAGAACGGGTACAACCGGGCGGGGTACGACAAGGACGGGTACAACCGCGGCGGTTACGACAAGGACGGGTACAACCGGGCGGGCGCCCATCGGGACGGGTACGACAGCCAAGGCTACGACCCGAACGGTTTCGACAAGGACGGGTATAACCGGGCCGGGTTCAACCGCGAGGGGTACGACAAGAACGGCTATAACGCGGCCGGACGCCACAAGGACGACGTCGACGGCTCGAAGGACGGCGGGGACGACTCGGGTAAGACGGGCGACACCGGCGACGGCAACGCCGCAAGCGCGAACAAATCCGAAGGCACCGACGACAAGGCCGCCGGTGACAAGGACAAGGCGGCCGACGACAAGAGCAAGGACGACAAGAACAAGAAGAAGCCCGACGACGGTGACGACGGCGACAAGAAGAAGATGAGCAAGGGCAAGAAGTTTCTTCTGGGAGCCGGTGCCGTCGGCGCCGTCGGCTTCTTCGCGTCGAACCACTGGTCGCCCTGGGGACATCAGGGCGGCGACGGGGGGTCGGGCGATGGATCGGGTCAAGGCAGCGGATCCGGCTTGGGATCCGGATCCGGCTCGGGATCTCCGGCGCCGATCACCCCGGCCGTTCCGAGTACGGCGACCGAGCCGACTCTGCTCAGGCCGACGGCGCCCTCCGGCTACACCTATACGCCTACTCCGCCGTCCGCGCTGACGCCGACGCCGCTGGGCCCGTCCTCGTCGGGTTCGGTACCGAACGACGGTGCGTGGTCGAACGATCCGGGTTCCTTGGGCCCGAACACGCCGGGTTCGCAGCCGACCACACCCGGCTCGCTCCCGAGCAACGGCTCCTCCTCGGATGGTGCGGGCAGCCTCGGCCAGGACCCCAGCCAACTGTCGCCGGGAACCGGTCTCGGCAGCGGTGGTGGCGGCGTTTTCGGAGGTGGCGGCGCGAGTGCCGATCCGATGGGGGGAATGGGAAATCTTCTCGGTGCCGCGATGGCCGCCATGACCATGATGTCGATGGGATCAGGGATGGGACCGGGCGACAACGGTCAGGACCCGTACTACGACGATGGCGCCGTCGCGCAAGCGCCACCACCCGCGCCGCCCCCCGCACCGGCCGCCGAGAGCGGTGAGGGCTCCGGCTCCGGTTCGGGTTCCGGCTCCGGTGAGGGTTCCGGTTCCGGCTCAGGTGACGGTTCGGGTTCCGGCTCTGGCGAGGGCTCGGGTTCCGGCTCTGGCGAGGGCTCGGGTTCCGGCTCGGGTTCCGGTTCGGGTTCCGGTTCCGGTGACGGCTCGGGTTCTGGTTCCGGTGAGGGTTCTGGCTCCGGTCATGGTTCAGGGTCTGGTGACGGTTCTGGTTCCGGTCATGGCTCCGGCTCCGGCTCCGGTTCTGGTTCCGGTGACGGTTCTGGTTCCGGTTCTGGTTCCGGCTCCGGTCATGGTTCGGGTTCGGGCGACGCTTCCGGTTCCGGCGATGCCTCGGGTTCCGGCTCCGGGGAGGGTTCGGCGTCCGGCCATGGCTCGGGCACGGCATCGGCCCAGACCTCCGGTTCGGGCGAGACAGCGAATTCCGCTGCGGATTCGGCGAATCCGAGTACCGATTCGAACCGCACCGGCGAGCCCACCGCCGTCCCGGCGAACTATCGCCCGGGAGATCGCTGGCAGTTCGGCATTTCCCCGCCCGGCTCACACCCCTGGCAGCGACTCGCCACCACCGGTCCCGCGAACGGTTCCAACCCACCGCCGACCGAGACCTGACGTACCGACGAAAAAACCGGTGCGGGATGGACCCACACCGGTTTTCCGTTGTCCCGCAACCTACTTCAGCTGTGCGCTGCTCAGCTCCAGCACGCGCCGTGCCACGATCAGCTGCTGGATCTGCTGGGTGCCTTCGAAGATGTCGAGAATCTTCGAGTCACGGCTCCACTTCTCCAGCAGCGTGCGCTGGGAGTAGCCCACCGCACCGGCCAGTTCGACGGCCTTCAGGGTCACATCGGTGCCCATGCGGCCGGCCTTGGCCTTGGACATGGAGGCTTCGAGGGAGTTGGGCTTCTTGTTGTCGGCCATCCACGCCGCGCGCAGGGCGAGCAGGTAGGCGGCTTCCCAATCCGATTCCATGCGAAGGAATTCCGCGGCGGCGGCGGACTGGTTGTTGGCGGGGATGTCGTAGGAGATCTCCACGCCGGACTCCTCGAGGATGGTGCGCAGTTCCTCGAGCGCGGCGCGGCCGACGCCGATGGCCATCGCGGCCACCAGCGGGCGGGTGTTGTCGAAGGTCTGCATGACCCCGGCAAAACCCTTCTCCACGTTGACTTCCGGGCTGCCGAGGATGTTGTCGGCCGGAATGCGGCAGTCCTCGAGGCGCAGCTCCGCGGTGTCGGAGGCCTTGATGCCGAGCTTGTGCTCGAGGCGAGCGACGGTGAGGCCCTTGGCATCTCGCGGCACGACGAACGACTTGATCGCCGCGCGCCCCTTGGACTTGTCGACCGAGGCCCACACCACGATGTGGGTCGCGCGCGAGCCGGCGGTCACGAAGATCTTGGTGCCGTTGAGGACCCACTCGTCACCGTCGAGCACCGCGGTGGTCGACACGGCCGCGGAGTCCGAACCGAAGGACGGTTCGGTGATGGCCATCGCCGCCCACACCTTGCCGAAGCGCTCCAGCTGCTCGTCGGTGGCGACCGCGGCGATCGCGGCGTTGCCCAGACCCTGGTAGGGGATCGACAGCATCAAACCGACGTCGCCCCAGCAGGTTTCGAGCGCGTTCAGCAGGGCGGACATGTTGCCGCCGTTGCTGTTGCCGAGCAGTTCGGTGGCATGGCTGTCGGCGGCCTCGTCACCGGACTTGGCCTTGCGGCCGCCGGTGGCACCGGAGATGTCCTGGGTGCCGGAGTCGGCCAGGCCCTCCACCATGGCGGCCATGGTGTCGAGCTCCACCGGGTATTCGTGCTCGGCCAGGTCGTACTTGCGCGAGATGGGCCGGAAGATCTCGGCGGCGACCTGATGGGCCTGGTTGGCGCTGGCCCGCAGCTTCTTGGGGAGTTCGAGATTGATCATCGGAATGTCTCCATCAATACGGTTCAGGGGGTCGAGGAGACCCGGATCAGATCAGGACCACACCTTCGGCGACGCCGATCGCCCGCAGATCGCGGTACCAGCGCTCGACCGGGTGTTCCTTGGTGTAGCCGTGACCGCCGAGCAGCTGCACGCCGTCCAGGCCGATCTGCATGCCCTTGTCGGTGGCGAACTTGCGGGCCAGCGCCGCCTCCCGGGAGAACGACAACCCCTGCTCCGCGCGTGACGCACCCCGCAGAGTCACGAGCCGCAGGCCGTCGAGTTCGATGGCGATATTGGCGACCATGAACGCCACCGCCTGCCGGTGCGCGATCGGCTCGCCGAACGCCTCGCGCTCCTTCACATACGGCTTGACGTAGTCCAGCACGGCCTGACCGGTGCCGACCGCGAGCGACGCCCAGCCCAGGCGGGCCAGTCGCACGGCGTCGGCGTATTCCTCGGCGCGCTGGGCGGCGTCGCCGTCACCCAGGATGGCCTCGGCCGGAACCGCGACGTTGTCCAGGATCAGCCTGCCCAGACCGGCGGCGCGCAGGCCCATGCTCGGATCGGCCTCGATCACCACACCCGGCGTATCCGATTCGACGATGAAAAGCGCGGGGCGGCCGTCGATTTCGGCGCCCACGATGAACAGCTCGGCGTCGGCGGCGGCCGGAACCAGGCTCTTGACACCGTTGATCCGGTAGCCGCTGGGAGAGCGGGTGGCCTTGGTCTGCAGCGCGAACGGGTCGAACAATGCCCGCGGCTCGCTGATCACGACCGAGGCCTGCGGCACGTTCTCACCCGTGAAGGCGCCCAGGTAGGTCTGCTGCTGTGCGTCCGAACCCCACTGCGACAGCGCGACGGCCACACCCGAGGGGGCCAGAATCGGCAACGCCAGGCCCATATCCCCGTGCGCCAGCGCCTCGGCGACCAGCGAGTTGGTGACCGCGCCACGCTCGGTGGCCGCGCCCTCGAGCTCCTCGGGCACGTTGATCAGCGTGATACCCAGTTCGGCGGCGCGCTCGAGCAGATCCTTGGGCGCCTGGGCCGCGCCGTCGGCCTCGTAGGCCGCCGGGCGCAGGATCTCCGCGGCGAATTCGCGCACCGTCTCGACGATCATCTGCTGTTCGTCGGTCGGGGTGAGATCGAAGTAGTCCTTGCTGCGGGACTCGTTGGCGGGCAAGCGCTTCGGCTTGCCGCCCCCGGATACCTTGCCGAATGCGCGGGTCGCGGCGCCGAGCGTGCGGAAGCCGGTCTTGGTGCCCTCGTAGGTCAGCCGTTCGATGGGCTTGCGCAGGTTGTACTTCTCGGCCAGTTCGGAACCGGTAATGGTCGTCATGACCCGCATGGCCGCGCCCATCCAGTCGCGCTTGACCGGGTTGAGGCCGACAGCGGAATCCGGACGTCGCGTCGTTGCGGTGTCTCGAGTGCTCATAGTCACCAGTCTTCTCGGGTGTGGGGTTCGGGTGATCGGTCCCAGGATCTTACTTTCGAGTAAGTCTATCTTACTCCAGAGTAAGAACGCAGTCGAGAGGCTGCGGATATCACCGTGGTCTCGATCCCATCGGCTGCCCGGGCAACCGGCCCGCACAAGCAGGGCAATTGACCAGGACGACCACCGGGTACCCAGGTGACGACGGGCCGAACGTCGGTGCGCGCACACGGCGAACGCCGCATCGGCCGGGCTTCGGCGCGATGCGGCGTTCGATTTCGTCGAGTGTTCCGATTTCGTGTCAGACGGTCGCGCTCGGCAGAGTCGGCAGGCCGAGACCGTCGCGCGTGCCGAGGTGCCGTCCTCAGCCGCGCAGCGCTTCGAGTACGGAATCGTGCAGCAACCCGTTGGTGGCGACCGCGCTGCCGTGATGCGGTCCGGGGGTCCCGTCGAGGGCGGTGAAGCGGCCGCCGGCCTCCCGCACGAGCACGTCGAGCGGCGCGAGGTCCCACAGCGAGACCTCCGGTTCGGTGGCGATATCGACCGCGCCCTCGGCGAGCAGGCAATAGCCGAAGAAGTCGCCGTAGCCGCGGGTGCGCCACACCTGATCCGTCAGGTCGATCAACTGGTCACGCAGCCCCAGGTCCCGCCAGCCGGAGAGACTGGAGATCGCGAGACTGGCCGAATTCAGCCCGCCGACCTCGGAGACCGTGATCGGCTTCGGCTCCCCGGCCTCGAAGCGGGTCCACGCGCCGGAACCCGTTGCGGCCCACCATCGTCGGCTCAACGCGGGCGCGCTGACGACGCCGACGACCGGAACCCCGTCCTGCAGCAGCGCGATCAGACTGGCCCACACCGGAACTCCGCGCACGAAGTTCTTGGTGCCGTCGATCGGATCGATCACCCACTGCCGGCCGGTGAACTCGGCCGCACCGCCGAACTCCTCACCGAGCACGGCGTCGTGCGGCCGCCGCTCGATGAGAATCTCCCGCAGCGACCGCTCGACCGCCAGATCCGCATCCGAGACCGGGGTCAGATCCGGTTTGCTGTTCACCTTCAGGTCGAGGGCGCCGAAACGATCACGGGTGATCGCATCGGCCGCATCGGCCAACAGCAGGGCAAGGTCGAGATCGCCGGCATGATCGCTCACACGGCCACCGTAATGGGCGCACCCCATCGGAGCCATTCGCGGCCTTGCGGCGCTCTGCGCTACTGCTGCGGATTCCAGACCGCGGGCCAATCCTTGCCGCGGAAGGCCGCATCGATACCGCCGTCGCAGAAGATGACCGAGCCGACGAAGAAGCCGGCCTTGGCCGACAGCAGGAAGGCCGCGAGTTCGGCGATCTCCTCCGGGCGTCCCGGCCGCCCGATCGGGGTCATGGCGAGGAACTGCTTCATGCCCTCACCGGTGAGCGCGTCCTTGCTGCCCTCCTGGGTCATCGGGGTGTCGATGATGCCGGGCGCGATGGCGTTGAGGCGGATGCCGTCGGCGATGTACTCCGCCGACTTGGTGCGGGCGTACCAGGCCAGGGCCGCTTTCGTCGCCGGGTAGGCCTGGATCGCGCCCAGGTCACCGAACGATTCGGCGATGCCGCGGGCGCGTTCCTCCGCACCGGCCAGGCAGGCATCGGCCAGCTCCACCGGCCAGAGTGGTTGTGTCGTCGTGGAATTCGACGACACCAGCACCACCGAGGCGTTGCCGGACTCGCGCAGCAGCGGCCGCAGCCCCTCCAGCAGCGCGATCGCGCCGAAATAGTTCACCGACACCACGAGCCCACCGGGACGCCCGGTCGCGGCGGCGACCCCGGCGAAGGGCAGGAATCCGTCCAGCCGGCCCGCGCTGATCCGGGTGACCTCGGCGACCGCGTGCGCGCGTCCCTCGGCGGTGCCCAGGTCGGCGGTCACCTCGGCGTCGCGCAGATCGACCCCGATGACCCGGTGCCCTTCCTTCTCCAGGTGGGCGGCGACGGCCGCCCCGATCCCCGACGCGCTCCCGGTTACGGCGATGGTCCCCATCGACCCTCCTGTTTCGGCTGGATGAAACCACGAATATTCGAAATCGAGGCTAGTGGCGGGCTCCGGTCGTGTGGGGCTTCGTTCCGCTGAGCGGGCCTGGCGGACTCCGTGCGTCCGGCCGTCGGGACTTTCACCCTTCGCGGACCTCGAGCCCGCGTCGGCCGTTGGTCACGCCGCGACCCGCGCCGCCGCCAAAGCGCTCGCCCACCAGCGCAATTGGTCGAGCATTCCCGCTGCCGCCGCCTCGGATCCGGTCGGTGCGGTCCACCGTCCCTCGGCGTCGAACTGCTGGTAATACCGGGGGAAGGACACGTAGTCGCGGATCGTGTGGGCGTTCAGCTCGGCGAACACCTGGCGCAGGTGGGCGATGGCGTTCAGCCCACCGCTCGCACCGCTGTAGCCCACGAAGCCGACCGCCTTGCGGTCCCACTGCGTGTAGTGCCAGTCGATCGCCGTCTTGATCGAGGCCGGGTAACTGCTGTTGATGTCGGGAGTGACGATGACGATCGCATCCGCGGCATCCAGACGCCGGGTCAGATCGACCATTCCGGCGGGACGCGGCGGATTCGGTTCCATTCGCGGCGGGACCGCCGGCAGTGCGACGGGCAGATCGGCCTCGGCGAGATCGATCAGGTCGACCTCGAAGCCGTCGTGCCGCCGGGCCTGTTCGGCGAACCACTCGCCGACCACCGGCCCGAACCGGCCCTCCCGGACGCTGGCGATGACAACGGCGAGCCGCAGTGTGCTGCTGGACATTTCGGATCTCCTTCGGAAAGCGTCGTTCGCTGTCGTCGACTCTGCCGTCCGGGCGCGAGGCCAGGGAGCCCGCTGTGAGGGTGGTAGTGAGAGGGATACCCTCGGCGCGCCCGGCGCTGTTAGCGTCGATCTGTGAGCGATAACGAGCTGGGCCTTTTCCTGCGTACTCGGCGGGAGGCGGTCACCCCCGCCGAGGTCGGGCTCCCGGCCGGACCCCGCCGCCGCACCCCGGGCCTGCGCCGCGCCGAACTCGCGACACTCGCCGGCGTCAGCGTCGAATACCTGATCCGGTTGGAGCAGGGCCGCGACCGGCATCCGTCGGCGGGCGTGCTGTCCGCATTGGCCGATGCCCTCCGATTGAGCCCGAGCGAGCGCGTTCAGCTGCATCGCCTGGTCAAATCCGCCGATCCCGGATTCAGCTGCACCGGCGGCGCGCTGCCGAATCGCCTGGTCCGGCCCGCGGTCCAGGCGATTCTGGACCGTCTCGCCCCGGCGCCCGCGGCCGTCTTCAACCGACTCGGTGAGGTCCTGAGCTGCACCGATGGCTACCGCGCGCTGGTCGGCGGCACCGGCTTGCTCGACCATGGCCTGCCCGCGGGGTATCCGCGCTGGCTGTTCACCGATCCGCGGGCCCGCGAGGTGTATCCCGAGTGGGACCGTTGTGCCGATCTCGCGGTGGCGAATCTGAAGGCCGGTCCCTTCCGCTCGGATCCGGCCGTCGCCGCGCTCGCCGACGAGCTGACGCTGCTGGCGGGCGCCGAATTCACCCGTCGCGTCGCCGACATCGCCGGACTGCCGGATACCAGCGGCATCAGCCGGATGGACCATCCCGAGGCGGGCCCGCTGCGGCTGGCCTACGAGCGGCTGGACCTGTCCGCCGACGACGACCAGTACCTCCAGGTCCAGCTGCCCGCGGACGACGCGACGGCCGCGGCCCTCGATGCGCTGCTGGGCCGCCGCCCGGGGGGATTGCGCGCGGTATCGGGCTGAGCCGGCCGCCCGCCGCGTCGCCCGGGCTGCCGAGGACTCGCCGCATTTCACCGCCATCTGCGTGAGCGGTAGATTGGACAACCGTGCATCCTGACGTTTCCGCTGATCTCGCCGAACTCGACACCACGTTGAAGACTGTCGAGTCGGTGCTCGACATCGACGAGCTGCGCCGTCGCATCGACGAGCTCGAACATCAGGCCGCCGACCCGGAGCTGTGGAACAACCAGGAACACGCCCAGCAGGTGACCAGCGAGCTGTCGCACGCCCAGGGTGAGCTGCGCCGCGTCACCGAACTGCGGCAGCGGCTCGACGATCTGCCCGTCCTCTACGAACTCGCCGAAGAGGAAGAGGGCGAGGCGCGCACGGCCGCCCTCGCCGATGCCGACGCCGAACGGGCCGCGCTGCACGCCGACGTCGAGGCGATGGAGGTTCGCACCCTGCTCTCGGGCGAATACGACAAGCGCGAGGCGCTGGTCAACATTCGTTCCGGCGCCGGTGGGGTGGACGCCGCCGACTGGGCGCAGATGCTGATGCGCATGTACGTGCGCTGGGCCGAGCGGCACAAGTATCCGGTCGAGATCTACGACACCTCCTACGCCGAGGAGGCGGGCATCAAGAGCGCCACCTTCGCGGTGAAGGTGCCCTACGCCTACGGCACCCTCTCGGTGGAGATGGGCACGCACCGCCTGGTGCGGATCAGCCCCTTCGACAACCAGGGCCGGCGTCAGACCTCCTTCGCCGAGGTCGAGGTGCTGCCGGTGGTCGAGGGCACCGACCATATCGAGGTCCCGGAATCGGAGATCCGCGTCGATGTGTACCGCTCGTCGGGTCCGGGTGGTCAGAGCGTCAACACCACCGACTCGGCGGTGCGGATCACCCACATTCCGACCGGCATCGTGGTGACCTGCCAGAACGAGAAATCGCAGCTGCAGAACAAGATCTCCGCCATGCGCGTGCTGCAGGCGAAACTGCTCGAGCGCAAACGGCAGGAGGAGCGCGCCGAGATGGATGCGCTCAAGACCAACGAGGGCGCCTCCTGGGGTAATCAGATGCGCTCGTACGTGCTGCATCCGTACCAGATGGTCAAGGACCTGCGCACCAACTTCGAGGTGAACAATCCGTCCTCGGTTCTCGACGGTGATATCGACGGCTTCATCGAAGAGGGAATCCGGTGGCGAATGCGGCAGGACGCGTGAAACTCGCCTATCACGGCACAATCACGGCATATCGGTCGGCGGTCGGTCGTAGTAACCTGGCTGGCGTGTGTTCGGGCGGCAGAATGGCTTGTGTCGGTGCACGGTTGATACCGGAAAGGATGCGCCGATGACGACGACTCTCGCCACCGGGACCGGTGCGGAATTCACGTCGTGGCTGCGTGGCAGCGGGCTCGAGATCGTGCTGCTGGTCGTCGGCGCGATGCTGTTCAGCCGCTTCGCCACCTTCGTGCGCGACCGCATCACCCGCCGCATCGACTCCGGTTTCCAGAGCAGCGATTCGCTGGTGCGCACCGAGGCCGCCAAACATCGGCATGCGCTGGCCCAGGTCATCACCTGGGTGGTGCTGGTGATCGTGTACTTCCTGGTATCGCTGGAAGTGTTGCGGCGCTTGGGCTTCCAGCTCAGCGGCCTGGTCGCGCCGGCGGCGGTGCTCGGTGCCGCGCTCGGTTTCGGTGCCCAGCGCATCGTGCAGGATCTGCTCGCCGGATTCTTCCTGATCACCGAGCGGCAGTACGGATTCGGTGATGTGGTGCGCATCGCGGTCACCGGACAATCCGAGCCGGCCGAAGGTACCGTGGAGGACGTCACGCTGCGGATCACCACATTGCGCAATCCGGACGGGGAGGTCATCACGGTGCCCAACGGGCAGATCGTGAAAGTGACCAATCTGTCGAAGGATTGGGCTCGTGCGGCGATCGATGTGCCGGTGCCCGCCACCGCCGATATCACGAAGGTCAACGAGATCCTGCACGAAGTGGGCGCCAAAGCATTTCAGGATCGCCGCCTGAAATCGCTACTGCTGGACGAACCTACGGTGATGGGTCTGGAAGATCTCACCGTCGATCAGATGAACATCCGGATGGTGGCCCGCACATTGCCGGGTAAACAATTCGACGTCGGACGCGAGCTGCGAGTGCGTGTCGCCGCGGCGCTGCGTCGGGAGGGCTTGAGTGAAACCGCGTAAATCGACCGCGATCCTGCTCAGTGTCTGGGTCGCGACGCTCGTGCTGTATCTGTTCGTGAAACCGGCCACACCGGACCATTCAGGTTTCAACATCGCGAATACCGTTTCCGGTTCCGCGCTGACGACCGGGCCCGCCCGCTGACCTCTTTGTGACACGTCGCATGCCGTGGAGTGGGCCGAAGTGTGCCATGACTTCGCTGGCTACACTGGCACCTCGTGATCACCCTGCGGAACGTCACCAAGTCATATAAAACCTCGACGAGACCCGCGCTGGACAATGTTTCGGTCGAGGTCGACAAGGGCGAGTTCGTCTTCATTATCGGACCGTCCGGGTCGGGTAAATCGACGTTCATGCAACTGTTGCTGAAAGAGGTCAAGCCGACCACCGGCGAGGTGCATGTCGCGGATTTCCGGGTCGACCGGTTGCCCGGGCGGCGGGTGCCCAAGCTGCGCCAGCGCATCGGCTGCGTCTTCCAGGATTTCCGGTTGCTGCAGCAGAAGACGGTCGAGCAGAACGTGGCGTTCGCGCTCGAGGTGATCGGCAAGAATCGCAAATTCATCAATCGGGCGGTGCCGGAGGCGCTGGACCTGGTGGGTTTGTCCGGTAAGGCGGATCGCCTGCCGACCGAGCTGTCCGGCGGTGAACAGCAGCGCGTCGCGATCGCCCGGGCGTTCGTGAACCGGCCGCTGGTGCTGCTCGCCGACGAACCCACCGGCAACCTGGACCCCGACACCAGTCAGGACATCATGATGTTGCTGGAACGCATCAACCGCACGGGCACCACGGTGCTGATGGCCACCCACGACAATCACATCGTCGACGCCATGCGCCGGCGTGTGGTCGAACTCGATCGCGGGCGCCTGGTCCGCGACGAGGCCACCGGCGTGTACGGGGTGGGCCGGTAATGCGCGCGAGCTTCCTGTTCGGTGAGGTTTTCAACGGCCTACGCCGCAACGTCACCATGACCATCGCGATGATCCTCACCACCGCGGTCTCGCTCACCATGCTCGGCGGGGGCATGCTGGCGGTCCGGATGGCCGACAAGACCGAGCAGTACTTCCTGGACCGGCTCGAGGTGCGGCTGTATCTGACCGAGGACGTCTCGGCCACCGATCCGGACTGCTCACAGGATCCGTGCAAGGCCCTGATGTCGGCGCTCAAAGCCGAGCCGGGCGTGGAATCGGTGCAGTACCTCAATCGCGAGGAGGCGGTCCGCGAGGCGAAGGAGAAGACCTTCAAGGACCAGCCCGAGCTGGCCAAATACGTCAGCGAGTCGCCGCTGCCGGCCTCGCTGCGCGTCAAGATGACCGACGCCGCGCAGTACCCGCGCATCTTCAAGGACTTCCAGGGCAAGCCCGGCGTCGGATTCGTGCGCAACGACAAGGACATCGTCGACCGGCTGGTGAGCCTGTTCGACGGCCTGCGCAACGCTGCCTTCGGCCTGGCCGTGCTGCAGGCCCTGGCCGCCCTGCTGTTGATCGCGAATATGGTGCAGATCGCGGCGTTCACCCGTCGTGAGGAAGTCGGCATCATGCGCCTGGTCGGCGCGACGCGCTGGTACACCCAGTTGCCCTTCCTGCTCGAGGCGGTGGTCGCCGCCCTGGCCGGCTCGGTGCTGGCGGTGATCGGACTGATGATCGCGCGACCGCTGGTCATCGACCGCGCCCTCGGCGACCTGTTCGCGTCGAAGGTCTTCCCGCGCATCACCGGCGACGACATCGCGGTGGTGGCGCTGACCGTGGTGCCGGTGGGTATCGTGTTCGCCGCGCTGACCGCCTACGGCACGCTGCGCTACTACGTGCGCGAATAGGAGTTCCGGGGTCCGGCCGGAGCAGAGCAGGTCGATGGCTTCGCCGACCCGGCCGGTCTCGCAGGTGAGCATCTCGACCGCGGCCGGCTCGGCGAACCAGCGCCGGAACCGGCCCGCCGCGGCATCGGCGGTGCCGGTCTCGGACGGACTTCGGCGGGATCGGGCCGCGCTGCGCCTCGCTGCGGCGGGGAGCCTCGTGGACGGGGTGCGGCTGTGGATTGGGGGTTCGGATCGTCGGTGGGGGTCCGTAGGATGGCTGGCGTGAATTCCCCGGAGACGCTCGAGACGGCCGACGCTTCGTCGCGCACTGTGGAAACCGATGCGGCGCAACAGGTTCTGCAGCGGGTATTCGGGTACGACAGTTTCCGGGGATTACAGCGCGAGATCGTCGATCAGGTCGTCTCCGGTGGTGATGCGCTCGTTCTGATGCCTACCGGCGGCGGCAAGTCGCTGTGTTATCAGATTCCGGCGCTGGTGCGGCCGGGGGTGGGTGTGGTCATCTCACCGTTGATCGCGCTGATGCAGGATCAGGTCGATGCGCTGACCGCACTCGGCGTGCGTGCCGGTTTCCTCAACTCCACCCAGTACCCGGACGAGCGGCGTACGGTCGAGGCGCAGTTCGTCGCGGGTGAGCTGGATGTGCTGTATCTGGCGCCGGAGCGGTTGAAGCTCGAATCGACCGCGGAATTGCTCGATCGCGGCAAGGTGTCGGTCTTCGCCATCGACGAGGCGCACTGTGTGTCGCAGTGGGGCCACGACTTCCGGCCCGACTATCTGGCGCTGTCGGTCCTGCACGAACGCTGGCCCGACGTGCCGCGGATCGCATTGACCGCCACCGCCACCGAGGCCACGCGCCGCGAGATCGCCGAGCGGCTCGACCTCACCGGGGCGAAGCACTTCGTCGCGGGTTTCGACCGGCCCAATATCCAGTACCGGATCGAGCCGAAGAATCGTGCCGATCAGCAACTGCTGTCGTTCATCCGCACCGAACATCCGGGGGACGCGGGCATCGTCTACTGCCTGTCCCGCAATTCGGTCGAGCGGACCGCGGAATTCCTGTGCCGCAACGGAATCGAGGCGGTGCCCTATCACGCCGGACTGGACGCGCGCACCCGCGCCACCAATCAGGCCAGGTTCCTGCGCGAGGACGGACTGATCGTCGTCGCGACCATCGCCTTCGGCATGGGCATCGACAAACCCGATGTGCGGTTCGTGGCACATCTGGATCTGCCCAAGTCGGTGGAGGGCTACTACCAGGAGACCGGCCGTGCCGGCCGCGACGGCCTGCCGTCCACCGCCTGGATGGTCTACGGCCTCAACGATGTTGTGCAGCAACGCAAAATGATCGACTCCTCCGAAGGAGACGCGGCACACCGGCGGCAGTTGCAACTCCATCTGGATGCGATGCTCGCGCTGTGCGAGACCGTGCAGTGCCGCCGCACCCAGCTGCTCAACTACTTCGGCCAATCCGGTGAGACCTGCGGTAACTGCGACACCTGCCTGAACCCGCCGGAATCCTGGGACGGCACGGTCGCCGCGCAGAAGGTGCTCTCGACGGTCTTGCGGCTCAAACGCGAACGCGGACAGAGCTTCGGCGCCGGACATATCGTCGACATCCTGCTCGGGAAGTCGAATCCGAAAGTGTTGCAGCACAAGCACAACGAGTTGAAGGTCTTCGGCGTCGGCGCCGACCTGCGCGATACCGAATGGCGCGGCGTGATCCGCCAGCTGCTCGCCCAGGGCCTGCTCGCGGTGCACGGTGAATACGGCGTGCTGACCCTCACCGAAGCCAGCGACGAGGTGCTGTTCAAAAACCGCACGGTACTCATGCGTCGCGAGCCGGAACGCGTGAAGCCACCGCGCGCCGCCAAGGCGAAGGCCTCGCGTCTCGCCGCGGCCGAGCTGGCACCCGCGGCGGCGGATCTGTTCGAACAGCTTCGTGCCTGGCGCGCCTCGGTCGCCAAGGAGCAGGGCGTTCCCGCCTACGTCGTCTTCCACGACGCCACCCTGCGCGACATCGCCGGCCGCGCCCCCTCGAGCCTGGCCGAACTCGGTGGCATCAGCGGTATCGGTGAGAACAAACTCGCGAAGTACGGCGAGGGCGTCCTGGAGGTGGTCGCGGGCTTCGATGCGGGTGGTTCGGGCGGTGCGGAGGCGACGGCCTCGCGCCCGAACCGAGCCGAGCGACCGGCCGACCAGCGCGGCTCCTCCCGCGCACCCGCATCGAGTGCGCGCTCGCGCCCCGAACGCTCTCGCGGCCCGGTCACGCGCTCGAGGTTCGAGGCCGCGGAACCGGCAGCCGCGCACGATTCGACGAACTGGGATATCCCCGACGCGGACTTCGAGCCCCCGCCGGACGACTTCTACTGAGCCGATCCTTCCGCTCACCAGTCCTACGTTTATCGATCCGCTCGGCGAGGGTAACCGTCTCGCCGTGACGCATGGCCAGGACGGAGTGATCGAGAGCAACGGGTTGCCGGGAACCCACGGCACGGCTTCAGGCGCCGATTCCGCCGTGCCCGCGACGCCGGGTCCTTCCCGGATCGAGGTGCGGCCCCTGGGCCGGATCGGCATGCCCCGGCGGCTGCGGCCGGCGCGGACCGGTATGCGGCCCTCGACGCTGGCACTCATTACCGTGTGGATTGCCGTGTTGGCGCTCTATCTGGCGGTGCGGCCCGGCGGATAGCGGTAGCGTGCCGCTATGTCCCACGACCATCACGACGACCGCTCCGATCAGTCGTCGGATTCCGGGCCCGGCGACGATCCGCCGGATGCCGCGAAACCCGGACCTCGCCGCACCCGAGCGGATTCGGTCGACGCCGGGTGGCTGCGTCCGCACACGAACCCGCTCGGTCGCCCGCGGCTGACGACCGTGGTGCTGCTGCTCGCCTGGATCGCCCTGCTGATTCTGTATCTGCAGGTCCGCCCCGGCGGCTGACCGCGCGTCAGCGGTCGGTGCTCACCCGCTCCCACATCATCGCCTCGTGCCAGCCGTAGCGCTGAAAGGCCCAGTCCTGCACGGTCTTTGCGACGAGTTCGAAGGCGGGGGAGTGCGGGGTTCCCCAGCGCGCGGTGTCGCGCACGCTGGCCCGGAACTGCATCCCCGGCCCGCCCCCGCCGTATTCGACGATATAGCCGCGACCGTCGTCGGGATCGATGCGCCGATCCATCTCGACGCGCAGATAGTGTTGGGCCGCAGGCGAACCCGGGCGTTCGACGACGAGTTGGGGTTCTCGATAATCCAACTCGGCCAAGAGGTCGTGTAGTTGCGCATCGGTCGGGTCGTCGAGTACACGATCCGAGGCGGTGCTCACTCTGAATCTGGGTACCGTTGTCACGCAATCATTTTGCGCGCCCGGGCGCTGATGGGTACACGGAATCGGTTCCCGGCGGTGGGGATGTCCGCAATCGTCCGCAGCCGCCGCTGTCCGGTGCGGTGGTTCCTCCCCGCGTCACCGCTCCCGGGCGGGTTGCCGGATATCGCCGACCGTGAGCCGGATCACGGCATGTTCCGGGCCGGAATTTCGTTGTTCTTCTGTTCGGCAGCCGTGTAAACCGGACAGGTCCGTAACGCTCGACGGGCATCGAGGCACAATGACAGCGTGGAGCGCCGCCGAGCTGCGCGGAGTCGAGGGAAAGGTGTTCATGAAGGAGAAGGGGCGCAAGGTCATCGCCACCAACCGCAAGGCGCGGCACAACTACACGATCCTCGACACCTATGAGGCGGGGATCGCGCTGGTCGGTACCGAGGTGAAGAGCCTGCGGGAGGGGAAGGCGTCGCTGGTGGACGCCTACGCCACCATCGACGACGGTGAGGTGTGGCTGCGTGGCCTGCACATTCCCGAATACGGGCACGGCACCTGGACCAATCACGCCCCGCGCCGGACCCGGAAGCTGCTGCTGCACCGTCGCGAGATCGACAAGCTCACCGGGAAGACCAAGGAGAGCTCGCAGACCCTCGTCCCGCTGTCGATGTACTTCACCGACGGCAAGGTGAAGGTCGAACTGGCGTTGGCCAAGGGTAAGCAGGACTACGACAAGCGTCACGACCTGGCCCGCCGCACCGCGGAGCGCGAGGTGACGCGCGAGCTCGGCCGCCGCGTGAAAGGCATGCGCTGACCGGCGGGAATGTATGACGGCGAAGTGATGTTAATATGAACAGCCCGGCCACCAGCCGGGTGTTCAACTGAGTTGACTACGGGGCTGATCGGTTTCGACTGCGTACGTCGATTCAGGGGAAGCGTGTCGGTGCAGGCAGGAGACCACCGTAAGCGTCGCTGTAACCCAATAAGCGCCGATTCTCATCAGCGCGACTACGCTCTCGCTGCCTAAGCAGTAGAGCGTGTCTGTCAGTCCGGGTTTGCTCTCGGCCCGGGTACTGGCATCAGCTAGAGAGCTTCACCGTCCGGCTCGGTCGCGGAGTCGTACGGGACAGCAAACAGCGACTGGGATCGTCATCTCGGCTTGTTCGCGTGACCGAGAGATCCGAGTAGAGGCTCAGCGAACTGCACACGGAGAAGCCCTGAAGAAGCGGCGGAGGACCCGGGTTCAATTCCCGGCAGCTCCACCACAGGCCCCTCACCTGAGCCCCAGGTGAGGGGCTTTTTCATGCTCCAGCGGGGTGCCGGCTGGGTGGCGTGGGCAGTAGTGGGCGCATGAAGGTGCGCTCGTAGCGCAGGACGCATCCGCTGTCGTCTCTGATGCGATCGGCGTCGACGAAGTCGGGATCCACACCGAAGCGGGTGCGGTATTGCTCGTAGGCCGCCAGGCTCGCAAAGCTGAACAATGCCAGCTCCTTGTCGCTCGTGCCTTCGCCCGGCAGGAAGTACCCGTGGTGGGTGCCACCGTGGGCGTCGACCAGTTCCATCCAGCGGCGTGCGAATCGCGAACGCGGTGTCGGCTTACGTCTGTCCACGAGGGTAGAACTGAGGTCGTGACGCGGTATGCATACGACTCGGGGGCCGGCGCGCTTGTCGCGAGTTGGGGGACCGGCGGGGGTGACGTGGCCGAGACCATCGCGACTCTGCCGGGAACGGTGGAGGCGGAGGTCGGGCTCGCGCTGGCGGCGGCGCTGACGAAACTGTCGGAATACCAGTGGCGGACCTATACGCATCCGGCGTCGGCGGCGGGGGATCCGGAGGTGCCCAACAGTGTGGCGTGGCATCGGGCCGAGGAGCGCCATCGGTTCCGTGACGTGGAGGCGGCCGTGCGGGAACCGAATCTGCCCGACGAGGACGGGATGATGGCGGTGTCCTACAGCGTGGTCGAGGAGGCGGCGCATCGAGTCGGGCGGGTGGCTCATCTGATCGGCGACGCGACGCTGGTGGACGCGCTGGTCGCCGAGGTACGGACCGAGCAGGCGGCGATCGAGGCGGCGGAGCTGGGCGATCTGTCCGGACGGGCCCGGCAGGCGGTGGAATTGTCGCGCGCGGATATTTCGCCCGTGCAGGTGCACGCGGCCGATGCGCTGTTCTACGCCGACCCGCTCGCCTCCCTCGACCGGTTCACCGATATCGATCCGGCCGCCGCCGCGGTGGCCGCCGCACGCTGGCTGCACCTCGCCGCCCAGGTCGCGGCCGAGGCCGCGGAGGTACATCCCGTGCACGTGGTCGCTGAGGCGGACAATCTGGAGGCGCTTCGAGTGGAGACGCCGACGCTGGTGCTGGAGCGGTTGTGCGCGGGCGAGAGCCCGACCGCCGTGGTGGTCGACCTGATCGCCGACGCGCTCGCCGCCGCCGAGGGCCGGGTGCGCAACCCGGCCCGCATCGTCGAGGCCGCCGAGGCGATCGAAAGACGCCTGCGCGGAGACGAACTCGACGAGGAGGGCCTGACCGCGCTCACCGACGAATTCCGGATCTCGTGCCTCGATCCGGCCCGCCCGGCCGTCGATCTGCTGGAAGACTTGTTGGACGCCATCCGCGGCTGCCGGCTGCTGTACTGCGAGGAGTACGAGTCGGGGTTCGAAGACGCGGTGCGGGCCGAGGCCGACGACCAGCGCCCGCCGCTGTTGTAGCCGCTCAGGCGCCGGGTTCGCCGTAGGCCGCGGCGATCTCCTTCGATCCACTCCACCGGCTGTAGGTGGGCGATTGCGGCCATCCCTCGGGGGAGTCCTGCCATTCCTCCTGGCGGCCGTAGGGCAGCAGGTCGATGAGTGCGAAGTTGTAGCCGAGCTGTTCGGTGCCGCGGCCGTCGGTGTGCCAGGTGCGGTAGACGGTGTCGCCGTCGCGCAGGAAGACGTTGACCGCGAAGCCGCCGCCGGGAGGTGCGCCGACATCCGCGCCGAAGGAGCTGTTCGCGGTCGAGTACCAGGTCATCGTGTTGCCGACACGCCGTTTGTAGGCCAGTGCCTCGCCGATCGGTCCCTGGGTGACGATGACGAAGCGGGCGTCCCAGTTGTCCAGGAACTCCAATCGGGTGAATTGCGAGGTGAATCCGGTGCAACCGGGGCATTGCCACGTTTCGCCGGGGAACCACATGTGGTTGTAGACGATCAGCTGCGACCTGCCCTCGAAGACGTCCGCCAGCCGGACCGGCCCGTTCTCGCCCTCGAGGGTGTAGTCGGGCATCCGCACCATCGGCAGGCGGCGGCGCGCGGCGGCGATCGCGTCGAGTTCCCGGGTCACGGCCTTCTCCCGCACCCGCAGCGCGTCGAGTTCACGCTGCCAGGTCTCGGCGTCGACGACGGGTGGCAGTGCTGTGGTGCTCATGGGTCCTCCCTGACCGTTCTCCCGGATTGCGAGCTGTAGATACAGACGCGGTACCGCTTCGGAACTCATCGGTCGCGGCCCGTCGATTCACGAGCGGGTGCGGCGGAAGGTGGTGCGGTAGTCGCCGGGGCGCTGTCCGGTGTGTTCGGCGAACAGGGCGGCGAAGGTGCCCGCATCCCGGTATCCGACGGCGCCGCAGATGTCGGTGACGGTGCGGTCGGTGGTCTCGAGCAGGTGGCGGGCGCGGCGCACGCGTGCGGACTGCAGATAATCGAGCGGACTGCGTCCGGTCTCATCGGCGAAGCGGCGCAGCAGGGTGCGGGTGCTCACGTGGAAGGCGCTCGCCAGTGCGGTGAGGTCGTAGCGGGCGGTGAGATTGCGATCGAGGTGACGCATCACCTTGCGGGAGAACGTGTTTCCGGGTTGTGGAAGCAGACGCGCGTCGACGTACGGAGTCTGCGACGAGCGGGCGTCGTCGACGAGGGCGATCCGCGCGGTGGTCCGCGCGACCCGCGCGCCGCTGTGCCGTGCGATCAGATCCAGCGCGAAGTCGTACATGGCGCTGAAGGCGGCCGTCGTCGTCACCCCGCGGTCGGTGACGACCAGCCGATCCGGCCGGATGTCGGCCTCGGGGCATTGCTGCGCGAGCTCGTCGGCGAACAACCAGGCCGTCGTGGCCTGCCGGCCCGCGAGCAGCCCGGCCCGGGCGAGCAGGAACGCGCCCACACAGATCGAGACGACGGCTCCGCCCGCGGCGGCATGGTCGCGGATCGCCGCGATCTCGGCGGACAGCGGTGGCAGCCGGGCATCCGGATCGAGACCCGGAACGAGTTCGAAGCCCGGCACCACGAGGATGTCGACCTCGCGCAACGGCGAAACCGACAGTGCCACACCGCCGGACGCCACCACCCGGCGCCGCGGCGAGATCACCGTCACCTGGTATCCCGCGCGATCCGGGCCCGCGATGTGCGCGGCCATCGTCAGCAGATCGGGAATCCCGAACACCTCGGAGGCGAAGCAGCCCGGATACGCCAGCACACCCACTCGATACGCGCTCACGACCCGCCTCCTCGTCCGATGGCGAGATTACCCCTGAATATGGCGATCCCGCCGATCGCTTTCCCGGCGATTCCGGTCGACGCTGACCGCATGGATATCGACGACGACCCGCTCGCCGCTTTCGCACCCCGCCTCGTCGACGTGGACGGGGTGAGCAAGACCGTCTACACGGCCGGATCCGGCCCGGCCGTCGTGGTGATGCCGGAGATGCCGGGAATCAGCCCCGACGTCCTGCGGCTCGCACGCTGGATCCGCGACGCGGGGTTCACCGTCTACCTCCCCTCGCTGTTCGGCGTCGACGGCGCCCATCCCACGGTCGAGGAGGGCGCCGACGTCGTGCGGCGCGCCTGCGTCAGTGCCGAATTCCGGGCGTTCGCGGGCGGCGGAACGAGTCCCGTCACGCGATGGCTGCGCGGGCTCGCGCGGCTGGCCCACGACGAATGCGGCGGTCCCGGAGTCGGCGCGCTCGGGCTGTGTTTCACCGGCAATTTCGCGCTCACCATGACGCTCGAACCGGCCGTCGTCGCGCCGGTGGTGAATCATCCCTCGCTACCGCTGGACGACCCCGCCGGGATCGAGATGAGCGACGAGGACGCGGCCGCGATCCGCGACCGTATCCGGCGCGACGGTCTGACCGTCCTGGCCTACCGTTTCGACAACGACCGCTGGTGCACCGGCCGCCGCTTCGCCGCCTACCGGGCGCTGCTCGGTGACGCCTTCGACGGCCGCGTGCTGGCGGGCGATTCCGCCAACCCCGCTCCGCCGCCGTTCTTCCGCGACGTCGTCCAGACCCCGCACAGCATCGTCACCGCGCATTTCGTCGACGAGGAGGGCCACCCCACCCGCGCCGCCCGCGACGAGATTCTCGAGTTCCTCAGCGCGCGCTTACACACGCCGACAACGGAATAGCGCCGCGATCGACCATGGCCGGTCGCCCCCGGATTCCTCGACGCCGGCTCACTCGATGCCGCACGAACCACACCCGGCGGCGTGAGAATTGCCGGCCGATAGCCGATCCGCTCCCGAAAAGCCTTCCGCCGCATCGGACTCTGCGTCCGCACGCGTAGTCGGCTACAGTTCCGGGAACTCTGGAAGTGATGGGGAGCACTCACGATCGGGGATGGCAATGGCGGACCGCGAGCGCTACATCCGCAAGTATCTGAAGGCGTTGCGGGCGGTATACGTTCCGGATGAGCGACCGCGGATTCTGCCGGCCTTGGTGCGCCGCCGGAAGAATCGGCGTCTGCCCCCGCCGATCGTGCGGCTGATCGCGCCGGAGACAACCGAATTCGACCGCAGCACGGGCCTGCTGCCGCGCACGGGGGAGTGGCTGGCCGAACCCGGAGGCCGGCGGGCGGTGCCGCGGGCGGTGATCGACGTCGCCGACGCGCTGCCGGATATGTTCACTCCCGGTTTCGCCCCCGCCGGCGATCGGGAGATGGAGGGGCACTGCCTGCCCATTCTGCACGACCTCTACACCTGCTTCGCCAGTGACGATACGGCCATGGGCCCCATCGCTTTTCCTCGCTACCGCACCGCCGACTGGTTGACCAGGCAGCGATTGCACGGTTCGGCGACCGACGCCTCCGACGAACTGCGGGAACGGCTGCCGCAGCTACTGCGAGGGATACCGTCGGCCGATCGTTCCGCGACCGCACTGGGCGCGGTGGGCGGCACCGTGGCCCGGGTCCTGGCCGTGTTGTTGTCGCTGTGGCCGGTGGTGCGGTTGTGGTTGTTCGTGAGTTCGCATATTCCGGGACTCTCGCGGGTGAGCTACTGGTTCATGCACCAGCGCTACCTGTCTCCGGGCCTGTCGCACAGTTTCGTCGGCTTCGGCGTGCGCCTGACCGAGCCGATGCGCGCCCGGGAGAACAAGGACCAGATCGCGAAACTGCTGGTGAACGCGTTTCTCGAGGACTTGCGTGCGGCCTATCGCCGCGTGCCGTGGCGGCCTTCGGGGTGGCGGCGAACGGCCTATCCGGTCGCGCTCCTCGACGGCGTCACCGCCGATGACGGTGCCGACCGAATAATTCGGTTCGTCAACGAGATTCGCAACGAGACCGGGCTTTTCGATCCGCTGGTGATCGTGGCGCGGATCGAGCATTCGAAGGAATCGCCGGATGCCCGATTCGACGATCTCGGTGTCACGGTCGACGGTGAAACCCGGGATCCGCTGCTCTCGTGGCGCGACGATATCGACGAGAGCCGCCGCCACCGCAACACCGACAGCTGGTATCTCACGCTGCCCCTGCCGGAATCGCTGAGCGAATCACTGCCGCGGTTCGATCGGTCCGAACTGGCCTATCCGCCCGCACCACCGTGGGCGGCCCGCCGGTCGATGGTGGCCGCGGTGGCGTTGCTCCCGGTCGTCGCCCTGGTGGCGGCGGCCGTTGCCGTCGTCCAGCCCCGGATCGTCGCCGGATGTACCGCGTCGCCATGGCGGTCCGGGGTGGACGTCGCCGTGCGCGGTACCGAATGTGTCGGCCTGAGTAGTACTGCGACACAGGTCTTTTCCGACGATCTCGAACTCGGCGAGATGCAGCGCGAGGTTTTCCACCAGAACGACGTGGCCGCCCGGTTGCGCCACGACAATCCGCGCCGTCCCCTCGTCACGCTGGTCTACTTCGCGGGGATGACCTACGTCGATCGCAACGGGCGCTATCCGCACGCCCAGGCCGAGGAACTGGCCGGATTGGCGGTGCGCCAGCGCTGGGCCAACAAACAGAGCGGTGCGTCGGAACCGCTGCTGCGCGTCGTGATCGCCAACGGCGGGACGACGATGCGATACGCCACGTGGGTGGTCGACCATCAGATCGGCCGGTTGGTGCGTTCGGATCCGACCGTGGCCGGAGTGATCGGCCTGGACCGCAGTACCGCCGAAACCCGCAGGGCGATAGCACGATTGGGTGAGCTCGGGGTTCCGACCATGGCGACCACCTTGTCCGCGGACGGCCTGGAGGAGGTCTCACCGCTCTATTTCCAACCCGTACTACCCAACTCGATGCAGGCGAAGTTGGTCGCCGATTATGTCCTCGGCGCGCGGAATCTCGATGGCACTCCCCGCTACGGCACGGTGAACGTCTACGTCTCCGACGACCCGGCCGACATCTACGTCAGGACGTTGGAGAGCGATCTGCGACATGAGCTCGGGGACCGGTTCGGCGAGATCCAACCTTGGTCCGATCAGGGACAGATCCCCAGTCGGCGGATGCCCTGCGCCCCGACGGACCGCTCGCAGCCGAGGGATCTGCTGTTCTTCGGCGGTCGCAATCCGGATTTCGGCCCCTTCGTCAGTGCGGTGGCCCAGCACTGCGGTGCCGACATGCCGCCGATCCTCGCCAACGACACCGCCACGCGCGCGGTCTCGGACAAACTGGTCCAGAATTCGGCGCCGACCGGATTTCCCGTTCACTACGTCGCCAAAGGCGTGCCGGCACTGCTGGCGGGCAGAAACTGTGTTCGCGACGGCGAGCCCGTTCGACCCGCGAGCCCGAACATGCACACACTGTGTGCCGAGCTGCGGGATCTCCGCCGGGCGCTTCCGCATTTCCAGGTGAGCTGGCCCGGTGATCGCACCGGCATCGGATTCGACGTCGCCGAACTGTTCCTGGGAGCGGTGAAGCGCAACCGAGCGCGGCCGGAGTACTCGGGAGCGGTCGTCAACCGCGCCGCCATCGCGCTCGAACTGCGCCGAGGCGATCTCGATGCCGACACCGTGACCGGGAACCTTCGCTTCGACGGTCCGCGCGGACTGGTCAGCGGCGCATCGATCGCGATCCTGATGACCCCGGATCTCAACGACGCCGAGACCCCGCCCACGTGTCTGCTGCAACTGCCGCTCCCGCCCGAAGGCGGCAACGGCTGCCCGCCCGGCACCGGAAGCGACACCGAAAGGTGGGTGCGGCCCGGGTGAGGCCACACCACCGCATCGTCGGCCGATGCGGTGCGGTAGTAAGGATCCATGGAGGCCTTCTATCGACCCGATCCCGCCGATCCCGCGCTGTTCCACTCCACCGAGCTGACCCGCGGGCCGTGGTCGCCGGATGCGCAGCACGCGGGGCCGCCGTCGGCGCTGCTCGGGCATGTGATCGAGCGCTGCGAGCCGCGGCCCGGATTCCGGGTCGGCCGGGTGGCGGTCGAGATTCTCGGGCCCGTCCCGATCGCGCCGCTGCGGGCCGAGGCCCGGGTGGTGCGGCCGGGGCGCAGCGTGGAGTTGATCGAAGCCACCGTCGCCACCGACCGTGGACCGGTGTTGAAGGCGAACGCGTGGCGGCTGCGAGTGGCCGATCCGGAGGTCGAGGTGCCGGCGGATGCGGTGGCGGCCGGCGCGTATCCCGGACCGGACACCGTGGCGCAGAGTGGGGAGTTCCCCAGCAACCAGCCCGTCGGATTCCACACCGGAATCGACTACCGCTTCGTCGCCGGCTCCTTCCAGCAGCCCGGACCGGCGGTGTGCTGGATCAAGCTGCGCTATCCGATCGTCGCCGGGACCACGCCGAGCCCACTGGAGCGGACCCTCGCGGCGGCCGATTCCGGTAACGGCGTCAGCGCGGTATTGGATTGGGAGCGTTACCTTTTCATCAATACCGATCTCACCGTCACGCTGCATCGCGAGCCGGTGGGGGAGTGGGTCTGCCTGGATGCGGTCACCTACCCCGAACGCAGCGGCATCGGGATGGCCGAATCCCGGCTCTACGACGAGAAGGGGCCGGTCGGCCGCAGCACCCAGACTCTGCTGATCGGCGACCGGTAGGCGGGCGCGGCCGCCGCATTCTTCCCGCCACGGGCGACCCCGTACCCCTCGGCTACCGTGGCGACGTGGACGAGTGTGGAACCTGTTGATGTCGAGGGTATTTCGCTGGGGAGCCGCCGTGCTGGCGGTGGCGGCCGTGTTCGCCACCTCGGGTGCGGTGGTTCCGTCGCCCGTCACCGGCATGGACCGCTTCTATCGCCAGCAGGCGATGTGGAAGCCGTGCGGTATCGACACCGTGGACGCCGCCGGCGGATCCTGCGCGACTGTGCGGGTACCGCTGGACTACACCGACCCCGACGGCCGAACCCTGAACATCGCGATATCCCGGGTGCCGGCGACCGATCCGGACCACAGGCGTGGCGCCCTGCTGGCCGATCCCGGCGGCCCGGGAGCTTCGGGGCTGGATACCGTCGATCTGCTGGGAGACGTTCTCGCGCCGGACGTTCGAGCGCACTACGACCTGATCGGAATGGATCCCCGCGGCGTCGGGCGGTCCGGCGGGGGCCGGAGCTGCGGCTGGCCGATCGGTGAGATGATCCGCTCCGCCGGCGTCGGGCTGGACGGATTCCTCGCCGACACCGCCCGCGCCGCGCGTCTGGCAATGGCCTGTCTGGCAGGCGATTCCGCCGCGCTGCGGCAGGTGACGACCCGGAACACGGCTCGCGATATGGAGGTGATCAGGCGCGTCCTCGGGGAACCCGCGCTGAGCTATTACGGCGTGTCCTACGGCACCTATCTGGGTGCCGTTTACGCACAGATGTTTCCGCGGTCGGTCGATCGCATGGTGCTCGACAGTGCGATCGATCCGGACCGGTACTGGACCGGGATGGTGCGTGACTGGGGTGCCGCCGACGAAGCGGCACTCGACGACTGGGCCGGATGGGCCGCCGGCCACGACCCGGACTATCACTTCGGCACGACGGCAACGCAGGTACGCGACACCGTCGAACAGTTGGTGAACGACCTGGCTCGCCGGCCGGTCACGGTGAACGGCTTCGCCGTCGACGATCACTGGCTGCCGTTCCTGCTGCACAACCTGCTGGGCAACTTCCGGCTGAACGGGAAGGCCGCCGACACCGTCGCCGAGTTGCGGGCGGCGGTGAGCGGAACGCCCGTCACCGACCGCACACCCTGGCTGACCGATACGCTGGATTCCCTTCGGCAATACGAGGATTCGGCACTGGCGTTCGTCGCCTGCGGTGACGATGCCGCGCCCGAGGATCCGGCGCGCTACTGGTCGGACATCGAAGAACGTCGCCCCACGCAGCCGATCTTCGGCGCGCTGGCGGCGAACATACAACCCTGCGCGTTCTGGCCCCGGCCCGCGGAAAGCCGCACCACCGTGCGGAATTCGGTTCCGGCGCTGATCGTGCAGGCGACCGGCGACCCCCGCACCCCCTACGATCACGCGCTCGCATTGCACCGCGATCTGATCGCGTCCCGCCTCGTCACGCTGGCGGATGTGCGGATTCACATGACGTTTCGTCCCGGTCTCAGCCGCTGCGTCGGCGCGGCGATCAACGGGTACTTCGCCGACGGCCGGTTACCCGCAGCCGATGTGGTGTGCGCGCCCGACACCGGAGCCGAGCCGTAGCACGGCTCCGGGCCTCGCCTCCGCGAAATCAGCGCGGCGCCATGCGAATCGCGCCGTCGAGGCGGATGGTCTCGCCGTTGAGCATCGGGTTCTCCACGATGTGGCGGGCCAGGGCCGCGTATTCGGTGGGGTCGCCGAGGCGGGCGGGGTGCGGGACCTGCGCGCCGAGGGCCTTGATGGCCTCCTCGGGCAGGGTGGCGAACAGCGGGGTGTGGAACAGGCCCGGCGCGATGGTGTTCACGCGGATGTTCACGCTCGCCAGGTCGCGGGCGATCGGCAGGGTCATGCCGACGATGCCGCCCTTGGAGGCGGAGTAGGCGGCCTGACCGATCTGGCCGTCGAACGCGGCGACCGAGGCGGTGTTGATGATGACACCGCGCTCCTCGCCCTCGAGTTCGGTGGCGGCGATGCGCTCGGCGGCCAAGCGGATCACGTTGAACGTGCCGATCAGGTTGACGTTGATGATCTTGGTGAAGTCGGCCAGGGGGAATGCGCCCTTCTTGCTGACCGTCTTGATCGCATTGCCGATACCGGCGCAGTTCACCGCGATCCGCAGGGTGCCCAGCTGCGCGGCGGCATCCAGCGCGGCGCTCACCTGCTCCTCGTTGGTGACGTCGGTCGCGGCGAAGACCACACCGTCGCCCAGCTCCTTGGCGATCGCCTCACCGTTGGACGACGGCAGGTCGATGATCACCACCTTGGCGCCTTGGCCGTGCAGTTCCTTCACCGTGGCCAGGCCCAGACCCGACGCGCCACCGGTGACCACGGCGACCGCATTCTCGAGCTTCATACGAGGTCCTTTCTGATCGGTATCGGCGTCAGACTAGTCGCCGCACCATCCACAAGTAAATAGCGGTTCGCCTCTCCGCTCGGTGTGGGGCGGGAGGTGAGCCGCAGTTTGTTCTCTGGTTATACCAGCTCACAGCGATACCACCGCGATGTTCCGGTGGATCGCGCAACCTGGATGTTCTGCCGAGTTCGCTATCTATCACTGGCCGGGCAAATACTAGAACATGTTACAGTTTCGGTGGAAGCGGCGGCAACCGCCGTGGTCGGGGCAAGGGTCTCCCGCAATGCGGTGACCGCCGCGGTGACGGCGGCGCCGCCGGTGGTCCACGCGGTTCCGGCGGGCTGGGTGGTGAGTACGACGACCACATAGCGGCCGGGCCGGCCCGCATCGGCGGAAACCAGGCCCGGTCGTGTTCAGCGTCGTGGAGTCGTCCAGTGTCATCCAGCCCTGTTTGATCGCCCAGTCCGTCCCGGGGAGGGCATCGGGGATTCCGAAGTATTGATCGGTTCCGTCGGCGGCGGTGGCGCTCGCCTGATGCAGCGCGGTGAGGATGAGATCCCGCGCGGGCTGCGGGATCTCGGCATCGATGTAGTGGTAGATCCGGACCACATCCGCCGGAGTGGTGAGTGTTTCGCCCCACTGGGCCGGATCGTCCGGCGGCACAGTGCCACCCAGTCCGATGTCCGCCGCGACCCGGGAGACGATGCCGGGGCCACCGTTGGTGTCCCAGAGCGCGTCGGCGATATCGTCGTCGCTGGCCGACAACATCTGCGACAGCATGGCAGCGGTATCCGAATCCGCCTGCCAGTTCGCACTTTTCAGCTCGTCGAGCGCGATCAGCAGTTTCACCACCGACGCGGTGTAGAACTGCTGATCGGTGTTCAGTCCCACGAGGATGGCTCCGGTGGTGGTGTCGACCACCTCGATACCCACCCGGCTGCCGGGTTCGGCGGTGAGGATCGCGTTCTGCATCCGCTGCGCCGGCGAGTTCGGCGACATCGGCTGGGCCGCAGCGGGAGTCGCATCGGTCGCCGCCGGGGCGACGGCACCGACGGTGGCGGAAGCGGGATGCGCCGCGGCGGTTCCGGTCGCCATATGTGTCACCGCGATCCCCGAAATCGCGAGTACGACAGCGAATCCCGCGACAGCCAGGGCGCACCGGCGCGGACGACCGGACAGAGTTTGCATATCTTCCAGAAACCGCGCAAAGCTGTGTACAGCTCGAGTGCCGGTTGGTAGAACGCTGTCGGTTCCCCGTGCGGTTGCTTTCGGGCGTGTTGGTGGACTCGGGCCCGGTCCCTGCGCCACGATCGTCGGGTGACCAAGAGCTCCTACCACCACGGAGATCTGCGGGCAACGCTGCTGACGGCGGCGGCCGAGCAGATCGCTGCCGACGGCGTCGACGCGGTCTCGCTGCGAGCGCTGGCCCAGCGCGCCGGCGTCTCACATGCCGCGCCCGCCCACCATTTCGGCAATCGGCAGGGCCTGCTCACCGCACTCGCGATCCGCGGATACGAGCTGCTGGCCGAGGAATTGCGAGGCTCCCGCGACGATTTCCGGGAGATGGCGGTCGCCTACATCCGCTTCGCGCGGCGCCACCCCGGGCACTTCGACGTCATGTTCCGCCACGACCTGCTGCGCGTCGACGATCCGGAGCTGATCGCGGCGCGCACCGTATCCGGCGAGGAATTGCGGTTCGGGGTAGCCCAATTGGGCGTCGCGGAATCCGCGCGACCGGCGACCGAACTCGCCGCCTGGTCGCTCGTGCACGGCTTCGCGTCGTTGTGGCGCGAGGGCGCGCTCACCGACTCCGATCTCGGCGGCGCCGACCCCGAACAGCTGGCCCGGCAGATGGTCGCCACCGTCGACTTCGTCGGTGCGAAAAGGTAACGACTACAGAGATTTTCGGCTCAGCGCTCGTGAACCATCTCGGCGACCCGGCGCTGGGCTTCGGTCGCGTCGGTGTCCACGACGGCGTCGGTGGTGGCGGATTCGCTCCGGCCGGCCAGCAGATCGCGGATTTCGATCAGCAATTCGGTTTGGGTCGGGACGGCCTTCTTCTTGCGGCTGAACCGTTTCTGCAAGGTGTTCATCGGAAGAATGAGCACGAAATACAACACCGTCGCCACCATGAGGAAATTGATCGCCGCACTGACGATCGGGCCGACCGCGATGAATGTGGCCGGTTTTCCGGCGACCAGTTGCACCCCCAATCCGAGCTGCCCGTTGGTCCCCACGACCGCGAGCAGCGGCTCGACGATTCCCTTCGTCACCGACGTGACGATCGCGGTGAAGGCCGTACCCATCACCACCGCGGTCGCCAATTCGATGACGTTGCCGCGCATCAGGAAGTCTTTGAACCCTTTGAGCATGTCAGCCTCACGATCGATCCGAACACATCACGCTGTCTCGGACCGGCAGTCTAACGGCGAGCAGCGAACCAGCAGCAACTCGATGTGTGCTCGATCACGTGTTCGGATCCGATTCCGTCGGTGCCGGGCGATAACCTTTCGGCGTGGCCGAGAATTCGCCGAAGCTCTATCGCGAACGCCGCTCGCGGGCGTCCGCGGGCGCGATCGTGTGGCAGCGGGAGGTGGCGGGGGAGTCGGCCACGGTGTTGCCGGACGGCTGCATGGATCTGCTGTGGCTCGGTGGCCGGTTGCTGGTGGCCGGTCCGGATACCCGCGCCTACCACAGCGGTGCCGCCGCGCAGACCGTGTACGGGATCCGCTTCGCACCGGGTACCGCTCCGGCGCTGCTCGGCGTGCGGGCGCCGGAACTGCTGGATCGCCGGGCCGGACTGGACGAGGTGTGGACGTCGCGGCGGGCCCGCGTCATGGCCGATGTGGTCGCGGCGGCGCCGGATCCGCTGCGCGGGCTCGAGGAGGTGGCCCGCCTCTGTGCGGCGGCGACCGCCCCGCCCGATCCGGTGGTGGCGCAGATCGTGCGCCGGCTGGACGCCGGGGAGACGGTCGCGGCCACGGCCGACGCGCTGGGCCTGGGCGCCCGGCGACTGCATCGGCTCTCGGTCTCGGCCTTCGGATACGGCCCGAAGATGCTGGCCCGCGTGCTGCGGATGCGCCGGGCGCTGGATCTGAGCCGCACCGGCATCGGTTTCGCCGAAACCGCGGCGCTGGCCGGATATGCGGATCAGGCCCATATGACCCGGGAGATCCGGACCCTGACCGGGCGGTCACCGGGCCGTATCCGAGGGGCCGCCGCGCCCGCCGAGGAGTATCAGCTCAGCGGCGCGTAGAGGTCGACGCCATTGCCGTCCGGATCGTGCACGGTGGCGTAGCGCTGGCCCCACACCGCGTCGAAGGGCTGTGTTTCCCCGTGGTATCCGGCCGCGACCAACTCGTCGAACAGCGCGTCGACCTCGGCCGCCGAATCGCATTCGACGGCCAGCCCGATCCGGCCCGCCGCGGCGTTCCAGTTCCGGTCGCCGACGTCGTGCGCGATGTTCTCCTCGGAGTCGAGCATCAGCCGGAATCCGCCCGGTAGCGGAGCTTCCACGTGCCCACCACCGACGACGTCGCCGAATTCGAGACCGAGCCGCCGGTAGAAGCCGAGCGCGGCCGTCACGTCGGAGACGACCACGCCGATTGCGTTGAGTTGAGGTGCCATGGCGTCACCGTAGAGCGCCGCCGCCGGTGCCGTCTTGAACGAATCGGACGGCGTGGCTGGGTTTGTCACAATTCGGGATCGAAAGCCCGGTGACCAGGATCAATCTATTGCCGAAACGTGCTGACCACCACAATCGGAGTGAATTTCGGTCGAAACGCTGGTCGGAGTGATTAGCGTTTCCGGCAACGTGTTCGGGGACGCGAATCAGGGCAGGAGGGATATGGGTACCGACCAGACATTGCTGCATCGTTTCGTGATCTCGCAGATGACCGACGCCGGGATCGATCGTGACCGACTGCTGCGCGAATGCGAACTACCGGAATGGACACTGGCCGGCGAAGGCGTTCATGTGCCCGCGCGGGTCTTTTCCCGGTTGTGGGAGATCGGGGAGAAGTGGCTCGACGATCCCGATGTAGCGCTGCACGTCGCCAGCAGATATCAGCTGGCCGCCACGCGGCTCTACGACTATCTGTTCGCCAGCGCGCCGACGGTGGGCGCCGGACTGGCGACCTGTGGTCCGTACGTCACCGCGGTCACCACCAATCACCGCTTCGATCTGGTGGTGGAGAACGAGGCCGAGACCACGCTGTACCTCGACATGATCGAGGGCGAGGGGCGCGGGCGCGAACTGGTGCAGCTGTGGGGGCTGGTCGCCGTGCTGACCCGCGCCCGCCGCGTGGTGGCCGCGCCGCTCGACCCGGTCCAGGTATCCCTGCGACAGCCGGCGCCGCGTCGGCTGGAGGCGTTCACCGAGGTATTCGGTTCGGCGGCGGTGGAATTCGGTGCCCCGGTGGATTCGATGACCTTTCGGTCGGCCGATATGGATCTGCCGCTGACCACCGCCGATCCGGTGCTCGCGGAGGTGTTGCAACCGCTGGCCGCCGCGTTGCCGCCGCCACCGCCGCTGGCCTCGGCCTGGCCGGAGCGGGTGTCGCGGGCGTTGGCCGACGCTTTCACCGAGGGCGCGGTCTCGCTCGAGCAGGTGGCGCGGCGGCTCGCCATCAGTCCGCGCACCCTGCAGCGGCGACTGTCCGAGGCGGGGACCACGTGGCGGCGCGAATTGGATCGCGCCCGCCTGGCCCGGGCCGAGGCCGCGGGCCCGCTGAGCCGGGAGCGGCAGGCGGCATTGCTCGGCTACGCGGACGCGGGGTCGATGCGGCGTGCGGCGCGGCGCTGGTCGATGGTGGCGCACACGCGCACTGCGGGATCGGCCGGCTGTCAGGCCTAGTTCATCGGATGCGGGCCCCGATCGCGGGGCAGGCGGAGCCGCGGAGCGCTTCGCTCGATCACCGGCCTCGGCGTCCGGGTGTAGCGACCGACGCCGGGATGGGTGATCGAGCGGCACCGCGGGCCGCGCTATGCCCGCAGATTGCTCGCCGCGATACTCCAGAACGTATGCCGGTCCAGCGCCTGGAAATCCCAGCTCTCGGCGATCGCGTGGGAGGTGGCGACGATGGCCGGTACATCGAAGTCCTCGCGGGTCGCCGTGCCCTTGGCCTCCAGTTCGGCGATCACGTACTGGGTGGCGGTTTCGAAGGTGTACAACACGGTGCTCTCCCATCGGTCGTAGCTACACATCCGGAACGCGCTGCGCGTACTTTGTCAGTCTTGTCACGCTGTCACAATCGGGCCAGCGCCGAACGCGCCACATCCGGGCAAATGTGCCATTTTCACATTCTGACGGCCGCGAGGAATCTGCGTGAGAATTCTGCACTCGCAGGCGGTTTCGACCAAACTTTTCATCGAAAGTGTAGCGCCGCCGGCAAGGGGCCGGCGGCGAGCAACTCATCGGCAAAGTCGCAGCGAACCGCTAACCGGTCGGTTGCGCAAGGACATCCTCGTAACGGAATTCCTGGGCGATCCCGGTGCCGGCGGCGTGGGCGGCCTCCTCGCGCTGACGCAACTCGACGCGGCGGATCTTGCCCGAGATCGTCTTGGGCAGTTCGGTGAACTCGATCCGCCGCACCCGCAGATACGGGGCGAGGTGGTCGCGCGCGTATTCCAGGATGGCCCTTGCGGTTTCGCGGTCGGGATCCCAGCCGGCGGCCAGCGTGACATACGCCTTGGGCACGGCCAGGCGCGTGTCGTCGGGTTGCGGTACCACCGCGGCCTCCACCACCGCGGGATGCTCGATCAGCACGCTTTCGAGTTCGAACGGGGAAACCTTGTAATCGGAGGATTTGAACACGTCGTCGGTACGGCCGATATAGGTGATGTAGCCGTCTTCGTCGCGCGCCGCCACATCACCGGTGTGGTAGTAGCCGCCTTCCATCACCGCCGCATTGCGTTCCGGATCCTGCAGGTAGCCGTTCATCAGGTTGACCGGGTGGGCGCTCAGATCCAGGCAGATCTCGCCCTCCTCGGCGGGCGCGCCGGTGACGGGGTCGACCAGCACCACCGGCACCCCCGGCATGGGGCGGCCCATCGAGCCGGCCTTGACCGGTTGCCCGGGGGTGTTGGCGATCTGCAGCGTCGTCTCGGTCTGCCCGAACCCGTCCCGGATGGTCAGTCCCCAGGCGTTTTCCACCTGTGCGATCACGTCGGGGTTGAGTGGTTCACCGGCGCCGAGGATTTCGCGCAGGCCGGCCGGGCGCTCGCCGAGATCGGCCTGAATCAGCATGCGCCACACCGTCGGTGGCGCGCAGAAGGTGTTGACCTCCGCGCGGCGGAGCTGACCGAGCAGCGCCTCGGCATCGAACCGGCCGTAGTTGTAGACGAAGATCGTCGCTTCGGCGATCCAGGGCGCGAAGAAGCAGCTCCAGGCGTGTTTCGCCCAGCCCGGCGCGCTGATCGCGAGATGGACGTCGCCGGGGCGGACGCCGATCCAGTACATGGTGCTCAGATGTCCGACCGGATAGCTGGTCTGGTTGTGCTGCACCATCTTCGGCTTGCTCGTGGTACCGGAGGTGAAATAGACCAGCAGTTCGTCGCCCACCTGCGTCACGGCCGGGAAGGGGCCCGCCGATTCCACCGCGGCGGCCTGCGCGTAGTCGTGCCAGCCCTCGACCGGACCGCCGACCGCGATACGCCGATAGTCGCCGGGCACCTCGTCGAATTTCGCGGTGTCGCGGGCGTTGGTGATGACGAAACGCACGGCGCCCCTGGTGATCCGGTCGACCAGATCGGCCGGCCCGAGCGCACCCGTGGTGGGCATGACCACCGCGCCGAGTTTGGCGACGGCGAGCATCGACTCCCAGAGCTCGACCTGGTTGCCCAGCATCAGGATGACCCGATCCCCTCGGCGCACACCGAGTTCGGCGAGCCAGGTCGCCACCCGATCCGAGCGCTGCGCCATCTCGTCGAAACTCACCCGCAGTTCGCTGCCGTCCTCCTCGACGATCCACAGCGCGGTGCGATCGTTGCCCCGTGCGATGACGTCGAACCAGTCGACGGCCCAATTGAATTCACCGGTCAGCCGGGGCCAGTGGAACGTCCGCACCGCGGTGTCGTAGTCGGTCGCCAGCTCGACCAGCCGGTCGCGCGCCTGGCGATACAACTCGGTGTTGGACGTCATCACTGCTCTCCTGTCTGTTGCTGATCCAGCTCCCGCGCGCCGAACAGACGTTCGGACGTCGCGCGGATGTCGACCTTGCGCACCTTGCCGGTGACGGTCATCGGGAATTCCTCGACCACGTGGACGTAGCGCGGAATCTTGTAATAGGCCAGGCGGCCGCCGCAGAACTGGGCCAGCGTCTGCGCGTCCAATGCGGCCGCGCCCTCGCGCATCCGGATCCAGGCCACCAACTCCTCGCCGTATTTCGGGTCGGGGATCCCGACCACCTGGGCGTCCAGGATGTCGGGATGGGTGTAGAGGAATTCCTCGATCTCGCGCGGATAGATGTTCTCGCCGCCGCGAATCACCATGTCCTTGATCCGGCCGGTGATCGCGACGTAACCGTCGTCGTCCATGGTGGCCAGATCGCCGGTGTGCATCCAGCGGGCGGCGTCGATCGCCTCGGCGGTCTTGCCCGGATCGTTCCAGTAGCCGAGCATCACCGAATAGCCGCGCGTGCACAACTCACCCGGTTCACCGCGCGGAACGGTCAGCCCGGTGTCGGGATCGACGATCTTGATCTCGAGGTGCGGGCCCACGCGGCCGACCGTGGCGGTGCGCTGGGTGATGGTGTCGTCGCGGCGGGTCTGTGTGCTCACCGGCGACGTTTCGGTCATGCCGTAGCAGATGGACACCTCGGCCATGCCCATTCGCTCGATCACCTGCTTCATCACCTCCACCGGGCACGGTGAGCCGGCCATGATGCCGGTGCGCAGCGAACTCAGGTCGAAGGATTCGAAGTCCGGATCGGCCAATTCGGCGATGAACATCGTCGGCACCCCGTACAGCGAGGTGCAGCGTTCCTCGGCGACCGCGGCGAGCGTGGCCCGCGGCTCGAAGGAAGCCGCCGGAATCACCATGGCCGCACCGTGACTCGTCGCCGCCAGATTGCCCATCACCATGCCGAAGCAGTGATAGAACGGCACCGGAATGCAGATCCGGTCGGCCTCGGTGTAGCCGCACAATTCGCCGACGAAATAGCCGTTGTTGAGGATGTTGTGGTGCGACAGCGTCGCGCCCTTGGGGAAACCCGTCGTGCCCGAGGTGTATTGGATGTTGATCGGATCGTCGGCGGCCAGCCTGGCTCCGGCCTCGGCCAGGCGCTCGGGATCGGCGGCGCGGCCCGCGGCGACCAGTGTCTCCCATTCGGCGCTGTCGAACAGGACCACCCGCTCGAGATCCGGGCATTCGGGCCGCACCCGGCCGATGATCTCGGCGTAGTTCGAGCTCTTGTGCTCGCGCGCCGAGATCAGCATCCGGATCCCGGCCTGGGTGATCACATAGCGCACTTCCTCGCTGCGATAGGCCGGATTGATGTTGACCAGGATCGCGCCGATCTTCGCGGTGGCGAACTGCACCAGCGTCCACTCGGCACGATTGGGCGACCAGATGCCGACCCGATCGCCCTTGCCGATGCCCGCCTCCAGCAGACCGAGCGCCACCGCAGCGACCTCGGCGGCGAATTCGCGATAACTCCAGCGCACTCCGGTCACCCGGTCGACGAGTGCGTCTCGATCACCGTGGATGGCCACCGTGCGATCGAGATTCGCCCCGATCGTCTCGCCCAGCAGCGGCGCATCCCATACCCCGTGCGTATAACTCACCGGCCGGACCCGGTCCATACTCGCGCTCACGGATATAGGATTCACGTCACACTTTGCTCTCCACCACCCCCGGAAAGGGGTAGCGCCCATGGCCTCCGCCGACTTGCTCCGCCCGCGCGACGTCGATGCGTTGCGGGCCGAGTTGCGGCAGGTCTCGGCGCTGTCCGGGATGCCGGTGGTGTTCGGCGGGGAGGTCTGCGACGGGGCGCTGATCCTGAGCGAGTTCTTCGGCACGCGCACCGCCGCCATGCGCGGACTGGTGGTATCGCCCACCTCGGGGGTGGGTGGTGCGGCCGTGGCCAGCCGGCGTCCGACCTCGGTCGCGGACTACCGGGCGGCGGCGACCATCACCCATCACTACGACGGTCCGGTGTCGATGGAGGGACTGCGCGCGGTGGTCGGGGTGCCGGTCGTGGTGGACGGGAGTTCCCGGGCCGTGCTCTATGTCGCCAGTCGCGAACCGGGGCCGATCGGTGATCGCATCGCCGAGCTGGTGCTGCGGTCGAGCCGGCGCCTGGCCGTGGAACTGGCGGTGCGCGACGAGGTGGACCGGCGGCTGCGCCTGCAGGCCGCGACGCGCGGACCCTCCGAGGTCACCACCGGTCCCGCGCCGGATGCCGTTGTCGCGGAACAACTTCGGGATCTGCACGCCGAGGTGCGAGGGATCGCGCAGACGCTCACCGATGCCGAGGCGCGCAAGCGGTTGCGCGCGGTATCGGACACCCTGGTGCGGTTGATGGGCGGGCCCGAGGAGGCCGTGGCCGCGGACTCCGTGCCCGCCCTCTCCCCGCGCGAACTGGACGTGCTGTCGTATGTGGCACTCGGCTGTACCAACGGTGAAGCGGCGCAGCGGCTTTCGTTGCGTCCGGAAACGGTGAAGAGCTATCTGCGCAGTGCCATGACGAAACTCGGCGCCCACAGCAGGCACGAGGCGGTGGTCCGGGCCCGGCGCTGCGGGCTGCTCCCGTGATGGTGCGGTCTGCTGTGAAGCCGGCCCCGGATACGCGACTGCCGGCCCGGAGAACCGGACCGGCAGGTGCTGTGTCCGCCCGGCGGCGCGGCCGCGGCGGTGTGACCGGGATCGGTGTCGACTAGGCCTGCGGCTCGACCAGCTGGATGTCGAGCTCGATGGCGACCTTGTCGCTGAGCATGGCGGTGGGCAGGCCCGGCGCGACATCGAACTCGCTGCGCTTGATGGCGCCGGTGGCGGTGAATCCGGCGTGGCGGCTGCCGTCGGCGAACGGCTGCACGCCGCCCCACTCGACGTCGAGGGTGACGGGCTTGGTCACGCCGCCGAGGGTCACCTCACCGGTGACCTCGAACTCCTCGGCGACCCGCACCGGCTCGACGGCCTTGAAGTGCAGGGTGGGGCGCTCGGTGACGTTGAGCAGCTCCGCGCTCCGGACGTGCTCGTCACGCTGGGAGTTGCCGGTGTCGAACGAGTCGAGGTAGATGGTTGCCTCGATGGTGGCCGCACCGGAGGCGTCCACGACGAAGCTGGTCTCGAAGTTGTTGAAGCGGCCGCGGACCTTGGAGATGCCCAGGTGGCGGACGGTGAAGTTCACCGAGGAGTGGGCGGGGTCCAGGGCCCAGGAGCCGGTGGCGAGAGTGGTCTGCTCGGAAGTGGTCATGTCCACCAGATTTGCGGACCGTGGTCCGGTTAGCCACACCGCGGTTATCCTGGGACTGCCAGGGCGTGGATAACAAGGCCCGGACGGATACAGGATGGTGTGGTGGCACGATCGGAATTCGGCGAGTTTCTCATCGCCCGGCGGGCTCAGCTGCAACCCGAGGATGTCGGGTTGCCGGCCGGCCGGCGGCGACGCACCCCCGGACTGCGGCGGGAAGAGGTCGCCGCGCTGGCCGGGGTGAGCGTCGATTATCTCGCCCGCCTCGAACAGGGCCGCGATACCAACCCCTCGATGGCGGTGCTGGGGGCACTGGCGGAGGCGCTGCGGCTCAACGAGGTCGAACGCCACCATTTCGGCAATCTCGCCGTCGGCATGGAACACGCCCGCGAGTGCCCGTCCTCGGGCCAGGCGCGGGAACAGGTCACCGACACCGTCCAGGCCGTACTGGATGCCATGCATCCCACGCCCGCCTTCGTGGCGGGCCGGTGGCTCGACATCCTCGCCTGGAATCCGGCGTGGCGCGATTTCGCCGAACCGCTGGGCCTGCTCGACGAGGTCGCCGAACACAATCTGGCCACCTATTTCTTCGCGCATCCGGAGGCGCCGCAGCGGTGGCGGGACTGGCCCGTCGCCGCGGAGATGATGGTGTCGACGCTGCGCTCGGCGCGCACGCACTGGCCCGACGATCCCGGACTCGACGCGCTGATCCAGCGATTGCACCGATTCCCGGAATTCTCCTGCCGCTGGCAGGAACACCGGGTCACCGAATTCCGGTCCGGTGCGCTGCATATCGATCATCCGCAGCGCGGTGAGGTCGAGGTCGAGATCCAATCCCTCAGTCCGGCAATCGATCAGAGTGTGCAGGTGTGGCTGGTCGACCGGCGCGCCGTGCGCAGTCCGGCGCTGCGGCTGGTCAACGAGTAACCTCCGCGCGCCCGAGTCGGCTCAGCTGTCGATCCGGACACGGAATCCGCGGTCCGCGACTCGTGAGACGCCGATCACGCATAATCCACCGTGAGGATTCCTGCCGGCCGGTGTCTATCGATTCGAGCAGCGGAGGAGGTGCTGTGTGACCGAAGCGGCAACGGCACCCGAGGCAGCGCTGGACGACGCCACCCTGACCGGGCGGGCACGAGACGGCGATGTCCGGGCCTACGAGCAACTGGTGCTGCGCTATCAGGGAGCGATGTTCCGGTTGGCGGCCCGGATGCTGGCCGATCGCTCGGAGGCTGAGGACGTCATCCAGGAGGTTTTCCTCACCGCCTGGCGCCGCCTGGCTCAATTGCAGGACGACAGCGCCTTCTCGGGGTGGTTGTACCGGATGACCACCAATCGCTGCCTCAACGTCATCCGGTCGCGGCCGGACCGCGCCGACGTGGATCCCGATTCCACCGAATCGCCGCAGCGCGCGACCCAGCCCGAACACGCGGCACAGGTGCACAGCGAGATGGCCGCGCTCACCGCGGCGTTGCAGCGGCTGACACCCGAACAGCGCGCCTGCTGGCTGTTGCGGGAGGTGCACGGCCGCTCCTACGAGGAGATTGCCGAGATCGTGGGCACCAACACCACCGCGGTTCGGGGGCGGATCGCCCGAGCCCGGGCGCAATTGGCGGAGGTGATGAAGCCGTGGCGCTGAAGGAGATGACCGACAGCGACTACTCGCTGCCCTGCGGGCGCAGCGTCGAACAGGTGTGGGACCGCCTCGATGCCGTGGAGGCGGGGCAGGCCGACGACCACGAATCGGAATGCCCGCACTGTGCGGCCGCGCGCGACAGCCTGCTCACGCTGCGCGCCGCCACCCGGGAACTCGTCGACGAGCCGGACCCACCGCCGCCCGCGATGTTCGACCGGATCATGTCCGCGGTGCGCGCGGAGGTCCGGCGCGGCCGGATGGTGAGCCTGGCCACACCCCATCCGGGCTCGGTCGAGGTCAGCGAGCAGGCGATCGCCACGGTGCTGCGCTATGCCGCCGACACCGTGGCGGGCGTGCGCGCCCGCAGCTGCCGCATCGACGACCACGGGCCCGACGCCGACGGCGGCCATGCGATCGCGGTGGCGCTGTCGATCGCGGTCCGGCACGGCGACACCGTCATCGAACGCGTCGTTCCGCAGGTTCGCGAACGGGTGCGCGCGGCGGCCACGGCCCGCGCCGGTCTGGCGCTCGAGCGGCTCGACATCACCGTGGTGGATGTCTACCAGGAGGAGTCGTGAGCGCGGGATTCGCGGAGAAAGCGGAATATATCGCCTCCGATGCGGTAATCGCTGCAGTAGCGGCTCGGGCCGCGGCCTCGGTTCCAGGGGTGGCGCGGCTCGAGCCCGGTGTCCTCGGTTTGCTCGGTCACCTGGCCCGGACGGGGCGGCAGTGGTGGAGCAGCCAGGACATCGCACCCGATGCGGGCGTGCGCGTCCGGCGCAGCGGTGGCTGGCTGAAGGTGCAGGTCGACCTGTCGGTGACGGGCGGATGCCAGGCCGGCGAGGTCGGCCAGGCGGTACAGCAGGAGGTGGTCCGGATGGTCGCCCAACAAACGGGGATGGTCGTCGACGCGGTGTCGGTGGCGATTCTCGACATTCGACCGGACGCGTCGTGACGGCCGTGAGCGAGGACGAGCTGGCCGGCGAGATCGTCACCGCCATCGAATCGGTGGCGGGATTGCATCCGGACGTGCCGCCGGGCGTCGCCCTCGCCGAATGGGTGCCGCGGCTGGGTCCGCGCTCGGCGGTGGACGTGAGCCCGGAGGTCGTCGAGATCCGGGTGACCGCCTCGGCGCTGCCGCTGCCACCCCTGCTGGACAAACTCGCGGCGGCCGTGCGTGAGCTGCTGGCCGCCACCCGGTGGGCCGGTGCGCGGCTGCGCATCGTGGTCACCGATTTGGACGCGGATGTCTTCGACACCGCGGTTACCTAGAACACCGGTCTCTCGCCCGTGACATTTCGCCGGCGGCGGGGTCGTAGCAGTGAAGGTTCGTTGTCCGCTGTACCGCAAGGGAACTGAACTGGAGGTAATCATGACCAGCACGACAGCCGGCAAGGGCGCGGAGAACGCCAAGTCCGAAGCGGGTAAGGACACCGGGCCGGGCCAGGGCGCGGCCGCGGCCAAATCTCCCGCCCGGACCAGCAGCGCGCTGGTGAGCGAACAGGGCACCACCAGCATCGCCGACGCCGTCGTCCAGAAGATCGCCGGATTGGCGACCCGCGAGGTCCGCGGGGTACACAACCTCGGCGGTGGCGCGGCGCGTGCGTTCGGCGCCTTCCGCGATCGCATTCCGGGCGCGTCGGCCAGTGTGGGACAAGGGGTTTCGGTCGAGGTCGGCGAGACGCAGGCGGCGGTGGACCTGGAGATCGTCGTCGAATACGGCGTCTCCATCGCCGAACTGGCGCGCGCGGTGCGCCGCAACGTCATCACCGCGATCGAGCAGATGACCGGTCTCGAGGTGGTCGAGGTGAATATCAACGTCAACGACGTCTTCATCGAAGAGGACGAGGATCAGCCGCCGGCCCGCGAACGGGTGCAGTGATATGAACGCCACCACGATCTGCCTGATCTTCGGTCTGTCCCTCGGATTCGCCGCGGCGTTCGGCGGTTTCGGGGCGTTCGCGGTGGTGCTGATCTTCGGTGCGCTGGGACTGGTGATCGGCCGCTGGCTCGACGGCCACGTCGACCTGTCCGGTCTGATCCGCTCGGCGCAGGATCGGGGCCGGAAATGAGCGCCGCCGCGGAGACGGCGGCACCGCTGCTCTCCGCGGCCGAGTTCCGGGGGCGCACCACGGTGTCCGAACGCACGGTGCGGCGCTTGGCGGCCCGGGCCGCCCGTGAGGTCGACGGTGTCGCCGCCGGCCCGGAGGTGTCCGCGCGCGTCACGGCCGATACCGCCGTTCTGCGGGTACGACTGCCGGTCACTTATCCGATGCCCGTCGCGGTGGTCACCGAGGCGTGCCGCGAGCATCTGATGCAGCGCACCCACGAACTGTCCGGACTGGTGGTTCCCCGGGTGGACATCGAGGTCTCCGAACTGGTCAACACGATCGAACCCGCCGGGGGGCTGCGATGAACCGCAGGCCCCGGCGCATCACCCCGGCCGTGGTGGTCGCCGTGGCGTTGCTGGTGATCGCGGTCCTCGTGGCGGTGTCGCTGATCCAGCACCTCGGCAACGCGAAGGAATTGGTGTCCTACCACAGCATCGCGGTGCACCTGCACGACACCACCTGGCACAGCTATTGGGTCCTCGGGATCGGCATCGCGGCCGTGGTGCTCGGCGGGGTGCTGATGCTCGCGGCGGTACTGCCCGGGCGCCGCGTGGTGGAGCCGCTGGAGGACGAGGAAGGGATGGACGCGGGCATCACCCGGCGCAGCCTCGACGGCGCGCTGAACGATACCGCGGCTTCGGTCGCCGGACTCGAGGCCGCGCGAGTTCGCCGCGGGCGCAGGAACATTCGAGTCAGCGGCCGTGCCGCTCACCCGGACCACGCCGAGCTGGAGCAGACGGTCAACGCGGCCGTCGGCGACCGGCTCGCCCGCATAGGCCCGAAATCCGCCCCGCCGGTCAGCACCCGCCTGCGCGCGGCGCAGCAGCCGGGGCGGGTGGACAAGCGAGTGCATGTTCGCAAGGAGGTGTCGTGAGTTCAGCTTCGGCCAATCGCCCCGCGCGGCTCAATCGGGCGTTGCTCGCGCTCATCGGGCTGGCGCTGATCCTCGCCGGTGTCTATGCCATCCTCGCGTACGCGGGCGTGCTGCACTGGGTAGACCGGGATGCGCCGCTGGTGCCCGGCACCGCCGAACCGTCGCAGTGGGTGTTCGTGGCGGTGGTGGCGGGCGCGGTCGTCGTGGGCCTGGCGGCGTTGCGGTGGCTGGCGGCGCAGTTCGCGCGGCTGCCGTCGCGGATGCGCTGGCATATCGGCACGGTCGGCAATACCGGTGAGACGCTGATGGATTCGAATGTCGCGGCCGCCCCGGTGGCGACCGATATCGAGTCCTATCCGGAGGTGCGGTCGGCGCAGGCCAGGCTGTCGGGCCCGGGCCGCGCGCCGCATCTGCACCTGGTGGTCACGGCCGAGCCCGATGCGGATCTGACCGCGCTGCGCCGGCGCATCCTCTCCGAGGCGGTGAGCCGGCTGCGGCAGGCGCTGGAGGTGGACGCGGTGCCGGTGTCGCTGGAATTGCGGCTCGCCGATCACGGCCGCACCGCGCGGGCGAAATAGCGGCCGTTCAGTCGAGGGGCCCGAGAACCCGCTCGACGTAGGCGTTCGCGAAGCGCCCCTTCGGGTCCAGCCGGCGGCGCACGTCCTGGAACCGATCCCAGTCCGGATAGCGCCCGCGCAGTGTTTCCGCGGTCTGGAAGTGCCGCTTACCCCAGTGTGGGCGGCCGTGGTAGCGATCGAAAATCGCTTCGCAGGCACGGAAATACGGTTCGTAGTCCATACCCCGGTACTGGTGGACGGCGATGTAGCAGGTGTCGCGGCCGCCGGCGGGGGACAGGAACGCGTCGTCGGGCGCCACGAACCGCACCTCGGTCGGCATCGGCGAATCGAACTGCTGCCCAACGGCTTTGATCTCGCGGATGGCATCGACGGCATATTCGCGCGGGATGGCGTATTCCATCTCGGTGAAGCGAAACAGCCTGGGGGAGGCGAAGACTCGGTAGGAGCGGTCGATCTGGCGGCGGTAACTGCCGGCGTAGGCGGCGCCCCGGTGGATCCACGGGATCAGATTCGGCTGCCGGCGCGCGAGGCGGCACAGCGCGTCGAACGTGTGATTGGACATCAGGATGTCGGCGAACCAGTCGACGGCCTTGGCGCGCGGCTGTTCGGCCAGGTGGACGCGGTTGTTGCGCTTGGTCATCGCCAGCGAGCTGTGCGCGAACATGTAGAACTCGAAATGTTCGTTGCCGTCGACGAATTCGTCGAGGTCGGTCAGCACCTCCTCGACCGGAACGGGCCGCTCGATGCCTTCGAGGACGAACGACGGCACCAGCTGCAGCGTCACCGCGGTCACCACGCCGAGGGCGCCGAGATTCACCCGTGCCGCGCGCCAGCCGTCGGGGTCGCTGCGCTCGTCGAGTTCGACCACACTGCCGTCGGCGAGCATCAGCTCCACCGAGTGGAGTGCGGCGGAGATGTTCTGCAGTGCCGCGCCGGTGCCGTGGGTCGCGGTCGCGGTCGCCCCGGCGATCGATTGGACATCGATGTCGCCGAGGTTGGGGAAGGCCAGTCCGAGCGGGTGCAGGGCCGTGCTCAGCGCGTTCAGGGTCGCGCCGGCTTCCACCCGGGCCAGGCCCGTGGCGCGGTCGACCTGCAGAATCCGGTTCAGCCCCGAGAGCTGCAACAGGGTGCCGTCGGTGAGCACGGTGTCGGTGAACGAATGCCCGGCTCCGGCCACGCGCACGGTATGGCCCGCGGCTTCGGCCCGGGCGAGCAGTTCGGCGACGTCGTCGCGTGTACGCGGAGCGGCGTAGGCGGCCGGCGCGCACCGTTGATCGCCGGCCCAGTTCACCCACGAATTGGTCATGCGTCCAACTTTAGAACATGGCCGAACTGTGCGCCAGCCCTCGTTCGCGCGCGAACGTGTCCGATCACACGTCCGTGATCGGGGCGCGGTACTTACGGTGCGGGGTGATCGCTCGGTAACGTTGGCGGGTGCACGGTGCCGGACAGGGAATTACTTTCTGCGGCAGGCGAATACGGCTTCCTTCGCTTGATCGACGTCCTCGTCGTTCAGCGGCGGAACCGTCAGCTGTTGCCGCGGGATGCAGTCGCCGCGCACACCGTCCAGCACGATGCTCATGTAGCGGCGCCAGACCTCGGGATTCACCGGCTTGGCGAAGCTTGCGATCGCCTCCACCATGTTGATCATCGCGAAGAAGTCCGACGCGGCGATTCCGGGTCGCAGGACGCCCTCGGCGGCGGCCTTGTCGAACAGCCGGGTGACCATCGGCTTGATCCGCTCACGAACCGAGACGAAGCGTTCCATGGCGTCGGGCAGTTCGAGCATCACCTCACCGAAGCCGCGGTTGCTGGCCATGTGTTCGCAGCACCACTCGAACAGCCGGGTCAACCCGTGCCAGGTGTCGGGATCGGCGTAGGCGGCCTCGGTGGCCTCGGCCATATCGGTGACGGTCTGGTCGAAGACCTCCCCGATGAGCTCCTGCTTGTTCGCGAAGCGGCGGTAGACCGTGCCCACGCCGACGCCGGCCGCCTCGGCCACGTCGTCGAGAGTCACTTCCAGACCGCGATCGGCGAACAGTTCTCTGGCCGCTCTGAGGATCCGCGCGTGGTTGCGGGCGGCATCGGCGCGAAGGCGCCGGGGAGCGGGAGCGGCCGTGGCGTGATTCACACCGCGATATTACCAAGTTCGGGGATTAACCGGAGGCGCTCTCTCCGTTATCGTGATAGCTTTCCATACAAGCGGAGATGACTCCTCCACTTCAACGTCCCCCTCAACCGCCGTCGGACAAGGAACCCCATGACTTCCGCGATCGATCTCGAAAAGAGCCGGTCGGACCTGCCGTCGAGGCATTCGTCCGGCTCCGCGGGCCGCCGTGGCTCGCATGCAATGCGCTGGTGGGTGCTCGCCGTGCTCGGCGTCGCCCAGCTGATGGTCGTGCTGGACGCGACCGTGGTGAATATCGCACTTCCCGAGGCGCAATTGGACCTCGGCTTCTCCAACGCCGACCGCCAGTGGGTGGTCACCGGCTACGCCCTGGCCTTCGGCAGCCTGCTGCTGCTCGGTGGCCGGTTGAGCGATCTGTTCGGCAGGCGCACCACCTTCATCATCGGATTGGTCGGCTTCGCGGTCGCCTCCGCGGTCGGTGGCGCCGCCAACGGATTCGAGATGCTCGTGGTGGCTCGCGTCGCTCAGGGTGTGTTCGGCGCGCTGCTCGCCCCCGCCGCGCTCTCGCTGCTGACGGTGACCTTCACCGAACCGTCGGAGCGAGCCAAGGCCTTCGGCATATTCGGTGCCGTCGCCGGTACCGGTGGCGCGCTGGGCCTGCTGCTCGGTGGCGCGCTCACCGAATGGGCGTCGTGGCGCTGGGTGATGTACGTCAACCTGATCTTCGCCGCCATCGCGCTGGTGGGCGCCGTGCTGCTGCTGGCCAAGCACACCGCCGAACACCGGCCCAAGCTCGACATCCCGGGCACGGTCACGGTCAGTGCCGCCCTGTTCGGCATCGTCTACGGCTTCTCGCACGCGGAATCGCACGGCTGGTCCAACGGGCTCACCCTGGCCTTCCTGATCGGCGGCGCGGTGCTGCTGGGCGTGTTCGCGTGGCTCCAGACCCGGGTCGAGCATCCGCTGCTGCCGCTGCGGATCCTGCTCGACCGCACCCGGGCCGGGTCCTACATGACGGTCTTCGTCATGGGTATCGGGATGTTCGCGATCTTCCTGTTCCTGACCTACTACATGCAGCTGACGCTGAAGTACTCACCGATCATGACCGGCGTCGCGTTCCTGCCGATGATCGCGGCGATGATCGCCTCCTCGACCACGGTGCCCTCGCTGCTGCTGCCCAAGATCGGACCGAAGATCACCGTCGCCGCGGGCTTCCTGGTTGCGGCCGCCGGAATGGCGTGGCTGACCCGCATCGGACTCGACACCGGCTACGCCTCGCACATCCTCCCGGCGCTGATTCTGCTGGGCCTGGGCCTCGGTGGCGCCATGTCGACCGCCTTCCAGGGTTCGACCGCCGGTGTGCACCACGAGGATGCCGGTGTGGCGTCGGCGATGGTCAACACCAGCCAGCAGGTCGGCGGTTCCATCGGCACCGCGTTGCTGAGCACCATCGCCTCCTCGGCGGCGGCGAACTACCTGTCGGGCCGCCAGCCCACTCAGCTCGCGGTCGCCGAATCGCTGATCAAGAGCTACACCACCAGCTTCTGGTGGGCGACAGCGATTTTCGTGGTCGGCGCGATCGCCGCGGCGGTGCTGATGCCCAGCACCGCACCGGCTCCGGCCGAGGGCGAGCCGGTGCTGGCGCACTGAGCACGGCCGCGATCACAGGGTGAACCGCCCTGCGGGACAATCGGATAGGGGTGCCCCGGACTCGACGAGTCCGGGGCACCGTCGTCTCGCGCCCGGAGTCACCGCCCGTCCGGCCGCCGCACGCGGGACGCGCCCGAACATCGTTCGGTGCCTACCGCCGTGGAGTGGCCGCGATGCGCCGGCGCCCAGCCGGCAGTGACCCGTGCGAATTCGGTTGCTACTGTCCGTGCCGCCGGAGAGCAAACCGACGGCTAGCGGCAGGGCGGTGCTGGTGACGCGGTTCGAGACGGGTGCCGCCGAGTCGCACGCGGCCCGGCCGCCCCTGAACGGGAGCCGAACAGGGCAGGCCGAGTCCGTCGGCCGGACATCCGCCGGTCGGGGTCGCGCAGCCGGTGCGGCGAGCCCGCGGGACCCGGATGCCGACCGTGGCTCGGTCGCTGACAGTTAGCATGGCTCCACACATTCGGTCGGGCAGGGAGGTGCACCAGGTGGGTTCGCGAACCGGCGCCGCGGTGGTGGTCACGCCGGAGGGGGCGAGCGTGCTCCGCACGAGTTTTTGCTCGTCGCAAGCGAATCCGTTAGTCTGGACAGCTCTCTGTGGCATATGCGACCGCTGCTCCGCCCGTTCGGACGACGCTCTAGACTGCACGGATCGGGTGTGGTGGGTCCGCCGCCCGGATGGGCGGGCGGACGGTGGTGACAGCGCACGGCGCGGCAGAACGGACAACTGGTACGGCACGACGACAGGGGGTTGGCGATGAGTGAAGCACCGGACGCGTCCGCGATGCAGATCGTCACCGAAGCCGATGCGTGGCAGCCGGATCCACGCTGGCGGTCCGCGGCCCGCTTGACGGTGCTGCTGGGTGAGGACGACCACTACAAGCATCGGCCCCGCTATCACGAGATCGTGCGGCGGGCTCGCGACAGCGGCCTGGCCGGGGCCAGCGTCTGGCGCGGGATGGAGGGCTACGGCGTCTCCTCACGCATCCACACCACCCGCATGCTGGATCTCGCCGAGAACCTGCCCGTGATGGTGATGATCATCGACGATTCGCAGCTGCTGCGCGACTTCGTGGTGGCCAACGCCGAACTCTTCGAATCCGGGACCGTGACCCTGTCCGCGGTTCAGGTGTGGCAGTCGGGCGGGGTGTCGCCGTGATTGTGATGACGAGCCGGGCGCAGGTGCCGAGGAAGGGAGGCCCGAGCATGGCCCACGATCGAGCCGGCCGACCGGCGCGGGCCGGCGATCTCGAGGATCTGCCACATCTGGTGACGGCGTACTACAGCCGCATCCCCGACCCTGCCGAACCCGCGCAGCGGGTGGCGTTCGGCACCTCCGGACATCGTGGTTCCAGCCTCGATTGTGCGTTCAACGAGGCTCATATCCTCGCCATCACACAGGCGATCGTGGAGTATCGCGCCACCCGCGGCATCACCGGCCCGGTATATCTGGCTCGCGACACGCACGCGCTCTCGGAACCGGCGTGGACCACCGCGCTGGAGGTGCTGGCCGCCAACGACGTGACCGCCGTGATCGACAGCCGCGGACGCTACACGCCCACTCCGGCGCTCAGTCACGCTGTGCTGCGCCACAATCGGGGCGGCACCCGCCATCAGGCCGACGGCATCGTGGTCACGCCCTCGCACAACCCACCCCGCGACGGCGGCTTCAAATACAACCCGCCGCACGGCGGACCGGCCGACACGGTCGCGACCGACGCCATCGCCGACCGCGCCAACGAACTGCTGCGCGGCGGGCTGGCCGGGATCAAACGCACCACGCTGCAGCACGCGCTGGCCACCGGTGTGCAGCGCTACGACTACCTCGACCAGTACATCGCCGATCTGCCGAACGTGTTGAATCTGGACGCCGTGCGCGGCGCCGGAATCCGGCTGGGCGCGGACCCGATGGGCGGGGCGAGCGTCGACTACTGGGAGGAGATCGGCCAGCGCTACGACCTCGAACTCGAGGTGGTCAATCCGTTCGTCGATCCGACCTGGCGGTTCATGACCCTCGACAGCGACGGCAAGATCCGGATGGATCCCTCCTCGCGCTATGCGATGGCCTCGCTCGTGGCGATCCGCGACGACTACGACATTTCCACCGGCAACGACGCCGACGCCGACCGGCACGGCATCGTGACACCCGATGCGGGATTGATGAATCCGAACCACTTCCTGGCGGTGGCGATCGAATATCTGGTCGCGAACCGGATGGGGTGGGACGCGCTGACCAAGATCGGCAAGACCGCGGTGACCTCCTCGATGATCGATCGAGTGGTCGGCGTGCTGGGCCGGCAGACCCACGAGGTGCCGGTCGGCTTCAAATGGTTCGTCCCCGGATTGTTCAGCGGTTCCCTGGCTTTCGGTGGCGAGGAGAGCGCCGGGGCCTCGTTCCTCCGCCACGACGGCACGGTGTGGACCACGGACAAGGACGGCATCCTGCTGGCGCTGCTGGCCGCCGAGATCACCGCCGTCACCGGCCAGAGTCCGTCGGCGCGCTATGCCGAGCTCGAAAAGCGTTACGGCACACCGGCGTACGCCCGCATCGATGCCGCCGCGAATGCCGAGCAGAAGCGGCGGCTGGCCGCGCTGACGCCGGACGACATCACCACCACCGACATCGCCGGGGAACCGGTGCTCTCGGTACAGACCCGCGCCCGCGGCAACGGCGCGGCGCTGGGCGGGGTGAAGGTGACCACCGAGAACGCGTGGTTCGCGGCCCGTCCGTCGGGCACCGAGGACAAGTACAAGATCTACGCCGAATCCTTCGAAGGGCCCGAACATCTGGCCCGGGTACAGGCGGCGGCGGAGGAAGTGGTCGGACGCGCACTCGGCATCGAGGAGCCCGCGGTCGACTGATTCGCGGACATGTGGTGAACGACAGAGACGGAGCCGGTTCCCGGCTGCCCGCCGAGATCTGGGTGCTGATCGGCGCGGCATTCATCATCGCGCTCGGATTCGGGCTGGTCGCACCGGCATTGCCGCAGTACGCGCGCAGCTTCGGCGTCGGTGTCGCGGCCGCCTCGGCGATCGTGAGCAGCTTCGCGCTGATGCGCCTGCTGTTCGCGCCGGTGAGCGGGCGACTGGTCCAGCGGTTCGGTGAGCGGGCGCTGTATCTGACGGGTCTGCTGATCGTGGCCCTGTCCACCGGCGCGTGTGCGCTGGCGCAGACCTATTGGCAGTTGATCGTGCTGCGTTCGCTGGGCGGCATCGGATCGACCATGTTCACGGTGTCCTCGCTGGGGCTGGTCATCCGGTTGTCGCCGCCCGGCGAGCGCGGGCGGGTCTCCGGGCTGTGGTCCACCAGTTTCCTGATCGGCTCGCTGGCCGGTCCGCTGCTCGGCGGTGCGCTGAGCGGGCTCGGATTGCGCGCCCCGTTCGCGATCTACGCGGTGGCCCTGCTGGCGGCGAGCGCGGTCGTGTTCTGGAAGCTGCGCGGATCGCGGCTGGCCGAGCCGGTGGGCGCGGAGCCGATGCCGGTGGTGAGTTTCGGCCGCGCACTGGCCGATCCGGTGTACCGGGCGGTGTTGTGGTCCAATTTCGCCAACGGCGCGGCCGTGTTCGGGGTGCGGATGGCGCTGGTGCCGCTGCTGGTGGTCGAGGTACTCGGCGAGTCCCCGGGAGTCGCCGGGGTGGCGTTGACGGTGTTCGCCGCGGGAAATGCCGCGGTGCTGTTCGCCTCCGGCCGGATGTCGGATCGATGGGGGCGCAGACCCTTCCTCATCGCCGGCACCCTGGTGTGCGCGACGGGCACGATCGCGCTGGGGCTCGCGCCGAATCTGGTGTGGCTGCTGGGGGCCTCGTTCGTGGCCGGTCTCGGCTCGGGGATGTACACGCCCGCGCAGCAGGCCGCTGTCGCCGATGTGATCGGCCCGAGGGCGCGCGGCGGCCCCGTGCTGGCCGGATTCCAGATGGCCGCCGATCTCGGCACCGTGGTGGGCCCGGTCGCGATCGGGTGGCTGGCACAGCGGGCATCGTTCGGATTCGCGCTCGCGGCGACCGGCGCGTTGCTGGTGGTGGCCGCGGCCAGCTGGACGGTGGTGCGCGAGCCGCTGCGGCGGCATCCGGTCCCCGCGACCGTCGGCTGATTTCCGTCGCTTCGGCCGCGTGGTCCTACCTGGCGGGAGGATCGGCTTTCGATCGCCGCGACCGCCCTACCCTGTGGCCGAACTACTGGATCCACAGATCGGAGATCACTGTGCCGGCTCGTCGAATGCGGAAATCGGCTCGGATCGGCGTCGGTGTCCTGGCAGTGGGCTTGTTGGCCGCCGCCTGCTCCGGCGCCTCGGACACCGATTCCGGCACCCCCGCCCTGCGCGCGGGACAGTTGCTGACCGCGCGGCCGCTGACGAGTGACGCCGCCCTGTCCGGTGCGGCGAGCACTCGCCTGATCACCTATGTCTCCGACGACGCGCACGGGCAGCCGATCGTGGTGTCGGGCACGGTCGCGGTGCCCGCGGGAGCGCCGCCGAAAGACGGCTGGCCGGTGCTCAGCTGGGCGCACGGCACCACCGGCTACGCCGGCACGTGCGCCCCCTCCGCCGACACCGCGGACGGCCCGGATCACGACTACCTGGGACCGGTGAACCGGATCCTCGACACCTGGATCGCCAAGGGCTACGCGGTGGTTCAGACCGACTACGAAGGGCTCGGTACGCCCGGCGGGCATCCGTACATCAACGGCACGAGCGAGGCCGATACGGTCGTCGACATCGTGCGCGCGGCTCGGGCACTGGATCCCACGATCGGAAAACGCTGGGTGGTCGCCGGCCACAGCCAGGGCGGGCACGCGGCATTGTTCACCGCGCAGGCCGGAGCCGAGCGGGCTCCCGAGCTGGAACTGAAGGGCGCGGTGTCGATCGCGCCCGGCGGGGTGGGGCTCAGCGGCACCGTCGACTACCTGCGATCGAATCGCCCCGGCGCCGAAGCCGCCGAGGCGTTCCTGCCGGTGATTCTGCTGGGGGCGCACGCCGCCGAACCGGCCATCGATCCGGACGCGTTGGTGACGCGACAGGCCGCGCCGCTGCTCACGGCCGCGCGGACCGGATGCCTCGCCCAGATCCGCGCCGTGCCACCGGTGCCGCCGGCCCAGGTCTTCGCGCCGAACGCGGACGTCGGCCCGCTGACCCGCTATCTGGACGCGCAGGACCCCAGCCGGGTGACACCGGCCGTCCCGACATTGATCGCCCAGGGCACGGCCGACGCCGCCGTCGCGAAACCGGGTACCGACGCTCTGGTGAAAACCCTGTGCGGCAAGGGAATACACGTCGATTACCGCGTCTACGCCGGCCAGGATCATCGCGGCAGTGTGCCCGCGTCCCTGGCCGACGCCCAGGATTTCGTGGCGCGGGTGATGGCGGGCGAGTCGACCCCCACTTCCTGTGGTCGCTGAATAACACTGTGACGCACGATGTCTCGCCGCCGGTGCCGCCGGCGGCGATTCGTCGTGCGCGGCCGGAGGTGGGTGCCGATAGCCGGCGCATCGGGCCGGAATCCCGGTTCACCGCGAGTGTCCCGCTGACCGAGAGGCACGCCCCCGCTCGCGCCGCGCTGTGACATGTTCCACAGCATGTTGTTTGCACATTGGGTAGCCGCCACCACGCTCGCCATCGCGACCGTCACCGCCTCGTCCGCATACGCCGCGGCCGACCCCGTCACGCCGGATGCAGCAGCGTCGAGCGCTACCGTGCCCGACGGTGCTGTGCACTACCGGGCCGTGAATACCGGTGCCGCGGCGGTGATCACGACCGATTCCGGTTCGATGGACGTCTCGGACGGGATCTTCCGAATCCGATCCGCCTCCGGTACGGTGCTGGCCGGAATCCCGCTGTCGATTCGCGTCGACGACATCGAGTATCCGGTCGAGGCGTCGATTCGTGACCACACCGCCACCCTCACCCCGGTCGCGTTGCCCTTCGAGGACGAGGCGCCGTGGCGCACCCGCTACGAGCGCGAGCAGGCGGCGTTCTCCCGTGCGGCCCTGCAGATTACGACCGCCGCGGCCGGTGGCGCGGCGGTCGGCACCGCGATCGGCGGCATCGCCGGATGCGTGGGCGGAGCGCTCGTCGGCGCCGTCGTCACCGGCATTCTCGCCGCGCTGTTCGGCGCGGGCCCGTTGGCGGGCTGCCTGGCCGGTATCGCCGTAGGGGCGGGAATCGGCGCCTTCGCCGGCGCCTTGCTGGTCGCGGCTCCGGTGGCCGTCGCCTCGGTGATCCAGTACTTCACCACCGTCAACGAGCCGTTCGTCCCGAAGGGCCAGCCGGCGAAGTGAGTGTCACTCCGAACTCGCGCCGGCCACGTGACATCCGGCGCGAGTCCGGCGTCGGTCTGTGAATAGCGTCAGCGGAGAGCGTCTTTCGGTCAGCGAATGGTGCCGGCCCCTGGAACGAGAGGCAGATCCAGCGGCGTCACCCAGCCGGGCGGCAGGGCGTTGACGGCGGGGACGGCATTCAGGGCCCGCATTCCGGTGGCGAGACATCCCGCCACGGCGGGAGTGCGCCCGGATCCGTCGGTGAACCGGAACGAGGTCTCCTGGGAAATGGACGGCGAGCCGACGATATCGACCCGGTACACATCGTCCTTCGTGCCGGCGGGCCAGTCGGGAGCCGCGTCGGTGCCGATGCGGTTGACGTGTTCGAGGGTGATGACCTCGCGGCCGTGGTAGACGCCGTTGATGGTGAACCGGATGGCGGCGACGTTGCCGGCCGCGACGACGCCCTTCGCGGACGGGCGATCCACGGGCGTCACCCATTTCTCCCACGTGGTGGTGACATCGTCGAGTTCGATGCCCACGGCGGTCGCGATCATCGGCACGGTGGCGCCCCACGCCATGATCAGCAAGTCGGGGATCTCCAGCATGGCCTGGTATTCCGGCGGCCGCCCGATACCCATTTCGACTTCGTAATCGCCTTCGTAGGCGGTGTAGTCGAGCAACTCCGAGGCGCGTACGGACTCCACCTCGCCACACAGGCCCAGCAGGGTCATCGGGAACAGGTCGTTGGCGAAGCCGGGATCGATACCGGTGGTGAAGCAGGACGCGCCACCCGCGGCGCACGCCTCGGTGATCGGATCGCGCCAGGCGGCCGGTGTCTGCGCCATATCCGGCCACACCCACGGTGTCATCGCCGTGGAGCACACGTCGATACCCGCCCGCAGGAACGACCCGATGACCCGGATGTTCTCGTCGGCGAACTGTGCGGTCGGCCCGTAGTGCACCACCGCATCCGGGCGCAGCGCGATCAGTTCCTCCACCGAATCCGTAGCGCGGATACCGGTTTCGCCGCCGCCGCACAGCGATCCGGCGTCGCGCCCGACCTTGTCCGGATTGCTGACGCCGACGCCCGCGAGTTCGAAGAGCGGATGGCGGATGATCTCGGCGAGCACCATGGAGCCCACCACACCGGTACCCCAGAGGACGATTCGCTTCTTCGCGTCTGTCACCGGAACTCCTTGCAGCCGTGAGTGTTTCAGTTGTGGTATTCGCCGCAGTCGACGGTGAGGATCTGGCCCGTCACGGCGGAGGCGAGGTCGCTGGCGAGGAACAGGGCGGCGCGGGCCACCTCCTCGGGCGCGGCGAGGCGTTTGAGGTCGGTCGGTTCGGCCTTGCGCCGATAGATCTCCTCGTGGGTGACGCCGTCCTGCGCGGCCAGCCAGTCGAAGTACGCCTTGTTCACGTCCTCGTAGATGTAGGAGGGCGCGACACTGTTGACCCGGATGCCGCGCGGACCCAGTTCGGTCGCCAGCGACGAGGCCAGGTGAGCGAGTGTGCCTTTCGACAGCTTGTAGCCGGCGTAGATCGGCTCGGAATCGAAACTCACGCAGGAGTTGAGCATGATGATCGAGCCGCGTGTCGCGGCCAGCGCATCGGCGAACAGCGTTGAAAGCCGCAGGGGCGCGAAGACATTCGTCTCGTTCGCGGTGCGCAGGGCGTCCAGTTCGATGCCGGTGATCGGTTCCATCGGCGGGATGGCGAAGGCGTTGTTGATCAGGCAGTCGACCCGGCCGAACTCGGCCAGGGCTCGGTCCACCAGCGCACGCCGCTGCTCTTCGTCGGTGATGTCGGTGGGCACCACCAGCGCCTTGCGGCCATGGGACCGCACCACCTCGGCCATCTTCTCCAGCCGGCGTTCGGTGCGGCTGACCAGCACCAGATCCGCGCCCATCCGAGCGGCCTCGGTGCCCAGTGCGCGGCCCAGGCCGGGGCCCACACCCGACAGCACGACGACCTTGCCCTCGAGCAGGGGGAGTGGCCGGTAGGTATCCGCGGTGGCGATCGGCTGGTCGGTAGTGGACACGACTTCTCCTCGGATTCAGCAGTTACAGAATGTAACGACTCAGATGTGACAGACTGTAACGACAGATGCTCGCGCTGACAAGGACGGTTGTGTCGTGAACGCTCGCCATCGACTCGGGCCGCATCGCGATCCGGAGGTGGATCGAGCGGTCCTCGGGGCCGCCCGCGAGCTGCTGGTGGAACGCGGCTATGCCGCCGTCTCGATCGATGCGATCGCCACCCGTGCCGGGGTGAGCCGGCCCGCCATCTACCGGCGCTGGCCGTCGAAGGCCCATCTGATCGCGCGCGCGGTCTTTCCGGATGTGGGCGGCGAGGAGGAGGCCGGCGATCTGGTCGAGGAGATCCGCACGGTTATCCGGGGCACGATCCAGCTTTTCGGGGCCCGGCCCGCGCGTGAGGCGATGCCCGGATTGATGACCGAGATGCGAGCGGATTCCGGTCTCTATCAGAAACTCTCGGCGCGGCTGGACACGCCGACCCGGCGCGAACTCGCGCGGTATCTGGAATCCGGTGCGGTGCGTGGCGGGATCGATTCCGACACGGTGCTGGACATGATCGCCGGCGCCGCGCTGTTCGCCATGTGTATCCGGGACATCGACGATACGGAGGGTTTCGCGCGGTCGCTCGAGGAATTGGTCCTCTACGGGCTGGTCGGGGTGCCCGCCGGCGACGCGGAGGAACCGCAGGCATAGGCGGGCGAATTCCGGTCGCCGGGAAATCGGACGGCCGGATTCCGGCGACGGACCGGTTTTGGCAGAGTGGACGCCGTGAATTCCTCGGATTCGAAATACACGCCGCGACCGATGTCGAATCGCACCACTTATGCGCTGGGTGCGGTGGCGCTGGTCGTCGTCGCGGTGATCGTGGTGCTCGTCGTGCGCTGGAACAGCGACCATGGTCTGACGGTGCAGGAGGACGGGTACGGCGCCGCGCACGATCCGGCGGTACAGGCGCTACTGGATTCCGACGGCGCGATCGTGCTCGGTAAGACCTCCGCGGCGAAGACGATCGATATGTTCGAGGATCCGATGTGCCCGTCCTGCGGGGCGCTCGAGCATTACTACGGACAGCAGATCGCCAAAGCGATCGACCAGGGGAAGCTCGCGGTGCGCTATCGGTTCGTGAACTTCCTGGATCCCAAGTCCAGCAGTAAGGACTATTCGACCCGCGCGGTGGCCGCGAGCGAATGTGTGGCCGATGCCGGTGACGGCCCGGTGTTTTCGAAGTTCCACATGGCGCTGTTCACCACCAAGCAGCCGAGTGAGGACGGCGGCAATCTGACCAACGATCAATTGGCCGCGATCGCCAAGGATTCCGGTGCCTCGCCGGAGGTGCAATCCTGCATCGCCAAGGGCGACCGGGTGGATTCGGCCCGGAATCACGCCCAGTCGTCGCTGGCGGCGTTGAAGGACGCGGTCGGCCAGGTGCAGACCCCCACCGTGCTCGACGGCGGCAAGAACGTCGATGTCGAAAATTCGGATTGGGTCACCAAGCTCGTGAGCTGATCGCCGCCGCGCGGCGATGTCGCGCTCCTCGAGGCCCCGGCCCGGACGGTATCCCCAACCGCCCGGGCCGGAGTCGTAGTACCGGCGGTCAATAGATCTCGTCGTCGCCGAGCAGCACCTCGTAGATACGATTGCGCGCGTCCGCGATCGCGTTCACGGTGTCACGCAATTGCCCTGCCATGGCGGCATATCCGGTGCCCGCGGCCGTCCGGTCGAGTTCGGATTCCAGCCGGAGCCGCAACTTCTCGAGCGCGGCGATCCGTTCCCGTTCCACACCGGCGTCGATCACGGTCGGCGCGGGTGGACGATCCTGGCAAGTCATGGTGTTCGCGGTGTCCTCCGATCACTGTGGTGGGAAGTAGTAGAACGAAAGCTGTTCAGCGGCGGTAACTTTCACCGATCAGCAGGCAATCCTCCGGAGTGCCCTCGGCGAGTCGTCGATGTACCAGGGAGTGATCCGCGATCGGATAGGCCGGGTCCAGTGTCGAAACAGGCCATGCCACAACGGATGTGGATACCGGGCCGGAGCGTACCGTCGGCGTTTCCATATCCCGGTGTGGGAACAGGCAGCGAGCCACCTCGTCGACCGTGGTGTGCACGTCGCCGGTCGGACTCGTCCACTGCACCCGGTCCGCATCGAGCCGGCGCACCTCCCATCGGTTCCGGTGCTGCACGGTGAGCAGCGCCAAGCGGGAATGATGGGAACACAACGTAAACCGTTGTCTGCTCGGCGAACTCGCGCACACATCGGCATTGCCCGTGCTCCCCTCCGGTACGGGCAAGTCTGTTGTCACGGCGGCCATGACGCAGCCGGGGAATGCGCACAGGCCGTCGATCCGGGCGAAGGATTCGGTCACGGTGACCGATTCGCCCCGTTCGGCGATCCGCCGCGCAAGCTCCGCGTCGATGGGCCCGTAGCCGGCCAGATAGGCGGGCTCCTCGCTGTCCCCGCTCAAGGCTTCGGCGCTGACGCCGACCTGGATCAGCGGGCGGCGAGTCCTGGCACGGCCGCCCGTGCGTGGTGCATCCGACGCGGGTGGCTCGGGAACTGTTGCGGTGCAGCGATTTCCGCGTCCGCAGGCGCAGTCGAGTCGCTCCGCCCCCTCGGCGAGGGCGACGAGCGCGTCGGCGCGGCGTTGCGGCATGGTGCGCGGATCCTCGGGGCACACCTCGTATGCCATGTCCCGCAGGCGCATCGCGACCGTTTCGGCCCCGTCCGCGGGCAGGAGTCCGGCCACGACCGCGGCGCCGTCCTGGACCGCGGTCAGGCGGATATCGCGGCAGTCCTCGCGCTGTTCCCGCCGCCGCTGCTCACCCGTGCCGTCGAGCCGGCTCAACCAGCGACGCGCGGTCTGTCGTAGCCGCGCCGGTGTGGTTCGTGCGGCGGCCTCGACCAGCGGAACTTCCAGATCGGCCAGCAGATCGCCGGACAGTCCGCGGACGTTGTCGACGATCACCTGCACCCGTGACAGATCGATGCGGCCCGAGCCGAACGCCTCCCGAGTATGCGGCAAGGTGTCCAGCGCCAGCCCGATGTCGATCAGCGCGGCCGCGACCTGCTCGGATACCTGGACCGCCATCGAGACCTCCGCCGCGGCGAACTCTCCCGCTCTGATCCCGCCCGGCCCGGGTGCGGCGTTGCCGGCGCGATGCCGCCGATACAACTCCCGCACCGCTCGCACCTCCGCCGCCTGTGCGAAGGCCGCCGCCCCATGTGCCCGTCGCAGCGCATCGACCAGCCCCTCGTCGCTCATCGTCTGAAGCTCTCTGCCATCGAACATGTGTTCGAGTCTATCGTTCGAACGTGTGTTCCACCACCCCCGTATGCAGGCGATTTGGTACGCCGACTCCAGGTGGTGTAACTTCTTTCAAGCACGCGGGGAACACCCCCGAGGTGCGAAAACCTGGGGCTATGGCGCAGCTGGTAGCGCACCACACTGGCAGTGTGGGGGTCAGGGGTTCGAGTCCCCTTAGCTCCACTCATCTGTGGGCCGGGATGGAATTTCCATCCCGGCCCACAGTCGTTTCCGGGGGCTGGAACCTCTACGGCGCCTGTCGATTTCATTCGTTGCGGGCGTTGTGCCCGGCTCTGCTGATCCTCTGTATCGCCGACGACTCCCGCGGTCGCGCGCCGGTTGCTCGGCTGCCTCGGGGTGTGTTGACCGCGCCCGCTCGCCTGCTGTCCCCGGCCAGCTCTCAGCCGCCTCTCGACAGCTTCCGCACCGCTTATAAGTTGCTTACCATTCTTCTCTGAAAACGTAGACAGTCCTGGGAAGAGTTATGTATGTTAATAAACATTCTGTGCTGCCGAGAGGCGAGTCCAGTCGTTGGGCTCGCACTGCTCGCGGCAGCCGCCCTCTCACCGTGGAGACGGACGCTTCGATGACGAACCCCTATGTCCTGATTCAGAATCTGCTCAATCGGCTCGATCTCGGCTCCGCGGGAATCAGCGCCCAGTAGCGGGCGTGTTCGCGCCGGAGTCGCGGGGCGGCTCGAGCATCGGCACGAGATAGTGCCTGGCCAGGGCCGCTACCTGCTCATCGTCGTCGAGGTCGATGACCTGGCTCGGCACCGCCAGATAGGAGGCGGAGATCCGGACCATCAACTCGGCCACCAGATCGACGTCGACCTCCTGCGCTACCTGGCCGGCGCGCTGCTCGCGGCGGAGTTGGTCGGCCACGAACCGGCGCACCATGGCGACGGTGTGTCCCTGATCGCCGATCATCGATCCGACGAGCATGTCGGGTTCGGCGGCGAGCAGGCCGCCGATGATCGGGTTCTCGCGAATCGCCCGCAAGGAGCTGACGAAACCCAGCACGACCCGGTCGGCGGCGGTCCGCGCATGCCGGATGTCGACCAGGAACTGGTCGAACCAGCGCCGGTATTCGCGCACGATCACCTGCTCGACCAGGGCGTCCTTCGTCGCGAACCGGCGGTAGACGGTGATGCGGGAGACGTTCGCCCGCCGGGCCACGTCATCCATCGTCGAGCGGCGAACGCCGAGGGCGCCGAACTGTTCGACCGCCGCGTCGAGGATGCGCGAGCGGATGTCGTCGCCCTCGTCGACACGGTCGACCGCGTCCGTATAGGCGCGTTCGAGTGGTGACGTGCCGTTCCCTGAACCCTTCGAGGGCGGTGATCCAAGCTTCACGGTGTCCTCTCACGCGCGCTTCGTTTCGAAAATCCTGACAACTTCTTGTGATCGCGGCCACGGTGTGGTCTCATCGAGATACTCGGATACAGAGTTTGTATCTCTGTATCTGTTTCTCGATGAAGAGGGACAATAGCATGGACGGACTGGGTCTCAGCAGGCGTGACGCCCTGCGAGCAGGCGGTGGATTACTCGGTGCGGCGGGGGCGCTCGCACTCGGCGCGCGGACGGCGCGCGCGGATCCGTGGACGTGGTCGCCGAACGGTTCCGTGGTCGGCGGCGGCGGCGGGGCGGACCCGCTGACCGTGTGGGATCCGGAGGCCGATCCGGTGATCGCCGACGTCATGGACCACGAGGACATTCCGCGGATCAACAATCTGCTCCGCACCTGGGTGCGTAACGAGCAGCCCATCCCGGACGGGCTGCCGAAGAATATGCGCGACTTCATGGAATACGCGCGGCAGCTGCCGTCCTGGGCGGACGAGGCCAAGATGGCGGCCGGCTTCGAATTCAACAAGAAGCGGGGAACGTATCTGGGCGTGCTCTACGCCTTCGCCAGCGGGATGATGGCGAACGTCATTCCGCACGAGGCGCGCGCGGTCTACTACTCGCGCGGCGGCTCGCACCTGAAGGACCGCATCGCCAAGACCGCGAAATTCGGCTACGACATCGGCACGGTCAACGCCTACCAGCCGGGCGGCGAGATGATCGTGACCTGCGTCAAGACCCGCATCATTCATGCCGCGGTCCGGCATCTGCTGCCACAGTCGCCGCATTGGCCGGCCGAACACATCCCGATCAGCCAGGACGACACGATGGTCACCTGGCACAGCCTCGCCACGACCATCATGCGCACCTTCCGGGCCTGGAATCTGCAGATCCCGCAGGTCGAATCGGAGGGCTACCTGCATACCTGGCAGCTGGCGGGCCACTTCCTCGGCATCCGCGACGAGTACATTCCCGCGACCTGGGAACAGGCCGACGCCCAGGCCGAGCAGCAACTGGACCCGATCATCGAGGCGACGCCGGAGGGGATCGAGCTCGCGCACAACCTCATGGACCTGGGCTTCGACCTCGATCTGACACTGCTCAGCAAGCCCATTCTGGGGGCGTTCACCCGATTCATCCTGGGCGACAAGATCGCCGACGATCTGCGGATCGCGCGCGAACCGGTGTGGGATCCGTTGCTGAAGTTCAGTTGGGGCCCGTTCGTCGCCGTGCGCGAGGGCGTGATGGGCGTGATCCCGCCGACCGCGGACGCGACCTGGCTGTTCGACGAATTCCTGCGGCAGTTCGTGCTGTGGTACATGGCCGAACTGCGGATGCCGCTCAGCATCGAAATCCCGCAGACCAACCGGTGATTCGCCGAGTTCGCGAGCGACAGCGGTACCAGAGGCGAAGGAGAACAGAGATGACAACGAACCCGAATCTCTCGCGAATCCGGCGCGGCGCAACCGGGATATTCGTCGCCGCGACGGTCGCGGTCGGTGGACTCGCCGTGGAACTGGCGGCACAGGGCGGCACCATCGGCCATGCGGCGAAACACCCGGGAACCGTGGAGCGCGTGCCCGTCGACGTGCGGACGACCGATCCGGTCTCGTCGCCGACTTCTCCTGCACCACAACCGGAAAGCGGCCGGCCGGGGGAGTGGACGCCCACGCCGCCGGTGCGGGATTCCGACCGCGATCCGCACGAGCACACCGCCGGGTCATGAGCACCTCACGAGGCGCGGCGGCGGCCTCGGAGACGTTTCCGGCGATCGGAACATCGGTGGCGGTGGTCTGCACCGATGCCCGGGAGCTGGCGCGCGCGGCCGGTCTGGTCCGCGCGCGGCTGGACGAACTCGATCGTGCCGCCTCACGCTTTCGCGCGGATTCCGAACTCGCCGTGATCAATGCGCGCAGCGCCGAGGCGCGCCGGGACCGGTCGGAGCACGTGCGCATCCCGGTCGGCGTGACCCTCGGGTCCTGCCTGCGGGCGGCGATGCGCACCCAGCGCCTGACCTCGGGGCTGGTCTCTGCCTCCCTGGGGGCGGCGCTGATCGCCTGCGGTTACGACGACGACCTGGATGTGGTGCGCGCCCGCGGCGACGTGGGCGCGGCCGTGCTCGATCGGGGCTCGATTCCGTTGCGGCACATGTTTTTCGACGAGCAACAGAGGGAGGTGACGCTGTCCGCGGGAACCGCATTGGATCTGGGCGCGAGTGCGAAGGCGTGGGCGGCGGACACGATCGCCGCCGAGCTGGGCGCGACCGGGCCCGGCGGCTATCTGGTGAATCTGGGCGGCGATATCGCCGTGGCGGGCGCGGTCCCGCCGCAGGGCTGGTCCATCGGCGTGCGGGACTGGAACGACGTCGTGGTGCAGGTCGTCACCTCGACCGGGCAGGCGTTCGCGACCTCGTCGACACGACTGCGCACGTGGACGCGCGGCGGCATCCGCCGGCACCACATCATCGACCCGCGCACCGGCCGGTCCGCCCGGACGCGGTGGGCACAGGTCACCTGCGCGGGACCCGATGCGGTGCAGGCGAATGCGGCCTCGACGGCCGCGATCATCCTCGACGACCAGGCGCCGCGCTGGCTGACCGATCGCGGCGTGCCCGCCTGCCTGATGACGGTCGACCACGAGGTGGTGACGACTCCGGGGTGGCCCGTCCCGGCCGCGGCGCGGAAGCGGCACGTGTCATGACCAGTCCGTGGCTGTGGTACGTCTCGCGCGCCGCCGGTGTGGTCACTCTCGTCCTGCTGACTCTCGTGGCGCTGCTCGGGATGTTCACGGCCGCGCGGGTGCGGCCCCGGCTCGCCGTATCGGCCGTGGCGATGGGACTGCATCGCACACTCGCCCTGGGCCTGATCGTCTTCCTGGCCGCGCACATCGTCACCGCGACGGTCGACACATACGTCGATCTCGGATGGCTGTCGACGGTGGTGCCGTGCACGGCCGGCTACCAGCGGCAGTGGGTCGCGCTGGGCACCCTCGCCGTGGACATCGTCCTGGCGGTGGTCGCGACATCGCTGCTGCGCCACCGGTTGCCGGCTCGGCTGTGGCGTGCGGTGCACCTGCTCGGGTACGCGATGGCGCCGCTGGCGGTCGTCCACGGAATGACGATGTCCTCGGCCGCGGATCCGGCGCTGCTCGCCGTGACCGTCGGCTGCGGTGTGGCGCTGGTGGTCGGCGCCGCGTGGCGGTGGGTCGTTCCCGACGCGGATCGGAATCGCCGCTCGGACATCGCTGCTCAGGAGTGGACGTGACCGGGCTGCCGGACCTGCTGACGGCCGCCGGGTTGCGCGGCCGTGGCGGCGCGAACTTTCCCACCGCCACCAAACTCGAACTCGCGGCCCGCCACCGGGCGGAGTTGATCGTCAATGCGTGTGACGGAGAACTGAATTCGGCCAAGGACGGCTGGGTTGTCGCGCACCATCTCCCCGAAGTGCTCGACGGCGCCCGGCGCATCACAACGCAGCGCGTGCGGGTGGCCGCGCATCGCGGTTCCGAGACGCTGGCCCGTCTGGAGGCGGCCGGCGTGGACACCCTCGCCGTCCCCCGGCGGTACGTGTCGTCGGAGGAGTCGGCGCTGGTCCGGCTGGCGCACGGTGGTCCGGCGCGACCGGTGATGCGGTTCGAGCCCATCACCGTCGGCGGACGGGACCCGCGTGGGCGGCGGCTGGCACCGACGCTGGTACTCAACGTCGAAACGGTGTGGCGGATTCAGCAGATCGCCGAATACGGTCCGGGCTGGTTCCGTTCCTACGGCACGCCCGACGAGCCCGGCCCGCGGTTGGTGACCGTTGCCGACGGCGTCCGCAACCCCGGAGTCCATGCCGCGGAGGCCGGGCTGCCCCTCTCCGAAATCATCGATCGCGCAGGCGGTTTCACCACCGTCCCGCAGGCGCTGTGGGTGAACGGTCTGAGCGGCGGGTTCCTGCCCGCCGAGGCGCGACATACGCTGTGGTCGGGATCAGGCTTGGCGCCGTTCGGAATCGGGACCGGCGTCGGCGCGTTTCGTGTTCTCGCCGTCGGCAGGGAACCGTGGCAGGTGGTGCTGTCCGCGCTGACCTATGCGGCAGGAGAATCCGCCGGCCAGTGCGGCCCGTGCATGTTCGGACTGCCCGCGCTGCGTGACGATCTGAGCGACCTGCTCGAGCGGCGTGCCCCGGCCGAGACCGCCGAGCGTCTCCTCCGCAGGCTCACTCGGGTTCCGGGGCGAGGTGCGTGCCGCTTTCCCGACGGCGTGGCCCGGTTCCTGGCTTCCGCCCTGGATGTGTTCGGCGGATCCCTTCTCGTCGAAAGCCGGGGACACGAACGTTTTTCGGCCCCACAGCAAGGATGAATCGTGTCCCTGACAACTCGAGCCCTCGGCATCACCAGGCCTCCGTCCGGCGTCCTGGCGGTCGATCGCATCGCCTGCACCGGCCACGGCATCTGCGCGCAGGTGCTGCCGGAGCAGATAGTTCTGGACGACTGGGGTTATCCGGTCCTCAGCGACTCCGAACCGGACCCCGCGCTCGCGACCGAGGCGATCGAACTCTGCCCGGCCGCTGCCCTGCGCTGGGTCGGTCCACCGGTATGCTGACGGCCGGATACGTTGGCGCCCAGCACTTTCGAGGCCACAGTTCGGTGCGCACCGTCATCACTGTGGGCGCCGATGTGCCGGACCACCCGCACGGCGAGGCGCAGGTCGCGATGACCGCATCGGTGATGGTGCCGTCGCTGTAGAGCGTGGTGCGCAGGACGGCCTGTGCCGGGTAGCCGCAGGCCTGGCATGTGCCGAAGTAGTTGAGAATTTCGCGCGATCGGACAGCGGCGATATTGCGCCGCCCGGCGGCACCCTTTCATGCTAATCCTTCCGCGCCTCGATGTGCAGGAATTCTCGGTAACTTCGCGCGCACAGCGGGCAGCTCGGTCGGTGCCGCGCAATCTTGTGATCACCGAATATTCGTCGTCCGACGAGTTCGGCCCAACGGCTTCACAAGCCGAGAATTTTCAGTAACATACGGTTCTGCGGGTCCGCGGATGACTGCGGGACTGCGCCCGGCGGGCAAGGGTGCCCGTATCCGGTGTGTGCGGGAGGTGCGTGCACCGGATGTCCGGCCGATGGGTGAAAGGACTTGCGTCGCAATGCTGAAGCGACTCGATCGGCTGTTGAGCTACGAGATGAAGGTGTCCGAATTCCTCGGGACACTCATCATTCTCGCCGTGCCCTACGGCGTCATCGGGGTGATCTGGACCCTGACGCACACCTCGCACCTGAAGCAGATGCACGGCATCGACGTGATCATCTCGTTCCTGGGATCGATCGTGTGCTGGCCCGTGCTCACCTTCTCGAACGTCTGCATGACCTAGTCATGATGGCGTTGGTATGGCTCATCGACATCGTGGTGATCGGTGTCAAGGTCCTCGGTGGGCGAATCGAGGTCAATCCCGTTCTCCGATTCGGCCTGTGGGCAGCTGCGGTGTGTGTGGTGGGCGCCGGGATCGCACTCCTGGGGGCGTTGCTGGTGCTCCTGCAGCACTACTCGGAGAACCTTCCCGGATGATCCGCGCGCGTGAGAAAGGAACACCGCTGTGACGTCGACCCGAGCCTCCGATCGGCCGGACCCGCCGGCTCCGCCCTGGCCGGCCGCCGACGAGGGCGAACTGCAGCGACTCGTCGATGCCGCGGGCAACCTCTGGCGCCGGCATCCGCAACGCTCGCTGGAAACCCTCGGCCGGCAGGTCGCGCTGGGGCGGGAGGCGTTCGTTCAGCTCTTCGTCGCGATGATCCAACGCCGGTTTCCGTACCAGGAATTCATCAAACAGTGCGCCTTCATGGCCAACGTCTCGGCCGCGCCGACGGTGTTCGTGGCCATTCCGATCGCGGTGGTGGTGTCCATCGAGATCGGTGCGCTGGTGAACCAGGTGGGCGCGACGACGTTCATCGGTTCGGTTGCCGCACTGGGGATCATCCGTCAGGGCGCGCCGCTGGTCTCCGCGCTGATGATCGCCGGTGCGGTAGGTTCGGCGATCTGTGCCGATCTCGGATCCCGGACGATCCGCGAGGAGATCGACGCCATGCGGGTGATGGGTGTGGATCCGGTGCGCCGGCTCGTCGCTCCGCGGCTGGCCGCGGCGGTGCTGGTGAGCATATTGCTCTGCGGCTTCATCGTTTTCGTCGGATTCGCGACGGCATACATGTTCAATGTGTACGCCCAATCCGGTACCCCCGGATCGTTCATCGGCTCGTTCGCGTCGTTCGCGGTGGCCGGCGACCTGGTGATCGCCTTGACGAAGGCCGCGATCTTCGGCGCGCTCACGGCGATCATCGCCTGCGACGTGGGTCTACACACCAGCGGCGGCCCGGCCGGAGTCGCGAATTCGGTGAACTCCGCGGTGGTCAGCTCCGCGTTGATGTTGTTCGCCACCAACATCATTCTCACCCAGCTGTCGAATACCTTGCTGCCGACGAAGGTCGCCTGAGATGGCCAGCTCCTACACGCCGCCCGCGGCCCGGCCGCTGCGGGCGGTCGGCAATGCCGTGCTCGTGCCGGTGCACGCGAATCAGCGTCTCGGACATCAGACCATCACCTTCTTCCAGGCGGTGGCCGCGATTCCGTTCGTGGTCAAGCACTATCGGAAGGAACTCGCCAGGCTGACCGCGGATGTGAGCTGGGGCAACGGGTCACTGATCGTGGGTGGCGGCACCATCGGCGTGGTGTTCATCCTGTGCTCGTTCGGCGGCATCATCGTCGGAATGGAGTCGTTCACGGCGTTGAACCTCCTGACCATGAGCCCGCTGACCGGTGCGATCGCCGGTTTCGCGACCACCCGGGAATTGGCGCCCATCCTGGCGACCCTGGCGTTCGCGATCCAATCGGGCTGCCGGTTCACCGCGCAACTCGGCTCGATGCGGATCTCCGAGGAGATCGACGCGCTGGAATCGTGCGCGATCCGGCCGCTGCCGTACCTGGTCAGCACCCGGATGATCGCGGCGACGGTGACGATCGTTCCGCTGTACAGCGTCGGGCTGGCCGCCGCGTACCTGACCACCGAACTCACGGTGCTGTTCCTCGGCGGCACCACCGCGGGGACCTACGACCACTACTTCTTCCAGTTCCTGATCGGGCCGGACGTCTTCTATTCGCTGCTGAAGGTCGTGATCTTCACCCTGCTCGCGACCTTCATCCAGTGCTACTACGGCTACGTCGCCAGCGGCGGGCCGGAGGGGGTCGGGGTGGCGGCCGGGCGGGCGATCAAGATGGTGATCGTCGTGATGGTGTTCGTGAATCTCTTTCTCACCCTGGCTATTTGGGGCATCGACCCCGGTTTCCGGATCTCAGGATAGGTGTCGTTCGTGATTCTCGATCCCAGTGGCCGCGGTGCGACCGCTCGCCGGCTCACGCTGGCCGGTCTCGCGATGCTGCTCGTGGTGGCCGCGCTGCTGTATCTGCTGGCGCTGCGCTACACCGGCTATTTCACCGAGAAAGTTCCTGTCCATGCCGTTCTCACCAGCACGGGAGACGGGCTGCCCAGACATGCCGACGTGAAATTCCGCGGCATGGTCGTCGGCACCGTCGATTCGGTCGAGGTGGTGGCGAAAGGGGAGCGGCAGCGCGCCGATATCGCCTTGAAACCGAATGTCGCCGAGGCGATTCCGGCCAATGTCACCGCCCGTGTCGTCCCCGACAACCTGTTCGGCGTGACCGCGATCGAATTGGTCGACAACGGGCCCGACGCCGTGACACTGCATTCCGGCTCGACCATTGCGCAGGACACCGGCGTCGCGACCATCCAATTGCAGACCACGCTCAACGTCCTGCGCACTGTGCTGAGCAATATTCAGCCCGAGAAGCTGGGCCGGGTGCTGGCGACGCTGTCCGCGGCGCTGGAACCCTCGGCACGGATGCCGGGTTCGACCGTGGAACGGCTCGACACCTGGCTCACCCAGGTGCACGACATTCCCGATATCGGCGACCTGCTCGGTGATCTGGGCCGCGCCGCGACCGCGCTGAGCCAGTCGGCGCCGGAACTGGTGGGAGTGCTGTCGGATTCGGTGACGACGGCTCGCACACTCACCGAGCGCCGCTCGAATCTCGTTGCGTTGCTGACGAATGCGGGCGGCGCCGTCGAATCGGTCAACAACCTGTTCGCGCGGAATCCGGATTCGGGCAAATTCCTCGTCGCCGGTCTGGACGATCTGTTCGGCGGACTGGCCAAGGACCCCGAGGCGATTCCGTTCACCGCCGCCAACCTCAACACCGCGTTGCAGCGGTTGAAAACCACGTTCCACTGGGGCCCGAAGCATCAGATGGTCTGGGCGATGGATGCCTCGCTCACGCCGTTCCAGCAGTACACCGCGAAGGACTGCCCGCACTACGGCGACCAGTACGGTCCGCGCTGTGGTGGTGCGACGGTGCCGAATGTGGCTCCGCCGCAAGAATATCCGCAACAGCAGTTGCCCCGCTGGCTCGACGCGGCCGGACCCCGTCCGACGCCGACGCAGCAGCCGCTGATTCCAGGCCTGCCCGCTCTGCCCGGCGTTCCGGCGCTGCCCGGTCTGCCGAGTCTGCCACTGATTCCCGGTATCACCGCGCCGGCCGCCTACCGCGACACCCCCGCCGATCCGGCGGCTACCCGTCCGGCCGCCCTGCGCGGGCCGGCCGCGGTCGCCGCGGTGGTGGGCGGCACGCCGAATCCGGCGCAGCTTCTCCTGCTGGGGCCGGTGCTCGCCGGTGGCTATCTGACCGTGGGCGAGGCGCCGGAAGGCGGTGTGACGCAATGAAATCGACGAAGGCACTGATCGGTTTCGGCCTCTTCGCGATTGTCGCGCTCGCGCTGACCTCCACCATCTACGGCACCCTGCAACGCACGGTGCCCGGCTCGACCAGCCGGTATTCGGCCGTGTTCTCCGATGTGCTCGGACTGCGGGTCGGTGACGACGTGCGGATGGCGGGCGTGCGCGTCGGCCGGGTCGACAAGATCGACTTCGTCGGCGACTACAAGGCCGGTGTGGAATTCAGCATCCGGAGCACTCAGCATCTGACCACCACGACCAAAGCGATGGTGCGGTACCAGAATCTGATCGGTCAGCGTTACGTCGCGCTGGCGCCGGGGAAGGAAGCGGGCTCGCCGCTGCTCGCGGGCGGGCGCATTCCGCTCGAGCACACCGAGCCGTCGTTCGATGTGTCGGCCCTGCTGTCCGGCTTCGAACCGCTGTTCTCGGTGCTGCAACCCGATCAGGTGAATTCGCTGTCCGAGACGCTGATTCAGGCCTTGCAGGGCAATCAGGTCTCGCTGAGCACCTTGATCACCCAGGCCGCGCAGCTGGCCGGAACCTTCGGGCAGCGCGACAAGATCCTCGGCGACGTGGTCTCGAACCTCAGCAGTGTGATGGCGGGCCTCGCGCATCGCAGCAACGAGCTGGAAACCCTGATCACCCAGACCCGTTCGCTGATGGACGGGCTCTACGCCCAGGGTGAGGCATTGAAGTCGTCTGTCGATCAGGTCGCCGCCTCGACCGATTCGCTGGTCGGGCTGGTCGCCCAGCTCGAGCCCGGTATCGCGGCCGCGCAGAACAAGGCCACCACCGGTGTGGCGCTGCTGCTGCTCAACGGCGCGGCGCTGGACCGGGCGGCGGTGCAATTGCCGAACGTGCTGAACCGGGTGGCCCAGTTCTCGAGTTACGGCGCCTATGGCAACGCCTACTTCTGCGGACTCGACGTCTCGCTGTGGGGTGTCCTGCTGCCGCCGGGCCTGTTCTCCCAGATCGGTGGCAACGCGCATTCGGAGGTGTGCCGGTGAGGGCGAGGTTCTCGCGACCGAGATTGCCGAAGATGTTCGAATTCCTGCGCAACCGGTACCTGCGGCTCGGCCTGATCGCCTCGGCGACCGTGTTGACCCTGCTGCTCGGCTCCAGCGCGCTGACCCAGGCGCGGCTGGGAGACACGACGATTCACGCCGAATTCGCGCAAGCCGCGGGTCTGCGCGCCGGTGCGACCGTCGACGTCTCGGGGATCGAGGTGGGCGCGGTGCGGGCGGTGCGGCTCGACGGCGCCAAGGTGATCGCGGATCTCAAGGTGCGCCGCGATCTGCGGCTGGGACCCGACGCGCGGGCGGCGATCAAGATGTCGACCATCCTCGGGCGGCTGCATGTGGACCTCGTGCCGGGGAACGGAAAAGGCTTGCCGGGCAACCGGATCGCACTCGATCACACCAGCGTGCCCTACAACCTGAGCAAGGTGATCCAGGACCCGCAGTACAAGGCGTCGTTCGAACGGATCGAGCGGATCGACCCGCAGAAGTTGCGGGAGGCGCTCGACACCATGAATCGGCAGATGGGTGATTCGCCGCAGCTGGCGGTGCAGGCGCTCGACAGCATCGGCTCACTGGCCAAGGTGATCAACGACCGCCGCGACGAGGTCGACACCCTGCTGAAGGGGATGGATCAGGTCTCCCAGCTGGTCGCCGACAACCAGAACAGCGTGCTGATGCTGCTGACGCGCGGCGAGGCCATCGGCCAGGCGGTGCAGAAGCGCCGGCAGCTGCTGAAGAACCTGCTCGACAACGTCGCCGCACTGTCGAAGCTGCTGCAGGACATGGGGTTGGAGAACAACAACCAGTTCGGCCCGATGATCCGGGATCTGAACACCATGTCCGAGGGGCTGGAGAAGAACAAGGCCAACCTCGACCGGCTCTACGAGATCATGCCGGTGACCGTGCGGCAGTTCAACAACGTAGTGGGCAACGGACCGTACGGCGATGTGTATGTGCCGTGGGGACTGTTCCCCGACAACTGGATCTGTTTCGCACAGGTCGTTCAGGGGTGCAAGTGATGACACTGCGCGCACTGGCCCGACTCGCCGCGGTGTGCCTGGTCGCCTCCGCCGGCTCGGGCTGCTCGCTGCTGCCGGGTTCGCTCGGCACCGCCACCAACGAGGTGCTCGGCGACACCATGCGCATCAGCGCCGATTTCGACACTGTTGCCGGGCTGTACGCCGGTAACGAGGTCGATGTGCTGGGTGTGCCGGTCGGCACGGTCGACGCGGTGGAGGCCAAGGGCACCTATGTGCAGGTGGTCATGAAGGTCGACAGGAGCGTGAAGCTACCCGCCGATGCCATGGCCGCACTGGTGAATCCGCAGCTGATCACCAACCGCCACGTCGAATTGGCGCCCGCCTACGACGGAACCGGGCCCACCATGGCCGACGGCGCCCATATTCCGTTGCCGCGCACCAGAACACCGGTGGAGCTCGACCGCATCATGCAGACCTTCGACCAGCTGGGGGCGTCGCTGAAGGGTGACAGCGACACCGGCCCGATGGCGAGCCGGGTGTTGTTCCCGTTGCTCGACGGCAACGGCGACAAACTGCGCGAGACGCTGGACGCGCTGTCGGGCGCGTTCGAGACGACGTTCGCCAACAAGGATCAGATCTCCGACACGATCGTCAAACTGAACGACATCACCCAGGTCATCGCCCAGAACGATCAGACCGTGCGGGATTTCAGCGGCCGGCTCACCGAATTGCTGACGTTGATGGGAGATCAGGCGCCCGGCTTGCAGGCGGTGCTCACCCAGCTCGACGATTTCGTCGCCAATACCGCAACCGTGGTGGGGCAGAACAAGGACCAGCTCGCCGGTGCCCTGAGCCGGTTCGTCGCGATCAGCGATCAGATGCGCGCCAATGCCCGCAATCTCACCGAAATCGTCGATGTCGCGCCCCTGATGTTCGAAAACCTGGCCAATGCCACCAGTTACGAACATCAGGCGCTGCGCCTGCACGGCCTGCTCGACAAATCCGTGCTCGACGGTGAAGCGCTGTCGACCTTCTGTGAGCGGGTCATGATGCGCCTCGACGGCTGCCGGACCGGAAGGATCGCCGATATGGGGCCCGATTTCGGACTCACCGCCGCACTGTTGGGGATCAGCGGAAAATGACACGATCACAGCGCAGAACCTTCCGTCGCGGCATCGTTGTCACCGCCGTCGCGACCGCCACCACCCTCGGAATCAGCGGATGCGGGCTGACACTCGAGAATGTGCCGATGCCCAAGCCGGGCATCGGCGGTCCGGGCTACGCCGTGCACGCCGCGTTCACCGATGTGCTGAATCTGCCCGATCACGCCCACGTGCGCATCGGCGGCACCGATATCGGCACCGTCACCGGTATCGAGACCACGAATTTCGTCGCCGATGTGCGGATGCGGATTCGTTCCGACATCGTGCTGCCGCGGGGGACGACGGCGGAATTGCGCCAGGCCACGCCGCTGGGCGATATGTCGGTGGCCATGACGCTGCCGTCCGCGCAGGAGGCGGGCCCGCCGCTGCGCGACGGCGATACCATCGGCGTCGATCACACCGGCACCGCCGCCTCCGTCGAGCAGTTGATGATGTCGGTGGCCATGCTGGTCAACGGCGGCGGTATCAACCAGGCCGCGCAGATCACCACGCAGATGAATTCGATGTTCGCCGGGCGGGGACCGCAATTGGCGCATCTGCTGAGCGAGATGACCAGCGTGATCGCCGCGCTCAATCAGCGCACCGGCGATATCGATGCCACACTCCAGGGTTTGACTACGCTCTCCGGTGAATTGGCCAGGCGCAAAAAGGAACTCGGCGCGGCGGCCGATACCTTCCCGCAACTGCTCGGGCTGGTGAACGAGAACAACCAGCGCATCGTGGATCTCACCACCAAGGTGTCGACCACCATGGCGGCGCTGGGCGATTTCACCGACACCACCAGTCCGCAGTTCCTGAGCCTGTTCGACAGCATTCAGAAACTCATGTCGGGCTTCACGGAAATGGGCGGCAATCTCACCGAGGCACTCGACGGGCTCAACGACATCTATCCGCCGCTGATGGCCAGCCTGCGGGGTTCCGGACTGGCCGTCATGCCGGTGGTGTCGTATCTGAGTATCGGTGCGCTCAGCGATCCGCACGGCAGCCGGTGGCCCGAAATCGGTGACGTTCCGGCCTTCGCCGGCAGTTTGGCGCAGGTATTCGAGAAAGTGTTCGGCCGGGTGATCAGTCCGCCGCAGCCGGTACCGGGTGCGGCGCAGCCGGAAGCACCCGGCGCGCCGGCCGACCCTTCCCAGCAGGGTGGTGAGCGATGAATACACCGCTGTGGAATTGGGTGGTGCGCCGGCGCATCGCTCTGGCCAACCTCAGCCTGATCGTGGTGCTGGTGATCGGCTCCGGATATCTGGCCCGATATGTGCTGCGGTTCAACCCCTTTCCGCACACGTTCACCGTCACCGTGCAGCTGGTGACCTCGGGCGGCATCCTCCCGGGCAACGACGTGACCTTCCGCGGCACCCGGGTCGGCAAGGTCGCCGATGTGCGGGTTTCCGGTGACGGAATCGACGCGATCGCCGAAATCGACGACAGCGCGAAGATTCCGGTGGGCGGCGTGGTGCACGTCGGCCGGTTGTCCGCGGCGGGCGAGCAGTACCTGGACTTCCGGCCCGACGCCGATACCGGTCCGTACCTGTCCGACGGCGCCGTCGTGGAACGCGCGCGCACCAGCGTGCCGATTCCGGTGCAGAATCTGCTGACCGACCTGAGCGGCTTCATCGGCGGGATGAATCCGGACCGGCTCACCGTCATCGTCGACGAGCTGGACACGGCGCTGGGCGGGGGCCCGGATCGGTTGCGCACCATGATCTCCGGGATCAGCCGTGCGATGGCGGGGCTGTCGGATCTGCTGCCGCAGACCCAGCAGCTGCTCGAGAACCTGCGGGTGATCGCGGAGACCACCTCGCATGCCCAGCCCGACCTGAGCACCCTCACCGCGGCGGGCAGCGCGCTGTTCCAGCAGGCCACCGCCGCCGACAACGAAATTCGAAAATTCCTCGATCAGGCCCCGGGTGAGCTGGTGACGCTCGGCGACGTGGTGGCGAAGAATCAGGATCCGCTGACCGATCTGGTCACCAATTTCGTCGCCATCACCAAGGCCGCGAAACTGCGTCAGCCGGCGATCGAAGCGCTGTTTCCCGCACTGCGCCAAGGCATTCAAGCGCTCGGGGTGCCCGCCCACGACGGCGCGTATCACACACTCGCCGACTTCTGGCCGCGTCCGACCTGTGACTACGACACGATTCCGGTCACTCCGACCAAGATCATGACCGACACCCGGGTGCGGCTGTACAACTACTGCCTCACCGCCGATCCCGCACTGCAGGTGCGCGGTTCGGCGAATGCGCCGCGGCCGAATGTCCCCGACAACGGATCCGGGCCGCCGCCGGGCGTCACCGGCAACGAACTGTCGCGGCCCGTCCCGCCCGGCCCCATACCCGACAACTAGGAGCGAATGTCGATGAGCGACAAGGAAAACGGATGCGCCGAGGAGCGCGGACCCACGACCGAGGCCGTCGACGAGCCGGAGACGGCCGCGACGTCCGAGCGGGCCGGATCGGATGCGGCGGGGACATCCGATACCACCGGCTCACAGCCCGGTGCGGCGAAGCCGGTGGAAACGACACCCGTGGCGAAGGTTTCCTTGCCGGCACGCCTGCGTCCGGCTGCCGGGGGACGCGGCGTGCGGATCGGCCTGCGGGCGGCGGTGGCCGTGGTGCTGGGCGCCGCGATCGGCACCAGCATCTACTTCTACCTGCAGAACAAGGATCACGAGGAGGTGCTGGAGGCACAGGCGCAGGCCCGCCAGGCCGCCTGCGCCTACGGTCCCGTGGTCTCGACCTACGATTCGAAACACCTCGACCAGTACGTCCGCGATGTGCTGGCCGGCGCTTCCGGTGAGTGGAAGAAGCAGTTCGAATCCAACAGCAAGGACCTCAGCGACGTCCTGGCCAAGGGGGAGGTCGTCGCGAAGTCGACCGATGTGCAGTGCGCGATCCGCTCCGGGGACAAGAATTCCGCGGAGGCGATCGTGGTGATCGGCCAGACCATCACCAGCCTGGGCACCCAGGGCAAACCGGAACCGGGACAGCTGTCGACGGTGATGCGACTGCAGAAGCAGGGCGACCGCTGGCTGGTCGACAAGATCAGCACGCCGCTGACTCCGCTGCCGCAGCCCTAGCGTTCTGCGCGAAACAGATTGGCAGACAGTGTGAGTCGCGCTCAGGACGGTCGCGCGAGGGCGACGGCGCCGGCCACGCACAATCCCGAGCGGGTGATTCGCCGCCGGCCCAAGAACCGCCGGGCGCAGATCGCCTCCGCCTCGGCGGCGGCCTTCGGATCGCTCGGCTATCACGGCGTGAGCTTGGACGATATCGCCGCCCGGCTGGGGATTTCCTCGGCCGCGCTGTACCGGCACTACCCGAGCAAATACGCGCTGTTCCGCGAGGAACTGCTGCGCTTGTCCGCGGCCGCGGTCACGGCGGTGACGCTGCCCGCGGAGGTGCTGGGCCACGACGCCGAAACGTTGTTCGGACGGCTTGCCGCGCGATAGACGTGACATCGGATGAATTTGCCGAAACTTAGTAGACAGAAGTACTGGGTATACCGCGGGTCGACCGGTTGATCATATGAGAATTGCTAGTAACATAGTGAGCGCCGGGCCGACCCCGAGGAGGGGCCGAGGGAGTGTCGCCGTGGCAGAGGGAGAAATCCGCGAGAGCGCCGGTTACCGCGCGTCGGTGGCTGTCGCGTCGGCTCCGAAACGAGCCGGTCGGCCGGGTGGGCCCCTCGGTCTCCCGTGTCGCATGGTGTCGCCGATCCCGGCGGCACCGCCCGCGCCCGGAGCGCGGGGCCCGGCGCATCTCCGGTCGCGCCGGCGAAACGTTCCGAGAGAGGACTCGCATGACAACGGCAACGCATGTCGCGCAGACGCCGCCGCGGACCTTGGCGCAGACGCGCATTCACATTCCGGACTTCCATCGCTCACCGCGCAAGCGCCCCGCGCAACTGCCCGACGCCCTGGACTTCTGGATGTTCGCCGGCGCCGCGGCCAACGTCGCGATGCAGTTCGCGCACCCCGCGGTGGCGGCCGGTGTCATGGAGAGCACCGTGGAATCCGGTGCGCTCATGGTGCATCCGTGGAAGCGGCTGCGCACCACGGCTTCGTATCTGGCCGTGGCGATTCTCGGGACGCCCGAGGAGAAGAAGGAATTCCGGGAGGCGGTGAACGTCGCGCATCGGCAGGTGCGGTCCCAGCCCGGCGCGAAGGTGAAGTACAACGCCTTCGACCGGAATCTGCAGCTGTATGTCGCGGCCTGTATCTACATCGGCTTCGAGGACTCCCACCAGCTGATCAACGGCAAGATGTCACCGGAGGAACTCGAGGCGTTCTATCAGGGCGCGGACACCTTCGGCACCACGCTGCAGGTGCATCCCGACATGTGGCCGAAGACGCGCGCCGACTTCGACGAGTACTGGGTCGAGGCCTGCCGTCAGGTGATCGTCGACGACGCCTTCCGGGCGTATATCGGTGACCTGCTGCATCTTCGGATGATCCACTGGTCCATGCGATTGCTCTTCGGCGGCCTGCTGCGCTTCCTCACCGCCGGATTCCTGCCTCCGCATTTCCGCGAGCAGATGGGCGTGCGGTGGAGTGCGGCCGATCAGCGCCGATTCGAGCATCTGTTCCTCTTCGTGGGATTCGTGAACCGCTTCATCCCCAAGTTCATTCGGTTCTCCGGGACGAAGATGATGATGCGGGATGTACAGCGGCGGATCCGTAAGCAGAAGGCTCTCGTCTGAATTCATCTGCGCAGCACAGCAACCGCCGACCGTGAGGCGTGCGGTGGAGGATGTCGACCCGCCCGGCTCCGCTATGGCAATCCGGGCTCGCCGCAGGGCGGACGGGAACCTGGAATCCCCCGGCGGAGCGAGCCCGGACAGACGGTCCGGTCGATCACACCCACGAGCTCGGCCGGCCGTCGGGAAATGCGGCCGGTCGCGCTGGGTGCTGTGTGATAGCGCACTAATAGTTTGTGTACTAACTATTAGCGCGCTAATCTGGCCTCGACACGAGGAGGTGGGCATGACGACCGACGTCGAGGATCCGTTGCGGCTGGACCGGCAGGTGTGTTTCGCCCTGGCCGTCGCGAATCGATCGGTGCTGACGGTGTATCGCCCGCTGCTCGAGCCCTTGGGGCTGACCCATCCGCAGTATCTGGTGATGCTGGCGCTGTGGGGTGAGGCCCCGATGTCGGTGAAGGCGATCGCCGAGGCGATCCAACTCGATTCCGCCACGCTGTCTCCGCTACTCAAGCGGCTCGAAGCGGCCGGCCTCATCACCCGCCACCGTGATCCGCGCGACGAACGCACACTGCTGATCGACCTGACCGAGGACGGGTGGGCGCTGCGCCGCCGGGCCGAGCAGATCCCGCCGGCGGTCGTGCGGCGGCTGGGTGTGAGCCTGGCCGATCTGGAGGAACTGCGCGAGGTGCTGACCCGCGTCAACGAGGCCGCCCGGCGAGCCGCGCTCGCCGATACCCAGGGAGCTACCGATGAGTGAGCAGAAGCCGAATCCGGTTCAGCGCGTGCGCTATATCTGCGGGGCCACCCTGCCGCCCTCGATGCAGCAGTGGGTCCTTCGCGATCTGACCGGCCCGGGCGCCGCGCGTCGCTACCTGGTGCGGTTCCTGGTCCCGATCATCCCCGTGCTGTGCCTTTTTCTCCTGGTCCCGGGCCCGCTGTGGATCGGACTGTCGATGGCTGCGCTGCTGTACGTCCCGCTGGTCTACTTCACCATCGCGCTGATGTACGTGTACCGGCGTCATCGCCTGCTCAAGCACGGGCTCGATCCCGAACTGGCCGACGTCGCCGAACGGCAGCGCGCGGCCGCCGAACGCGAGCAGTACGAACTACGGCACGGGCGCGGCTGACCGTTGCGGTCGCGGAATGTGTGCCCGCCGAACCGATTCCGCGCCGTGACCCGAGTGACCGGTCCGGCTCGTCGCGCCCGCGGTCGGTTATCGGGGGTGTACTGTAAGTGCTGTCGGTAATCGCACAGTGCGCTGTGCGCGCGAGCGGTGCGGCCGATTCGCTGGCCCGACGGGCCGTCGATGGTGAGAATCTGAAGGACATCCGATATGAGTGAGCAGCCGAATCTGTTCAGCCACAGTCCGGTACCCATCGAGACGCCGGCACCTGCCGGCGGGGTGGCGCATCGTCCGCTGTTTCGCAGTGCGAGTTCCCCGGCCGGACCCGAGGGCGGGGAGGCGCCCGCCGACGAGATAGCCCGGTAGTCCACGTGGCGCCCGTAGCCGGTGAGTCAGGGATCTCGGACACGATCCGGCAACGGGCGCGCCCGTGAATACCGGCGGCGATCGCGGTGAACGGGCGGTGACACGCGGTCGCGGCGGGAATTGATACGAAACCTATACCCGCCGCGACCGTATCGTTAGCAAATCATCATCGAATTGTCTATTTTCGCTCTTACCGGGTGATCAGCTGCTGAAAGAGGGCTTTCGTGCTCCGGTAGTGTCGGTCCCGCAATCATTCGGCTAACGAATCGGCGGGGAAGTCACGACCAGGCGTTACCTGCTGGGGACGGAGTCCGGCATGAGTGCTGTGACTTTCGGTTCCCCGGATATCCGGGGCCACGTACAACGGTTGTCGGCCGGTATCGCCGACGCGCAATGGCTGCGAGTGGCGGCGGAAACCTCGGCCGCGAGCGTCAGCGCCGGGATCGCCGGGCTGGCCATGATGATGCCGATCAGCCAGTCCTGGCTGTCGCCGGGGTCGGCGTTGCAGGTCGACCTGCTGATCTTCAACATGCCGCTGGCGCTGACCGCCGGCGCGCTCATCGCCGTCATCGCGGTCTCGGTGTCCGCGGCGATCGGCAACAGCCGCCTGGCCTGGTGCACCGTCTTCTGCGCGACCGCGGCGATGCTGGTGAACCACACCCTGCTCGTGCGATTGGAGACCCGGACGCTGTCGACGCTCAACTACGTCGACTCGATGCTCGCCGGAGTGATCCTGGGCTGTCTGGCCGCGGCGGTCTGGCATCGGCGGGCCCCGGCCGGGGGATATCTGTTCGGTGCGCTGGCTTCGATCCTGTTCGCCGACCTCACCCAGGCGCCGGATTTCGCCTCCACCGTGCCGGGGGAGGGCATCCTGCGCGGGGCGCCTCCGGTCTGGATGATTCTCGCCGCCCTCGGATTGATGCTCCTCACAGCCGTGCTGTTTCGCCAGGAACAGCGACCGGAACCGGACAACAGCGCGGTGGTGCCGCTGAAACCGGTGGTGTCCGCGGTCGTGATCGTCTCCGCGACGCTGGGCACCTCCGTGTGGATGGCCCGCGGCGGCGCGGTCGTGTCGATCCTGGTGGGCGGGGCGCTGCTGCTGCTCGCGACCGCGGTGGCGGCGCTGCTGCTTCCCGAACGCGACGGCATGCTGATCGTGGTCATGGTGGCCTTCGCCTCGGCGGGGTCGGCGCTGCTGACCGTTCCGCGGCCGGCCTGGTCGACGGTGCTGGTGGTCGCGGCCGCGGGCGCCGGGCTCTACGCCGGATGGCGCATTCGCCTGCCGTTGCCGGCCGTCGCGGGATCGGTCGCGCTGTCGATCGCGGCCGCGGTGAGTGCCGCGCTGGTGGACGTGCCGACCGCGGCGGTGACCGTGCCGAGTTGTATCGCACTGGCAGCGGTGGCCGGCTATGCCCTGGGGTGTGCGATCGGCCCGCGGGCGACCAGTGCGGTCGTCGGAATCGTCATCCTGTTCGTGCCCTCCGCGGGCGTGGCCCTGCAGGGCCGCGACCTCGGCAGGATCGAATATTCGCATACCTGGTTCCGCAGCGCGGAGGCCGCCGTCACCGCGGTGCCGGGGATCGTCGCCGCCGGAATCGGTATCGGCTGCGCGGGCATCGTGCTACTCATCGGGCGGCTCCGGCCGGACGATCCTCTCGCGCCGCGGTCCGCGGCCGCGGAGAAGCCGAATCCGGTTCAGGCGCGGCGCAATTCGCTCACCACGTCGAAGTCGACGCCGTCGGCATCGGCGAGGTAGACCGGCTGGGTGGTGTGGGCGCCGCGCACCTTCACCTCACCGCGCGGGCCGCCGTAGCGTACGCGGGCGGCATGGCGCTCGATAGCGCGCACGTCGAGGCTGCGCGCCGCCTCCGCCAGCGAGGCGAACAGCAGCAGGCCCTCGTAACAGGATTCGCCGATGTTGTTCAGCGCCGGAGCGAAGGTGCCGTACCGCGCCGTGTAGCGGCTGCCGAAATCCATCGCCTCGGGCGAGACCACGCTCTCGAAATAGCCTGAGGCGGTGAACAATCCGCGGGTGCTGTCCGGTCCGCCCGCGTACAGGACGTCCTCGCCGATCATCATGCTCAGCCGCAATCGATGCTCGTCGAGACCCGCGCGGGCGAAGGCGCGATTGAACGCGGCGCAGTCGGCGCCGACCAGCAACAGCAGCACCCCTTGCGCCGAGGAGCGGCGAATCAGGTCGAGGGCGGGACCGAAGGCGCGACTGCCGAGCGGGACGAACGCCTCGCCGACGATGTCGATATCACCGAATGCCGCCGCCTCGCGGGTGACCCGGGCGGTTTCGCGCGGCCACACGTAATCGTTGCCGACGATGCACCAGCGGCGAATGCCCTGCTCCGCGCGCAGCCAGCGCAGCGCGGGAAACAACTGGTGATCGGGCGTCTCGCCGACCATGTACACGCCGTCGGCATTCTCGCCACCCTCGTAGAACGTGGTGTAGACGTAGGGCACCCGTCCGGCCGTGCGGGGCGTCAGCACCCGGCGGGCATTGGACAGATGCCAGCCGACCACGCCGTCGACGGCGCCGGTGCCGATCATGCGATCGATGCGTTCGGCCAGCAGCGGCAGCGGCGCGCCCGAATCGACAGTGTGCAATCGCACCGGCCGATCGAGAATTCCGCCCGCGCGATTGATGTCCTCCACCGCCAGTGCGGCGCACGCCTCACAGGACGGTCCGAACAGTCCCGCCGGTCCGCTACCGGGCACCACCAGCGCGATATCGACGGTGTCGCGCCCGCCGCGGGAGTTCGAAACCCTCACCGGAACCTCCGCCGCCCGAGACAAAACCTTCGCCGAATAGTCACCCCCGAGCCGACCATGTTAACGACAGCCCATGAGGGTGGCGAGCCCCGACCTTCCGGGGCTGGTAAGAGCGCCGCGGTTGGCATATACCCCCAGCGGGTATATGGTGTGGTAGTCGCTCGCCTGTCGAGAGGAGTCGTGCACATGGACGGCAACGGCCACGAAACCGTGGTACTGGATCTGAACGGCCTGCACTGGGCGAGCCGCCGGGAGGTCGCCACCCGGGTCCTGCAACGCCGCCCCGGCGTCCTCGAGGCCACGGTCAATCCCGCCGCCCAGACCGCGACGGTCGGCTTCGACCCGGGCCGGACCTCCGTCCAGGACTTGCGGGAATGGTTGCGCGACTGCGGCATTCACTGCTCCGGCCGATCGGTTCCCCGGCACGTCTGCGACCCGCTGGCCGAGCCGTCCCACCCCGGCGACGGGCACCGGCACGAACCCGCGGAACCCGCGCACGACCACCACGGCACCCACGATCACCACGACATGTCGATGGCCGCGATGGCCGCCGACATGCGCAACCGATTCCTGGTCGCGCTGGTGTTCTCTGTGCTCGTGATGGTGTGGTCGCCGATGGCGACGGACATGTTCGGCATCGATCTGCCGGTGCCGTTCGGGCTGCGCCAGGACGTGTGGGCGCTGATCCTGAGCCTGCCGGTGATCGGCTATTCGTCGACGATCTTCTTCACCGGTGCGTGGCAGGCGCTGCGGGCGCGGACCCTCGACATGATGGTGCTGGTCGCGGTCGCCATCGGGGCGGGATGGCTGTATTCGCTCGCGATCACGCTCACCGGCGGCGGGGAGGTCTTCTACGAGGCGTCGACGATGCTCGCCACCTTCGTGCTGCTCGGGCACTGGTTCGAGATGCGGGCCCGCGGCGGCGCCACCGACGCCATCCGCACACTGCTCGACCTCGCGCCACCGCGCGCGGTGGTGCTGCGTGACGGCGAGGAGGTGGAGATTCCCACCGCCGAGGTCGCCGTCGGCGATCTGCTACTGGTGCGGCCGGGGGCCAAGATCCCGGTCGACGGTGTCGTGGAAGACGGCGACAGCGAGGTCGACGAGTCGATGGTGACCGGAGAGAGTCTTCCGGTGCACAAACAGCCGGGTTCTGCGGTGATCGGCGCCAGCATCAACGTCGACGGCACCCTGCGCGTGCGGGCGGACAAGGTCGGTTCCGACACCGCGCTGGCGCAGATCGTGAATCTGGTTCAGCAGGCGCAGAATTCGAAGGCGCCGGGGCAGAAGCTGGCCGACCGCGCGGCGTTCTGGCTGGTGCTGGTCGCACTGATCGGTGGTGCGGCCACCCTGGTGGGATGGTTGCTCGCCGGTGCCACTTTCGCCACGGCCATGTTGTTCGCGATCACGGTGGTGGTGATCACCTGCCCCGACGCTCTGGGTCTGGCCACACCCACGGCCATCATGGTCGGCACCGGGCTGGGTGCTCGCCGGGGCGTGCTGTTCAAGAACGCGCTGGCGCTCGAGACCGCGGCGCGCGTCGATGTGGTGGTGCTGGACAAGACCGGCACGTTGACGAAGGGCGAGCCGGCCGTCACGGAATTCGTGACCGCGGCGGCGGAGCCCTCGCCCCAGTTGCTGGCGACGGTGGCCGCCGTCGAGCGGGAATCGGAACATCCACTGGCTCAGGCGATCGTCCGCTACGCACAGGAGCGCGGCATCGCTTCGGCGCGGGCCGAGAAGTTCGAGAACGTGCCGGGACACGGCGCCGTCGCCACGGTCGACGGGCAGCGCGTCGTGGTCGGCAACCGGCGACTGCTGGATCGCGAGGGGATCGAACTCGGCGAATTGGCCGGCGCCCGTGCGCGGATCGCGGACGGCGGGCAGACCGCGGTGCTGGTGGCGGTCGACGACAAGGCGGTCGCGGTGGTCGGCATCGCCGACGCCCCGCGCGAGACCGCCGCCGCCGCGGTGCGCGACATGCACGATCTGGGCGTGGAAGTCGTGATGCTCACCGGCGACAATCGTGCCACCGCCGACCGCATCGCCGCCGAACTGGGCATCGATACCGTCATCGCGGAGGTGTTGCCCGGCGACAAGGCCGAGACCATCGCGCAATTGCAGTCCGGCGGAAGGAAAGTCGCGATGGTCGGCGACGGCGTGAACGACGCGCCCGCGCTGGCGCGGGCCGACCTCGGCATCGCCATCGGGGCCGGCACGGACGTGGCCATCGACACCGCGGATGTGGTGCTGATGCGATCGGACCCTCTGGACGTGCCCACCGCCTTGCGGATCGGACGCGGCACTCTGCGCAAGATGCATCAGAACCTGGCGTGGGCGGTGGGATACAACGCGGTCGCACTGCCGATCGCCGCGGGCGTGTTCGAACCGGCCTTCGGATTCACCCTCCGCCCGGAGATCGCTGCCCTGACCATGTCGGGCTCCAGCATCATCGTCGCGCTGAACGCGGTGTCGCTCAAACGACTTCGGTTGCCCGAGCGGCGTGGCTGATACCGCGGACGGCCGTGAGCGGAAAGGGTGCCGCCGCTACGTCCGGGCGATGGGGGAGCGGGGAACGATCGCCGAGATCTGTGCGCACAACTGCCACGGCCGCTCGGTGTCCACGGTCGACTTACCGCTGGTCAGAATCGCCCCGGACAGTCCGCGGTCGAGGTCGGCCCAGCCGTACTGGGTGGTCAATCCGCTACGGCCGAAATGGGTTTCGGTATGTGCGCCGAATTTCGACCGGCGCCCGCCCAACTCGAATCCGGCGCGACTGACCCGGCCCGCGATGCCCGGGATCCGGGGCGCGGGTGCGATCGCGTTGTGCACGCCGGCGGGAGACAGGATTCGCACACCGTCGAGTTCCCCACCGCGACAGAGGATTTCGTAGAAGCGCGAAAGTTCCGAGGCAGTGGTCACCAGATTGCCGGAGGGGAGCTCCGCGGTGAGGAAGGCGCGCACCGATTCCTCCGACGTCGAGGCGCTCATGCCGCCGCCGAGCGCCTTGCCGGCCACCAGCGACCAGGCCCGGGAGGGCCGCGGTCCGGTGCGCACACTCGGCACCACCCGATCGACGTCCTCGGGGCTCACACCGAAGGTGGTCCATCGGAAACCGAGCGGATTCAGGACCTGTTCGGCGAGATGGTCGCGCATGCGTTTGCCGGTCGCCCGCTGGACCAGCAGGCGCAGGATCAACCCGCTGGTCAGGGCGTGATAGACGCGGAATCGCCGGGGCGGCCAACTCGGCCGCAACTCGACCAGCGCCCGCACCGCGAGTTCCTCGTCGACGACGGCGTCGAACCCGCGGTAGCCCGCCGGCATGAACGGCACCCCGGCGGCGTGGGAGAGCACATCGGCGATGGTGATGCGGCCCTTGCCGTGTGCCGCGAATTCCGGAATGTAGTCGCACACCCGGTCTTCCGCCGCGAAGGCGCCCTGTTCGATCAGCATCGCCATCACCGTCGCGGCGACGCCCTTGGCGGTGGAGAAACCGCAGAACGGGGTGTCGACGGTGATCGGTACGCGCTCGACATCGGGACCGTCGCCGGGGGCGTTGCCCCAGCCGTGGCCGATGGCCCGGTTCAGCACGATCGCACCGTGGCGGCGCAGGCAGATCTGGATCGCCGGAGTGGTGCCCATCCGATACCACGCCCGGACCGACTCCCACACCGCCTCGACGTCGCCGCGGCGCAGTCCCACCGCGCTGGGGTCGTCCTCGGGACCCACCGCGGTCACGGTGTCCGGGTCGGCGGGTACGGAAACCATCGGGGCGACACTGCTCACGGCGTCAGCATAGTGATCGGGGGCATCGACGCAGGTCGGAGCGCCGAGCCGGGCTCGGCTGTGCAATTCGCGGGCGAGCGCTCCCTCCCACCGCCTTGGCGAGCGCCTGCGAGCTCCCGGGTGGCGGTCTCGCGGGCGTAGCCGCCGGCTCGGCCCGCCCTACAGCCCGGGCGCGACCGGTTCGACCGTGCGCCATCCGACGCTGGTCACCGACGGCTCCAGACTCAACCGGCTGACCGCCGATTCCATCTGCCGGTCGTCGCGCTGATCGCCGACCAGATCCGCGCGCACCTCCACCCGGCCCGCATCCTCGGCATTGGCGCTGGCGACCGACACGAGCCGGAAGTCCGTGCGCGTCAACGCCTGTACCAGCAGCGCGCGCACATGCGCTTCGTGCGCGTCGTCGGTGACGGCGGTGAAGGCGTAGTGCGCGGGTTGCTCGTTACCCGATTCCGGCTGGCGGTCGACCGCCCGCCCGGCCGCCCGCAACGCGATATTGACGATGACGACCGCGACCGTTCCCGCCGCCGCGGTGCCGTACATCCCGGCGCCGGAGAGCGCGCCCACCGCCGCCGCGCACCAGAGCGTCGCGGCGGTGTTGAGCCCCCGCACGTTCAATCCGTCGCGGATGATCACACCCGCGCCGAGAAAGCCGATACCGGAAACGATTTGGGCGGCGACCCGCGTCGGGTCGGCGGCGCCACCGTGAAACCCGTGCGCGGACAGCAGCACGAACAACGCCGCGCCCGCGGAGACCAGAGCGTTGGTTCGCAATCCGGCCATCCGGGCCCGGTACTGGCGTTCGAACCCGATCACCGCGCCGAGACCGACACCGGTGGCCAGGCGCAGCAGCATCTCCCACGTCGACATGAGAAAAACAACCCTTCGATGGAGGGCGAGAACTCGTGCGCGCAGGCTACCGCGACATCCGCACAGCCGCGCCGACACGAGAGTGGTCGCCGAGTGAATTCTTGGCAAAACGACGTATGGGACTGTCGTCGGGCACAACGACCACCTCCTTCCGGGACGCGACCCGCGTAGAACGGCGCCGGCCGGCGGCGCCGGGAAGGAAGTAAACACCTCCGATCGGGCCCTGGCAACCCTGCCGGCGGGATTTGCCTGATTCGAACCGCCGAACCCGGGTAGTACGCCTGCAAGCAGGGAGGAGTGTGCCCTGTGCGGCCGACACCGGGAAACGGAGGTGCCATGATGACGGACCCGCGGATGGCGCGTGGAAGCACATCGCAGGAGCAGGTGCAGCGGCGGCGGATGCTGCGAGCGCCGCGCAAGCATGCCGGTGAGGGAATCGAGGACACGTACAACATTCCGGGCATCGTGCTGTGCGCATTGAGTTTCGTCGCGCTGGCGCTCGCGCTGACCGCCGCCGGATACGGCTTCGGCGGATGGGCGATCGTGGCCGGGGTGGTGTGCGCGGTATGTCTCATCGGCGGTGTGACGTGGATCGCGCTCGAGAGCAAGCGGACACAGAACCGCGATCAGTGGGAGCCGCACCAGCGACAGGGGCACTGATCAGCATGTGCCCGCCGCGGGTTCGCCGCGGGGCGAGACCGCCGCACCGATCCGGTCCGGGAGAGGAGAGAGATGGTCGAGAAGACTCGCGCCGGCGGTTTCACCACCGACGACGCCGGAATCCCGGTGGCCAGCGACGAAGAGTCGCTGACCATAGGTCCCGACGGCCCGATCCTGCTCAACGACGCCTATCTGATCGAGAAGATGGCCGCGTTCAACCGCGAACGCGTCCCCGAACGCCAGCCGCACGCCAAGGGCGGCGGCGCGTTCGGCGTCTTCGAGACCACGCAGGACATGAGCGCCTACACCTGCGCGAAGGTGTTCCAGCCCGGCGCGAAAACGGAGATGCTGGCCCGGTTCTCCACCGTGGCCGGCGAGCGGGGCAGCCCGGACACCTGGCGTGATCCGCGTGGATTCGCGTTGAAGTTCTACACCGAGGACGGCAATTTCGACCTGGTCGGCAACAACACCCCGATCTTCTTCGTCCGCGATCCGATGAAGTTCCAGGACTTCATCCGATCGCAGAAACGCCGGGCCGACAACAACTTACGCGATCACGATATGCAGTGGGACTTCTGGACACTGTCGCCGGAGTCGGCCCACCAGGTCACCTGGCTGATGGGCGATCGCGGTATCCCGCGCACCTGGCGCCACATGAACGGCTATTCCAGCCACACCTACATGTGGGTCAACGCCGAGGGCGAGAAGCACTGGGTCAAGTACCACTTCATCACCGACCAGGGTGTGGAGTTCTTCACCCAGGACGAGGGCGATCAGATGGCCGCCATGGATACCGACTATCACACCCGGGATCTGTGGGAGGCGATCGAGCGCGGGGACTACCCGAGCTGGACGCTGAAGATGCAGATCATGCCGTTCGAGGCGGCCAAGACCTATCGGTTCAACCCGTTCGATCTGACCAAGGTGTGGCCGCACGGCGACTATCCGCTCTACGAGGTCGGCCGGATGACGTTGAACCGCAACCCGTCCGACTATCACACCGAGATCGAACAGGCCGCCTTCGAGCCGAGCAGCGCGGTGCCGGGGACGGGACCGAGCCCGGACAAGATGCTGCTGGGCCGGTGGTTCTCGTATCCGGACGCCCACCGCTACCGGATCGGCGCGAACTACAAGGAATTGTCGGTCAACGCCCCGAAGTCGCCGTCGCACTCCTACACCAAGGACGGCCACATGCGGCACCACAATCCGGGCGACCCGGTCTACGTGCCGAATTCCAAGGGCGGCCCGCACGCCGAACCGGGCCGGGCCGGTCCGACCGCCGGCTGGTACACCGACGGCGAAATGGTGCGCGAGGCGTACACGTTGCGCCGCGACGACGACGATTGGGGTCAGGCGGGCACACTGGTCCGCCAGGTCCTCGATGACGCGGCGCGAGAACGGTTGGTGGACAACATCGTCGGCCATCTGCTCAAAGGTGTGTCCGAGCCGGTCCTCGCGCGAGCCTTCGAATACTGGCGCAATGTCGACAAGGATCTGGGCGACCGGGTGGAATCCGGCGTCCGGGCCAAACAGGACGAGAAGGATCCGAAAGCGGCCGGTCAGAGCAATCCCGCCCGGTCGTCCGCACAGCGGAAGGCCTGATCGAACCGTCGGAACGAACGCGAACCCCTCGGCTGGGAGCTGCCCGGGCCGAGGGGCGAGCGGGCGGTTAACCGTGCGCGCTCGTGGTATTTCCCGGCCATGATCGCGAATTCCGCTGCCGCCCCCCACGTCCTGCGGGAGTACTCGTTCATCGCCGACGGTCAGCGCGGCGCCCTGGTCGGGCCGCGCGGCGACATCTCGTGGATGTGCCTGCCCGGCTGGGACGGCGATGCGGTGTTCGCCTCCCTGCTCGGTGGATCCGGAATGTACGCGGTCACCCCCGCGAGCCGGTTCGTGTGGGGCGGCTACTACGAACGGGGCACGCTGATCTGGCGTTCGCGCTGGCTGTCCGGGTCGGCGGTGATCGAATGCCGCGAGGCGCTGGCCTTTCCGGGTGACCGGCATCGCGCGGTCCTGATGCGGCGGATCGTGGCGGTCCAGCAGGACGCCGAGGTCGACGTGGTGCTGCGCCCGGTGGCGCGGTTCGGCGCGGAGTCGGTGCGGCGGCCGCGCTGCCAGGACGGGGTGTGGACCGCTCGTGCGGGCGCGCTGGGGCTGCGCTGGACCGGCGCGCCGAAGGCCGAGCTCGATCCGCGAGGGCCCGACCGCGGGTGGACCGATCACCTCGAGATTCCGGCGGGGAGCTGTCACGATCTGATCCTGGAACTGTCCGACCACACCCTGCCCGGCGAGCTTCCCGACCCCGACACCTATTGGGAGACAACGGAAAACGCCTGGCGGCGCGACCGCCCGGATTTCGGCGCGAGCGCCGCACCCCGCGACAGCGCCCACGCGTTCGCGGTCCTGCGCGGGATGACCGCCGATACCGGCGGCATGGTCGCGGCCGCCACCACCAGCCTGCCCGAACGCGCCGACCAGGGCGAGAACTACGACTACCGCTACGTCTGGATCCGCGATCAATGCATGGCCGGGCAGGCGATCGCCGTCGCCGGTCCGCACCCGCTGCTCGACGACGCGGTCGGCTTCACCGCCGCCCGGCTGCTCGATGACGGTCCCGCCCTGGCGCCGGCCTATACCGTCGACGGGAAGAGCGTGCCGCCGGTGCGCGATGTCGATCTCCCCGGATACCCGGGCGCCCGGCCGGTGATCGGCAACCGGGTGCGCGGGCAGTTCCAGCTCGACACCTTCGGCGAGACGCTGTTGTTGTTCGCCGCGGCCGCGCGTCGCGGCCGGCTCGGTGGCGATCATCGTCGCGCGGTCGATGTCGCCGTCTCGGCGATCGCGGCCAACCACCACCGCCCCGACGCCGGTATCTGGGAGATCGAGGATCGGCTGTGGACCCATTCCCGGTTGGTCTGCGCGGCCGGGTTGCGCGCGGTCGCGGCCTGCCCGGACACCGGCGCCGATACCGCCTATTGCAGTGCGCTGGCCGATTCGCTGGTGGCCGAGGCGGCCCGCACGGGCGTGCATCCGACCGGCCGCTGGCAGCGCGCCCCCGACCGCCCAGGTGTGGACGCCGCGCTGATGTTGCCGTTGATCCGCGGTGCGATACCGGTCGGCGATCCGCGCTACGCCGCCACCTTCTCGGCGGTGCAGCGGGATCTGACCACCGATTACTGCGTCTACCGCTACCGCCACGACGATCGCCCGCTCGAGGTGACCGAAGGCGCGTTCCTGCTGTGCGGCTTCACCATGGCGATGGCGGCCGCCCAGCTCGACCGCCCGGTGACCGCGATGCGCTTCTTCGAACGCAACCGCGCCTCGTGCGGCACCCCGGCGCTGTTCGCCGAGGAATTCGATGTCACCCAGCGGCAGCTGCGCGGCAATCTGCCGCAGGCGTTCGTGCACGCGATGTTGCTGGAATCCTCGTTGCGGCTCGGGCCGCTCGCGCCCGAGCTGCCACCCGAGGCGGTGGTGGCGAGCGCGGACCGGGCGGACTAGGTGATATCGACGATCGGCAACCGCAGCGCACCGGGCGCATCGGCGGGAACAACGGGCGCCTTGGGCGGGACCGGGGCCAGCCGCCGATAGGGCGCACCCAGCGCCGGCCGCTGATCCGGCTCACCCTTGTCGGGCCACAGCGCCAGCGCGCGTTCGGCCTGTGCGGTGATGGTCAGCGACGGATTGACGCCGAGATTCGCCGAAATCGCCGAGCCGTCGACGATGTGCAGGCCCGGATGGCCGTACACGCGCTGATAGGCATCCACGACACCGGTCTCCGGTGAATCGCCGATCACGCAGCCGCCGATGAAATGTCCGGTCATCGGGATGCCGAACAGGCTGGTGATGCCGGCGGTCGCGATGCCGTCGATCTTGTCGGCCACCCGGTGGGCGACCTCGTGCCCGGCCGGAATCGACGTCGGATTCGGTTGTCCCTCACCCTGTTTCGTGGTCATCCGGCGGCCGAACAGGCCGCGCTCGGTGTAGGTGGTGAGCGAATTGTCCACCGACTGCATCACCAGCAGGCCGATCATGCGTTCCGACCAGTGGCGCGGGTTGTGCACCTTCGCCAGATCGCGGCGGCGCCGCCAATTCTCCCGCAACCACAGCCGGATGGGCGAGGTGGCGCCGTCCTCGTCGTACATCACCGTCGTCATCAGCGACAGCACGTTGCTGCCCTTGCCGTAGCGCACCGGTTCGATATGGGTGTCGGCGTCGGGATGGATCGAGGAGGTGATGGCCACCCCCTTGGTGAAATCGGTGTCGGATCGACGGCTCCGGATCGACAGCAGCTCTTCGGAATTCGTGCGCGACAGATAGCCGAGCCGCGCGGAGATGTGCGGCAGCGAACCGCGGTCGCGCAGCCGATGCAGCAACCGCTGCGTTCCCAGTGCGGCCGCGGCGAAGATCACCTGTTCGGCGGTGAAGCTGCGGCGCGCCGTGCGAATCCAGCGCCCCGTGCGGACGGTGTCGACGCGGTACCCGCCCGACGACAGCGGCACCACATCGACCACGGTGGTGCGCGGATGAACGGTGGCCCCGGCCTTCTCGGCGAGATACAGGTAGTTCTTCACCAGCGTGTTCTTGGCGTTGTGACGGCATCCGGTCATACATTCGCCGCAGTGCGTGCAGGTGCGCCGGGTGGGGCCGGCACCACCGAAGTAGGGGTCGGGCACCTCCTGTCCCGCGCGAGTGCCGTTGCCGCCGAACAGAACTCCCACCGGAGTGTGCCGGAACGACTCCCCGACACCCAGTTCCTCGGCCACCTCGCGCAGCACCCGGTCCGAGGTCGTGGTCGCCGGATTCGTGGTGACGCCGAGCATGCGTTCGGCCTGGTCGTAGTGCGGTGCCAGTTCGGCGCGCCAGTCGGTGATGTGGGCCCACTGCGGGTCGGCGAAGAACTTCGCGGGTGGTTCGTAGAGGGTGTTCGCATACACCAGCGAGCCGCCGCCGACACCGGCGCCGCTCATGATGAAGGTGTTCTTCAGCAGGGTCAGGCGTTGGATGCCGAAACATCCCAGGCGCGGCGCCCACAGGAATTGCCGCGCTCGCCAGGAGTTCTTCGCGAATTCGTGGTCGGCGAAGCGGCGGCCTGCTTCGAGGACGCCGACCCGGTAGCCCTTCTCGGTCAGGCGCAGCGCGCTCACGCTGCCGCCGAATCCCGACCCGATGACTACCACGTCGTAGTCGAACCCCATCGCCGCGCCCTTTCGTCCGGATCGTCCCCACGTACCGTAGGGGCAGATCAGGGGGCGAACGCAGAGATCGACGGCCAGAAAATCAATAGTTCCGGTCACGCCGGTAGGCGGCCGGGGTGGTGCCGGTCCAGCGTTTGAAGGCATGGATGAACGGCGTCGCCTCCGCGTAGCCGAGCCGGATGGCGATGTCGTCGATGGTCAGCGGCGTACCCGAGAGCATCTCCTGGGCGAGTGCGCGGCGCACCTCGTCGAGCAGCGCCCGATAACTGGTCCCGGCCTCGGTGAGGCGGCGGCGCAGCGTCCGCACACTCATGTTGAGCTCACGGGCGACCGCCTCGATCGGCGGCGGGGTGGTGATCCCGGTCGCGCCGCTGCCGGGCAGCAATCGCTCCCGTACCTCGGCCGCGATACCCGTGCGCGCGCTGCGGCGCTGGACCAGGTCACGACACTGGGCGATGCAGACCGCCCACGTCTGCTGATTCGCCTGGGGCAGCGGCTGGGACAGGATCTCCGGCGCGACGGTGAACATGGTGTGCGCGCGCCCGAAGCGCGGTCGCGCGCCGAGCACCGCCTCGAGCCGGTCGGCGTACGGCGGTTCGTCGTAACCGAATTCCATCCGGGCGAAAGAGAAATCGTGGCCGAGCAGGTCGGCCATCACCCGATGCATGGCGACGATGTCGCGCTCCACCAGGAAGGTCTGCACATCCGGCGGGATGAGTTCGTGATGGATCCAGGCGATCACATCGTCGCGCCGGTATTCGACGATCGGTGTGCAGAAGGCGAATCCGAGCCGATAGTACCGCATGGCCAGCGAAATCGCCTCGCGCAGTGTGGGACTGGTGACGCAGGCGAAGCCGAAGATGCCGAAGGTGCTCAGCCGGTACCGCCGCCCGACCTCGACGCCGAGCGCGGGGATCTCGCCGAGTGCGGCGACCAGATTGCGCACCACCGCCAGTTCGGCCTCGGCCGGGATCTGGGCACCCGGATCGCCGAGTGTGGCCGGCGCGATACCGGATCCGGCGAGCAAGCGCGCCCTGTCCACCCCGTGCTCGGCGGCGAATCCGATCATCACCGCGACGCTGGCGATCCCGCGGGGGAAATTCCAGGTGCGGACCTCGGGTGCCTCGACGGTGTGCATGGGCACCAGTATGGCCGAAACTATTGATCACTCGGGACGATCCGCCGGGGATAGGGTTGTCGGATGGAGCAGGTGCAGTCCGCCGGCGGCCGGGAAGACCGCGATCGGGAATGGGACCGCGAGGTCCGTGGTGAGACGGAAACCGAACAGCTGGACCGCAATCTGACCAGCCTGATCCAGGAACTGCGGGTGGTGCAGACGGGCGTGCAGCTGCTGACGGGCTTCCTGCTGACGCTGCCGTTCCAGGCCAGGTTCACCACGGTGTCCACCCCGATGCGCGGGGTGTATCTGGCGGTCGTGGCCGCCTCTATCGCGGCGACGGTCTTCCTGATCGCGCCGGTCGCCGCACACCGCATCCTGTTTCGGCAGCATCGCCTGGGCAACGTGGTGCGGACCGCGCACACCTTCGCACTGGTCGGGCTGGCGCTGCTCGGCATCGCGCTCACCGGCGTCGCGGTGCTGATCTTCGACACCGTCGCCGGTGCGGTCGCCGCGACCGTCATCGGTGTGTGCTTCGCGGCGCTGTTTCTGCTGACCTGGTTCGCCCATCCCTGGCGGGAGCGCCGACGCGGCCCCGAGACGCGGTGAGGACGCCCACAGCGGCCCGAAATAGCGGTCGGCGGGCGTTTCGTGCCGGGGTCGCCGGGTATCGCGCCCGATGTCAGTGATTTCGACGTGTTGGAGGTGAATCCCTTGTCGGAGCACGAGAAGGGCGGAGGCCGCGAAGGCCTCGAAGGCGTCGTGGAAGGCGCGAAGGGTAAGGCCAAGGAAGCCGCCGGCCAGGTATTCGGAAAGGACGAGCTGCGCGAGGAGGGCAAGGCCCAGCAGAGCCGCGCCGAATCGCAGCGCGAGGCCGCTCAGAAGGAGGCCGAAGCCGAGAAGCACCGTGCGGAAGCCGGTGTGGAGGAAAAGCGGCAGCAGGCCTACCAGGGCAACGGCGGCTCCTGACGGTAACGGAGGAACCGACCGAAAGGGTGCCCGGCCGAATCGACCGGGCACCCTTTCTTCGTTCGGTACGGTATTGCGCGAGAATCGGATTCGCGTGTCGCGCAGGTATTACCGGCCCAACGCGCTGGCGAGCTGTTTCTTGGTCATCTTCGACCGGCCCTTGATATTGCGTTGGCGCGCTTCGTTGTAGAGCTGATCGCGGGTCGGTCCCTGGGAACCCTTTCCGGACCGCTGGCCACCGCGGCGCTGCGGCGACATATCGTTGGTGGAACTCCGGCTCGCGGTGCGGGTTTTGCCCGCCTGCGCGCGATTCTTGTTGACCGTGCGTGCGGCGATTTCCTGTGCGCGGCCTTTGCTCTCACCCCGTTTCCGGGCCGAGGATTTCACATGTTCGTATTGGCGTTCTTCTTTGGAAGACCATTCCTTGGGCATGACTACACCTTTCGGTCGTGCGGACTGGTGGTTCGATCACTACGTCGGCTGCGGCTCGCAGAGCGCCTGCTGCCGAAGACTTTTCAGCGTGCGCGACAGAATGCGGGAGACGTGCATCTGGGAGATCTGCAGTTTCTCGGCGATCTGATTCTGCGTCTTGGATTCGAAGAAGCGCATGATCAGAATTCTGCGTTCCCGGCTGGGCAACGCGTCGATGAGCGGGCGAACCGCCATCGCGTCCTCGGTCAGTTGGTAACACTGTTCCTCGGCGCCGAGCTTGTCCATGATCGCGCCGTCGTCGGTGTCGACGACGGCGTCGATGGAGTTCGGCTGGTAGGCGTTGCCGGCGATCATGGCCTGCACCACCTGCGGCCCGTCGACGTCGAGAGCGTCGGACAGCTCCCGGGCCGTGGGCATTCGCCCGAGTTCGTGAGCCAGATGTTCGGTCGTCGGGCCGATGCGCAGCCACAATTCCTTGACGGCGCGCGGTACCCGGGTCGACCAGGTGTAATCGCGGAAGTGACGGCGAACCTCGCCCATCACGGTCGGCACGGCGAAGGAGAGGAAGGAATTTCCCCGTGCCGGGTCGAATCGATCGACGGCCAGGACGAGACCGAGCCTCGCCACCTGGTGCAGATCGTCGAACGTCTCGCCGCGGCCGGCGAATTTCCGAGCGATATGCTCGGCCAGCGGCAGGCAGAGTTCGATGATTTCCGCTCGGACCGACTCCCGATGCGGATCGGCATGATCCAGAGCGGCCAGTTTCTCGAACCAGGGTTCGATGTTGTCGTAACTGTTGGCACCGTGGCGTGCGGCGGTTTCGGCACGACGGGCGATCGGTTCATGTGTCATTCGAGATACCTCGCTTCCAACTGAATCCGACCCAGATTGGGTACCCGTTGGTGCGGCTCTCAAAAGACGTCGAAGGACGCACGCCGGAATATTCGCCGATTTCCGGGCGATGACCAGGGCGTATGCCGATTCGAATATATCCGGCAGCGGCCGGAATTTTGCGGTTTCAGCCTTCCGGCGTGTTGCCGACCCGCCGGTCGTAGTCCGCGCGGGCGGCCCGATCGACCTCGTCGGTGAATATTCGGTGCACGCCCATGCGGCGGGCGGTGAATTCGCCGAACGCGCGCGGAGTGAGCTTGTTGAACGCCATCGCCACCCCGGCCGCCCGGGTCACGGTCACCCGGCGCCGCGGTCGCGCGATCAGCCGCGTCACCGCCCGGGCGACATCCTCGGGTTCGGCCAGCAGGCCCATCGGCGCCTTGGTTCCGGCGATCAGTTCGGTGCGGGTGAACGTCGGCAACACCGCCGAGAAGTGCACCCCGCTGCCGCGGCATTCCAGCCGCATGGCCTCGGTGAAGCCGAGCACCGCCTGTTTACTCGCGCAATAGGTCGCCATACCGGGCGTGGGGTTTTCCCCGGCCAGCGACGCGATATTCACGATATGACCGCGTCCGCGCGAAAGCATCTGCGGCAGTGCGGCTTTGGTGCCGTTCATGACCCCGAGCACATTGACCTCGAGGATGCGGCGGGTGATGGTGTCGGATTCGCCGGTGAAGCGGCCGACGGGCATGATGCCGGCATTGTTGATCAAGACGTCGACGGGGCCGGCCGCGGTCTCGGCCTTCGCGAGGAAGTCCGCGAACGAGGCCGGATCGGTCACGTCGAGCGCCAGGGCCGCCGCGGCGCCGAGCCGCGATCCGGTCGCGGCGACGGCGGCCGTGTCGATATCGCCGAGCACCACCCGCGCACCGGCGTCGCGCAGATGCTCGGCGATCGAACAGCCGATGCCCCGCGCGCCACCGGTGACGGCCACCACCGTGCCCGGAAGCCGCGCCGCGCTCACCCGCGCCGCCGGCGCCGGTACCGGACCGTGCACGGCTGCTGCAGCTGCACCACCATCTTGGAATGGTCGTTGCGATAGCTGTCGGAGGGCTGCGCCATCTCGAATTCCCAGTCCCGCAACAGGATCGAGAAGATCGCCTTCAACTGCATGAGCGCGAACGCCTGACCGACGCAGCGGTGCCGTCCGGCGCCGAACGGGATCCAGGTCCAGCGGTTCACCAGATCCGCCTGGTTCGGATCGACGTAGCGGCCCGGGTCGAAGCGGTCGGGGTCGGGGAAGTCCTCGGCGATCCGGTTGGAGACCGCCGGTGTGGTCGCGACCAGATCGCCCGGTGCGATGCTGTGCCCGCACACCTCGAATTCGCCGCGCGCGACGCGCATCAGGATGATCAGCGGCGGATGCAGCCGCAGCGTCTCCTTGATCGTCGCCTCGAGGTGCGGAATCTGGCGCAGCGCATGGAAACTCACGTCCTGGCCGTCGGCGTAGAGCTCGTCGAGTTCGCCGACGACCCGGTCCAGCACCTCGGGATTGCGCAGCAGTTCGATGGTCGTCCAGGCCGCGGTGCCGGAGGTGGTGTGGTGGCCGGCGAACATCATCGAGATGAAGATGCCGGTGATCTCGCTGGCGGAGAACCGCAGCTCACCCTGTTCGTCGCGGATCGAGACCAGCACGTCGAGCATGTCGCGATCCTCTTTACCCTGCGGCGGGTTCGCGATGCGGCCGTTCATGATCTCCTGGACCAGTTCGACCAGTTTCGCCCGCGCCTCGTCGCGGCGGCGGAAGCTCTCGATGGGCGCGTAGGGATCGACGTAGCACAGCGCGTCGGTGCCGCGTTCGAGTTCGTGATACAGGTGCGCGAACCGCTCGTCGAGTTCCTCCCGGAACTTCTTGCCGATCAGGCAGGCAGAGGAGGTGTAGATCGTCAGCTCGGCGAAGAACTCGAGCAGGTCGATGTCGCCCTCGTCGCCCCAGCCTTCGACGATCCGGTGCACCTCGTGCGCGATGGTTTCGGCGTGCCCGCGCATGAAGTCACCGCGCAGGGCCTGGTTGTGCAGCATCTCCTTGCGGCGCTCGGGGCTGGCGTCGAAGACCACGCCGTCACCGAAGATCGGCTTCATGAACGGGTAGGCGGCGCCCTGGTCGAGATCCTCGTCGGCCGCGCGGAAGAAGAATTCGTTCGCCTCGGCGCCGGAGAGCAGGATGACGTCCTTGTCGGCCAGCCGGAACGCGCCCACATCGCCGCACTCCGCGCGCACCCGCTGCATCAGCGCGATCGGATCGGTGCGGAACTCTTCGAGGTGGCCGTGCTCGTGTTCGCCCCCGGAGACCTGCCGCGGCTTGACCAACGTCATGAGAAATCCTTCCGCATTCCGGATCCATCGTTGATGGACACGTGTCTGGACGCTACTACGGAAGGGTGGACGAGGCAAGGTCCGGCACCGTTTCGAGCGGTGCCGCCACCGGGGTGTGGGCGGGAGGTGTTCAGCGCAGAACCGGCGCCGAGCGCACGGTGCTGAGCTGCCGGATGATCGCGGCGGCGTGGTTGTCGAACCGCTCCCGGTCGATGGTGATGTCGCCGATCAGATACGGGCGATAGCAGTAGGCGAGCGCACCGAAGATGGCCATCGCGTTGAGCGTCGTGTCGGTCTCGTCGGGAGCCGGTGTGTCGGTGTCGTCGGCGGCGATCACCGAGGCGATCGGCCCGGTGATCACCGCGACCAGTTCGCTGCCGCGCCGGGTCAGTGCCGGGGTGGCGATGGATTCGACGAACAGGATCCGCCCACGCCGGGGGTCCTCGGTCAGGAAATCGGTGAACGCGCGCACCACGTGACCGAACAGCAGGTCCCGGTCCTCGGGCGCGTCGGCCAGCGCGGCGAGCAGCCGATCCCGGCACTGTTCGACGGTGTTCTCGAGGACGGTGGTCGTCAAATCGTCGAGATTGGCGAAACTCTCGTAGAAATAACGTTCGGTGAGCCCGGCCTGTCGGCATACTCCGCGCATGGAGGTCTCGGCGGCGCCGACGCCGGCCATGAGTTCGTAACCGGCCTGCAGCAGCCGTTCGCGACGTGCGGCGATGCGGTCCGCCGGTTCGCGTCCACGCCAGGGGCGGCTGCCCGTTTTCGGAGTGTGCGGCGAATCGGCCATGGCGGTGATGCTACCGGGGGGCGGTGACGAGGCGTTTTGTTGACATCGACCGCTGTTGACATCTAGTGATGTCAACATTACGGTCGGAGCATCGCTTCGACCACCCGCAAGGACGCGCCATGAACACCTCGGTCTACGACGACCAAGCCCACGCGATCAGGGCTCGCGATGTGCGATTCGATTTCGACTCCGTCCCCATGCACTACATTCCGGGCGAGGTCATGGCCACCCACATCATCAATGTGATGCATCTGGTTCTCCCGGAGGGGGAACGCGCGATGGCCGCGGCCCTGGCCGAAGCGCTGCCCTATATCGACGACGAGCGCCTGCGCGAAGAGGTGCAGGGCTTCATCGGCCAGGAGAATCAGCACGCCAGCTCGCACGCGCAGGCGCGCCGCCACCTGGAATCGCTCGGGCTCGACGTGGCCCCGATGGTGGAGACGGTGGCCTGGCTGGTCGATCGCCTGCTCGGTGATCACGGCCTGACCGGCCGCGCCAAACACGAGTGGCTGTGTGAGCGGCTGGGCCTGTTCGCCGGGATGGAGCACTACACCGCCGTCATCGGCGAGTGGCTGCTGACCAACGACGTGCTCGAGGCCAAGAACATGCATCCGGCGATGCTGGACCTGATCCGCTGGCACGGCGCGGAGGAGGTCGAACACCGCAGCGTGGTCTACGACGCGTACATGCACGTCGACGGCGGCTACCTGCGCAAGGCCCGCACGGCCGTGCTGGCCAGCTCGTCGCTGCTGGTGCTGTTCGTGATCGCGGGCGGCTATCTGTTCGGCAAGGATCCCGATCCCCGCAAGGGGCGGTTCTGGCCGCTGCAATTTCTCAGCGCCTCCGCGCGCGGCGTGGTGCCGCGGATGTCGACCTTCCTGACCGAGATTCCGCGGTATCTGCGGCCCGGATTCCATCCCTCCCAGCTCGGGAGCATGGACAACGCGCTGCGCTATCTCGCGCAATCGCCGGCCGCGCGCGAGGGCCGGCGGTGACGGCGGCGGCGTACCCGGTGGCCGCCGAGCGGCCGGGATATCGGCCGTCGCTGCCGCTGCGGGCGGTCGGCGCGGTCTTCGACCTGTATCGGCGCGGCGTCACCACGGAGCCACCCCTCGATCTGCTGTCGCGACCGAATCCGGTGCGGCGCAGCGGTTTCGAACGCGAGCTGATCGTGGCCCGGCGCGAGACGCAGGCCTCGGATGTGGTCGTGCTGACCCTGGTCGCACCCTACGCCGCGCGGTTGCCGCGCTGGGTTCCGGGCGCCCACATCGATGTGCTGCTGCCCTCCGGTCGTCAGCGGCAGTATTCGCTCAACGGAGACCCGGCCGACCGCGGAAGCTATCGCATCGCCGTGCGCCACCTGCCCGACGGCGGCGGTGGATCCGCCGAGATCCATCGCGACGTGGCGGTGGGGGACCGGTTGCGCGTGCGCGGGCCGCGCAACGCCTTCGGGTATGTCGATGCCCCGCACTACGTCTTCGTGGCCGGCGGTATCGGCATCACGCCGCTGCTGCCGATGGTGGCCGACGCCGAACGGCGCGGAATCGATTGGCGGCTGGTCTATCTCGGCCGCAGCCGGGCGACGATGCCGTTCCTCGACGAGCTGTCGGTCCATCGCGGCGGACGGCTCGAGATCCGGCCCGACGACGAATGCGGTGTCGCCGATCTCGATCTGATTCTGGCCGACGTACCGCGCGGCACCGCGATCTACGTCTGCGGTCCGCCACCGCTGATGGCCGCAGCATTGGACACCGACGCCGCCCACGAGCCGACCGTTTCGGTCCACACCGAACGGTTCTCGCCGCTGCCGGTGCAGCACGGCCGTCCGTTCCGGATCCGGCTGCGGCGCAGCGGTCACACGGTGGACGTGGCCGCCGACGAATCGGCACTCGCGGCCATCGGCCGGGTCCTGCCCGATGTCGCCTACTCGTGCCGGCAGGGCTTCTGCGGTACCTGCGCGGTGACCGTGCACGCCGGCGCTGTCGACCATCGCGATCGGCGGCTGAGTCCCGCCGAACGCGAGACGACCATGCTCACCTGCGTCTCCCGCGCGGCGGGCGACACTCTCGAACTCGATCTGTGAGTACGAGACCGGTTGTTTCGGGCAACGACGCCCGCACCGAAAGGAATTCGACGATGGCAGTATCCGAGAGCGCCCCCGCCGAACACACGCCGATCGCGGTGATCGGCGCCGGAGTCGCCGGAATCGGCCTCGCGGTGTCGTTGCGCGCGGCCGGATTCGAGGACTTCCTGATTCTCGAACGCGCCGGCGATCTGGGCGGCACCTGGCAGGCCAACACCTATCCGGGTTGCGCCTGCGATGTGCCCTCGCACCTCTACTCCTATTCTTTCGCGCCGAATCCCGACTGGTCGCGCACCTACGGACGCCAGCCCGAAATCCTCGGCTATCTGCGCGACGTCGCCGAACGCCACGATGTCGTGCGGCATATGCGCTTCGGCACCGCCGTAGAGCGCGCGCGGTGGGACGAAGGGCGGCGGCGGTGGCTCGTGCGCACCGACCGGGGAGTCCTCAGCGCCGATGTGCTGATCTCGGCGGTGGGCCCGTTCAGCGAGGCGAAAATTCCGAATATGCCGGGGCGCGAGACTTTCCGCGGCACCCAGTTCCACTCGCTGCACTGGAACCACGAGCACGACCTGACCGGCGAGCGTGTCGCCGTGATCGGCACGGGCGCCTCGGCGGTGCAGTTCATCCCCGAGATCGCGCCGAAGGTGCGACGGCTCACGGTCTTCCAGCGCTCGGCCCCGTGGATCGTCTCCCGCCTGGATCGGCCCACGCTCGGCGTGGAGCGCGCACTGTTGCGCCGGCTACCGCTGCTGGGCACCGCGCTCCGGGGCGCCTACTACGCGGGAATCGAGAGTTTCGGCCTGGTCGGATTCGTCGACCGCCGCTTCCGCCATCCGTTCCAGGCATTGTCGCGGATGCAGCTGCGCCGCCAGGTCGGCGATCCTGCCCTGCGGCGGAAACTGACCCCCGACTACATGATCGGCTGCAAGCGCGCGATCTTCTCCGATGCGTACTATCCGGCCCTCACCCGCGACAACGTGGAGGTGGTGACGGAGTCGATCGCCGAAATCCGTCCCGAGTCGATCGTCACCGCCGACGGTGCGGAGTACCCGATCGACACCATCGTCTGGGGCACCGGGTTCGGTGCGATACCGAAACTGTACGAGCGGATCGAGGGCGTCGGCGGACTGACCGTGGCCGACCACTACCGCCGCCGGCCCAGCAGTTATCTGGGTGCGGCGATCGCGGGTTTCCCCAATATGTTCCTGACTCTGGGACCGTTCGGCGCCGCGGGGAACCAGTCCGCGATCTTCATGATCGAATCGCAGATCGCCTATATCGTCGACGCGCTGAAAACCCTGCGCGACAACGCTGTCGACCGTGTCGAGGTCCGAGCCTCGGTGCAGGACCGCTTCCTCGACGAGATGCGGCGGCGTAGTCGCGATACCGTGTGGCTGGGCGGCGGCTGCGACAGCTACTACACCACCGACAAGGGCGAGAACGCCGGGCTGTACCCGAACTGGAGTTTCGAATACCGCCGCCGGGTAGCGAGTTTCGACGCGGACTCCTACCTGCTGTCGCGCCACGCGCCGGAGTCGACCACCGCGGAGATGAGCAGTATCCGATGATCACAGGACCGTTCGATATGGTGCGCACGCTGCTGGCCCCGGTCATCGGCGGGGGCGAGCGATTCGACGTGGCCGACAAGGTCGTGATCATCACCGGCGGCGCCGCCGGCATCGGCTACGAGCTGGCCCGGCGGCTCTACGACCGCGGCGCCTACGTCGCGCTGTTCGATATCGACGCCGAGGCCGTCCGTGCGAGTGCGTCCGCACTGGGCATCCGGGCCGTCGCGATCACCGTCGACGTGGCCGACCGGGAGGGAATGCGGCTGGCCGTCGGACAGGTGCGGGAGAATTTCGGGCGCATCGATGTGGTGGTGGCCAACGCCGGCGTGGTCCCGCGCCCGGCCACCGTGCGGCTGCTCGATCCCGAGGATTTCGACCGGGTGCTGGCGATCAACCTCACCGGCGCCTTCAACACCATCCAGCCCGCGCTCGACGACGTCATCGCCGCGCACGGCCACGTCGTCGTGGTCTCCTCGTGTGCCGCGTTCGCTCCCGGTATGGGCGGTTCGCCGTACATGGTGAGCAAGGCCGGGGTGGAACAACTCGGCCGCGCGCTGCGGGTGGAACTCGGCGGAACGGGCGCCTCCGCCGGAATCGCCTATTTCGGTGTGGTGGAGACGGCGATGACCCACGACACCCTGGACGAGGACGAACTGGGCGCCGAATTCGGCGCGCTGCTGCCCTGGCCGCTGAATCAGCGCATCACCGCCCGGCGGGCCGCCGAGGTGATCGCCGGTGGCATCGAACGCCGGTCCGCGCGCACCGTGGCGCCCGCGGGGTGGGAGCCGTACGCCCTGCTGCGGGGCGCGGTGAACGTGGCCCTCGACCACAAGCTGAGCGTCGACGAGCGGGTGCGTTCGCTGACGCAGCGACTCGAACAGCGCATCCTCGCAGATCGCGAGCGGTAATCCGGGCTCGCAAATCTGAGAGATTTCAAAGGATCGGCACAGATTCCGATCAGGACCGCTCGGCACCATGGATCCCGAGGACCCACTCGGCGAGATGAGGTGTGCGATGGTCGATATCGAGATCACGGGTACGACGGTCACCGTCCATGTTCGTGGCACCCACCGGTTGCTCTCGCTGTGCGAACGGGTGCGCTTCGATCTGTCCCACATCGCCGTCGTCGCGCCCGCCGAGGTGGATCTCCGGCCGCCGTGGATGCGCGCGCCGGGCACCTTCTTCCCGGGCGTGATCGCGGCCGGTGTCTTCCGCGGCAAAGGCCGCAAGGAGTTCTGGGATACCCGCTTCGACGGACGCGGGGTGCGGATCGAGCTGACCGGCACCGAATTCAGCCGGATCGTCGTCGACGTGGAGGATCCGGACGAGGTGCGCCGGATGCTGGCGCGGGCCGCCGCGGCCTGAGCCCCCCACGCCCGGTCGAGTCTCCGCCCCCGGCCTGCGCCGCCGCCGCGCTCCGAGTCTCCGCTCCCGCGGCCTGGGCTCCTGCCGCCGCAGGTCTGAGTGTCCGCTCCGAGGGCTGAACGCCGCCGCAGTCTGGAGTCTCCACCCCGCGGCCTGAGCGCCCCTGCCGCCGCGGTCCGAGTTTCCGCTCTGGGCCCCTGCCGCTGCGGTCTGAAGTCTTCGCCTCGCGGCCTGAGCTCCCGGCGCCGCGGCCCCGAGTCTCCACCCCACGGCTCGAATCTGCACCTGGGGTCCGGATCTCCGCCGCGGCCGAAGCAGTTACCTGCTCGGTCCGAACCAGGTGAAACACGCTGCCGCGCAGCCCATTGCGACACGCCGAATCGGCGTGCCGCGCGCGACACGCCGAATAAGTCTGGCATTGGGGCTAATCCGCAGTTTCGCAGATGGCGGTTCATCGACTATGAATGGCATGTGCCGTTCCCACTTCGTGAACACTTGCCGGCCACCGTATCTCACCGGGCGGTGGTCTAGTTGACCGTCGAACACCCGGGAGAAGATGAGGTCAGGCAGCTCGCGCGACGGGTCGAGAAGGCCCGCGGGCGGCTTGCGTACCAGTTCGATCCCGCGCTGACCGAGGCCCTCTCCGAGAACGAGCTGCAGGCCGAACGTGAACTCGCGGAGAAGATCCGCGAGCAGGAACGCGAACAGCGCTGGAAAAATGTACAGGCGGCGGCTTCGACGTCCGACCGCGCCAGGCAGACCTCCGAAGCGATCGCGAAGGCCGATATGCGAGATCTGTTGATGGCCCGCAAGGCAATTGCGGCGCAGAGACGAGAATCCAGCCCGCACGCGAAGGTGGCGTCGCTGTACCGGCATCGCGCCTGGTCGATGCGCGCTCTCGCGGGTGTGGTCATCGCCGGCATGCTGTGGTCGGCGGTCAACGTGCAGCACAACATCGCGCCCGGTGGCCCCACCGACCCGCTGTACTGGTTCAGCTACCTGCTCGAAGGAATGATCAGCGTCTGCCTGGTCATCATCATGATCGGCACCAACAAGGTCGCCGAATGGGGCATCCTGGAGAGCCGCCGTCAGGTCGCGCTCGCCGAACTGGCCCTGCTGGCGCTGACCGTCGGCCTCAACACCTACCCGTACCTGCGCAGTGGCGACTGGTACAACGTCGGCGTACACGCCGTGGCACCGGTGATGATCGGTGTGGCGCTGCTGGTGCACGACGCGGCCAGCCAGCGCTACGGCCAGGCCATCACCCAGGCCACCGATCAGATCCGCGATCTGCCCGACCCGGCCGAACAGATTCGCCGCAGCATGCCGACCTTCGTCAGCTTCATCCGGCAGGCCGCGCCCGACACCCGTCCGGCCCCGATGGCCGCGCTGCCGGGCGCCGGCGACACCACCACTACTGCCGACGCGCCGGCCGCCGAATCCGCGCGCACGGTGGAGACGGTCGATCCCATTGTCGAACCGGATATCTGGACCCCGAAGAAGTCCTCGAGCCGCCGGTCCGATACCGATGCGGCGGATTCGGTCGCCGACGGCAAGGCGAGCAAGCCCGCGAAATCCGATGCCTCCGACGACGACTCCGATCCGCTGAGTGCCTACGACACCGGCCAGTTCCGCATCGCGGACAGCCTCGAGCAGGAGCTCGAGCAGATGCGTGCCGAGCGGAGGGCGGCCCGCGCCGCGAAGCAGCGCGCGGCCTCCAACGGCTCGATCGTGGACTGATCCAGACTCCGGTACGTCCCCTCGTACCGTCCGCACAACAGCCCGGCGCGATCAGCGCCGGGCTGTTGTCGTCTCCGACCGGCGTGGCTCGGGTCACAATCGGGCGCCTCCGACTACAGTGCCTGCGGTCAGCGCAATCATTGCCGGCGTTTCGGGTTTCGTGTGAAGTTCGAGGAGGCGTGGTTTTGCTCGTCCGTGGTTCCGGGTGCCGATGAGCATCCGCAAGCAGGCACTCGGGTTCGGCGCATTCGCCATCGTCTCGATTCTGGTCACGGTGGTCATCTGGAATACCCTGGCGCGCACCGTGAGCGGCCCGACCGACCGCTATTCGGCGATCTTCAGCGATGTGCTCGGATTGCGGCCCAACGACGACGTGCGGATCGCCGGCGTGCGGGTCGGCAAGGTCACCGCGATCGGCTTCGACGTCAACCCCCAGACCAACAAGCATCTGGCGAAGGTGACCTTCGAGGTGCAGCGCGATCAGCATCTCTACTCCGATACCAAGGCGCTGGTCCGCTATCAGAACCTGATCGGTCAGCGCTACCTCGCGCTGGCGCCCGGTACCGCGCCGGATGCGCACGTGCTCGCGGCCGGTGGGCGAATTCCGCTGGAGCACACCGAGCCGTCCTTCGATATCTCGGCCTTTCTCAACGGCTTTCAGCCGCTGTTCGAGAATCTGCTCCCGGAACAGGTGAACGACCTGTCGACGACGTTGATCCAGGCGCTGCAGGGCGACGGCGTATCACTGTCCGCCTTCATCACCCAGGCCGCCGCATTGGCGTCGGACTTCGAGCGTCGCGACGCGATCCTGAAAGACATCATCACCAACCTGTCCGGCGTGATGTCGGGTCTGGCCCGGCGCAGCGGCGAACTGGAAACCCTGATCACTCAGACCCGGGCGCTGATCAGCGGACTCTACGACCAAGGGCAATCGCTGCTGGCCTCGACGGTCCGGATCGCCACCGCCACGGACAGTCTGGTGGCGATGGTCTCGCAGGTGCAGCCGAAACTGGTTCCGGCGCAGAACTCCACTCGGGACGCGCTGACGCTGCTGATCGACAACGGCGCGAAACTGGATCAGGCCGCGATCGATCTGCCCGGAATCCTGTCCGACGTCGGCAAGTTCACCGCGGACGGCACCTACGCCACCGCCTATCTGTGTTCCCTCGACGTCTCGCTGTACGGAATCCTGTTCCCGCGCGGGCTGTTTTCGCAGATCGGCGGACATTCCCAGTCGGCGGTCTGCCGGCCCTGACCCGAGACGGCAACGGGCCCGGCTCCCGAGGGAGCCGGGCCCGTGTCGTATGCGCTCAGACGCGACTGCGGATCGCCTTGTAGATGAGCAGGATGATCACGGAACCGACGATCGCGCCGAGGAAGGTGTGCTGGACGGGTGGGTGGACACTGAACTTGTGCGGGGCGAAGACCAGACTGCCCAGGGTCCCGCCGACGTAACCGCCGACGATGCCTAGCACGATGGTCAGAATCCAGCCGAAGTTCTCCTTACCGGGAACCAGGAGGCGAGCGATCGCACCGGCGATGAGGCCGATGATGATCATCGTGATGATACCCATGGTGAATCTCCTTGCGGGCAACCTGTAGGGGACCCGACCGTAGCAGGGGAAAGGCCCGGTCCGCAGGCGCATGTTGGCGAAGGGCCGTACCGGCCGATCACAGCTCGGCAGGAGTCTTCTTGGCCACGCTGCGGACTTCGAATGCGTAGATCATCTCCATCACGCCCATGAAGATCAGCCACCAGCCGACGACCAGCGCCAGCACGGTGATCGAGTGGATGGGCCAGACCACCAGTGCGATACCGCCGATCAACAACAGGACGCCGAAGAAGATCGCCCAGCCGCGGCCCGGAACCCCTTGCGGCGCTTCGGCTCCCGCGACCATGGCGGCGATGCCGCGGAAAAGCCAGCTGATGCCGATCCACAGGGCCAGCAGCACCAGCGAGTTGCCGATACTGCGGAAGGCGAAGAAGGCGAGGATGAACGACAGGATGCCGCTGATGAGAGTCAGTACCCGGTAGCCGGTGCTGACGTGCGGGCCGAAGGCGGCGATCAACTGCAGAATCCCGGAGATCAGCAGGTAGACGCCGAACAGGATGCCGGCCACGGCGAGCGTCGGACCGGGCCAGACGAGCACGATAATCCCGACGATCACCGACAGCAGGCCGATGACCAGCAATGATTGCCATGCGCCACGGGCCAATTGGTGCAATGGCCCCACGTATACTCCCTCTTTGCTGGTTGTCATGTGGGCAGGATAAGTCCAGTGAACACGGTAGCGGGCAATTAACCAGTATCGAACGAGTTACGGTGCGTAAGTGACTGGCGCCGGACGGGTGGTACCATATATGGCATGAACAAGACCACCGTGTACCTTCCGGAGGACTTGGAGATGCGTCTCGACGCCGTATCAGCGGCCACCGGCGTCAGTAAGGCGGAGTTGATCCGGACCGCCATCCGGCAACTGCTGGAGACGTCCGGTCTCCCGAAAAAGCGAGCGCTGCCGGTCTTTCGGAGTGGGCGCGTCCGTGATGCGGCCTCCATGGATGACGACATTCACGCCCATATCAAAGAGCGAGCGGCCCGGCGGTGATCATCGTCGCGGATACTTCGGCGCTGTTCGCTGGATTCGATGCAGACCAGCCCGAACAGCCGCGCATCGCCGAAATTTTGGACAGAGAAATCCTGGCGATCTCACCTCTGGTTCTCACCGAGCTGGACCATTTGATCCACCGCGACCTGGACTTTTCCGCCGCGATGCAGGTTGTGGACGCGTTGGCCGATCGCATGACCGAAGGTCAATACCGGTTGGCGGAGTTGAAGCCTGCCGATGTTGTCGCGGCTCAGTCCGTCCGGCAGAAGTACGAGGGTTTGCGGCTCGATTTGGCCGACGCGGTCGGTGTCGTTCTTGCGGACAGGTACAAGACCGATCGGATCCTCACCCTCGACCAGCGGGATTTCCGCGCGATCGAGCCGTTGTCGCCCGGCATGCGGTCCTTCCGGATTCTCCCGTTCGATTTGTGACCCACCGGCGCAGGCTCATCGATCCGCCTTCGAATAGGCAACGGCCGCAACGGATTCACGCCGCCCGTGGCGCGCGACGCCGGTGGTGCCGTGGTGATGGATAGGCTGTGTGCGGGTATCGACACCTGTCCACCGCTGCGCAGAATCGAGGCGTCATGGAACTGAGTCTGCACTACTGGAACTTCTCCACTCCCGCCGATCCGGCTCGCACCGCGGGCGCCATCGCGGAGACCGCGCGGATCGCCGAGGAGGGCGGTTTCACCGAATTCACGGTGATGGATCACTACTTCCAGATGGAACACGCCGGGGTGGCCGAGGAGCCGATGCTCGAGGCCTATACGACCCTGGGGTACGTGGCCGCGCTGACCGAGCGGATGCGCCTGGCGGTACTGGTGACCGGCGTGATGTACCGGTACCCCGGTCTGCTCGCCAAGATCGTCACCACCCTCGATGTGCTGTCGGGCGGGCGGGCGCAGCTCGGCATCGGCGCCTCCTGGTACGAGCGGGAGCAGCGCGGGCTGGGCGTGCCGCTGGTGCCGATGGGGGTGCGCTTCGAACGGCTCGAGGAGACGCTGCAGATCTGCCTGCAGATGTGGAGCGACGACAACGGCCCGTATCGCGGCGCGCACTACCGATTGGACGAAACATTGTGCGTACCCGCGCCGTTGAGCCGTCCGCGGCCGCCGATCCTGATCGGTGGGGGCGGTGAGAAGAAGACGCTGCTGCTGGTCGCCCGCTACGCCGACGCGTGCAATCTGTTCGCCTCCTCGCCCGAGGACGTCACGCACAAACTCGATGTGCTGCGCGCCCATTGCGCGGCCGAGGGGCGCGATTACGACGCGATCCGCAAGACCGCCACCTATCTGGGCCCGGTCGTCGACGATCCCGACGCCTTCGTCGCCGACGCCGAACGCTATGCGGCGCTGGGAATTACGCAATTCGACATCATGCCGGACCGGAATCCGGTCGAATACGCCGAACGTGCGGCGGAGCTGGTGCCGCGTCTGCGCTCACTGTGAGACGGTCACTCCCTCCGTTCACTCCGAAGCGCGGCCGTACTCGCCGAAGGCTGGTTCCAGCAGATCGAAGATCCGCTCGGCCTCGGCGGTGACGGTGGCCGCGACCCGGCGCCGCGAAGCGCCGGACAGCTGCAGCTGCTGGATGCGCTGGAACAGCAGTCGGCAGGCCGCCGCCAAGGGGGCGGCCGCCGCGCGGCGCAGCAGGTCGTCGCCGGGCAGCACCTCGGCCAGGGCCTGTTCGCGCAGCTCGTGCAGTTCGCGCACGCGCGCGGTGAGTGTCGGGCTGTCGGCGAGCATGCGGCTGAACTCCGGGCCGGAGAATCCGACGTCGGCCGCGTAATCCTGTGCCGCGCAACGATACAGGCGGCGTAGCGCGTCGAGTGCCGATTCGTTCGCGGCACGGGCGGCCACCGCCGCGGCGAGCGCGCCGACGAACTGCTCGTGATGGTCGAGCGCCAGATCCTCCTTGCGCGGGAAGTAGTTGGTGACGGTCTTCTTCGCCACCCGCGCCGCCTCCGCGATCTCCGCGATGGTCGTCGCCTCGAATCCGCGCTCGATGAACAGCCTGGTCGCGGTGTCGGAGATCTCCTGACGGGTCTGCTGCTTCTTCGTTTCGCGCAGTCCCGGGGTCGCAGTGGCCATGGCGAAATGTTACCACCGACATAAAAATCGCCTTGACCTATCGAACGGCTGCCTCCTAATCTTACGTCGGTAGTAAGAATTCGAGGTGGTGGCGAAAGTGACCCCCACAGCTGTCGATTCACTCCGAGCATCAGCCCGCGGCCGCGTGCCGCCCAGGTCGAAAGGCGCTGTCAGTGCGCGCAATTCAGTTCACTCCCGCGGCCGATCGCCTCGCCCGCTCCCGGCTCGTGGAAATCGAGCGTCCCGAGCCCGGACCGGGGCAAGTGCTGGTCCGCACCGAATTGACCGGTGTAGGTGTGGGTGTGGTGCGCATGCTGCGGGCCGATGCCGCGGCGAATCCCGGCGGTGAGATGGTCGGGACGGTGGTCGCGGTGGGCCCCGGCGTCGCGGAATCCTGGATCGGTACCCGGGTGGGCGGGGTGGTGTTCGCTTCGTTGTACGCCGAATACGTCTGTGCCGCACCGGCGATGGTGACCGAGATCCCGGCCGGTGTGCCGGCGGCCGACGCCCTGGCCGTGGTCCGTGGCGGCCTGGTCGCGATGGGCGTTGTACGCGCCGCGAAATCCGTTGCGGGCGCCTCGGTGCTGGTCACCGCCGCCGCCTCCGGAGTCGGACATCTGGCGCTGCAGCTGGCCCGGGCCGCGGGAGCGTCCCGGGTGGTCGCCGCGGTGGGCTCGGCCGGCAAATTCGATGTCGTGCGGCAGTGCGGCGCCGATGCCGCGCTGACCTACGACGAATCGTGGCCCGGGCCCTTCGACATCGTGCTCGACGGTGTCGGCGGTGAGCTGGTGCAGCGCGGGGTGGACAGCCTGGGCCCGCACGGCACGCTGGTCGCCTTCAGCGCCGGTGGTGGCGCGGTCGATACCTCCACACTGCTGGGTGAACTCAAAACGGTCACCGGCTTCTCGATGGGACTGCTGTCGCGAACCGAACCCGAACTGATCGAGCAGTACCGGGCGCAGCTGTGGAAGCTGGTGGAGGAGAAGGCGTTACGTCCCCGGGTGGAGGTGCGTGACTGGACCGAGCTGGACACCGTCGTCGATCTGATCGCCACCCGCCGCACTGTGGGGCGGATGGCGATCAGCGCCGGTTCCGGCGTGTGACGAGGGCGCTCGCGCTCACAACACCGCTTGCGTCTGGGTGACCTTGCCGACGAGTTTGCCTGCGTCGTCGTGGATTTCGGTCTCCACCACGATGAAGCTGCGTCCCGCGTGCAACGGCGTCGACGAGGCCACCGCGTAGCCGGACTTGATCGCCCGCAGGAAATTCGTCTTCGACTCCACCGTCGTGGTGCCCTGTTTGCCCTCCGGCAGATTCAGGTACGCGCACACCGCGCCGGTGGCGTCGGCCAGCGACATCAGCACTCCGCCGTGCAGGACGCCGCCGAGGGTGCACAGGCTCTCGTCCCAGGCGAGCCGGCTGCGCACCAGCTTGGGTCCGTGCTCGAGGACCTCGACGCCGAGCTTTTCGGTGAACGGCATGGTGCTGTGGAACAGCCGGGTTCCTTCGGTATCGATCATGATGTCGAGCTTGCCCGCACGCGTGCGCGAGGTCCATTACCTTCGGGGTAACGATCGCGGGCGGGCCGCATCGGCCACCAGTTCATCGGGCCCATCAACCGAACCAGCGCCGGCACCAGCAGCATCCGCACCAGCGTGGCGTCGATGACCAGCGCCAGGATCATGCCGAGGCCGAGAAATCGCATCGGCGTCAACGGGGACAGGGTGAAGGCGCCGGTGATGATCACCAGCAGCGTTGCGGCGGCGGTGATCACGCGGGCGGTGCGGACCGTGCCGGTGCGGACCGCGGTCACGGTGTCGCCACCGGCGTGACGGGCCTCGACCATGCGCGAGAGCAGAAAGACCTCGTAGTCGGTCGAGAGCCCGAAGACGACGGCGATGATCAGCACCATCATTCCCGCCGAGAGTGGTCCCACGCTCACCTGCAGCAGGCCGGCGAGATGGCCCCGGCAGAAGATCCAGGTCAGGATGCCGAAGGTTGCGGCCAGGCTGAGGAAGGCCAGCAGTACCGCTTTCACCGGCAGCACCGCCGAGCGGAACGCCGCGCCGAGCAGGATCAGCGTGGCGAGCACCATCACCGCGATCATCAGCGGCATCCGGGAGGCGATGGCCGCGACGCTGTCCACGGTGGCCGCGGTCTCGCCGCCGACCTGGATGTCGACGCCGGTGGGTGGCTCGAGATTCCGGATCCGCGTGACGGTGTCGGTGGCGGCGGGGGAGCGGTCCGGATCGTCGAAGGCCGCGTGCAGCACGACCGCGTCGTCCACCGTGGCGAGTCGCTGCACGTCGTGTACACCCGGAACCGCGCCCAGCGCACGGATCGCGGCGGCGGTGGGCCGGGAGTCGGGTGGGGCGCCGTCACCGCGCAGCAGGACGGTCGCGCCACTGCCGGCCTCCGGGAAACGCGCGGCGAGTTCGTCGACACCGGCGCGCACGGCATTGCCCGCCGGGAGGGCCGTGTGGTCGACATCGCCCAGCCGCACGCTCAGCACCGGGGTGGCGAGCACGAGCAGCAGTCCGCCGACCGTGACGGCCACGAGACCGGGCCGGCGCATCACCGCGTCCACCACCCGGCCCCACCACCGCTCGGCGCGCCGCTGTCCGCGGTCGAAGGCGTCGCGCCGCCAGCTCCAGGCGCCGACGCGATGACCCAGCAGGGCGAGTGCGGCGGGCAGGACGGTCAGCGACAGTCCGGCGGCCAGCAGCACCGCCGCGATGGCCCCGAAGCCCAGCGATCGCAGTACCGCCTGCGGGAAGACGAACGTTCCGGCGAAGGCACAGGCCAGCAACAGCGCCGAGAATCCGACGGTGCGACCGGCGGTGGCCAGGGTGCGGATCACCGCATCGGACACCGCGGCGCCCGCGGCGAGTTCCTCCCGGAACCGGGTGACCACGAACAGTCCGTAGTCGATGGCCAGGCCGAGTCCCAGTAGCGAGGCGACGTTCACGGCGAAGACACTCACCTCGGTGACGTGCGCGATTACTCCGACCGCGCCCAGTGAGCCCACGACGGTGAGCACACCCACCAGCAGCGGCAGGCCGGCGGCGACGACCCCGCCGAACACCAGGACGAGGATGGCCGCGGTGACCGGCAGCGAGACGGATTCGGCGAGCACCAGATCGTGCCGGGACTGCCGGTCGATCTCGTCGGCCAGGGCGCTGTAGCCGGTGAAGCGGACCGAGACGCCGGGAATGTCCAGTGCCGCGGCGATGTCGTGGTAGGCCGCGATGCGCTGATTGTCGTCGCCGGCGGCGAACACCACGGCCAGCCCCTGCCGGCCGTCCGCCGACCGCAGGAAACCCTGTCGCGGTGGGGCATTGTTCCAATAGGTCTGCACCGGCTGGTCCAGCAGCGCCGGATCGATGTGGTCGACCGCCTGCTGGACGCGCGGGCCGAGTGCGGTGAGGTCCTGTCCTTCCGGTGCGGTGAAGATCGCGATCACATCGGGGTTCTGGCGGCCCAGCTGCGCGGTGACCACCCGGTCGACGAGCGCGGATTCGCTTCCGGGATCGGCGAATCCGGCCGCGCTCACGCGCTGCTGGACGTCGGCGCCGAACAGCCCGCACACGATCGCGAACCCGATCGCCGCGAGCAGTACCAGTTTCGGTCGGGTACCGACCAGCCGCGCCCAGCGCGTCATGCGAGGGCCGGATCCCGCTGCGGCAGTTCGCTTTCCAGGCTGGCTGCGATGCGGTCCAACAGTGCCTCGAGCCTATCCTCGATGCCGCGGCCGTTGCGTGCGGAGACCGTCAATTCGGTGCGGCCGCCCGCCTCGACCATCGCGAACAGCAGCGGCATCGCGACGCTGTGCTGGGGCAGCACGCGCACCGATGTGGGGGACCAGCCGGGCACCGCAAGTTCGCCGAGCTCGAAGCGGCCCATGTGCGAGACCGTCGCCGAGGCGAGGTTGCGCCCGAAGCGGGCGCCGAGCGCGTTGGTGGTGCGCAGAATGGTGCGGCCGACGGCGTGCGGTGCGTTGGCGATCGTGCTAGCGGCCATTTGGTTGAGTTCCGTACGGTCCCGCAGACCCGCCCGCATGTGTTCGCGCACCTGCCGCCAATCCCGGCCGGGGCGGATGTCGAGGAACAGCGGCAACGCCAGATTCGCCGTCGACCGCAACTGTGCGTCGTGGCGGCGCAGATCGACCGGCACCATGATCCGCTGCGTGCTGCCCGCGGCGTCGGCCAGCAGCGCCGACACCCGTGCCACCGCACCGGGACCGGTGGCCGCGATGGTGCGATGCCGCAGCAGATGCCGGGAGTTGCCCACCTCCTGACGGCCGTGGCCGACCGCCGAGCGGAATCGGGGAATCATGGCGGTGGGACGGCCCGGTGCGCCGAGGCGCCGCACCAGTTCGCGGTCGGCGACCGGGTCGCGAAGTTCTTCCGGCTGCTCACCGCGCAGCGCGGCGAGGACGTTGCGAGCCCACAGCACCATGCCCATCCCGTCCATGACACCGTGGAACACCCGGAAGATCACGGTGACCGGATCACCGGTCAGCAGCAGCACCTCACAGGTGCTCTCGGGAGTGGGGCCGATGGGCGAAGCGAGTACCGGATCGGCCTCGAGACGGCCGTAGTTCACGACGTGACCGGGAACCTCGCGCACGGCGGGGGGTACGCCGGTGTCCACCCAGTACGCGCCGTCGCGTCGCAGCCGGGCCCCTGGGCAGGCGGCGGCCGCGACCGCGACCGCCCGGCGCAGCCGTTCCGCATCCAGGGTTCCGGTTCCCGGAATCGCCAGTTGCATCAGAAACGGCGGGGCCATGTCGCGCATGGGAAAGTACATCCGCTCGGTGGGCGAGATCCGCCGCCGGAAGACGGTACTCATGATCGGCTCCTGACTCTGCGTTACCGCAGATCGCGGGTGAGTTGCTCGATGCCGCCCTCGGATTCGAGCCAGGACAGGAATCGGGCCAGGCCCTGGTCGCGGTCGATGATCGGCGCGTAACCGAAATCGCGTGCCGCCGCGCCGGTGTCGTAGGTCGCGGTGCGGGTCAGCAACGCCACCACGTAGCGCGACAGCGGTGGCGACCAGCGCCGTGCGATCGCCGGTATGCGCCAGACGGTGTCGATCACCGACACGGCTGCCGCCAGCACGCGCGGATCGGGGCGGCGGCTGGGGGCCGGGTAGCCGAGACCGCTCGCCACCTCGGCGAGAAAGGCCCAGACGTCGGTCTTCTCCGCGTCGGCGACGAAATACGCCTTGCCGCCGACCCGATCGGAGCCGGCGGCGCCGAGGCAGGCGTGCACGATGTTGTCCACATGGCACAGCGACGCCTGGACCGAGCGGCCGAACGACAGATCGGGCAGGCGCCCCTGTGCGGTCCGGCCGAGCAGGCGCACGATCGGGCCGGAGCGGTCGCCGGCTCCCCAGATCGCGCGCGGCCGTAACGCGCAGGTGGTGAAACCCGGAGTGTCGGCGGCCAGTACGGCACGCTCGGCGGCGGCCTTGGTCTCGGAGTACAGGTTCAGATAGTGGCGCGGATACGGCACCGATTCGTCGATGTCGATCTGATCGCCGCCGTCGCGATCCATCAGGGCGCTCGGGCTGGAGATGAACACGAAACGCGTGGCTCCGGCGGCGCGGGCGCCGCGCAGCAGAACTTCGGTGGCGCGCAGGTTCTCGGCGCGAAACTGTGCGCGGGTGCCGCGCTCGTCGACCCGGGCGGCACTGTGGAACACGACATCGACTCCCGCGCAGGCGCTTTCTAGAGACGCCTCGTCGGTGAGGTCGCCGTAGGCGATCCGCACACCGTCGAGATCGGGCAGATCGCCGAGATCGCTGGTGCGCCGCGCGAGCACGGTCACCTCGTGGCCGCCCTCACGGACCAGGCGCCGGACCAGCGCGCCGCCGAGGAATCCGGATGCGCCCGTGACGAGTGCCTTCATCGCGTCTCCTCGAAAGTGCCAGTGCCACGAATGGTTTCGGTGCGCCACCAGGTGAGCCCGAACAGCTGCGTCATGACCGCGGTGTACACGCGGGACCGGCCGTTGCCTCGCCCGGCGCGCACGGCGACCGGAATCTGGGCGGCGTGTACCCCGATGCTCAGCACCGCGTCGATCCACCACAGCGCGCGTAGCCAGCGACGGCCGGAGTCCCGGACCGCCGGACCGGCCAGCAGAAACCACCACCCGGCAATCGGAACAGCGCGCAGCGCAACAACTTTCACATTCATCGAGCCGCCTTCGCGCTCTGCCGGGCCGCCCACACCGCGAGCTGTTCGCGCCCGATCTTGGCGTTGTGCCGGATATCGACGGGAAATCCCGGATGGAACAGGAACTCCGAGATCTTCGTGGTGAGCTCGAATTCCGCGCCCCGCGCGCGCAGCACGGCGGCCACGTCGTCGCGATCGGCATCCGGGCGTAGTTCCACGCACAGCACGGGACGTTGTGCTCCGGCCGGGCCCACCCCGACCAATGCCGTGCGCGCCACACCGGCGACGGCATTGAAGATCTGCTCGACCTGCACCGTGAACATCGGCCCGTCGGCGGTGCGGACCCGCTGGGATTTGCGCCCGCAGAACCAGATTCGCTGCTCATCGTCGATCCACGCGAGGTCGCCGGTGCGGTGCCAGACGGTCTCGCCGTCGACGATCTTGCCCGTCGCGTTCGCCGCGGCGGGCCAGTAGTAGCGAGTGCTCACATTCGGCCCGGCCACCACCAGTTCGCCGATGCCGCGGGTGGCCGCCAATTCCCCCTCCCGGGCCTGGGCGTCGGCCCAGGTGGGCAGCGGGTCGTCGGTGATCGCCACGACTCGCGCCCGCACCCGGTCGGCCGGTCGGCCGAGGCAGGTGCCGGCGCCGGCGCGGGCGCGTTCGGACGGGCCGGCCAGGAGCTCGCGCGATTCGATCGTCGACATCGGCAGCGCCTCGGTCGACCCGTATCCGGCGTAGACCAGCACATCCTCGTCGAGCACCGCGCGCAGGCCGGCGATACACCAATCCGGGACCGGCGCGCCACCGGAATAGATACTGCGCAGCGTCGGCAGCCGGATGCCGGTCTGCTCGAGGTGGCGCAGCAGCGGAATCAGCACCGCGGGGGAGGCGAACATGGTGTGTACGCCGAACCGGCCGATGGCGTCGGCCACCTGCGCCGGATCGGTCGAACCCACCTTGCTGGGGATCAGCGGCGGCAGCACGCACTGCGAACCGAGCAGCAGATCCAGAATGCCGACCAGCGGCAACGTGATCAGCGAGGTTTGCGGCGGCACATGCCCGCGTGCCGCGTGCACCTGCTCGACCATGGCCGACAGATTGCCGTGGGTCATCTCCACGGCCTTGGCCGGTCCGGTGCTGCCGGTGGTGAACGCGATCATCAGCAGGTCGTCGTCGGGCGCCGGAGTGCGGTCCGGCGCAGTGCCGGAGGGGTGACGACCCCAGCTGTCGAAGGTCGCGCCACCCCAGAACCAGCGCCGCCCGACCGTGACCGCGACCCGCACTCCCCGGAAGTAGCGGCGGAACAGCACCCGCGCCGCATGCGCCTGCGGAATGCCGATGAACGCCTCGGCGTCGGCCGCCTGCAGGCATCGCAGCATCCGGCGCAACCCCATACCCGGATCGATGACCACCGGCACCGCCCCGATCTTCAACAGCCCCAGCATGATCGCGTAGAGCTCCGGCCCCGGCAGTACCAGCACGATGGTGCGGGTTCCGCTGCCCACGCCCGCGGCGGTGAGCCGCTCACCGACCGTGTCGGACCAGCGATCCAGGTCGGCGTAGCTCAGCCGCCGGTAGTGCGGCGTGCCCGCGTGTCCGGCATCGGCGAAGTACACCGCGGTGCGGTCCGGTTCGGCGGCCGCGACCACGCGGAACCGGTCGACCGCCCGCCAGTAGGTACCGCTCACGCCGCCGCACCCGCGGCGACCGGCAGGCGGTACACCGCGGCCGCCGCGGCCGGACCCGCGCCCGCCGCCACGAACAGCACGGTGCCGAAGCCGATGAGCGAATCCTCCTCCACCGCACGGTGATAGGCCAGCGGCAGCGAGGCGGTGTGCGGATCGCCGGCGGACAGGTCCGGGGTGCGGACCGCCCCGATACCGAGGGTCTCGGCCAGCAGTTGCGGGAACTTCGGCGTCGGTGTGGACGCGATGAGAACCGTTGCGTCGGGATCGATGTCGTCGGCGTCCAGGGCGCGGCGGCCGGCCTCGGCCGCGACCTCCAGCAGCCGATCCTCGAATCCGGGTTCGCGTTCCACCGTCATCAGTCCGCGTCCGGCCGTGCCCATCGTGGTGACGTCGACGTACGACCGCACCGCGGGGGAACCCGAACCGGCGACGGTGTGCACGCGGCCGAAGCCGACCGGCTCGTCGGTGTGCGCGAGCAGCAGCGCGGCACCGGCGGTGGCATAGGGGAATTCGTCGTCGGCCGCCGACCGGGCCAGCGACGGATGGGTGTCCCCGGAGACGATCAGGACGTGTCCCGAACCGGCGGTCTCGAGAATCGATTGGGCGACCTGAACCGCGTTGAGCACACCGGTGGCGCCGTTCATCAGGTCGAAGGAGAACGAGCGCGGATCGCCGAACCGGTAGTCCAGTCCGATTCCCGCCTCCTTCTGGATCAGCGCCGACACCGCCGGTTCCACGGTGTTGGAGTCGCGGAAGATTCCCGCGTTGATGAGCACGCCGACCTGCTCCGGCGCCACCCCGGCGCGTTCGAGGCTGCGGCGCGCGGCCCGGCCACTGTGCTCGACGATGCTGAACGTGTCGCCCTCGCGACTGATTCCGGTGGATGTGATGGCAACGCCCATGACCAGTACCTCAGACCTTCAGAGACGAAATCGTGGTGGACAGGAAGCCGCCGACCACCCCGGAGGCGGCCGGAACCATCAGCAATTTCGAGCCGGCCGGAATCTCGCCGCGGCTCAGATGGTCGTGCAGCACGATGAAATGCGAAGTGCTGGAGGTATTTCCGTATTCGGTCAGCACATTGAGGTCGGGCGGCATCGGGGCGCCGAATTCCCGTTCGGCGATGGCGTTCATGTACGGGATCGCCGCCGCGCCGAACTGGTGGTGGATCACGAAGTCGAAGTTCTCCTCGGCGAACGTGGTGCCACGCTTCTCGTAGAACATGCGCTGGGTGTCGGTCCACAGCAGAAACCGCGCCTCGTTGTGCATCTTGCGGTTGTCGGTGTAGAGCGCCACACCCTGGGTCTTGTCGCTGGGCATGCCCAGGCACAGGTGGGAGAACTCCGAGGCCGTGACCAGTTCGATGTAGTCGATACGGTCGGCCTCGTCGACGGAACGGTCGAGCACCACCGCGGCCGCGGAATCACCCACGGTGAGCGACGCGAATTGCAGATCGTAGGTGTCGGAAATTTCGCGCACCGCGGTATCGGCGATCGGAGTAATCGCCTCACCGCTCACCACGATGCCGTTGCGCACCATTCCGGATCGAATCATGCGATCGAGAATGTAGGTTCCGCTGAGCATTCCGGCGCAGGCATTCGAAAGGTCGAAGGTAATTGCGTTCTGTGCGCCGATCCGTTGGGCCAGAGCCGAGGCGAACGAGGGCTCCATGTATATTTTGTCGGCATCTTTGCTCCGGGTGATGGAGGTGGAGATGATCACCTCGATCTCGGAGCCGGAATACTGTGACCTCGATAAACACTCGTCGAGAGCCGTGCAGGCCAGCACGAAGGAGTCCTCGTAGGATTCCGGGCGAGTGTCGTGAACGCGGCGTTCGCGCACGCCTGTGATTTTTTCGAGATCGAAGGCGGGCGGGACGGCGAGGCGCGATATCAATTCCTCCGTGGTGACCCGTTTTTCGGGTAGATATGCGCCGATCGCTTCGAAACGAGAATGCGGCACGCCGCCTCCTGAATTGGCATGACGAATGCTTGCGGAATTTGTTCGGGACGTGATGCTACCCGAGAGTAACTAGCGCATTCTCGAGCCGCATCTCGGCGCTTCGGCCGGCCAGGGGTGGAGGCGTTGTATTTGTGACATCGAGTCGCGGCAAGTGGTAACTATCCGGCAATCGGCGAATAGCCTCTCTACATCGATGCTTCTGCCGCGTGGCGACGCTAAGCGGCGAGTCCGCTAACTCGCAGTGTGTCGGATCGGTGGTGAAACTTCACATCGATCGGGGCGGTCGATTGTGAGAGACCTCACCGGGTGTGGGGCCGTCCGGCCCGGTTCAGCCGAGCCGTGCCATGACCGCCCGCGGCAGCCGTGGCAGCACGAGGTTCAGTGCGCGCCAAGGCCATTGCGGAACACAGGCGCGCACCGGTTCGGCCTCGATCGCGGCGACCATCGCGGCCACACCGCGTTCGAGCGGTACGACCAGCCGGGCGTCGTCGGCGCGCGCCGACATCTCGGTGGCGATGAAGCCCGGCTGCACGGTGGTCACGGCGATCGGGCCGCGTCGCAGTTCGATCGCCAAACCCTCACCGAGAGCGGACAATCCGGCCTTGCTCGCCGCATACGCGGCCTTCTTGCCGGGCAGTCCGCGCACCGCGCTCATCGACGAGATCAGCACCAGATGTCCGGCATTCTGTTCGCGGAAGATCTGTAGGGCGGCCTCGGCCTGGGCCAGCGCACTCACGAAATTCGTTGTGGCCGTCGCGATATTCGCATCCGCACGCCCGGTGCCCAGCGCCGCACCCTTGCCCAGGCCGGCGTTGACGATCACCCGATCGAGGCCGCCGAATTCCTCGCGGAATTCCTCGAAGACGCGTGGGACCGCGTCGTGGTCGTCCACATCGAGGGCCCGCAGCGACACCCGGATATCGGGATGGGCCGCCAGCAAATGGTCTCGCAGTGTGCGCAGGTTATCCACGCGGCGCGCGCACAGCGCGAGATCGCGTCCGCGCGCGGCGAACTGCCGAGCCATTTCGGCCCCCAGGCCCGCACTCGCTCCGGTGATGAGAATTCTGCGCCTGGTCATGGCATTCCACCCTAGTGCCGCCCGGCCGCCCGATCAGGAAATCCGGCGGGCTCCGGGGGCGGGGACGGCGACGAAGAATCGCGGCGGGGAGAAACCGTCGTCGCGAAACCGGCGCCGGATCGCGGCTGCGGTCGAATCGGTCCGCTCGATATCCGTCACGGCGATGATGCTGCCGCCGAATCCGCCGCCGACCATGCGCGCACCGTAGGCCCCGGCGTCGAGCGCGGCCGCCACCGCAGCGTCCAGTTCCGGCGTGGAGACCTCGAAATCGTCGCGCAGCGAGGCGTGCCCGCTGGTGAGCAGCGGCCCGATCGCGCGCGGATCACACCCGTCGCGCAGCAACTCCACCACGGTCAGCACCCGCGCGTTCTCGGTGACGACGTGGCGGGCGCGCCGCCGCAGCACCGGATCGGCCGGCCGCTGCGTTTCCGCCACGTCGGTGACGGCCCGCAGTGAATGCACGCCCAGAGCGTGCGCGGCCTGCTCACATTCGCGCCGGCGCCGGCCGTAACCGCTGTCGGCGAGCCGGTGCGGGGTGTGGGTGTCGGCCACCAGCAAGTGCAGTCCGGCCGCGGCGAGATCGAAGGGAACCTGCGCGGATTCCCCGGTGGCGAAGTCGAGGAACAGGGCGTGACCCGCCGTGCAGAGCAACGAGGCGGACTGGTCCAGGGTCCCGGTCGCGGCACCGACATAGGAGTTCTCGGCGGCCCTGCCGATGTCGATCAGCTCGGCGCTGTCGGCGTCGATCGCGAACAGATCGCGAATCGCCAGTGCCACAGCGCATTCCAGCGCGGCCGAGGACGACAGCCCGGCGCCCACCGGGACCGCCCCGTCGATCTCCAGCACCAGCCCGGACAGGTCGTGCCCGCGGCGCCGATATTCGTGCACCACGCCCAGGGGATAGCGGGCCCAGCCGGTGACCGCCGAATCGGCGAGTCCGTCGAGCCGTTCGCACACCTGCCCGGCGTGTTGTTTCGAACTCACCCGCACCGTGCCGTCCGTCGCGGCCTCGGCGGTGCAGGTCACGACCTGAGGCAGCGCGATCGGCAGGGCGTAACCGTCGTTGTAGTCGGTGTGCTCGCCGATGATGTTGACCCGGCCGGGCGCGACCCATACCCCGCGCCCGGGTGCCGCGCTCACCGCACCTCCCGCAGCTCGGCGGCCACCGTCTCCGGTGTGGTGTCACTGATGAAGACGTTCATCCCCGCAGTCCTCGCCCGGCGCACCGGCCCACGCGTCCACCACCAGGCGCGCCCGGCTCGAGCCCGGCGAACGAACTGTTGTGGTCGCTGGTGAAGCACACCACCTCACAGCGCCCGAAACCGTTGCGCAGCAACATCTCCGGCGCCCCTTCGACGTGATCGGGAAGTTCGGCGCGACCGGTGGACAGCGACGGAAAGCGATTCTCGAACACCACCACCTGATAGTCGGCCTCCGGAACCTCGGTGGGATGACCGGGGCGCGAGGGGCACAGCGGGCCGTCGGCCAGCGACCGACGACTCATCACCGGACTCGGCCGCGCCATCGCATCCCTCCGCTCGATCCACCGGATCTCAGCGGGACACTAACATCGCGGCCGCGGCGTGCGCCGGATCCGGCGCGGCGCACCCGATCGGATATACCGCGCCGGACGGGGCCCGACTCAGACCTCGCTGCCGAACAACCCTCCCGGCCCGTAGGAGCCGGTCGGCGGCGGGGCCGGCATCATCACCCAGCCGCCGCAATTGGCCGAGGCGAACGCGACATCGGATGGTTTGATCAGCACTCGCACGGGAGCCGTGTGGGTGCGATCGCTGGCCACGATGGCGGCGTTCGGGTCCGGCGGATCACCGGCTTCCGGAATCTTCCACAGGCGTTCCCAGGAACAGTCGTGCGCCGGGTCCGCCGGTCCCGCCGACTGATAGATACCGGGCGCGATATCGACCCCTACCCGGTACATCCCGTCTCCGGGAATGGTCGTCGCCGGATCAGCGGCCGCGGTGCCGGATCCGAGCATCGTCGCCGCGGACGCGACGGCCCCGGCGATCACAAACGTGCGTCCACGCACGGCGGTCCTCCTCGATATAGCAGACGGCCGTCGACTATCGGGCGGCCGGAGAAGATCCCCGCATCTTCCGGGGCCTTGGTCTATCAGAAGTCCGGTAGGTGCGGACCGGATCGAGGAAATATCTGGAGATTCGACAACGCCCCGGTGGGCGGTGGGCAGGCGACCGGAAAATACGGTCGCAGAACGTCCCCGCGGGATCCCCTCGCGCCCACGGGGACGGCACCCGCGTGCGGTTCGACCGCCGAGGTGCGAGATGGGAACGTACTGCAGCGCCGTCGGCACGTGCAACACAGTGGTATTTCAGAATTAAATTACTACGGCGAATGATTCGGATTCAGCATTCCCGCATTTTCATCTACGGCCCTGGCTAGCGGCGGATCACGCGGATTCGAACGGCCGCAGCGACATTCGGGCAATGATGCGCATTCCCTCCGGATTCCCCCAGATGTGGTCAGCAACACAAACCTGCCGGTTGTTCCGTGACTCGGGTGACCGTGGCAGCGGTGAGATAGCTAGCGATGTCCGTTTATCTCGCTGTCTGACGCCAGTTCGACCGCTCGACCGGCGTGTCTGTGGAAATGGCGCGTCGCAACGGCTCTAATGGGGGTAACGGTTCGGTAACTGAACTTGCGCATGTGATGCTGCCGTTGCAACAGTGAACCACTGGGTTTGATGTTACTAGTGGGAAGGGAGGGGTGCGCCCGTCCCGGGTGCGCCGTCCGAACATGAACCATCCACGCATCATCAAGACCGGAGTCAGGCTCGCCGTCGCCGCGGTCACCACGGCCGGTGTGCTGGCGCCCGCCGCGGCCCTCGCCGCGCCGGCCGCGCCCGCAGATCCCGATATGTCGACCACATTGGCGGGTAAGACGGTATTTCTCGACCCGGGCCATCAAGGCAGCAACCACAGCGAAGACCTCAATCGTCAAGTGAACGACGGCCGCGGTGGCACCAAGGAGTGCCAGACCACCGGAATGACGAGCCGCGGCGGCGTACCCGAGCACACCATCAACTGGAATGTGGCACAGCTGGTCCGGCAGTCGCTCGAGGCGCTCGGCGCGCACGTGGTGATGAGCCGCCAGGACGACACCGGCTGGGGCGGATGTGTCGACGAACGCGCCGCGGCGGCCAACAACTCCGGCGCCGCGGTGGCCGTCAGCATCCACGCCGACAGCGCACCGGAACAGGATCACGGCTTTCATCTGATCGTGCCGCAGTTGCCGGTTCCCGATGCCAAGGCGAACGAAGCGCAGTCGGGCCCCGGTCAGGTCGCCACGAAGGCCGTGCGCGACGCGTACAAACAGGCGGGGTTCACGCCCGCTGATTACGCGGGCGCGGTCGACGGTCTGCAGACCCGATCCGATATCGCGGGCCCGGCGCTGACCGAGGTGCCCGACGTCTTCATCGAAATGGGCAACGGCGCGAATGCCGACGACGCGAAGACGCTCGAATCGCCCGACGGGCAACTGAAGCACGCCATCGCGATCACGACCGGGCTGGTGAGTTATCTGATCGGAGTGACCCCGGGCGGTACCTCGCCGGCCGCGTCACCCGCCGACAGCCCCGCGAGCGCGCCGCAGACCGGTGCGTCCGAGGGCACCACGTCGCCGAGCACTACCCCGCAGAGTCCGGCACCGCAGAATGCCGCACCGGAAAGTGCGTCCCCGCAAGGATCGGCGACACCGAATTCCGGCGCTCAGAATTCCGGCACCCAGAATTCGGTTGCACCGCAGCAGAATTCGGCAACCGATGCGTTGCGTGGCGCGCCCAACTCCGGCACCACGCAGTCCGCGCCGGCGTCCACCTCGCCGTCCGCGCCGGCCACGACGCAGCCGGGTTCGAATCCGGCGGGCGCTCCGGCCGGTACCTATCGAACGGCGCCGGGGACCTATTCGAACACCGATCCGGGCACGTCCGGGGCCGCACCGCAGACCTCGACCGCGCCCGGCGCCAGCGGCACTCAGAAAACGCCGCAATCCGGTTCCGCCGCCGGTAATCTCGTTACCACCGCCATGCAGTTGCTGTTGCCGCTGGCAAAATCGCTCGGCCTGGGCAACGGCGCGCTCGATTCCGAACTGATGAATCTGGCCTACACCCTGGTCGCCACCCTCCTGGGGTCGAGCAAGTAATCGGCCCCGCTCGTGCCCGCCCCTCCGCACGAAGGGGCGGGCACGACCTCGTCCGGGCCTCGGTAAGCTCGGCCGAATGGATCGGCGCATACCTGTTCTGGTGGTCGCGGGATTTCTGGGAGCCGGTAAGACCACGCTGCTGAACCATCTGCTGCGGCGACGCGAGGCCCGGATCGGGGTCGTGGTCAACGACTTCGGCGCGGTGAATATCGACGCGATGCTGGTGGCGGGCCAGGTGGACGCCATGGTCTCGCTGGGCAACGGCTGCGTGTGCTGTGCGGTGGACGTCACCGAACTCGACGAGATGTTCGCCCGGCTCGCCGAGCCACGCCACGGCATCGATGTGATCGTGGTCGAGGCCAGCGGCCTCGCCGAACCCCGCAACCTGATCCGCATGGTCATCGGCAGCGACAATCCGCGCATCCGCTACGGCGGATTGGTCGAGGTCGTGGATGCCGAGCATTTCGACGACAGCCGAGCCCGCCATCCCGAACTGGCCACACATCTGCGCCTGGCGGATCTGATCGTGCTGAACAAGGCGGACCGGGTACCGGGTGCGCGGCTGGACGAACTGCGCGCGGACATCGAGAGAATCGCCGCGGGAGTGCCGGTCTATGCCACCGCGCACGGCCGCATCGATCCGCGGCTGCTGTTCGACGTTCCCGAACGCGGCGCGTCGACGGTCGCCCGGCAGTTGTCGTTCGACGAACTGCTCGACGACCACGACCACGATCACGATCACGATCACGACCACGAGGCGCCCGGCCACCGCCATCTGCACGACGGCTACGACAGCGTATCGTTCACCACCGCAACCGATCTCGACCCGCGCCGCCTGGTCGGATTCCTGGAGGATCCGCCGTCGGGGCTGTTCCGCGCCAAGGGCGCCACCGCTTTCCGCGTGCGCGGTGAAAGCCGAAAGTTCCTGCTGCACATGGTCGGCCGGCATGTGGTGTTCGAGCCGGCCGCCTGGTCGCGCGGCGAAACCCGCGAAACCCGGCTGGTACTCATCGGATCCGGTCTCGACGCGGAATCCGCGACGGCCCGCCTGCACGCCACCGCTCACACCGGACCCGAACCGCTGGACGAGCAGGCGTTGTTGCCGGTGTGGCGGTACGTGCCGAGGGACGCCTCGGATCAGAGCGCGTGAATCTCCGGCGCCATCTCGATGAGGCGTTGCAGGCGCGCCCGCGTCCACGGCCCGTCCGGTCCGAGAATCGCGTGGTCGATGCCCGTGGCGGCCAGGGTTTTCAAATGGTCCAGCACCGGTCCGCGATCCGCGTCGATATCCAGGGCCGTGGTGACGGTCTTCTCGATCGTGGAATAGTCGCGTCCGATCTCGTCGCACAGCCGCCGCAGCACCGCGAGTTTGTGCGCGAGGTTGTCGGCGTAGCCGCTACCGGGAAGGTCGAACAGATTGCAGGCGTCGGCATATCGGGCCACCAGCGGCAGGGTTTTGCGCTCGCCACTGCCGCCGATCAGGATCGGCGGATGCGGGCGCTGAATGGAATTCGGTGAGTTGAGCGGCCGCGCCAACTCGTAATGCCTTCCCTGATAGGGCGTCTCGTCCTCGCTCCACATGCGATGTGCGATCTGCAGCAGTTCCTCCAATTGTTCGAAGCGTCGCGGCAGTCGCGGGAACGGAATGCCCAGGCCCTCGGCCTCGAAGGTGGTGTTCGGGCCCATCGGTTCCGGATCGAAGGGCGCCCCGGCGCCGACGCCGAAGATCAGGCGGCCGCCGCTGAGTACGTCGAGGGTGGTCGCGGATTTGATCAGCACTCCGGGATGGCGATACGGCACCGCCGTGACCAGGGTGCCGAGCCGGATGCGGTCGGTGATTCCGGCGAGAAATCCCAGCGCGGCGTAGGCCTCGAGCATCGGCGACTCCGGCGGATGTCCGCTGATGCCGATCTGGAAGAAGTGGTCCATCACCCAGAGGCTGTCGATACCCGACGCGTCGGCCGCCTGCGCGAGTTCCGTGACCGCCGAACCGATTTCGCTACCCGGGACGGGCCAGGAGAAGTCGGTGAGCGCGATGCCGATTTTCACGTATATCTCCCGTTCAAAGTTATTAGCCGGGTAACGACTATAACGTGAGTCGGCTAACGAATACAATACCTCTACGCTGAACACACCATGACCGACGACGACTTCCAGACCGCGTTCTGGTCCACCAAACACGCCCTCGCGGTGGCGGCGGCCGCCGCCTACGCCCGGCACGGCGTGTACGAGGGCCAGCAGTTCATCCTGCGACAGCTCTGGCAGGAGGACGGACTGACGCCCGGTCAGGTGGCCAAACGACTCGGCCTGGCGACGCCCACGGTCACCCGGGCGACCACCCGGATGGAAGCGGCCGGACTGGTCCGGCGCGAACCGCATCCGACCGACCGCCGGCTGGTCCGTCTGCACCTGACCGCACGAGGGCGGGAGCTCGAGCACGAGATCGAAGCCGAGAGCGCGCGGCTGACCGAACGGGCGCTGACCTCGTTCAGCGCGGCCGAACGCGCCGGCCTCTTCAGGGCGCTGCGCCGCATCGAGGCGAATCTCACCGAGCCGACGCCGGCCGAGGCGAATCCCGGCCACGAACCACGCTGACGCCGTGGCCTAGCCGCAGGCGTTGACCCACTCGGAGAGGCCGTCGGCGAACAGCTGGCGCTTCCAGATCGGGACCTCGTGCTTGATCCGGTCCACCAATTCCGCGCAGGTCTCGAAGGCCTCGCGGCGGTGCGGAGCGGCGACGGCCACCGCGATCGCCAGATCGCCGACGGTCAGCGCGCCCACCCGGTGCACCGCGGCGACCGGGAGGCCGGCGGACTTGCCGACCTCGGCGCACACTCGGGTCAGGAACTTCTCCGCCTCGGGGTGGGCCGAATACTCCAGGGCCGAAACCGACTGTCCGCCATCGTGATTGCGGACCTTTCCGGTGAAGACGACGACCGCGCCGTGTTCGGGGCCGGTGACCGCGCGCTCGACCTCCTCGGGCCGCAACGGCTGATCGCTGATGCGGGTGAGCGGCGTGTACTCACTCATGGCGGCCTCCTCCGGCGACCTGGGCCAGCAGATGATCCAGCAACGGTTCCAGGACCGTGATCCCATCGCGGACCCCGCCCGGCGAACCGGGCAGATTCACGACCACCGTAGTGCCGGACAGGCCGGCGACGCCACGGCTCAAGGCCGCCAACGGAAAGGCGGCCGCACCGCGCTGACGGATCGCCTCGGCGACGCCCGGCAATTCCCGATCCAGCACCGCCAGCGTCGCTTCCGGAGTGGCATCCGAGGGTGAGGCGCCGGTGCCGCCGGTGGTGATCACCAGTCCCGGCGTGCCGTCGAGTGCGTCGCGCAGACCGGCCGCGATATCGGCATCGGCGTAGACCAGCGGCCCGCGCACCGAAAAGCCCAGCCCCGCAAGCCATTCCGCCAGCACCGGACCGGTCGTGTCGACCCGAGTGCCGGCCGCGACGCCGGTCGAGGCGACGACCACGACCGCGGTCCGGGATCCCTCGCCGATGTGCGTCGCATCGCCGTGGCTCGGGCCGGCGGGGGAGTGCGCGCCCCCGGGCGATTCCGTGTGATGGTGAACCGGCCGGTCCTCGGTCGCCGCTCGGTGTTGTGTGTCCGCCGTGGCCGCGGTGTGCGGCTGCGGAGACGTCCCGGCGTCGGGTCGCTCCCAATGACCGTGCTTACCACCGTCTTTCGTCAACAGGCGCACACCGTCCAGGACGGCCGCCGGATCCACCGCCTTCACCATGTCGTGCAGTGTGAGGCCGGCGATCGCGACCGCGGTCAGCGCCTCCATCTCGACGCCGGTGGGGCCCTTCGTCTTCGCTCGCGCTTCGATGGTGATGGCGGACTCGGCGAAACCGAAGCGCACATCCACCGACGACAGCGCCAGCTGATGGCACAGCGGAATCAGCTCCGAGGTCTTCTTCGCGCCCGAGATACCGGCGATGCGAGCCGTCGACAGCACATCGGCCTTCGGCAGATCGTCCGCGCGCACCAGCGCCACCACCTCCGGCGTCGTCCGCAGCAGGCCGGCCGCGACCGCCACCCGGGTCGTCTCCGCCTTCGCGCTCACATCGACCATGCGCGCCCGGCCTTCCGCATCGACATGCGACAAGGTGCCGGCGTCGGCTTCCGGCACGGCGCCGGATTCGGCAGGGGACAGTTCGTTCACAGTTCGCGCACCCTCACCAGCGAACCGGCCGCCACCGTCGTGACCTCGGCCGGGATTTCGATCAGAACATCGGCCTGCGCCATCGCCGCCACGAGATGCGACCCGGGGCCCGATACCGAACGAACCCCCGCACCTTCTCGCCGCCCCCGCAGGAACTGCCGCCGGCCTGCCGGGGACCGCACCGGATCCAGCAGCGCCACCTCGTAATTCGGCACCGGGGCCCAACCGCTCAGCTGCCGCAGGATCGGCCGGGCGAACACCTCGAACGACACCATCGTGCTCACCGGATTTCCCGGAAAGCTCAGAACCGGAATCCCGTCGACCACACTGATGCCCTGCGGGCCGCCGGGCTGCACGGCCACCGAACCGAACTCGCCGCCGACCTCGGCCAGCACCTCCTTGACCACTTCGAAATCGCCCTGCGACACCCCGCCCGACGTGAACACCACATCCGCGGCCGCCGTCGCGACCGACAACTTGCGGCGGAACTCGCCCGGATTGTCGCGGCTGTGGGAAACATCCACCACATCGATTCCGTTGGCGCCCAACGCAGCAGCCAGCGCGATGCCGTTCGAGTTGTAGATCTGGCCCGGGCGCAACGCGACACCGGCCGACACCAGCTCGTCGCCCGTCGTCAGGACCGCCGCCCGGATCGGCCGCGCGACCGTCACCGCGGCGATGCCCACCGCCGCCAGCGCCGCGATCCGATGCGGCGACAACAGCGACCCGGCCGCCACCAGCAGCTCACCGCGCCGAATATCGGTTCCCGCCTCCCGCACGAAATCGCCTGCGTTGCGGCCCCGTTCGATCGACACCCCGCCGTCGACGGCGCGGGTGTCCTCCACCGGCACCACACAGTCGGCGCCCGGCGGAATCGGCGCGCCCGTCATCACCTTGACCGCCGCCCCGTCCGGCAACCGATCCGGACCACCTTGCCCGGCGGCCACCACACCGGCCACCGGCAGCGTCACCGGCGTCACCGCGACCGACTCCGCCCGGACCGCATATCCGTCCATGCCCGAATTGCGGAAGACCGGGAGATCCAGCGGCGACCGCACATCCTCGGCCAGCATCCGGCCCCGCGCCCCGTGCAAGGCCAACTGCTCCACCTGCCGCACTGCCAGCGGTCGCAGCAGCTGTTCGATCCGCTCCCGATGATCCTCGACGGACCGAGCCACAGTCTTGGCAGGCTGACTCATAGCCGTCAGCCTAGCTGTGTATATGGCCTTCGCTTCGCTGCGGCGGGTCTCGGCCCCTTGGGCCTCGATTTTTCACTCCTCCGCTCGGTCGCTGCGCTCCCTCGCTCCGTCGCTGCAAAATCGAGGCGGGCCGAGACCTTTGGGGGTTCACCGTCGCGGATGGGGCGGACGATGCATGGGTTTCGCGTTCACCGGCTCCGGCGGTGCTCACCTACCTCACAGGTGGTGACTTGCGGGACGTGAGGTGGCGGCGGCCCCCATAATGGAGGAGTGACCGTCGTTCTCATGGGGATTCCCGCCGTCCGGGGCGGGCGGCCCTCGCTGGATGGACGGCCCGATACGGACCTGCTCGTCGACAAATTCGGTCGCACGGCCCGGGATCTGCGAGTGTCGATCACCGAGAAGTGCTCGTTGCGGTGCACCTATTGCATGCCGGAGGAGGGGTTGCCGGCCATCCCCGCGGACGAATTGCTCTCGGCCGCGGAGATCGTGCGGTTGGTGGAACTCGCGGTGCGGCGCCTGGGGGTACGCGAGGTGCGATTCACCGGCGGCGAACCGCTGATGCGGCGCGATCTCGAGCAGATCGTCGCCGGTTGCCATGCCGCCGTTCCCGACACGCCGCTGGCGATGACCAGTAACGGCGTCGGGCTGGAACACCGCGCTCGCGGGCTGGCGGACGCGGGGCTCGGGCGGGTCAACGTCTCCCTCGATACGGTCGACCCCGCCGGATTCGCCCGGCTCACCCGCCGGGACCGGCTCGGCTCGGTGCTCACCGGCATCCGCGCCGCCCATGCCGCCGGTCTCTACCCGGTCAAGGTGAACGCCGTCCTGATGCGCGAAACCCTGTCCGGCGCGGTCGATCTGCTGCGGTGGTGCCTGAACGAGGGATGCGAACTGCGCTTCATCGAGGAGATGCCGCTCGATGCCGACCACGAATGGGCGCGGACCAATATGGTCACCGCGGCCGAACTGCTCGACGTTCTCGGCACGGCCTTCACCCTCACCGAAGCAGGACGCGGCGACCCCTCCGCCCCGGCGGAGACCTGGCTGGTGAACGGCGGTCCCGCCACGGTCGGCATCATCGCCTCGGTCACCCGCCAATTCTGCGGCGACTGCGACCGCACCCGCCTCACCGCCGACGGCATGATCCGATCCTGCCTGTTCAGCGACCAGGAATACGATCTGCGCTCACTGCTGCGCGCCGGCGCGAGCGACGACGAACTGGCGCAGCTGTGGCGCGGCGCGATGTGGAACAAATGGGCCGGGCACGGCATCGACGCCGCCGATTTCGTCCCCCCGGAACGGACGATGGGAGCCATCGGTGGTTGAGGTCAGATATTTCGCCGCGATCGCCGACGCGGTCGGCAAATCCAGCGAACATCTCGACCTGCCCGAGTCGGCAACGGTCGGTGACCTGCGCGCGGCCTTGCGCTCGGCCTACGGCGCCGATCTCGATCCGATGCTGAAGGTCTGCGCCTATCTGGTGGGCGAGGAGCTCACCCGCGACGACAGCACTCCCCTCACCGCCCGCGTCGACGTCCTACCGCCGTTCGCGGGCGGCTGAGCAGCGCCCGTTCTCTCGTGCGGTGGAGTCGCTCTCAGTTCTTCCACCAGCTGTCGAGCGGCGACACCGGCACGGTCCGCTTGTGCCGGGTGTTGCAGTAGATCGTCTCGATGCGCTCGGCCACCTCCGGCGCCACATCCTTGCCCTCGAGATAATCATCGATCTGGGCGTACTTCAGGCCGAGCGCCTCCTCGTCCGGCAGGGCCGGGCGATCGTCCTCGAGGTCGGCGGTGGGCACCTTCTCCCACAGGCTCGGCGGAGCGCCCAATTCCTGGAGCAATGCCGCACCCTGGCGCTTGGTCAGGCCCGTCAGCGGAGTGATGTCGACTCCGCCGTCACCGTGTTTGGTGAAGAACCCGGTGACCGCCTCGGCCGCGTGGTCGGTGCCGACGACCACCAGATTCAACTGCCCCGCGATCGCGTACTGGATGATCATCCGTTCGCGCGCTTTGATGTTGCCGCGGACGAAATCACGCAGCTCTGTCTCATGTCCCAGTAGTTTGCGCACACCCTCGGCGGTCGCGGCCGCCACCGCGTCCGCCCCGGGCTTCACATTGACCTCGACCACATGGTCCGGGCCGATGAAATCCAGTGCCCGCTGCGCGTCGTCGGCATCGGCCTGCGCACCGTAGGGAAGCCGGACCGCGACGAAGGTCGCCTCCTGTCCCCGGGCGCGTAACTCGTCCACGGCCAGCTGGCACAGTTTGCCGGTCAGCGAGCTGTCCTGACCACCGCTGATGCCGAGAACGAAACCCGTTGCCGGGGTGGAACTCAGATAGTCGGCCAGGAATTCGACGCGGCGCCGCACCTCGACCTTCGGCTCGATCTCGGCCGCGACACCCAATTCGGCGATGATCTGTTCGCGCAGGTTCCCCATGCGGCCACTCTACTGGGCGGGCGCTACCAGTGCGCGGACCACGTTTTCCCAGTGGTCGGCGATCTGTTCGGGCCGATAACCGAGGACCCGCAGTTGATGCAGTACCAGGCCGGCGTCGAGGATGGCCAGCAGCGTGTCCGCCGTCAGCGCGATATCGCCGCTCACGTCGAGCTGCCGAAGCAACAGCGAGACATGGGTTTTCGAGATGTTGTACGGAGCGCTGGCGTAACGGCCGGATTCGTCGGCGGCGCGGCGCATTTCGCCCTCCACCTCGATCCCGGCCAAACGGGCGCGCCCGTAGGCGATCAGCCGCTGCAGCGGCGGAGCGCCCGGGCCCAGCGGCGGGGGCCCGAACATGAACGCCGCCTGCAATTTCTGCTCGGACTGGTCGAGCAGCGCCAGCATGAGACCGGCCCGGTTGCCGAATCTGCGGAATACGGTGCCCTTGCCGACGCCCGCGCGTTTGGCGACCGCGTCCATCGTGACGCCGTCGGCGCCGAATTCGCGGACCAGTTCCTCGGCGGCGTCGAGTAGCAGCTGCCGGTTGCGTACGGCATCGCTGCGCTCGGAGTGTTCGGCTACCGGCAGCGCGGTGGTGAGCGCCGTCGGTGGCAGCTCGACGGCCACGGCCTCGAGCGGCAGCGCGCCGGGACGCGGCACGGCGGCGAAGGCCGGATCCGAGACGTGCGGATCGGACGAATGGGACGAATTCGACGGCGTCGAATCCGGAGTGTCGCAGTTCACAGTTCGTTACCCCATGACCCGGGAATGAAAGCGGACCGTAGTCCGGTTATCGTGTCGTGACAGCGGAAGCCACCGCCGCCCCACCGCACAAGGAGTGATCATGTCACAGACTCGCATCCTGGCTCTCGTCGGCAGCTTGCGTGCCGGTTCGATCAACCGGCAGCTGGCCGAGGCTGCCGCCCAGACCGCACCGGAAGGTGTCGAGGTCGATATCTACGACGGTCTCGGAGATATTCCTTTCTACAACGAGGACATCGATGTGCCGGGTCAGGTGCCCGCGCCGGCGCAGGCGCTGCGTGACGCCGTCGCCGCCGTCGACGCTCTGGTGCTGTTCGTTCCCGAATACAACGGCACCATCCCGGCCGTGCTGAAGAACGCGATCGACTGGGCCTCGCGGCCCTACGGCGCCGGTTCGATCAAGGGCAAGCCCGTCGCCGTGGTCAGCGCCTCGATCAGCCAGAACGCCGCGAAGTGGGCGCACGGTGACACGGTGAAGGCGGTCGGCGTGGCCGGCGGCACCGTCGTCGAGAGCGCGCACCTGCACTTCGGCACCATCGGCCAGCGCTTCGGCGAGGCGCATCCGCGCGACGACGCCGAGGCTCTGACCCAGCTCGCCGCCGCGGTCACCGAACTGGTCGCCGCGCGGGAATCGGTCAACGCCTGAGCGTGAGACGGTAACCGGCTTCGAGCCGTTCCGAGGGGTCGCACCCGATGGTGCGGCCCCTCGACGGCGTTGGGGCGGGCAGTCGCCGGCCGATGAAGGGTGACGTGACGGGCGTCCTAACGCTCTCGCCGCACACCTCTATAGGATATGAAAACCATTTCCAATAGGAGGCTGTCATGAAGGTGCGGAACTCGCTGCGTTCGCTGAAGGACAAGCCGGGCGCTCAGGTGGTGCGACGCCGTGGCAAGACCTATGTGATCAACAAGAAGGAGCCGCGGTTCAAGGCTCGCCAGGGCTGATCCGGTCCGGCTGCGACACGCCGGAGTAAGCGACCGAATGCCGCGTTCGTTCCCTGGGAACGGGCGCGGCATTCGGGCGTTCCGAGTGTGCCGATACGGGCCTGCTGAGGTTGGCGTGACCGATGTGACCAGAGGTGACATTGGGTTTGCTGGGAGAGAGCTGCGACATGAAATCGTGATCTGCGCCACTGTCGTGTCGGGTTGCGAATCGACTGTCCTGGTACTTACGGCCGTCGAATTTCATCTTTGTGGTTCGCAACATGTCGTGTTGTATGAATCTGTCGGCCACTAGGTGTAGTGTCTACGGCACTGGAAGGGGAGACGAATTCCGAGCCGATCGCCGCAGCGTGATTGCCGGTGGTGCCCCTACTTCCAGGGGTTTGCGCAGTACCAGATGGATCGTGCTCAGTACGGATGCTCACAGCAGAGGGCGTACCGATTCAAGGCTGCATCGGATAAGGCAAGGAGAGAGGGTCACCCATGAGTATCACGGTCTACACCAAGCCCGCTTGTGTCCAGTGCAACGCCACCTACCGCGCGCTCGACAAGGCCGGTGTGGAGTACGAGGTCGTCGATATCTCCGAGAACCCCGAGGCCCGCGACTACGTGATGGCGCTGGGATATCTGCAGGCCCCCGTCGTCGTCGCCGGCGACGAGCACTGGTCCGGTTTCCGTCCGGACCGCATCAAGTCCCTGGTGACCGCCGCGGCCTGATCCGCTCCGGTCACCGTTCGTCCGACGAGCAGAGTAAGGGGGAGTGGGATGGCTGGGTTGTCCGGGGAAGGAGCCCAATCGACGCCCGCTCTGGTCTACTTCTCGAGCGCGTCGGAGAACACGCACCGCTTCGTCGAACGGCTGGGTTTGCCGGCCGTTCGCATTCCGCTCCACACCGCCGATTCGCTGCGCGTCGACACGCCCTATGTGCTGATCTGCCCCACCTACGGTGGCGGCCGGCACGTGTTCGACGCGCAGCGCGGCGAGGGGGCAGCCGGTCGTTCGGACAAGGAGTTCGTCCCCAGGCAGGTGGCGAAATTTCTCAACGATCCGCATAATCGTGCGCTGTTGCGCGGGGTGATCGCGGCCGGCAACACGAACTTCGGCGATACGTATTGCTATGCGGGAGAGGTCATCTCGCGCAAATGCGGGGTGCCGTACCTGTATCGCTTCGAACTGATGGGAACCGCCGAGGACGTCGAGCGCGTCCGAGAGGGATTGGGATTGTTTTGGCAACGACAACAGCACCGGCCGGAAAGACGGCCCGCCTAGAGCGCCCGGTCAGCACCGAGACCTCGACCGAGGGCCTGGACTACCACGCGCTCAACGCGATGCTGAATCTGTACGGACCCAACGGTGAGATCCAGTTCGACAAGGATGTCGCCGCCGCCCGGCAGTACTTCCTGCAGCATGTCAACCAGAACACCGTCTTCTTCCACAACCTCGACGAGAAGCTCGACTACCTCGTGGAGGAGAACTATTACGAGCCCGAGGTTCTCGACCAGTACAGCCGCGCGTTCGTCAAGAAGCTGTTCCAGCAGGCCTACGCCAAGAAGTTCCGGTTCCCCACCTTCCTCGGCGCCTTCAAGTACTACACGTCCTACACGCTCAAGACCTTCGACGGGAAGCGCTATCTGGAGCGCTTCGAGGACCGGGTCTGCATGGTCGCGCTGACCCTGGCCGCCGGGGACGAGATCCTGGCCCAGCAGCTGGTCGAGGAGATCATCGACGGCCGCTTCCAGCCGGCCACCCCGACCTTCCTGAACTCGGGCAAGAAGCAGCGCGGCGAACCGGTCTCCTGCTTCCTGCTGCGCATCGAGGACAACATGGAGTCGATCGGGCGCTCCATCAACTCGGCACTGCAGCTGTCCAAGCGTGGCGGCGGAGTCGCGCTGCTGCTCAGCAACATTCGCGAGCACGGCGCGCCGATCAAGAAGATCGAGAACCAGTCCTCCGGCGTCATCCCCATCATGAAGCTGCTCGAGGACTCCTTCTCCTACGCCAATCAGCTCGGCGCGCGTCAGGGCGCGGGCGCGGTGTACCTGCACGCGCACCATCCCGACATCTACCGCTTCCTCGACACCAAGCGGGAGAACGCGGACGAGAAGATCCGTATCAAGACGCTCTCGCTGGGCGTGGTGATCCCCGACATCACCTTCGAACTGGCGAAGAAGAACGAGGACATGTACCTGTTCTCGCCCTATGACGTCGAGCGGATCTACGGCCTGCCGTTCGCCGACATCAACGTCACCGAGAAGTACTACGAGATGGTCGACGACAAGCGCATTCGCAAGTCGAAGATCAACGCGCGCGAGTTCTTCCAGACCATCGCCGAGCTGCAGTTCGAATCCGGTTACCCCTACATCATGTTCGAGGACACGGTGAACCGGGCCAACCCGATCAAGGGCAAGATCACCCACTCCAACCTGTGCTCGGAGATCCTGCAGGTCTCCACCCCGTCGGTGTTCAACGACGACCTGTCCTACGCGAAGGTCGGCAAGGACATCTCCTGCAACCTGGGCTCGCTCAACATCGCCAAGGCCATGGACTCACCGGATTTCGGGAAGACCATCGAGGTCGCGATCCGGGCGCTCACCGCGGTCTCGGATCAGACCCACATCTACTCGGTGCCCTCGATCGAACAGGGCAACAACGAATCCCACGCGATCGGCCTGGGCCAGATGAACCTGCACGGGTATCTGGCGCGCGAGCGGGTCCACTACGGGTCCGAAGAAGGTGTGGACTTCACCAACATCTACTTCTATACCGTCGCCTACCACGCGGTGCGGGCCTCCAACAAGCTCGCCATCGAGCGCGGCAAGGCCTTCGGCGGCTTCCCGGAGTCCAAGTACGCCAGCGGCGAATACTTCGACAAGTACACCGAACAGGTATGGGAGCCGAAGACCGACCGCGTGCGGGATATCTTCGCCGAAGCGGGCGTGCACATCCCGACCCAGGAGGACTGGCGCGAGCTGAAGGCCTCGGTCATGGAGCACGGCATCTACAACCAGAATCTGCAGGCGGTGCCACCGACCGGATCGATCTCCTACATCAACCACTCCACCAGCTCGATTCACCCGGTGGCGTCGAAGATCGAGATCCGCAAGGAAGGCAAGATCGGCCGCGTCTACTACCCGGCCCCCTACCTGACCAACGACAATCTCGACTACTTCGCCGACGCCTACGACATCGGCTACGAGAAGATCATCGACACCTACGCAGCGGCCACCCAGCACGTGGACCAGGGCCTGTCGCTGACCCTGTTCTTCAAGGACAGCGCCACCACCCGCGACGTCAACAAGGCCCAGATCTACGCCTGGCGCAAGGGAATCAAGACCCTCTACTACATCCGCATCCGCCAAATGGCGTTGGAGGGCACCGAGGTGGAGGGCTGCGTCAGCTGCATGTTGTGACGGTTGCCCAACGGGCGTCCCGGTTCCGGCCGGGGCGCCCGTCCGACGGCGCGTGCCGAGTGTCGTGGTTCGGCGCGGCGGCAATCGGAGGTGTAACCTGCATGCGGGCGCTGTGCGCCCGGGCGGTGGCCAGGCGACGGTGCGGGTCATCGGGATGCCGGGATGGCATCCGAAATTCTCTGACGGTGGAGTGCTGGCAATGAGGAGGTGGGTGGCTGTGCGTAGCGAACCCCCGAGTCGAAGGCCGCGCGGCACCGTCCTCCTGTTCTGCCGGTAGAGCTTTCGGTAGCGAGGTCGGTGCCTCGCGGTGTGATCCGTGATCCCGTACCCACTCGCAGTATGCCGAGGTTCTGTCATGTCGACCGATCTGTTCTTTGCCGCGCCCGCACGCCCGGATGACGGCCGCCCGGCCACCGAAACGTGTGCCGCCGAAACCGCCGGCGCCGAACAGCATTCGGACCACGTCTCGCTCCGCGACCTCATCGACGACCGCCGCGTCGACGCCGCGCTGACCTGGCTGGACGACCACGCACCGCACCGGATCGCCGACGAACTCGCCCGCATGGACGCCGTGCACGCCGGCATCGCGTTCCGGCTGCTGGACAAGGACCGGGCGCTGGCGGTGTTCGAGGAGCTCGAGCCGGTGGACCAGCAGCAGATCCTGTCCGGCATGCGGGATCAGAGCTTCCGGGACCTGGTGGAAGGGATGGACCCCGACGACCGCGCCCGGATGCTGCGCGAGGCCCCCGCCACGGTCGCCAAGAAGGTGCTGGCCGGGCTGAGCCCGCGCGAACGGCGGATGACCGCGGCGCTGCTCGGCTATCCCGAGGGTTCGGCCGGTCGCTACATGACCCCGGAAGTCGTTGCGCTGCATCGTGATCTGACCGTCGGGCAGGCGCTGCGGGTGGTTCGCGCCAAGGGCGCGCACGCGGAGACCGTGTACACGTTGCCCGTGGTGGACGGCGGTCGCCGGCTCACCGGCGTGGTCGAGATGCGTGAACTGGTTCTCAGCGATCCGGAGACGATGCTGACCGAACTCGTCGTCACCGCACCGGTTTTCGCCCGCGCGACCGACGCCGCGGAGAAGGCCGCGCGGCTCATGCGTGAGACCAACCTGATCAACCTTCCGGTCGTCGACAGTGAGGATCGGCTGGTCGGGCTGCTGACCATCGACGACGCGGTGGAGGTCATCGAGGCCGCCGACAGTGAGGATGTGGCGCGGCAGGCCGGCGCCAGCCCGTGGACCGGGCACTACATGGCCGCCGGTGTGTTCCAGTTGGCCCGCTACCGCGCGATGTGGTTGCTGTTGCTGCTGGTCGCGGCCACCTTGACGGTCACGGTGACCGACGCGTTCGAGGCGACGCTGGCACAGGCCGCGCATCTGGCGCTGTTCATTCCGCTGCTGATCGGCGCGGGCGGCAATGCCGGTGCGCAGGCGGCGACCTCGTGCGTGCGGGCATTGGCCGTCGGCGAGGTGCGGGTATCGGATCTGCTGAAGGTCATCTGGCGCGAATGCCGGGTCGGTTTGGTGCTCGGATCGATGCTGGCGGTGGTCGGCATGGTCATCGGCGCGGCGTTCGTCGGCGCGCAGATCGCGCTGGTCGTCGGCATCACCCTGGTGATCATCTGTGGCTGGGCCGCGACCATCGGCGGCACGATGCCGTTGCTGGCCAAGAAATTGCGCATCGACCCGGCGGTGATCTCCGCGCCCATGGTGACAACCTTGGTCGATGCGACCGGGCTGATCATCTACTTCACGACGGCGAAGCTCGTACTGGGGATCTGAATCGGGACCGCCGACCATGTAGTCCGCTGTCGCCGGCAGCCGTCCACGATGCCTCGCGGGCGGGTACCCGTCGCCGTCGGCATGGTCGCACGAGCGATGTCGGAGAGCGGCGGAAACATCGCGAAACTGGTTCTGCGGCAATGCTTTACGGTGCACCGTTCGCGGCCCGGTCGATCTTGGCGGCCATCGGGTATCACCTGGCTTTCCATCGGTAGCAGGCCACACTCGCCGCCGGTGAGACTGTCTCCACCCGAAGTGATCGAGGCGGTGTGCCTCGAGGCCGCGGCTGGAGAGAAGGAAAAGCACATGGGGACATACCTTTTGGTGCCCGGCGGTTGGAAGGGCTCCTGGTCGTTCGAGGCGGTGGTGCCGCTGCTGGAACGTGCCGGTCATACCGTCCACGCCCTGACCCTGACCGGTCTGCGGCCGGACGACGACGCCGCGACGGTCGCGACGGCCGACCTCGACACCCACGCCGACGACGTCGTGCGATTCCTCGATCGGGCCCACCTCACCGGTGTGACGCTGGTCGGGCACAGTTACGGCGGGATGGTGATCGCCGCTGCCGCCGACCGCGCCGGCGGCCGGATCTCCCGCCTGGTGCATCTCGACGCGTACGTCCCCCGTGACGGCGAATCGTGCTGGTCGGCAACGAACGACCATTTCCGGCAGGTATTCGCCGCTGGTGCCGCGACCACCGGGTACTCCGTCCGCCCGCCGGGCACCGGCGACCCCCGCCGCCGTCCCCACCCCCTCGCGTCCTTCATGCAAACGATCCGGCTCACCGGCGCGTTCGCCCGAGTCCCGCGCCGGGAGTTCGTCTACTGCTCGGGCTGGGAGGACCGCACGCCCTTCGCCGACCTGCGCGCCCGCCTGCTAGCCGACCCCGAGTGGCTGGTCCACGACCTCCCCACCGGCCACGACGCCATGCACGAGGCCCCGGAGGCCGTCGCCGAACTGCTGCTGAGCGAGTGAGGGCGGCCCGTCCGGGCGAACTTTTCGTGCAAACCTCCGCGAAAATGCGAGAAAACCGCTGAAGCCGACGAGGTTTGCACGATTAGTGCACGCCACCGGCACGTCCGGGCGGTGGAACGCGAGGGCAAACTTTCGGCATCTTTGCTGCGATCGCGGCGGCGGCAGTAGCCTGTGCGTCGCGCGCTCGTCATTCGCACCCGGCCGCGGTGTGGAACTTCCCACCCCGGAACGCATTTGCCCAGGACGTGGGAGACACAAGCCCTTGTGCTGTGCCGAGCCGAGGCCCACTAGGAGTAGTGTCCGAGCGTACAATGACCGGCGACGTCAGAAGGGTGAGTGAGCGGGCGTGAAGCTGATCGATCGAGTGTCTGCGATCAACTGGAATCGGGTGCCCGACGAGAAGGATGCCGAGGTCTGGGACCGGCTCGTCGGCAACTTCTGGTTGCCGGAGAAGGTTCCGGTGTCCAACGACATTCCGTCGTGGAACACGCTGAACGCGCACGAGAAGCAGTTGACCATGCGCGTGTTCACGGGTCTGACCCTGCTGGACACCATTCAGGGCACGGTCGGCGCGGTGAGCCTGATTCCGGATGCGCGCACCCCCCACGAAGAGGCGGTGCTGACCAACATCGCGTTCATGGAGTCGGTGCACGCCAAGAGCTACAGCTCCATCTTCTCCACGCTGTGCTCCACCCGCGAGATCGACGACGCCTTCCGCTGGTCGGAGGAGAACCCGAACTTGCAGCGCAAGGCCGAGATCGTGCTCGAGTACTACCGGGGCGACGAGCCGCTCAAGCGCAAGGTGGCCTCCACGCTGCTGGAGAGCTTCCTGTTCTACTCCGGCTTCTACCTGCCGATGTACTGGTCCTCGCGCGCCAAGCTCACCAACACCGCCGACCTGATCCGCCTGATCATCCGCGACGAGGCCGTGCACGGCTACTACATCGGCTACAAGTATCAGAAGGGCCTCGAGGACCTCACTCAGCCCGAGCGCGACGAACTCAAGAACTACACCTTCGAGCTGCTGTTCGAGCTGTACGAGAACGAGGTCGAATACACCCAGGACCTCTACGACGAGGTCGGCCTCACCGAGGACGTCAAGAAGTTCCTGCGCTACAACGCCAACAAGGCGCTGATGAACCTCGGCTACGAGGGTCTGTTCCCGCGCGACGAGACCGACGTCAACCCGGCCATCCTGTCGGCGCTGTCCCCGAACGCCGACGAGAACCACGACTTCTTCTCCGGCTCCGGTTCCAGCTACGTCATCGGCAAGGCGGTCAACACCGAAGACGAGGACTGGGAGTTCTGAGTTTCGCTCCCGCGTGACGAACCCGGGCGTATCGCAGTGCGTACGTCCGGGTTTCGTGTATCTGGAGGCTCCGGCCGACCCTGGCCGAAGGATCCGCTCAGTGCTTCGTCGGATCGAGAGCTTCCGCGCACGTGGTCAGGTCTCGGTGCAGGCGTTCGGCGTTGCCTGCGGGCAGGGCCGCGATCATTCGGCCTTCGACCTCGGCGACGACGTGACTGGCGCGTGCGAGCAGGCGGGCGCCCTCGTCGGTGAGCCGAGTCGGTAAGGCCCGCCCGCGTGGTGCGGCGGACGGGCGGGCCAGGAGGCCGCGATCCTCGAGTCCTTGCAGCACCGTATGCATGGACTGGCGGGTGACGAACGCGCCGCGAGCCAGTTCCGCGGCGGACAGCCCGGGTCGCTGGCCCAGCAGTTCGAGGCATGCGTATTGCGGCACGCTCAGGCCCAACGGCCGCAGGGCGGCATCCATCGCGCCGCGCAGGGCCGCGGCGGCCTGTTTGAGGGCATAACCCACGGACGAATCGAGATCCACTTGCTCTTGCGGCATGTCAGGATTCTGACATACTCTTCTATGTCAGAACCCTGACATAGAAGGAGGAACCCCATGTCCACTGTCACCGGACCGGACTTCATCGCCCTGCAAGTACGTGATGTGGAGGCGGCGGCCGCGTTCTACGAGACGCACCTCGGATTGCGCCGCGCTCCGGCGAGCCCGCCGGGTGCGGTTGTATTCGACACCGCCCCAGTGTCTTTCGCGGTACGGACGCCGTTGCCGGGCCTCGACCTCGATGCCGTCGCGCCACGCCCGGGCGCCGGCGTCGCGCTGTGGCTGCACGCAGGCGACGCGCAGCACCTGCATGATCAGCTGGCCCGCGCCGGAGTCTCGATTCTCGCCGCACCCGCGGACGGCCCCTTCGGTCGAACCTTCACCTTCGCCGACCTCGACGGATATGCCGTCACCATCCACGACCGCGCCTGAGGTGGGCGACGTTCCGGGGGGCCGCGGTGTCGCACTCATGGGCTCGCGGCAGCAAGTGCTCCGGATGTGGGGGGCGGCAACGGCCGGTAGTCGAGGCCGAGGCGCTGTGCGCAAGCGCTCCGATGTTGTCCGCGCCGAGGGCTCGGGGCGGGCGCAGGGCGCTGCCGAAAGCTGGATTCGGTCAAGTGCGCTGGGCTGGAAAGAGATTCGATGCCGTATCGGGCTGCGTATCGTCGGTGGCCCGCTCGATTCGTTCGCTCAGATCGGTGTAGTCGACCGGGACGGTCGTGTCTACGACGACGAGCGGGACGAGTCGCAAGGGCGTCGCCTGGTCCGCCCAGAGGTCCCAGTGCGTGCTCAGGCGCTCGTTGTCGTGGAAGAAGCCGGGACGGCGCCGCCGTGTGTAGCGGTCCCTCGCGACATGTGCCGGCACGTCGCACCAGACTTCGACGGCCCGGTCGGCGCCCACCTTCTCGATACCGGCGCGGGCGAATTCCCGGTCGCGTGGTGCGAACCACCAGGAATCGATGACGACCGAGGTGGGGCTGGTTCGCGCCAGCGACCAAACCGCGTCCATCGCCACACCGCCCAGATCCGGGAGACCGGCGGGGTCGTCGACGCAGGCCGCCAACGCCGCCTTGACCGCGTCCTTCGAGAGGAATCGGGCGCCCAGGACCCGCGCCAACGCCTGTCCGACGGTCGATTTCCCGGCGCCCGGAAGACCGTTCACCAGCACGAGAAGTCTGCCCACCCGTCCCATCATGACGGGCCCGGACCAGGTACGGCCCGGATGCGGTGGGGCGGGTGCCGATCGGGCCGACCGCTCGGTATTATTCGAATATGTGTTCGAGTGCCGGTGAGGGTGTGTCGTCGGAGGGGACGGGCGATGGGTTCTCCGGCCGGGCGCCGCGACGGCTTCCGGGCGGTGTTCCTCGGACCGAGGGGACCGAACCGCAGCTGCAGTATCCGAACGAGGCCGGCTATTACTACCGGGTGCTCGTGCAGCCGCCGAAACCGGTGTGGGTGCGGTTGGACGCGATTCTCATCCGGGATCCGGGCACGCCTCGGCACGTCAACGGGGCGGGGCTGGATATGACGGGGGAGCGGCCGGGGACGTTGACGCGCTGGGTGCCCTCGTTCAGTGGCGAGTGGCTGGGCCGGGTGAATTTCTCGGTCTGTTACGCGGACGGAAGGGCGCCGCTGCATCTCACCGACCAGTTGGTGCCCGCCTACGCGCTACGCCCCCGCGCGGCCGTCGACGATCCACGCCGTCCACCGACGGGCCGATCGAGCACGTCGTCGCGTATCGAGAGACGGACGGGCGAAGCGGACGGTCGATGAACCGGTGCGACGCCCGCCGCGCGCACCGGATCAGTCCGTCACGTACCCGTTGAGGGTCTTGCGCAGGTCGTCGAGGATCGCCCGCGCGGCGGTGAGCCCGGAACCGTGCCAGAGGTCGTCCTCGACGGCGAAATCGCGCTTGTCGGAGACGGCGCCCAGCGCCTTCCAGTCATCGCCCTTCATTACTGATTCGCCATGGCTCTTACCGTCGGGGCCGTCGAACATCAGATAGACGATGTCGCCCTCGATCTTGTTGCGATCGCTCTCGGTGGCGAGGCTGTCCACCGTGAACGAGCGATCGCGCTGGGGGCCGGGGCGCTGCACGCCGGCGTCGGCGAGCACCTGCCCGGCGAACGAATCGGCGCCCTGGACCTGAATATCCTTGGGGGAGAAGCGGATCACCGATGCTTGCGAGAAGTTGGCGGCGATCGAGGCCCCGGTTTCGCGCGCGTCCGTGCGGTAGTCCGCGAGCGCCTTCGCGCCGGCCGAACCGCGGCCCAGGGCGTCGGTGTAGGCGGTGAAATCGTCCTGCCAGCCGTGGTGGTCGACCAGTACGGTCGGGGCGATCCCGCGCAGCGCGGCGAGATCCCCGTCACCCGCGGCGCCCAGGATCAGATCCGGTTGCAGCGCGGAGATTTTCGCCGGGTCGACCGCCCCGGAGGCGCCCACGCTCGAAATCTTCAGCACGCCGGTGCCCAGGTAGTTCGGCTGCGGCGCCGGGCCGGGCTGTGTGGTCGCGCCGACGACCCGCTCCCACAGGCCGACCGCGCAGACCGCGTCCAGCGCCGCGGTATCCAGGACGACAATGCGTTTCGGATCCGCGGGCACCTGGGTGCCGGCCACCGTGCGGGTGCCCGACGCCTGATCGGGGGCGCTGGGCAGGGCGCAGGCGTGGGTGGTGTCGCGCTCGATGCCGACCACGCTCGCGCCCGCGATGTTCGTGGTGGTCCGGACGATCGAACTCGCCGCGTCGTCGCCCCCGGTGCCGCACCCGGTGACCAGGGCGACCACCGCGCCGACGGCCGCACCGCCGAGCGAGAGCCGGCGCGCACTGGTGCGCTTGCGGGTCTTGGGCTTTCGGGTGGAGACGCGTTCGCTCACCGGCATGCAGCGTAGGGTACATGCGCCCGTGTGCAGGATCGTTGCGGCACCGTCCGCACCGCGAATACGACACAGAGTAGGACCCCGTCGGACGCCTGCGACGCCACGGTTTACGATGCCTCTAGCGCAAGCCACCGTCGTTTCGTCATGCGCCGGAACGCACGAGCGTGCGAAACGAGCAGAAGGCACACCTTCAGGAGGATCAGTGACTGCTGTAGAGCCCCAGCCAGTCCCCAAGCTGGAAGCGACACGGCCGTATCCGGCACGACTGGGCCCGAAGGGTTCGTTCATCTACAAGGCCGTCACCACCACGGACCCGAAGGTCCTCGGTGTGATGTACCTCGTGACCGCGATGTCGTTCTTCATGATCGGCGGCCTGATGGCCCTGCTGATGCGTGGTGAGCTCGCTCGTCCGGGTCTGCAGTTCCTGTCGCCGGAGCAGTTCAACCAGCTGTTCACCATGCACGGCACGATCATGCTGCTGTTCTATGCGACCGCGATCGTGTTCGGCTTCGCCAACATCGTGCTGCCGCTGCAGATCGGTGCGCCCGACGTTGCCTTCCCGCGTCTGAACGCGTTCAGCTACTGGCTGTACCTGTTCGGCGCGACCATGGCGACCGCGGGCTTCATCACCCCCGGTGGTGCCGCCGACTTCGGCTGGACCGCCTACACCCCGCTGTCGGACATCGTGCACTCCCCGGGTGTCGGCGGCGACCTGTGGATTCTGGGTCTGGCCGTCTCCGGTCTGGGCACCATCCTCGGTGGCGTCAACATGCTGACCACCGTCGTCTGCCTGCGCTGCCCCGGTATGACCCTGTTCCGGATGCCGATCTTCACCTGGAACATCGCCGTCACCAGCGTTCTGATCCTGCTGGCCTTCCCGCTGCTGACCGCCGCGCTGATGGCGCTGGCCTACGACCGGCACCTGGGCGGCCACATCTACGACCCGGCCACCGGCGGTTCGCTGCTCTACCAGCACCTGTTCTGGTACTTCGGCCACCCCGAGGTGTACATCATCGCGCTGCCGTTCTTCGGCATCGTGTCCGAGATCTTCCCGGTCTTCAGCCGTAAGCCGATCTTCGGTTACACCACCCTGGTCTACGCGACCCTGGGCATCGCGGCGCTGTCGATCGCGGTGTGGGCGCACCACATGTACGCCACCGGCGCGGTGCTGCTGCCGTACTTCTCGTTCATGACCTTCCTGATCGCGGTCCCGACCGGTGTGAAGTTCTTCAACTGGATCGGCACCATGTGGAAGGGGCAGCTGACCTTCGAATCACCGATGTTGTTCTCGGTCGGCTTCCTGGTCACGTTCCTCTTCGGTGGTCTGTCGGGCGTCATCCTGGCCAGCCCGCCGCTGGACTTCCACGTGTCCGACACCTACTTCGTGGTCGCGCACTTCCACTACGTGCTCTTCGGCACCATCGTGTTCGCCACCTTCGCCGGTATCTACTTCTGGTTCCCGAAGATGACCGGCCGCATGCTGGACGAGCGCCTGGCGAAGTGGCACTTCTGGGCGACCATGGTCGGCTTCCACACCACCTTCCTGGTGCAGCACTGGCTGGGTAACGAGGGCATGCCGCGTCGTTACGCGGACTACCTGCCGACCGACGGTTTCACCGCCCTGAACACCGTCTCCACGATCGGCGCCTTCATCCTCGGTGCCTCGACGCTGCCGTTCATCTGGAACGTCTTCAAGAGCTACCGCTACGGCGAGGTCGTGACCGTGGACGATCCGTGGGGCTACGGCAACTCGCTGGAGTGGGCCACCACCTGCCCGCCGCCGCGGCACAACTTCTACGAGCTGCCGCGGATCCGGTCCGAGCGTCCGGCGTTCGAGCTGCACTACCCGCACATGGTGGAGCGCATGCGGGCCGAGGCGCACGTGGGCTGGGGCTCGAAGTCCCATCACGTGGCCGAGCTCGAGAAGGTGTCGAGCTAGTACCCCGCATCGAAGAGAGCAGTCCCGGCGCGGCGGCCGTCCAGTGCGACGGCCGTCGCGTTCGGCGTTTCGGGGTGCCGCGCCGGGTCGGGGGTGCGGCGCCGACTCCGGCGACCGGTGCGCGCCGGTGACCGCACCCGACCTGAGAGAATGTCTGCTGGCCGTCGCGGACCGCGATCGCCGCGCTAGTGGAGCTGTGACGAAGAGATGGAGTTGCGCGTGGGCACGTCCGAGTCCGATCGTGGCACTGCCACCGAGACGACGGTGCTGATCACGGTCACCGGGCCCGACAAACCGGGCGTGACCTCGGTGCTGCTGGCGGCGCTGTCCCGGCACGGCGTGAGCCTGCTGGACGTGGAGCAGGTCGTGATCCGGGGCCGGCTGACCCTCGGAGTGCTGGTGACGAGTCCGGGCGATCCGGAGGATCTGCAGGATCAGCTCGAGGACGCGATGGCGACGGTCGGCATGCAGGTCGACGTCGAGATCGGCGCCAATTCGGTCTCCGGGGCGCCGCTGTCCACACACGCCGTGGTGGTGCTCGGCAGCCCGGTGACCGCTCGCGCGTTCAGTACCATCGCGCGCACGCTGGCCGCCCAGGAGGTCAACATCGACTCCATCCGCGGCATCGCCGACTATCCGGTGACCGGCCTCGAGCTGATGGTCACCGCACCGGCCACCGAGGACGCGCTGGCCGAGACCCGCCTGCGCACGGCGCTGGCCGAGGTCGCCGCGAAGGAGAAGGTCGACGTCGCCGTCGAGCGCGCGGGGCTGGCCCGGCGGGCCAAGCGGCTCATCGTCTTCGACGTCGACTCCACCCTGATCCAGGGTGAGGTGATCGAGATGCTGGCCGCGCACGCCGGTGTCGAGGAGGAGGTCCGCAAGGTCACCGAGGCCGCGATGCGCGGGGAGATCGACTTCGCCGAATCGTTGCGCCAGCGTGTCGCCACTCTCACCGGATTGGACGAGACGGTGATCGATCAGGTCGCCGAGCGGATCGAACTGACCCCCGGCGCGCGGACCACCATTCGCACGTTGCGCCGGCTCGGATTCCGCTGCGGCGTGGTCTCCGGCGGATTCCGTCAGGTCATCGAACCGCTGGCGCACGAGCTGGAACTGGATTTCGTGCACGCCAACACTCTCGAGGTGGTCGACGGCAAGCTCACCGGTCAGGTCATCGGCGAGATCGTCGACCGGCCCGGAAAGGCGGTGGCGCTGCGGCGTTTCGCGGCCGAGGCCGGTGTGCCGATGGAACAGACCGTCGCGGTCGGCGACGGCGCCAACGACATCGACATGCTCAACGCCGCCGGACTGGGTATCGCCTTCCAGGCCAAGCCCGCGCTGCGGGAGGTCGCCGATACCGCGTTGTCGCATCCGTTCCTGGACGCGGTGTTGTTCATCCTCGGGGTCACCCGCGACGAGGTCGAGGCCGCGGACGCCCGCGACGGTCTGCTGCGCCGGGTGCCGCTGAGCTGATGACCGAACCCGAGATCGACGCGCCCGGCCCCGCCGCCGCACCGCCGCTCGTGCTGGATTCCGGTTTCCGCGCCCGGCATGCGGAATTGGCGCGTGGCTACGGGGGCGGTGGCGATCCCGACGATCCCGCGCAGGTGCAGGCGATGCAGATGGTCCTGCACATTCCGAAAGCCGAACCGCCGCTGCGCAGTGCGGTGCTGGAGGCGGCCGCGGCGGCGGCCGTGGCGCTGTGCCTGGACCCTCGCGTGGGCCCCGGTGGCGAGTGGGAGTCGCGCTATCTCGCGTGGAAGCGGTCGCGGATCCGGAAGGTGGCGCGCCGGGCCCGGGGAGCCCAGTGGGTCTCGGCCAACGACGTCGACGGCGTCACGATCGAGGTGGACGGTGCTCAGGCGCGCGCCCTCGTACCCGGCCCGGTCGGCGACATCGACGCGCGCATCCGCAAACTGCAGATCGGCGGCACCGACCTGGACCACGACGAACCCGGCCCGCCTGATCCGGAACTGCCTGTGCTGTGGGTGAATTCGGGCCTGGGCATGACCGTCGGCAAGGCGGCGGCGCAGGTCGGTCACGCGAGTATGTTGCTGGCCGGTGCACTCTCGGTGGACCGGGCCTTCGCCTGGGCTCGGCGTGGATACCGCTGCGCCGTCCGGGATGCGGAGCCGCAGCACTGGGCCCGGCTGTGTGCGCGGGTGAACGGCGGCGCTGGACCGGAGACGGTCGCCGCCGTCCGCGATGCCGGCTTCACCGAAGTCGCACCGGGGTCGATGACGGTGATCGCGGTAGCACCGTAAGGTGCTCAAACGTGCGGAATCTCACTGCGGCAATGGTCGATTCGGATCGTGGGGGAGCGGGTGGCCGACTATGACGGATAGCGTGCACACCGACCACGTTGGCAACGGATCGAGCGCGTCGGCAAAGATGGAGCTCGTGCCGCAACCGGATCCCGATCTGCTCATCGATTTCAACGAGGTGACCGTCCGGCGGTCGGGCCACACCCTGGTGGGTCCCGTCACCTGGCAGGTGGAGCTCGACGAACGCTGGGTCGTGCTCGGCCCCAACGGCGCCGGCAAGACGTCGCTGCTGCGGATGGCCGCCGCCGAGCTGTATCCGACCTCGGGGTCGGCCACGCTGCTGGGCGAGGTGCTCGGCAAGATCGACATCAGCGAACTGCGGCCGCGCATCGGCCTGTCGTCGGCGGCGGTGGCCAGCCGGATCCCGGCGGACGAGAAGGTGTCGGATCTGGTGGTGTCGGCCGGGTACGCCGTGATGGGCCGCTGGCGCGAGCGCTACGACGATGTCGACACCGATCGCGCCGTCGACATCCTGGAAAGCCTGGGCGCCGAACATCTTTCCGACCGTGCCTACGGAACCCTGTCCGAGGGCGAACGCAAGCGCGTGCTCATCGCCCGCGCCCTGATGACCGATCCCGAACTGCTGCTGCTCGACGAACCGGCCGCCGGGCTGGATCTGGGTGGCCGCGAGGAACTGGTCGAGCAACTGGGCGATCTGGCCGCCGACCCGGATGCGCCGGCGACCGTGCTGGTCACCCATCACGTCGAGGAGATTCCCCCCGGCTTCACCCACGCGCTGCTGCTCAACGAGGGCGATGTGATCGCGCAGGGCCTGCTCTCGGATGTGCTGACCGCCGAGAATCTCAGCGAGGCCTTCCGCCAATCCATCGCCCTCGATCGCATCGACGGGCGGTATTTCGCGCGCCGCTCGCAGCGTTTCGGCCGCCACCGCGCCTGAGCAGGTGCCCGCAGGGCCGCATTCGGGCACCTGCTGCCGATCGGAACCAAGCGCGCGTTAGGGTGCGATGGTGAGTGAATCTGTTGCGGAAACCCCGGCCCAGCCACCGGCGCCGAAGGACGCTTCGACCGTAGTGCTCGTGCGTGACGGCGCATCCGGACCGGAGGTATTTCTGCAACGACGGGTCAAGGCGATGGCCTTCGCGGCCGGGATGACGGTCTTTCCCGGTGGTGGGGTCGACCCCTCCGACGCCGATGCGGAAATCGGCTGGGCCGGACCGGACCCGGCGTGGTGGGGCCGGAGTTTCGGCGTCGACCGCGCTCGCGCGCAGGCGCTGGTGTGCGCCGCGGTCCGGGAGACCTTCGAGGAATGCGGTGTCCTGCTGGCGGGCCCGACCGCCGACACCGTCGTGTCCGACACCGTCGCCTACCGCGGTGCCCGGGAGAAGCTCGAGCGCCGCGAACTGTCGTTCGGCGATTTCCTGGCGAACGAGAATCTGATCCTGCGCGCGGATCTGCTGCGCCCGTGGGACAACTGGATCACCCCGGTGGTGGAGCCGCGTCGCTACGACACCTACTTCTTCGTCGCGGTCCTGCCCGAGGGGCAGCGCGCCGACGGCGCGACCACCGAGGCGCACGAGGTGGCGTGGCGGACTCCGGCGCAGGCACTGGACCGCTGGCGGGCCGGCGAGGACGTGCTGTTGCCGCCGACCTGGACGCAGCTGAGTTCGATCGCCGAATTCGCCTCCACCGCAGAGATTCTCGCGGCCGAGCGCTCGATCAGCCCGATCATGCCGGTCTTCGAGCCGGTCGACGGCCGGCCGATGCTGCAGTTCCCGAACAACACCAGCTATTTCGCCGATATGCCGGACGCGTCCCGGTTGCAGGGTTCGAAGCGAGACTGATCCGGCAGCGCGACCGCGAACATCCCGACGTCGGAGGAGTCCCACCGCGCACAGTAGGCTCGCCGCCGTGGCCGAATTCGTGACCGTGGACCGTGTCGAGGCGGGAATCGCCGTACTGCGTTTCGCCCGGCCGCCGCTGAATCTCGTCGATCTGCAGCTGGCGCTGGAGCTGGCCGCGGCCGCCGCGGACCTCGCGGCGGACGACCAGGTGCGGGCGGTGGTCGTCTACGGCGACGAGCGAATCTTCAGCGCCGGCGACGATATGGCCGAACTCGCGGGCTGGACGCCCGCGCAGGCCGGCGCCGTCGCCGCGGATCTCCAGGAGGCACTGGGCTGCCTGGCCCGGATTCCGCAGCCGACGATCGCGGCGATCACCGGTTACGCGGTGGGGGCGGGGCTCGAACTCGCTCTGGGCGCCGACCGCCGGCTCATCGGCGACAACGTCAAACTCGGCCTGCCGCAGATCCGGGCGGGCCTGATTCCGGTGGCGGGCATCCGCCGGCTGGGTCTGCTCGTGGGCCCCGGCCCGGCCAAGGATCTGGTGTACACCGGCCGTTACGTCGATGCCGACGAGGCGGCGGTGATCGGGCTGGTCGACGAGGTGGTCGCGCCCGACGACGTCTTCGGCGCGGCGCTGCGGTGGGCACGGCAGTTCACCACCGGTCCGGCCCGCGCGCTGGCCGCCGCGAAACGGGTCTTCGAGGCCGGTCCGCACGGCCTCGACCGCGCCCGCGCCGAGTGGGCGGAGCTGTTCGAGACCGAAGATCGCAGCGTAGGAACACGTTCTTATTCGGCGTTCGGTCCGGGCGTCGCGGAATTCCTGGGCCGCTGACCCACTCCGCGTGATCACTCGATACGCTGTGCCACCATGACCGCACGTCTTGACGACCCCGCGCCGAACCCGCACGCCACCGAGGCCGAGGTCCAGGCCGCGCTCACCGACAACAAGCTCGCGCAGGTCCTCTACCACGACTGGGAGGCCGAGACCTACGACGACAAATGGTCCATCTCCTACGACGAGCGCTGCATCGAGTACGCGCGCGGCCGCTTCGACGCCGTCGCCCCGAATGCCCCGCTGCCGTACGAGCGGGCCCTCGAACTCGGGTGTGGCACCGGCTTCTTCCTGTTGAATCTGATGCAGGCCGGGGTGGCGAAATCCGGTTCGGTGACCGATCTTTCGCCGGGCATGGTCAAGGTCGCCACCCGCAACGCGCAGAACCTGGGTCTGGATGTCGACGGCCGCGTCGCCGACGCCGAGACCATCCCCTATGAGGACAACACCTTCGACCTGGTCGTGGGACATGCTGTGCTGCACCACATTCCGGATGTCGAGCAGGCGCTGCGGGAATGCCTGCGGGTGCTGAAGCCGGGCGGCCGTTTCGTCTTCGCCGGTGAGCCGACCACCATCGGCAACTTCTACGCCCGCAAACTGGGCCAGATCACCTGGAAGGTCACCACCGAGGTGACCAAGCTGCCGTTCCTCTCCGACTGGCGGCGCCCGCAGGCCGAACTGGACGAGTCGTCGCGGGCCGCGGCCCTCGAGGCCGTGGTCGACCTGCACACCTTCGATCCCTCCGAACTCGAGCAGATCGCCCGCAGCGCGGGTGCGGTGCAGGTGCACGCCGAGACCGAGGAATTCGCCGCCGCGCTGTGGGGCTGGCCGGTGCGCACCTTCGAGGCGGCGGTGCCGGAGGAGAAACTCACCTGGCGCTACCGGATGGCCCAGTACAAGGCATGGCTGGGGCTGAGCAAGCTCGACGAGAAGGTGCTGCGCCACGTGGTGCCGCGCCAGTTCTTCTACAACGCCATGATCACCGGCGTGAAGCCGGGTGCCGCCGGGAAGTAGTGGGCGGCAGGCTGTTTCGCACCGGCCGGGGCCACGCTGATGGGATATTCGTTCACCTCGCGAGACGTCGACTATCTGGACAGCGTGGCCGGCCGGGACGCGCTGTCCGCGGTCGCGGGATTCGTGCTGACTCCCGCGACGATGCTGCGGGATCTGGACACTCTGCGACGCGACTACGGTGACCGCACGGCCGCGCTGGTGGAGACCGTGCGGCTGCGCCGGCGTGCGGCGGCCAAACTCGACGACGCGGCCGAGTGGCTGTTCACCGACGACGCGCTGCAGCAGGCGACACCGAGTCTCGTGGCGCGACATCGGGCCCGGCGGCTGGCGGGGCGTTTCGTCCACGATGTCACCTGCTCGATCGGCGCGGAACTGGCCGCGCTGCGGCGGGAATGCCCGGCCGTGCTGGGCGGCGATCTGGACCGGGTGCGGCTGGAAATGGCCGCACACAATCTGGCGGATGCGCCGAATGTCGCACTGGTGCAGGCCGATGCGCTGCGGCCGTGCAGTGCCGGCGCCGTGGTGATCGCCGATCCGGCGCGGCGCGCGGGAGGTCGGCGCACCCACGATCCGGATCAGCTGCAACCACCGTTACCGGAGCTGTTGGCTGTCTACCGCGACCGCGACCTGGTCGTGAAATGCGCTCCCGGACTGGATTTCGACCGTTTCGCGCTGCGGCGGCCGGACGCACAACCCTTGCCGGGCCGCGCCGACCGGACGGCCGCCGACGGCTACGCGGGCCTGTCGTGGGACGGGGAGGTCGAGGTGGTCTCCCTCGACGGTGCCGTGCGCGAAGCCTGCCTGTGGTCGCGCGGGCTCACCGAATCCGGGGTGACCAGGCGGGCGACGGTGCTGCGCAGCGACGGTTCCTCGTGGTCGCTGACCGATGCCGAGCCCGGCGACCTTCCCGAGCGCGAGCCCGGAACCTGGCTCGTCGACCCGGACGGCGCGGTGGTCCGGGCCGGCCTGGTCCGCCACTACGCCGCGAGATACGGCCTGTGGCAACTGGATCCGCGCATCGCCTATCTCACCGGCGATACGGTGCCGCCCGGGGTGCGCGGTTTCCGCATTCTGGACCGCCTGGACTTCCGGGAGAAGCCGCTGCGCGCCGAACTACACCGCCGCGACTGCGGGCCGCTGGAGATACTGATCCGCGGCGTCGACGTCGATCCCGATGCCCTGCGGCGCCGGATCAAACCGCGTGGCAGCACCCCGCACACCGTGGTGATCACCCGGATCGGCCGGACCGCAACGGCATTCGTCTGCGAAACCCCGCGCGTGGAGTCGGCGGCGGACGCTACCGATCCGGTGTGAAGGCGAACAGTTCGCCGATCCGGGTGCCGACCACGACCTGGCCGTCGGGCCCGATCGCGGTGGACACCGTCGTGCCCTGCGCACCCGGCAGTGCGGCGGAGGCGATCGTCTTACCCGACTTCGTCTCGAAGGTCAGCAGATGCAGCGCATCACCCATCGGCACCACCACGTAGCCGGTGCCGCCGGCGGTCTGCACCGGGCGGCCGCGCAGGGTGAGATCCTTGCGTTCCCAGGCGATATCGGCACGGTCGCCGTTGTCGCGCAACGCCAGCAGATGACCGTCGTCGCCGCCCGGAATCAGCAGCCCGTCGAGTTCGGAGATGCCGCCGCGCGGGGTGAAGCCCAGCGGCTGCGTCCATTTCGTGTGGCCGTCGGCGGTGTCGACGGCGAGCAGGCGACCGCTGTTGTCGCCCACGTAGAGCGTCTTGCCGTCCGACGACAGCGTCGGGCTCGTCGCGCTGCCGTCGGTGAGGATGTCGACACTCCAGTCCTGGGCGACCTTCTTGTCGGCGTAGTGCAGCGCCACCAGGGACGCCGCGGGGGCGCCGGTCCGCCAGGCGGTCAGGTAGAAGCGGCCCGAATCCGGGTCGAGCGCCGACACATTCGCCACCGCGCACTGCGGACCGCCGACGGCGCAGTCGTCGATGCCCTGCCCATCCGGTGGGCGCGTGACATTCGGATGCGCGAGGAAGTCCGGGTCGCCCAGCACCTGATAGGTCGACACCCCGCGGTCGCCGGTCTGCCGGTCCAGCACGTCGACCTGGCCGGACTGCGAGACCGACAGCACGGTGCCGTCGTGGGTGAACTGCACCGAGACCGGAACGCCGGCAACGGGAGTGCGCCAGCGCGGCTGCCCCAGCGCGTTGAACGAGAACACCGCGCCGTCGTCGCCGACGTACACATTGCTCGCCCCGTCGACCGCCGAGGCCGCGGCGACGGCATCCGGTCCCAGCGCGTTGCAGAAGCGCTTGCGCCCGGTGGGCATCTGGAACGAGAAGATCATGCCGGTGGTACCCGGCTTGCCGACACAGTCGGTGGTGGTGCGGGAGGTGACGAACAACTGGCCGTCCGGGCCGATCGTGGTCGCATTCGCCAGCGGGCCGCCGATCGGGCGCGACCAGCTCAGACTCAGATGACGGGCGCCGGTGACGGGACTCGCGCCGCTGTTGCGGGCATCGTGGAAGGCCGACTGCCAGCCCTTGCCGGAACCGACCTTGATGTCGTCGACGGTGGTGCTGCCGCATCCGGTCAGCGCCAGCAGGCCCACGGCACCCACCGCCGCGATCGCGCGCCTCGGGGCGCCTCCCCGAATTACCAAGTGGCGCAACGTCGTCGGGTGGTGTCCGCCGCGGTCGTGCTCGCTGCGCTCGGGTCGCCGGCTGCCGCTTCGCACCTGCTGCACTCCCATCTGTTCGTCACGGGCCTGCACGAGACTACGCTGGTACCTCGATCAGGTGACCACCGAGGTAACCGTCGCCGGAGGAGAGGGAGCTGGCCCGTGACGAGCATGTGGGGCGCACCGTTGCGTTCGCGTTGGCGGGGGTCGCGCCGCCGGGATCCGGAGCAGGCGCGCTTTCTGACGATGGCGTCGCTGCGCTGGGTGCTCGCCAATCGGGCGTACACGCCGTGGTATCTGGTGCGGTACTACCGGCTGTTCAAATTCCGCATGGCGAACCCGCATATCGTGCTGCGCGGCATGGTCTTCTTGGGCCGCAATGTCGAAATCCACGCCACGCCCGAGCTCGGCCGCATGGAGATCGGCAAATGGGTGCACATCGGCGACGGCAACGCGCTGCGCTGCCACGAGGGCTCGCTGCGCATCGGCGACAAGGTGGTCTTCGGTAAGGACAACGTCGTCAACACCTACCTCGACATCGAGATCGGTGAGTCGACCCTCGTCGCGGACTGGTGCTACATCTGCGATTTCGACCATCGGATGGACGATGTGACCATGCCGATCAAGGATCAGGGCATCGTGAAGAGCCCGGTCCGCATCGGCCCCGACACCTGGATCGCGGCCAAGGTGACCGTGCTGCGTGAAACCCGGGTGGGCCGCGGCTGCGTGCTCGGCGCCCATGCCGTGGTGAAGGGGGAGATCCCCGACTTCAGCATCGCCGTCGGCGCGCCGGCCCGGGTGGTCAAGAACCGCAAGAAGGCCTGGGACGACGCCGCCGAGGAGCGCGCCCGGCATGCCGCCGCCCTGGCCGATATCGAACGCAAGAAGGCGGGAGTCGGCGCCGGCTCGGACTGATCCGTCCGGACCGGCATTCCTGCCGTCCTTCGAAGCCCTATCGGCTCGGTAGCGTGCGGGGCAGACCGAACCACGGCAGCACCGTGCTCTCGAATCGGGCCATGGCGCTGATGCGCTCACCGGCGAGCGTGAGCACGTACAGGCCGGTCCCGTGGCTGCTGCCGTCCGGGCCGCGCAGGTAGGCGCCGAACGCCGGTTGGCCGTTGGCCCGCGTCGGAACCAGGTCGAAGCGCCGCCCGGCGCCGAAGATGCCGGCGCAGAAGCGGCCGGCGACCTCGCGGCCCACGTATTCGAACGGGATCGGCGGCATCGAGATGAAGACGTCGTCGGTCAGCAACCGCACGAGCGCGTCCACATCGGCCGATGCCCACGCGTGCGCGAATCTCGCCACGATCGCCTCCTCATCCGCCGACCCCGGCGCCGGTGATCGGCCGATCGGGCGGCGCCGCTCGAGTGCCGCGCGGGCCCGGGCGAGGGCACTGTTGACCGAGTCGACGGTGGTGTCGAGCATCCGGGCGGTCTCGGTCGCCCGGAATCCGAGCACGTCGCGCAGGACGAGGACGGCGACCTGGCGCGGTGGCAGCAGTTGCAGCGCGGTCACGAATGCCAGCGAGACGGACTCGCTCAGCTCGTAGCGTGCCTCGGGGCCGGGCGGCGCCTGCTCGAGCAGTGCGTCGGGACAGGGCTGCAACCACACCACCTCGCCGAGCCGGGAGGGCTCCGGCGGATCCACGTTCGGCACGTCCCACTCCTTCGCCCGGCGCCGGCCCGCGGCCCGGCGCGCGTTCAGGCACCGGTTGGTGGCGATCCGGTACAGCCAGGTGCGCAGCGAGGAGCGCTCCTGAAAGGCGCCGATGCCCTGCCACGCGGCCAGCATCGTGTCCTGCAGGGCGTCCTCGGCGTCCTGGAGCGAGCCGAGCATCCGATAGCAGTGCACCTGCAACTCCGCCTGGTACGGCGCGGTCAGTGCCCGAAACGCCGCACCGTCGCCGGCCCGCGCCGAAGCCATCAGGTCGCCGGTCGATGGGCCCGGCTGATTCACGACGATGTGCTGGACGCGCAGGCGCTGCTGCTGGGCAGGCGCAGTTACGAGTACTTCGCTGCCCGCTATCCGCGGCGCACCGGCGCGACCGCGGACCGCATGAACGAGATGCCGAAATACGTTGTCTCGGCGACGCTGTCGGATCCGGAGTGGAACAACACGACGGTCCTGCGGGGTGATCTCACCGAGCAGGTGTCGAGATTGCGGCACCTCGTCGACGGCGAGATCCGGGTCTACGCGAGCACCGAGCTGGTGCACGCGCTGACGGGCCACGGCCTCGTCGACGAGGTGCGACTGGCCGTGTTCCCGGTGGTGATGGGTGCGGGGAGCCGGCTCTTCGCCCGCGGCGCGGCACCGGTATCGCCGCGCCCCTCGCGCCTCATCGGCGTGCGCGCGGTCGGCACGAACCTTGCCCACCTGACCTACGCACGCCTGCCGGAGGCGTCCGCCGGATAGGCCGTACATCCGGGCAGCGGAACCGGAGCCTTCCTGTCGGTGCCGCCGGGTAGCCTTCGCTCATGAACCGGTACGCGGCCTGGTTGCGGGGGATCATGCCCAGCAACCCCAATATGCGCAACGAGAAGTTGCGGGCGGTCTTCGAGGGCCTCGGCTACGAGGGGGTGGGGTCGGTGCTGGCGAGCGGGAACATCGTCTTCGGCAGCACCGAAACCGATATCGCCGCAATGGAATCCCGGATTCAGGCGGCGTTGCAGGCGGAACTCGGCATCGGCGGGGGCACCATCATCCGCAGCCGGGAGGAGTTGCAGAAGCTGGTGGACTCCGATCCCTTTCCCGGCCTCACCCATTCCCGCGGCACCTATCTCACCGTGACCTTCGTGAAGGATCGCGCGGGGGCACCGCCGCCGGAACTGCCCGGCGGACTGGAGTCGGCGGTGCGGATCGTGCGCTTCGACGAACCGGCCCGGGCATTGCTGGCGGTCATCGACAACTCCGTCGCCGGGACGCCCAACCACATGGCGTGGATGGAGACCGTCTACGGCAAGGACATCACCACTCGCACGTGGCTCACGGTCAACAAAGTGCTGGCCAAGCTGTAGTTTTTACTTCCTGAGGTCTTGACTGGAGAAAAATCAGGAGGAAACTAGGTGATACACCGGAACACCGGAAATCACCACGGAGTCGAACGAGACGTCGGACGACTCACGAGATGGTTTCCAGGATCTGGCCAGGCCCCCGGCAAGCCAGTCGAATATCCGGACCGTCAGCGACGACTGAGGTTCAGGAATCGATGGAGACTACCGGGGACTGCTGTGTTCGGGGTCTTCCGATGTGACGGCCGAGTCTCCTCCTGCGGACCCTCCTCCGGCCGAGCCCCTTCTGTCGATAGCCCTACCGCCGAGAGTCATTGCCGCGCGGACCTGTTCGGGGTCGAGCGCGCGTCCCGGCAGAGGATGTGCGGCCTCGGCGCGTAAGCCGTCGAGCAGAACCGCCAGATGCCGGCGCCACGCCCCGGGGGCGACGTCGCGCACGCCGTCGGTCGCGCGCACCACCGACCACAGCAGGAGGCCGAGATCGGCTTCGGTGATGTCGCTACGCAGCCGCCCGGCCTCCTGCGCCCGCGTCACCAGCCGCTGGAACAGGGTGTGGCCCCGCTGTTTCGCCACTTCTATCGGGCTGTCGGCGGGCAGCGAGTACACGCAGATATCGGTGAAGCCGCGATCGCTCGCCTGCCACTGCGCCAGCGTCGTCAGATGGTCGACCAACCCGGTCCACGGATCGGCCGCCCGCAAGGCCTCCTCCGCGCTGCGGCCCGACGCCACGACCAGCTCCATGAGCGCGTCCTCGATCAACGCCTCGCGAGTGGGGAAGTGGTTGTAGAGCGTGCCGATACTGACCCCGGCATCGCGGGCGATCTGATTCAGCGAGGCGTCGAGGCCCTCGGCCCGGAACCGCCGCCGGGCCGCCGCGGCGATCTTGTCCCGGTTGTCCCGGGCGTCACAACGCCGCCGTCGCGCGCCGGCGGCCGTTTCCCCGGTACTCGCCACCTTCTCGACCATGACGCTCACACTAACAACTTGAAAACCCACTCGACTTCGCCTTAACTCGAGAGGGCACTCAAATTTGAGCGCCCCCTCGAGTTATGGAGGTACGTCATGCCCCATCTGGCGGTGTTCGGTGCGGGTCCCGCGCTCGGATTGTCGGCGGCGCTGCGATTCGGCCGTGCGGGCTGTTCGGTGACGCTGATCGCGCGCAACGCGGAGACCCTCGAACGGTTGCGGGCGCGGCTCGCGGCCGAGGAGATCGAGGTGGACGTGCTGCTCGCCGACCTCACCGACGACGCCCGGATCGACCACGCGCTCGCCGAATTGCGCGCCGCGCACGGACTTCCGGACGTGGTGATCTACAGCCCGGGTGACGTGAGCCGGCTACCGGTGGATGCGTTGTCGCTGGACGCGGACACCTTGCGCAGCTGGCTGCCGATCAACCTGACCACGCCGGTGCGCATCATGCACGCGCTGGTGCCCGCCATGGCGGCCCGCGGCTCCGGCGCGGTCCTCATCGCCCAGGGCGGATCGGTGCGCGAACCACAGGCGGCCCTGGCCAGTTCGAGCGTGCCGCAGTCGGCCTTGCTCAACTACCTGCACTCGATCGACCAGCAGGTCCGCCCGAACGGCGTGCGGGTGGGCGCGCTGCTCATCAGCCGCCTCATCGAAAACAGTGCGGCGCAACAGCTGTTCGATTCCGGCCGCTTCGCCACGGTGGAACCCAACGCCATTCAGCGCGTACATCCCGATGCCCTCGCCGAGGATCTGTTCGCCATGGCCACCACCGACGCGGACGTCGAGCGGGCGGCCTGAGACTCCGAAGCCGCGCGTTCCGGCCCGCATCGTTGGCGCGGGCCGGACGGTGGAACTTCGGTGGGGTGACGCTAAGCCGCGTGCCGGTGCTCGGGAACCGTCGTCGCCCGCGGCTTGTCGCTCTCGTCGAAACCCGGGCGGCCCGTGCCGATGAAGGCCACCAGCCAGGACAGGACCGCGACGAAGCGGTTGCGGAAGCCGACCAGATAGAACAAGTGGACGGCCAGCCAGGTGGCCCAGGCGATGGTGCCGGTGAACTTCACCCGGTCGTTGAGTTTGGTGACCGCGCTGAACCGGCTGGTCACCGCCATCGAACCCTTGTCCCAATACACGAACGGGGTGCCGGGCTGCTTCTTGCGGCGGATGATGTCGGCGACGTGGCGGCCCTCCTGCATGGCCGTCGGCGACTGGCCCGGGTAGCCGTTCAGCGAGGTCATATCGCCGATGGCGTAGATGTCGGCGTGTCCGCCCACGGTGCAGTCCGGGTTGATGAGAAGCCGTCCGGCACGGTCGGTTTCGCAGCCGGTGGCCTCGGCCAGCAGCGTGGCGAATCCGCCGGCGGCCACACCCGCCGACCACACCACGGTCTCGGCGCCGATACCGCGCTCGACACCGTCCTTGGTCTTCACGGTCACCTTGCCGGCGTCGATATCGGTGACGAAGGTGTCCAGCAGCACCTCGACGCCGTTGCGGCTCAACGACTTACGCGCATACTCCGACAGGCTGCCACCGAACGGCGGCAGCACCGCGCCGGCGCCCTCCACGAGGGTGACCGAAATCTCCTGGTGGTAGTGGCGTTTCGCGAGCTCCTTGAGTTGACCGGCGACCTCGACGCCGGTCGGCCCCGCCCCGACGACCACGAAGCTCAGCAGCCGTTCCCGGGTTTCCGGATCGGCCTTCGCCGCCTCGGCGAAGACGCGCTCGATCTGCGCTCGCAGCAGCTTGGCATCGTCGATGGTCTTGAGTGAGAACGTCTTCTCCGCGAAATCGTCGCGGCCGAAATACGATTGGGTGGCTCCGGTGGCCGCGATCAGCGAGCCGTAGCGAATCTTGCGCGGCCCCTGCTCGGTGTCGTAGGTGAGTACGGCGGCATCGGCGTCGATATCGACGACCTTGCCCAGTCGCACATCAGCGCCCTTGTGCCGGCGCAGGATCTGCGCGATCGGCGGGGCGATGTCGGTGGACGGGAGCACACCCGTCGCTACCTGATAGAGCAGCGGCTGGAACAGATGTTCCGGCGTCGCCGAGATGAGAACGTAGTCGATCCCCGATTTGCTGAGCTGCTTCGCGGCGGCGAGCCCGCCGAACCCCGAACCCACGATGACCACATCGGTGGTTTCGATTCCCGCATCCACGTCTTGCATGACAGCCTCCTTCTGTCATGAGTAAACGCGATTCATGCACTGGATGTTTCGGGGGTCAGGGCGCATAATATTGATGACTCTTATCTAGATCGTTCATGAATGGAGATCTTGATGGAACTTCGTCAGCTCACCTACTTCGTCGCGGTATGCGAGGAGTTGAGCTTCAGTCGCGCCGCTGTGCGCTGCTTCATATCGCAATCGGCTATCAGTCATCAAATCGCGCGGCTCGAACATGATCTTGGTGTACAGCTCTTCGAACGCTCCACGCGCTCCGTCGTGCCTACTGAGGCAACTGTTCGGCTACTTCCTCTTGCGAAACAAATGCTGAGCCTCGAATCCGCTATTCGCGCAGCTGTACGCGACTCGGGACCGCGAATTCGCCTGGCAGCGAATATGTCTTTCGCAACAAGATCGCTATCTGCGATAGCCGGAGCACGCGAAGCGCATCCGGGTGCCGAAATCGAGTTCGTCATCAAGCCTTTCCGGCAGCGCATCGCCGCGGTCGCCGACGGCGATTGTGATCTCGCTCTCATCCGCGGCAGTGTCGAACAGCCCGGTCTGACAGTCGAACAACTGTGGGTGGAGGACCTCGTCATCGCCGCCTCGACCGCCCACCCGCTGGCCGGCCGAGGTGATGTGACATTGGCCGAGTTGGGGAAGTATCCGCTGTTGCTACCCCCGGAGACCGAGCAGGTGCTCCTGCACAACGTCGTCCGGCACGCCTTCGCCGAATTGCCGACCCGCCCGAGTTACGGCCCGCCGATCCCGCCGGACCACACCGCGACGATGGAGTTGATCAACAGGCCGGACGCCTGGACGATCCTGTACGCCGACAGCGCCACCGAAGGGATCGCCACCCTGAGACTCGCGGGACGGCCGCTGCGCATTCCGGTCTCGGCCGTCCTCCGCAGCGATATCCGGCGCTCACCCATCCTGGTCACGCTGCTGGCCGCCCTGCACAGTTCTTGAAAACCCTGCACAGTTCCTGAAAACACAGCAACGCCGCACCGGAGTCCGGTACGGCGTTGCCGAGGAGAACGGTCAGGGACGAGGTTCGAGCCGGTGGAACAGGAATTCCACCAGCGTGATCAGCGATCGCAGGCAGGTGCCGCGGTCACGAGCGTCCAACGCGGTCAGTGGGGTGCCCGGTTCCAGGTCCAGCGCATCGCGGATCTCGCTGAGCGGGAAGCGATGCGCACCGTCGAATTCGTTGATGGCCACGGAATACGGCACGCCGCGTTCCTCGAGGATGGAGAGCACCTCGTCGGCCTTGTCGATGCGCCGGGTGTCGACCAGCACCAGCGCACCGAGTGCGCCGTTGGCCAACTCCTCCCACAACGGCAGGAACCGGCGCTGGCCCGGCGTGCCGAACAGGTACAGCGCCAGTTGCGGATTGAGCGTGATGCGCCCGAAATCCATGGCCACCGTGGTGGTCTGCTTGCCGGGGAGACCGGCCATATCGTCGATACCGACGCTGGCCTCGGTGATGGTCTCTTCGGTGCGCAGCGGACGGATCTCCGAGACGCTGCTGACGAAAGTGGTCTTACCGACACCGAAATTGCCTGCTACCAACAGCTTCACCGACCGCGTGACCGTTTCCGGTACATAGTCGACCGTACGGTCGGTCACGGCGGCTGGTCGTTCGGACAGGGCGGTCGGGCGCTCAGACGGCGAGAGCGCGGAGCCCATTCAGTACCTCCTCGAGCAGGGCGACCTCCGGCACATGATCAGCCGGGGTCGGATTGACCAGATGGCCGCTGTCGAGCAGGTCCGATACCACGATCTTCACTACCGAGGGCGGCAGGTCGAGATATGCCGCCACTTCGGCGAGCGACAGTGCAGCGTGCCGACTGCAGACATTCAAAACCCGGCGCGCGTCCGGACTGGCACCGGGCGTCGGATCCTGTGCTGCCACAACAAGTGTCACCAGGTCGACCGAGCGAGTCGCACGGGTACGTCCGCCCGTGCGTACGTAGGCACGGACCAGGTCGGGATCGCGCCGGTGCTTGCTCATGCCCGATCGCTACCGGGCCTGTGGCGGGGCAGGCTGCCGAGTTCGCGGCCGACTCTCACGGCGAGTTCGTTCATCCGGTGAGCGACCATGCTGACGTCGACATCGGGCATGGTCGACACGCCGATCAGGGCGCCCTCACCGGCGGCGGTGATGAAGATCATGCCCTCGTCGTACTCGGTCATGTTCTGCCGCACCGTATTCGCGGGGCCACAGAACTCGCTGAGAGCCTTACCCAGAGATCTCAGGCCGGAGGCCGCGGCGGCGAAGCGTTCGGCGTCGTCGAGGGAGATGGCGCCGACGTGGGCGATGCGCAGGCCGTCTTCGGACAGTAGTACGGCGAATCGGACGCCGGGAACGGTCAGATCCTCGAGCATCCACGACAGCTTGTTATCGCCGTCGGTCACAGTGGTGCCGGGTGTGGCCATCAGGATGTCATCCCTTCGGAGTTGTCATGTGCGGCTGCACGTCCGCTGGTGGAACCGGTCTGCCAGGCTTCGGCGATATCGACCCGGGGCAGGCCGGTATCGGTATGCGGCTGTCCGGTGTCGGTGCGGGGCCCGCGGGCGGAGGCGGGCACGGCCACGCTGCGCCGCCGCCGGCGGGGCAGCCCGCCCGGCGTGATTTCGTGCACCGTGGACGACTGGCCGGTCGGTGTCGGGTCCGCGGCCGGCAGCGGTTCCGCCTCGGCGACCGGGGCGGCCGGTGCGGCGGAGAGGGTCACCGGGGCGGGGGCGGCAGTGGCGCTCCCGACCGCGGCGGGTACCGCGGCGACCTCGATCGGTGTGGAAATCGGTGGGGCCGTGACGCTTTCGAGGTTGTCGGGCCGCGCGGCCAGCAGTCCCTCGGGTACGTAGACCATCGCGCGCATACCACCGTAGATATTGGGTCCGTCGATGTACACGGTGAAGCCGTAGCGGCGGGCCAGCGCGGCGATGCCCGGGAAACCCACCCGCGGGGTCGGGCCCAGTTGGTGGATGTCGACGGTGCGCTCGCCGGCGAGGACCTGGCGGGCCTCTTCCATCTGTTCGGGGTTCATCCGCACGCCGGCGTCGTCGATGATCACCGTCAGGCCGTGGTGGCCTTCCTGGAAGGTGACGTCCACGAAAGAGGTGGGCGGCGAATAGCGCAGCGCGTTGTCCAGCAGGGTGGCCAGCGTGTGCACCAGCGGTTCGACCGCGCGGCTGATGATCACCCGGTCGAGCTGCTGCGGCCGGATCCGGGTGAAGTCGCGGACGCGGCCGATCGCGCCGCCGACGATGTCGGTCAGCGACTGCTGCGGCCAGCGGCGACCGGGCAGACCGCCACAGACGATCACGTACGACTGCGCCTGGCGGATCATCTGCTGGACGCTGTGGTCGATGCGGATCAGCGTCTCGTAGACGTCGTCCCCGCGGTGCTGGCGCAGCGCTGCGCTCACCACCTGGCCGACGTCGGCGCCCAGGCTGACCACGGAGGTGCCGAACGCGCGCACCGCGGCGCTGGTCGCCTCGCGGGAGGCGTTCTCGACCTGTTCGCGGACGCCGGCCTCGGTGGCGGCGATCGCCTGCTGCTTCTCGTATTCCAGCTCGCGGCTGGTGCGCTCGTGGGTTTCTGCGGCCACTCGGTGCAGGTCGTCGGCGTAACGCTCGGTCAGCCGCTGCAGCAGCTGGGCGAAGCGAGAACCGCCGCGGTCGATGGCGGGCAATTCGACCGTCGATTCGGCGCGGCGCACCGAGTCGGCCACCAAACCCATTGTGGTGCTCGTGAAATGTTCGAGCTCGTCCTCGTGGGCGCGCAATTCCGCCTCGGCACTGCGGGCACGGGCGCGCTGCTGCGACGCGTAATACGCGGCGTACAGAGCTCCCGCGATCGTCAGTATCAGAATGGCGGCGAGGATCCACGAAAGAGTCACGGCGGTAGCTTGATTCATCAGTTCCCTCGGTGCCGGATTTCCGGCCGCTTCGTCCTTTCCAGCTCGACGACCGCGATCGGCGCGGCCGGGATAACACTCAGGTCGGACGGCGGGAACGCGGCAGGCAGGATGATACTGCACCTAACCTGGAGGGGACCTCGAAGCGCTTACCGGACAGGCGAATTCAGCATCGACCTACCGGCGGAGGATCCCGATCGGCCCCAGCACCCGACGACAGCAAAGATAGCAGCAATTCCGTGTGGCAGCGACCGATTCGTTATCTACGGCTCGGTAGGAATATCTTCATCGCCGGTGTTTCGCAATCGTCCTGTTTCGGTGAGGCTCAACTCACCTCGAAAGATGGTGCAATTCCGCTCAGGGCGGTGGCGACGGCGAGGTGTAACCGCAGGTCGCGGGGCACGTGATCGTCGACGGCCCAGGATATTTCCTCCATCGCCCGCAGAAACGCCCAGTGGCATGCGCGGCCGGGGTCGACGCCGGTGGCGGCGGCCGTCGCGGTGACCATTCGTCGCGCGTGCTCGGCCGTCGGCAAGCGCTGAATCCGAATCATGATCAGGAAACCGATATCGAATGCGGCCTCGCCGAGATACGGCTTCGGGTCGATCAGCAGCCACGGCTCCCGTTCGGCGGCAACGATATTGCCCAGGTGGGTATCGCGATTGACGACGACCGGCGGTTCCCGCGGTGTGGTCAGCGCGGCGCATCGAGCCACCGCGGCGTCCACCAGGGTGGACGGAACGGCGTGGACCAGTTCGGGTTTCGGCTGCCCGAAGCGGACCGACCAGTCGGCGAGGACGGCGGAAACGGTGGGAATGGGGGGATATCCGTCCGGCAGCGCGACGGGCGGGCGGCGCAGACGCCGGTACAACCGGCAGGCCACCTCGACCTTGTCCGCATGTTCCGGCAGACCTTCCAGGCTCGGGAATCCGGGCTGTGCCAGCAGTGGCGTACCCGGCCGCGCCCACTCGAGCAGCAGGGCGCCGCTGCCGGGGTCGTAGTCGTGGAGGCGGACCGCTCCGTCGCCGCCGTAGCAGTAGAGCCCGGCCGCCTCGCCCACGTTCTCCTCGTCGACGATCGGGATCTTCAGCACCGCCACCGAACCGTCGGCGCGGCGGACGGGAGCGGCGTAGGAATGGGTGCCACCGGCGAAGGCGGCACCGAGCGGAGTCAGCTGCCACTGCGCGCACAGTGCCTCGACGCGCCCGGGAAGTTCGGTGAGCCAGGTCCGTCCGCGCGCGCCGAAGACGGTACTCACGGTCTCGACCACCTCGGGTGGGAGTGCGATCGGCGGTCCGGTCGGAGTCGGCACGGCCTCAGCCTGGCCGAGGGCGGCGGGGCAGCGCAAGCGGATTATCGCCTGTCCCTGGGCATTCCGGGCGATGTTCCCCGACGCGTGGCGATGGTCGGCCTCTAGGCTTGGGCCGTGGGAAACGAGCACGTGCGGGCCTCGGACGCGGACCGGGAGAAGATCGTCGAGCGGTTGCGCACGGCGATGAACGAGGGCCGATTGAATCTCGCCGAATTCGACGACCGGGTCCAGCAGGTCTACACCGCGCGTACCTACGGGGAGTTGTCGCCGATCCTGTCGGATCTGCCGGCGGTGCGGGACCAGCCGGGTGCCGCCCGGGCCGGGCGGGTGCCGCCGTGGGTGCTGATCATGTGGACGCCGTGGGTCTTCGTCAACATCCTGTGCGTCGTGATCTGGCTGGCCACCGGCGCCGGATACTTCTGGCCGTTCTGGGTGGAGGTGCCGTGGGGGCTGGCGCTGTGCATTCCGACCGTCATCGGCATCACCGTCGCAAGGAACCAGGCGCAGCGGCCGCCGGAGTGAACCCGCGCGAACGCAGACGGCTCGCCGAACCGATACCGCGAGGTACCGATTCGGCGAGCCGTACTCCCTGCAGGGGTCTCGATCAGCCCTTGTGGGCCTTGACCGCCTCGGTCAGCTGCGGCGCGACGTTGAACAGGTCGCCCACGATGCCGTAGTCGCTGATCTCGAAGATCGGCGCCTCTTCGTCCTTGTTGACGGCGACGATGGTCTTCGAGGTCTGCATGCCGGCGCGGTGCTGGATCGCGCCCGAAATGCCCAGGGCCACATACAGCTGCGGCGACACGGTCTTACCGGTCTGGCCGACCTGGAACTGGCCCGGGTAGTAGCCCGAGTCGACGGCGGCACGCGAGGCGCCGACGGCGGCACCCAGCGCGTCGGCCAGCGGCTCGACGACCTTGTGGAAGTTGTCCTCGCTGCCGACGCCGCGGCCACCGGAGACCACGATGGTGGCCTCGGTGAGTTCCGGACGGTCGCCGCCGACGACGGGCTCGCGGGAGGTCACCTTGGTGACGCCCTCTTCCTGAGCCGGAACCTCGACGGTCACCTTCTCGCCGGCGCCGGCCTGCGGAGCCGCCTCGATCGCGCCCGGGCGCACCGAGATCACCGGCACGTCGCCGGTGGCCTTGGCGTCCACGGTGAACGCGCCACCGAAGATGGAGTGGACGGCGGTGCCGTCGGACTTGACGTCGATGACGTCGACCAGCAGGCCGGAGCCGATGCGGGCGGCCAGGCGACCCGACACCTCCTTGCCCTCGGCGGACGCGGCGACCAGCACGGCGGCCGGCGACGCCGACTCGACCAGACCGGCGAGCACGTCGACCTTCGGGGTGACCAGGAAGCCCTCGACGTCGTCGGACTCGGCGACGTAGATCTTCTCGGCGCCGGCCGCGGTCAGCGCGTCGGCCAGCTTGTCGGCGGTGCCGGGGGCGCCCAGCACGACCGCGGCCGGGGTGCCCAGCGTGCGGGCGGCGGTGAGGAGTTCGGTGGTGACCTTCTTGGGGGCACCTTCGGCGTGCTCGACGAGCACGAGTACTTCTGCCATGTTGCTTCTCCTGAAGTCTGTGGTGATTGCGCTCGGTGGGCTCAGATGATCTTCTGACCGACGAGGTACTGCGCGACCTGGTTGCCGCCCTCACCCTCGTCGACGACCTTCTCGCCCGCGGTGCGCGGCGGCTTCGGGGTGACACCGGTGACTGCGGTGCCCGCGTTGCCCACGCCGACGGTCGACGGGTCGATGCCCAGGTCGGCCAGGGTGAACGTCTGCACTTCCTTCTTCTTCGCGGCCATGATGCCCTTGAAGGAGGGGAAGCGGGGCTCGTTGATCTTCTCGGTGACCGAGACGATGGCGGGCAGGTTCGCCTCGAGCTTGAACACGCCCTCGTCGGTCTCGCGCTCGCCGGAGATCTTGTCGCCGTCGACGGTCAGCTTGCGCAGGTGGGTGAGCTGCGGGATGCCCAGGTACTCGGCGATGATGGCCGGCACGGCGCCGGCGCGGCCGTCGGTGGCCTCGTTACCGGCGATGACGAGCTCGATGCCTTCGATCTGGCCCAGCGCACCGGCGAGCACCCACGCGGTCTGCACGGCGTCGGAGCCGTGGATGGCGTCGTCCTTGACGTGGATGGCCTTGTCGGCACCCATGGACAGCGCCTTGCGGATGGCCTCGGTGGCGCGCTCGGGGCCCATGGCGAGAACGGTGACCTCGCCGCCCTGGGCTTCCTTGATCAGCAGAGCCTCTTCGACGGCACGCTCGTTGATCTCGTCCAGGATCGCGTCGGCGGCCTCCCGGTCGAGGGTGTAGTCACCATCGCTGAGCTTGCGCTCGGACCAGGTGTCGGGAACCTGCTTGATCAGTACGACGATGTTCGGCATTGGTCTTCGTCGACCTCCTGTTCTGGTGGCACGTGAGGTGGGGTCGCACGATCGGGTGGCCGTACGTCCACGTGAAAAGCTCCGTCACATCTAAAGCTCCGTCCGGGAGATTACCCTACATTAAGTTACTCACGGGTAACTTAGGGTGTGATGTTCTCCATGGTCGGTCCGGGCGGCGGTGTGATACAGGCAACCGCTAACGTCGATCCAATGAGTGAGGCTGTCGTCTCCCCGGTGAGCGGGGAGTCTGCCGGGGTGGAGTCGCTGCCACTGACCGGCGAACGGACCGTGCCGGGTATCGCGGAGGAGAACTACTGGTTCCGCCGACACGAGATCGTCTACGCGCGCCTGCTCGAACGATGCGGTGGGGCAACGGTTCTGGAGGCGGGCTCCGGCGAGGGCTACGGCGCGAACATGATCGCCGACGTCGCCACCCGGGTGATCGGGCTGGACTACGACACCAGCGCGGTCGAACATGTGCGCGCGGCCTACCCCCGGGTCGAGATGATCCAGGGCAATCTCGCCGACCTGCCGCTCGAGGACGCCTCGGTCGACGTGGTGGTGAATTTCCAGGTCATCGAACATCTGTGGGATCAGGGCCGATTTCTGCGCGAATGCCTGCGGGTGCTGCGTCCCGGCGGGCAGCTGCTGATCAGCACGCCCAACCGGATCACCTTCTCGCCCGGTCGCGATACGCCGTTGAACCCCTTCCACACTCGCGAGCTGAATGCCGCCGAACTTGCGGAACTGCTGGAGCGAGCCGGATTCCGTGTCGACATGATGGCCGGGGTCCATCACGGCCCGGCGCTCGTCGCTCTCGACGAACAGTGGGGCGGCTCGTTCATCGACGCGCAGATCGAGCGGGCGCTGGCCGGTGAACCCTGGCCCGCCGAACTGACCGCGGCGGTGGCCGGTGTGCGCACCGACGATTTCGAACTGCGCCCGGCCCTCGGTTCGGCCGTGCCGGCGTGGGATCCGGATATCGACGCCAGCCTCGATCTGGTCGCCATCGCGGTGAAGCCGTGAGCGATTCGCGAGCGGTGCCGGGCCGGTTCAGCCTGGTCCTGCATTCTCATCTGCCCTGGCTCGTGCATCACGGCCGCTGGCCGGTGGGTGAGGAGTGGCTGTATCAATCGTGGGCGGCGTCCTATCTGCCGGTGGCCCGGGTGCTGAGAACCCTTGCCGCAGAAGGTCGTTCGCATCTGCTCAGCTTCGGCATCACGCCGGTGCTGGCCGCCCAGCTCGACGACCCGCACGCGCTGGCGGCCATGCATCACTGGCTGGGGAACTGGCAGATGCGTGCCGACGAGGCGTCGATGGCCGGCAAGCGCGAGCTGGGTGGCTACGAACACGCGCTGGCCGCCGAGGCTCTCGCCGATTTCGAGCAGCGGTGGCGGCACGGCGGTTCGCCGGTGTGGCGGGAGCTGATCGACGCCGAGGCGATCGAACTGCTGGGCGGTCCGCTGGCGCATCCGTTCCAGCCGCTGCTCGATTCACGCCTGCGCGACTTCCAGTTGCGCGAAGGTCTGGCCGATGCGCGGCATCGCTGGGGGCACACCCCGGCGGGGATCTGGGCGCCGGAATGTGGCTTCACTCCGGGGATGGAACAGGGCTATGCCGCGGCGGGTGTGACGCATTTCATGGTGGATGGTCCGGCGCTACGTGGCGACACCACCCTCGGCCGGCCCGTCTGGGACAGCGATGTCGTCGCGTTCGGGCGAGATCTGCAGGTCAGCTACCGGGTGTGGTCGCCGAAATCCGGATATCCGGGCCAGGCCCACTACCGCGATTTCCACCACTACGACCACGAGACCGGTCTCAAGCCGGCCCGTGTCACCGGTAAACAGGTCGCCGGTCCGGACAAGGCGCCCTATGATCCCGCGGCCGCCGCGGCGGCGATCGAACGCGATGTCGCCGATTTCGTGGCGACCGTGCGCGAACGGCTGATCACCGAATTTGAGCGCATCGGCCGGCCCGCGCTGGTGGTGGCGGCCTTCGACACCGAACTGTTCGGCCACTGGTGGCACGAGGGGCCGCAGTGGCTGGAACAGGTGTTGCGCGCGCTGCCCGAGGCCGGGGTCACCGTCGGCACCCTGGCCGATGCCCGGGCGGACGGCTTCGTCGGCGAACCCGTCGAGCTGGCCGATTCCTCGTGGGGGTCGGGTAAGGACTGGCGGGTGTGGGCCGGTGATCAGGTCCGCGACCTGGTCGAGCTCAACGCCGAGATCGTGCGTGCGGCCCTGGACACCCTGGACAAGATGGCCGCGCAGTCCGACGGCCTGCGCGACCCAGTCGCCGATCAGCTGCTGCGCGAGGCGATTCTGGCCGTCTCCAGTGACTGGGCGTTCATGGTCAGCAAGGATTCCGCGGCCGGCTACGCCCGCGACCGCGCGCATCAGCACGCGCATGCCGTCCGCGAGATCGCCGCGGCCGTCACCGCGGGCCAACTCGCCAAAGCACGGCAGTTGGCGGCAGGATGGTACGCGGCCGACGGATTCTTCCCCGCTCTCGACGCGCGCCGACTCGACGCACGAGGTACGGACATCCCCGCAGTCGGTCACCGCTCGGCGGGAGCAACAGAAGGACCGGCATGAAGATCTTGATGGTGTCGTGGGAGTACCCACCGGTAGTTGTCGGTGGGCTCGGCCGGCACGTCCATCATCTGGCCGTCGAACTGGCCGCCGCCGGCCACGAGGTCGTGGTGCTGGCCCGCCGGCCGATGGGTACCGACGCCACGACGCACCCCACCCACACCTTCATCGAGGATCGGGTGCTGGTGGTCGCGGTCGCCGAGGATCCGCCCGCCTTCGACTTCGGCGAGGACATGCTCGCCTGGACCCTGGCCATGGGGCATGCGATGGTCCGCGCCGGTATCGCGTTGAGCAAACCGGGTATCGCCGAGGGCTGGGCGCCCGATGTGGTGCACGCTCACGACTGGCTGGTCGCGCATTCGGCGATCGCCCTGGCCGAGTACTACGACGTGCCGCTGGTCTCGACCATCCACGCCACCGAGGCGGGCCGGCACAGCGGTTGGGTCTCGGGCCGGGTCAACAAGCAGGTTCATTCGGTGGAGTGGTGGCTGGCCCGCGAATCCGATGCCCTCATCACCTGTTCGACCTCGATGCAGGACGAGGTGGAAAAGCTCTACGGCCCCGAGCTGGTGCCGGTGACGGTGATCCGCAACGGAATCGACGTGGGGGCGTGGGCATTTCGCGACCGGGCGCCGCGTTCGGGTCCGCCACGACTGCTGTACGTGGGCCGGCTCGAATACGAGAAGGGCGTCCAGGATGCCATCGCCGCACTGCCGCGGATCCGGCGCGCGCACCCCGGCGCCACCCTGACCATCGCGGGGGTGGGCACCCAGTTCGAATGGCTGCGCGAGCGTGCGCGGGTCCATCGGGTGGCCCGCGCGGTGAATTTCGCCGGCCGCCTGGACCACGCCGAACTGCTGGGCTGGCTGCACGGCGCCGACGCGATCGTGCTGCCCAGCCGCTACGAGCCGTTCGGCATCGTCGCCCTCGAGGCCGCGGCCGCCGGAACGCCGCTGGTGACCTCCACCGCCGGCGGGCTCGGTGAACTGGTGATCGACGGCGTCACCGGAGCCTCGTTCGAACCGGCGGATGTGACCGGACTGGTCGAGGCGGTGACGGCCGTCCTCGACGATCCGATCGCGGCGCAACAGCGCGCCTACGCGGCTCACGCTCGGCTGACCGCCGATTTCGCCTGGGATGTGGTGGCGGCGGAGACGATTCAGGTCTATCAGGCCGCCAAGCGTCGGGTCCGCAATCCGCTGGGCCGCCCGGTCATCACCGAACGCCCACTGCCGGAACGGGATCCGAACAACCCGCTGTGATCGGCCGGGTCGCGGCGGTGGCAGCCGGGCGGCGGGGGCAGAATTTTCGGTATGGCTGTTCCGACGACTCGACTGCTGGTGCTGGCCCTGGTGCGGCTGCTGCAACCGGTGCACGGTTACGACGTGCGGCGTGAGCTGCTGTCCTGGCATGCCGACGACTGGGCCAACGTCAAACCCGGCTCGGTCTACGGTGCGCTGAACACCCTGCAGCGCGACGGGCTCATCGCCGTCGAGGGCGTGGGCCAGGACGGCGCGCGACCGGAACGGACCTCGTATCGGCTGACGTCCGAGGGGGAGAAGGTGCTCGCCGACCTGATCCGGGAGGGTTTGTGGTCGGCCGAGCAGCCGAAACATCCGTATCACGCGGCGGTGGCGCTGTTCCCGTTCGCGCCCCGCGGCGATGTGATCGCGGCGCTGCGCAGCCGCATCCTGAAGTTCGAGGCCGATCTGGCCTACTACGAGCGGGAGGAGCAGCGGATCTTGTCCGGCAGCGGCGATCCGACCGAAACCGAGCCGCACAACGTGGCCGACGCGATGGCGCTGGCCGCCGCCCACACCCGCGCCGACCTGGAGTGGTCGCGAAAAACCTTGCGGCGCATCGAGAACGGCGAGCTGGATGTCTGGCCCTCGACACCGGACGCCCTCTTCGAGCGTCCCCGGGAGCAGGCCGGAGCGGCAGATAATCAAGACTGAATAGTAAAGCTTGACTATTTGAGCCGTCGTTCCTACCGTGAGCGGTATGGAAACGACGGCTACCGTTCGTGACCGCACCCGCACCTCGGCGATCCGAGTACGGGGGCTGGCACGGACGTTCACGACGAAAACGGGACCGGTGCAGGCCGTGAACGGCTTGGACTTCGAGGTCCGCGAGGGCGAGATCGTGGGACTGCTGGGTCCCAACGGCGCGGGTAAGACGACCACCTTGCGGATGATCGCGACGCTGCTCGCCCCGACGGCGGGACGGGCGCAGATCGCCGGCGCCGATCTACGCGAGGCCCCGCGCGAGGTCCGCGCCCGCATCGGCTACGTCGCCCAGGGCGGCATGACCACCGACGACGAATTGGTGATCGACCAATTGGTCCTGCAGGCAAGGCTTTTCGGCCTGAGCAAGGCCGAGGCGACGGCGAGTGCCGAGCACCTGCTGCGGACGCTGGACCTGGACGGGCTCGGCCGTCGGCGCTGCCGCGAACTGTCCGGCGGGCAGCGCCGCCGCGTCGATATCGCCCTCGGCCTGGTGCATCGTCCGCGACTGGTCTACCTGGACGAGCCGACCACCGGACTGGACCCGCAGAGCCGCGCGAACCTCTGGGACCACGTGCGGCGGTTGCGCTCCGAGGGCACGACGATCGTGCTCACCACGCACTACCTGGAGGAAGCCGACGTGCTGTGCGACCGGATCCTGGTCATGGATCACGGCGGCATCGTCGCCTCCGGCACACCGGACGAGCTGAAACAGCGGATATCCGGCGATGTGATCAGCCTCGACATCGCCGACGCGCAGGCCGATCGCGCGATCGAGATCGCCGACACGGTGCTGGAGTTGCGCTCGAAACTGCGCGCCGGCGGGCTGGTTCATCTGACCGTGGCGCGCGGCGATGCCGCCGTGGTGCCGCTGCTGCGCGCACTGGACGAGCACGGCATCGTGCCCGGTGCGCTGACCGTGAAACGGCCGAGCCTCGACGACGTGTTCCTCACCGTCACCGGGCGTTCGCTGCGGGAGGGAAGATGAGTTTTCTGCGGGAGACCGGGTTGGTGTTCTGGTCGCAACTGCGCACTCAGCTGCGCAATCCGGTGTGGGTGATCATCGGACTGAGTCAGCCCGTGCTGTATCTGGTGTTGTTCGGCCCGCTGGTGAAGGCGATCGCCCCCGCCCTGGGCGCCGGCACCGATCCCTGGAAGGTGCTCACGCCCGCACTGGTGATCCAGGTCGGACTGTTCGGTTCCATGTTCGCGGGATTCGCGATGGTGCAGGAACTGCGGGCCGGCGTGATCGAACGCCAGCGCGTCACCCCGGCCCACCGCGGCGCACTGCTGGTCGGCCGGGTGCTCAAGGACATGGTCGTGCTGATCGTGCAGGCGCTGGTCCTGGTCGCGGTCGCGATGGCGGCGTTCTCGTTGCGCCCCAGCGCTTTCGGCTTGATCGCCTCGGTGCTGCTGATTTCGGTGATGGCGGCCGGGCTGGCCTCGGGGTCCTATGCTCTGGCGCTGTGGGCGCGTTCGGAGGACACCCTGGCGTCGGTGCTCAACAGCGTCTCGGTACCGCTGATGCTGCTGTCGGGCATCCTGCTGCCGATGAGCCTGGCGCCGCACTGGCTGCGGATCATCGCCGACATCAATCCGTTCCAGCACACGGTCGAGGCGGCGCGGGCGCTGTTCCGCGGTGATTTCGCGGTCCCCGAGGTCTACCTGGGCACCGGCCTGACGGTGGCGGTGGCCGTCCTGCTGATGGTGGTGGGCGCTCGCAGCTTCGCCCGCGAGAACGCCTGACCGCCGCTCGCTACCGCCGCGTCGCCGCGTCCGACGTGGCGGTTTCGGGCGGGTGGGCCAACTCGGGGGAACGACGCGATGAACGTTCGGTGTGACAGGGATCTCGTTCACCGGACTGGCATTCGCTCGACACTCGAACGTCGCCGCCTCGCCGAATCGGCCTGGCTTCATCGACACCATGACGCCATCGTCCGTGCTGAACCCGACCCGCACGACCGGCCCAGGGGTGGCGGCGCCACAGTACTCCCTGGTTGTGTCCTCCGATCTCGACCATCGCCGGGCCGCGCAGCGGCTGCGCTACCGGGTGTTCGCCGGCGAACCCGGATTCGACATTCCCTTCAGCGCCGAGGGCTTGGACGCCGACCGGTTCGACGAGCACTGCGATCATCTGCTGGTCCGCGACGAGGCGTCCGGCGACTTCGTCGGCTGCTACCGGATGCTGCCGCCGGACAAGGTGCGCGCGGCCGGCGGGTACTACACGGCCACCGAATTCGATCTGAGCGCCATGGATCCCGAAGGGCGCCGGATCGTCGAAATGGGCCGCGCCTGTGTGGTTCCGGACCATCGCAACGGCTCGGTGCTGACGCTGATGTGGGCCGGGATCCTGCACTACATCCAGCTCACCGGCTACGACTGGGTGATGGGGTGCGTCTCGGTGCCGATGCGCGACACCCCCGCCGATCCGCCCGGCGCGAACGTGGCCGCGGTCCGGGATCTGTTGCTGAGCAAGCACGCCGGTGATCCGGCCCGCCGGGTTCGCCCGTACCGGCCGGTCGTGGTCGACGGCCGCGGCCTCGACGAACTGGCCGCCCCGGCCCGGCCGAAACTGCCCCCGCTGCTGCGCGGTTACCTGCGCCTGGGCGCCGAGATCTGCGGTGAACCGGCCCACGACCCGGATTTCGGTGTCGCGGATTTCGTCGCGCTTCTCGGCCTGGAAACCATCAACACCCGCTACCTGGAACGCCTGCAGAGCGCTGCGGGAGCCATGGACGCCCGCGCATCGGACGCCGATGCCGCGCGGGCCCGCGATACGGGCGGAGGAGCACGATGACCGAGACAACCGATTTACGAAGCGGCGCAGACACTTTCGAACCGGCCAGGGCCGAGGCCGTCGGTGCGGCGGCGGAAACGCCGTTCGATCCTCTGCCCGTGGCGGAACCGCCGGCGGTCCACGCGTGGATGCCCGCGAGTCCGTGCGGCGCCGGCTGTGTGGCCGTGCCCGATACCGCGGGCGCGGTGCGGAGTGTGGCGCGGATCGCGGGTGTGGTGGGGTTGCTGGTGGCGTTTCCGGTGGTCAACGTGGTGACGCCGCCCGCCCGGCGGACGGGCTTGCATCGCCGGTACGCACGGGCCGTCCTGCGCTGCTGCGGAATCGCTTTGCGAGTCGTGGACGAGCGCGGTGCGGTCGGCGAGGGTGTGGCCGGCGAGGGTGCGGTGCGCGGCGGTGGCGCTTCGGGTGATTCCGGGCGTGGTCTGCTGGTGGTGGCCGGGCACGTCGGATGGGCCGATGTGCTGGCGTTGGCGGCGGTCTCACCGATGGGCTTCGTCGCCCGCGGCGATCTGGTGTCGTGGCCGGTGCTGGGGCAGCTGGCCCGGCTCATGCGAGTGATCTCGATCGATCGGGAGCGGTTGCGGCAGTTGCCCGAGGTGATCGCGGCGATGTCGGCGCGGCTGGCGGCGGGGGAGCGGGTCGGCATGTTCCCCGAGGGCACCACTTGGTGTGGCCGGGCCCACGGGCGGATGCGGCCCGCGTTGTTCCAGGCCGCGGTCGACACCGCCACGCCGGTACAGCCGATCCGGCTGCGCTATCTGAACCGCGACGGCGAGACGTCGACGGTCCCCGGCTTCGTCGGCGTGGACACCTTCGTCGACTCGGCCCGCCGCGTCCTGCGCGCCAAGGGCGTCGTCGCCGAACTCGTCCTGCTGCCGATCGAGGAACCGGGCAGCGACCGCCACGATCTGGCCGAACGCTGTGATCGCGCCATCCGCGGCCGCACCGAGGTGCGCATCGACGCGCACGCCACGGCCGTCGGCACCGGGCCGACCCGCGAGATCGTCGTCGCCGAAGCGGCCTCCTGACCGCATCGGCCGGCGCTCAGTCGTGCGTGATCAGGCGGTGGGCGGTCAGGACGATATGGTCGACACGACTGCGCAGGGCGGTGTTCTCCCCGTTCAGGCGGCGGAACTCGCGCATGAACTGCGCGGCCAGATCCCGCAGCTTGGTGTTCGTTTCCTGGGAACGCCAGCTGAGCACCCGGAACGCCTGTTCGGGACTGATGCCGTAGGCCAGCGTCAGCGCCCCCTTGGCCTGTTCGATCACCGCGCGGGATTCGATCACCTCGGGCAGCACTTCCGACAGCGCGTCGTTGCGTTCGTCGGCGATCGTCTCGGTGAGATCGACGAAGTATCCGCTGGCCCCGACCACCGTGCCGTCGTCGTCGGTGAGCTGTTCGCCGACGACGATGATCTCGTGGGTGTCACCGTCGGCGTCGACGATGCGGTGCTGACCGCAGATCGGCTCGCCGGTCTTCACCGACACCGCGATGCTGGCCGCCAGCTCCTCCCGGTCGTCGGGGTGCTTGTGCGACATGAGCAGTTCGGTGGTGGGTTCGGTATCGGCGCTGGGATATCCGTACATCTGCGCGGCCTCGTCCGACCATTCCCAGCGCTGATCGGCGAACCAGAATCGGAACCAGCCGACGCGATCGCATGGCTGGGTGCCGAGCACGCTCGTCAGTGGATCGAGCGGCGCGATGCGTGGCGACTGTTCCGTACTCACCTTCACAGTATCCGCTGTGTCGTGGTCGGTCGTTACACCAGGTCGGACGGGATGTGACGTGCCCCGCGCCCGTTATCTGTTTGGTATGAGGGTTCCGGGGCATCTTTGTCTCGGTACGCAGGACATCCAACTCGAGAGGACCGGGACAGTCGTGATTGCGTTGCTCATGGTGATCGGCTCGATATCACTGATCGTCATCGCGGTGCATGCGGCGGTGGTCGCGGTGTGGACGGCGAAATTGCGCCTTCGGCGCACCTCAGACGCCGTCCGCGCGGGGGCGCCTCTCGTAGCGAAAAGCGTTGTGCGCCAGCCTCTCGTCCGGTCTCGGGCGGGTGCCGACGCGACGTCCTGACGGTGGCCTGTCCCATGGTGCGCGCAGCGAATTCGGTCGCGGTCCGATAGGATCGGCACGCCTCACGGTCGAAAAACGGGCCGCTGAGCAAGTCGGCGTGCGCTCGGGCCGCCACTTCGTTGATCGGAGGCAGCATTGTCGAAGCGTGCCGTCCCAGGCACGGTTGCTGTTCCCTCGTCGCGGTCCGATGCAGCCGGTGCGCTGCGGGCCGACCAGGTGCGAATTCGTCGCATCGATGACACGACCCCGCGGGCTCGCCCGGCCGCGGTGACGGAACAGACCCCGCGGTTTCGCGATGTATCCAGCCGTTCCGCGGGCCACTCGTCCGAGGGGCCGAATTCCGCATCCGTTCGAGACGACGGACGCGGCTCCACCGTGCGCCCGCCCCTCGACGGCGTCACGCCGCTGGGCACCTCCTCCCCGCTCGGGCAGACGATCCTGCTGGTCGAGGACGACCCCGGTGATGCCCTGCTGGTCGAGGAACTCGTCGCCGACGGCGCGCCAGGCGTGCGCCTGGAACATGTGCGCTCGCTCGCCGAAGCGGGTGCGTGGCTGGCCGCGGGCCTGCCCGACTGTGTGCTGCTCGATCTGAACCTGCCCGATTCCCACGGCTTGGACGCGCTCGCGCAGTTGCGGGAATACACCGATCAGGTCGCGGTCGTGGTGATGACCGGCCTGGACGAGGAACAGACCGGCCTGGCCGCGATGGCGGCCGGTGCGCAGGACTATCTCGTCAAGGGCCGGGTCGAGCCGGAGTGGTTCGGCCGGGCCGTGCGGTATGCGATCCAGCGCAAGCAGGCCGAGCGCACCACCGCGGCCCTGCGCGCGAGCACCATGCGCGCCCAGGAGAACGCCCGCCTGGAACGCGGGCTGCTCCCCAAACCACTGCTGCGCGGTGCCCCGATCGTCGATGTGGTCTCCCGGTATCGTCCCGGACGGGCGCATTCGCTGCTCGGCGGCGATTTCTACGACGTCGTCCAGGAGGCCGACGGCACGGTGCACGCGCTGATCGGCGATGTGGCCGGCCACGGCCCGGACGAGGCCGCGATCGGTGTGGGTCTGCGATTGGCTTGGCGCACATTGGTATTCAGCGGCATCACCGGGCCCCGTCAGCTGCAGCTGCTGGAGGAGGTGCTGGTCGCCGAACGCACCGGCCCGCAGACCTTCGCCACCCTCACCACGCTGTACGCCCCGCCGGGTCGCGGCGCCGTCGAGGTGATCCGGGCCGGTCACCCCGGCATGCTCGTGCATTCGCCGACCGGCACCGAATGGCTGGAAGTGCCCGGCGGACCGGCCCTGGGCTTCATACCGGGCCACGCGGACTGGCCGGTCACCGAGGTCACCGTGCCCGCCGGCACCGGGCTGGTGCTGTTCACCGACGGCCTGTTCGAGGTGCGCACCGGCACGGGTGACTGGCTCGGTGAGGACGGCCTGCTGGCGATGGCGAAGGGCGTGTCGGCCGACCAGCCCGCCCGGTATCTCGACGAGTTGCTGGGCCAGGTCGAATCCGCGGCCGCCCCCGCCGGCGGACTCGACGACGATCTGGCGATCGTCTATCTGCGCTGGCACGGAGGTGAGCGGGTCCGGTGAACGACGTCCGACACCGCGAAGGCATCGTCGGCCGGCTCACCGCACAGACGTGGTTTCAGCTGGTCCTCGCCCTGATGCTCGTGGTGGTGATCGCCGGTGCGATCGCCGCCGCGCAAGTGATCTCCCATACCGACGCCATCGAAGACCGGCTGCTCGATCGCGCCCAGCCGGCCGCGACCGAGGCCTATCGGCTGCAGGCCGCCCTGGTCAACCAGGAAACCGGCCTGCGCGGCTACGCGATCTCGGCCGATGAGCAGTTCATGCAGCCCTACAACCAGGGTCTCGCCGACGAGGCCGCCTCCGCGCGCCGCCTGCGTGAGCTGGCCGCCGGCCGCACCGCGCTGCTCGACGATCTCGACGCCGTCGAGGCCGCCGCCCAGCACTGGCGTTCCGAATACGTCCAGCCGATGATCGGGTCGGCGGGCAAGGTATCGCCGGCCGAATCCACCGCACTGGTCACGCGCGGCAAGGCCCTGTTCGACGAGCTGCGCCAGAAGTTCGCCGCGCAGAACGCGGACTCGGCGGCCGCGATCGCCCAGGACCGCCGCGACCTCGACCACGCGCGCACCGTGCGCGACAGTGTATTGGTGGCGGTGGTCGTCCTCGTCCTGCTCACCGGTCTGGCACTGACCGTGCTGGTCCGGCGGATGATCGCGCGTCCGCTCGACGATCTCACCGAGGCGTCGCGGCGGGTGTCGGCCGGCGAATTCGATCATCACATCGAGGCGCACGGGCCGGCCGACCTGGCCACGGTCGCCGAGGCGGTCGAGGAGATGCGCATGCGCATCGTCTCCGAACTGGGGTCCTCGCGGGCGCAGGAGGTGCTGCTCGCCCGGCAGGCCGACGATCTGGATCGCCAGACCGTGCAGCTGCGCCGCTCGAATGCCGAACTGGAGCAGTTCGCCTACGTCGCCTCCCACGACCTGCAGGAGCCGCTGCGCAAGGTCGCCGCGTTCTGTCAGCTGCTGGAGAAGCGTTACGGCGATCAGCTCGACGAGCGGGCCAAACAGTACATCGACTACGCCGTCGACGGCGCCAAGCGGATGCAGCGGCTGATCAACGATCTGCTGACCTTCTCGCGCGTGGGCCGGGTGATCGAGGGCAACGAGATCGTCGCCCTGGACGCGACGCTGAATTCGGCGCTGGACAATCTGTCCGGCGCGATCGAGGATTCCGGCGCGGTGATCGAGCGGCCGGAGCAGTTGCCCGACGTCGCCGGCCAGCCGACGCTGCTGACGATGTTGTGGCAGAACCTCATCGGCAACGCCGTGAAATTCCACACCCCCGGTACCGCGCCGGTGGTGCGCATCGAATGCGAGCCCGGCGATCACCTGGACGAATGGCAATTCTCGGTGTCCGACAACGGAATCGGCATCCCGCCCGAATTCGCCGACAAGGTCTTCGTGATCTTCCAGCGCCTGCACAACCGGGAGGACTACAGCGGCACCGGCATCGGCCTGGCGCTGTGCAAGAAGATCGTCGAGTACCACGGCGGAAATCTGTGGATCGACACCGAGTACACCGGCGGCGCCCGGTTCCGTTTCACCCTGGCGACCCAGGCCGCCGCCATGCCCGCATCGATCGAACCCGTAGCCGAAGGAGCCGACGCATGACCGTACCGGTGAGCCAGCCCATCGACATCCTGCTCGTCGAGGACGACCCCGGCGACGAGCTGATGACCCGGGAGGCGTTCGAGGACAACAAGATCGGCAATACGCTGCACGTCGCCCGCGACGGTCAGGAAGCGCTCGACTTCCTCTACCGGCAGGGGGAATTCGCGCAGGCGCCGCGGCCCGATCTGATTCTGCTCGATCTGAACCTGCCGAAATACGACGGCCGCCAAGTTCTGGAAAAGATCAAATCCGATCCGGATCTCAGCCATATTCCGGTGGTGGTACTCACCACCTCGGCAGCCGAAGAGGACATTCTGCGCAGTTATCGGCTGCACGCGAACGCCTATGTGACCAAACCGGTCGACCTGGATCAATTCATCGCCGCGATCAAGCACATCGACGAATTCTTCGTTCAGGTCGTCCGGTTGCCACGACAGCGATGAACCCGGCGACGAGGAACGCGCCGGGCGGGCGCCGGATCAGGCCGAGGTGGTCTGCTCCGGCGCGGCCAGCGCGTCCGCGACGGTCGGGAACAGGCGCAGCAACGCGTCCAGCGCGGTCACCTCGATCGGGCGACGCACCGCCGGCGACGCGACCACCCGCAGGCCTCCCGTCGCGGTGGACTGGGAGGTCGCCAGCAGCACGCTCAGCCCCGCCGACCCGAGGAAACCGACCTCGGTCATATCCAGGACCACGGCGGTGGGCTCGGCCTGCAGCGCCCGGTCCAGGGCCGATTGCAGCTCCGGCGCGGAATTCATGTCCACCTCACCGGCCACGGTCACGACCACGGCCGAACCTTCCGTGCGCTGCTCGGTGCGCAGCAGCGGTGAGACCCGCTCGCCGCTCATCGGGCCGACCCCAGCGCGAGGCGATTCGTACCGCATTTCGCCACTTCGATACCTCCGGCGTATTCCGATCTGCGCCGCGGTCCGCGGCGTGGCGACGATTCGCCGCTGACCAACATACCCGTTTCGGCGCGATACGAACCGGGGCCGTCACCGCGATCGGAGGGCGTCCGGCGGGCGCTCGCGTACGCTGTGAAATCGTTTCGCGGCACGAAATTTGGGAGCAACGAATGGGCATGGTCGAGAAAGTGTCCCCGGACGCGGGGACCACTGCGGTCGGATTCCAGGTACCGGCCGATGCGGCGCAATTGATGATGGTCCGGGCGCTGACCGAAACCATCGCTCTGGTCGCCGATTTCGGTATCGACGAGGCCACCGATATCCGTCTCGCCGTCGACGAGGTGGTCAGCGCGCTGATCGTCGACGCGGCCGCCGGATCGGTGATCGATTGCACATTCACCGCGAGCGATACCACGATGGACGTGCGCGTCGCCGCCGTCACCACGACCGCGGGCGGCCCGGACACCGCCGGTTTCGGCTGGCACATCGTCTCGACCCTCACCCAGTGGGTGAAGACCGAGAGTTCGGACTACGACGCAGCCGTGGGCGGGCACCCGACCGTCGTCGAATTCCGCTGGGCACGTGGCGGAACAGATGTCGACTGAGAACGGAACCGGCACCGCGCGCCACCCCGACGGCTACGACGACGTCGCACCGCTGTTCGTCGAGCTCGCCGCCCTGTCCGAGGACGATCCGGAGCGCGAGCGGCTGCGCGAACGGATCATCAACCGCTGCCTGCCGCTGGCCGAGCACATCGCGCGCAAGTTCAGCGGGCGCGGGGAGAACTTCGAGGATCTGCTGCAGATCGCCCGGGTCGGCCTGGTCGCGGCGGTCGACCGGTTCGATCCCACACAGGGGTCGCCGTTCCTCGCCTTCGCGGTGCCGACGGTGATGGGCGAGGTGCGCCGCCACTTCCGCGATCACACCTGGGCGCTGCGCGTGCCCCGGCGGATCAAGGAGATCCAGACCGCGCTGGGACCGACCGTGGAGACACTGTCGCAACGGCTGGGCCGGATGCCGCGGGCGCGCGAGATCGCCGAGGAGATGGACGCCGATCTGGGCGAGGTGACGCAGGCGCTGATCGCCCGCAACGCCTACCAGACCCAGTCGCTGGACACGCCGACCTCGGAGGACGACAGCCGCTCGGGGAGTGCGATCCTCGACACGCTGGGTGACGTGGATCCGACCTTCGGCGCGATCGACGACACTCTGACCGTGAAGCCGCTCATCGACGCCCTGCCCGAGAAGGAGCGGTACGTGCTGACCATGCGATTCTTCGGCGGGATGACGCAGGAGCAGATCGCGCGGGAACTCGGCTGTTCCCAGATGCAGGTGTCGCGGATCCTCACCAGGACGCTCAAGCAGTTGCGCGAGAAGGCGCTGCGCGACTGAAGTAGGACAACGGCGCCGCATGGCGTACGGGAAAGCGGGTATCGCGGATGCCGAGGAGATCATCGAGTGGAGATCATCGGTTGCGATCGGAATGAGGACATGAGCGGATTTCCAGATCCTCCGGGCGACCCCGCCCCAGGGCCCGCGATACGCGAGCCGCACCCGCTACGGGTGGCACCCTTCGAGGCGAACTTCCCGTCGCAGGCCGACCGGATCGCCGAGGTGCGCCACGATCTGCGGGCCTGGCTCGAACGCGGGGGAATCGGCTCGGAGCAGATCTACGACTTACTGCTGGCGGTGGACGAGGCGTGCACGAACGCCGTGGAGCACGGCTACCGCAACGGCACCGGCATGGTCGGGCTGCGTGCCGAGATCAGTGGCCCGGACCTGTATCTGACCATCGTCGACCACGGCAGCTGGGAACCCCGCCCGGAGGTGCCGGATCCGGTGCGCGGGCGGGGATTGTCGATCATGCGCGCCCTGGTGCGCGACGTCGAGATCACCACCGGCGCCGACGGCACCCGCGTCGCGATGCACGCCGAAATCGCTTCGGCCCCAACGGCTTCGGAGTCGGCCGCGGGGCACGACCGGGGGTAGGCCGTTAATCCGCCGGGAGAGCGGGTATGCGGAAGAAGGAAGATGGGCGCGATGCGCGCCGCGGCGGGATTTTTCGGGCCCGCACCGAGGTTGTACCGGTGCGAGACTTGGGGGCGGGGACCCGATCCGAAGGAGGAAGCGTGACCGACACGCGCAAGGCGATTCTGGCAGGCGGATGCTTCTGGGGCGTGCAGGAGTTGATCCGCAAGCAGCCGGGTGTGGTTTCCACGCGCGTCGGATACACCGGCGGGCGCAACGATCACCCCACCTACCGCAACCATCCGGGGCACGCCGAGGCCGTGGAGATCGAGTACGACCCCGCGCGCACCGATTACCGGGCGCTGCTCGAGTTCTTCTTCCAGATCCACGATCCGTCGACGAAGGACCGTCAGGGCAACGACATCGGCAGCAGCTATCGATCGGCGATCTTCTATCTCGACGACGAGCAGAAGGCGATCGCGCTCGACACCATCGCCGACGTGGACGCGTCCGGTCTGTGGCCGGGCAAGGTGGTCACCGAGGTGACCCCGGCGTCCGATTTCTGGGAGGCCGAACCCGAGCACCAGGACTACCTGCAGCGCTATCCCGAGGGCTACACCTGCCACTTCCCCCGGCCGGGCTGGAAGCTGCCCAAGCGCGCCGCGACCTCGCAGTAGGCCGTCATGCCGGATCGCACCCGTCGCTCACGTCTCGGTAATCCGCTGTCCGCTCTCGGTCGGGCGATCGCGCGCATCCCCTGGGTGATGCGCACCGGCCCGGTCGTCGTCGTGCTGGAACGCATCATCCGGCGGCTCACCGGCGGCCGGCACGGCGTGCTCGATCTGGCGGGTCTGCCGTCGATGGAACTCACGGTGCGCGGACGTAAATCCGGGTTGCCGCGGACGGTGTCGCTGCTCTACGTACCGGACGGGCCAGAACGGTATCTGCTGGTCGGCTCCAACTGGGGGCGGCCGGAGCATCCGTCCTGGTCGGCGAATCTCGCCGCGGCGTCCGATGCCGAAATCCACAGTGGCGGTGAGCGGATCAAGGTGCGCGTCCGGCAACTGAGCGGCACCCAACGGGAGGAGGCATGGGCCCGCGCGGTGGCCTATTGGCCCGGATACACCATGGAACAGCGTCTGGCGGGCGAGCGCCGGTTCCGGCTGTTCGAACTGACGCCCATCTGAGCCGGGTTCGATCGGCCGCACCGGCCGGTTTCGCCCCCGCGACGAGCCGGCCTGCTGGACAATGGGGCCGAGCCGACGATGTGCGGCCCGGCCCCAGGCGCCGCCGGAACGCACGGTGCGGACCGAGCGGCGACGGGTGAGATGCGGATGCGATCAGGACACGACAGTGCTCTGCTGCGGCGACGCGCGGCACTGGAACGGCAGTGGGCCCGCTGGGTTCCGAGCCCGCGCGATCTTCCGGCGGTGCGTTCGCTCGAATCCGGTCCCACCGCGTCCGATGCCGCGGATGCCGATGTCCCCGAGGGCGATACGGCGCAGCCCCGGGCCGACGTGGCGCAGTCCTGGGTGCGGTCGCGAGCGTTCGTCGATCCGGCGACCGACTGCGCGCCCGCGGTGGCCGGCGACGTCGCGTCGACGTGGGCCGATTCGCCGCTGCGCGGCCCCATCGCCGAACTCTCCGATCAGCTGCACAGCATCACCCACGACGCCGGCTTCGTCGCCGCCGTCACCGACGAGGCGGGGACCATTCTCTGGTCCGACGGCGGCCAGGTGATGCGACGCCGCGCCGAGCGGGTCGGCTTCGCGCCCGGCGGTCGCTGGGACGAGAACCACATGGGCACCAACGCGCTGTCGCTGGCGTTGCACACCGGCCGCCCGAGCAGCGTGTTCTCCGCCGAACATCTGGTCGCCGCATTGCACGGCTGGGTCTGCTATTGCGCGCCGATCCGGTCCGCCGACGGCCACCAGCTCGGTGTGCTGGATCTGTCCACCACGTGGGATCGCTCGCATCCGCTGGCCATGTCCACGGTGCTGTCGCTCACCGCGGCGGTGGAGGCGAAACTGCAAGGCGGCGTGGGGAATACGGCCTCCGGTGTGCGACTGGAATGTCTCGGTGGCGCCGCGCTGACCCGGGGCGGGCGGCCGCTGCGACTGCGCCGCCGGTTGCTCGAGATCCTCACCCTGCTCGCCCTCGAACCCGACGGCTACACACCGGAGCGGTTACAGCTGGCGGTCTACGGCGACCGGCCCACCGGTTCCAGCACGCTCAAGGCCGATGTCTCGCATCTGCGCCGCGCCACCGGCGGCGATATCAGCAATCGGGTCTATCGGCTGACCACACCGGTGTCCTGCGATGCGACCGAGATGCTCGCCGCCCTGGCCGCCGGTGACACCGCCACCGCCGTGCGGCTGTATCGCGGCCCGCTGCTGCCGGGCTCGCAGACACCCGGCGTCGTCGAATGGCGCGAATATCTCGAGGTCGGCATCCGCACCGCGGTGCTGTCGGCCGGCGAGGCCGAATACGCGCTGGACTACGGCGCCAAAGCCCCCGGTGACATCGAGGTCCACGAACACGCGCTGCGGCTGCTGCCCGCTCGCGACGCGCGCCGCGCGGTGGCCGCCGCGCGCTTGCACAGCGCCCTGCGAAGCTGATCGCGACGCGCCCCGCCGCATTCAACCTTGTGCCAACCCTCGCGGCCCATAGTGGTCTGCATCACGACGTCCCCTGTCGTGATGCGACCCTTCGTGACTCATCGAGGAGCACCCGTCATGATCTACGCCAAGCCCGGCGCCGAAGGCAGCATCGTCTCCTACGCCGACCGCTACGACAACTTCATCGGTGGCGAATGGACGGCACCGGTCGAGGGCAGATACTTCGAGAATCCGTCGCCGGTCGACGGGGAAACCTTCTGTGAGGTGGCGCGGTCCTCGGCCGCGGATGTGGAGTTGGCGTTGGATGCCGCGCACGGCGCCGCCGATGCGTGGGGTGCGACCTCGGCCGCGGAGCGCGCCAACATCCTGAACAAGATCGCCGACCGGATCGAGGCCAACCTCGACCAGCTCGCCGTCGCCGAAACCTGGGACAACGGCAAACCGGTCCGTGAAACCCTGGCCGCGGACCTGCCCTTGGCCGTCGATCACTTCCGCTACTTCGCCGGCGCCATCCGCGCCCAGGAAGGCGGCGTCAGCGAGATCGACGCCGACACCATCGCCTACCACTTCCACGAACCACTCGGCGTGGTCGGCCAGATCATCCCGTGGAACTTCCCGATCCTGATGGCGACCTGGAAACTGGCCCCGGCCCTGGCCGCCGGAAACGCGGTGGTACTCAAACCCGCCGAGCAGACCCCGGCCTCGATCATGAAGGTCGTCGAGCTGATCGCCGATCTGCTGCCGCCGGGAGTTCTCAACGTGGTCAACGGTTTCGGTGTCGAAACCGGCAAACCGCTCGCGTCGAGCCCGCGCGTGGCCAAGGTCGCCTTCACCGGTGAGACGACCACCGGCCGGCTGATCATGCAGTACGCCAGCGAGAACATCATCCCCGTCACCCTGGAACTGGGCGGCAAGAGCCCCAACATCTTCCTGCCCGATGTGATGGCCGCCGACGACGCGTTCCTGGACAAGGCGGTCGAGGGCTTCGTGATGTTCGCCCTCAACCAGGGCGAGGTGTGCACCTGCCCCTCGCGCGCGTTGATCCACTCCTCGATCTACGACGAGTTCATGGCGCGCTGCCTGGAGCGGACCAAGGCCATCGTCAGCGGCAACCCGCTCGACAGCGACACCATGATCGGCGCCCAGGCCAGCAACGACCAGTACGAAAAAATCCTGTCCTACATCGACATCGGCCGCAAGGAAGGCGCCGAGGTCCTCACCGGCGGCAGCCAGCGCAAGGTCGACGGCCTGCCCGGCGGCTTCTACGTCGAGCCCACCATCTTGAAGGGCACCAACGACATGCGGGTGTTCCAGGAAGAGATCTTCGGCCCCGTCGTCGCGGTGACCACCTTCGACACCACCGAGGAAGCGCTCGCCCTCGCCAACGACACCCTCTACGGCCTCGGCGCCGGCGTGTGGAGCCGCGACGGCAACACCGCCTACCGCCTCGGCCGCGGCATCAAGGCCGGCCGGGTATGGACCAACTGCTACCACGCCTACCCCGCGCATGCGGCCTTCGGCGGCTACAAGAAATCCGGCATCGGCCGCGAGAACCACCGCATGATGCTCGACCACTACCAGCAGACCAAGAACCTGCTGGTGAGCTACTCACCGAACAAACTCGGCTTCTTCTGATGGGTACCCGCGTCGACCTGACCGAGGCCGCGGAGTCGTTGCTGGACAACCTGATTCGACAGCACGGCCCGGTCATGTTCCATCAGTCGGGTGGCTGTTGCGACGGCAGCGCACCGATGTGTTTCCCGCGCGGGGAATTCCGCGTGGGCGGTTCGGATGTGCTGCTCGGCCGGGTCGGCGCCGATACCCCGTTCTGGATGAGCGCCGATCAATACGAGTACTGGAAGCACACCTATCTCACCGTCGACGTCGTTCCCGGGCGGGGGAGCGGGTTCTCGCTCGAAGCCCCCGAGGGGGTGCGGTTCCTGCTCCGGTCCCGCCTGCTCACCGATGACGAAGTGGCCGAACTCGATTCCGAGCCGCCGCCGCTCACCGGGGCGGATGCGATGAGTTGAGGCGATGCCGCCGGCGAGGCGGATCCGCGGGTGCACACGCACCCGCAGATCCGTCTCGCACCGCTGCGTGCGGCGTATTCTGGCCGGGATCGTCCGCCAGTATCCGTATCGAGGTGCCGCTCCAGAACAGTGCCCGGCCCGCGGCATCGGTGACGAGAGGGGCCGCATGTCGGCGCGTACGGCATTGTTCATCACCTGCGTCAACGACGTCATGTATCCGGGGACCGGCCGGGCGGCGGTGGCCTTGCTGCGCCGGCTCGGCGTCGAGGTCGAATTCCCCATGGCCCAGAGTTGTTGCGGCCAGATGCATGCCAATACCGGTTATCGGGCCGATACCGCGAAGATGGCCCGGCATTTCGTCTCGGTGTTCGGTGACTACGACCGGATCGTCGTCCCGTCCGCCTCGTGTGGTGCGGCGCCGGGCGAGTTCTACCGGGCGGTGGCCGAGCAGGTCGGTGACGCCGCGCTGGCCCGCGATGCCGAGGCGCTGGTACCCAGAATCCGGGAGCTGACCGAATTCCTCACCGACGACCTGGGTGTCGTCGATGTGGGCGCCTATTTCCCGCATCGGGTGACCTACCATCCGACCTGTCATTCGCTGCGGGTGCAGCGCATCGGTGACCGGCCGTACCGGTTGTTGCGGGCGGTGGCCGGATTGGAGCTGGTCGAATTGCCCGCGGCCGACGAATGCTGTGGATTCGGTGGCACGTTCTCGGTGAAGAATGCCGCCGCCTCCGGCGCGATGAACGCCGACAAGGCCGCACACGTGCGCGAGACGGGCGCGAGCGTGGTGACGGCCGTGGACAATTCGTGCCTGATGAATATCGGCGGGCGTCTGGCCGCCGACGCGACCGCGGTGCGCGATCTGCACCTGGTGGAAATCCTGGCGCGCACGAGGGCCGACGGGCCGATGCCCGGGCTGCCGGTGGCCGCGGAAGCCCGCTCGTGAGTAAGAGTTTCGTGGGCTGGCCCCCGTTCCCGCAGGCCGCGCGGGCCGCGACCGCCGATGGACAGCTGCGTGCCACTGTGCACCGTGCCACCCACACCATCCGCGCCAAGCGCGACGCCCTGGTGGCCGAACGTCCGGACTGGGAGGAACTGCGCACCGCGGCCGCCGCGGTCAAGGACGATGTGCTGCGCCGTCTCGACACCTATCTGGAGCGATTGGCCGATGCGGTGGAAGGTGCCGGGGGAGTGGTGCATTGGGCAACCGACGCCGCCGAGGCCAACGCGATCGTCACCGAATTGGTCCGGGCCACCGGGGAAACCGAGATCGTCAAGGCCAAATCCATGCTGTCGGAGGAGATCGGCCTGGACGAGGCGCTCGCCGCTGCCGGAATCGACACTCGCGAAACCGATCTCGCCGAGATCATCCTGCAGCTGGGTGACGATCTGCCCTCCCATATCGTGGTGCCGTCGCTGCATCTGGACCGCAGCCGGATTCGCGACATCTTCCGCCGCGAGATGGGCAAGCACGGCCGTCCCGCGCCGGATGATCTGACCGACGATCCGCAAGCGCTCGCCGACGCGTCGCGGCTGCATCTGCGGGAGAAGTTCCTGCGCGCGAAGGTCGGCATCACCGGCGCGAATTTCCTTGTCGCCGAGAGCGGAACGGTGGTGATGGTGGAGTCGGAGGGCAACGGGCGGATGTGCCTGACCCTGCCCGAGACGCTCATCACGGTGGCCGGAATCGAGAAGGTGATTCCGAGCTGGCGCGACCTGGAGATCTATCTGGAGTTGCTGGCCCGCAGCGCGACCGGGGAGCGGATGTCGCCGTATGTGTCGACCTGGACCGGTGTCACCGCACAGGACGGACCCTCGGCCTTCCACCTGGTCCTGGTGGACAACGGGCGTACCCGCGTCCTGCGCGACGAGCTCGGGCGGGAAGCGTTGCGCTGCATCCGCTGTGGCGCCTGCATGAATATCTGCCCGGTCTACGAGCGCACCGGGGGACAGGCCTACGGTTCGGTGTATGCGGGGCCGATCGGCGCCATCCTCACCCCGTTGCTGAAAGGTGCCGACGATCCGCAGACCGCCTCGCTGCCGTACGCCTCGGCGCTCTGCGGGGCCTGCGACGACGTCTGTCCGGTGCGCATCGATATCACCGGGAATCTGCTGGCCCTGCGTCACCAGGTGGCCGAGGGCGAAGCTGCGGTGAAACATCGAGTCGAGCGGGTGGCGTTCGGCGCGATGGCGGGATTCATGAGCCATCCGGCGCTGTGGGGCGCGGCCGTGCGTTCGGCGGCGCGCATCGGCGTCGCGGTCCCGAAGCGGCATCTGCCCGGTCCGCTCGGCGGATGGACCGACAGCCGGCGGGTACCCGACATCCCTGCCGAATCTTTTCGCCGCTGGTGGGCGCGCACCGACGGCGGCCGCCACGACGACGGACTTCCGCCGCACGGCACCGTGAACGAGGACGGGGCCCGGTCGTGAATGCGCGCGAGACGATCCTGCGGCGCGTCCGCGAGGCCATCGGCGAACCGGGGGAGCCGGTCACCGTGCCGCGCGGCTATCTGCGGACGGCGCCGGACGTCGACCCCGACGATCGCGCCGCGATCCTGGAGCTGTTCGAACAGCGACTGGAACGCTATGGCGCACAGGTGCTTCGGACCACTCCGGCAGGCGTCGCGACGGTCGTGGACCGGGAACTGCGGCACGCGGCGGCGCGTGTGGTGCTGACGCCACCCGGACTGCCGGACATCTGGACGTCCCTGTGGGCGGACCGCTCGGAGCACCGCCTGGTGACCGACGATCCGCCTTTGACGACGCTCGAGCTGGACGAGGTCGACGCGGTCGTGACCACCTGCGCCGCGGCGATCGCGCAATCGGGCACGATCATCCTCGACGGCGACGCCGGTCAGGGCCGCCGCGCGCCCACCCTCGTCCCCGACCGTCATGTGTGCGTGGTCCATGCCGAGCAGGTGAAATCCGCACTGCCGGAGGTTGTTCCGCGACTCGACCCGCGCCGGCCGACGACCTGGATCAGCGGTCCGTCGGCCACCGTGGATATCGAGATGACCCGCGTGCAGGGCGTGCACGGGCCCAGGCGGTTGATCGTGATCCTGGTCGAGTGAGAGCCCGGAACTGCGAGAGAGTGCGGGACGCTTGCGCCGGCCGGGATGCCCCTGGTGCTCGTCGGCTGGGACCGGAGATCGACCGCGCGGCGAAGGAGGTGCCCGTGACGGACGGGGTGATGGGCCCGCGTGAGCTGGCGGCGCGGATCGTGCGGGCGGCGGAGGACGCGGGCGACCACCGGTACCTGGTCGGGGTCGCCGGACCGCCGGGAGCCGGAAAGTCCACGCTGGCACGGGGTTTGGCGGAGGCGGTGCGGAAGTCGGGAGTGCCCGCCGAGGTGGCGGGGATGGACGGATTTCATCTGAGCTCGGCGGTGCTGCGGGACTCCGGCGCGCTCGGCCGCAAAGGACAGCCCGATACCTTCGATGTGGCGTCGTTCGTCGCGCGGCTTCGGCGGTTGCGCGACAGTGCGATCGGCGTGCCGGTGCCGTGGCCGGTCTACGATCGAGCCCGCCACGATCCGGTTCCGGATGCGGTGACCTTCGCCGGCGAGCGGGTCGCGATCGTGGAAGGGAACTACCTTCTGCTGGATCGGCCGGGATGGCGGGAGGTGCGCGGGTGTCTCGACGAGGTCTGGTACCTCGATGCCGAGGAAACGGTCATCGAACAGCGCCTGCTGCGCCGGCATCTGCGCGGCGGTAAATCGCCGGATCGAGCGCAGGCCATGGTCGCCGGCAGCGACCTGCCGAATGCCCGTCTCATCGCACGGACCGCGGACCGGGCCGATCTCGTGCTGCGCGCGGTCCCCGGGGGCTACCGTATCCACCCACGTCGGTGAGTCTGCTCATTCGGCCGGTTCGCCGAGCCGGTCTCTCCATGCGCGAGTGCCGAAGGAGCGGCACGAGAGCGTGGCGACCGCGGCGGCGCGGGTGAGCGCGTCGGTGAAGTCGTGGCCGCGTGCGTGGTACGCGCAGAACGCGCCGTGCAGGATGTCCCCGGCGCCGAGCGTATCCGCGCCGTCGACGTCACCCACCGCGATCTCGCCCCGAATACCGTTGGCGGAATAGCGGATCGGTTGCTGCCCGCGAGTGACGGCGACCGCGTGGACCCCGATCCGGTGCAGGTGGTCGAAGACGTCCTCGGCGTCCGGCGGCGCGAACGCGGCCGAGCAGATCGCGATGTCGATCAGCGGCAGCAACTGCGCATGGTCCGGCTTCCAGCGGCCCCCGTCGAGCACCACCGGAATTCCCGCGTCGCGCGCCACCCGGGCGATACCGAGGGCAAGTTCGATGTGATGCCCGTCGACGAGCACCACCGGCGCCTCCCGGACGAGCTCGGCGAATTCGTGGTCGAACGGCGCCTCGATCCCCGAACCGTCCAGCGAGACGATGGTTCTCGTCCCGGCACCGGCCGCGACCACGATGGACGAGATCGGCGGCGGTTCGGTGCGCCGCGGCGTGGTGTCGACGAGTTCGACGCCGTGGGTCCGCAGATCGTCGCGGATCAGCGCGGTGAGCGGATGCCGGCCGACGGCGGTGAGCAGCCGGGCGCCGCCGGTCAGGATCGCGCAGGCCACCGCGGCGTTGGCGGCCGGCCCACCGGCGCCCAGAAATTGGTCGCGCGCACGGGTTTTGGTGTCCTCGGCGGGATAGGCGTCGACGGCGTAGGCCAGGTCCACGGTGGTGAGACCGACGAACAGTGGGACGCTCATCTCATCCTTTCCGCGCCGATCCGGCAGGATCCGCGCCGGGTCCACATCGCGGTGCGTCTGCGAGACGAGACGGCATGATTGTCTCACGAGTGATCTTGCACGGAATAGGACCCGCGTCGCCGCAGGTTGTCGCGAACGCAAGGCCCGACTCGCGAAAGGACCATCATGCCGACCATGACTCGTACCGAACGTGAGCAGTTCCTGGCCGAATTGCACGTGGGGGTGATCGCTGTCGAACGGCCCGATCGAGCGCCCCTGGCGGTGCCGATCTGGTACGGGTACGAGCCCGGCGGGGAGGTGGTGGTGTGGACCGACGCCGGGACGGTGAAGGAGAAACTCATCCGGGCGGCCGGGCGGTTCTCGATCACCGCGCAGGTGGAACAGCCGCCGTACCGGTATGTCACCGCGGAGGGCTCGGTCACCTCGATCGACGCGGCGTCTCCCGAGGTCGCCCGCGCGATCGCGGTGCGCTATCTGGGGCCCGAGGAGGGCGCCGCGTTCGCCGAGCAGAACCTCGGCTCGGATTCGGTGGCGATCCGGATGCGCCCCGAACGGTGGCTCAGCACCGACTACTCCAAGGAGTAGCGCGCCGGACGCCGAGCGCAGCGCGTAACGCACTAGCCTGTGAGTTGCCGGACCGGTGTGATCGTTCGCGACCCCAGCTGCTCGACCGAGAGGAAAAGCGCTATGAAGGCTCTGCAGTACGTCACCGTCGGTGCCGAACCGGAAGTTCGCGAGATTCCCACTCCCGAGCCGGGGCCGGGGGAGGTGCTGCTGAAGGTCACCGCGGCCGGGGTCTGTCATTCCGACGATTTCGTGATGTCGCTGCCCGCGGAAGCCTTCACCTACCCGCTGCCGCTGACACTCGGACACGAGGGCGCCGGGACGGTCGCCGCGTTGGGCGACGGTGTGCGCGGGCTGGATCTCGGCACCAGCGTGGTGGTGTACGGACCGTGGGGCTGCGGCACCTGCTGGTTCTGCGCGCAGGGTCTGGAGAACTACTGTTCCCGCGCGGCCGAGCTGGGCATCTACCCGCCCGGTCTCGGAGCGCCGGGAGCCATCGCCGAATACTTGATCGTCGATTCGCCCCGCCACCTCGTTCCGATCGGCGATCTGGATCCGGTCGCGACCGTGCCGCTCACCGACGCCGGTCTCACCCCCTATCACGCGATCAAACGGTCGCTGTCGAAGTTGCGTCCCGGCTCCTGGGCCGTCGTCATCGGCAGCGGCGGGCTGGGCCATGTGGCGATCCAGTTGCTGCGCCACCTGTCCCCGGCGCGCGTCGTCGCACTGGACGTCAGCGACGACAAGCTCGACTTCGCGAAATCGGTCGGCGCCCACGAGGCGGTGTTGTCGAATGCCCAGGCCGCCGACAACGTCCGCAAGATCACCGGTGCGGGCGGGGCGAGCCTGGTGCTCGACTTCGTCGGATATCAGCCGACCATCGATATCGCGATGGCTGTCGCCGGTGTGGATTCCGATGTGACCGTCGTTGGTATCGGCGACGGAAAGTCCGCGGCGCGAATAGGTTTCGGCGTCAGCCCGTACGAGGCGACGGCCACCGCACCGTATTGGGGCGCGCGCAGCGAACTGATCGAACTGATCGACCTCGCGCACGAGGGTGTCCTCGATATCGCCGTCGAACGATTCACACTCGACGACGCGCCCGAGGCGTATCGCCGGCTCGCGGCGGGCACCCTGCGCGGCCGCGCCGTCATCGTGCCGTGAGCTTCCGGCTCCGCTAGTAGCCCTTCGCGGGACGACGGGCGTCGGCCTGTTGCACGTTCGTCGTCAGATTCGAACCGTCCCGCGAGACGTGATAGCGGTCCATCACGTAGTTCATGCTCGCCGCGATATTCGCCTCGGGATCGGTGATGTCGGAGGATGTTCCGGCGACGTGATACGCCTCGAAGGTGCTGGGGATGGTCTGGGTGAGGCCCTGTGACGGGTGACCGGCGGCGGCGTTGGAGTCCTCGGTGTTGATGGAGCCGGTGTTGCCACTCGACTCCCGTTTGATGAGCGTCAGATAACCCTCGGTCCACCGCGCCCTGGCGGCGGGATCGGTGATGCCGAGGCGGTCGAGCGCCTTTCCGATGTAGTACTCGAGTTCCTGATCACTGAGGTGACGGTTGGGTCCGCCGCCGGTCGAGCTCACCGGCTGGGTGTATTGGCGGTCGTAGCTGCCGCTGCTGTTCGGCGGCACATAGGTACTGGGCACGGGTCCGTAATCCCCGCCGCCGCTACTTTGCGGCTGGGTGGGAATCCGCGTGGAGTTCGCATCGTGGAGCTTGTGCGCCTCGGAAACGACGAGGTCGGCGTTTTCCACCGCCTTGTCGATCTTGTCGATCACGGACAACTGCAGAGCCACACTGGGGTGTGGGGCGACACTGCCGAGAATCCCCTTGATATCGGTTTCGAGTTGTTTGACCGCGGCCCGGGTCTCGTTGGCGATGCCGGCCGAATTCTCGGCGATATCGGACATCATGGTGTCCAGCGAGTTCCACTCCTCGTTGTACTTCCGAATCTTCTTCTGCCGGTCCTCGTAGTCCGAGACCATGGCGCCGGTGATCGTCTCCGTCGGCTTGTCGGTCGCGGCGAGACTCGCCATCACGACCTTCTTGGCATTGCCGTCGCCGAGGCCGTTCAGCAGCGCCTCCAGCACCTTCTCGAGGCGGCTGACGGCCGCGTTCACCAGCGGTGCGTCGGTCACCCGGGGCAAACTCACCGACTCGGTCATGACCCACCTTCCGCCACCGCCTGGCCCGGCACCGCGTCGCCGCCGGCTTCGCGCAGCGCCCCGGCGACAGGCGCTCGCCGGAAGCATAGGTTCGTGACCGAGCTCTCCTATTCCCGTCGCTGGGAGTGCGCCGGGCTATCGGCGCGGGTGCGGGCGCAGCCGCGCAGACGACGATGGTGCTGTCACTCCGTCGCGCATTTGGACCATCTGTTGAACGGTCCCGATACCCCGTAGTTGTTCTGTGCGCTGCTGATGGCCTTGGATTCGGCCTCTTCCGCGGTGGTGCCCCAGGTGGAGGCCCAGCCGTTGTTCTGGCCGACGACCACCGCCACACAGGCGTTGCGCGCCCACGCCGCCGGCTGGGCGCAACCGGGGCAACGGGTTTGGACCTGGTTGGTGGCGTCGTCGGAGCTGATCGTGCTGCGCGCCCAGGTCACCTTGCCGGTGTCGACGTCGTAGCCCGCGGCGATCCAGACGTCGGCCGGTGTCGGCGGCGGTGGGGGAGCGTAGCGGGTGGTGTCGCGGGTGGTGGGTGCGGTGGAGGTCGAATACGTCGGCGAGGGGCGGGTGGTCGTCGACTGCTGGGCGGCCACGTCGGTATCGCTGTTCTTGTTGTGGTTGTGCACCACGATCACCGCGACGACCGCGCCCAGCACGAGGACGGCCGCGACCACCGCCGCGACGATCGCCAGCACCTTGCCGCCGCCCGAATTGGACTGCGGCGCACCGGGATACGGGTAGGGCGGCTGCGCGCCGTACTGCGGGTCGGGGTACGGCTGCGCATACGGTTGCGCGCCCGGATATCCGCCTTCGGGGTAGCCGCCCGGCGGATATGCCTGCCCGTACATCGGGGGCTGATTCGGGTCGCCCGGATACGGCACCCCGGCGGGATATCCCTGTCCCGCATGCACGGTGGGATCGTCGGAACCGGGCGGGCCCGGTTGCCCGCCGGGATAGGCCTGGGTCGGGGGCGCCTGCTGCCCGGGGTAGGCCTGCGTCGGCGGGGCGGGCTGTCCCGGATAGGCCTGCGTGGGCGGAGCCGGCTGCTGTGGGGTGGCCTCCCCGGGCTGGGCGCCGGGATCCGGCACGCCACCGGGATAGGCCCGGGTCGGCGGCGCCGGGGGCGGGCCCGGCTCGCCGGACGGCTGTTGCGGGGAACCCGAGCGATCGTCGCTGACCATCGCCTACCGCGCCCGGCTCGTCGAAATGCGCTGTGTCGTGGTCGGTGTCGACATCGACCGTGCCCCCGTCCGTGCTGTGAATCGTATCGGCGAGCCACTGTAGCGCATACCTATGACGTCGATATTGCCCGAAATGACATTCTGCCGGGCTGCTACCGGATGATCTGCCCGCCGTCCACGTTGAGGATGTGCCCGGTGACCCACGCCGCGTCGTCGGACAGCAGATACAGGCAGGCGCCCACCAGATCCTGTGGGGTGCCGATTCGCTTGAGCGGCAGGCGATTCACCATATCCTTCACGATCGAGCCCGGGGTGACGGTCTGCGTCGCCTCGGTGTCGATCGGTCCCGGCGCGATGGCGTTGATCCGGATGTTCGATCCGCCGAGTTCGACCGCCAGCTGCTGGGTGAGGCTGTTGACCCCGGCCTTGGCGAGGCCGTAGAAGTTCGAATACACCCATGCGGCGGTGGAGGACTGGTTCACGATGGACCCGCCGCCGCCCTTCGACATGTGCGGCCACACCGCGCGGGTCATGTTCAGCGCGCCGTCGAGATTCACGCTCATGAACTTCTTGTAGTAGTCCCACGGCACCGTGAGTAGCAGGTCCAGCTTCATCCCGCCGTAGATGGCGGCGTTGTTGACCAGATGGTTGATCGCGCCGAACTCGTTCTGCGTGTAGTCGGCCAGGGTGGTGACCGATTCCGGATCGGAGACGTCGACGGGATGGAAGACCGCGGTGCCGCCGCCGCTGACGATCTCCTCGGCGACCTGCTTTCCCTTGTCCGCGTTGAGATCCGCGACTACGACGGTGGCGCCCTCGCCGGCCAGTGCCTTCGCGTATTCGGCGCCGATGCCCTGCGCCGCGCCGGTGACGATCGCGACGCGATCGGTGAAACGAGCCATGAGTTGTCTTCTCCTGTCGGTAATTCGCGACGAGGTCGCGTGCTGTCTATTTCTGCGCGGTGGCGATCAGCTTGGTTTCGAGGTACTCCTCGAATCCGGCCACACCGAGTTCGCGGCCGATGCCGGACTGCTTGTAGCCGCCGAACGGGGCGTCGGCGCTGTACCAGATGCCGCCGTTGACACCCAAGGTTCCGGTCCGGACGCCGGCGACCACGTGGTCGATTCGCGCCTGGTCGGTGCCCCACACCTCGCCCGAGAGCCCGTACGGCGATTCGTTGGCCAGCCGGATGGCGTCGTCGTCGCCGTCGTGCGGGATCACCACGAGCACCGGGCCGAAGATCTCCTCCTGGGCCACGGTCGAGGTGTTGGACACCCCGCTGATCAGGGTGGGTTCGATGAAGTACCCGCGCTCGCGATCGGGACGGCCGCCACCGGTGACGATGGTGCCGCCCTCGGCGCGTGCGATATCGATGTAGCGCTGCACGCGGTCACGCTGCCGTGCCGAGATGACCGGCCCGCAGACGGTACCCGGCTCGTTCGGATCACCCGGGACGATGCCGCCCATCGACTTGGCCGCCGCGGCGACCGCCGTCTCGTAGTGCTCGCGCGGGACCAGCAGGCGCGTGGTGAGCGCGCAGCCCTGGCCGGCGTGGACGCAGACGGTGAAGCCCGCGTAGCTCGCCGCGGCGGCCACATCGGTGTCGTCCAGGACGATGAAGGCCGACTTGCCGCCGAGTTCGAGGAAGACCTTCTTGAGGCTCTGCGCCGCCCCGGCCATGATGGTCCGGCCCGTCTGCGTCGATCCGGTGAACGAGATCATGTCCACCCGGGGATCGGTGACCAACTGGGCGCCCAGCTGGTGGTCGTCGGAGGTGACGATATTGATCACGCCGGCCGGGATGTCGGTCTGTTCGGCGATCACCGTGCCGACCAGTGCGGCGACCCACGGGGTGTCGGGAGCCGGTTTGAGCACCACGGTGCACCCGGCCGCCAGCGCCGGCCCGATTTTGGCGAAGTTGATCTGATGCGGGAAATTCCACGGCGTGATCGCGCCGACCACGCCGATCGCCTCCCGGCGCAGCGTGCGCGCCGTCGGGATTCCCATCGGCTTCGCGACGCCGAGATCGCTGACCCACTCGTAACTTTCGGCCAGATCGGCGAAGTAGCCGAGGTCGCCGATCGGGCCCTCCAGTTGGGGGCCGCTGGTCAGCATGCGCGGGGCACCCACCTCGGCGATGGTGATCTCGCGCAGTTCCTCGATGTTGTCGCGCAGCGCGTCGCGCAGTTGCCGCAGGCAGCGCGCGCGGAACGCGTGATCGCGTGACCACTCGGTGTTGTCGAACGCCGCGCGGGCGGCGGCGATGGCCGCGTCCATATCGGCGGCGTCGGCATTGGCGGCCTGGCCGAGAACTTCCTCGGTCGCCGGATCGACCGTCGCGAACACCCCCGCGCCGCCGGCGACCAGTTTGCCGTCGATCAGAAGCCGGGATCCCTCGCCAGGGGGGAGCAGTTTCGTCATTCGCCTCTCCGATAGGGCTGTCTGGACACCTGTACGGAATATAGTTTGGACGGAGCTGTGAATACAAGAACGTGTTGCAGAGTGATCGAATCGTGAGAGGCGGGTGCCGGCGATGACCGGAGAGGCGGCGGTGGCCGGTAAGGCGGCGATCGTGGTGGGCGGCGGCAACGGTATCGGCCGGGCCGTCGCCGTCGAACTGGCGCGACAGGGCGCGGGCGTGGTGGTCAATTCCCGGAGTGGGGCGGCGGTGGACGCGGTGGTGGACGAGATTCGCGCGGCGGGCGGTCGCGCCGTCGGGGTCGCGGGCTCGGCCGCGGACGAAGCGATCGCGGACGCACTGGTGGGCGGGTGCGTCGAAAGTTTCGGCGCCGTCGATGTTCTCGTCAACTGTGCCGGGATCGCCGAACCCGCGCACTCCTCGATCCTCGACATCTCCACGGTGGACTGGCGAGCCCAGCTGGACTCCCACCTGACCACGGTGTTCAACACCTGCCGCGCGGTGGCGCCACTGATGGTGGCCCGCGGCGCCGGATCGATCGTCAACACCGGCTCGTTCGCCTACCTCGGCGACTACGGGGGCACCGGCTATCCGGCCGGAAAAGGCGCGGTCGCGAGCCTGACGCTGGCCATGGCCGCGGAACTGAAAGAGCACGGAATCCGGGTGAACGCGATCTGTCCCGGGGCCAGGACGCGCTTGTCCACCGGCCCGGAATACGAGGCGAAGATCGCCGAGTTGCGCGAGCGCGGCCTGCTCGACGAGTTCACCGCACAGTCGTCACTGGACGCCCCGCCGCCGGATTACGCCGCCGCGCTGTATGTCTATCTCGCCTCCGACCTCGCTACCGCGACGGGCCAGATCTTCGTTGCCGCAGGCGGTTTCGTCGGTCGCTTCGCGCGGCCGAAACTCGAGTCGATCGGCTATCGCGACCATGTCGATACTCCGCCGTGGTCGGTGGCCGAGTTGCGGCCTCTCCTCGGCGACGGGGCGTGAGGGGAATGGCGGCGCCGGCCTGTCCGGTCACCGTGGGTACCAGTGCGGAAGCCGCTCGCCCATTGTCCGGATTCCGGTCCGGTGGTAGCGTCCAGACACATGTCCAGTCCTGTGTCTCGGTTGGCGGTGTGCGGATGAGGCTCGATGTGAACGCGTTATATTTCGAGAGGTGGGTGTGATGACTGTGGCATCTGCGCAACCGGTCGTATTCGATCCCTACGACTACCAGTTCCACGAGGATCCGTATCCGGTCTATCGGCGGCTGCGCACGGAGGCGCCGCTGTATTACAACCCGGACCTGGACTTCTGGGCGCTGTCGCGCCACGCCGACGTGACCGCCGCATTCCGCGACGCCGCCCGTCTGTCCAGCGCCAACGGCGTCTCGCTGGATCCGGCCGCGTGGGGCCCGCACGCGCACAAGACCATGTCGTTCCTCGCCATGGACGATCCGCGCCACCTGCGCATGCGCCAGCTGGTCAACAAGGGCTTCACTCCGCGCCGGATCGCCGGCATGGGTGAGCGGATCCGGGAACTGACGCTGCAACACCTCGAGCCGGCGCTCGAGCGCGGCAGCTTCGACTGGATCGAGGATTTCGCGGGCAAACTGCCCATGGACGTCATCTCCGACATGATGGGCGTGCCCGAACCCGATCGCGCCGAGATCCGGCGGATGGCCGACCTGGTGGTGCATCGCGAGGAGGGCGTGCTCGACGTGCCGGAGGCGGCCATCGAGGCCTCGCTGAATCTGGTCGTCTACTACTCCGACATGGTCGCCCAGCGCCGCCGCAGCCGCACCGAGGACCTGACCTCGGCACTGCTCGACGCGGAGATCGACGGTGACAAACTCACCGACGACGAGATCATCGGTTTCATGTTCCTCATGGTCGTGGCCGGAAACGAGACCACCACCAAACTGCTCGGCAACGCGCTGTACTGGGCCGGCCGCAATCCCGAACAGTTCGCCAAGGTCGTCGCCGACGGCGACCTGGTGCCGGATTGGGTCGAGGAGACGCTGCGCTACGACAATTCGAGCCAGATGGTGGCCCGCTCCTCGGTCGTCGACGTGCCGTTCGAACACGGGGTGATTCCCGCCGGTTCGAAGGTGGTGCTGCTCATCGGTTCCGCCAATCGCGACGACGCGGTCTTCACCGACGGAGATCGCTACGACATCGAACGCACCGACAAGAGCGCGCTGGCCAGCTTCGGTGGCGGCGTGCACTTCTGCCTGGGCGCGCATCTGGCCCGGTTGGAAACCGTGGTGGCGTTGCGCGAGTTCGCCTCCCGCGTCCGGGAGTACTCGGTCGACGAGTCCGCCATGGAGCGGGTGCATTCGACCAACGTCCGGGGGTTCGCGAAACTCCCTGTCACCGTGGAGGTTTCGTAATATGCCGCGTTTCGATCCGCATCCGGATGTGCGACCGGTTCTGATCGCGGGGGCGTCGTCGGGAATCGGCGCCGCGACCGCGATCATGCTGGCCGAGGCCGGATTCCCGGTGGCGCTCGGAGCGCGCCGGGTGGAAACGTGCCGTGAACTGGCCGACAAGATCACCGCCAACGGCGGCACGGCCTTCGCGGGCTCGCTCGATGTCACCGACGACGCGTCGGTCGACGCCTTCGTCACCGCCGCCGAGGAGGCGCTCGGGCCGATCGAGGTCGCGGTATCCGGCGCCGGGGACATCGAATTCGGCCTGGCCTACGAGATGGACCCGCAGACCTTCCTGAAACAGGTCGACGTTCATCTGGTGGGTGCGCAGCGGCTGGCCCACCGCATCCTGCCCGGCATGATCTCCCGGCGCCGCGGCGATTTCGTCTTCATCGGCTCCGACTGCGCCGACCAGGTCCGCCCACGCAACGGCGCATACAACGCCGCCAAGACCGGACTCGAGGCGATGGCGCGGCAGCTGCGGATGGAGTTGGAGGGCACCGGTGTTCGCGCCTCGATCGTGCGGCCGGGCGCGACCCAGACCGGAATGGGGATGAACGCCGCGCCCGAACAGGTCGGCCCGCTGCTCGACGACTGGGTGAAATGGGGCTTCGCCCGCCACCCCTTCTTCCTGCGCGCCTCCGATCTCGCCGCCGCGATCGCGGCGGTGGTCACCACACCGCGCGGTGCGCATCTGGTGCTGGTCGAGGTGCAACCGGAAGCCCCGCTGCGCGAACCGAATTCACCGGAGCAGGAGCAGAGCTGATGCGTATCGAGGTGGATCTGGACCTGTGTCAGGGCCACGCGATGTGCCAGGCCGAGGCGCCGGACTACTTCGACGTGCCCAAACACGGCAAGGTCGAAATCCAGCGCCCGGAGGTGGACGAGGCCGATCGCGCCGACGTCGAGAACGCGGTGCGGTACTGCCCGACCCAGGCACTGTCGATCGTGCGGGATCAGTAGTGGGCGCGATCAGGGTGATCCAGTGGGCGACCGGCGGCGTCGGGCGCGCGGCGATCGAGGGGATCCTCGATCATCCGGAACTCGAACTCGCGGGCGCATGGGTGCACAGCCCCGACAAGGACGGCGTCGACCTCGGCACCCTCGTGGGGCGCGACCCGATCGGCGTCACGGCCACCACCGATGCCGAGGCGCTGCTGGCCCTCGGGGCCGACTGTGTCGTCTACAGCCCGGTCTTCGCCGACACCTCGGTGCTGCGGGCGATCCTGCGTTCGGGCAAGAACGTCGTGACCCCGCTGGGCTGGTTCTACCCCCGGCAGCGCGACCGCGAGAAGTTCGACGCGGTCTGCGCCGAGGGTGGAGTCACGTTGCACGGCACCGGAATTCACCCCGGCGGTCTCACCGAACGGTTGCCGCTGGTGGTCTCGGCGTTGTCGGGTTCGGTGACCGGCGTCCGCGCCGAGGAATTCTCCGATATCCGCACCTACGGCGCCCCGGATGTGGTGCGGCACTGGATGATGTTCGGCGCCGATCCGGAAAAGGCCGCGGAAAGCACCGTCGCGGCGATGCTGGCCGGCGGCTACAGCCAGTCGGTGTGGATGCTCGCCGACGAACTGGGCTTCGATCTGGATCCCGATATCCGCACCACCCACGACATCGCGGTCGCCACCGCGCCGATCGACTCACCGATCGGCGTCATCGAGCCGGGACAGGTTGCGGCTCAGCGCTTCCGATGGGAGGGCACGGTCGACGGCGAACCGGTGGTCACGGCGGCGGTCAACTGGTTCATGGGTGAGCGGAATTTCGACCCGGCGTGGAGTTTCGGGCCGAACGGGCAGCGATTCGAGGTCGAGGTGCGCGGCGACCCCGGCTGTGTGCTGACCCTGTCCGGGCTGCACGCCCACGATCCGGACGAGGGCGCCCGGCGCAATCCCTCGATCGTCGCCACGGCGCGCAACTGTGTGAACGCCATCCCATATGTCGTCGCGGCCGAACCGGGCGTGCGGACCTATCTCGATCTGCCGCTGCCGGCCGGGCGGGCCGCGCCGAATCTGCATCGGAGCCGGAGAACCGAGGTGAGCGGATGAACGAACGCCGCCGTTGAATTTCCGGATGCCCCTCGGATTTTCGGCGACCGAACAGGCCGAAACAGACGAATAACATCGGCGATACGCGTCCGGACGAGCGGAAAATCCCGTCGATCGGGCTGTATTCCGCATGCCCGAAATAGTTTTGTCATAACTTGTGTTTTTCCGGAATGCGCGAGGCCGCAGCTCTTTCCCGTTGCATTGCAACGTGTTCTAATCAAGGGAGAACACGTTTCTGAACTATCCATGATTCGCAGTGCAGCGGACACGAGGAGGAACTGTGGCTGCTCCGTCGATACCGGCCGGATTCGATTTCACCGACCCGGGACTGTGGGCCGAGAGAAGTCCGGTCTCCGAATTCGCGGAATTGCGGCGCACCGCGCCGGTCTGGTGGAACGCCCAGAACGAGGAGCAGGCCTACCCCTTCGAGGACGGCGGCTACTGGGTGGTGAGCCGCCATGAGGACATCAAGGAGATCTCCCGCCGCTCGGACGTCTTCTCCTCGGAGAAGAAGGGCTCCATCATCCGGTTGCCCGGATTCGCCACCCCCGAGCAGTTGTCGGCGACCAGTGCGCTGCTGGTGAACATGGATCCGCCCAAGCACACCAAGATCCGCCGCATCGTCTCGAAGGGTTTCACCCCGCGTGCGGTGGAGAGCCTGCGTGCCGCGCTGGCCGAGCGGGCCGAGCGAATCGTGCGCGCCGCCAAGGAATCCGGCGGCGGCGATTTCGTCGAACAGGTCGCGTGTGAATTGCCGCTGCAGGCCATCGCCGAACTACTGGGTGTCCCGCAGGACGACCGTCACAAACTGTTCGACTGGTCGAATCAGATGCTCAATTACGACGATCCCGAGTACGGCGATTCCGCGGTCGCCTCGGCCGAAATTCTGGGCTACGCGTGGAATATGGCCGAGGCGCGCCGGACGGAACCGGCGGGCGATATCGTCAGCCAACTGGTCAGCGCCGATATCGACGGCGAGGCATTGGGGTCGGACGAATTCGGATTCTTCGTCATTCTGCTCGCGGTCGCCGGCAACGAGACCACCCGTAATGCGATCACGCACGGGATGAAGGCTTTCGTCGATCATCCGGACCAGTGGGAGCTGTACCGGCAGCAGCGCCCCCGCACCGCAGTCGATGAAATCGTGCGCTGGGCCACGCCGGTCACCGCGTTCCAGCGCACCGCGACCGAGGACGTGGAATTGGGCGGGCAGCTGATCAAGGCCGGTGAGCGGGTCGGATTGTTCTACAGTTCGGCCAATTTCGACGAGGACGCCTTCGACAACCCCTTCGATTTCGACGTGCTGCGCGACCCCAACCCGCATCTGGCCTTCGGCGGCACCGGCGCCCACTTCTGCGTCGGCGCCAACCTCGCCCGCCTGGAAATCGACCTGATGTTCAACGCCATCGCCGATGTCATGCCCGGCCTGCACCAGATCTCCGACCCGCAGCGCCTGCGCTCGGGATGGATCAACGGCATCAAGCACTGGCAGGTCGAATACTCCTAGACCAGCCTTCACGCCGGTGTTCGGTGGGTTGGCCCACGAAGACCGTCGAGCACGACGGCGATCAGAGGGTTCGGTGCGTCGCGCGCCCGGGCGCGGCGTTCGACCGTCGCCGCGCCGATGACCAGGTCGAGCACGTCGGCGACATCGATATCGGGTCGCACGGCCCCTGCCGCTTTCGCCCGGGAGAGCAGAGTGTCGAACGATCGGATGAAATCGTGCCGGAGCCGGTCGGGGATCGCGACGGCCGTGTCGCCGTCGTCCAGAGCTTCGCACAGGGCCTGATTGAGAGCGACCTCGCCGACGAGGTGGGTGAAGTAGTCGAAGAACGCGTCCTCCGGCGCGGAGTCGGCGCCCGCGAGCCCGCGTGCTCGCTCGGTGAACTGCTCCACCCGACCGACGACCACCGCCTCGAAGAGGGCGGCACGGGTGGGGAAATGCCGGTACACGGTGCCGACACCGACACCCGCTCGGCGCGCGATCTCGTCGAAGGATGCCGCCGAGCCGTCCACCGAGAGCATCTCCCGAGCCACGGCCAGTACCTGGTCCCGGTTGCGGCGCGCGTCCGCCCGCAGTGGCTTGGCACCCTGCCCCGCGTCGTTACCCATCGCTCGATCGTAGCGGCCGCCATTGTGAAACGGAGACAGCTCTCCGTATAGTGATGAAAGCGGAGAGAGGTCTCCGTTTACTGCGGCGTGGTGGCGCGGTAGATCCGACGATCCGCCTACGGAGGGCACATGGACCAGGTTGTTTTCGTCATCGGCGCGACCGGCCAGCAAGGCGGGGCGGTCGCCGACCGGCTGCTCGCCGACGGCTGGCGGGTGCGGGTGTTGACTCGCCGCCCGGACAGCGACAGGGCGCGGAGCCTTGCGCAGGCGGGCGCGCAGGTGATCGCGGGCTCGCTGGAAGACCTCGCGACGATCGACCGCTGCGTCGACGGCGCCTACGGCGTGTACAGCGTGCATCCCGGGCCGCTGGCACCGGAACAGGACGAGGTGAAGGCCGGCAAGGCCGTCGCCGACGCGGCGGTGAAATACGGTGTGGCGCATCTGGTGTACAGCTCGGGCCTCGGCGCCGACCGAGGCGGCCAGCCGGCCAAATGGGAAATCGAGCGGTACATCGCCGCGTCGGGTCTCTCGGCGACGGTGCTGCGTCCGAGTTCCTTCATGGAGAACCTGATCACGCAGTCCGACACGGTCGGGATCCGCGACGGCGCGCTCCGCACCGCCGCCGCTGCCCACGTGCGTCAGCAATTCATCGCGCTCGACGATATCGGCGCGTTCGCCGCACTCGCGCTGCGGAATCCGGACGACTATCGCGGCCGGACGCTGGAACTCGTCGGCGACGTGCTGACGCCGCCCGAGGTCGCCGCGCAGGTCAGCGCGGCCGTCGGGCGCACCGTCCCCTACATCCAGCGTCCGATCGAGGAACTGCGCCGCGTCAACGAACGCTTCGCTCGCGGCTACGAGCTGCTCAACAGCGGTGACGGCAGCATCCCCGACGTCGACGTCGAGGAGCTGCGTGCCCTGCACCCGGGATTGACGACCTTCCGGGGCTGGCTCGAGGCGAAAGGAGCGAAGCTGATCCGCTCGGTGCTCGACACCCGGGCGTGATCATCGCCGGGTGGCGCCCGTCGCGCAGCTCGATGCCGCGAGGGCCGCACGATCGCTCGTGCGGCCCTCGGGTCGTTTCATCGGTTCGCCCGGCCCAACCGGCATCCGGGCCAGGTCCGACCTGCGGTTCAGCCGTAGTGGCACACGTAGTGCAGCGTCTGTACAACCTCGATGTCGAACGAGCTGTCGCCGGGCACGGAGAACGATTCGCCGCCGCGGTAGGTCGTCGGCTCGGTCTCGCCGGGCAGCGTCACGGCGCACTCGCCCTCCACGAGCTCCATGATCTCCGGGGCGCCGGTGCTGAAGGTCAAGGTCGCGGGCTGGATCACGCCGACCGACTTCTTGGTGCCGTCGGGCAGCGTGAGGCTGTAGCTCACGCATGTGCCGTCGAAGTACACATTGGCCTTGGTGGCCACGCTGACGTTCTCGAACTGCGACATGGTCTCTTTCCCGGAGATGAGGTGGAGAAGTCAGCCTACTGTCGCCACCTCCGCGCTCTGTGCGGGAGGCTCGGGACGCGGGTCCCGTGATCTGAGCGTGATCCGGCATACAGAAACCATAACTGTGTCCCAACACACAGTTTAGCGAGGATCGCCCGGTCGTACGTGGGAAATTACGTGGTCGGACACCCTTGATCGAATGTATGTTCGTTGCACCCATGATGCGCGAGCGTTATCGTCTTGAGATATAACCGGCTCGCCCGAGTCGGTTATGTAATGCGAATCGCGCATTCGTGTCTCCCAACTGAAACCCTCCTCATACTCGGCCACGCCGCCGGAGTGAAACTCCGCCGGCGGACCGAAAGCGGCAGGACGTACGCCTGACATATGTCGAGGCGCGGCACATCGCGGCGCCTGCGGTAGTTCGGCCGTTCCAGATCAAGTCATCCCCACAGCACCTCGTGCAGAGGCGAGTTCGTCGCGATCCCGTCTGGTCGCGCGCTGCCCGCCGCATGCCCGAGCCCGGCCGAACGGTCAAGAACAAGGAATCACACATCACATGTCTTCGAAACCCGCGCGCCGCACGTCGGTGACATCACTCGTTCGTACCGCCGGTGCCGTGGCAGCGGCCGCCGCCGCGGTCGCTGCCATCACCACCGCCGCCGGCGTCAGCGAGTCGGCCAAACCGGACGCGGTCGCGCTGCACGCGTTGTCGACCCCCGTTGTCCCGGCGAGCCCGGCCGGCGCAGCTCCCGCGCCCGCGCCGGCGCCCCAGCCCGCTGCCGCTCCGGCGCCCCAGCCCGTTGCCGCACCGGCGGTGTTGCCCGGCGCCGATCAAGCGCATGTCAGCGCCTGGCTGCCGCAGATCAACAATGCGATGGCGGCGGCGGGTATCGACGACACACCGCAGCGTGCTGCCGCTTTCCTCGCGCAGATCGGTCAGGAAACGGACGGTTTCGCCACCTTGACCGAATACAGCGACGGCAGCGCCTACGACGGGCGAGCGGATCTCGGCAACACCGAGCCCGGTGACGGACCCAGATACAAGGGGCGCGGTGCCCTCCAGCTCACCGGCCGGCACAATTACGAACTCGCGAGCCAGGCGCTGGGCGTCGACTTCGTCAACCACCCGGAGCTGGTCGCCGATCCGCAGTACGCGTTCGCCACGGCCGCGTGGTACTGGACCACCCACAACCTCAACGCCGTGGCGGACAACGCCCACCCCCAGAACCCGGCGAGCATCGACCCGGTGTCGCAGATCATCAACGGTGGTTCGAACGGCAGAGACGTCCGTCGCGATCACTTCATCCAGGTCTGCCAGGTGCTGAGGTGCCCGTAGGCCCCCAGGTGGCGCCTTCACCGTCAGTGCCCGCGTTTGATCCACTCCGGTAGGTGGGGCGCCTCGGCGCCGATGGTGGTGGAGTCGCCGTGCCCGGTCAGGACGGTGGTGTCCGCGGGTAGATGCAGCAGGCGGGTGCGGATGGATTCGATGATCGTCGGGAAGCTCGAGAACGAGCGGCCGGTGGCGCCGGGACCGCCCTGGAACAGGGTGTCGCCGGTGAAGACGGTCTTCTCCGAGGCCAGGTACAGGCTCACCGCGCCGGGGGAGTGGCCCGGTGTGTGCAGGACCTCGATCTCGCTGTCCGCCACAGGAATTCGCTCCCGATCGTGCAGCGGCTCGTAGCGGGTGTCGGGGTAGAGCGCACTCCACAGCACCTCGTCGGCCGGATGCAGCCGGATCGGGGCCTGCAGCGCCGCGGCCAGTTCGGTGGCCACGTTGATGTGGTCGTTGTGGGCGTGGGTGCAGAGGATCGCGCGCACCGTGCGATCGCCGACGGCCGCGATGATCGGCTCGGCCTGATGGGCGGCGTCGATGACGACGGCCTCGCGGTCGTCGCCGACGACCCAGACGTTGTTGTCGACATCCCAACTGCCGCCGTCCAATTCGAACTTTCCGGAGGTGACGACGCGGTCGATCTTCACAGCGTCACCACCGATCGCAGCACATCGCCGTGGTGCATGGTGGTGAAGGCCTGCTCGACCTGGTCGAGGGCCACGCGTTCGCTGACGAAGCGTTCCAGCGGCAACCGTCCCTGGCGGTAGAGGTCGAGCAGCATCGGGAAGTCGCGTTCCGGCAGGCAGTCGCCGTACCAGGAGGATTTCAGCGAGCCGCCGTGCGAGAAGAAGTCGATGAGCGGCATCTCCAGTGTCATATCCGGCGTCGGCACGCCGACCAGCACCACCGTGCCGGCCAGATCGCGCGCGTAGAAGGCCTGCTTCCAGGTTTCCGGCCGCCCGACCGCGTCGATCACCACGTCGGCGCCGAAACCACCGGTCAATTCCTGCACCCGCTCGACCACGTCGTCACCGGCTTCGAGGGTGTGGGTGGCGCCGAGTTCCTTGGCCCACTCCAGTTTTCGCGGATCGCGGTCGATCGCGATGATGGTGGTGGCGCCCGCCAGCCGGGCCCCCGCGATCGCCGCGTCACCGACGCCGCCGCAGCCGATGACCGCGACCGAATCGCCGTAGCTCACGCCGCCGGTGTTGATCGCCGCGCCCAATCCGGCCATCACACCGCAGCCGAGTAGCCCGGCCACGGCGGGATCGGTCTCCGGGTCGATCACGGTGCACTGTCCCTCGTGGACCAGGGTCTTGTCGGCGAAGGCGCCGATGCCCAGGGCCGGGGTCAGCTCGGTGCCGTCGGCCAGCGTCATGGGCTTGCTCGCGTTGTGGGTGTCGAAGCAGTACCAGGGCTTGCCGCGTTTGCAGGCGCGGCACTGGCCGCACACCGCGCGCCAGTTCAGTACCACGTGATCGCCGGGCTGGACGTGGGTGACGGCATCGCCGACGGTTTCCACCACGCCGGCCGCCTCGTGGCCGAGCAGGAAGGGGAATTCGTCGTTGATGCCGCCCTCGCGGTAGGTCAGATCGGTATGGCACACCCCGCAGGCCCGCACCCGCACCACCACGTCGTGCGGACCCGGATCGGGGATGACGATATCGACGATCTCGACCGGGGCGCCCACACTGCGGGCGATGACGCCGCGAACCTTCTGGGACATGGAATCTCCTTTACGCGTCGAGGGTGCCGGTTCACCTTACGGGTCAGTGTATGCCCGCAACCATCGACTCGGACAGGTGTCCAGACGATAGTTCGGTTTCCGTTGTCGTGACCCTCGTGTGCTGGTGGAAACCATTTTCATCACCACTGCCGGGCGGAGTTATCGGCGCGCTGCCCGGGCCTGCGGCGGGGCGCCCGACGGTCAGGAGGCGAACCGGCGACGGAACTCCTCGCTCACCGCGCACCACAGTGCGTGGTAGTGCGGAAGAAGGGAATGTGCTTGCGCCAAACTCGGTGTGTCGATGAAGACCACGCCGTGGCACGAGTACCGGGTCACCCGGAAATTCACGAAAGATTCGGTATTGATGGCCTTTTCGCGATCGGTGAGATGAGTGATCTCGACCCGCTCGCGGCCGGCGACCCGCCACCACGCCGACGACGGCCCGACTGCCGTCCGGAAGTGGCCGCTATTCGCGGTATCGGTCACGGTATTTCGCCTCTCCGGAGCGGTTTTCGCGCGCGATGCGGTCGATGATCGCGCGCACGGAATCGCGCGATTCGGACTTGGAGATCTGCTCGGGCCAGAACACCGCGAGCAGAATGACGGCAAGCGGAATACTGATCAGCAGAACGAATTCCCAGAACATCGGCCTCACTCCCGTCCCGAGTCCGGCACCAGGTGTTTCGCCTCGATGAGCCGCTGCTTCGCCTGCTGTTTCACCGGGCACACGCACAAAGCGCAGTCGATGTGCAATTGCATGATGATATGCGCGTAGGAGACGGTCATGATCGGCATTCGATCGTGGTTGAGCAGTCCCATGGTGGATACTTCCCCTGCGATGTGAAAGTGGTTGTCGGCGTTGAGGTTGCATCGACTCGGCCGCGAGTTGTAGTCGAATGGTGGGGATTTCGGATATCCGTTGCCGTACCGATTGTTTGAACTCGTCTACCAGCAACCTGTCCAGTGGGGACCTGTCCAGAAAACCGGGACACAATCGATAGGGGAGCTAACAACATGGGGTCAGGGAGCACACTCGCGCAACGAGCATTGGGGCGCGAACTGCGGCGGCTGCGAAACAACAAGGGAATGGGCCAATCCCAGGCCGCGCGCATCGCGGAAACGTCGCATCAGACCATCGGCCGCATCGAGGAAGGCCAGACGACGAGAATCACGAGCCTCCAGGTGAACGCACTGTGCGACAGCTACGGGGCGAGCGATGAGGAGCGGCGGATCTGCCTGGATCTGGTGAAGGAGATACGCGCGTCGCGGGAGGGGAAGGTGACGGCCAGCTGGTGGAGGGCGTATGCGGACGCGCAGGACAGCGGGTTCAACCACTACTTGGCGTTGGAAGATGCTGCAAGCAGTCTGACGGTCTGGAAAACGACCATCGTGCCCGGACTCCTGCAAACGCCTGCGTACCGCCGGGCAATGGGATGGGCAGAACGACCGGACATGTCCAGTGATCAGTTGGAGCGACGAATCGAATGGCAGACGCGCCGCCAAGCGCGGTTGAATGATCCCAATCTTCAGTTGACGGCACTGCTTTACGAGGCCGTGCTGCTCGAGCAGGTCGGTGGCTCGGCGGTATACGCGGAGCAATTGGAGCAGCTGGCGTTGCTGTCCGAGCTGCCGAACGTGTGCATACGGGTAGTCCCGTTCGGCGCGTCCAGCCACCTCGGCGCGTACGTCGGTTCGTTCATGCTGTTGGAATTCCCGGACCTGCTTTCGGGGCTTCCGCAACCGCCGATCATCTACGTCGAGGGATGGGCAGGGGATCTTTACCTGGAACGTGAGGCTGAGCTGCGGAAATATTCGCGAGCCCTCCGCGAGATAGCTCGTGTAGCGTTGACTGAAGGTGAATCGTTAGCACTGATCAAGGAGCGCATGCAGTGAGCAACGACCTGTCCGGGGCGAAGTGGTTCAAGTCAAGCCGCTCGGGGGCGAGCAAGGAGTGCGTCGAGGTGGCGTTTCTCAATGACGGTGTTGGCGTTCGTGATTCGAAGAACCCCACCGGCCCGGCTCTGATCTTCACCTCTGCTGAATGGACCGCCTTCACAACCAGCGTCCAGCGCGGCCGGTTCGATCGGGCATAGTCGCATCCGCTGACTACGGTCCGAGAACCCCTGAAGTCCTTATCTCCCTTGGGCTTCGGGGGTTCTCGCATATCCGTTCGCTTGGAGTGAGGGCGCACCGGGCGGGTGACGTTCGATTGGGGCCCGGACGGTGATCTGTCTGAATTTTTCGTGCAAACCCTGCCCGCACTGACGGATACCCGCACATTTTCCCGAGGTTTGCACGGAAGTTCAGCCCTCCTCTGACACAACGCAATTCGCGCCGTGCCCCGAGTTCTCAGCGGAGATGCCGGTCGGCGAGAGCCAGAGCGGCGGCATCGGGAACGTATGCCGCACACGCGGTGATGAGAGCCCGGATCCCGTCAACGGTTTCGGTGGTTACCGCGGCATGGCGCACCACGTCGAGTTCGTTGGCGATGGTGAGGAGTGCGAAGTCCGCGAGATCGGTGCCGTCCACGGCGACCACCTCGCCGGTGAAGCGGTCGGTGATCGGAAGCGGGGTGGCGCCGAGGTGGGGATAGGTTTCGGCTCGGTCGCACGCGCCGTAGCGGTAGACCAGAGCTTCCGCGTCGTGACCGATGGCCGCGCGCAGGCGTGCTCGCCGGTCGGGTGGCAGCAGCGAGTGTGGGAAGCCGTCCGTGCCGTAGGTGGCGTGGGTGAGCGCGGCCAGCCGAACCCGGTTACTTCCGCCGAGGTCCGCGACCAGCTGCCGCACTCGCTCGAGATGATCGAGGAGATCCCCACCGGGATGCTCCACCCGGGCCGCGCCGAGTTCGCGCAGCAGCGCCCGCGCCGGCCACGGTGTGGTGAGATCCGCGATCGTGCGCGCCAACGCCTCCGGCTGATCGCGGGCGACCAGATGCCCGGCGCCCGGAATTCGGGTCACCGTGGCGTGCGGAGCCAGCTGGAGCAACCCGTCCGTCTCGACGTCGGTGAGCGATGAGGCCCGCCCGGCACGGATCAGAAGGATGGGGATATCCAGTTGCGCGGTGATCTGGCGCAACCGCGGGACGTGGGCCAAGACATCATCGATGAAGTCCGGGTAGACATTCGACAGGCCACCGGCGGCGAGAAAGCGCCGCACCCGGCCCGCATCGAGATTGGGCACCACATCCACCAGAACCAGCCCCGTGACCTTCGCCCGGATGCGCGGATCACCCAGCGCCGCAACGGCGGCGAGCCCACCCAGGGACGCGCCGACGAGCACGCATCCGGGTTCCGCATCGACGATCGCGGCGATATCGCCGCCGCACTCGACCAGCCTCCTGAGTGCCCCACCGCTGTCGCCGTGGCCGCGCTGATCGAAAGCGACACACCGCAATCCGTCCTCGACAAGCCGCTCCACGACGGGAGCCCACACCTGCCGCCGCTCACCCCCGGCATGCAGCAAGACAACCGTCGGCCCCTCGCCGGCCTCCTCCCCGTACAGGTCCACGTCCGGACGGGCGATATGCCGCGCTCGCACCACATCCATGGTCAACCCCCGTGCGATAGTCGGGCCGTTCACGATGGTGCCACGCCGTGATCCCCGCCGACCCCGCGTCCGGCTGAACTCTTCGTGCAGACCTCGCCGACGATGACGGAATTCGCCACATCGCGCCGAGGTTTGCACGATCGGAATGTTCGAGCGGAGCCGGGCTGACCAATTTCGGCAGACGAATCACCTGCCGGGGCCCTCGTCGTCGCGGTACGAGCCGGCACTCATGCGGTGCCTTCCGCCCCGGCGGTGACCTGTGCGGTGACCGCCGCGTCGGCCTCACCACCCCGGACGACGATCGTCGGGCACTGCGCGAGATGCAGCAGCGCGGTACTGGTCGAACCCAGGACCGACCCGGCGAATCCGCCGCGCCCGTGGCTGCCGACCACCAGCAGTTGCGCGTCCTCGCAGTGGGCCAGTAGGGCCCGAACAGGACTGTCGCACATCACGACTCGCTCGACCGATACCTCCGGGAACCGTTCCCCCCAGCCGGCCAGTCTCTCGGCCAGCACAACCCGCTCGGTCTCGCGAATCGCCTCCCAGCCGACCACGGGCAGGTCGTAACCGCTCCGATCGCTCCAGGCGTGGACAGCGACCAACCCGGCCCCGCGCCGGGACGCCTCGGCGAAGGCGAGCTCGACGGCCGGGACACTGTTCGCGGTGCCGTCCACTCCGACCACGACCGGTTTCCGCGCCCATCCGGCATCGGCGGCCGGATCGCCGTGCACGACCGCGACCGGGCAGTGCGCGTGCCGGCTGAGCGCGGTGCTGACCGAGCCGAGCACCATCCGCCCGATCGCCCCGCGACCGTGGCTGCCGACCACCACCATCCGCGCCCGCGTCGATTGCTCGAGCAGGGTGGGGAGGATCATGTCGAAACTCAGTTCGGTGCTGATCGCCAGCGTCGCATCGGGTGTGGCATGGCGCGCCACCGCCGCCGCTTCGGCCAGGACCCGTTCCCCGTCCGCGCGCAGCCACTGCTGTTCCGCGGCGGCCAGCACCGCGGTCAGGCCCGGATTCGGCGCTACGCCGTAGGACGTGACGATGTGCAGCGCACAGTGTTGCAACGCGGCCTCGACGGCGGCCCACACCACGGCTTGCAACGCGATCTCCGAGCCGTCGGCGCCGACCACGATCGCCGGTGTATCCGGTCCGGTCATAGGTGTCTCCTCTTCCCGTGTGCGCCGGGTCTATTCGGTGCGGTCTGCGGCGTCGGACGGTGTGATCAGGCCGTAGTGCCCGTCGTAGCGGTGATAGAGCACGCAGCCGCGGTCGAGGTCCCGGTCCCGGAAGAAGACGAACGGCCATCCGGTCAGTTCCAGTCGGGTGATCGCCTCGGGCACGTCCAGTCTCGGCGCCTGCCGGCTGCTGACGGACAATGCCGGTAAACCGCGCGTCACCGCATCGGGGCGCGGATCCACCTGCGCCAGACGGTATCCCGCGGCACCGTCGCGATACAGGACGCTGTCGACATGGCTGCCGTATTCGGTGAACAGCTGGAACTCGTAGTCCATGAGCTCCATATCGAAGGCCGCCTCGTCGACGGTCTCGTTCGCCAGCGCATACGACTTGTGCCGTATGACTCGACGCTCCTCGGCCGGACGCGGGTGGTACGGCAACCGATTTCTCGGAGCAGCGCCGTGCCGCCACTCGTGGACCGCTCCGGCTCCCCGTCCCCCTCGCACGGCTTCCCAGTGCCGCGACATGCGGGAAAGGCGCGATTCGAGCCGAGCCCGGAGCAGGTCCACCGCTTCGCGGGTGCTCGCCCCGGTGACCTGTACCCGCACCGGGCGACCGGCGAGATTCACATTGGCCTGGGCGACAACGGATCCGCCGAGGGCGGGGTCACCGTGACCGGCGAGCCGCACTCGCGCGAAAAGGACGGGTTCCGGCGCGTAGCTCAGCGCACGCCCGATCTTCTCCCGCGCGTATTCCGCTCCCGCGTCCGACACATAGCGGCCGGCGGAGACCTGGAGGATCGGTTCCGCCGGCGAAACGGTGTTCTGCATGAGGAGGACAGTCGCATCCGCGCGGGCCGGTGCGAGAGAGCACAAAGTCACCGCACCGCGGCCGTTCGGCCGCTCCTCAGCGGCCGAACAGGCGCCGAATCCGCAGTGGTTCCGTGCGGCAGGAACACCGTTGCGCAGCCGGGGCGGACCGCATTCTTGCCGCAAACGCTTGACGAGCGGGTAGTTAGCGGAGCTAAGTTAACCGTGATGCGCGCTACAGTGGCGCGTGGGCGACGACTTGTCCGCCGGTTGACGACCAGGGAGACCTACCCATGCCCGATGACGTGCAGAAGGCCGAGCGTAAACGGCGCCTCGCGGCGGCGATGGCCGACGACGAGGTGCGCGCCGCCTGGCCGGATGCGGACGTCACCGCCGCACTCGCGCGTCCCGGACTGCGGCCGGCCGAACTGATCGACACGGTCATGACCGCGTACGCCGACCGTCCGGCCGTCGGGCAGCGCGCCGGTGAGATCGTCGTCGACGCCTCGGGGCGCCGGGTGCGGCGGCTGCTGCCGCGCTTCGAGACGCTGACCTATCGGCAGCTGTGGTCGCGCGCCGGCGCGCTGGCGAGTGCCTGGCAGGGTGCGGGGGTGCGGGCCGGGGATTTCGTGTGCACGGTCGGATTCGTCAGCACCGACTACCTCACCGTCGATCTCGCGGGTGTGCGGCTCCGCACCGTGGCGGTGCCGCTGCAGGCCACTGCCGCTGTCGCGCAATGGAATTCGATCATCGCGGAGACCGAGGCGCGGGTGCTGGCCTGCAGCGCCGAACTGCTCGGCGCCGCGGTCGAGGCCGCGCTGGCGAGTGTGACGATCGGGCACCTGGTCGTCTTCGACAGCGCCGGCGACGATGACGAACGCGCGGCGGTCGCGGCGGCGCGCACCCGGGTGGCCGAATCCGGTCGCGAGATCGCGATCGAATCGCTGCACGACCTCGTCGAGCGTGGTTTCGCACTACCGGCCGTGCCGCTGGCGAGCGCGCCCGGCGACGACCCGTTGTCGCTGCTCATCTACACCTCCGGCAGCACCGGAACGCCCAAGGGCGCCATGTACACCGACCGCTTGGCCGCCGCCATGTGGTTGTACACCGGCAAGACGCCGGTACCCGCGATCACCCTCAACTATCTTCCGCTCAGTCATGTGGCCGGCCGTCTGCAACTGGGCGGCACGCTCGCCCGCGGCGGCACCGCCTACTTCACCGCGCGCAGCGATATGTCGACGCTGTTCGAGGATCTGGAGCTGATCCGTCCCACCGAACTGGTCTTCGTGCCGCGCGTCTGCGAGATGCTGCTGCAACACCATCAGGGCGAGGTCGAGGCCCGGGTCGCGGCCGGCGGCGAGCGCGGCGTCGTCGAGGACGAGGTGAAAACCGAACTGCGCGAACGACTTCTGGGTGGCCGCTTCCTCGCCGCGATGTGTGCCAGTGCGCCGCTGGCGCCGGAGATGCGCGCCTTCATGGAATCCGTGCTGGGCATCGGCCTGCACGACGGATACGGCTCCACCGAGGCCGGCGGCAGCATCATCATCGACAACAAGATCCGGCGCCCACCGGTGCTGGACTACAAGCTCGCCGACGTGCCCGAACTCGGCTACTTCGGCACCGACCGGCCCCATCCGCGCGGTGAACTGCTGCTCAAGACCACCACCATGTTCCCGGGGTACTTCAAACGCCCCGAGATCACCGCGGAGATGTTCGACGAGGACGGCTTCTACCGCACCGGCGACGTGGTCGCCGAACTCGGCCCCGACCACCTGGTCTACGTCGATCGCCGCAACAATGTGCTCAAGCTGTCGCAGGGCGAGTTCGTCACCGTGGCGAAGCTGGAATCGGTGTTCTCCACCAGCGCGCTGATCCGTCAGATCTTCGTCTACGGCAGCAGCGAACGCGCCTATCTGCTCGCGGTGATCGTGCCCACCGACGAGGCGCTGGCGCTCCCGGATCCCCGTGCGGCACTGGCCGAATCGCTGCAGGAACTGGCGAAGGAGGCCGGGCTCGACAGTTACGAGATCCCGCGCGACTTCCTGCTCGAGACCGAGCCGTTCACCCACGACAACGGTCTGCTGTCGGGAATCGGAAAGTTGTTGCGGCCCAAGCTGAAGCAGCGCTACGGCGAGCGCCTGGAGCGGCTCTACGCCGAACTGTCGCGGGAACAGGCCGACGAACTGGCCGCACTGCGCCACGGTGCGGCGGATCGTCCCGTGCTGGAGACGGTGGGCCGGGCCGCGAGGGCCCTGCTGGGCTGCGCGAGTACCGACGTCCGGCCCGAGGCGCACTTCACCGACCTCGGTGGTGATTCGCTGTCGGCGCTGTCGCTGTCGAATCTGCTGACCGAACTGTTCGGCGTGGAGGTGCCGGTGGGTACCATCGTCCATCCGGCGAATACGTTGCGGCGCTTGGCCGAATACATCGGCACCGAACGGAACGAGGGCGGACGCCGCCCCACGCTGACCAGCGTGCACGGGCACGGCACGCGCGTGCGCGCCGCGGATCTGACCCTCGACGCGTTCATCGACCACGAAACCCTCACTGCCGCAAAGTCTCTGCCGTCCGTGTCGACCCCGCCGCGCACGGTGCTGCTGACCGGCGCCAACGGCTACCTCGGCCGGTTTCTGTGCCTGGAATGGCTGCACCGGCTCGACGCCCGCGACGGCAGGCTGATCTGTGTGATCCGCGGCCGTGACGCCGACGCCGCGCGGGCCCGCCTGGACGAGGCGTTCGACAGCGGGGATCCGGCTCTGCTGCAACGATATCGGGAGCTCGCCGAACGGCGGCTGACCGTCCTGCCGGGCGATATCGCCGAACCGAATTTCGGACTGGACGAGGACCGGTGGCGCGAACTCACCCACACCGTCGACCTCGTGGTGCACCCGGCGGCGCTGGTCAATCACGTGCTGCCCTACGACCAGCTGTTCGGGCCCAACGTGGTCGGCACGGCCGAGGTCGTCAGGTTCGCGATCACCGCGCGCCGCAAACCGGTGACCTATCTGTCCACCGTCGCGGTGGCCTCCCAGGTCGGCCACTTCACCGAGAACGGCGATATTCGCGAGATCAGCCCCGAGCGGGTCATCGACGGCGGCTACGCCAACGGGTACGGCAACAGCAAATGGGCCGGTGAGGTGTTGCTGCGCGAGGCGCACGACCTGTGCGGGCTGCCGGTCGCGGTCTTCCGGTCGGACATGATCCTCGCGCACAGCGAATTCGCCGGGCAGTTCAATCTGCCCGACATGTTCACGCGATTGCTGCTCAGCGTGCTCGCCACCGGTCTCGCGCCGGAATCGTTCTACCGCCCTCCCGCCGACGGGGGTCGCGCCCGTGGTCACTACGACGGACTGCCCGCGGATTTCACCGCCGCCTCGATCACCGCGCTCGGTCCCGGCGCCGACAGCGGATTCGAGACCTTCGATGTGCTCAACCCGCACGACGACGGCATCGGCCTGGACACCTTCGTCGACTGGCTCGTCGCCGACGGTCACCGCATCACTCGCATCGCCGACTACGCCGACTGGCTGGCGCGTTTCGAGACCGCACTGCGTGCCCTGCCCGAGCGGCAGCGGCGGCATTCGGTCCTGCCGCTGCTGCACGCCTTCCGGCGCCCGGCCCCGGCCATCGCGGGATCGGCGCTGCCGGCCGAGCGGTTCCGGGCCGCGGTGCGCGCGGCGGGGACCGGTCCCGACGGCGACATACCGCATCTGAGCCGGGCATTGATCGGCAAATACGTCCGGGATCTGACCGCTGCGGGTCTGCTGTGAAGATTGCCGAAACCGGACACAGCCGGGGTCTGCCGGGCGTACCGTTTTGCCCCACAGCGTTGGTCGGCGAAGGCGCCGAGGGTGATCGCGTCGCCCCGAGCGCTCGCCGAGTGTGACAAGGAGGTCGATTCCGGTGCACCGACTCGAGAAGTCCGCTCTGTGGCGCTGTGTGCTGGACGGATTGTCCGCGCTGGGTGCGGGATTCGGCGCGATGGTTCCGGTCTATCCGAACGAATGCCACGTGGACGACTGCCGCGACGCCGAAGCGGCCGAGGCCGAATGGGATTGGTCGATCCCGTACCAGTGGTTCGACCACGCCCACGGGTGATCGTGCCCGCCTAGGCCGATCGTGGCCGGACTGTCGGCGCGCCGCCGCCGCCGGACGGCTCGGCCGTCCACGAACGGTCGCTTCGCAGCGAGGGGTCGGAGCGTGGCCGTGGTGGTTTCGCCGACTCCGCATCCGACGATCAGGTAGCCGGATCGGCCGCGGTGACCAGGTAGTCGGCCCCGCCGACGTAGACGGTGTGGCCGGGTGCGGTGTCGGTGGTGGTGGCATCGGCGATCGCGGTCGCGAACTCGTCGATCGTCGGTAGCGCGCCGTGCTCGGTCCGCGCCGCCACCGCGTCCGGATCGCGGCGTTCGAGCAGGCGCACGATGATGGTGCCCTCGATCATGTCGCCCGATACGACCGTGAAACCGATACCGCGCGAGTCGAATTCGCCGATTATGGCGCGCAGCGCGTCCTCACCCGCCCGCTTGCTCCGCGCGATGGGCTCGTAATCCGGCGGGGTGGGTTTGCGGCCGTGGAAGTGCGCCTGGTGGCTGGTGACGAACACGATGCGTGATCCCGGGGCCAGCAGCGGCAGGGCCAGGCGGACCAACCGCACCTGGGCGTCACGGTTGATCGTCATGGCGTAATCGGGCGCCGCGCCGTGTTCGAGCCCGCCGGAGGCGTTGAGGATCAGCACGTCCAGGCGCCCGAACCGGGTGCGGAGCTCCTCGATCATGGCCGCGGCCGCCTCGGGATCGGACAGGTCGGCGCCCACCGGGGTCGCCGATCCGCCCTCGGCGGCGATCGCATCGGCGAGATCGCTTGCCCGCCTGTGCTTCTCGCGATAGTTCAGGACGACGTGATCCTCGCGCCCCGCGAGAATCCGGGCGGTCTGCGCCCCGATGCCGCGCGAGGCGCCGGTGATCAACACGATGCGTGGTGAATCCACATGCACTCCCACTCGTTGCTTCTATTTCAGAATCACTATGGTGGTTCGAAATGAGAAGTGCAAGAGAGCGCGAGAGCGGCCCGCGCGCGGCGATGGAACTGCTGGGGCAGCGCTGGATGCTGCGCATCGTCCGGGAGTTGACGCCGGGACCGCTCGGTTTCCTCGAGCTGCGCCGGCGCATGGGCAACTGCTCCTCGAGCATGCTCTCGGTGCGGCTGCAGACCCTGCAAGGCGCCGGTGTGATCGTCAAACGCGCCGACAAGGCCTACGAATTGTCCACGGCCGGATGCGAACTCGTGCGGGCGCTGGAACCGCTGTGGGCGTGGGCGGCGGACTACCTCGATCCGGACGTGACCGTGGGCGAGTAGCCGGCCCTGTGGATTCGACCCGGGGGTCGGGGTCCGGCATCGGTAAGGGATCGCCCGGCGGAACCGTGGCCGTGTGGCGAGGGCTGTGGATTGCGCGTGTGCGCCGGTGCTGTGAGCGTCCGTCCGCCGAATCGATCCACTAGGTTTGGGAGACACGCCCACGGGCGGCGGGTGGAGTTCGACGAGATCTGGGGACTGACATGAACGGTGACACGATTCGGCGCGGTAGCCGCCCGCTGTTCGGCGCGGCCGCGGCCGCGGCCCTGCTGATAATGACCGGCTGTGGTTCGTCCGACTCCGGGAACGCCCGCCCGGCCGACTCGGTCGCGCCGAAGGCGACCACCACCAGCACGGTCCCGGAAGTTATCGACTGTTCCTTCAGTAAGCCGGCGGTCCGGCCGGAGAACATGATCCTTGCCTGCGCCGATCTGGGCGCCCGGGTGGAACAGATCGTGTGGCAGAGCTGGGGGCCGGATCAGGCGCAGGGCGACGGAGTCGAGCGGGAGAACACCTGCGATCCCAACTGCGCCGCCGGCAAGTACGTCACCAAAAAAGTGCATCTGACCCTGAGCGACGTCGCGCGGCCGGGCAATGTCTTCACCAAGGTGACCACCGTGGATGCCGACGGCCACACCTACACCTGGCCGAGGACCCCGCGCTGATCCGCTCCGGCGGCCATCATTATGTGGTACTCAGGGTGTCGCTTACCGTCCGATAATTGCTACGCTGCTGTAGCAACGGTGCCGGTGCGGCCGGAACCGATGGCCGAGATGACGACCAGGAGTACCGATGAAGTTACTTCCCATGCGCAACCGTGGCGTGGGCGATCCCGGTGAGGTGGCGCTGCACGCGCGCAACGTGCAGTTCGACTGGCGGGCCACCCCGCTGCACTGGCTGGCCGCCGAACCCATCGCTTCGCATGTGTTCAACTCGCTCAACCTGCTGCTGCCCGAGGGCGAGCGGATGTTCATCCAGACCTTCTCCGAGGCGCTGCCGCTGATCAAGGACGAGAAGCTGCGCGAGCAGGTCATCGGCTTCATGGGGCAGGAGGCCATGCACGCCGAAACCCACAACGATTCGCTGCAGCAGGTCTTCCGCGCCCACGGCGTCGACGTCGACAGCTACGCGCGCCAGATGGAATACATCTTCCGCAAGGCGCTGGGCCCGCGCGACGGGCAGACGCCGCGCGAGGAGTTCCAGACCCTCGTCGAACGGCTGGGGTTCATCGCCACCCTCGAGCATTTCTTCGCCTTCCTCGGCGACTGGATCATCAACGCCGATCTGGAGCGGTTCGACGCCGCGCCCAACATGCTCGACCTGTACCGGTGGCACGGCGCCGAAGAGGTCGAACACCGCTTCGTCGCGCACGATGTCGCCGCATATTTCGAGGTCGGCTATGTGCGCCGCTGCGCGCTGATGGCGATCACCTTCCCGATCTTCGTGGCACTGCTGCTGCGCGGCACGAAGTACCTGGTGCACCAGGACGCCGAGCTGCCGAATATGGGGTATCCGCGCATCGTGGGCAAGGCGCTCGGTGCGATGTGGCGGGGTGCGCTACCCGGAATTCCCTCGCTGCTGTGGTCGGCGCTGTCGGTGGCCAAACCCGGATACACCCCGGCCTCGGTCGGATCGACCGCGCAGGCCGTCGCGTATCTGGCGAAATCGCCTGCGGCACAGGCACTCGCGTCGTGACGACCCGCAGGCCCGTACCCACCGAACTCCCGCGCGACCTCTACGGCCGGCGCGGTTCGGACCGGCCGATCCGCATCATCGGCGCGGTCGCCGAGGCGCGGATGCGATGGGCGTCGCTGATCCACCGGCGTCCGGTGACCGGCGCGGTCGACAGCGGCCGGCTGCGCGTGCGGGTGGTCGAGCGGCGGATCGAGGCCCACGACGCCGATGTGGTGAGCCTGGTGTTGCGAGCCGTCGACGGCAGCGCGTTGCCCACCTGGCGACCGGGCGCCCATCTGGACCTGGAACTGCCGTCGGGCCGGTTGCGGCAGTATTCGCTGTGCGGTGATCCCGCCGATCGGTACCACTACCGCGTCGCGGTGCGCCGGATACCGGGCGGGCTCGGTGGTTCGGTCGAGGTGCACGACGAACTCGGCCTCGGCGCCGAACTCACGATCCGCGGGCCCCGCAACGCCTTCCCGTTCGTCCTGCCCGGCCACGGATCCTCCGCTGCCCGTGTGCATTTCGTCGCGGGCGGCATCGGGATCACACCGATCCTGCCGATGGTGCGGATGGCACACCGGCTGGGCGTGGACTGGACCATGGTCTACACCGGCCGCAGCCGCGACACCATCCCGTTCCTCGCCGAGATCGAATCCTTCGGCAGCCGGGTGACGGTGCGCACCGACGACGAGGGAGGTGTGCCGACGGCGGCGGATCTGCTGCGCGGCGTCGGCGTCGACACCTCGGTCTACTGCTGCGGACCGGTCCCGATGACCTCGGCTATCGCCGCGGCGGTGCGCGACATGCCCGGTGTGGAACTGTATTCCGAGCGATTCTCCGCCGCACCGGTGGTCGACGGAAAGCCGTTCCGCGTCGAACTCGCCCGCACCGGCGAGGTGCTCGACATTCCCGCCGACCGCTCGGTGCTCGACGAAGTGCTGCGCGTGCGGCCCGATATCGCCTACTCCTGCCGGCAGGGTTTCTGCCGCACCTGCAAGGTCCGGGTGCTCGACGGACAGCCCGACCACCGCGACACCGTCCTCACCCCCGGCGAGCGCGCCGAAGGGGAACTGCTCATCTGCGTATCACGCTGCGCCGGTGAACGTTTGGTGCTCGACCTCTGACATCCACTCGCCCTCTCCGAGGAGATTCTCGTGACCGACACCGCCCCCGTTCCGGACTCCGAACACTTCGTCCGCAACGGTGAATTCGATATCGCCGTCTACGAATACGGCGATCCCGCCGCGCCGACCATGCTGCTCGTCCACGGCTGGCCCGACGACCATCACCTGTGGGATCGCGTGATTCCCAAGCTGTCCGGGCGTTTTCACGTCGTCGCCTACGACACCCGCGGTCACGGCCGCTCCACCCGCACCGATCGCACCGAGGACTACGGCCTGGACCGCTTCGCCTCCGACTTCTACGCGGTGGCCGACGCGGTGAGCCCGGACCGGCCGGTGCACGTGCTCGCCCACGACTGGGGTTCGGTGCAGGTGTGGGAGGCGGTGTGCGAGCCGCAGGCCGCCACCCGGGTGGCCTCGTTCACCTCGGTCTCCGGCCCGAACCTCGACCACCTGGCGAAGTGGACCCGCGATCGGATGGGCCGCGGCGCGGTGTGGGGACCGGCCACGCAATTGCTCTCCTCGGCCTACACCTTCCTGTTCATGACCCCCGGTCTCAACAAGGCGGTGATGCGGCCGCTGTCGTCGGAGAAGGTGTGGAAGCGGTTCATCGGCCTGATGAACGAAACCTCCCCGGAGAACGTGAAACTCGGCCCGGCGTTCCGGCAGGACTTCTTCGACGGGATGCGGATCTACCGCGCCAACATCCTGCCGCGCATGCTCGGCCCGCGCGAGCGGCACACCGACGTTCCGGTGCAACTGATCATCGCGCGCCGCGATATCGCGGTGCGTCCGGCCGGCTACGACGACACACCGAAGTGGACCGATCGGCTGTTCCGGCGCGAGATCGCGGGCGGGCATTGGCTGCCGTTCTCCCATCCGGAGTTGCTGGCCACCTCGGCGACCGAACTCGCCACGGCCGTCGACACCGGTGAGTATCCGCGCACACTGCGCCGCGCGGAGGTCGGTGCGCAGGCGGGGCCGTTCACGGATCGGCTGGTCGTGATCACCGGGGGTGGCAGCGGCATCGGCCGCGAAACGGCGCTGGCCTTCGCCCGCCGCGGCGCCGAGGTCGTCCTGTCGGACCTGAACCTGGATGCCGCCAAGGAGACCGTCGAACTGATCACGGCGGCCGGTGGTACCGCCCACGCCTACGCCGTGGACGTCTCCGACGAAGTGGCGATGAGCGAACACGCGAGTGCGGTGATCGCCGCCCACGGCGTGCCCGACATCCTGATCAACAACGCCGGCATCGGCCAGGCCGGAGATTTCTTCGACACCTCCGCCGCCGAATTCGACCGGGTGCTGCGGGTGAATCTCGGCGGTGTGATCAACGGCTGCCGCGCCTTCGGCGCCACCATGGCCGAGCGGGGACTCGGCGGACATATCGTCAACCTGTCCAGTATGGCCGCCTACAGTCCGCAGCAGGGTTTCAGCGCCTACTCGACCAGCAAGTCCGCGGTCTTCATGTTCTCCGACTGCCTGCGCGCCGAACTGGCCGGCAAGGGTATCGAGGTGCACACCATCTGCCCCGGCATCGTGCACACGAATATCGTTGCGACAACGACGTTCTCGGGCCTGTCCGACGATGCCGAGGCCGCGAAACAGGCCCGCTACGACGCGCTGTACCGCAAGCGCGGCTACGGCCCGGAGAAGGTCGCCGACCGCATCGTGCGCGCGGTCGAACGCCACCGCGACATCGTCCCCGTCACCCCGGAAGCCCACCTGCAGTACCACTTCAGCCGACTGGCCCCGGCCGTGCACCGCTTCGTCGCGGCACGGGTGAAGCTGACGTAGGGGGCGTTCCGCGCGAACGGCGCCCGCCGCCGAGACCCATCCGGCGCACCCGGCGAGCGTCCGTCCGGGCGTGTGAATGCCTGGGCGGCAACGTGCCGAGCATCGGGCCAGGGTGCGCGCCGACGAGTTCACCCGGGTCGACGCAATCGAGCGGCGTGTCACCGCCCTCTACACCACACGGCCGATCAGCTCGGTAGCGAGAAGGCGCCGGTCCGGCTGGCCGGCTCGAACCCGCGCGAACCCGTCACATGCCGCGGCCGAGGGAGACTGCGGCATTCACTCCGGATGGGCCGGGTGCTGCTGCGGTGTGCGTTCCGCCTGCGTCCAGGGCGGTTGGACACGTAGTGGTCTCGGGTCCGGGGTTGAATCGGCGGTGTTCTCGGTCTCGGTGGACGTGTCGGCCGGCGGCGCGCTCGCTTCCGTGGGGGTCGAGCGTTCCAGGAAACGCAGCAACTCCACCGGGAACGGGAGCACCAGCGTCGAATTCTTCTCTGCCGCAACCTCGACCACGGTTTGGAGCAGTCGCAGTTGCAATGCGGCCGGGGCGGTCGCCATGCGTTCGGCGGCGTCGGTCAGCTTGCGCGAAGCCTGCAGCTCGCCCTCGGCGGTGATGACGCGGGCCCGGCGTTCGCGCTCGGCCTCCGCCTGCCGTGACATCGACCGTTTCAGCGACTCCGGCAGCGCCACATCCTTGATCTCCACCCGGTCGATGTGGACGCCCCAGGCGAGGGCCGGGCTGTCGATCATCAACTCCAGGCCCTTGTTCAACTGTTCGCGGTTGGACAGCAGATCGTCGAGTTCGCTCTTGCCGATGATCGAGCGCAGCGAGGTCTGCGCCACCTGTTCGACGGCGAACAGATAGTCCTGAACCTCGACCACCGCCTGCGTCGGGTCGATCACCCGGAAGTACACCACCGCGTCGACTCGCACGGTCACGTTGTCACGGGTGATGCCCTCCTGGCCCGGCACCGGCATCGTGACGACCTGCATCGGCACCTTGCGCATCTTGTCGACGAACGGAATGAGCACCCGCAACCCCGGTTTACGCACCGCCCGCACCCGCCCGAACCGGAACACCAGCCCGCGCTCGTACTGCTGCACCACCCGCAACCCGGTCCCGAACGCGACCCCGACACACACCGCCCCCGCCCCCACGATGAATGCGGCAAACGTCGCAACGTCCATAGCGTCACCACCATGTGAAACGCCCGGCACGCCCGCGACCGGGCTCCTGCCATCGATCATGGCACCGTTGCGCCGAGCGGGCTATCACGCTTTCGGGCGGGCACAACCGGCCGGATCGCTCGCACCCGGGTCTGCGCAACCGGCTCATCGGGCGAAGGGCGAGTCGTGCGGTTACCGTCCGCTCATGCACTTCGTCGTCATCGCCGCCATGGTCGGCACACTCGTCTGGATCTCGGTGGCGGCCATCCGCCGCACAGTATCGCCGTCGACGCGCCGTCGGCGATGGCAGGCCGGCGATGCGGGTGGCGGGGGCCGCAGATTCGGCGGAAGTGATTGTGGCGGAGGGGGTTGCAGTACGGACAGTTGTAGTGGGGGTAATGGTTGCGCCGGGGGCAGTAGTTGCTCGGGAGGCAGTAGTTGCGGCGGGGGAAGTAGTTGCGGTGGGGGCAGTAGTTGTGGTGGCGGAAGTAGTTGCGGTGGGGGGAGTAGCTGTGGCGGTGGCAGTAGCAGCTAGGCGAGCGGTCAGATCGGGGCCCGCGCTCGGGGTGAGCCCCCGGTGATCTCACCCAGGGCGGTTTCCACCTCGGCGACCCGCTCCGGCGGCACTCCCCACGGATTCTCCACGCCCACAACGGCATCCAGATCCCACAGCACACACTTCTCGCCCGGGTCGGCGACGATGGACCAGGCGACGACGGTGCGTCCGAGTTGAGTTGCCATCGGCACACCGCTGCCGCCGCCGTAGCCGTCTCCCTCGGGGAAATGGTGCAGGAACCGGCCGTACGCGGCATCGCAGAAGTCCCGATATCGCTTGGTGCACAGGATCAAACCGTGCCATGCCTCGTCCACGGCATGGGACGGCATGCCGATCACCTGGTCGTCGGCCATCGCCGCACCGCAGCACCGCAGCCATTGCCGCAGACCGGTTTCCACCACGTCTCGCGGCTGCCAGGGGCACGTCTTGAAGACGGCCTCCGGCAATCGCAGCGCGTCGACGGCGCGCCGGGTGCGGGCCGGATCGATACGCCGGAAACGGGACAGCACCGGCCCACGGTACGGCGGAATTCCGGTGTGGGACAACTCCGGTGGCCGCCGGTTGTGCTTGCTATCGAGCGGGAGCGTCGACGGTGGCGGAGTCGCCGTCCTTCTCGCCCCGCGTAGCCATCAGGCTGGTCACGGTCACCGCACCGAGCACCACCACGATCACCAGCAGGGAGGCGGCGGTGGGGATCTCCGGTAGCCAGTCCCAGTAACCGTGGGCCCAGTGCAGCACCAGTTTGACGCCGATGAAGCCGAGGATCACGGCCAGGCCGTAGGCGAGGTGCACCAGGCGGGCCAGGACCGCCTGCAGGACGAAGTAGAGGGCGCGCAGGCCCAGCAGGGCGAAGGCGTTGGTGGCGAACACCAGGTACGGGTCGCCGGTGACGCCGTAGACCGCGGGCACCGAGTCGATCGCGAACACCAGGTCGGTGGCCATGACGGCGGTGACCACCAGCGCGAGCGGGGTCAGGGCGCGGCGGCCGGCCTCCCGGACGGCCATCTTCGTGCCGCGGTAGTCGTCGGTGACGGGCATCAGTCTGCGCATCAGGCGCACCGACCGCATCCGGGAGATATCGACGTCCTGTTCGTGCCCGGTGACCGCGTCGCGGATCAGCTTGAGGGCGGTGAGCAGCAGAATCACGCCGAACAGCAGGAACGCCCAGTCCAGCGAGGCGAGCGCGGCCGCACCGACGGCGATGAAGATTCCGCGCAGCACCAGTGCGCCCACGATGCCGAACAGCAGCACCCGTTGCGCCAGGACCGCCGGGACCGCGAAGGCCGCCAGTAGCAGCATGAACACGAACAGGTTGTCCACCGACAGCGACTTCTCCAGCAGATAACCGGTGATGAACTCGGTGGCCGGCCTCGACCCGAATCCGGCCCACAGAATGCCGAAGAACGCGACCGGCAGCGCGAGGTAGAACACGGTCCAGCCGACCGCCTCCCGCATCGACACCTCGTGCGGTGTGCGGGTGACGACGAAGTCCAGCGCGAGCAACACCAGCACACCGGCGATGGTGGCGGCCCACAGCCAGGGGGTGCCGATCGTGTGCAGCTGCGCGGCTGCGAGAACGGACGAATGCACAGGTCTCCTCGGGTATGCGAAAGCACCCGAGGTCTCCTTCACCCGATATCCGGGTGGCCATCCGGGGATCCCGACGGCGGAATCCGTACTGACCGGTGTGGCGCTTGGGAAGTACTCCCCTCGGAGGCGAGGATAGCGAAACCTTTGCCCGAAAACCAAGCGATCCGGACGAATGTGACCGGTCCGACCGCCGCCCGCGTCACGTCCGAGGGCTGAGCACCACGACCGATATGGGCCGATCGGTCATCTTCTGGTACTGCGTGTACCGGCCCTTGTTGACCTTGTCGACCAGCGTCCACCGCCGCGCGTACTCGCTGTCGTCCGGATACGTCGGCCGCGCGGTCACCGGAATCCGCCGATGCCCGACCTGGATCTCACATTCGGGCGCCGCCTTCACATTCGCAAGCCACCCCGGCGGCCGAGGCGACCCGCCGTTGGACGCCGTCACCAGATAGTCGTCACCGTCTCGCGCATAGGTCAGCGCACTGGTCCGCGGCTGCCCCGTCTTGCGTCCCACCGTCCGCAACAGCAGGGTGGGATTTCCGAACAGCAGCCGGTGGCCCACGTACCCGTCCGACTTCTCGTAGAGCCACTGATGAGCCCGCAACGCGGTGGAAAACAGATCAGCCATCCCACACCTCCGATCAGGCAACCCTTTGCCCAACCCTAACCGGCGCGGAGCGCGAAAGCCCGCAACAAGATTCAGCCGCACCCCGTGCATGAGCGATCCGGGATGCGGCTGTCGACCGCTCAGATCTTGAAGCGTCCCGCGAAGCTGCGCAGCGGCAGGTCGGCGCTGGTGATGATGCCGGGCCGCGCGGCCACGACGGATCGGATGGCGTTCAGAGCCGGCATGCCGGTGACGGTCATGCCGATCGAGGCGAAGTTCTCCGGCTTCGACAGGTCGAAACCCTTGCGCGGGAAGATCATGTGCTTGCTGTAGATGTTGGGGTCGCCGGTCACCTGAGTGATGTAGCAGCCCTTGATTTCCCACGACGGGTCGGTGTGCGGCGTCATCTGCCATTCGAGATGGGTCTCCACGCGGGCGACGCCGTCGACCATGCCCTGATACTTGATGTAGTTGGCGCCGAGCGAGCCCTTCGGCATGAAGTACCAGCCGAGGTCGACGTCCTTGGTGCAGGCGCCGAGTTCGTAACTGAACGTCACTTCGTCGAGTTCCAGACCGAAGGCGTCGGCCATCAGGTAGACCGAATCGGCGAACACCGCGGTGTACTGGTAGAGCGAGTCCGGGATCGTGGGGTCGTCGATCGGGCGGCCGTAACCCACCGCCTTCCAGGTGTCGACGGAATGGTGGCAGGAGACGTCGACCGATTCGGTGACGGTGATGTTCTCGATGTCGGCGACGTCGGCGGTGTGCACGATGCCCAGGATCTGGCACAGGCCCGGGTTCATGCCGGTGCCGTAGAAGGTGGCGTTTCCGCGCTCGCAGGCGGCCTGGATCACCTCGCTGACCTTGCGGCCCGAGGGATGGGCATGGTTGGTGTCGCGGTGGAAACCGGTGATCCAATCCGCGGTGGTGACCACGTTGATGCCCGCTTCGAGGACCTTCTCGTAGAGGTCTTCGTCGGGGAAGACGCCGTGGAAGGTGAGTACGTCGGGTCGCGCGGCGATGATCTCCTCGACGGTGCCGGTCGCGGTGACTCCGATGGGGTCGAGGCCGACGATCTCACCGGCGTCGCGGCCGATCTTCTCGGGTGTGTAGCAGTGGAGTCCGACGAGTTCGAGATCCGGATGGTTCCGGATCCGCCCGATCATCTCGGTGCCGAGATTGCCGGTGGCGACCTGGAATACCCGGATCTTGTCGGAGGTGCTCATAGCGTGCCTTTCGTGTGTTGGCTGCCGGGGTGACGGTGCTCAGGCGGTCGCGTCGGCCGCGGGAAGTACTGCGCCGCTGTGGGGCCGGTGTGGGTCGGTGCCCGCGGGGCCGCCGTCGGGATAGAACTGCTGCGCCCACTGGCGTAGCGCGGTGAATCCCTGAAATTCCTTGCGGCTCAACGCAGGCGGATCGGAGTAGCGTTGGTGCGCCCAGATCTCGATGTCGGCCTCGAACTGTTCGATGACGAAATCGGCCATCGTCTTGCCGTATCGGCTGATCTCGGGTCTGTCGTCGCCCGGCTTGCGGCCGATCCATACGGTGAACCGGACGTCGGAGGTGTATTCGTCCACCGGGGTCACCGCGGGCATGGTCCGGTTGTCGACCATGCCCCAGCTCTTGGTGATGGAACAACCCAGGCCGGCGTTGATCGACTCCACGCCGCTGTCGACGTCCGATTCGCTGACGCCCTCGTCGAAGGCGATGGTGAAGTCCACGTAGGACACCGGGCCGGAGAAGTCGTGGCGGGTGAACTCCGGCACGAACGGCGTCTTGTGCACGACCTTGAAATGCGCGAAGTCGACGCCGTTCTCCATGATGTACTGTGGATGCAGTTCCAGTCCGGACCGGAACAGCGTGGCCGCCGGCACCGGCGGATAGTAGTCGGCGGCGGTCTTGTCGTCGCCGAACGCCTCGAATATGTCCGGCACCTCGAAATACGGTGCGCGACCGTCGATGTCGTACCAGATCCACACGGCCTCGTTGCGTTCGACGACCGGGTAGCTGCGGATGCGGCGGCCCTTGTTGGGATGTGACTCGTAGGGGATGCAGACGTTGCGCCCCTGTCGATTCCATTCCCACCCGTGGAACGGGCACACCAGGTTCTCGCCGTCGACGCGCCCGCCGTAGCCCAGATGCGCACCGAGATGTTCGCAATACGCGTCGAACACCGCCAGCTGCCCCGATGCGGAGCGCCACGCGACCATCTCGCGGCCGAAGTACTTCATCTTGTGGACGGCGCCGATGGGAATCTCGGTGCACCACGCGACCTGGAACCAGCCCGTCGGCTCCATCGACAAGGGTGGTTTTGCCATCTCGATCCTCCACGTTCGGCGAGGGCTGTACGTCGCGGCGCAGATTCCTGAACCCGCGACCGGCGACACAAGCGTAGAACCCTCTATGAAAGAAAACAAGAGGGTTCGTTGAAACTGGATGTCGCGAGTTCAGAGGCGGTATTATCGACCGTCGTGACGGATGTAGAGGTGACCGGGCGGCGGGCGAACAAGCGTGGTATCCAGTCGCGTGAGGCCATGCTCGAAGCCGCGATCACCTCGCTGGCCACCGGCGACCCCGCGGCCGTATCCGGCAACCGGATCGCCCGCGATATCGGCGCGACCTGGGGAGTCGTGAAATATCAGTTCGGAGATATCGACGGACTGTGGGCGGCGGTGCTCCGCTACACCGCCGACAAGCGCGGCGACCTGCCCGCCGGCATCGCCACGGAAGGAACCCTGTCCGAACGGGTGGCCGCCCTGATCAACACGATGGCGATCGGCTTGCGCCGCCCCGAATCCCTCGCCATCGAGACGTTGCGCGCCGCCCTGCCCCGCGACCACGCCGAACTCGAACGCGACTACCCGCTGACCGCCGCCGAACTCGCCTCGTGGAAACCCAACTGGGACAAGGCATGTGAACGAGCCTTCGCCGACCTGGGCGTCGACCCGGTGAAGATTCGCCGCGTCGCCGCCCTCATCCCCGCCGCCATGCGCGGCATCACCTCCGAACGCACCCTCGGCACCTACGGCAACCTCGACGACGCCATCCAGGGACTCATCGACGGAATGGTCGCGTACCTGGAAAAATGAGCCTTTCGGCGGCGACTTCGATCGGATGGTCTGCGATACCGCCATCCGTCACGCCGACCGCCGGACCACCACACAGCTGCTCCCTGGGGGGGCCACTGACTCGGGCGCCTGCGGCCCCGGCTGCTCGGGCAGTCTTCGATCGCACCGATGAATTTCGGGTGGGCCCGGCGTCGATCTCTGTGGACGCACCGACCGACAGGAGTCCAGTCATGACGCGACCGTTTCGATTCGGGGTTGTCGCCCCGCTCATGACCGACGTGCCGACGTGGCGCGATCGCGTGCGGCGCATCGCCGATAGCGGATACTCCACGTTGCTGGTGGCCGACTTCCCGCTCACGCAACCGGCGCCCGGTCCCATGCTGGCCACCGCCGCGGCCCTGACCGACCTGCGTGTGGGTACCTGGGTCTATGCCTCCCCGCTGCGCCCACCCTGGCAGACGGCGTGGGAAGCGCACTCGCTGTCGCTGCTGACCGAGGGGCGGTTCGAGATGGGCATCGGTACCGGCAGGCCGGGAATCGAGGACGAGCTGCGCGACAAAGGACTGCCCGTCCTGCCGCCGAGCGGGCGGCTGGCCGAGGTGCGCAAGACGGTGGAGGCGCTGCGGGATCTCGACGGTCCCGACCTGCACACGCCAGTGGCGATGGCCGTCCTCGGCCCGAAAGCCCGAGCGCTGGCGGCCGAGATCGCGGACATAGTCACCTTCGCGCTGGGGGACCAGTCCCGCAGTGAGGTCGAACGGCTCGCCCGCGACTTCCGCGCCACCGGGGACCAGGAGCTCGCCCTCGCCGTGCCGGTCGTCGGCGACACCGTCGCCCGGCATATGGCGCCCCCGGACACCGATCCGGCCGCCCTGCGTGCGGTGGACGCACTGGCGATGCTTCCGGACGACCCTGCAGCAGCCGTCGAGGAAATCCAGCGGCGTCGCGAGGAGCTCGGCTTCTCCTACTTCATCGTCGGCGCCGACGTCGCCGAGCGGCTGGCTCCGGTCGTCGCCGAACTCGCGGGGCGATAGGGCGCGCCGCCGGTCTTGCCGGAATGCGGTGCCCTGCTGAAAAGGCCGGGGGGACAGTTGAAATGACGTGTCGGTCTTGCGATGCCCGTGGACTTCTCGCCGGAGATGACGTCAGGAATGCAAGTCGTGCGGCCCTTCGGCCGGGTTGGTCGTCGGTCCGCCCGCATTGCGCGCTTCGACGGCATGGATGGTCTTGACGAGCTCTTTGTCCAAGACGCGTTTGCCGACCGTGCCGATCACCGCCCCGAGTAGATGTCCCGTGAAGTTCTTGCCTTCGCGTACCACGACGGCATCGACTTCGGTGGTCCCGTCGGTCTTCGGTGTGAGCGTGTAGGTATGGCCGGATGCGCCGCCCCACAGGTTGGAGTCGGTGGTCCTCATGACCACGTGGTGCGGGTCGGACCAGTCGTAGCTCAGACGCTCCCAGATGCGGTGCGAGCCCTCGGTGACGTCCGCGTGGGTGGCGTCGCGGGCATGGACGTGGAGGTATTCGTCGGTGCTGTTGCCGAACAGCGTCGACCGGCCGGGGCCGAAGTCGGTGAGGGCGGCGACGAACTGCTCCGGTGTCGACGTGGTGGTGTGCGTGAGGTGGATGGTGGACATCGTGTGCTCCTGAAACGAGTAGTCGACGTGGTGAAACGACAGCGGCAGGCAGCTTCCTACCTGCTCGGCGACCATGTCGTACCGGAGGTGGGCGGACCGCAGCGGCACCGGCGGGCGGCGGTGATATCGGTGCAGGACCGGAACGCGGCGCTGTCGGGCTCGCCGCGGGCAGTGGTGCCCATGACTGCTCCTCGGATCGCATCGCTGTCGAAACCAGCCTTGCACCCCGGCCCTGCCGCCGCACCCGAAACGGATGCCCCGATTCACCGTGGTGACCGTCTTTCCGAGGCTGAACAGGCGCGGTAGCGGATACAGCCGGCTGAACCGTTCAGTGTTACCGCTGGTGAGAAAGGCATGAGTGGGGCGGGTGGGGCTCGAACCCACGACCAGCGGATTATGAGTCCGCGGCTCTAACCGACTGAGCTACCGCCCCTCGCCGCGCTGCACGCGCGTGGGGGATGCTACCGGGTCGGGGGTGCAACGGCCTAGTTGGGCTCGGGCGGGCGGCTTCTCGCGGTGAAAGGGAATGGGGCAAAGGTAGTTTCGCCCTCCGCGTCAGTAGCCGGGCATGAGGGCTACCCGCCCATGACGTAGCACATCTGTCACTCCACCGCCACAGTCCGATAGCGAACGGGCTGCAGTATCGGCTGATGACAGCCATCTACGCGAGCGAGCAGGTAACCGAACAGCCCACTCCGTGCATTGCGCCCGCGCAGTCGCGATATCGGGAGATATTCGGGGATACCTGGTACGAGGAACGGATCGGGGCGCTGGTCGTGCGGTCGGGGCGCCTGTGTGCGGTGATGACACCGGCCGCGCTGGGCACATCGGTGCTGGACAAGCTCGGCGTGCTGCAGGTGCCGGTGATGGCGGTCGGGGTGGGGAATCGATGCGTGTGGTCGTTTCTCACCGAGAATCCCAGCTGTGGTGAGGGAGCGGGGTGGTGGTCTCTGGACCTGTTCCGCTGCTTCGTCACCCAGACCCGGCCCGGCGCATTGATCGCCCTTCCGACACCGGGCAATCCGCGCCGCACGTGGGTGCGCGAACCGCAGGACACGGTGCCGGATCTTCGCCTGGTCGCGGAGACGATCATCGCCGCTTAGTGGGGCAATCGGTACCTCGCGGGCGGCCGTGGTGCGGCGGCACCCCATCGCATGTGGCACGCAGACGATTCCATTGAGAACTTTCGATGAATCTCTGCCCGACATCGATGAAACGCCCTGGTAAGCGCTGTTTTCGACACGGACCGGGGGATTGTGGGCGCCGCCCGCACACCGCACCATCACGAGGGTGAACAGCGAACTGATCATCCTGCTGCTGGTGATCGTCACGGCGCTCGCCTTCGACTTCACCAACGGTTTTCACGACACGGGGAATGCGATGGCCACGTCCATCGCGACGGGTGCCCTCAAACCCACGACCGCGGTGACTGTTTCGGCGCTGCTGAATCTGGTCGGCGCGTTCCTGTCGGTGGAGGTCGCGTTGACGGTCACCAACGCGGTGGTCAAGATCCAGAACAAGGACGGTACGCCGAAGGCCGAGTTCACCGCGGACCATGGGCGGGCATTGCTGATCATCGTGATGGCCGGTCTGATCGGCGGCATCATCTGGAATCTGCTGACCTGGCTGCTGGGCCTGCCGAGCTCGAGTTCGCACGCGCTGTTCGGCGGATTGATCGGCGCCGCAATCGCTTCCGGCGCGGGTGTGGTGTGGATCGGGCACGGCAAGATCGACGGCGTGGTGGGCAAGGTGATCATGCCCGCGCTGTTCTCGCCCGTGATCGCGGGCATCGTGGCCGCGGTCGCCACCTTCCTCATCTTCAGGATCGTGATGGGTATCGGCGAACGGTTCACCGAGGCCGGTTTCCGGTGGGGGCAGATCGGCACCGCCTCACTTGTCTCGCTCGCGCACGGGACCAACGACGCGCAGAAGACGATGGGCGTGATCACCCTGGCGCTGATCGGCTACAGCGCCTCGGACCCGCATTCGACCGGCCCGTTCGCCTGGCACGAAACCGACAATGTGCCGCTGTGGGTGAAGTTCGCGTGTGCCGCCGCCATCGCGCTGGGCACCTATATCGGCGGCTGGCGGATCATCCGCACGCTCGGCAAGGGCCTTGTCGAAATCAGCTCGCCGCAGGGTATGGCGGCCGAAGCATCCTCGGCGACAATCATTCTCGCCTCCAGCCACCTCGGCTTCGCGCTCTCGACCACCCATGTCGCCACCGGCTCGATCCTCGGTTCCGGCGTCGGTAAGCCCGGCGCGCGGGTGCGCTGGAACATCGCGCTGCGCATGGTCGCGGCATGGGTCATCACCCTGCCGGCCGCCGCGGTGGTGGGCGCGGTGATGTGGGTGATCGCGGCGAAGATTCCCACCCTGCTCGGCCCGCTGATCGCCTTCGCGATCCTGTGCGCGCTCTCGGCGTACATGTACCGGCGCGCCCAGCTGCAGAAGATCGACCACACCAACGTCAACGCCGAATGGGACGAGCCGGTCGCTCCCGCGGACACGATCGCGAAGGTCTGAGAAGCATGGAAACGCTCGAGCTCGTTCTCGAATCGGTCTGGAAGATCCTGCTCGTCGGCATCGTGCTGGGTGCCGGTCTGCCCGCGCTGTTCGCCGTCGGCGTGCGCGGCCTGGCGGCGGCAAACGGACACGAGTCGGCCGACGGGACCGCCCACCGGCCCAATCCGTTCGGCGCCGCGGTGGCCGTGGTGGTCTTCGCCGTCGTGGTCGCCGCGATCGCGGTCGGTATCACGATCATCGTCGCGTCGGGTTTCGGCAAGGCGGTCAGCTTCGAGCACATCTATCCGACCCTGGTCGAGAAGTAGGAGTACACAGGTGAATTCGAGATCCAACGACGAGGGCCTGCTCGCGCAGATCCTCGGTTGGCTGCGCGCGGGCTACCCGGACGGCGTCCCGCCGAAGGACTACTTCCCGCTGCTCGCACTGCTGAAGAAGCAGCTGAACCAGGACGAACTCGACCGCATTCTCGGCCTGCTGCTGGCCGGCCGTCCCGATGTCGTCGATCGCGAGCAGGTGGAGGCGGCGATCGTGGAGGTCACCCGCTGCGAACCGAGCGAAGACGATCTGCGCCAGGTCGCGGCGAAGCTGGCAGCCGGTGGCTGGCCGCTCACCGGATTCCACGACTGAAGGGCGGACCGATCCGCTGATCGTCGGCCGCGCCCGCGACGTGGGCGGTTCCGGGTTACGGCGTGCGGTCCAGGACGAGATCCGACAGCCGCACCGCGTACATCGAAACCAGTACGGCCTCTTCGTGTCCCGGCACCCCGGGCTGCACGTACGCGCGCACGGTTTCGGTTTCGCGCACCAGATCCAGCAGTGCGGCCCGCAGCAGCTCGGGGCGCGGGGAGGTGGTCAGCGTGTGGAAGCTGTAGCGCCAGCGGTAGTCGTCGATCAAGCGGTGCAGTCGCTCGGCCTCGACCACATGGTGGTACCGCACACCTTGTGAATGGGAGTCCATGGCGATCAGCAGCTGCTCGACTTCGGCCAGCCGCTCCTCGGTGCCGACCGGTGGCGCGCTGTAGGCGATCTCGCCCGAATCGCGTACGGCGTGCGCGCAGGCCTGGGGCAGATTCCACGGCAAGGACAGCTGCGCCTGCGAGCCGTACTCCGGCCCCGGCCAATGCGGGCCCGGACCGGTGTCGACACCGAACAGCACCGCGTAGGGATAGCCCGCGCGGTGCAGCGTCTCGTTGTCCTGCCACGCCGGTCGCTGCGCCGCGTGATCGAGCATGCGCCGGCGCAACCGGACCATCGTGCGCAGCGCCCGGTAGCGATCGGGCCGGGCCCAGCCGAAACCGTTGCGGATCACCTCGCGGCGCACCGTCGCGTTCAGCCGATCCCAGCCCGGACCGTCGGTGCAGGCGGCGATGCGCACGGAGTAGCCGTTGCCGAACAGGTGGCGCAACAGCTGCCGCTCCTCGGCGGCCACCGGTTCGGGCGGGCCGGGCAGCAGGACCGCTCGCAACGAATCCGCCCCCTCGAATCCCTCGCTACCGATATGCACATCGACATGTCCACGGATCGCGAGTGCCGCCAGCTGGGCCGCGACAATGCGGCCGTAGCGGGCGGCACCCTGTTCGTGCATCGTCGGCGCGAGCAGCATCCCGGCCTGCAGCACCGTCATTCGGGCCGATAATCGTTCGAACGCCGCCGTCATCTGGTCGGGATCCGGAGGCATGCGCACCACTCACTCTGTGACACAGGGCAATCAGGTCCGCATCAGTGTAGAGCCCGGCGTGGCTTACATTCGGCAATATCGGGAGCGATCCCCTGTCAGACCGTTATCCCGGCCCGGATCAGCTTGCCGGTGATGTTGCGCGGCAACGGCTCCGAGGTGATCCGCCACCGTTCGGGCACCTTGAAATACGCCAACCTCTCGCGGGCGAATTCGCGCAGCTCCGCCTCCGATGCGGTGGAGCCCTGGGCGAGGACGACGACGGCGGCCACCTGCTGCCCGAGATCAGGGTGCGGTTCGCCGACGACGGCACATTCCACGACGTCGGGGTGTTCGTCGAGGCACTGCTCGATCTCGACCGGATAGATGTTCTCGCCGCCGCGCAGGATCAGATCCGATCTGCGGCCGGTCAGACGCAGGCGGCCCTGTTCGACCACGCCGAAATCGCCGGTGCGCAACCAGCGTTCGGCATCGATCGCCGCCGCGGTGGCCTCGGGATTGCGCCAATAGCCCAGCATGACGAACGGGCTGCGGACGTAGACCTCGCCTTCGACGCCCTCGGGCACGGGGGTTCCGTCGGGATCGCGGATCTCGAGGGCCACGCTGATGATGGGCCGGCCCAGGGTGCCGGGGGATTCGGCGAGGTCGGCGGGGGTGGCGACGGCGACTGCGGTACTGCACTCGGTGAGGCCGTAACTGTCCACCAAGGCGTCGGCTGCGAACGGAACCTCTTCGCGCAGACGCTGTTTGAACGCCGGTGACGACGGCGCCGACGCGAGGGCGAACGCGGTGAGCGAGGAGGTGTCGTAGCGTCCGATATCGCCGTGTTCGAGCAGCCGGGAGGCCATGGTGGGCACCGCACCCCAGTTGGTCACCCGTTCCTTCTCGATCAGGCGCAGAATCCGGTCGGCGTCGAAACCACCCTGCGGCATGATCACCGCACTGCCGGTCGCCAGCCGCGGCACCACCAGATTGTGCAGGCTGGCGATGTGGAACAGGGGAGAGGTCAGCAGGCAGCGCAGGTCCAGCGGCGCACCGGGTTCCAGCGTCTTTCCGGTGAAGGCGGCGGCGAGGGCGTCGGTGTATTCGAAGTAGCCGGTGACGGCCAGCAGATTGCGCTGGGAATGCAAGGCCGCCTTGGGTTTTCCGCTGGTGCCGCTGGTGAACAGAATGACGGCGGGATCGTCCTCCGCCACGTCGGGGACCGCGGGTTCGGCGCCGGCATGGGCGGCGATCAGCCGCGGCAGATCCTCGTCCATCGTCACCACCGCGGCGGAGGTCTCGATCTCGGCGAGTAGTTTCGCCCGCTTCGCGTCCACGACCACCACGGCCGGCTCGGTCAGTGCCAGTCCGTACTCGATCTCGCGTGGCACCCACCACCCGTTGAGCCCGACCGCGATCGCGCCGAGGCTCTGTGTCGCCCAGAAGGTGATCACCCATTCGACGGTGTTCGCGGCGAGGATCGCGACCCGATCGCCGCGCCCCACCCCGAACTCCTCGCGCAGCGCGGCAGCCAGAGCCGCTGCGGCAGCGGCATGTTCGCGATAGCTCAGCCGCCGGTCCTCGGTGACGAGGTAGTCCCGGTCACCGAAGGCGACCGATGCGGCGAGCAGTTCGGCGACCGCGCGGCGGCGGTGCCGCAGCACCGGCATGCGAGCGCCGAGAACCTCCTCCTCGACGAGCTCGAACCGGCCGCCCGGACCGGTCAGCTCGCGCATGACGGCGGCGATATCGGGCATGGGCGTGGTGGTCATGGGCGGTCCTTCTGTGTGCGGCATCACAACCACCGCACTGTGTCACGCACGCCCGCGGCATATGCCGGCGTTTCCGCTCAGCGAGACTCCGGGACGGTTACGCGCGACCCGGCGACGAGGCGAGCGGGCGCCCGCTCGGCCGGACCGCCTGACCGCGCCGGGCGGCCGGAACCTGACGTCGCCCGCGGGACTCGGCGGACAGCGCGCGTGCGGTGCGCGCGGCCGCCTCCGCGACCAGCGGGGCGAGTCGCTCCATGGTGGCGAAGTTGGTTTCGCCGCACAGGCAGATCGCGGCCAGGGGTCCCTGCGGACCCCGGATCGCGGCGGCCACACTCGGAAGTACGCGGCCCACCATCGCATTGGCGTATTCGCCGCGGTCGAACGACAGTCCGCGATTGCGGCGGATCCGGTTCAATTCGCGATGCAGGCTCGGCACATCCCACCCCCGGCCCTGAACCGGATTCGACAACTGTTTGCCGAGCAGCGCCTCCACCTCCTCCGGCGGCAACCAGGCCAGCATGGCGCGGCCGCCGGTGGTGAGGTGGGCGAAACTGCGGCGTCCCACATGCGATTCCAGCGTGCGCGCGAACGGGCCGCCGAGTTTGTCCAGGAACACCTCGTCGGCGCCCTCCAGAGCCGCCAGGTGCACCACGAGTCCGGTCCGCAGCTGCAGTTCGTGCAGGTGCTCGGCGGCCGCCTCGCGGATCTCGCCGTGCCGGCCGTCGTATCCGCCGAGCCCCAGGGACCGGCGGCCCAGGCAGTAGCCCGAGGGGGTGTGCTCGAGCCAGTGCAGTTTCACCAGCTGGTCGAGGATGCGATGCGCGGTGGAGCGCGGGAGTCCGCTGTGCGTGCAGATCTCCACGAGGCTCAGCCGCGTCGACCGGTGTTCGAACATGTCGAGAATGAGCGTCATCCGCTCCACCATCGACGGCGGCAGGGGGCGGGGTGCCGATGTGGCCAGTGGCATCGATGCCTCCGATCGTGAGTCACTTCCATCCTGCCCGTCGAATCTGGGCGAGAAGCGGAATTGAAGCCCGAGTGTAGTGACGGCAGACACACCGCGCGAATCGCGGACCGCCCCGTTCGTCCGATATCCCGCTGACCGGAACGCCGCCCGAACCGGCCCGGCGGACCTGCAAGCGTGGGGTCTTTCGGAGTGAGAGGAGCGGGCGTGCGGCTCGAAGGAAAGGTTGCGGTCGTCACGGGCGGTGCGGGCGGCATCGGCCGGGGGATCGTGCGCGCCTTCGCCAAGGAAGGCGCCGAGATCCTGTTCGTCGACATCAACGACCAGGCCGGACGCGAGCTGGAACGGGAGCTGGCCGGCGCCGCGGCGTATCTGCACGCCGACATCACGCGCGAAGACAGTGCCGAGCTGATCGTCACCGCGGCGGTCGAGCGGTTCGGCTCGGTGCACGTCCTGGTCGACAATGCCCACGTCTCGAAGCAGGCGCCGCTGCTCGACACCACGCAGGAGATGTTCGACCTGTCCTTCGGCACCGGCTTCTACCCGACCTTCCGATTGATGCGCGCCTGCTATCCGCATCTGAAGCGCAACCGCGGCTCGGTGATCAACTTCGCCTCCGGCGCGGGGCTCGAGGGACAGGTCCGGCAGGGCTCGTATGCGGCGGCGAAGGAGGCGATCCGGGCGATCAGCCGGGTCGCCGCCAACGAATGGGCCGCCGACGACATCAATGTCAACGTCATCTCGCCGCTGGCGCTGACCGAGGGCGTCGCGGCCTATATCGAGGCCAACCCGGGCGTCGAGGAGGCCTTGCTCGCGCGCACCCCGCTGCACCGCTTCGGCGATCCGGAAACCGATATCGGCAGGGTCGCGGTGTTCCTGGCCAGCGCGGATGCGAAATACATGACCGGTCAGACCCTCATGGTCGACGGCGGCTCGATCAAACTCCGCTGAGGCCGTTTCCGTCCCCGCGCGCGGCCGCAGTGGCGGCTATCGTGGGGTTATGGGCGTGTTCGGCGAGATGTTTCCCGGCAAGAAGCTGACCGACGAGAGCGGCGGTGACAGCGACGGGCAGCAGCATCGGCCGCGGCTGGATCTCGACTTGGACGCGGGGGTGATCCGGCTGTCGGGGACGGCGCGGCCGGATGAGGAGTCGTCCGAGTAGCCGGTTCGGAAGATCGCTTCGTGAAATGTGCGGGCCGGTAGATCTAGCAATCTAGATTGCTAGCATGTTAGTGTGCTCTCGTGGGTGCCGAGGAAGTCAAGCAGTTCAACGTGTATCTCCCGGTCGAGCTGATCAAGCAGGTCAAATACCGGGCGGTCGAATCGGAGATGTCGCTGTCGGCGCTGGTGGCCGAGGCGCTGCGGGCGTATCTCGGCGCCGAACCGTCGACGCGTGAGAAGGAGAAGTGAGATGGCCACCAGAGGTGTCGAAGCGATTTTCCTGGAGACCCACAACTGGGGGAAATCGGCGAAGTTCTTCCAGCAGTTGGGTTTCGAACTGGAATTCGCCACCGACCACAATTCCGGACAGCTCCGCAACGGGGACGGCCCGTACCTGTTCATCGCCGAGGTGCCGGCGGATCGTGAACCGGGAATGCAGGTCGTGCTGAAAGTGGAAGCGGAGCAGGACTTTCCGGCGCCGGTCGAGGTGGTCTCGCCGTTCGCCGACACCCATTACGGAACCCGCGAGATGACCGTGCGTGATCCGGACGGGCGGGTGTGGACGCTGCAGGCTCCCGGTGGTGACCGATGAGCGACACCCGGACCGGTGCGGTGCCCGAGCAGACCGCCGTACCCGATCACACCGCGGTGCGGGTTGCGCTGTGGCGCGCGCTGCACGTCCAGCTCGACCCGCCGCCGCATGTGCTCGACGACGAGGTCGGCCTGCGTCTGGCCGATCCACCGGAGGGCTGGCGCGAGCGCGGCGATATGCATCCCGTGGGAACCAGCCGCTTCCGGGCAAGCATCGTGGCGCGCTCGCGATTCGTGGAGGATCTGCTCGCCGAACAGGCGGGGCGGGTCGACCAGTATGTGTTGCTGGGCGCCGGACTGGAGACGTTCGCCCAGCGCACGCCCGAGATCGCCGCTCGCTTCCGGATATTCGAGGTCGATCAGCCGCAGACGCAGGCGTGGAAGCGGCAGCGTCTGATCGAGACCGGATACGGCCTGCCGGAGTGGTTGCGTTCGGTTCCGGTCGATTTCGAGAAGGATTCGTGGTGGGAGCGGCTGAGCGCGGCCGGCTTCGATCCGTCGCGGCCCGCGATCGTCGCCTCGCTGGGAGTGAGCCTGTATCTCACCGACGAGGCCAACCGCGAAACGCTGTCGCTGCTGGCGCGCTCGGCGCCCGGTTCCACGGTCGTCATGTCCTTCATGCCGCCACTGGAACTGCTCGACGAACAGGACCGAACGAGCCGGGAGTTCGCCGAAGCCGGCGCGGCCGCCTCCGGCACGCCGTTCCTCAGCTTCTACGCGCCGGAGCAGATCGTCGCCATGGCCCGGGAGGCCGGTTTCGCGCAGGCGCACCACGTATCGGCGGCCGAGCTCAACGCCCGGTACTTCGCCGGGCGGCCGGACGGGCTGCGCACCTCCAACGGCGAGGAGTTGCTGGTGGCGACGACCTGAGCTCCGCCTACGATGAGCCGATGGCGAAATCCCAGCGCTTGCACATCGTGCCGTCTCGATTCAGCGTCGACCACATCCCGGGCGCGACCTTTCCGGAGGACGACGAATGGGTGGCGCTGGTGCGGGCGCCGGAGGGGCTGACCGTGGTGCGCGAGGCCCCGCCGTGGGAGCGGGAGACCTGCTGGCTCGGCCTGTACGCCGCCACACCGCGCGAGCTGGACACCTCCGGTGCGCTGACCGCGATCCTGGCGCCCCTGGCACAGCAGGGGATTCCGGTCTTCGTCGCCTCGACCTTCCATGCCGATCTGGTGCTGGTGCCCGAATCGCGCAGCGCCGCCGCCACCGACGCGCTGACCGACGCCGGATTCGAGATCGCCGGGGCCGCGGGCTGACGACGGCTCAGATGTGGTCGCCCTTGTCGCGGTTGCAGCCGCGGCACAGGATCTGCAGATTCGCCGCACTGGTCGCGCCGCCGCGGCTGAGCGGGATGATGTGGTCGAATTCGAGATAGTGGGTGGCGCCGCATTCCACGCACCGGCCGCCGTCGCGATGCCACACCTCGGCCTTGATATCGGGTGCGATGGACCGGCTGTCTCGTCTGCCCGGCGCGACCGTGAGCCGCTTCGCCACCCGCAGTGCGCCTTCCACGATGGCGGCCACCAATTCCGGTTCGCCGACGTCGAATTCGGCCCCGCCGCGTGCCGAGGTCGCCGCCACCGTCACGCTCGTCTCGGTGGTCGATACCGAAACCGCTCGGGCCCAGGGGATTTCGATGCCCGCGTCGGGGCCGATGAAGCGCAGCTTCCGGTTCGAGCAGATCAACCGTCCCGGTGAGGCCTGCGCGCCCCGGCCCGACCGGCGGATGCGGGTGGCGGCGGTGTCGAGGTGGACACGTTCCTGCGGATCCAGATGCAGATCGGGCACCGCGATCACCGGGAGTTCGCCCGCGCGCAGCCGGGACAGGATGCGCAGCCGGCGCAGGCTGCGGCGCAACTCGTCCACGGCCGCGTCGCGCACCCCGAGGGCGGCGACCGTCGCGTCGAATCGTTCCAGCTCGGCGCCGTCGATCGTGCCGTCGGCCAGCGCGAAGGCCGCCATGCGCTCGAGATGGGCGAGGGCGGGCCCGCGCAGGGCCGCGCGGGCGGTGCCGGGGTCGATGCGCTGATGGCGGATCCGCGTCCACACCTCGTCCCAGTCGGGACCGCTGGGTCCGGTGGTGGTCAGGACGCGCAGCGCTCGGATGCGCCACTCGGACAGGTAGTCCTCGATCTCCGCCGCACACGCGCGGCAGGGCGCGGCGCCGAGCAGTCGCCAGGCCCGCCGCCGCCCACAGCGGGGGCAGCCGCGCGGATCGGCGGGCGGGCGGGCCACGGTCTGTTCGGTCCATCGGGAGCCGTCCCACCAGCGCAGTGACGCCGCGTCCGCCGGGTCGGGATGCCAGTCGGGGCGTTCGTCCGGCGGCGCAGGCATCGGTGCGGCGAATCTGGTGCGGTGCAACGATATTCGCTGCGAGCGGTGCGGCGCCGAATCCGCGACGGGTGCGCCGAACGTCGTGAACAACTCCGCCGCGTCGGCGTGTTGCGTCCCGCCGCGCACGAACCACCACCGGTCCTCGGCCCGGCGGAACTCTCCGAACACCGCGGCCCGGGTACCCGGTTCCGCGGTGACGTCGGCGCGCGCCACCAGGCCCTCGGCATCCTCGACCGAGACCGCGAGGCCGGGCAGCGCGGCCAGCGGCTCGTCGGGACCGGACCCGGTGATCAGGATGCGGGTGATGTCGGCCTCCGTGCGGGGGAGCGAGACCGACAGCCGCGCGGTGCCCGGCTGCGGATCCTGATCGACGGTCACCGCCTGGGAGGGGTGGCGCGGCGCGTTGAAATACACCACGTCGCGGGCGGAGCGGACCCGTCCGCCGGCGGTCAGCAGGACCGCGTGCGCATCCAGCAACGCGGTCGAACGCCACGAAACCAGTACCGACAGAAGCGAAGTCGGTACCGGCGTGGCGTCGCCGTCGACGGTGGTGCGCATGGTTGTCATCGCCACGAACTATGCCAGGCCGCGCCGACACGAATCGCGCGGTCGGCGCGGAGCTTTTCGTCACTGTCCGGGTGCGGCACAGTGGAACCATGACGAACCCGAAGGGTGACTCCGGGCGAAAGCCCAGCGGCGCGCGGGTGCCGGGTGCGACGGAAATCCTCGCCGCCGCCCAGGCCGCCGCGCAGGCCGCGCAGACTGCCGCGGGCCAGGCCATCGATGCCGCGCAGGTCACCGCCGGTACCGCCTTCGGCACCGCGGTGCGGCTCCCGCCCGCGTCGGTGCAGCTGGCCGCGCAACTTCCGGATCTGATCGAGAATCTGGCGATCGCCATCGACCGGCTCAATTCCACCATCGACCGGCTCGACCGGACTCTGGCGCTGGCCGATCCGGCCTTCGCGGCCTACGACCGGCTGCTGCCGCGGCTCGAGGCCGTGATCGCGCTGGGCGAGGACGTGTTCAGCCGGCTGGCGAAACTGCCGGGCATCTCGATGCTGGGCCGCCTCACCGGCCGCGAGGCGGAGCCACCGCAACCGGAGCCGAAGTCACGTCGACGCCGGAAATAGACCCGCCCTGCCCGCGGCTCGTGGCAGGTCCGCCGTGGCGATCACCGCACGGGCCGCGGCCGCGGCCTTGAGCACCATCTCGTGGAATTCCGCGTCGGCATCGGAGTCCAGCACCACCGCCCCGCCCGCGCCGACGCGCCAGCCGCGCTCGTCGCGCACCGCGGTGCGGATGACGATATTGAGATCCGCCGTTCCGCCCAGACCCAGAAATCCGATCGTGCCCGAGTAGATGCCGCGCGCCTCGGTCTCCAGCCCGTCGATGATCTCCATGGTCCGCAACTTGGGGGCCCCGGTCATCGAGCCGCCCGGGAAGCATGCGCGCAGGCAATCGAGCACGTCCACCTCGGGGCGCAGCCGGCCGCGCACGGTACTCACCAGCTGATGCATGGTGGTGTAGGTCTCGGCGACCATCAGCTCGGGGACGTGCACGCTGCCCAGCTCGCACACCCGGCCCAGATCGTTGCGCAGCAGATCGACGATCATCAGATTCTCCGCGCGCGTCTTGGGGTCCAATTCCAATGCGCGGCAGAGGTTTTCATCCGCTTCGGGAGTCGCGCCGCGCGGGGCGGTGCCCTTGATCGGCTTGGTCTCCACCGTGCGGGTGCGGTCGATCTTCAGAAAGCGCTCCGGTGAGGAACAGGCGATATGGAGCTCGCCGAATCTCAGGTACGCCGCGTACGGGGCGGGATTGCTGCGCCGCAGAATCCGGTAGACATCGAGGCCCGGCGCATCGGAATCGAGGGTGGCGCTGTCGGTGAGGTTCACCTCGTAGGTCTCCCCGGCGCGCAGTTCGGCATCGATCGCCGCGATATCGGCCAGATAGCGGTCCCGGCCGCGGCTCAGCCGCGAGACGACGGCCTCCTCGTCGGCGGGCAGCGTGAGCGGTTCCGGATGCCGCCGATCCGGCAGTGTCGCGACGATCGCGCGCGTAGCGGCCAGCCAGCGGTCGTTCTCGCCGGCCGAATCCGCGTCGGTGACAGCGATCAGATGGGTGCGGCCCGCGACGTGATCGACCACGATCAGCCGATCGGCGAACAGCCACTGCGCGTCCGGATAGGGCGATCGGTGCCCGGCCCGCGCACCGCAGTCGGCCTTCATCTCGTAGCCCAGATAGCCGACGTAGCCGCCCACGAAATCGAAAGGCACATCGGGGAATCGGATGCTCAGGTCGCTCAGCCGCGCCGACAGATAGTCGAGCACCGGCCGCGGGTCGGTGCGGGTCCCGGCTCGATTCTCGATCACACATCCCGCGCCGACCCGATATCGGACCACCTCGGCCAGCGGCCCGGACGCATCACCGGCGAAACTGAACCGATCCAGGCCCGGCTCCACGTGCGCACTGTCGAGCCAGAACACCGTCGGCGAGTCCGGATACACCCGCAGCACAACGGATTCCGTGTCCACGGCGCGGTCGATCACCTCGTGCGCAACGGTGAGGGACCGAATGGCGGAACGTCCGGCTGCGGCCTTCCCCGCACGCCCGCCCGCACCGGAATCCGGTTCGGCTGCAGCAGGCGACGATGTCGTCGCGGGGACTCGAGTTCGCGGTTCCGATGATCGCCGCACCCCCTCCCGGCGCCCCCACCACTCGCGCGTCAGCCGCGCGAAATTCCTCAGCAGTGCCGCGCCGAATTCGCTCGACACCGATTCCGGATGGAACTGCACACCCCACTGCGGGCGGTGGCGGTGGCGAACGCCCATCACCACCCCGTCGGGCGCGGTCGCGGTGATCGCCAGCGCGTCCGGCAGCGGCTGGGCGGCGCACAGCGAGTGGTAGCGCACGGCGAGGAAGTCGGCGGGAACGCCGGCGAACAGGTCACGACCGTCGTGGCTGATGCGGTCCGGATAGCCGTGCCGGGGTGCGGGCGCCGGGATCACCCGCCCACCGGCCGCCAGCACGATGCCCTGGTGGCCGAGGCAGACGCCCAGCAGCGGAAGCTCCGCCCGCTCGATCAGCGCCTGTGAGATCCCGAAATCCCGTGGTACATCGGGGCGTCCGGGTCCGGGGGAGACGACGATGTTGTCGAACCGGCCGAGGTCCAGTTCGGCCAGGGTGTCGACCTCGTCGTTGCGCAGCACGGTCGGTTCGACCCCGTTCACCGTGCCGATCAACTGGAAGAGGTTGTAGGTGAACGAGTCGTGGTTGTCGACCAGCAGGGTGCGCACGGGGGTCCGGGCGCGGACCCCGTGGTCGAGAGTGGTCTCGCTGGAATGCCGAGACCAGGACGTGCTCATGTGCATCACCGTATCGGGCATCTCGGACCGCGCAGTGAGGGCATATGCCTTCAGTTGGCCGATCGCGGTGGTGCACAATGTGGGGCATGTCTGTGGTGCAACCGGCCGAGGTCGAGCGCGAGGTCGTCGATTTCGCGGCTGTCGGCGAGTGGATGGATGAGCAGGGCCTGCCCGGCGGCGACTTCGAGGATGTGGCCTCGCTCGGCGGCGGCACCCAGAACATCATGCTGCGATTCCGCCGGGGCGGTCGCGATTTCGTGCTGCGCCGCGGGCCGAAACATCTGCGTCCCAAGAGCAACGACGTGATCCGCCGCGAATCCCGCCTGCTCGGGGCGCTGGCGGGCACGGGCGTGCGCGCCCCGCGAGTGATCGCCGCGGGCGCCGACGAATCGGTGATCGGCGCGGTGTTCTACCTGATGGAGCCGATCACCGGCTTCAACCCGCAGAACGAGCTGCCCGCCCTGCACGCCGGCGATCCCGAGGTGCGGCGGCAGATGGGACTGTCGGCGGTCGAGGCCATCGCCCGGCTCGGTTCCCTCGACTACGAGGCCCTCGGGCTGTCCGATTACGGCAAGCCGGACGGTTTCCTGGAACGTCAGGTGCCGCGCTGGCTCGGCGAACTCGAGTCCTACAGCAGCAACGACGGCTACCCCGGCCCGCAGATCCCGGGCGTGGACCGGATCGGGGACTGGCTCGACCGCAACCGCCCGGCGCAGTGGCGGCCGGGCATCCTGCACGGCGACTGCCACCTCGCCAACATGATGTTCTCCTACGACGGCCCCGAGGTCGCCGCCATGGTCGACTGGGAGATGTCCACGATCGGTGATCCGCTGCTGGATCTCGGCTGGCAGATCGCCACCCGGCCCGAGCCCGGAACCACGGGCGCCGCCCTGGTCGGCAAGCTCGGCGCCGCGGGCGGCCTGCCCACCGCCGAGGAGATGATCGCCCACTACGCGAAGTTCTCCGACCGCGACCTCGGCCACGCCACCTGGTACACGGTGCTGGCCTGCTTCAAACTCGGCATCGTTCTCGAGGGCACGCACGCGCGCGCCTTCGCCGGCAAGGCGCCCAAGCAGACCGGCGATTTCCTGCACGCCATCACCCTGGAACTGTTCGAGAAGGCCAACCGGCTCTGCGAATGAGCCGGAGGGCGCGGGATGAGCGGACGAGGCCCGGAGGCGGCAGCTTGCGTCGCCACGTAGGGCTTCCGCTCATCCCCCTTGATCACGGCGTCAGCCGGCGTCGAGCAGGTCGGCGACGATGGCGAGGTCCTTGTCGCCGCGGCCGGACAGGCACAGCAGAATCAACGCGTCCTCGGCGATCCCGCGCTTTCTTCAAGCCGTCCGGCTCGGACAGCGTGTGCGATCCGCTCGCACACGCGGTCACCTGCCGGCAACGAGTGAGTTGACAGCACGGAAGAGGTCATCGTCAGTGGTGGTAAGCCGGTGCGGTGGCGTGATCAGCCGCAGCGGAGTAGCGCCTCCCGCACGGCACGGGCGCGCACATCGTCGAGGACGGCGGTGCCGAGGCGGTTCATCACATAACCGAAACCCAAACCGGTTGCGGGATCGGCGAATCCGAACGAGCCCCCGTAACCGGTGGTGCCGTAGGCGCGCTTGTCACTGCCGAAACGGAAGCTGCCACAGGATTTGCGGAAGCCCAGGTGGTAGCGGCTGCGAGTGAGCAGCACCAGATCGTCGGCGGGCACGTCGTCGACGGTGTCGGCGGTGGCCAGCCGGTCCAGAATGCCCGGTGCGATGGGCAATTCGCCGGTGCGTCCCGCCGCCGCGCCGTAGACCCGCGCCAACGAACGTGCCGTGCCCACCCCGCCCGCGGCCGGGCTCTCGACACCCAGGAATTCGCGGCGGGTGGCACGTTCGGGTGCGCCGGTGCGGGGGCTGCTCAAGGCGCGATAGGTCAGTCCGCGCCGCAGGAACATCTGAATCGCGATGCGCAGCGGCACGTCTCGCTCGTATCGCAGCACGTCCAGACCGGAGGTGGTCGAGAGCGTGGCGACGCGATCGAGGGATTGCTCCTCCGGCAGGCCGATGAAGAAGTCCAGCTCGAGCGGGCCGGCGAAATCCTCGGCGAAGATGCGGCCCAGGGTGCGGTGCCGCGGATCGACGCGGCGCAGCAGTTCGCCCTGATACAGCCCGGCGGTGATCGGGTGGTAGCCCTGCCGGGTGCCCGGACTCCACAGAGGTTTCTGGTCGGCCAGGATCTCCGCGAGTCGATCCTGGTCGGCCATATCCGACAGCCGCACCACCCGGTCCAGCACCGGCAGCCCGGCGCGGTGGTCGAGCAGTTGCCGCACGGTGATCGATCCCTTACCGTGCGCGGCGAATTCCGGCCAGTACTGCGCGACCGGGGCCTGGTAGTCGAGGACTCCGCGCGAGACGGCACTCGCCACGGCGAATGCCGTCATCCCCTTCGTCGAGGAGAACACCGGAACCATGGTGTCGCGCTCCCACGGCAGCTGTCTGCGCCGATCGCGGAACCCCGCCCACAGATCCACCACCGGCCGGTCCCCGTCGTAGACGGCCACGGCCGCCCCGATCTCGCCGAACCGGGCGAAGTTGCGCCGAAACGCGTCCGCGACCGGCTCGAAACCGGTCGCCACCTCACCGTGTATCTCAGCAACCTCGCCCATAGTGCAACCGATGGTAACGGTCACCGCGGCGGAGTCGTACGGTGTCCACACGGATCGGAAACCGATCAGGCGGCGTGGGTCCGGGAGCTGTCGGCGAAGTAGTCGAGGACGGCGCGATGCCATGCCTCCGGCGCCTCGTGCATCAGCACGTGTCCGGCCGCCACCTCGACGTATTCGGCGCCCGGAATCGCCGCCGCGAGCTCGCGCGAATTGTCGGGATCGACCAGCAGATCCGCGGTGGCGGCGATGACCCGCGTCGGCACCGCGACCCGGGGCAGGTCGGCGCGGGTGTCCACCCGGGCGACCAGATCCGCCTGCGCCGCCGCCCCGCCCGGAACGTGGGCCGCGATCCGGGCCAGATACTGCGAATACACCTCGTCCGGCAGGGAATTGGTGAAGGCGGCGCTGTATCCGGACAACAGCACCACCCGCGCGAACGCGTCGTGGTCGCGTGCGGCGAGCGCGCCGCGCCACAGATCCAGCACCAGCCGGGCCCGATGGTCGGCCCGGGCCAGTCCGGCCGCGAGTACCAGGCCGGTGACCCGATCGGGATGCCGCACGGCGGCGCGTACCGCCACCGCTGTGCCCAGCGAGAAGCCGATGATCGGGAATCGCTCGGCGCCCGCCGATACGGCCTCCTCGACCAGTGCGTCGGCCAGGCCGTCGAGGGTCAGTACGGTGTCGTCGGCCGGATAGTCGGAACCGATCACGGTGTGCCGCTCGGCGAGCAACGGGATCAGGGAGCCGAAATTGGCCTCGATGCCGCCGCCCGCGCCGTGCGCCAGAACGACCGCGGGACCACTACCGGCAACCGATGTGGACAGTGAAATGTTCGTCATGGCGGCGACGTTAGGGCTTGACATGAGTGTGAAGGTCAAGCCCGGGAGGGCGCGGTGCTGATCGGCGAACTGGCGAACACCACCGGCGTCAGCGCCCGCCTGCTGCGCTACTACGAGGAACAGGGGCTGCTGAGCGCCCACCGCGACGGCAACGGTTACCGCGTCTACGCCGACGACGCACCGCAGCGGGTGCACCGCATTCGCGAGTTGCTCGCCGCCGGCCTGCCGACCAGTGCCATCCGCGAGCTGCTGCCGTGTGCGACGGACACGGGTTTACAGCACTGCGATCACACCCGAAAGATCGTGCGCGAGGGCCTGTCTCACCTCGACGCGCGGATCGCCGAGCTGACCCGGCGCCGCACGCTGCTCGCTCGTCAGGACGAGCAACTGGTGGCCGCGCCCTATCGCAGCGACGGCCCGGCGTAGCCGCCCTCCCCCCGGCCGGTGGGGCCGGAGCCTTCTCGTAGGCTCGATGCCGTGCGAGCACTGGAACAGATTCGCGACTGGCCCGTCCGGCATGCGGCCGCGGGTGTCGTCGACGCACACGGCGTGGCCGGCACCGAGGGAGACCTCGATCGGGTGTTCGCCCTCGCGTCCGTGACCAAACCCCTTGCCGCCTATGCGGTTCTGGTGGCGGTCGAAGAAGGCGCGATCGAACTGGACCAGCCCGCGGGCCCGCCCGGCTCGACCGTGCGGCACCTGCTGGCGCATACGGCCGGACTGGCCTTCGACACCACGGTGATCATGGCCGAGCCCGGGCAGCGGCGCATCTATTCCAGCGCCGGATTCGAGGTGCTCGCCGAGTTCCTCACGCGCGAGACCGGAATCGAATTTCCGGAATATCTGCGCCAGGCGGTATTCGAGCCACTCGGAATGAAATCCTCGGTGCTGGCCGGATCCGCCGGGCACGCCGGACGATCCACGGTGAACGATCTCCTGCGTTTCGCCGGAGAATTGCTGAACCCGATCTTGATATCCGGTGACATGCTCGCCGAGGCGACCTCCGTGCAATTTCCGGGCGTCGGCGGAGTCCTTCCCGGATACGGATCGCAGCGCCCCAATGATTGGGGTCTGGGATTCGAGATCCGCGACCACAAGACTCCGCATTGGACGGGGGGAGCCAACTCGCCGCGAACCTACGGGCATTTCGGGCAGTCCGGCACCTTCCTGTGGGTGGATCCGGAGATCGGGGTGGCGTGTGTGGCATTGAGCGACGAGAATTTCGGCGATTGGGCCCGAGCGGTGTGGCCGACGCTCAGCGACGCGGTCATCGCCGATATCCAGCAGATTCGCGACACGGCCGAAAAGTAACAGCCGTAACATCGGGCACTCCAGTAAACTCGGGCAACGCCTGGGCTCGACGGGATGTTGGGGAAGACGTCCGACGTCGAGGCTGGAGGTGTACAGGTGCGCGCATCTGATCAGTTCGCGGATGTGACGTGTGGTGTGGTGTACATCCACGCGTCACCGGCCGCGCTGTGCCCGCACATCGAATGGACCCTTTCCTCCACTCTGAAATCACCTGCGTCACTGCGCTGGACCGCCCAGCCGGCCGCCGCGGGACAACTGCGCGCAACCACCGACTGGGTGGGCCCGGTCGGTACCGCGGGGCGAATTGCCCAGGCGTTGCGAGATTGGCCGGTGCTGCGCTTCGAGGTCACCGAGGATCCCTCCGAAGGGGTCGACGGTGAACGCTACAGTTTCGTGCCCGGCCTCGGATTGTGGACCGGCGCGATGAGCGCCAACGGCGACGTCATGGTCGGCGAGATGCGGTTGCGGGAAATCGTGCGCTCCGCCCGGGCCCGCGGCCGCCACGGCGATATCTCCGCCGACATCGATCGCGCCCTGGGCACCGCCTGGGACGACGAACTCGAACCCTTCCGCACCGGCGGCGAGGGCGCCGAGGTCACCTGGCTCCGCCGCGACGTCGGCTGACTCTCGCGTCGGCCTGGAGAAACACAACGGGTGGTCTCCGAAGCGGAGACCACCCGTAATGCGTTGGCGCCGAAGGCTTTACAGCGGGATGTTCTTGTTGTGGCTGGCTTTGGCCGGGGCGGAGGCCAGCGCGGCGGCAATGGTGGACCGGGTCTTGGCGGGGTCGATGACCTCGTCCACGACGCCGATGGACAGGGCCCGCCCGACACCGCCGGCGATGGTCTCGTGCTCGGCGGTGAGGCGCTCGATCAGAGCCTCACGCTCCTCCTCGGGCGCCTTGGCGATCGCCTTCTTGTGCAGGATGCCGACAGCGGCCTTGGCGCCCATCACGGCGACCTCGGACTCCGGCCAGGCGTACACGGCGGTGGCGCCCAGCGAGCGGGCGTTCATCGCGATGTAGGCGCCGCCGTAGATCTTCCGGGTCACCAGCGTGACGCGCGGGACGCGGGCCTCGGCGAAGGCGTGCAGCAGCTTCGCGCCGCGGCGCACCACGCCCTCCCACTCCATGCCGACACCGGGCAGGTAGCCGGGCACGTCGGTGATCACGACCAGCGGAATGCCGAAGGAGTTGCACAGGCGCACGAAACGCGCTGCCTTCTCGGCGGATTCGCTGGTGAGGCAGCCGCCCATGCGCAGCGGATTGTTGGCGAGCACGCCGACCGTGCGACCACCGAGGCGGCCCAGGCCGGTGACGATGCTGCGGGCGTAACCGCCCTGCAGCTCCTCGAAGGAGGATTCGTCGTTGCCGTCCGGCGAGGGGATCTTGTCGAGCAACTCGCGCACGACCGGCTTGACGTCGTAGGCGCGCTTGGCCGACTCCGGCAGCATCGCCTTGAGGTCCACATCGCCGTGGGCGGCGGCGGACAGGTCGAATTCGCCCTGCTCGGCGAACATCGAGACCAGGCGGCGGCCGCGGTGCATCGCGTCGTTCTCGTCGTCGGCGACGATGTGGCACACCCCGGACTTCTTGCCGTGGGTCTCGGGACCACCGAGGGTGGCCATGTCGACGTTCTCGCCGGTGACCGACTTGACGACATCCGGGCCCGTGACGAAGACGCGGCCCTCGGGGGCCATGATCACCACGTCGGTCAGGGCGGGGCCGTACGCGGCGCCGCCGGCGGCGAAGCCGACCACGATCGAGATCTGGGGGACCAGGCCCGAGGCGCGCACCATGGCCTCGAAGACGGTGCCCACCGCGTGCAGTGCCTCGACACCCTCGGCCAGGCGCGCACCGCCCGAATGCCAGATGCCGACGACGGGGATCCGGGAATCGATGGCGGTGTCGATCGCGTCCACGATGTGCTTGCACCCGTCGACACCCATGGCGCCGCCCATCACGGTGGCGTCGGAGCAGTACGCGACGGTGCGCACGCCGTCGACCTCGCCGATGGCGGCCAGCACGCCGGACTTGTCGCGCGGGTGGAGCGGAAGAACGGTGCCGGGATCGAAGAAGCGCTGCAACCGACCCAGCGGATCACGGGGATCGGTCGTGGCATCCGCCTGCGCGGGGGCCATGATGGTCATCGCGGTCTCTCCTCGAGGGAAATGTGGAGTCGCTGACGCGGCTGCGAAGATGAAAATCCCGGTGGGGCTTTTCGACGAGGGGATCTGCCTTGGCCGAAAAGCCCCACCGGGTTCGCTGAAGTTGTCGACAGACGTTGTCGACGAGTCGGATCAGTACCGTCCGAAGGCGAGCGCCACGTTGTGGCCGCCGAAACCGAACGAGTTGTTGATCGCGTACTCGATGTCCTGGCGACGGGCCTCACCGTGCACGACATCCAGGTCGATCTCCGGGTCCTGGTTCTCCAGGTTCAGCGTGGGCGGAACGATGCCGTCGCGAATGCTGAGCACTGTGAGCACCGACTCGAGGGCGCCCACAGCGCCGATCGAGTGGCCCAGGGCGGACTTGGGCGCGTAGACCGAGGCGTGCTTGCCGACGGCCTTGTGGATCGCGTTCGCTTCCGCGGTGTCCCCGATCGGGGTGGCGGTCGCGTGCGCGTTGATGTGTGTGATGTCGGACTTCGACAGTCCGGCGGTCTGCATGGCGCGCTCCATGGCGCGCGCCGCACCGGCACCCGTGGGATCCGGGGCGACCAGGTGGAAGCCGTCGGAGGTGATGCCGGCACCGAGCAGGCGAGCGTGGATGGTGGCCCCGCGCGCCTTGGCGTGCTCTTCGGTCTCGACGACCATCAGTGCACCGGCCTCGCCGAAGACGAAGCCGTCACGATCCTTGTCGAACGGCCGCGACGCGCCCTTGGGGTCGTCGTTGCGGGTGCTCATCGCGCGCATCATGGAGAACGCGGCGATCGGCACGTCGGAGATGTAGCCCTCGACACCGCCGGTGACGACCATGTCGGCGTCGCCCATGACGATCATCCGCCACGCGTTGGCGATGCCCTCGGATCCCGACGAACATGCCGAGACCGGGGTGACCACTCCCGCCTTGGCCCCCAGTTCGAGGCCCACGACAGCGGACGGCCCGTTCGGCATGACCATCTGAACGGCCAGCGGCGAGATCTTGCGGTAGCCGCCGTTCTTCAGCTTGTCCACCGAGTCGATGAGCGCGTCGCCGCCGCCGAGACCGGTGCCGATCGACACGGCCAGGCGCTCGGGGTCGACCTCGGGGCTGCCGGCGTTCTTCCACACCTCGCGCCCCAGCACCATCGCCAGCCGCTCGACATAGGCCATGCGGCGGATCTCGACTCGGCTGAGCAGGGTGTCGGGCGAAACCTTCAGGTGGCCGCCGATGCGAACCGGGAGGTCGTATTCCTCGATGAAGGAATCCTCGAGAACGTCGATGCCGCTCTCGCCGTTGAGGAGTCCCTTCCACGTCGCATCGACGTCACCCGCGATCGACGTGGTCGCCGCCAGGCTGGTGACGACGACGTTCGGGAAGTTCCCGTTCAAAGTGGAAGGAGTGGTCACGGTGTCGGCCTTACTGGGCGTCGAACTTGGCCTTGAGCTCGGCGGCCGCGTCGGAGTTCTCGGCCTCGAGCTTCTGGATGTAGGAGACGGCGTCACCCACGGTCTTGAGGCTGGCGAGATCCTCGTCGGGGATCTTCACGCCGTACTTGTCCTCGGTCTGCACGGCGATCTCGACCATCGACAGCGAGTCGATGTCCAGGTCATCGACGAAAGACTTCTCGATCGTCACCTCGGAGGGCTCGATGCCGGTCACCTCTTCGATGATCTTGCCGAGCTCTTCGACGATCTGTTCCTGGGTCAGAGCGGCCACTTGGTGGCTCCCTTCTTGTTCTTTCGTTGGTCCGACGTGAATCGGAGGTCCGATTATTTCTTCGGTACGAGGTGGACGAATGTTTCGTCCTGCTCGCTCACGGTCGCGTCACTGCGAGCCGCGAGGAAAGCTAGCCGGTTGCCGAGAGCTCGACAAACGCGGGGATGTTCTCGGGGGTCTTCAGCGCCAGATTCGGGGTGCCCTTGAGCTCCCGCTTGGCGATGCCGACCAGGGTTCCGGCCGGCGGCAACTCGGCCACCGCGGAAACCCCTGCCGCGCGAACGGTTTCGGTGCACAGATCCCACCGGACGGGCCGGGTCACCTGTGCGGCCAGCTTCTCGATGGCGTCGGAGCCCGAGTCGACCGGCTTGCCGTCGTAGTTCGACAGCAGAGTACGGGTCGGCTCACCGGGGACCATCTGGGAGATGGCCGCGGCCACGGCGTCCTGGGCGGGTGCCATGAACGCGGTGTGGAAGGCCCCGGCGACGGGCAGCGCGCGAATCCGCGCCTTTTCCGGCGGGTTCGCGGCCAGTTCCGCCAGCGCATCCAGCCGGCCTGCCGCCACGATCTGACCGACCGCGTTGCGGTTGGCCGGGACCAGGTCGAGTTCGGCGAGCCGGTCGAGCACGGCGGCTTCGTCGCCACCGAGCACGGCGGACATGCCGGTCGGAACCAGCGCACACGCCTTGGCCATCTCCGCACCGCGAATCGCGGCCAGTTTCACCGCGTCATCGGGGGAGACGACGCCGGCGACGGCTGCGGCGGCGAGCTCGCCGACCGAATGTCCGGCGACGATCGTATCCGCCGGAACCGCTTCGTGCGGAATCTCGGCGAAAGCCAGCAGCGCGGCGGCGACGACCAGCGGCTGGGTCACCGCGGTATCGGTGATCTCCTCCGCGGTGGCTGTGGTGCCGAGGCGGAGCAGATCCAGGCCGGAGGCCTTGGACCACAGTTCGAGGCGGTCACGCGCGCCGGGAAGATCGAGCCATGGCGCGAGCATGCCGGGTGTCTGAGAGCCCTGTCCAGGGGCGAACAACGCGATCACGCCTCTAACAAAACACCGTGAGGGGGGCCCGTGGAGATGTCGGCGCCGATGATGTTTGAGCGACGCTTTTGTGTGGACCCCACAAAACGGCACGTGGGTCGCGGCGATCGACAGCGCCCCGATGTCCGTTACAGGCGATCTTCGTAGAAAGTTGCCTGCGAGTCTTCTGGGGCAGGTGTTGACGATTCGTTACGGGTTCGTGTCAAACGACCCACCGTTGCCGCGATTCGGAGCACGTAGGCGTCACGAGGATTCATGGGATCCCGGCCCGTGACCTCGGCGATGCGCTTGAGTCGATAACGGACCGTATTTGGATGAACGAACAGCTGCCGGGCACATGTCTCGACCGCTCCACCGCAATCGAGATAGGCGTCGAGGGTGTCCGACAAGGCCGACCCGGCGGCGGCCAACGGTAGCACAAGATACTCGTTGAGAGCGTCGACCGCAGCCCGATCGCCGAGCAGGGCTCGCTCGGGCAGAAGTTCGGAGGCGTGCACCGGTCGCGGCGCCGCCCGCCAGCCCACCACGGCCTCCATTCCGGCCATCGCCTCCACCGCGCTGACGTGCGCCGCGGACAGCGTGCGCATGGTCGGCCCGATCACCACCGGACCGTCGGAAAACGCTTCGGCGAGTAGATCCATCAGGAACGGCGAGGGATAGCCGGTATCGCCGAGATTGCCGCTGACCACCATCACCAGCCGCGAACCCTGCACCACCGCCAGTGCCGCGCGGCCGTGCCGGGCGGCGATGACGTGCACCGAACTCACCACGGCCACTTGGTCTTTCGGCGGCGTGCCGACCAGCACCGTCGCGGCGGCGGTGGCATCCCAGTTCAATGTGGCCGCGCGCGAGAGCATTTCGGCGCCGGTGTCACCGCGCACCACGGCGTCGACCACCAGCGCCTCGAGGCGGGTGTCCCAGGCGCCGCGTGATTCGGCCGCGGAGGCGTAGACCGACGCCGCGGCGAAACCGAGCTCGCGGCCGTAGCGCAGCACGGCCTCGGTGAGCGCCACCAGCTGGCGGTCGTTGCGGGCCAGCGCCGGCAGCCACTGTTCGAAGAACTCCATCGCGACCCGGACCATGTCGACGGTCTGCCGCAATGTCAGCCGGCGGGCGAGGTCCTGCGGGATCACCTGGAACGCGTCGAGACTGAAGCGGATATCGCTTTCCGGATCCTGCAACCACTCCAGGAAGTTGACCACTGCGGTCTGCACCAGCATCTGCACACCCGCGCGCTGGGCGGCATCCAGATCGCCGAAGAACGGTAGCCGGTCCTCCATCGAGGCGATCGCCTCGGTGGACAGCCGCCCGGAGAACTGCTTCACCCGTTTCAGCAGGGTGTCCGGCAGCGGATCGCGGGTTTGCCGATTGGGGGAGAGCGCCCCGGTCGGCAGATAGACCTCGTGCTCGGACGACCCCTCGGAAACCCGGCGAGGCCGCGGCGGTTTACGTTCCACTGTTCAATATTCCGTCATCGCGCTGGTCGGTTCCGCAACCCCCCGGTAGGGGCGCGATTCGCGCCCCTACCGGAACGGTCACGCGAGCTGTTCTTCGCTGCTCATCGATTTCGGTGCGGCGTCGACATCGTCGATGCGGTAGCGGGCCGCGGCCTGCGCGACCACCGCCGGATCGATACCGCCGGTGCGTCCCAGGGCCTCCAGCGCCGCCAGGGCGATGGATTCGGCGTCGACGTTGAACACCCGCCGCGCCGCCTGCCGGGTGTCGGAGAACCCGAATCCGTCGGTACCCAGCGTGGTGTAGTCACCGGGGACCCACTTGCGGATCTGGTCCGGCACCGCGCGCATCCAGTCCGAGGCCGCCACGAACGGCCCCTGCGCCCGCGACAGCACCCGCGTCACGTACGGCGCCTCGGTTTCGGCGTCCGGATGCCGCAGCGTGTGGATCTCCTTGGCCAGCGCCTCCCGGCGCAGCTCGCTCCACGAGGTCACCGACCACACGTCCGCCTGCACACCCCAGTCCTCGGCCAGCAGCTCCTGTGCGCGCAGGCCGTCGGGCACCGTCACGCCGGCGACCAGAATCTGGGCGCGCACATCGCCCTCACCGCCTCGGCGGTACAGGTAGATGCCCTTCAGCAGGCCCTCGACGTCGAGGTCGTCCGGCTCGGCCGGCTGCTGATACGGCTCGTTGTACAGGGTGATGTAGTAGAAGACGTTCTCGCCGCCGAAGACGTCGTCCTTCATCACCGGATGGGTTCCGGGCACCTCCGAGGCCAGCGTTCCGCCCGGTCCGAGCTGCGGCCGCCCGCCCCCGTACATCCGGCGCAGGCCGTCGCGCACGATGTGGGCGATCTCGAAGGCGAACGCCGGATCGTAGGAGACCACCGCGGGATTGGTCGAGGCCAGCAACAGCGAATGGCCGTCGTTGTGCTGCAATCCCTCACCGGTCAGCGTGGTGCGCCCGGCGGTCGCGCCGAGCACGAATCCGCGGGCCAGCTGGTCGGCGGCCGCCCACAGTCCGTCGCCGGTGCGCTGGAACCCGAACATCGAATAGAAGATGTAGAGCGGGATCATCGGCTCGCCGTGGGTGGCGTACGACGTGCCGGCCGCGGTGAACGATGCGGTCGATCCGGCCTCGTTGATGCCCTCGTGCAGAATCTGGCCCACTTGGCTCTCTTTGTAGGCCAGCATCAGTTCCGCGTCGACGGAGGTGTACAACTGCCCGTTGCGGTTGTAGATCTTCAACGACGGGAACCACGAGTCCATACCGAAGGTGCGGGCCTCGTCCGGGATGATCGGCACGATGCGCTTGCCGATCTCCTTGTCGCGCAACAGTTCCTTCATCAGCCGAACGAACGCCATGGTGGTCGCCACGTTCTGCTTGCCCGAACCCTTGCGCACCGAGGCGTAGGGCGCGTCACCGGGAAGCTGCAAAGGCTTTGCCGCCGAACGCCGTTCGGGCAGGAAGCCACCCAGGGCGCGGCGCCGGTCCAGCATGTAGCCGATCTCGTGCGAATCCATGCCCGGGTGGTAGTACGGGGGCAGATACGGATCGGCCTCGAGCTGGGCGTCGGTGATCGGAATGCGCTGCACGTCGCGGAACGCCTTCAGATCGTCGAGCGTCATCTTCTTCATCTGATGCGTCGCGTTGCGCGCCTCGAAGTGCTTGCCCAGGCCGTAACCCTTGATGGTCTTGGCCAGGATCACCGTCGGCTTGCCCTGATGCGCCAGCGCCGCGGCGTAGGCCGCGTAGATCTTGCGGTAGTCGTGTCCACCGCGCTTGAGGTTCCAGATCTGCTGATCGGTCAGGCCCTTCACCAGTTCCTTGGTGCGCGGATCCCGGCCGAAGAAGTGCTCGCGGACGTAGGCGCCGTCGTTGGCCTTGTAGGTCTGGTAGTCGCCGTCGGGCGTCGAATTCATCAGGTTGACCAGTGCGCCGTCGCGGTCGGCGCCCAGCAGCGCGTCCCACTCGCGGCCCCAGATCACCTTGATGACATTCCACCCCGCGCCGCGGAAGAACGATTCCAGTTCCTGGATGATCTTGCCGTTACCGCGGACCGGGCCGTCGAGTCGCTGCAGGTTGCAGTTGATGACGAAGGTCAGGTTGTCCAGCCCCTCCAACGCCGCGACCTGCAGCAGACCGCGCGATTCGGGTTCGTCCATCTCGCCGTCGCCGAGGAAGGCCCACACGTGCTGATCGGAGGTGTCCTTGATCCCGCGATCGTGCAGGTAGTGGTTGAAGCGCGCCTGGTAGATGGCGTTCATCGGGCCCAACCCCATGGAGACCGTGGGGAATTCCCAGAAGTCGGGCATCAGCCGCGGGTGCGGATACGACGACAGGCCGTGGCCCGGACCGCCGTGGCTGTATTCCTGGCGGAAGCCGTCGAGCTGATCCTCGGTCAGGCGGCCCTCGAGGAAGGCGCGGGCGTAGACGCCGGGGGAGGCGTGGCCCTGGATGAAGATCTGGTCGCCGCCGCCGGGATGATTCTTACCGCGGAAGAAGTGGTTGAAGCCGACCTCGTACAGCGCCGCGGACGACGCGTAGGTCGAAATGTGGCCGCCCACACCGATTCCCGGCCGCTGCGCGCGGTGCACCATGACCGCGGCGTTCCAGCGGATCCAGGCGCGGTAGCGGCGCTCGACCTCCTCGTCGCCGGGGAACCAGGGCTCGTTCTCGGTGGGGATGGTGTTGACGTAATCGGTGGAGGTCAACGACGGAATGGTGACGTGACGTTCACCGGCGCGCTCCAGCAGGCGCAGCATCAGATAGCGTGCGCGGCCGGGGCCCTCGCGCTCGAGCATCTCGTCGAAGGAGTCGAGCCACTCGCTCGTCTCCTCCGGGTCGATGTCCGGTAGGTATGACGCCACCCCCTCGCGGATCACACGCACACGCGCACCGGCCGGGCGGGCGGGCGCCGACTGGTGGTCGGCGGAACCATCGCTGCTCGTCGGCTCGGGGTCGGATGCAGAACTTGACGAAATCGGGTGCATCAGGTCGGTCAAAATCAATGCTCCTCGTACAGGGGGTGGACAAGCTGATGGCTCTAACCCCGGGCAGCACCGCTGGTGTGCGGGCCGTCCGTCGCTCACGGTTTGGGGCGCACCTCACATCCTTGTCGATGATGCGTCCCAGGTCATCATGTCAGCCGTAAATCCAGTACCGTTCGCTAGGCTGTGACGCTCGCTGCAGCGAAGCTCGCCACAGGACACTCTTTCGACTGCTCGAGAAGCGGGGAGGACGATGAAACTGCTGAACCCACGCGGGTTCGGACTGATGTGCGCGACCTTGGCGGTCGGCACCGGACTGGTGGTGGCAGGATGCTCTACCGCTGTCCACGGTACCGCGACGGTGAACCAGGCGGACGCGGCCGCGTTCCGGAGCGAGATGGCGTCGTCCTCGGCCGCGGCCACCTCGTCGAAAAAGGCTGCCGCACAGTCGAAAGCCGTCGCCGACAACTGCACGCCGTTCCGTGAGACCACCGGCGCCGCGGTGACGAAGTACAACGACTTCGTCGACGCGCACGACGCGAACGCTCCCGACCAGGACGCCAAGCGCGATGCCGCCGCCCAGACCCTCGAGGACGCCGCGCGGACCGTGGAGGGGCGGGTCACCGTGACCGGCGACGCGCTACCCCCGGATCTGGCGCAGAAGCTCACCGAATATGTCAACGCCGCCCGCGGCCTGGCCGGCGAATCCCGCAAGATGACCTATACCGCACCGGTCGGCATGCTCAACGACGCCAGTAAGCGAGTCAACGACGCGCTGAACGCGGTGCGTACCGCATGCCCGGCGCGATAACCGGGAAACGGATGTCCCGGGGCCGCTCAGGGCGTTGCGAACCGCCTCTGCACGCTTCGCCCCGGGGCATGGGTCCGCGACATTTCGGAGGTTATTTGGGCGGATCGGCTTGCGTTGCGGCCGATAACCATGTTCGCTTGCAACTATCTGTTGTCGGGAGTTGAGGAGGACACCACCGTGGTCGCCGCGGCGGACGCGCAGAACTACGCTCAGAAGCTTGGCATTGCCCACGGCATGGCGGTTCAGGAGTTGGGCTGGGACGAGGACACCGCAGACGAGTTGAGGGCGTCTGTCGAGGACGCGATCGGCTCCGAGCTACTCGACGAGGACACCGACGAGGTGATCGACGTCGTACTGCTGTGGTGGCGCGACGGAGACGGGGACCTGGTCGACGAACTGATGGATGCCATCGGTCCGCTCGCCGAGGACGGTGTCGTGTGGGTGCTCACCCCCAAGACCGGCCAGCCCGGGCATGTCGATCCCAGCGAGATCGCCGAATCCGCCCCCACTGCGGGGTTGACGTCGACCACACCGGTCAGCCTCGGCACCTGGACCGGCACCAAGCTGATGCAGCCCAAGACGCCCTCGAAGCAGCGCTGATCCACCGCGTGACTATTGTTTCGCACGGGCGGCCGCCGAGTACCGGAACAGCCCGCCGTCGAAGACAGGAGGACTGCGCATGCCGCTCGAAGTAGGTACGGCCGCACCGGAATTCACGCTGAAGGATCAGAACAACCAGGATGTGAGCCTCGCCGATTATCGGGGCCACAAGAATGTCCTGATCGTCTTCTACCCGCTGGCGTTTACCGGCATCTGCCAGGGTGAGCTGTGCAAGGTGCGCGACGAACTGCCGAAGTTCCAGAACGACAACGCCGAGATCCTCGCCATCTCCGTCGGACCCCCGCCCACCCACAAGATCTGGGCGGCCGAGCAGGGCTACACGTTCCCGCTGCTGTCGGATTTCTGGCCGCACGGCGCCGTCACTCAGGCCTACGGTGTCTTCAACGACAAAACCGGCTTCCCCAACCGCGGCACCTTCGTCGTGGACAAGGACGGAATAATCCGTTTCGCCGAAATGAACGGCCCCGGCGAGCCCCGTGACCAGGCGGCTTGGGAGAAAGCGCTCACTGCACTAGATTCATGAACCGCCGCGCACGGTCCCGGAATCCCGGCCCCGCGCAGCACACCATCTTCACCGCCGCCCGGCCGGTGAAGTCCGGGCGTATAGCTCAGTGGTAGAGCACTGGTTTTACACACCAGCGGTCGGGGGTTCGAACCCCTCTGCGCCCACTTCGTTTGTGCAGGTCGGAAGGCTTGCAATGTGCCCCACGGCGAAAGCGTGGGGCATTCGTGGAGCGCCCGGTTCAACCGAGGATGTTCCGGACGTTCTCCCATTGGCTGTCAGCGAGGCTCGCGTAGGACACCACCGCCAGCGCAGTGCTCGGTGACCAGATGAACAGCAGAATCGCGGTTACGGCGGGGGTTGCTGCGAACGTATAGCTTTGACTCGGCCCGCGAGTACGTCCTGCTTCACAACAGCCGGGCGTACGACTCAAAAGCGATCGTGGCGTGGCGTACGGGTTCGCGACCGGCGACGAGAAGCGTTTTAAGGACTTCACTGGCGGCGTGGGCGTCATGAGCCGGCTGCAGCAATTCGGGTTCGGGGTCACAGGCAAGATGGACTGGAAGACCGAGGGACAGGTTTTGGCGGGCGATCTTCTCTACCAGAACCGCTGGCGACCGGTATGTGAGTCAGATCCACGTGTGGCTGAGTTATCTCAGCTGGTGCGCTCCCCCAGTGATCTTATGCATCGAGCATCCCCGAGTACCGGAGTAGCAACAGAGTTCATCGCAGGATCGAGGTCTGGGGACGTCGCATCCGGATTATCGCGGGGCAGCCACGCTTGGCGGAAAGCTGTCGGAACGTATCGCTGCTGTGTTTGCCGAGGACCCGGAAAGGATGCATGCGCTCGCTGTCGAGCTCCGCGCAAACGGAGAATTTGGATTGTCGCTGGGGTATGAAATCGGTGACGAGGAGTCGGCGGATATCCCGGATGCTGAGACGATGTTCGCGGGCGAACTCGCTTCCGCAGTCGAGGGCAAGGCTATTCGACGGATGGCAGTTGTATACGACCGCGATCCCCAATTGCGCCGCAGCCAGATTTGCTTAGTCGCGGAGTGAGCGCGGATGTATCAGCTGCGAAGCGTGCGGATTCGACTTTGAATTAGCCTATCCGGGCGTGGGTAACGGCTACATTCACGTGCATCATGCTGTACCGCTGCACACTACCGGCCGGATCGAGACAACGCTGGTCGATCTTGTGCTGTTGTGCGCCAACTGCCGTCAGATGATCCATCGGCTGGCAAGATGGTTGACTTGCCCCTCGGGCATAGGTGCCAGAAGCCTGGACTCGTGCCATCCTGGCACAGGAAGCTTGCCACTCGCTTGGCGGGCGATGCTATCGCTGGCCTGAGTTCGGTTCGTGACCAGTCCGACCCACGGCAGCAAGCTTCCTGCTTGCGTTTGCGACCACGCCCGCGCAACCGGCGCCTGCCCTTCCGGTCAGCTAGACAGCGAGGATTCGCAAGCGCAGGGCACACTAGCGTTTGCGGAACTAATTCAGGCAGGGGCACCTGAAGGCGGTATATCCATAGGTTGAGCACCAGTGTGTGATAGTTTCGTACCACTTAGCGGTCATTATCAATCCGCAATTTAAAGCGGATATGAAACTGCTGCATAGAGTGGTGTCCGAAACTTTAATTTTGTACTGGTCGAGTACGCGCGCAAGGGCGCGGAAAAAGTCATGGTCACCGACGAGGAAATTAATCTCCGCAGACTTGTGAGCTGACTCCTCCTCTATCTCTAACACAAGTTCGTCTACAGATAGTGCGGTATCCGATCTTTCGATGGCGATCCGTGCAATCGCATCGACAGTGGGCTCAAGTGAACGAAATTTGCCGAATGGGAATTCTTTGAGATTCAGCCCTAGACCCTTGCGTTCATTCACTATTCGGAGAGCTGCGAGCCGCGCCGCTAATAGGACGGCCATCTTTCTCAGCTCCGGCGGTTGAGCTGTGTTTCCGTTTCGACGTAGCGCACTCCTGTAGTGTGTTTGTATAACCCAGTCTATGATGTGAGGCTGCGCGAAGATTAAATCCATGAAAAAATCGTGATGGTGGGATAAGACTACATTTTCGGGATGTGCATGTGCCGGATTAACGAATCTATCGAAGTCGGCGTCCGCTAAGAATTTGACCGCAGGTAGCGAGTGACGCTGCGCAAGTGCAGCCGCGGCCAATACCATTGGACGCCCGCCCCCTCCTGTTATTAGATACAAGTCGTCGCTCTTGTGCTTCTCGAGGACGAAATAGTCATCATCGCCCTCAACGACAAGTATTGGCAATCTAATTTCCTGACGAACCATGGCTATCAAATTGAACAGAGTGTTCCCATTTAATGCTTCTTTCACGAAAACGCCGCCTCCGAAGGCCCAAGGCGCACGGCCTGCTCCCACATGTCATTTATGATCTGCGGAGAGTGTGTCGCTACAACGAAACGGAATCCAGCCACCTCTGCGATACGTCGAACGTCCGGAATAAATGCAAGTTGCCAAACGACGTGTAGCGATATTTCTGGTTCGTCGATTAAGACTAGGGCTCCTCGTGGAACATTGAAAAGGAGATCGAACATGAGGATTATCTCGTGTTGCTCGCCGGACGACAATGCGTCCAGATTTATGCGGTCCCCGCTTGTCTCGTGCACGACTTTGAGGCCTTCACTTGCTGTTACTTGAATTCGTTTGTTAAGTAGACGAGAGTTGACTATACTCTCTAATAGCTCGATCTTCTGGAGTAGCGTTTCGAATGGTGCAAGCTTTTTGTCTGTATCAACGAGATAAAGACTAAGGAGTTGCAGTTCCCAGTCCAGCAGCTGTCTATCGGGGAGTGAAAGCGCATCTTCGAGGGATACTGAAGCAACGGGTGCTAAGCGGCTGCGGAAGCTGTTTTGGTCGTTGTATCTGCGGCGCACTTCCGCGTCTTCGACGCGTGAGTTTTCGGAAGCTTCGAGTACGCGGTTCGGAAATGTTCTATCTAGTTGCTGGGTTATCTTTGAATGCTCGGTCTGCGCGTCATTGATAAGGCTGCGCATTTTTTCCGCTTGTTGTGCGATCTTAGATGAAGGCCGCCTTTTTCTGCGCTCCCCTCGGATTAGGTCGAATTCAAAGGCACGCCGCTCTCGATCGGTAGTTAATGACTCTATTCTCAGACGTTGCGTCTCAATCAGGAAGCTCGGGATGGTGGACTTGAACGCCATAATTGCATCCGGAATCTTCGACTGGCGTGGACGATTCTGCCGAAGATCGGGGTAGCGCCTTTCCAAGTCATCTAAAGTCGTTACCTCACCATCTGACTGATCCTCCCAAAAGTTGCGACCAACTGGTCGCCATGTCGTATGCGATGTCAGCCATTCCTCCGATCTGTCTCCCTCGTAGGTATATGTCCCGAGTACCTTCCCGCCGGATTCGAGCCTGAATCTAAGGAGTTGAGGCGACTGCCCTATCTCGCTATATCCTGGATGAAAGTACTCATTTGAGATAGTCATGATCGACCCGTTAGAATATCGGAGCGTTGCTTTTGAAAATGGCAGCATCGCCAAGTCGCGTCCGCTAATCTGAGATGCGGCATGAAGAATTTCCAAGAACTTCGTCTTGCCGACGCCATTCGGGCCATAGATTATGACGAATTCTTTGTCCTTCGGAAAATCTAGATGGTGATCGTATTCGCCAAGCACCCTCTCGACGTGTGCGCTTACGAGTGTCAGCGGCTCTGTGGTTGTCACTCACATATCATGCCAGTAAGGCGCCGATGAAAGCTGCAAGTTGCAGGCATTGATCGTGGGAGGCGCAGTTTCGGGGCGGACGTGGGCCGGTAAGCCTTCTTATCGGATCATACCGGCTGGTAGGTTCGCGATTTGAAAGCGCGCCGTAACGGCCCTTTGAGATTTTTTGGGGGTCGATGTGCGTATGACGCCAGACACGCGCAGAGCAGTTGGGCGATTGCTGGCGGCCTTCCGGATGGCTGCCCCTGCATCACGTATGCGACCACCAGAACGGTTTTCTCGACAGGGGTCGGCGTGGGGCAGCTTGCGCTCGTCGTGGGGCAGGTACGTTGTCTATGTGTGGTTTCGTGTTCCGCTGTGTCCCCTCCTCGGTGCATGAAGCAGGCATGTAGTGCAGGGATTCGTGTTGCGAATCTGCACATGGACGACATGACTTCCGCGGGGAGTGGTTTCTGGTCTTACACACCAGCGGTCGGGGGTTCGAACCGTCTGCGCTCACCTTGTTTATGCAGGTCAGGAGGTTTGCGATTTGTCCCACGTCAAAGTGTGGGGCGCCCGCTTCATCCGAGGATATCCGGGAGGTTCTCCCATTGGCTGAGGAATGGAGGGGTCGGCGTCGGGCAGTTCGTGCCACAGCGACGTGTGTCCAAGGAGGCGGAAGAAGTTGTGGTAGAGCGCGCTGTTGGTGTAGGAGCTGAGCGCGGTGGAGGCGTCGGGGGAGAGGTCGCCGTCGATTCCGTTCCATGTGATGACAGGCCGAGGCTGGGAACGATGAGTTCTTCTGCATCATCCAGGTCATCGCGTAGGCGTCGCCGGGTAGTCCTTCGAGTGCGGGGTTGGGAATGGCGTGGCGGGCGGGGAGCGATCCTCCGGTTTAGGGAGAGCGGCTTCTAGCTTTCCCGTCCCAGATAAGCAACCGGAAGTAACTTATCGGCCGATCGTCGGGTCGGTCGCGCGTGTGCGGCCCGAGCCGGAGTGCTTATGGTGATGGGCGTGAGCAGAGCACCGGAACGCGAGGAGAGCGCACCACGCCGGCGGGCGGACGCGCGGCGAAACCGCGACCGGATTCTCGAGGTCGCCGAGGTGGTGATCGCCGAGGACGGCGCCCAAGCCTCCCTGCGCGATATCGCCCGGCGCGCGGGAGTGGGCCTGGGCACCTTGTATCGGAACTTTCCCACCCGCGATGCCCTGCTGGCAGAGTTGCTGGGCGAGCGTTTCCGTGAGTTGGCCGACCATGCCGCCGAACTGGCCGACGGCAGTGCGCCCGAAGTCGAGGCGTTGCGAGAATGGTTGTGGCAGTTCAGCATCGGTGCCGCCGCCTACCGGGGCCTGCCGGCCGCCCTGCTCGAGACCGTCCACGACCCGCAGTCGCCGCTGTACGGGGAGTGTCGGCGATTGCAGCAGTCGGGGAGTGTGTTGCTCGATCGGGCACAGCGTGCCGGCGCGGTGCGAGCCGATGTCGACAGCGCCGACCTGTTCGCCCTCGCCGCGGCTATCGGATGGATCGCCGACCAATCCGATGTTCTCACCCCGCGCCGTCGGCACCTGTTCGACGTGATGTTCGACGGCCTGCTCGCGCGGTGAGACCGGTGGGGCCGGTCAGTGTGGTTCGGGAAGCGCGGCGATGCCGAACATCTCGTGCGCCAGCCCGAATCCGAGGTCGTCGACCAGCCGGCGCTTCCACGGGCGTTGCGCGATCGCATGGGTGAGCCGGCGGGTGGTGCGCGGTTTGGCGGCGATGAGCTCGGCCAATTCCCATGCCCGCGTGAGGATTCGGTCCGCAGGCAGGACTTCGTTGACCAAGCCCAGTTGTAGCGCGGTGTGCGCGTCGATCGGTTGGCCAGTGTAGAGGTGGTAGGCGGCGCGTTTGGCGCCCAGCAATTCCTGCAGGGTGAGCTGCTGTCCGTCTCCGGGCGGCACGCCGACCGCGAAATGCGGGTCGATGATGGTGGCCGTCTCCGCGGCGAGGGTGATATCGCACAACAGCGCGATCTCGGTATGCGCGGCGCTGGGGCCGTTGATGACCGCGATCGTCGGTATATCGATGGCGAACACCAGGTTTTCCAGCAGCTTCGTGCCGTCGTAGTACACATGCTCGTAGGCGTGATCGTCGGGAAGTTGCGCGCGCACCAGTCGGTCGCTCTGCTCCTGTGCCGTGGCGGCAGCCGTCCGGTACCAGGCGTCGCCGGTACCGGTGAGGATCAGCACCTCGTTGTCGGGATCATTGCCTACCTCCTGCCACAACTGCCCCCACGCGTTGTGGGTCGCGAACCAGCTCTCGTCCGCGGTGACCGGCCCGCCGCGGGTATGCAGAGCGATCTCGATGATCCCGTCCCTGCGCTGCATCTTCGCGTAGTCGGCGTATTTCGCCGCGTAGTCCTCGAATGCGGGGCGCGGCACGAAACCGCCGACCGCGTGCTGCCAATCCTTCAGATCCGGCATGGCCTTCCCTCCTGGAACCAATCGGAGCAGTGCTCCACTAACTATATGGAGCACTGCTCCGTATATCAAGGCGCGATGCCGGCGTCGATCGTGTCGTTTCGGGGGCCGCTTAACCTGGGCGGGGTGACGGACAACCAACTCGGCGAGTTCCTGCGGGCGCGGCGGGCCGGCGTGCGACCTGATCAGATCGGTCTGGTCTCGTACGGTCGTCGCCGGGTCGCCGGGCTGCGACGGGAGGAAGTCGCCGAGGCGGCCGGGATGAGTGCCGACTACTACACCCATCTGGAGCGGGGGCGGGAGCGGCATCCGTCCGCGCAGATGCTCGACGCGCTGAGCCGGACCCTGCTGCTCTCGGACCCGCTGAGGGAGCATCTGTTCCGGTTGGCGGGGGTCCTCCCGCCCGCCCGTGCGGTGGAAACGGTCGACCCGGTGCTGCGGCAGATGCTGGACAACTATTCGGCCGCACCGGCGTTGGTGATGAATTCGGCGATGGACATCCTCGCGGCCAATGCCGTGACCGAGGCGTTCTTCTCGGCCTATCCGCGCATCGACAACATGGCGCGAATGACGTTCCTCGAACCGGTCAGCCGGGACTTCTGCGTCGACTGGACCTGGACGTGCCAGGCGATCGTCGCGGGGTTCCGGCAAGCCTGCGCCCGGTATCCTGACGATTCCCGCCTGCGGTGCGTCATCGACGAACTCCTCACGGCCAGTGGCGAATTCGCTGAGCTGTGGCATTCCTACACGCTGTGTGCCGCGACCACCGATCCGCGCGCGTTCGTCCATCCCGAGGTGGGACCGCTGCGATTGACGTACCGGTCCTTCGACGTGCGCGAGGCCCCGGGGCAGCGGCTGATGCTCTACCAGCCCGAGGCCGGAGCCTCCGTCGACGCGCTGGCCCGGCTGCGCGCCCGGATGGGCGACGGCCGCGAATCCCTGTCCTGACCGCCGAGGCCCCGTGCCTGGGTGTCTCGCACCCAGGCACGGCGGAAACGGCCGTACCTACCATGCATGAGCCCGCTGCGAGCATGCTCGCGGCATCCATCACCTCGTGCAGGAGAACTCGTGCCGAACCCGCGGTCCTCGATCGACCCACGCTCGCGCAACCGCCGTCGGCGGCGCGTATTCGCCTCGTCCTGCGTCGTCGTGGCGCTGACGGCGATCGGTGCCGCGGTACCCGCGACCTCGCATGCCGAACCCGCATCCTGTGCACCCGCGACCGCGACCACCGTCACCACGGCCGCCGTCCCGTACCTGGACTGGGCCGAGAACCTCGCGTTCGACGCACAGGGCGACATGTGGGTCTCGCGGCTCTACCGGAACGAGGTGCAGCGCTACGACACAGCGGGCCGGGTCACCGCCACGGTGGCGGTGACCTCGCCGGGCGCGATCCGGCTCGGCCCCGATCACAAGCTCTATGTCGTCTACGGCGACAATTCGATCAACCTGATCCCCGGCACCCGCGGCAGCGGTGTCGTCCGCTTCGATCCCACCGCCGCCGCGCCCGTTCCCGAGGTGTTCGTCACTGGCCTCGCCATGGCCAACGGCGCCTTCGACGCGGCCGGCAACCTCTACATCGCCGACACCGGGTCGGGCGTGGTTCGCGTCCGCCCCGATGCCGGCATCGACACCGACTGGACCGCGCAGGCCAGGATGTTCGGACTCAATGGACTTGTCGTCCGAGGTGATTCGATCTACACCACCCTCTATCTGAGCGCCCGTGGGCAAGTCCTGCGCATCCCGATCGACGTACCCGCCCGCTCGGCCACGGTCGTGGACCTGAGCATGTCCGACGATCTGGCTGCCGGCCCCGACGGATACCTCTACGTCGCCACCACCGTGGGCAATCTTGTTCGCGTCGACCCCGGCACCCACCGCGTCTGCACAGTGCTGACCGGCAGCCCGCTCGCGGCGGTCGCGGTGCCACCCGACGGGACCCGCGACCTCATGGTCGCCACCGGCAGCGGTGACGTCCTGCGGGTCCACCTGCCCGGCTGATGCCGGTTCGCCCGCGGTCCGCTACCGCGCAGTCCGCTCGGACCGAGTCAGCCGGTGACGTATCGCACGGTATGCCACTCGCTCGAAAAAATAGGTATACGCACGGGTAGTTCTACCGTCGCGGTGGTGCGTGCCGGCGGCGAGGCTGGAGTGCGTTCTATCGGTCACGTTGCGGAGGATTCGATGTCTGCACCCAAGCTTCAGCACAGGTCTCCTGTCGGCACATCGAGCACGGAAGAGATCTTGATGATCCGGCGATGCGCGAAGTGTGACAAATTGTTCGCGCCGCTCACGGTGGGATGTTCCTCGTGTGCGTCGGATTCGCTGGAACGGGTGCCGTCGTCGGGAGTGGGTTCGATCGTATCGTGGCGGGTGGTGGACCGCGCCGGGGCGGATGGTGCGCTGACATCGTCGACGGTGGCGATCGTCGAACTGGACGAGGGTCCGTGGGTCTACACCTCGCTGGAGGGCGAGGTGCCGCTGCTCTCGGATCGGCCGGTGCGGGTGCATTTCCAGCCGCGTCCGCGAGACGACAGATTTCCGGTCTTCGTGGTGTGTGCCGATCGCCGTCACCGGCAGTGCCGCGGTGAATCGGTGGCTTCGGCCGGCTCCGGCGGACGAGACCATGCACCGCGGTGAACCTCGGGTCGCGCGGTGCTACGGCCAGGCATGGGTCCGGACCTCGCTGCGGCAGTGCCGACTCCTCGAGCGAGACGGCTATCTCGATCCGCCCGGGGGATCAGTTCGCCGCGTCCGGAACCAGGCCTACCAGACCTCCGTCGACGAGCAGGTCTTGGCCGGTGATGTAGGACGCCTCGTGCGAGGCGAGGAAGGCCACCGCGGCGGCGACCTCTTCGGCGGAGCCGATCCGGCCGGCGACGATATCGCCGGCCACCGCGGTCTGCACGGCCTCGGGCAGTTCGGCCCGCAGCGCGGGGGTGTCGATATATCCCGGGCTCACCGAGTTGACCCGAATTCCCTTGGCGCCCAACTCCGCAGCGAATGTGCGGGCCAGATTGTGCGCCGCGGCCTTGGTCGCCGAGTACAGCGAGCCGAACGGCATCCCGCGGTGCAGTGCCCACGAGGCGTTGATCACGACCGCCGCGTCGGCCGACAGCAGTGGAATCGCCTTCTGGACGGTGAAGAACACTCCTTTGACGTTGACGCCGACCACCCGGTCGAAATCGGCCTCGGTCACCTCCTCGGTGGGCGGGAAGAATCCGACGCCCGCATTCACGAAGAGCACGTCCAACCGGCCGTAGTTGTCCCGGATGGTGTCGAAGACGGCATCGATGGCGGCGAGATCGGTGGTGTCACCGGCGATCGCGAGCGCCTCCGGCCCGAGTTCGTCCGCGGCCGCGGCCAGCGCGGTCGTGTCGCGGCCGGTGACGATCACCCGCGCGCCCTCGTCGCGCAACCGCCGCGCGGTGGCCAGTCCCATACCGCTCGTCCCGCCGGTGACCAGTGCGATCCTGCCGTCGAACCTGTTGTCTGCCATGGCAACAGCGTGCCGAGGATCGACCTCGGCAACCAGTGCGAGGTCAACGTGGGATAGCTACCACCAGGCTATGCGGATGTGGCGGACCGCTCCGGCGTCAGCAGGCTCAGCCGCTGCTCGGTCTCGGTGCCCGGCCGAGGGTTGTACAGCACCAGGTGCCAATCGGGGTGGTCCGCGACGATCAGCGTGGTCGTGTCGAAGACCAGTTCGCCGGCCTCCGGATGGCGCACCGCATGCACCGCCTGCGTCGCAGCGCCCACCTCGTGGCGCGCCCACAAATCGGCGAATTCGCCACTCGCCGAGGAGAGTTCGGTGATCACCCGGTCGAATTCGGGATCGCCCTGCGCCGCATCCGCACGATAGGCGGCGACGACCGCGGGTGCGGCGGCGGCCCAGTGCAGGTGCATCTCCCGATAGCTCGCATTGGTGAAGAACGACACGAGGCAGTTGTAGTCGTCGCAGTCGTAGCCGAAGGCCATTCGTGCTCCGTCGTTGACGGCCAGAATGTTCCAGTACCGATCACGCAGCACCGCGGGCCGTGGTGACCACACCGTGAGTAGATGCCGCATTTCCGCGGTGACCTGTGCGTCCCGATCCCGTACGGCCCGAGGCGGATTCATCCCCGCCAGTCGATACATGTGGGCCCGCTCCCACTCGGTCAGTCGCAGTGCTCCCGCGATCGCGTCGAGCACTGCGGTCGACACCGTGATATCGCGCCCCTGCTCGAGCCATGTGTACCAGGACACGCCGACCCCGGCGAGCTGCGCGACTTCTTCGCGTCGCAGTCCCGGCGTGCGACGGCGTCCGGTCGGCGCGAGCCCGACCTCGGCGGGGGTGAGCCGTTCGCGGCGACTGCGGAGGAATTCGCGCAGCTGTTCCCGGCGCCGCGCCGTCTCACTGGTCATGAGAAACAGTAACAACGCGCCGGGCGGGGGCGCGGTGGATCAGGCGTCACCCGTACCGTGAGCTGCGGCGGCAACCGCAGGTGGACTTCCCGCGCCGCCCAGGTCGATGTTCCGCATCGTGACCAACGCTGTGGCGCAGAGTGTTTCGGCACCCTGGTCGACACCGTAGACGTCGGCCGCCGCGACGGTGATCGCCTTGCCGGGCTTCACGACCCGCCCGCGGGCCAGCAGATACTCGCCGCGCGCCGGTGCGAGAAGTTTGACGGTGTAGTCGGCCGTCATGTTCACCCAGCCGACCGGAAGCAGCGTCCCCGCCGCGGATCCGCCGGCGAAGTCCGCGAGCGACCCGATCACCCCGCCCTGGAAGTTGCCGTTGTGCTCGGTCAACTCCGTCCGATACGGCTGCACGATCTCCACCTCGCCCCGCTCGACCCGGCGGAACGAGAGCCCCAGATGCCGCGCCGCGGGCATACCGAGGACGACGGCCTCGACGATCTGCGCGAACTCCGGATTCTCCGCCTGCTGCCCGCTCATCACCCGGCTCCTTTCGGGATGCTCCCGGCGCTCCATCGCTGACATCGGGACGTACGCCACAACTGGACTGACTGTCATTCAACCTGAACTTGACGTCAACTTCAAGTACGGCGGAGCGGAAGATGCGGCGTGGATGCGGACGTCACCCACGCCGCACCGGCTTCACATCACGATGCGCAGGGGGTGCTCGATCAGCTCTTTCAGCTGGGCGAGGAATTGGGCGGCGACGGCTCCGTCGATGGCGCGGTGGTCGGCGGACATGGTGACGCGCAGGATCTTTCGGCTCACCACCTCGTCGCCGTCGAGGCGGAGCTCGTCGGTGGCGGCGCCGATGGCGAGGATGGCGGCTTCGGGCGGGTTGATCACGGCGGTGAAGTGTTCGATGCCGTACATGCCGAGATTGGAGATGGTGAAGGTGCCGCCGGTCATTTCCTCGGCGCGGAGTTTGCGCTCGCGCGCGCGTTCGGCCTTGTCGCGGGTTTCGGCGGCGATGGCCGAGACGGTTTTGCGGTCGGCGTCGCGGATGACCGGGACGAGCAGGCCGGCGGGGGTGGCGACGGCGACGCCGAGGTGAACGCCGTGGTGGCGGCGCAGGGTGTCGCCGGCGAAGGAGACGTTGACGGCGGGATTGGCGCGCAGTGCCGTGGCGACGGCCTTGACGAGCAGATCGTTGACGCTGACCTTGCCTGCCCCGGTGTCGGCGAGTGTCTCGTTGATCCGGATACGGAAGGCGAGCAGCTCGGTGACGTCGATGGCGCTGGTCAGGTAGATGTGCGGCGCCTGCTGTTTGCTCTCGGTGAGGCGGGTGGCGGAGACGCGCTGAATGGTGGTCAGTGGGATTTCGTCGTAGTCACCGGCGGCGGGGGCGACGGTGGTGCCCTGCTGTTCCGGTGCGGCGGTCGTGTGCGCAGTGCCGGAAGCGCCTGCCGCATGGGCTTTTTCGACGTCGAGGCGCGTGATGCGCCCGCCGGGCCCGGTCCCGATGACGGTTGTGATGTCGACGCCGAGTTCCTGCGCGATCTTGCGCGCCAGCGGCGAGGATTTGCGGCGGACGCCGTCGGAGGCGGAGGGCACTGCCGGCGCCTCGGCGATGTCGGCAGGGTCCTGGGCGGGTCGTTGCGCGGTCTGCCGTCGTGCCGATGCGGTGTCGGCCGGCTGACCAGGTGCCGAAGACGCCGCGGCGGCGGTTCCGCTGCCGTCGCCGAGGATGGCGATGGGTTCGCCGATGGGAACGCGGGTTCCGGGTGCGGCGATGATGTGTTCGAGGACGCCGTCGTCGTAGGCCTCGAGTTCCATCAGGGCTTTGTCGGTTTCGATTTCGGCGAGCACGTCGCCTCGGGTGACGGTGTCACCGACCTGTTTGAGCCAGGTGGCGACGACGCCGTCTTCCATGGTGTCGGAGAGGCGCGGCATGGTGATTTCGGACAACGATGTTTCCTCTCAGCGTCGCTTGCCCACGGCCGCAAGGGTTTCGACGGCGGCGGTGTAGAGCGATTCGACGGACGGCAGGGCCAGCTTCTCGAGCGGCTTGGCATAGGGGAGCGGCACTTCGGCCATGGCGACGCGGCGCACGGGAGCGTCGAGATAGTCGAAGGCGCCGTCGGAGATCGAGGCCGCTATCTCGGCGCCGATGCCGTAGGTGAGCCAGTCGTCCTCGCCGATGACCGCGCAGCCGGTGCCGCGGACCGAGCGGACGAGGGTGTCGCGGTCGAGTGGGCGCAGGCTGCGCAGGTCGATCACCTCGGCGGAGATGCCCTCGGCGGCAAGCTGTTCCGCGACCTGGGCGCAGACGGTGGCCATGCGGGAGTAGCCGATGAGAGTGATGTCGGTCCCCTTACGGGTGACGGCGGCCTTGCCGATCTGCGCGGGCGGAAGATCGTGCGGTACGTCGCCTTTGGTGTTGTAGAGCGACAGGTTCTCGAGGAACAGCACCGGGTCGTCGTCGTCGATGGCGGCTTTGAGCAGGGCACGGGCGTCGGCGGGGGTGCTGGGTGCCACGACTTTGAGCCCGGGTACGAACGCGTAGTAGAGCTCGATGTTCTGCGAGTGGGTGGCGCCGAGTTGCTGTCCGCCGCCGCCCGGGGTGCGGATGACCATCGGCACGCTGGTCTGCCCGCCGAACATGCCGTAGATCTTGGCGGCGTGGTTGACGATCTGGTCGAGGGCGAGCAGGGAGAAGTTGATCGTCATGATCTCGACGACCGGGCGGAGGCCGAGCATGGCTGCGCCGATGGCCGCGCCGACGAATCCCTCTTCGGCGATGGGGGTGTCGCGCACGCGCTGGTCGCCGAATTCGTTCAGCAGTCCGGCGGTGATCTTGTAGGAGCCTTCGAAGACGCCGATCTCCTCACCGATCAGGAAGATGTCGTCGTCGCGGCGCATTTCCTCGCGCAGGGTTTCGCGCAGCGCTTCGCGGTAGGTCATGACAGGCACGGGATGGTCCTCAGGCGGTGAAGAGCGGGTCGGCGGGCAGGCGGCGGGAATCGCCGGGCACCGGGGTGGCGTAGGTGTAGTCGAACAGGCTCGACGGCTCCGGGTGCGGGCTGGCGTCGGCGAACTCGACGGCGGCGGCGACCCCGGCGTCGACCGATGAAGCGATGGCGCCGGCCGAATCATCGTCCAGGACACCAATACTCAGCAATGCCGCCTTCCAGCGCTCGACCGGGTCGTGCGAGCGCGCTGCCGACACCGCCTGCTCACTGCGATACTTCGCGGGATCGACCACCGAATGGCCCTTGAGGCGGTGGCTGACCGCCTCCAGCAGGGCCGGCTGGCCGTCGCGCCGCGCGGCCTCGATCAACTCGCCGGCGATATCGCGGACGGCGAGGACGTCGGTGCCGTCGACGCGTTCACCGCGCATGCGGTAGGCGGCGGCGCGCTTCCACAGATCGGGTTCGGCGGAGGACTTCTCGACGGTGGTGCCCATACCGGTCTGGTTGTTGACCACCAGGAAGACGATCGGCAGCTTCCACAGTGCGGCCAGGTTCAGCGATTCGTGGAAGGCGCCGATATTGGTTGTGCCCTCACCCATTTGGCAGACCACGACGTCGTCGCCGCCGCGGTAGTCGATCGCCAGCGCCGCGCCGACCGCCAGCGGTACCTGGCCGCCGACGATGGCGTAGCCGCCGAGCAGCCGAGTCTCGGTGTCGTACATGTGCATCGATCCGCCCCACCCTTTGGAGGTGCCGGTGGAGCGGCCGTACAGCTCGGCCATGACCCGGCCGGGCTCGATGCCCTTGGCGAGGGCGTAACCGTGTTCGCGGTAGTTGGTGAACAGATAGTCGGTGGGCCGCATCGCCGCGCCCAGGCCCACCACGGTGGCCTCCTCGCCGAGGTTGAGGTGGCAGTAGCCGCCGATCTTGGCCTGCTGGTAACTCTGCGCGGTGCGTTCCTCGAACCGGCGCACGAACAGCATGTCGCGGTACAGCTTTCGCAGTGTGTCGGGGTGTTCGGCCGCCACGCGGGACTCGAACGATGCTGTCGGCGTGGCCGTTCGGTCGGCCGGCGCAGAGTCGGTCGCTGCGGTGCGGGCTTGCTCCGATGCGGTCGATTCGGCGGCCGGGGGCCGTCGTTTCGGTGCGCGCCGGGTCGACGTGCGCGTGGCCTGCTGCGGGGTTGTGGTAGTCACGGTGGTGCTCCTCAACGTGAACGCGGCGCGGTGTGGATCGGCAGGCCGAGCCCGGTCAGGGCTGCTTCCATACCGATCTCGCCGAGGGTGGGGTGGGCGTGGATGGTGTCGGCGAGTTCATCGAGTGTCGCTTCGAGCGAGATCGCCAGTGCGCCTTCGGCGATCAGGTCGCTCGCCGAGGGGCCGATGATGTGCACGCCGAGTACTTCCCGATGGCGTGCGCCGGCCACGATTTTGCAGAAGCCTTCGGTGTCGCCGAGTGCCTTGGCTCGCCCGAGTGCGGCGAACGGGAATTTGGCGGTGATCACCTCGTGGCCGCCGGCGCGGGCCGCGTCCTCGGTGAGGCCGACGCTCGCGATCTCCGGGTGGGTGAACGTCGCCGCGGGGATGGCGGTGTAGTCGATGCCGGCGTCGTGACCGGCGATGACGTCGGCGGCGGTGATGCCCTGGTGGGAGGCGACGTGGGCCAGCAGCGCCTTGCCGGTGACATCGCCGATGGCGTAGACGTGTTCGGCCGTGGTCCGCAGCCGCTCGTCGACGAGAATGAAACCCCGGGCGTCGGTGTCGATTCCGGCGTATTTCAGGTCGAGATCGGCGGTGTTGGGACGGCGGCCCACACCGACGAGCACGACGTCGGCCTGGATTGTCCGTGTCGTCGCACCGTCGACCTCGACCGTCAGCGCATCGCCGCTCTGCTCGATGCCGGTGACGGTGCAGCCGGTGAGGACGCTGATGCCGCGCTGGGTGAACGAGCGGCCCAGCGCGGCACCGATCTCCTTGTCCTCCAACGGGACCAGCCGATCCTGCATCTCGACGACGGTCACGTCGGCGCCGAAGGTCGCGAACAGGCCGGCCCATTCGGCGCCGACCGCGCTGCCGCCGATGACGACCAGTCGCGCGGGCACCTCCGTGACTCCGAACGCGCCGTCGGAGGTGATCACGCCCGGCAGGTCGGCGCCCGGAACGGGCAGCAGCGCGGGCACGGACCCGGTCGCGACGATCACGTCGGTGGCCGTCACCGTCCGGGTCGACGCGCCGGCCGGGGCGGCGCCGTAGCGCGGCCCGTCGGTGAAGACCGGCGAGGGACCGGGGTCGAATATCTCCACGGTGGTCGGTCCGGTGAAGCGGGCATGGCCCTCGATCACGGTGACGCCGTTGGCCTTCAGTAGCCCCGCCACGCCGCCGGTCAGCTCCGCGACGATGCCGTCCTTGCGTCGGCGGACGGCGGCGAAGTCGAAGCGAACGTTGTCGGCGTAGACCCCGAATTGCGATGCGGCGCTGAGCGTTTCGAATACCTCGGCCGAGCGCAGCATGGCCTTGGTGGGAATGCATCCCCAGTTCAGGCACACCCCGCCGGGGCGTTCCTTTTCCACCACGGCGACGTGCAGGCCCCGCTGGGCCGCGCGGATCGCCGCGACATATCCGCCCGGCCCGCCGCCGATGATCAAGAGATCGAATTCCGGCACTTGTGGTGCTCCTCGTCCTGGATTGTGTGACCCGAATCCGGTTGCGGTGTGGGTCATCAGGTGTGGAGTCTTATCCGTGCGCGGACGCCGGACAATTCCCGGCAAGCCCAGCAATTGCGGTTCGGAATTGGGCGCTGCGCCCAATTCCGGTCCGGGCTGTTCCGCGCCGACGGCTCAGCCGGCGGGGTGATCGAGCAGTTCGCGGGCCGTCAGCGCGAGGGAGAGTTCGAGTTGGTGGCGCGGGCCCTCCAACGGCCGCCCGAGCAGCGTCGCGGCACGCTGGAGCCGGTTGATGACGGTGTTGCGGTGGCAGTGCAACAACGGTGCGGCATGGGCGGCCGAGCAGTTCTCGGCCAGCCAGACCGTCAGCGTGTGCAGCAGGATGTCGCGCTCCTTCGCGGGCAGCGCCAGAATCGGGCCCAGTGATCGCTGTACCAATCGCTGCGCCAGATCGGGCGCGCGCACCAGCAGGGCTTCGGGGTAGTTGTCGTCGAGCCGGGTGAGGGTCGCGTCGCGACCAGCGGTATCCAGTGCGAGGATGGCGAGTGCGTGGGCGACGTCGATCTCGGCCAACCCCTCCACCGCCGGAGAAAGCCCGGCGTGTCCGAGAACCAGTGGTTCCAGCACCTCCGCCACCTGCTGCGGGGAGTGCTGTTCGAGCGCGACGATGCCGACCGTGTGATCGCCCCGATCGTGGCGGACCGAGCGAATTCCCATGGCCGCCAACGCGCTTTCGGTCCCCAGTCGTAGCGGCTGCGGTTCACCGCGAGCGACGACCACCAGGTAGTCGCCGCCGGCGGGGATGGCGAGTTCCCGCGCCGCATGCGCGGCGAAGACGGCATCGCGGCCACGGCCGGAGAGGACATCTTCGATCAGGGCGTGGCGGCGGCGCTCGTCGCGTCGAACGCGATCGAGTTCGGCGCCGCGATAGGAGGTCACCAGCGCCGAGGACATCCCGTCGACCACCGCCCACATGGCGGTCCCGATTTCGCGGAAATCGGCAGGTGACATGTCTCCGGCACGATCCATCAGGGCTTCCCACACGATGCGCCCGCCGAGGCGGAAGGTGCGCTGCATGGCCTCGAGCGGAACGCCCTGCGCGGCGCGTTGCCGCCCGATCGCGGCGGCCACATCGTCGCTTTCGGCGCCGGCTCCTTTCGCCGCGAGCAGTTCCAGCACCCGGGTCAGGAACCGCCGGCATCCGTCCCGCAGATCCTCCCGGCTCACCGCCGAATAGTCCGTCCACTCCGGATTGTCGGTGAACACCGCCGCCATGAGCCGGGCGGTGAGCTCGGCGATATCGCTGCCGCACGCCCTCGCCAACTCCGCGGAGTCGGGCACGGGTTCGGGAATTTCAGCGGGCGACACGTCGGCCACAGTACGTCGAGATCGGACGAACGGACACAACCGGTCGGTCGTCTAGTGGCTCTTACCTGCGGATTCGCCCGATCGTCCAAGTCGTCCGGCGAAGTTGTCCAGGTTGCGCAGATCCCCGGCTGTGGTCACTGCCACATTCTTTCCTCCACAGTGATCCGCTCCACAGGCAGGAAAGTTCATGACAGGTAGCTCGACCCGCGATACGGGGAGTGCGCTGCACGCGCCACAGCTCATCGCGAATTGCCAGATGCTGTACCTGGTGTGGATCCCGGAGGATCCGCACGCCGTAGCGGCATTGGTGCCCGAGGGTTTGACCCCGCGTGCGGACGGCGCCTGCTACATGAATCAGTACATCGTCACCGACCCGATGCAGACGTCCAACGGCGCCGCCGAAGCCGATGCGTTCGGCGCGTATTCACTGACCTATCTGGGCGCCGATCTGGCGGGTCTCGATACCGAGGCGGGAGTGCCGGCTCGGTGGTGGACGCACTACTTCAACAGTTCCGAGGCGATGAATCGCTATGCGGCCGAGCGCGGTGTCCCGACCGGCCCCGGCCGTACCGAGTTGGAGATCGAACCCGAAAAGGTCGTCGCGACAACGTATCTCGGTGGCATGCCGACCATCAGGACCACAGCGCGGATCAGCGATTCACCGACCACTCGATCGGCGGGCCAGCTGCGCTACATCACGCGCGGCGAGGAGGGATTCGTCAGCGGCCGCTACCCGTTCGTCGCCGAGATGGCCGGCGGCTTCGCGGTCGAATCGCTGGAATTCCTCGATCCCGATCACGACACCTTCGCGCTGCGGCCCGCCGACCCGCTGACGGTGACCTTCGGCTTCTACTCGCCGGACATCACCTTCTGCTATCCGGGCGGCGAAGGCCCGCTGGGCAGCAAGCACGGCAGCTGAACAGACCGTCACATCGCAACACCGAAAAACTCGACGAGGAGAAGTTCGACATGGCACTGCTCGACCGAAGCGCCTGGTACGATCTTGCGCGCACGACCGAATGGACACCCACCTACATTTCGGCCGATGATCTGTTCCCGCCCGAAATGAGTGGTGGCGAGGGCATTCCCGACGAGGCGTGGTCGACCTACGACGAACCGTACAAGGTCAGCTATCGCGAGTATGTCGATGTGCAGCGGCAGAAGGACGCCGGCGCGTACTCGGTGAAGGCCGCCCTCGAACGCAACGATCTGTACAACAAGGCCGACGCCGGCTGGATCTCCATTCTCAAGGAGCACTACGCCGCGGTGGCGCTCGTGGAATACGGTGCGGCGCTGCAGGAATCGCGTTTCGTGCGATGGTCGAAGGCGCCGGGCATGCGCAATATGGCCACCTTCGGGATGCTCGACGAGATGCGGCACGGCCAGATCCAGCTGTACTTCCCGCACGAATACATCAGCAAGGACCGCCAGTTCGACTGGTCGCATCGGACCATGTGGACCAACAACTGGGTCGCGCTGGGGGCCCGCCACTACTTCGACGACATCATGATGACCCGCGACGCGGTCGCCACCTCGATCTACGCCAACTTCGCATTCGAGACCGGTTTCACCAACCTGCAGTTCATCGGCTTGTCCGGTGATGCGGCCAACGCGGGTGACTTCACCTTCTCGAAGCTGATCCAGAGCATCCAGTCCGACGAGGCGCGTCACGCGCAGCTCGGTACGCCGCTGCTGCAGATGCTGATCGAGCACGGCCAGGTGGAGAAGGCGCAGAACCACATCGACGTGTCGTTCTGGCGTTCGTATCGCCTGTTCACGATCCTGTCCGGCATCCCCATGGACTACTACGTTCCGCTGGATGTCCGGGAGAGCTCGTTCAAGGAGTTCATGCAGGAGTGGATCGTCACCCAGTTCATCAAGTCGATCGAGGACCTCGGTCTGCGCAAGCCCTGGTACTGGGACATCTTCATGCGTGACCTCGACGAACACCACCACGGCCAGCATCTGGGCACCTACTCCTGGCGCCCGACCCTGTGGTGGCACCCCGCCGCCGGCGTCAGCCCCGAGGAGCGGGACTGGCTGGAGGAGAAGTATCCCGGCTGGAACGACACCTTCGGCAAGGTGTGGGACGTCATGATCGACAACTTCGCCCACGGCCGCAACGAGAAGACGATCCCGGGCACGTTGCCGATCACCTGCAACGTCTCCCAGCTGCCGATCGTGGGCACGCCGGGCAGGAGCCTGCACGACACCACGCTCGTGCACGAAGGACGCAAGTACCACTTCGCCTCCGAGGTGGACAAGTGGATCTTCCAGCAGGACCCCGAGCGCTACAAGCACCACCGCAGCCTGATCGACCGCTTCCTGGGCGGGGAGATCCAGCCCGCGAATCTCGACGGCGTTCTCGAATACATGGGCCTCGGGGTGGTCAGCGAGGGCGGCGAGGACGCCCACAACTACGCGTGGGTGGACCGCTACCGCGACAGCCTGGTCCAGGCCGGCTGAGCGGCCGCACGGTCCTGCCCTCTCGACAAGCGTCCTCTCGAAAGTTCAAGGAGCCCTTGCCATGTCCCTGTTCCCGATTTCCTCGAAGTTCGACGGTGACTTCGTTCTGAAGCTGGTCGCCGTCGACACCGACAACACCATCGACGAGGTCGCCGCCGCGGCCGCCGAGCATTCCGTCGGCATCCACGTGCCCGACCAGCCCGGGAAGATCATCCGCGCCCGTGCCGAAGGCGCTGACGCGCCCTTCCCGCGGGAGATGAAGCTCGCCGATACCGGGCTCGAGCCGACCGACACCATCGAGTTCTACTTCAGCGAGGTTTAGATGAGCGACGAAACCAGTACGACGACGCCGATCGCCGATCCGGTCGGCCCCGTGGTCCAGGCCGGTGAGATCGCCGAGGCCGTGGGCGAAGCCGCGCGCATCGACAACGCGGGCAAACGTGTGGACATCCGCAACCGGGGTTCGTATGTGCGCGTCGAGGTCGACGGCGGTGAATGCGTCCTGCACCGGGCGACGATCGAAGAACAGCTCGGCCGCCCGTTCCAGATGCACGAACTCGAAGTGAGCATGCCGTCGTTCGTCGGACGTATCGAGACCGGCACCGAGACGGTCCGCTTCTATCTCGCCAACTTCGCCACCAGCACAAAGGAATCCGCATGACCGCCTCACTTCGCCCGCTGAAGACCTGGAGCCATCTGGCCGCGCGCCGGCGGCGTCCGAGTGAGTACGAGATCGTCTCGACGAATCTGCACTGGCATCTGCGCGACTCCGAACAGCCGTGGGATGTCGCTCACGAGGGCTACATGGCCGACTGGTATCGGCGCTACCGCAACGGAAGCCCGGTCCGCCACGACGACTGGGACTCTTTCCGCGATCCCGACGAACTGGTCTATCGCTCCTACAACATCCTGCAGGACGGCCAGGAGAACTACGTCGAAGGCCTGCTGAGCCAGCACAACGAGGAAGAGCACGACAAGAGCCTGGACTCGGAGTGGGTCACCAGCCTGGGCCGGTTGTATGCACCGGGACGGTACCTGTTGCACACCGTGCAGATGGCCAGCGCCTATCTGGTGCACATGGCTCCGGCGAGCACCATCAGCAACTGCGCGGCCTTCCAGGCGGCCGATCAGTTGCGGTGGCTGTCGCATACGGCGTACCGCACCGCCGAGCTGGCGCAATCACATCCGTCCTACGGTCTGGGTTCGGCCGAGCGCGCGCTGTGGGAGGAGTTGCCGGCCTGGCAGCGCTTCCGCGAACTCATGGAATGTGTTCTCGCCACGCGTGATTGGGCCGAATCGTTCGTCGCGCTGAACCTGGTGGCCAAACCGGCGATCGACGAGGCGTTCTACCGTCAGCAGGGGATCAGCGCACGGCGTCACGGCGACACGCTGTTCGCGTTGATGGCCGAGGCGGCGCTGCGCGACAGTGAGCGCTCGCGCCGGTGGGCGGTCGAGCTGGTGCGCACGATGGCCGAGAATCCGGACAACGTACCGGTGGTCAAGAAGTGGCTGGACCGCTGGGTGCCGCTGGCCGACGCCGCGATCGACGCGTTCTGCGCGGAACTGCCGGACAACCCGGAGGCGGCCGCGACGGCGATCCAGGCGACCCGGGCCTTCCGCAATCAGTTGCCGCTCGGGAGCTGAGATGTACAGCTCGGAGACAACCGCTGCGAGCCTTGCTTCGGGGCCCCTGCCGCAGGCGAATCCGGCCGTGACGGTGACCACCACCGACGGCGCGTCCTTCGGCTGCGCGGAGGGTGACACGCTCCTGCGTGCCGCCCTCCGGGGCGGGGTTCCCGCCGCCTACGAGTGCAACAGCGGTGGCTGCGGCAGCTGCAAGTTCGTCCTTCGCGACGGCGAGGTCGATCAGCTCGATCCGGACGCTCCCGGGCTCAGCGACCGCGACCGGCGAAAAGGCAAAATGCTTGCCTGCCAGTCGGTTCCGCGCACGGACTGCACCGTCGCGCTGACCTGCGCTCCGGCGTGGCCGCCGGGGCATCCGCGGCCGAACCGATTCTCCGCCACCGTGGTCGCACTGCGCGAGCTGACCCACGACATGGTCGAGCTGACCCTCGAATCCGCCGGCGCCGCCGAATTCCTGCCGGGGCAGTACGCGATGGTGAGCATCGACGGGGTGACCGAACACGGCCTGCCGACGCGGCCGGCCGAACGTGCCTACTCGATGTCCAATCTGCCCAATCCGGGTGGTGTGTGGCAGTTCCAGATCAAGCGAGTGCCCGGCGGGACGATCTCGCCCTACGTGACCGAGCAGCTGGGAGTCGGTGATCAGGTCCGGTTGGACGGTCCGTTCGGGCACGCGCACCTGCGACGGTCCGAACGCGATGTCGTGTGCATCGCCGGTGGGTCCGGACTGGCCCCGATGGTCTCGGTCGCGCGGGGACTGGCCGCGCGCGCGGACGCCGGCGCGCGCCGGCTGCACTTCTTCTACGGCGGCCGCGGTGCGGCGGATATGTGTGCTCGTGAGTTCGTCGACGAGGTGACTCCGAGCCTGCTGAACGCGTTTCTGTCCGAAGCGATTTCGGGAGAGCCGGACGGCGACTGGACCGGCGCGCGCGGATATGTGCACGAACTGCTCGCCGCCTACGATCTGCCGGATCTGGCGGACCACGACATCTATGTGGCGGGCCCGCCGGTGATGACCGACGCGGTGGTTCGCTTCCTGGTCCTGGAGCGGCAGGTCCCCGCCGAACGCGTTCACTTCGACCGATTCTTCTGAGGAAAACCATGGCATTCGAACTCGTGACGACATTGGACGATCTGTGGGAGGGCGATATGGAGTCCTTCACCGTCGGAGAACAAGAAATTCTGGTCGCCCACCTCGAGGGCGGCGAAGTCATCGCGACACAGGCGATCTGCCCGCACCAGCAGATCGAGCTGGTCGAAGGCGAACTGCAGGGCACGACGCTGACCTGCAAGGCGCATCTGTGGCAGTTCGATCTGCCGAACTGCCGGGGGATCAACCCCGGCCATGCCGAATTGGCGAAATTCCCGGTGAAGATCGACGGTGACGACATCTACGTCGACCCCACCGGCGACACACCCAAGATCGCACATTCCTGAGTGGGAGAAATCCATGCCTTTCGTCCGCATCGACTGGTTCCCCGGTCGGACCCTGGAGCAGAAGCGTGAGATGGTCGCGACACTGACGCCCGAAATCGCGCGAATCGCCGATTGCAAGCCGGAGACCATCCAATTCATCTTCACCGACGTCACCCGGGAGGACTGGGGACGCAACGGTCGTCTGTTCTGCGACTACTACGAATACGAGAACGATCCCCAGTAGTGCATCGCACCGGTGGGACAACATTCGAAAGAGAGATGCACATGGTTACGCTCAATTCCGATATGGGTGAGTCCTTCGGAATTCATTCCTTCGGCAACGACGACGAATTGGTGAGCCTCATCGACACCGCCAATGTCGCCTGTGGTTTCCACGCCGGTGATCCCACCGGCATCCACGAGACGGTCGCCAAGGCCCTGGCCGGCGGTGTCTCCGTCGGCGCCCACCCCGGCCTTCCCGACCTCGTCGGCTTCGGTCGCCGGGAGATGAAGCTGTTCCCCGACGAGGCGGCCGATATCGTCCGGTACCAGGTCGGTGCGCTGGTCGCGTTCCTGAAGGCGGAGGGCGCGCCACTGCACCACATCAAGGCGCACGGTTCGCTCTACGGCATGTCGTCGCGGGATCCCGAACTGGCCGAGGCGATCGCGTCGGTGGCGGCGGAGTACGAGGTGCCGATCTTCGGCATCCCGAACAGCCAGCACGAGAAGGCCGCCGAGAAGCTGGGCGTGCCCTTTTTCGCGGAGTTCTACGTCGATCTCGGGTATCGGGCGGACGGCAGCCTGATCGTGGCTCGCCGGCCACACGCGACTCCGGTCGAGGAGGCGACCGAACGGGCCCGGCGGGCGCTGACCGACGGCATCGCGACCGCGGTCACCGGCGAGGAGTTCCCGGTCCGGGTCGATACCGTCTGTGTCCACTCGGATACGCCGAACGCCTGCGAAATCGCCCGGGCGGTCCGTAACGTCCTGTCGTCGCTGTGATGACGGCCACAAGCTGCGCCCCTGAACGAAAGGAACTGTCGTGAGCGAGCATCAGGTCACCTCACCGCTGCCGGGAATCTTCTACCGTTCGCCGGCGCCGGGGCAGCCCCAGTTCGTCGAGGCGGGCGCAGCCGTCGACGCCGACCAGACCATCGGGCTGGTCGAGATCATGAAGCAGTTCACCGAGATCAAGGCCGGTGTGCGGGGGGTGCTGACGTCGTTCACGGTCGAGGACAACGCCACCCTCGCACCGGGCGATCCGGTCGCCATCATCGAAGCGAGTTGAACCATGCGTAAGTTGCTGATCGCCAACCGCGGCGAAATCGCGGTGCGTATCGCGCGGGCCGCCCGGGAGCAGGGTATTGCCACCGTCGCCGTCTACAGCGAGGCCGACGAGAGTGCCGAACACGTCCGGATCGCCGACGAAGCGGTCCTGATCGGGCCGGCGCCCGCGCCGGCGAGTTATCTGTCGGTCGACGCGGTGATCCGGGCCGTGCGTGCCAGCGGTGCGGACGCCGTCCACCCCGGGTACGGATTCCTTTCCGAGAACGCCGATTTCGCGCAGGCCGTCCTGGACGCGAACGCGGTGTGGGTCGGGCCCGCACCCAGCGCGATCCGGGAGATGGGCGACAAGGTCGCCGCGCGCAAGAGCGCCGATGCGGCGGGTGTTCCGACCGTGCCCGGATCCGACGGTGAGATCAGGGAGCTCGACGAGGCCGAGCGGGTCGCCCGGCAGATCGGGTTTCCCCTGGCGATCAAGGCGGCCGCGGGCGGCGGCGGCCGGGGCATCCGCATCGTCGAGCGCGAGGCGGACCTGGCTGCCGCGATCTCCACCGCCCAGGCCGAATCCCGGGCGGCCTTCGGAAGCGACTCGGTGTATCTGGAGCGTTTCGTTCCGCGCGCCCGTCATATCGAAGTGCAGATCTTCGGCGACGGCGCCACCGCGGTACACCTCGGACTGCGTGACTGCTCGATGCAGCGGCGCAGGCAGAAGGTGGTCGAGGAGGCCGGCGATCTCGGCCTGCCCGAGACGGTCGCGACGAATATGGCCGAATCGGCGGTTCAGCTCGCCAAATCCGTCGGTTACACCGGTGCGGGCACGGTCGAGTTCCTGTTCGACGAGCTGCGCGGCGAGTACTACTTCATCGAGATGAACACCCGCATTCAGGTCGAGCATCCGGTGACGGAGATGGTGTACGGCCGCGACCTGGTCGGCGAGCAGCTGCGGGTGGCCGCGGGCAATCCGTTGTCGTTCGCGCAGGCGGACCTGAGCCCGCGTGGGCATGCGATCGAGATCCGTGTCAACGCCGAGAATCCCGCGATGAACTTTCTGCCCAGCCCCGGGACCGTGACTCGGTTCGATCTGCCCGGTGGTCCGTTCGTGCGGGTGGACAGCGGATTCAAGGCCGGTTCGGTCGTGACCCCGTACTACGACTCGATGCTCGCCAAGATCATCGTGTGGGGCGAGGACCGGCCGAAAGCGTTGGCGCGCATGACCCGGGCCCTGCGCGAGCTCGATATCGAGGGCGTCACCACGACGGCCGGGTTCATCGGTGAGGTGCTGGCGACGGAGGAATTCCGTACCGGCGACTATCACACGACGTGGCTGGAGCGGTGGATGATCGATCGGGCGGAGGGCGGCGATGCCTGAGCAGGGCACCTCGCGCTATTCCTGGGGAGCCGATGAACATCTGGTCGTGCAGATCGCCGAGGAGATGACGCTGGCCGCGAACTTCACGGCGATGGCGATGAGTACCCAGTTGCGCGAACGCGATCTGGCCGGCGTGCTGGACATCTGTCCGGCCAACGCGTCCCTGCTGATCCGGTTCGATCCGGACCGGATCGAACCGGCGAAGCTGGAAAGCGTCGTGCGCGACATCGAAGCCGTTGTCGCACAGCAGGATCAGCCCACCATCCGCACCCGGCTGCTGGAGATTCCGGTCTGGTACGACGATCCGTTCACCCGGGAGGTGGGCGCCAAGTTCCGCGATCGCCACCAGCGTCCCGAGGGAAGCGATGTGGAATACGCGGTGGCCGAGCTGGGGCTCGACTCGGTGCAGGAGTTCATCGACCGCCACTCCGGTTCGCCGTGGCTGGTGTCCATGGTCGGGTTCGTGGCCGGTTTGCCGTTCATGTTCCAGATGGTCGAACGCGAGCGGCAGATCGAACTTCCCAAATATCTGCGGCCGCGGACCGAGACGCCGAAGCTGACGGTCGGGCACGGCGGATGCTTCGCCTGTATCTATTCGGTGAAGGGCGCGGGCGGATATCAGATGTTCGGGCTGACGCCGTTGCCGATCTTCGATCCGCGACAGAATCATCGGATCTTCCGCGAATCGATGGTGCTGTTCGAGCCCGGCGACATCGTCAAGTTCCGCCCCATCGACGTCGACGAATACCAGCACCTGGAACGCGCCGCGGAACAGGGGGAGGACGTCTACCGCACTGTCGAGGTCGACTTCGCATTGAACGAATTCCTCGCCGGCCCAGACGAATACAACGCCCGACTCCTAGGAGCTCTCGATGCACGTTGAGGTCGTAGAGCCCGGCCTGGCGACGACGATTCAGGATCTCGGTCGCAGCGGCGCCTACAACGTCGGCATCCCGCCCTCGGGTGCGCTGGACCAGACATCGGCCAAGATCGCGAATCTATTGGTGGGCAACGAAATCGGCGCCGCCGTGCTCGAGGCCCCCTATCTGGGGCCGAAGCTGGCGTTCGCCGGCCCCGCCGTCGTCGCGGTCACCGGTGCGCGAGCCGATGTGCTGGTCAACGGCGTCGAGGCCCCGGCGTGGGAATCGTTCCAGGTAGAGGAGGGCGACGTCCTGTCCTTTGGATATGTCCAGGCCGGGGCACGGTTGTACATCGCCGTCGCGGGCGGCTTCGACGTTCCCCCGGTGCTCGGATCGCGTTCCACCTACGGACTGGGCGCGCTCGGCGGTTTCGAGGGGCGGACGCTGCGGGCCGGTGACGCACTGCCGGTGGGCGCTCCGCCCGCCGAGTACGTGCCGCGTTCGGTTCCGGAGAAGGCGCGCCCCACCTGGGCGCGCGATGTCGAGCTTCGCATCGTGCTCGGTCTGTACGACTACCGCTTGACGGCGGACGGGCGAAACACACTGCTGGATACGGTGTGGTCGCTGACACCCGTCGCCGATCGGACCGGATTCCGTTACGCCGGTGCGAAACTCGACTTCGAGGATCGGGAGCAGCCCTTCGGCGCCGGGTCGGATCCGTCCAATATCGTCGACGCCGGCTATCCGATCGGCTCCATCCAGGTCCCGAGCGGCTCCGAGCCCATCATCCTGCACCGCGACGCCGTCTCCGGCGGCGGATACGCGATGGTGGGAACGGTGATCAGCGTCGATATGGATCTGGTCGGGCAATCCGCGCCCGGTACCGGAACCCGGTTCAGGGCGGTGTCGCTGGACGACGCGCTCGCCGCCCGCCGCCGAGCGCAGGCGCGATTCGTGGCGCTGACCAATGCGCTGACGACAGATGCCCTGACCTGACAGGTGGCCCGCGCCGATCCACGGCGCGGGCCACATCTGTACCGGCGAATCACCGCACCGGCACGGTGCGGCGTGGATCCACCATGAAGTCCACGCGCTTGTTCAACGCCAGCGCCTCGTCGTAGTCGATCTCGCGGAAGCGGATGGTGTCTCGGCCGGGGCGCATCTGCCCGACCTTCCACAGCGAACAATGCGGCACCGTCGCCACCACCGCGAAACCGCCGGAGGTGTTGCCATCCATGCCGAGAATCGTCAGCACGTCGCCGTTGGCCAGGACGCCGCCGACCGGGTACGCGTCGTCGAGCACATTGGAAGGGTGTCCGCCCGCGATACCGACATCCGGTCGGGCCCAGGAGAATCGGTGCGGGTTGAGCCGGGTGCCGATGCGATCGGAGTTCAGATCGACGCGCCAATGCCTGGTGACCAGATCCGACCAATCCTCCTCGGTGAGGTAGTCCGGAGTCGCGTGCGGGCCTTGGATGATCTCGATTTCCCAGTCGGTGACGAACCGCGGCCGCATCGATGCCGGGAGCCGGCGTGGTGCGATCGGTGCGGCGCCGTGTGTGGCGAGCAGATCGCCGCGCACCAGTGCGCGTCCCTCCACCCCGCCGATACCGGCGACCAGTGATGTCGCCGCCGATCCATACACCTCGGGGACGGCGAAGCCGCCGCGTATCGCCAGGTAGAGCCGAAAGCCGGCACCGGCCGATCCGATGGTGCGCAGCACGTCCCCGGCACGGACGCCGACGGTCTCCCACATCGCGACCGGGGTGTCGTTCACCAGGACTTCGGAGCCGTCGGGTGCCGCGATCGCGATCTGGGTGTCGACCAGAAACGCCACGGAGAAGCCGACTTTGGGAACTTCCAACGCCGGCGCACCGACCGGATTTCCGACCAGGGCATTGGCCGCGCGCAGCGACAGATGGTCCATCGGACCGGAGGGGAAGTACCCTAACGCCTTGAGCCCGATCCGGCCCGGCCATGCCTGCACCGTGGTCTGCAGCCCCGGATCGATGACTTCCATCGCCGTCTGCGTCACGGCACCCTCACGCTCGCCGCGGCCCGGCGCCGTTCCGCGGCGACGGCCGCCGCCCGGGGCGCGAGCCGCTCGACTCGATCGAGATACTCGGCGACCACGAATTCGCCGGATTCGATCCGGTAGGTGTAGGTCCCTTCGAAGACGCTGAGCCGCAGCGCGAGCAGCTCCTTCTCGGTCACGCGCTCGAAGCCGATCCGATCGCCGATCCGGAACAGATTGAAATCGGTTGCGGCGTCGATCGTTTCGGAGTGGGTGCCACGATGTGCGGGCCGGCTGCCGAAGTTGCGGCCGACCAGTGGCAGGGTGCGCCCGAACAGTTGGTAGCTGCCGGGTGCCTCGACCGGGTAGAGAACCACGCACGGTCCGCCGATTCCGACGGCTCCCTCCGCGGTCCACATTCTCGCGGGGTTGTATTTGGGCACCGAAATCTGGGTCAGCGGATCGAGCGAAAACAAGGACGGAAGTCCGGGAAAATATCCGATGAAGGCGTTCCACCACGTGGTCTCGGCAAATCGCTGGAAGAATTCTTCCCGGTTGACGAATCCGTTGCATCGAACGATGTAGTCGATGTTGTCGCCGTCGGTGACATTGGGTGCGTCGTTGCGGGTGGTGATCCGATATCGGGCCACCGCCTCGCGGGTCATCTCGTCGTCGAAGGCGATGGGCAGCGTCACGATTCGGCTCGACAGCACCAGCGAGTCGGTATCCGGCGTGCTTCGCTCTCGTTCGACCAGCTCATCGAGCAGACGCGGCCGCGGCAGGCGCGCCGGGTCGAAGGTGACCATCACCGAGCGGAAGCCGGGCGCGGTCTCGATCACGCCGTCGATCGGATGGTCCTGCAGGGTGCGCCGCAGCGCGTGCACACGGAAATTGAGCCGCAGATCCAGTTCGATGCCGTCGTATTCGACGAGAACCTGGTGGTCACCGGCTTGCTTCACCTGCATCGCGGGACGTTTCGTACTCCCCGCAACCGTGCGAAGTATGGTCCGAGAAGCCGGCATTCTCATCCTTTCCCGCCGATTGGGGCCGAGTCATCATGCATGCCATTCAATAATGTCCGCAATAGACGACGACGCAATACGCCGTGCTGTACAAGGCAGTGCGGGCGCGTGGGCCGGGACGGACAGCGGTGTTCGCTGCGTGGATGCCGCATCCTCGTCCGGTAGGTAGGAAAGGAGCCCTCGCCGACTATGACCGACCTCCCCGATTCGGTAGCCCGGGTGCATCGTGAGTTGGTACGGGCGGCCATCGCTGCCCAGGGCACCCGCGGTATCGCCGAGCGCGTGGTCGGCACGGTCGGCGGCTGGGTGCTCGTCCTCGACGGCGCCGGTGCGCTGCTGGCATCGATTCCGGACGGCGCGCGCACTCACCTGGCGCTCATCCAATCCGAGCTGCCGCGCTTCGCGACGCAGTCGCGGGCCACCACGATGTCGCTGTCCATCCCCGGCGAATCGGTGTCGATCCGGCCGATCGGTGTGCAGGGCCGCATCCGTGGATTCTTCGCGACCGGACGGGCCACTCCGCTCAACCCGATCGAGCGCTCGCTGGTCGACACCGCGACCTACCTGCTCGCCGAAGACCTCCACCACAACGACGAACTGCGTCGCGCGGCCCGCAACAACAGCCTCGCGGTGTTGCGGCTGCTGCTCGACGGCCACGCCGAGATGGCGCGCAGCACGAGTCAGATCCTGCGCGTGCCGGTGCCGGTCGGCCCGGTGCGCGCGGCGCTGCTCGGAGTTCCCCGGCGGCATGCCCGCGAACTGCTCGAGACGGCCGAAGAGGATCAGGCGCTGCGCCGCATCGAGACGGTGATCGCCGAATTGCGGCCCGGCCGGGTCGGCATCGTGTTGCCGACCGCGGAAGGCGATGTCCGCACCCTGGAGGCGATCCTGCGCCGGGTTCCGCACGGCCGCGGCGCGGTGAGCGAACCGGTCGGCGCGCAGGAACTGCCGACCGCGTGGAGCCGGGTGACCGGCGTCTTCGAGGCCGCGCCCGATCAGCCCGGAAAGCTGTACATGGCACGCGATGTCTCCGAGGCGGGCCTGCTCCGGCATCTGACCGGGCCCGATGCCCGGGCGTGGGCCGAAGCGACCCTGGCGCCGATCACCGCGCTCGACGAGGGTTCCAAGGTCGACTTCGCCCAGACGCTGCGGACATTTCTAGCGCACAACGGCCAAGCCGACGCCTCGGCCAACATGCTCGGCATCCATCGCCACACGCTGCGGTACCGGATGACCCGGATCGCCGACGCGCTCGCGCGGGATCTGGACGACCCCACGGTCCGCGCGGAATTGTGGTTCGCCCTGCAACTGCACCCCGGCCAATAGCCGGTCAGGACAACGCGTCTCGCAACCCCAGCAGTCCTTCCGCGCAGGCGGGGCCGAAGGCGCCGGCCAACTCCGCCGGTTCGATTTCGGTGCTGTAGACCACGAGCGAGCGGCCGGGGTCGATCTCGAAGACGTCGACCGTGCCGAGGTGGTTCGTCACCGGCAGGTCGCCGCCGACCGCCCGGTATTGCAGGCGGCGCAGCCGGGAGTCGAGCGTGACCACCTCTTCGTCGAGGCGGCTTCCGTCGCTCAGCGTCACCGTGCGGCGGGTCCGGTCGCCGGTGGATTCGACGATGGCCGGAAACCACGAACTGATCGCGGGCACATCCTCGATCACCTTCCAGACCTCGTCGGCGGGGTGATCGATGAGAATCTCGGACCTGAGAGTTGTCACGTGAGTTCCTTTGCAACACAGGGATATCCGTCGGGAGAAGCCTGCAACACCGGCATCGGGTCCAGGAGTGCGCGGTTTGGACAGCCCGCCGGTGCGGAGTGCGCCAGCAGGCGCATACCCCGCGCCCGGCCGGGTTGCCAGACTGCCACGGATCTCCTGGACAGGCGGTCGCTCCCGGGCGACCGGCCTGGTGTCCGCACGTGCCGTGGATCGCCCGAGCACGGAACCGAAAGCGAGGCCGTTGGTGTACGACAAGGATCACCTCGAGCAGGTGCCGACGAACCTGTTCATAGGCGGTGAATGGCGCGAAGCAGATGCCCGATTCGTCGTGGAGGACCCGGCCACGGGCCATCCGCTGGCCGACGTCGCCGAGGCGTCGGCGAACGATGCCGTCGCGGCGCTGGACGCCGCGGTCGAGGCGCAGCAGTCCTGGGCGCAGACCTCGCCGCTGGTCCGCGCGGATCTGCTGCGCGCCGCATACGAGCAGGTCGTGGCACGAACCGACGAGTTCGCCCACCTCATCACCGCGGAAATGGGCAAACCGCTCGCGGAGGCCCGCGGGGAGGTCCGCTACGGCGCACAGTTCCTGCGCTGGTTCTCCGAGGAAGCGGTGCGCATCGCGGGACGATGGTCGCGCTCACCCGAGGGCAACACGCGGCTGCTGACGATGCGCGAGCCGGTCGGCCCGACCGTGATGATCACGCCGTGGAACTTCCCGCTGGCCATGGCGACGAGAAAGATCGCGCCCGCCATCGCCGCCGGCTGCACCATGGTGCTCAAACCCGCCGAACAGACCCCGTTGACCGCGTTGGCGTTCGCGGAGGTACTCCGTTCGGTGGGCCTGCCGCCGGGAGTGCTCAACGTGGTGACCACGACCCGTGCCGCCGAGACCGTCGCGCCCCTGTTGCGCGACTCGCGGGTGCGCAAGCTGACGTTCACCGGATCGACCGCGGTGGGAAAGACGTTGATGGCCCAGGCGAGTGGTCAGCTGCTGCGGTTGTCCATGGAACTCGGCGGCAACGCGCCCCTGCTGGTATTCGACGACGCGGACCTCGATCGGGCGGTCGCCGGTGCGATGGTGGCGAAAATGCGCAATATCGGCCAGGCGTGTACGGCGGCCAACCGGATCCTGGTGCACGAATCCGTCGCCGACACGTTCGGCACCCGATTCGCCGAGGCGATGGCCGCCCAGCGCGTCGGCCCGGGTACCGAGCCCGGCGTGGAGGTCGGTCCGATGATCGATCAGCGCGCCCGTCACAAGGTGCAGCGATTGGTCGCGAGCGCGGTCGATGCCGGGGCGCGCGTGCTGACCGGCGGAACGTCGCGGCCGGGGCCCGGATACTTCTTCGAGCCGACGGTGCTCACCGATGTGGGCGACCACGCCGTCGTGCGTGAGGAACTGTTCGGCCCGGTGGCTCCGATCTCGGTGTTCGGCACCGACGAGGAAGCCGTCGCCATGGCCAACGACACCGAATACGGTCTCGCGTCGTATCTGTTCTCCAGCAACATCTCTCGTGTCATCGACGTCGCCGAGCAACTGCAATTCGGCATGGTCGGAGTGAATCAGGGCGTGGTCTCCAACGTCGCGGCGCCGTTCGGGGGCATCAAGCACTCCGGTTTCGGGCGCGAAGGCGGCGCCGAAGGCATCGACGAGTATCTGTCGACCAAGTACGTCGGGATCGCGCCGTGAGTACTGCCGCGGTGCCTGCCCCCTCGCATCGATGCGGAAGTTCGTCTGCGCCGGTGGCGGCGAGCACCCGCATCGGCTTCGACTACGCGCGCACGTGGTTGCTCGTCGCGGCCGGCCGCTCGAATTCGGCCGAAAAGTCCGGGGCCGCAACGGCAGACGTCGTGGTGCTCGATCTCGAGGACGCGGTGCCCGCCGAACTCAAGGACGCCGCGAGGACTTCGGTCGCGCGGTCTCTCCGGTCCGGCACCCATGCCTGGGTTCGCATCAACGACGCGGATTCCCCGTACTGGGCCGATGATCTGGCCGAGCTGGGCCACCTGCCCGGTCTGGAAGGGGTGGTGCTGGCGAAGGTCGAACACGGAGACCAGATCGACGCCACGGCCGCGGCTCTCCCGGCGGCGACACCGATTGTGGCGCTGCTGGAATCGGCGGCCGGGATCGAAGCCGCGGCGGCGATCGCGCACCGGCCCGCCACCGCGCGATTGGCCTTCGGCAGCGGCGACTTTCGCCGCGACACCGGAATGAGCGATGCCGCCGAAGCCATGGCCTATCCGCGCACCAGGCTCACGGTGGCCAGTCGAGCCGCGGGGCTTCCCGGCCCGATCGACGGGCCCACGGTCGGCGAGGACGAGGAGAAACTGCGTGCCGACACCGCCGCGGCGGCGGCGCTCGGCATGACGGCGAGGATCTGTCTGCGAGCGGGCCAGGTGAACGTCGTCAACACGGCACTGTCGCCGTCGCCTGCCGATATCGACTGGGCCACAGGCATTCTGCGTGCCGACGCGGACGGCGCGACGCGCGACGGCTCCTATCGGCCGCAACTCGCCCGCGCCCAGGCGGTGATCGAACGGGCCAGGATCTACTCGTGCTTCGTGCCGCCGTGGTGAGTATCGATGACGCGGCGCAGCAGGTCGAGAAACCGCTGCGCCTCCGCCTCGGTCAGCCCGGCCAGGCTCCGGGTGTTGATCTCGATGACGGCGGGTGCCAGGTCGGCGGCCAGTTTCCGTCCGGCGTCGGTGACCGTGATCAGTTTGCGGCGCCGGTCGCCGTCGTCCTTGGTGATCCGGATCAGTTCGCGTCGCTGGAGGCGGTCGAGCAGGGGAGCGGCGGTGGATTTGTCGAGGCTGGCGAGCTCCCCGAGGGTTCGCTGGTCCATCGCCCCGTGCAGGTGCAGCAGGCTGAGAACCGTGAATTGCGGACCGGTCAGGTCGCTGTCCACCCGTTCGTGCCACAGGCGGGTGTAGGCCTGGCTCAACCTGCGTGCCAGCGGACCGACCCCGTCGATCGCCGCGCGCAGGGCGGCGTCGGACGTGCCCTCCGGTCTCATCGGCCACCTCTCCTTGTTCAGGACGTGTACGTACTATATCGTGAACCGAGTAGGACGTGTACGTCCTAATTGAAGGAGTCGACCGTTATGAAACTCGTTATCGCGATGACCGGAGCTACCGGCGCACCCATCGGGGTGCGTCTGCTGGAAGTTCTGCGGGAGCTCGACGTCGAGTCGCATCTGGTGCTCAGTCGTTGGGCGCGTGCGACAGTGGCGCAGGAGACCGGATATTCGCTCGGTGATCTGAAGGCGCTCGCCTCGGTGGTCTACGGCCCGGACGATCAAGGTGCGCCGATTGCCAGCGGGTCGTTCAAGGTCGACGGCATGGCCGTGGTGCCGTGCAGTATGAAAACCGTCGCGGCGATCCGGATGGGATACGGCGAAGGATTGATCGCCCGGGCGGCGGATGTGACGCTCAAGGAGCGTCGCCGGCTGGTGCTGGTGGCCCGCGAAACACCGCTGTCCGCACTGCATCTCGAGAACCTGACGGCACTGGCACGAGCCGGGGCGACGATCATGCCGCCGGTGCCCGCGTTCTACAACCAGCCGGCCGGCATCGCCGACGTCGTCGAGCATCTGGTGGTCCGAATACTGGACCAGTTCGACCTCGAGGCCCCCAACGCGCGCCGCTGGGAAGGAATGCGCCCCACCGCCCGTGCCGGTTCGGTCGCACACTGCCCGGAGGTGGTTCGGTGACCCAGCGCGGAAGTGCCCTCGATTTCCGGGATTTCGTCGCAGAACTGCTGGCCCGCGGTGACGCGATACGAATCCGACGTGCTGTGGATCCGCATCTGGAAGCCGCGGCCGTGACCCGGCGCGTCTATGAAACTCGCAGTCCCGCACCGCTGTTCGAGAATCTGACCGCCAGCGAACCGGGATTCCGGCTGCTCGGCGCGCCGGCCGGGATGAGCCGGCCCCGTGCCGAAGCCTACGGCCGGATAGCGGCGCATCTGGACCTGCCGCGCGACACCACCCCGCGCGCGCTGCTGGAGAAACTCATCGCCGCGATGCACGCGACGCCGATCGCTCCCCGGGAGGTGGACAGCGGCCCGTGCCTGGAAAATGTCGTGCACGGCCACGACGTGGACCTCGAACGGTTTCCGGTGCCGCTGCTGCACGAGCAGGACGGCGGCCGATATTTCGGAACCTACGGCTTCCACGTGGTCCGTTCGCCGGACGGGCGATGGACGAGCTGGTCCGTCGCACGCACGATGCTGCACGGCCGCAACACACTGGTCGGTCCCGCCATGCCGCAGCAGCACATCGGCATGATTCATCGCATGTGGCAGGAGCGTGGCCTGCGTACTCCCTGGGCGATGGTGCTCGGCGCCCCTCCGGCAGCGCTGGCCGCTGCCGGAATGCCGCTACCGGCCGAGGTCAGCGAGGACGGCTATGTCGGTGCGCTGACCGGAGAGCCGGTGGAGGTCGTACGAACCCCCGTCACCGGGTTGCAGGTTCCGGCCACCGCGGAAATCGTTCTCGAGGGCTGGATCACCTCGGAAACCGCCGTGGAAGGACCGATGGGGGAGTACCACGGCTATTCCTTCACCGAGAGCAAGCAGCAACCGATCTTCCACGTCGAGACGATCATGCACCGCGACGATCCGATCCTCCCCATCTGTGTCGCGGGGCTGCCGCCCGAGGAGAACCACACCATCTGGGGGACCATGATCTCGGCGACCAGCCTGGACCTGCTCCGGTCGGCCGGTCTGCCGGTGACCATGGCCTGGTGCTCGTACGAGGCGGCCACCTGCTGGATCGTGGTCGCGATCGATATCGAGCGTCTCGCGGCGACGGGCATGACCGAACGCCGGCTGGCCGACGAGGTGGCGCGAGTGTTCTTCGGCTCGCACGCCGGGTGGCTGGTCCCGAAGGTCCTGTTGGTGGCCGACGATATCGACATCACCGATATCGGCCAGGTGACCTGGGCCCTGGCCACCCGGTATCACCCGGGGACCGGCGAGTACGTGTACCCGGACGCGCCCGGGATCCCGATGGTTCCCTACCTCACCGAGAGCGAGGCCCGTTCCGGTCGTGGGGGCAAGTCGGTGCTGAGCTGTCTGCTGCCCTGCCAGTTCGAGGGCCGCGCGCCCGGAATCACCGCGTCGTTCCGGAATTCATACCCGGAAGCGATCCGTCGGAAGGTCCTCGCCGACTGGCACGAGTACGGATTCGGCGAGCTCGGCTGATGCGGCGTGGCGGTGCCCTGCGGAGGTTACCGGCACCGGACGGCTGGTCGAGCACCGCCATCGCGCTGACCCTCATCGGCGTCGGGAGTATCGACTTGCGTTGACCCGCAATCGCGTTCACGACAAGGCGCATCACCCGCCGCGCGCCGCGGACCGTAGGCGTGCCGGGAGCGCGGGGTGAATTGTCGACGGCTGTTAACGGCCGGCCGAAGTGTGGTTATTCCCCGAAGGTAACCACCTCCTCCTGCCCCTCGACAGAAAGCGATGCCGCGCATGACATTCGACGATTCCGCACGTTCGGTACGCCCGGCGCGGACGATCACACGGCTCGGCTTCGCGGTAGTCGCGGCGTGTGCGCTCGCGATCACCGGATGTTCGTCCGGCGGAGGCACTTCCGCGCCCGAGACGTCGGCCGGTTCGACTGCTCGCGCGTCCGTTTCGGCTCCGGCTTCGGCGACCTCGGTGGCCACGAGTCCGGCCGACCGAGCCCCGTCGACCTCGACGTCCGAAGGTGCGGAACGGACCGAATCCACCGCACCGCAAGCGTCCCCTCAGGGGCCGGGCGACCCCGCCGGGCCGCCGCCCGCAGCGACGCCCGCCGGACCGCCACCGGATGCGACACCCGCCGCCGTGAAGTGCACCGATCAGATCAACTATGCGGGTGATCCGCGGTCGAATGCGGAGATCAATTCGATCGGGGAGCAGACGGGGCAGTGCCCGGCACCGCAGGCTCCGGCGTATGTGAAGTGCACGGATCGGATCAACTACGCGGGTGATCCGCGGTCGAATGCGGAGATCAATTCGATCGGCGAGCAGACCGGGCAGTGCCCGCCTCCGCAGCACTCCTGATCGTTTGTACCGCCCGTCCGGTGTCGCCGTTCTCGAGTGCGGTGTGCGCTCCGGCCCGGTGGTGACGAGCCGGCGGTTCCGCAGCGCCGATCAGCCCCGTCGAGGCGACGCCTCGGCGGGGTGGGCGTCGGTCAGCTCGCTCAGTGCGGACTGGAGGTCGTCGACGATGTCGGCGGTGTCCGGGGCGGGTACGTCCTGCCAGCCGGGACCCGCCAGCAGGACGCGGGTGCCGCGCTCGGCGCAGGTGCGCACGGCCGAGAGGAGGGCGGTCGATTCCTGCTGTGACCACAGCACTGCCACCCAGCCCGACGCGCTGCGATCGAGGGCGTCACCGAGGGCTGAGGTGGGGACGTTGGGGCCGAGCATATGGGCCGGGACGTCGAGCTCGGCGAGTGCGGCGCGCAGGACTTCGAGCGGCAGGGAGTGTGCTTCGCCGCTGGTGCAGGCGAGCAGTACCGGGGCTGCCGACGCGTCCGCCGGTGGCGGGACCGCGCGGTGCAGTGCGGCCGTAATGCACCAGGACAGCAGGTGTTCGACATCGATGCATCCGATGCCCGCCCCTTGCCGCTGGACGATTTCGGCGAAGGCCGGGCGGCACAGCCGGTCCCACGTGTCCACCACGCCGAACGCGCGGATGTGGGCGAGTAGCAACGACTGCAGGGTGGTGGGGTCGGAGGCGAAGGCGGCCTCGAGGAGTGAGGCGTGGTCTCCGGCGATCGGAAGTGGTCCGCGCACGGACTCGGCCGCGCGGGCCGGACTCGAGCCGCCCCGGACGAGCACGACCATGCGCTCGAGCCGGGCGATATCGGCCTCGGAGTACAGGCGGTGGCGACCGCGCCGATGCTGGGACGGGCCGATGCCGTAGCGCTGATTCCAGCTGCGCAGCGTCGCGGTGGGAATGCCGATGCGCTCCGCGACGGTACGTACCGAGAATCCGGTCGCGTCGTTGTCGGGGGGCGATGCATCGGGCATGGCGATCATTCTGCCTTTCGCGGGCATGGGCGCCGCAAGGTCACAGTGTTGCGGCACCCGCGCGGTTCGGGACGGCGGTAGTGGACGAGGGGTCGGGCGGAAGTGCGACACGTCCATTATGCATCGATCATGCATCGATTTGCTGTAGGATCGGCTGTGTCGTCGAACCCATGCTCATCGAACCGAGGAGTCGCAGGTGCTCGAACATCACTCGCAGGTAGATCGACCCGGCGGACTCGGCGGGAAGGTGGCGAGATTGCTGGTCGGTGGTGCCCGTCGGCTGATCCTATTCGCTGCGGCAGCGATGCGCCCGGCTCGGCCGGCCGGTGTCGCCGTCCTGGCGACGGTCGTCGTCGCTTGCGTCGCGGCGCCGGCCGGGGCGAGTCCGATGCCCGCAGCGGCACCGGCTCCCGTCGCCTCGCTCGATCTGAACCGTTACGTCGGAACGTGGTATCAGCTCGCCGCGGTTCCGCAGTTCTTCAATCTCGTGTGCGCCCGCGATACGCGCGCCGAGTACGCGGCACTGCCGAACGGTGATATCTCGGTTCATAATTCGTGCACCACGTGGTCGGGCGCGGGCAACGAGATCCAGGGTGCGGCGCGCGTGGTCGATCCGGTGACCCACGCGCAATTGCGTGTGGCGTTCCCCGGGGTGCCGACGCAGGAAAGCCTGGACGGCCCGCCCAACTACATCGTGACCGCACTCGGGCCGGACTACTCCTGGGCTCTCGTCACCGACCCCTACCGGATCTCCGGATTCGTCCTGTCCCGCACGCCCGCACTCGATGCGGACCAGTGGAGCCAGGTTGTCGCGGCGATCGTCGCCGCCGGCGAGCAGCCGTGCCTGTACCTGACCTCGCCGGTGACCGGTGGGCGAGGCGACATCACCCCGCTGTGCCGGCTGTGAGCCCGGCTCGATGCGACGGCCCAGCCATGGCAAGTCCGGTGAGTGGAGGTGAGTAGCGATGGGTGTGGCGATAGCTTTGTTCACCCGTGACCTGCGGGTGCACGACAATCCGATGCTGACCGCGGCGCAGCGAGCCGGTGATGCCGTGGTCCCACTGTTCGTCCTCGACGAATCATTGGTCACCGGCTCGGAGGCAGCGCCCAACCGGGTGCGATTCCTCGCCGCCGCGCTGGACGAGCTCGACGGCGAATTGCGGTCGCGCGGTGCGCATCTCGTGCTGCGGCGCGGCAAGGTCGTCGACGAGGTGGAGCGGATCGTCGCCCAATCGCAGGCGGAGTCGGTGCATCTCGCGGCCGAGGTCAGCCACTACGGCAAGCGACGCGAATCGGCCCTGCGCGACAGGCTCGAATCTCGCGGTTGCCGGGTGCAGACGCACGCGGCGACGGTGACCAGCGTGGACCTCGAGGCGATCGAGCCGAGCACCGGTCGCGATCATTTCGCGGTGTTCACGCCGTACTTCCGGCGGTGGGAAACCGCTCGTCACCGGCGTCCTCTGCCACCGCCCACAGATCTCACCGTGCCGCCGCTGGACGGAAAGCAACCCGGCCTGGAGAAGCTCCGCACCACGCGGGCTTCCTCGAACCTGCGCGTCGGCGGCGAGACGACGGGGCGAAAGATGTTGCGCCGCTGGCTCTCCGATCCGGTCACCGCCTATGCGGAGGCCAACGACGAGCTCGCCGCCGACGCCACCTCACATCTGTCGCCGTACCTGCATTTCGGATGCCTGTCGGCCGCGGAGGTGGTGTCGCGCCTGGACCTGTCGGACCCGGGGGCGCACAGTTTCGCCCGGCAATTGGCCTGGCGCGACTTTCATCATCAGGTGCTGGCGGCCCGGCCCGCGGCGGCGTGGTCCGACTACCGCTCGGGGCCGGTCGAGGTCCGCGAGGACGAGCAGGCGTTCGAGGCGTGGTCGCATGGCCGCACCGGGTTCCCGATCGTCGACGCGCCGATGCGCCAACTGCGTGACGAAGGGTGGATGCCGGGGCGCGCGCGGCTGATCACCGCGTCGTTCCTGGCCAAAACGCTGCGGTTGGATTGGCGGATCGGTGCGGCCCATTTCCGGTTCTGGCTGGTCGACGGGGATGTGGCGAACAACCAGATGAACTGGCAGTGGGTCGCGGGCACCGGAACCGACACCCGCCCGAATCGCACCCTCAATCCCCTGCGGCAGGCGAACCGTTTCGACCCCGAGGGTGCGTACGTCCGGCGCTGGTTGCCCGAACTCGCCCACCTGTCCGGTGCGGCGATACACCGGCCGTGGCGCGAGGACGTCGATGATGCGACCTATCCGGCGCCGATCGTGGAAGTGCCCGGCATGTAGTCGATTCGGTGATCAGGAGACGGTATGCGATGTGTGGTGTTCGGTGCGACCGGCTACATCGGTGGCCGGCTGGTGCCCGAGCTACTGGCCGCGGGGCACGAGGTGCGGGTGCTGGCCCGCACACCGGCCAAACTGGACGACGCGGCCTGGCGCGAGAGCGTGGAGGTCCTGCGCGGTGATGTGCTCCGCGCCGAGGATGTGGCCGCGTCCTGCGCCGAGGCCGATGTGCTCTACTACCTGGTGCATTCGCTGACGCGAACGGATTTCGACGATGTCGACCGACGCGCGGCAACACTGGTGGCGGAGGAGGCGGCCCGGGCGGGGGTCCGCCGGATCGTGTACCTGGGCGGCATCGTCCCGCCCGGCCAGCGCCTGTCGCGGCACCTGTCCTCCCGTGCCGAGGTCGGGCGGATCCTGCTCGCGGGAGCGGTTCCGGCGATAGCGATGCAGGCGGCGGTGATCATCGGATCCGGTTCGGCCAGTTTCGAAATGCTGCGGTATCTCACCGAACGGCTGCCGGTGATGGTCACGCCGCGTTGGGTGCGCAACCGCATCCAGCCGATCGCGGTGCGCGACGTGCTGTACTACCTGACGCGGGCGGCCGAACTACCGCCGGAGGTGCGCGGCGCCTTCGATATCGGCGGCCCGGATGTGCTCACCTACGAGCGGATGATGCGTGATTACGCGGAAGTGGCGCGGCTGCCGCGGCGCGTGATCGTCCCGGTCCCGGTTCTCACGCCGTGGCTCTCGGCGCAATGGGTCAATCTGGTCACCCCGGTGCCCAGGGCGATCGCGGTGCCGCTGATGGAATCGCTGGTCAACGACGTGGTCTGCGAAGATCACGCGATCGCCGAGCACATACCCGATCCGGCGCGCGGATTGATCGACTACCGCACCGCGGTCGAATTGGCGTTGCGGCGCATCCGCGACCTCGACGTCCCCACTCGCTGGTCGGATGCCGATCAGCTCGGCCGCGAACCGTCGTCACCGCTACCCACCGATCCCGCGTGGTCGGGCGGTTCCCTCTATGTCGATGTGCGAGAACGCCACACCCGGGCCGATCCGGCGACGCTGTGGTCGGTGATCGAATCCATCGGCGGCGAATACGGCTGGTATTCGTTTCCGCTGGCGTGGTCGTTGCGCGGCTGGATCGATCGGCTGGCGGGCGGCGCCGGACTGCGGCGGGGCAGACGGGATCCGCATCGGCTGCACGCCGGCGAGGCGCTGGACTGGTGGCGAGTGGAACGCATCGACCGGCCACACAGCCTGGTGTTGCGCGCGGAGATGCGGGTGCCGGGCAGGGCGTGGCTGGAGTTGAGCGTGGAGAAGAATGCGCGGGGCACGGTCTATCGGCAGCGCGCCGTATTCGACCCGCACGGTCTGGCCGGTCACCTGTACTGGAAGGCCATCGCTCCCTTCCATGCGCTCATCTTCGGCGGGATGACCCGCAACATCACCGGAGCTGCCGAAGAGGCTGCGGCTCAGCGGGTTTCCTAGCTGCGACCGGCTTCCCAGCGTTCGGATACGCCCGCCGAGACCAGAGTGCGCGAGCGAGACCACGGCTCCCCACCGCGGCACGCCGGGGAATACCGACCCGGGCGCGATGAACGAAGATGTCGAAATCCAGGCTTTCGATGCGATCCAGGATTTCCGAATAGAGGGTGAGCGCGGTGGTGACGCAGGGCCGCGAGCGTGGCGCGAGCAGGGCGATACCGGCGCGGGCGTAGGTGTACACGTCGCGGGTGTAAGCATGCTGGGCGACGAGAGCGCGGCGGACCCGAGGGTCGGTGCGGCGGTGCGCCTGGCACCACAGCAGCAGACCTCGGTCGACGCCGTGTGCGGCCAGTTCGTCCGCCGGCAGATACACCCGGTCCCGGACCAGGTCCTCATCCACGTCGCGCAGAAAGTTGGTGAGCTGGAAGGCTTTTCCGAGCGCGGCGGCGTAGGGGGCGGCTTCGTCCGCCGGGCATACGGTGCCCAGCACCGGTAGTACCTGTAATCCGATGACTTCGGCGGAACCGTAGACGTAGCGGTCCAGCGCGCGCCGATCCGGATAGTCGGTGACGGTGAGATCCATGCGCATCGACTCCAGGAACGAGTCGAACAGTGCCGGAGCGATGCGGTAGGAGTGTGCGGTGTGCAGTACGGCCGGGAGCACGGCGTCGGCATCGGCGTCCTCGGTGGTGAACTGTGTGGCCAGCGCGTCCAGTCGTGCCGCTCGCTCGGTGACCGGACGGCTCGGATCGATATCGTCGAGGATGTCGTCGGCCCGGCGGGCGAATCCGTAGAGCGCGTGAATCGCCGGACGCTGGTCGGGGGACAGTAACCGGGTGGCGAGGAAGAACGTTGTGCCGTGGCGGGCGTTGAGCGTCCGGCAGGCGCGATAGGACCGCTGCAGGCGGGTATCGGTGCGGCCGTTGTCGAGGAAGGCGATGGGGGACATAAGTTTCCGATCAGCGGATGCCGGCGGCGGACGGTGTGGCGAGGGCGGGCACGTGCCGGCGTGCGGGCCGTGCAGAGGGCACCGGCCCGGTGACGCGATCCGCGGCGAGCCGGCCGGAGATGAGCACGGGGGGTATGCCCACACCGGGAACGGTGCTGCCGCCCGCCAGCACCACGTTCTCGAGCCCGCGGATCATATTGGCCGGGCGGAAGGGGCCGGTCTGAGTGACGGTGTGCGCCAACGCGAACGGGCTGCCGGCCAGCATGCCGCGCCGGGCCCAGTCCGCGGGTGTGGTGAGGTGGAGCAACCGGGGATCGGTCAGCGGGATCGGCAGGCGATCCCGGACGGTGGTCAGAATCTCCTCGGCGTAGGCGGGGCCGAAGCGGTCCCAATTGATGGGTCCTCGAACGAGATTCGGTGCCGGAGCGAGGATGTAGAGCAGGTCGCGTCCGGGTGGGGCGAGGCTCGGGTCGCCCGCGGTGGGCCTGGTGACCAGCAGCGACGGATCCGTCATGACGCTGCCGCGGGCGATGATGTCGTCGAAGGCTTCGTCCCACGCGCGGCCGAAGAGCAGATGGTGGTGCCCCGCCCGGGGCATCGCCGCGCAGCCCACGTGCAGTACGACCGCGGACGGCGCCGCCGTGGGGCGCAACGGGCGGCGCGGGGAACGGCCCGTCAGCCGGTAGGTGTCGGACAGTTCGGTGGTGAGCACGACCGCATCGCACGGGATGCGCTCGCCGGTCGCGGTGACGACCGTGCGGATCCGTGATCCGGTGCGATCCAGGCTCGTCACGGCGGTGTCGTAGCGGATCTCGACGCCGGCGTCGTGTGCGGCCGCGGCGAGCGCGTCGGGCAGCGCTCGCATCCCGCCACGCGGGAACCAGACGCCGGCGATGGTGTCCATATACGCGATCACCGCGTATGCCGCGATCGCCCGGCTGGGCGCGACGCCGGCGTACAGGGATTGAAAGGTGAACAGGCGTCGCAGATCCGGATCGTCGATGTGCTGTGCGACCGCGCGGTTCCAACGGCGGAATCCTCCCATCGCCGCCAGGCGGGCCAGCGAGGGACGCAGCGCCGACAGCGGTGAATCGAAATTCGCCGCGATGAACGAGTCGAACTCGGTCCGGTAGAGCCGGGTCAGCCACTCGCGCAGTCGCCGGTAACCCGCCGCTTGGCCGGCCCCGGCGAACTCGGTGATCGCCGCGGCCATGCGATCGGCGTCGCTGTGGACCTCGAGATGACGCCCATCGGCGAAATGGGCCCGGTAGGCCGGATCCACCCGTACGAGCGACAGGCGATCGTCCATATGCTCGCCGACCGCGGCGAACGTCTCCTCGACCAGGTGTGGCATCGTCAGCACGGTCGGGCCGGTGTCGAGGCGGTAGCCGTCGACATCGACGCGACCGGTGCGCCCACCCGGGACCGAATCACGTTCCAGCACGGTGACTTTCCGGCCGCGGCCGGCCAGGTGCAGTGCCGCCGACAGTCCGGCCAGCCCCGCTCCGACTACGACGATATGGTCGCTGCGACCAGTGGTCGTGCGCATGGTGTTCCTCCTCAGGGGTGGCGGGTGACGCAGATGAGGCCCATGCCGTCGAGCACGCGGCGCATCGGTTCGGGCAGGGTCGCGCTCTCGGTGGTGCGCCGCGCCTCGCCGATGCGATCGCTGATCATCGCCTCGATCCGGGCGGGCGCTCCGGAATCGGCGATCAGGTCGCGCAGTCTGTCGGTGGCGTCGGCGTCGACGACCGGTGCGGACAGCAATGTGTCGAGTTCGCGGCGCGCGGCGGGTTCGGCGAGCTGCCGGGCGGCGATCACGACGGTCGTGGCCTTGTGCTGAGTCAGGTCTCCGTCACCGGGCTTGCCTGTGGCGTCGGGGGTTCCGAATACTCCCAGCAGGTCGTCGCGCATCTGGAATGCCTCCCCGACGGCGCGTCCGTACCGGCTCAGCGCCGACAGGGTCGACTCGTCGCATCCGGCCATCGCGGCGCCGAGTTCGAGTGGCCGGCGCACGGTGTAGTTGCCGGATTTCGCACGTGCCAGCGCCACTACCTGCTCGAAATCCGGTTCCGTGCGGACGTCGTTGAGCAGATCGCCGAACTGTCCCACCGCCAGCTCGATGCGCATCTCGTCGAAACGTGGCCCCACGCGGTACAGGCAATCGGGGCGAATTCCACTCTCGCGCAGCATCTTGTCCGCCCAGACCAGGCAGATGTCGCCGACGAGCACGGCCGCCGACTCGCCGAAACGACCCGCGTCGCCGGGCATTCGCCGGTCCCGGTGTGCGTCGGCGAAGGCGACGTGCCCGGTGGGCGCGCCGCGGCGCAGCGCCGACTCGTCCATCACATCGTCCTGAATCATCGCGAAGGCATGGACCAGTTCCAGCGCGGCGGCGGCCCGCAGTGCGGCGGCGTCGGGAGCCTCGCCGCAGAGCCAGCCGATGTACATGAACGTCGATCGCAGGCATTTGCCGCCTGCCACGTATCGGCGGGCGATGTCGTCGATCGCGATCCCTCGGACGGCGCCGATCCGGTTCTCGCGCAGGAATGCGTCCAGTTCGGTCAGGACTCGATCCCGCACCGCGGTACGCCACCGTGCGACGCCGTCCACCGTATTCATCGGGTGATCGGCCAGAATTGTTGCGGGGGAACACAATCGGTGCGCATTGTCGATGGTGACGCTCACGTCCACTCCTCGGTTCGGCGGTGCAGCGATATGGGTGCCGGCTGGCTTTCCGAGGCGGGGATCGCGACCGCGTATTCCGGGCCGTTCCGGGGATCCTCCCTCGACGTCTGATCCCAGGCTACCGCAAGCGATGCGTAAATGATGCACTCTGCGACGAACTCGCCTGTTTCGATCGGCGACACGCGACGCGGCCCGGATGAAAGGCGAAGCCGCTTCGTGCGAGGTGGGGTCGGCTCGACGGCTCGTCGCCGCGGTGCCCGTCCGTCGAGGCGGAAAACGCATCGTTCATGCATCGAATTGCGGGTACTCTGGCTGAGACGAACCAATCAGAGGAGGCCCTCATGTCTCGTTCTTCCGCGCGTCGCGCGCTGTTCGCTCTCGTTTCCGGCGGTGGTATCGCCTTGACCTCGGCCGCGCTGCCGGCCGCACCGGCCCAAGCCGACTCCACCAGCTGTCCGGCGCCGGGTGCCACATCGGTCGCCGATACAGGTGCCGATGCCGCGTGTTCGGCCACCAGCACGGGTGGGAGTGCGGCGGCCGCCTACGGCATCGACGGTACGGCCACCGCGAACGCCGGGCCGACGAGCTTGTCGCTGGCCATCGCGCAGGGCGGTGGTATCGCCCGGTCCGCCTCGGGGCCGTGGTCGGGGCCCGCGGCGATCGCGGTGGGGCCCGGCGCGAGCGCCGACCTGACCGGTGTCCGGCCCGGCCTGGCCATCGGCATCGCCGGACCGGGTGCGACGGTCACGGTCTCCGGCATCGGGACCCCGGTGTGTAGCGGCGGCCCCGGTTTCGCGGGCGATTTCCAGACCTTCCAGGGCTGTCTGTCCATGCGGTGATCCGCACCGTCCCGGATGGTCCCCGGTGCCTGTTCCACGACGGTGTGGTGCCGTCGAGTGATCCGGCGCGATAGCGGCGGAAGTGCGGGCGAACGAGACGTCGGCGCGTAATCTCGAACGCGGCAACCCGCCGGCGAATGTGTCTGGTTGTGCCGGCTTCCATCGAACTCCCGGGAGTCGACGTGGAACCACTGACCGAGCACCTGCGCCGCGACCGCGCGGATCGGGCGAGCGCCGTCGCCGCCGCGCTGAGTGCCCGCGATATCGACGCCGTGGCGGTCACCTGGGTCGACACCAGCGGTATCGTCCGGATGAAAGCCGTTCCGGTGGAACGGTTCTCGCACGCCGCCGCCTGGGGTATCGGAGCCTCGCCGGTCTTCGACGCCTTCCTGGTCGACGACTCCATCCTGACCGAGCATGTCGCCGGTGGCCCGACCGGTGACCTACGGCTGTACCCGGACCTCGATCGGGCCACCGCCGTGGCCGCGCTCCCGGGATGGGCATGGGCGCCCGCGGATCGCTATACGCAAAGTGGCACGCCGCACCCACGCGATTCCCGGCTGCTGTTGCGCCGGCTCGTCGCCGAGCTGGCCGACGACGGCTACGAGTTGCGTACCGCGATCGAAACCGAATGGACGATATCGCGCCCCGATCCGCGCGAACCCGACACCTTCACCCCCGCCACCTCGGCGCCCGCCTACGGCATGGCCCGGGTGAGCGAACTGGCTTCGTATCTGCGCGATGTGGTGACGAAGGTGCGCGAGAGCGGCATCGGCGTCGAGCAGATACATCCCGAATACGAGGTGGGCCAGTTCGAACTCTCCGTCGCCTCCGGCGATCCCGTCCGTACCGCGGACAACGCGGTGCTGGTGCGCGAGATCGTCCGCGCCGTCAGCGGTGCTCACGGCTTGCGGGCCACGTTCAGCCCGATGGTCGTGCCCGGTGTCGTCGGTAACGGCGGCCACGTACATCTGAGCCTGTGGCGTGACGGGGTGAATCGGATGTCCGGCGGTCCCGGACCTTTCGGCATCGGCGCGGAGGGGGAGCACTTCGCCGCGGGGATCCTGGACCATCTGCCCGCGCTGCTGGCCGTCGGCTGCCCGGCGGTGGCGAGTTATCTGCGCTTGCAGCCCAGTCATTGGGCGGGTGTCTTCCGGTGCTGGGGGCTGGAGAACCGGGAGGCCGCTCTGCGCTACATCACCGGAAGTGAGGGGGAGCGCGATCGCGCGGCCAATATCGAGATCAAGACATTCGACGCCGCCGCCAATCCGTATCTGGCGTTGGCGGGCCTGGTGGCGGCGGGCCGGGCCGGTTTGCAGGTGGAGGCGACCCTGCCCGAGCCGGTGGCCGGCGACCCGGCTCGACTCGACTCCGCCACCCGATCCGCGCGCGGGATCACCCCGTTGCCGACCACGCTCGCGGACGCGGTGGCGGCCTTCGATGCCGACGAGGTGCTGTGCGCGGCATTCGGCGCCGACCTCGCCGACACCATCGGCAGCGTGCGGCGCGGTGAGATCGCGCTCTTCGCCGAGGCCACACCCGAGCAGATCACCGACGCCTGCCGGTGGAGGTACTGACCCGCACCGTCACCTCGCCGCCGGCTCCGCACTGCCGGCTCGTTCGAGAAGTGAGCGCACGAACGCCAGATGGCCGGGGACCACGCCGAACCACACATCCGGTGCCCGTGTGCCGCGCATGGCCACGAAGGTGGCCAGCGCGACGACGCCGTCGCGGATCTCGAGCGCCAGTTCGCCGTGGAATCCGAGACCCGAATCGGCACGCAGCAGAAGGCATTCCGGTGCGGAGAAGGTGATACGCCAACCGGCGACAGTCTCCGGCGCGCCAGGGGTGAGGTCGAGTTCGATGCCGGCCCACGCCGCCCGCAATCGCGCACCGGTGTCCTCGGGAACGTCCTCCATGATCGCGCGGGCCCACTGCTCGGCGGTGCGGTCGGTCGCGGTGGGCGTTTCCAGCACGTGGCTGTCGATGTAGACGACGTCGTCGAGGGTGGTGAGGGCGAGCAGGTCGGCGGTGATTCCGCATTGGCGGACGCTGGGGGAGGTGTGCACGGACATGACGAGAACCTTCCGGTTCGGTACTGCACAATAGATACAGAACAGTACTGTATCTATTGGTGGGTGATCTAATCAAGGGCGTATCGAGCCGGTCGAGAAGGAGGACGTGATGGCGCCACCGGTGCGAACTCCGCGGCAGGCGTGGATCGATGCCGGCCTCTCGGTCCTGGAGCACCACGGTCCCGACGCGGTCCGGGTGGAGGCGCTGGCCGCGCAACTCGGCGTAACCCGCGGCGGTTTCTACCGGCAGTTCCGCTCCCGCGACGAACTACTCGAGGCGATGCTCGACGACTGGGAGCGGCGAGCCGTCGACGATGTGCGCGAACAGGTCGAACGTGAGGGCGGCGATCCCAAGCGCAAGATCCGTCGGGCGGGCACGCTGACCTTCGCCGAGGATCTGACGCCGCTGGATCTCGCCATCCGGGCCTGGGCCCGGCGCGATCCGGCGGTGGAGGTGCGGCTGCGGAAGGTGGACAACGCCAGAATGGACTACCTGCGCACGCTGCTGCGGAACTCCGGCGTCGCGCCCGAGGATGTGGAAGCCGTTGCGCTGCTGTCTTTTTCGATGGTAATCGCCAATCGCCTGATCACGGCCGAGCATCCCGGCCAGAACAGATCGGAGGTGCTCGCTCACGCCGCACACCTGCTGTTCGACTGACCGCGCGGGCATACTGGCGGGGTGAGCGATCAACGAGGCGTTCCGTCCTTCCACATCGACCAGGTCGACCACCCGGAGCAGGACCTGATCGTCCGGATACTCGACAATCAAGCCGCGCTACCCGGCGTGGCGCGGATGCGTGAGTGGGCGCGCGCCGCACTGGCGCTGCGACCCGGCGAAACCGCCCTCGACCTGGGCTCCGGCACCGGCAGTGAAGTGGTGGAGCTGGCCGCTCTGGTGGGTGCGGACGGGCGAGCGATCGGTATCGATCCGAATCCGTCGATGCTCGCGGTGGCGCGCGAGCGCGCCGCGGACGTGAAGGCCGAATTCATCGAGGGATCGGCCTACGATCTGCCGCTGCCGGACGCATCCGTCGACGCGGTTCGCTGTGAGCGGGTCTATCAGCACCTCGACGATCCGGCGCAGGCCACCGCCGAGATCGCGCGGGTGCTGCGGCCGGGCGGACGGGTGGTGCTGATCGACAGCGACTGGTCCACCGCGATCTTCCATCCCGGCGATCCGGAGGTCGTCGCGGCATTGCAGCAGCGGATGGAGACCAACAGCCCGAATCGCAACTCCGGCAGGCATTTACGGGGCCGGCTGGTCGAAGCGGGCCTGGTGATCGACGATATCGGTTCCGAGGCCGTGATCTGGGAACCCGAGTCGATCCTCCCGATGTTCACGGCGGTCACCGACCGGGGTGTGGCCGACGGATTGATCACCGACGCCCAGCGCGACTACGTTCTCGCCGAAATCCGGCGCGGTGCCGAGACCGGCGACTATCACTTCTCGGTGACCATGTTCGCGGTGGTGGCGCACAAGCCCTGACCGTCGCTCACGGCGCGGCCGGATCCGCCACCGGCGGCCGTCGCGCCGCGAGCGCGGCAGCCACCGCCGCCGCGGCGATCGTCACCAGCGCGCCCAGCATCATCGCCGCGGCCTCGCCCGGAACCAGCACATGCAGCTGGGTGCCGACGGTGACGGCCGCGACCGGCACACCGATCTGAGCGGCGGCCAGTGCGCCGAATGTCACCGGCTGCCCCAGCAGACGGATGAGCAGATGCACCAGCAGCGCGCCGGCTCCCAGCGCGAGCCCGAGCAGGATCAGCCGCGGGCGATCGGCGAATTCCCGCAGATTCAGCCGAGCGCCGAGCCAGACGAAGAACAGGGGAGCGAGGAATCCGTCGGTCGCGGCGAACAATTGCCGCGCCACCCGGCGTGGTTCGCCGACGGCCGCGACGGCCAGTCCGGCCGCGAACCCGGCCAACATGATCGACACGTGCGTGCGGGTGGCGATGGCGGCCATGCCGAATACGAGAGCCAAACTGACTCGGAGTTCGAGGGCGAATTTGCGGCGCTCGGAGACTCGGTGCGCACGCCGGCGTAACCCGGAGCGCTCCAGCCACCGCAGCAGCACGAACAGCAGCATCGCGGTGCCGATCACCGCCAGCGCACCCCATGTCGCGCGTCCGGCGTTGCCCGCGTCGATCACCAGCGGGAGCGCGACGATCGACGCGGTGTCGGCGATGGCCACCTGCGCCGTGAGTTCCAGCACCGACCTGCCCTGCAGCCCTTGGGAATCGATGATCGGCAGCACCAGCGCGGCGGAGGACGAGGCGAGCAGCACCGCATAGATCGCGCCGTGCCCGGTGTCGAAGAACCCGGCGAGCAGGTACCCGATCACGGCCGCGGCCGACCCGACCAGCACGGCCCGGACGGCACCGATCCCGAGCGCCGAGCGGATTCGAGGATCGCGAATCGGGACATGGGTGCCGGCGACGAACATCACCAGCGCGAAACCCATGTCGGCCAGGAAGGAGAACACCGGATCCGACGCGTCGAGCCACCCGAATCCGGTGACACCGCAGACGATTCCTGCCAGCAGCTCGCCGACGATCACCGGTATGTGCCAGGCTTCGCGCCACGCCAGCAGCGGTCCCGCCAGCCCGAGCGCCAGCACCAGGGCCAGGGTGGACAAACTCATCGGTGCCTACTTCTTCCGCTCGACGTCGTGGACACTGTCCGCCGCGCAAGACTCCCGGTCACGCCGACACGCCGTCGCTACCGTCCGGCGCCGTGCCCGGCCCCTTGCGCGGAGGGGCCGGGCACGGTGGCTCAGTGCGCGCCCTGGGCGTGCTCGGCCTGCAGCTGGTTGTACTTCTGTGTGCCCGCGGCGATTCCGACCGGAAGGGCTACCGCGACGCCGCCGACGCTCGCGCCGAGGCCACCCACCGCGACCACGCCGACCAGGCAGGCCGCGGCCATCGCGGGCACGGTCATGGTTCCGGCGGTGGCGAGGGAGATGAGCGTGCCGCCGGTGGCGATACCCAGCGGGCAGCCGACGGCCGCGCCGATCACCGAACCGGCCATCCCGCCGACCGCCATCGCCAGACCCATGTGTGGTGCGGCCGCCGCGACGGCCTGGTTCAGATCCGACATCTGCGTGTCGGCAACCGAGCCGGGCTGTGCCGCAGTCGATTCCACGGTGCCGGCGACGGTCTGGGACGGCGCCGCAGGCTGGGCGGGATCGGCTGCCGCGGGAACCTCGATCGGAGTTCCGAGCAGTGTCCGGCCGGAGCCGTCGCGAATGTCGAACTGTTCGGGGCGCACGGCCACCGCGCCGAGCGGAGTCTGCAACGCCGCGGTGCCGGTGGTCGTGTCGTCCTGATAGCGGATGCCGGGAGCCAGGTCGGTAGTGGTCCGATCCGATTGCGGGGCAACGGATGCGGTGGCAGCGGGTGCTGGGGCAACGGCCTCGCCCTGGGCGGCTCCGGCCGCCGCGACGACGGCGGTGGCGAGCAGGGTGGACACGGCGATGGTCCGGGTGGTGGTCTTCATGGATTCTTCCGCTCTGATCGGTGGGCGAGTGTCGATTACCGTGCGTTGCCGTCGGCCGGCATCGACTGTGCGATCAGGCCTTTGGAATGAAGCGAGGTGTACTGGTCGCTCACCGCGTTCGCCAAACTCGGTCCGCCGGTGACGATGCCGCCGGCCATGCCGCCGAGGAATCCGAGCGTGCCCGCGCCGAGAATGCAGCCGCCCACGATGCCGATCGGCGTCAGCACCGGCACCGGAATGGTCAGGGTGCCGCCGGTGATCGCCCCGAGTGGGCAGCCGACCACCAGGCCCGCCGCCGTGCCCACGACCTGGCCGACCGTGGAGTCGTTGGCCCACGCACCGGCGATGGTGTCGAACGCGTTCAGATACTCCGTGGTCGGATCGACCGGTGCACCGGCGGGTGCGGCCGGATCGGCCGGCGTGCCCTGATCGCCCGCGACCGTGGCGGTCGCGGGCGACCCAGACTCGGCGAAGGCCGGAGCGGCGATGCCGACCGCGGCGGAGGTGGCGAGAACCGCGATCGCGGCTGCGCGAATGACGTGACGCATGATTCTTCTTTCTCGATGCCTGATATCGCTCGTGGCCTCTCGGTTGGTGAACTGAGGGTTCTCACGAGCCGTCCGTACATTAACCACCCCCGCTTCGCGCCGGCGCGGGGGCGGCCGGAGACGATCAGGCCGAGAGATCTACATCGGCACCACGGTTTTCAGCCAGCCGGTCCGGCGGAGATCGAAGGCCTCGTAGGCGTCGATCATCGATTGCGGTTCGGCGTGCTGGGTGATGAACCGCGTGGGATCGAGGTCGCCGCGCCCCACCTTGTCGAGCAGGCCGGGGACGTAGCGGTGGTGGTTGCAGTTGCCGCCCTGCACGGTGAGATTGCGGTTGAGGACGACACCGAGGGGGAAGCGGTCGAAGGTGGGGGGATATACGCCGATCACACCGACCGAACCGGCCTTCGCGACCGCCTGCACCGCCCAGCGCCCGGCAGACTCGGTGCGTCGCCGACCAGCCACTGACCGGAATCGGTGCCGGGCACCATGCCGGGCATCGTGCCGCGCACCAGATGCAGATCGGTCCCGCAGATCGCGGACGAGGTGATCTGCACGATGGCGTCGGTGGGCTCCTGGATCTTCGGATCGTCGACGACGTCGAGACGGATATCGCCGACGCCGTGCCAGACAACTGCTTTCACGTTCACTCCTCGATAGCCGGGTCGGATGTGGTGTTCGTGGGGCTGGCGCGGTGGTGTTCGTGGCCGGCGCCGGGGGCCGGTCACTGGACGCCCTACCCCGGGGGCGGCGAGATATTCCGGCGCGGCCGGTGCGAAAAGGTTCGATCCGCAGCCGCCGGGTATGCGGTGAACAGGCGTCGGCGAGGCGCTCGCACAGCCGCTCGTGCGACCACCCGCGGCCTGGTTCTCTGTTACAAAGAAAGGAGGTCCGCTTCCGGCGCAGGGGTAGCGTGGCGAATGGGGCCGTATTCGAATCTGCTTGGAGGAGAGATGTTTCCGAGCGAAGGGGAGCCGCAACCGGGGCCGCTGTTCGACGGGGTCGCGGAGGCCGAGGGCGGCCCGCGTCCCCAGCTGAGGGCGGTCGTCCGGGAACGTTCCCATGCCGCGATCCTGTGCTTGCGCGGCGAGGCCGATACCGCGGCGCTGACCGTGTGGCGAGCGCACATCCGTTCGGGCGCCGCGGTCGCGCGCCGCGCCGGCGGACATCTGGTGATCGATACGACGCGTTTGAGTTTTCTGGGCTGGCGCGCATTGGCGGTACTGGCCGATGAGGCCGACCGGCTCCCGGTCGGCCTGGCGCTCGTCAGCACCAGCCCGACGGTCGCCCGCATGGTGGACGCCGGCGATATCGATGCCCATGTGCCGCTGTACGGCACCGTCGTGGAGGCGCTGGGGCCGGTAGGCCCCGTCGGTCCCCCGCGTCCGGCAACCAGTACCCAGCCCGTGCCATCTCACGGCCGCAGCCGGCCGTCGGTTCGGACCGGCTGTCCGAAAGCCGAGTGATCGCCTCTCATGAATGAATCTCTGGCCGCGGACCCGGCCGAAACGGAAGCCGGGGCGGCGCGCCTGCCGCAGGATCTGATCGTCGCCGGTGCGTCGGCCGGCGGCGTGGAAGCGTTGCGCGAATTCGTCGGCGGGCTACCGCCGGACCTCGACGCCGCGGTCGCGATCGTCCTGCACATGCCGCCGCACGGCGCGAGCGCGCTGCCGGCCATTCTGAACCGGACCGGGCCGCTTCCTGCCGTCGCCGCCACCGACGGCATGCCGCTGCGTTCCGGCGTGGTGTACGTGGCGGTTCCGGATCGCCATCTGGTCGTCACGTCCACTCATCTGCATCTGTCGCGGGGCCCCACCGAGAACGGCCACCGGCCCGGCGTGGACGCGCTGTTCCGGTCCGCGGCCATGTCGTGGGCGCCGCGAGTGGCGTGCGCCGTGTTGTCCGGGACCTTGGACGACGGAACCGCAGGAGCCGCATTGGTGGCCAACCGCGGCGGCGTGGTGGCGGCGCAGGAGCCGCACGATGCGTTGTATCGCGGTATGCCGCAGAGCGTAATGGATTCCGTCGCAGTCGATCTGGTCCTGCCGGCGCGAGACTTGGGGAAGGCCGTCGCCGATCGGCTCCGCACTCGCCGCCGCACGGCCGATCCGCCGGATGCGTCCGAACTCCAGCGTCTGGAGGCACGTATCGACGCGGGTGCGGTACCGGGTAACGAAGGGGTGGCGGCGATGGCCCGGCCGTCCGGGCTGACCTGCCCGGACTGCAACGGTGTTCTCTATGTGCTCGAGGACAGCGGCCGCTACCGGTGCCGGGTCGGCCACGCGTGGACCGCCGAGGCACTGCTGATCCAGCAGAAGGTCGAGGTCGACAAGGCGCTGTGGACGGCCCTGCGCGCCCTCGAGGAAAAACAGCGGCTGGCCGAGCGGATGACCGGCGATGCCGCGCGCCACGGCGACGACCGGCTGGCGCAGCGCTATCGAGAGCAGGGCGCCGAGCAGGCCGCCGCGATCGAAACGCTGCGTAAGCTGCTCGTCGACCGTTCCACGAACTGAGGGAGCGGTAGGTTGAGCGGGTGGACGAGGACAAGGCACCCGGCAGTGCCCGCGGATTCGAGGAGATCCTCCAGTATCTGAAGGAAGCTCGCGGATTCGATTTCACCGGCTACAAACGCAGCAGCCTCATGCGGCGGGTGGACCGGCGCATGTCCCAGCTCGGCGTGGGCGACTATGTCGAATACTTGGATGTGCTGCAGGCCAATGCGGACGAATTCGTCGCGCTGTTCAACACCATCCTGATCAACGTGACGGGATTCTTCCGCGATCCCGACGCGTGGGACTACCTGCAGTCCGACATCATTCCCACGATGTTGGGCGAGCGGGGCCCCGAGGAACCGATCCGGGTCTGGTGCGCCGGCTGCGCTTCCGGCGAGGAGGCCTACAGCCTGGCGATCGTGCTCGCGGAGGCGATGGGCATCGAGGAATTCCGGCAGCGGGTCAAGATCTATGCCACCGATGTCGACGAGGAGGCCCTCGGCGTCGCGCGGCACGCCACCTACACCGAGAAGGAGATCAGCCCGCTCGGCGCGGACCTGATCCAGCGCTATTTCGAGCCGGCCGCGGGGCGATACGCATTCCGCAAGGATCTGCGGCGCTCGGTGATTTTCGGCCGCAACGACCTGGTTCAGGACGCGCCGATCTCCCGGATCGATCTCCTCGCGTGCCGGAATACGCTGATGTATTTCAACGCCGAGACGCAGACCAAGGTGCTCGACAAATTTCATTTCGCCCTCTCACAGCGCGGTCTGCTGTTCCTCGGCAAGGCCGAGATGCTGCTGAGTCACAGCCGCATCTTCGACGCCGTGGATCTCAAGCGACGGATATTCCGCAAGGTGCCGGCCGCGCGGGTCGACGTCGGTTCCGTGTTCGGGCGCACCCTGGTGCACGATCGCCGCGACGCCGAGCAGGTCGAATCCCTGTGTGCCCTGGCCTTTTCCGCCGGCCCGGTCGCGCAGGTGGTGCTCGGCCGAGACGATGTGATCGTATTGGCCAACGACCAGGGCAAGCATCTGTTCGGCCTGTCGGACCGGGATGTGGGCCGGCCACTGCGCGATCTCGAATTGTCCTATCGTCCTTTGGAATTGCGCGGCTATATCGACCAGGTGCGTGCCGACCGGCGCGCGGTGCGGGTCAAGGATGTCGAGTGGCAGCGTGGGCCGGGGGAGGTGCTGGCACTCGAGGTGCATATCTCGCCGCTGCTGGCCGATGATGTGGCGATCGGGATCTCGCTGGTCTTTCACGATGTCAGCGCGACTCGCCGGTTGCTGTCCGAACTGCATCATGCCAATGAGCAACGGGAATCGGCCTACGAGGAACTGCAGTCGACGAACGAGGAACTCGAGACCACGAACGAGGAATTGCAGTCGACCGTCGAGGAGCTGGAGACGACCAACGAGGAACTGCAGTCCACGAACGAGGAACTCGAGACCACGAACGAGGAATTGCAGTCGACCAACGACGAACTGCAGACGATCAATACCGAATTGCGCGAGCGCAGTACCGAACTCGACGACGTGAACGAATTCTTCGCCTCGATCATGAGTTCCTGGCACGCGGGCGTCGCGGTAGTCGATACGTCGATGCGGATCGTGGTCTGGAACGCGGGCGCGGAGGATCTGTGGGGCCTGCGGGCCGACGAGGCAGAGGGAGAGCATCTGCTCAATCTCGATATCGGCCTCCCGGTCTCGGAATTGCGGCCGGTGGTCCGGCCCGCCCTGTCCGATCCGGCCTATGAGCGCGAGATTCGTCTCGACAGCGTGAACCGGCGTGGCCGCGCGATCGTGATCCGGGTGGTCTGCACGTCGCTCAGCGACCGCGAAGGTAAACCGTCGGGCGCGATATTGCTCATGGAGCCGGTGGAACCCGAGGCCGCGGTCAGCTGACCTGCCGGTTCCGCGCGGTCGCCACCGTCGCCCACACCACCTTGCCGGTCGGCCACCTGGGCGCGCATCCCCAGGCTGCGGCCAGCTCCGCCACGATGTGCAGGCCGTGCAACCGGCGCCCGGCGGAGCCGGGTTCCGGTTCGCGCAGCACCGCTTCGCGCGGGTCGGGATCGGCGACCGCGATGGTGAGCAGATCTTCGCGATATTCCAGCCGCACGTCGATATCGGGGACGCCGGTGAAGTGGCCGTGCAGGTCGGCGTTGTCGATGAATTCGGTGGCGATGATCTGCGCGGCCTCGCTGATCTCGGCGATGCCCCATTCGGCGCAGACGTCGTCGATGAGCCGGCGCGCCCGATGCCCGGTGACCGGGGACAGCGGCATCGTCATGGCGGCCCGGCGCCGGATCGGCGGTTCGGCCGCCGCGGCGAGGGCGGCGTCGACGCTCGGGTGCACCGCCAGGAACCGGCGGATCGCGCTGCGTCCGAGCCGGCGGCGTAGTTCGGTGTCCTCGGCGACGAGGAAGATCGGCACGGCCGGCCAGTTCGCGGTGCGCAGCCAGGCGCTGGTGAACGCGGTGAGCACGGTTTCGGAGGCGATCGTCATGCGGTCGACGCAGACGATGACCGCGCGCGGCTGTTCGACGACGAACTTCACCAGGTCGTCGGTGAATCGGCGGTATGTCACCGCGTCGAGCGTGATATCGGGATCCAGCACCACACAGCGATCGATGTCCGTCGGCGCCCAGCAGATCGGCGGAACGGTGGTCATGGCGAGTCGCATTCGAGCGCTGTCACCCGGGCGACCGGGCCTGTGCGACCGGCAGCCGTGGACACGTGCGTACTGCCCATATTCCGACCCTACCCCTGTGGGCGCCGCCGAAACTCGTCTTTTTCCTGCCACCTGCCCGGCGTGCGGAGGGACGCGTAATCGGCGAGCGTGTCGCCGTCGCCGACTTCGACCGTGAACTCCACCGCCGCGGAGATCCGGTAGGGCCGGCTTTCGATCACCGATCCGAGAATGCGGCGCAGCCGGGAGAGCTCCGCGCGGACGGCGACCGCATGGTCGGGGTCGCCGTGGACGGCCGTGCTGAGCTCGGTGACCGACATGCCGCGGCGGCCGTGCCGGTGCAGAAGCAGCAGGATCTCCGCGTGCCGTTGCGAAAGCGGTGTGTGCCAATCGGATTCGCCGCCCGTGCTGCGGACCACCGGCGCCCCGGACAGGTCGAGGGTCATGTGGATGCGGGTGTCGCCGGTCGCGGGACGCAGCAGCCAGCCCTCGGCCAGCGGTTCGGCGACGCACAGGCCCAGTCCCGGAACATGTACGGCGCGTTCGGTATTGGGCACCGCGATGCGCCGCGCCGGCGCCACCCCGGAGGAGTGGGCGACCCAGCCGTGCCGGTCGATGACCAGGGCCGGGCCCGGCAGCGCCGAAAGGGTGGGCATGGCGGTGTCGCGCAGCCGCTGCAATCGCTCGTACTGCCGGTGCAGCAGTTGCCCCTGCGCGATCTCCACCGCGGCGCTGACCAGGGCGGTCACGGTGGGGTGCAGGGTCAGCGCCGGGCCGCTCACATCGACGACACCGAGCAGATCGCCGGTGCGTGGATCGTGCAGCGGCGCCGCGGTGCAGTACCACGGATGCTGCGACTGTTCGAAGTGCTCGCCCGAGAACAATTGCACCGGAACGGCTTCGGCGAGCGCCGTGCCGATGGCGTTGGTGCCGACCGTGGTTTCGGTCCAGGTGGCTCCTTCGCGGAAGCCGAGTTCGTCGGCGCGGCCGCGTACCCGGGCCGCACCCGAGCGCCACAGCACGATGCCGTCGGCGTCGGCGACGACCATCATCATCTGCGAGGAGTCGGCGACCCCGGTCAGGATGCGCGACAGGTCGCCGATCACTTCCTGTAGAGGTGAGGCGCGGCGGCGCTGTTCGATCTCGTCGAGCGGCAGGATCGCGCGCGTATTGGTCCGATCGGGCGCCAGCCCTGCCGCGAGCACCCGCGACCAGGACCGCGCGACCACCGTGCGCGGGCGCAGCGGTGGACGCCCGCCGCCGATGACCGCGTCGTGCATCCGCACGAGGTCGCGGGCGTAGCGCGGCAGATCCGTTCCGGGGGTGATCGCCTCGAAGCTGCCCACGTGGTCCATTCCTGAAGAGTGCAACGCCTTGCAACGATTGTGACACCGGTTCGACTCGCGTGTGCTGTAGGTCACAGATATTTGGAAGGAGTATCCGATGACCTCGACATTGGAACCGGTGGCGGAGCGGTCCGACGGTGCGGGCCCACAGCAGCGGGTCGAGACCTGGCTGCGCGAGTTCGAATCCGCGCTGGCGGCGCGCGATATCGAGGCGGCGGCCGGCCTGTTCGCACTCGACAGCTTCTGGCGGGACCTGGTCGCGTTCACCTGGAATATCAAGACCGTCGAGGGGCGCGACGGAGTCGCCGACATGTTGCGCGCCCGGCTCGCCGACACCGATCCGCGGGGGTTCCACACCACCGAACCGGCGACCGAGGACGACGGCGTGGTCACCGCCTGGATCGGATTCGAGACCGCGGTCGGGCGTGCGGTCGGCCATCTGCGCCTCACCGACGAGGGTGCGTGGACGCTGCTCACCAGTCTGCGCGAACTGAAGGGGCTGGAGGAGAACAAGGGTCCGCGCCGGCCCAAGGGCGCCGAGCACGGGGCCAACCGCGCGCGCGTCACCTGGTCCGAGGAGCGGGAGCGCCAGGAACGCGAACTCGGCTACACCACTCAGCCCTACGTGCTGGTGATCGGTGGCGGACAGGGCGGTATCGCCCTCGGCGCCCGGTTGCGGCAGCTGGGGGTGCCGGCGCTGGTGGTCGACAAGCACGATCGCCCCGGCGACCAATGGCGCAAGCGCTACAAGTCGCTGTGCCTGCACGACCCGGTGTGGTACGACCACCTGCCGTATCTGCCGTTCCCGGACAACTGGCCGGTGTTCACGCCGAAGGACAAGATCGGCGACTGGCTCGAGATGTACACGCGGGTGATGGAGGTGCCGTACTGGTCGAAGACCACCTGCACCTCGGCCGCCTACGACGACACCACCGGCGAATGGACGGTGCATGTCGAACGCGACGGTGAGCAGCTCGTGCTGCGTCCCCGGCATCTGGTTCTCGCCACCGGGATGTCGGGTAAGCCGAACATCCCGAATTTCCCTGGTATGGAGCGGTTCCGGGGCGAACAGCAGCATTCGAGCCAACATCCCGGGCCGGACGCCTACGCCGGGAAGCGGGTCGTGGTGATCGGCTCCAACAATTCCGCGCACGATATCTGTGCGGCGCTGTGGGAGGTCGGCGCGCAGGTGACGATGGTGCAGCGCTCCTCGACGCATATCGTGCGCTCGGATTCGCTGATGGAACTCGGCCTCGGCGATCTGTATTCGGAGCGGGCGCTGGCGAACGGCATCACCACCGACAAGGCCGATCTGATCTTCGCCTCGCTGCCGTACCGGATCATGCACCAGTTCCAGATCCCGATCTACGACGCCATCCGCGAGCGCGACGCCGACTTCTACGACCGGTTGACCGCGGCCGGCTTCGAACTCGACTGGGGTGACGACGGCTCCGGGCTGTTCCTGAAATATCTGCGTCGCGGCTCCGGCTACTACATCGACGTCGGGGCGAGCGAGCTCATCGCGAACGGTGAGGTCGCCCTGGCACACGGGCAGGTTCGCGAGCTCACCGAGGATGCGGTGATTCTCGACGACGGCACCGAACTGCCGGCGGATCTGGTGGTCTACGCCACCGGATACGGCTCGATGAACGGCTGGGCCGCGGATCTGATCGGCCAGGAGGTGGCCGACAAGGTCGGCAAATGCTGGGGTTACGGATCGGGCACCACCAAGGACCCGGGCCCGTTCGAGGGTGAACTCCGCAATATGTGGAAGCCCACACAGCAGGACGGCCTGTGGTTCCACGGCGGCAATCTGCATCAGTCGCGCCACTATTCGCTGTATCTGGCGCTGCAGCTGAAGGCGCGATACGAACAGATCCCCACGCCCGTGTACGGGCTGCAGGAAGTGCACCACCTGAGCTGAGGGAAGGCCCGGCCGGGTCGTTCGACACGAGCGACCCGGCCCGAGAAAGCGATGAACGACAGAATTTTCGTGAGGTGACGGCCGACGATGTCCGATATCCCCGCGACGAGCGACCCCGCCGCACCGGGTCTGTGCGGCGGGGTCGATTCGATGCACACCTCAGTTCGTTGGGCTGAACTGCCGCGAAATCTCTTCCACCACAGTGGGATCGGCCAGAGTGGTGGTTTCACCGATATCGCGTCCGTCGGCGATGTCGCGCAGAATGCGGCGCATGATCTTGCCGGAGCGGGTCTTCGGAAGTTCGGGCACGAGCAGGATGTGCTTCGGCGCCGCGATCGGGCCGATCTCGGTGGCGACGTGGCCGCGCAGTTCCTCGGAGGCGGTGTCCGCGCTGCCGTCACGAGTGACGACGAAGGCGACGATGCGCTGCCCGGTCACCGCATCGGCGGCCCCGACGACGGCCGCCTCGGCCACCGCGGGATGCGAGACCAGCGCCGATTCGATCTCGGCGGTCGAGAGCCGATGGCCGGAGACGTTCATGACGTCGTCGGTGCGGCCGAGGATCCAGATGTCACCGTCGGTGTCGTAGCGGGCGCCGTCGCCGGCGAAGTAGTAGCCGTGGTCGGCGAAGCGTTCCCAGTAGGTGCTGCGGAAGCGTTCCTCGTCGCCCCACACGCCGCGCACCATGCCCGGCCACGGTTGATCGAGCACGAGATATCCGGATTCGCCCGGCGCGACTTCGTGGCCCGCGTCGTCGACCACCTTCGCCGAGATGCCGGGCAACGGTTGTTGTGCCGCACCGGGTTTGGGCCGGCGGGTGCCGGGCAGCGGTGCGATCATCGCCGCACCGGTCTCGGTCTGCCACCAGGTGTCGACGATCGGCGCCCGTCCCGCGCCGATGTGTTCGCGGTACCACGCCCACGCCTCGGGATTGATCGGTTCGCCCACGCTGCCCAGAACCCGCAGGCTCGACAGGTTGTAGCGGGCGGGAATGTCGTTGCCCCACTTCATGAATGTGCGGATCAGCGTCGGCGCGGTGTAGTAGATGGTGACGCGGTAGCGCTGCACGATCTCCCAGTGCCGTCCCTCGTGCGGGGTGTTCGGCGTGCCCTCGTAGACCACCTGGGTGGCCCGGTTGGCCAGCGGCCCGTACACCAGATAGGTGTGCCCGGTGATCCAGCCGATATCGGCGGTGCACCAGTACACGTCGCGGCCCGGATCGTGATCGAAGACCAGGCGATGGGTGTAGGCGGCCTGGGTCAGGTAGCCGCCGGTGGTGTGCAGGATGCCCTTCGGTTTCCCGGTGGTGCCCGAGGTGTAGAGGATGAACAACGGATGTTCGGCGTCGAACGCGGTGTATTCGTGCCGATCCGGGACTCCGGCCAGCAACTCGTCCCACCAGATATCGCGGCCTTCGGTCCAGGGCAGCTCACCGGCGAGGTCGTCGCCGACGCGGCGGACGACGACCACCTTCTCCACCGTGGCCGCGCCGGCCAACGCCTCGTCGACCCGCTCCTTCATGGGCACGGCCGCGCCGCGCCGGTATTGACCGTCGGCGGTGACGACCACGCGCGCGCCGGCGTCGTCGATCCGGGCGCGCAGCGCGGCGGAGGAGAATCCGGCGAAGACGACGCTGTGCACCAGGCCCAGGCGGGCGCAGGCCAGCATCGTCACGATGGCCTCCGGAATCATCGGCAGCTGGATCGCGACGCGGTCACCGGCCCGCAAACCCAAGCGCGCCAAGGCATTCGCCGCGCGGTGCACCGCGCGCTGCAATTCGGCGTAGGTGAGATCGCGGGTGTCGCCGGGTTCCCCGACCCAGTGGATGGCGACCTTGTCGCCGTACCCGGCGTCGACGTGGCGGTCCACGCAGTTGTAGGCGACATTGAGCCGGCCGCCGGCGAACCAGCGGGCGCGATGGGGTGCGGGGCGTTCCAGCACGGTGTGCCAGTGGGTGTCCCAGTGCAGGTGCTCGGCCTGCCGAGCCCAGAATCCGTCGCGATCGGCGGCGGCCAGTCCGTACAGTTCCGCGCCGGAGTACTCGTTCCGGTGCGTCGAGAGATCCGGATTCCCGGTGGTCAAGTCGTCCATGGCGGCAGTGTGGTGCGACGGGGTTGGCAACTGGTTGACGCGACCGCGGGGTCGGTGACGGAAGGGTGGAGAAGCAGACGATGAACGACAGCAGCACCCTGGTTCGGCGGCGAGCCGCGCTCGAATCCGAATGGGCGCGTTGGGTCCGCGGCGGAGCGGACGCCGCTTCGGCGTCGAAGACGGTGTGTGACAGCACCGTCCGTGCCGAGGTGAGCCGCTCCTGGCGGCGCTCGCTGGGATCGGTCGACCCGGCTCGCGACAGCGCACCCGGCAGCGACACCGACATCGGTGCGCGCTGGCTCGACTCGCCGCTGTATCGGCCGGTGACCGAATTGGCCGAGCAATTGCGCGATATCGCCGAGGACGCGGGCTTCGTCGCCGCCGTCACCGACGACGCCGGAACGATTCTGTGGTCGTGCGGCGGACCGGTGATGCGCCGCCGCGCCGAGCGCGTCAACTTCGCGCCCGGCGGTCGCTGGGACGAGGCGCACATGGGCACCAACGCACTGTCGCTGGCCCTGCGCACCGGGCGGCCGAACCGCGTGTTCTCCGCCGAACACCTGGTGGCCGCGCTGCACGGCTGGGTCTGCTACTGCGCGCCCATTCACGGCGCCGACGGCCGCCGGCTCGGTTCCCTGGATCTGTCCTCGACCTGGGATCGCACCCATCCGCTGGCGATGGCGACCGTGCAGTCGCTGGTGACCGCGATCGAGAATCGTCTGCGCACCCTCGCCCCGCCCGCGACCGGCCTGCGGCTGAACTGCCTCGGCGCCGCCCGCGCCACCCGCGACGGCACTCCGATTCGCCTGCGCCCCAGGCAGATCGAGATCCTCACGTTACTCGCCCTCGAACCCGGCGGCTTCACCCCCGAACGCCTGCACTACGCGATCTACGGCGACCGCCCGGTCGTTTCCAGCACCCTCAAGGCCGACGTCTCGCATCTGCGCCGCGCCACCGACGCGGCCATCGCCAACCGCGTCTACCGGCTGACCGCGCCGATCCGCTGCGACGCGGCCGATCTGCTCACCGCACTGGACGCGGGCGACACCGAGACGGCACTGCGCCTGTATCGCGGTCCGCTGCTCCCGGATTCGGAGACACCCGCCATCGTGGAATGGCGGCAACATCTCGAGGTCGCCGTCCGCACGGCGGTTCTGACCGGTGGCGATCCCGGCCACGCGCTGGCACTGGGCGAACGCATGCCGGCCGATATCGAAATCCACGAGCGCGCACTGGAATTGCTACCCGCCGGCGACGGCCGCCGAGCCGTCGCCGCGGCGCGGCTGCACACCGCGCTACGCGGCTAGAGGTCTCGCCGGGAGGCGATATCCGGCCGCCGGCGCTGAGTTGCCCCTTCGCGAGGAAGGACCAGCGCAGTGTCCCGCCGGTCCGGCTATCGGATATCGGTGCTCAGCGCCAGCTCTCCGCCTGCTTCGATGTCCGCGCGCAGCGCCTCCACCTTCGCCATCGCGTAGGCGCGGGCGTCGGAGCCGAGCAGTTGCCGCAGCGGTCCGTCGCCGCGGTCGACCAGCGCGAGAATCGCGGCTGCGCCGCGCACCGGATCGCCGAGCTGGGTGCCCTGCATCGCCAGGTGATCGCTGGTCATCTGCCGGATGGGCTCGTAGCCGTCGGTGGTGGCAGCGGGCAGGGCCAGCGAGTCGGTGGTGAGGAACTCGGTCCGGAAGTAGCCCGGCTCCACCAGGGTGACCCGGATGCCGTGCTCGGCGACCTCGCCCGCCAGGGCTTCGGTCAGTCCCTCCAGCGCGAACTTGCCGGCCGAGTAGAGGCCCCAGCCCGGCACCGTGGTGAGCCCCAGCACCGAGGAGATGTTCACGATGTGCCCACGACCGTGGGCGCGCAGGTGTGGCAGCAGTGCCCGCAGCACGTTCCAGACGCCGAAGACCTGGATGTCGAACATGCGCCGGGCGTCGGCGTCGGACACCTCTTCGACAGCGGAGAGGTAGCCGTAGCCGGCGTTGTTCACCACGACCTCGACACTGCCGAAGCGGTCCAGCGTGTGCCGGACGGCGGCGCTCACCCGGCTCTCGTCGGCGAGGTCGACGGTGAGCGGGAGCAGGCGGGCGGTGTCGATGCCGTCCAATGCGGCGAGCAACCGGTCGGCCGAGCGGGTGGTGGCGGCGACGTTCTCGCCGCGGGTGAGCAACTGCTTCACCAGTTCCAGGCCCAGGCCGCGGGAGGCGCCGGTCACGAACCACGTTGCGGGTGCGGTCATCGTTGTGTTCCTTCGGGTTCGCGGACCTCCCTCCGAGGTCCGGTGATCCCAGTCTGGCCGCCGTAGCCGCTGGTCAGGGCGGTATAACCGGCCCGCTCCGACCTGGGACGGCGGAACGTAGGACGCGGCGGACCAGGCAGGGCGGGCGGGTTCCGGCGACACTGGACGTATGAGCGAGCCGAATCGGGAGCTGGCCGACTTCCTGCGCCGCGCCCGCGCCCAGATCGATCCCGCCCGCGCCGGGCTGCCCACCGACAACCGGGTACGCCGGGTTCCCGGCCTGCGCCGCGAGGAGGTCGCGCGGCTCGCGGGTGTGTCCGCCGACTACTACACCCGGCTCGAGCAGGGCCGGCGGATCACACCGTCCGTCGGCGTGGTGGACGCCGTCGCCCGCGCGCTCGACCTCGACGCCGCGGGGCGCGAGTACCTCGGGCAGCTGATCGGCCGCCCGAGCGGTATCGCGCGGGGCAGCGTGCCGGTGCAGCGCGTCCGCCCCGGCCTGTACCAGCTGCTCGACTCCCTCGACGCGGTGCCCGCACTCGTCCTCGGCCGCCGCGCCGACGTGCTGGCGAGCAATTGGATGGCGCACGCCCTCTTCACCGACTTCGCCGCCCTGCCTGCCAGGGAGCGCAACTACGTGCGCTGGATGTTTCTGGGCAGCGAGCCGCGTGGGCTGTTCCTCGACTGGGAAACGCAGGCCCGTGCGGCGGTCGAGAGCCTGCGCCTCGATGTCGGCAACAATCCCGGGGATCGCGCCGGACTCGCCCTGGTCGAGGAGCTGAGCGCGGCAGCCGGCGAATTCCGGCAGTGGTGGGCCGAGCACCGGGTGCTGCAGCGGACACACGGCTCGAAGCGGCTGCGTCATCCGGTGGCGGGCGAGCTCACGGTGGAGTACGAAACCCTCACGCTGCCGGGCGATTCCGATCAGACGCTGTACCTGTACACGACCGAGCCGGGCAGCCCGTCGCAGCAGGCGCTGCGGATGCTGGCCAGCTGGTCGGTGCCCGGTGGAACCGCGGTTCTTCCTTGACGCGCGGGGGATGGAACCTAGATGGAACCTAGTTGCCCGAATACCGGCTCACCACCTGTTCGGCGGCATCGGATTCGCTCGAATTGCCATGTCCCAGTTCCACATTGAGCTCCTCGGCCGCGGCGCCGACCACCACCGGGGTGTGCACGGGTGCGTACCCACTCGCCACCACCGTGTAGGTGCCGTCGTGCAGGTCGGCGAAGGTGTAGGCGCCGTCGAGGCCGGTGACCAGGGTGTCGACCACGGTGCCGTCCCGGTCGGTGAGGGTGACCAGGGCGTCGCGCAGAGGGCGGCCATCGCGTCCGCGCACCACGCCGTGCAGGCGGGCGCAGGGGCGCAGCGTCACGTCGAGGCGCGGTGTGTCGCTGCCACCGGCTCGCACCGGGAAGGCGGCCGGGTGAAAACCGTTGGCGCTCACCGCGATCGTGATATCGCCTTCGGGCAGTTCCACGAGGCCGAACGTGCCGCCGGCGGCGGTGGCCGCGGAGGCGAGCACCTCCCCGCGAGCGTCGAGGGCCGACACCCGGGCGCCCGAGATGGCGGCGCCGTCGTCACCGCGTGAGACGGTGCCGGTCGGTCCGGCCATCGCGGTGAGAACCACCTCGCAGGGCACCGGATGCTGCGCGAGCTGCACCGTGGACGCGTCCGGGCGGCGGCCGTCGATAGAGGCGATCACAACGTAGGAGCCGGGTTCGGGGGCGGCGAGTTCGAAGTAGCCCTCGGCATCCGTCAGCGCCCGGCCGATCTGGCGGCCCGACATCGAGATCAGGGTGAGTACGGCATTCGGCAGCGCCGCACCGCGGGAGTCGTGGACGCGACCGAAGGCGACCGGTCCGGACACGGCGGGCCGGTGCGGTGTCTGCGCGATACCGTTGTGCTGCACAGTGTTCGACTCCGAAGCGACCGCGGATTCGTTGGCGTGCGCGCTGTGCTCGGCATCCATATCCACAGCGGCGGTGGCGGCGATCGCTGCCGTCCGGTGTCGCGGAATGAGCGTCGCCACCAACGCACCGGCCACGGCCACACCACATCCGATCAGCAGAGAGACCCGGAAGCCGTTCTCGCTCGCCACCGCATGCCCACCGAGGGAGATCGTCATCTGCGCCAGGACCGCGCCGACCACAGCCGCCGCGACCGAGGTGCCGATGGCGCGCACCAGCGTATTGAAGCTGTTGGCGGCGGCCGTCTCCGACTGCGGCACCGCGGCCATCACCAGGGCCGGCATGGCGCCGTAGGCGAATCCCACTCCCGTGTTGATGATCAGCGTCACGATCAGCAGGCCCCAGGTGCTGCCCATCAGCGCCATCGAGGACCCGTATCCGGCGGCGATGATGACGCAGCCGACGATCAGGGTGATCTTGGGCCCGCTGCGGGCGGAGAGTGTGGCGCCGAGGGGGGAGACCAGCATCATCATGAGTCCGGCCGGGGCCATCCACAGACCCATCGCCATCATCGATTGCCCGAGGCCGTATCCGGTCGCCTTCGGCAGCTGCAACAACTGTGGCACCACCAGCGATTGGGCGTACATCGCCATGCCGACGACCATCGAGGAGGCGTTGGTCAGCAGCACCTGCGGTCGCGCGGTGACCCGGAGATCGACGAGCGGGTTGCGGGCGGCCAGTTCCCACCAGCCCCACAGCAGCAGGACGACGACGGCGGCGACGAACAAGCCGATGGTCAGGCCGCTGCTCCAGCCCCAGCTCGAGCCCTTGGACACCGCGAGCAGCAAACACACCAGGCCCACGCCGAGGCCGAGGGCGCCGAGCACGTCGAACCGTCCGGTGGCGGCGGAACTCGGCGGGGTGGCGGGGATCAGCGTGAAGATCAGGACGCCGATCACCGCCGCGAGCGCGGCCATCGTCCAGAACAGCACTCGCCAGTCGGAGTACTGGATGACCGCGGCCGCCATCGGCAGGCCCAGCGCCCCGCCGATACCGAGCGAGGAGCTGATGAGCGCGATACCGGATCCGAGGCGCTCGCGCGGCAGCAGATCGCGCAGCGCGGCGATGCCGACGGGCACGATGCCGGCGCTCATGCCCTGCAGGCCGCGCCCGACGATCATCGGCCACAGCGACGAGGACACCGCGCAGATCACCGAACCGACGAGCAGTGGCACGGTGGAGCCGAGCAGCACCAGGCGTTTGCCGTAGAGGTCACCCAATCGTCCCGACACCGGTGTGGTGACCGCGGAGGCCAGCAAGCTCACGGTGACAACCCATGTGGCGTTGGCCGGGCTGGTGTGCAGTATCTGCGGCAGCTGACCGAGTAACGGCACGACCACCGTCTGCGTCAGCGAGACGACGATGCCGGCGAATGCCAGCACCGCCAGAATCGCGCCGGAACGCCCGGCGGTTTGTGCTTTCTCCACGCCCTACTCTCGAAGGTCACGAGCCGACGGTTGCATCATACATACGAAGTGCATCATGCACATTTGATGAACGCGCCCGTTTCGGTCGTCGGCTCGTTGTGCCGGGGACCGATATCGGCGGCCCGGTTTCGTGAGTTCGCAACGACCGCGTCCGGATCGCCGCTCCGCCCCTCCGGCCGACCGTATGGTGTGCGTGCGTCGGGGCGGTCGTTCACAAAGGGGCACAGTGGTTTTCGGTGTGACACAGAGACCTTTCCGGCGATTCGCCCAGGCGGTCGTACTCGCCGCCGGCATCGTCGTGGCCGACTCGGCCGGCGGCACGGCGGTCAGTTGCGCGCAGGTGCCGTCAGCTGGGGATATCGTGGTGCCCGGCGGGTATTTCGAACCCGATCTCGGCTCCAGTCACTACCGCCCCGGAACCGGGCTGGTCGATCTGTTGTGGAGGTTGCTGTGAAACGAGCCCGGACGCTGCTGCTCGTCGTGCTCGCGGCATGTGCCCTGCTGGTGTCGATGACGGTTCGCCCACCGCTCGCTCGCGCGGACGACGGCCCGGCGCCCACGGACTCGACCGAATGGCAGCAGTGGATCGATCGCACGATCCCGGCGCCGAACCTGCCGCCCGCGCCGTCGCCACCCACTGCGCAACTGCGACCGGAACTCGCCGCGCTGTGGCGGGCGGTGTTGTCGCCACCGGCCGGCGATCCGCTGTTCGATCAGTGGCCGGCCGGCCTCGACGCCATGCGTCCCGGCGACCCGATCGAGGTGCGGGATGTGACCGCCACGGCCGCGCCGCTGGCCGTGGTGCCGATCGCCCGCGCGCTGCAGTTGAAATTCCGTTCCACGGGCGCGACCGGTGCGCCGTCCTTCGGCACGGCGACCTTGCTGATTCCGGCCGCGAACTGGACCGGTCCCGGACAGCGGCCGGTGCTGGTGAACGCCATCCCGATCAATTCGCTCGGCCTGCGCTGCACCCCCGGTTATGCCCTCGCACACGGATTGCATCCCAAATTCAGTGCGGGCGATCTCTTCCCGCCCACCACGTGGTGGGGCCTCTCGCACGGATACGGAGTTCTCGTCCCCGACCACGAGGGGCCGTGGATGGCCTATGCCGAACCACATGTCGCGGGGCACGTGATCCTCGACGCGATGCGCGCGGTGCGGACGGTCGAGCCGAAGACGCTGGGGGACAGCAAGTTCGCGATCGGCGGCTATTCCGGCGGTGCGATCGCGGCCTATGCGGCGGATATGCTGCTCGACGAGTACGCGCCCGAACTGGCGGGGTCGATCGTCGGGGTGTCGGTCGGCGGCCTGGCCACCGATTACAGCGAGGTGGCCCGTCATTTCAACGGCAATATCGCGTCGGGAATTCTGATGGTCGTCGCGCTGGCCTTCGCCCGTGAGCATCCGGAACTGCTGGATCAGCTGAACCATCTGGGGGAGTGGCTGGCCACCTCTCCGGTGAAGGACACCTGCGGCGACAGCAACGGGCCACTCGGCGTGACCGGCGTGCCGATCGAGCTGGCGACCGATACCGCCCACCCGCTCGACACCGACGCGGCCCGTGCCCTCTTCGCCGCCACCGATCTGCGCGACCGGAAATCCGCTGCGCCGCTGTACATCTACCACGGCATACTCGACATCTGGATTCCCGAGGTCGACTCGACCGACCTGTTCCGCACGCAGTGTGCTCACGGCGTGCCCGCCGTCTACCGCACCGTGCTGGGAGAGCATTCCATCACCCTGATGGCCGGATTCCCGGGCGCGATCGACTGGCTCGACCAGCGACTGCGCGGTCTGCCCGCGCCGAACGAGTGCCCGGCGCGCTGAGAAGCGAAGCAGCGGAGCGGTTTCGGCGTCAGTTCGCCGCGGCCGACCCGGGGCGCGGCAGCCCGAAGTGGTCGCGCAGCGTGGTGCCGGTGTATTCGGTGCGAAACAGCCCGCGGCTGCGCAGAATCGGCACCACCGTGCTGGTGAACACCTCGAGTCCGCCCGGATAGTAGGGCGGCATGACGTTGAATCCGTCCGCGGCGCCGTGGCGGAACCAGTCCTCGATGGTGTCGGCGACCTGTTCGGGCGTGCCCGCGAAGACCCGGTGCCCGCGCGCGCCCGCCAGCCGGTGCAGCAGTCCCCGCAGCGTGGGCCGCTCGCGGGTGACGATGCCCGCGATCACCTGCCGGCGGCTGGCCGCGTTGTCGGTGACATCGCCCGCGTCGGCGAACAATTCGATGGGCACCGGTTCGTCGAGAGCCAGATTCCGCAGCGACTGCCCGGCGAGGCTCTCCAACTGTCCGAGACCGTATTCGGGCACCGTCAGTTCGTTGAATTCGCGTTGCAGCTGTTCGGCCCGCGCCTCGGTATCGGCGATGAAGGGGCTGATCCCCGGCAGGATCTTCACATGCTCGGGGTCACGGCCGAAGCCGCGGGCCCGGCGCTTGATATCGGCGTAGAACGTCTGGGCGTCCTCGAGTCGCTGGTGGGCGGTGAAAATGGCCTCGGCGTAGCGGGCGGCGAAGGCTCGTCCGTCGTTGGAGGCGCCGGCCTGCACCAGCACCGGATGGCCCTGCGGGGTGCGCGCGGCATTGAACGGCCCACGCACGCGCAGATATTCGCCGCGGAAATCGATGCGATGGATCTTGTCCGGATCGGCGTAGATGCCGGCGGCACGGTCGAGGAGCACCGCATCGTCGTCCCAGCTGTTCCACAATCCGACGACCGCGTCGACGAATTCGCGGGCGCGTGCATACCGTTCGGTGTGATCGGGGTGTCGGTCCAGGCCGAAATTGGCGGCGGCGAGATCGGTTCCCGTGGTGACGATATTCCACCCGGCGCGCCCGCCCGAGATGTGATCGAGCGAGGAGAACAGCCGCGCCAGGTTGTAGGGCTCGTAATAGGTCGTGGACGCGGTCGCGATCAGGCCCAGATGGGTGGTGGCCGAGGCGATCGCGGTGAGCAGCGTGATCGGTTCCAGGCCGGGCGCGGCGTTGTAGCGCACATCCGTGCGCAGCGCGGGGCCGTCGGCGAAGAAGACCGCGTCGAGGGTGGCGGCCTCGGCGGTGCGGCCGATCTCCTGGTAGTAGGTCACGTCGTAGATGCGGTCGGGCCGGCTGTCGGGGTGCCGCCACGCGGCCTCGTGATGGCCCGCCGGATAGATGAAGGCGTTCAGATGCAGTTGCCGTTCACTCATGCGAGACACCCGTCCGATAGTCGCGATAACCCCGGTCTCCGGACCGGGGCGACGGCAGTCAACCAAACGGGTGCGTGCGCGTAAACGGTTTGTGCGGGGCGTGATTCGAACTCCGCCGGCGCCCGCGACCGCTCCACAGAATCCTGCTGATCGTAAGGATTCTCCGCTGCCGGGGCGCGGGCGAGGATTTCTGTCGGGCATGTGTCCGGCAGCGGTTTCGGCCCCGTTTCGAAGGAGTACTGCGATGAGCGAGGCATGGCAGATCGATGCCGGTGTGCTGGTGATCGGTGGTGGGCCGGCGGCGTGTTGGGCGGCGATCCACGCCCGTGAGGCGGGGGCCGAGGTGGTGCTGGTCGACAAGGGGTACTGCGGCACCAGCGGCGCGACCGCCCCCGCGGGGACGGGTGTCTGGTACGTGGCGCCGGATCCGGCGGCCCGGGCAGCGGCCAAGGCCAGCCGCGAGGAATTGGGTGGCTTCCTCGCCGACCACCACTGGATGGATCGGGTGCTCGACCAGACCTACGCGAATATGCGGCGACTGGCCGAGGAGGGCCGCTACCCGTTCCCGGTCGACCCGCGCACCGGCAACCCGATTCGCACCGGCGTGCAGGGCCCGGAATACATGCGCCGCATGCGGGCGTGGGTGCGGCGGCTGGGCGTGCGGATCGTCGACCACGCCCCGGCCCTGGAGCTGCTGGTCGATCGGGACGGCACGGTCCGCGGCGCGGCCGGCTACCTGCTGCGCGAGCATCGCGACTACCGCGTGCACGCCGGTGCGGTGGTCCTGGCCACCGGCGGCTGCGCGTTCCTGTCGCGCGCGCTCGGCACCAACGTCGACACCGGTGACGGCACGCTCATGGCCGCCGAGGTGGGTGCCCGCTTCTCCGGGATGGAGTTCTCCAACGCCTACGGCATCGCCGCGAAGGGCTCGACCGTCACCAAGACCGCCTACTACCGCTATGCCACCTTCTTCCACGAGGACGGCAGCATCCTGGAGGGCGCCGGATCCGTGCAGGGGCGGTCGGTCATCGCGCGAACCCTGTTGCAGGAGAGGGTATTCGCGCAACTGGATCGGGCGGACCGAACCACCCAGGAGCAGATGCGGCGCGGGCAGCCGAACTTCTTCCTGCAATTCGACCGCCGCGGCATCGACCCGTTCACCCAGCGTTTCGAGGTGGAACTGCTGGCCGAGGGCACGGTGCGCGGCACCGGCGGGATCGAGGTGGTCAGCGACGAGTGCGCGACCTCGGTGAGCGGACTGTATGCCGCGGGCGACGCGGCCACCCGCGAACGCATCTGCGGCGGATTCACCGGCGGCGGCAGCCACAATGCGGCGTGGGCGATGTCGTCGGGCAGCTGGGCCGGCCGGGCCGCGGCGCGATTCGCGCGACGCGGCGGCCGTCCGGACGGTTTGACCCGGGCCGGGCGAACGGGATTGCGGCCCACCGGGTCCGGGCGCATCGGTGCCGACGAGGTACTCGCCGCGGCGCGCGCCGAACTCCTGCCGGTCGAGAAGAACTATCTGCGCCACGGCGACCGGATCCGTCCGGCCCTGGCCGCCCTGGACGCGGTGTGGGCGGAGGCGGCGGCGGGGCTGCGGGCCACCGGCGAAGACCGGGTGCGGGCGCGCCAGGCCGCCGCGATCACCGCGGTCGGGCGACTGATGTACCGATCTGCCTTGGCGCGCACGGAATCTCGTGGCATGAGCAAGCGGGCCGACCATCCGGAGCTGGATCCCGCACAGCATCACCACATCCTCAGCGGCGGGCTCGACGAGGTGTGGACGGTAGCGGCTGCGCTGCGCTCGGCCGACGCTCCCACGGTCGCGGCGGTGGCCTGATGATCGAACTGGTTCACGCCCCGGCGTGCATCGCCTGCGACAAATGCGTCGACGTCTGCCCGACGAACGTCTTCGACCGTGGTGGCGACGGAATCCCGGTCATCGCACGGCAATCCGACTGCCAGACCTGTTTCATGTGTGAGGCGTACTGCCCGACCGACGCGCTGTACGTGGACCCGCAATCGACGCCGCTGCCGCCGCAGCAAGCGGTCCCGCGGGAGCACATCGGCGCGTATCGGCGCGAGATCGGCTGGGGGAAGGGGCGCCGGCCGGGCAGTCTGACGGCGGTGGGTCCGGAACTTCCGCCCGGCCCGGCGCCGAAGCCCTCGGGAGCGTGAGCCGGTCGCCTCGATAGCAGCCGATGTCACCTCGCCGCGGATCAACAACTCGTGCGCGGCGAGGTGAAACAATCAGGCTCGCAACACAATTCCCGATCCGCGTGAAATGATCCGGCTGAATGCAACCGGTGGCGACGAGGGCGGCTATCGATACCGTCGGGGGATGGGTAGCAGTGCGCGACGCCGGCCGCTGAAGATCGTGACCGGGGTCAGTGGTTCACCGAAAATCTACGATGCCGCGATCGATCCGCGGCGCTCGACGCTCGACGACGCGCTCGGTGTCGCGAAACTCGCCGAACAACACCGCTTCGACGCCCTGTTCGCCGCGGATCTGCTGAGTTTCGGCGCGCAGGGCGCCATCGGGGCGCAGGAACCGCTGATCTTCCTGTCCGCCCTCAGCGCGGTGACCCGGCATGTGGGCCTGATCGCCACGGTCACAACGACTTTCCACCACCCCTACAACCTGGCGCGACTGTTCGGGACGCTCGACCACATCAGCAACGGGCGCGCGGCGTGGAATGCGGTGACCTCGTCGGTGGGGGAGGAGAACTACGGCGCCGGGGACCTGCCGAGCCCGGAGGAACGCTACGCCCGCGCGGGCGAGGTCCTCGAGGTCGCGAACGCGCTGTTCGACAGCTGGCAGCCGGGTGCGCTCACGCCGGACGGTAACGGCCGCGCGGTCCTCGATGCCGAGCGGGTACGCCCGATCGACCATGCCGGACGCTATTTCACCGTGCGCGGTCCTCTGAACATTCCACCGCTGCCGCAGCGGCGGCCGGTGCAATTCCAGGCCGGGCAGTCCGAAGGCGGCGTGGAATTGGGCGCCCGGTTCGCCGAAGTGGTGTTCACCTCACTGGCGACGCTCGACGACGCGCTCATCTACACGAAGAAGATTCGCACGCGCGCAGCCGAATTGGGCCGCGCCGACGGACTGCCGTACATCTTCAGCTCGCTGCACACCACCTACGGCGCCACCGAGGAGGAGGCGCGGCGCCTGGTTCGCGAACGTGCCGAGGCGACCGATTTCGAGGCGGGCCGCCACGCGCTGGCCGATATGTTCGGCGGTGAGATCGACCTGTCCGAACTCCCGCTGGACCGGCCGATCCCGGACTCGCTGCTGCCCGATGTGCAGGCGGTGAACCGTCGCCGGGGGCGCGTGGAGATCTTCACGGCGCTGGCTCGATCCGGAAAAACGTTGCGCGAGTTGATCATCGCGGCCAAGGACACCGGTCACTGGGCAGCCGCCGGTACGCCCGAGCAACTCGCCGACGCGATTCGGGAACGCTACGACGCCGGCGTTCTGGACGTGGTCGGCCTCGGTGGCCTCGACGATCCGCGCAACCGCGACTTCCTGCTCGAAGGTCTGCTGCCCGAACTACGCCGGCGCGGCATCGTCGGCTCGGACTACGTAGGCGAGACCTTCCGCGACAACCTCGAGCTGCCGCCCCTGCCGCCACGGAAGGTCTGACGCGCCCTTCAGAATTCGAGGACGATGCGGCCCCGGACGCCGCCCGCCTCGAGGAGTTTGTGAGCCTGAGCGGCTTGTTCCGCGGGGAACGTGCGCGCCACACGCAGGGTGAGTGCGCCCTCGGAGGCGAGCCGGCTCAACTCGCCCAGCGCATGCGGTTCGTCCAGGTGATCGGCGACCATGACGAGGTGGACCGAAATACCGCGCTCCGGTGTGGCTCCGCCACCCAGGGCCGCGGGGCGCAGGATGACGAACGCACCGCCGTCGCGCACCGCCGGGAGCACCGCATCGCCTTGGAGCGCGGTGTCGATCAGTGCGTCGACACCGTTGGGTGCGTGGGCGCGGATGCGGGAGGCGAGGTCGTCGCCACGCGGCAGGACGATGTCGGCGCCGAAGTCGCGGACCAGCTGCTCATCGGCCGGTTTCGCATCGGCGATGACGGTGTAGCCGCGCGTTTTCGCCAGCTGGATCACGTACCCGCCGACCGCGCCCGCTGCCCCCGTCACCGCGATCGTGCGTCCCGCTCGCGGGTCGAGTGCGTCCAAGGCGAACCAGGCGGTGAGACCGTTCATCGGAAGCGTTGCGGCGGAAACGAAGTCGCTTCCCTCGGGCAGGGGAGCCACCTGGCTCGCCGGTACCACGATCTTCTCGGCATAGGCGCCGCCACCGGCGAGCACCGGTAACGTGATCGCGACGACCCGGTCGCCACTGTGCCAGCCGGTCTCCGGGCCGGCCTCGTCGACGATTCCCGCGGCGTCCCAGCCCGGAACGTAGGGCGGCGTCACCTCCCGGTAGCGATCGTGCGCCATGCCGGACCGGGTCACGGTGTCGGAGGGGTTCACGGCCGCGGCGGCCACCCGGATCCGCACCTCACCGGCGCCCGCATGGGGTTCGGGCACCTCGACCGGCCGCAGTACCTCCGGACCACCCGGCTCCTCGAATCCGATCGCCAGCATCGCACCTCCCGAGTTCGCAGTTCGATATCTCTCGGGGCAACCGCGGTCTGCCGGAGATTTGTTCCGGGGAGTGCAAAGTTGGCGGTCGTCGATGCGCGTGCGGTACCGCAGCCGGTTTCGGAGCCCCGGGCGAGTCAGTCGTCCGACGCGGTTCTCGCGCGAACGAGATGCGGGCCCGGGAGCGCCGGTCCGGTGGCGGGGATGTCGGCATAGGACCGGACCAGTGCGATCCCCGAGTGGTCCTCGATGTCGGTGAATCCGGCCGACTCCAGTTCGCTTCGCATCTGCTCCTCGGTGAAGAAGCTCACCCACGGTTCACCCACGGCCGCAACGCGTTTCCCGCGTTCCTGCTGACCCGCGTCGGGTGGGTAGGAGTAGTCGAACACCACAATCGCGCCGCCGCCCTGGCCGGCGATATAGCGCAACGTCTCGGCGATGGCGTCGTGTTCGAGATAGACCACTACGCCGAGCCAGACGTACACCGCGCTGCGGGTGCGATCCAGTCCGGCCTGTGCCAGCGCGTCGGCGAGGTTGTCGCGGTGGAAGTCCACCGGGGCGAAGGTCATCGAGTCCGGCACCTCGATTCCCGCCTCCGACAGGCGATTTCGCTTCCACGCCTGGGTGTCGGGATGGTCGACTTCGAAGAACCGCACATCCTGATGGGGATTGCGGTAGGCGGCGGTATCCATGCCCGCGCCGAGTACGACCACCTGGCGGGCCCCGTCGGCGACCGCCTCCGCGACGGTGTCGTCGGCGAAGCGACTGCGCGTGGCCAGGAACAGCCGGCGCCGCCGGGCAAGTTCCGGATCCACGCCCTTGTCGAACGGGTTGTCGCGGGCCGCGTCCTCGCCCACGAGCCGCACCGCCAGCGGATCGGTGAAGATCCGTGGTTCGTCGGCGAGTTGGTGATAGGCCCGTGCCTGCGCGGTGGCCATCGCGGTTCTGCTGGGTTGCCCGACCTGCATACCGGTCACCGTACGCCCGGGTCGCGGCGTGATCATCGCGAGATCCGTCACGCGGACTTGCCGGTGGTTCGCTGGTTACCGGGTATGAAACTGGAACAGGTTATAGATTGGAGGGAGTCGAGAGTCTGGAGGAACGATGTCCGCGAATGCGTCGGCGGCGGAGCTGCTCGCCACGGTGGAACGATCTCCGCAGGCGGTCGCGGTGCACGATCGTGCGGCCTGGGTGGATCTGTTCGCGCCCGACGGCCGGGTCGAGGATCCCGTCGGCTCGCGCCCGCACATCGGCCGCGCGGCGATCGAACGGTTCTACGACACCTTCATCGGTCCCAACGACATCGTCTTCCACGTCGACCACGACGTCGTGCTCGGCGCCGGTGTCTATCGCGACCTGACCCTCGACACCACCATGTCCACCGGTGTGACCCTGCGGGTGCCGATGCACCTGCGCTACGACCTGACGCAGGTCGGCGGCGAATGGAAGATCGGCCGGCTCTATGCCCACTGGGAGCTGCCGGTCATGGTCGCCCAACTCCTCGGCGCCGGCGGGCGCGGGCTCGGCGCGGCCGTGAAACTCGCCCCGCAGCTGCTCGGAAACCAAGGTGTCGGTGGGGCTTTGGGCTTCGCCCGCGGTTTCCGTCGCGTCGGCGCGGCGGGCAAGCGCGCCGCCACCGGATTGCTGGAAGCGGCCGGTCGCGGCGACGTGGCCGGTGTGCGCGCGGTACTCAGCCCGCGCGCGGTGGTGGAATGGCCGGTCGGTTCCGACGTGGGGCACGCCGAATTCGTGAAGCGGGTACGCGGGCTCGAGGTCGGCAAGACGATCGCGGCGGGCCGGTTCGTCACCGTCAGCGTGCGCACGCCCACGGAACGGGGGATCGCGGAGTTGGAGGTCGACGGCCGGCGGGTGGTCGCGCTGCGCGGCTTCGTCGCGGAGGACCGAACCGTGCACTGACGTCGTATTCGCCGACGAGCTGTCCTCGCGCGCGGTGGAGGCTGCTCGATCGACGGGTACGGTGAGGTATGGAATTACCCTCGGGCTTAGGGGAGTCCGGTCGGCCCGGTGTGGCGGGCATCAGATTTCGCCGTTCGATTGCCATTGTGGCCGGCATCGTCGTGGCGGCGTCGGTGGTGTGCCTGCTGCCGCGGTGGTGGTGTGGTCGCGAGGCCGATGCGTGGTTTCGCGGGGATTCGGCGCGGGTGCACGGACTCGCGGAGGAGTTGGTGGCGTTCGAAGCCGAGGATGATCGGCAGCGTGCCGCGGGGGCCGGTGTTCTCGACGGGATGTGGGGATTGCTCGCACATCAGATGACGGCCTTGGGTCTCGCTCAGGTGGTCCTCGCACACCCCGAATGGCGAGGCCGCTACGCTCCGGTCGCGACCCGTGCCGCGGCCAAAAGTCTGCTACCGCATATGGTTTCGGTGTTCACCGATGCGTGGCACGGCGAGGACGGTCTCGGCCATCTCGACAGCGCGCACGGCCACGCCTACCTCTCCTATCCCGCTCTAGCGCTCGGGATGGCGCGGCTGGTCGATCCGGCGTTCCCGCCCGACCTCGCCGAGAAACTCGACACGATCGTCGCCTCCCTCGAACGGCGACTGCTCGCCGCGCCGACCGCGCTGATCGACACCTATCCCGGCGAGGCGTACCCGACCGACGTGGCCGCCGTCGCCGCCACGATCGCGGTGCACGGCCGGGCGACCGGCGCCGACCACACCGCGGCGCTCGCGCACTGGGCGCAGCAGGTTCGCGCCGTCCAGATCGACCGCGACACAGGGCTGATCATCCAGCGGATGGGTGCCGACGGCCGCGCCCACGATGCCCCGCGCGCGTCGGGAACCGGCCTGGCCGCCTACTTCGCGGGCTTCGCCGATCGCGCCCTCGCCGCACAATTGGCGAACGTTCTGTTCCGCCAGGAACGAAATATTCTCGGCTTCAGCGCTATTCACGAATACGGCCACGGTCACAGCGGCCCCGGAGATATGGACAGTGGCCCGGTGGTCCTCGGAATCTCGGTCTCCGCCACCGGTTTCGCTCTGGCTCCCGCCCACGCGTTCGGACACCGCGACATCTTCACCCGCCTGTTCCGCACCACCGACCTTCTCGGAATTCCCGTGCGCAGCGGAGATCGTCTGCGTTTCGCGACCGGCGGTGTGAGCGGCAATGCCCTCCTGCTGGCCTTCCTCACCTCCGGTCCGGAGCTCGCACGATGAAACGTTCCGACATCGACCGGCTGCTCGTGACACTCCGGCCGCTGCGCATTCCCCTGATCCTGGTGGTGCTGTACCTCGCCCTGCGTGCGGTGATGGCGGCGCTCTCGGCGCGGCACGGCTACGGCTCACCCGACGGGCTGGGCTTCGGCTATCTGGCTGTAACCGCGGCGGTAGTGGTTTTGCGATTGGCCCTGCTGACCATCGTGCCGGCTGTTCTCGTCTACCGCCTGGTGGTTTTTGTGCTGACTCGCCTTCCGGGCCGGGGCGGAGCGGGAGGCCAGGAAAGTCAGTTCATCGAGAAGCCTTCGGTAGAGACGGTGAACCCTTTCGCGGAGGCATCGTCTCTACACGACACACCGGAGTCTCGGGCCGTGCAGGTGAAGCCGTCCGCCGACAGGGACGTGTTGTAAGGCAACACTTTTGCCGCATCCGGTGCCAGGTGGAACACCGCTTGGCCCAGTACCGCGAAACGCGGTTCGCCGCCCCTTTCGATCAGAATCGTGTCGGGCGGAACCTGCTTGTGCGAGTAGTGATTCTCCACCGTCGGAGCACCTTTCACCCCGATCCCCCCTTCGGTGTGCGTCGCAGCCTGACACCCGGCCATGTGCGGGTCACCGCCGACGATGATCGCGCAATGCCACCGCCCGGTCGCAGTGGTGAAGTAGTACCCGTCGATCCCGCCGGAGTTGGCGAAGTACGCGCGAGTATCGGCATGTGATGGACCGGGCACCGCCATGCCGGGCAACGCAACGGATGTCGCTGCCGAGGCCGTCCCGACACTCCGGATATCGGAGACCGCGTTGCCGTCGCCGACCGTCTCCCCGGCCGAACCACCGCATCCGACAACGCCCATCGTGAGCAAGCAGATCGAGATCGTGACGAACGGTGAAAGAAGTGCACGCCTGTTCATCGCACGCTTTCCGAAACCTTCACGGTCTCATCAGGTTCGAGTGGTCGGCCGACTTGCCGCAGAACGGCTACCGATTATCGCCGGGCTGGTCGGCGTCCACAATAAGCTGTTCCACCGACAACCGCGCCGGTCTTCCCGCGGTTCGATGCGCCGTGCGGGGTGTCGGGCGGCGCGTCGCCGATGCGCCGCAGAACGACGCCTTCTGCTGTGCCGCACACGCTCATCGAAAGCGATGCGCGATGGCCGTCGCGATCGCTTCCGGGGCCTGTTCCTGGATGAAGTGCCGAGCATCCGACAATTCGACGATTTCCAGGTCATCGAAAGCGGCTCGTATGCGCGGCAGACATGCTTTCGGCCGGAACACCATGTCACGCATCCCCCACACCGCCAGCGTCGGCTTGTCTCCGAGAAGCGCGGGAACATCGAGGGAAAGCTGCGCCAGCAGCGGGGTCGCGGCACGAATTTCGCGGGGCATCACCGCGAGCCCACATCGTGCCGCCGCGGTGGGCTGAACCGCGCGATAGTGCTCGGCTTCGGCCGCGGTGAGCGTGCGGCCCAATTCCGAGAGCAGCACGCGCTCGATGAGAAAATTCCGCTCGAGTATCCGGCGCTGCATCGGGCGGCTGCTCATGACCGTACTGAACGCCTTGTTCGCCATCGCCTCGATCGGCCAGAACACCGTGTTACCCAACACGATTCCCCGCATCCGATCCGCCCGCGCGACCGCCGCGCCCAACCCGATGGGCCCGCCCCAGTCCTGTCCCATGACGATGAAGTCGTCGAGCCGCAGATGATCGATCAACTCGCCGAGCACGGCGGTGTGCTCCGCGACCGTATAACCGAAACCGGAAGGCCGTTCGGACAATCCGAACCCCACAGAGTCCACCGCGACACACCGATACCGATCCCGCAGCCTTGTCACGATGTGGCGGTAGAGGAAACTCCATGTCGGAGACCCGTGACAGAACAGGATCGCCGGCCCGGCCCCCTCGTCGATGTAGTGCACGCGCCCGGCCGACGAGTCGAACCAGCGCGATTCGAACGGATACAGATCCTGGTCCGGAACGAATTCGATCATCATGATGCCCTCCCTACGGCCCAGGCTATCCCGGTCGCCCGCCCGGCCGGTGCGCCCTGCGACCCGAATCACCATGGTCACCAGACCTGGAAACTCGGGGCTGTTTCCATATTCGAGGGCTTCCTACGCTTCGAGGTGTTACCAGGGCCGCAGTCAGCCCTAACACTTATCGAGATGGAGAAGTCCCATGAGCAAGTGCTTCGCCGCCACGGTACTGACCGCTGCCGCCCTGGCACTGCCGCTCGCGGCTACCGCCCCGTCGGCATCCGCCGACACGACCGGAACCGGCTCGTCCTCCGGCTCGGCCACTGCGCTGAGCAATCTGCTCTGTGAGTTCCGGGACTACCTCGGAATGGGCGGATGCGTCTACCACATGCCGTGAAACTACTTCTCCGCAACCTCCGCCGGAAACCCGCCCTGGCCGGGTATCGGTTTCGAGTGCGCCGGACCGGGCAGCACGACACACATGACCACTGCATTGATAACCGGAGCCGGCACCGGATTCGGCAGGGATACCGCCTTCCGCCTGGCCGAACGGACCGACTTCGACGTGATCGCGGGTGTCGAGATCTATGCGCAGGTGTGGGAGCTCGAGCAGGAGGCGGCCCGGCGCGGGGTTCGGCTACGGGTGGAAAAACTCGATGTCACTCATCCGGGGGACCGGGACAAGGCCGCGGGGTGGGAGGTGGATGTCCTGCTCAACAATGCCGGGGTGAGCGAGGGCGGGGCGATGGTGGACATTCCGGGTGCGAATCTGCGACGGCAATTCGAAGTCAACGTGATCGGTCCGCTGTTGCTGACTCAAGGTATCGCCAAACGGATGGTTGCCAATCGGCGCGGCCGGATCGTTTTCATGTCCTCGATAGCGGGATTGATCACCGATCCGTTCGGTGGTGCGTACGCCGCATCGAAACACGCGGTGGAGGCGGTCGCCGACGCGATGCGCCAAGAGCTGGCCGAATTCGGTATCGAGGTGGCGACCATCAACCCCGGGCCGTATCTGACCGGATTCAACGATCGGCTGCTCGACACCTGGCAGAGCTGGGACGACGACCCGGAACGCCGGCTGTTCGACTACAGGCGTGTGGCCTTCCCACACGAGCAGTTCGATCCCGCCCCGGTCGCCGATGTGGCGGTCGGAGTGCTGACCGGCGAGATCGACACCTACCGCAATGTCGTGCCGGGCGAGATGGTCGGTGGACTACGCGAGCAGCTCGACTCGGTGTGGAAGCGCCGCGCCGCCGACGGGGTCGGGGAGCGGTCGCCGATGGTCGACAAGGCCTATGAACTGAGCCCGGAGACCCCCGCGACATAAACGCCGACCGTCGAACAAGTACTTTCCGCCCGCGGCTTGACCTTGCCCCTGGGGCAGGGTTCGACGATGGTCCGCATGAACAACAACGCACTGCACACCATCGCCGACCGGATCCGCTCGCAGGTGGCCGCCTTCTGTGAGTCGGACCAGGTTCCCGGCTACGTCACCGGTGTCTATCACGCGGGCGAGCAGATCGTCGTCTCGCACGGCACCGCGAACCTCGCCACCGGCGCCCCGATGCGCGACGACACCGGTTTTCTCTTCGGTTCCGTCACCAAGGTGCTCACCACCACGCTCGTGCTGCAGCAGGTCGAACGCGGGCTGCTCGAACTCGATGCGCCGGTGGTGGACTACCTGCCCGAATTCGCGCTCCGCGATTCCGCTGCCGCGAGCAAAATCCTTGTCCGGCATCTGGTCTCACACACCAACGGCATCGATGCGGACCTGTTCTTCCCCGACGCGGAGGGCCGCGATGCCCTGAAACACTACGTGGAGGGCCTCGCGAGTTGCGGCACCCTGTTCGAACCCGGCGAGCAGCTCAGCTACTCCAACGGCGGCATGATCGTCGCGGGCCGGCTGCTCGAAGTCGTGACCGGCACGCCCTACCCGGACCTGCTCGAGCGGGAGTTGTTCGCCCCGGTCGGCATGGCGACGTCGAGTACCTCTGCGCGACAAGCGATTCTGCGCAGCACGGCGGTCGGGCACTTCATCGATCCCGAAACCGGAAGCGTCGAGCCGACCGGCATGTTCATGCTTCCCGACACCTGGGGACCCGCCGGCGGCACGCCGATCGGCACGGTCGCCGACCTGCTGGCGTTCGGGCGCACCCATCTCGCGAGTGGCGTCGCGCCGACCGGCGTCCGAATCCTGTCCGCGGAGTCTACGGCGGCGATGCACCAGGTGGCCCACGATATGCACACACCGAACGTCCCGCCGATGGGGCTCGGATGGGTGCGGTATCCGTTCGGCGACACCACGGTGCTGGCGATGTCGGGCGCGTCGCCGGGCGGGGTGTCCATCCTGTGCGTCGTCCCCGAACACGACCTGGTCTTCACCGCCTTCGGCAACATCTCCGGAGCGATCGTGCTGCACGACCGGCTGCTGCGGTGGCTGCTGACCGAGCACCTCGGCATCGAAATCCCCGCGCTCGTCGAGGAATTCGATACCGATGTCGACCTCACCCCGTACGTCGGCACCTACCGGTCCGGACAGCTCCGCGTCGATGTCGGCATCGTCGACGGGCAGCTCGAGGAGCGCGTGACCTACGAACCCGACGACGCGACGCAGGAACGCATCTTCACCGCGTTCGCCGGTGGCGCGACCTCGGCGCCCCCGCAACGCTACGTACCGGTCCGGCCCGGCCTGTTCGCCCCCGCCGGCTATCCGCCGGAGATCTTCGACGGCTACCTGCGATTGCTGCTCGTCTCCTACCACGACATTCGTGACGGTCGCGCCCGTTTCCGCAATGCCGGCGGCCGCCTGACCCGGCGCTGGTGAGCGGCCCGGCGCGCGGAAGGATGTCTCCTATGCTCACGATCGGACAGCTCGCCGACTATGCGGGGGTGACCGTCAAGGCCGTCCGCCACTATCACCAGCGCGGCCTGCTCGCCGAACCCGACCGCGACGCCTCGGGCTACCGCCGCTACACCGCGCAGCACGCGATCGACCTGGTCAAGATCAGAACACTGGCCCACGCCGGGGTGCCGCTGGCCCGTGTCAAGGATCTGCTCGACGCCGACCCCGGCGCCCTCGCGGCGGCCCTCACCGAGATCGACCACGATCTCGAACAACGCATCGAGCAGTTGCGCCGAACCCGGGATCAGCTCACGCAACTGCGCGGCGGGGACCGCCTCTACGTCTCCGCGGATGTCGCCGACCACCTCGACGAACTGCGTGAACTCGGCGTCAGCGAGCGCCAGATCCACCTGGAACGCGACGGGTGGATCCTCATACAGACCGCCTCACCCACCGCGGCGGAGGCATGGATCGCCGAAAAACGTGAACTACTCAGCGATCCCGAGTTTCGCGCCATCTATCTCGACTACGACGCCGTCTACGATTGCTCCCCGGAGGACCCGCGGCTACCCGAGTTGGCGGCGCGGACACGAGAGTGGTTCGCGCGCAGGGAGAATGGGTCGAGCGTCGTCCCGGATCACGACGCGACCATTGCCCGGCTGGCGGTTCAGTCGCAGCCCGGCGCGTCGTCCCCGGCGTGGGATCGGCTCGCCGAGCTGATGCGGGAGCCGAGCGAGGAGTAACGCTCGGCCGGACTGCCCGGTGAGCCCGATGCTCGGCTATCGGCAGAATGCCCTGCGCACTGCGGGCGTGGAACATGCTCGCTATCCGCGGAGGATCAGCGATGCGCTGGACACCGTCAGTCTGCACAAGGTGCACAGCGCGGCGCTGGCCCGGCTCGGGGCGGCGATAGCGCTTCCGGCGGGTGCGCCGATGTCCACACTGGCGGTCTACCCGGCCGCACCTGGCGAAACCCTCCGCGGGAGGGCGTGGCGCTTCTCAGCCGCCTGGCGGCGTGCGGTCGCAGGCAGTTCAACAGCCGCTACATACAGCGCTCTGGTCTCTCCGGCTTCGCGGTGGACTGTTGCGGAACTCCTCGATCAGGAGAACCGCCGGAGGCTGCTCCTGCGGGCGGCGATTTCTACGTCTGACCTGCGGTCGGTGTTCGGAAGGCGCGCCGATACGCGCCCGGCGTGGTGCCGACCTGATCGCGGAAGCGCCGCCGCAGATTGACCGCCGAGCCGAGACCCGCCCGGACCGCGATGGCATCGACCGGTAAATCCGTGTCCTCCAACAGAACTCGTGCCCGCGCCACCCGGCGCTCCAGTAACCACCCACCCGGACTGGTACCGAGCTGATCGGCGAACCGGCGCGCCAGCGTACGCGGCGAGACGTTGAGATGGGCGGCCATATCGCCAACCGACAACGATGTCTCGAGCCGCGCCTCCGCCCATGTCAACAGACCGTCGAATCCGTCCTCGATCGGCGACGGCGGCGCGTACTGAACCTGGCCGCCATCGCGATGCGGCGGCATCACCATGTGCCGCGCGATGAGTGCGGCGTGCGCGGCCCCGTGATCCGTGCGAACCAGGTGCAGGCACAAGTCGATCCCCGCGCCCGCCCCCGCACTCGTGGCCACATCGCCATGGTCGACATACAGCTGATCCGGTTCCACGCGCACCCGCGGAAACTCGCGCGCCAATTGCCCGGCGCGAGCCCAATGCGTCGTCGCCGAACGCCCGTCCAACAGCCCGGTCCGCGCCAACGCGAACACGCCGGAACAGATGGTGACCAGCCGCGCCCCACGGCCGTGCGCCCGAATCAGCGCCCGCCGCACCGGACCGGACAACGGCGTCTCCACCGGCAGCCACCCCGGAATGATCACGGTGTCCGCCGAGTCCAGCGCCGCCAAATCCAGCGTCACCGATATCGCATATCCCGCAGTCGTCGGCACGGCCCCCGGGACCTCCGTACACACCTCGAACTCGTAGTGCTGCGGCACGCCGTCGCGGTGGGTCCCGAAAACTTCTACAGCACAACCGAGTTCGAACGTCGACTGCACCGGCCGCACCAACGCCACCACACGATGCATGGCAGGAATGTACCCCTCGACGTCATCTCAGACACTGTCGGGACCCCCGCCGAATCCGGCACCGTGACAGGCATGAACCCCGAAATCCTCGCTCAGCCCGGCTACACCTGGACCGACGTCGCCGACGCCCCCACCCGCGAACTCTTCCCCGGCATCCGCCAACGTCAACTGTGGAAAGGCGACAACGGGGCCCACGCCCACGTCCTGGAAATGGACCCTGGCACCTCCTGGCCGCGCCGCGACGTGCACGAACCAGGCCCCGAGGAGGTCTACGTGCTGACCGGCACCTTCAACGACGGCGCACGGGATTATCCGGCAGGCACCTTCATCCATGCCCCGGCGGGCAGTTGGCACGTTCCGGCGAGCCAGACGGGGTGCACACTGTTCCTCTTCTATCCCGAAGGGTAATCCAGGCCCGCGCCGGCCGCACTCGGCTCAGAACTCCTGAGGTGGACCAGTATTGAAATCGAGGCCGCGCGGACCATCGATCGCTGACGACCCGATGCTGTCATCCAGAGCTGCTATTCGGCCGGGGCATATCGTTGACAGCGGTGTGTCTCGAAGGCTCAGATCACGGTGGACGGCGCGTTCTTACTTAGGAAACTCTTGTAAGTTTTGCGGATCTCAGCCTGGAGATAACCTGCCTGTGATGAGTTGGGCACGACATTTCCCTCAAATTCTCGGTGGCGTGCATCGAAATACTTTGCAGCGCTGGGAGAACGGGTGTTGGAAACGAATATTTCGCTTTGCGTACGAACATCAGCACGCAAGCCCTCGAAATTCCTCGCCAATCCGATTCCTAAGTTGGAAACGTAGTACTTGCATTCGATAATGAGTAACGCTTGGCTGCCACGGGGCGCGATGCGTTGGGCACGGCAGATTCGTGCTTCCTCGGCAGGAAGCACGAGAACATCACATTCGTGTAGCACACCTGAGCTTCCTTGGACATATACCCCGAGGTGGACTTCGAGGCTCGGAGCGCCGCTGAAATCGATCACTGCATGGGTGAACGGCTGGGTGTCCCCGTATAACTGGCCTGGGCCGGTGCGGAAGACCAGTTGGTCAGTCTCTATCCCGTGGACATCCTCGTACCGGACCGTCGCGCCATGCCGACTTGCGGTGCTGACGACCAGTGAGAAGACGAATCCTTCGTACACATCAGGTGGGGCCGAGGATGATTTGTAGGAAATGTCCTCCGTCCCAAGGCATGTGCGTATCTCAGAAATTAGCTGCGCGAGCGCACTCGGAGTTGAGGCGTTGGTCACTCCGCGACCTCCTGTGCCGCCTGCGCGAACAACTCACTAAGCTGGTGACGCTGCGCGGCGTGGTCCCTACGTAATGCGATAGCGGTTCGATTACGAGGCCGTACTTCGTCTTCGGGGCGAAACGTAACGGTCTCGGCCACTCTTCGAGCCCCCTCCTCGTTTCTTGGAACCTCCTGCAAGATGCGAAGAGTTTCAAGTTCGATATCCGGAAGCTCAACCAGCACCCGCCGCAGAGCTTCCAGCAGCACCTCCACGCGTTCTGCATCAGTCATAGGTCGCGTGGTGATCACCAAGGTTCCTTGTTTCCGGGATGTCTCGTACTCCTTGCTTGAAATAGCCTCTGGATCAAAGACCTGGTAGAGAGCCACATCGGCATCCTCCGATTGCTGAACTGCCCCCCGTCGACGTCGCAGCACCTTCTCCTGGGGAATACCTGCAGCGATGGCGTCATCGACGTCGTCCAGCAGCCATGCCAGACTGCTATCGGAAATCACCGACCGTATCTCGGTCTCAACTGCCAACAGTTGGTGCGAATCCATCCCACCCCTCCACGTAACCGTTCAACCTACTCCACGCCCATTGTGCGCGTCCGAGCCGTTTTGGCACAGTCATTTCACCGATGCCTCTCGAAAGGTGCAGTGGCTCAATGCGATTCGATCTGCCCGACGCGGAGAGCAGCGAGTGTGTGGAAGCGTGCGTTTAGGCAGTGGGTTCTGCTAACCCGCCGCGCTTTACGGCCGCGGTGAAAGCATCCCAATCAGCCGGAGTGAAGGCGAGTGCGGGGCCGGTCGGGTTCTTCGAGTCGCGCACGCCGACCGTGCCGTCGGCGAGGAAGGCCACCTCGACACAGTCTTGGCTGCCGCCGCTGTGGCTGCTCTTGAACCAGCGAGCCATGGATAGATCAGCGTTCACTTCGCGAACTCCCTTGCCTTGTCCCGCAGCATTTTTCTGCTGTCCTGCTCGTTCAACGCTACCTGTCCGAGTGCAGCGTGCGCACTGCGATACCGCTGCACGAGATCCGCGTCATCGAAGTACATCGCTCCCGTGTAGCCCTCGGCATACACCACAGGAGGTTCGGCCGGGCGGCCGTCCCCGGACTCTCCGAAACTCAGGATGGTGAAAGGACCGGTCAAGTCGCCCAGTGGAAGGCCGGCGGCGAAGGGCAGGACTCGGATTCGGATGTTCGGTCGAGTTCCGATATCGGCGAGGTAGCGCAGTTGTGCGTCCATGATTCGCCGGTTCCCGATGATTCGATGCAGCGCCGACTCGTCGAGGATGATGTCGGCCGGTACGGGATCCGACTTCTTGGTCAGCAGAATTTGGCGTCGCACCCGCATTTCGACCCTACGGGCGATTTCGCCGTCCGGTTCCGATGGATGTGCCTGCCGGGTGACGGTTCGAGCGTAGTCGGGTATCTGGAGCAGGCCAGGGATGAGTTCTTGGAACGAAATCAGCTTGGCGGCGGCTGCTTCCAAGCCCATGTACACATCGAAGTTCACCGGGATCAGGTCCCCGTACTGATGCCACCAGCTCTTGCTGTTTCCCTGCTGGGCAAGTCCTTTGAGCGCCTCGGTGGTCGTGTCGTCGGCGCCGCAGACCTGGCAGATCGCGTCGACGTCCCACAACCGGATCCGGTCGGCGGTGCCGGTCTCCAGCCGCTGGACCGTCGTGGCGCCGCGTTCGATGCGGCGCGCGAGCTCCGCGATCGTCAGTCCGGATCCCTGACGGAGCTCCCGCAGATACCGTCCGAGCTGACGGCGGGGGAGCGTCGAACTGATATCCACCATGACGAGCTGCCTCCTTTGGATGCGGCGATCCGGGGTTGTGGATGGACACCGCGGGGTTCTGGGACGACGAGCTTGGACTTCTGATGAATCCCGACGGATTATCCACTGTTGCTTGTGCGGGCGTCGCGAATTCACTGTGCTGGGAACGTATTTGGGACGGAGCGTGCCGAACGGCCGTCGGTCCCCTCCCATCGAACCGAGGCATCGCGGTAATGACAGCAGATCGAATGGAACGGCCCGAGCTGGAGAATTCGTTGGCACCCACACACGGACGAGATCACGCGGCAGTTGGCGAGCGTATCACCGAGACCGACGGTTTGCGCGCGGTATGGCGATCGACGCGAAATCCTCACGGCCGCATCGAAATTACACACCTCATCGACGCGAACGCGCAACCGCGACAGGTTGTGAGATTCGCGCCCGGCACGGACCTTGCCCAGGCGCGGGAACTGTGTCCGAAGTGGAATCGTCTGTGGGACACCGTGAAGCACGATTACTGGGCAGACATAGCCGCTTCGGCCGGCTGCGCACCGGTGACTGGAGGGGAGAACCTCCGGTGAAAGACACGAGGCCCATGCTTCCTGGCCGTGCTCGGCGGACTGCTATTCGAGCACCCATCGGAAAGGCGCGGGACGTGAGGGGCCGGAACGCGACGAGAGAAGAGGCGGAATCGGTCGCGGCGCTGCGGGATGTCGCCGGTGCGCTGGCGGTGGTGTCGGTCGCGCGCCGCAAGGCTGTCGGGCTGGTCCGTACCGAGATCTCGGGCCCCGACACAGCCAGGCACGACATCGAAATCCAATGTCTTGCTCATCATCTCGGATTTCGCTGGATGTGCACGTTGCGCCCGCCCGAGTCCATGAGCGATCCGATCGGCAACATTCTCGCGATCGCGGCGGGGATGGACGCGTCTGCCATCCTCGTCTTCGACCTGGCCCACGTCGACGATCTGCCCGAACGTGTGACCGCCGACTTCGATCTGGCCACCGTCGCACCGCCCCGGTTGTGGCTCACCGGAACGACGCAACCGTATGCCGTAGAGCCGCCACCGTTGAACGACTGCACCTGGGAGCCCACTCACCTCGAACGAGACTGTGCGCGCCGATTGTGGGAGATCCACCGTGATTGCTTCCCCGGCTGCCTGGCGGGGCTCGCGGCGAGTGCGGCGCTGTCGGCGCTGGACGAGGTGGACTGAGGTGGCCGAAGCGGATGGGCACGCGCACGGCTCTCCAATCGGTAACAGCGTCGGCCCGGACCCGGTCAGGTTCGCGATGGGCTCGACCGAGGCGTCGATGTGGCTGAACTATTCGTGCGAACTAGGGCTCATTGCACGGCGTGTGTTGGGTGTAGCCAGGCGGGTGCCCCGTCGTGCGAGGCGATCGATAGACGAACGGAATAGAGCGATCGCAGGCTGTGCGCCTTTTGCTCACAGGACGGCTGTCCCTTTTACGAAAACGCTAGCTGGGGGGCTGCCGCAGCCCCTATCCTCACCAAGCACGAGGTGACGGTGTCGGCTGATGGTCGATGGCGAAACCCCTGCCGCGCTTGTTGGTTCATTCTCTGGAGTCACTCCCTTTGTCAACCCCATCTTCGGACCTGTCTGCTGCTCCCGGCCACGCCGTCCAGCAGGCCGGCACCCCGTTCGACACCGACGGCCCCCGGATCGTCCTGGACACACCGGAATTCGTTGCCGATCCGCATCGCGCCTATGAAGCGATGCGCCGTCGCTATGGCTCCATGGTGCCGATCGAGCTGGCGCCCGGCGTGCCGGCGACGCTGGTTATCGGCTATCACACCGCGTTGCAGATCCTCAACGATCCCGACCATTTCCCGGCGGACCCGCGGGCATGGGAGAGAACCATTCCCGAGGACTGCCCGGTGCTGCCGATCATGCGCTGGTATCCGAACGTGATTCGCAGTGCGGGCAGTGCTCATGCGCGGTACCGGCAGGCGTTCACGTCCGCCTTCGACAGGGTCGACCTTCACGAGTTGCACAGCACCGTCGAGAAGATCGCGATCCCCCTGATCAACGAATTCTGCGAAGCCGGTTCGGCGGATCTGGTCTCGCAGTACGCGTTCCCGCTGGCGTTCGAGGTCCTGAATCGGATGGTGGGTTGTTCGGCCGAGCTGGGCCGGCGCGTGGCCACCGGGATGGCGGCGATCTTCGACACGATCAACGCGGCGTGGGGGATGGACCATATGAGTCAGGCGCTGATGGAGCAGGTCCAGCTGCGCCGCAACGCACCCGGCGACGACGTCACCTCACATCTGGCGCATCATCCGTCCAAGCTCACCGACGAGGAGATGCTCCGCAATCTCATCGTCTTCTACGGCGGGGGTATCGAGCCGCAGCAGAACCTGATTTCCAACACGCTGCTGCTGATGATCACCGACGAGCGGTTCGGCGGCGACATTCTCGGCGGCAGCATGTCGACTCGCGATGCACTGGACGAGGTGCTGTTCACCGATCCGCCGCTGGCCAACTTCTGCATGAGCTATCCGCGCCAGCCGATCCTGATCGACAACACCTGGCTGCCGGCCCATCAGCCGGTGGTGATCAGTCTGGCCGCCTGCAACAACGATCCGGAGATCGCGGGCGGCGACCGCACCGGGAATCGCTCGCATCTGTCCTGGGGTGCGGGACCGCATGCGTGTCCGGCCCGATCGGTGGCGTATCTGGTGGTGCAGGATGCGATCGATCAGCTGCTCGACGCGCTGCCGGAGATTCGCCTCGCCGTCGATCCGAGCGAGATCCGTTGGCGGCCCGGTCCGTTCCATCGCTCGATGACGGCGCTGCCGGTCGTCTTCCCTCCGGCGCCTCGGCTGAACCTGGGTACCTGATCAGGTGAGGCGGCGTAGCGGACCTCGTTCGCTTCCCGGATTCGCCGATGCCACGAAGTGGACTGCTCCAGCTCCTGCGGCCCGATTCGTACATCTGGGTGACCTTCTCCTGCGCACCTGACTTCCGCTCCTCTTGTGATGATCAATAAGCGGAACCGAGTGGCCGTCGCGCGCGTCCTAGACTCCAGGAGGATGTGTGCGCGGGGACCAACGGGAGGCATCGGTGATACGTAAGGCGGCTACGGCTGTGCTGGCGGCTGCGGCGGTGTTGGTGGTGGGGGCCGGGTGTTCCTCGTCGACTTCCGGGACGGCCTCGCCGGAGACGAGTGATCCGAAGGCGGCGACCGCGGCGTTGTGGGATCCGTGCACGCAGGTTACGGATGGCGTGTTGCGACAGGTCGGCGTTGATCCGAACACGCGGGAATCCGGTATCGGGGGAGTGGCCGTCGACGGGTGGAAGTCATGTACCTGGCATGACACCCCCAACTGGGAGTACTCGCTGACGGTTTGGTCATCTGTCAACTCCATCGACGACCTCAAGCAGAAGGATGGCAACACCGACTTCGTGGACACAACTGTCGGTGGACGGGCAGGTGTTCAGTACAAAGGCGGCTCAGGGGCGAATGGTGAACAGTGCTTCGTCTCGTTCCCTGCGAAACAGGGCATCGTAGAAGTTTCGGCGTTGAACGTAACGACTCGTACGTCGGTATCCGCATGTGACCGTGTTTCGTCCGCCGCTGCCGTAATCGTTCCGATTCTGCCGCGCTGAAGGGGTCCTATGAGCTCGAACGATGACGTCACTTTGTGGAAGCACCTGGCAGAGGAGTCGAAGGCCGGGCGTCTCGATCTCGATCCGTCTGTATCCCGCGATTGCCTGAAAGCCTGCGAGGACCAGATTCAGGTTTACAAGGAATGTCAGACGATGCTTGGCAACATGACGCACGTTACCGGGCTCGGCGACTTTCCAGCCGCAGATCAACTCGCAAAAATGTTGGGCGCCAAGGCAAAAGGCGGAGAAGGGGACTTCAACACTGCATTCACCGAGCACATCCAGGTGCTCGAGTTGATCCGCGACACCATCAAGCATTCCGTCGACCGCCTCGTCGACCACGACCAGCAGAACGCCGGCACCATCGCCGGCTCCGAGAACCACTGACCGGGGGAGCACATGGTACTTCCACTCGTCCCGCTGGTTGCCGCCCTCTGGGAGCAGCACAAGGGCGGCCCGCCCGACTCTTTCGGGAATGCGCAGGGCGATCAGAGTCCGGACGCGACGGCCGCGCGCAACCGGATCAGTCAGATCGTGAACGGTGGATTCGGAGGGCAGTACCAGAATCCGCAGGTCGCGCAGGACGCGTACAAGAATCCGCAGAACATCGACAATCTGTACGACCGCATTCAGAAGATGCAGCCGAGCACGGTGGTGACGTTGCACAACTTCTGGGAGGGGCTGCGGAACAAAATCGAGAACGGGCACAACACTTTCGGGCCGCAGATTCAGAAGGCCATTCAGGAGAAGTGGCAGGGTGCCGCAGCGCAGAAGACTGCCGAGGGCATCAAGAGTTTCACCGAGAAAGAGAAAGATCTGGTGAGCTCCGCCCAGTTGGTCAGCGAGAAGGTGAAGTTGGTGCGCTCGGCGGTGGAGATCACCAAACCTGCCGCGCAGCCGACTCCGCAGACGAGTTGGACCAGCGATCTTGCCGGCTGGGTGCCGGGGCCGACGTGGAAGCTCAACGACCACCGCAAAACCCAGGCCAACGCGGCGAACGAACACTTGATCAACAATGTGTTCTATCCGGCGGTGCGCGAGAGTGATACGCAGGTGCCGTTGGCGCCGCGACCATACAATCCGGTGAATACGCCGGACGACAACACGCAGTGGAAGCCGCCTGGAGTCCCACCGGTCGGTCCACCGCCGAAAGGCCCCGACGATGGCCACGGCCCCGGCGATACCAACCAGCCGAAACCGCCGAACCCCGACCAAGGTCCGGGCGACGGCACCACACCGAGCGCTGTCGATCCGTCGACGCTGACCAACTCGACGCAGAATCCCGCGAATACCACGTCGGCGAGCACCACGCCCACGGGATGGGATCCATCAGCGGCGGGTACGCCGACCACCCCTTCTTCGACGACGCCTGCCGGTATCGACCCGCGCACCGGGCTCCCGTACGGCTCGGGCGGGCCCGGCGTCGCGGGAACCTATGGCGGGTCGGGTAATTCGGCCGGTCGCGGAACATCGGTGCCCGGTTCCGGTAACCCGGGACAGGGGACGGGTCGCGGAGTGCCCGCCGCCGCGGCCAGGGGCACCGCCGGGATGAACGGTATGCCCGGCATGATGCCGCCCGGCGCCAAGAAGAAAGAGGACGAGAAGACCCACAAGTCCAAGATCAGCGAGGAGTTGGTGTCGCGGGACAACGGCGACGAACTGACCGGCCTCTCCGAGGAACAACGGCAGAAGACCGTCCCGCCGGTCTTGGGTGAATAGCCTATGGCAGGGTGGACTTTCAGCGCGCTCGGCTTCACCGTCCTGTGGCGTGCCGCCGGACACGACGTCCTGCCGTACCCCTTGCAGTTCCGCTCCACCGCCGAGACCTCGGACGAGCTGGAAGCCCAGTGGAAAGCCGAGGCCGCCGACCTCGCCGGCCGCATCGACGACAACGCCGAAGCCGCGGTGCGCATTCTCCACGGCCCGGAGTCACGGATCGAGATCGCCGGATTCGCCGCCGCGGCAAACGGTTCGGGGGACCTCGAGCAAATGGGCGATCCGCGTCATCGCGTCCGCATCCACGCGGCCGTGCACTACCAGCAGGCAGTCCTGGTCACCCAGCAACCCTCACCCGACCCGGAATCCGGTGGGACCGTGCGAATGTCGCTGCTGCGCGCCGAAACCCTCACCCGCCACCTGCTCGCCGCCATCCCGGGCCACGCCCGAGGCACCCGCCCCGCGTTGCGGGTCAACCGCGCCGACCTCACCGATGACGACCGCCCCTACACCGCCTTCCACGACGACGCCCCCCGCTCCCCACGCGACGAAGCCGCCCGCTTCTTCGAACGCCCTCGCAGCACCGTCCTCCACGTCGCCGTCTGCCCCGGCCCCGCCTGGGACCGCCGCCCCACGCCGGCCCGCGATTTCCACATCATGGACTATTCGGACGGCCGCTACCTCGTCCGCCACACCAAACACGACCTCCGCGCCGACCCCGCCGACACATCCATCATCCAGACCCACCTGCAACGCCTCATCGACGCGACGGTCCAGGGCTTCCGCGAGGACAACGACCCGAGTTATGCGTGAGGTGTTTCCCGGTATGCGGACCCGGTCCCGGCCTCCCGCATCAGTATTCGAGTTCGTGCCACCCGATGACGATGGGGAACGGGAAATCTATCCGTACTTCTTCCGAGTCGGCGGGGGACCATTCGCCGGCGAGTAGGTAATTGGCGGAATGCAGCGGCCGGACGCCCGGGGGTAAATCGCCATGCCCCGTTTCGAGGGCGTAGGCGCGAATCGTGGCGATCGCGCTTTCCGTTCGAGCCAAGGTCACTTCCCAGTACCAGGGTATTCCGGCACCCGCATAGCGCGCCTTCTTGGCTTCCATATCGGACTGGGTGTTGGTCGGCGACAGTACCTCGCCGACCAGCAAGGCGTCGACCGAGCGGATATCCTGGTACGGAGATCCCAGGCAACGATGGACGAAAAAGTCCGGCCTCGAGAAGTCGGACTTACCGGTATTGCCGAGGAAAACGTTCGTCTCGGTCGTCACTCGCCAACACTCGTCGGGAACCGTTCGAGTGACTTCCCGAGTGTGCCGCTCGAGCGCAGCCCACAGACGGTTGGTGAAGATCTGATGCTCGGCCGGACCGCGGCGAACCCACACCACCCGACCATTCCACAGCTCGATCTGCGCGGCGATTTCCTCGGGCAACTGTTCAAGTTCCTCCCAGGTCATGAACTCCGGGAGGTCGGGACGCTCGATCCGCGGCTGGGGCACGCCGTCATCGTAGGCCCACCCGATGGACCGATGCGGTGGCTGCGGAAGGGACCGGGGTATGTCCACCGAGCGCTCCTCGTGTGCAGCGAATTGAACGGCTACTGCTGCTGATCTTGGTAGAACGCGCGGACGTGGGCGGCGTGGCCGTCCTGGTCGAGTTCGACGACATCGAGGACTCGGTTGCCGTTTTCGCGGCGGTAGAGCAGGGCGTATCCGCCGGGGCTTGTCAGCAGTGCTTCTTCGGTGAACGTGAGGCCGGGAGCGAGCTGCAATCCGAGCTCGAAGTGCTTGCGTAGCTCGGATTTGCCGCGCAGCCGGCCGTCGGGTTTGCCCCACCGGCGCGTCACGGTAGCGGCGACGAAGTCGACGTTGTCGGCGTAACAGGCCATGATCGCGTCGAGGTCGCGTGCGTTCCATGCTGCCAGCCAGGTGTCGGCGTGTGCTCGAGCTTCCATATCCGCATTATGCGGGCGGGCAATTGCTCTCTGCGGGAATAAATTTCGTCCCTCCGAGGTTGAATGGGGTCGCGTCTGTCGCGGCGGGACCGGACGGACGCGTCGGCGACGAACACCGGGTGCGTACGAACCCGGAGATACAAGGAGAACCGATGCCCGGACCGGAGTTTGCGACGCTGCGCGATCAGATAGCCGCGTTGCAGGCCAGGACAATCTCGGCGACCGAGCTGCTCGAACTGAGCATCGCGCGGATCGAGAAGTTCGACGAGAAAGTCAACGCCGTCGTGGTGCGGGATTTCGAACGCGCTCGCGTCGCGGCGAAGCAGGCCGATGCGGCGCTGGCGCGGGGTGAGGACGCGCCGTTGCTCGGCGTTCCGGTCGCGGTGAAGGAATCGTTCAATATCGCCGGTCTGCCGACCACGTGGGGCAACCCTGACGCGAAGGGCTGGGAGCCGGCCGAGGATGCGGTGCTGGTGTCGCGCGTGAAGGCAGCGGGCGGAGTTGTCGTCGGCAAAACGAATGTGCCGTTCTTCCTGCGTGATTGGCAGTCCTACAACGAGATCTACGGCACGACCAACAATCCGTGGGATCCGACCCGGTCGCCCGGTGGCTCGTCCGGAGGGTCGGCTGCCGCGCTCGCGGCGGGGTATGTCTCGCTCGCACTCGGCTCCGATATCGGCGGCTCCTTGCGGGTGCCGGCGCACTTCTGCGGCATCTACTCGCACAAACCGTCCCGCACGCTGCTGCCGGGGCGCGGACACATACCGCCGCGCACGCCGGCGCTGGCGGCTCCGGCGGACCTTCCCGTCGTCGGGCCGATGACCCGCAGTGCCGCCGACCTGACCTTGGCGACGCGGCTGCCGGCCGGTCCCGACGATGCGGAGGCGGTCGCCTACAAGCTGGAGTTGCCACCGCCGCGCGGCGAGGAACTCGCCCAGTTCCGTGTGCTGATCATCGACAACCATCCGTTGGTGCCGACCTCCACAGTGATCCGCGACGGTTTCGAACGGATCGCGCAGGGACTCGAGAAGGCCGGTGCGGTAGTCGCACGGCAGAGCGTGTTGCTGCCCGACCTCACACTCACCGCGAAAACCTATTTCACACTGCTGATGTCGCAATTCGGCGCCGATGCCCCGCCCGAAGCCATCCGGGCGATCCAAGCCGCCGTGGCCGCAATTCCGCCGGAGACCGACACCATGGAGGCGGTGATCCAACGAGCGTTCGTCGCCGGTCACGGCGACTGGGTGAAGGCCGACCGCGTCCGCATCGGCCTGGCCGACGGGTGGCGACGCCTGTTCACGGAATTCGACGTCGTGCTCTGCCCCATCACGCCGACACCCGCGTTCCCCCACGACCATTCGGAGATGGACACCCGCACCATCGAGATCGACGGCACTGCCCACCCGTACAACTACAACCTGATCTGGGCGAGTATCGCCACCCTGCTCGGGCTACCGGCGACCGCCGCACCCATCGGACGTTCCCCGGAAGGGCTGCCCTTCGGCATGCAGATCATCGGCCCCTACCTCGAAGACCCGACGACCCTGCGGTTCGCCGAACTACTCGAGCAGGAGTTCGGGGGATTCACCCCGCCTCCCGGCTTCGAGTAGGTCTCCTGGCCGCGCTGCCGGGAACACACGCGACGCAAACCGCTTGCGCTCGAATGTGGTTCAGGTGGGCCGGCATGCGTCGTTATGACGACTGCCGACCCCCATGGGGCGCCGAATGCGCCCCGGTCGCCCGTGATGTGGGAGACTTCTCCGCGCTCGAACTCACTTGTTCATCACGATTCATTCAGCACCCTGTTTGGAACGGATAGCAGGTTGCTCCTTCCGTGGGCGTTGCGGAACGCCGAGAGGTGCCGGGCGATGGGGTGGTCAGCGAGGTCGATGGCGTTGTCGCCTCGGGTGGCCGGACCTGGGACGGTGCGGGTTGGGAGCCGGATTGTGCGCGGGGGTGGTCCTTGCCGGCCATGTAGCCGATGCCGCAGATGAGGATCAAGGCTGCGGCGACGCCCAGGAGTGCGGTGCGGAGGCGGTGGCGTGCTGGGGGGTGGGTTCGAGGGCCGAAGTCTGTGCCTGGCTCCTGCCAGTGGGGGTTCGGTGCTTCGGCCTGGTGGGAGGTGGTCGGCGGGGTGTCGGAGGGGGACGGGCTGCGGGTGGGCTCGTCCTTTCTCCTGGTAGCTGCCGGGGGGACCGGGGCGAAGTTCGAAGGCTGTGTCGTTGAACCTGCTGGAGCCGCTGCGGTTGGACCGTTGGGGACCGGTTCGGCTCTGGACGCGGTAGCCGGTGTCGGGTCCACTCTCGGTGCGGGTGCGGGTGCGGGTGCGGGTGCGGGTGCGGGTGCGGGTGCGGGTGCGGGTGCGGGTGCGGGCGTCGAAGCAGCTGAGTCCGTGTCTTCTTCCCTCCGAACCGCCGATACCTCGGTGGGGAATCCTTCGGCCACGAGGTCGGCATACAGTCGCCGGCGGCTTTCGGCGTCGCGGGTGCGGTCGACTCGCAGGGCGGTCAGCACGGTGACGACCAGCTCGGCGGTCCACGGGGTTCGGTCGCGGTGCTGGGCGGTTCGGCCGAACCACGAGTAGAGCTGGGAGGCGCTGTCGCCGAGGAGGACGGTGAATCCGCCGGGCATCGGGCCTTTGTCCAGGGTGACCGTGGTGCCGGACTTGGGCATGAGCAGGACGAGGCCGTCCACGAACGGTTCCGGGCCGCGTGTCAGTTCGGCGACGAAGGTCCGCAGGGCGGACACGGGTCTGCGCACTTGGTGCAGGGGGTTGAGGTCGTCGCCGCGGAGTTGGACCGGGTCGGCGTGTGTGCCGGGGACGGACCACCGCTCGTTCATCGAACACGAGAGCGGTCCGCGGGCCTTCTTGCGTAGCGCGTCGACCTCGATGACGGCCGCCGCATACGGGGTGAAAACCAGAAGATCGGCTTGGGTGCTCCCGCCGTCCAGCCTCGGGATGTAGACGCCGGAGAGGGCGATTCCGGGATGGGTGACGTAGTTCGCGAGCCATTCGACGACCTGCTGTTCGGTCTTCGGTGTGGTGATGTCGCCGTTGATTATCAGCATGGCCGGTTCGACCTCCAGAAGCGTTGTAACACATCAACGTTAACCGAGGCCTTCCACCGAAAGTCGCGTGATAACACTGCGCTACAACGGCTTTCGATCGGTAATCGCTGGTGGGCTGCTCGAGCGCCGATGGCGGGCCGAAAAGTGAGAAAAGACAACAGATTCCGACCGGACGGAATGTCGACTCGGGGTGGAGGCCGATCAGGAGACCGTGCCCGACAAGGCCGACAGCGCGCTGCGCACTGCCTCCGGGGATGTGGATCTCCGGCAAGGCGATTCCGGATGCGGAGCACCGCTTCCCGACGTGGGATGCCGACTGGGACACCATCACCTTGTCGCCGACCTCGACGGTCCGCGGTTGGGAAACACTGGCGATCATCGTGGGCTGATGGGCCGGACCGAGCGGGCGTTCCGGTCGCGTGAAGCGCAGGGCGACGACAGAGTTCACCGAACCGTCGTTTCGGGGACGTTCCGGTATGTCAGAGTCTGACGGTATGGGTGTTCTGCGGCGCATGGCGGCCGGTAGTGCCGTCGCGATGAGTCTGGTCGCACTGTCCGGATGTGGCGGGAGCGGCGAAACCGCGCATCCGGGCGCGATACCCCTGGTCTCCACCAGCGACCTTCCGGCGGCGCAACCCGGCGAGGTGCATCTGTTCGGGATCAACGATCTGCACGGCAATCTGGAACCGCCGCAGGCGAGCAACGGGCAGGTCGGGGAGTACACCGCGGGCGGGGCGGCGTATCTGGCCACCCATCTGCAGCGGTTGCGGGCGGCATATCCGAACAGCGCGGTGGTGTCGGCGGGGGACAATATCGGGGCGAGTCCACTGGTCTCCTCGTTGTTCCACGACGAGCCGACGATCGGCTACCTCAACCGAATCGGGGTGGCGGCGTCGGCAGTCGGCAATCACGAACTGGACCATGGCGTCGTGGAGCTGGGACGGTTGCGCGCGGGTGGATGTGCGCTGGACGGGTGCTCTCCGGGGGAGCCGTTCACGGGAGCACGTTTCGATTTCCTCGCCGCCAATCTCACCGACTCCCGCGGTGAGCCGCCGGCCGGGGTGCGGCCGTGGACGATGCTGACGATCGGCGGGCACAAGATCGGTGTCGTCGGGGTGGTGACGCCCGATACGGTGAATCTCGTTTTCCCGGAGGGGATTCGCGGCTACACCTTCGGTGAGGAAGCCGAGGCGATCAACAAGTACGTGCCCGCCATGAAACAGGCAGGCGCGGAAACCGTTGTCGCCCTGGTGCACGACGGCGGCTCCCAGGGAACACCGGCCAAGACCACCGATTACAACGGTTGTGCCGACATCAGTCCCGATGTGCCGGCGCTGGCGGCGCATACGGATCCTGACGTTCGAGTGCTGCTCACCGCGCACAGCCATCAGGCCTACAACTGCGAATTCGACGGCAAGGTGGTCACGCAGGCAGCGTCCTACGGGCGCTTGATCACCGATGTCACACTGCGGTTCGATCGCGGGAAGGTGTCCGCGCACGCTGTGAACCGGGTGGTGACCCGCGATGTCGCGGCCGATCCGGCGGTGAACGAGTCGATCGGATTCTTCTCCGGGCAGGCGGCGCCGCGCGCGCAACGGGTCGTGGGCACCGCCACGGCGCCGCTGACGCGCAGTGATCGCGGTGGCGGGGAATCCCCGCTGGGTGCGGTGATCGCCGATGCGATGCTCGATGTCACCCACGATTCGGCGCAGGCCGTGGCGGCGTTCATGAATCCGGGCGGTGTGCGCGCCGATATCGGCCCCGGGCCGATCAGTTACGGCAGCATCTACGAGACGCAGCCGTTCGGCAATCAGGTCGTCACCGTGACCCTGACCGGTCGCCAGATCCTGGACCTGCTGGAACAGCAGTGGGACAACAAGAGCAAACCCGCCGTGCTCTCGGTCGCGGGCATCTCCTACTCCTACGACGACAAGGCAGCGCCCGGGCACAAGGTGATCGCCGACTCCGTCCGCATCGGCGACCGGCCCCTGAATCCGGTCGCGACCTACCGGGTGACCACCAACAATTTCCTCGCCTCCGGCGGCGACGGCTTCGCGGTGTTCACGCGGGGCACGGATACGACGGTCGGCCCGACCGATCTGGACGCCTTGGAGACCTACCTGCGTGATCGCGGAGCGGTCGGTCCGCCGGAAGAGCGCGTTCAGCGACGCTGAGTGGGGTCGTGGCACGCGGTCACCCCGTCGATGTGGAAGCTGCTCGCGGGTCTGTGCCACCGCGATCGCGCGGATCCGGGTAGAGGATGACCCTTCGGGGCGCGATACGCCGAGTTGGCCCACATTTGTGCTCGCGGCAGGCACAATGCGGACATGCGCGGCGGGCGCGAGCAGCCAGCAGCAGACCGCCGGGCGGGACGGGAGCCGGGCGGGGATGGGGCGCGGAAGCGGCACGGGCGGCATTACACGCCGCCGCGGTTGGCGGAGTTTCTCGCGGAGCGGATGCTCGCGCACGTACGGCCGGGAAGCGAGCTGTCGGTGCTCGACCCCGCGTGTGGGGACGGTGAGTTGCTGTCGGCGGTGGCACGTGTTGCGGCGCAACAGTTTCCGGACATTTCCCTGCGCCTCGTGGGCTATGACCTGAATGCCGAGGCGGTGCGTGGGGCTCAGGCACGCGGCGCGCAGTGGGCCAGCCGATTCGTGAGTCGCTCGGAGGGGGACACCAGCCCCGGACATCAGGCGAGACCGCGGACTGCGGGTGCGGACGGCGGGTGCTTCGACACTGCCCCTGGCGCATGTCCCGGGCCGATCCTGGATCGCATCACCATCGAATGGCGCGTGGGTGATTTCCTCTGTGCGGCAACCGAGTTGGCAGACGAACACTTCGACGCCGTGATCACGAATCCTCCCTATGTGCGGACTCAGCAGCTCGGCGGCGCGACCGCGCAGATGTTGAGCAAGCAGTTCGGGCTGTCGGGACGTATCGACCTGACCCATCCGTTCGTCGCGACGATTCCGCGGCTGTTGCGGCCCGGCGGGGTACTCGGCCTGCTGTGCGCCAATCGGTTTCTCAGCACCAAGGCCGGGGCGAACCTGCGGGCACTGCTGTATGCGGAGCTGACGCCGGTGGAGCTCTACGACCTCGGAGATACTCGGCTGTTCGAGGCGTCGGTGCTGCCCGCGGTGACGATCGCGGTGCGCGGTCACGAGCAGCGCGGTTGCCGGTTTGTCACGGCCTACGAGTCCGAGCGGGAACCGACGGCCGGTGCGGACCTGTTCGAGGCTTTGATCAGCCCGGCCGATTCCGTGGTCGAACACGCCGGTCGGCCCATCGCGGTGGAGACCGGAACGCTGTGGACCGGTGCGCACCACAACGCAGGCCGATCGGGGACGCCGGAGCGTGCAGTGGTGAGTGCGCCTTCGCAATGTGCCGATGGTGCCGACGTCGAGTCCGACGGCGAACCACGCACCGGCGCTTTCGATCCCGCCATCCCGTGGCGCATGTCGCGACCGGATACGGACGAGTGGCTGGGCCGCATCGCCGCCGCCACCTGGCGCACGTTCGGCGACGTCGCGCGAATCAGGGTGGGCATCAAGACGAATGCGGATCGGGTCTTCATCTCGGATCGGTGGGAGGATCGGCCCTGCTGTCCGGAGCCCGAACTGCTCCGGGAGCTGCTGACTCATCACGATCTTGCTCCGTGGCGGATCGCCCGCGCCCGCGACACCCGGGTGCTGTATCCCTACGAGATTTCCTGTTCGTGCCGCACACCGGTCGATCTGAGCGAATATCCGGATGCCGCAGCCTATCTCGCTCAATACAAGGACACCCTGGCGGCTCGTGACTATCTCACCGGCACCGGGCGGGAGTGGTTCGAGATCTGGGTGCCGCAGCGGCCGCATCTGTGGTGCCGTCCGAAGGTGGTGTTCCCGGATATCAGTGTGGCGCCGCGGTTCGCGCTCGACCGCAGCGGGGCGGTGGTGAACGGGGACTGCTACTGGATGTCGCTGGCCGATATCGGGGACGAGCGGATCGCGTATCTGCTGATGGGCGTGGCCAATTCGACGCTCGGGCTGCGGTTCTACGATGCCGTGTGCGGGAATCGGCTCTATGCCGGGCGGCGCCGGTGGATCACGCAGTATGTCACCCGGCTGCCGCTGCCCGATCCGAATACCGATGCGGGACAGCGGCTCACCGATCTGGCTCGCGAATTGGCGAACGGCGCGGCCGAACCCGATGCCGCGCTACTCGATCGGCGAGTGGCGGCGGCATTCGGGCTGGGCGATACCGGGGTAGGCCCGCCCGAGGGCCGTCAGGCGGTGTGACCGCCGACCATCGGCAGCAAGGTCCGGCGGGCAAAGGCGCGGGCGGCCTCCGCATCCGAGAGCGGGATCAGCCCGTCGGGAGTCAATGCCAGCGATTGCGCCAGCCGGGCCATGATCTCGGCGACGAGGTCGGCATCGAAATCCAGCTGGGCGTTGGCCTTCTGCAAACCGCGCAGCTTGTCGCCCAGGTAGGCGCGCCCGACCGCGAGGATCGGCCCGGCGTCGGTGGTCAGGCGCGGCAGGATCAGCTCCGGCTCGGTGCGCAGCAGCCGCTGCAGCAGCTCGTTGTGCGCCAGCGCGGTGATGAAGACGACGAAGATCTCCACCAGCTGATCCTCGTTGTCGGTGATACTGCCGACCCGCTGTTCGATATCGGCGACGAAGCGCTGCGCCTCGCGCACGCTCACCGCCTCGACCAGATCGTTCTTCGATTCGAAGCGGCGATACAGCGTCGCGGGGCTGATGCCCGCGCGGCGTGCGATCTCACCCATGCTGGTCCGCTTGATCCCGAAGTCCAGGAAGGCCGACAGCGCACTCTCGAGCAGCTGCTCACCGTCGGAGCGGGGCTTCTCGAGGATGCGGGCCAGGATGGACGGAACAGGGGGCATGGGGTCTCCAGTCGAGTCGGCGAATGACCGCGTCGATGCGGAAGGCTGACGCTCATTATCTCATCGCGCCGGACCGCGACCGACGTCCCCGACCGGGCTCACACGGCCCGCGCTCATCGCAGATTGAATGCGGCCATTTCCTGCTCGATCGCATTCGCGGCGAAATCGATTCCGCTGGAACGTAATTCGTGGACTCGACGCTGTAGCGCCTCGATGCCACCGGGTTGGGCCGCGATATCGGCCACACTGATCCGCCCCTTGGGTCGGTGCATACCGGACTGCTCGTACGACACCGTCTAACCTCCTGCATACCCACGTCGCAGTACGCCGCCCGAGGCGATGATTCACTGCCGCGGACCGCGAACATGCTGCGACGATGCTACCAAGAGATCAACATGGACGCTTGACCAGTGTGGCCCGACTCACAACTGAATGCCGGTGTCGCGGTGAGTGCTCATATTGTGCAGATAGACCGCGGCGTTGAGCTTGATGCGATCGCGTTCGGCATCGCCGAGTTCGCGCCGCACCTTGCCCGGCACACCCGCGACCAGGGAGCCGGGCGGGATCTTCGCTCCCTCGGGAATCAGGGCGTTGGCGGCGATGAGGCTGCCCTCGCCGATCACCGCGCCGTTGAGCACGGTCGCGCCCATGCCGACCAGCACGTCGTCGCCGATCGTGCAGCCGTGCAGGATCGCGTTGTGGCCCACCGATACTCCGCTGCCGACCCGCAGTTCGAATCCCGGGTCGGCGTGCAGCACGCAGCCGTCCTGGATGTTGGTGCCGGCGCCGATGCTGATGTCCTCCATATCGCCGCGGATCACCGCGCCGTACCAGATGCTGACCTGTTCATCCAGCCGCACCCGGCCGATCACCGTGGCCGTCGGCGCCACCCACGCGGTGTCGTCGATCTGCGGCTCGTGCTCACCCAGCTTGATCATCATGCAGGTCAACATAGCTGGCCCGGAACTGCGCGCGATGTGCGGCCGGTGGCAGCCCGAGCGTGCGATGGAAATGGTGGCGCAGATTCATCGCCGTGCCCAGGCCGGTTTCCGCGGCGATGCGGTCCATCGTGTCGTCGGTGGATTCCAGGAGTAGCCGAGCGCGATCGATGCGCTGATCGAGCAGCCAGCGTTGCGGGCTGGATCCGGTGCGTTCGCGGAAGCGGCGGGTGAAGGTGCGTCGCGACATCAGGGCGGTGCGGGCCCAGCCGTCCAGATCGATCGGGTGGTCCAGATGCGTTCGCGCCCAGACCATCGCGCGTTCGATCGGGTCGTCGTCGGAGGCGTCGGGCACCGCGAGCGGTATGTACTGCGCCTGCGACCCGGCGCGGTAGGGGGCCAGTACCAGCGTGCGGGCGAGTTCGGTCGCGGCGCGGGCGCCGTGGTCGGCGCGCACCAGATGCAGGCAACAATCCAGTGCCGCAGCCACTCCCGCGGAGGTCACCACATCGCCGAGGTCGGTCCACAGCCGATCCGCGCGCACGGTCACCGCGGGAAACGCGCGGGCCAGGTCCGGGGCCAGACCCCAGTGCGTGGTGACTTCGCGCCCGTCCGCCAGGCCGGTGGCGGCGACGACCCAGGAGCCGCGGCACAATCCGACGATGCGGGCGCCGCGCTGGTGTGCGCACCACAGGGCCGACGAAATGGTTTCGGGCACGGGAAGTTCCGGGTTCCAACTGGGTATCACCACGGTCTCCGCCCGGTCGACCGCCTCCGGGCCGTGGCGCACGACGAGGTCGACATCGCCTGGCGTGCTGAGGATTCCGGGAACTTCCGCGCAGGTGAGCACCTGGTAGGGCGAGCTGTGCTGCACGCTGGTGCCGATGCGCCCGAACACCATCCCGGGAACGGACAGATGAAACGGGCTGATTCCGTCGAAGGCGATCACCGCGACCACATGCATGGCCCGATATTATCGAGGAGTGGCCTTCGGGCCACTGTTCGGGCGTGCCGAATGGGGACAGGCTGGTGCTCATGACGAACACGCTCTCCACCACGGTCGAACTCCTGCACATCGGCGGCCCCACCGTCCGGCTGAACTACGGCGGGCTGGTCTGGCTGACCGATCCGACCTTCGACGAACCCGGCGACTACTCCGCCGGTGCGCTCACCCTGCACAAACTGACCGGCCCGGCCGTCGCCGCGGATCGGGTGGGCCCGGTGGACGTGGTGCTGCTCTCGCACGATCAGCATCCCGACAATCTCGATCCGGCCGGCCGTGAGTTCATGGCCGGCGTCGAGACCGTGTTGTCCACGCCCGAAGCGGCCGGGCGTGTGGAAGGCGTTCGGGGACTGAGGGTGTGGGAGTCGGTGAGCGTCGGCGCCGTCACCGTCACCGCGGTACCGGCGCTGCACGGGCCGGAGGGCGCCGAGGCGCTGAGCGGCACGGTCACCGGCTTCGTCTTGCAGGCCGAGGACCTGCCGACGATCTACATCTCCGGCGACAACGCCTCCGTCGACTACGTCGAGCGCATCGTGGCGACAGTCGGCCGCATCGACATCGCCCTGCTCAATGTCGGCGCCGCGAACGTGGGCCGCTTCGGCGATCGCGACGTGACACTCAATGCGCGCACGGCGCTGGCCGCGGCCCGGGTGCTCGGCGAGGCGGTCGTGGTGCCGGTGCACGCCGAGGGCTGGGCGCACTTCACCGAGACGCTCGATCACCTGCGGCGCACCTTCGGCTACGGCGGGCGCGAGAAGCAACTGCGGATCCCGCCGCTGGGCGAGTCGATCACCGTGTGACGCCGATGCCGGGCTGCCGGGCGCGGATCGATTGCCGATTGGTTGCGGTTGTGTGAATCGCCGCGACATGATCATGGCACCGCGCCCGGATCAGGGCCACGATGGCGGTATGAGAATCGGGGTTCCGCGCGAGATCAAACCGCAGGAGAGCCGGGTCGCCCTCGCCCCGGCCGGCGCCGTCGAACTCACCCGGCACGGTCATCGGGTGCTGATCGAATCCGGCGCCGGGCTGGGGTCCGGATTCACCGACGCCGAGTACGCGGCCGCCGGGGCGGATATCGCTCCGAGCGCCGACGTGGTGTGGGGCGAGGCGGAACTGGTGTTGAAGGTGAAAGAGCCGATCGCCCCCGAATATTCGCGCATGCGCGCCGGGCAGGTGCTGTTCACCTTCCTGCACCTGGCCGCCTCCCGGGAATGCACCGATGCCGTACTGGCCTCCGGCATCACGGCCATCGCCTACGAAACCGTGCGCGGACCCGATGGATCGCTGCCGCTGCTGACGCCGATGAGCGAGATCGCCGGCAAACTCGCACCCCAGGTCGGCGCCTACCATCTGATGGCGCCCGAAGGTGGCGCCGGAGTGTTGCTGGGCGGCGTGCCGGGGGTGCGTCCGGCGGAAGTGGTGGTGATCGGCGGCGGGGTAGCGGGCACGAGCGCGGCGACGGTGGCGGTCGGGATGGGCGCGCGGGTGATCGTGCTCGACACCAATCCGGTGCGGTTGCGCGAGCTCGATGTCCGGTTCGCCGGCCGGGTCACCCCCCTCGCCTCGAATACCGCCGACATCGAGCGGGCAGTCCTCGCCGCGGATCTGGTGATCGGCTCGGTGCTGCTGCCCGGAGCGCGTGCGCCGCAACTGGTTCCGGACACCTTGGTGCGGCGCATGCGGCCGGGGACGGTGCTGGTCGACATCGCCATCGACCAGGGCGGTTGTTTCCAGAGCTCGCACCCCACCACGCACGCCGAACCGACCTTCCCCGTGGCGAATTCGCTGTTCTATTGCGTCGCGAACATGCCCGGCGCGGTCCCGCACACCGCCACCGTAGCGTTGACCAACGCCACGCTGCCCTATGTGCGGACCATCGCCGATCTCGGCTGGCGGGCGGCCTGCCGTGCCGACCCGGGCCTCGAGGCCGGGCTCACCGCCGATGCGGGACAACTTTATTCGCCGGAGGTGGCCCGGGCGCACGGCCTGGTCGGGGTCGGTCCCGGGGCGGGGTGGCAGACATGCCGGTGACGAGCCACGCCGAGCGGGCGCTCACATCGTCCAGTCCGGTTCGCCGTCGGGCAGATCGTGCAGCTTCTCCGGGTTGCGGACGACCGCGATCGAGGTGATGCGGTCCTTTTCGACGGTGAAGGCCATGATTCCCAGGTGGTTGCCGTCGAAGACCATGAGCCCGGGCAGCCCGTTGACCCGGACCATGCGCGCCCACGCACCGGTTCCGGCTCGGTACCAGCCGAAGTACAGCTTGGCCACCAGCTCGGCGCCCTGGACCGGCTGCCGGATCGCGGGCACGCGGCCGCCGCCGTCGGCGGTCAGGGTGACGTTCTCGTCGAGCACACCGAGCAGGCCGCTCAGATCGCCCGACCGCCAGGCCGCGGAGAACGCCGAGACCACCTTCTCGTGTTCGTCGCGGGAGGCCGGGAAGCGCGGAGTGCCGTCCTCGACGTGCTTGCGGGCGCGGGAGGCGAGCTGGCGGACGGCGGCGGGGGTGCGGCCCACCACGTCGGCGACCTCGGGACCGGTCATGCCGAAGATGTCCTGCAGTACGAAGGCGGTGCGTTCGGCGGGTGAGAGCGATTCGAGGACCACCAGCAGGGCGGTGGTGACGCGTTCGTCCTGGGAGATGCGGTCGGCCGGGTCGTCCCAGCCGGTGACCTCCGGTTCCGGCAGCCATTCGCCGACGTACTGTTCGCGGCGCGCCCGAGCCGAACCCAGCTGATCCAGGGCGAGGCGGCCGGTGACGGTGGTCAGCCAGGCGCGCAGATTATCGATTCGCTCACCGGGAGAACGGGTTTCGTACCAGCGTTGCAGCCGCAGCCACGCCTCCTGGACGACGTCGTCGGCGTCGCTGAGGCTGCCCAGCGTGCTGTAGGCGACGCGGCGCAGATACTGGCGGTGCTCCTCGAACTGCCGTGCCAGTTCGGTCTGGTCGATCTCGTCGTGTCCGGTCGTCACTGGTGCCATCCTCGTCTCGCCGCGCGGGCCCGCCGCGCGAGTGCCTCCCCATGGTGACGATGCCGCCGGACCGAGTGTGACATCGGGGTGCCGGGCGGTGCCGATAGTCTCGCCCGGTGCGATATGGAACGGCGCGGGCCGCGGGACTGCTGATCGGATTCGCGGCGGATCGGATTCTCGGTGATCCGCGGCGAGGGCATCCGGTGGCGCTGTTCGGGACGGCCGCGGCCGCGCTGGAATCGGCCTGGTACCGCGATGCGCGTACCGCCGGGGTCGTGCATGAAATCGTGTTGGTGGGCGGGGTCGTCGCGCTGAGTGCCGGTGCGCAGATCGCCGGACGCGCGGGGCTCGGCACCGTCGTGACGACCGCTGTCGGCACATGGATCGCGCTCGGCGGCACCACGCTGGCGCGGACCGGACGCGACATGGCGGATCGGCTGGAGGCGGGCGAGCTGAACAGCGCGCGCGAGGTGCTGCCCGCGCTGTGCGGACGCGATCCGGAGGTGCTCGATGCCGACGGATTGGCCCGTGCCGCAGCCGAATCCATCGCCGAGAACACCTCCGACGCCACCGTCGCACCGCTGGTGTGGGGTGCCATCGCGGGAGTGCCCGGCGTACTGGGCTACCGCGCGATCAACACCCTCGACGCGATGGTCGGCTATCGCAACGAGCGCTATCGCAATTTCGGCTGGGCCGCCGCGCGCGTCGACGACCTCGCGAATCTGCTGCCCGCGCGGGTGAGCGGTGCGCTGACCGTCGTGCTCGCGCCGCTGGTGGGTGGGCGGCCCGGCGATGCGTGGCGCGCGTGGCGCCGCGACGCCGGAGCACATCCGAGCCCCAATGCGGGCGTCGCCGAGGCCACGATGGCCGGAGCGCTGGGTGTCGCGCTGGGCGGGCGGACCGAGTATCGCCACGGGACCGAGATGCGGCCGGTGCTGGGCGACGGTCGGACCCCGCAGGTACCCGATCTGCGCCGGGCGGTGCGATTGTCGAACGGAGTGCAGTTGGCGGCCGCGGTGGCGGCGGCCGTGACCGCGTACGCGCTCGGGTGTCGCCGGTCAGCTCGAGCCGAGTTGCCGGCGTAGGGCCGTGGTGTCCAGGTATTGCCGGTCTCGGACGACCTTCAAGTCGGTGTCGAAGACCAGAACCTTGGCGTAGGCGATCTCGAACCGCCGGCCGGTCGCGGGGAGCGCTGTCACACCGGCGACGACGAAGTCGTTCACCGAGGTTGCGCGGCCGACCAATTCGGCGACCGCCGAGTTCGGTGCCGGATGCAGCGCGCGAATGTCCTCGACGTAATCCGGGAATGCCGCGAACCAGGCGCGGCTCCACTCCAACGTCCCCGCGAGATCCAGCCGCAGGCCGGTGCCGGTGTCGAATGCGTATCCGGGGGCGCAGGTCGCCGCCCAGGCATCCCACTGCTGCCCGGTCCACGATCGCTGCACGACGTGGTAGGCCTGCTGAATGGCGTTCATCCCGTTCTCCGCTCGCATCGAGACGATCTAGCTATAGCAATTTATAGCCAAATAGGTCGATCGAGCCAGTGCGGGCGCGACGCGGTTGAGTTCTGCGGGGCCGGTCAGCGGCGGCTGTTGCCGTAGCGGTCGGCGAGGCGGTCCGCGGTGGTGCGTGGCTTCGCCGGTGGCTCGTCCGGCGCGGGTGCGGTCTCGGGTTGAGCCTTCGGAGCCGTATCCGAGGAGACGGACGCCGGAGCGGTGTTCGTGTCGTCGGCTGCTTCGGCGGCAGGCGATCCGGCTGTGCTCATGGCCGGGACCTGTTCGTCCGGCGTGGCCGTAGCCGCCTCCGCGGCGGCACGGTCGCGCCGGCGTTCCCGGATTTCGGCATAGACGAAGTAGCCGAGGCCCAGCGGGGCCATCACTCCGAACGCGATCCACTGCAAGCCGTACGACAGATACGGGCCCGCGTCGAGCTGGGGGAGTGACTCGGGGGTGAAGGCGCCGGGCTGGCCGGCGTCCAGTTGCAGATAGCCGCCCAGCTCGCCGGTGGCGAAGCCGGTCAGCGGTGTGTCGAGAACCGTGGAGAGCTGAGCGGTGTCGACCGAATAGACCTGGCGGAGGCCGTCGCGGACCATCGGATCCTTGCCGGGAATCGCGCCCTGGGATTTGCGGACCCGTCCCTCGATGCGCTGCGGACCCGACGGCGGTTCCGCGATCACCGGCAGATCCGAGCCGTTCACCGCCGCGATCAGGCCCCGATCGACCAGCACGACCCGGCCGTCGTCGAGCCGGAAGGCGGCCAGCACCCCGTAGGCGGGCTGATCGTTGAGATGCTGCAAGCGCTCGACCACCATCGAGTTCGGCACATAGCTGCCGCTCGCGATCACCCGCCGCCATTCGGTGTCGGCCGGATTCGTCCCGGCCGGTGGTGTGCCCTCGCCCGTGTTCAGCAGGTTCGTCGCCGGGACCGGGTCGGCGTTCACCGAGGCCGCGATCAGGTTGTTGCGATGGGACGTCGAGGTGTTCTTGCCCAGCTGCCAGGGTGCGAGCACGGTGAAACAGAGATAGGCGAACGCGACCACGACGACGGCCAGAATCGCCCAGCTGGGCCGCAGCAGGAAGGTGAGCCGGCGCAGGATGGTCATTGCCGCGGTCCGGTCGTCGCGGGTTCGCCGAGTTGTTCGCGCACCCAGGCCAGCAGCGCGGGAACGGCCGCCTCGATCTGCTCGCGCACCAGCTCGAAATCGGTGTCGTCGCCGTAGTAGGGATCGGGCACGTCGTGATCGTCGGCGGCGGGGTCGAAGCTGCGCAGCAGTCGCCGCCGCGCTTCCGGAATCCGCAGCCGGGTCAGTTCCCGATCGTGGGTGGAATCCAGGGCGATCAGCAGATCGGCGTCGAGATGATCGGGGCCTATCATGGCCGCGACGTGGCCGATCGGATATCCGTAGCGGGTGAGCAGGGCGGTGGTGCGTGGGTCGGCATCCGAGCCGACGTGCCAGGCGGTGGTGCCGGCGCTGCTGACGCGCACCCGATCGGCCAGCCCGGCTCGTTCCAGATGCGCGGCGAAAATCTTCTCGGCCATCGGCGACCGGCAGATATTGCCGGTGCAGATGAAGGTCACGTGCAGCTCGCCCACGCACCCATTGTGGCCGGTCGATGCGGGCGGCGGCCACGTAGGGTAGGTGGCTGTGCCCCAGGACACCCCCACGACCGCCGGCACGCGGTCGCACGCAGGCCCGAGCCGCCCGAGCGATACACGGATGGGCGGACCCGCGGTCGACGCCGATGCGACGCGTGCGGGTTTCGCCGTGGGCGTTCACGGAAGCATCGGCGGCCCGAGGACGCCGCGGGAGGCAACGGTATTCGTGGACGAAGTTCGCTGTGCCGCCGAACGCCCCGAGGGCGACGGTGCGGCTACCCGAGCGCAGGGCGTGCCCGGCGGCGGCGCGAGCAGGGGCCCGGAGTCCGCTGTCGCGGGATTCGATGGCGGGTTCGGCGCTTCGCCGGTCGATCGTTCGGCCTTGCGGCATCACGGGGACCGCGATGTGCGGCCGGGAATGCTCGACTTCGCGGTGAATGTGCGCGGCGACGCGCCACCGGAGTGGTTGCTGCGGCGGCTGGCCGCGCGACTGCCGGAACTGGGGCGATACCCGTCCGAGGCGGAGGCCGAGGCGGTGCGCGCAGTCGTGGCGGCACGGCACGGCCGCGCACCGGAGGAGGTGCTGCTGCTGGCCGGAGCCGCGGAGGGGTTCGCGCTGTTGCCGCGGCTGGCATCACGACTGGCGGCCGTCATCCATCCCTCGTTCACCGAACCGGAACTCGCGCTGCGTGAGGCGGATGTTCCGGTGGAGCGGGTGGTGCTGGCACCGCCCTACGCGCTGGCCGGGGCACGGGTCCCCGAGGATGCCGACCTGGTGGTACTCGGCAATCCGACCAATCCGACCTCGGTGCTGCATCCGCGTGCGGTGATCGAATCGCTGCGCCGGCCCGGCCGGATCGTGGTGGTCGACGAGGCCTTCGCCGATGCGGTGCCCGGCGAGCCGGAAACGCTCGCGGGACAGTCTTATCCGGACGTTCTGGTGTTGCGCAGTCTGACCAAGACGTGGGCGCTGGCCGGGTTGCGGTGCGGATATCTGCTGGGGCCGCCGGAGCTGCTGGCCCGGTTGAACCACGGTCGTGCGCATTGGCCGCTCGGCACGCTGCAGCTCGAGGCGATCGCGGCGACCTGCGAACCGCATGCGATCGCGGAGGCCGAGGCGAGCGCGGTTCGGATCGTGGCCGAGCGGGAGGCGATGATCTCCCGCCTGCGCGCCCTCGGCATCGACGTGTACGAACCGGCCACCGGCCCCTTCCTGCTGATCCGCGTGCCCGACGGTGAACTGCTGCGGAAACATCTGGCGGACAAGAACATCGGTGTCCGGCGCGGTGACACCTTCCCGGGGCTCGGCAACGAATTCCTGCGCCTGGCGGTCCGCGACCACGCCGCCGTCGACCGTTTGATCGCCGCGATCGAGGCCGTCGGGCTGTGAGGAATGGCGCCGTCCGAGCGTCCGGCACCGACGGACTGCGGGCGCGGACTTCGGATCGAAAACTGCGGCCGGCGACCGAAGTCGCCGCCCACATCGTCGACCGCATTCGGCAACCGATCTCGTGCCCCGTCGGCGCCGCGTCCATGGCGCAGGTAGAGGTGACCTTTACCCCGGCGCGGTCCGGCCCGGCGGGCGGCATCGGCGTGGATAATGACCGGGACGGCGAAACGGTGGAGGTGCGGTGGTGACAGCGACGAATTCTGTTGTGACGCTGAAGGACTTGATCGGTGTCCTCGACGACGCGTATCCGCCCCGGCTGGCGGAGTCCTGGGATTCGGTGGGGCTGGTGTGCGGTGATCCCGCGGCGTCGGTATCTCGGGTGCTGTTCGCGGTCGATGCCACCGCCGCCGTCGTCGACGAGGCGATCGAGTGGGGCGCACAGGCTTTGGTCGTGCACCATCCGCTGCTGCTGCGGGGCGTGGACACCGTGGCGGCGAGTACGCCGAAGGGCGCGCTGCTGCACCGGCTGATCCGCAATGATTGTGCGCTGTTCACCGCGCACACCAACGCCGATTCGGCCGATCCGGGCGTGTCCGATGCCCTCGCCCACGCGCTCGGGCTGACCGTGACCGGGCCCCTGGAGCAGAAATCCGCCGCGCCGGTGGACACCTGGGTGGTGTTCGTTCCGCGCGACCACACCGACGCGGTGCTGGCGGCGATGTTCGAGGCGGGTGCGGGTGGCGCCGGACTCTATAGCGAATGCGGTTGGCGGGTGCCGGGAACCGGGCAGTTCCGGCCGATGGCGGGAGCGAATCCGGCGATCGGGCAGGTCGGCGACCTGGAGTTCGTGGAGGAGGACCGCGTCGAAGTGGTGGCGCCCCCGTCGGCCCGCTCCGCGGTGCTGGCGGCGCTGCGTGCCGCCCATCCCTACGAGGAACCGGCCTTCGACGTCACCGAACGCGCTGCGCTACCCACGGGACAGGGGCTGGGGCGCATCGGCACCCTGCCGGAACCGGAAACGTTGCGCGCCTTCACCGCTCGCGTGCGCGCCGCCCTGCCCGGCACCGCCTGGGGGGTGCGCGCGGCCGGCGATCCCGACCGCGAAATCCGCACCGTCGCGGTGTGCGGCGGCGCGGGCGATTCCTTCCTCGGCACGGTCGCGCAGGCCGGCGTCGACGCCTACGTCACCGCCGACCTGCGCCACCATCCCGCCGACGAACACCTGCGTGCGGGCGGTCCCGCCCTCGTCGACGTCGCCCATTGGGCCAGCGAATTCCCCTGGTGCGCCCAGGCGGAAGGCGTTGTGCGCGAAGCCCTTCCGGGCGTGCGAACCCGGGTCAGCGCCCTCCGCACCGACCCGTGGACTCTGGGCGCCGCCGACGAGTGACGTCAGCAGCCATCACACAGGTCGATGAGTTCGGTGACGAGTCGGCCGGCTGTGTCACTCCCCGTGCGGTACGGGGGCGAGCGGTGCGAAGGCGGCAGGACGGCCCAGGCGTTCTCCCGCGACCGTTGGCCGGCGCGGATTCACTCGACCCGGATGTCCGGCTCGTGGTCGACGGGGAAGTTGACCGAGTTGGCGATGAAGCAGCGTTTGTGCGCCTCCGCGTGCAGTGCGCGAGCCTGCTCGACCCGAGCGGCGTCGGTGATCGTGACGCGCGGGCGCAGGGTGGCGTGTTCGAAGCGCTGGTCGTTCATCACGCCTTCGGCCTGGTCGAGATAGTCGATCACGACGATTCCGGCCTCGACGCACAGATGCAGGTACCACAGCATGTGGCATTCCGAGAGCGAGGCGACCAGGAGTTGCTCGGGATTCCAGCGCGTCGCGTCTCCTCGTCCCACGACCGGGTCCGCCGATCCCTGCAGGGGCGGACGCCCCTCGGCGAGCACCTCGTGATTGCGCGAATACGAGCGGTAGTCGGTGGTGGCGCCGGTCCACACCACATCCACCCGATAGCGATGTTCGGCCATCCGGTCAGGGTGTCACAGTCGCGGCGGCGCCGCACTCGAGTTGTTCCCGTCCCCGGGGCGACGCGGCACCCGGGTCGCCGGACGCCAGCTTTCGAACCGCGTATCCGGTGGTCGCGGGCGGGCCGTGCGGGGTTGGGGCGAAACCGGCCGCGGGCAGAGTACGGTTGAGCACCGGCGTCGCGCACCCGCTGCCCGTCGCCCCGCAACCGTCCATAGTGTCGAGGAGTACGTCCCGCGTTGAATGTCGAACCACCGATCCAGGCCAAACTGCTCGACCTCGCGGCCGTCGACGCCGAGTTGACGCGGATCGCGCATCGCCGCAAGGTGCTGCCCGAACAGCAGGAAGTGCAGCGGCTGGAAGCCGAACGCACCGACCGCAAGGATGCGGCGGTCAAGGTCGAGATCCAGCTCGACGATCTCGACCGCGACATTCGCAAACTCGAGGGCGAGATCGACGCCGTGCGCAAACGCGAGGCGCGCGACCGCGGGATGCTCGAAGGTGGCAACGTCGGCGCCAAGCAGCTCTCGGAGTTGCAGCACGAATTGGGCAGCCTGGAACGCCGGCGCGGGGTCCTCGAGGACGAACTGCTCGAGGTGATGGAGCGGCGCGAGGCCGCCGAGGCCGATCATCAGCACGCGGGCGCCAACCTCTCGCGCGCCGAGGAGGATCTGACCCTCGCGCAGAGCCGTCGCGACGACGCGGTCGCCGACCTGGATGTGGCCGCCCAGCGCTGTGACGCCGACCGCGCACAGCTCGTCGCAGGGTTCCCGGACGAACTGCTCGCGATCTACGACAAACAGCGCGCCCAGCACGGCGTCGGCGCGGCGCTGCTGCAGGCTCGCCGGTGCGGCGCCTGCCGGATCGAACTCGACCGCGGTGAGATCGCCCGGATCGCCAAAACCGATCCGCAGGTCGTGGTCCGCTGTCCCGAATGCGGTGCGATCCTGGTGCGCACCAAGCAGTCCGGATTGTGACGGGCCGGCGATGACCGCACGCACTGTGATCGTCGAGGCCGACGGCGGCTCGCGCGGCAATCCCGGTCCCGCCGGCTACGGCGCGGTGATCTGGGATTCCGACCACGCCACGATCCTCGCCGAACGGCGCGAATATCTCGGGGTCACCACGAACAATGTCGCCGAATACCGTGGTCTCATCGCGGGTTTGGCGGCCGCCGCCGAATTGGGTGCGCGCACCGTCGAGGTGCGGATGGATTCCAAACTCGTCGTCGAGCAGATGTCGGGACGCTGGAAGGTCAAGCACGCGGCCATGATTCCGCTCGCCGAGCGCGCCCGGCAGCTGGTCGCCGGCTTCGATCGGGTGGGGTTCCAATGGATTCCGCGCGAGCAGAATTCGCACGCCGATCGGCTCGCCAACGAGGCCATGGACGATGCGGTCGTGGTCGCGGAGGTGCGCGAGGCGGACACCGAGCGGCCGGTGATCGACAGCGTGGCCGAACCGGAATCGGCTGCTCAGGAATCGGTGCCGGCGCGCGGCGTCGAGGCCGAGCTGCCGAGCTGGATCGACGAAGCGGCCGACGCCCGTGCCGCGCGCGAGGATCCGGTCGTGCAGGAGACGGCATCGACGACGACCGGTCCGGGCTGGACCGGCGCCCGCGGGCGGCCGACCCGGCTGTTGCTGCTGCGTCACGGCCAAACCGAATTGTCGGTGGAGCGGCGGTATTCCGGCCGCGGCAATCCGGACCTCACCGCACTCGGCCGGGAACAGGCCGCCCGCGCCGCGAAATACCTTGCCGCGAAAGGCGATATCGCCGCGGTCGTCACCTCGCCGCTGGGTCGGGCCCGCGAAACCGCGCAGGCCGCGGCCCAAGCCCTCGACGTTCCGGTGCGGGTTCTGGACGCGCTGACCGAAACCGATTTCGGCGAATGGGAAGGTCTCACGTTCACCGAAGCGGCGCAACGGGATCCGGAACTGCATCAGCGCTGGCTCGGTGATCCGTCGCTGCCCGCCCCGGGCGGGGAGAGCTTCGCGCAGGTGCGAGAACGCGTCGAGGCGGCGCGTCGCGATCTGCTCGCACTGTATCCGGGGCAGAACGTCGTCGTGGTCAGCCACGTGACGCCGATCAAGACGCTGCTGCAGTTGGCCTTGGAAGTCGGCCCGTCGCTGCTGTATCGGCTGCATCTGGATCTGGCGTCGCTGTCGATCGCCGAGTTCTATCCCGACGGCGGATCGTCGGTGCGGCTGATCAACGACACCTCGTATCTCTGAACGCCGGCCGGGAGACCGCGTTCAGGGACGCAGGACCGACACCAGGAATTCGGTCTGGTCGTAGACGGCCTTCTCGAACCAGTCGTCGAAGTAGATGTCGAAGTGCCCGATGGGGTATCGCTTCACGATGCCGTGTTTGGTGCGTTCGGCGGCCTTGAGCGTCGGGCCCACCGGCGCGACCGAATCGTTGTCGCACACCGCGTACAGCACCGGCACCTTGATGCCCTTGGTACGCCGCCACGGTGAATCGAACACCAGCGACAAGCCCACGCGGGCAGCCACTTTCGGCTGGTACTGCTCGCTCTCCTCGGCGAGGCGGCCGAAACCCTCGGGCACGTCGGAGGCGCTCATCAACGCCGCCGAGCGCTTGCGCCCTGCCAGTCGCGCGCCCACCGGCTTGCGCCGAATCGGGCCCACGAGGGTGTCGATGAGCGCGAGGGTGCCGGTCTTGGTGAGGCTGATCGGCCCCTTCGCCATGGCCGAGGACCAGCCGCTGGTGAACGGGCACTGCGCCACGACTGCGGCCAGATAGTCGTCCTCGTGTGCGATGGACAGGACGTGCCCGCCGCCGAAGGAACTGCCCCACAACGCGATTCGGGTCGCGTCGAAGCCCTTGAGGGTGCGGGCGAACGCGATCGCCGCGCGCCAGTCGTCGCGCTGGCGGGCGATGTTGATCAGCTGGCGCGGTTCACCGCCACTGGCCCCGAAATGCCGGTAATCGAAGACCAGCACGCCCATTCCGGCCGCGGCGAACCGGCGCGCATAGCGATCCAAACCCATTTCCCGGTTCGCGCCCAGCCCGTGCCCCATGATGACCAGCGGACGCGGTTTGGGCGGGCCGTCCGGAAGATAGAGCCACGCTGCACACTGTTCGCTTCCCGAACCGAACCCCACCTCGACACGCTCCATGGGCGAATACCGTACCGGGGCGCGCGCCCGTCCGCAGACGTGGATCCCCGCTCAGGGCACGATTACGGGTGCACGGAACGCAAACACTCGCGTGTCAGATCCTTCAGTTCCGGGTAGCCGTCGACCGCCATGATCAGGTCCGCTTCCGCCAGCAGAGTGCGCAGGACGTGCACGATTCCGTCCACCCCGCCGAGCGCGAGACCGTAGGCGTAGGGCCGGCCCACCCCGACCGCGGTGGCGCCGAGCGCGAGCGCCTTGACGACGTCCGCGCCGCTGCGGATTCCGGAATCGAACAGCACGGGCAGCCCCTCGGCCGCGGCGACGACCTCGGGCAACATGTCCAGGGCGGGCAGTCCGCCATTGGCTTGGCGCCCACCGTGATTCGAGCAGTAGATGCCGTCCACGCCACCGTCGCGGGCCCGGCGCACATCGTCGGGATGGCAGATTCCCTTGACGATCAAGGGCAGATCGGTGAGCGAGCGCAGCCAGGCCAGATCCTCCCAGCGCAGCGGGTTGCCGAACAGTTGCACCCACCGCAGCACCGCACTCATCGGATCCTCCTCCGGGGAGCGCTGCAGACCGGAGAGGAAGACCGGATCGGTGAAATAGTTGGCGAGGCAATGCCCGCGCAGCTGCGGGAAGTTCCCGGTGGACAGATCGCGCGGCCGCCAGCCGGTGATCCAGGTGTCGAGGGTGACGACGATGCCCTTGTACCCGGCCTGCTCCGCGCGGTGCACCAGACTGGCCGCGAGGTCGCGGTCGGTGGGGGTGTAGAGCTGGAAAAAGCCCGGGGTATCACCGAATTGGGCGGCGACATCCTCGAGCGGATCGACGGTCAGAGTCGAGGCCACCATCGGCACGCCGGTACGGGCGGCGGCGCGGGCGGTAGCCAGATCACCGTGGCCGTCCTGTGCGCAGAGGCCGATCACGCCGACCGGTGCCATGAAAAGCGGTGTGGGAAGCGTCATTCCGAACAGATCGACCGACAGGTCGCGCTCCTTCGCGCCGACGAACATGTGGGGGATGAGGCCCCAGCAGTCGAAGGCGGCGACATTGGCGCGCTGGGTGCGCTCGTCGCCCGCGCCGCCGGCCACATACGACCAGATCGAGGGCGGCATGGCCGCCTGCGCGCGCTGTTCGAGTTCGGCGAACGCGACGGGGTACTCCGGTACGACACCGCGCAACCCCTGGAAGTAGATCTCGTTCTGGAAGTCGCCGAAGCCCATATGCGCTGCCCTTCTCTGCCGTCGGTTCGCCGGCGAGTATGCGCGTTCGCCGGCGAATGCGGACTTCACTGTATGCGTAACCCGAGGTACCGTGCCACGATCGCGCCGTTGCCCGGGGCGGCGTGCGCTCGGCCGGGTTCGCACGGCACAATGGTGCGCGACGAGTCGGTCGGGCGACCGCGTCGACGGGAACGGGCACAGCTGTGCCGCCGCCCGTCGCCGAGGAAAGTCCGGACTCCACAGAGCAGGGCGGTTGTTAACGGCAACCCGGGGTGACCCGCGGGACAGTGCCACAGAAAACAGACCGCCGGCGGTCTCCCCGGAGGCCCGCCGGTAAGGGTGAAACGGTGCGGTAAGAGCGCACCAGCGCCCCGGGTGACCGGGGCGGCTCGGTAAACCCCGCCCGGAGCAAGGTCGAAGGTCGCACTCTCGCGAGTGCGGCTGCGCAGGTGCCCGAGGGCTGCTCGCCCGAGCCTGCGGGTTGGCTGCTCGAGGTGCCCGGTGACGGTGCACCCAGATGGATGGTCGCCTCCCGGTGCGAACCGGGAACAGGATCCGGCTTACAGACCGACTCGTCCCCTCCGGGGTTCGCGGCATGAGACCCTGGCCGCATGGACGCCACGCCTCGGCAGCTCATCGTCACCGGCTACTTGCGGGTGGACCCGGCCGATCGGGACCGTTATCTGGCGACCTGCGTCGAGGTGGTGAACACGGCCCGGCAAACTCCCGGTTGCCTCGATTTCGCCCTGTCCGCCGACCTGGTCGACACCGGTCGCATCAACATCCTGGAGCGGTGGAGCGACCGCGCGGCGCTGAACGCTTTCCGTGGCGCGGGTGTGCCGGACGAGCAGGCCGCGATGATTCGCGAAGCGCAGGTCAGCGAGTTCACGGCCGGCGACGAAACCCTCCTGCGCTGACCGGCCTTTCCGGCTAGCGCGCGCAGCCCTCGCCGTTGTCCGGGTGCTCGGTCGGGTTCGGGTACGGCCCGTTGCGCAGGGTGTCGTGCAAGGCGTCCGAGATCGCCGCCAGATTGGCCCCTGCGCGGTGAAAGGCTTGGGCGACAGCGGAATTCGGGTCCTGGAGGCCCGCCAGGACGAGGTGTTCGGTGTCGAGGGCGGTATGGCCGGCCCGGCGCGCGATCGCCGAGGCCTCGTCCAGCATTCGGCGCAGGGCGGGGGTGTGCGGTAGCGATTCCGCGTTCATGCCTCCATGATCACCCGCGCCGAGCACTTCAGCGCATATTTCGCGACTATTCGGCAACACCTGCCGCTGCGTCGATGAGCGCCGTCGCCGGTCGGCGCCGGGCCCGCGCCTACGGTTGCAGCGGTGTCCGCCGTGGGCGCACGATGCGGTGGGTGATCTTCCAGCCGGCGCCGATGCGCTGGATGGTGTCCTCGTAGGTGACGCTGCCCACCGTGCCGTCGGTCATGACGCCGAAACCCTTGGACAGGGCGCGGACGGTACCGTCGGCGACCTCGTTGACGACGATGTTCGTGACGTGGTGGGCGACGGGGTTGTTGTCACCCAGGGCCAGCGCGGCGTCCCGGCAGGCGGGGATTCCGACCAGGACGCCGCCGCCCAGGGCGCTGACGTCGTAGACGACGTCCTCGGCGAACAGTGCCGGCCAGCCGTCGAAATCGCCGTTGTCGGTCAGGTGGCCGTGCAGGTTGATCAGGTCGGTGATCGCGAAGCGGTCGTCCGCGGACAGCATGTCGGGTCCTCCGGCGGTCGAGGCGAGGGGAGTGGTCAGCGGAAGCCGGTGTCGGCGGCCCAGGGTTCGAGCTCGTCGAGATCGGCGAGGCGCTGGGTCAGGGTGGCGCGGATGCCGGCGAATGCCTCGGGGCCGAGCGGCAGCCGCAAGGGCGGTTCGTCCATGGCGACCGCGCGCAGGATGGCCGCGGCGGCGCGGGCCGGATCGCCGGGCTGGGCGCCGTCCTGAGCCTGGAAGCGCTCGCGTTCCTCGGCGAAGATCGGCGCGTATTCGGGCATCGGTTCGGCCCATCGGATGGATCGTCCGGCGAAGTCGGTGCGGAACGGTCCCGGTTCCACGATGGTGACCTTGATACCGAAGGGCGCGACCTCGTAAGACAAACCTTCCGACAGTCCCTCGACGGCGAATTTGCTGAGGGCGTAAGGGGTTCCGCCGAGGCGGGCACGGACCCCGCCCACCGAGGACAGCTGCACGATATGCCCGCTGCGCTGGGCCCGCATGAGTGGAAGCACCGTTTTGGTGACCGAGATCAGGCCCCAGACATTGGTTTCCATCAGCGCGCGGAGCTGCTGGTCGTCGCATTCCTCGAGCGCTCCGCGCAGCCCGTAACCGGCGTTGTTGACCAGAACGTCGATGCGGCCGAACCGAACTCGCGCCTCCTCGACCGCCGCGGTGATCGACGCCGGATCGGTGACGTCCAGCTGCGCGACGAGCACCCGCTCCGGATCGCGGTCGCGAAGGTCGCCAAGGGATTCGGTCTTGCGCGCCGTGGCGACCACACTGCCGCCCTCGGCCAGCACCGCCTCCGCGATAGCGCGCCCGAAGCCGCTGCTGGCGCCGGTGATGAACCAGACGTGATCGGTGGTCAAGGTGGAGGCCTCCTGTATCGGATCGTCGTCGAAGCCGGGCCTTGCGGCCGCATGCGGTGCCCGCGGCGGGCCGCCGGCACCGGGTGCGGTCGCGCGGTGATCAGCCGGCGGGGTTGATCACCAGAATCTGGGCCCAGTAGGCCGCCTGCTCGGGACCGACGAGGGGCAGCAGGTAGTCGAAGACGATGGACGACATGGGGTGTGGAACTCCTTGTACTCGAGGAACTATTACTCGACGACTCTCGCCGCGCGGCGCACTCTCGTTACTGCACGGACCCCCGAATCCGCGGGTACGCCGTGGCCTGTCACCATCGGCAACAGTAACAGCGCGCTGGGACAGTCGCAGACCCAGCGGAAAACGGCCTCGACGGGGCGATTCGGCGTACGGTAGCGTGATCTGGACGCAGGTCCGACTCGTCGGAGTGATGCTCGTTCGCTCTGAAATATGTGGTATTTCTTTTCGGAACGATCCGGTGCGAGAGCCGCCCGAGTTCGTGCTCGAACCGAGTCGTCGACCCCTGTTGCCTCCGGCGGTACCGGATCGCCGCCGTCGGGGTCGCCGGTCGCGAAATCGCAGGCACCGAGGGTTCGCGCGGTCCGCGTCTCGAACGCGGCCCGGTCCGGGCGGCGAGCGCATTTCCGGCAAATGCGGGCGAATCGGCTGGTCCCGGCGTGTCCCGCGCGACGAACCGCCCCGGAGTGGCCGGAACCGTGACCGACGTCATACAGTGTTGGCCGTTGGAAGTGTCGCTGCCGGGGGTGGCAGCGGCTATGGGTGCTACGAGTGTCGGAAAGCAGGTTCTGTATATATGCGAGTAGTTCGCAAGTTGGCGGCCGGTGCATTGATCGCCGCAGCTGCGTCGGGTGTGGCGGTGCTGGGCGCGGGATCGGCGTCCGCGGTCGCGGTCACTCCGCTGCCGGGCGGCGTCCAGGTGGATCTCAGCCCCGGTGACACCCAGTGGGTCCACCAGACCCACGTCGGCCAGTCGATCGCGGTGCTGCCGCACCCGTCGGCCGCCTCGTTCGGCCAGGCTCTCGATGCCGCGGCGACCCTGTCGTCGCAGTACCCCGACGGCCGCGTCGTCTTCACCGTGTACGGCCCGTTCGATCAGCTGAACGGCACCATGCTGGCGCTCAAGTAAGGTTCAGCGCCCCGCGTGGAACTGCATCCCAGGATCGTCTCGGCACCGGTGGATTTCGGTGTCGTGCGATCCGAATTCGGACTCGCCTCGGAATATCCGTCCGAGGCGGTCTCGGAGGCCCGCGACGCAGCCGATGCGTTCGCGGGTGTCCGGGCCGATCGCACCGATATCCCGTTCGTGACGATCGACCCACCCGGCGCCCTGGATCTCGACCAGGCGCTGCATCTCGAACGCACCCCGACCGGATTCCTGCTGCACTACGCCATCGCCGATGTGGGCGCGGTGGTCGCCCCCGACGGCGCGCTCGCGCGGGAATCCCTCGCCCGGGGGCAAACCTTCTATCTGCCCGACGGCACCGTGCCGCTGCATCCGCCGGTGCTCTCGGAAGGGTCGGCGAGTCTGCTGCCCGGCGCGGTTCGTCCCGCCGCGCTCTGGACCATCGACTGCGACCACAAGGCCGAGCCGCAACGCTTCTCGGTGCGGCGCGCCCTGGTTCGGTCCCGTGCCCGCCTCGACTATCCCGGCGTCCAGGCCGACGCCGAGGCCGGCCGCCTGCATCCCTCGATCGCCGCACTGCCGGAATTCGGCCGCCTGCGCATCGAGGCCGGGCTGGCCCGCGGCGCGATCGAACTGCGGCTGCCCGCCCAATCGGTGATCCCCGACGGCCGCGACCACGACACCGAACACTGGCAGTTGGCGGTCGAGCCGCGCACCGCCGCCGACGACTGGAACGAACAGGTCTCCCTGCTCACCGGTATCTGCGCGGCCCGAATCATGTTGGCCGACAGCGATTCCGATGCCCGCATCGGATTGCTGCGCACCATGCCGGCGCCGCCGGCCTCGGCGATCGCGTCCATGCGCCGCACCGCCGCCGCGCTCGGGGTGCCGTGGCCGGCGGGTATGCCGGTGGGCCGGATGCTGGCCGGACTCGACCCCAACACCCCCGCCGCGCTGGTGCTGAACTCGGAGGCGACCACCCTCCTGCGCGGCGCGTCCTACACCGTGCTCGACGGTCAAGCCCCGGATGTGGTGCAGCACAGTGGCATCGGCGCCTCCTACGCGCACGTGACGGCGCCGCTGCGCCGCCTCGCCGACCGGTACGCCACCGAGATCTGCCTGGCTCGCTGCGCCGGCACCCCGGTACCGCGGTGGGTTCGCGACGGACTCGGCGCCGCCGCCGAGGCGATGCGGCGTAGCGACGCGGTCGGTGGCAAACTCGAACGCGCGTGCATCGACCTCACCGAATCCACCGTTCTCGCACCACGTTTGGGTGACGTTTTCGAGGCCGTGGTCATCCGCGAGGGCAACGGCAACCGATCCGCCGAAATCTTCGTCGCCGATCCGCCGGTGCTCGCCAAATGCACCGGCTCGCCGCCCGAAGGGCGGCGGGTGCGCGTACGCCTGGACATCGCGGACCCCGATAAACGCGTGGTGGGCTTCAGCTTCCCGGCGGACTGACCCGTTCGTGGCCGGAGACGTGCTCCGGATCGAGCCACGGCATCCGGCTCACCAACTGATCCCGAAGGCGTGTCAGCCGGGTGATGCGCTCGTTCAGCTCCGCCACCCGTGGCGGTCCGACCACCGCATATCCGGAGGCGCAGCGTGGCTCGTAGGGAAAGACGTCGGGAAGCTCCCGGTCCAGATAGGGAGCGAAGGCACGCACGTCCTCGACGGTGAATCCGAGTTGCAGCAATTCCCGTATGTTGCCTACCCGGGCCACCGCATCCTCCTCGTATTCGCGGTATCCCGCGGAGGTGCGCCCGGAGGTGAGCAGTCCCTGTTCCTCGTAGAAGCGCAGCGCCCGAGTCGTGACTCCGGTGCGGGCCGCCAGTTCGCCGATCAACATCCCGCGTCTCCTCTCTGCCGTCTCACCCTTGTGCTCAACGCGCCAGCCGCACCACAACCTTCCCGGTGTAGCGCCCCCGGACCGCGTCCAGCAGTGCGCGCGGCGCGTTCTCGAGGCCGTCGATGACGGTTTCGGTGCGTACGATGTCTCCCGCTGCCGTCCATTCCCGCAGCTTCCGGCCGAATTCCGGGGCCAGATCCAGGTGATCGAGAGTGGTGAAGCCGCGCAACGTCAATCGCTTGCCGATCACCGACAGCAGATCACCCGGCCCCGCATCCGGCTCACCGCCCGCGCGCTGCCTGGCCAGAGCTCCGCAGAGCGCGATGCGTCCGCCGGCATTCATCACCTCGATCGCCGCACGCAATTGGCTTCCGCCGACATTGTCGAAATACACGTCCACGCCGTCGGGCGCCGCGGCTCGTAGCCGATCGACGAAGGGTTCGTCGTGGTAGTCGACGGCGGTGTCGTAGCCGAGTTCGTCGACGATGTAGGCGGCCTTACGCGGTGAGCCGACGCTGCCGACGACACGACCGGCGCCGAGCAGTCGCGCGATCTGCCCGGCCATGCTCCCGGTCGCACCGGCGGCGCTGGACACGAAGACGGTGTCGCCGGCGGTCAAGCCGGCGACCAGGGTCAGCCCGACATAGGCGACCAGACCGAAGCCCAGATATCCGGACGGCGAGGGATAGGCATCCGGATCCACCACCCGAACCGTCTGCGCCTCGGCGAGGGCGTGTTCGCGCCAGCCGAGCCGGTGCAGGACCAGCGCGCCCTCCGGCACGGTCGGATCGCCGGATTCGATCACCTCGCCGATCGCGTCGCCGGACAGCACGTCACCGATCGCGAACGGCGGCATCGGGATTCCGGGATAGGCGCCGATTCGCATGAGGCTGCCGGGGTCGATCGACATGAAGAGATTGCGGATCAGCAGCCGGCCGGCCTCAGCGGACGGCATCGGATGCTCGACCATGCGGAAATCGGTGAGTTCGGGGAAACCGGCCGGGCGAGCGGCCAGGTGGATCGAGCGGGTGGTCGCGGTCGTGGAGGTCATGGGGCGACCGTAGGGGTTGACGTATACGTGAAGGTCAAGCCCGATCAGGACAGGTAGTCGTAGTTCAGGAATTCGATGAGGGACGGGTACTGGTCGAGGGCGGTGCGCGCGGCTTCGACTTCGGCGGCGCACAGCAAGTCGTAGGGGGTCGTATCGTCGCCGCGGCCGCGCACGATGTCGGCGCGGGCGGTGATGGTGGCCAGCGCCTCGATGGCGTCGCGGTGGTCGCCGAGGACGCCTTGCACCTTCTTGGCGCGGCGGGCCAGGTCCTCGGCGGGGCCGTCGAGGACATCGGTGGCGGCTTCGGCGCTGTAGCGTAATCGCTTGGCGGCCTTGCGGATATCGTGCAGCGCTTCGACGCGATCGGCGTCCTCGACGTCTCGCTCCGCGTCGACTCGTGCCTTCAGCCGGCGCAGGTCCGCGCGCACCGCGGCCGCGAACACGCGGTCGGCATCGCGGCGGGCGCGTTTGCGGCGCAGCGGCGGATCGGTGCGCAGGCCGACCACGCGCGCACGCAGCAGGGCATAGCGCTCACCGTCGAGTTCCCGCAGCACGGTGTGGTGGGCGTCGGTGTAGGCCGCGCGTTCCGCGCTCACCAGCCGCCGCCCGAGATGCCGCTGCACATCGGGATATTCGTCCAGCAGCGCGGCGAACCGGTCGGCGCGCACCTCGGCGTCGCGGGCGATACCGAGCAGCCCGGCCAGCCACCGCAATTCGTCGCGGATGGCATCTATTTCACTGCGGTGGAATACCTTTCGATACGACCGCAGCACCGACCGTAGCCGCCGGGTGGCGACCCGCATCTGATGAACCGAATCCGCCTCGTCGGCACGCACCTTCGGTTCCGCCGACAGCAGCCGGTCCACGTCCTCGCCGAGGGCGGCGACGACGGCGGGACCGGCCGCGCCGCTCATCGCCGATCCCGGAATCCGTCGGTGGCCTCGATCAGATGATGGGTGGTCCCCGGCTCGGCCGCGGCATGACCGGCGTCGGCCACCAGATGCAGGCGCGAACCGGGCCAGGCCCGATGCAGATCCCAGGCGCTGACCGCCGGGCAGACGATATCGTGGCGGCCCTGCACGATCACCGCCGGAATATGCGCGATGCGGTCGATATCGCGCAGCAGCTGGCCCTCTTCCAGGAATCCGCCGTGCACGAAGTAGTGGTTCTCGATGCGGGCGAAGGCCAGCGCGAAGCGGGGTTCGGCGGATTCGGCGACCCGTTCCGGTTGCGGCAGCAGCGAACTCGTCGCGCCCTCCCAACTGGACCACGCCACCGCGGCGGCGGTCGCCACCTCGTGATCGGGGGAGTGCAGCAGGCGGTGATAGGCCGCGACCAGATCCCCGTCGCGCTCGCCGTCCGGGATCGGCGCCAGGTACCTCTCCCATTCGTCGGGATAGACGAATCCGGCGGCGCCGTTGTAGTACCAGTCGATTTCCTTGCGCCGCAACAGGAAAACGCCGCGCAGCACCATCTCCGTCACGCGTTCGGGGTGGGTCTGGGCGTAGGCCAGCGCCAGTGTCGAACCCCAGGACCCGCCGAAGACCTGCCAGCGCTCGATGCCCAGATGGGTGCGCAGCCGCTCGATATCGGCCACCAGATGCCAGGTGGTGTTGACGTCCAGGCTCGCCCCGTCGGCCACGTGCGGCGTCGAACGCCCGCAACCGCGCTGGTCGAACAGCACGATCCGGTAGGCGGCGGGATCGAAGAATTGCCGGTGCATCGGATCGGTGCCGCCGCCCGGGCCGCCGTGCAGGAACACCACCGGCTTGCCGTCGGGGTTGCCCGACTCCTCCCAGTAGAGGTGCTGACCGTCGCCGACGTCGAGCATGCCCTCACGGTGGGGCTCCAGCGGCGGGTAGAGGGTGCGCATCAGAAGGCGATTCCCGAGGCGAGATCGGGCAGCTCCAGCGCCTGCAGCGCCTGCGTACGAGTATCCGAGCAGGTCTTGGTGGTGATCCGGTCCACCACGGCCTTGTCGCCGAGCACCGCCAGGTTGATGCCGCCGTTCTCCGCGGCCCACTGGTGCACCGTGATGTTCAGCGCCACCTTGCCCAGCGTCGGGCCCTGGACCCGCCAGTCCGACAGCTGCGGCGAGATGGCGTCGCAGAGCTTCTGCGCGACCGGGTCGGGAACCTGGACGGGGCTGGTCTGTCCCGGCTTGGCGGTGACGCCGGCCGAACCGCTGGGCCGCGCGGCCGTCGACGTCGCCGAGGCGCCGGATTTCTCGGGGCCGGCCGAACCCGTGCTTTGGCCACCACATCCGGCGACCAGCGCGACGGCCAGCGCCGCACCGACGGCGAGCGGTCCGCGAGTCAACCAACGGCTCTGCGACATCTGTTCCCTTTGTTCGATTCCGGCGTTCAACCGGAGTTCCTGCTGTGGTCCTACGAGTCTGCCACCTCGCCGCGGGTGGCCGGGTGGCTCAGGCGAAGTTCGCGCGCAGCAGGTCCAGCATCTCGGTGACGAAGGGCGCGAACCGTTCGCCCGGGCGGCCCGGCGCGGTGTCGATGGTCAGCCAGGAATGCAGGGTGGTCAGGGGTGCGAGGCGTTCGGCGAGTTCGATCTCGCGGTCGGTGACGGTGGTCAGTTCCCGCCAAGCGTCGAAATACGCCGACCGCTGCGGATCCCGGAACGTGCGCACGGACAGGAAGGGGTGGGTGATCAGCGCGTCGCCCCAGTCGAACACCGCGGCGGTGGTGCGGAAGACGTGGCCCGGATACAGGTCGTTGTGTTCCACGCTCAGCCGGCCGTACCGCGCGAGTTCGGCGGCGGCCGACTCGATCGCGGACTCCAGTCCGGGGGCACGATCGGCGAAGTGTCGGTAGACCTCGATCAGGCGCGCGGGTGGAAGGTGCGGAGTTCCGGTGTCGCGCAACGACTCCGCGTGCGCGCACAGGGTGTGCTGCAGGCCGGCATAGGACCGCAGCACCGATTCCCATTCCGGCGGACGCGGCGGTGGCGCGTCCGTACCGTCGAGTGCGAACCCGCGGTCGAGGGGTCCGGTTCGCAGGGTCTCGCCGCCGTCGCCCGCGAGGAACCATCCGTTCTCGCGGTGTACCGCAAGGGGTTTCGGCACCGATCCCGGAACCAGCCGATCCAGCGCCGCCAGCAGCGGGCCCTCGTGGGCGAACGCACGCGCACTCGCCTTCGCCCAGACAGCTCCGCGGTTGGTATCGATGCGCGCGAGCAGCGTCCAGTCCCGGCGCCGCATCTCCTGCGCGCCGGTCACGGTGAGTCCCAGCCGCGCGAGTTCCCGGGTGGCCCAGTCGGTCAGCGGTTGCAGTGGTTGATCGGCGACCGATACAGGCGCGTTCATCGGGACAATCTAACCCGCTCACGGATCGTCGGTGCGCCCGGCCGAAGCCGGTCTCGCACAGGCGATCATAGGGTCAGGTACTCGCCCAGCTCCCACGGGGTGACCTGCGCGCGGTAGGTGGCCCACTCGTGGCGCTTGTTGCGCAGGAAGAAGTCGAACACGTGCTCGCCCAGTGTTTCGGCGACCAGCTCCGACCGTTCCATGGCCTTCAGCGCCTCGTCCAGGGTCGAGGGCAGCTCGCGGAAGCCCATCGCGCGGCGCTCGGCGGTGGTCAGCGACCACACGTCGTCCTCGGCCTCGGGCGGCAGCGTGTACCCCTTCTCGATACCGCGCAGACCGGCGGCCAGCAGCACCGCGAAGGCCAGATACGGATTGCAGGCCGAGTCTGGGCTGCGGATCTCGACTCGCCGTGAGGACTGCTTGTTCGGCGTGTACATCGGAACCCGGACCAGCGCCGAACGATTCGACCGCCCCCAGGACGCGGCGGTCGGCGCCTCGCCGCCGTGGATCAGCCGCTTGTAGGAGTTCACCCACTGGTTGGTGACGGCGCTGATCTCGTTGGCGTGTTCGAGAATGCCCGCGATGAACGCGCGCGCGGTCTCGGACAGGTTGTTCGGGTCGTCGGGATCGGCGAAGGCGTTGTGCTCGCCCTCGAACAGGCTCATGTGCGTGTGCATGGCCGAACCCGGATGGTCGGAGAAGGGTTTGGGCATGAACGAGGCCCGCACGCCTTCGTCGATGGCGACCTCTTTGATGAGGTAGCGGAAGGTCATCACGTTGTCGGCCATCGACAGCGCGTCGGCGTAGCGCAGGTCGATCTCCTGCTGGCCGGGCGCACCCTCGTGGTGGCTGAACTCCACCGAGATGCCCATCGACTCGAGCGCGTCGATGGCGTGGCGGCGGAAGTTCGGGGCCTCGTCGTGCACGGCCTGATCGAAGAAGCCGCCGTTGTCGGCGGGCACCGGACGGCCGTCCTTGAGCGCCGAGCGGATCAGGAAGAATTCGATCTCCGGATGCACATAGCAGCTGAACCCCAGGTCACCGGCCTTGTTCAGCTGCCGGCGCAACACATGCCGCGGATCGGCCCACGACGGCGATCCGTCGGGCATCGCGATATCGCAGAACATGCGGGCCGAATGCTGGTGGCCCTTGCTGGTGGACCAGGGCAGCACCTGGAACGTCGACGGATCGGGCTTGGCGACCATATCGGCCTCCGACACCCGGGCGAAGCCCTCGATCGCCGAGCCGTCGAATCCGATGCCCTCCTCGAAGGCGCCTTCCAGCTCCGCGGGGGCGATCGCCACCGACTTCAGATATCCCAGGACGTCGGTGAACCAGAGTCGCACGAAGCGGATGTCCCGCTCCTCGAGCGTCCGCAGCACGAATTCCTTCTGGCGATCCATACGCGCGAGCGTAGGCACCCGCGGTTAAATCCGTGTTACATCGTGCAACAACCGCCGGTCCGCATGTGTGGCGTCAGCCGCAGGTGAGTCCTTCCGGCGGTGTCTTCAGGTCGATGAGGTAGGCGAAGACGGCGTCGTCCACGCACGCAACCCCGCCGGAGAGGAAGGCGGTGTGGCGGGTTCCCTTGTTGGTGATCAGCGCCGCGCCCAGCTGATGGGCCAGATCGACACCGGCCTGATACGGCGTGGCCGGATCCGCGGTCGTGGAGATGACCACGGTCTTGGGCAGTCCCGGCGCGGAAATGTTGTGCGGGGAGGCGCTGTTGGGCACCGGCCAGAACGCGCACATCTGGAGCGGCGCCTGCCCGGTGGCGTGGCCGTCGTCGAGGAACGGGGCAACCTTGCGGTATTCCGCGTCCTGCTTATCGGTTTCGGTGCGGTCCTTGATGGCCGGATCGTCGACGCAGTGGATGGCCAGGAACGCGTCCTGCGAATTGTCGTAGGTGCCGTCCTTGCTGCGGCCGTCGTAGAGATCGGCGAGCTGCAGCAGGATGTCGCCCTTGCCCTTGGCCAGCTGAGCCAGGCCCGCGCTCAGCACATTCCAGCTGTCCTCGGCGTAGAGGGTGTTCTGCACACCGGTGACCGCGTCGTTGTAGGTGAGCCCGCGGCCGTCGCGAGTGTCGGCCGGGTGGTTCCAGAGCGGGTTGACCAGATCGTGGAAGCGGGCCACCGCCTGGCTCGCGTCCTGGCCCAGCGGGCAGTCCGGTTTACTCGCACAATCGGCGGCGTAGGCGTCGAACGCCTTCTGGAATCCGGCGGCCTGCTGCACCGATTCCTTCTCCGGATCGGCGTTCGGATCGAGGGCGCCGTCGAGCACCATGGCCCGCACCTTGTCCGGGAACTTCTCGGCGTAGGTGTAGCCGAGCCTGGTGCCGTAGGAATAGCCGACGTAGGTCAGCTTGTCGTCGCCGAGTACTCCCCGGATGATGTCCATGTCCTGCACCACCTCGCGGGTGCCGACGTGGGCGAGGAATTCGTTGCCGGTCTTCTCGGTGCAGTGCGCGGCGAAATCCTTGTTCTCCTGCTCGGCGGCCGCGATCCCGGCGGGGGTGTAGTCCTTGGGCGGTTCGGCGCGTTGCTGATCCCACTGCTGCCCGGTGAGGCATTCGATCAGCGGCGTGGACGCGCCCACACCGCGCGGATCGAAACCGATGCGGTCGAACCGCTGCGCGAGCGGGGTGTCCTGTCCTTGCGCGGCCATCCACAGTCCGGCCTGGCCGGGCCCGCCCGGGTTGAACAGCAGCGATCCGATGCGCTGTCCGGTCGCCTTGATCCGGGAGACCGCGATCTGCGCCGTCGCGCCCTCGGGCTTGTCGTAATCGATCGGCACCGAGATGTGTGCGCATTCGGTGCCCTGCGGGAACCGGGTCGAGGAATCGCCGAATCCGTCGCAGCTGCCCCACGCCGGAACCTGGGTGTAGTACTTCTGCAGCGCGGCCGGACTCGGCGCGGACGACTGGGCGACGGGGTGGTTCTTCGACGTCGACGAGCAGGCGGCGGCCACACACATCAGGGCCACCGCGGCTGCGACGCGACCGGATCGCGACAAGGACATGCGCGCCATCCTTCCATCTCCGCCTGTGTCCCTCAGCGGTGTCCGCGGGGGCCTCCGCGGGTACGCAGGCTGCCTCCTCCGGCCACGTCGCTCCCACCGCTGTGACAAATCCCATCCCGGGCACGCCTTAAATGCGGCCCTGTCGCGGTGGCAGACTGGACGGGTCATAGCAACCCGGGGACCCGATCGGGCCTCGAGGACGGACGAAAGGGACGATGATGTCCGCTGCTCAGGATAATCCTGCTTCCGAAACCACCGCCTACGGTGCCGCACCGACAACTTCCCGGCGGAAGACGCGAGTACAGCACCTGCAGCAATGGAAATCCGCGGGCGAGAAGTGGGCGATGCTGACCGCCTACGACTACTCCACCGCGAAGCTGTTCGAAGAGGCCGGCATCCCCGTGCTGCTGGTCGGCGATTCGGCGGCCAACGTGGTCTACGGCTACGACACCACCGTGCCGATCACGATCGAGGAACTGCTGCCGCTGGTACGCGGCGTGGTACGCGGGGCGCCGCACGCCCTGGTGGTGGCCGACCTGCCGTTCGGCAGCTACGAGGGATCGCCGGAACAGGCGCTGGCCAGCGCCACCCGTTTCATGAAGGAGGGTGGTGCGCATGCGGTGAAACTCGAAGGTGGAGAACGCGTTTCCGAGCATATCGCCCGGCTCACCGCCTCCGGCATCCCGGTGGTGGCGCATATCGGCTTCACCCCGCAGAGCGTGAACACCCTCGGCGGCTACCGCGTGCAGGGCCGCGGCGACGGGGCCGAACAGCTGATCGCCGACGCCATCGCGGTGCAGGAAGCCGGGGCCGTCGCCGTGGTCATGGAGATGGTGCCCGCCGAGCTGGCCGGGCAGGTCACCCACAAGCTGACCATCCCGACCGTCGGAATCGGCGCCGGCAGCGACTGCGACGCCCAGGTCCTGGTCTGGCAGGACATGGCCGGCTACACCAGCGGCAAGACGGCCAAGTTCGTCAAGCGCTTCGGCCGTGTGGGCGACGAATTGCGCAGCGCCGCAGCGGAATACGCGCGCGAAGTGGCGCAGGGGACCTACCCGGGGCCGGAACACAGCTTCTGAGGAACGGGGTCGACCGCGGGTGCGTGCGCGCGATCCGCGGTCGATCCGACCGCACCGTCGACGCCGATGCCGCGTCTCGCGCCCGGCGGCGGCGCGGGGCGTTCGGATCGAGGCCGGGCTCGCGACGGATACAGCCGGCCCGTGGTCCCGATAGCCCGCCGGCCGGACTGCGTTCCTCCGGCCTGGCCGAGCGGAATCGACTCCGTCGGCCGAGCACCCCTCCACGGCCTGCGAACAGGCAACTTCCGCATGCTCGGCCGTAACGGTAATTTGAGAGAATGGTCCGGCCACCGACTGCACGTCCCGCAGTGCCCGGTGCCGGTCGGCTGGGATTGCTGGAGCCGACGGCAGCCGCGTCGTTACGAGAGCTCGCCTGGGACAATGTCGACAGTGTTGCACTGCTGTGGGCGTTGTCGCGGTCGCCGGATGCCGATCTGGCGCTGCTGACCCTGATCCGCCTGCGCGAGGCGCTCGGGTCCGATTGGGCCGCATTGGATTCCGCGTTGCGCACCGATCTGTCGTTGCGCGGCAGGCTGTTCGCGCTGATCGGCTCGTCGAGCGCGTTCGCCGACCATCTGGTCGCGGACCCGGCGAGCTGGCAGCTGTTGCGGCGCGAACTGCCGAGCACGCGCGAGATGCTCGACGATCTGCTCGACGCGGTCGGCGCCGCGCCCGAGACGGGACCGAATGCCGCGCCGATGCTCTACCGCGCCACCCACGCCGGACCCGACGCGATCGCCTTGCTCCGCAAGCGATATCGCGATCAGCTGATGGTGCTGGCCGCCCACGATCTGGCCGCCACCGTCGAGAACGAACCGGTGCTGCCGTATCAGCAGGTCGGCAACCATCTCACCGATCTCGCCGATGCCGCGCTCACCGCCGCGCTCTCGGTGGCGGTGGCGCGGATCTGCCCCGACGACCCGGTTCCGGTCCGCCTGGCGGTGGTCGCGATGGGCAAATGCGGTGCGCGCGAACTCAATTACGTCTCCGATGTCGATGTGGTGTTCGTCGCCGAACCCGCCGACACCACCGCAACCCGGCTGGCCGCGGAGCTGATGGGCATCGCCGGCAGCGCGTTCTTCGACGTCGATGCCGCGCTGCGCCCGGAAGGCAAGGCCGGGGCGCTGGTGCGCACGCTGGATTCGCACATCACCTACTACAAGCGCTGGGCGCGCACCTGGGAATTCCAGGCCCTGCTGAAGAACCGCCCCGCCACCGGCGATCTGGAACTCGGCAGGCAGTACAGCGAGGCCCTGATGCCGATGGTGTGGAGCGCCTCGGAACGACCGGATTTCGTCAGCGACGTGCAGGCGATGCGGCGGCGGGTCGAGAGCCTGGTGCCCGAGGAGATGCGCGAGCGGGAGCTGAAACTCGGCCACGGCAGCCTGCGCGACGTCGAATTCGCGGTACAGCTGTTGCAGCTGGTCCACGGCAAGGCCGATGAATCGCTGCACGTGCCGGGGACGGTCGAGGCGCTGACCGCGCTGGCCGCGCGGGGCTATGTGGGCCGCGACGATGCCGCGAATCTCACCGCCTCCTACGAATTCCTGCGCCTGCTCGAGCACCGCCTGCAGTTGCAGCGGCTCAAGCGCACCCACACCTTGCCCGCACCCGACGACGAGGAGGGGATGCGCTGGCTCGCCCGCGCCGCGCATATGCGCCCCGACGGTCGCCAGGACGCGGTCGGGGTGTTGCGCAGCGAGATCAAGCGCAACACCCTGCGGGTGCGCCGGCTGCACGCGAAGCTGTTCTACCGCCCGCTGCTGGAATCGGTGGCGCGCCTCGACGCCGCCGCACTGCGGCTGAGCCCCCAGGCCGCGGTCCGCCAGCTCGCCGCGCTCGGCTACGCCGCCCCGGAGAACGCCCTCGGCCACCTCAAGGCGCTCACCGGGGAGGTGGGGCGCAAGGGCCGCATCCAGGCGCTGCTGTTGCCGACCCTGCTCGAATGGCTCGGTGACACACCGAATCCCGATGCCGGGTTGCTGGCCTACCGGCGGGTGTCGGAGGGCCTCGACGACCAGATCTGGTTCCTGCGTGAACTCCGCGACGAGGGCGCGATCGCGCAGCGGCTGATGATCGTGCTGGGTTCCTCGGCCTATCTGCCCGATCTGCTGATCAACGCGCCCGAGACGATCCGGATGTTCGCCGACGGACCCGACGGGCCGCTGCTGCTGACCCCGAAGGCCGAGGACGTGCGCGCCAGCATCCTGGCCGGGGCCGCCCGCTACGACGATCCCCGGCGCGCCGTCGCCACCGCCCGCTCGCTGCGCCGCCACGAGCTGGCCCGCATCGCCTCCGCCGACGTGCTCGGCATGCTGGAGGTGCCGCGGGTGTGCCGGGCGCTGTCGTGGGTCTGGGTCGCGGTGCTCGAGGCGTCGCTGCAGGCGGTGATCCGGGCCTGGGAGGCCGAACACGCGGCGCCGGCGCCCGCGGACTTCGCCGTGATCGGCATGGGTCGGCTCGGCGGAATGGAGCTGGGCTACGGATCCGACGCCGACGTGCTGTTCGTCTGCGATCCGCGTCCCGGCGCGGACGAGACGGTCGCGGTGAAGTGGGCGATCGGCGTGGCCGAGCAGGTGCAACGGCTGCTCGGCGCGCCCAGCACCGATCCACCGCTGCAGGTCGATGCCGGACTGCGGCCCGAGGGACGCAACGGTGCGCTGGTCCGCACGCTGGCCGCCTATCGCGCCTACTACCAGCAGTGGGCCCAGCCGTGGGAAGTGCAGGCGCTGCTGCGCGCGCATCAGGTCGCCGGCAACGAAGAGCTGGGTCTGCGGTTCCTGCATTCGATCGATCCGGTGCGTTATCCCAAGGGCGGGGTCTCCGAGGACGCCGTGCGCGAGATCCGGCGGATCAAGGCGCGGGTCGACTCCGAACGTCTGCCGCGCGGCGCGAATCCGGCCACCCACACCAAACTCGGCCGCGGCGGTCTCGCCGATATCGAGTGGACCGTGCAACTGCTGCAGCTCCAGCACGCGCACGAGGTGCCCGAACTGCACAACACCTCCACCCTGGAATGCCTCGCGGTGATCGAACAGAACAAGCTGCTCGACGCCCTCGATGTGGAGCTGCTGCGCGACGCCTGGCTCACCGCCACCAAGGCCCGCAACGCCCTGGTGCTGGTGCGCGGTAAACCCGCCGACCAGCTGCCCGGGCCCGGGCCGTTGCTCTCGGCCGTGGCCCGGGTCGCGGGCTGGCCGACCGACGACGGCAGCGAATTCCTCGACCACTACATGCGGGTCACGAGGCGCGCGAAGACGGTCGTCGAACGCGTCTTCGGCGGGTGAACGGGGCGTAGATCCCACGCTGGGGCGTAGATCCCACGCCGCGGGGTACGCGATGAACGACACCGCTGCATTGTCGTGGTCACGTGGCTCACCGGGGCGCCACGCGGGCGTATTCGTGGACCGGCGATGAATTCTGGCGATACGGCAGGCCCGGCGGGCCGAAAACGTGTTGCGGGGAACAGACCGGACGCGATATCGGTTGATACAGAGTGTGCTGTGCCGTCGTCACCGTGCGAGGGGCCCCGCAGAGCCGGAACGAGCGTTCCGCATACTGTATCGGTACGCGACCATTCGGGAGGACCGCCATGGTGAGGATGTTCGTGGACGTGCGCAACGCCCACCGGCTCGATGACACACGCGCCGCGCTGTGTGATCGGAGACGGTGATGGCTGAACTCAATTCGGCCGTCACCGGTTACCGCACCTATCGGCACGCCGCCCTGAATCCGACCCGCGCCGTGCGGGTTCCGTTGATCGTGGTGCTGCTGCTGGTCGGCGTGGTGCTGCTGTACGCGGCCGACCGCGCCTCCCACGAAGGTGTCGATCGCGGCTGGTTCGTGGCGGTGTCGCTGTCGGGCCTGTTCGTGGCGCGCGGACTGCATCTGCGGCGGCCGATCACGCTGCCGCACTTCACCGTCGCGCTGATCGTGCTCGGGGTGTCCAATATCGCCTACCGCAGCGATCACGGCACCGTCGGCTTCATCTGCCTCGCCTCCACCGGCCTGATCCTGATGCTGCCGCAGAGTTCGCGCCCGCAACCGGATCAGCAGCATCGCATCGCCGCGCTGGTCGACCGCACGGTCGAGGATCCGCTGGCCCCGTTCGCCCTGCATTCGGCCAAATCCTATTTCTTCAGCGCGGATTCGAACGCCGCGATCGGCTACCGCACCCGCTTCGGCATCGCGGTCGTCGCGGGTGACCCGGTCGGCAACTGCGCCGAATTCGGCCGGCTCATCGCCGAGTTCTCCGAATTCGCGGCCGCCCACGGCTGGCGGATCGCGGTGCTGGGCGCCAGCCCCGCGGTCACCGAACTGTGGCGCACCCGCGCGGCCGATCACCATGGCTTGCACGCCATTCCGATCGGGCGCGACGTGGTGGTCGAGGTCGACTCGTTCGACATGGTCGGCCGCAAATTCCGCAACCTGCGCCAGGCGGTCAGCCGCACCCGCAACTTCGGCGTCAAGACCGAGGTGATCCCCGAACGCGAACTCGACCGTGAGATGCGCGAGACGCTGCTGGGCATCGTCGACGAGTGGGGGACCGGCCGCCAGACCCGCGGTTTCTCGATGATCCTGGACCATCTGCTCGACGGCCGGAATCCGGGCATGCTCGTGGTGATCGCCCGCGACGGTGAGGGCCGGGTCGCCGGATTCCAGCGCTACGGATCCTCCAATCACGGCAGTGAACTCAGCCTCGACGTGCCGTGGCGGCGCAAGGACGCCCCGAACGGCTTGGACGAGCGGATGATCGTCGATCTGGTCGACTACGGCCGCGACCACGACGTGCACCGCATCTCGCTGGCGTTCGCGGCGTTCCCCGAGCTGTTCGGCGACAAGGAACGATCGCGTTCCAAGCAGGCCATCTATGTGCTGGCCCGCACGCTGGACCCGCTGATCCGGCTGGAATCGCTGTATCGGTTCCTGCGCAAGTTCAATTCCTTCGGCAATCAGCGCTTCGTCCTCATTCGCTGGCGCGAGATCGTCTTCACCGCGCTCGCGTTGCTGACCCTGGAATTCGTGCCGCACCGCAAGCAGGACTGACCGGCGATCACGCCAGACCGGGGAGTGCCGCGGCTGTCGGCACCGCAGGTGTAACCGCGCCCGCCCGCGATGACGGTGGCACCCGCTGGGTGGGCGGTTCCTGCCCACAGGCAGCCGGTGGCGGGTTGGGCACATCGGCCTCTCTGCTCGCCGTCGAGCATCTACTATCTACGTAGGTAAATAGTAGTTGAACGCGTGGTGTGCGCCATGTCGTGGTCGTCGCCGTGCGGCATCCGCGCCGATATCGAGACATCCGTTGCGCATTCGGGCGGGCGCCCGATTACGATGTGAGCGCTCGGGAGACGGGGGACCGCTGTGCGGAATCCGGATCGTCGTCGGTCCGGGCGTCGACAGTGGTATCGGGGAGGACACGAGATGAGACACGACAGGCGGCTGCGCCGTGCCGCGACGGCCGGGCTGCTGGTGCTCGGGGCGGTATTGGCCGGATGTGGCACCGAGGCGAAAACGACTGTGGCACATGATGTTGCCGCGACGAACGAGAATCCGTGGGCGCTCAGCGGCGCCGCGCCCAATGCCTCGGGGCCGAGCGGTCCGCGCCCGGGTGTTCCCGACGCGCCGCTGCACGCCGACAACGGTGACGGTGGCGAGATGGACCGGCTGGCGCTCAATACGCTGTCGGATCTGCAGGACTACTGGGGTGCCGAGTACGGCAAGAACTTTCCGGGCACCTTCAAGCCGGTCGACCACTTCATTTCCTGGGATGCCAACGCGCCCAAGGAACAATCGGTCACCTTCTGCCGGTCCAGCACCTATCACGTGGTGAACGCGGCCTACTGCAAGATCGACAAGACCGTCGGCTGGGATCGCGGCAAACTGCTGCCGCTGATCTCGAACAAGTACGGGAAGATGGCCGTGGTGATGGTGCTCGCGCACGAGTACGGTCACTCGCTGCAGGACCAGGCCCGGCTCAACGGCTTTCTCACGCCCGGAATCGTGCTCGAACAGCAGGCCGACTGCTTCGCGGGTGTGTTCCTGCGGCATGTGGCCGAGGGCGGTTCGGCGCATTTCACGCTGAACACGACCGACGGGCTCAACGGTGTGCTGGGTGCGACGGTCGCCGTGCGCGACCGCGACCCCGACAACCCGAAGAATGTGCACGGGTCGGCGTTCGAGCGCGTGACCGCGGTGCAGATCGGCTGGTCCGACGGTGCGGCCGGATGTAAGGGCATCACCAAGAAGGAGATTCAGCAGCGCCGCGGCGGCTTGCCTACCACCTTCGAACCGGGCGACGAGGAGAACCAGATGGGTGTCGACGTCGACGGTCTCACTGCCGTCGCCGCCGCGCTCGGGCGGATCTACCCGTTGCCGCAACCGCCGGTGCTCGACTATTCGGGAATCGTCAAGAACTGCCCGAAAGAGGTTGCGGTGGAGCCGGTTTCGTACTGCCCGGCGAGCAATACGGTGGGCACCGATGTGCCGGAACTGGCCAAACGTGCCGGTCAGCAACCAGGCGACGAGGAACCGCTGTCGGCGGTGGTCGACGGCAATTACAACGCCTACGTCGTGTTCATCTCCCGCTACCTGCTCGCCGTGGAACGGGATCGGCATCTGTCGCTGCAGGGGCCGGAGTCCGCGGGGCTGCGCACCGCCTGCCTGTCCGGCGCCGTCACCACCAAGCTCAGCGATCCGGCCAGTGATCCCCGGCTCACCGCGGGTGACCTGGACGCCGCGGTCTCGGGTCTGCTCGCCGACGGCCTGGCCGCGAGCGATACCGACGGCAAGGTGGTGCCCAGCGGGTACCAGCGGATCGACGCGTTCCGCGCCGGAGTGCTCGACGGGGAGACGGCCTGCCTGAACACCTACAAATAACGAGCGGGGGCGACCGGATCACCGGTCGCCCCCGACTCGGGCGGCGGTCTCAGACCGCGCTGGTGGGGAGGGTGCGCAGGGAGCTGAGCGTGGTCGCGACCGCGCGAGCGGCCTCGGCGCCCTTGGTCTGGAAGTGCTTGGTGAAGTAGTCCACGTGCTCGCTGTGCTCGTGGAAGTGGTGCGGGGTCAGCACCACGGAGAACACCGGGACGTCGGTCTCGAGCTGCACCCGCATGAGTCCGTCGACCACGGCCGAGGCGACGAAATCGTGCCGGTAGATGCCGCCGTCGACGACCAGCGCCGCGGCCACCACCGCCGCGTACCGGCCGGTGCGGGCCAGCCGCTGCGCGTGCAGCGGGATCTCGAACGCGCCGGGCACGTCGAACACCTCGACGGCATCCGCCGAATATCCCAGATCGCCGTACTCGGCCAGGAAACCCGCATAGGCCTGGGTGACGATGGACTGGTGCCAGTTGGCCCGGATGAAGGCGATACGTCCCTGGTCGGTAGTGCTCATTCTCGGATGCTACTGCGCGCCGGTGTGCTCCTCCAACCAGTGCACCAGGTCGCCGAGTACCTTCTCGCGCTCGGGTTCGTTGAAAACCTCGTGGTAGAGGCCCGGATAACGAATCACCGTGAGATCGGTCGCGGTGGCGCCGGCCTCGATCCGATCGGCGCCCACCGGGGCGGCCAGGGCATCCTCGCCGCCGTGCAGCACCAGCGTCGGCACCCGCAGCGCGTCCAGGTGAGCGAGGACGAAGTCGGCGCCGCGCAGAATTTCGGTGGCCGTGCGGGCCGGCAGTTTGCCGCGGTAGACCAGCGGATCCTGATCGTAGGCGCGCACCACCTCCGGATCGCGGCTGATCTGCGTCGAATCCAGTTGCAGCACACCGAGGTTCGGCACCCAGCGGCTCAGCGCGGGGGCGAGCAGCCGTTGCACCGGATTGCCGGCCTCGATCACCACCGGCGGTGCCGACACCGCGATGCCCGCGACCTCCAGCGGCGCCCGCGTCGCCAGATACAGCGTGATCAGGCTGCCCATGCTGTGCCCGAGGACGAACCGGGGCAGACCCGGATGCTTCGCGCTCGCGATGTCGAGCATGGTGTTCACATTGTCGGCGGCCGCGTCGATCGATTCGATATTCGACCGCCCGCCGCCGGAGCGGCCGTGTCCGATGTGGTCGAAGGCGTAGACCGCGAAACCGCTGTCCGCCAGTCGTTTACCCACGTGGTCGTAGCGCCCCGAGTGTTCGGCGACGCCGTGCACCAGCACCACGACCGCGCGCGCCCGGTCGGGCAGCCAGGCCCGCCAGAACACCTGCCCGCCGCGGGCGTCGAATTCGCCGGTATCGCCTGTCGTCATCGCTGCCTCCGTCTGCGCCGTCGCTGCGCCGCCATTGTCGCGCACGGCGGGCCGAATCGTCGCGCATCGGCCCGCTGCGCCGGGATCGGCCGTCAGCCCAGGTCGTAGTCGAACCAGATCCGGTGGGTGCCGTCGGCGTCGACCGCCAGTCCGCCGGTTCCGGTGATCTCGCTCAACTCTCCGGTGCCGCTGCTGGGCACGATCGTGAAGAATTCGGCGCTGCGGTCCTCGCCCGCGGTGGTCGCCGAATGGGCGAAGTTGAACGTGCCGGCCAATCCGTTGAGCGAGCCCTCGAACGACTCCATCGCGACGTAGGTGCCTCGGCCCGACAGCTGATCGAACGCGGCGGTGAACAACGTGGCCGAGCGTCCGACCGCCTCACCCTCGAAATGCTTTTCCAGCCGGGCGATTCCGACCGGCGTCGCGGTGGGGATGTCCGGATCGGGCAGGACGTCCGTGGCGACGAAGGATTTGACGGTGAACGTTGCTGTAGCTCGCACCCGTTGAGGGTAGCGGCGGACACCGACATTCCCGGCATCAGCCGCCGGCGCCGGTGTAGTGCGCGAGGACGCGGCGGTTGAACTCGATCAGCCGCGCGTAGTTGGCCCGGGAGAGCCGTTCGTCGGTGCCGTGGATGCGCTCCAGATCCGCCGCGTCGACCACGATCGGTGCGAAGTTGCAGCGCGTGGCGGCCAGGCCGTCGTAGTGGCGCGAATCGGTGGCGCCGGGCACGATGCCCGTGGTGACCACCGCTTCGGGCACCAGGGCACGGGTGATGTCGGCGATCACGTCGAAGGCCGGTCCCGGCCCGGTGATCCGCGAAGGTTCGGAGGCCGTGCCGAGCACCTCGATCGCCACGCGCGGGTCGGCGATCACGCGGCGGCAGTGATCGAGGACGTCGGACACCGAATCACCGGGCAGGATACGGAAATTCACCAGCGCCTCGGCGCGCTGCGGCAGCACGTTCGCCTTCACCCCGCCGCGGATGACGGTCGGTGCGGTGGTGGTGCGGACCAGGGCCTCGGTCTGCGGCCGCGCCGCCATCATCCGGGTGATCACCCTGCCCGCGAGCGGCGCGAGCCGCAGGGCGGAACGGCGCGGTTCGGCCATGGCGGGCCGCATCCGGGCCAGCATGTCGGCGATCACCGGCGTCATGCGCAGCGGCATCGGATGGTCCTGGATGCGCGCGACCGCCCGCGCGATCCGGCCCACGGCGGTTTCGCGGCCGGGCATCGAGGAATGACCGCCGGTGTCGGTGGTGACCAGTTGCACCGTGGCCCAGCCTTTTTCGCCGAGCATGATGGAAGCCACGGGTGCGGTCGCCCCGTCGGCGACGCCCTGGGTGATCACCCCGCCTTCGTCGAGCAGCAGATCGGCGCGCACCTCGAGCTCGCGCAACCGGGCCGCCATCCGGGTGGCGCCGGCGCGGCCGAAGATCTCCTCGTCGTGGCCGAAGGCGAAATAGATGGTCCGGCGCGGACGGCGGCCCTCGGCCAGCAGCGATTCGGTGGCCTCGAGAATGGCCAGCACCCGGCTCTTGTCGTCGATCGCGCCTCGGCCCCAGATGAATTCGTCATCGACCACACCGGCGAACGGCGGATGGGTCCAGCGGGCCTCGTCGTCGACCGGAACCACATCCTGGTGGGCGAGCAGGACGGCCGCCGTCCCGGATTCGGTGCCGGGCCAGCGATACAACCGGCTGTGGCCGAACCGCTCCAGTTCCAGATTGCTGTGCACCAGGGGAAATTCGCTGTCGAGAAGGCTTGCGAGCCGGTCGAATTCCACCACGTCGGCGTCGGCGTCGTCGCGGGAGACGGTGACGCAGCGCAGGGCGGCCGCGAGTCGCTGTGCGGTCGCGTCGTCGACGGTGGTGGGGGTCGTACCGGTCGCTGTCATCGATCTCCTCGTCGTTGCGGGAAGTCCACGGACACACCGGGATCGCGCAGGACCGCGGGTGCCAGGCCGGTCACCGAGCGCGCACGCCATTTGCCGAGCGCTTCGCTGCTGCCGCCGGTCAGATCGAAATTCCGGGTGCCGGTGAGCAGCGGCAACTCCACGGTGCCCGAATGCACGCTCACCCGCGCGTTCGCCGGAGTGTGCGACCAGACGGTGTCGACCACATCGGTGATGCGCACACCGATCCGATGGCCGGCGGGCACGGTCCAATCCTGTGCCAGCAGGCGGATATTCGCGGTCTCGGCGACCTGCGCGATACCGCGGGTGATCACGGTGCCCGTGCCGTCCGGCGCCACATCGTAGAGTTCCGCGGCCACCGTGGCGTTCGGTGGGCCACTCAACGCCAGTGTGGCCGTGGGGATTCCGGACAGATGCTGATCGGAGGGCAGCGGCTGCGAGAGCGTCCAGTACTCGCGGTCGGGACCGGGGAGCAGCCCGCGATCGGTGTATTCGCCGGGCCGGATCGGCATGGTCACTCGTGCGGAATCGGCGGGTGGCCAGGCATTCTCGCTGCGCCACCGGCCGTCGAAACTACCGACGGTGACGCGCGGGCCCGGAATCCGGACGTCGCGTTGGGCCACATACTTGTCGAAGAAGGCCAGCGCCTCGCTGTAGAACTGCGGTGTACCGCATGCCTCGTGGCAGTTCTGGTGTCCCCACTGGCCGAACCACCCCTTGTCCTCGGGGAGATCGTGGTTCTTCCAGACGTCGAACACTCGATAGGCGCGGGTGTTGTAATCGAGGAAACCCTGGCTCAGGAACAGCGGAATCTTGCTGCCGCGAACGCGGTCGGTGAGATCACGATCGCGCCAGAACCCGGTGCCGCCGTCGTGGTCGGTGGTGCCCGCCAGATAGGACTGCGCGCATTCGATCGGTAACCGCGCCGCGTTGGCCTTGTATTCCGGTGAGTCCGAGGGGTGTGCGGGGGTGGAGGAGATCAGCAGATGTTCGAATCCGGCCATATCGCCGGGGCGAATACCGTCCTCGGTCACCGGTTTTCCGGAGAACTTCCACGAAATGCCCTGCATGTACAGGTAGCTGTAGGGGTCGACCACGGGTTCGAACGACGCCACCGCCGCCAGCCCCTTCGGGTTGGTGGCCAGACCCATGATGCCGGTCCATGCCTCGTAGGAGGTGCCGGTCAGACCGACCCGTCCGGTCGACCACGGCTGCGCCGCAGCCCATTCGACCGCGGTGCGCACATCACTCTGCTCACCGGGACCACCGAAGTCGGGGCAGCCGCTGGACCCCCCGAAACCTCGCAGGTCCACGATCACATAGGTGTAGCCGGCGTCGAGGAACAGTTCCGAATACAGATCGCGCAACGACGGCCCGCCCTGCGGATGCAGCTCGGCGGTGAATGCCAGATGGTTGCGATACGGGCTCACCGTCATGACGACGGGGGTGCGCACGTCGTCGGCCATGCCGGCGGGCCGGAGGATGTCGGCGTGCAACCGCAGACCGTCGGGGGTGGTCAGGAACTCCTCGCGCCATTGATACGCCGGGCCCGGTGCGGCGGTCGCGGTGACCGGCGCGGCCGCCGCGATCAGCAGGACCAGCCCGCACAGCACGCGCGTGAGCACGCGCCGGGCGCGTGGCGATGAATTCTCGAGCACCATAGGACTATCGAGTCTGCACGGCCACCCGTCCAGCCCTCAGAACCGGGGTCGGGAACCGGCCGATCCGCCGGCGCATCGGCTACATCGGGCGCAGATCGAGCACCCTGCGCAACCGGGCGCGGTCGCGCTCGAGTTTGCGCGCCTCGTAGGCGATGGGGAAGTAGCGGATCCGTTCCGGCAGCAGCGGCACCAGCCGGGCCAGCACCCAGCCCAGGATGCGCAGGTTGCGCTCGTCCTGCGCGGTCCAGGTCAGTCCGAGTTTGCGGCGCGCCGGTTCCGGCGTGGTGCCGACGGTGCAGAAGTACTGCATGCGGCCCAGCGGTGAGGCGGCCAGTTTCCACAGCGGCACCAGCGGTGTGGGCAGCGACTTCGGCGGGGCCACGTGTCGGATCGTCTTCAGATAGTCGCGCGCGGTGTCGGTGGCGACCAGGTGGTTCTCGACGGTGTCGGCGAAGAAGACCTCGAAATCGGCGTAGGTCGGCGGAATCTCCTTGGGCGCCACCGAGAACATGCGCAGCAGCTGCAGCACCTCCTGGTAGTACTGCTCCTTCTCCGCGTAGGTGAGCGGCGTGCGGCTGAAGTACTTCGAGCCCTCGTTGAAGGCATAGGTGCCGGTGTGCAGCACCCAGGCCCACGGTCCGGAGGCGAGTGCGGAGTGGCGCTTGCCCTGCGCGTCGACGGTGTTGAGCGAGGCGTGCATCCGCCGCAGGCGGTCGGCCTCGGCGACGGCCTCGTCACCGCCGTAGGTCCAGGTCATCACCGCCGCGAGACTGCGCATCGCGCGGCCCATCGGATCGGTGCGGAAGGTGGAGTGCTCGTCGACGACCGCGGAGATCGTCGGTTCCATGGTCTGCAGCAGGAACGCCGATCCGGCGGTGAGGGAGAAGGTGATCAGTCCTACCTCGTCCCACATGCGGGTTCCGGGCTCGATCGGCGTGCGGGGGCCGAGTTCGTGTTCGGTGCGCTCGGCGCGGGCGGCGGAGGCGGTCATTCGTGATCTCCTTCGACCACTCGACATGATGAGAGAATTACATGCGAATCATCTCACTCTCTTTCGAGCTTGGCAACCGGCCGTCGGCCGGCGACTCGCCGCGCAACCGGAAGTGAACACAACCTGAAATCTCGGTGAACTGGTGGAAGAATGGGATCCTCGCCACGTCGAACGTTCAGGGAGGAGGGATCCAGCCATGATCCACACCCACGTCCACCCCTCGTTACTGGGGACCTTGCGCACCTACGCCCGCCGCGCGCTGGCCCGCCACACCCTGACCGCCGAGGAACGCCGCAATCTCGCTGCCGCCCAAGCTCATCCGGCCGTCTACAGCGCATCCCTGGGCAGCCATCCGCATCTGTGACGAGCCTCGCAACGCACCGAAGCCCCAGCCGGATTCGGCTGGGGCTTCGTGAATTCCGCTGTGCTGTAACGACTTACACGTCGTAGTACAGCTCGAACTCGTAGGGGTGCGGACGCAGGTTCACCGGCGCGATCTCGTTGTCCCGCTTGAGCTGGATCCATGTCTCGATGAGGTCGTCGGTGAAGACGTTGCCCTCGGTGAGGTACTCGTGGTCCTGCTCGAGGCGGTCGATGACCGAGGCCAGCGAGGTGGGGGCCTGCGGGATGTTCTTGGCCTCCTCCGGCGGGAGCTCGTAGAGGTCCTTGTCGACCGGGGCCTTGGGCTCGATCTTCTTCTTGATGCCGTCCAGGCCGGCCATCATCATGGCGGCGAAGGCCAGGTACGGGTTACCCGAGGAGTCGGGCGCGCGGAACTCGATGCGCTTGGCCTTCGGGTTGTTGCCGGTGACCGGGATGCGGACCGCGGCGGAGCGGTTGCGCTGCGAGTACACCAGGTTGATCGGGGCCTCGTAGCCCGGCACCAGACGGTGGTAGGAGTTCACGGTCGGGTTGGTGAACGCCAGCAGCGACGGCGCGTGGTGCAGGATGCCGCCGATGTAGTGGCGGGCCAGGTCGGACAGGCCGCCGTAGCCGGCCTCGTCGTGGAACAGCGGCTTGCCGTCCTTCCACAGCGACTGGTGCACGTGCATGCCCGAGCCGTTGTCACCGAACAGCGGCTTCGGCATGAAGGTGACCGACTTGCCTTCCTGCCACGCGGTGTTCTTCACGATGTACTTGAACAGCTGCAGGTCGTCGGCTGCCGAGAGCAGGGTGCCGAACTTGTAGTTGATCTCGGCCTGACCGGCGGTGCCGACCTCGTGGTGGCCGCGCTCGAGCTCGAAGCCCGCGTTCTGCAGATTGGTCGAGATCTTGTCGCGCAGGTCGACGTAGTGGTCGTAGGGGGCCACGGGGAAGTAGCCACCCTTGTTACGGACCTTGTAGCCCAGGTTGCGGGTGCCGTCCGGGTTGAACTCCTCGCCGGTGTTCCACGAGCCGGAGACGGACTCGATCTCGTAGAACGCGCCGTTCATGCCGGAGTTGTAGCGCACGCCGTCGAAGATGTAGAACTCGGCCTCGGCACCGAAGAACGCGGTGTCGGCGATACCGGTCGACCGCAGGTACTCCTCCGCCTTGCGCGCGATGTTGCGCGGGTCGCGGGAGTAGGCCTCACGGGTGAACGGGTCGTGCACGAAGAAGTTCAGGTTCAGCGTCTTCGCGGCACGGAACGGGTCGATCCGGGCGGTGGAGAAGTCGGGCAGCAGCAGCATGTCCGACTCGTCGATCGACTGGAAACCGCGCACCGAGGAGCCGTCGAACGCCAGGCCCTCTTCGGCCAGGTCGGAAGTGAACGACTTCGCCGGGATGGAGAAGTGCTGCTGAACGCCAGGAAGGTCCGAGAAGCGTACGTCGACGTATTCGACGTCCTCCTCCTTGATGTACTTGATGACCTCGTCGGCCGTGCTGAACGCCACTTAGTACTCCTTACGGATCGGTTCCCAGCCTGTGCCGATTGCTGGGTTTCAGCGCTGAACGGTATGGATGCGGTGTTTCCCCGCAATCAAGGCTGTGTTTCGCCAGTGTTACACGTGCTGCTGGCCGGGTCGGCGGCATCCCCCGGCAACACCGCGCGGTGGGTTGTTCACGATGCGGTGCCGGACCAGCACCGTTATCCTGCCACCACGGCATCCGGTGCTCGATTCGAGGACCGCGCATCGTCGCCGATCGGTGCGCGCGAACGGCGAGAGTTTCCCGGCCGCAACCGCTTTGGGGCATCGTCCCGGCGGGGCCTCGTGCTGCCGTCGCCGCGGACGGCCGAAGGTCCTGATGCGGAGCTGCCGGCGGGTAACCGGAGGCCGGCGGCCGCTGTTACGTGGCAGCCGGCGGCGGGCCCGGGTGTGACGTAATCCTCACCGTCACCGCGCCTAAGCTGGGAGCATGGCGCGAATTACCGGTTCCTGGCTGTCCGGCCCGAATGCGGCCCATCCCGGCGAGCCGCAGCCCGACGACTATCCCGGCAAGCTGCTCGGCCTGCCGCAGGAGGGTGTGGGGTCGCTGGCGCCCATGTCGCGCCGCATCGTCGCGCTGTTCGTCGACTACTTCATCGCCATGGGTATCGCCGCACTGATCGTGCGCGGCGCCGGATCGCTCAACACCGTCACCTACCTGATCTGGTTCGTGATCGGCGTAGTGACGGTCATGCTGTTCGGGTTCACGCCCGGGCAGTACTTCCTGGGAATGCGCACGGTCCGCATCGATGCGTCCGCGCCGGTCGGATTCGTGCGATCGGTGGCGCGGCAGGTGTTGCTGACCTTCGTAGTGCCGGCGTTGTTCACCGACGGGGATCGGCGCGGTATGCACGACCGGGCCACCGGGACGGCGCTGATCCGCGCTCGGTGACGCGAGTGCCTACGGCCTGCTCACGCTCGCGCGCAGACCGTCGAGCAGGAGGTCGAGGAGCCGGTCGATCTGCTCGCGGTCGATACCGGCCAGCGTCGCGCCCGCCATCGCCGCGGTGATGTCCTCGGGCCGGACGTCGTCTCGCAGTGTGCCGGCCGAGATTCCCGCATCGAGGACGGAACGGATTGCCGCACTGAGTCTTTCGCGTGTCTGCGCCGAGGTCACCGCACCGGAGGCGATGACTTCGCGCAGTGCCTCGGCCATCCCGCGTTTGGTGGCCACGAAGTCGGCGTAGCGGCCGAGCCAGATGCGCAGCGCGTCCTCCGGGGCGTGGTCGGCGAGCAGGCTCGCCGCCTGATCGCACAGCTGTTCCAGTTCGCTGCGATAGACGGCTTCGATGAGCGCTTCCCGCGAGGGGAAGTGCCGATACAGCGTGCCGATGCCCACTCCGGCGGATTTGGCGATCGATTCCAGGCTGACCGTGCCTTCTTCACCGGTGAACGCGGTGAGAGCGGCATCGAGGAGCAGTTGGCGATTGCGCTGGGCATCGCGGCGGCCACGCGGCTGTCCGGACAAAGTGGAGGGTCCTCCGTTTCTGTACTACTCTGGACTTGAGCGGAGGATCCTCCGTTTGATGTCAGGGTAACGAGGGAGACCCGAATGACGGTCATGACGCAACCGCGTGACGGCGAACTGGCGGGACGTGCGGTCGGCCGGATCGGCTACGGCGCGATGCAGCTGGAATCCGGCGCGGACGGGGTGGCGGTGCTGCGGCGGGCGGTGGAACTGGGCGTGAGCCATATCGACACGGCCGGCTTCTACGGCAACGGCTCGGTCAACGCCCTGCTCCGGGAGGCGCTGCATCCGTATCCGGACGATCTGCTGCTGGTCGACAAGGTCGGCGCCATGCATACGGGCGATGGCCTCGTGCCGGCGCAGCGGCCCGGGCAGCTGCGGGCCGCGGTGGAAGCGGATCTGCGGGCGCTGGGCGCCGAGCAGTTGGCGGTGGTCAACCTGCGCCGGGTCGACGGTCCGCCCGGAATCGTGGCCACCGGTGATCAGATCGTGGATCTCGACGACCAGCTGGCCGAACTGATGTCGCTGCGGGACGAGGGCAAGGTCGGCGCGATCGGACTGAGCAATGTCACCGTCGAGCAACTCCGTCGCGCCGCCCCCGCGGGTATCGCGTGCGTGCAGAATCTGTACAACCTGCTGGAACGCGACGAGGAGCCGATGGTGGCGGAATGTTCTTCGCGGGGAATCGCTTTCGTGCCGTACTTTCCGCTCGGATCGGGATTTCCGGGCCGGCCCAAGGTGGCCGGTGACGACGTGGTGCGCGATATCGCCGGCCGCCTCGAGGTGACGCCGAGCCAAGTGGGTCTGGCGTGGTTGCTGGCCCGCGATCCGCACATCCTGCTGATCCCGGGGACTCGCCGCATCGGCCATCTCGAGCAGAACCTGGCAGCGCGAGATGTGAGGCTGGATGCCGGGATGCTCGCCGCGCTCGCAGAACGGGCCTGAGGACCGGCGGCTCACCGCGACGAGCGTTGTTCAGCCCAGTGCGGCGTACAACCGCTCGGCGGCCCGGCACACCGCATCGGCCATCGCCGGAGTTTCCTGCCCGATCAGCGTGACCACGCCGACGGACGCCGGGGGACCGGGCAGTCCCGGCAGGGACGCGACCACGCCGTGCGCGCCGGGAACGAGCTTGCCCTCGCTCTCGAAGACCCCGCGCTCGCCCCGCTGGGACGCCTCGATCGCCTCACCGAGGGCACCCTGTCCGCGCCCGGTGCGGGCACCGACCCGATAGGCGACGTGGAAGGTGGTGAACGGCGGTTCGACGACCGCGACGGCGAGCACGTCGTCCCCGTCGGCGACGCAGAAATGCGCCGTGGCCTCCACCTCGCGGGCCAGGTCCTCGAGGATCTCGCGGGTGGCCTCGCGCACCGAGCCGAGTACGTGCTGGGTCAGCACCAGCGCGCCCGCGGAGACGCTGACCGTGCCGTCCTCGGCGCGGCGCACCAGCCCGTGTTCGACCAGCGTGCCGACCAGGCGGTAGACGACCGTGCGGGACAGTCCGAGCTCCTGTGCCAGTTGCGCGGGGGTGCGGGCATGGGGGCTGCTCGCTAGCAACTTCAGCACGTCGAGTCCGCGGCTCAAGGTCTGCGAGGTGTCGGGAGCCGGCATGGCGGAAATCCTACGTGGGCGGTGCCTCGATCAGCTGGCGCTCGGCGGCCCGCAAAATATCGCCGCCACACCCCGATGCGGAGGGTGTGGCGGCGATTCGGTACTTCAGCTGGGCGGCAGCTTGCGCATGCGGTGGTGCTGCCGAGCGTCTGTCAGCGGCGGCGGATGGTGCGCTGCACTCCGCGCATCTTCGCGCCGGCCGGCAGCGGGCCCTTCGGCAGGGCCGGTCCGCCGCGGGTGGCCAGTGCGGTGAGGCGGCCCTCGATGAGGTCCATCCGCTTGGCGTCGATATTGCGGGGGAGTTTGGTGAGGTGGCGCTGCAGGTTCTTCAGCGGAACCTGGCCCTCCTCGTTGCCGATCACGATGTCGTAGATCGGGGTGTCGCCGACCAGTCGGGCGGTCTTCTTCTTCTCCTGCGCCAGCAGCGATTTCACCCGCTGCGGCGACCCCTCGGCCACCAGGACCACACCGGGCAGGCCGATCACCCGGTGGACGGCATCGAGCTGGGTGGTGGCGGCGACGGCCTGGGTGGCGCGCCACTTACCCTGCAGGTTGTCCAGCACCCACCAGGCCGCACCTGCCTGCCCCTCGGCCTTGGCATAGACGTTCTTCTGTACCCGGCGCCCGAAAATGATGAAGGCGACCAGCGCGCCCAGCAGGATGCCGACCGGCAGCAGGAACCACTGCATGTTGAACAGGAAGCCGATGAGGAACAGCACCACGGTGATGCCGACCAGCGCGCCGATCATCAGCGGCAGCAGCAGTTTGTCCTCTTTGCGCACCATCTGGAACGTCTGCCAGAGCTGCTGACGCCGCTCCTTCGACGCCTGCCTGCGCGCCGCCTTCGCCGCGGCCTTCGCTTCCTTCGACGGTGTGCCGCCCTTACCTGCTGCCATACCTCTCAGGATAGTGGTCGAGCGGGACTTACCCCGCACGGGCCGGGCACAGGTGCGACGCCCGCCTCACACGGTGGCTTCGCTGCGACTGCGCAGGTCTGCGGCGATCTGGCTCGGCATCGGTTCGTGCCGCACATAGGTGCGGTCGAACTGGGCCGCGCCGCGCGAGAGTGAGCGCAGGTCGATGGCGTAGCGGCTCAATTCCAGTTCGGGGACCTCGGCGCGGATGACGGTGCGCCCGGCGGTGGCCGGTTCGGTGCCCAGCACGCGGCCGCGGCGGCCCGCCAGATCGCCGAGGATGGTGCCGACGAAATCGTCGGCGACGGTCACCCGCACCTCGGCGATCGGTTCGAGCAGATCGATCCGCGCCGCGGTGGCCGCCTCCCGCAGGGCCAGCGCCCCGGCGGTCTGGAAGGCGGCGTCGGAGGAGTCGACCGAATGCGCCTTACCGTCGAGCAGAGTCACCCGCACATCGACCAGCGGATAGCCGGCGGCGACGCCGCGCTCGGCCTGTGCGCGCACGCCCTTCTCGACCGAGCCGATGAATTGGCGTGGCACCGCGCCGCCGACCACCTTGTCGACGAATTCGATCCCGGAACCCTCCGGCAGCGGTTCCACCTCGATATCGCAGATCGCGTACTGGCCGTGGCCGCCGGACTGTTTCACATGCCGGCCGTGCCCGGATGCCTTGCCCGCGAACGTTTCTCGCAATGCCACCCGATACTCGTCGACATCGACCTGCACGCCGAACCGGGACCGCAACCGTTCCAGCGCGACATCGCGATGCGCCTCGCCCAGACACCACAGCACCAGCTGATGGGTGCGCGGATTCTGCTCCAGGCGCACCGTCGGATCCTCGGCGACCAGGCGGGCCAGGCTCTGCGACAGCTTGTCCTCGTCGGCCTTGCCGTGGGCGCGCACCGCCACCGGCAGCAGCGGTTCGGGCAGCGGCCACGGCTCGATCAGCAGCGGAGAATCCTTGGCCGACACGGTATCTCCGGTTTCGGCGTGCCCCAGTTTGGTGACGTAGGCGATATCGCCGGCGATGGCCTGGCCGATCGGGAACTGTTGTTTACCGAACGGCGCCGTCACCGCGCCGACCCGTTCGTCGACATCGTGTCCGTTGCCGTCGGTGTGCCCGCAGATGTGCACGGTGTCGTCGGCGTGCAGGGTGCCGGAGAACACGCGCACCAGCGACACCCGGCCCACATACGGATCGGAAGCCGTGCGGATCACCTCGGCGGCCAGTGGTGCGCCCGGATCGCAAGTCAGTGCGTGCGGCGCCGCGCCGTTCGTCGGGCAGCGCGCCGCGACCGTGTGTTCGGCGGGGGTGGGGAAGCCGCGGGTGATCAGCTCCAGGATCTCGACCATGCCCAGGCCCTCTCGGGTGCCCTCGGGCGGGGGTGCCGCGATGAGGATGGGATGGAAGCGGTCGCGTGCCACCGCGCGTTCCAGATCCGCGATCAAGGTGGTGAGGTCGATCCGTTCACCCTCGAGGTAGCGGTCCATCAGGGTTTCGTCTTCGCTCTCGGCGATGATGCCCTCGATGAGCCGGTTGCGCGCGGTCTCGATCTGCGCGGTCTGGTCGGCGGTCGCGTCGGTGCGGGTGTGCGCGCCGCCGGAACAGTCGAAGACCTGCTCGGTCAACAGGTCGATCACTCCGGTGACCGGGCGGTGCCCGTCGGCGCCCTTCGGGCCGTACACCGGCAGTTGCAGTGGCAGGATCGCGTCGGAATCGCCGTCGCCGAGCAGGTCCGCGCAGGTCTGGGCCATCAGATCGAAATCGGCGCGGGCCGCGTCCAGATGGGTGATCACCAGCGCCCGCGGCATCCCGACCCGCGCGCACTCCTCCCACAGCGCCAGCGTCTGCCCGTCGACCCCGTCGGCGCCCGCGGCGGCCGAGACCACGAAAAGGGCCGCATCCGCAGCTCGCAGACCGGCCCGTAGTTCGCCGACGAAATCGGCATACCCTGGCGTGTCGATCAGATTGACCTTGATGCCGTTCCAGGCGACCGGCACCACCGACAACTGCACCGAACGGTGCTGGCGCTGCTCGATATCGTCGTAATCCGATACACAGGTGCCGTCCTCCACGCGGCCGGCTCGGGTGAGCGCCCCGGCCTCCATGGCCAGTGCCTCCACCACGGTGGTCTTGCCGGAGCCGGTATGCCCGACCAGGACCACATTGCGGATGCCGTCGGGCTGTGATGCCTCGATCACTCTGCCGGTGGCACTGTTACGGGCGGCGGTGCTCGCTTTCTCGGCCATGTCTCTTCACTTCCCGGAGTCGACACGTGCGGTTGCTTCGAGCTTCCCACCGGCACGCGGCTGTGTCACCCGTTCCGGGGATCCGCACCCCATCCGTGGTGAATCCGCACCCCGTATGCAACGAACGACCGGCCGAACGGGAATTCGGCCGGTCGCTGCGGGGTGGCTGGGAGTCGGTTCAGCTGCCGAATCGGGCGAGGACCGAGCTCGCCTCCTGGCTCGCCGAACCCTCTTCGGCCAGATGCGCCATCTCCGGTGCGATCTCCCGCCCGTGATGCGCCATCGCCTGCGCGTACAACCGGCCGGCGCGGTAGGAGGAGCGCACCAGCGGCCCGGCCATCACGCCGGCGAAGCCGAGTTCGGTTGCGACGCGGGAATGTTCGACGAATTCCTCCGGCTTCACCCAGCGGTCCACCGGATGGTGGCGCGGCGAGGGCCGCAGGTACTGGGTGATGGTGAGGATGTCACAGCCGGCCTCGTGCAGATCACGCATCGCCTGGGTGACCTCTTCGGGGGTCTCGCCCATGCCGAGGATCAGATTCGACTTGGTGACCAGACCGGCCTCGCGGGCCGCGGTCAACACCGCGAGCGACCGCTCGTAGCGGAACGCCGGGCGGATCCGCTTGAAGATGCGCGGCACGGTCTCGACATTGTGCGCCAGCACCTCCGGCCGGGAGGAGAACACCTCGGCCAGCTGATCGGGGTCGGCGTTGAAGTCGGGGATCAGCAACTCCACGCCGGTGTGCGGGTTGAGTCGCTTGATGGCGCGCACGGTTTCGGCGTACAGCCAGGCGCCGCCGTCGTCGAGGTCGTCGCGCGCGACGCCGGTGATCGTCGAATACCGCAGGCCCATCGCCTGCACGCTCTCGGCCACCCGGCGCGGTTCGTCGCGATCGAGCGCGGCGGGCTTACCGGTGTCGATCTGGCAGAAATCGCAGCGGCGAGTGCACTGTTCGCCGCCGATGAGGAAGGTGGCCTCGCGATCCTCCCAGCATTCGAAGATGTTGGGACAGCCCGCTTCCTCGCAGACCGTGTGCAGCCCTTCGCGTTTGACCAGGCCCTTGAGCTCGGTGTACTCGGGGCCCATGGTGGCGCGGGTGCGGATCCACTTCGGCTTGCGTTCGATCGGGGTCTGCGCGTTGCGGGCCTCGATGCGAAGCAATTTGCGACCGCCTGATTCCCGTACCAGGGAATCGGAGGACGAAGTGGCCGGCGCGGCGGTGTGTGCCGTGCCGCTGTTCGATGTCGGGGTGTCGACGGAGGTCACTCGAACGACTCTACGCCCGCCGAAATCGGGCCCGGCAGCGTGCGCTGCATCAAGGTCAGATCCATCCAGCCGCCGAACTTGTGACCCACCTCGGGCAGCTGGCCGACGATCCGGAAGCCGAACTTCTCGTGCAGCAGAATCGAGGTCTTGTTCGAGGTTTCGATCGCCGCGATCACGGTGTGCACCCGGCCCGACTCCTCGGCCCGCCCCAGCAGTGCCGTCAGCAGCGCGGTCGCCGCGCCGCGGCGCTGGAACCGCTCCGAGACGTAGACCGAATTCTCCACGCAGTAGCGGTAACCGGATTTCGGCCGCCACTGCGCGTAGCTGGCATATCCGGCCACCTGACCGTCGATGATGGCGACCAGTACCGGATATCCGGCGGCCACCCGGTCGCGCCACCAGCGCAGGCGGTCGTCGAGGTCGACCGGCTGGGTGTCCCAGATGGCGGTCGTCTCGGCCACGGCGTCGTTGTGGATGGCGAGGATCGTGGGGATGTCGCGTTCCTCGGCATCGCGAATGCGCGGTCCACCCGACTGGATATCGGTCACCGCCTCAAACTATCGGTAAACCAGCGGCGGCGGCGAGCCGATCGGGCTCGGAGCGGGCGGTGTCGACGCAGGTGTGAGCGGTGTCACCGACCACTCGGCCGATCAGCGGTCGCCGCCGATCACCGAGGCCAGCGCCTGCCCGATGGTTTCGTGGCGGAAGGTGAAGCCCGCGTCCTCGAGCACAGTGGGAATCGCCCGCGGGCCACGCAGGATCGCCTCCTGGGCCAGTTCGCCGACCGCGGCGTGCAGGGCGACGGCGGGCACGATGAACGGCGCCGGACGACGCAGCGCCCGCGCCAGCGCGCGATTGAATTCGGCATTGGTCACCGGCGCCGGGCCGACCAGATTGACCGGTCCGCGCACCGACGGATTCGTCAGCACGAACGAGATGCCGGCGACCTCGTCGTCGAGGGAGATCCATGGCTGATACTGACGCCCACTGCCCAGGCGTCCGCCCAGCCCGATCGAATACAGCGGCCGCAACAGGGCGAGCATGCCGCCGTGGCGCGACAGCACCACCGCACTGCGTACCTGGACCACCCGCACCCCGGCGTCGACCGCGGGCTGGGTGGCGGCCTCCCAGTCCCGGCACAGCGTCGCCAGGAAACCCGTTCCGGCGGAATCGGATTCGGTGATCACCCGGTCGCCGGTGTCGCCGCCGTAGAAATGCACGCCGCTGGCGTTCACCAGCGTCGGCACTCCGGCGGCGGCGACCGCGGTGGCCAGCACATCGGTCGGGCCGATGCGGCTGTCGCGCAACTGCTGTTTGTAACTGCCGTTCCAGCGCCGCGCGCCGAGTCCGGCGCCGCAGAGGTTGACCACGGCATCCGCCGCTCGCAGGGCCGGTGCCGGCACCTGTGCCCGCACCGGATCCCAGCTGAACTCGTCCTCGGCCGCGGCGGGACGGCGCACCAGGCGAGCCACCTCGTGCCCGTCTCGGCGCAGCGCGGCGACCAGCGCCGTCCCGACGAGTCCGGACGAACCGGCGATCACAACCTTCATGTCGTCACCGAATCGTCATGTCGCGCAGCGATTTACAGGCCGAGATCGGCCTCGAACGCAGCCTCCTCCAGCCGGTGCCTGATGGTGGTCAGGAAGCGGCCGGCGTCGGCGCCGTCGATGAGGCGGTGATCGTAGGTCAGCGGCAGGTAGCACATCGAGCGGATGCCGATGAACTCGCTGCCGTTGTCGGAGATCACCATCGGGCGCTTGACGATCGCACCCGTGCCCAGCATCGCCGCCTGCGGCGGAACCAGGATCGGGGTGTCGAACAGGGCGCCCTGGCTGCCGATGTTGGTGATGGTGAACGTGCCGCCGGCCAGCTCGTCGGGCTTGAGGCCGCCGGTGCGGGCGCGGTTGGCGATATCGGCGATGGCACGGGCCAGTCCGGCCAGCGACAGGTCACTGGCGTTGTGGATCACCGGCGACAGCAGACCCTGCTCGGTGTCGACCGCGATGCCCAGGTGCACCGAGGAGTGGTAGGTGATCTCCTTGGTCTCCTCGTTGTAGGAGGCGTTGACGTTGGGGTGCACGCCCAGCGCCTCCACGGCGGCCTTCGCGAAGAACGGCAGGAAGGTCAGGTTGACGCCCTCGCGGTCGGCGAACGCGCTCTTGGCCTTGGCTCGCAGCGCCGCGATCTTGGTGACGTCGACCTCGTGGGTCTGGGTCAGCTGCGCGGTGGTCTGCAGCGATTCGCGGGTCTTGGTGGCGGTGATCTGCCGGATGCGGTTGGCCTTCTGGACCGTGCCGCGCAGCGCCTGCAGCTGCGGACGGGCGCCGGCCGGAGCCGACGGCGCGGCCGGGGCGGCAGCGGTGGCCGGAGCGGCGGCGGGCTGCGGAGCGGCCGGGGCCTTGTTGGCCTCCGCCGCCGCGAGCACGTCCTGCTTGCGGATGCGACCGCCGACGCCGGAACCCTTCAGCGTCGACAGGTCGACGTTGTTCTCCTGGGCCAGCTTGCGGACCAGCGGGGTGACGTAGGGGGACTCGCCGTTGCCGGACGGGGCCGAGGGCGCGGCCTGGGCAGGAGCCGGCTGGGCCGGAGCCTGCTGCGCGGGCGCTTCCTGCTTGGCCGGAGCCTGCTGAGGTGCCTGCTGGGCCGGGGCCTGCTGCTGAGGTGCCTGCTGGGCCGGGGCCTGCTGCGCGGGAGCCTGCTGGGCGGGCGCTTCCTGGGCGGGTGCCTGCTGCTGTGCGGGCGCCGGAGCCGGGGCGGGCGCGGACTGCGCGGCGGCGGGCGAGCCGCTGCCGATCACGCCGAGCTGACCACCGACCGACACCACGTCGTCCTCGTTCGCGCTGATCTCGAGCAGCGTGCCGGCCACCGGCGACGGGATTTCGGTGTCGACCTTGTCGGTGGAGACCTCGAGCAGCGGCTCGTCGACCTCGACCTGGTCGCCGACCTGCTTGAGCCAACGGGTGACGGTGCCCTCGGTGACGGATTCGCCGAGTTCCGGCATCTTCACCGGGGTGCCGTCCGCGGCGCCGCCGGACTGTGCGGCGGGGGCGGGCTGCTGCGCGGGAGCTTCCTGCGCGGGGGCCTGCTGGGCGGGCGCCTCCTGCGCGGGCGCGGATTCGGCCGGTGCCTGCTGGGCGGGTGCTTCCTGTGCCGGGGCGGGTGCGGGAGCGGACGCCTCGTCGGCGTCGCCGATCACGCCCAGTTCGCCGCCGACCTCGACGACGTCGTCTTCCTGGGCCACGATCTTGGTGAGCACACCCGCTGCGGGGGACGGGATTTCGGTGTCGACCTTGTCGGTGGACACTTCGAGCAGGGGCTCGTCGACCTCGACCGTGTCTCCTTCCTGCTTCAGCCACCTGGTCACAGTGCCCTCGGTGACGCTCTCACCAAGAGCTGGCATCTGGACGGAGAAGGCCATGTCCGTTGACTCCTCTAACTGCTCGACGGGTTCACAACAGTTCGTCTCTCGGCGGGGGCGCGCCGCGGTCGCGGCGAGCACCCGACTGCCACCGAACATTCCTGTGGCACCGGAGATCCGTGCGGTTCTTGTTCCGGTTCTCCATCCTTGCACTCGCCGTTGCGATACGTACCACAGGGCGGGCGGTCGGCGGGCACGTGGCGACATCACAGCATCCGTGCCGCCGCGGAGAGCTGCCCCGATACCGATCGGCCGGCTCGGCGTGTCTGGTTCGACACCCCGCGCGAAACCGCCGGGTTCGGACACGGTGTCCGCGGCGGACCTGGGCATCCGCCCGAAATGCCCGACAGCTGGCACTATCGATGGATCGGGAGTGCACGCACCCGACATTCGACCAGGAGGTAGGCGGCCGTGGGGTTGCTCGATCGTTTCCGCGGCGGCCGCGCGGGCAGGGGCGCCGACGCCTCCGATATTCGTTATCTCGCCGACTGGGTGCGCACCCACCTGGGTGTCGAGGCTTATATCGAGCCCAAGACGACAGTGACCGATGTCACAGCGATCCTTATAGCCGCCGATGGGGAATGGACGCGCCGGGTCGTGGGCGAGCGCGGCGCCCGCCAATTGTCGGGCCGCCTGGGAATTCCCGTCTACGACGTGGGCCGCACCGGTTACCCGCAACGCATGCGCGACTACGACGCCCGCAAACGCATCGAGCGCAAGCGCGCGCTGGAGGCCGATCTCCGGGATCTGTCCGCGGAATAGCGGGCCGGCCGACCGCGGGTGATGCCGCGATCGGCCGGTCGGCTCGAAGCGCTCGAGTCGCTTATTCGCCCGCGATATCGGTCAGCACGGCGACCAGTGTGCGCACGGGAACGCCGGTGCCGCCCTTGCCGATGTAGCCGAACGGCCCGCCGGTGTTGTAGGCCGGGCCCGCCACATCCAGATGCGCCCACTGCACACCCTCGGGGACGAATTCCTTGAGATAGGTTCCGGCGACCAGCATGCCGCCCCAGCGGTGGGGGGACACGTTGGCCATATCGGCGACCTTCGAATTCAGGTCGGCGCGCAATTCGCTGGGCAGCGGCATCGGCCAGCCGTTCTCGCCGACCTCCTGCGACAGTCGCGCGACCCGGTCGCGGAACTCCTCGGTGCCCATCACGCCGGGGGTGCGGGTGCCGAGGGCGACCATCTGCGCGCCGGTCAGCGTCGCGACGTCGATCAGGTAGTCCGGGTTGTCCTCGCCCGCGCGCACGATCGCGTCGGCCAGGATCAGCCGGCCCTCGGCGTCGGTGTTGATGACCTCGATGGTGGTGCCGCCGTACTGGGTGAGCACATCACCGGGACGCTGCGCGGTTGCCGAGGGCATGTTCTCGGCCATCGGCACCGTCGCGACGACCGTGATCGGGAGCCCGAGCCGCGCCGCCACCAGGGTGGTCGCGATGACCGCCGCGGCGCCACCCATATCGGAGGTCATGTTCTCCATGTTGGCGGCCGGCTTGATCGAGATACCGCCGGTGTCGAAGGTGATGCCCTTACCGATGAGGGCGACCTTCGTGTCGCCGCCGGAGTAGGTGATGCGGATCAGCCGCGGCGGCCGCGAGGAGCCCTTGCCGACGCCGACGATGCCGCCGTAACCGGCGGCCTCCAACTGCTTCTCGTCGAGGATTTCCACCTCGAGGCCGGCCGCTCGCGCCAATTCGGCTGCGCGCTCGGCGAATTCGGCCGGGAAGAGGGCGTTCGGGGGCGTGTTGACGAAATCGCGCGCGGTCGCGACCGCCTCGGCGACGGCCTGGGCGCGGAACAGTTCCTCCTCGCCGGAATCGGCTGTGGGAACCAGGAATTCGACGCGCTGCAGCGGCCGCTCGGCCGGCTTGGGCGCGGACTTGTCGGACTTGAACGCGGTGAACGTGTAGGCGCCGAGGTAGAAGCCCTCGGCGGCGGCGCCCAGATCCAAGCCGGACAGCGTGGTGACGGCCGTGGCGGTGCCGGCGAGCGAGCGGGCGGCCACACCGGCGGATTTGCGGATCTGCTCGGCGTCCAGCGCGTCCTGTCCGCCGAGTCCGACCGCGAGCACGCTGGTCACGCCGAGCCCGTCCGGTGCCGGGATCCGGGTCAGTTCCTCGGCCTTACCCTTCGCCCCGACGGCCAGCAGCGAGACCAGCAACTGCTCCCGGGTGCCGGCATCGAGCACCGCGTCGAAAACGTCGGCCGCGGCGATCACGGGCCCGTCGTCGGTGGACAGAAGTCCCACCACGAGGACATCGGTGTCGGGGCCGATGCTCTCGGTACGTGCCAGTTCCGGGCCGAGTGAACGATCTGCAACAGCTGTCATGCGCCCAGGTTACTGGGTGGGTTCCGGGGTCAGCGGTGGGAGCGACGCGGCCGGAGGTGGCAGCCTGCGTGACCACGGAGGCCGCCGCGTACACCGTCACGGGATACAGCTGTGAGTTCTGCGGCGCGAATTCGCTGGTGCCTTCCCCTCGTGGCATGCCATCGTGGGGATGAACGACTATGAACGATCGAGAACTTGTGCGCTTGTCGAAGCGCCTGTCGAAGTGGTTGCGCCACGACCCGCGGGGGATCGGCCTGGAACCGGACCCTGCCGGCTGGGTGCCGGTGGACGTACTGTTGCGGCAGGCGAATGCGGCCGGAACGACGCTCACCCGCGACGCCCTGGACGCGGTCGTCGCGCGGAACAACAAGCAGCGCTACGAATTCGACGAGACCGGGACCTCGATCCGCGCCCGGCAGGGGCATTCCATTCCCGTCGAGCTCGGCTACACCGCGACGGAACCGCCGTCGATCCTGTTCCATGGCACGGCCGAGCACCTCGTCGAGGCGATCATGGCCGAGGGGCTGCGTCCGATGCGCCGGCATGCGGTCCATCTGTCGGCGGATGTGGACACCGCACGCGCGGTGGGCGCTCGGCACGGTCGCCCGGTGATCGTCGACGTCGCGGCCGAGCGGATGTATCGCGACGGACACTCGTTCTACCGCACCGGCAACGGCGTCTGGTTGGTCGATGCGGTCCTGCCGGTATATCTCGCGATCAGCGATTCCGCGGGCTGAGCTGGAGACTGCTTCGAGTCCGGTGCGCGGCTGCCCGCGTGCGGGGGCGGCTCACTCCTCGTCGGTCTGCGCCGACAGCGGCACGCCGGTGTGGAAGAACCGGATCAGCCGCCCGATCCGCACGCAGTGTGCGGCGCAGCGCTCGAAATGGTGTGCCAGCAGGGCTGTTTCGACCGCCATCGTAGTGCCGTGCTGCCAGCCGTCGTCGGCGACCGCGCGCAGCAGTTGCTGCTGGAGCTGTTCGATCGCCGGATCCGGCGGAATCAGCGTGGTGTCCGGTTCCACCTGCTGAGCCGAGATCACCGCGATGGCCGCGGCCGTCAGCTCGACCAGCGCCGCGGCCATCGCCGAGAGCTGGCGCGTGATGTCCTCGGGCGCCACGGGTTCCGGGAATTTCCGCACCACACCGTCGGCCACCCGGCTGAGCCCGCCCGCGATGCCGGACAGATCCTCCGCGATCTGGATGGCGGTCACCACATTGCGCAGATCCCGCGCGACCGGCGCCTCCAGGGCGAGCAGGATCACCGACCGGTCCTCGCATTTGGCGTGCTCGGCCTGGATTCTCTCCTCGAGCGCGAACACCTCGTAGGCAGCGGTCAGATCGGCGTTCTCGATCGCCACCGCGGCGCGTTCGGCCGCCTCGTGTGCCAACCGAGCCATATGGGCGAGCTCTTCGGTGAGCGCCGCGAGTTCGGAGGAGAATTTCGTTCGCACTCTGGTATCTTCGCCGCCCGCCGCGCCGAACGTGCAATATCGCAGGAAAAGTCATCGAATATCCGCCTCGCGGGCCGGTGTCGCGCAGTGCCGCAGCGGGTGTCGATCATTAAGGTGTAGCGCACCGTGCCGACGGTTGTGCGAATGGAGGGTCTCGGGCTGGTGGAGTTACGAAACGAGACATTATCCGGACAGCGCATGGAATCGGTGGAGGTCGTGGGTCAGCTCGATGCGGGGCAGCCGGCGAACACGACGGGGGGCGACGAGGACGGTTTCGATTGGCTGGGCCGGACCCGGGCCGGCCGGGTGCTGCGGCTGGAACGGCCGCAACGGATCTGGGAGGCCGAGCGCACACCGGGGCGCTCGCGCCCGTACGTGGTGGCGACCTTCAACCTGAAGGGTGGGGTGGGCAAGACCACCACCACGGCCGCGCTGGCCGAAATCCTGTCCGCCGAATTCGACAAGCGGGTCCTGCTGATCGATCTGGATCCGCAGGCCAATCTCACCGCGATGATGGTCGGCGAAAACCGCTCGGTGGAACTGGATTCCGCCGGCCACACCCTGGCCGCGATCTTCGCCGCCGCTCTGGCCGGGCGCCCGGCGCCCGATGTGCGTGCGCTGATCCAGCGCGAGGTGTCGCCCATGCACGCCGTCACCACCGTCGATCTGCTGCCCGCTTCGCCGAAACTGATTGCGCTGCAGGACGAGATGCCCACACTGCGCCACGGCGAGCCCACCGAGGTGCTGGCCCGGGCGCTGTCGGGGGTGCTCGAGGACTACGACTACGTCCTCGTCGACTGTCCGCCGAACCTCGGCCCGATCACCCAGAACGGCCTGCGGTTGTCCGACGGGTACGTGATCCCCACCATCCCGGACATCATGTCCACCTACGGAATTCCGCCGGTGCAGGCACATCTGCGTCATCTCGCCGCGCGCTGGGGCGACCCCCTGGAGGAGCTCGGCGTCGTGGTCACCAAGTACCGTCGTTCCTCCGCGGTGCACCGAACCACCCTGGAGATCCTGCAGGCCAATCGCACCCTGCCGCGGCTGTTTCCGACCCGCATCCCCGACTCCAACCAGATCGCCGCCGCGGCCGCGTTCACCGACTTCGGAAGTCTGCGAAGGAAATACGGGACGGGCGGGCAGTTCCTGGCACTGCGCGAACTGACCGCGGACTTCCTCGCGACGACGCGGATAACTCTCGCGTGGGGGCGGTGAGGACCGGAACAGAATCGATGACTCGTCAATCGCGCATTGACGAATTCGAAATCGTCAACTGATGGTTGACGAAAGTAAGTGCCCGCCATAGCGTGGGCGCATGTCCTCCACCGAACCGCCGGCGCCGGCGATCACACCCGACCAGCGCCGCGCGACCGGCGAGTCCTTCGGCATCGATCCGGCTCGCTACGACCGCACTCGCCCGCCCTATCCGCAGGCCATGATCGACCGCATCGTCGCGGCGAGCCCCGGCCCCAGGTACCTGAACGCCGGCTGCGGAACCGGTATCGAAGCGCGGCAGTTCCGCGCCGCGGGCTGCACCGTGCTGGGTGTCGAACCCGACGCCCGGATGGCCGCGTTCGCGCGCCGTGACGGCCTGGATGTGGAGGTGGCCCGGCTCGAGGAGTGGGATCCGGCCGGACGCGTCTTCGATGCCGTGGTGTCCGGTACCGCGTGGCATTGGATCGATCCGGTCGAGGGTGCGCGCAAGGCCGCGCAGGCGCTGCGTCCCGCCGGCCGGTTGGCCTTGTTCTGGCACGTCTTCGACCTGCCGCCCGCCGTGGCCGAGGCCTTCGCCGAGGTCTACCGCCGGTTGCTCCCGGATTCGCCCTTCCGCCCGCCGACTCGCCCCGACCGGGCGGTGGATCCCTACGAGTCGATACTCGTCGACTCCGCCGACGGGATCCGCGATGCCGGTGGATTCGGTGACGTGCGGCGGTGGCGCTTCGACTGGGAGCGTCGCTACACGCGCGACGAGTGGCTGGACCAGATGCCCACCCAGGGCACACTGACGCAAGCTCCGGCCGAGGTGGTGGAGCAGGTGCTCGCGGGCGTCGGCGAGGCCATCGACGCGCTGGGCGGCAGCTTCACGATGGGGTACGCCACCATGGTGCTCACCGCCGCCCGGCTGTGAGCTGGCTCACATCCCCGGTCCGGTGGAACCGCCGCGCCTCGAAAGCGTCCAAACCCATGACGGACAACATCTTTCGAGACAAGGAACCGGCATGATCCGCACTACTGCCGCACTTCTCGCCTCCGCCGCGATCGCGGGCCTCGGCCCGACGGCCGCGCAGGCGGCGGCTCCGCTCGCACCGGCACAGCATCAGGCCGTCGAACCGTCGGCCGCGCAGAACGGCTGCCCACCGCCGCCGATCGGCCCGGACGGTCGCCCGCTGCCGCCGCCGCGGGGCGTGGACGGCAAGCCACTGCCCCCGCCCACCGGTGCCGACGGTAAGCCGTGCCCGCCGCCGACCGGTCCGGACGGCCGTCCCTTGCCCCCGCCGCCCGGCGCCTGACGCGGTATCGGTCCCGCGCGCACGACCATCACGGCCGGTGGTGCCGTGCGCGCGTGATCGAGCAGCAGGCGATACCAGAGCACGCCGTACACCACGTCGATCATCAGATCCGGATCCATATCGTCGGCAACCTCGCTCCGCGCGATCGCGCGATCGATGATCTGCCGCAACGCTTGGAGGCGCGACATGCGCCGGAAAGCTTGCGGCTGCTAGCGGACGATGTCGTAACGGGCGCAGGCGAATTCACCGTTCTGCGCAAGTTCGGTCAGCTTCATCTCGACCCGGCGGGGCAGCAGCGGCTGTCCGGCCCCGAGGGTGATCGGCGCGATCGAGACACACACTTCGTCCAGCAAACCGTGGTCGGCGAACTGTCCCGCGAGTTCGCCGCCACCGACGATCCAGATGCTCTTGCCCGCCGCGGCCTCGGTCATCTCCTTGTGCACCACGGAGATCGGCTGCTGCGTGTATCGCACGTCGGCCCCGTCGGTGCGCGGCTCGAAGTCGCGGTGGGTGAGGACCCACGCGGGCATCGAATACGGCCAGTCGATCTCGGGATGGTTGTCGAGGATCCATCGATAGGTGTTGGCGCCCATGGCGATGGCGCCGATATCGGCGATGAACGCGTTGTAGCCCATCGGTCCGTCGTTGTCGACCTGCCGGGTCAGCAGCCAGTCCAGCTGATGGTCCGGTGTGGCGATGAATCCGTCCAGCGTGGTGGCGGTGTAGTACACGGTGCGGGGCATGGTCATCCTCTCCTGCGCAACCACATGATCGGGTCGCCGTTGTCGTGTTCGGTTGTCTGATCGGGAAATTCGCTGTCGATCCATCGGCGAACCAGCAGGCGCCGATAGGCCGAATAGGTCAGGACGTGGGCGATCACGGAGCCGAGGACGAAACTCTCGGGCGGTTCGCACAGGGCGTCGATCAGGGTGTCGTCCCAGCCGCCGCGGCGGTCGATGTCGCGGACGGTATCCAGCCACCGCGGCACCACCTCCTCGAATCGCCGCGTCACCTCGGGCAGGTCGTCGGATCCGCGGTCGGGTTGATCGGTGCCCTCGATCGAGGCCAGCCACACCTGTTTGGTCCACACCAGCGTCGCGAGGACGGTCGCGATCGACGCGTCCGGTCCGTCCCACGACAGCACCGCGGCGGTCGAACGCTGCCGCCGGTACTGCTCCTCGTCCAGACCTTTCGCCATGTCGAGGAGTTCGCGCGTGTCCTCCACGTCGTGGTGCAGCAGCAGCGACGTCGGATCCATATCGTGTCTGCCTTTCGGTTCGCCCTCGACCCACAGCGACATCGGCGGGTGGAAATGGATCCCGTTCACCGCGGGCAGCCAGCGGGTGCGGGATGCGGCCGGCGTCGCGCTGGGCGGATGTCCGTAGGCGCGGCTGTAGGCCCGGCTGAAACCCTCGACCGAGTCGTATCCGGCGGCGAAGGCCACGTCCGTGACCGCCGCGCCGCCGCTCAACTGCCAGGCGGCGCGTTCCAGCAGCACCCGCCGCCGCATCGCCACCGGCGACTCGCCGGTGCCGCGCGAGAATTGCCGGGAGAAGTGATACGGCGAGACGAAGGCCCCCTGCGCCATCGCGCTGAGCGTGGTGTTGTTCTCGTCGAGAACGGAATCGAGCAGTTCCCGTAATCGGTCACGTCCGGTCGTCACACCGTTCAGTGTGGTCGCCGCGGGTCATGTCGCGCTTGACCGATCTTGCGCATGTCCGCGCGAACCGGCGCTCCGTGCCGTGACCTCACACCCGGTAGTGCCGCCGGGGGCCGTATCCGGGTGGGCCGTATCCGCCGCGGCGGTGGTGGATGAACAGGAAGAACAGCGCCGGGAAGACGAAGAACGGAATCATGTGGGTGGTGGCGACGATCACGACCGCGACCACCACGGCGGCCAGCAGCAGGGCCGGGAACACCGGTCGCGGGCGCCGCTGTTCCCGCTGCGGGCGGGCCGGTGGGGCCGGTTGCGGACGCGGCAGGTCGGTGAACAGGACGACCAGGTCGGCGGCCGTTTTCGCGGCATAGGCGCGGCTCACGCGCTCGTCGTATTCGTCGAGCTCGAGGCGCCCGGCCGCGAAATGCTCGCCGAGCGCGGCCGCGGCCTGTTCCCGTTCGGCCGTGCCGACGCGGACGCTCGGCGACCCGAATACCGCGGGGTCGAAATCGGTCATGGCAACCGCCTCACCGGAAAGACGAAATCACGATGCACCCAGCGTAGGACGCTTCGGCGAATCGTGCCTGCGCCCGCGGGCGTATCCGCGGCTACGCCCCGCGACGGACCCGGCGCGTGCCGGCCGCGCGGACGGTGTGGATAAGCTCTCGATGAGCCCCGGACGAGCTCCGCGTGAACCCGGGATGAGCGCTGAAAATACCCGGAAGCCTTGGGCTGAAACACTATTCACCGCGTCGGCGCAGGTCGCGAAAGTGTCGGATTTCGCACAGCCGCGGGCGGCGGCGACCTCCGGTTCCGCTCGGTAGCGTGGCTGGATACCCGAGAGACAGTAAGCCCGAGATACAGCCATCGCGAGGAGTGGGAAGCCTTGGAGGAGGTACTTCGACCGCTGGTGGTCTTCGCCGCGACGCTCGCGGTGACCATCGCAATCGGCGCGGTGGTCGACCGCCTGTTGAATCACGCCGCGCAGCAGCATCCCGGTAACCGACTGCCCGGTCTGCTGCGTCGCGTCCACCTGCCGTTGCAGGTGTTCCTGGCGACGATCGCCCTGCATTTCACCTATCCGCTGGCAGAGCTCCACCTGCGCCACGACGCGGTCGTGCTGAACATCCTCGCCGCGGTGGCGATCCTGTCCGCCGCCTGGGTGGTGATGCGCGCCGTCGACGCGGTCGCCGAGAACACGCTGGACAAGTACGCGCATCGCACCAGCGACATCGCCAAGGTGCGGCGGCTGCATACGCAGCTGACGTTGGTCCGGCGCATCATCACCACGGTGCTGGCGATCACCACCGCGGCGGTCGCGATCCTGCTGTTGTTCCCGGACCTGCGCACCCTCGGAACCTCGCTGCTGGCCTCGGCAGGCATCATCGGCGTGATCGCCGGTGTCGCCGCGCAGTCGACGCTGGGCAATCTCGTGGCCGGGCTGCAGATCGCGTTCGGCGATTCGGTGAAGATCGGCGACACCGTCGTGGTCGAGGGGGAGTGGGGCACGGTCGAGGAGATCACGCTGTCGTTCCTCACGGTCCGCATCTGGGACGACCGCCGCCTCACCATGCCGGTCTCGTACTTCAATTCCAAACCGTACGAGAACTGGTCCAAGGGTGGCCCGCAGATCACCGGCACGGTCTTCCTCTACCTGGACACCAGCACGCCGGTCGCCGAACTGCGCGAACATCTGCGCGACTACCTGCGCACCCGTGACGATTGGGACGGCCGCAACTGGAATCTGCTGGTCACCGACAGCACCCCCTTCGGCATCCAGGTCCGCGCCTCGATGTCGGCCCGCAATGCCGACGACGTGTGGACGCTGCGCTGCGCGGTGCGCGAGGAACTGCTGGCCTGGCTGCGCACCGAGCATCCGAACGCGCTGCCGAAGGTTCCCACCAGTGTGGTCGACCGCGAGCATGCGATGGCCGAGTAGCCGCCTATAGAGTCGTGGGGTGCGCGAATTCCGCTTCGGAGTCAATTTCCTCAGCCCCGGGTCCGCCGACGAGTGGGCCGCGAAATGCCGGCGGGCCGAATCCCTCGGCTACGACGTGCTGCTGGTCCCCGACCACCTGGAACTCCCGGCGCCCTTCCCGTCGGTGCTCGCCGCCGCGCAGGCCGCCGAACGCCCGCGGGTGGGCACCTTCGTCCTGAATGCCGCGTTCTGGAATCCGGTCCTGCTGGCTCGCGATGTGGTGAGCACCGCTCAGCTCACCGGCGGCCGGCTCGAGCTCGGCCTCGGAACCGGTTACGTGCGAGACGAATTCGAGGAGGCCGGCATCGAATTCGGCACTCCCCGCACCCGGGTCGACCACCTCGAGAAAACCCTGACCGAGCTCCGGCGACTGCTGCCCGAACCGCGTCCCACCATCCTGCTGGGCGGCAGCGGAAACCGCATGTTGCGGCTGGCCGCCCGCCACGCCGACATCATCGCCTTCACCGGTGGCGAACCCGTCCCCGGCGCCACCGACGGCTCGATGCGCCTGTCCAGTGCCGAGACCGTCGACGAACGCGTCGCCGCGGCACGGCGTTTCGTCGCCGAATACGCCCGCGATCCGGAATTCAACATCCTGATCCAGCAGGTCGTCGAGACCACCGACCGCAAGGCCGCCGCCGGCGAGATCGCCGCGCAGATGGATCATTTGAGCGTCGACGAGGTACTGGAGGCGCCGACCCTGCTGATCGGCACGCCCGCCGAGATGGCCGATCAGGTGCGCGAACGCCGGGAACGGTACGGGTTTTCCTATGTCACCGTGCTGGAGCCCGCGATGGAGGGGTTCGCGAAGGTGCTGGCGGAAGTGCGAGGCTGAGCGGCTAGTGCACGACCGACAGGTGGGGGCCGACCTGCGCCTCGCCGAGGACTTCCGCGAGATGCCATGAGGTCCAGCGCAATTCGTCGGTGAGTTCGGCGCGCCCGAATCCCGCGTCGCGCGCCCGCACCACGGCCTCGGCGAGCAATCCGGGACCCTCGCCCGGATATTCCGCGACCGGCTCGCGGTCCCGGTACAGGGTCCGGGTCGCTTCGATGCTGCGCATCCGAGGCGCTCGGTCCCGCACGATCCGCCTGACTACCTCGGTCGGCACACCCCACTGGCGTGCCAGCGCCGCCGGACTGGGGAAGTGGATCGGCGACGGGCACAGCCGGTCCATCTCCTCGGCGGGAACGAGCAGTTCGGCGGCGAACCGATCGGCCTCCTGGGCCTGCGTTCGGTCGCCCGGCAGCGGGCAGGGGTGCAGCAGCAGATGGCCGAGGGCGCGCGCACAGGCGAACCGGTAGCCGTAGACACATTGCGCATGCCGTGCGGCCACGACGATCAGCGAGCGGCCCCAGGTGTGCGTGGCATAGGTGCCGACCCGGGCCATGGCAGCGCTCGTCGCCGGGGCCAGCGCCACCACGATGCCGCGCGACTCGAGGGTCGCGCCGAGATGCGCCAGCGCACCCGGTGCGATTCCCCAGTGGTCGCGCAGCAGGCGCGCGGCGTCGGCGGGCGATATTCCCTCCTCGAGAGCGGGCAGGTCGAGCGCCGGGAACCGCATCCGGGAGGCCAGCGTGTACGCCAGCTCCCAGATGTACTCCGCGAACACCACCGCCTTCGCCCGATCCGATGCGGAGGCCGCACCGGGATCGTCGAAATGCACGTCGGCGGCGTCGATCCGGCACATCGGGCGCCCGGTGGCGAAGTAGTCGACGGGGACCTTCAAGACCCGGGCCAGGTCGGCCGGAACGTCCGGATCGGGCTGCACGGCGCCGATCTCGTACTGTTCCACGACCGCGGCGGACAGACCTGCCGCGTCCGCGAGTTCGGCGACGGACAGCTCGGCCCAGCGCCGCGCCTGCGTCAGCCGCATCGGCTCGAATGCCGACGCTACGAATTCGCCCGGCTCGCCGCTGCGGTCGGTGAGGAGTTTCAGCCCGCGTCGGTCCTGCCGACCGTCACTGTCCACCCGAATTGTTTACCGCATCGATGATGGCTGCGGGGGATCCGACCCGAGGAAAAATTCGGTTTCCGACGAAGCGGACAAACTCGGCCGCGGCGAATTCTCCCGCTTCTCAGGGCATTCCACCGGGCGCGACCGGCCGCAGTTCCGGGCGTTTCGCCGGTCGGCCGTCACCGGTCGACACGCCGCGCAGCCGCCGCCATACCCACGGGCGCAATGTGGCTGCCACCCAGGCGAGTTCGCTGGCCGCGCCGGCCGCTCGGAACCCCTCGGAGCCCTCCGGTGGGTGGGCCCAACTGTGGTCGGCGCCGTCGAGGCCGAGTGCCTCCGCGGCGGCCAGTGCGAACCGCTCGTGCCCCAGTTCGGAACCGTGCAGCCGGTCCGCGCTCCACATGCGCAGATCGGCCATCGATGCGGCGCCGTGCAGGTCGACCAGGCGCAGTCCGTACCGGCTCGCACACAGGCGAATTCGCTCGTTGATCAGGTCGACGCGTGGCCCGATGTAGCGGGCGGCCAGGGGCACGATGCGGCGCACGTCCGGGAAGGTCGTCGTCACAACCGTTGCGCCGCAGGCGGTCAGCTTCGCGTACAGCTCCTCCATCAGGTCCAGTGCCGCCGCGAAATCGGTGCCGGGCGCCGTGACGTCGTTCATGCCCGCGCAGATGCCGACCAGATCCGGGTCCATCGCCAACGCGGCGTCGAGCTGTTCGTCGCGGACCTGCGCGAGGCGGCGTCCACGCACCGCCAGATTGGCGTACCGGATCTCCGGATTGTCCTGAACCAGGCGCTCGGCCAGCCGATCGGCCCATCCGCGCAGACCGCTGCCGTCGTCACCGTCCCACAAACCTTCGGTCTGGCTGTCGCCCATCGCGACGAAACGTTCGTAGCGGTTCGGCGCTGCTGGCGGACCGTCCGAACGCGGCGAGGACACCGTCGTCATGGCAGACCTCCGACACGTGAAGAGGGGATGCGGGAGCGGCGTGACGGGCCCGCCATCGCCACCGGCCGACCAGGGTACATCGGGACCGTTCGGCGGAATCGGAGCCTCCGGGCCACGGTGATCCGCGCCACCGGAACCGCTGCCGCACCGGGTGGCAATCCGCGCGCCCGCCACCCGACAAGTCCTGCGACCCGATTTCGCGTTCCGGCGATGGTCGCTCGGGCACGAACACGGCGCTCGCCCCGTCCCGATGTCCGGAACGGCGGCCCTGCCATGCCTGGACATGCGCTATTACTCGACCGAAAGGGCCGGACCGCCGCCTTCGCCGGAGCCGTCCGGCCGCCTGCCCATCGGAAGGATGTCGCCGTGAGCGAACTGGCCGAACTGCACCGACGTCTGGCGCGCATCGAGGACGAACGCGCGATCGAGCGGTTGATCGCCTCGTACGGCCCGCTGGTCGACGCCGGCAACGTCGCCGCCGCCGAGCTGTGGTCCGTGGACGGCACCTACGACGTCGAGGACTGGCAGATGCGCGGTCGCGCCGACGTGGCCGCCATGGTCGGCTCCGAGGCCCATCAGGGTCTGATCGGGCGCGGCTGCCTGCATTTCCACGGTCCGGCCGTGGCCACGGTCGACGGTGACGAGGCGGTCGCGGTGTGCGAATCGATCCTCGTGGTCCAGCACAACGGCCGCAATGTGGTGGCCCGCACCGGCGCCAACCACTTCACCCTGCGCCGCATCGACGGCCGCTGGCAGATCACCGCCCGCACCACCCGCACGGTCGACGGCGATCCGGCGGCCCGTGAACTGCTGACCGCCGGCATCGAAGGCGTGGCGCGATGAGCGGCCAGCTCGCCGGCAAGGTCGCCCTGGTGACAGGTGCCGCCGCCGGCATCGGAGCCGGCATCGCCCGCCGCTTCGCCGACGAGGGCGCGCACGTGGTGCTCACGGACCTCGACGAAGCATCGGGCCGCATGATCGCCGACGAGATCGGCGGCCGGTTCGTCGCCGCCGACATCCGCGACCGCGCCGATGTCGAAAACGCGGTGAGGGCAGCGGTTTCCGACTACGGATCCATCGACGTCCTGGTCAACAACGCCTGGGGCGGCGGAACGATCGGCCGCGTCGAGAACAAGTCCGACGAACAACTCGCCCACGGCATAGCCCTCGGCTACTACGGGCCCTTCTGGGCGATGCGCGCCGCGTTCCCGCATATGCGCAGTCGTGGGTGGGGGCGAGTGGTGAACATGTGCAGCCTCAACGGCGTCAACGCGCACGTGGGGTCGCTCGAATACAACGCCGCGAAAGAGGCATTGCGCGCCCTGACCCGCACCGCCGCCCGCGAATGGGCGCCCACCGGCGTCACGGTGAACGCGGTCTGCCCGGCCGCCAAGAGCCGCAGCTTCCTGCGCGTACTGGGTGATCATCCCGAGATGGAAGCGATGGCGGACGCGGCGAATCCGATGGGGCGCATCGGAGATCCGTACGACGACATCGCTCCGGTGGTCGTCTTCCTCGCCTCCGACGGCTCGCGGTATCTGACCGGAAACACCTTGTTCGTCGACGGCGGGAGCCACATCAACGGCGTGGCGTGGGCGCCGGATCTCGATGCCGCCGAACGGGACCGGCCGGTCTAGACCGCTCCCGCAGCGATTCGCCGTCTCATATCCTCTGCGCTTCCTTGTTCGATGTAATACCTTGATAGACAGAGGTTTTGGTAGCCAGGGGTGTGGCGGCTCCACCGAAGGACCCGCCCGGCTACGCCGGCAAGGGGGTCCGAGATGCCCGATATTCACTTCGAGCGGCGGCGTCAGCGTGTGGCGCAACAGCTCGGCGAACTGACCGTGCTCACGCCGGCCTGGCGGCGATTCCTGTCGGTGCCGCTGATGCGCAACGGCTGGCATGTGCTCGTGGAACGCGAGAACAGCCGTTCCGATCGCTTCGACGCCTATGCCGTCGGCCCGGGCGGTGTCTTCGCTCTGGTCCTCACCGAGGTGGTACCGCCCGCCGCGGAACTACGCCGGATCCGCTGGCGTGCGGAGGAGACGTTCGCGAATGTCACCGCGGGCCGCACCCGGTACGTGCCGCATATGATCGAGGTCTTGCTGCTGATGGACGAGGCGCCCGACACGCCGGCCGAGGCCCGGTATGTCGTGGTCGACCTGACGACCATCGCCGCGCGGCTGTTCGCCGAAGCGAGCCTGTCCAGCCGCAGCGCCCGCCAGATCGCTCTGACTGTGGCCGAACGCAACACCTGGTTCGCGCTGCTGTCCGCCGAGAGCGGCCCGGCGCCCGAAATCCCGCCCGCCGAAGGACTTTTCGAGACGACGACGCTGCGCGAGGAAGAACGAGAGCGGGCGCTGAAGCGACCGTTCAGCGAATGGATGACATTCCTCGACCCGGCCCAACTCGACCTCGTCTACCGAAACTACAACGGCCCGGCGAGATTCAGCGGTCCGGCGGGAACCGGAAAGACCGTCGTCGCCCTGCATCGCATGGCACGGCTGTCCAAGGAAGGTGCCGGGCGGCAGCTCTTCACCAGTTTCGTGCGGACGCTGCCGACCTATCACGAATCGGGATTCCGGCGCCTCGCCCCCCATGCGGGTGAGCGGGTGGAATTCACCGGACTCCACTCCTGGACCACTCATTTTCTCCGCAGTCGCGATATCGGTTGCCGCCCGAGCAGCGGTGACAACGCCTTCTATCACGCCTGGCGCGATGCCCGCCGTCACCTCGAACCCATCGAACCGAATCCGAGCTATTGGAAGGACGAACTGCATCGGGTCATCAAGGGGCAAGGCATCGACCGGGACATGTATCTGAAAATCGACCGGGTGGGCCGAAACCGCCTGCGACTGGACAAAACGCAACGCGAACTCGTCTGGAACAATTTGTATGTGCCGTATCAAGCGGCGCTGCGGGACCTCGCGACGGTGGATTTCAACGACGTGATCGATCTGGCGATCGACGAACTGCGCGCGGCGCCGCTGGACGCACCCTACGACCTGGTGGTGGTCGACGAAGTCCAAGACTTCACCCTGATGGAACTCAAACTCGTCCACCAGATCGCCGGTGGCACCTCGACCTCACCGCTGCTGCTGGTCGGCGACGGCCAGCAGCAGGTCTATCCCGGCGGCTGGCGCCTGTCCGATGCCGGTATCCCGATCGTCGGCCGCGGCGCCGTGCTGCGCACCAACTACCGCAACCGCGCCGCCGTGCACGACTACGCCAAGCGGGTCGACGCCACGAATACGGTCGACGACCTGGACGGCGCCCCCGGATTCGTGCTGCGCGACAGCGAGGTCGTGCTGCCGGGCGGCACGGCGCGCTCGGAGACCTTCTCGCGGTCCCGAGCCGAGGAGAAGGTGATCGCGGCCCTGATCGACTCCGGATATCCGAACTCCGACGTCGCCGTGATCACCGACACCAACCGTCAGGCCGAGAGAATCCGAACAGCATTGCACCGCAAGAGGATTGCGTCCGTCTCCCTCGAACACTACGACGGCACCCAGCACGATGCGGTGAAGGTGGGGACCGTCCATCGCGCTAAGGGTATGGACTTCGCCGCGGTGTTCCACCTCACCGACGCGCCGACGGCACCCGTCGACCGATTGCGCGGCAGTGAGCGCGACCGGGCGGAGCTGGCGGCACGACAGACCATGGTGGCGCTGACCCGCGCACGGGACCACATCTGGATCGGGTTGATGAGGGATTGAGGCGCGCGAGTCGGTCTTTCTCAGCTGAATCGGTTACCTTCGGCATCCATGACCGACGCATCACCGGGTCCGGCCGGGCCGCGCGCCCTGCCGGAATCGACGCCGACCGCACCCGCCCGAGATCGCCGGCCACGACGCCTGGGCACGGTTCGCCAGGTGGTCGTCTCGGTGATGCTGGCGGCGATGACCGCCATGGTGCCGCTGGCCTTCGCGCCCGCCATGCCCGCCTCGGCGGCGGTGGCGAAGCCGGGCGTGGAGAATGCGCAGGCCCGCGCTGCGGTCACCGATCTGGTCGGCGATCATCCCTGGTCGGTGGCCGTGCCGGCCGATTTCGCGGCCGAGGCGGGCTACCGTCCGGTGGTCGAGGACGGGATACTGGTCGATCCCGACGGTGACTGCTCGTCGCCGATTCAGCTCCCGGCCGAGTTCACCGAGGCGTGCAAGGCACACGACCTGGGCTACGACATGCTGCGCTATGCCGAACAGCGGCAGCAGCCGCTGCAGCCGTGGGCGCGCCAGGCCATCGACGCCACCCTGCAGCGCCGCATGCACGCCGCCTGCGATACGCGCCCCGATACTGCCGCACGTGCCCGATGTGACGTCCTGGCTACGGTCGCCACCACGGGCGTCGACCTGAACTCCCGGCGGCAGAACTACGCCACGCCGGATCCGGAGTTCCTGTTCGGCACGCGACTGTCGGGCGAACGGCTCAGCGACCAGATACTGCACTTCGGTGGTCCCGCCGCGGTCGGAGCGGTCTCGGCGGCGATCGTCGGCATCGTGGCATGGCGGCGTCTGCGGCCGGCTCGGCTCGCGGCCACCGATGCCATCGCGGAAGCCGGGGCCGCCGGGTGACCACCGTGACAATGCCGAGCACAACCCCGCGGGCGAATTCGACGACGAAGCCTCGTCGGCACCGGCCTCTCCACGTGCGTCCGCGCATCGATACGGTCGTCGCCGTCACCATCGCCGTCGTGATCTCGCTGCTTCCGGCCGTGCTGCCGCGCACCTCCGTCTCCCAGGCCATCCTGACCGGTGTGCCGGTGGCACTAGCCATCGGAGTGTCCGGTCTGCTGCGCATCACGCTGCGACGCTGGCGTATCGATCTCGACGAACGCTTCGGCCGCCATCGCGTCCCGATCCTGCTGATCTGCGGCTTCGTGGTGACAGCGGTCGTCGTGCGCGCCGCCGCGTGGCAGAACGGCCTGCACGCGGCCATGGGGGAGGCCCCGGTCGGCGCGGCGTACTGGCTGCGCTGCGCGCTGGGTGCGGCGGTGGTCGTGGTGGTCCTGGTGGTGTCGGGGCGTGGAATGCGGTGGGGGATAAGGAAACTCCTGCGCGTCTGAAGTTACAGTGCTGTCGCGACCTTCCATGCCGAGTGGATCGCGCCCTCGATGTAATCGACCGAACCGGCATCACCTACGACATGCACCTCGGGGACCATACCCGCCAGCGCATCGGCCAGGGGTGCTTGCGCCGACACCCCCGAGGCCACCACGACCATGTCCGCCGCCGCGGTCGATATCTGTTCGCCGACGCGAAATTCGACGTGCCGCTCGGTGATTCGGAGTACGGTCGCGTGCCGGTGGATGGTGACGCCCGCCTCGCCCGCACGCCGGACGGCCGTCCACCGCCGCGGCATTGCCATCGGCACACCGAGCTGCCGACCTTCCTCGAGGAGCGTCACGGCGCGCCCGCGTTCGGCCAGGAATTCCGAAAGTTCCAGCCCGACAAGCGAACCGCCGATCACCACCACATTCTTGCCCATCGGCAGGAATCGGCGCGTCACCGACCGGATCGCGGCGGGACTCTTCGTGATCCCGGAAACCTTGCCCAGTCTCGCGACGGTACGCAGCAACGGTGGCACCCCGGGAGCGTCGCCGACACCGGTCATCAAGGCGCGCAACGTATCTCCGGTGTGCACGTGCGGCAGGTCGCTGCCGGGCACCGCCGGGCGCTCGCGCACCGCACCGGTGGCCACCACGACCACATCGGGATTCAGCGCCGTGATCGCCGGCACGGTCGCCTCGGTCTTCAATCGGATGTCGATGTCGAGTTGCTCGACCTGCACCTTCAGCCAGTTCAGCAGGCGCTCGTTGTCGGGCGTGGTGAGGCTGGAGAACCAGAGGGTGCCACCGAGGCGATCGGCCTTGTCCAGCACCGTGACTCGGTGTCCGCGCTCGGCGGCGAGACGGGCGACCTCGAGCCCGCCGGGGCCGGCTCCGGCCACGACGACATGTTTCGAGGTCGTGCTGCGAACCAGCGGAAGCAGTTTCTCGTTGCCGAGTGCGGGGTTCACCGCACACAGGGGTGTGTCGTCCCAGAAGTTCTCCTGAACGCACACATAGCAATTGATGCAGGGCCGGACGTTCTGCGGTGCCCCGGCACGCAGCTTGTTCACCAAGTCCGGGTCGGCGAGCAATTGCCGCCCCATCGCCGCGAAATCCGCCTTCCCCTCGGCGATGACCTTCTCGCCGACCTCCGGCAGCACCCGGCCGACAGTGATCACCGGAATCGAGACGGCCTTCTTCACCTCGCCCGCCAATTCCGTATACGCGCCGACATGGTCGGGGAGCGGCCCATCGGTGAAGTTGGAGAACGGATTACGTCCCCAGCCGGTGACATGGATCGCGTCGGCCCCGGCCGCTTCGAACAGCGCCGAAGCCTGCTTCGCCTCCTCGATGGTCAGCGCATCGTCGTCCTCACCGAATTCCCGCCCCGCGATCCGCACCAGAATCGCCAGCGAATCGCCGACCTCGGCCTTGACCGCGCGGATCACCTCGACCGCCAATCGCGCCCGATTCGCCAGCGAGCCGCCGTAGTCATCGGTCCGCTTGTTGTCCGCCCGGCTCAAGAAGCCGCCGAGGATGTATCCGTGCGCGCAGTGAATTTCGACGGCGTCGCCACCGGCTGCCTTCACCCGCCCGGCGGCCTCCGCGAAACACCGCACCACCCAGTCGATATCGTCCTGTGTGGCTTCGTGGTAGGTGGCCTGCTTGCCGCCTGTGACAGCGGCCAGCTTGTGCAGCTCTTCCGGAGTGTTGTCGGCCAGCGCCGACAGATCCGCGGAGCCGCTCGGCACCGACGGAACCAGCAGCGGCCGCCCGTGCACGGTATCGATCCGGGCGATCTTGCCGTGGTGCGTCATCTGCACACACAAGGTGCTCCCCGCGGCGTGAACGGCGTCCGCGAGCGCCCGCAGACCGGGAATGAACCGGTCCTCGGACAATCCGGGTTCCTTCGTGCTCGCACAGCCCACCGGGTAGGCCACAGCGCAGCACCCGGTGATGATCAACCCCGTCCCACCGGCCGCGCGAGCGACGAAATGATCGATATCGCCCTGCTCGATCTCCCCGTCTTCGCAGAGGTTCATATCCATCGCGGGCAGAACGACGCGGTTCGGGACGGTCATCGGGCCGATGGTCCCCGGAGCGAGCAAATGCGGAAAGGTCTGGTTGCGCGGCACGGGTCGAAGCTAGAACTCCCGGCCGCGCCCCGGGGCACATCTCCCGATCACCGAGACATCGACCGCTGTGCCGCCGCCGATGACCGCGCCGAACTAACGCGTATGCCACTCGCGCACGAGAGCGGCGACATTCTCCGCGAGGACCTCCGGAGTCCGATCGGTGTGAACCACAACCCCGTGTTCGCCGGCGTCCAGCGGCTCGAGCGTGCGCAACTGCGAATCGACAAGGGACACAGGCATGTAATGGCCGCGGCGGCGAGACATCCGGGCGACCAAGTCGTCGCGATCCGCGGTCAGATGCACGAAGAACACCTCGGGCACAGCGGCCCGCACGATATCGCGATAACTGCGCCTGAGCGCCGAGCACGCGATCACACCGCCGGTCCCCTCGGCCATCCGCTCGTGCAACCAGCCCCCGACCGCCGCGAGCCACGGCGCGCGATCCTCATCCGTCAACGCGATACCCGCGGACATCTTCGCGACATTGGCGGGCGAGTGCAGGTCGTCCGCATCCGCGAACGGCACACCGAGCCGGTCGGCAAGAAAACGGCCGACTGTCGATTTCCCGGTGCCGGAAACCCCCATCACGACCACACCGGGCGGGCACATGCGGGCGTTCACCCTGGCACGGTATCCGATACGGTCACCGCGCCCGCAACCGATCACGGGCGGATGCTCGTCAGGTCCTCCAACAGGCTGGGATGCGTCGGTTCCCAGCCGAGAACCTCGAGCGGCGAGCGCGGCGCTCGGGTGATGTGGGGGCGACGCCGGTCCGGCACGGCGAGACGACCAATCTGCCGGGCTGAAACCGCGCGGTCAGGCTTCGGGTAGTCGATCGCCGATGTCGCCCCTGCGTGCGGCGGCGGGCTCCCACCCGGGCGGGCCGAACAGATACCCGGCCCATTCGCGAAGTCGCCTGGTGGAGCGCAGGTCTCGCCACAACGCGCCGAACTCGTAGTACTGCAGCGTGAGGACGTTCGAGCTGTCGATGTTCTTCGTGAGTCCGTAGGTGGGCCGGAAGGTCTCGGCGCGGAAGGTGCCGAACATGCGGTCCCACAGGATCAGGATGCCGCCGTAATTGCGGTCCAGATACTCCCGATCGCTGGCATGGTGCACGCGGTGATGGGACGGCGTGTTGAAGACGAATTCGAACCAGCGGGGGAGCTTTCCGATGGTCTCGGTGTGCACCCAGAACTGGTAGACGAGGTTGAACGACCAGGCCGTGAAGATCATCCACGGCGGCACGCCCAACAGCGGCAGCGGCACCCACGCCAGGAGTTCGAACCACGGATTCCATTTCTGGCGCAGCGCGGTCGCGTAGTTGAAGTACCGGCTGTTGTGGTGCACCTGATGCGCCGCCCACACCACCCGGATTCGATGCGCGAGGCGGTGATAGGCGTACCAGAGCAGATCCACCGCGAGCATGACCCCCAGCCACGCCAGCGGATTGCGCGGATCGACCTGCCACGGCGCGTGCACGTACAACACGGCATAGCCGATGAGTGCGGCGAATTTCGCGGCACCGCTGACGAAGAGTGAGACGAAGCCCATGGTCAGGCTCGTCCGTGCGTCGGTCACGTCGTAGCCTGCGCGATCCTCGCCATGACCGCGCAGGGCGGCGATCTCCAGGACCATCGCGAGCACGAAGAACGGCACCGCGTAGGTCACCGGCTGGTTGATCTGTTCCCACAGGGTCATCGCAGGCACTCTCCGGAACGACTATATGACCCTACGGTCACTTCACTGAAAGTGACCGTAGGGTAAGTTCGGGCGCATGTCAACGGCCGCCGGACTCGGAACCAAGGGCATGCCCGCGCAGAACCGGCGCGAGGAAATCCTGATCGCCGCCATGCGGGAGTTCGCCGAACGCGGGTTCGCCGCCGTCTCGATGGTGTCCATCGCCGGCCGCGCGGGCATCTCCAAGGCTCTCGTCTATCAGCACTTCACCTCGAAGGAACAGCTCTACGCGGAGTGCCTGACCGCGCTGGCCGATCCGCTCCTGGAGCGCCTCGACGACGAAATGGACCCCGCCACAGCCCCTTTCGCGATGCCCGGCAACGCCCTGCGCGGCCTCTTCGACACCCTCGGCCCCGACCGCACCGCCTGGCGGATCATCCACGACCCGACCGCACCGGCGACCGGTGCGGTGGCCGATCTGGTGCACGGCTACCGCACCCGGATCGCCGCACACGCCGACTCGGGCGTGCGCCGCTTCCTCGACGCCCTGGGCGACACCGACGAACGCGATATCGAAGCGCTCGCCGGCATCTGGACCGCCGCGGTCGACGCGGTAATGGCCTGGGCCCGAGCGCATCCCGAAGAATCGTCCGCCGACCTGACCGCCCGCTTCACCCGTTTGATCGACATCGTCTTCTCGATCGGAGCAAGACGCTGAATCGGCTCGCGTAGCACCACTGAACGCGAGTTCGCCCAGTACGCGCATCCTGGTCTCAGCAGGGGAACCGAAACAGGGAGGATCGGATGACGGCAATGGATCCGGACCCGACGGGCGCGGCCTCGCATGTGGACCCGGAGATTCGCTCGGCGGCGATTCCGCCGCGGTATCGCATGCGCGACCTCTGGATCGTCCGCCACGGTGAAAGCCGAGCCAATGCCGCGTTCAGCGCCGGTGCCGACGAACCCTTCCCCGGCAGCGACTGCGACGTGGAGCTGTCGTCCACCGGGTACGAGCAAGCCGCTGGGCTCGGGCGGTGGCTGGCCGGTCTGCCCCCGGAGCGAGCGCCACAGCTGGTGGTGTGCTCACCGTATCTGCGCGCGCGGCAGACCTGGGCGGCGATGGCACGCACTGCCGACGGCATCACCGCAGGTGCCGGCGCCGTACCCACCGTGACCGACGAACGCTGCCGTGACCGCGAGATGGGAGTCTTCGAACTGTATCCGCCGCAAGCCATTCGACGCCGAGCGCCGCAGGAGTTCGAGCGCCGCGCCCGCCTCGGAGAATGGTTCTACCGCCCGCCGGGTGGGGAGTCGCCGGCCGATGTCGCGCTGCGAATGCGCGACCTGCTCACCGAACTCGACCGAACCACCGCCGAGAAAATTCTGATCGTCGCCCACGACGCGGTCGTCGTCACCGCCGCGCACGTCCTGGCCGGTGTGGGCGCGAGGCCGCCGGCCGATATGCCGCCCGTGCCGAACGCCTCGATCACGCACTGGCACAACACCGAACATCATCTGTGGCTCGCCGCGTGGGGTATCACGACACATGCCCACGATGCGATGCCGGGGGCTTCCGCCGAGTGAGCGGCGCGACCTCGTTCAGGTGAACAACCGGGCACGCGCGGCCGTCAGAGCCACCTTCGCCGCAGCGTCCGCGGTGCCGTCGTCCACCCGCTCCCCGGTGATCAGCACGCGGAAATAGATCGGCGCCACCAGCGTTTTGATCATCTCCACCGGATCGGTGCCTTCCGGCAGCTCCCCGCGAGCGACCGCACGCGTCACCACCGGCAGCGCTTGCCGAATCCGATCGCGAAAGACGTGCCGTGCGGAGTTCGGGGGAGCGGGCAGACCCGCCGCGGTGGACACCAGCACCGCCAGAACGGCCCGGCCGGAGGCGCTGGTGGCCCAGGCGACGAGGCTGCGCGCGAGTGCGCGGAGATCCTCGTCGACCGAACCGGTGTCGGGGATGGGGATTTCCGTCGCGACACTGTCGGCCAGCGCCTCGGCGATCAGGCTGTCGCGGTCGGGCCAGCGCCGATAGACGGTGGTCTTGTGCACTCCGGTGCGCTGGGCGACGTTGTCGATCGTGAACGCGGCGTATCCACGTTCGCTCAGCTCGTCGACGGTGGCGGCGAGCACGGCGGCGCGGACCTTCGGTCCACGTCCCAGAGGCGCGGACGAACTCATTGCAACTCCTAGTTGCGATATCGCGGACGGGCGGGCATGCTGACGATATCGCAACTCGATGTTGCGATATTCCGATGGGAGTCTCGATGCTGTCGAAGTCCGTCCGGGGAGCCGCACTGCTGTTCCCCGGTTTGCTGGCCGGAGCGTTCGGCTACGGCGCCGTCAACGTGGTGTACGCGTTTCGCGAAGTGCCCCTTGATGTTCGATTCACGTTTCACGTCGCGCTCATGCGAGTCAACGGCCCGGTCATGCAATCGCTGATGGGGCTGGCGGTACTCGGTACCTTGGTGCTCGCGGTGCGCTCGCGGGGAGGGCAGCGTCGGATCGCCGCGAGCGCCACGGTGCTGGTGTCGGTTTCCTTCCTGGTGACGCGGTTCGGGAATGTGCCGATCAACCAGCAGATCAAACGATGGGCGGTGAGCGCCCCGCCCGCGAATTACGCAGAGATCCTGCGCCGCTGGGAGCTGTTCCATTTCACCCGAACCGGTTGCGCCGTAGCCGCATTCGTTCTGGTGATCGTCGCGGTGGTCGGTTTCACCGCAACCGATGACGGCATCCGCAAGGTCAAGGAAAGACCGCACCGGTCGTCCGCGCGACGCACTATTCGCAATCGCCTCGTCGTCATCGCACATCGCCTCGGCCTGCCGTTCGGCCCGATCCATCTGCTCACCGTTGCGGGTCGTTCGACGGGAATTCCCCGGACCACTCCCATCGCCCCGATACAACTCGACGGTGTCCGGTACCTCGTGCAGGCATATCCCGACGCCGAGTGGGTCGACAATGCCCGCGCCGCCGGGCGCGGTGTGCTCACTCGCGGGCGCACGTCCCGGATAGTCGATCTGATCGAGGTGCCCGAATCGCAGCGCCGGCCCGTGCTACGCGCGTTTCCTGTGCAAAATTCCAGGGGCGCACAAGCATTCGTCAGAAATGGTCTGGTCGAATCCGGCTCGCCGGACAGCTTCGCCGACGCGGCGAGTCGCTGTGCCGTCTTTCGGATCGAACCGGTCTCCTGACGCCGAGTGCCGTCGCCGGTGCTATATATCGAGAGGGACAATTGATTCGCATATCGTTCGCGCCGGTCACCGGGCAAGCCTGGGGAATTCTCGCCGACGGCGCCGTCAAGATACTGCTCGCCGCCGTCTACCTCGTCGGTGCCGAATCGCCGAGTTCTCGGCTCGTTGTCCCTTCCTGGCTGATGATCGCCTGCGTCGCAGCCCTTCTCATCGCGGGCGGAAGCGAATTCGCCTACCTGCGCAGCCGCCCGATGGGCACGTATATGCGGCTCATGATCGGCTACGACACCGGCTGGCGATCACCACCGGCGTCGCTGCGCTACTGGCGTGGCAGGGCAACCGAACAGCCGGCCAGCTCTGGATCGGTTACCAGACACTCGCGCCCTTCGCCTTCGCCGGGCTGCTGATCGCGGGCCGCGATTCCGCGTCGAAATGAACGGGGGCCGACCGTCGTCTCGGCGATCGGCTCTTTCGACCACGTCTGCTCGGCGTCTCCGGTGCAGCCGGCGGACGCGAACGGTCCACTGCCTTTCTGCATCGTGCCGAGTCCGCCGATGGGGGCCTCGACCATGGCAGCATCGCGGCTGTTTCCTGCGCGACGGTGAAGTCGCCTGCCGGAATCGAAAACCGACCGGTAGCCCGATCCGGCCGGTCCGCATGAATCAGCGGATAATCGACGCTGTAGGTAATTGATTGTCTTACAACGCTTTCGACTCGGGTAAGGTACTGTGCCTCTGGCGCCGTGTTCGGTGGAGGCGCCGGTTCGCTCGGATAATCGTTGTCTTACAGTGGAATCGAGATACGTGCGTGAATCACAAGCTCTGGTTGCTCGGTCGTTCTGTCACCGTCGGGACCCGGATGCTGGGAGAGAAGATTCGCGGACCCAGATTGCGCTCCCTCGACGACGTACCGATCTCCGGTGACAAGCTCACTCCCGAGTGGCTGACCGCGGTTCTGTGCCGCGAGGTGCCCGGTGCCGAGGTGTCGGGCTTCGAGACCTCCAACGGCAGTAGCGGCACCTCGACGAGGGTGGCCATCCGGGTCGAATACAACGATGTGGGGACCCGGGCGCAGTTGCCGACCCGATTGTTCGCCAAGACCACCACCAGTTTCAGCCAGCGGATCCTGCTGGGCGGCGGGAAGATGATCGACGGTGAAACCCGGTTCTTCCGCGACTTCCGCCCCGCCGTCGACATCGAGGCGCCGATCGGATACTGGGGCGCGTCCGACCCGGCCTCGTGGCGCTCGATCGCCCTGATGGAGGACATCGCGGCAACCCGCGGCGCCGTCTTCAGCGAGCCCACCGCCTCGATCACCCGCGAGCAAGCCGAGGATCTGGTCCGCAATCTCGCCCGCCTGCACGGCACCTTCTGGGAATCCGAGGCGATCGAGGTCCTCAACACCCCGGCGTACATGCTCGACGTGTACCTGTCCGCGATCGATATGAAGAAGCGATGCGAAGTGGGCCTCCGCCGCGCGGCGGAGGTCGTTCCGCCCGCCCTGCACGGCAGCAGCGAACGGCTGTGGGCCGGCGTCGAGCGGGCGGTGACCATCGCGACCGAGGAGATTCCGCCGACCCTGCTGCACGGCGATCCCCACATCGGGCAGACCTACCGCACGAGCGCCGGCCGGATGGGTTTCGTGGACTGGCAGGTCGTGATGCGGGGCGGCTGGGCCCACGATTTCGCCTACACCGTCAATTCCGGATGCGAACCGGAGGACCGCCGAGCATGGGACAGGGACCTGCTCGCGGCGTACCTGGACGAACTGGGGGAGGCCGGCGGTAAGCCCCCGGCCTTCGACGATGCCTGGTTGCTCTACCGGCAGCAGTCGATGTTCGCCTACGCCGCATGGGCTTTCACCATCGGGCGCGCGAGTTACCAGCCGAAGATGCAGTCGAACGAAACCTGTTTGACCCTGTTACGGCGAATCACCACCGCCATCGACGACAACGATTCCCTGGGCGCCCTCGGCGTCTGACGCACCAACGCTTTACCACGAATGATCATCGTGCTGCCGATGATCGTCCCGGCCAGGGTCGTCCGGGTGCGACCAGCGCAGCCTTCGACGCGCGCGACATTCCCTCATGCAGTTCGACACGGCGCGCGATACGACAACTGGAGTGGTTGATGACTACGTCACAGTTCCCGGCCCGCCCGACGATGTGTCCCGTTGCCCACGGCTCGCCGACGAGTTCCGACGGGCCGCGAGTCCCGCTGTTCACCCCCGATTTCTCCGACGACCCGCATCGGGTCTACCGCGACATGCGCAGCAAATACGGCTCGCTCGCGCCCGTCGAACTGGCGCCGGGCGTGCCCGCGACGCTCGTGATCGGCTATCGCACCGCGGTACGAATTCTCAACGACCCCGAACACTTCCCCGCGGACCCGCGCGTCTGGCAGCAGACGGTGCCCGCGGACTGCCCGATCCTTCCGCTGCTGGAATGGCGCCCGATGGCCAGCCGAAGCTCCGGTCCCGATTTCCACCGGTACCGCGAGGCCATCACCGCCGGGATCGACGCCGTCGATCTGCACTCGCTGCGCGCGGCGGTCGAGAAGGCCACGCTTCCCCTGATCAACAGCTTCTGTCAGGACGGCCAGGCGGAACTGATCACCCAGTACATCTATCCACTCGCGTTCGAGCTCGTCAACGTCATGCTCGGATGCCCGCCGGAGATCGGCGCGCAGGTCGCGGCCGGTACCGCCAAGCTGCTCGAAGGCGTCGACGCCGAACAGGGCAACCGCATCCTCGGCGAGGCGCTGATGAACCTCGTACGCCTCAAACGAGCCACGCCGGGCAACGACATCACCTCGGTCCTGCAGCAACATCCGGCCGCCCTCGACGACACCGAGGTGTCCCACCACGTCTCCCAGATCTATGGCACCGGAATCGAATTCGAGCTGAACCTGATCGCCAACACCTTGCTGTTGGTCCTCACCGACAACCGTTTCGGTGGCAGCGTGCTCGGCGGAAACCTCTCCTCCCGCGACGCGGTGGACGAGGTGTTGTTCAACGACCCGCCGCTGGCGAACCTCCTGATCACCTACCCGCGCCAGCCCATGCTGATCGACGACGTCTGGCTCCCCGCCAATCAGCCGGTGGTGATCAGCATGGCCGCCTGCAACAACGATCCCGTGATTCGCAGCGACGATATGACGGGCAACCGCTCCCACCTGGCGTGGGGCATCGGCCCGCACGCGTGCCCCGCCCAGTCGATCGCGTATCTGATCGCCCAGGAAGCGATCGACCAACTCCTCGACGCCCTGCCCGAAATCGAGCTCGCAACCGACGCCCCGAGCTGGCGGCCCGGTCCCTTCCACCGAGCATTGACGGCCTTGCCGGTGACCTTCCCCCGCACCGAGCCGCTGAATTTGAACAACAAGCCGGCAATGCCGGGGTGAGACGGGGCTGTTCAGCCCCGGCGGTTACTTGCGATGGCGCCCGGTGTATTCCTCGGTCGACGGAGAATTCTGAGCACCGTGGGCGCCGTCGCCGCTCTGGACGTCGGATCGATCACCGGCGTTCTTGCCGATTCGGCGCGGTTTGGCGATGCGCCGGATGCCGGCGGCCGGGGCGCCCTCACCGGCTCGCTTCCGCCGCAATTCGTCGAGGTCGACGACGCTGGCGTCCTGGCCGGCAGGTCCCCCGTGAACCGATGCGGGAACTTCGTCGGCCACCATCGAGCCGGTATCGGCCACCGCGGGGCCATGCCACGCGGCACCCGAATCCACCGGCCACGCCCCGGTCTCCCGCTGCAACTCCGACCGCATGACGGGCCTGGTCGGTGCCGGATCGGGGCCGCGACCGCCCTCCGAACGCCAGGTCTTGCGGGGAGGCTTGGCAGCGTCGTCCGCCACCCGCCGGGGACGTCGCGGCAGCTGGACAACCTTCGGCGCGGATCGCGATTCCGGTACTTCCTGATCAGACATCGAATTACCGGGCGACGTGCGCCGCTGTCCCAGTCGCGGCGCCGGTCGGGTCGCCGAGTCGATGTCCACTCGTGTGGCTGATGGTGGTGCTCACATCCCCATTGTCGCAGAGCGCCGCGAGCGGGAGTGAGGTTGGTGCGGCCGGGCGCGTGTCCTTGTGGACGAGGTATCGCGGACGCAGTCTGCGCAAGGTGGACTCCACGGGGCGATGGACGGAGAGTCCGAGTTATCCGACGCAGTACGCAGGGGGAGCCGGACTCCAGCTGCCCATGCAGCCCGCGCCGATGTACGCGAGCAGATCGATCACGGTCGAACCGGTGTGCAGGACGACGGACTCGTTCCCAGCTACCTGGTCAGTATTGCTGTACTCCAACGGGATTCCGGTCCCAGCGGCGGCGATGCCGGCCGGGGCGATACCGAGGGCGGCGACTGTCACGGCGAGGACGGCAAGTCGTTTCATGGGGGTTCCTCTCGAACAACTGCAACAGGTTCCAGCGTTCGAGCCAGCATAGTGTGAAGTGATCGTGTTTCGGAAGGGATCGGCGTACTTCTCGTGCGTCCGCGCCGCAGTTGGCCGCCGGCTCGACCAATTGGTCGCTACCCCGGATGTTCACCGCTGCGGGCGTCCATGCGGAATCTGAACCATCGAGGGTGAGGCTAGGGAGTTGTCACAAATGTGGTCGAACCTCAGCGCGCCAACCTGCTCGGCGATACATTCGAATGGAAGTAATTCAATGTTGTTGCGGGGCGGGAGAATTCGTTGCATCGCATTCGTATGTCCGGACCGGTATGCCGGGCGGTAACAGTCATGTCTGCCATATTCGCGCTGGCGATGCCGAGCGCGGTCGCCGCGGCCGAGCCGGCTTCAGGGGAGTCGGACGCTTCGCCCACGGCCTGCTCGCCGGCCGCCACCTCGGAGACACGCACCATCAACGACCAGCCGTACCTCCTCCGCGTACCCAGCGGCCTGACCAGTGCCGCACCGCTACTGATAGCTCTTCACGGCGGCGGGAGCAATCCCACTACGTATGAAAACCAATCCGGCTGGACACCATTCGCCGCGCAGCACAAGTTCATCGTCGCCTACCCCCTGGGTGGCAAGAAAGACGTACCCGCACCCAACCGCAGCTGGTACTTCGAAAACGGCAACAGAACGGACGTGGACTTCCTCCCGAAGGTCATCGCCGATATCGAGGGCTACCGCTGCGTAGACACCAAGCGGGTCTACATGACCGGCCACTCCAACGGCGGGCAAATGACCTCCCGCATGGCTTGCGCGGCCTCAGCGCAACTGGGCGCGGCGGCGATGTACGCCGGCGGCTCGCACGGCGGATGCGAGGACGGCGTCCCGATCCGCAAACTGTCCTTCGGATTCTTCACCGCCGACAACGACTTCACCCAGGCCCCGGTCTACGCGGCGCACCTCCAATGGCGCGGCACCATCGGCTGCAGCAACGACGCCGCCACCGAAACCGGCCCCGAAGTGGCGGAAGGATACCGATATTCCTGCGACCAGGGCGCAAACGTCGTATGGCGCAAATACAAAGCCGGCAGCCATGATTGGCCGAGCGGCGACCGAGGCGCCGATGTGCGGAATCGGATGTGGCAGCTGTTCCAGAGTCATCCGCTGCCGTGACGGGTGGGCTCCTGTGGACGGTTTACGTTGCGATACAAAGGAATCCAGCAACGCGAACGCTGGCAGTCTCCAGCGAGGCCTCCTGACCGTCAATCGTTGATATTGTCCGATCCGGGGTTGTCCTTCAGAACTGCTGGGGCCTATCAGATCTGGTCGAGAGTAGACAGCCGGTCAGCCGGTGTAAGGCGGATAGCCCCACTCCTCGGCGGTCAGGTCGGGATCGTCGTGCCAGGGGTCACCGTACTTCTCGTACGGATTTCCGAGCGATTCGAGCTTCTTCTTTCCTGATTCGGTAATTTCCGCCCGGAAAACCTCGCTCGACCCGATCTCGGCCTCAGGAATTTCCAGGTAGCCGGGAACATTGTTGAAGCCATCCGCGATACGTCGGATCCCTTCCGCTGTCGACACATTCCACGGTTCCCATGACTTGCCCCCTCCTGGAAAAGCGCCCAGTCGAATATAGCCCGCTTCGGTAAAGTCCCTGATGACATCCAAAACGAACTCTCGGCTGTAGCGCTCGGGGTGGAAGCGCCGCACCGCCTTCTCGAACTCTGCGACTGGTGCCCAGTCGTCCGAGATCCCGAAGAGCAGAAAGTGTTCCATTACAGGGCTCATGACTTAGTTCTCCACCCGGCCAGGCGTTCCGGAGTACTGTTGTTGCACACCAGCGGGTTTCACTCCCTCTCAGAAATCCTGTCTCGTCGACACCAGCACACCGTCCGCATCGCCAGCGGCTACGTCTGGTTGGACCGACATGTGGGCGGAGATCTCGTCGGTTACCAGGTCGCGCAGGCACTCTGCGTCGATGTCGGAGACTTCGACCGTGGATGGTGTGCTCTGCATAGAAGATCCCCCAATCAATACGAATGCTTATGTCGCACAGGCGAGGAACGCAGACTCGCCGAACACGCGAGAGGTGGAAGCCTATCGAGAATTCGACCGCCGAGGGGCGGTTCGACCAGCGGGGCCCGGTTGCCGACCTACGCTTACCGACCGGGAACGCAGCCCGCCGGTACCTGATAGGCGTTGTAGCCGAGGGCGGCGCCGGTGCCGGCGCCGAGGGCCATGCCGAGCGGAACAGTAAGGGGCGCAGCGAGTCCCAGCGTTACCGCGCTCGAACCGGCTCCCGCCGCCGCACCTGCCAGCAGGCCGAACGCGAGACCGAGACCCATCGATTGGTTGCGCTCCAAGATCGCCAGGGGCTCGGGCTGCCCCGGTAGGTAAGTGCAGCCTGCCGCAACGGGTTCGATGGCCGCGGGCCGCGTCGCCGTGTTCCGTTCCGCTGTGTCGGAGTATGCAGTTGCGGTGGAGACGCCCACCACGGTTCCGCCGATGTGGTCGGCATGCGCCGGCGTAGCGGCGATGGCTGTGGCGCCGGTGACGATGGCGGCCAGAGCTGTGCTGGATGCGATCTTCTTGATATTCATCGGTCCTGCTTTCCGATCCAAATCGTTTGGCACGAGCCAACATTCGGGTCAAAGAGTGTCGGCGGACATCCGGGCGATCCGCGCGCTGTCATTCGTTGTATAACGTAGATTGAAATGAAAACATTGTCAACGCATTTGCGGAAGGTAGGCTCTGACAGGGCCGTCGAGTTCACATCAGCCGGATGGTCGGCGCTCGTGGGGGATCACGCCTATGTAGGCCAGGCGTTCTGCATGCCGGGCCGCCGAACCTACCCGGCCCCGAGGAGTGCCGAGGCCTGCCCGCTCCACGTCACGACCAGCTCGTCCCGAGCCCGGCTCGCCGCCACATAGAGCAGTGACCGCTCCCGCAGTTCCGCCTCCGCCCGTTCTTCTTCCGGGACGGTCCGCATGGCCGCCTGCGACGGGACATGGGCGTCGTCCACCCCGGCGAGGATGACCCGCGAGAACTCCATGCCTTTCGACCTGTGCATGGTCAGTACCTGGACGTGCCCAGTCGTCGCCGGATTGTCGTCGAGTGCGCGGGCTTCGATCCCTCGTTCGCCGAGGGCCCGAACGAACTGTGTGCGCTCGTTCTGGCCGCGGGTTAGGACCGCGATCGTTTCGGGTTCGGCTCCTTCGTCGAGCCACTGTCGGACAATCCGTGCCACATAGTCCAATTCATCTGCGAGGGAGGCACATTGGTGGCGATCGGGGTCGGGTCCTAGGCGGGCCGAGCGGTAGCCGAGCGTGGACTCTTCGCCTTCTTCCAGGTCGTGATAGTCGGCGCCGGAGAGGATTCCGACCGCGAACTTCAGATTCTGCGCGGTGGTCCGGTAGTTCAAGGTGAGCCGACGCGAGCGGCCGACGATCTTGATTCCCATGCGCCCCAAGACGACCGGCTGCCCGTAGATACGCTGATGCGAGTCTTCGGCGATGAACAGATCGTTGCGCCCCTCCGACACGAGTGCGCGCAGCAGAGCCCAGTGAGTGGCATGAAGATCCTGGGCTTCGTCCACGAGCACGTGGTCGGCTACGAAAGATCGGCCCGCCGATTGTTCGAAAGTCAGGTGTTCGGCAGCGATAGCCAGGATTTCCGGGAAGCTGAGGCTGCCGTCGGTGCGGCTGTGCCGGCGGAACGCTTCGATCAGTTTCCAGACCGCGATGCGCTGTGCCCGGCTCAGCCGTACGCCGCGCCCGGCCCGCGCAACCCGGAGGTACTGTTCCGGTGTCGTGACCTTGTTGGCCAAAACAACTGAGACGTACTCGTTTTCGAGGAAAGCCGGCGTGGCGAGCCGCTGATCGAGACCACTGCCGCCGGAATGGACGATCTCGCGCCAGACGCGGTCCTGGACCGTGCGTTTCGAGGCGACATCGACGGGCCCGCCGAAGATCGCCGTGGTGGCCGCGGTCAGATCGCCCGCTCGATTCACGATGTCGTTGGCGAGCTTGTCGATACCTGCGACATAGATCCCCGGATCGCCGGGACGTTGTGCGATGGTGACGCCGGGATCGAGGATCCGCAGATCCGCCTCGAGCCCCTTGGCGAGCGTTTTGTTGAACGTGGTCAGGATGATTCGCGCCTGCGGGTCGTTCTTCCACAGCCGATGCGCGCGATGGATCGCGACGACGGTCTTACCCGTGCCCGCGCCGCCGGAGAGCCGAAACGCACCGTTGAAATCCTTCTCCACGTAGGTGCGCTGTTCGGGATGCAGGAACGTGCGCCACGCGGCGAAATCGCCGCCCTCGATAACCCGGCGAAGTTCTTCGGTGTCGTCGATGTAGGTGAACTGCATCCGTGACGCGGGCCGATCGAGCGCGGCGACGATCCGACTGTCCTCATCCAACGTCTCGTCCGCGGAAACGTCGGTGAACGAGTACTTTTCACGAATGTTGTCGATGGAGGTGCCGCAGGCGAGGTCGAGCAGCGCATCCGCCTGCCATCCGTCGACGGCGGCCGCGATCTCGTTGATCGCGTAATCATCGGACGCCATCAACGCCCGCTCGGCGAGGGCGGGATCCAGTCCCAGCCGGTCGACGAGGTCGGTCATGGTGAACCCGGCATCAGCGAGGTAGGAGGGTTTGTCCGCTGCGGCGGCACCGCGAGCTTCGGAACGGGGGAACGGGGAACGCCTTTCGACGGCACCGTCGATCTCCCCGATGATCCCCTCGACCGTGCCGTTGATCTTGTTGACCCGCAATGTGGACTGCTCGGCGAGCTTGTTTGCCTCGTCGTGCTTCCAGGTCCCCATGTAGACGTAGGTGGTGTCCCCACCCTCGGGATCGAGGCGGAACAGGATAGCCCGATAGTTCAGATCGACCCGCCCGGTCCGGACCCGCGTATCGCGGGCTCCCTTGATGGGCTCGATATGCAATCCCGGTGTGGCGTCGTCGTTTTGGAGCTTCTCGAGAAAGTCGTACACCTTGCGCTTGACGGAGCCATCGAGCTTACCCATGGCCTTGGTCTTGGTCGCCATGACGATATACGGCATCACTTCACCCCGTTCGTGTTCAGCGTCGCAACGATTTGCCCGGGGTCGGGCGGGCAGACGGTCCAACCGTCCTCCGCCATCAGCCGCGCGGTTTCGGATTCGGTGTCGAAGAACATCACGACCCGCTGCTGCGGCCACGCGATGTCCAAGACATAACCGGCATCGTTCTCGCCGCCGATGACCGGCAGCGGTGTCTGTGCGGCGGCGAGAGCGAGCACCAACTCCTTCTCGGCGGGGGAGAACGCCTCGCCGTAGACCTGCTGCCACTGTGGCGACAACGCCGATGCGGTGAGCGCCGGCTGCTCCTTCGGAATCTGCACGTCGGTGGCGAGCAGACTCCGTGTGGTGATGGTGTGGTTGTCGCACAGCCCGAACCAATTCGACAGTCGCAGCCATTCTTTCCACGCCTGTCCGTCGAGCGTTTCGAGCTTCTCGTCGCGATCATCGAGGGCGAGCACGGCGTGCATCGTCTTGGTATCGGTCCGCAGGGCGGCGGTAACGGCAAGGGGCCCATCGGCATAGGACCAGCACGCGTAGTTCCCGTCCGGCACCGACGGCGTCCGACCGTCCAGCAGATCGAGGGCCCACGGCACCACGGCGGTCAGATCGCCCGGGGTTCTGTTCTTGCCCATGAACATCATCGGCAGCCAGTGCCCGACGGCTTCCCACGCCTCCAAGTCGGGGTCCTGCATGAACTCCAGCAGCTGGGTGATCGGGTCCGCGGTGATCAAATTGAGTAGCGCGGGCCGTAGGTTGCCCTGCTGCATCGTGGCCTTGGCCATTCTCTGCGAATACCACGACGGAGTTGCCGGCGTGCCCTCTTCGAATCGCACCACATCGTCGTAGCCGAACGACCACACGATGTGGTTGGCGGTCCGCAGGTTTTCCCGTTTCAACGCATCGTCGGCGACGCGATTGTTGCCGGGCATGGCGTGATATCGGCGTCCGTCGGTGAAGATGGCGATGATCGGAACGCTCGAATCGAATGTGCTGAGTTCGTAGTCAGGAAGACTGTTCTCCATCCGCACCTGAGGTTTCAGTTTCCAGGTGCGAATCACCTTGCCCGGCATCGTGATCGTCGCCGTGGGGCTGTAGGTGCCGGGCGTCTCCTTGATCGTCGCGCCCATATTCCGCAGCCGCTCGAGGAAGGCGGCGTAGAACCTGCCCTCGAGCGCTGACTCGTCGCTCTCGACCCGCCGCCGCGGCTGCTGGGTGGTGAGCACGTTCTCCCAATCACTCCATACCGGTTCCGATTCCTGCTCGACACCGAGCAGCTCATCGAGAATCCGTGCGGCGGTTTTGCGCGACACGTGGTCGAGTTCGTGGGGTGCGGCGAAGGGCAGCAGGCATTTGTGGCAGGCGAGGCGCTGTTGCTCCGCGCATTCACAGGTGTGAACGACCTCTCGCGCTGCCCTCAGTACCGACCACACCTTCGCGGCGTCGGCGAATTCGGCGAGATATCCGGTGCCACCCGGCACGGTGTCATGGATCAGTAGGGCCTGCTGACTGGGCGCATGCAAGGCATCGGGGATGATCGCGACATCCAGATGTTCCGGCGACCCACCGATAACCTCCCGAAGACCCAGAAGGATCGCGGTCTTGAGGCTCGGGTAGGTGAACGAGTCGTACTTGAGCCAACTGGGGACGTGCAGCAGTACAGCTTGGGTGTTCAGGGTGCGAGCGAGCGCGATCTCGCGCACGTGCTTCTCATCGGTCGCGTTGCGGAATTTGCACCAGCTCCGATGTTCGTGGGTGCGGTTGTGGCCGGCGATGCGATCGAGTTGGCCGCAGCCCGAGCACACCCGGAACAATGCGCTGGTGGTTTCCTGACCGGCGATTTCGCGCTTACCGCCTTGGGAGGTTCGCTTTCCCATGTTCAGCCAGCGAATGTCGATGCGCTGCAAGTATTCCGCGCCGAAATCACGATCGGTGACGAACCAGCGCTGCGCCACATCGTCGGGATTGATATCGGCGGCCGTGATGACATTGAACGATTCGCGTTTGCGATCGTCGCGGGCATCGTTGATGGACGCTTCGTCCCGGCGAACCTCCGCCGAAACCCGCGACATCTCGACGACCTGGAGCTGCTGGCTCACATCGGCGATGTCAGGCGTGTTGCAGCGCGGGCAGTGCGCCGGTGGCGGGCCGGCGTCGGCGCCATGGGAAATGCCGGCCCACCCACATCGCGGGCACATCCGCCAGGTATGGATATTCGCTTCACCAGGGCCGAGGTCGACCGCGTCGATCTGTACCGCCAGGCCCTGCGCGTAAAACGTTGCGCCCGGTGCCAATTCGGTCAGCGCGACTCGAGAGCCGCGCTCATAGCTGTGAGTGTCTCCGGCGTACTGATTGGTGTCGGGATCGATCCAGGTGATTCCGACATCCAGAGTTACCGAATCGTCGAGCAGTGTGTAATTGGGCAGGACGCCGTAGCGTTCCAGAACACCGACCCAATGCTCGGTGGTCAGATCCTTGATGTGCCGGCCGAGCAACCTCAAAGTCCCTCTTGCCGTGCGTAGTTCACGCCGGTCGTCGTCCGTGGCCGCGGGCGAGGCGGCACGCTTTTCGAATTCGGGTATTGCCGCGTCGACGGCCTTGCGCCGGTTGGTCAGTTCGGTGACGTCGCGATTCCAGCGATGAACCACTTCCCGCAGATGTGACACCAATCCGCTGGGCGCACCGTCTGTCTCGCTGGTCGCCCAGGTGCGCAAGGTGTCTTGCGCGCGAGTGTCGAGCAGACCCTCGAACTGGGCTAGGAAGCTGTCGAGCAGTTGCTTCGATTCGGTGTCGGCGAGGGCGAGAAGCCTTGCCATCCAACTACCTTCGTCGAAGGTGCCCACCACTGTCCGGGCCTCGATGGGGTCTTCCGCGCCCGGTTCGCGCGCGATTTTGTCGATGATATGCGCGACGTACTGGCGTTGCAGGATCTCCTCGGCCGTCAGGAACGTGGCTGGTGGGCGCACCTCTCCCTGGATCACGGAGGTGGGGTCGTACAGCTTCGGCAGGTGCTCGCCCCGTCCGCGCACGAAGGCGAGCACCAGCGAGTTGCCGGTGAGACGTCCGGCGCGGCCGACGCGCTGCAGATACGAGGACACGGTGCGCGGCATCGACCCGAGCATCACCGTGGACAGATCACCGATATCGATGCCCATCTCGAGCGTCGGGGTCGCGACGAGCACATTGGGAGCGGTGGGATCGGAGACCGCCTGTTTGAACTTCGTTTCGTATTCCAGCCGCACATCGGTGGGCAGCAGGGACGTGTGCTCGCGAGCGACGACGCGTTTCATCTCCGAGTCGTCATAGAGCTTGCGGTAGAAGTTCTTACCGCGCGGTGTGCGGTGCAGGGTTCCGGGGCATCGGTCGAGCAGGCAGCATGCGCCGTCGAGTTGGGCTGTGACCGTGGCGGTTCCGGGGTTCGGCGTCTGACACACATCGCAGGTGAGCAGGTTTTCTCCCGCCTCGAGATCTTCCAGCTCGGTGGCGCCGACGAGGACCGACGCCGAACCCAGTTGGTAGACGGTGAGATCCTTCTCGCTCGTTGTCGTGGTGAGGATCCGCTGCTCGGCCAGCGCCGCGAACAATGCCCGGGCCGCGAAACCTCCTTCGAAGGCCGAGACGCCCAGGCATTTACTGGCCCAGCGCGCATACCAGGAGGCGGGAGAGGTTATCGCGTCGAACCCTTCGGGGATCGTCCGGGAGCCGAGGGCCGGAAAAGCGGGCGCCGGACGGCCTTTCGGAAATGCGGGCATCCCTTCGTGTTTGGGCCGTCCGCCCCACACCCACCGCCGGTTCGCATCCTTGACGATGTATTTGTCGAGCCAGGGATGGGCGAGCGCACCCTGCGTGCGCATGCGCTCGACGGTCCCGCGTACCCACCGGGTCACCGCGGCGGGATCGATCTCGGCGAAGGTCAGCTGGTGCTCGGTATTGCCGAGTGCGAGCATGCCCAACTGAAGCACTCGTTCCGGTGCTCCCAGATCTACTTCCGCGACAACACTTCCGGTGAGCTCCAAGGTGCGTCCCAGCCGCGACTGCAAACCGAACTCGAGGTTGATATCGAACTGCAGTCGCTTCCGCACCAAGCGCAGTGCCTTGGTCCGTGCGGCCGATGCGGCGCTGTCGTCCCAGAATGCCCGGAACTCGTCGCGCTCGACGATATCCGGCGCCAGCAGGTGATACCGCCGCATGACATCGGACTGCGCCCGGTCGATCACCGCGTCGCACAGATCCGTCAGCGGCACCAGCCCCGTGTCGGAGGAGGTTGTGCCGAGGGCATTTCGGAGCGTTGATCGAAGACTGAGGGTATGTGAGCGTGCCTGTACGAACCCGGCACGGTGGGCCGCGTCCTGCACGCTGTCGGTGAACATCAGCGCCTTCTTCTCGGCGGCGTCGAGCCCGGCATCGCCGAACATGCTCGACAGCGCGACCGAGAGTTGAGTGGCCACCGCGCTGCCGAGAAAGCGGATTCCGTCCGCGGACCGGCAGGCCGGGCACATATCCTTCTGCGAGTTGTCCTCGGCATCCGGGCCGGTGAGAATCAGGATCGGCAGTACCCGCCCGTCCAGAACGTCGGGGCCTTCGGGATCCGGTGTGTCGTCGGTGATTTCGCGTTCGTCGACATGCAGCCACCGCAGGCCTTCGACATCCTTGCCGAGTTGCGCCTCGACCGGTGCGGAGATCAGCGCGCGGAAGCGCTGACCTCCCGCTGCATGTTGGCGGCGGATATCCTCGTCGGTGACATCGAGGGTCATACCGGTCGGCGCCAGCCGCGCGCCCCATCCGGAACGTCCGCAGTGCCGGCAGTACACGGCCGGCAGATAGGTGGTCCCGGGCGCATCGACGGCGCCGTCGTCGGCCCAGTGAAAGACGGTGGCGGCGGCAAGGTTTCGGTCGATGCGCGACAGTTCCCGAACCCACAGGTGGACATCGACGTTCAGCGCACTGCGCCCGATTCCGGCGCGCAGATGCGACAACGCCGCGAACAGATAGTCGAGATAGCGTTGCCGGCGAGCGATATCGCGCGGTTGCTCGCGGGTGCTTGTGGTGGTCTCCAGGACGGTGTCGGCCAGCTCGGCCAGCGAGACGGCACTCAGGCTCTTGCGGAGCAAGCTCCGGAAGAGATCGTGGCTTTTCAACAGGTCGAGGAGTTCGGTATCGCCGAGCTTGCGCAGATCCGAGGCGCGCTCGCCGAGCCCGCCCTCGAGACCCACCCGTTCGAACAATGTCGCCAGAATCAGTGCGGTCGCCGCGGTATTGTTCGGCGCGGCGTTGACCCGGTCCTCCAGATCGCGCAGATTCGCCTCGTCCAAAGCCGGATAGCGGATCGGGCGATACAGATGGTCGAGAGCGGGACTGCGGTCGGCGAGCCATTCGTCCGGCGTCAGCCTGGTCTCTCCGACCACGGCGTCGGCGGCGAAAACCTCCCCGAAAACCGTGTGCGCGAAATCCAGCATCGCGGTCGGCGCCTTCTCGGAGCCGAGCGTCGCCGATGTCGCGACCGGGGTAATCCGCCCCAGTGGACGTGCGCGGTCCGCGTCGGTGACCGCGGAGTCCGCGGTCCAATACGACTTGATGGTCAAACCGAGGCGCCGCAGCAGCATGGCCACATCGGTGCCCTGGGCACCGTCGTAGGTGTGGAATTCGTCGAGCACCACGTATTGCAGAGATTCCGCCGACTGCCGCCACATCGGCGCCCGATCCGGGCGCAGCAGCATGTGGTCGAGCATCTTGTAGTTCGTGAGCAGGATGTCCGGTGGCGAATCGTGCATGATCCGGCGGTCGGTGATCAGTCCGTCCGCCGAAACCAGTGTTCGGGAACTCGACGACGCCTCGCCGGTGTAGAGCCCGGCCGTCACCCCCGAGAGCTCCGGATTCTTGATGATCAGCTCGGCCAGACGCCGCTCCTGGTCATTGGCCAGCGCGTTCATCGGATAGATGATCAGCGCCTTCATCCCCGCCACGCCGGCCTTCTTCGCCCGCAGCACGTGGTCGAGGATCGGAATCAGGAACGATTCGGTCTTACCCGAACCCGTGCCGGTGGTGACCAGAGTCGGCTGCGGCCGAGACTGAAACTTCGTCGACAGCCGCTCGAACGCCTTGGCCTGGTGCCCGTAGGGCACCCACCCTGGCGGCAGCCAGTCCAGATGCATCCCCCAGTTGCCCGTGGCCTGCGCGAACGGCAGTCGCAACCGCACATAGGGCCCTTTGAACATCCCATCCCGCGGATGATCGATGAAGTCGACCAGCGCACCCTTGGTGTCGGCATCGGTCAGAGCGAAAGTAGTGGCGAGGTAGTCGGTCAATCCCTCCCGCAGCCGACTGGCCTGCAGTGTGGGGAGTAGTGCCCCCATGATCGACTCCCCTTCGCTGTTTGGTCGCTGTGTACGTTTGCTGTGACTGGGATTCGCCGGTATCCACGCCACGAATAGCTTTGCGGGTCAATCCTATTCGGTGCACCGCCGGGCGGTCGCCCGAACAGGCGTAGACCAGTCTGCAAACACATCGTCCGGCGCGCGGATTTGGTTACGTGTGCTCACGAAAGGCGGGCACAGTGTTCGCCCGCGAGGTGGCCGACGACCTACACCATGCCGGACGTGCCTAGGGTGAGCTTGACGATGCATGCCTCTGGAACCGATCACCCGCCGAGACCGTCCTATAGTTTGTACGCGTTGATCATGAGGTCCGGACAGGGGGAGCTACATGGCAGATCGGGTGAACGCAGATCCCGCTGCGATGCATGCGACTGCGGACTGGCTGCAGGGCACTGCCGACGAGCTCGCCGATGTAGTGGACACGCATATGCGTGCGGTGTGGGCATTTCTCGGTGGCGACTGGCAAGGTACGGCGGCGGGTTCGCATGAAGGGCCCTGGTCGGAATGGGAAGAGGGCGCACGCAGAATAATCGGTTCATTCTTCGCTGACGTGGGAGCTTTGCGCAGCGCGGCGGGCGTGCTCGCCACCTCGGACTCCGGCTCGGCGGAATCGATCGGCCGCGCGGGTGCCACGGATAGCCCGGGACCGCAGTAATGCCGGCCAGCTACCGGGTGGATCTCGATGGTATGCAACGGCTGATCGACGCCACCGCGAAGCTCGAGGCCGCGCTCGAAACGAAGGCCGAAGAGATCGCCCGGCGCATCGACGAGTTGCACGTCGATTGGACTGGTGATGCGGCGAAGGCGCATAGGGAGGCGCACGACGCACGGATTGCGGCGGCCGCCGAAATGCAAGGCGCACTTAAGGCGCTACGACAGAAGCTGGCTGCCGCTCGAACGGCCTATCACGGTGTCGGACCTGCCAATACCGGAATGTGGCCGCAATGAGCCCGCCGACGGTACCGATCATTGTTTGCCGTGGCGATGAATATCACTCGGCTGCTGAAGTTTTCGGTCAGATGGCTAATGACACTCAGACCACTCACGGTGGTTTGATGACTGTTCTGTCCACGTATGCGGGTATGGCTGGTGACGACAGTGTCGGAGGGCAGTGGGCGGCGTCGTACGATCAGGCTGCGCAGCTCGCGGTCTCGACGTCGTCCAAGTTGGCGACAGCTTGCGGGCAGACCCGGGATCTGATCGCGATAGGTGCCTACAACCATGAGGTGGCCGAAGTCACTGCGGATCACCGCGACCTGCCTCCACCGACGCAGCCACAGCTATTTCCCGACCCGTGTCTCGCCGAAACGGTGCCGTCTGCGGCGGGTGGCGGCATCCCGGAGCCCTTCGGCTGGTCATTCATCAAAGATCTCGTCGGTTGGACATGGCCGAACGGGCATCAGGACCAGCTGAACTCAGCGCAGACGGCCTGGCATACAGCAGCGGCTGATTTCCGCACGATCGCCGGCGAGGAACAGCAAGCCGTCGACCTCCTCAACAATCAGCAGTCGCCCGAGATCGAAATATCCGTTCAAACGTGCAGCGATCGAAAGGACGATTTCAACGCTCTTGCCGATGCATGCCAGACGATTGGCGATGCGTGCGGAAACTATGCTCACTACCTCGACGAGGCACACCACAAGATCCTCGATGAACTCAAAGAATTCGCGATAGAAACTGCCGCATGGGAGGTAGGCTTCGCAATTCTTGCTCCGATTACCGGATCGTTGTCCGAGTGGGTCGGAAACTCGGCTCTCGCCGGGCGGGTCGCAATGAAGGCTCGCCGTGTCGCCACGATCATCGCTGATCTTGCCGGGAAGGTAGCAAAGATTGTCACCGATGCAGTTGCCCCGCTGATCGAGCGGATGAAGCCGCTGCTCGAACGCATTCGGAAATGGGTCGAGTCCGCCAAGGCGAAGCTGCCTCGACCGGGTGGCAAACCGCCTGTGCCGCGGACAGGTCCCGCAACGACGGCGGCGGAGCGGGACGAGATGATTCGGCAACTGGAGCAAGAGGGGGTCAAGTTCGACCCTGACAAGATCGTGCAGATCGGACGTGATGCGGACGGAAAAGTGATCTTCCTGGAAGAAGGAAACAAGAGGGCAGGACTCCAACACATCCTCTCCCATTCCGGAGACTTCGCGAACAAGGGTGTGCCCGAGGGAGACATTCCTGAGTTGGTGATGCGGGCGGTCACGGAGGGGGAGAAAGTTGGCGTCTCGGGCCGTGACCGCCCCATTTACCAGATCATGCACAACGGCACTATGCTGAAAATCGCTGTTACCGTTGGGAGTAACGGGTTCATCGTGGGCGCCAACCCCGTTTCGTAAGGAGCGCAATGCAGCAGCTGAGGCTTCGTCCTGAGATTCAGTGCTATCCGACCTGGGTCTACCGGAACGGGATGTATGACAACGTATCTCCGGAGTCCTTGGGGATCTCAGTCGATCTTGCGCATGCTCTGAACGAGTGGGCGGATCGGTGGGACGCCACCTACGACCTGGCGAATGATCCTGGAAACCCGCAATTCGAGTCGCCCTCCGAGGAGCGCCTTTTCTGGGAGGACGGCGAGCGGCTCGCGGAGCGTTTGCGGGCGGCGTTGGGATCGGAGTGGGCGGTCGACTTCAATCCCGAGAGTTGATCGGACTAAGGAACGACAGTGAGCGAGAGAACTTAGGTTCGGAACCAAGTCGAGGAGTACGCCGTAACGCTGATCGGCGGGGTGACATGACAGATTTCAAGTCGTGGGAACAACAACTGCAGCAGAGCCTCGAGCAGGTTCGTCGAAACGGTCAGCAGTTGGCAGAGGCTGCGGCCGCCATCCGGGGTCGTGGTGAAACTCAGGGCGTCTTGGTCGAATTGGATGCACAGGGCGACATCACCTCGTTACAGATCGCGCCCGGTGCGATGCGCTGGAGTAGTGCACAGCTGACCAGCGCTCTGCTCGACTGCTACCGCAAGGCGCGTGCCGAGGTCAAGGCGAAGGTTGACCGGCTCATCGCCGCCGCCGATCCGCGTATCAAGAAGCAGGTCGAGCAGGTTCATCCTGCCGCAGTCGGGCCTGGCGCCCAGCGATCGTCCATGACCGATGAAGACATCGCTGCGGCCGACGATGCGTACTTCGAACGGCGAAACCGTTACGGCGGTTGGACCGGCGGATAGCGCAACCTCAGGAGCAGGCCAGCGCGAGCGCTGTTCGCGCGAATGCCGTTCGACTTCGGTCAGAGAGATTCGAATAGGTGCTCGCTGTTGTCGATGTCGATCAGAACCGCATGGACCACGTGCAACTGGTGGTCGTCCGCGGGATCATCGGGACGATGCACGGTCGCTGTCGCTATATGGCGACATCGCCAAGTGTCGCCGTATGACGACAATGGGATCGGTCCGGTCTACCGCTCGCACGCGATCCCGTCGCTGTCCCGGTCCCGCCCCGGCCGGTACCAGGCTCGCCGCCGTAGTGGTTGCCGCACTGGCCGCGTTGGCTGCCGGCAGGCGACGCCTGAATCCCCCGACTTCAGACTTCTTGGTTGCGTCGGCAGACAACGGCGTCTGTTCTCATCGAGTCATTTTCGCTTGCTGGATCTCGGCGAGGACATTGATCCGACGCTGCAGGTACCGTGTCTGCGACGCGAACCATGCGGGCGCCCAGAACCACATCACGAAGGGCGACACACGCACATTGGATCCCGCCTGCGTGTGAGCGTCGTTGAGTAGCTTCGCCATCCGATGAAGCCCGATCAGGTTATAGATCGGGATCAGCTGCGCCCACCACCGCGCCCATGCCGCATGTGGCCTGTCGGTGAATGCCGTCAGCTCCGATCCGATGCGGTGGTACCAGATGAAGTAGTAGACGCCCAGGGTGACCACGCAAAGCCACCACAACGTCCACGCGCCTTGACGACGGATCGGTGGCGGCGACTCGGGGCGTATCGGAAGGGCTGACACTGGCCGAGGGAAGTCGTTGTCGGCGAGATTTGGCTGTTGGCGGCGCATAGGTTCCGTCATGAGTTGCTCCTTATCCTGCGCATCTGCTGACAGATCGCGGAGGAGTGTGACGAGCGTTACACCATGTATTTGCTGGCGCCGGACTGGGGCGGGGTGCAGATCCCGCGCAAGATCGAGAATGCGAGTCGGCGTGCATGCCGGTGGGTGTGGAGTATCGCCCTGACCTCGGCTTTTCGCTCGAGTGGTACCGGTCGATTTCGGCCAGGGACGGGTATTTGAAGAGGCGTTCGCCGTCGTCGATGTCGACCAATACCCAGCGGTTGCTCTGGTTGGGTTCGGCGATGAGTTGGTAGCCGCCGCGGCGGGCGCGGGCTATCAGCGTGAGGTCAGGCTTCGCGTGTGCGCCGATGTGTTGTTCCCGTTCTTGCAGATCTGCCATCGGACGGGCACTCCTCCTCACCGAGTGGAACCGGATTCGGGGCTGCTACCTCAGGCGCCACTCTTTCGAAGTATCGATAACAGTCAAGAGGCCGCCTGTCCCGCGCTTTCCGTGCTGCGCGAGGACGTGAAAGTTGCGGTGATGCGACCACTTCTGGAAGTCGCCGACAACGACGAGCCGCCGACGGGCGCGGGTGACAGCCACATTCAACAGGTTGGGCGTCTTCGCGGCCCACGTGCGCGATCCGTCCTGATCGGCCGCGGTGCCCAGCACCAAGATCACGATGTCGGCCTCTTTCCCCTGGGTGGTGTGGACCGTGCCGACACGGTCCGCTCCCTTGGGAAACCTTTTGGCCACCGACTTCTGTAGCGTTTGCGCAATGTCGCGGAACGGGCTGACGATGAATACGGCCGAAGCGAGGCGCCGGGCCAACTCATCGGCGCGCTCCGTATCGTCGACCGCCCAGTCGGGCAGTTTCAGGCCCGCGTCGGCGAGTTCGTGGTCCATTTGACGGGAGATCCGCTCGACAATTCTGTTCAGCGTGGCGTCGACGTATCGACCTTCCAACGGATTCCATTTACTGCCGCTCGGTCGAGCGCCGACGTCGAGCCACGTATTCTGCGTGAGCAATTCGAACGGCTTGCGTTCGGTGACGCCGTAAACCATCAGACCGTCGTACGCGATCTCGTTGCTGACCTCGAACATGAGCCGATCGCAGCGCCGGTGTACCCGAAGCGGTGACCCGACCCAGGTATACCCGGCATCGCCGGTGTTGGGAATCCAGGTGCCGAATCGATTGATTCGGTCCGCGAGTGACTGGACCGACGTGTTCTGCGGTGTCCATTGCGGGTCGACTCCGAAGTGTCGACACAGGCGCTTCTGCCCCGACCAGGGCAGATTCACGACCGGTTCCAGTTGGAGCGGATCTCCGACCATCACCGCGCGTTGTGATCGCCAGAGCGCACCGACCGCTGCCTGCGGCGCGGCTTGACCTGCCTCGTCGATGAAAAGCCAGCCCAACGACTCGCGTCCGAGGGAGGTGAACATGCGCGACATCGAGGCAAAGGTTGTCGAAATCACCGGCACCACGAAGAAGATCATCTGCCACGCGGCGAGCTTGATCGCGGGTCGCATATCGGATGGTGCGGCACCGCTGACAACATCCATCGCTGCCAGGAGATTGCGCCGTGCGAGGGCCGGCTGAGTGGTGAGCGCTGCGCGATGCAAGTCCAACGCAGCGAGGAAGGCTCGTGACCGCGCGTCGGCGAATTCGGCATCCATCCACGGCGAGGACGTTTCCCGATACTCCATCGCGCCGCGATCGTCCGGATCGGCTGTCCATTCCGCTCCCGGCACAGAGCGGGGCCACCGGCGCCGCGCCTCATCCAGAAGGTCGGCGTCTCGACGGAGCCGTGCTTCTCGATCGGACACCGCTCTGTCCGCCGAGCGAGCGTTCTCGGTTGAGCGCTCGATGTTTCGGTCGCATTGCGAAAGTTGTTGGCAGTATTGACGTTCCGTCTGAATCTTAGTGCTGAGGGTTCGCCTTCGTGCGGTCAACGCGGCCTCGGCAGCATCGAAGTGCGCCTCGGCGCTCGACAGTGCGGCGTCGGCGATCGCCAGTGCTTCTTTGAATGGACTCGCTTCCTTGTTCCACTCGTCCAAAGCATTGCGTGACCAGAATCGTCGGAGCCTGCCCGGCTTTCCCGCGAGATGTGTATTCAACTGCGCACTGGCGAATTGAACCTTTGTGTTGGCGCACGCCACACCGTTGGCCGCGGCATCCCGCGCTTCGAGCGCATTGCTGAGCTCCGCTTCGGCTCGTCTACGTTCTGCCTGGGTGTTGTCGGCGAGCCGTTGCAGTTCGTCGCGATACTGGCGAAGACGGGCGACGTAATCATGTTGTCCCTGTGCGTCATTGCGCAGTGCGATGAGTCGAGGATCCGACTCGGACTCGCGAATGAGGATGTCGGCGATGCGTTGACGTTGCTGCGCAAGCTGTTTCACGCTCTCGATCGCGGCATTGAACCGGTCGACGGCCTCGTTCCATGTCGGCAGATTCGAGTCTGACTCCACTGAGACGGAGTGCTCGAGATCCATCAGGATCTGATGCAGCCCGACCATCTCGGAGGGTTCCTCCCGGTTCTTACTCCGCTTGTCCGTCCCCCACCAGAACCGATCTACGAAATCTTGCCGAAAACTTCGCCGGCCCAATCGGGCGGCGACTGCGCCCCAGCAGGAGGTTCCCGTCAGGATTGTGGCGGGGCCGGCCCAGTAGTCGGCGTCCGGGAACGTCTCCAGATCAATAGTTTTCGACGCTGGTACCTCTAGTGTGATGTTCTCTACGGCGCCGTTGTTGGAAGACGCGACCACAATCTCGAAGCCGGTCAGATCGGCACGCAGCGGATGCAGCTTCCGATGGTACTTCTTGACGGTTTCCTCGGTCGTCCATGCCAGGGGCGTCTTCTGGAACACTTCGGATGCGGACTTCAACCGTGCCAACCTGGTCGCTCGCGCCACCACGATCGCGGCGATCAGATCCCGGAGCATTGTCGTCTTACCTGTTCCGGGCGGCCCGTTGACCGCGTACAAGCCACGAGCGGCTGGATCTGCAAGGCTGTTGAAGATCTCGTTTATGGCGAATTGCTGGCTCAATGCCAGTGGCTCGGTCGGCGGGGAAGGCCAGCGCCCGAGGGGCATGGCGTCCGGCGCCAGCGTACGCAACACCGTTGCCGGCGATCTCCGCAGATCGACACGTTGTGCCATATCGATCGATTCGTCGTCGCGGAGATAATCGGTGAGTGCTTTTCCGGCGTCTCCGGCGGCCAGTGAGACTGCGACCAGTTCGAGGTCCGGGGCGTAGAAGCTGTTCAGGAACTCATCACCCGCCGCATCATCCGCTGTGCGCAATGGGATCTGACGGCTCTTGACACGAATGTTCCTCGGCTCCAGCGCTTCCGCCAGCCCCAGCGTCTCTGCAACCCATCGGGTGATCGCGGCAAGGTCGTCGACGGTGAGCACCTTGGTGCCGAGCCCGGTCGGGGCGGAGCTGTCATCACCCTCGGGGCTTTCAGGTTCCGTGTCTTTCCCGTTCCTGCTCAGCTTCGGTTTGACGGTCGCGTTGATGGTGTCGTTCGCGTCCTTGGCGAGCGAATCGCCGATCTTCTCGATCACCTTCGCGGCGATCGGGCCGACCGTCGGTGCGGCGATTGTGCCGACCACGGACGGTAGCGCCGAGATTCCTCCGGTTGCGACATCGAGCGCAACCCGTGCTGCTGTGCCGGCGACCAAACCGAGTCCGCGGCCCGCGGCTTCCGACGTAGAACTGACCGGAATGCGGCCGTCACCGATTTCGAAGAGATAGCCCAGCAGCTTCTCCTGGTCGTCGTCGAAGCCGTCGAGCCACGCATCGTCATCGGGGCCAGGGGTGAGAGTTCGGCTCACCGCCCACGCACACGAGGACAACGTGATGCTCTCTTTGATCAGATGGCCTGCTTCGTCGACTCCGAAACTCAGCAGCGCACTCGTACCTTTGACCCGGCCATCGAGATCGTGCTCGGATTCGGGCGCGCGCAGCGCTTCCTGGAGCACCTCGCGCACCTTGCGCGTTTCGAAGATTCCGGCGTACACGGTGTGTCGCCAAATTCGTTCCTTGCGCGGGGTCGCCAGCACCCCCGCCTCCCACGGAAGCGGGCGTCCCTTGCTGACTGCTCGAACGTCGTTGTTGGGGTCGACCGCTTCGACTTTGGGTGGGCTGAAGTACTCCACGGCGCGCCAGTACCGCACGATCTGTGCTCGGCTCTCGGCATCACTACGATTGTGCACGCTAACCCCCGCTGGCTCGAAACCTGTTGTTGCACTGTAGAAAAAGGTACCTCATCGCAGATAGGTGCTCGCGGTGATCGCGCAAACCATGGTTCCTCGACACGGGCGGGCGGACTGTGGGAAGGATGTGCCGGCCCGAGATCAGCCCGTGTAGCAAGTCCCTGCGTGCCCGTCCCGCCGCCGCATGTGCTGTCGCGGTGTGAGAACCGTTGTGCACCTTCGTTTCACATGCTGGTAGTAGCACGCGGCCGTGGGATCGGGGGCCTTGTCGCTCGGCTATTCTCACGACGTGCACCTGGTGGTCGTCCTCGGGATCATAGAGTCGATGCACAGTCGCTGTCGTCATATGGCGACAGCGCCAGGTGTCGCCAATGACGACAATTGGATCGGTCCGGCCTACCGCTCGCACGCGCCCCCGTCGCCGTCCCGGTCCACCCCCGGCTGGCACCCCGGCTCGACGCGTGTAGCGGTGCTGCACCGGCCGCGTTGGTTGCCGGCAGGTGACGCTGAATCCCTCGACTTCAGACTTCTTGGTTGCGTCGGCAGACAACGGCGTCTGTCCTGGCTCGCGACCGAATGCCGCCCCGACCCGGGCGGTTCGATTGTGGAGCAGATCCGCACCGAGTGGAACCGGATTCGGCTGGTTGTAAACGATTCGCCGGCTACACTGTGCGTATTATGTCCCCGGGTTCTGCTCGTTCGGATATTTCTCGGGAAAACGCAAACGAGTACTGGCCGGAAGGGGAGCGGTGAATCTCAATACCCTCCAGAACGCCCTGAACGGTTGACTCATCTCCTTTGAGTAGCTCGACCTGATCTCCGACCCAGAATATGTCGCCAGTTCTGCCGACAATAATCGGATTCGGGCGAAAGCTCACCCGAAAGATGTCATCGATCCGGAATTCGCTCAACCGAATTCCCTTCACGTCGAGTCCCGCACGGCGACCGTCGGTACCTCTCAGTCACCACTGAACCACAGGTAACCCTGCTGCCGGATCGCCGATTCCGATGCTCGCCGCAGGACGGAGAAAAGTTCTCGCTCCGCGTCGCTCTGCGGATTCGCGGAATCCAGCTCCTCCAGGAAGAATTTCAGCTGGTATGAATTGAACATGGTGTCGGCGTATTTATGAATTCCGCGCATCATCGGACCCGTGGGTGAATCCAAGACTATATCCGAGAGCGTGTCGGCGGCGGCGCCGGAGAATGACTCTGTCTCGTTGTGGTTCATGTTCTGCACGCTTATCGTTATTCCCAACGCATCCTCCTTATTCGGGGAACATGTTTATGACGGTACCCCACCTGTCCGTGATCACCTTGTACTTGTTCGTCGGTTGGCCGCCGTTGTTCTGCGACCTGTTTCCGATCGGGTGACCGGCATCCACCTCACGTTCGTAGTTGCCGTAATCGTTCGGTCCGCGAGCTGTGACGTTCACCGCGGCCTCGGCCAGTGCATCGAGGTCGGTACCTTCGGGGAAGGTGCTCTTGTCGGGCGTGACGTTGTCGCCGCCCCGAACATGCTTTCCCTTGATGTACTCCTCGGATTCATCGGTGAGGCCGCCGAGTGGAATGCCCGGAGCCTGCGGCAGATCTTCGTATTTGGTCGCCACGGTCATCGCGCCGTCCGCGGCGACGATGACCTTCATGGCGATGATGGTGGCGAGGTTGGTGGCGGCCTTGTCCAGGTCGATCGTGGGTAGGGCGTGAAAGGCGTCGATGGTGCCGGTTGCCCCGGCGGCGAGGGCCGCCAGGCCGATCACGGTCTTCATCCGGCTGGCTTGGTAGGCGGCCTGAATGGCCTCCATGGTGGTGACGACGTCGGCGTCGATGGCCGCAGTCGCGGCGACCGCGGAGGTACCAGCGCTGAACAGAGCCAGCAGACCACCAGCGATCGCAGTGATCGCGATGGTCAGTTCGAGGGTGTTGATCTTGCTACTGGTGTCGCTGGCGAGCGCCACCGTGGCGTCACGATAGTCCGCGACGGGAGCAGCCATCTGCTGGGCGGAGGTGGCGACGGTGTCGGCGCTGGTTTTCAAGGTGGCGAAATGGTCCTGCAGCAGACCGCGGTTGGTGGCGTCGTCCATCCCGTCGAACATCGCCGAGATTCCTGAGATACCGGCGGCGGCGCCGGTGACGGTGGGGTGTTTGGCGAAGGTGTCCCAGACGGTGTGGGCCTTGTCGAGCTTGTTTCTATCGCCGTTGGGGAGCTTCCCGAAGGTGTTGAGCACCTTGGCCAGCAGCTTGTCGAAAAATTCCTTGACCGCACCGTGATCGTCGAGCCCAGGGCCATTGGGAGCTACGGAAGACGGGAGGGAGACCTTGTATTCGCCGACCTGAGTGACGTCAGGTTGTGGCGGGGAGGGATTGGATTTGTTGGCGACCCCGTAGTTGTGGCCCATGGCGTACAAGACCGCACCATAGTTGGTCAGCGCATTGGCCAGGCTCGCGCTGGCCTGCAGGGTTTGTCTGGCGGCGGTGTCGTAGGCCTTGCCCCAATCCGCACAGCCGGGGGCGTCGCCGGACATCCCTAGGCAGTCGCCCTTGATCGCGTCGTGGACAGGTTTGTCGGCCTTACGCAGTTCGTCGGCCAGGTCTCGGCATTTCTTGGCGGCTTCGTAGTAGACCTGCCAGTCGACGATCACGGTTGCCCGCTCCGTAGCATCCGCCCGTTGAGTTCCACTGCCGTGCTGTACGCGGTGTGGGCTTGTCTGGCAGCGTCGCTCATGTCCTTGACGCCTTCGACGAGTTCTTTTGCGCCACTGATCCATTCGCGGTGAGCATCGTCATAGGCGCGGGCGGCCACACCCTCCCAGCCGGTGCTTTGGAGGGCTGCGACACGGTGTTCGATATCGGCGAGATGGTCAGCGATGAAGCCAGCCAGACCGGACAGCCGGGACACGATCTGGTCGAGGTGTTCGAGGTCGACCGAGAACTGTGAAGCCATCGGGCTATGTCCAGTTCAACTTCGGGATATCCAGCACCGCAGCATTGTTCGCGTCCACCGACTGGAAAGTTTCGGCTGTGACTCCGAGCTTTTCCGCCATGGTGGTCAGTGCCGCGAAGATCTGCCGTCCGCCGTCGTGGACCTCGGTCCACCCCTCGGAGAATTCGTCGGCGTAGTCGCCGGTCCAGCTGCCGTTGAGCAGTTCGGCGACTTCCCCGGCCGCGGAACTCAGAGCTCCGGATAAGGTGTCCGCCAAGCCGTAGATGTAGATCCCGACATCACGCACCTGTTCCGGGATAACCGAAAAACCCTGGCCAGGACCTGGAATGTTCCCCCCACTATCAGTCACACTGCGATGCTAGGCGATCAGCGGTCCGTCCGTCCATCATGATCGCGTGTGCCGAACGACGCGTGAACAAGCAGCTGATCGGTCGCGCGGTGATCGGTTTCGACTGGCCACCAAGGTGCTTCGCGACGGTCGAGAGTTCCCGGTCGTGTGGTCCCGGTTTCTCCCCGGAGGGTCAAGTCCGCATGCGTGGTGTATCGGGGTGATTGCCCCGTCGTCATGGAGCGCTATTCGCTCAAGTACCGTTCGACTTCGGCCAGGGAAGCGGATTCGAACAGGCGCTCGCCGTCGTCGATGTCGACCAGAACCCATCGGTTGATCTGTTTGGGTTCGACGATGAGTTGATAGCCGCCGCGGCGGGCGCGTGCCATCAGGAAACGCAGGCGCGCGGTGTCCGGGTTGATGTGGTGGTCGATCATCGCGGCTGTCGGCTATCGGTGTGGGGGCGCCAGTCGCGCAGGGCGTCGGCGACTCGTCTCAATGCCGTGAGGTCCGGGGTGGATAGCTGAGGCAATCGGTCACGGGCGCATGGGATTTGGGTGCGGCCGGGTTCTCGCCGTGGCAGTTCGTCGAGCATGTACTCCTCCGTGGTTTCGGTCAGTAGCCCATGTGCGGTCGGTCGGCCGGGACCATGCGCTGTGCGGTGACGAGGTGGGCTTTGGCTTGCCGCTTGATCGGGCAGACGTCGATGGGGCAGTCGATGTGTCGCTGCATCACCGCATGGGCGAGCGCGGTGGTCATGGCGGGACGCGGTGGTGATCGGTGACGGGTAGCCCGAATGGTTCCGGTACGGCCAACGGACCGGTGTGGAAGTCGGGCGTTCGTGTCGGCTTGTCCGAGTTCGTCACAGCGCTTGGCCCTTCACATTTCGGGATCGAGCGGTGGTCACTGCGCGGCCTCGATGTACTGTGCTGCGAGCCGGAACCGGAGGCAGCCGTGCTTGGCGTGATCGGCCAGCACATGGATGGCGTGTGCTCGCCCGCGAATGGGTTCGGTGCTCTTGCAACGCGCCGGAGAATCGAGGTGACGGAGGCCGGCGGCGACGCGCTCGAGGAGGTCGCGGTTGCGGGTGTGCCACAGGCGCAGGGTGGCCGCCATCGACCGGATGTGCGTGCGCCCGGGAAGTTTCGGGAGGTCATGACGCATGCACTCCTCGACCGGGTGGCCGCCGGTCGGGGTCGGCTCCGCGTCGATCGGTTCACGGGCACTCGTGGCAGGTGTGGGCATTGCGGTCGGCTCCGGAATCTGTCGGGGCGAAAGTCGAGCGTGCGCCTGTGCGGTGTGCGGTAATTGGTTGCTTCCAGCTTTGCCGTGTCGCCGCGTCGGAACGACGCACCGGACCCGTACTGAGCCCGTACCCTGGCGGTACTACAGCGGAGGGGAGAACCCCGAGAGATGACGATCGTCACGTGGACCGGTCTCGAGGTCACCGCACTGCGTACGGCGTTGCGGGACACGCAGGTTCAGTTCGCCGACCGGATCGGGTGTTCGCTGGAGGCGGTCGGCAAATGGGAACGCAGGGGTGCCGACATCACCTTGGGCGCGAAGTACGCCGAGTGCATGGACACCGCATACATACGACTCGATGATGAGCAGAAGGCGCGCTTCGATCAGCTGGTAATCCGGAGAAAGTCCGCGTGGAGGACACGGCACTCCGGAGCTGACGGTGGTCCTCCAGGTGACACATCTGCTCCGCCGGTTACATCGGACTTCCGCTCCCAAAGCGGAGGCGGGGTCACCGTCGCCGACGCCGTTCCGGATGGTCGCGTCGGCGTGGAACTAGGAATTGACTTGCACGATGGAGGTGATCCCACGAACCGTCGAGAAGCGCTGCGCGTGCTCGGCATTTCCGCAATGTCCGGTGGCGTCGGCGTCGCTGGCATGGTGAACAATGCCGCGCGGGAGTCCGCCGAGATGATGAGCACAATAGAGCGCCCGCCCGTCGATCCGGATTTGCTTCACGATGCGGCCGCAGACCTGTATCGGCTGGCATCGGAGTATGCGGTCGATCCGGATGTCTCGCGGACCTTCGTTCGGCTCACTGTTCTGCGTGATCAGATCGCAGCAGCGATCCACCGGACGGGCCGCGTCGCAGATCTTCGTGATCTCTACGTCCTGTTTTCGGCTACCTGCGTATTGCTGGCATCAGTTTCCCACGATCTCGCTGAGCCGCAGGCAGCGATGACACAGACGAGGGCCGCGACCTGGTTCGCCGAACTGGCCGGCCACCGCTCACTTCTGTCCTGGGTGTACTGCACTCGGGCGATGATTGCCTCTTGGTGGGGTCGACCCGCGCAGGTCTTGCGCGAGACCGACAGGGCTGGCGCCAAGTACGGTGTCGCGGGCCTGCGGTCGGACGGCCTCGAAGCGCGCGCTCATGCGCAGTGCGGCAATCGCGAATCGGCGTTGGCGGCGCTGCATGCGGCTCGAAGTCAACGGGAACGCTTGTCCGGCGTGGGTGAGTTGGCCGATCTCGGTCCGATCTTTACTTTCTCGTCGGCGCGCCAGCACTACTACGACGCAACGACTTTCGCGAGCCTACGCGATTGGACGAATACCGCGCGGGAGGCGGAGGCTGTGATCGGCTGCTATGGGCCGAGCTTCGATTCGTCCTGGCCGGTCACGCTCACGCTGGCACAGACGAATCTGGCCCGGGCGCGGCTACACCTCGAAGGTCCGCGCGCAGCTTTCGATACTTTGCTGCCCGCGCTGAAAGTCCCAGTGGTTCAGAGTCTGCCGCAGTTTCACGTCGCACTCCGAGCGATACAGCGCGATCTGGCGGCTCACCCAACGGCGGGCAGTGCCGATAGCCGAATGATGCAGGATGCGATCCGATCGTTCGCGGTGGATACGACAATGGCGAAGGTGGAGGATGACAGGCTCGCTTGATATGGCACACCGGTTACTTGCGCCGCGCATCGCCTACCTGGTTGGCACGAAGGACCAGAACAGCATTGCCAACCTAATCCCCGTGTCCAACCTGACATCGGTGTCCACAAAGCCGCAGCAGGTGGGGATAGCCGTGCTCAAACAGTGGCGGACGTCCGAGAACTTGATGGTGGCAGACGGATTCACGGTGACGGTGCCGACCATTGAACAACTGGAGTCGGTGTGGAAATTGGGTGCGCGTTATTCGAAGTTTCCGGTGGTGGATCCGGTCGAGAAGTTGGCATCGTGCGGCCTAGAGTTGGACTACAACGCCTCGCCTTACGGACCGATCGTGCCCTCCGGGATCGGTTCGCTGAGTTGCCGAGTGGTGGCGCGAATCGATCTGAACGGTGACCACGGCATCACGGTCGGTGAGGTGGAGCAGGTGTGGTTCAACTCGGAGTACCTCACGACGGAGGGCAAACCTGCGACCGCGACGCAGCCGCTGATGCAGCAGACCGGGAATCTTTTTACGACTTCGTCGAAGGCAGTGATCGCAGCGGAATACTATTGACCGCCTTATCTGCCTGCTATCGCAGGACTGCGCCACGTCATCACCGATAGTCCACAATCTGTCTGAGCTGGATGGTATATCCTCGCAGACGACCGCTTCCGTCAGGATCAAAACCTTCCTAGTAATGGCATCGTCACATCATCGACGTGGTGCGGGAGTCCCGGCAACAGGGGAAGTCGAGGATGGCGTATCAGTGGCCGACGAAACCGGTACGGCCGGCGTCTCATCTTTTGGCTTTTGAGGGACTGCCTTTACAGTAGGTGACGGGGTTTCGCTGGCGACTGCGACTATAGCGCTGGTTTGCAGCACCATGGCCACCGCTAGGAATGGGATCGATCCAACCACGTAGAACCAACTGAGCCGCCGGGTGGAGTCCATTGTGGACTCCTCTCCGAGCGCCTTCAGCGGGAGTTTCAGGAACAACCCGAGACGAAATGTGCGATTAGCGAAGGCCCCTGGGTAAACGCTGCTGCTGTCGGACTTGATTTTTTCCGTAAGCTGAGCTTTGGGTAGAAAATCTGCGATCGCATGCTCAAGCTCAAGCCCCTGGGACACAGATGACTTCAGGAAAACGTGATACCAGTAGCGATCGACGAAATAGAATGCATACCATAGTAGCAGTCCAACGGCTGCAATGAGTGCGCCGAGGCTGATTATACCGATGCGCGTACTATCTTTCGCAGCGATGCCAGCTGCGCCAAGCGTGAACGTCGCCACGGTGAGGGCGAGACCGCGGATGCGCCACTGTATGTCGTTGAAGTGTTGCTGTACGTCAACAGACTTCTTCCATATGTCGATATAAAAGCCGACTTGTTCTGCGAGTTTGAGTCTCTCGGGTGGCTGAGCGTCGGAATCAGGGGAGGAGGCAGTGGCTGAAGAATCATCGGGCACACCTAAACGATAGCGCGAGTCAAGCCTCGAAGGCTTGCAGCACCTCGTTGAAGCTGTGAGCGCACACAAGTGAAGGGCGGACCGATCCTCGTCGAGCTGAAAGCTGTCGCTCGCGTTCCACATCCTCGTCTTTCCAATGGGTGACGCGGCGGAGCAAGTCGTACTCTGGCCGATTCTGCGCTTCGCCGTACTTGGCATGGACATCCAGCACCCCGTCGACTGCCTGGGCCATTGCGATATCCTTCATAAGGCTATCGCCGATGTACACGGCTTCGTGCGGCGATGCGCCTTGGTCATCGAGAATGGACCGAAGGATAGCCGGGCTCGGCTTGGTTGCGCCCTTCGGGGTATGCCGGTGAGTGGTCTTCTTGAGGTCGTAACTGTCCTTGTCGATATATCCCGTCCGGAGATCGGTGATGCTCATCCCCTCGGGAAGATCGTGATCCTCGGCGGAATACAGAGTATCGATAATGCCGTCAAGCCCGGTGTGCTTAATACGCCAGGCAGTCCAGAACGCTTGGGACTCGGTGTATCCGGCAATAGTGATACCGTGCGATCGAAGATTGATCAACGTGTCCAGGACACGCGGGTACAGTCTGGTCTCGATTTTTCGCCGAGATCGGAAGCTGTGGAGTGCTTCTTTATACTGCCTGTGGGGAGCTGTAGGTGCCGCGGCAGCTACCAAGGAAGGAATCTCGTCGAGTAGGTTTGAGTATTCGCTTGTACCTCGGCGCTGATGTACCGTGCGGATCTCACTTTCAAGCTTGTCTTCCGACAGGCCACTCTTTCTTGACACCTCGGTAATTAACACAGAGTAGGCCTCGTACCAGGCATGAAACCAGTCCCAGAGTGTGTTGTCCAGGTCCGTGATCAGGAGACGACGATTAGGTGTGGCCATGGAGAGGGAGCATACGGTTTGCCACTGACACGTTGACAAAAGCGCAGGTGGTCCGTGCCGATCATCTGGGTTGTTGTGAGAGAGTGTAGCGAGGGACAGCCTCGTCGGCGTTCGGTCGGTGATTTTGACTGCCTATCCCGGTCTCTTGTATCTGTCATTTGTATTAATGGCAAGTTTGGGACCTATTGAAGTTGCGCAGAATTGCTGTCAGATAGTATCGGCTGAATTTGCCCGCGCTGAAAAGTATTCGTGCGCTCGGCGCATATCTTGTTCACGGTCAGCACCTTTGATCGGTTCCTCGTAGATGATCCCGTCGATGGATAGATCGGACGGGGAGAGGCCGCCCCTTTTGCGGTAATCGGAGGCTAGTTTGGTGGGGAGTTGGCGGCCAGTGGCGTCGTAGAGGGCTTCCCGTTCGTATTTTTGGAGAACAGGGAATTGGGTTCGGTAGATGGTTAGGAGTTCTTCGGCGGTTATGCCGAGCATGACGGCGACTATGGCGTCGATCTCGACGAGGGCTTGTCGGCGGTCGGCATCCGTGCGAAGTGGGGTGCGCCAGCTCCAGTCTGAGCCTACTGCGCCGAGTTCTGGTTTTCCCGCATATGTGGTTGCGATGCCGGGGACCCAGGAGTCTTGTTTCCAGATTTCGGAATACAACTCTTCCCAGAGTGGTGCAAAGGGTGAAATTAGACAGTTGAGGCGCAGCGTTCGGAGGATCAATTGGGGTTCGAGTAGGTGTCCTTTGAGGAATGGGAGTTGCAGCCAGGTTGAGGGCTTAATGTGTGCGCTACCGATGACTTTGATCATGAAGTCCACAACGATCGAGTGGCTTGTGCCTGCGAGTACTACCAGGCTCCTATGATCCTCCGGCAGAGCTAAAGTGTGAATTGCGTGAACATGAGTAGGACCAGGGGGGAGGAGAGCGGATTTTAACGTTCTAACATGCCCGATGTTGCTGTATTCGCGCCACGCTATTCTGAAGAACGCTGAACTCGGGATTTCTTCCCATTGCGGATAGCCGGCGAGATACTCGGTTTCTGGCCGGCAGGGCTGATAGTTTGTCCTGGGTATGAACGTCTCGGGAATGGCAGTTAAGTCGATGTTTGAATAGTCGTTCTGGCTTCGCATCGTGGGATTAGCCTGCTGATGAACTGCGCAGGCCACGTTTAGATGAGGACCCTGAAGAATTACACTGGACCAGGCCTCAGGTATCGCAGAGCGGGACTCGAAATATCCGAGTCGGCGGGCGGTGGTTTCGATCCACCCTGTTGTCCACCTGAATCCGGACCCGATAATGTTGGGAGCAGCAGAAATTTTGTCTATGACGTCTGAACTTGCCTTGTTTACGAGATAGAGCATGTGAGCTTCGGCTGCTGGCGTGTCGGGCTCGTCTATAAGATTTGCCCACTTGGCAAGTTCAATTTTATCAACTCTGATTATCCTGTGCGCGTGAGGTCGGAGGTCCCAGTATCCATCGGGATCCTTTACGCCGGGCATGGGGCCGTCGCCGTTATGTAGAAGCGACCGGACGACGACTTCGGGGTGGTATAAAGCTGAGCCATGTAGGAAATCTACTGCGGACTCTTCACCGTAAACATGCACCCCGAATTGCTTATTGTTGTCGACTTCGGAAAACAATAACAGCTCGTTTCGAAATTGCCAGTGGCGTTTCAAGCGCCTGTAGCTGGCGCTACGAAGAGCAGTTGCCCGGGTATCAGTGAAATGTCCCTCGGGATGGATCAAGGAGGAAATTCCGCGCAGAGACGACGACCGCCATATTCTTTCGATGAAGCAGCGAAATAGGTCTGCCCTTCCAGCTAGAACTGGTCGGTCGACGCTTGAGATAAGATGCTGGCTTTGACCTGCCTGGTCGGCGCGTTCTTCGAGGAGTGTTGATCGGATTAACGGATTGGCGACTGCATTTGCCAATTTCGCCTCCTTCGCCCGCTCCGAGGGCTTGTGGGCCAAACTCCACCAGGGATCGAATTCTGCCAGCACCCCGGCTTCATCCCAATCCGGTCGTACCCATGGCGGGTTACCGACTTGAAGATCGAAACCACCCCGCGCAAACACGGGCGCGAAGTGGAGTTCCCAATGAAAGTAGCCGTCCCGCTTGGCGATATCGGCGGCGACGGTGAGCCACGGGTAGCGATCGAGCACAGTCTCGATTGGCCGGGCGCCGGCGAAGGAGAGGTCCACTTCTTCGGCCTGATCGAGGCCGTTCCAGTCAAGGTCGCAGCCGAAGTTCATCTGGTTCGCGGACAGTGCTTTGTGTTTGGGCACGTTCGGAGTTTTGCCGTGGGGGACCTGGCCGAGGATTGCTTCCATTCCGCCGATCCAGGAGTCCCATGAGGGCGGGGCGATCTCGGTGGTGAGCGGCCAGGACCACAATGCGCACCAGGCGTCCATTGCTCGTCGCAGCCGCTGAAAGACGCCGCCGGGGTCATTGAGGACGGTTTCGATCTGTTCCCGGGTGACGGCTGGCGTGTGGGGCGAGGGCTCGGAACCCCACAACTGGATGTCGCGCCGGATCTCGGATTCCGCGATGGTCAGGCGGCGTTGGGCGAATTCCCATAGGGTCTCCACGCGTTGCGCGAGGCCCTGCAACCTGCCGACTTGGTCTTTCGCGGGCGTCGTGCGAATCGCGTTGCGCCACAACCGAAGGGCTTCGCGTTGGTCGGGTGCGTAGGTCTTGGCTTCGATGGTATCGACCACGGCGCCCCAGCCCTCGGAGGGGAGCAGGAAGTGGTGGATGCCCGCACCGATCTCGGTACCGAGCGGCACGTCTTTGGGGACGGACTTGAGCCATGCCTTCTTGGCGAGTTCGTTCGGCATGTATACCGCGCGACGGGCGCCGATCAAAGAGTTGCCGCGGCGCAGGTGCAGGCCAAACCAGGGGGCCTGTAGGCCGGCGACCATCGTGTCCAACCACAGCGAGATTTCGGCCAGCTCGACAGCGGTTGCATTGAGGTCGACTCCGTATACCTGGTGAAGGGCGATGTGCGCCTTCACCTTCTGGAGCTCAACCGGATACTGATCCGCCTCGATCAGCTCCCCGAGCTCTTCCTGTTTCCGCGTCAGATATTCACCGGCCAGCTGCCGCACAGCCTCGATGGCGAACGCGCCGGACCCGAGAGCCGGCTCGCAGATAGTGAGCTGAAGGATCTCGTCGGCGGTCGTGCGAGTGTCGTTCTGGTCGAGAAGTTCCTCCAACGCTTGCGACACAACAAATTTCGTCAGTACCTCAGGCGTGTAGTACGACGCCGACTGCTGCCGCTCCCGGCCGGCGAGGCGGAAGACAAAGGTGCCCTCGCGGTGGATCACCGGCTTCAGCTCATGCGTATCCGGATCTTCAGCGCGGACGAAATCGGATTCGGAGAGGTGGTCAGCGCGGCCGACGGGAACTACCCACGACCCCTTCTCCGGGTCACCGTTCTTAGCGACCTCGTACAGGTCCTCCTCCGCGAAGAACCCGGTGTACGACATCAGACCCTCATACACCGCCCCGAGCTGGTTGATGCCGAGTTCGGCGTAGCTGATGAAACCGCGGTCGCCGCCCTTGCGGCCTTTCGACTCCTTCGTGAGCAGCAGGTGTTCCAGCACGCGTTGGGTGGCTTCGTTGCCGAGGCCCACCGCGTCGATGAGCGCGGTTGCCTTGGGGGAGAACAGGTCCGCGCGCAGCGGGTTGAATTCGAGACCCGGAGCCGGATCGTCGAGAACGTTCTCCCGCACGGCGGGTGTATGACCGCGATCAACTAGGTCGAACAGCTTCTTCAGCGAGTCGTACAGATGCGTCCCGTTGCGGGCGCGGTGGGAGACCAGTTCGGTGAGGGTGAGTTCGCGCAGCCGGTCGAGGCCGTATCCCTCTTCATATTCCGCGGCACCGGTCGGGAGCACCTGCATCTCCGGCGAGGCTTCCGCATACAGCAGGAACAGGATTCGATACAGGAACCGCAGCGAGTGTTTGGCCAGTTCGTTGCCGTCGATGCCGTCCATCGTGAGCTCACGCTCACGGCGTCGCCGCACCACCTCGTTGGCGATGATTTCGATGGAGAGCCGGATGCCTTCGCGGAGGTCCTTGGAGACGCCGACGGTGTGTTTGACGGAATCTTCGAGGACGCCGGTCCACCAGATGCTGCCGTCGGCGTCGGCCTTCAGGGATTGGTAGCCGAAGATGGCTGCGGCGCGGTCGATTTCGCCGCCCCGGGCCTCGTGGCGGCGTTCGACCACGACCAGCAGGTCCACGGCCAAGTAGCGGCCTTCGGCCCAGCGTTCGGCCTCGGCGAGAAGCAGCCATTGGCCGGCTTGGACCACCGCGAAGGCGGGGGGAGTGTCGGAGCGGAAGGCGGCCGATACTGCCTTCGAGGCCGACTCGATCGGTTTGCCGTCCTCGGTGGCCGGGGTGATCAGCAGGCCGGTTTCCGGCGCCAGCAGATCCTCCAGGGAGTTGACCGGGTTGGCTTGCAGAAACAGCACATCGGAGATGTCGGGTAGCTGGCCGTCGGGGATTTCCAGTTCGGAGCCGGCGCGCTCGGCGGTGAACGGGGTGAGTTCACCTTGGTAGCCGAAGGCGGCGCGGACCTGGGCGTGGGCCTTGGGGGCGGCGTCGGGGTCCTCGGCGAGGGCGGCCAGTGCGGTTTGCAGGTCGCGGGCGGCCGCGAGCAGGGTGCTGCGGACAGTTGGCCGGCCCTCCTTGGCCTCGGCGTCCCAAGTTTTGCGCAGCTCCAGGACCTTGCCGTGGAAGGACTCCTTCACCGAATCGGTGGTGAAGTAGTGCTCGCTGATCCAATCCTCGCCGACGACGATGGAATCGAAAGAGGGCATGGTCACTGATCCTTTTCGGGGACGATCACGAGCAGGGGACGCACCAACTGCTGTGTGGGAGCGAGGGACTCGGCGAGACGCTGTTCCTCGAGGATGCGCTGCGACAGCTTCTCGACCTTCTTCTTCTGGCCGCTGAACAGCTCCAGCTGTTCGGCTCCGGCGTGCCAGCGGTCGGCGCGCTGCCGCCAGGCGTTCAGGCGCTCCTGCGCGGAGGCCTTCTGCTCATCGAGAACCACCTTCATCGACTGGGCCGCCTCACGGACCGCCACCGGGATGAGGGGTTGCAGTTCTTCGAGGTCCTGGAGTGGCCCCGGATTCGAGGTGCCGGGCCGCAGGCCGGTGTCGGTGGTCAGGAAGTTCAGATCCTCGATCGGTTCCACCAGGCAGAAGGTCGGGTTGGCAGGGTTGGGGAATTCGGCGGTCGAGAAGACTCGGGAGACGAGCTGGCCGCGCCGGTTCATCAGGGTGCCCATCAGCAGCACGGTCACCGCGTCGACCCCGCCGCGGATGGCGAAGATCTGGTTGCGCCCCAAGGCGCTCAACGCGCGATCACTCGCCCAGTCCAGGACCGGGTGCAGCGGGCCGAGGAAATGCGCCTCCGGCCACGTTGTGTCGTTGACGCCCTTGCCTTCTCGCGCCGCACGCAATTGAGCGTCTCCGACGGCGGGGGAGGTGGCGAGCTTCAACCGTTCCAGCACGCGGCCGTCGGTGAGATAGTTCTGCGGCAGCTGGCCCAGCCGCTGCTTGAGATCGCGGGGCGGAATCAACTCGGCGATGCCGTGATTGGTGTGCCGCGTCCAGCCGACGCCACCGGCGGCCGGGTCCGCGTGCGGGACGTCGTGAAATGCGGCACGCAACGCCTCGTCCAGGAAGCTGATGTCATCGGCGTACAGGCTGTGGCGCGGTTCCTCGGGGAGGGTTTCGGGTTCGTCGTCGGTCAGATCGAATTGGGCGAAGAAGGCGTCGAGATCGTTCCCTTCGGCCACCTGCTCGATGTCGCGGACCGTCTCGTCCAAGCTGGACTTCCCGGCCAGCACGTCACGGATCGCCGATTCCTCTTCCCCCACACTGTGTTTGCCCATCAGCGACGCCACATCACCGAGGGTGCCGTGCGCCTGATTCTCGCGTTCCAGCAGACGTGACAGCACCCGCAGATCGCCGGAGAACTCCGGATCCGAGGGCTCCAGAATCAGCGACGAGATCACCGGCGGATGCTTCTGGCCGTAGCGGTCGATACGGCCATTGCGCTGTTCGATGCGGATCAGCGACCACGGAATGTCGTAGTGGATGAGGTGGTGACATTGTGCGTGCAGGTTCACGCCTTCGGAAGCCACGTCGCCGGTGACCAGCACGCGGATCGGCGAGGTCTCCAGTTTGAAGCTGTCGACGATCTGCTGCTGCTCCACGTCGGAGAGGCCGCCGTGCAGCATCGCGACCGCCTCGGGCTTCAGGCCCAGTGCCGTGGGCAGCAGGTCGGTGAGCCATTTCAAGGTCGCCACGCGCTCGGCGAAAACCACTGCGCGCGTGTCGGATTTCGGACCGACTCCGATTTCGCGCAGACGATCGACGAGGGCTGCTTGCTTGCCGGCGGATTCGGTGAAGGCCTTGTCGTTGAGATCGGCGAGCCGGTTCAATGCTTCCAGCTCGGCGCGCTGCTCGGGGGTGTGCGGGCCGCCGTTCTCCCGGAGTTTGTTGCGGCGCTGGTTGATCGATTCGCCGAGGGCCGCGGGGGAGGACAGGAATGCCTTCGCCAAGGTCCATGGGAACAATGCCTTCGTTTCACCCGAGTACGGCGAGCGGCCAGACTCGGGATGGAGCCATACCTGCGAAAGCTCCTGCGCCACCAGCTCTTCCACGGGTGAGGGCGTCACCAGACGGTGCACCGGCTCGGCGCGTTCGGCCCAGTCGCTACCGACTTCCGCGGCTACCTCGGAATGATGGCGATGTCGGCGGATCAGCAGTGATTGCACGTCGTCCTTGGTGAACGAACCGTCGGCCGGGACCGCGGTGGGGTCCAGCAGACGCAGCAGTTCGGCGAAGGACTCCTCGCGCCCGTTGTGCGGAGTCGCCGACGCCAAGATCAGCGCCTCGGTGTTCGGCGCGAGGATGCGAGCCAGCTCGTTGTTGAGCGTGCCGACGTTGGTGAGGTTGTGCGACTCGTCGATCACCACCGCATCCCAGTGCTGGCGTTCCAGATGTGCCTTGTAGCGGGGGCTTTTTAGGGTGTCGATCGAGATGATCGCGCGCTTGTAGTAGGTGAACGGGTTGCGGGTCGCGGGCAGTTTCTGCCGGACCTTCTGAATGCCGGCCGAATCGAGACGCACGAACGGCAGCGCGAACCTGCACCACAGTTCGTGCTGCATCTGCTCGAGGACGTGGCGCGGGGTGACGATCAGGATGCGCTCGCCACGTCCGCGTCTGACCAACTCGGACAGGATCATGCCGATCTCGAGGGTCTTACCCAAGCCCACGGCGTCGGCCAGCAGGATTCTCGGTCGAATATGTTGCGGGTCCAGAGCTTTCGCCACCGCGGCACGCTGATAGCCGAGGGAGTCGGCGAGCATGCGGGTCGAGACCGTCAGCGTCTGATCGCCATAGGGGAACGGTGTCTTGCGGAGCAGCGACTCCAGCCACAGCCGGGAGTCGCGGTAGCCGGAGGAACCGTCGGGGACCACCTGCGCCTTGGCCGGATCGAGGACTTCGATGTCGTCGAGACTGCGGTAGAAGGTGGCGGTGGTGTCGGCGACCAGCTCCGACAGCCCACGCACCCGCAGCACCCACCCATCGGAGCCCTGCTCGGCCGAGGTCACCAGCCATTCCTCATCGCGGACCACCACGATCGAGCCGGGGGCTACCTCGAAGGTATCGGGCGGTTCGACAGTGGTCATCGACAGTGCTCCTGGGGTCGGGGTGGGCGGATCAACCTAGTATCGGCGGTGGCGGGCGGGATGTGACACACGACTTGGTCCTATTCGGCTCGCCGGGAAGTTGTGGCCCGAGTGCCGAATCCTCGCTACAGCCCCGGGGGAGGTGGTTGCGTGAACTCGGTCCACTTCTGCCCGTCGAACCAGCGCAGCACACCAGCCTGATCGGGATACCAACCTGGTGGCGGACCCGCGGGCAGCTGCTGCGGCAGGACCACCGGCGGCGGCCGCCTGTCACCGACGCGCACTAGCGCGCGAATCACGATCACCAGCAATGCGATCGGTGCTGCGGCAATCGCTAGAAGGATCAACGCGTGGGATGGCGACATGTCGATATCGCCGGCGAACCAACCGAGCGCGGCCAGCCCGGCCACGATCACGAGCAGTTTGACCCACCACTGCGTCGGTCCTGTCCGCCGGTTTGATGGAATTGGTTGCGACATAAGGGCTCCGGGATGGCAGGGGCAGGTGCTCACGAATCGCGCGCGGCACCCACTGAGAGCGTTAGCCGGCGCAGGGAATGTGCGCGTGCGCTTGGCGCCGGATCGGTTGACGGCGGTGCTGCCGGACCGGTTCGCCGAGCTTGCCGGCACTGACGACTGCAGTGAGGCGTGCGACAGCGGGGATCTGCTTGGCAGGTCGGACAAGGGGGCGAGGAGGTTGGGCGGTATGGCCCGCACGGTCGGGGACGGGGCGGAGCGCCTATCGATGTCCGAGGGTCGGCAGGCCACCAGACACCGTGCGCACACTCAGCCCGTCCTGCACTTCGGGATAGGACGGCTTCCGTTTCTGTCGGCCTTTCGGCGGGACGATCCGTCCAGGCGAGCCGGGACCGCTGGCCATCAGCGCAACAATGCGCCGGCCATCGGCTGTCCGCGCGGGCGGTACGTGTTCGGGTGCGCCGAGTTTTGCGTATGCCAGCAATTCCCGGTGGAGTTCGAGGGCTTGCGCCCGTAGTTTCCGATATCCGATGTGGGTTCGTGCTGGCTGACGTGATGCATCGAGTAGCTTGCTGACCTCGCGGAGCATGCTCCGCGCACGCTGCGCGCGTCTGATTTCGAGTGCCGGTGCCGGGTTGAAGACGTGGCTCCGGGCGCGCGCCCGAAGCATACGCAGCTCGGCAAGGTGCCGGTCGTATCTGTTGGTGGTGCGGCCCATTTTCCGATCGTAAATCCATCCAGCTGGAAGCGAATGCGAATCGGGATGCCCCGATCTCGAGGTGGTCCGATGGTCCCGGCCACCTGGGCCGGATGGCGGAACTCCTCGGCTCGGATTCAGTCACGCGTGCTCCTCACTACGTAGCTGCTGCTGGCGGTCATGAGGACGAGCATGACTGCGTAGATGGCGATTTCGTGGGCCGGTCGGCCAGCGACGATGGCGATGACGAGCAGCACGGCCATGGCGGGCACGGTGGCCAATGCGCCGATGCGGGCGAGTGTGTGCATTGCGGTTCCTTCTCGGATTGTGTCCGGGACCGGGCGGATCGAAAGCCCGCGCTCGGCGCCGGGGTGGGCGCGTGGGTGCCTACCCCGGCGCCGATCACCCGGTCAGCGCAGCGAAACCGTTGCGCCGCCGGAGAACATGGAATCGTGTAGAACGATCCGGTCCGGTTGCGAATCCGCTGGCAGGTCGAAGACGACTTTGGCGGTAATCGTGTTGCCGGGGTTGATGTTTGCGTACATGCTCGTGTCGGCCTGCAGGTTGATCGCGGCCGCGGTGTCGTTGCTGAACTTGCGGTCCTGGGTGTCGTAGAGGTCCTGGTTGCCGGGGGAGAAGCCGTAGGGGACCTTCGAGGTGTTGAGCACCGTCATCGTGACGATCGTGTACGCACCCTGGGCGGTGCGGCGTAGGTAGGGGTTGTCGCCGACCTCTTTGACGCCGGTCTGCACGTCGGTGACGGTGAATTCGAATTTGCCGTCGCGGACCGGAGTGTTGATGCCGGGTGGCGGCGGCTTCGCGGCCTCCGGCGCGGCAGCAGAGTTACCCGCGGTGGTGCTGTGCTTCGAACCGGCCGAGTCCTTGCCACTGAGGCCGGCGATGCAGCCGCCGACACCGCACAGCAGCACGATGCCGACAACCACGATCAGTAGCGCCTTCGGCGACTTGGACTTCTTCTGCTGGATTACATACTGCGGCGGCATCTGCGGATGCGGTCCGGGTTGGTAGGTCATCGCGTCCGCCCTATTCGTGGGTCCAGGTGCAGCCCTCTACGTTGATCACGTCGCCGGCTCGTAGTTGTACGTAGGAGGCGCCCGAATACGACTCGATATCAGTGGCCTCCGAGGATTTCGCGCCCTTGTACGGCAACCACGTGATGAAGCAGTAGCCGTAGTCGTCGGCACCCGGGCCGGAGGTGTAGTAGGTGCCCTCTTCGACATCGGTGCCGACCACCTGCATGCCCTCGTGCAGGGTGGTGGCCGGCGCGGCGGATGCTGTGGCGGCGGCGACGGTCAGGGCTGCCGAGGCGATGAGCAGTGCGGGAAAAGTGTTGCGGAACATGGTCGTAACTCCTTGATCTTGCGAAGAGGATCAGAGCTCGTACTGCGGGCAGTAGGCCTGGATGGCGGCGTCGAGGAAGATGTACGGGTACTTCACGGCACCGCGGGATTTCTCCGCGAGCACGATCTGGTTGTGCGCGGAGTTGCCGTAGGCGTCCAGCCAGTGGCACTCCGCCTGCGCGAGCTGGATCGCCGAGTCCTGGCCGCTGCAGGTGTCGTCGTCCTCGGCGTAATTGCTCAGGAAGAGGTTGTCGGCGCCGCTGCGCGGGCCGCAGCTACTGCCGGCCGAGCCCGAGGACCCGGTGTCGGGGGCCGCGAACGTCGCCGGCGCGGTGACGGTGAGAACGGCGGTAATGGCGCCGGCGGCGAGGAGGGACGAGACGATAGGAGCGGTGTTCATGATGCTTCCTGATGGTGAAAACGGCTGTGGCCGTGATGGTTCGGGGATGAGGATCAGCTGTTGTCTGCGAGCAGGTAGTGGACCAACCAGATCGGCGACCACAGCCCGCAGGTGATGAGGGTGAGCACGAGATGCAGCCCGTGCGGGAAGGACCGTTTGACGACGATCTGCGCGCCTGGCGGGTACTGCTGGATCACGTGCATGATCGGCGGCGAAACAGGCTGGGGGACAGTAGTTTGCGGGTATCCGGTGAGGTGATCCATCGGGTGGTACTGCGGGGCGGCCGGAGGAAACGGCGGATACGACTCGCTCAGCGATCCCGCACTCGGAGGGTAGGGCGGCATCGGCTCCGATGCGGGCCGCTCCGGCGGTGATGTGGCCAGCTTCGGGGGCTCCCATACATCGATGGGTTTGTGGGGTTCGTCAGCCATGGGGAAGTCCTGTCGTCTGCGAGCAGCGTCGATTCGCCCCGCGGAGACGGGACTGCTGCGGAGGGGCCGGGGTCGTGCGGTGGTCCACCGGCGCGCCCTTCGTTTCTGAGGATGATGCAAACAGTAGAATGAGGTGAAAACATTGTCAACAGAATTAGGAAGATTGATTTTTGCTCAACTGTCCAGCAGGGTGTGAGCAGGTCCATGAGAGGAGGGGTATGTCGAAGCCCGTGTCGAAGGTGAGTGCGGCGGAGATCTCGCGCCTCGCCGGTGTTACCCGTGCCACGGTCAGCAACTGGCGCCGCCGCCACGACGACTTCCCCGATCCCATCGCCGGGAGCGAGACCCGGCCGCTGTTCGATCTGCACGCGGTGCGACAGTGGCTGGTGGAGCACAACATCGAGTCGGCGCAGTCGCCCGAGGCGGAACTGCGCACGTTGGTGCGATCTCATGCCACCCCGCTCGCCGTCACACAGGTCATGCAGACACTGCGGCGTGACGGTGACGAGTGGACGGCGCCGGACGCGCACGATCAGGAGCTCGCCGCCCAGGTGGCGTCGGCGTTGCGACTCGCATCGACAGCCGAGGGCGTCCGCACCGCCTTGGACATCCTTTCCGAACACGCGATGGGCGACGCGACCTCGACCGGTGTTTACATCACGCCGCAGACGGTCGCGACAACGATGGCCGCGTTGGCGCGTTCGTCGACCACCCCCGAGGTGCACAGTGTGCTCGATCCGGCCTGCGGCAGTGGATCGCTCCTGCTGGCCGCGGCAGACGATGGTGCCGGCGAGCTGTACGGCCAGGATGTGGTGCCGGTGCAGACCGAGCGGACCCGGCTGCTGCTCGAGGCGCAGACCACGGTCGAGCCGGACGTGCGGACCGGGGACAGCCTGACGGCGGACGCCTTTCCCGACCTCCGTGTCGACGCGGTGCTCTGCAATCCGCCTTACGGACAACGTGATTGGGGATCCGGCGAGCTCGCCTTCGACACTCGATGGGACTACGGACTACCTCCGCGCGGCGAACCGGAACTGGCGTGGGTGCAGCATGCGATCGCGCATCTGCGGCCGGGTGGCATCGCGGTCCTGCTGTTGCCGCCTTCGGTCGCGACTCGAACCTCCGGACGAAAGATCCGGTCCAATCTGGTGCGCACCGGAGCTCTGCGCGCGGTGATCGGGCTGGCGCCCGGGGTCGCGCAACCGCGACATGTCGGTCTGCAGATCTGGGTCCTGCGTCGACCGGAAACGGATGCTGCGGTTGCGGATTCGATGCTGTTCATCGACAGCACCGGATCGGCGGTGCATGCCGAGGGGGACCGTCTGGACCGCGACGCGGTAGTGGAGATGTGGCGCGCTTTCGACGGTGACAGTCCTGATTCGGCACAGGAATCCGGAGTCTCGGCCGTGGTCCGCCTGGTCGATCTGCTCGATGACGACATCGATCTCACCCCGGCCCGCTACGTCAGGTCAGCCTTGGACTCCGCAAAGATATCCGAGCAGATCGCCGCGTCGCTCGACCGCCTGACCGCGGCGGCATCGGAATTGAATTCCATGGTGACGACGGTGCCGGACTGGTCGGAATCGTCGGGAAAATCCTGGCGCTTCGTCACCGTCGCCGATTTGGCCAATCATGGTCAGCTGCAATGGTTCCGGGCGGCGCCGCCCGGCGAGGAACCGCCCGCCGGGAGCCGCCGGGTATTGACCGCACCCGATGTAGCCACCGGGAATCACGCGTCGGGAACCATGGACATGGTGCCGGCGGCGCCCGTCGAGGTGCGCGAAGGTGATGTTCTCATGCCGGCCGTGCGCAGCGATCGTGGCGGACGCAGCGCGCGGGTCGCCACACCGGAAGACGCCGGTGCGCTGCTGGGGGCCCATGTGCATGCGTTGCGCGTCGATCGCGACCGTCTCGACCCGTGGTTCCTCGCGGGATTTCTGACCGGCGCCGAGAATGTTTCGGCCACAAGAACATCCACCGTGCGATTCGACGCCAGTCGCCTCCGGATACCGGTATTGACGCTGGGCGAGCAGCAACGGTACGGCGCACTGTTCCGGCAACTGTTCCTCCTGCGCACCGTGGCGCGGCGGGCTTCCGAGACGGCCGAACACACCGCTGAGCTCATTACCACGGGACTCACAGCGGGCGCGCTCGAGCCGGGTCCGGAATCGATCGGAGGAGAGGAGCTGTGACCGGCCCGGCTGCGCACGGATATCCCGAGTTGCGGACCGAATTGCTCGAGCTACCGGTTCCCGCGCCGCCGCCCCTCGAACCCGAAACCGTTGCGCACGACACTGTTTCGCTGGAGGACCTGGTCGCCGCCGAGGCGCTGAGCGTGTACGAGGCGCCACCGACCGTCGGCGTCGGAAACGGCGAGACGCCGATGTTGACGGCCAAGGATGTTCGGCTCGGGCGCGCAGCATCGCGCACCGGCAACGGGGCGGTGGCCGGTGCGGTCGTCGTCCGTGCCGGGGATGTGGCCGTGGTGATGGGTTCGGAGCCGGCCGTCCATGTGTGCCCCGACGATGGGGTGCTGTTGGGTGCCGGTATCAATCTGCTGCGCGGGAAGGCATCGGTTGTCGACCCGGACTTTCTCGCCGCAGTTCTGCAGGCCGCGATCGAGGACGGACCGGTCGACCTGTACCGGCTGCGGGTACCGCGGGTGCCGCCGGCAGAGCAACGCCGGATCGGCGCCGCGTTCCGGCAACTGTGGGAGCTGGAGGTGGCGTGGCAACGTCGGCGTACCGCGATCGAGCAGCTGGTGCGCACGGGTGTGAGGGGCCTGGCATCGGGCGGCCTGCGACCGGCTACCGTCGATGAGTAGGTTGACGTGTCGGCTGTTGGAGTATTCACGGAGGTAGCGGTGGAGAAACCGCAGATCGACGGCGGCCGGTACGAACTGGTCCGGGAGATCGGCGCCGGCGGGATGGGGCAGGTCTTCGAAGGCTACGACAGCCATCTCAAACGCCGCATCGCAGTGAAACTCACCCATGCCAATCTCGACCAGGACCCCAACTGGACGAAGAGGTTTCTGCGCGAGGCCGAGCTGATGGCGCAGCTCAGCCATCCCGGTATGCCCGCGATTCACGACGCCGGCATTTCCCTCGGCCCGCCCGAACGCCCTTATCTCGTCATGGAATTCGTCGACGGCATCACCCTGGACGCACTGCTCGCGCGGCGCGGGCCGTTGCCGGTGGGGGTGGTCGCGGCACTGGGTGCCCAGGCGGCTGCCGTATTGGCCGCGACACATCGCAACCGGATCTATCATCGCGACCTCAAGCCGTCCAACCTCATGCTGTGCGCGGACGGGACGGTGAAGGTCCTCGACTTCGGCCTCGCCGTCACCACCGACACCGACATGACGCGCTACACCAATACCGGAAATACGCTCGGCACACCGGCATTCATGGCGCCGGAGCAGGTCGAGGGACGCGCCGTGGTGGCGCAGACCGACCTCTATGCGCTCGGGCTGGTGTTGTACGAGCTGCTCACCGGCGACCGTGTGATGACAGGAAGTTCGCCATATGTGGTGTGGCAGAACCAGGTTCACTTGATCCCCGCAGAGATCCGGCGGGAGCGACCCGAGGTTCCGGCGGACATGTCGCGGTTGATCATGAGCATGCTCGCCAAGTCGCCTGATCGTCGGCCCGAGGACGCCGCCACGGTCCACACTGTGCTGATGCGCCACGCCAACGGTCTCGGCGATCTGGCGGAAGTCGGCGACTTCCATGGTCCCGCGCGGATGTATTCGGCCGCGGTGAGTGCGGCCGGCGCGTCGCGCACGGCAGAGACGATCGTGGCGCCGACGAAGATCATCGCCGTCGACGAAACGGCTGCCGCCCCGCCTCGCAGCACGGACTTCAGCCGGTCCGACATCCAGCGCGCGATCCGCCGCGCTCGCGATCTCGCCGCCGAATCCCGCTACACTCCCGCCATCAACGACCTCGAAACCATTGTAGAACAGGGAGTTTCACAGTTGGGCGCCCGGGACGCGGACGTAGTGGAGGCACGGCTGAGCCTGGCTGCCCTCCGCTTCGACAGCAACGACTTCGCCGGCGCCGCAGCACTTTTCCGTACACTCGTCGATGACCTCACCGCCGAACGTGGCCCCTACGACGAACAAGTCATGCATTGCCAACGTCAGCTGGCCACCTGCGATGTGCAGAACGGTGACATCGATGCGGCGCTGAAACGGCTGCGCAGGCTGCACAGCCAGATGGCGGTGCGGTACGGGGAGCAGGACCGGCGGGTGGTTGATCTGGCGGCGCAGATTCGGCATATCGCGGCCGGGTGATTGGTGGAAGCCGCAGGTCTTGGGGGCATGAATCCTCGTGTGGAGGCTTCGTGGGCAGCAGTCTCCAGCGATTCGCCCGGTGTGGACCGCCGCGGTGAATGCGTCCCACACGAGCGCCGGACGGCCTGGATTCTTGGGGTCCGGACGGGTGCGAGCCGTACGGTGAATTTGCCGTTCCATCCCTGTCGCGTTTACAACAGACCGGATTCCTCGAGTCCGGCACGCAGACGTTCCTGATGCTCCGGCGGGCCCTGTCGGTATGGCATACGCAGCGCATCGGAGGAGATGACGCCGAGCATTTTCATCGCGGCTTTGGCCTGGATGGCGCCTTGTGAGACGTGCATGATCGCATCGACGGCGGGGATGAGACGCCGGTGGATTTCGCGTGCCCGAGGCAGGTCGCCGCGGTCGACGGCGGCGATCATCTCCGCGTAGTGATCGCCCGCGACGTGACCGACCACCGACACGATGCCAGTGGCGCCTTGAGCGAGGTGTGGCAGGTTGACGACGTCGTCGCCGGAGTACCAGAGCAGGTCGGTCTGCGACATGAGCCGACTGGCCTCGAAGAAATCACCCTTGGCATCCTTGACGGCGCGCACGGCGGGAATGTCGGCCGCGCGGCGAATCGTATCGGTGCTCAGCGCCGTCCCGGTCCGGCCGGGGATGTCGTAGAGCATGACGGGCACACCGTCGCCGGCCTCGGCGACCAGACGGAAGTGTTCGAGGATGCAGTCCTGCGGCGGTTTGTTGTAATACGGCGTGACGACGAGGAGAGCGTCCGCTCCGCAGGCGACCATCTCGCGCGCCGCACGAGTGGAATGCTCGGTGTCGTTGGTGCCGCAGCCGGCCATCACCTGGACGCGGTCGCCTACGGCCTCGACGACCGCCCGGACGCAGGCGTAGTCCTCCTCGTCGGTGGTGGTGGCGGACTCACCCGTGGTCCCGTTGACCAGCAATCCGTCATGGCCGTGGTCGGCGAGGTAGACGGCGAGGTTCTGCAGGCCGTCGTAGTCGATCGAGCCGTCGGCGTGCATGGGGGTCACCATCGCCGTGATGACTCGGCCAAAGGGGGTCTCCACCATGATCATGAGATTACCTTCGCTCATCACCTCACTACTGCCCTGGTCGAGCGCGGCGTACGTTGGTAGCTAGAGGTTTGCCTCATGCGACAGCGATGGTGGATGTGGATTGCGGCGTTCCTGACGGCATTGGGGATGTGCGCTGTAATCGGGTGCGTCAGCGGCACCCGGCCCGAGCATGCTGCACCCGGCTCGGACACGTCCTCCCGGGTAGAAGGCCCGGGCACATCCCCCCAGGCAGGCGGCTCGGAAGCGCCCTCCCGGGTAGGGGCCCCCGTGTTGGTCGTGAAGGTGGACAACAGTCCGCAGGCACGGCCACCGGTGGGGCTCGGAGCCGCCGATATGGTGTACGTCGAGCCGGTCGAAGGCGGTTTGAGCCGGTTGGCCGCGGTTTTCTCGACCAACAAGCCCCCTGTGGTCGGACCTGTCCGAAGCGCGCGGGAAACGGATCTGACGCTGTTGGCCCAGTTCGGTAACCCGACGTTGGCATCCTCTGGTTCCGCACCCGAGCTGATTCCCGCCATCGACGGCTCCTCGCTCCAGAACGCCTCGGCCAATCGGCAACCCGCGGCGTACTTCCGCGACTACAGTCGCGACATTCCGCACAACATGTTCGTCCGGCCCGATCAGTTGCCCCTAGGTGGCGGCTGGCCGCCGGATTCGCAACTGCACTTCGGCCCTGCGCCCGCCGGCGGCCGGCCCGCGCAACATGAGGAAGCGCGGTATCCGGGCGCGGTGATCGGTTTCGACTGGTCACCCAGCGACGATGGGTGGCTGGTGTCCATGGACGGTGGCGCCTACACCGATGCCGATACCGGACGGCTCACGGCGAGTACCGTCGTGCTGCAGAGCGTGCAGGTGCACAACTCGGCTATCAGTGACGTGGCTGGCAGCGTCTCACCCCTGGCACAGACGGCCGGTAGCGGTCAGGCCCTCGTGCTTCGCGACGGTCAAGAGTTCCCGGCTGTGTGGTCCCGGCCCTCCCCGGAGGCGGGCACAACGTATACAACCCCGACTGGTGCAGTCATCCCCTTCGCGCCGGGACAGGTCTGGACTGTTCTGGTTCCAGAGCAGCTCTGGTGAGCCTGTCCTCACGGTGTGACCGTTGGGGGCGAATTCGCCAGATGTCAGCGACGTACCGACTGCAGGCCAGAGATCATTTCGCCGAGCTGTTCGGCCGTATCAAACGGGGTTGTCGAAACCATTGGATAGTTCGAATCAGTGGGCCATTATTTCGACGGCGGCAAGGGCATTTCCTATTTCTTACTTGTTGTAGCCGGCTCGGTATCTGCCCTCCAAAGGCCCTAGGTGCTGCCACGCTAGCGAAGCGATTGAATGAGTTGACGGTTAGTGGCATCGTCCATGTCGTCGAACATGGCGGAGATGGTGGCGATGTCGGCTGCGGCGTTGGTGAGGGTCTGGTGGGTGGCGAAGGTGTGCCAGGTGGAGTGTGCTTTGTCGAGTTTGGCGGCGTCGGCATTCGGTAGTTTGCCGAAGTTATTGGCGACCTCGAGGACGAGTTCGTCGAAGAACGCTTTCCCACCGCCATGGTCGTCGAATCCGTGGCCGCCGTCGGTGGGGACCGAAGTGGTCGGGTTGACGTGCTTGACGAATTAGGCTATCGCACACAGCTTGACAGCTGAACCGACGGTACGGCACGGCGGCGACACGCTCAGGCCTTTGCCGGAGTCCGGTCGTACACCCTCCTGCCGAACTCGATGCCGCGCTCGTCGTTCAGGCTCATTCTTGTTGTATCCCCTATGATTTCGTAGCGAGCGTGGGATCCGAACCATTCGGCGTGAGGGGAAGCAGTGTCTGAGGAATCTGGAGATGCGCTGGTCGGGCGTGTGTCGTTGTCGGCGGCCGTCGATGCGCTGCGTGCGGAGCTGGCCCGCACTTGGGAGGGGGCGCAATCGGAGACGGTGCGGTTCAAACCGACAGCGGTGGAGCTGACGCTACAGGTAGCGGTGACGACGGCCGGCAAAGCACACGGCGGGATCAAGTGGTGGCTGGTCGATGCTGGTACGGAGGTATCACGGCAGTCGGTTGCGACCCAGACCGTGAAGATGACACTCGAGCCGGTCGTGTTCACCGACAATGAGCAGCCGGCGACCGAGGTGTACATCGACGCAGTGCGCACGAGTTCGCCGCTGCATTCGACCGATCCACGATAGCGGGGCGTCGGAGGAGTGCTGGCTGTCGATCGAGCCGTTCTGATCTGCTACCTCAAGGACCGTCAATCGCACTCGGCCTCGGGCTTTCGTATCGACGGGGAGTACATACTCACGGCAGATCACTGCGCGGAGGGTACGGATTATCGTGTCTTGATCGATGGTCGGAATGTGCAGGCGCGGGTCTACCTTCGGACCGGCCGCCGGGATATCGATCTGGCGATACTGAAGGTCGACGAGTATCTCCTCATTGAACGGGCATCCTGCGCGCGGATACGCACATCCCACGCGGCGAGACTCGACGAGTGCTGCGTATTGGCTTTCCCGGAGTGGAAAGGGAATGGACGAGCTCAGCTCGACGGCTACGTACCGACCGGTGAGGCCGCGGTACTACCGGGACTGGATACGGCCGCCGATACCTCCCAGCTCACCTTCAAATGTCAGACCCCGCCACCCGCATCTGCTTCCCGGTTGGCGGAACTCACCGGCGACCGGGCCAAGAAGTTCTCGAGCCAGTGGCGCGGCGCATCCGGCGGCGCGATCGTACACGACGGATACCTCATCGGCGTTCTCAGCAATCATGTCCTGCCGGAAGGGGATTCGTCACTGGCGTTCACGCCGATGACGGCCGTCGACGGGCTGAGCACGGAGGGGCGTGACAGATTCCTAGCAGTGCTCGGCAGTACGACCACTGCGAATTGGCCTATCGTTCCGAAGAATTGGGCACCGCGGCCCACGCGAGTTTCGGCCGCGGAAACCGGCTCCGCAGCGGTGGTCGATCTACATGCTGGCCCGGATGCAGAATCCGAATCGCTGTTTCATGGAGGCCTACTCTTCGCCGAACAAAACCAGCTCGCTCAAGCCGAGGACTTATGGCGTCGCGCCGCTCGGCAGGGGCATACCGGCGCCATGAACAACCTCGCCAACCTCCTGCACGCCCGGCGAAAACTCAGCGAAGCGCACGACTGGTATCGAGAAGCCGCCGCGCGAGGAAATGTGGAGGCTATGGGAAATCTGGCGGGGCTATTGCTGGCGACACGGCAGGTCCGCGACGCCGAGAACTGGTGGCGCGCAGCCGCGAAGGCCGGCAATACCGATTCGATGTACAACCTCGCCATCCTGCTCGATAAGACTCAGCGCTTCGACGAAGCTCTCACCTGGTATCGCCGTGCGGCCGAAGCCAACCATTGCGACGCCATGCACAACCTCGCGATTCGCCTGCGCTACAGGGGTATTCCGGACGAGGCAGAAGTCTGGTGGCGACGCGCCGGGCACAAGCAGGCACAAAAGCCACGTGAGAAGCTACGTGGTCCGGTATCGCGAACACCGTCGGGGTGAAACGGACCGTCACTCCTGGGAAGTGCCCTGAGCTGCCGCACGGCTTTGGCGAAAGTCCACGGCTTCGGCCAACTCGGTGAATTCGAGTAGCTTGCCCTTTGTTACTTCCTGCAGAAGCTCGCGCACCTCGGCAGGGGTGGCGTAGAAGAATTCGCGGCGCTCGTTGATCCGGTTGACCCGCCTATCCGCCAGTCGTCGATGCAGTTCCGCTTCGATTCCGGCCGCGTCGTCGTCGTAGAGCATAACGTGGACGTCGAACGGAAAAGGTACCGCGGTATTGCTCAGATCGCGTATGCGTTCCTCGGGATCGAATCGGCGGGTGAAGCCGATATGGACCATGCCGTCGCCGAATGCGCCGATGTTGGAAATGACATAGACATGGCCCGCCGACGTGTTCGTCGCCTGATAGTCGACCCGCTGCCGATGGCTTTCGAGCTCTTTCAGCTTATCGCGTACCCTGTCCGCATCGGATGTGCTCCCCTTGCCTACGCGCTCGAACTCGGCGAGAGTATGACGGTACTGCTTTTCCTCACGGTCGATTCTCGCCCGTTCGCGCGCCATTTCCTGCTGTGCCTTGCGCTCCTCGCGCTGACGGTCCCGCTCATCGCGCTCGAGTTGCCTCTGATAGGCGACTTCTTCTAGATGTGCCGCAGTCACTTCCAGTTCGCGATAGCGGAGCCGGTGGTACTCGGGCGCAACTCGTAGGTCCATCGTTCGACCCAGTCGCTCGATCGTGAACGCAACCTTGTCGAGCCGTTTCAGCGCCGTGGGTAGCTTGTAGGGCTTGAGACTTCGTACGAGATTGTCTGCTTCGGCGTTGTACGCACGCAACATGAGTTTCGAGTATTCCCGGACCATTTGGCGGCCTTCGGTAACGGACCCGCGCACGACCCAGGATGTGGACGCCTCGATCGCACGGCCGTCTTGCCGCGCCATCGCCTTGATTTGTCGGTGCAGATCTTCCAGCTCCGCGCGGTGGTTTACCGAGTTCGAGAGTGGATGGTGGTATTCGTAGATGCCGATTTCCTGCAGCATCTGCTCGTCTCGGGTGTGGATGATCTCTTGGCGTAGTTCATCCAGAAGTGCCTGCTCGCTAGCGATCTGCGATGCGAGCTGATCACGAAGCTGCTGTATCTCCGCGATCTCCAGGCTCCCTGTTCGCTCCAGTTGTTCACGCAGCTTCCGGTTTTCGGCTTGCAGGTCGGCGAGCTCCTGGGACTGACGTTTCGCGTGCGCGCGGGCACCGAACAGTGGAACCTTCGACCCCTGCCCGGCGCTATGTTCGATCGGTCCACCGTCAGTGGCCGCGACGGGTCGGCGATCGGCGGTCCACTCGGCACCGTTCCAATACCTTATGAAGCGGTTGTCTTCCGGGTCTGAGTACCAGTCCGCCGGCGGCGTCGAATTCATGCTCCCCCTGCCTGTGATGGCGGTTCGGGCTCAGGTCGACAGTTGAGCACCGTGCCGGACTATTGTAGCTCCGGAAGTGCGAATCAGGTTCGACAACAACCTGATTCAGGCCATCGAGGTCTCACTCTTCACCTTGCTGGAGCCCTTGCCTTACTCCTGTCAAGCGTTGTCCCGAGGCATGGCCGGGAGTGCGTGCTCCGCTTGCTCGCAATCTACGTCGCCCCGTACCTGTCGCAGACGCATGCGGCCCTGTTCACGCACGGTGTACTCCATTCAGTGCCGGCCGGTGTCAATTGTTTCGATCAAAGACTTCGTTAACCTTCTTCATGGGGAACCCGGTGCTGCACCGTAGGTCGTTCGAAGTGCTCGGTGCGTGGTACCCGAAGGTGAGTTCCCGTGCCGAGCCCGACCAGCTGGCCATGCTGTAAGTGGTTGTGTCACAGCTGAATTACTTCCGCAGTAGCGGCATCGCGTACAGCATCGGCGACCATGTGACGGTGGCAGGTGGTGTGGTCGTGCTCGAAACAGAGCAGTGCGACCGGGCCCTGCGCCATGAGCGTCCTGACCGAGTGCAGCGCATCGGCTCCTTCCGGGCTCTCGAGTACATGCGCATATCGGTCGCGCGCATCGGCGTCACCGACGCGGAAACCGTCGCGATTGTCCCGGGGGTTGCCGAGCTCCCTGAGATGCACGTAACGGATGCCGGCCTGGCCCAGGGCCGCCGACAATTTAGTCTTCGATAGTCCCGGTTTGCGCGAGATGGGAGTAAGTCGCACGTCCACGACGGTCGCCACGCCGGCCTCCGTCAGAATCGCGACAAGTTCGTCCGCTCGCCGGCCTTCGTAACCAACGGTGAACAGACGATTTCGTGTACTAGCGGGGCTCGCTACAGGCACGTGGTCATACTTGCACGTCGCTCCGGGTGCGGAGCTGTCGACTCGACTACTGCGCAGACAGGTTTAGCGGGACTCTGGCCCAGGCACCTCATCTGCGCAGAGTCCTAGAGCTGCCGAATGTTCACCATGCCGAAACAGTGCTGGCCCGATCTCCGCGGTGCTGGGTGAACTGCGTGCCGGGACCGAGAGCGGAGCAGAACGGTCTATGCCTCGCCGGACAGCGACCCTCGCGATTCGAACGCCTTCGCGAACCGCGGATGTGCCCTGATCCGTGCCGACTCGAGATCGACGATAGGCCGGAACAGCACGAATGTCGTCGAGCGTCGGTAGAGCAAGTATGCGGCGATCAACCCGAACAGGCCCCAACCCGGGAAGACAGCCAGTACAAGCGGTACGGGAAGGTGGTCTGAGGTCGTTGTTTGGGTGGCTGCGAGGATAGCGAGGATGGCTGCGAGGCCCAGAAGGT
>NZ_BDAV01000005.1 GCF_001612635.1 Nocardia africana NBRC 100379 | reverse complement strand
AGCGTGCAGTGGACATCCGATGACGAACCGCTGTTCAACCAGGCATTCACCTACCGGCGCGCTCAGATAGTCGCGCCGCAGAAGACCGGCAAGGGCCCGTGGGGCGCGTCGATGGCGTGCCTCGAAGCGGTCGGACCGTCACAGTTTCTCGGCTGGGCCGAGGAAGGCGACGGGTACGCGTGCTCGGACTGGGGTTGCGGCTGCGGCTGGGAATACGAATATCTCCCGGGCGAGCCGATGGGCATGCGTCACCCGTCGCCGGTCATCCAGCTGACCGCGAACAACGAAGACCAGGTCGGCAACGTCTACCGTCCGCTGACCGCGATGATCCGGCTCGGCCCGCTCGGCGACCTGATGGCCGTGCGCGAGGGCTTCATTCGCATATTCGGCGGTGTCGGCGGCGAGGACTTCGACCGCATCGACGCGGTCACCAGCTCGGCGCGCGGCCGAGTCGGCAACCCGGTGTCGTGGGTACTGCAGGACGAGACCGGCCTCTACACCAAGCAGAACAAGATGGTCGGCATCGCCGAGACCCAACGCCGCGGCGCGGCCGGCATGGGCGGGCGAACACTCGAAACCACGAACGCGTGGGATCCCGCTGAGAACAGCACCGCGCAGCGCACCTACGAATCGAACGCCACAGACGTGTTCCGGTTCTACCGGGAGCCGCCGAAAGCGTTGTCGTGGAAGAACAAACGCGATCGCCGCCGGATCCTGAAATACGTCTATGAGGGCTCGCCCTGGGTGAACCTCGACAGCATCGAGGCCGAGGCCGCCGAGCTGAACGAGGTCGACCCCGCGCAGGCCGAACGATTCTTCGGCAACCGGTTGGTCGCCCGCGCCGGCACATGGCTGCCGCCCGACCTGTGGGACGCGGCTTATGCCCAAGCTGTGGCTTCCTAATCCGCCGCCCGGCACCGCGATCGCGGTCGGGTTCGACGGGTCGGAGAACAACGACTGGACCGCCCTGCGGGCCGAGACCCGCGAGGGATTCCAGTTCACCCCGCGATACGGGCCGGACAAGCGGCCGACGATCTGGAATCCGGCCGACTGGGGCGGGCGGATCCCGCGCGGCGAAGTGCACGCCGCGGTCGCGGAAGTGTTCGAAACCTGGCGGGTGGCACGGATGTACGCCGACCCGCTCGACTGGCGCAGCGAGATCGGCGACTGGGCACTCGCCTACGGAGAAGAACACGTCATGGAATGGGCGACAAACCGAATCAGCCCGATGTACTTCGCAATCCGCAGATTCGAAACCGACCTGACCACGCGGCGAATCACACACGACGGGTGCCCGATCGCGGCCACCCACATCGGCAACGCCCGCAAGGTATCGAAACCCGGTGACAAGTACGTGCTCGGCAAGCCAGCTGATCACCAGAAGATCGACACCGCGATCGCGTCCATCCTCGCCCACGAAGCCGCATCGGATGCGCGCGAGGCCGGATGGGAAGACATCGACGGCCGCATGTTCTCGATGCGGTGACACACCAGGAGGTGAGCGCTACATGGTCGAGCTGCGTACAACGCTCACCGACGACGAACGCGACATCATCAACCGACTCAACGCGAAGCATCACCGCCTGGCGCGCGAGGACAAGAAGCACGACGCCTACTACAAAGGCACGCAACGGTTGAAGCACCTCGGCCTGGCGGTGCCCGAGGAGCTCCGCATTCTCGAACTGGTCATCAACTGGCCCGGCATGTACGTCGACGAACTGATGCGGCGGCAGAAGGTCAAGAGCGTCTACCAGCCCGGCAGCGACGGCAGAGGCCCGGCCGACAAGCCGCTGCAGGAAGGGTTCACCGCGAACAACCTCGCCTCCGAGATCCCGATCCTGTGCAAGGAAATGCGGATCTTCGGCCGCGGCATGCTGTCGGTCGGCACCAACGAGGACGACCCCGAGCACCCGCTGATCCGGGTCGAGTCTCCTCAGCAGATGACGGTGCTCGTCGACTCGCGCAAACGGCGTATCGTGGCGGCGCTGCGCCAGTACTACGACGAGGACATGCGGCAGCGGGTCGGAACGCTGCTGCTGCCCGACAAGACCATCCAGATCGTGATCCGGGCAGGCATCTGGGATCTCGACATCGTCGGCGACGACAACGGCGTCGACGAGCACGGGCTCGGCCGCGTGCCGGTGGTTCTGGCGCTCAACCGGCGTCGGCTGGGGCACTGGGACGGCGAAACCGAGATGCGTTCGGTCATGCCGATCACCGACGCGTGCGCGCGGACGCTGACCGACCTGCAGTACGGCGTCGAGACCGTCGCAATGCCCAAGCGGTACGCGCTCGGTTTCAGCAAGAACGATTTCGTCGACAAGAACGGCAACCCGCAGCCGACGTGGCAGACCTACCTCGATGCGCTGTGGGCGACCCAGAAGAGCCTGAAGGACGCCCATATCGGTCAGCTGCCCGGCGCGGACATCTCCGGTTTTCACAACACCGTGAAGATGTATGCCGAGCTCGCCTCGAGTGTGACTGGTCTGCCGTTCCGCTACTTCGGCGCCAACACCGCGAATCCTGCTGCGGAGGGCGCGATCCGGGCCGACGAGTCCCGCATCGTCAGCAACGTCGAGGAATCGAACACCCATGTCGGTGTGGCGCTCGGCTGGACGATGGCGCTGTACGAACGATTCCGCACCGGCGAATGGCCCGCGGCTGGTCTGCCCATCGCGCTCGATTGGCGCGATGCGTCGACCCCGACCCTCGCCGAGGAAGCGGACTCGATCGTGAAGAAGGCCGGCGGTGTCCCGGTGCTCTCGCGTGAGGGTTCGTGGGATGAGATGGGTTGGGACGAGGCACGCAAGGCCCGCGAGCTCGGCTACTTCGCCGCCGAGGCCGAGAATGATCCGGTGAACCGGCTCGCCCGTGACCTGAACACGAACGGTGCGGGCAATGCCACCGCTGCTGCCACCGGCATCGGCTGAGTACTACTCCGAACAGCGCGACATCACCGCGAAGGTACTGCGGGCGGCCCGCGACATCTGGGGCCAGCGTCCGCCGGCGGAGTTCGATGAGTGGTTCGCGGCCAACGCCGACCGGCTCGTCGCGACGATCACCGCGGGGCAGGCGAAAGCGGTCAGCGGCGCCGACGACTATGTCGGGCGGGTGCTTGACCAGCTCGGCACCCCGGTCGACCCCGACGTCGGTATCGACGCCTCACGCCTGGTCGGTATCGCCTCCGACGGCCGCGACCTCGAGGGCTTGCTGTACGGGGCGATCGTGCACGCCAAACACGACGTCGGGCAAGGCTATTCACCGTCGCTGGCGTGGGAGAAGGCCAGTAAGACTCTGCTGCAGTACACGCAGACTCAGGTCGCTGACGCAGCCAGGGTTGCGACCGGGCTCGCGATCACCGCCCGCCCCGGTGTCGGATATGTGCGGCTGATCAACGTGCCGTGCTGCCCGCGCTGCGCGGTGCTGGCTGGACGCTGGTACAAGAAGGCCTCGTTTCAACGCCACCCCGGCTGCGACTGCCGCAACATCCCCGCCAGCGAGGATGTCGCCGACGACCTGACCACCGACCCGCGCGCCTACTTCGACAGCTTGTCGAACGAGCAGCAGGACAAGATATTCGGCAAGGCCAGTGCCGAGGCGATCCGCGACGGCGCCGATATCTCGCAAGTGGTCAACGCCGAGCGCGGCATGAAGGTCGCCGGCGTATACGGCCGCGAGCTCGCGATCACCACCGAGGGCGTGACCAAACGCGGCATCGCAGGCAAGGCGATCCGGGCCCGTGGCCGCAACGCGAAGACCACGCCGCGGCTGATGCCCGAAGCGATCTACCAGATCGCCGAGGACCGCGCCGAAGTGCTGTCGCTGCTGCGCAAGAACGGCTACATCTTCGACGGACAGCCGAAACGGGTACCGAAGCCGACACCGCAACCCGCTGCGCCCAAACCCGCGCCCGCGCCCGCGGTCGAAGCCGCACCGGTCGAGACACCGAACATCGGCGAGGCAGCGCCGAAACGGAAGGCGCGCAAGACGTCACCGTTCGCCGGGCAGTCGACCGCGGATCTCGAGGCGCGGATGTTCGCCAAGGCCGAGGCCGGCATCGTCGACGACGAATTCGACGCTCTCGCCGCGGAGATCGACCGCCGCACACTGCGTGCGCAGGTCGAGCGGGAGCGTCGCGCCGCGGCCCGGGAGGCGAAGAACCGTACCGCGGACTCGACCTACGAGCAGCTGCTCGCGCGGGGCGTCGACGACGAGGAAGCGATCGAGCGGGCGTACGGCGTGCCGGTCGAGAAGCAGCGCCGCTACAACGCGACCTCGACCCTGAACAGCTGGGGTTACGAGGGCAAGAGCCTCGACGCTCAGATCCGCGCGTGGCACAAGGACGAGGCGTATCGGGCGTGGTTGCAGGCCGAGAACGACACCAACGGCTACATGCTGTCGAAGGCGGGCGAGAAGGCCGGCACCGATCCGCGGCGTCTGTGGTCGATGCCCGAGGCGCAGGCCCGCAAGCACGCCAGCGAAGAACTGCGGGCATGGTGGGATGAGCACGGGCGCGTGACGAAAGCCGAGCTGAAAGCGCAGCTGCTCGACCCGACCGAGCTCGCGCGGATCCAGTCGAGCAGAAGGGATTTCCTGGCATGAGCGCACAGGAATACCTCGACGCCCGTAACGCTGGTCGCGCCGCATTCGACGCCGGCGAACCGACCACCGCGAACCCGTACTCAGCCGCGGCCCGCGCCGGGCTGTCGTACCGCGACATCGTCGTCGACGGCGCCGATATCGCCGAGGCGAACCCGAAAGCGACCATGCTCGCTCGGCTCTGGCTCGCTGGCTGGCAATCCGGCCGCGACGCCGACGAATCGTCCCGCAGCTAAGCGGGATCCGCGCGCACCGCCCCGCGCACATCGGGCGGCACCCCTAATCGTCCCGACCGGCGCGAGGCCGGCCGGAATCTCCGCGACGGAGGAACACCAGTGGATATCAAGCTGCCAACGCATCCGGTCTGGGGTCGCGCGATCGGCCTCCGCCGAACCGGCGCACCGATCTACCTGATCCAGGGCGGATCGGGGGAGGGCGAACCTCCCGCCGAAGGCGGCCAGGGCGACGGCACCACGCCGCCGGCAGGTTCGGCGCCGCCGAAAGACGGGGAACCGAGCAAGGGCGGCGAGCCCGACGACTTGGGCGAGGGCGGCAAGAACGCGATCAAGGCCGAGCGGGCACTTCGCGCGGCTGCTGAGAAGGCACAGCGCGAGGCTGAGGCCAAGCTCAAGGCGATCGAGAACGCCAACAAGTCCTAGGAGCAGCGCCGCGAGGAGCGCATGCGCGAGCTCGAACGGGACGCCGGTCTGGCCCGCCGCTACGAGGCAGCCAACGAGGCCGGCCTGCCGCTGTCGATGGCCGGACGTCTGGTCGGCACCACTCGCGAGGAGTTGATCGCCGACGCGCAGGCACTCAAAGCGCAGATCGGCGGCGTGACCACCGATCCTGCGACCCCTCCCGTGCCCCCGACCCCGAAGCCGGACCGGCGACAGGGCGGCGGTAACCACAACGCCACTGGTGGATCAATGGCGGCCGGTCGTGACGAGTACCGGGCGCGAAAACAGCAGAACAGCAAGTAATTCCACACTCTGAAAGGAGGGACGATGGACCTCAACGTCAAGACGGAGATCTTCGGTCAGGACGACCAGTCGTGGCTCGCCTCGGCCGAGGGCACCGACCGTGCACGCTCGATCACCCTCGACCTGTCCACCTTCACCCCGGCCACTCACTACCCCGAGGGCTGGATGAAATCGGGCTACGCGCTCAAGAAGCTCGGCAGCGGCCTCTACGGGCTGTTCAGCCCGGGCGACGAGTCGGCCGCGGTGATCGCCGGTCACCTGCTGACCGCGGTCAAGGTGCCGGCGGGCCTGACCAAGGTGGCCGGTGCTCTGCACTGGCACGGCGCCGTGATCGTCGCCAAGTTGCCCCACACCGTCAACGCTGCCGGGCAGGCGACTGCCAAGCAGATCAGCTACTTCTGAGAGGAGGCGTCCGATGGCACTCGTGATCAATTCCGATTACGTCCAGCCGGCCGAACTGACCGGTTACGTGCGCGAAGCGTTGGCCGACATGCCGGTCAACGACCTCGCGATCGTCAACGATCTGTTGCCCGACACCATGATCGACGACGTCGAGTTCCGGGCGAACATCACTCAGCGCGGTCTGCGCCGAGCTGCTCAGTTCCGGTCGTACGACACCGAGGCGCGGATCACCGGCCGCAAGGGCATCACCCGGATCTCGGGTGAGCTGCCCCCGATGTCGGAGAAGCGGCGACTCGGTGAGTACGACCGGCTGCGGCTGCGTAAGGCCGACACCGCGATCCGCGACCTGATCTTCAATGACGCGGTCGAGCTGGCGGACGCGCTGCGCACCCGGATCATCATGGCCAAGGCCGAGGCGATCGTCAGCGGCAAGGTCACCCTTGCGGAGAACGGTCTGTCCCTGACCGCCGATTTCGGTCGCGCGCCGGGCAACACCGTCACCGCGGCGACCAAGTGGGGCGTGACCGGCGCCGGCGCAGCCGACCCGATCAACGACCAGGAGTCGTGGTTCTCGGTCTACCGGGCCACCAACTCCGGGAACCCGGGCCGTGCGATCACCTCGCAGCGCGTCATGTCCGCGCTGATGCGCAACGACAAGATCCGCGCCTACTGCCTCCCCCCGGGCTCGACGCAGGGCGTCGTGACCCGCGACCAGGTCAACGCGCTGTTCACCTCGTTCGGACATCCCCCGTTCGAGATCTTCGACGCTCAGGTCGAGGACGCGGCCGGCAACGTCCAGCGGCTGTTCCCCGACACCGCTGTCGTCTACGTGCCGCGGTCGGGCGTCAAGATCGGCGAAACCGCGTGGGGCACCACCGCCGAGGCGCTCGAACCCGACTACGGCATCGATGAGACCGACGCCCCGGGCATCGTCGTCGGTTCCTACATCGACGCCGACCCGGTCGCGCGGTGGACCAAGGCGTCGGGCATCGGTCTGCCGCTGCTGCTGAACGCGAACGCCACCATGATCGCGACGGTGCTGTGATGGCGGCGCTCAACACCACGGTGCACGTCTACGACGACGACGGCAACGCGCACATCTACGGGCCCGGAGATATCCCCGACGGTTGGGCGATCGCGAAGATCACCAACCCGGACGTGTGGGCCGACGAGGACGAGGCGCACGCCGAGGACTCGGGCGACGGCCAGGGCGACGGCCAGGGCGACGGCCAGGGCGACGGCCAGGGCGACGGCCAGGGCGACGGCCAGGGCGACGGCCAGGGTCCGGGCCCGGATGACCCGCCGGCGAAGCCGATGGACGAGTGGACTGTGCCGCAGCTGCGCGACTACGCGCACAAGGCCGGCATCGATCTCGCGGGCGCCACCAAGCGTGCCGAGATCCTCACCGCGATCGTGCAGGCCACTACCCCTGCGCCGAATGGTGATGCTCAGGCATGACCGCGTCTGCGCCGTTGTTCGATCTCGCTGATATTCAGGACATCTCGGGCGAAACATACGAGGAGCCGGAGAAAACGCAGGTCGAGCGGTTCATTGCGATCGCGTCGGCGAAACTGCGGTCGCGGGTGTCCAATCTCGACGAGCGAATCGCCGATGGCCGCCTCGATCCCGTCCTCGTGACAGGCACCGGCGCCGCGATGGTGCTGCGTGCTCTGACCAAGATGCGCCGCGGGATCGGGGTCACCCGCACCGAATATCCGGAGGTGTCCGAGCAGTACTCGGCAGACTCGCGAGCCGGGCTCGTGTATGTGACGACCGAGGAGCTCAACGACCTGCTCGACACCCCGGACGACGGCAGCGACGCGTTCACGATCAGGACAGGCCGATGACTCTGCCGGAGAAGTGGACCGTGCTGCGGCCCGGGCCCACCACGACCGATCCCAGTACAGGCAACGCGATTCCGGGCGAGCCGGAAGAGGTGCCGTGGACGGGTCTGCTGCAGCAGCGGATCATCACCGGGCCCGAGCAGGAAGACCTCGGCGGCGGTGTCACTACCGAACGTCTGACGCTGCTACTGGATCCCGGTCTGCCGGGCGGGCTCTCACGACGCGATGTCGTGCGATTCGACGGCCCGGCAACGGTTTCCGACCTCGTCGACGTGGGCGGCACCGTCACTGTGCAGGGCACCCCGCGAGTGCGGCGCCCGGCCACGGGGTCACGCCGTCCCGCCTATATCGCCGCCATCGTGCGGCACGCATCCGATATGAAGGAGTAACCCATGATCGTCACGTGGACCGATGACAACGGCATCACCCACACCGGCTCGGCCGAGGGCCGCGCCTACAAGCGGCACAAGGCCGAGCAGGCGAAGGCCGCCGCGCGTCCGAGCGAGCCGGTCGGCACTGTCGAGAGCGGTCTGATTCGGGCCATCCCCGAACCGCTCACCGAGGCAGCGGCACCGGCGGCCGAGGCGGCGCCGGCTGTCGAGCCGGCCGCGGTTTCCGAACCAACTGCCGAGACCGAGCCGCGGAAGCGCAGCCGATAGCTGATGGCCGGCTCGGCACGGCTGACCGTCTTCGATGGTGTGGTCAACCGCTCGGCGCGGGTGCTGTCGACGCCGCGGCGACGCGAGATCACCAAGGAGATCGTCGAGGAAGCGCGAGCGACCGCGCCCGTACTGACCGGCGAATTCCGTGACGGCATCCGCGAGGATATCCACGGCAACGACGTCGACGTCGTCGATGACGACCCCGACGCCATGTACAAGGAATACGGGACCAGCGATACCCCAGCGCATGCGACGCTGACCGACGCTGCCCGCAAGCGCGGCCGGTACTCCGGTTGGCAGCCGCGAGGGCGCCGCCGATGACACCGATCCCGTTCGCGCCCGGCGCTGTCCGGGCGTTCCTGATCGCGCAGCCGCAGTTCACCGCGAGGGTGCCTGCCGCAGCGATCACGACCCGCGACCTGCCCGACCCGCTCACCGCCGCATGCGTGACGCTGCGCGCGCCGGGCAACGTGGGCGAGGATCCGACGCTGCGCAAACCGCTCGTCCAGGTCGACGTGTGGGTGCCGAAAATCGAAATCCTCGGTGGCACCACCGATCCCGAAGAACTCGCGTGGGATGTCGCGGCGCTGGCAGGCGATCTGCTCGCGCGGGCCCGACCGCAGGAGTTCCGCGGATCCGGGTGGAAAGCCCGCTGGACCGACGGCCCGATCACCTTCGTCGACACCAAACGCGGCCCCGACAATCCGCTGTACCGCGCGACGATCCGCGTGGAACTCAAGATGCGCGCGCCGCGCCACTGAAAACCATTCCAGTGCAGCCTATTTCGTGCTGCGCGCAATTCCCTCCGAGGAGGTAGTCATGAGCGTTCACGCTGATCCCGAAAAGGCGTATGTGTGGCTCGACGGCGACGGATACCGTGCGCCGGCGGGCACCGCGATGCCCACCGACCCGTTCGCTGTCGACCTCGTGTCCGGCGCCGTCCATTGGGATCCGTTCGGCGGTATCGAGGCCGGTTTCGAGCTGACCCCGACCCGCGACACCACGCCGAAGAAGGTGTGGAACCGCAGAAGGGCGCCATACAAGGTGGTCAAGTCGCCGACCGAAGAGCGTATGAAGATGCGGTGTGTCGACTACTCGGTCGCGTCCACGCTGACCGCGCTGCAGGGCGGAAGCATCTCCGAAACCTCGCCGGGCTCTAGCATTTTCGCGTGGAATATGGGGGACGACGAGGACTTCGCGTTGGTGGCGACCCTGCGCGACGAGGACGGTAACGCCGCCTTCTACTCGCCGAGGGTCACCCTGACCACCCCGCCGCCGCGCACATTCGGCAAGGAAGACCTCGACGGGTTCGAATTCGAGCTGCTCGCACTCGACCCGTTCATTCCGTTGACCTCGTGGAACCCGCTGTGGGGCAGCTTCGTGGTCACCCTGCCCGCGGGCAGCACCGGCGGAACCTGGACTCTCGGGTTCGGCGGGCAGACCACCAGCGGCATCGCCAACAACGCCGCGAACAGCGCGGTGCAGTCCGCGCTGGAAGGACTGTCGAGCATCGGCACGGGCAACGCGACCGTGACCGGCTCGGCGGGCGGCCCCTACACGGTGCTGATCAAGAAGCCCGGCCAGCTCACCGCGGACGGCTCGGGCCTGACCCCGTCGGGCACCGTGAAGGTCGACCGGGGGTAATCGGTGGCGACACAACGCAAGTCCGGCGCCGCAACGGCGCCGAACCGGCGTCAGCAGGCGCGGCCGGTGACCCCGGCCGCGCCCGCGGCGCCCGAACGGATCGACATCCTCGACGAATTCGCCGTCGACGGTGGCGAGCCCGTGCCGATCAGATTGCTCGGCGTCGACTGCGACGTGCGGCGGCAGTTCACCGGTGCCGAGGCGGTCAAGTTCTATGCGCTGGCCGAACGTGTCCAGATCGAGGAATTGCTGTCGCTGATCACCAGCGACGGGCCCGGACTGTGGGAGCAGGTCGGTCAGCTGACCCCTGAGCATGCTGCGAAGGCGCTCAACAGGATCATCAACCTGTCGGAGCTGCACAAGGGGGAACTCCTCGCGCCCCTGCCCTGGTCGGCCTTGTCAAGCCCGACCGCTGGGGCGCAGCCTTCGCCCGAGTCCAGCACTACTACGGACTGAACCTCCGCACGGCACTCGCCGAGATGCCGTACATGGATGTCGCCGCGCTGCTCGAAGATTCGGCAGCGCGCGACACCCAATCCGCCCGCGACAGCGAGAACATCGCCCGCCTGGTCGACCGCCTCGACTATGCGGCCACGTGGGAATACATCGGCGACACAACCGATCCCGACGATCCAGAGATCAAACGCGAGCGTGAAGCACGCAAGGCGGCCGGTATCAAACCGCCGCCGCGGCCGATCTTCGCGCCGGTCGCGCTGCGCGATCCGGACGTCACAGCCGAACTCGCCGAGCGCGCTCACGCCGAGCACAAGAAATACGAAGTGCCCCCGCCCCGCAAGGTCGGTTTGCGGGAGCTGATGGCCCGATTCGAAGGGAGGTGACCGCATGGCCGGTGGCCGGATCGACATCCTGGTAGCGCCCGACACCCGCGAATTCGTCGGCAAGATGCGCCAGCAGTTGCAGCCCGCGATCGGGGCGGCGACCGCGCTCGGCGGTGCGCTCGGGTTGGCGTTCGCCGGCACTGCCGCATTCGGTCAGGTCATCAAAATCGGCAACGATTTCACGAGCACCCTGAACACGATGCGCGCGGTCGCGAACGCGTCGGCCTCCGAGATGGCCGAGGTATCGGCGAAGGCCAAGCAGCTCGGCAACGACATCACCCTGCCCGGCACGAGCGCCAACGATGCCGCCGCGGCGATGACCGAGCTCGCCAAGGGCGGTTTCAACGTCAAACAGTCGATGGACGCGGCGAAGGGGTCGCTGCAGCTGGCCGCCGCCGCCCAGATCGACGCCGCGCAGGCCGCGACCATCCAATCGAGCGCCCTGCAGGCGTTCGGTTTGCAGGCATCCGACGCGACCCGGGTCGCCGACGTGCTCGCCAACACCGCGAACGCATCCTCGGCCGAAATCACCGACGTCGCATACGCCTTGCAGTCCGGCGGCGCGGTGGCCCACCAATTCGGATTGACCGTCGAGGACACCGCCTCGGCGATCGGTCTCATGGCCAACAGCGGCATCAAGGGCAGCGACGCCGGCACCCTGCTGAAATCGGCGCTGCTGGCGCTGACCGACCAGGGCAAACCGGCACAGCAGGCAATGCACTCGCTCGGCCTTACCGTGTACGACGCGCAGGGCAAGTTCGTCGGCCTCCACTCGCTGTTCGGTCAGATCCACGACGCATCGAAGCGGATGACCGACCAGAACTTCCAGGCCGCCGCGGCGACCCTGTTCGGGTCGGACGCGATGCGCTTGGCCGGCATCGCCGCGGAGAAGGGCGCGGAAGGCTACGACGCCATGCACGACGCCATGTCGCGGCAGGGGTCAGCGGCCGATGTCGCCAACGCGAAAATGCAGGGCCTGCCCGGCGCGATGGAGCGGATCCAGAACGCCGCCGAGGACATGGCGCTCGAAATCTACGACCTCGCGAAAGGCCCGCTTGAGCAATTCGCGAAGGGCGCAGCGACATTCATCACCGACGCCACCCCACACGTCGCCGATGCACTGCACACCGCCGCCGACGGCGCGGTCGATTTCGCACACGCCCTCGCGCCGGTCGTGAAGTTCGTCGCCGACCTTCCGACCCCAGTGCTCGCCGCGGCCGGCGCACTGGCCGCGCTGAGATTCACCAACCTCGGCACCACGCTTGGCACACAGTTCGGCAACGCGCGCGACAAGATCCGCGGGTTCAACGAACAGATGGCGGTGCAGCAGCAGCTCGCCGCCGCCAGCGGCGCAAGCCTGTCCCGCTATGGCGCCGCCGTCGCCACCCTCGAAACTCGGGTGCCCACGCTCGGCAAGATGGGCGAGGCCTACCGCAACGCCTCCGAGAGCGCGTCGGTGCTCGCGCGCACACAGGGCACCGTGGCTGCCGCGTCGAGCGGATTACGCTCCGCGGCAAGTGGCGTGGTCAGCCTCCTCGGCGGCCCGTGGGTGCTGGCGCTCACCGCGGCGACGTTCGCGGTCACCAGCTGGATCGAGGAGAACCGCAAGGCCGAAGCGCGGCAGAAGGCGATGAACGACCTCGCCCGCGAGGGCGCGAAACTGCGAGTGCAACAGTCGGAGATCTTCGCGCAGAACAACGGCGCGTTCGACACCAAAGCCATCGACGCCGCCACGCAGCAGGTCGGGATCCTGAAACGGTCGATGGACCAGCTGAGCGAGAAGCGTCCCGGATTCTGGGACAAGGCACTCGAGGCGCCGTGGAACGACAACGCGAAGAACGAAAACTGGCAGGCAGATCGCTGGACCGGCGCGAAAAGGATCATGGACGATCTCAAGATCTCCGATCAGCAGCTCGCCGAGACACTCGCTGACACAAGCAAATTCAATGACCTGAACAAAAAGCTGCAAGGCATGGGGCAGGACGGCCGATACGCGGCGTCCGCGCTGCAGGGAGCTCGCGACGAACTGCTGAAAACGCAGGAAACAGCGAAGAACACCTCGCCCGGATTCGCGACGCTATCAGCCGCGGTGAAGACCCTCGCTGACTCGTCCGCATCGGCCGCGGACCGCATCGACGCGATGAAGACCGCACTGCAGATCCTGTCCGGCAAGCCGGTCGCTGTGCAGGACGCGCTCGCGAAGTACAACCAGCAGGTTCGCGAGACCGCGCAGGCCACTGTCGATGTGTGGGACAAGACCCAAGGGTTCGGGCAGGCGCTGATCGGGCAGGGCGGTCAGGTCGACACCGCCACATCGAACGGTCAGCGGCTCTACGACTCGCTGACCAAGATCCGTGACGCCACGATCACCGCGGCCGAGGCCGGCGCGAACATGGATCCGATCATCCAGCAGAACGGCAAGCAGTTCGAACAGCTCGCCGCCTCAACCGGATTGAGCGTCGACCAGGTCCGCGTGATGGCCGAGCAGCTCGGCTACCTGCCCAAGGACATCACGATCCTCGCGAAGCTCAAGGGCGCCGACAGCGTCGAGCAGCAGCTCGTCGTCGTCGAGGGACTGCTGCGCACCAACGCTAACGGTGTCGATATCCCGGTCACCGCGCTCACCGACGACGCGAAGAAGAAGCTGGAGGAGACCGGCGCCAAGATCGAGCAGGTCAACGGCAAACCGGGCATCGTGCATGTGTCCGCGCCCGACGTGGCGGCCGTGATCGCGAAACTCGACGAGCTGATCAACAAAAACCTTCCGGACAAGACGCAGCGGATCAACGTCGAGTACCAGACCCGCGGCGAGGCCCTCTCGCAGCAGGGCAAGCCGTCGGACTTCGTCGGCCCGGTGACCGTGGCGCCGAAGCCACGCGCCGACGGCGGAATCGACGGGCCACTGCCGTCGCAGGCGACGATCCAGTCGCCGCGGTCGTCTCTGGTGCAATGGGCCGAACCGGAGACCGGCGGCGAAGCCTACATCCCGCTCGCGCCCGCGAAGCGTGCCCGCTCGACCGAGATCCTCGGCACCGTCGCAGGACATTTCGGGTTCGGGCTGACAAAGATGGCCGACGGCGGTATCGCCATCGACCGGGCAATGACGTTCCTGCGCGGTGAGGCCGGCAAGCCCTACCAGTACGGCGGCGTCGGCAATCCGTCGTGGGATTGCTCGGCGCTGATCTCTGCCGCCTACGCGCTGCTGAAAGGCCTCGAACCGCACGTCCGCTACTTCACCACCGAGACCGATTTCGCCCCGCTGGGATTCCTGCCCGGCCTCGACCCGACCGGCCGCGGTCTGTCGATCGGTGTGTTCCGCGGCGGTGGCGGCGAGTACTCGCACATGTCCGGCAAGCTCAACGGCACCCCGATCGAGTCCAACTCGAGCGGCGTGCACATCGGGCCCGGCGCCACCGATCCGGGCGACTCGCAGTTCCCGCTCAAGATGCATCTGCCGGGATCGGAGTTCAGCCCGCCGGACAACGGCAGCAGCCGAAAGAGCAAGCGGCGCAAGGAGAAGTCGTGGGACGAGTCCGACGAGCTCGATCTGCAGGCGGCGATCGTGTCGCGCGACAAGGCCAACGCTCAGGCCGCCAAGGATGCCGCCGACCCGAAGAAGGACGCTAACGACAAGAAGCAGGCGCAGATCTCGGCGCAGCAGGCGGACTTGCGGGTGCGGCAACTCGAGCAGAAGAAACAGGACGCGCAGGGCAGCGGGGGAGACGTGCCCGAAGCGCCCCCGCTGCAAGGCAATCTGACCGACGACCAGATCCGTCTAGCGGAGCTGCACCAGGCCGTCGAGGACGCCAAGTTCGATCGCGACGATGTGTACGCGGATAGTTCGGCGACGCAGGCCGACCGCGACAAGGCCGACCGCGACTATCAGAAAGCGATCAACGCGGAGAAAGCCGAGATCAAGAAACAGCGCGAGGAAGCGTGGGGGCTCGGCGGTTCGGGCAGCACCAACAGCCCGGTCGCGCTGCTCGGCGAAGCGGTCAAGTCCGCGGTGACCGGCGCGGCCGGTGAGGCGCTGTCGGCGATCGGTCTCGGCGGCGACATCGGCGGCACGACCGGCGCGCTGATCGGCATCGCCGCGACCGTGGCCCAGAAACAGGCATCCGACGCCGCCGACCAAGCCGCCGCGACGCCGACCCCGACATCGGCGAGCGACGACGAGATCAAGGCACAGGGACCGGTCACGCCCGGCACCTACAACTGGCTGCCGCAGCTGCTCAAGACCTTTCAGCTCCCGATGGTGCTGCGCGACCAGGGCGGCCCGCTGCCGCACGGTGTCGCCGCCCTGAATCTGTCCGGCGAGGAGGAATACGTGTTGTCCCCCGGTGACCTGCGCAACGCGCGCACGCTCGCGGCCAGCCGCGCCCCCGCGCCCGCTCCCGTCCACAACATCGACGGCAGCGTGACGATTCAGAACCTGCACACCGGCATGTCGGCGGGCGAGTTCCGGCGCGAGTGGCGGCTGATGCAGACCGATCAGCGCGACCGCATCACGGGATTGAGTCGCCGCGGATGATCCCACCGGACGACACTCTGATCGAGATCGAGGGACCGCGCGGCCAGATGTGGACCGTCGCCGGTGAGGGGCAATGGGATCAGGGCGTCGCCCTGGCCGACGAGGAGGCCGGCACCGACTTCGACGGCATGTTCGACGTGCCGACCACCGCGCTCTACAACTCGACGGCATTTCAGATCGGCGCCGACTTCGACGGCATCCGCGAGGACAAATACGATTTCGTCCTCGCGTTCGAGGTCGAGCCCGCGAACGGGCTCACTGTGGCGCAGGTCGATTCGCTGTTCCGCACATCGTTCAGCTTCAAGCGTGACTCGAAAATCTGGGTGACCGCGAACAAGTCGCGCCGGCATCTGCCGGTGCGGCTCGGCGGCAAACCGCGGATCAAGTCGAACAACGACCCCAACTCCGAGAAGGGGCTGCGGGTGCTGATGCCGCTGGTCGGCCGCTACCCGCGGTGGATCGAGGCACCGCAACCGTCGTCGTTCTACACCAAGACCGACACCACCGGCGGCGGCACCGAGACCGGGTACGTGTGGATCGACAACCCGCTGCCCGAGGACTACGACGCGTGGCCGATCTGGGAAGTACAGGCCTCCTACGAGGGTGTCACGGTCAAGCTGCCGGACTACTCGTTCGGCAGCGATCTGTGGGAGCGCGCCGAAGAGGACGCGCTTCGCAAGGTGCCGCTCGCCCCGCTGCATCTGGGCGAGCATCTGCGGATCACGACCGACCCGATGAGCATGGGCGGCCAGTACAACACCGCCACGAAGAGCGAATACGCCGGCCGCATGAACGGGCTGCGGTTCATGTATCCGATCCCGGGCGGCACCCCGCGCCAACAGGTCCCGGTCACGGTGACGAAGGCGCCGAAGAACACCCGGATCCGGGTCACCGTGCCGCGTGAGTGGCCCCGCCCGTGGGGGATGGACGAATGACGCTCGTTGCCGAGGAAATCGATTTCGACGCCGTATTCGGCGAGATCGTCGAGCGGATCCGCAAGGACGACGAGCGGCGACTGATCCCGCCGGTCATGACGCTCTACGACGGCGACATGGTCGCGGCCGGCGAAATTCACCGTGAGATCAGCGCGAAATTCACCCTGCCCGAGAACGAAACGGGCAAGGGTGTCGTCGAGCTGCCCGCGCAGTACTACCTCGCCCGCTGGATGACCAACGTCCACAAGCGGTCGAAGAAAAACGTGATCATCACCGTCGAGAAGGACGGGGCCCAATGGTCCGGATTCCTCGACGACCTCGAACAGTTCAAGGACCCCGAGACCGGTCAGCGCATCGTGCGGGCGACGTTCCTGCACGACTACGAGCATCTGAAACACATTCTCGTCTACTGCAATCCGTTCCTGCCGCCGGAATTCCAGTTCCCGCGCGTGTTCATCCTCGGGCCGCTGCCCGCACGGTTTGCGCTGACGCTGACGCTGTTCCTGCAGCTGCTGCGCCTCGAGGGCAACCTCTGGACGCTGCCCGACAACCCGCTCGACCCGTCGCAGTGGGTCAACCTCGACCAGTCGACGTGGTCGCAGGTGGTCGAGCCGGTCGACCTGTTCACCGACTCCTCGACGATCTGTTTCGTCCACTCGCGGTTCAAATACTTCCACGACGTGCAGAAACGCATCACCGATGATGCGCAGCTGACATGGCAGCCGCGGCGGCACAAGGCCGGCGATCCGCCACCGTGGCCCGGCGCGAATGTGAAACCGGGCGCGATCATCTGGAAGTTGGTCGACAACTCGGCATGGAACACCGAGACCAGTTTCGGCGGTTCGGTGTGGACCGGACTCGTGCGCGCAGTCACCGAGATCGCCTCCGACGGATACACCGAGGGTGTCGACATCATCGACGACCCCACCTTCCCGAACGAATACGGGCAGCCGAACTACTGGGGCACGATTCCCCGTGCGCCGCAAGTCATCCTGCGCGACGGCGAGCACACCGCCATCCAATCGAACTCGTTCCACTGGAAGCCGGCGACCGACGTCGGGTTCGTAGCCGGAGGGCACTCAGCCTACGGCGTAAACGAGCTCATCGGGGCAGCGGTCAACTTCGCCGGTGACCTGGTCAGCGCCATTATCCCCATCGGCGCACCACCACTCGGGGGCGTTTTCGATGCCCTCGCTAAGCCCCTCTACACCGATGTCGTCGCCGCCTGGCAAAAGATCAAGCTGATCGGCCGCGCGCAAGAGCTCGGCTGGTCGCACCTGCACGAAACGCTGTGCACGGGAAGCGATCGCGCGTACTGGGTGAACGCGCTCATCGCGCTACGCACGGGCATCTGGCGGACATCGGAGAAGACCACCCACACCGTGACCGTCGTCGACGGCATGGAGGGGCTGCGGATCGGCCAGAACGGCAAGGGCAACGCCTGGCTCGGTACCCGCATCGGCACCACCGTCAAGGACTGGGGCGAGCCCGGCCGCGTCTACGTCGACCGGATCAGCGAGCTCGTCCTCGAGTGGGGCCGCGACAAGGCCGTCGCGTGGACCATCACCGTCGGTCACCGCGACCCCGAGGACCCGATCGCGAAAGCAATCGAGATGGTCCAAGAGCTGTTCAGCATCACCCGCGACCTGGGTGTCCTGTAGGAAGGCGAGCGCGAACCAATGGCAGTAGGCCGTATCTGGCGTATCGAAGACATCAACCCGGACGACCCGGAAGAACGGTTTTTGCCTGCGCTGCAGTGTATTCCGCTCGGTCCGGCGATGCAGAAGATCACGATGCCCGAGCCGCTGGCGCGCATGATCTCCAAGCATCTCACCGAGTGCGGTTGCCCGCCAATGGATCCCGCGCTCGCGACCAAGCAGTACCAGCCGCCGCGCCGCGGGATCAATCACCCGCTCAACGGTGATGCCGACTGGGTGAAGCCCGGCACCCCGCCGCCGCCTGCGTATCTGGTGCAGGACCCGGAAAGCCTCACCCGGCACGAGCAGGAAGCGCAGCTCGAGCGGTATCGGCACATGGGCTACCGAATCGAGAAACCGGTACCCGAGCGCAGCACGCTCGCCGCCGAGGACGCCCTCGATGAACCACCGCGGTTCAACCCCACCGATCACACCGTGACCGAGGTGTGCGCGTACCTGCGCGAGCTCGGCGACACCGACCCCGTCGAGCGTGGCCGCGTCCTCTACGCCGAGCGACACGGCAAGAACCGCAACGGGATTCTCAGGAGGTTCGAATGAGTTTCCGCACTGCCTACGGCAACGCCTGGTCCGAGAACGGTTGGCGGATGTGCAACCGCGACGAGTGCGAAATCGTCGACGGCCCGCACATGGATACCGCCCCGCTGCGCTCCGGCGCTCCGGCGATCATCCTCGGCGATTTCGTGCGCCGCTACGACCGCGAGGTCGCACCGGTGATCTCGGAAGTGTGGGGGTGGTCGGCGCTCAACGCTGTGGGCGACTCGAATCACCTGTCGGGCACCGCGGTCGATATCAACGCGCCGCAGTGGGCGTGGGGAGTGCGCACCATGCCGGCCACCCTCGTCGACCGGATCGAGGCCCTCGTCGCCGAGTACGAGGGCGCCGTGTTCTGGGGCCGCTGGTGGGACCGCCCCGACGAAATGCACTTCCAGATCGGATGGCCGGAATCGGATCCGCGGCTGGACCGCATCGTCGCGAAGATCACCAACCCGACCCCGGCATACAACCCGCGCACCGACCCGTACGTGCGCACCGGATTCCTGCAACTCATCCCCCCGAGTAGGTGGCCGCAATGACCGTGACATGGGCTGACACCAGCCAGTACAACACCGACAACGGCGGCCGGCCGCAGCCGATCGACGCGTCGTATCCGCACCAGGTCTATTCGTTTCGCACGAACTCCGGCGACAAGACCGACACCATCGCGGTCGAGAACGCGCGCCGGGTGCGGGCGATGCTCGACTCCGGCAAGCTCGCCCTCGCCCTGCCCTACTACTTTTTCCGGCCCGGGCAGGCCAACTGCGACCTGCACCGTGACGTGCTCACCGAGGGCGGGCTGTGGGGGCACCCGCGGCTGGTCACGATGGTCGACGTCGAGAGCGCCAACGGACAGATCCGCGGCGACCAGTCCGACGAGGTCAACGACGAGGTCGACCGGCTGCGCGGCTGGTACGCCAATCGGAAACGCGTCGTCGGCTACCTGAACGCGGTCGCCGACCCCGGACTGTGGCGCACCCGCCCTGACGGCATGCCGTTCGTGACGCCGTCCTACAGCCACACCCCGGGCGTGTGGGCGTCGACCCCGCCGCCGCAGTGGATGCAGGCGCTCGCGTTCGCGCAGCAGTACACCGACCGCGGCCGGTGCGCGCCGTGGCCGAATCCGGTCGATCTCAATCAGTCCCCGCTCGAGCTGCCGCAACTGCTGGCACTGCTCGGAATCGAAGGAGGTACCGCCGTGTCCGATCCCATCGTCGACGGCGCCGGCCAACTGCACCCGTTCGCCGACAAGATCCGGCCGATCCAGCATCCGGACAACGTCAACAGCTCGACACGCTCGCCCGAGGCCGCCTGGCCGTATGACATGTGGGCCGACATGTGGAACGAAACGGTCTGGGACGGTTTCACCCTGCCCGGCGCCGAGGAAGCTCCCGACGCCGAGCGGCATTCGCTGGTCGGCTGGACGCTGACCGGTGTCGCCGAGGGCCGCGACCGCGGCGAGATCCTCAAGCGGATCGAGGCCAAGCTCGACCAGGTGCTCGGTGGTGCGCGGTGACGGGGCCGGCTATCGAGCCGGACGGCACGCCCTCGCCAGTGCCGCCGACGCAGGTGCAGCACCCGTGGCGCGCTATCGCCCGCACAGCGGTGCAGCTGCTCGTCGGGCTGCTGCCCGCGCTGCCGATATTCGTGCAGGCATCGGGGATCCCGGAGACGACAGCAGGAGTCGGCGTGCTGCTGGCCGTCTCGGCCGCGGTCACTCGACTGATGGCGGATCCGCGAATCGAGGCACTACTCGCCGCGGTCGCGCCGTGGCTGGCCGCAGCGCCGAAACCGCGCGAGGTCGAGAGGTGACCGACCCGGCGCAGCCGTGGCGATCATGGGCGCGCCTCGTGCGGCTGCGGGTGCGGCTGATCTGGCCCGAGGTCGTGCTGATCGAGGTGTGTGTTCTGGTCGCCGCGCTGTGCCGGGGCATCGACTATCTCGGCCCGCCGGCAGGCGGCACAGCGACGCTCTCAGTAGTCGAGCGGACTATGCCGCTGGATGCGTGGGCCGCGATGTTCATCGTCGGCGGGACGCTGGGGCTCGTCGGGCTGGTGGGGGACCGGTGGCCGCTGACCTCGTTCGGGCACGCGGTGCTCGCGGCGGCATATGCCGGGTTCGCGGTGGGGGCTTTCTGTGAGGTGCTGGGCCGGTCACCGGTCGAGGGGTGGCGTACCCCGACCGACTGGCTGCTCGTATTCGCGGTCGTGCATTGGGGTTACGCGGACGCGGCGCTGGATGTGTGGAGAGAGAGGCGGCGGAGTGGATGAGATTCTGCAGCGCGCACCCGAGTGGGCTGTCGGGGCAGTAGTGATCTTTGTCGCGCTCGGCTACATCGGCCGGACGGCGGCCGAAACGTCGGAAACGTGGGCCCGGCTGCTGGGGCCGTTGGGGCGCCGGTGGCGCGAGCGCGGGGAACGGCGCCGACAGATCCGGATAGAGCAGCGCGAAGCCCGGGCGGCCGATCTCGAGGACATGACGCGGCAGCGTGACTACCTGGCGGGTGCGCTAGATATCTGCCGCACCGAACACGAGGCCACCGCCGGCTATCTGCTGTATGACGCTCGCTGGCATTACGAGGCCAACCTCGCTGCCGCTGCAGCAGGTTACGAATCACCCGCGCACCTGTCGCTGCGGCAGTGGCGGGAAGTGAACGGAGTCGGACGGTGACAACACCAGGCAATCCTCCACTGCCGCCGCAGGGTTCATATCAGGTCGGCAGCGGGTTCGGGCAGAAGGACACCCAGGAAGTCGCGACCTCGAAAATGACCGCGGGTGTCCTGGGCACCTACGAAGACGTGCAGAGCAAGATCGGCACCAACATCCACACGCCGATTCTCACCGCGCAGGGCACCGCGTCCGTGGCTCAGGCCGCGGCCGGCACCGCGTACACACAGGCGCAGGCCGCGATCAACGCGGCGGCGAACGCGAGCAACCTCGCCGACATGGCGTACGCGAACGCACAGTTCTGGCAGCTGGAGTTCGCGCAGTCCTCGGCCGAAGTGGTCCGCGGTACGGGTGAAGTGCTGGTCGGCCCGATGCTGAACGTCCGCGACGATCAGCTCGCGATCCTGACCGATATTCACGCGCGATTCCTCGAGCAGCACGGCGGCCTGACGTTCGAACTGCGCATCTGGAATGCCGACAACACGGCGTACCGAGTGGCCTATACGTGCGTGATCGAGCCGAACGTGACGCGCCGTCATTTCCCGGCGCTCACGGTCGGTGTCGCGGACCTCGAAAGTTTCTGGGTGTACGTCACCGACATTGTCGGCACCGCCCCGCCGACCGTCCTGCAAATCTGCTGCGCGGGTGTATTCACCCCGGATCCGGAGTTCGCATAATGAAGACATTTGAATACATCGCGGAATCTCATGGATTCCAGGTGTCGCTCACTATTCAGCCGAACCGTGAAGCTCTGTGGGCCAAGGCGTTCGGTGTCGAAAGTCTCGACGGCCTGTTCGACATGACGCCGGTCGAGGAAGCGATTCCGCGGTTCGATGCCGCGATCCGCCGATTCAACGCCGAATCCGAGGAACTGCGTCCTCTGCTTGCGGCGGATGACCCGGTCGGGTTGCGCGGCAACCGCGGCATATTGATCAGGCTCCGCAAACAGATGGCGCAGCAGGGCGGCACGATCTCTGGAGCGGCCGACGAGAGTGAACCACGGGAGACGATGTGACCAAGAGTTTTGAACAGCGCGCCGGATCGATTCAGAACACGGCCCTCGTGGATTCGACCCGGGATCTGAGGACGCGTTCAATTTCTGCTTCGATGTGCCGACTGTCGACGGCCTGTTCCCACCGGGCACAACCGGTGCAGATGCGCTGCCAATCCTGCAGGCGGCACTGAGTCGCGCTTATGCGAATCGGTCCACGATCGAAGCATTCGCGCCGCCCGGAACGATTGGCTTTCTCATCTACCACGGTGTCACAACAAGTCTGGTCATGCTGCGGAACACCGCGCGGGACTATGGCGGCACAATCCAGGGCGCATACCCACAGTGAGCACCTACCTGCGGCGGCACTGGCCGCTCGCCGTGGCGGCGTGGAGCGACCTCGACGCATATCACGCCCGCCCGAACGAGAACCCGATTCAGCCGCCGTGGAAGCGCACGAACTCGTCGCGCACAGTGCAGTTGGTCAGCAATCAGCTCGTGATCGCCGATGCCCTCGAAACACCGTTCCAGGTCGGTGGGGTGTCGTACGAGATGATGCCGTTCACACGAAATTACGGGTGCGAGTACGACTTACACATCGATGGAAATATTGTCCAGCAACAGTTTTGGGCGATGGCGATCTCGCCGTCTTGGGCAAAGGTCGGTTTCTCCGATCTAATCAATCTGCCCATGGTGGCCATATGGCGTGATGTGGCGTCGACGACACAGAACATTCGGATCATCATCTATCGCAGCCTCGCGCAGATCGACACGCTCGCGCAGTCCAGCAGCGTCGGTGGCCTGATCAACAATCAGTGGTACCGGCTGAAAATGCTGGTCGAGCGTGACCGGCTGATCCGCGTGTACGTCAACGACACGTTCCTCTTCGCGTACTGGCTGCCCCAGCAATACAAGTCCGGGCCACTGGCCCGCGGCATCAACATGCTGAATCAGACCACCAATCCGGCGTATGTGAAGAACTTCGTGTTGTACGACCGGCAATCGGATTTCCCGACCATGGTCGAGGCCGATTGGGCGACCGTGAAGTCCGACGAATTCGACCGGCCCGACGGCGCGGTCGGCAACGGGTGGGTGCAGGTCGGCGCCGACGCCGGGATCGTCGGCGGCAAGTGGGGGAGCACCGGCACGGCGAACGGCAGCCGCGCGTTGCTGACCAACACCGGTGCGACCGACGGCGTGCAGCGTGTCGTCGGGAAGTTCGGCAGCGCACCGAACAGCACAGCCGATAGCAGTCTGCTGCTCAGAGTTTCCTCCGACGGCACGACCGGCCTCGCGGCCAATTTCTACAACGGCCGCATCTATCTGGCCAGGTTCACGGGCGGATTGGCGAATCCGACCATGGTCGATTATCAGAGCGACGCCGCGAACCTCAACGGCACCGAGACGGTCGCATTCGCGTGCGACGCGCAGCACGCGTGGATCGAAGTCAACGGCGCGACCGCGGTCATGGCCGATTTGAACAACCAAGTGCCGGTGGCGGACTCGTGGGCAGGCGCCCGCGTCGAACGCACCTCCGGCACGAACTCGCCCTCGTGGGACCGACTCAGCGTTTTCCGACGCGCCGCCGCGTAGCAAGGAGGCACCCAAACCATGACCGTGATCAGCGACAAAGTCACCGATATCGCGGGGCTCGGCGAAACCGACAACGTCGTATTCGAAACGACCGTGATCCGAGACAACATCGGCGAGACCGCGATCGTGACCACCCGCCGCCACAGCTACACGCCAGGCGAAGACGGCACCTTCACCACCGACAATCTCGATCCCGGGCCCGCACGAGTGCGGATCGGGTTGCACACCTACAACATCGAGATCCCCCACACCAGCGACACCATCCGGCTGATGCCGCTGATCGAAGCCGCGCTACCGATGCCGGCCACCGAGACCGCGGTCGCAGTCCACAACTACGGCGGCATATCCGGCATGAAGGCCGTCTCGCAGTCCTGGTGGGATTCCAACCCGCACGACCCCGCTACCTACTACGTCGTGCTGCCCGACTGATCGGAGGAACCGAAAATGATGCCGAAGCTGTACCCGAGATTCCATCAGAGCTTGCTCAACGGCGAGATCTCGGTCGCGCACACATGGAAAGCGACCCTGCACACCTCGTCGTACACGCCGGATCTGGACAACCACCGGTATCAATCCAGCCTCACCAACGAGGTCGCCAACGGAAACGGCTACACGACCGGCGGTCTCACGCTGGCGAACAAAGTGCTCGCCTACGATCCGGTGACTGATACCGCGTGGATCAAGTGCGACGATCTGATCTGGGATCCGTCGACGATCACCGCCCGCTATTGCGTTATCTCGGACGTGAATCCCGGTGCGGCAGCGACGAATCCACTCATCGCGCTGTACGACTTCGAGGCGAACAAGAGCAGCGACAACGCTCCGTTCAAGCTGACCATTGCCGCTACCGGCATCGTGCGATTGCAGGCGCAATAGCCTATGCCGCTCTGGCTTCACGGCGACGCGCCGACCGGCATCTACGTCGGCGACATCCGGGCCCGCCGTGTCTATCTCGGCGATATCGAGCTATGGAACGGCGACATACCGGTCGAGCTCACGCTCAAGCCCGCCCGCGGCACCGGATCCGCACCGGCGCCAACACTATCGGCCGCAGTCATCGCCACCCTGCCCAGCGCGGCCGGCGTCGGATCCGCCCCGCCGCCGTCGGTCGTGGCGGGCAGCGGCGCCGTCCTCGCGCCTGCGGTCGGCGTCGGATCCGCCCCGCCGCCGGTCCTGTCGTCGGCGGTCACGATCCCGCTGTCGACCGCGACCGGTATCGGCACCGCCCCGGCGCCCAATATCGGCGAGGTCGTGCTCACGCTCTCGCCTGCGCTCGGCAGCGGCTCGGCCCCCGCGCCGTCCGTCGGCGGCGGTGCGGCGGTGACACTCTCGGCCGCCGCGGGCGTGGGTAGGGCGCCGACCCCCTCGGTTGCTGCGGGCGTGACCATCGCCCTGGCACCGGCGACCGGCAGCGGCAGCGCTCCCGCTCCGGATTTCGCGTCCGGTATCACGGTCACCGACGATTTCAACCGAGCGGACGGCGGTCTCGGCGCGAACTGGACGACGATAGGCGCGAATGCGCCTGTCATCGCGTCGAACCGCGCGCAGGCCGGCACCCCGGGGATTGGTCAGACGCTCGCCTATATAGCCCGGCACAACACAGCGCTGACCACCGATACGCAAGAGGTCGTGTTCGTGCCGATCGCCGCCACGGTCGGGCCGACACCAGCGCAGGGCGCCGGCGCCTTCCTGCGCAGCACGAGCGCAGGCAATTTCGTGTGCGTGAGCGTGACCGACACGCAGGCGTTCATCAACACCTACATATCCGGCACATTCACCAACCGGGCGACGAGCGGCACGATCTCGGCGCCGACGAGCGTGCGGTTCACCGCGGTCGGCAACGTCTACTCGGTCTATATCAACGGCAGCGCAACCGCGGCGGTGACGTGGACCGACTCGGGCGCGCTGATCGGCATCGGCTCGTCTAACCGCTACTTCGGGCTGTTCTCGAATGCGGTATACAGTTTCAGCGGCGGCAACCGCGGCTACGCCATCGACTCGATCATCGCTCGCGACGGCGTCACCTCATAGCAGGACCCACCGACAGAAAATTGCCCGCCGGACCAATCCGGCGGGGCGATTTCGTGCGTCTGCGGTCAGGTCTTGCGGCCGATCGCCGCATACGTCGACACCTCGGCATCGGTGGCCTTGCCGATCGGCGGTGTCACGATGCCCGGCTCGTCGAGCACCGGGCGCTCGAAGAATGCAGCGAAACCGTCGCCGAGGCGGCCGAACGTATAAGCGTGTCGCAGAACACGATTCGCCGCATGGTCGGGGCCAGGGTTTGCGGTCGCGGCGCTGTGGGGCGAGCTGCTGGTCGAACCGGCGATCGTCAGGTGAGTTTCGCGCCCTGTCGCGGTCCAAGGGCGCGGAAAATTAGGCTCCGCCACGCCCCCTACGGCAGGGTCATTGCTGCCCCAGATGGCGGAGCCAGCAGACCCGCCGGTCTAGCCCAGCAGTTCCCCACGACGCATACGCTCGATCACCGCATCCGACGACAGCTCATCACGGGACTCAGGGTGCTGCCAGTAGAAGCGCACCAAATGGAGCAAAAGTGGCGGGTCAATTCCGAGGACCTGTGGGTGTAGGTCCATATATTGTTCGTAGTATCTGCGCTGCAGGTAATCGATAATATTTCTGCCGATTTCGACCTGAATGCGGGTGCGCGGATTGGGGATAATGCGCACCGCCCGTGAATTATTGACTATAGCTGCGAATACCGTATCGATATCCTCCCAGCCGATTACCCTGACCGATGAACCCAGCGAGAGTGTTATTCCTTGCATGTCCAAAGTGGCAGAAGGTCCCTGCTTGTTTCTTCCGGCGATAAGGAAGCTTGCCATCACCAGAATCAGCAGTAGGACTACAACCACCACAACCAGCCCGCCGACGTCAACAGCCGTCCTGCCAGTGTCTTCCGAGTTGGACAGGTGGGTGAAGAACAACGCACCGCGCACCACGATAAATATGGCTCCAACCACGAGCCAGATTATCAGAGTCGGCTTCCAGGAAGATATGAATGGCAGCCGCAATCCCGTATCGCCGTTGACCGACATATTGCGAGGCAGGGTAGTGCGCCGCACCCGCAAATGCGGCAACAGTGCGACGATGAAACTAAGAGCCATCAGCCCGATCATCACACCATAGAAAGCTCTTAGTGAGTCTCCTTGGCGCGCGAAATCCAAGGTATAGGGGATCGATACCAGGACCATAACACCGAGGAACACCAGCAAGAAGGTGATCTTGGTAGGAATTCTTTCCTTTCCCCAGTCGCTCGGCCAAGCAAGCATCGGGGATTTTTCTTCGGCGTTTGCAGACAATGGCGGCTCTCCTGGTCGGTTGTGCGAAACACGCTACTTGAATGGCTGTTCGGCGAGCCAGCCTCCCAACGCGCCGCCACCGAAACCGACCAGAGCAGCGCCCATACCGGCGCAAAATGCCGACCCGACCGGCCCTCCGGCGGAACACAGAAGCGCCCCGCCCTCGGCACCGGCGAGCGCTCCAGCCCAACCACCTGCGGTCCCACCTACGGCATTCGCAATAGCCTCGTCGGCGGGCTTTCCGTGCTGCCAGTCATCGTAATTGACCCACGCATTGACGGCACCCCCGAGCGCTACACCGCCGAGCATCTTGCCGTCGGACTTCAACAACTGTCCGATTTCAGCCTTACTAGCTGCGTCGGTCGCAGAGTCCATCGCACCGGCGAACGCGTGTCCCGCACCGGGGGTACTCGTGTCGAGCATTTGCAGCGCTCGCAGTTGGCTGAGGTGAGACTCAGCCATCGCTTGCCCAGCTTGGCTAGCCATGCTCGAGCCGGCGGCGGACGACCACTCCCCGGTCGCGCCGGCCATTCCAGCAAACGCGGTCGCAGCCGGATGACCGACCACGGTGCCCTTGGTGGAATCGTAGAAGCTATTCCATTCCGAGCCCGACCACGACTTCACCGCGTCCCAGACCGTTGGTTTCGGAGTGCCGGGCGGAACCTTGTTCGGATCGAACGAGAGCACAGAGCCATCGGGGAAAGTGGTGACCAGTTGTCCGCTGTCCAGCTTGGTCGTTGCTGTTCTCCCGTCAGGGTAGGTGGTGACGATCTGGCCGTCTGGCTTCAAGGCGGACTGAACGCCAGCCGAATTCGCGGTGCCGACCAGGTGCGGCTTACCGTCGGCGCCCTGCGTGTACTCCTCAAACGCCCGAAATCCATCGGGGCGCTGCCACTGCCGATCTATCGCACCGTTCGGGCCGAACTTGTCGGTGGTGATGCCGCCGTTCTGCGGATACGACTCTGACACTTTCGCCCCCCGCGATCCGTCCGCATTCAGCGTGTAGGTGCTGGTCTTGCCGTTGCCCTCGGGCACTGTCTGGAACTGCTGCGATTTCCCATCGGCTGCGGTAACGGTCATACCGACAACACCGGCGCTGTCCGGTTTGGTCGTAACCGTCGTGATGGGCGGTTTATGGTCAGTGCTTTCCGTCGTGATCGTCAAGCCATCCGGCTGTTGCACCGACGTGGAAACGGTTAGCGTCCCATCAGGATTCGGCGTAGTCGTGGTCTTCGAACCATCGGCGTTGGTTACCGTGATCGGGATACCCTGCTCGAGCTTCATCGCGTCACCGAGTACGGGCGGCAACTCGCTCGGCTTTGCCGTGTCCGGATGCGTCAGACCAGGGAACAGCGTGCGAATAGCCTTGGGCGGCAACTCATACATGGCCACCTGGTTGACCGCAGCGTTCGCGATGTCGATCGCCGCTTTCGCGCCGACGGCAGTGTTTTCGGCATTCTGGAGCGCGCCCAGCATCGCTACGTGCTGCTGCGTCGCCTCGTATTCGACCTGAATGAGCGCTGTCGTAACGTTCGCGGGCACAGATTTGGGGTCCTTGCCTGCTGCGGCCTTGATCGCGGCTTGTTTGGCGACGCTGGTGACGGTGCCATCGTCGGCGACCTCAAAACCCATGCCCACGATCAGGTTTCGCTTGTCGATGACGAACTGTCGGGCGTGAGCCAACTCCGTTTGCTGCGTCGTGAGTGTGGTTTTCAGGCCGCCGACCTTGTCCATCAGATGACTGCCTGCCGTCTTGTCGGCGTTCACGCGCGCGGCTGCGGAGTCCGCGCCTGCACCCTTCCATGACTCGGCCAAATGGTCTTGCTGGGTGACCATCGACTGTAAAAGCTTGTCCCCGTTGGTGACAACGGTGTCGAAGCGAGTAGCGAACGTACCCAGCAGGTCGGGCTTCCACTTCTCGACTTGGGAGATGGTCAGCGTCGGGCGGCCCGGGCCGGGACTCACTTCAGCCCACCCATCTCCCGCAATTTCGTCGCGAAGTCATCATCGGTGACCTCATACTTGTCACCGACGCCCTTCGCGATCTCGGCCATCTCTTGCGGGCGCGCAGCGAAGAACGTCAGTCCACCCTTGACCTGGTCACGTGCTGCGAAAACGGTCGCCGCCAAGTCGACGCCGGGGAACGGGTCGGTGCCATCGACGGGCGCGGTCACCCCATCCACCAGCTTGCCGATCTCCCCCGACAGCCCGTCCAGAAACTTCGCCCACGCCCGCAGCGCGTCCGGATCGACTTTCATGCTCATCGGTGGCGCCCCCCTTCGTCGTCCCCAAACCTTCGAAAATCGCCCTGATGATACCGAAAACAGCCCGCTGAGCCGGACGACGACTTTTGGCTCTCGCGAGCCAGCCATCTGCCAGTGAGCGGCGGTCAAGAGGGCAGATAGCGGTGAGCAGGCTGACGGACGTGGGGAACACCAAAGTACATAGAATTGAATTCGGTACCTTTACCTGCGGGTTTGCCGATAGTGCGGGTAATTCGCGTTGTGGACGCTCAATGAGAACGGCCCGCGCATACGTGGGAGATGCGCAGGCCGTTTCGTGTGACGAGGCTATCGGGTCACGGGTGGCAACCGCCCTGCTGCTGCAGCGACCAGTTCGCGATTTGCCACGACAGCGCGCCCATGCCGGCGCCGATGATCGCGCCGGGGATCGCGCCGACGATGAAGAGCGGCAGGCCTGCGAGCGCGCCGATCACCGCGCCGATTCCGGCGCGCAGTTCCATCGTGTCGCCGGGCATCAGGCACAGGATCGGTTGCGCGGTGGTGATTGGCTGCACCTCGGGCTCGGTTGCTGCGGCGGCGACCGTGGCGGGCTCGGCCGGTGCCTCGGCGTTCGCCGTGGCGGCGAGGCCGAGGAATGCGACGGCGAGCAGCAGTGCGGCGACGATGCCGGATCCTATCCGGCGAGCCATGCGAGTGTTCATGTGAATTCCGTTCGGGGCAAAGAGGTTCGAGTTAGCGGTTCTTCTTGACCATCGTGAGCACGATCGGGGTATCAGCGCTGACGACCGTGCCGGGTCCGGGCTCTACCTCTGTCACTGTCCAGTTCGACAGCATGATCACCATCTGCACGCCTGGTGTGCCCGACGCGTGCTGGATGTCTTTGAAGCCGAGTTTCTTCAGCTCGGCCTCGGCGATCGCCCCGTTCTTCCCTATGAGGTCGTCGGGAATTGTCAGTTCTGCTGCTGGTGTGGCGGCGGTGGTTACGGGCGGCGCGGCTGGGGTGTATCCCGTGTCGGCGGCGCTGGGGGCTGTGAACGGTTGCGGGGCAGTGGTGTGCGTGAGTGTCGGCGTCGCGGTCGTGGAGCTGCCGCCGCTGCACGCGCTGCCGATGAGCCCGATCACGAGAACCACTCCGATCGCGGACACAATCCACACCCACACCGGTGCCTTCTTCGCGGGGTGCGGGGGATGCGGTGCGGGGGGTATCGACGGGTAGGGCGGCATCTGTGGATGGTTGGGACCGGTCATCTTTGGATATCTCCTCATCTAGTGCGGTCGAGAGTTTGTTGTGAAAACGCTGTGAGTCGTTACCGAGCAGTCGGCGAGTCGCGGAAAAGGCTGGCCCGGTTAGGGATCGTTAGGTCTGCCAAACGAGCTCGGGTGCAGTAAATCTCGGCGTGTCCATACCGCGCAGCCACCGATCAAGCCACAAACCGACCACGTCCCGGCTGACGAGAGCGGCCCGGTCGGCCGGGACAGTGCCGCAGAGATCGGCAGAACACCCGAACGCTGGCAGGTCCGTCGCCGTGTAGTGCCCGGCATTGAGGATCGAGGCGACCTCGAAGCGGCTGCCCCGGAAACCATTCCAGCTCGACGACCACATGCCCGTCAGATCGAGCGACAGCACGGGCAGATCGAGCGCGGGCGCGGCGGCGACACCGTCCCAGCCGGCCGGGCCGTCGAGGGCGACCGCAGCCCGCACACGCGCATCGATGGCCGCCAACTGCACCGCGGTCGTGCCGCCATAGCTGTGGCCGAGCGCGGCAATCCGGCCGAGATCGAGGCGTGCACCGACGATCGGCAGCGCCGTGAGGTGGTCGAGCACGAGGCGCAGATCACCGATGCGCGTAGCGAGCTGGGCTCGCATGTAGTCGGGGGTCACCGTCGGCGCTGCGCCCCATACGATCCGGCCGTCCGGCAGCTGCACGGCCGGGCTCTCGCCGGTGTGGTCGATGGCCACGACCGCGTACCCGCGGGAGGCGAGTTCGGTCGCGAGACCGGACAGGATGAACCGCGGCGTGCCCATGCCGGGGGAGACGAGCACAACGGGCAGTTGGTCGCCGTCGACTGCCGCGTCCTCGGTAGCGTCGGCCTGCGCGCCCACCATCGCCCCGGCGGCGTCCGGTGTGTGCATCCATTCGGCTGCCCGGGTGGCGATCTGCAGTTGCGCGACCGGTCCGGCCGCCGGCACGTACGGGGCGGACCGGTCCGCGGTCCGGGTTGGATACCACGCCGAAACCATCACCGCGCGTGCGCCGTGGCCGATCTCGGCGTCGACGCGGCCGACCGCGTGGGCGCCGGCGGGCGAGGCGATGGGGGACGGGCGTAGCGGGGCGGTGCGGCACGTGGATCCGCTTGCGCACAGCGGATGGTCGGCGCGGGCGTATCCGGCGCCGGCGCACAGCAGGGCGCCAGCCGCAGCGGCGGCGGCGATGAGGCGGGCGATCACCGGGGCTCCACCGCATACCAGGCCTTGCGGTCGGCGACGCACCACACGCGGACCAGGCGCATTTCGTCCAACCGCTCCAGCGCGGTGTCGGCCCACGCCTGGCCGCCGGGATGGGGAAGATCGGTCTCGGTGAGGCCGAGGCGTTCGGCCCACTTCAATGCGATCGCCGCGTCCTCGGTACCGACCGGAACCTGCCCATCGAGCGAGGGCAGGTGGTCGGCCTCAACGTTCTGGCGCCACAGAATCGGCGGCAGATCCGGTGCGAGCGCATTCACGAACGCGCTGGTGGCCGCCTCGATCGCATTTTTGAGGTCGGCATAGTCGATGACGAGGGGAGTGGAGGCGTCGCCGGTAGAGTGATGAAGATCACTGAAGGTGGTCGCCTGGGCTCTGGATGACGCCGAATCGTTAGGCGGTTCGTAAGCTACAGATTTAGCTACAGTGCTCATTTCCGGGGTCCGATCCCGGAAGCATTCGAGCAGGTAAACGATAGTTCGAAGAGTGCGCCATCAGGGACTCGAACCCCGAACCCGCTGATTAAGAGTCAGCTGCTCTGCCAATTGAGCTAATGGCGCTTGGACCTCCGGATCGGGCCTGCAGGCTCCGTTCCGGTGCGGGAGAAACCATAACAGTTGGGTAGGCGGAAAGTGAAATCGCCTGTTCAAAGGGCATTCGAGGGGGGATCGTGATCTTGCGTGAACGCGGTAACGGTTGACGGGCCGGAAGGGATGAATCGGGCAGAGTGTGCGGGGCCGGCTCGTTGTGTCAACCCGGTTGCGATCCTTCCACCTGGCAGAATGGGTGGGCGTGGTCTCGACCGATCCCCGCACGTGGTGGGTCGAGCAGCGTGGCCGGGGTTTCCCGGTTGCGCACGAGGCATGAAACGGGGTTGCACATGGGTGGACGTCGAGGATCGCGGCAAACGAGAGCGGTGGCGGCGTGGTTGGGCGTGATGTCGATGCTCGCGCTCGCGGTCACCGGATGCAGTGATTCCGGGGCGACGAACGATGGACCGGCGATCGAGTCGGCTTCGGTCATAGACCTGGTCAAACCGAAGGTGCTGACCCCGGTCGCCGACGGCGCGGTCGGGGTGTCGCCGGCCGATCCGATTCCGGTGAAGGTGGAGAACGGGAAATTGACCGCTGTCACGTTGCTCACACCGGATGGCAATCCGGTGGCGGGGCAGATCGCGCCCGACGGGACCTCGTGGCAGCTGACCGAACAACTCGGCTTCGACCGCACGTATCGCCTGCAGGCCGACGCGGTCGGAATCGGCGGCACCACCTCGACGACAATCAGTTTCACCACCCTCGCGCCGCGCATCAAGACGCATCCGTGGTTGCTGCCGGGTGAGAACGCGGTGGTGGGAATCGGCCAGCCGGTCGCGATCCAGTTCGACGAGAACATTCCGGATCGCCGCGTCGTGCAGGATGCGATCAAGATCACCACGACGCCCGCGGTGGAAGGCGCGTTCTACTGGGTGAACAAACGCGAAGTGCGTTGGCGACCCGAGCATTTCTGGGCTCCGGGAACCAGGGTCACCGTGGATGTGAACACCTTCGGCCGCGATCTGGGGGGCGGGCTGATCGGTGACTCCGATATCCATTCCAGCTTCACCATCGGCGATCCGATGGTCTTCACCGCCGACGACAACACCAAGATGGTCACCGTCGAACGCAACGGCCAGGTGATACGGACCATGCCGACCTCGATGGGCAAGGATTCCACGCCCACCCAGAACGGCATCTACATCATCGGCGACCAGTTCGACCACATGATCATGGATTCGTCCACCTACGGCGTCGCCGCGACCGGTCCCAACGGATATCGGACCCCCGTCGACTGGGCGACGCGCATGTCCTACAGCGGCATCTTCATGCATTCGGCGCCGTGGTCGGTGGGCCAGCAGGGCTATTCCAACACCAGTCACGGCTGCCTGAACCTGAGCCCGGAGGATGCCCGCTGGGTGTACGAGAACGCCAAGCGCGGCGATATCGCGATCGTCAAGAACACCGTCGGTGACACCCTGTCCGGCGTCGACGGCCTCGGCGACTGGAATATCCCGTGGGCGGAATGGAAGGCCGGCAACGCTGACACCAACCGCTGACGACAGCCGGCAGAGCGGGCCTTCCGGATATCCGGAAGGCCCGCTCGTCGTTCGGGTCCCGGGCGGTGATCGGACGCTACACTTGCGTGCGCCAATCCACTCCCGCGAAATCCGGGGCCCAGGCGCGCAACGTTGTGGCTCCCCGAATTCGCCTGTGTTCGTGGCTCTTCCGGAGTGATCGCTGCTCCGCTGCGTGGTTGGCGGTGGCTCCCGTGCGATTCGGTCTCGACGTGCTGAAGGGTCAGGTCCTCATGGGTGGTGGGCAGCGGTGCGCGGTCACGTTCCCCGAGTGCCGTCGTTCGCGTGGCCTGCTGCGTGATGTCGGCGGGGTCGTCGCATCGGTGATCGTTACCGCTCTCGCGGTGACGGTGGCCTCTGCTTCCGGTATGGCGGGCGCTGAACCGCCAGACCCGCCGGCGCGCTTTCATCGGCAGCTTCTCGACTGGCGTCCGTGTGAGGACGCGGCCCTGGTGGCGGAGGGTGCGGTCTGCACGGATGTCGCGGTGCCACTCGATTACGGCAATCCGGACGGGCCGATCATCACGATCGCGGTCTCGCGGATCCCGGCGAGCGATACGGCACACCGTCGCGGTGTGCTGCTGACCAACTCGGGCGGACCCGGGACACCGGGGCTCGACGCGTTCGACCTTGTCGGTGATGTCCTCCGGCCGGATGTGCTGAGCCGCTACGACCTGATCGGATTCGACCCGCGTGGTGTCGCCCGCTCCGGGCGGCACCAGCGGTGCGGGTGGCCGGTCGCCACCCCGATCCGCTCCGCCGGTGTCGGGTTACCGGGATTCGTCACCGAAACGGCCCTGCAGGCGCGGCTGGCCGCCGATTGTCTGGTGGGGGGTGATGTGAACTGGATGCGCCAGCTCAGCACGCGCAACACGGCCCGCGACATGGACGTGATACGGGCGGCACTGGGCGAGGAACGCATCAGCTATTACGGCGTGTCCTACGGAACCTATCTGGGCGCGGTCTACTCGCAGCTGTTCCCCGGCCGATCCGACCGCATGGTGCTCGACAGTGCCATCGATCCGCAGCGCTACTGGCTCGGCTTACAACAGGACTGGGGTCCGGCGGTGGAAGCGGCCTTCGACGACTGGGCCGGCTGGGTGGCGGCTCGTGACCGGCAGTATCACCTCGGCGACTCCGCGCCCGAGGTCCGCCGCCGAGTCGAGGCCCTCATCGACCGGGCGGCGCGGTCGCCGATCGTGGTCGAGGGCTTCGGTTTCGATGATCACGTCCTGCCGAATCTGCTGTGGACGATGCTGCGCGACGCGCGATTGAACGAGGCGCTGGCGGCCTCGGTACGGGCTGTCACCGATGCGGCGGAGGGGCGCGCGCCCGAGGTGCCCCCGCAGCTGCACCAGCAGATCTCGTACTACGAGCACGACGAAGATTCGGTCATGGTGCAGATCTGGTGTGCGGACGCACCGATGCCCGCCGATCCCGCCTGGTACTGGAATGCGATCGAGGCGGCTCGCCCGGCCCAGCCGATCTTCGCGGCACTAGCCGACAACATCCAGCCCTGTGCCTTCTGGCCACCGCCGCTGGAGCCGCCCACCGTGGTCGACAACGATGTGCCCGCACTGATCCTGTCCGCCACCGGCGACAACCGGACGCCTCACGAGCACTCTGTGGCACTGCATCGACAGATGTCGGGGTCGCGCTTGATCACCTTGGCCGACACCAGGATCCACATGGTGCTGCGTCCGGGCTTGAGCACCTGCATTCTCGACACGACCAACAGCTACTTCCGGGACGGGGACTTTCCGGCAGACGACCGCACCTGCCAACCCACCACACTGATCGAATGAGCCGTCCGACCGGTGTGCGCTCGATCAGGTCGGCCGGCCACCGGGTGGACCGAAGGGCAGCCGTGACGCGCACCACGTCCGCGCATCGCGATCGGGCCGGACGGAAGGCCTACTCGACTCATGACGAAGGGGCAGGTCCGGAATCTCTTCCAGACCTGCCCCTTGACAGGGTGACCGACGGGACTCGAACCCGCGACAGCCAGGATCACAACCTGGTGCTCTACCAACTGAACTACGGTCACCATTGCCGGTAACAACCGGCGCGGTAGATGGTAGCGCGAAGACCGCCGGGAAACCTAATCGGCGGATGCCGCGGGGGGCTGGGTGCCGGTGGAACCGGCGCTGACCTGCGCGGCGATCTCGGCGATCTCGGCGCTCGAGGGGCCGGGGGCGGGTACGAACGCGGTGCGGCGGTAGTACCGGAGTTCCCGGATGGATTCCTCGATATCGGCGAGGGCGCGGTGGGACAGGCCCTTCTCCGGCTGGCCGAAGTAGATGCGCGGATACCAGCGCCGGCACAGCTCCTTGATCGAGCTCACATCGATCATCCGGTAGTGCAGGTGGGCGTCGAGTTCGGGCATGTCCCGGGCAATGAAGCCGCGGTCGGTGGCGATGGAATTGCCGGCGAGCGGCACGGTGCCGGGGGTGGGAACCCACTCGCGCACGTAGTCGAGAACCTGCTGTTGCGCCTGCTCGATGGTGACCGTGGACCGTCGCACCTCGTCGGTCAGGCCGGACTTGGCGTGCATGTCCTGCACCACCGGCGGCATCGCCGCCAACGCGTCGTCGTCGGCGTGGATGACGATATCGACGCCGTCGCCGAGGATATTGAGATCGCTATCGGTTACGAGCGCGGCCACCTCGATCAGCTTGTCGCTGTCCAAGCGCAGGCCGGTCATCTCGCAATCCATCCACACCATCAGTTTGTCGGACACCCCGGCAACCTTAGTGCGCGGACGGCGCGAATCGGACCGACCGCACCGGATGTGTGCCGTCCGGCCGGTTGCGGACGCTTTCTGGCAAACATCCCGCTACAGTTTGCCCAGGTATATGCGTGATTCCAGTGGTGTCGGCAGCGGTGGGCAGGGCGACGGAGGATCGGCGATGACCAGTTCCGAGGACAAGGCGGCGAAGGCGGCGGCGGCGCGCAAGGCGGCCGAGGAGGCAGCGCGGGTCGCGGCGGAAGCGGCGGCCGCGGCGGAGGCGGCCGAGGCCGAAGCCGCCGCCGAACAGGCAGGCGAGTCGAAATCGGCCGAACCGACGGATGTGAACGCGAAACCGGCTGTCGCCGAGGCGAATTCGGTCGCGCAGCAGATCGCGGCGGGTTACGCCTTCGAGGGCGCCGCGCTGGAACTGGGTGCGGTGGTCGTCGGCGGGGAGGTCGATCCGGCCGCACGGGTGCGGATTCCGATGCGAACGCTGAACCGCCACGGTCTCGTCGCCGGCGCCACCGGAACCGGTAAGACCAAGACCCTGCAGGGCATCGCCGAGCAACTGTCCGCGGCGGGCGTTCCGGTGGTGCTCGCCGATGTGAAGGGCGATCTGTCGGGTCTGGCGCAGCAGGGCGAATCGAGCGACAAGCTCGCCGCCCGTGCCGCGCGGACCGGCGATACCGACTGGGCGCCGCACGGATTTCCGACCGAATTCGTCTCCCTCGGCACCGAGGGAATCGGCGTCCCGATTCGCGCGACCATCACCTCGTTCGGTCCGGTTCTGCTCAGTAAGGTGCTGGGGCTCAACGACACTCAGGAGTCCACTCTCGGCCTGATCTTCCATTGGGCCGACACCCGGGGGCTGGCGCTGCTGGACCTGAAGGATCTGCGTTCGGTGATCCAGCACCTGACCAGTCCGGAGGGAAAGGAGGATCTGAAGGGGATCGGCGGCGTGTCGGCCGCGACGGCCGGGGTGATCCTGCGTGCGCTGGTGAATCTGGAGGCCGACGGCGGCGACACCTTCTTCGGTGAGCCGGAACTCGACCCCGCCGATCTGTTGCGGACCGCCGGCGGTCAGGGCGTGATCACGCTGTTCGAACTCGGATCGCAGGCGGCGCGGCCGGTGCTGTTCTCCACTTTCCTGATGTGGGTGCTGGCCGATCTGTTCCAGACCCTGCCCGAAGTCGGCGACGTCGACAAACCCAAGCTGGTCTTCATCTTCGACGAAGCGCATCTGCTGTTCGCCGACGCGTCCAAGGCCTTCCTGGAGCAGGTCGAGCAGACGGTGAAACTGATTCGCTCCAAGGGAGTCGGGGTGTTCTTCTGCACGCAGTTGCCCACCGATGTGCCGAATGCGGTGCTGTCGCAACTGGGTGCGCGGATCCAGCACGCGCTGCGCGCGTTCACCCCGGACGACCAGAAGGCGCTGACGAAAACGGTGCGCACCTACCCGAAGACCGCGGCCTACGACCTCGAGAACGCCCTCACCGCGCTGGGAATCGGCGAGGCGATCGTCACGGTGCTGTCCGAACAGGGGGCGCCGACACCGGTCGCCTGGACCCGGCTGCGCCCGCCGCACTCGCTGATGAACACGATCGGCGAGGACGGTATCCGCTCGCGCGCACAGTCGAGTCCGCTGTTCGAGAAGTACGGCCGGACCGTGGACCGGGAGTCGGCCTACGAGCTGCTGGCCGCGAAAGTCGTTGCGGCCGAGCCGGAACCGCGGCCGGTGCCGCAGGACTCCGGCGGGCGTGCGCAGGAGCCGGACGTCTCGGCGGCGGAACGGATCATGAGCAATCCGGCGGTGAAGAGTTTTCTGCGTTCGGCGGCCTCGGCCGCGGGCCGCGAGATCAGCCGCAGCCTCTTCGGAACCCGCAAACGCTGAGCGTCCCCGGCCACCGGGCAGGCGTCACTCGGCCGCGCGAGAAACGCTCAACCGAGATCGCGGAGCAGCAGATCCTCCACGGTTTCGCGGCGCACCAGTTCACGCATCCGGCCCCCGTGCAGCGCGACGATCGGCGGCCGTCCGACGCCGTTGTAGGCCGAGGCCAGGCTGTGGTGGTAGGCGCCGGTGCACGGAATCGCCAGTAGCTCACCGACATGCAGATCCGCGGGTAGCCGGATATCGGCGGCGAGGACGTCACCGGCCTCGCAGTAGCGTCCGGCCACGGTGGCGGTGACGGTCGGTCCGGTGGGATGCCGGCCCGCCACCACCGCGTCGTAGCGGGCCCCGTAGAGGGCGACCCGCGGATTGTCGTTCATTCCGCCGTCCACGATCACGAACGTCCGTCCACCCGGGACGTGTTTGATCGCGGTCACGCGATAGATCGTCACCCCGGCCCGGGCGACGATGCCGCGGCCCGGTTCCATCGCGATCACGGGGCGCGGGAAGCGGTTTCGCGCGCACGCCGCGTCCAGGGCGTCGTCGATGATGTCGGCCAGTTCGGAGAGATTCAGCTCCGCGTCGCCGGCGCGGTAGGCCACCGCATGCCCGCCGCCCAGATCGAGCTGGGTCAGCACGACGCCGTAGTCGTGACGGACCTCGGCCATCCGCGCGACGAGCCGTCGCACAGCTTCCCCGTAGTGGTCGGGGTCGTGGATCTGAGAGCCGAGGTGGCAGTGGAAACCGCGCAGATCGAGCAGGGGATGGTCGATGATCGTCCGGATCGCCTCCTCCGTGGTCTCGTCGTGCAGGGCGAAGCCGAATTTCTGATCGCTGACCCCCGTGCGGACGGCCGGATGTCCGTGCACGTCGATATCGGGTGTCAGGCGCAGCAGAACTTGCTGGGGCCGCGTGACGACCGTGCCCAGCAAACTCACCTCGGTGAGCGAGTCGATCACGATCCGCCCGACACCGACGCCGACCGCGTATTCCAGTTCGGCGAACGGTTTCCCGCTACCGTGCAGGATGATCCGCCGCGGATCCACCCCGGCCGACAGGACGATCGCCAGTTCGCCGGCCGAGCACACATCGATGCCGAGTCCCTCCTCGGCCACCAGCCCCGCGATCGTACGAGTCAGCAGAGCCTTTGCGGCGTAGACGATTTCGGCATCCGGGAAGTGCTTGCGATACGACCGGCAGCGGGTGCGGATCTCGGTCTCACCGATCACATAGGTCGGTGTGCCGTAGCGGTCGGCGACATCGTCGAGGGCGACCCCGTCGACGGTGATGCGGCCCAATTCGTCGTAGTGCGTCCGGCGCGGCCACACGGTGGTGTCCAGTCGCGGGGACGCCATCCCCGAACGTAGGGACGGGAACATCTCGAGCAACGTCACGGCGTGTCTCCTGTGGTTCCCCGCTTTCCTCCTCGACTGCGGGGGTCACTCTCAGGACTACGCCGGTGACCGGCGCCGGAACCGTCTCGATACGCCGTCTTGACCGGCGGCGCCGCGATCTTGACGCCGCCCTGACACCCTGCGGATCAGCCGGCGAGCCTCTTGTAGAACGAACCGACGATGGGCGCGGTGAGCGCCCGCGGCGCGTACTGGCCCGCGACGCTCATACCCTTGCTGATCAGGCCGGGAACCACGCGCATCTTGTTGCGCGCCAACGCGTCGATGGAGATCTTGGCGGTGTAGGCGGCCGACACCCAGATGAAGTCCGGGATCTTGCTGCCGACCTCTTCCTGGTCGGGATTGTCGGTGCGGACCGGGCCCGGCGCCAGCAGCGTGACGTGCACGCCGCTGCCGGTCAGTTCGCCGCGCAGCGATTCGGAGAAGGTGTTGGTGAAGGCCTTGGTCGCGGCGTAGGTGGCGTTGTTGGGGATGGCCATGTTCCCGGCCGCCGAACCGGTGATCAGGATGCCGCCGCCGCGCGCGAGCATGCCGGGCAGCACCGCCAGGGTCAGATCGTGGACCGCGACCGCGTTGAGTTCCATCACCGAGCGCTCGACGTCGGCATCCAGGTCGGCGACGGCGCCGAAGGTGGCGACGCCGGCGTTGTTGCACAGGATGGCGATCTCGCGACCCGCCAGTTCGGCCACCAGCGGTGCGCGTTGGTCGCGATCGGACAGGTCGACCGCGCGAACCTCGGCGGTGACTCCGTATGTGTCGGTCAGCCGCTGTGCCAGCTCGGCGAGCAGCTCGCCGCGACGGGCGACCAGAATGACCGAATAGCCGCGTTTGGCCAGCTCCTCGGCCAGAGCGGTTCCGATCCCGGAGGACGCTCCGGTGACGACGGCACGATTGTCGGCGGTGGGTGCAGGCAAGCTCACGGTCGCCGAGCCTAGCCGGACTTGCCCTCGCCGCGGGGCTTGGGCTCGAGGAAGGCGACACCCCAGTCGATATGCCCGTGCCACACCCCGGCGATCCGCCCGCCCTGCACCGCCGGCTTGGGATCCCCGACGGGGCCACCGGCCGCGCGCACCGCCGCCACCGTGGCATCGAGATCCGGAGTGCCGAAGGCGACGCCGACCAGCGCGGGCCGTTTCGTCGGGGCGGCGACGACCTCCAGGAACGCCTCGCCGACCCGATAGAACGCCATTTCCGGGCCGTCCGGGCCGCGCGGGTGGAAGCGCCGTCGCGGGCCGCTGCCCAGTACGGCATTCAGCGCGGTGACGGATTCGTCGAGATCCGGCACCCAGTAGACGACGTGGTCGACGAACGTCACACCGTTCGGATGCGCCGTCTCGGTCTCGACGTCGTGCAGCAGTTCCGGCACACCCAGTGTCGCGGCGTCGGCCTCGATGCCCTCGAATCCCCAGCCGGTGCCGACGCCGAGCGTGCAGGAGATCCGCCCGATCCGCATCATCGCGTCCTCGACGGCGAAACCCAATGCGGACCAGGACTTCTCGTCGCCCGGCAGCCCGAGGCGGGTGAGGAGCGCCATTACAGCGCCGCCGCCAGGCGGGTGCCCTGATCGATGGCCCGTTTGGCATCGAGTTCGGCTGCGACGTCGGCGCCGCCGATCAGATGGATGCGCACCCCCGCCTGTTGCAGCGGCTCGACCAGGTCGCGCACCGATTCCTGTCCGGCACACAGGATCACGTTGTCGCATTCGATGACGGTGGGCCGAGCGCGTTTGTCACCGAAACTGATGTGCAACCCGCGGTCGTCGATGCGCTCGTAGTTGACGCCGCCGATCTGCTCGACGCCCTTCGCCTTCACCGCCGCGCGATGCACCCACCCGGTGGTCTTGCCCAGGTTCTTCCCGAACGGCGTCGACTTTCGTTGCAGCAGAACGACATCGCGAGGGGCGGGCGAGGGCCGCGCCGCGGTCAGCTGACCCGGCGCCTCCGGATCGTCGGCGGTGACGCCCCACTCCTGCTTCCATTCGTCGAGCTTCAACGCCGGATGTCCCTCGACGGTGAGGAATTCGCTGACGTCGTAACCGATTCCGCCCGCGCCGATCACCGCCACCTTCTTGCCGACCGGCTTCTCCTCGCGCACGAGTTCGGCGTAGGTGAGCACCTTCGGATGATCGATACCCGGAATATTCGGAATACGCGGGCGCACGCCGGTGGCGACCACCACGTGGTCGTAGCGGCCTTCGATCAGTTCGCCGGCGCTCACCCGGCGGTTCAGGAACACCCGCACCCCCGCGAGTTCCAGTTTGCGGGTGAAATACCGGATCGTCTCGTTGAATTCCTCCTTGCCCGGAATTCGCCGCGCGATATCGAACTGTCCGCCGATCTTGTCGTCGGCCTCGAACAGATCCACCTTGTGGCCGCGCTCGGCCAGGTTCACCGCCGCCGACAATCCCGCCGGCCCCGCGCCCACGACCGCGATGCGCTGCATCCGGCGGGTGGGCAGCAGACGCAGTTCGGTTTCGTGGCCGGCCCGCGGATTCAGCAGGCACGACACGGTTTTGTGAACGAAGGCGTGGTCCAGGCAGGCCTGGTTGCAGGCGATGCAGGTGTTGATCTCGTCGTCGCGGGCGGCACGGGCCTTGGCGGCCCACTCCGGGTCGGCCAGCAGCGGCCGGGCCAGCGACACCAGATCGGCGTCGCCACGGGTGAGGATCTCCTCGGCGGTCTCGGGCATGTTGATCCGGTTCGAGGCGCACACCGGAATGTTCACGCGCGCGGTGATTTTCGCGGTGAATTCGGCGAAGGCGGCGCGCGGCACCGAGGTGACGATCGTCGGCACTCGCGCCTCGTGCCAGCCGATGTCGGTGTTGATGATGCTGACGCCCGCGGTCTCCAATTCGGTTGCCAGCGCCAGGATTTCGGTCTCGGTCTGGCCGTGTTCGACGAATTCGGCCATCGACAGCCGGAAGATGATGACGAAGTCGGCGCCGACCGCGGCCCGGATCCGGCGCACGATCTCCAGCGGGAAGCGCCGCCGGTTCTCCGCCGATCCGCCCCAGCGGTCGGCGCGTTTGTTGGTGCGCGGTGCGAGGAACTGGTTGATCAGATAGCCCTCGCCACCCATGATCTCGACACCGTCGTATCCGGCGAACTTCGCCAGCCGCGCGCACCGCACGTAGTCCTCGATGGTGCGCTCGACACCCTTGTCGGAGAGTTTGCGGGGGCGGAAGGGGTTGATCGGCGCCTTGATCGAGGAGGCCGAAACACTGAACGGCACATAGGCATAGCGCCCGGCGTGCAGAATCTGCAGGGCGATCTTGCCGCCCTCGGCGTGCACGGCCCGGGTGATCGCGCGGTGCCGGTAGGCCTCGGTCTTTTTGGTGAGTTTGGCGCCCAGCGGCAGCAGCCAGCCCTCGCGGTTGGGGGCGTAGCCGCCGGTGATGATCAGGCCCACGCCGCCGCGGGCGCGCTCGGCGAAATAGGCGGCCAGCCGGTTGGTATCCCAGGCGCGGTCTTCCAGGCCGGTGTGCATCGAACCCATGACCACCCGGTTGCGCAGGGTGGTGTGGCCCAGATCGAGCGGCTCGAACAGGTGCGGATACGAATGCGGCGAATCGGAATTCGCGGTCATGGGATCACCTTTCGGAAACGGAATCCGGTTGCGGGGCTGGGTCTTCCGGATCGGACGAGGACGATCGCAACGCACCCTGCAGACCGGCCAGAACCTCGTCGCACCATTCGACGAAGCCGGCCTCGACGCGGATGCCGCCCCGCAGTACCAAGTACTGGTAGAGGGCGGTGCCGGTGAGCCGGTCCGGGGCGGGAAAGTCCTTCTTCTCGATGAGGCGGTACAGCTCCAGCCGCTGGGCGTGGTGATCGCGGTGGCGTTCGACCTCGGCGCGCAGCGCGGCGGGATCGCCGTGTGCGGCGGCGCGGATCTTGACGCCCAATTCGCTGCGCAGCGGACCGATATCGTCGGTCGGCTCCGAAATCCAGCGCGCCAGTTCGGCATGTCCGGCATCGCTGACGGTGTAGACCTTCTTGTCGGGGCGGCCGTCCTGAGCGATCGCCTCGCCGGTGACCCAGCCGCGTTCCTCCATGCGCTTGAGTACCCGGTAGATCTGCTGATGCGTTGCGCTCCAGAAGAATCCGATCGATTTGTCGAATCGGCGCGCCAGTTCGTACCCCGAACCGGCTCGCTCGCTCAGCGATACCAGCAGTGCGTGTTCGAGGGCCATGCGGTGAGGTTAACCGATACCCGCTGTACTATGCAACGTGGTGCATATTCCCGGCTGGGGGAGCCGGAACTGCGAGAACACTGTGAGGACGTGCCGTTTTCTGTATCATCACCCGCGGTGCTCTGCACTATCTCGGATACGGGAAGGGCGCCTCGCATGGCCGCGAGGCCCGCGGGGCGTCCTTCTGTCTCGCGAGCGGTGTCATCGGACGAGAAGTGCCGGCCCCGCGATCACCACGGCGCAGATGGCTTCCACCGCGCAGGGCGAACAGCCGCCGCGGAGGGCGAGCGTGGACTGATCAGACGGTGTGCGGTTTCCAGGCGGCCATGCCCAGGGCGATCATTCGCACCTGGCCGACGGTGCGGTCGACGAGTTGCGGGCGGTCGCGCAACGGGGCGGCGACGAAGTCGGCGATGTGATCGGCGACGGTGGAGACGATCAGGTCGGCGGCCAGCTCCAGATCATCGGTCGGCCACGCGTCCAGTGTCGGAATCCGCGATATGTCGACCACCAATTCCCTGGTGATCAACTGCATTTCGGTGGCTATCGCGGTGCGTAGCGCCGGTGCGCCGCCGTGGCGCTCGCGGATGAGGAAGCCGTAGAGGTCCTCGCGGCCCGCGATCTGTGCGAAGACGAAGCGCACCGTTTCGGCCAGGCGTGCGTCGGGGGTGCGGCGCAATTGCCGCAGCGCCAGGCGCAACTGGCGCACTCCCTCGTCGACCAAGGCGGTGCCCAATTCGTCGAGGGAGTCGAAGTGGCGATAGAAGGCGGTGGGCACGATCCCGGCCGAGCGGGCGATCTCACGCAGGCTCAGCGCCGCGAATCCGCGCTCGGCGGCCAGGGTCAGCGTGCCGTCCAGCAGCGCTCGCCGCGTGCGCTCCTTGCGCTCGACTCGGGTTTCGGCCTGCTCGCTCATCTCGCTGAGCATACATCCGTTCACGATCCGTCCATTCATGGAGATGTTGCATCGGTCACAGCAGATGCAGGTTGAACTATTGCGGTACCGCCAGGCACACTAGTTCAGTGTACAGATGTGCACCGAAACGGTGTGCATGAGCAACAGACGAAGGCTGGGGAGAACCGCATGGTGGGACTGCTCGATCTGGTCCAGACACTGACCTCGCCGCACCCGCTCGACCGGTATCTGGAGTTGGTGCGACCGACACTGACGCTGCGCGATATGCGGGCCGAGATCATCGGCGTGGATCGGTCGGTGCCCGGCTCGGTGACCCTCACACTGCGTCCGACCAGGCAGTGGGCCGGGCACGAAGCCGGTCAGTTCGTGCAGGTCGGCGTGCTGATCAACGGAGTGAAGCACACCCGCTGCTATTCGCCGATCGATGCCGAGGCCGGCCCGGGCCGCACCCTCACGCTGACCGTCAAGGCACATCCGGACGGTCTGGTGTCGCAATATCTACACCGGCACGCGAAGCGTGGGATGGTCGTGGACCTGGCACCCGCGTCCGGGGTGTTCCGGCTGCCGGAGCAGCGCCCGGACAAGGTGGTGCTGATCAGCGGTGGCAGCGGTATCACACCGGTGCTGTCGATGCTGTCCACGCTGGTGGCCGAGGGGTATCGCGGTGACGTGGTGTTCCTGCACTACGCCCGCTCACCCCGGGAGGTGCCGCACCGGGACCTGCTCGTCGATATCGCCCGCCGCCACGACAACGTCGACATCGTGCTGGGTTATCCGGAATTGGCCCGGTCCGAGCGGCTGGACGGCGCACCGTGGAGCTGCGCGACCGTGCCCGGCGCGAAGTTCCTCGACTACGACGAGCTTTCGCGCATCGCGCCGTTCTTCGCGACCGCGCAGACCTACGTCTGTGGCCCGCCGCCGCTGATGGAGTCCGTGCGTCGCATCTACCAGGCCGAGGGACTCGACGACCGCCTGCACAGCGAGGAATTCGTCCTCACCGCCGCACCGGCCGACACCACCGACGTCGAGGGCGTCACCACCTTCTCGGTGAGCGGCAAGCAGTCGGAGAACACCGGTACGAGCCTGCTCGAACAGGCCGAGTCGGCGGGATTGACGCCGGAGTTCGGATGCCGGATGGGGATCTGCTTCTCCTGCACGGCGGTCAAGCGGTCCGGCTGTACCCGCAATCTGCGCAGCGGCGAACTGGACAGCGATCCCGACCAGCCGATCCAGCTGTGCGTCAGCGCCGCGGTCGGCGACGTCGACATCGAGATCTGAGCCGCACCGAAATACGAAAGGGGAGAAAAGCCATGACCATACTCACCGAAACCGAGAACGGACCGCTGGTCCTGTCGCCGGAACAGGTCGCCGAGATCGGCCGGGAACTGGACGCGCTGCGCGACCGCATCACCGCCGATCTGGGGGAGCGCGACCGCGAATACATCTACTCGATCATCAAGGCGCAGCGCGGTTTCGAGATCGCCGGACGCGGCCTGATGTACCTGGGCTTCCTGCCGCCGTTCTGGCTGGCCGGGGTCGCGGCGCTGAGCCTGTCCAAAATCCTGGACAACATGGAGATCGGCCACAACGTCATGCACGGCCAGTGGGACTGGATGCGCGAACCCGGCCTGAATTCCCGTGTGTTCGAGTGGGATACGGTCTGCCCGGCCGATCAGTGGAAGCACTCGCACAACTACATGCATCACACCTACACCAACATCCACGGTCGTGACCGCGACATCGGTTACGGCGTGCTGCGCATCGACGAGGGCCAGCAGTGGAATCCGTACTACCTGGGCAACCCGGTGTACGCGCTGGCGCTGATGCTGTTGTTCGAATGGGGCGTGATGCTGCACGACCTCGAGGCCGACAACATCATCAAGGGCAAGCGGAAGTGGGCGGATATCAAGCGCCTGGCCAAGGGGCAGATCCGTAAGGCGGGCCGGCAGGTGCTCAAGGACTACATCGTCTTCCCGTTGCTGAGCGGGCCGCTGTTCGTCTCCACCCTGGCCGGCAACGCGACCGCCAACCTGGTGCGCAACGTGTGGGCGTACTCGATCATCTTCTGCGGACACTTCCCGTCGGGCGTACAGACGTTCACCGAAGAGGAGACCGAGAACGAGACGCGCGGCGAGTGGTACGTGCGGCAGATGCTCGGCTCGGCCAACATCACCGGCAGCAAACTGTTCCACATCCTGTCGGGCAACCTGTCCCATCAGATCGAACACCACCTGTTCCCGGATCTGCCGGCCAACCGCTATCCGGAGATCGCACCCGAGGTGCGCGCCCTGTGCGAGAAGTACGGCCTGCCCTACAACACCGGCCGGCTCAGCAAACAGGTCGGCTCGGTCTGGCTCAAGATCTGCAAGCTCGCCCTTCCCCCGGCCATCGTCGGGAAAGGCTCGCAGCCTGGTGTTATCGTGATGCGAGAGCGGCAGGTCGAGCCGAGCGAGGTGGGCGGGTAGATGATCGGAAAATTCGAGAGCAACAAGGATCTGATCCAGGAGCTGACATCCTCCGGGGCACGACACGTCGGCAATATCGCAACGATCATTACCGGCACCGTCTCGGAAGTGACGCGCGAAATCGGTGACTGGATCACCGACGCCATCGAGATGCGGGAGGCCGCGGCCGCGGCGCACCGTGATCGGGAGGCGGCGGCCGGGGTGAATGCCGGTCGCGACGAACCGGATGTGTTGCTCGACGAGCCCGAGCCGGCGGCGAATGTGCATGCGGCCCAGCCCATCATCGACGCCGATGTGGAGATCGTCGATCCGAAGCACTGAGCGGAGTCAGAACACCGGCAGCCGGCGCCGGTGTTCGGCGATATCGGTGATCAGATCCTTGTAGCCGTCGGCCAGTTCGGCGAGGCGCACCCAGTGCAGGTGTGCCTCGCCGTCCGGTGTGGCGGTGGGGAGCTCGTCCGCCGGATAGTTCGAGGCGGGCAGTCCGAGCGCATGGTGGGCGGCGACCCATTTTCCGGCCATCCGGTCGATGACCGCACCGAGGGTTTCGGTGTGCAGCGAGGCGCCCTCACGATGGGCGATGTTGTCGGCCACCCAGACATCGATGCATTCGACCAGCCGGGTGCGTTCGCGGTCGATCTGGTCGACCAGGCGGCTGGCGCCGGCCACGCGCGCGCTCGACGCCTTCGGCGCCTGCGCCTCCCGGTAGGCGTGCCGGCGTAGTTCGTGGCAGTGGACCAGCTGCCGGGCCACCTCGAGTACGGGATGGTCGCCGGGCGGTGGCGTCGTGGACCGGAATGCGCGCAGCAGTGCGGATACCGACGGAAGTGCGCCGGTCGCGTCGTTGTCACCGGCGTATGCGGTCGCCATCGTCTCCCACCCTCGTCTCAGCGGTCGGAATCTGGTTACGCCAGGGCCGAGGAGGTTTTCGGGGAGGGGCTCCCCTCGGCTCCGGCGTAGTCCCGCGGAATCGGACGCCGGCCGTGCGGTCGCACTGCTCACGGGTGGTACGAACCGGGATATCCGCGACGATGCGAAAGACGTGTCCGAATGCGGGGACATATTCAGGAAAGCGTGTCCCGACTTGGCATGCAACGGTTGACGCGCCGAACACCCAAGGTGCCGGACAATCGTTATACGCATCACGCGGGGATCACATGATCGCGAAGATCCACCATCGGCGGCGCGGCGCCTGCGCGACCGGTCACGGGTGGCTAGCCTGAAGATTTGTGCCCGCCTATGTCTCTTCGCCGGAGCTGACCTTCGGCTTCCTGTTCGCTCTGGAAGATCCCGAGCGGATCGCCGAGGTGGTGCGAGATCTGATGGAGCGTCGCACGGTCTCGGTCTTCCGTTTGGCGCACGTCTCCGGCGCGGCGGGTCCGCCGGAGCGCTATGTCGTGAATTGGGCTGCCATCCCGCAGATTTCGATCACCACCGCCGCACCGGACGCCGACGCCATGCAGGCCGAGCGGATCATGCTGGTCAACGCGTTTCTCGGCGAGGGCGGTGAGGTCAGCTTGTACTCGGCGGACAGCAATCGCCCAGACGACAAGCGCTAGAGTCGATTTCCCATCGGCACCGCACTCGTTTTCGTTACGGAGACACTCCACACAGTGGCTCTTACATCTCTCTCAGCTATCGGCCAGCGGCGATTAAGTTCCGGCCAGCAGGGTGGGTTCTGGTCGATCGCCCGGCACGGGGATCGACGGCCTATGCCCCCTAGAGAGAGGTAGAAGCATGATTCCGGTCATCATCGACACCGGTAGCGCCGCGCTGAACGGCCTTCTCGACACCGGCAGTGCCGCCCTCAGCGGCGTTGTGCACACCCTGTTCACCGGGTCGTTCGGCGGCTGATTCCGCCTCGTCCCCGGGGGTCGCGCCCCGGGCCACTGCCCCGGCGTCCGACGGCGCCGGGGCAGTGCCGTCTCCGGCGGAGTAGATGCGGCGCACCACATCCTCGATATCGGGTTCCTCGATGGACAGGTCGCGCACCTCGACCCGGTTCGAGATGGCGGCGAGAAGCTGGGCGGCGGTGGTGATTTCGGGATCGAACGCCAGCCGCTGCCGCATGCCGTCGGCCTCGGCCGCCAGCAGTGTCGCCCCCGCGAGGCCGGTGAGATCGCCGCTGGGACGGGCCAGATCGACGACCAGGACCCGCCGCGCGCCGACGGTTCGCGCCAGTCCCGGCAGCGTGCCGTCGTAGGCGAGACGGCCGTGGTCGACCACCAGCACTCGTTCACAGAGGCGTTCGATATCGCCCATATCGTGGGTGGTCAGCAGCAGGGTGGTGCCGCTGTCCGCCCGCTCCCGGCGCAGGAACTCCCGCAGCCGCTGTTTGGACAGCACATCGAGGCCGATGGTCGGCTCGTCGAGAATCAGCAGCTCCGGGCGATGCAGCAGCGCCGCGGCGATTTCGGCGCGCATGCGCTGGCCGAGGGAGAGCTGACGGACCGGGGTGTCGAGGGTATGCGCCATCTCGAGCTGTTCGACGAGTTCGTCCGTGCGGCGGCGCGCCGCGACCGGTTCCAGGCGATGGATCGCGGCAAGGATCGTGAACGATTCGCGCAGCGGCAGATCCCACCACAGCTGTGACCGCTGACCGAACACCACGCCGATCCGGCCGGCCAGTTCGCGCCGCCGGCGCACCGGATCCAGCCCGCAGGTGCGCACCGTGCCCGAGGTCGGCACGAGGATGCCGGTGAGCATCTTGATCGTGGTGGATTTGCCGGCTCCGTTGGCGCCGATATAGCCGACCGCCGAACCGGATTCGATGCGAAAGCTCATCGAATCCACCGCGGTCAGCACCTCGCGTACGCGTCTGCGGCGGCCCCGCGAGCGGCGCCGGAGCACGAATTGCCGGGTCAGATCCGATACGTCGACGGTGTTCATCCGCCCCCTCCCTGATAGTGCCGCACCCCGATGCGCCACAGCGTCGAGGCCATTATCCAAACCCACAGCGCCGCAAGCGGTCCGAACCAGGCCAGCTCGGCGGGCAGCCACCGCGGGCCGGGCAGGCCGAGCAGGGCGATCGTGGGCAGATAGGCGACGAACGACACCGGGATCGCGAATCCGAACAGCGCGCGCAGCGGTCCGGAGAACACCGAACCGGGTTGCTGGGCGGCGAAGGATCCGCCGTAGGTGAAGCTGTTGGTGAGTTCCGAACCGTCCACCAGGTGGAATTGCAGGCCCGCGGCGCAGACGAACAGCCCGGCGAAGATGGCGATCCCGCTCAGTGCACTGCTCACCGCGAGCACGATATGCGCAGCGCTCCAATCGATATCGTTACCGATCAGGCCGACGGTCAGGACCACCGCCGCGACGGTGGCCCGCGACAGACGCCGCAGTGACACATCGCTGGTGATCAGTTGGAGCAGCAGGGGCTGGGGGCGCAGATGGAAGGCGTCGAGGGTGCCCAGCCGAATGTAGGTCGCCAGGGTGTCGGTGTGGCCGACGGCGATCTGTGCCAGCGCGAAACTCAGGTTGGACAGGCCGAACAGCAGCAGCATCTGCGTCGAATTCAGACCGCCCAGGGCGGTGACGTTGTGGTAGATCAACCACATCTCGGCGAATTCCACCAGACCGATCAGCAGGGAGGAGAACAGGTCGGTGGCGAAGGAGAGCGGATAGGCGCGCTGTGCGCGCATCCGCGAACGCAGCACGGCCACATAGGGTGTGAGCCTGCTGCCGTAGGGTGCGAGCTCAGCCACCCTGCACCTCCAGTTTGCGCCGGCCCGCGGCGACCAGGGCCCGGCCGATGCCGATCGCGATCACGATCCACAGCACCTGCATGCCGATCACCGACCACGCCGCCGAACCCGTTGCGCGGCCGGACATCACATCGACCGGGCCCTGCAGCAGCCAGGGAAACGGGGTCAGCCGCGCGGCGGCGGCCAGCGGTGCCGGAAACAGGTGGACGGGGACGTAGAGACCGGCGAGGAACGTGGACAGGATCTGGTAGAGCATCCGGATTCCGCGCGTCTCGATCAGCCAGAATCCCAGCAGGCTCACCGAGAACAACAGCAGCAGTGAAAGTGTCACGGCCGCAACGACACTGACGGCGCCGAGCAGATACGGTGCGACCGTGCCGGGCAGCACCAGCTGTGCCGTGATCAAACCGGTGGCGACCGAAGGCAGCCCGCGCAGCGCCAGCGTGCACGCCGAGCCGCCGAGATCGGTTGCCAGGTAGAAGAATTGAATGTCGATGGGGCGCTGCAGATCGACCGCCACATCGCCGGTGCGAACGCGTTCGGCGATGTCGTGCGGCGGTCCCATCACGCGCAGGGCGCCCAGCATGCCCTGGGACAGCCACACGTAGGCGCCGATCGACGCACCGGTGTAGCCGCCGAAGCCCGGCGTGGAGCGTGCGGCCGCGACCATCACCGCGGCGCGGATCAGGCCGAACACGATATTGGCGGCCAAGCCCGCGAAGACGGCCGACCGGTAGTTCCATTGCCGCCGGAAGCCGGCTCCGAACAGACGTGAATAAACCCCCGAGAGTGCGCGCACAAGTTGTCCAGAATACGACGTCGCCGCCCGGTCGGCGAGCGAATTTCGGAGAACCGGAGCGGGGGAGTCCAGGCGGTCGGTATGGTCGGCGCACCCGTCGGCCGGGCTCGCGCGGATGCTCGCCGGTTGCCGCGCCCGCCCGTCGCGGCACGCCGGGGTCGATATGGATTTGCGTAAAACCTTGCCGCGACCTCCATCGCAGTGTTAGAAACAGTCATGTTTCACACTGGGGTCGCCGCGGTGGCTCCCGCCCCTGAGGACCACCTATGACCACCGTTTTCGAAACGCTGGAATCGGATGTGCGCGGATACTGCCGGGTCTGGCCGACGGTCTTCGACACCGCCCGCGGCGCCTGGCTGCGCGACGAGCAGGGCCGTGAATACCTCGACTTCTTCGCCGGAGCCGGCGCGCTCAACTACGGGCACAACAATCCGATTCTGAAGGCGGCCCTGCTGGACTATCTGTCTCGCGACGGGCTCATCCACGGCCTGGACATGTCGACGGTCGCCAAGCGTGACCTGCTCGAGGCGATGCGCGATCTGATCCTCGTTCCGCGCGGACTCGACTACAAGATTCAATTTCCCGGCCCGACCGGGGCGAACGCGGTCGAGGCGGCACTGAAGCTGGCCCGCAAGATCACCGGGCGCGCCACGGTGGTGAACTTCACCAACGCCTTTCACGGCATGACGCTGGGTGCGCTGGCCGTCACCGGCAACGCCGCCAAGCGGGCGGGGGCGGGTGTGCCGCTGCCGCATGTGCATCCGATGCCCTACGACGGCTACCTGGGCGGTGTGGACGAATTGGCGTGGATCGAGCGGATGCTCGACGACACGTCCTCGGGGGTGGACAAACCGGCGGCCGTGATCGTGGAGACGGTGCAGGGCGAGGGTGGGGTGAACATCGCCGGCGCCGCATGGTTGCGCCGGCTCGCGGAACTGGTCGCCGCGCGCGGAATTCTGCTGATCGTCGACGACGTGCAGATGGGCTGCGGACGGACCGGGCCGTTCTTCTCCTTCGAGACCGCGGGCATCACCCCCGATATCGTCACGCTCTCGAAGTCCATCGGCGGCTACGGCCTGCCGATGGCGCTGGTGCTGATGAAACGCGAACTGGACCAGTGGGCGCCGGGTGAGCACAACGGCACCTTCCGCGGTAATAATCCCGCGTTCGTCACCGCGCGGGTGGCGCTGGAGGAGTACTGGCGCGACGACCGGCTCGAGCTCGCCACGCTGGCCCGCGGCGAGCGGGTGCGTGCCGGGCTGGCGCGCGTGGCGGATGCGGTGGGCGGATTGTCCACGCGGGGACGCGGTTTGGTGCACGGCCTGGTCTTCGACGACGCGTCCGAGGCGGGCAAGGTGAGCCGGGTCGCCTTCGAGGAGGGCCTGCTCGTGGAAACCTCGGGCGCCAACGACGAGGTCGTGAAACTCCTGCCACCGCTGACCATTACGGATTTCGAGTTGGATCACGGACTCGACATCCTCACGCGCGCTGTCGATATCGTCTGCGGCGGACGCACCTAGGGGGATAGGACCGTCGGCTGCCGACCCACACCCGGTGGCCGGCCGCGGGGCCGGGTTCCGCTGCGGGTCCCGGTCCCGCACATTCGAGCCGAAGAACGGCTACGAGTCGGACGTCTTCATCTTGTCCAGGATCCTGGGCTGCCACTGATAGAACCAGCTGAACTTGTAGGATTCGCCGTCGGGCGACGAGGTGGCGGCGTAGGTGAATCGGCGCTCGTACGTGGCGAACGGGACCGTGTCGGCGAGTTCGAGGAAGTGCGGGTCGATCGGGACGGGGAGGGCGGCCGGATCCGGTGTGATCACCGGGAAGCACAGGCGCTCGATCCGCGACGATTCCCAGCCGAACGTGGCGTAGATGTCGAATGCCTTCGCGGTGAGCGAGAGGAAATCCTCGCTGGGTTCGGCAAATCCGGCATCCCGATGCAGCGACGCGATGGCGTCGGGCGCGAAGTGATCGGCGGGAAGCCCGGGGAAGTACAGGTTCATCGTCTTGTCGTGGTAGTCGATACCGAGCAGGCCGACCTTGTCCGCCAGGCCGTGCCGGGCGAACATTTCGGCGTGGCCGGCGAGAGCGGCAGGCACGGAGGGGAGGGCGGCGAGGTCCGACACGTTCTGCACGCCGTCCGCGGGAAAGAACGGCCAGATCTTCTTGAAGCCGCCGGCGACGCCGACATCGATGCCGTAGCTGTCCACGGGGAAGTGCTCGCGGACCTGGTCCAGCAGTGACCCGATCGGATGTTCGGTCGCCGGAATCAGCCCGTTCGAACGCGCGATGTCGTACGGGTCGATGTCTTTCGGCAGCGTGAGGAAGCGATAGTCGAGGTCTCCCGAACGACCGGCTTGGGTGACCACCCGGAAAGAGATCACCGAGTGCGTGAGCATCGTGCCGTAGGCGGTCAGCACCGGCCACACCGCGTCCGGAGCGCAGGCGACGTTCGCCAGCCGCGCGGTCTTCTCGATGGCCACATACAGATCGTCCAGCGCGGATTCGGTAGTGGTGGACATGCGTCCTTCCTGAGCGGGTGCTACGAGCAACATCGCGGTCTCGACGAGACGACGGCCGGGCAGAGTCGTGCCCCGGCGGAGTCGAATGCGGAACGCGCACAGGATTTTACGAAAGAGACGGCGCCGACGGGCCGCGGGCGACTGCCCGCTGCTGGGAGCCTGCGGACGGGACAGCGCGATCGCCCGTGCCGAGCGAGGAAGGGAAGTGGACCTCGGATGCGCTCGGTCGAAGAAGGATCGGTGCTATCGATCCGGTACTTTCGGGGCGGTCCGGTACTGTCGTGGAGCGGATGACGGGATTCGAACCCGCGACCCTCACCTTGGCAAGGTGATGCGCTACCAACTGCGCTACATCCGCATCCCGCCTCGCGGCGGTGCGAGAAAAACAATAGCCGATTGCGGCGCGCAACCGCGAATCCGCAGGTCAGCGCGCTGCGAGCGCGCAACCTCAGCTGAGCAGGAGGTGCACCTGCAATTCACCCACCAGGAAGCCGAGCACACCGCCGATGGCGACCAGTTTCCACTCGTCCTGTTTGAACGCCGGGCGCAGCAACCCTTCGTATTCGTCGTCGGTGAGCTGGCGGGTCTTCTCGATCACCAGATTGCGCAGATCCAGCGTGCGCATCGCGTGATCCTCGAATCCGGCTGCGGCACTGCGGATGTAGGACAGCATCTCGGGGACGATCTCGCGTTTGACGCGGGTGATGGAATCGCCGGCTACCAGCATCACCAGCGGTCGCGCGGGTGCGGACTGCGTATCGATGAATTCGTCCATCCGTCGCGCCAGAATCGATGCCAGCCGATCCGAGCGCTCCCCGTTGAGGACCGCCTCGAGCATCTTGGCCGGGGTGAGGATTTCCGTGGCGATCAGATCGCCGTAGTCGATGCAGACCTGTTCGCGGCGCTTGTGGAACAGGCCCTGCCAGCCGATACGGCCGAAGATCCGCCACGGCCGCACCGGCCGGAAGATCATCTGCAGCGCCAGCCAGTCGGTGACCAGGCCGGTGAATCCGCCGAACAGCGGCATCAGCCACGAGGAGTGGGTGAAGGCCCAGGTGATCATTTGCACGAAGCCCAGCAGGGTGCCGAACAGCAGGCCGGAGCGCACGATGAAGCGCAGTTCGTGATGGCCCACCCGGCGCACCATCTCCACCAGCAGTGCCTTGTCGTTGACCAGGGTGTCGATGGCGATGGACCGCAGATCCATGATCTGGTCGAGGTTGGTCCGCAGGTCGGTGACGATTTCGTCGATGAGGTCGGGGACGTCGCGCTGGACGCGGCGGATCATCGCCTCGCGGGCGAACTGCGGCATGGTCACCCACAGCCGCGGTTCGTAGCGCATCATCAATTCGTCGACGGTGTGTGCGACGGCGTCGTCGAGCGGTTCACGCAGGGTGGTCGTGAGCTCGGCGACATCGATGCGACCGAGGATCTCCTGCGGATCGATCAGCCGGGAGAACATCAGGTCCACCGCGATCGTCGCCATCCGCGGCGCTGCCTTCGGAATCACGCCCTGCCACCCGAGCCAGGGCGGGATGCCGCGGAATTCCAGCGGGCGGCACAGCATTTCGACGGCGACGAGTTTGGTGGTCCAGCCGATGAACGCGGCGATCACCGGAATCGAGCAGTAGAGCAGCCAGTGCTCGGTGAAATCGGCGATCACGCGTCCGCCCGGCGGGAAAACGGTGCACAGCGGTGCTTCGGCGAACAGCGCCGGAACGATGGAGAAGTGTCGAGCCGCACGCGCGAACTGTAACAGGTTCTAGACATGTGCTTACTGGGAGCCGGGAGTGGCGGCCAGGAACATGTAGCTCTTCTCCTCGACCCGCCGCGCGATCCGCCAGGCGCCGTCCACGCGGCTGAAGGTGTCCAGGTACCACAGGCCGCACAGCATCAGGTTCTGCTGACCCTCCGCGCCGCCGAGGAGCATCGGGTTGTGGCACATGGTGCGGCCGGTGGCGGTGTCGCCGTCGACGGTGATCGAGGAGTTGCTGATCAGATGCTGGAAGGCGGGGAAGTTCGGCATCACCGTGGCGAGGAACTTCTTGATCTCGGGCAGTCCACCGCTGGCGCCGCCCATGGCCGAGTAGTCGATGTGCGCGTCCGCGGTGAAGACGTCGTCGAGCAGATCCCACTGCTGGGTGTCCACGGCATGGGAGTATCGGACCATCAGATCCTCGATCTCGATCCGATCCGAAATCTCTTGCAGCGACAGCATATTTCCTCCAGTGGTAGCGGCTCGGCGACGATGCGGGCTATTCGGAAGCCGCGTCGAAGGCGCGCACGAGAGTGCGCGGCGCCTTGTGTCGCCAGGCGTCGGTGAGCAACTCGCTCAGTAGGCCGGTGTCGGCGGCGCCGAGCTCGACGCGGACCGCCGACAGCCGCCGGCCCCACCACTTCTCCGCGCAGCAGTCCGGGTATTCCGCGACCGCCTCCCGGATATCGGCTTCACTCGCCATCACGTGGGCGTGCGCGGGGTCGGGCAGCGTCGCGAAGATCGCTTTGCGGACCCGGAACGACGGCATGTCGAAATGCGGCGCCTCGATGGACTCGGGCAGTCCCAGCGCAATCCGCCGGACGTCGTCGGCATCGGCCATGGGCCGATTATGCGGCCGAATTCGCGCCCTCGCGGCCGGTTCGGCGAGATGGGCCCACTAGCCGAGATCGGCGAGGGCGGCCTCGATCGCGCGGTGGAACGTGGGGTAGGCGTAGATCATCTCCCGCAGAGTGGTGACCGGAACCCGGGCGTGTACCGCGACGGCCAAGGCGCTGAGCACCTCGCCGCCGACCGGGCCGACCGAGGTGGCGCCGACCAGAATGCCGCGATCGGCGTCGGCGACCAGCTTGACGAACCCGGCGTTGCCGGGCCCGTGAATCCAGCCTCGGGTCGAATCCGGAACCTCGGCTCGTCCGGTCCAGACGCTCAGTCCGGCCTCGCGTGCCTGCGACTCCGTCATCCCGACCGCACCCACCTCCGGTTCGGTGAAGGTGACATTGGGAACCGCGTGATACTGCGCGGGTTCGGTAGGGGAGCCGAGGATATCCGCGGCGGCGATGCGCGCCTGGTACATGGACATGTGGGTGAAGGCGCCGTGTCCGGTGACATCCCCGATCGCCCAGACCCCCTCGGCCGCGCGCAGCCGGTCGTCGACCCTGATGCCGTGCGCCTGCTCGTCCAGGCCGATCGCGCCGACGCCCAATGCGGACAGGTCGGTGTGGCGGCCGGCGGCGACCAGCAGGCGCTGGGCGCGGATCGGATCGCCGTTGCTCAGCCGCACGGTGAAATAGTTGCCGTCGTGGTCGATGCGGGTGGCCTCGACGCCGGTGCGGACCGAAATACCCTCTTCGGCAAAGATTTTCGCCAGCAAGTCGGCGGCCTCGGGCTCGGCGCGCGGGACCAGCCGGCTGCGCACGACCATCGTCACCTCGGAGCCGAACCGGGAGAAGATCTGGGCGAATTCCGCGCCGACCGGTCCGCCGCCGAGGACGATCAGCGATTCGGGTGCCTCGGTGGTGGTCACCGCGTCGCGATTGGTCCAGTACGGGGTGTCGGCCAGACCCTCGATCGGCGGCACGGACGGGACGGTGCCGGGATTGAGCACGATCGCTCGCAGGGCGCGGAAGTCGCGCGGTCCGTCGGCGGTATCGACGCGGACCTGGCCCGGAGCGGTGATGCGCCCCCAGCCCCGTACGAAGGTGCCGCCGGCGGATTCGAACCGTTCGACCGCCACCTTGTCGTCCCAGTTATCGGTCGCCTCGTCGCGGATCCGCTTCGCCACCGGCGCCCAATCCCCATGTACCTGGGCACTTCCCGCGAGTTTGCTCACCCGGCGCGCCTCGGCCAGGGTCTCGGCGGCGCGCACCATCATCTTGGTCGGCACGCAGGCGTAATAAGGGCATTCGCCGCCCAGCAACCGGCCTTCGACGCCGACGACCGCGAGTCCGGCGCGCGCCAATTCGGTCGCGACGGCCTCCCCACCGGGCCCCATGCCGATGACGACGGCATCCACGGATTCGGTCGCCGGGGTTTCGGCGGGCATGCGATCACGCTCCTCTGATTCGGCTCGGTGGGGACGGCGGGGTCCCGCAGACCATGGTGACAGCTGGTGCGCTGCCGGTGGGGGATCGACAAGTACCCATCGCGGGATTCCGTTGCCGCGGGTGGCGTCGGAGGAGATCGTGCGGGTCTCCACGTTTCGTCGAAAAGTCCCTTCGCGCATGGTCGTTGGTGGGAAGTCGCTGCGGTTGACGCGGTTTCACCGAACCGTTTAGGTAAGCACCATGCGAATCGGCGGTGCGGGAATTCTCGACGTGCTCGGTAGCCGACGGACGGCGGTGGCGGTTCTGGCGACGATCACCGGCTTCTACTACCTGTTCGTGGCGATCACCAATTGCACCGATACCGTCACCAATCGCCGAGGGGTGGCCGCCGTGCTGTCGATGCGGGCCACGATCCACAATCCGGGCACCGACTGGCGTGCTGTCACCAACGGCGACGTCGCACTCGTCGTCTACATCCTCGTGGTGATCTGGGAATTCTCGATCGCGCTCGTGCTGCTGGTCGCCGCCGCGTGCTGGCTGCGAGAGCTGAGCGGGCGGCCGCGCCGGGTGCCGGTGCGGGCCGGCACCGCGGCGACATTGTCCAGTATCGGCTGGACGATGGCGGTGCTGCTGTTCGCGGGGGCGTTCCTGACCGTCGGCGGGGAGTGGTTCCGGATGTGGGCGAACAAGGAGGTCAACGCATCGTCGGCGGCGTTGCAGAACTTCCTGATCGCCGGCGTCGGCCTGGTGCTGGTCCATCTGCCCGACTCGGCGCCGCGGGCCACCGCGCCGTCGGAATGAGTTGCGGCCGTTCGGGAACAGTGTCTGCTCACCCCGGGTTGCAGCCCGTATGGAACTCGACACCGGGCTCGACTTCGCTCGCACGACCTCGCGGTCCGTCCTGACCACCGTGCGTCGCAACGGCCGCCCACAGCTGTCGAACGTCACGCACTGGGTCGCCCCCGACGGCATCATCCGGATCTCCATCACGGCGGACCGGGCCAAGTACGCCAATCTGCGCCGGGAGCCGTGGGCGGCCCTGCACGTCACACGGGAGGATTTCTGGGCCTACGCCGTCCTGGAGGCCGACGTCGAATTGACCCCGGTGGCCGCGGCGACCGACGACGCCACCGTCGAGGAGCTGATCGCCTACTACCGGGCGCTCAGCGGTGAGCATCCGGACTGGGCGGACTATCGCCGCGCGATGGTCGCCGACCGCCGGGTGGTCGCGCGTCTGCGTCCCATCCGCGCCTATGGCATGTTGCCCTGAGGCCGGCGCTCCTTGGACGTGGGAAGACCACGCCGGCCGGATCTGGCATTTCCCTCGGGGCGACTCGACTTCACCGGCGCATAACCTCGCGGCAACGTTGGGCATGCATGCTGGCCCCCTCCGCTGAATCGAAAGGTAAGACCCGAATGGACTTTCTGACTGTGCTCGTGGACATGTTGGCTGCGCTGGGGGCCAGCGGTAGCGCTGCCTGACCATCCATCACGACACAACCGGCCCACCACATCACGGATGTGGTGGGCCGCTGTCGTTGAGAGATCATCCGGTCAGGAAGGCGACGGCCTGGTCGGCGAGGGTGGGAGATGCGCTCACTGAGCAGTTCGCTCAGCGCGACGCCGGCGGCCATCTCGGCGATATTGCCCGGCGAGTGGAAGTCGTCCGCGTCGGCGAACGGGACGCGGAGCCGTGCGGCGAGCAATCGGGCCGTCGTGGTTTTGCGGGTTCCCGACACTCCGGTGACGACGACGCAGGGCGGGACCATGCGGCTGGGCGTGTGCGCGGGCACGGGTGATCATCCGCTGTGATCGGCGCCGACGGTTGTCATGTCGCAGCCGCCTTCGCTCGCGCGAGCTTCACACCGCTGGAGATGATGCCGATATGACTGAACGCCTGCGGGAAATTACCCATGAACGTGCCGGTCGAGGGGTCGATCTGCTCGGCGAGCAGGCCCACGGTGCTCGCGCGGGCGCACAGGGAGGAATAGAGCCGCTCGGCGTCCTCGAGTCGTCCCTGGGCAGTCAGGTTGTCGACCAGCCAGAAACTGCACAGGACGAAGGCGCCCTCGCTGCCGGGCAGGCCGTCCGGTGATTCGTCGTGCAGGTAGCGATACAGCAGGCCATCCCCGGCGCCCAGCCGATCGGCCACCGCCGCGGTCGTCGCCGTCATGCGTGGATGATCGGCGGGGACGACGCGGCGCAGCGGCAGCGCCAGCAGGCTCGCATCCAACTCGCCGCCGCCGTCCAGATGGGCGCTGAGGGTGCGGGCCCGCTCGTCCCACGAGTTCTTCAGGATCGCCTCGCGGATCTCGTTCGCGGTGCTGCGCCACATCGCGACGGGACCGGGCAGGTCGAATCGCTCCCCGATCGAGGCGGCGCGGTGCAGTGCCACCTGGCACAGCGCCGCGGAGTAGGTGAAAACCCGGCCCGCGCTGCGCACTTCCCAGATGCCCTGATCCGGCTCCTGCCACGATCGACCCGCGGCCTCCGCCAGGTCGGACAGATTCGACCACAGCACCGGCTGCAGCTCACCGCCGGTGCGCAGCCATTGATCGGCGCAGTCGAGGATCTCGCCGTAGACGTCGTGCTGGCGCTGGTCGGTCGCGCCGTTGCCCCAGCGCACCGGACCGCTTCCGCGATACCCCTCCAGGCCGGTGTCCACCAACTCGTCCGGAACCGGATCGCCGTCGATGTCGTACATGATGCGTGGCTCACCACTGCGCTCGAACGCGTCGAGCACCCAGCCCAGGAAGGCGTCGGCCTCGTTGCGGAAACCGATGCGGCGCAAGGCATAGACGGCATACGACGCGTCGCGGATCCAGACGTAGCGGTAATCCCAGTTGCGCACGCCGCCGATGGGCGCCGGCAGCGACGAGGTGGGTGCCGCGACGACGGATCCGCTCACCCAGTGATCGCAGAGTTTGAGCGTGATCGCGGAACGCCGGACGAGTGCCTGCTCGGGACCGTCGTAGGTGCACGTCCGCATCCACGATCGCCACGCGTCGGCGGTGTGGCGCAGCATCGCCGCGGCGTCGAAGCGATGGTGGCGGTGGAACCGTCCCCAGGACAGCACGAGCTCCAGCCGCTCGCCCTGGACCAGGTCGATGGTGGTGTGCACGCCGTCCAGCGGTCGGTCGGCGCGCAGATGCAGCCGCAGATTCGGTTGCGACGCGACCCGGATCTCCAGTCCGGAGAGCACCGGCCGCAACTGCGCACCACCCTGCGGAGCGATCTCCACCGTCACCCGGACGTGGCCGCTGACGACGATCGCGGAGCGAACGAGTTCCGAGCGATCGGCGGGCGCGTCGTCCCCGAGATCCGAGCCGGGGCGTACCACCATGGCATCGGTCACTCGCAGAACGCCTGTGGCGCTGCGTAATTCGGTCTCCAGCACGCCGGTGTCCGGCTGATAGCGCTGACGGCCTTCCAACGGTTCGGCCGGCGCGACGGTGAAGTGGCCGCCGCGGGCATGGTCGAGCAGCCCGCAGAACAGCGGTTGCGCGTCGAAGCGCGGCAGGCACAGCCACGGGATCGAACCGTCCATCCCGACCAGCGCGGCCGTCGTACCGTCTCCGATCAGACCGTAATCCTCCAGCGGGAGATACCCGTCGCTCCGGCGGATCGGCCGGAACGGTGGATCCGGATCGTGCACGCCATCCCCTTCCACGAGTGGAACGCCCGGCGACAACAAGAGGAAGGCTATCAACTGGCATCCGGCTGGAAACCGGAACTGAACGGCCGAAATCTGACAGAAACATCGCATGATCAATCAGCTGGCTAACGCAATTTCCAGCCGGGCCGAAGGTGTACACGGGCAGCCTGGGGCTCAGGATCGGGGGCGAGCTCCTCGATGCGGTTCGAGGCCCGCCCTGCGCCCGATTTTCTGCGGAATTTCTGTGTGTTTAGCCGTTGGAGCGAGTGGGTAACCACAGCCCAACCCGGAATGTACGCAGGTCGGACCGGCAAAGCGCCCCCGGCAGGAATCGAACCTGCGACCTAGGGATTAGAAGGCCCTTGCTCTATCCAACTGAGCTACGGAGGCATGGCAGTACCAAACACCATGCCCGGTTTGGGGCAGCGTGTCCAGCGAGTTGATTATAGCGAGCGTCCAGATCGGTGCTGGTCATCGACAACGCCGTGTGCGACTGTCGCCCTCGTCACAGCGAGCGCGTGGATTCGGGCCCGAAAGGCTGTGAGGTGGGCCGCCAACTACGCTGAATAGTATGTCGTCACCGCAGGACTCGCCCGTCGAAACCGACCCCCAGGTCGTGCGGCCGGAGGCGACGGCGTTCCCGGTGCTGGCGGTAGTGGCGGTAGGTCTGACCGCGCTGGTCGCGCCCATCGTGGTGAGTCTGTCCGCGGCGCAGGCGCTGACGCTGCTCGGCATTCCCGATCCCGGTCCCCTGACCACCTACGGCCTGCCCGCCATGCGGGCGGTGGCCGACTTCTCGGCGGCGATCGCGGTCGGGTCGCTGCTGTTCGCGGCGTTCCTGTGCCCACCGCAGCGCGACGGCCTGCTGGATGTCGGCGGTTATCGAGCCCTCCGGCGTGCAGGTGTCGCGGCGCTGGCCTGGGCGGTGACCTCGGCTCTGCTGGTGCCGTTGACTCTGTCGGACACCACCGGCCAACCCGTGCGCTCGGTATTGCGGCCCGATCAGATCTGGCATGCCATCGGCAAGGTCGACGTCGCGGGATCCTGGCGCGCCACCGCGATCATGGCGATTCTGCTCGCCATCGGCTGCCGGCTGGCCTTGCGCTGGGGCTGGACGCCCGTGTTGTTCGCCTGGTCGCTGCTGTGCCTGATTCCGGTTGCGCTGACCGGACATTCGTCGTCGGGTGGCGCCCACGATGTCGCGACGAACAGCCTGATCCTGCATCTGGTCGGCATGGCCGTGTGGGTCGGCGGCCTGTTCGCGGTTCTCGCCTACGCCATGCGCGGCGGAAAGTACAGCGGTCTCGCCGCACGTCGATTCTCCCTGGTGGCGACGTGTGCGTTCGCGGTCGTCGCGGTCTCGGGAGTGCTCAATGCCTGGGTGCGGGTGCCGTGGGACGAACTGTTCACCACCACCTACGGCCGGCTGGTGATCGCGAAGACGGTCGCACTCTGCCTGCTCGGTGTCGCCGGATTCCTGCAGCGCCGCCGCGCCCTTCCGGCGCTGGCCGACAATCCCCGCGACCGTTCGGCGCTGATCAGTTATGCCGGAGTCGAGGTGTTGATCTTCGCGGCCACGATCGGCTTGGCCGTCGGCCTGGGCCGCACCCCGCCGCCGGACCTGAAGCGGGTGCCCTCGCCCGCGGAGGTCGAACTCGGATACAACCTCGCCGGGCCGCCGACCGTCGCCCGCATCCTGTTCGACTGGCGCTTCGACATCATGTTCGGCACGCTCGCCATCGTGCTGGCGGTGCTGTATCTGGTGGGTGTGCGGCGGCTGCGCGCACGCGGCGACGCGTGGCCGGTCGGCCGCACCCTGGCGTGGCTGTGTGGCTGTGCGGTGCTGCTGATCGCGACGAGTTCCGGGGTGGGCCGCTACGCCCCGGCCATGTTCAGCGTGCACATGGCGCAGCACATGCTGCTGTCGATGCTCGCGCCGGTGCTGTTCGCACTGGGCGGCCCGGTGCTGCTGGCCCTGCGCGCCCTGCCCGCCGCCGGTCGCGACGCACCGCCCGGACCGCGGGAATGGGTGCTGGCCGCGGTGCACAACCCGGTCTCCCGCTTCCTGACTCAGCCGGCTGTCGCGGCGGCATTGTTCATCCTCGGCTTCTACGCGCTGTATCTGGGCGGCATCTTCGATGCGGTGGTCGGCGAACACGGTGCCCACCTGGCGATGAATCTGCACTTCCTGGTGTCGGGCTACCTGTTCTACTGGGTCGTTCTCGGCATCGACCCCAAACCGCGCCAGGTGCAGCCGCTCACGAAGGTCGGCATGGTGTTCGGATCGCTTCCGTTCCACGCCTTCTTCGGCGTCGCCCTGATGAGCATGACCACGGTGATGGGTGAGTGGTTCTATCGCGGCCTCGGACTGAGCTGGAATACCGATCTGCTCGGCGATCAGCGCACCGGTGGCGGCCTGGCCTGGGCCAGCGGCGAGATTCCGCTGGTCCTGGTGATGCTGGCCCTGCTGGTGCAGTGGTCGCGCAGCGACAACCGCACGGCCAAGCGCTTCGACCGGGCCGCCGAGCGCGACCACGACGCCGCCCTTGCCGCGCACAACGCCATGTTCGCCGAACTGGCCAAACGCGACCGCGAGGTGAAACCGTGACCGAGGCGCCCGCGCGGGTTCCGCGCCTGTTCCGAGCCGATATCCGGGCCGCCCGCGAGCGGTTGGGTAACGACGTGCGGGTCACGCCCGTGTTCCATACCGAGGTGGCCGGTCCCGAGGGGCCGGTCAAGGTCACTCTGAAGCTCGAACATCTGCAGTACGGCGGCACGTTCAAAGTGCGGGGCAGCCTGAACGCGCTGCTGCAGTCGGCCGACGACGGCCGGCCGGTGGTGATCGCCTCGGGTGGCAATGCCGGTATCGCCGCGGCGCTGGCCTGTGCGCTGCGCGGGCGCCCCTGCACCGTCGTCGTCCCGGAAACCGCACCGCACACCAAGGTCGCGGCGATGTGGGGGTACGGCGCGGAAGTGCTGTGGCACGGAACCACCTATGCCGAATGCAAACGCCACGCCGACGCGGTGACCGCGGAGCGGAACGCGCTGCAACTGCACGCCTACGATCTGCCGGCGGTGGTCGCCGGGGCCGGTGTGGTGGGACTCGAGATCGAGCGCCAGGTGCGCGGGCGGCCGCCGGTGCTGATGGCCGTCGGCGGCGGGGGTTTGATGGCCGGTATCGCGATCGCGCTCGGCCCGCGCTCACGAGTGATCGGCGTCGAACCCAAGGGCGCGCCGACGCTGTACGCGGCGCTGTCGGCGGGGCGTCCGGTCGATGTGCCGGTCGACAGCATCGCGTCGGATGCGCTGGGCGCCACCAGGATCGGTGATATCGCGCTCGATACCGCGATTCGCTACGGCGTCGGTTCGGTCCTGGTGGGCGACGATGCGATCGCGATGGCACGCGAATATCTGTGGCGGGAATTCCGGCTGGTCGTGGAGCCGGCGGGCGCGGTCGCGCTGGCCGCGGTACAGAGTGGGGCCTATGTCCCGGAACCTGGCGAGCGGCCGGTGATCGTGCTGTGCGGCGCCAATACGGACGTGAGCAACCTCTAGCCTCGCGAACTCCGGAACGGAGGCTGTTCACACCCGCGCGAGTTGTCCACATATTCGCATCCGGGGCTGGTGGGGTGACGCGGTATCGGCGACGCTGAACAGGTCACGTCGGCCGAGGGCGCCGCGGACGGGGGCACAGTCGAATCGCGAAGGGGGACAACCATGTACGAGGCGAATACCGCTGTCATCGGCACCGTCGTCACACATCCGGTACGGCGGAGCCTGCCGGGTGGGGAACAGGTGATCAGCTTCCGGATGGCCAGCAATGCCCGCCGCTTCGATCGTGACACCGGCGGCTGGGTGGACAGCGGCACCCTGTTCCTGACGGTGACGTGCTGGCGCCGGCTGGTGGAAGGGGTCGACGCATCCATCCGTCGCGGCGATCCGATCATCGCCTACGGTCAGCTGCGCACCAACGAGTACCGGACCAGGGAAGGTGTGCAGCGCCACGACCTCGAGATGCGCGCCGCCGCGCTGGGGCCCGACCTGGGCCGCTGTGCGGCTCCGGTGATGCGGCGGGGCGGCGCGCGGAACTCGGGGCCGGACCTACACGTTGTCCCCGAAGGGGACGACGCGGTGCCACCGGTGCCGCCGGGCGAGTCCGGCCCCGCCACGGGCGCGGCATCGACTACCGTCGAGCCGGTCTCCGCGGCGGCCGCCGACGCCGGATGACTACGGTTACCTCTGCTCCGCTCGCGCGGTCCTCCGTTTCGACCCACTGGTTCCGACACCGATAGGCTTTCCTACATGGCTGAGTTCATTTACCAGATGAAGAAAGTTCGCAAGGCGCATGGCGACAAGGTCGTCCTCGACGATGTGACCTTGAACTTCCTTCCGGGCGCCAAAATCGGCGTCGTCGGTCCGAACGGCGCCGGTAAATCGAGCGTGCTGAAGATCATGGCCGGACTGGACCAGCCCAACAACGGTGACGCGTTCCTGGCGCCCGGAGCGACGGTCGGCATCCTGCAGCAGGAGCCGCCGCTGAACGAGGAGAAGACCGTCCGCGGCAACGTGGAGGAAGGCCTCGGCGAGATCAAGGTGAAGCTGGACCGCTTCAACGAGATCGCCGAACTCATGGCCACCGACTACTCCGACGAGCTCATGGAAGAGATGGGCAAGCTCCAGGAGGACCTGGACCACGCCGACGCGTGGGATATCGACTCCCAGCTCGAGCAGGCCATGGACGCGCTGCGCTGCCCGCCGCCGGACGAGCCCGTCGGCAACCTCTCCGGCGGTGAGCGCCGCCGGGTGGCGCTGTGCAAACTGTTGCTGAGCAAGCCGGATCTGCTGCTGCTCGACGAGCCCACCAACCACCTCGATGCCGAGAGCGTCAACTGGCTCGAACAGCATCTGGCCCAGTACCAGGGCGCGGTCCTGGCCGTCACGCACGACCGGTACTTCCTGGACAACGTCGCCGGCTGGATCCTCGAGCTCGACCGCGGCCGGGCCTACCCCTACGAGGGCAACTACTCCACCTACCTGGAGAAGAAGGCCGAACGCCTCGAGGTTCAGGGCAAGAAGGACCAGAAGCTGCAGAAGCGGCTCAAGGAGGAGCTGGCCTGGGTGCGTTCGGGCGCCAAGGCCCGCCAGGCCAAGAACAAGGCCCGCCTCGGCCGCTACGAGGAGATGGCCGCCGAAGCGGAGAAGATGCGCAAGCTGGACTTCGAGGAGATCCAGATTCCGCACGGTCCGCGCCTGGGCAATGTCGTGGTCGAGGTCGAGCACCTGGACAAGGGTTTCGGCGACCGGCAGCTGATCAAGGATCTGTCGTTCAGTTTGCCGCGCAACGGCATCGTCGGCGTGATCGGCCCGAACGGTGTCGGTAAGTCGACGCTGTTCAAGACGATCGTCGGACTCGAGCAGCCCGACAGCGGCGAGGTCAAGGTCGGCGACACGGTGAAGCTGAGCTATGTCGACCAGAACCGCGCTGGCATCGACCCGAAGAAGACGGTGTGGCAGGTGGTCTCCGACGGGCTCGACTACATCGAGGTCGGCAATCAGGAAATGCCTTCGCGCGCATACGTTTCCGCCTTCGGGTTCAAGGGCCCGGATCAGCAGAAGCCGGCCGGTGTGCTGTCCGGCGGTGAGCGCAACCGCCTGAACCTGGCACTGACCCTCAAGCAGGGCGGCAACCTGATCCTGCTCGACGAGCCCACCAACGACCTCGATGTGGAGACTCTCGGCTCGTTGGAGAACGCGCTGGAGAACTTCCCCGGCTGCGCCGTGGTCATCTCCCACGACCGGTGGTTCCTCGACCGCACCTGTACCCACATCCTGGCGTGGGAAGGCGACGACTCGAATCCGGCCAAGTGGTTCTGGTTCGAGGGCAACTTCGAGGCCTACGAGGCCAACAAGGTCGAGCGCCTGGGCCCGGAGGCGGCCCGTCCGCATCGCGTTACTCACCGTAAGCTGACTCGCGACTGATCTTCCGGTTCGCGCAGTCGGCCGACCACCCGGACGTGCGCCAAACGTACAGGGGCGCAACGTCATCGCGGCCTACCCGGGGCTCGGCGTAGGCTGCGAACACGGGCGTACCAACCGGCCCGTTCGAGGTAGCTGAGCGTTGCCGAGGGTTTAGAAGGAATCCACCCCGGCGCCTCGGCTGCCCAGCTACTCTCGACCCCGGCGTCACTTTGTTGCGGAACCTAATCCGAGGGAGTGGGCGAAAAAATGACGGTCTCGTCCGAATTGTCCAGTAACGCGTGGGCGGAGAGTCTGCCGGAGCCGCTGCGGGGGGAACTCGCAACGCTCGAGTCGGCGTACTTCCGTCACGTGGATGCCGGCGATGTGGACTGTGCGATCACCGGAAGTTCGGCGCTGGTCTTCCGAAGGCATCTCGAACTGGGCCTGCAACGTCCATCGGGCACGGCGCGAGTGCGGGTGTACCACCCCGACGACGGCAGCGGCATCGGCGCGGCCGTGCAACTGGTCACCGACGATATGCGTCTGCTCGTCGAATCGGTGGCTTCCGCCCTGACCCGGATCGGGGTCACCGTCAGCGAAGTGATCCATCCGATCTTCGAGGTGACGCGCGACGACGAGGGGCGGCTGCATTCCGCGGCACCGCACGAGGTCGACGGCAACGGTGTGACCGGCTTGCGGGAATCCTGGATTCACGTGCAGCTGCATCCGTCCACGAGCCGGGACGTCCTCGAGCGCATCGAGGCCGAGGTGCCCGATGTGCTCGAGGACGTGCGCCAGGTCATCGGCGATACCGAGGCGATGCGGGCGGTGCAGGATCGCCTCGCCCGCGAGCTGATCCGGACGGCGGACGCGGGGTCCTCGCCCTATCCGGTCACCGACCTGGTGGACTGCGCGCATCTGCTGGAGTGGCTGGCCGACGGGCATTTCACCCTCCTCGGCTACGCCCGCTTCCAGCGTCGCCCCACGGCCGGAGGGGAGACGAAATCCGTTGTGGTGCCGGACAGTTGCCTCGGTGTGCTGCGACCCAATGTCGGGACCGATTTCCAGGTTCCGGCCAACGGCGGCAGGCGCCCGCTGCTGATGCTCACCCAGGGGCTCGTGCCGGCGACCGTGCACCGCTCGGTCTATCCGTATTTCGTCGGCGTCGCGGAGGCGGACGCCTCGGGCACGGTCGTCGGCGAACATCTGTTCATCGGTGTGTTCACCGTCGCCGCCCTGCATGAGAACGTGCTCGATATTCCGGTGATCGCGCGCCGGGTGCGCACCGTGATCGAACAGAGCGGATTCGATCTGGAATCCTTCTCGGGCCAGGCGATGCTCGAGGTGATCCAGTCGTTCCCACGCACCGAACTGTTCTCCTCGGATATCGACACGATGCGGCGGACCGCCAGCGCCGTACTCAGCGTGGGCATTCGTCGGCAGGTGCGGCTGTTCCTCCGCCAGGATTCCTACGGTCGTTTCGTGGCCGCCATGGTGTACCTGCCGCGCGACCGCTACACCACCCGGGTTCGCCTCGAGATCCAGGACATCCTGGTTCGCGAGTTGGGCGGTGAGTCGATCGACTATTCGGCGCGAGTATCCGAAAACGAGCTCGCCAGTGTGTATTTCACCGTGCATCTGCCCGAACCCGGCACTCGGGTGGATACCTCCGAGGCCAACCGGGTGCGGATTCAGAATCTGCTCGCGGAGGCCAGTCGCACCTGGGACGACCACCTGCGCGACGAGGTGGCCCGGTCCACTGTGCTGGATCCCGCTGTCGTGCAACGCTATGCGGCCGCCCTCCCCGATGGGTACAAGGAAGATTTCGAGCCCTCCCGGGCGCTGGCCGACATCGTGCGGCTGGAGCGCCTGGCCGGCGAGACCATCGATCAGCATCTGTATCGCAGGCCGGACGCCGCGCCCGGGTCCTGGCGATTCACCCTGTATGTCGGCCGCGGTATTTCGCTGAGCCAGGTGCTGCCGCTGCTGCAGAGCCTGGGTGTCGAGGTGGTCGACGAACGGCCCTACGAGGTCGAATTCGGTGACGGCCGGATGGCCTGGATCTACGACTTCGGCCTGCAGGCGCGACCCGACCTGCTGCGAATGTCGTTGGATCGCAACATGGATGCCGAACTGGTGGAAACCGCCGACCGGCTCGATGTCCTCCACGCGCAAGAACGCGGCTTACGCGAGCGCTTCACCGAGGCGTTCGACGCCCTCTGGCACGGCCGGGCGGAAAGCGATCCGCTCAACGAGCTGGTGTTGCGGGCCGGCCTGCCGTGGCGGTCGGTGTCGATTCTGCGCGCCTATTCGAAGTACTTGCAGCAGGCGGATTTTCCGTACAGTCAGGCCAATATCGCTCGCGTTCTGCTCGCCTCGCCGGATATCGCGCGACTGTTCGTCGGACTGTTCGAGGCCATGTTCGATCCCGACTCGGCCTCCGCGGAACGCGCGGACGAGCTGCGTGCGGCGGTGCGGGAACGGATCAACGAGGTCGTGAGCCTGGATGCCGACCGCATTCTGCGCGCCATCCTCGGTGTCGTCACCGCCACGCTGCGCACCAACTACTACGTCGTCGACGCCGACGGACTGCCGCGGGAATACCTGTCGATGAAGGTTGAGCCGCATGCGATTTCGGAACTCCCGCGACCGCGGCCGCAGTTCGAGATCTTCGTCTACTCGCCGCGGGTCGAGGGCGTCCATCTGCGCTTCGGCCCGGTGGCCCGGGGCGGTCTGCGGTGGTCGGATCGCCTGGAGGATTTCCGGACCGAGATTCTGGGTCTGGTGAAGGCGCAGGCGGTGAAGAACGCGGTGATCGTGCCGGTCGGCGCCAAGGGCGGATTCGTGGTGAAGCGCCCGCCGGCGCCCAGTGGCGATCCGGCGACCGACCGCCAGGCCCTGCATGGCGAAGGAGTGGAGTGCTATCGCACCTTCATCAGCGGCCTGCTGGATGTGACCGACAATGTCGATCACGCCAGCGGTGAGGTGATCCCGCCGGCGCGGGTGGTGCGCCGCGACGGTGATGACACCTATCTGGTGGTGGCAGCCGACAAGGGGACGGCCACGTTCTCCGATATCGCGAACGATGTCGCGAAGAAATATGGTTTCTGGTTGGGTGATGCGTTCGCGTCGGGTGGTTCGGCGGGGTATGACCACAAGGCGATGGGGATTACGGCGAAGGGTGCGTGGGAGAGTGTCAAGCGGCATTTCGCGGAGATGAATGTCGATACCCAGCGTGAGGAGTTCACGGTGGTGGGTGTCGGTGATATGTCGGGTGATGTGTTCGGTAACGGGATGTTGTTGTCGGAGCATATTCGGTTGGTGGCGGCGTTCGATCATCGGCATATTTTCATCGATCCGGATCCGGTGGCGGGGTCGTCGTTCGTGGAGCGGAAGCGGTTGTTCGGGTTGGCGCGGTCGTCGTGGGCGGATTACGACACCTCGCTGATCAGCGAGGGCGGCGGCGTCTGGGATCGCACCGTGAAGGCCGTGCCGGTGAGCCCGCAGATCCGGCGCGCCCTCGGTCTCGACGAGGAGGTCGTATCCCTGTCCCCACCGGAGATGATCCGGGCCATTCTGCTCGCGCCGGTGCAATTGCTGTGGAACGGCGGAATCGGGACCTACATCAAGGCCAGTACGGAATCGAACGGCGATGTCGGCGACAAGTCCAACGACACGGTGCGTGTGAATGCGAGCGATTTGCGCGTGCGCGTGATCGGGGAGGGCGGCAACCTCGGTGTCACCGCCTTGGGGCGCATCGAATTCTGCAAACTCGGTGGGAAATGCAATACCGACGCCCTCGACAATTCCGCCGGAGTCGATTGCTCGGACCACGAGGTCAATATCAAGGTGCTGCTGGACGGGGTCGTCTCCGCCGGCGAACTGCCGGTCGGCGATCGCAACCCGCTGCTGGCCTCGATGACCGATGACGTCTCGGAGATGGTGTTGCGGGACAACGTCTCCCAGAACTTCCTGATGGGGATGTCACGCACCGAGGCGCCGCGCATGCTCAACGTGCACATGCGGGTGATCGAGGACCTGGAACAGCGGCGAGGTCTGGACCGGGAACTGGAGGCGCTGCCCGCTACGAAGGAACTCGCTCGCCGTGCCGAGGCGGGGACCGGTCTCACCTCGCCGGAACTGGCGAATCTCCTGGCACATGTGAAGTTGTCGCTCAAGGCCGATCTGCTCGACAGCGATCTGCCCGACAGCGCGTACTTCGCCGCCCGGCTGCCGAAGTACTTCCCGGCGGCGCTGCGGCAGCGATTCGGCGGTGCCATCAAACGTCACCGGCTGCGGCGCGAGATCGTCACCACGATGGTGGTGAACGAGATGGTCGATCTCGGCGGTATCACCTACGCGCACCGGCTCAACGAGGAAATCGGCGCCAGCGCCACCGATGTGGTGCGCGCCTTCGCGGCGACCAGCCAGATCTTCGATCTGCATTCGCTGTGGGAGCGCATTCGCGCCGCCGACGTGCCCACAGCGGTCAAGGACGAATTGGAGCTGGAGACCAAGCGGACCCTGGACCGTGCCTCGCGCTGGCTGCTGAGCAACCGACCGCAGCCGGTCGCGGTCGGTGCGGAAATCCACCGCTACAGCGGTCCGGTGCGCGAACTCGCGCCGAAGGTTCCGGGATGGTTGCGCGGCCACCACCTCGACACGCTGACCGAAGCGTCGGCCGAGATCGTCTCGCGTGGTGTACCGGAGGACCTCGCCACCGAGGTCTTCGGTCTGCTCAACCTGTTCCCGCTGCTCGATGTCGTCGATATCGCCGACATCACCGACCGCAGTGGCGAGGAGGTCGGCGCTCTGTACTACGCGCTCAACGAGCATCTCAAGATCGACTGGCTGCTGCAGGCCGTGAGCCACCTCGAGCGGGGCGATCGCTGGCACGCGCTGGCCCGGCTCGCTCTGCGCGACGATATGTACGGGTCGTTGCGGTCACTCACCCTGGACGTGCTGTCCGCCGGCGATCCGGAGGAGACCGCGGAAGAGAAAATCGCGTACTGGGAGTCGAAGAACCAGTCCCGGCTCGGCCGCGCGCGGGCGGCGCTGTCGGAACTGTTCGCCTCCGGAGCACACGATCTGGCGACCCTCTCGGTCGCGGCACGGCAGGTCCGCAGCATGGTCAGCGGTGTGGGGGCGCAGTCGGAGGTGCCTCGCTGATCGGCGGTCGCGCCCAGAACCTGCATACTGGGTAGCCGAAGCGGACCGACACCGGAGTCGAGACGCCGCTTCGGTTTGCTCGTCCGCCCGCGCCGGCACCGCCACACGATGCGCGCGGGCGGAATTCTGATCGGAGGTGAACAGCGTGATCAGTGCCGGCTCGGTGAACGGGACCCCGAAAGCGGGAGGCACCCTCGTGCTGCCCAAACGTTTTCACGCGAAGGTCGATGTCCGATGGTCGGATATGGACGTCTTCCAGCACATCAACCATGCCCGCATGGTGACGTTGCTCGAGGAGGCGCGGATTCCGTGGCTGTTCGAGGGGGAGCGGCCCACCGCCGGGCTGCGTACCGGCTGTGTGCTGGCAGATCTGCACGTCCGCTACCGCGGCCAGCTCCGGCACGAGGACACGCCGCTGGATGTGGCGATGTGGATCGAACAGCTGCGTGCGGTGGATTTCACCATCGGCTACGAGGTCCGCGCGAACGGCGTGGCACTGGATTCCCCGCCGGCCGTGGTCGCCAGCACCCAGATCGCGGCCTTCGATATCGACACCCAGCGGCTGCGCCGGCTCACCGACGAGGAGCGCGAATATCTGAGCCTGTGGCGGGCCGAATAGCGGCGACGACACCTACGGACGACATCGCTTCGATGCTGCGCATATCCGATCCCGCCGAGCGGGAGAACCTCGCGACCTTCCTCACCCACGCGATCCGGCTGGATCCGGCAGCCGTCGTTCGCTTGCATCGCCGCGGCGACCGCTACGTCACCGCGTGGACGGCCACCGGATTCGAGGTGCTGGCCGCGCGCACGGTGGTCGGTGAGCTCGATGTCGTGGACGTCACCGTCGCCGGCGACGCCGCGTTGTCGGGACTCGAGCGGCCCGGCGCCGACGGGCGTATCGAGGTGGGATATTCGATGGATTCGGCCTGGCGCACGGCTCTGCCGCCCGCTGCGGGCTTCGCCCATATCGATGACGTTCCGGCCCGGAGCCTGGTCGAGCTCGCCGAACGCGGTGCGCAGGTGGCCGCCGAACACAGTGGCGGGCACGGCCCGCCGGCCTCACTGCTGGAGCAGACGGTACTGACCGTCACCGGCGGCGACGAGCGGGTCGAGGTGCCGATGCGCGTCGTTTTCGCGCTCACCGCAATGGATTTCATCCCGCATGCCGGGGGCGAGGCAGACTCTCGGCGCATCGCGCCCAGCGAGACCGTGCGGGTGCGCGCCACCCGCACCTGGCTGCGGCTGGACGCCCGGTACGGCTCGGTCGCTCGTCGTCGCAGTGGGCCGCTGCTGGCCGGGTGACCGGTGCACGAATCGTTCACTTCCCTTCCACCACCGCGGTTTTCCACCACGCGACGGTTCCGGCCGCGACCTCCGGCAGGGGTGTCGGCGCCAGGCCGAGCAGTCTCTCACTGTGGGTGGAATCGAGCCGGAAGGGTCGTTCGAACTGGTAGTTCATCTCTGCCAGCTCCCGCATCATCGAACTCACGACACCGGCCGTGCGCAGCGTCCAGCCGGGCAGCGCAACGACTTTCGGCATGGGCATCCGCGCGGCCTCGGCCAGCGCGGCGACCAGTTCGCGCATCGTGACGGCCGGGGCGGTCGGCGCGTGCAGGACGGTGTTCCACAGCGAGCTGTCCGCGGCCGCCCGGATCATGGCGGCGGCGAGGTCGGGCATATAGGTGAACGAATGCGGCAGATCGGCCTTGCCGAAGATCTGAACGGTCTTGCCCGCCAAGATATTCGGCACCATGCGGTCACCGGCGTGCGAGGTGCGCACATGCGGTCCGATGAAATCGGAGGCGGCCACACTGACCGTCGGCGTCGGCGATGCGTCGCGGGCGCGCAGGAGTTGCGCCCGGATCGCCGGTTTGCCGAAATCGGCAGTGCGCGGCATATCTTCGGTCATCGGCCGGTCGACCGGGCCGTAGGAGTACAGGCTCTCCGGAAACACCACGACCGCCCCCGTGCGCCCGGCGACGTCCAGGATCGTCTGTTCGGCGCCGGGCAGCTCTGCCCGCCAGGTCCGTGCGGAGTAGCGCGACGCGTGGATGCAGTGGTAGACCGCAGCGGCACCGTCGACCGCAGCGGCGAGCTGGTGCCGATCGTTGACATCCACCGCGCGCCGCTCGATGAGCGGATGGTCCGGACCGCTGCCCGACCGGGTCAGAATGCGGACCGTCACCCCGGTGGCGGCGAGTTGTTCGGCGATCGTGGTGCCGACGGGTCCGGCTCCGGTCACCACATGCAGATCCGACATGGTGGGCTCCTATCACTTCGGAGAGCGATGCTCTTGTGTTCGCGGACGAGTCTGCCCCACGTCCGTGAAAATTTCAAGAGCAGCGCTCACTATTGTGATTGGTGCGCTGTAAAGGGTCAGGCAGCGCCTTCGCCCAAGTACTGCAACCACACCGGATCCAGATCCGACGTGGTCGACAGCAACCGCCAATGCGGCCCGGTCGGCGAGACCAGGGGATGCATGAGCGTCCAGCCCAGCTCGCTCAGGAGTTTGTCGGCCTTGCGGTGATTGCAGGGAGCGCAGGAGGCCACGCAGTTCTCCCAGGAATGCGCGCCCCCACGACTGCGTGGAATGACATGGTCTATGGTTTCGGCCTTACCGCCGCAGTAGGCGCAGCGATAACGATCCCGATGCATGAGTGCCGCGCGGGTCATCGGGACCCGGGCGCGGTAGGGCACGCGCACGTAGTTGCGCAACCGGATCACCGACGGCAGCGCGACCGAGGCGCCGGCGGAGTGAACGACCGGGCCCTCGGGATTGTGATGAACGGTATCGGCCTTGTCGCAGACCAGCAGCACGATGGCCCGCCGGGCGGGCAGTGCGGTCAATGGCTCGTAGGTGGCATTCAGAAGCAGTACCCGGTTCTTCACCCAGGCGGTAGCTGCGGATTCGGTGTTTCGGTGCGTGATCGCACCCGGGGACGAACGTCCCGGCGACGAGGACGGATGTCCCGGAGAGGAATATGCGGAGAGGATATGCAGCGGAGTAGCCCCCGACCCACGATTGTGGACATCGGCGGGCTGGAGTTGTCGGTGCGTTCTCGCCTCGTGTGACCGGGCGCCGTGCCGCTGCTTCATTGATGGACCCCGAATTCTGCTAGGTCGGTTCGTGTGCTGATCGGCAGACACTGTCACCAAGTTGACCACGGAACGTGCCCGTGTGCACAGTGATTTCGGTGCCGAAATTCGGGCCGGGTGCGCGGATCGCCGGTGGTCGACGCGGTGTGGCTCGGTATCCGGTGCCCGGATACCGGTGTCGGAGGCGATTATCTGCCGTGTTGCCGTCCCCGGAGCGACCGTCGTCTGAACGCCGTGTGATCCGCCGATGACAGTCGGGCGGCTGCCGCGTGGGTGGGCCGTGCGCGGGCGGTGCGGGCACAATGGTTGTCGGATACGCGGCAGGCGAGCAGATCGAGAGGGTCGATGACTTCCGGCGAACAGACGGCGACATCGTTCTACGAGGCGGTCGGCGGGGCGGAAACGTTCCGGCGGATCGTCGCGGCGTTCTATCGGGAGGTGGCCGCCGACGAGATCCTGCGGCCGATGTATCCGGAGCAGGACCTCGGCCCCGCCGAGCGCCGGTTGCGCATGTTCCTCGAACAGTACTGGGGCGGTCCGCGCACCTATTCCGACGAACGTGGACATCCGCGGCTGCGCATGCGGCATATGCCGTTCAGTATCGGACCGCTGCAGCGTGACGCCTGGTTGCGCTGCATGCACATCGCGATTGCCGAAATCGAGCCGGACGTACTCGACGACGAACACCGGCGTGCGCTGCTCGACTATCTGGAGATGGCCGCGAATTCGCTGATGAATTCCCCGATGTGAGCCGAGCCGGGGATTCGACTGTGACGGCGTCATCGGCCGGGGGACAGGCTGAGCTCGACGCGGTGGGGGCCGCCGGGCACGCGGAGGAATCGCCGCCGCCGTGGTGGCGTTCGGCGGTTTTCTACCAGATCTATCCGCGCTCGTTCGCCGATTCCTCCGGCGACGGGATCGGCGATCTCGCCGGCATCCGCGACCGGCTCGGCTACCTGGAATCACTCGGCGTCGACGCGTTGTGGATCTGTCCGGTGATGCGGTCGCCGATGGCCGACGGCGGGTACGACGTGAGCGATCCCCGCGATATCGACCCGCTGTTCGGCGACCTCGCGACGATGGACCAGCTGATCGCCGAGGCGCACGAACGCGGTATCCGGGTGACGATGGATCTGGTGCCCAACCACACCAGCGACCGTCACCCGTGGTTCGCCGCCGCGGTGGCGGCCGCGCCCGGCAGCGCCGAGCGAGCCCGCTACATCTTCCGCGACGGTCGCGGGCCCGGTGGTTCGCTACCGCCCAACAACTGGCCGAGTATCTTCGGCGGGCCGGCGTGGACGCGCGTCACCGAGTCCGACGGGACGCCGGGGCAGTGGTATCTACATCTGTTCGCATCGGAACAACCGGATCTGAACTGGGACAATCCGGAGGTCGTCGCCGACTTCGAGCAGACCATGCGGTTCTGGCTCGAGCGCGGCGTCGACGGCTTCCGCATCGATGTGGCGCACGGCATGGCCAAACCACCCGGACTGCCCGATATGGATCCGGCCGTGGTGGCGGCGGTCGGGCTCTCCGCCGACCCGTCGGCGACCCGTACGCCGGACGCCGACGCGAAACTGCTGGTGCACGACGACAGCGATCCGCGCTTCAACAATCCGGGGGTCCACGACATCCATCGCCGGCTGCGCAAGGTGATCGACGAGTACCCGGACGCGGTGTCCATCGGCGAGGTGTGGGTCGAGGACAACGTGCGCTTCGGCGAGTACGTGCGCCCGGACGAACTGCACCTCGCCTTCAATTTCCGGCTCGCCGAGACGCCGTTCGACGCGATGAAAATCCATGCGGCAGTAGATAATTCGCTGGACTCGGTGGCGCGGGTCGGCGCCGTCCCGACCTGGACGCTGTCCAATCACGACATCGAGCGGGAGGTGACCCGCTACGGCGGTGGCGCGTCCGGCATCGCTCGCGCCCGGGCGATGATCATGGTCGAACTCGCCCTTCCGGGCGCGGTCTTCGTCTACAACGGCGCCGAATTGGGGTTGCCGAATGTCGACGACCTGCCCGAGGACGTGCTCCAGGACCCGGTCTGGGAACGCTCCGGCCATACCGAACGCGGGCGTGACGGTTGCCGGGTGCCGATTCCGTGGGAGGGGGCGACGCCGCCCTTCGGCTTCACCGAGGGGCCCGGCTCCTGGCTGCCCATTCCGGCGGAGTGGGCCGATCGGACCGTGGCGGCGCAACTCGGATCGCCCGGCTCGACGCTGTCGCTGTACCGGACCGCCCTCGAACTGCGCAGTACCCGGGACGAATTCGACGGCGACACCGTCGACTGGCTCGGCGGGCCGCACGACCGTCTCGCCTTCCGCCGGCCCGGCGGGCTGATCTGTGTGCTCAACGCCTCCGCGGACCCGATCGCACTGCCTGCGGGCAGGGTGTTGCTGGCGAGCGCGCCGCTGCACGGTGACCTGCTCGCGTCGGAGTCGGCGGCCTGGTTGGTGTGACACGGGCGGCTCGGCGCGGACCGGCAAACCACGATCGTCTACCGTTGATCTGTGAGCATTCTCGAAACAGTGCTGATCTTTCTCGGCATCCCGCTGGTGATCTACGCGGTGATCGCCGGACTGTCGTTCCTCGGCAAACCGCTGCCCGGCGAGAAGCCGGTCCACTACGACCTCGGGAAGAAGTGGACCGCGGAGCCGGTGCTGTGGAGCGCGACCGACGAGGTGACCGCGTTCGGTCACGGTGTCGCCGAGTCGTCGCATGGGCATCATGCGGCCATCGAATCCACCGGGGCAGATCTGATCGGAGGCCGGGCAAGTGGCAACTTCTAATTGGCCCGCGGTGGACCCGTCCACCCTGCCGCACGGGTACGCCATCACTCCCAGCGGCCGGGTATCCGGCGTGCACGAAGCCGGTGACGTGTTCAAGGAAGCGCCGTTCAACGACCGTGAACGGCTGCTGATGGACAACACCCTCACCGAGGCGACCCGCAGCACCAAGGTCCGGTTCAACATCTACATCGGCGATCTGGGCGCGGATGCCGCCGCCGGCGCCGACGCGGTGTTCCCGTCGACCCCCGAGGCGGCACGGTCGGTGCTCATCGCCGTCTCGCCCAACGAGAAGGCGGTCGAGGTTCGTTCCGGTCGCGATGTCGCCGACCGCGTGAACGACCGGATCTGCCAGCTCGGCGTCACCGCGGCGCTCGCGTCGCTGCGGCAGGGACAGCTCATCGACGGTCTCGTCTCCGCCGTCCGCGTGATGGCGTCCGCGATCGGCCGCCCGAGCTGATTCGTCCGCACTGATCGGCACGCTCGCGCCGGTTCGCATCAGGGCCACGCACCCCTTCCCGGAACAGCCGGGGAGGGGTGCGGCTGTCTGCGGACGACCCGAAATACGCTGTGAGCGTAAGCGAGCTCGTCCGGCCCAGCGGCGGCCGTAGGCTCACCACATGGCCGAGTATCCGCAATTGCATTCGATCCCCGGCGGACGTGACCTCGAGTCCGTGTCCTCGACCGGTGCGGACAGCGCGGCAGAGTCCGCGACGCCGGCCGGATCCGCTCCTCGACCGCCGCGAGACGGGCTGCGTTCGGTGCCGTCGCGCCCCGACCGGCCTCGGGAATCGCCCGCCGCCCGGGAACCGCTGTGGCGTGAGGTGCTCGGTGAACGGCTGCGCGAACTGCGCCGCGACCACGGCGAGACGCTGACCGAAACAGCGGGCCGGGCCGGGATTTCACCGCAGTATCTGTCCGAGATCGAACGCGGACGCAAAGAGCCTTCGAGCGAGATGATCGCCGCCCTGGCCGGCGCGCTCGGCACCACATTGGGCGAACTGACCGCCGAGATCGCCGCCGACCTGCTGCGCGCCACGCGCCTCGCACCGGTCCGGCCGCTGGCCGCCCGTCCGCCGGCCGGCCGCACCATGCTCGCCCGCGCCGCCTGAGGTGCCCGTCGCGACGGGCGAGGACCTGCCGCGCAGGGCGAGCGCTCGTCGCGATCGGCGAGCGCTCACCGTGATCCGATCAGGTCCGGGTGCCGAGGATGGTGTCGGCCAATCCGTATTCCACCGCTGCCTGCGCGGTGAACACCCGGTCGCGATCGGTGTCGTGGCGTAGCGTCGCGACGTCCTGACCGGTGTGGCGGGACAGGATGGTCTCGATTTCGGCGCGCATCCGGACGAGTTCGTCGGCCTGGATGATGAGATCGGGGATCGCGCCCTGTCCGCGGGTCGCCGGCTGATGCAGGACGGCGCGCGCATGGGGCAGCATCGCCCGCCGGCCCGCCGCGCCGCCGGCCAGCAGCACCGCGCCGACCGCGATGGCCTGGCCGACGCAGGTGGTCGCCACCGGCGACGATATGTGCTGCATGGTGTCGTAGATCGCCAGCATCGCCGACAGATCGCCGCCCTCGCAGTTGATGTAGAGGTTGATCTCGTGGCCCGCGCTTTCGGCATCCAGATGCAGCAGCTGCGCGATCAGCGCATTCGCCACCCCGGAATCGATCGGCGTGCCGAGGTAGACGATCCGCTCGGTGAGCAGGTGCGAGTAGACGTCCATGATCCGCTCGCCGCGAGGGTGCTGCGCAATGACATTGGGAATGGTGTAGCTGGTCACGATGTGCCCCTATGCTTTTCCGGCCGACATGCCGATGCGCTGGCGTTGCGGGATGACCTGGTCGAAGGAGTCGACGATGTGGTCGATGAAGCCGTACTCCTGTGCCTCGGTCGCGGTGAACCAGCGGTCGTGCAGTGAGTCCTCGTAGATGCGGTCGAACGGCTGCCCGGTGTCCTCGGCGATGAGTCCGAGCACGGTGTTCACCGTGTGGCGCAGATCGTCGGCCTGTACCTCGACCTCGCCCGCGCTACCGCCGATGCCCGCCGACCCCTGATGCATGAGGATGCGGGCGTGCGGCAGCGCGTATCGCCGGCCACGAGTTCCGGCCGAGAGCAGGAATTGCCCTGCGCTGCAAGCCAATCCGAGTGCCAGCGTGGATACCCGGCACGGCACCAGCCGCATCACGTCGCGAATCGCGAGCATCGACGGCACCGATCCGCCGGGGGAGTGAATCCACAGTGAGATGTCGGCGTCGGGGTCTTCGGCCGCGAGGGTGAGCAACTGGGTCGTGAGCAGGGTGCCGTTGTCGTCGTCGAGCCCGCCGTCGAGGACGAGGATGCGGCGGCTGAGCAGTTGCTCCCGGGACCGCCAACTGAACAACGGAACCTTGTTGTCGTCGTGAGCCATACGCCCACCGTGCCCCAGCGGACACGACTCGAGCCCGTCATGCTGCTGTCAGCAGATCTGCCCACAGCAGCGCGGGCGCGGGCCGTGGTGGCCACTAGCGCCACCACGGCCGACCCGGCTCAGGCGATGTCGGCGGCGCGGGCGCGCAGTGAGCGTTCGATTCCCGCTTTACCCTCGATCACCAAGCGGCGCAGGGCCGGCGGGTGTTCATCGGCCAGGAACTTGTCGGCCACGGCCACGGCTTCCTCGCTGATGGCCCAGTGTGGGTAGAGGCCGACCACGACGGTCTGCGCGACCTCGCTGGAGCGGCGCTCCCACACCGAGGCGATCTCGTCGAAGTAGCGCTGCACGTACGATGCGAGCAACTCGCCCTGTCCGATCGGCGCGAAGCCGCCGACGATCGCGCGGGCGGTGATGTTCGGGACGGTGTCGTCGTCCATTACTGTGCGCCACGCCTTCTCCTTGACCTCGGCCTGAGGCCGGGCGGTGGCGGCCGCGGCCGCCTGGCGCCGTCCGGCGGCGGTGGGGTCACGCTCGAGCTCGGCGTCGATGACCGGGGTGTCGGTGCTCTCGGCATCGAGCTGTCCGGCGGCGGCCAGCGCCTGCACGATCCGCCAGCGCAGATCGGTGTCCACCGCGAGCCCGGGCAGTTCGACCGCGGCCGGATCGGAATCCAGCAGCAGCGTGCCCAGCACCTCGCTGTGCCACGGCGACAGGCGCGCGGCGGTGAGGGCGTTGACGAAGGCCAGCTGATGGTCCGAACCCGGTTCGGCCGCGCGGGCCAGTTCCAGGAGCCGGTCGGCGAAGGCGGGCCATCCGGTCTGATCGGCCCATTCGGGATCGGCGTAGCTCGCCAAGGCGGTCTGCGCCTGCATCAGAAGTCGTTGCACCACACCGATTTCGGTTTCGGCGCCGATCCCGCGCTGGACCAGCGCCACGAAATCCCGCGCTCGCATCTCCGCCTGCCGCGTCATCTCCCACGCCGCCGACCAGCACAGCGTGCGAGGCAGGGATTCGGCGATATCGGCGATGCGGGCGACCACGGTGTCCAGCGACTGCGGATCCAGCCGCAGCGAGCAGTAGGTCAGGTCGTCGTCGTTCACCAGCACCAGCCGGCCGCGCTCGACGCCCACCAGCTCGGCGACCTCGGTCCGCTCGGCGGCGTCGAGATCGAGTTCGACCCGCTTGGTGCGCACCAGTTTTCCGTCGCGGTCATCGTAGACGCCGATGGCCAGGCGATGGACGCGATGCTCGCCGGCGCCGGGTTCGGCGCCGCCCTGCACGACCGCGAATCGGGTGAACTTCCCGTCGGCGTCGACCTCGAAGTCGGGACGCAGCGTATTGAGGCCGGTGGTCTTGAGCCACTGGGCGCCCCAGTCGGAAAGGTCACGCCCGGAGGACTTTTCGAGCGCACCGACCAGATCGTCGAAGGTGGCGTTGCCGAAGGCGTGCGCGGCGAAGTAGTCCCGCAGCCCGGCCAGGAACGGCTCCAGCCCCACGTAGGCCACCAGCTGCTTGAGCACCGAGGCGCCCTTGGCGTAGGTGATGCCGTCGAAGTTGACCTCCACGGCCGCCAGATCCGGGATGTCGGCGGCGATGGGATGAGTGGAGGGCAGCTGATCCTGCCGGTACGCCCACGACTTCTCCACATTGGCGAAAGTCGTCCAGGCGCCGGTGTATTCGGTGGCCTCGGCCTGGCACAGGACCGAGGCGAAGGTGGCGAACGATTCGTTCAGCCACAGATCGTCCCACCACTTCATGGTGACGAGATCGCCGAACCACATATGCGCCATCTCGTGCAGCACGGTCTCGGCGCGACGCTCGTAGGAGGCCCGGGTGACCTTGGACCGGAAGACGTAGTCCTCGAGGAAGGTCACCGCGCCGGCGTTCTCCATCGCGCCGGCGTTGAACTCGGGAACGAACAGCTGATCGTATTTCCCGAACACGTAGGGGACACCGAAATTGCGGTGGTAGAACGCGAAGCCCTGTTTGGTTTCGGTGAAAAGCCTTTCCGCGTCCATGAATTCGGCGAGCGAGGCGCGGCAGTAGATGCCGAGCGGGATCGTGGACTGATCGTCGGTGTACACGTCGATCCACTTGGCGTACGGCCCGGCGATCAGCGCGACCAGATAGGTGCTCATCCGCGGCGTGGTGGCGAAGGTGTGCTCGACCACCTCGCCGACGGTGCGGGTGGCGGTCGCGGCGCCGTTGGAGATCACCTCCCAGTCGGCGGGAGCGGTGACCGTCATGTCGTAGGTCGCCTTGAGGTCGGGCTGGTCGAAGCAGGCGAACATCCGCTTGGCGTCGGCGGTTTCGAACTGCGAGTACAGATAGACCTTGTCGTCGGTGGGGTCGACGAAGCGGTGCAGCCCCTCACCCGTGTGCGAGTACACGCAGTCGGCCTCGACCACCAGGACGTTGTTCTCGGCCAGATCGGTGAGGGTGAGGCCCTCGGACTCGTCGTAGCCGGAGATGTCGAGTTCGGTGCCGTTGAGAACGGCCGAACGAACACCGGCGGCGACGATATCGATGAAGGTCTGCGCGCCCGGGGTGGCGGTGAACGTGACGGTGGAGCGCGAGAAGAACGTCTCGCCGGCGGTGGCCGCGGGACCGGTCGGCTGCCCGGTGAGGTCGAGTTCGACGCGATAGTTCTCCACACTGATCGTCGCGGCCCGCGCGATGGCTTGGTCGCGGGTGAGGTTCGGTGCAGACAAGGAGACTCCTTCGCTCGGACCGGTCGTGTGAACCACGCTGCGGATGCAGTCGCTGACGGTGCCCAGAATGCCACGTCTGCGCCCGTAGGGCTGGGCCGACCGTGCATCCGCACCCCGTGCAGGAGGAAACGCCGCGCGCCACGCCACCGAGCGTCGGGGCTCGTCGCGGCGCTCGGTAGGCTGGGCGTTCGTGTGCGGCGGACAGCGAAGCGAGGAGGGCCGGTGAAGCACATCCACGCCGGTAAGGTGCGCGATCTCTACGAGGACGGGGAATCGCTGATTCTGGTCGCCTCCGATCGGGTCTCGGTCTACGACGTGGTGCTGCCGACGCCGATTCCGGACAAGGGCGCGTTGCTCACCCAGTTGTCGAACTGGTGGTTCGACTACTTCTCCGATGTGCCCAACCATGTGCTCTCGACCACCGACGTGCCGGACGAATTCGCCGGGCGCGCGGTGCGCGTGCGGCCGCTGAAGATGGTCCAGGTGGAGTGCATCGCCCGCGGCTATCTGGTCGGCTCCGGCCTGCAGGAGTACCGCCGCACCGGTGCGGTCTCCGGGGTGGCGCTGCCCGCCGGGCTGCGCGAGGGAGACAAACTTCCCGAGCCGATCTTCACTCCGACCACCAAGGCGTCCGCCGGACACGACGAGCCGATCACGTTCGACGATGTGGTGAATCAGGAGGGTCGCGAGGTCGCCGAGAAGCTGCGCGACCTGACCCTGCGGATCTACACCCGCGGCGCCGAGCACGCCGCGGGGCGCGGGGTGATCATCGCCGACACCAAGGTCGAATTCGGCTGGGACGGTGATGTTCTCACCCTCGGTGACGAGGTCCTGACCTCGGACTCGTCGCGGTTCTGGCCGGCCGACGAATGGGAGCCCGGCCGGGCGCAGCGCTCGTTCGACAAGCAGTTCGTCCGCGATTGGGCGACCTCCACCGGCTGGGACAAGGAGCCGCCCGGCCCGGAGATTCCCGCCGAGGTCGTGGCCGTCACCCGCGAGAAGTACATGGACGCCTATCAGCGCATCACCGGCAACACCTGGTCCTGAGATCGGCTACGAGGCGCGCAGCGTCGCCGCGCGCAGCATGAGGTAGTCGCGCTCGGGCGTACTCGTGGTCAGGTGAGCCGCTGCCGTATAGGACTCGATCGCCGCCGGGCGGTTGCCCGCCATCTCGTACAGGTGTCCCCGCACCGCCTCGAGTCGCTGGTTGCCGCGCAGGCGGTCCGCCAGCGCGTTGGCCGACTCCAGCCCGGCGTCGGGCCCGTGCACCATGGCCACCGCCACGGCGCGATTCAGGCTCACCATCGGATTGTCCGACAGCCGCTCGAAGACGTTGTACAGCAGGAGGATTCGCTCCCAGTCGGTCTCTTCAACGCTCGGCGCCCGGGCATGCAGTGCGGCGATCGCGGCCTGGACACGGTAGGGGCCGCCGAGCCCGGTCTCGACCGCCGCCGTCGCCAGCCGCATTCCCTCCCGGGCGCGTTCCCGATCCCAGCGGGTGCGGTCCTGTTCGGCCAGCGGAATCAACTCACCGCTCGGGCCCAGGCGTGCCGCGCGGCGCGCGTCGGTGAGCAGCATCAGCGCGAGCAGCGCCGTGACCTCCGGGTCCTCCGGCAGCAGCCGGTGGACCTTGCGGGTCAACCGGATCGCCTCCGCCGCCAGATCGGTGCGGTACAACCGCGAGCCGCCGGTCGCGGTATGCCCCTCGGTGAACATCACGTACAGCACGTGCAGGACCGGCCCGAGCCGCGGACCCCAATCGTGCGGGGCCCCAGTGGACTCGGCGAACGGGCGTGGCAGTGCGGCGAGCCGTTTCTTCGCCCGTGAAATGCGCTGCGCCATGGTCGTTTCCGGCAGCAGGAAGGCCCGGGCGATCTCCTCGGTGGTGAGGCCGCCCACCGCGCGCAGCGTCACCGCGATCGCGCTGGCCGGAGACAACGCGGGGTGGCAGCACAGCAACAACAACGTCACCGTGTCGTCGGACGAATCGGTGTCGGCAGGCGGCACGTCCTGCAGGGCCGCCGTCGTCTCGCGAGAGCGGCGTGCGATCTCCGAACGCACCGAGTCGATCAGTCGCCGCTGCGCGACCTGGAGCAGCCATGCCCGCGGATTGTCCGGATAGCCCTTGTCCGGCCACTGGGTGACCGCTGCGAGCATCGCCTCCTGCACCGCGTCCTCGGCCGCGTCGAAATCGCCGTAGCGACGCACCAGAACGCCCAGCACGAGCGGCGCGACCTCACGCAGGAGCAGCGCGACCTCCCGTGCGGAGTCGTCGCGCCGTTCGTCGCGCTCCGAAGGCCGCCCGACCGGGACGGCCGGTAACTGTGATCCGGTCATGGCGCGGCGGATCAGGCGTCGGTCGCCGGAGCGTCCATCACCGCGCGCACTTCGATGTACTCACCGATCGGGGCACCGCCCGGGCCCGGTGCGGCCGAGGCCTGCGCTGCAATCTCCAGCGCCCGGTCGGCGCTGTCCACATCGACGATCCAGTAGCCCGCCAGAAATTCCTTGGTCTCCGGGAACGGGCCGTCGGTGATGACCGGCGCGGACCGCCCGTCGGCGCTGACGATGCGCGCCTGATCCGGAAACGCCAGTCCCTGTGCGTCGACCAGCTCACCCGATTCCCGCAGTGCCGCACCCAGCGCCCGCTGGAATTCGATATGGGCCGCGATGTCCTCCGGCGGCCATTCGCCGATCGGAGTATCGCAGTGCGCGGCGGGGCGGTAGGTCTTGAGCAGCATGTACTTCACGGTGATCTCCTCGGCTCGCCGGCGCGCCACCGCGGCGCGCTCACGATCGGGTCGGAGCCGGCCGCGGCTCCTCGACCTACCTCTACTGTGACTGTGGTCACAAATCGGTGCTCGTATCGGCGAGCGCGTCCGGATTCACCGGTTCGCCACCGAGGATCAGTTCCTTGATCCGATCGGTGACGTCCCAGACGTTGACGTTCATTCCCGCCAGCACGCGATTGCCCTGGTCCAGCCAGAACGCGACGAATTCGCGGCTGCCGGTGTCGCCGCGCACCACCACGGACGTGGTCGCGCCCGGTGCGACGAAGCCGGTGTACTCCATGCCGAGGTCGTACTGGTCGGTGAAGAAGTAGGGCAGCCGGTCGTAGGTCGCGGGCCGGTCGAGCATCGTCAGCGCCGCGACGGCCGGTTGGTTGAGCGCCGTGGCCCAGTGTTCGACCCGCACCCGCTGCCCGAGGACCGGATGCTGCTGGTCGGCGATATCGCCCACCGCGACGATATCCGGATCGCTGCTGGCCAGGCTCTCGTCCACGAGCACGCCGCCCTCGACCGCGAGGCCGGCGTCGGCGGCCAGTTCGACATTCGGCCGGGCGCCGACCGCGATCAGCACCGCGTCGGCGTCCACGATCGTGTCGTCGGCGAGCCGGACTCCGGTGGCCTTGCCGTCGGCGGTCACGATTTCGGCGGCCTTCACGCCACAGCGCAGATCGACGCCGTGCGCGCGGTGCAGTTCACCGAAGACCGCGCCCATCTCCTCGCCGAGCGCGGCCTGCAACGGGACCGCGCCGACCTCTAGGACGGTGACGTCGAGACCGGCGGTGCGCGCGGCCGCGGTAACCTCCAGGCCGATCCAGCCCGCGCCGATGACGACCAGCCGCCGCGCCGAGCCGAACAGGGAGATCAGCGCATCGGACTGTCCGATCGTGCGCAACATGTGCACGCCTTCGGCGTCGGCGCCGGGAATCGGCAACCGGCGCGAGCGCGATCCGGTCGCCAGGGCGAGTTTGTCGTAGGGCCGGGTCGAACCGTCCGGCAGCGCAACGGTTTTCGACGAGCGGTCGATGGCCGTGACGGTGGTGCCGAGCAGCAGTTCGACATCGTGATCGCGATACCACTGCTCGGTGTGCACCGTGAAATCGGCGAGCGACTTCTTGCCGAGCAGATGTTCCTTCGACAGCGGCGGCCGCTCGTAGGGTAGCTGCGCCTCCTCGCCGATCAACGTGATGTTGCCGTCGAAGTCGTTGTCGCGCAACGACTCCGCCAGCTTCGCGGCGGCCAGACCGCCACCGACGATGACGAACCTGGAATCTGTGGGCATGGGGGAAAACCTCCGGGCAGCGGGCAACCAGGGTCGCATCCGACCCTACTGTGCGATCCCGCGGCGATCGGGAAATATCGCCAACTTCGCGGCGTTGACCAATGCTGAGGGCGGGTGGCGTGCGGCCTCCCCACTGCTTCTTCGAAGGGACGAAATGTGAGCGATCAGACGACCACCGCCGGTTCCAGGGACCGCGTCGATTTCTGGTTCGATCCGCTGTGCCCGTGGTGCTGGATCACCTCGCGCTGGATTCTGGAGGTCGAGAAGGTCCGCGATATCGACACGCACTTCCACGTGATGAGCCTGGCCGTGCTCAACGAGGGCCGTGAGGACCTCCCCGAGCGCTACGTCGAGATGATGAAATCGGCGTGGGGCCCGGTCCGGGTGGCCATCGCCGCGGCCGAGCAGCACGGGGAGAAGGTGCTCTCGCCGCTGTACACCGCGATGGGCACGCGCATCCACAATCGCCGGGAGGAGTACGAGCGCGAGAACCAGGCCGAAACCCTGGCCGCGGTCGTCGCCGACGCTCTCGCCGAGGTGGGGCTGCCGGCCGAACTGGCCGAGGCCGCCACCAGCACCGACTACGACGAGGCGCTGCGCAGGAGCCACCACGCCGGCATGGACAAGGTCGGGCCGGACGTCGGCACGCCGACCATCCACATCAACGACACCGCCTTCTTCGGCCCGGTGCTGTCGCGGATCCCGCGCGGCGAGGAGGCGGGGAAGGTGTGGGACGGGGCGGTCGCGCTGGCGTCCTACCCGCACTTCTTCGAGCTCAAGCGGACCCGCACCGAGGACCCGCAGTTCGACTAGTGCATCGCCGGCACGGGGCGAAGCGCCCCGTGCCGGGCGTGGGGTTACCGCGGCGGCAGCCCCGGAATCTCGCCGTATCCGGGGTAGCTGCCCGTGTGGACGGGTGGCCCGGCCGGTGGCACCGGCTGCGGCGGGGCCGCCGGTGACGGGTACTGCGGAGGCGTCGCCGTCATTCGCGGCGGCGGCGGACCGCTCGGCCGCAGGAACATCCGCCCGTGCCGGCTGCGGTCGCGCAGCGCCCACATCCGCCAGGTCAGCACCGGATGCGAGGACATGGCGTTGACCATCCAGACGAAGAAGCCCTTGTCCTGAGGTGCGCGGTCGGCCATCTCGTCGAAATCGACCAGCGAATTCAGATATTTGCCGCCCGCAAGGGTTTTCATCGCGCCGGGTGCGCCGATATGGCGGTTGCAGAAGCCGTGATTGTCGGCGGTGTACTCCTGCGCGCGAATCAGCGAGTTGCCGATGATCGGCAGGAACGGCACGAGGAACATGCCCAGCTGGCGCCAGTACGACACGTGGCCGGCGGCGATGTGGCCGACCTCGTGGCCGATGATGAAGGCCAGCGCGTCGGGGTCACGGGCCTGACCGCCGATCTCGAACAGGTCGCTGTAAACGACCACGTAGCGGCGGAATCCGTGTCCCGAGGCGAAGGCGTTGATCTGCCCGTTGCCCAGTAGCACGTAGGCATCGGGGACGGTCGCCATGCCGAAGCGCGCGGCGGCCTCGACCACCATCCGGTATCCCTCCGGAAATTGGGTGGGCGACATCTTCACGGCATTGAGCCGCTGCATCGAATAGTTGGTGCCGCGGCCGAACCACAGCAGCAGCGGCGCGAGGATCACCAGCAGGACGTAATAGTTCACCGCGCCGACGAGCAGGGACAGCAGCGCGATCAGATATCCGGTGACGGTGACCAGGATCACCACGATCAGCAGGGGGATCTCCCAGCTGTGCCGAGCCGGCATGCCCCAGGGGGACAGTCCGCGCGTCGGTTGGTACGGCGGGACGTGCGGCGGCGTAAACGGTTGCTGCGGACCCCATCCCGGCGGCCCCAGCCGAGGATCCCACCCCGCCGTACCGGTCACCGGATTCCACCCCGGTCCGCGCCCTTGCTGTGGTGTCTGATCGGCCCACTGATCTTCGGACTGCATGGGCTGAACTCTATAGAGGATCGGGAAACGACCCCATGTGGAGCGAAACCACCCACCTGACAGAATCTCAGCCATGCGCGTATACCTGGGTGCCGACCATGCCGGCTTCGAGTTGAAGAACCAAGTGAAGGATCATCTGACGCAGGCCGGTCACGACGTGGTCGACTGCGGAGCCCACGAGTACGACGCCGTCGACGACTATCCGGCCTTCTGCATCGACGCCGCCCGTCGCGTCGTCGCCGACCCGGGCAGCCTCGGCATCGTGTTCGGTGGCAGCGGCAACGGCGAGCAGATCGCCGCGAACAAGGTGCCGGGCGCGCGCTGTGCGCTGGCCTGGAGCGTGGAGACCGCGAAACTGGCTCGTGAGCACAACAATGCGCAGCTCATGGGCATCGGTGGCCGGATGCACAGCACCGAGGAGGCCTTCGCCATCATCGATGCCTTCCTGGCGACGCCGTGGTCGGACGAGGCGCGGCATCAGCGCCGCATCGACATCATCGCCGAATACGAGAAGACCGGTCAGCCGCCGGCGGTGCAGAGCTAGCAGACATCGAGCGGGCCGGGCCACACCGCCCGGCCCGTCCGGCCGGGTGTGGGTCGGTCCGAGCGGAACGGAATTCGGCCGATGCCTGAGGGACATACGCTGCATCGCCTGGCGAAGCTGCATCAGCAGCGCTTCGCCGGCGGTGCCGTGCGGGTATCCAGCCCGCAGGGGCGCTTCGCCGACGGTGCCGCCCTGGTCGACGGGGCCACGCTGACCAAGGCCGAGGCGTGGGGTAAGCACCTTCTGCACCACTACGATTCGGGCCTGGTCGTCCATGTGCATCTCGGTCTCTACGGCACCTTCACCGAATCGCCGGCGCCACTGAGCGATCCGGTCGGCCAGGTGCGGATGCGGATGATCGGCGCGGGTAGGTCGGCGACCACGCTGTACGGGACCGACCTGCGCGGGCCGACCGCGTGCGAGGTCCTGCACGGACCGGAAGTCGACGTCCTCACCGCCCGGCTCGGGCCGGACCCACTGCGGCGCGATGCCGATCCGGATCGGGCTTCGCAGCGGATCCGCCGCTCCAACCGGTCGATCGCGGCGCTGCTGATGGATCAGTCGGTGGTGGCGGGTGTGGGCAATGTCTACCGCGCGGAAGTGCTCTTCCGGCACGGCATTTCACCGCGACGCCCCGGCCGCGCGATCACGGCCGGGGAGTGGGACGCGCTGTGGGCGGATCTGGTCGCGTTGATGAAGGTCGGCGTGCGTCGGGGCGCCATCGTGGTGGTGCGCCCCGAACACGACCGCGGCGCGCCGTCCTACGCGGTCGGCAAGCCACGCACCTACGTCTATCGCCGCGCCGGGGAGCCCTGCCGGATCTGCGGGACCACCGTCGCCCATGCCGTGCTCGAGGGGCGAAACCTGTTCTGGTGCCCCACCTGTCAGCCGGACTGAGTCGCCGGTAGCGCTGGGGCGCGACGCCGCAGCAGTCGCGTGAGCGCGAGTCCGAGCAGCGCGACGGCGACCAGGACGTAGGTATTGCCCAGCAGGTGCTGCCACCAATTCCAGTCGAGCTCCCGGTCGCCACCGCCCGGCACCAGCACCTGGCCGAGCAGGAACGGCGCGGTGACGACGGCGATCGCGCCGGCCACCGCGGCCGCGGATCTGCTCGTGGACCACAGGGCGGCGGTCACCAGTGCGGGCGCCACCCACACCCAGTGATGAGTCCACGACACCGGCGAAACCAGCAGCAGCACTGCGGCATTCACGAGCAGGGCGGCGACCGAGAGTTTCGTGATCGCGGGGGTATGGCCGGTTGCGATCGGGCCGGTGCCGGCGGTGCGCTCGGCGCGCAGGAGCAGATACATCGCGACCGCGCCGGCGGCGACGACGGCGAGCCCCACACCGAGCCATAGCGCTACGGCCGTGGATTCCGGCAGACCGAGTCGATAAACCATGCCCTTGAGGGACTGGTTGCCGGCGTAGTAGGGCGCGCCGATGCGCCCGGTCTCGACGATCGCGTGCAGCCAGTACTGCGTGGACGTCCGCGGGAATAGCACGAACCCGGCGAGCACCACCCCCGCCGCGGTCGCCGCCGCCGTTCCCGCCGCTTTCCAGTCCCGGCGGATCAGCAGATACAGCACGAAGGCCGCCGGAGTCAGTTTCGTGACGGCGGCGATGCCGATCAGCACGCCGCGGGGCCAGCGCGGCTTCTCCGTCAGACAGTCCAGCGCGACCGCGGCCATGAGAATGATGTTGATCTGCCCGAACCACAGTGTCGTGTGCACCGGCTCGAGCGCCGCCGTCGCGAGGACGACCGGGGTGGCCAGGATCGCTGTCGACCGCGGGTTCAGATCGGGCCGGACCCGGGAGAGCACCAGCCGGATCGTCACCCACAGACAGGCCAGCGAACTGGCCGTCACCGCGATCTCCGCCAGCCAGAGCGGCATCACGGCCAGCGGCGCCATCAGTACAGCCGCCGACGGGGGATAGGTGAACGGCAGGTCGGTGTGGCCGGCCACCGGCAGCGGCGGACCGTACAGTGCGCCGCGGTGCAACCAGGCCAGGGTGTCGACCCGATAGACCTGGAGATCGAGGAAACCGTGCAGCGCCGAGATGAGCAGGGCGGCCGGCACCGAGAGCGCGAGTCCGATCACGATCGGAATGCGGGGGAAATATCCGGTGTCGTCCGAATGCTGGTGGCGGAGCAGCTGGCGCCGCTCCGTCCGCACCGTGATCATGAAGCTGAGACCGACCTTTCGATGTTCGCCGTTCGGCGCTCGGGCGCGGCGAACCACGTCGTATAGAAGAGGGAGATCACGGCGGCCAGTGCGGCCAGGACGGCGAGTCCGGACGGCAGGGGATGGGCGGCCATGGTCTCCGCGAGGAAACGATAGGACAGCAGCAGCCCCGCGAAAACCCCGGCACCGAGCGTCACCATCCGGATTCGGTGTCCGTCCCAGCCGCGATCGGGTTCGCGCAGTGCGGATTCCACGGTCAGGCTCAGGACCGCACCCGCCACGAGATCGCAGCCGTAGTGGTAGCCGAACCCGAGCGTCGCCAGCAGTGTGCACACCAGCCACACCGCCCCGCCCCAGCGCAACCATCGCGGCCCGGAGCGGGAATGAACGAACAGTGCTGTGGCCCAAGCGGTATGCATCGACGGCATGCAGTTGCGCGCGGTGCCGGAATCGAAGAGCATCGGCGCCGGGGTACCGGATATCGCCGGCACCGTATGCGGCCAGTCCCCGATCTGCAGGCCGTGGCCCAGCGGACCGTAGGCGAAGACCGGGCCGACCACCGGAAACAGCACGTAGACGAGCGGCCCGACAATGCCCAGGGCCAGGAACGTGCGCAGCAGGTTGTGCCGCGGCCACCGCTTCGTCGTCACGTGGCGCAGCTGCCACACCGCGACCACCACGGCCGCCGCCGGCAATTGGATGTACACCGCGTGCAACACGGCCGACGGGATCGGGCCCGCGGCGTCGAGCATGTTGCCGACCACCCACGCCGGATCTCCCAGTGCCCGGTCGGCATACTGCACGTATTGGTCCAGCACGCGGGGACCGGCGGAAATGCTCACCAGCAGCCAGGTGTCGGCGAGTTTCGACGCCATGATCAGCAACACACCGAATGCGATGGCGCGCAGGGCGATGCGCCGTCGCCTGCCACGCCACCGAACGACGGTCAGCACCAGCGCGGTCAGGACCAGCGTGGGTCCGGTTCCGATCGACAGGTGCCAGCCGCACACGGCCTGTACGCCGAGCACCAGCAGGTCCAGCACCGCCGCCGAGGCGAGGCCGACGACCCGGATGCGCGCGGGTACGCCGACGCAGGCGAGGCCCAGCCCCGCCCAGGAGACGAACGCCGACCGCGGATCGGCCGCGTAATCGGCGAGGAGACTACGAAAGGGCCCGAGGGCACCGTGGGCCGATGCCCACACCTGGGCGATGGTGAGCAGGGCCACCGCGGCGAGGAATGCCGCGGTGGCCGCCGCTCGGGGCTTTTTCCCACCCCCGGATAACGACGACGAGGGAACTGGCCTCGTCTCGTGGTCGATCAACACTGAAGATCGATAACACAACGTAAACGGAGGCGCAACTTCCGGTTACTGGAAAGCTACGGAAAAGCTAAAAACCTCCGTCGAATCCGCCGAAGTCGCCCCCGTCGAAGCCACCACCGCCGTCGAAGAAGCCGCCTCCATCGAAACCGCCACCGTCGTACCCGCCACCTTGGTCGTAGCCGCCGTCGTATCCGGCGGTGTCGTATCCGCCCTGGTCGCCGCCGTCGAAGCCTTGCCCGGGGTCCTGGCCGGCATCCTGGCCCGCGTCGAATCCGGCGTCGTAACCTGCGCCGTAACCGTTTTCGAATCCGGCCGCGCCGTAGCCGACGCCGTGCATGCCGCCGAACAGCGCGTCGAACAGCAGCACCGAGCCCACGCCCCAGGCTCCGGCGACCAGTGCGGTCTTCCACCACGGCTCGGAGTACCAGCCGGCCGGGACCGGTCGACCGGCGACCCGGCCGCCCGGGTAGTAGTTCGGAGTGTGCGGGGAGGGTGTGGGCGAAGCCTCGATGCGGCGGCCGTCGAAGTCGACGGTCCGGTCCTCGGTGACGCGTCCGGCGGAGCGCTGCCCGTCGAGTTCGGGAACCGGCGGTCCGGGGTCGAGATTCATCGCGGTCCGCGCCGCGCGCACGTAGTACAGGCCCTCGATCGCGGTTTCCTTGGCCAGCCGCGCCTGGGTGACGGTGGTGGCCTGGTCGATCTGCGACCCGGCGGCGTTGAGCCGTTCACCGGCATCCGCGAGCGCCTGTTTGGAGGCCTGATCGGTACCCGTGAGGTTGTAGACCTGGCCGCCGAGGCGTTCGATCAACCGGCGGGCGTCGGCCTTCGCGTCGGCGAGTTGGTTGTTCTCCCGGGTGCGTTGGTTCGAACGCCCCGCGACCGCCATCGCGACGACCGCGATCAGCACGACGACCACAAGAATCAGCAGGAGCCACACATCGACCAGAGTACGCGTCGACGGTTTGCCCGAGGCTTGCTCTCAGCCCGCGACGGCCGCGTCGTAGCGGAGCCGGGCGGCGCCGTAACCGCCCGGCTCGCCGTCGGAATCGCCGAGTTCGGACAGTGCGAACTGCCGCTTGCCGGCCGTCTTGGCCGTGTACATCGCACGGTCCGCGCTGCGTAGCAGATCCGAGAAGTCGCACGGACGTCCGGGTGGGGAGAACGCGGTGCCGACACTCGCCGACACCGGCACCGGCCCGGCATCGGTCGGCACCGGATCGTGCAGGGCGGTGAGCACGCGCATTGCCACCTCAGCGAGCGTATTGCGGCGGGCGGGCAGGGCGAGGACGAATTCGTCGCCGCCGTAGCGGCATACGACCGTTTCGTCCGGGCAGGCCGCGCGCAGCCGCCGCGAGATCTCGACCAGTACCTCGTCGCCGACGTAATGGCCGTAGCCGTCGTTGATCTGCTTGAAGTCGTCCAGATCGATCAGCAGCAGGCCGACGCCGCGGGTGTGGTCGGTGGCCATCAGCCGCACCCGCTCCTGCAACAGGGAGCGGTTGGCGAGGTCGGTCAGCGCGTCGTGGGTCGCCTCGTGCCGCAGCCGATTCTGCAGCGCCGCGATCTCCTGCACCCGCACCGAGACCGCCGCGGTCAGATTCCGCTCCTGCTGGGCCAGGGCGCGCTGCTGCAGGGCCTCGGCGTAGCTGTCGATGGCGTGGCTGGCCACGAACGGCCACCGGGTCGCCACCAGGGAGCCGGAATCACCCGGCGCGAAGCCCAGCAGCGCTCTGGTGGCGGGAGCGAGCATGCGGGTGCGGTCGAGGGGCGCCTCGGCCAGCCGTCGTCCGATGGCGCGGGCGGCGGATACCGGAAACGGTTCGGACTGTGCAAGATTCAACAATTCGTCGATGATGGCCGCGAACACCTGCTCGAGGTGTTCGGGACCGACTGTCAGCCCGCTGCCGGGATAGACGGCGCGAACCCAGTCCCGTGTCGTCGCCGCGACGATGGCGGCGGTCTGCGTGTCGAGTTCGGCAGCCATCGCCGATCACCTCGCGCAGACGTCGTCGACGCCGGCGCTCCGGCCGGTCACGCCCTCCGGAACGCGCTCACTGCTTCGCGGTCGAGTACACCTTCGGCGCACGCTCACCGCCCCCTTTCCAGATACCCCCGTCCGGCAAAAAGGATCCTAGCAAGCCACCCGGCACCGAAAAACGCTGTTTTACAACCTGTTCCGATACCTCACGAATGGCGATCGGCAGTGTGATCGACGTCGGGCCTGCGGCGTTACACCTTGCCTCAGCGTGTCGCATGCGGCGTGTTGCCACTGCTGTTCATCCGCGAGTGTGCGGGACTTCGCGAATCGTTCTCATCGCAGGCCAGAGGGCTTGACACCGCAGCGGTTCGAGCGGCGGCGGCGAGCCGCTGGTGACGAGTATCACAGGGCGTCGGCGAGCCGCGCCCGTGGAGCGAGCGCTCATATCCCGCCTGTGCGATGGGGTGGCCGCGGCGCCGCGTTGTGCCGGGCGTGGTAACAGGCGGCGCCGGTTCTGGTGGGGTACCGGCTGCCGGTGGGTGACCGTGCCTTTCGTGGGTGCGACGATCGTGTGCCGGCACCGCTCGGAAGGTGCCACCCGGGTCGGCCGACGCGGTTGCTGTTCAGTCGCTGTGAGCCTGCCGCGGGTGGTGCCGGGAGCGCTGGTGAGCGGTCCGGCGGACGCGCCGTGCGAAAACCGGGTGCGCGATTGGCATTCCGGAAGTGAAGTTCGGTACAGTCCTACACGCAGACGACATCGTGGCGATCCCATTGGTGTCGTATGCCTGCGGGTGTAGTTCAATGGTAGAACCTCAGCCTTCCAAGCTGATGGTGCGGGTTCGATTCCCGTCACCCGCTCCGATGAGGGGATTGTCGGCAATCCCCGGCCGCCGGATCCCGTCCATCGGGAGGCGCCAGCGGAGCCGCTGGACGGAAACGGGATGTAGCGCAGCTTGGTAGCGCATCCGCTTTGGGAGCGGAGGGTCGCAGGTTCAAATCCTGTCATCCCGACCATGACGACCGGGAATTTACGCTCGGTCGAGGGCGCTGGAATTGTGAGGTCGCGTTCTGCGGCCGACCGGACGATCGCAACCGTACCCGGGCCCCGACAAGACGGTATTTCCGAAAGGATGCCGACTATGGCGTGGATCGTGCTGGTGCTGTCCGGAGTCTTCGAGGCCGTCTGGGCCACCGCCCTGGGGAAATCACACGGCTTCACCCGCATCGTGCCGTCGCTGGTCTTCGCGGCCGCGCTGGTGGCCTCGATGTCGGGTCTCGCCTACGCGATGCGGACCCTGCCCGTGGGCACCTCCTACGCGGTGTGGGTGGGCATCGGGGCCGCGCTGACCGTGCTGTACGCGATGGTCACCGGGACCGAACAGGCGTCGCTGGTGAAGATCGCCCTGCTGCTGATGATCGTGGCGGGAGTGGTGGGCCTGAAGCTGACCGGATAGCCGGTCGAGATCCACTGCGCCGGATGCTCCCCGAACCGGGCGGTGTCCCGGCCGCGTCGATCACCCCTGTGAGGTGAGCGCTCGCCTGCCGGGACCGCCGGTCGGCGGGAAGCCGCTATCGGTTGCCGCGCGCCGGCCGCGGCGATCCCGCCGAAGGAGCATGCGCCTGAGCGCGTTTCGTTCCGCCCGCCGCGCGTGGGGTAGCCGTCGAGCGGGCGGCCGAACCGCGCTCGGTGCGGCCGGTACCCACCGCGGTGCGCTCGCGCGCGGACTGCGTGCTGCCCGTACGCGCCGGCGCGTCGGCCGTGCCGTGGCGTCCGTGACCGGTGCGCGCGCCGCGGCCGCTGTCGGACGCGGACGGGCGTTGATTGCCGATGGTGCGCCGGTTTCGCGCCGCCGTGCCCCGACCTCCGGTAGCCGTCTCAGAGGCGGCCGCTGCCGCCCGGTCCCCATCATGCCCGGTCCGGGAACGCGGCGAGGCGGTGCGACCGGTGGGTACCGTCGCGGTGCGGCCGCGGTTCGCCGATTCACCGCGCTCGCCGCGCGCCGCCGGGCCGCGCCGCCCGGATCTGCGGGACGCGCTGTCGCCTCGCGCGGGACGGCGTGAACTCTGGTCGGCGCGTTCGGCTTTCGCCGCGGGCGGAGTGACCGGCGCGGCGACCGGGCCCACCAGTGCGGCGACCTGGGCGGAATCCGGGCTCACCTGTTGCGGGCGGACGTCGAGTCCGGCCTTGCGCAGCAGGACCGCGACGTCCTTGCGCTGTTCCGGCAGCATGATCGTCACCACGTCGCCGGTGCTGCCGGCGCGGGCGGTACGCCCGGAGCGGTGCAGATAGGCCTTGTGTTCGGCGGGCGGGTCGACGTGCACGACGAGTTCGACGTCGTCGACGTGGACGCCGCGGGCGGCGATATCGGTCGCGACCAGGACGCGCGTGCTGCCGTCGGCGAACGCCGCCAGATTGCGGTCGCGCGCGACCTGCGACAGATTGCCGTGCAGATCGGCGGCCGGAATTCCGGCGATGGTGAGCTGCTTGGCCAGCCGTCGCGCGTGATGTTTGGTGCGCATGAACAGGATTCGCCGGCCGGTTCCGGAGGCGAGGGTGTGGACCAGCGCGCGCTTGGCCTCGCTGTCGCCGATCTCGAAGACGTGATGGGTCATCGCGGGGACCGGCGAGTGCGCCTCGTCGACCGTGTGTGACAACGGGTTTCGCAGGAAGCGCTGCACCAGCTTGTTCACCCCGTTGTCCAGGGTGGCGGAGAACAGCATCCGCTGGCCGTCGGCCGGAGTCGCGGCGAGGATTCGGGTGACGCCGGGCAGGAAGCCGAGGTCGGCCATGTGGTCGGCCTCGTCCAGCACGGTGATCCGCACCTCGTCCAGGGCGACCAGGCCCTGCTTGATCAGATCCTCCAGCCGGCCCGGGCAGGCGACGACGATATCGGCGCCCGAACGCAATTCGCGGACCTGCCGGGCCTGCGGCACGCCACCGAACACCGTCACCACCCGCAACCCGCAGGCGTCGGTCAACGGCTCCAGAGTCGCCGCGATCTGAGTGGCGAGTTCACGGGTCGGTGCCAGCACCAGACCCGCGGGGCGGCCCGGGAGGCGCCGGTGACCGAGGCGGTGCAGCCGGTCGACCATGGGAATCGAGAAGGCGAGGGTCTTACCGCTGCCGGTACGCCCGCGAGCGAGCACATCGCGGCCGGCGAGCGTGTCGGGAAGCGTCGCGGCCTGGATCGGCAGCGGTGCGCTGAAACCCTGCGCGGCCAGCGCGCGCAGCAGCGGCGCGCCGACGCCGAGAGTTTCGAAGCCGGCGGCAGGGCTCGATGAACGAGTCGTCATGAGTAGTCGTGATGCCTTTCGAGCAGCAGAGTCAACCGCAGCGGCGCTGGGGTTGCAGCGGCGCCGGGCTTCGTAGCACGGAGGCTGACCGCTGGGTGGCCGACGCGAAGAGTAGACATCCACGACGGAGGGAGTAGGAGTAACCGATACTCCTCCCTCAGCCTATCCCGTCCCGGCGGTTTCCCGGGCATCGCGGCACAGTGACGGTTCTCTCCTCGGCGCGCGGCGTGGATCACTGGGCGGCGGCGAGCACCGGGCGGTTCACAGGTTTCTCCCAGCGGCGTCCCAGCGCAGCGGCGGCGCGGCCGACCATCATGGCAGCCATGACCGAAACTGCTATCGCGCCGGGCCGCCCGGCGGACGGCGTGACGACACCCGGCCGGGGCGCCACCCGGAGCCTGCCGTGGGAGTACCTGGGACTCGCCGCGCTGCTGGGTGGCACCGCGATCGCCTATCTGTGGAATCTGAGTGCGAACGGCTGGGCCAACTCCTTCTATGCCGCCGCCGTGCAGTCCGGGGCGAAATCGTGGAAGGCGTTCTTCTTCGGTTCCTCGGACTGGGGCAATTCGATCACCGTCGACAAGACGCCGGCGTCGCTGTGGCCGATGGAGATCTCGGCCCGCCTCTTCGGGATGAACAGCTGGAGCATGCTGATCCCGCAGGTGATGATCGCGGTCGCCGCGGTCGCGCTGCTCCATTCGACGCTACGGCGGACCTTCGGCCCCGGTGCCGGGTTGCTCGGCGGGCTCGCGCTGGCGGTGACGCCGGTGGCGACGCTGATGTTCCGTTACAACAACCCGGACGCGCTGCTGGTCCTGCTGATGATCGCCGCGGTCTGGGCGATGACGCGTGCCCTCGAGGACGGCCGCTGGCGCTGGCTGCTGCTGTGCGGCGGCTTCGTCGGACTCGGTTTCCTGGCCAAGCAGTTGCAGGTGTTGCTGGTCGTGCCCGCGCTGGCGCTGACCTATCTGTTCGCCGGGCCGCCCCGGTTGGGTAAACGCCTGCTGCAGCTGCTGGCCGCCGGAGCCGCACTGGTGGTCGGCGCCGGGTGGTGGGTGCTGGTCGCGCAGTTGTGGCCGGCCGATTCGCGGCCGTATTTCGGTGGGTCGAAACATAATTCGATCATCGAGCTGACCCTCGGCTACAACGGGCTGCAGCGGCTCGGGGTGGATTCCGGAGGCGGGTTCGGCGGTCCGCCCGGACCGGGCGGTCGCGGCCACGGACCGTCCTTCGGTTCGGAGGCCGGGATCACGCGACTGTTCAGCGAGACGGTCGGCGGTCAGATCGCCTGGCTGATCCCGGCGGCGCTGATTCTGTGCGTCGCGGCGGTCGTGCTGTGCGGCAGGGCGTCCCGGACCGACACCCGGCGGGCCGCACTGCTGCTGTGGGGCGGCTGGGCACTGGTCACCGCCCTGGTGTTCAGCTTCATGAAAGGGATCTTCCACCAGTACTACACCGTCGCGCTGGCGCCCGGCGTCGCCGGCGCGGCCGCGATCGGGGCGGTGGTGCTGTGGCGGCAGCGCGATCGGCTCGGCGTCCGGGTCGTGCTGGCCGCGGCCGCCGCGCTGACCACGGTCACGGCGGTGATCGTGCTCGATCGCACGCCGGATTTCGTGCCGTGGTTGCGGTGGATCGTCGGCGTCGCGGGCGCGGTCGCGACCGTCGCGCTGGTGATACCGCAACCGCGCCGGCCGGCGGCGTGGACGGCCGTTGTCGCGGTGCTCGTCGCGATCGCCGCACCGGTGGCCTATTCGATCCAGACCATCGCCTCCGCCCACAACGGAGGCATCGTCCTCGCCGGACCGAAGACCAGCGGTGGATTCGGATTCGGTTTCGGACCCGGGGGCCCCTGGGGCGCGTGCGGACCCGCGGCGCCGGGCGGTATCGGTAGCGGACCGTCCGCACCCGCGGAAAACGGTGCTCGTCCGGGTGCCCCGGCCGGGCAGCCGGAGGGATCCGGCGCTCCTGCTGCTGGACAGAACGCATGCGCCCCGGGGGCCGGCGGACCGGCGGACGGCGGGTCGGATTCGGCTGGCGTCAACCGAACTCCCGCGCGACCGGGGCGGGCGACGCGGTCGGACGACCCGGCAGCCACCGGACCCGACGCCACGGGGCGGGGTGCCGCCGCTCGCCCGGTCGGTCCCGGCCTGGGGGAGCGGACGAATCAGCAGCTGATCGATCTGCTGAAGAACAACGGTGCCGGCTACACGTGGGCGGCCGCGGCCATCAGCTCGATGGGGGCCGCGGACCTGCAGCTCGATTCGGGCTACGCGGTCATGCCGATCGGCGGATTCGGTGGCGGTGATCCGTCCCCGACCCTCGATCGGTTCCGCGCCGACGTCGCACAGGGACGGATCCACTACTTCGTCGGCTCCGAGCGGCGCGGCCGCGGATCGAACGAGACCTCGGAGGCGAGCCGGATCGCCCAGTGGGTGGAGAGTACGTACGCCGCGACCGATGTCGGCGGCACCACGGTGTACGACCTGACGACGCCGGCCCGGTAACTCGGGCGCGTGGCGGCCCTCTGCCGCCACGGCCCAGGTCCGGTGCGGCAGACTGCGACCATGACCGGAGCCACGGCGTCGACATTCAGTGCGGGAGTTCTGCTGTTCCGGCAGGCCCCGCGGCTGCAGGTCCTGCTCGGACATATGGGCGGTCCGTACTGGGCGCGCAAGGACGCCGGCGCCTGGTCGGTGCCGAAAGGGGAGTACGAACCGGATTCCGAGGATGCCCGGACCGCCGCGGCGCGCGAGTTCACGGAGGAATTGGGCCTGCCCGTGCCCGACGGTGAGTGGATCGCGCTGGGGGAGTCGCAGTACGGCAGCGGTCGCTCCCGCAAGAAGGTCGTCGTGTGGGCCGTGGCCGGCGACCTGGATCCGGAGCAGGTGGTGCCCGGCACCTTCGAGATGCAGTGGCCGCCGAGATCCGGCCGCATGCAGACGTTCCCGGAGATCGATCGGGTGGAGTGGCTCGAACCGGAGCTCGCCCGCGAGAAGATCGTCGCCGGTCAGCGTCCGTTCCTGGACCGGCTCACCGAGGTGCTCGCGACCGGTTGAGGTTCAGCGGTAGGCGTCGGCGACCCGCTCGCCGCCGGATTCGATGAGCCGCACGCCCTGCAATTCGTGGACCGTCAGCCGATGCGCGGGGCGCGCCGCGTCCCAGGCCGGGATGAGGTTGCGGCGGCGGGCGGCGTAGGCGGTCATGAGGTCGCGTGCCAGCCGGGCCGGCGATACGCGGTCGACCGCGGCCCGCCGCAGAATCACCACCAGCAGATGTTGTGGAATCTCCTCGGCGTCGCCGATCGGCCGGAAAGTTCTCGCCCGCACCGGAACCGACAGTGGCGCAGCCGTTTCCGTCTCCACGAATTCGGCGATCGCCTCCGATAATTCGGCCGCGGCCACCGGCGTCGGCACCAGGCGTGGCAATACCGCGGTGGTCGCGGACAAAACCCGCGGCGCGGCACTCGAACCGGGCATCGGATACACGGTCCGCAATTGTTCGTGGCGTGCGATCAGATCGGCGAAGGCGTCGCGCAATCCGACGGCATAGAGATATCCCGTGAAATGCACGGTGAACGATGCCGTGCCCGCGGGCGTCGGATCGACAGGCGGCACGGCGGGGACCACCGCGGGGGTAGAGCGCAGTTCCATGCGGTATTTCCGTTCCTCGGTCGTACCCCCGTCCCGGCGGGCACATGCGGAGCCTAACTCCGAACGGCCGTCCGCGCTGTTCGACGGGTACGACGAGGGTTATCGGCCGTAGGGCCAGCGCCAGTCGGCCACCTCCGGAATATCGGCGCCGTGCTCACGAGTCCAGATACGCGCGGCCAAACGGGCGTCGGCCATTTCCTGGCGTAGTCCGGCCGCCTGGGTGCCCAGCCCCGGAACCCGGTCGATCACGTCCATCACCAGGTGATAGCGGTCGAGGTCGTTGAGCATCACCATGTCGAAGGGGGTCGTGGTGGTGCCCTTCTCCTTGTACCCGCGCACGTGCAGGCCGGAGTGGTTGGTGCGCCGATAGGTGAGCCGGTGGATCAGCCAGGGATAGCCGTGGAAGGCGAAGATGATCGGCCGATCCGGGGTGAACAGGGTGTCGAATTCGCGATCGGGCAGGCCGTGCGGATGTTCGTCCGCCGGCAGCAGCCGCATCAGATCGACCACGTTCACCACGCGAATGCGCAACTGCGGCAGCCGTTCTCGCAGAATGGCGGCGGCCGCCAGCGTCTCCAGGGTCGGCACGTCACCGGCGCAGGCCAGCACCACATCGGGTGTCGTGCCCGCCTCGTCGTTGTGGCCGGCCCATTCCCAGATGCCGGCGCCGCGGGCACAGTGCAGTCTCGCCTCGTCGACCGACAGCCAATCCGCCTGCGGCTGTTTGCCGGCCACCACCACGTTCACGTAATGGCGGGAACGCAGGCAATGGTCGTAGGTCGACAGCAGAGTATTGGCGTCGGGCGGCAGATAGACGCGCACGATCGAGGGCTGCTTGTTCATCACCACATCGAGAAAACCGGGGTCCTGATGGGTGAATCCGTTGTGATCCTGCCGCCACACATGAGAGGTCAGCAGATAATTCAGGCTCGGAATGGGGCGACGCCACGGCACCGCGTCGCTGGCGTCCAGCCATTTCGCGTGCTGGTTGAACATCGCGTCGACTATATGGATGAACGCCTCGTAACAGGTGAAGACGCCGTGCCGTCCGGTGAGCAGATATCCCTCCAGCAGGCCCTGGCACATATGTTCCGAGAGCACCTCGATCACGCGGCCGCGGCGGTCCAATTTCACGTCGAATTCGCCGACTTCGGCCTGCCAATTGCGGCCGGTGACGGTGAGCACGTCCTGGAGCCGGTTACTGGCCAATTCGTCGGGTGCGAAGATCAGGAAATTGTCGCGATTGGCGTCGGTGACATCGCGCAGCCAGGTGCCGAGCACCTGGGTGGCCTCGTGCGAGGTGGCGCCCGGTGCGGGGACCTCGACGCCGTAGCGGCGCCAGTCGGGCAATCGCAGATCCCGCATCGTGGCGCCGCCGTTGGCCACCGGATTGGCGCTCATCCGCCGCGGCCCCGGGGGAACCTGGCGCAGCAATTGCGGATACGGCCGTCCGTCCTCGTCGAAGAGTTCCGCCGGACGATACGACTGCAGCCACTGCTCCAGCACCCGGCGGTGCCCGTCGTCGGAACGCGCGGCCGGCAGCGGGACCTGATGGGCGCGGAAGGTGCCCTCGACCCGGTTGCCGTCGACCACCGGCGGACACGTCCAGCCCTTCGGCGTGCGCAGCACGATCATCGGCCAGCGCGGACGCGTGCCGTCGCTGCTCTCCCGCGCGGCGCGCTGGAATTCGGCGATGCGGTCCAGGCTGCGATCCAGCGCCGCGGCCAGCGCCTGGTGCACGGTCGCGGGGTCGTGCCCGGCGACGATGATCGGGTCGTAGCCGTAACCGTGCAGCAGCGACAGCAGTTCGGCTTCCGGGATGCGGGCCAGCAGGGTCGGATTCGCGATCTTGTATTCGTTGAGCGCCAGGATCGGCAGCACCGCGCCGTCGCGCGCCGGATTGAGGAATTTGTTCGCGTGCCAACTGGTCGCCAGCGGCCCGGTTTCGGCCTCGCCGTCGCCGATCACGCAGAACACGGTCAGGTCGGGATGGTCGAGCGCGGCGCCGTAGGCGTGCAACAGGGAGTAGCCGAGTTCGCCGCCCTCGTGGAAGGAGCCCGGTGTCTCGGGCGCGCAATGGCTGGGTACGCCGCCGGGATAGGAGAACTGCGCGAACAGCGCGCCCATGCCGGTCGCGTCGCGCGAAATGTTGCTGTACAGCTCGGAATACGTGCCTTCCAGCCAGGCGCACGCGTTCGGCCCCGGACCGCCGTGCCCGGGTCCGGCGACGAAGACCGCGTCCAGATCGCGGGCCCGGATCGCCCGATTGGCATGTGCCCACACCATATTCAGTCCCGGCACGGTTCCGAAGTGCCCGAGCAGCCGCGGTTTGATGTGCTCCGCGGTCAGCGGGGTGCGCAGCAGTGGATTGCCCGTCAGATAGATCTGGCCCACCGCGAGATAGTTGGCCGCGCGCCACCACGCGTCCAGATCGGCGAGCTCGTCCGGTGACAGCGGGCCGGGAACCTCGGCCAGCCGATACGGTTCGGGCGCGATCGTGGCGCCGCCGCTGCCGCCGATATTGTCGGCCGCCGTATCAGCTCCGGTCGGGTCGGTGGCCGGGACCCGTCCTTCCGAACTCGCCAAGTCGGTCACGATCGTGCTCCTCACACTGGGGTGTTCGGTAACCGCTTCGGATGGAGACTCGAGGCCAGGCTACCGGGCCCACCGCGAGACCGCCGTGCACACCGATTAGGGTGCCGCGCATGCAGACTTTGGCCAGGATCATCGGCTCGGCCGCCGTCGCGGTGGCCGCGGTCGCCCTCACCGCCTGCGGGGGCAACGACGACAACACCTCGGCGAGCCCGTCGGCCACCGCGCCCGGCACCCACGCGCCGGCCGCGACCTCGGCCGCCGCGGCTCCGACGGCGAGCCACGGCCGCGAATGCACCGCCGACGACATCGGCGTCACCGGCGGCTTCGGCCAGGCGCCGACCATCACCATCCCCGACACCTGCGATCCGCCGAAGCAGCTGGTCACCAAGGATCTCGTCGAGGGCACCGGCCCGGCGGCGGCGACCGGGCAGCCGGTGGAGATGAACTACTCGCTGGTCACGTGGTCGGACAAGAAGAAGCTGGACAGTTCCTTCGATCGCGGCCAGACCTTCCCGCTCACCCTCGGCGCCGGTGAGGTCATCCCGGGCTGGGACCAGGGCCTGATCGGGATCAAACAGGGCGGCCGCCGCCTGCTGATCATCCCGCCGGACCTCGGCTACGGCCAGGGCGGGCAGGGCGTGAAGCCCAACGAGACGCTCGTGTTCGTGACCGATGCCGTGAAGGTCGGCTAGTCCGCAGTCGTCTCGTCGCGCGACGACACGACTTCCCTACGGCCGATTGCGGCCCGAATACCGCTGTCGACTACCCTTGATCGGATGCGATTTCGGGGGGAAACAGCGTCGTCGTACGACGGCACCCGAACATCGTCGCCGGCGGATCACACCTCCGTCCGGCGGCCACACAGACCAGTGAACAACGAACAAGGAGCATGTCCGTGAAGAGCACCGTCGAGCAGCTGAGCCCGACCCGGGTCCGCATCAATGTCGAGGTGCCCTTCGAGGAGCTGAAGCCGGACTTCGACAAGGCGTACCGGGCGCTGGCGCAGCAGGTTCGCATTCCCGGCTTCCGCCCGGGCAAGGCCCCGGCCAAGCTGCTCGAGGCCCGCCTCGGTCGCGGCGCCATCCTGGAGCAGGTCGTCAACGACGCGCTGCCGGCGCGCTACAGCGAGGCCGTCACCGCCTCCGAGGTGAAGGTGCTCGGCCAGCCCGAAATCGAGATCACCAAGATCGAGGACGGCGACGAGCTGGCGTTCACCGCCGAGGTCGACGTCCGTCCCGAGATCGCGCTGCCCGATTTCGAGAGCATCGAGGTCACCGTCGATCCGCTGACCATCGGCGACGAGGACATCGAGCAGCAGCTGCTGTCGCTGCGCCAGCGCTTCGGCACCCTGAAGAGCGTCGAGCGCGCCGTGCAGGAGGGTGACTTCGTCTCCATCGACCTGTCGGCCACCGTGGACGGCGAAGAGGTCTCCGAGGCGACCACCTCCGGGCTGTCGCACGAGGTCGGCTCCGGCCAGCTGATCGAGGGCCTGGACGACACCCTCGTCGGCCTGAAGGCGGAGGAGTCCAAGGACTTCACCTCCACCCTGGTGGCCGGCGAGCACGCCGGTAAGGAAGCCGTCATCACCGTGAAGGTGAACTCGGTCAAGGAGCGCGAGCTGCCCGAGGCCGACGACGAATTCGCCCAGATGGCAAGCGAATTCGACACCATCGACGAGCTGAAGGAAGACCTGCGCAAGCAGGTCGAGCAGAGCAAGAAGGTGCAGCAGGCCGGCGAGATCCGCGACAAGGTCCTCGAGGCGCTGCTGGACAAGACCGAGGTGCCGCTGCCCGAGGCCGCGGTGCAGGCCGAGGTCGACGCCGTGCTGCACGACGCGGTGCACGGCTTCGACCACGACGAGGCGAAGTTCGCCGAGGCGCTCGAGGCCCAGGGCAGCACCCGCGAGGAGTTCGACAAGGACTCCAAGGAGGCCGCCGAGAAGTCGGTGAAGACCCAGCTGCTGCTGGACGCGGTCGCCGAAGCGGAGAACACCGAGGTCGGCCAGCAGGAGCTGACCGAGCGGATCCTGTTCCAGTCGCAGCGCTACGGCATGGCGCCGGAACAGTTCATCCAGCAGATCCAGCAGGCCGGACAGCTCGGCGCGATCTTCGCCGACGTGCGCCGTGGTAAGGCGCTGGCCGGCGTGGTGCTCAAGGCCAAGGTCACCGACACCGAGGGCAACACGGTCGACACCGCCGAGATGTTCGGTGAGCCCGCCGACGCGGCGTCGGATTCCGAGGGCGCCGCGGAGTCCGCCGAGAACGCCGCCGAGTAGCCATCGGCGACATATGAGTCAGCTGTAAGCGAAGCAAGGCGGTACCGGGAGTTCGGTGCCGCCTTGTTTCGTTAGGGTTTGTGTCAACCGAATCAGGCCGCGGTCGAACGTCGGGGACGGAGGCGGTAGCTTGCGTAACCACGAAGGGCCCCGGAAGACCGCATATTGGACAGAGGCTGTGCCGGCAGGCATCGTGCCGGCGAGAGAGGGCAGGTATCCGTGACAATCAATCAGGCTGTGGCACCTTTGAAGTCGGGGCCGGTCATGACATCCGCGACTGCTGGGCTCAACCTCAGTGATTCGGTGTACGAGCGTTTGCTCCGCGACCGCATCATCTTCCTGGGCACCCAGGTCGACGACGACATCGCCAACAAGCTGTGCGCGCAGATCCTGCTGCTCACGGCCGAGGACCCGAACCGCGACATCTCGCTCTACATCAACTCGCCCGGTGGGTCGGTCACGGCGGGTATGGCCATCTACGACACCATGCAGTTCGCCGAGTGCGATATCGCGACCATCTCGTTCGGCCTGGCGGCTTCGATGGGCCAGTTCCTGCTCACCGCGGGCACCAAGGGCAAGCGCTACGCGCTGCCGCACACCCGGATCATGATGCACCAGCCCTCCGCCGGCATCGGCGGCAGCGCGGCCGACATCTCGATCTACGCCGAACAGCTCGCCCACACCAAGCGGGAGCTGAACGAGCTGCAGGCGTTGCACACCGGCCAGTCCGTGGAGCAGGTCACCGCCGACGCCGACCGCGACCGCTGGTTCACCGCGGCCCAGGCCCTGGAGTACGGCTTCATCGACCACGTGATCACCAATGCACGCCAGGCGAACGGCGCCGGTAACTGAGCGCGAAACCGCTCATCCCCCATCGACTTTGGAGACGAAGATGACCCTGATCGATCCGCGTGCCGGCCTGTCCGGCATCGCACCGGCGAGCCCGCAGGCGCGCTACATTCTGCCGTCGTTCATCGAGCACTCGAGCTTCGGCGTCAAGGAGTCCAACCCCTACAACAAGCTGTTCGAGGAGCGCATCATCTTCCTCGGCGTGCAGGTGGACGACGCCTCGGCCAACGACATCATGGCGCAGCTGCTGGTGCTGGAGTCGCTGGATCCCGACCGCGACATCACCATGTACATCAACTCGCCCGGTGGTTCGTTCACCTCGCTGATGGCCATCTACGACACCATGCAGTACGTGCGTGCCGATGTCGCGACGGTCTGCCTGGGCCAGGCGGCCTCGGCGGCAGCGGTGCTGCTGGCGGCCGGTACGCCGGGTAAGCGGGCCTGCCTGCCCAACGCCCGCGTGCTGATCCACCAGCCCTCGCTGGAGGGTGGCATCCAGGGTCAGGTCTCCGATCTGGAGATCCAGGCCGCCGAGATCGAGCGCATGCGCCGGTTGATGGAGACCACGCTGGCCCGCCACACCGGCAAGGATGCCGACACCATCCGCAAGGACACCGATCGCGACAAGATCCTGACCGCCGACGAGGCCAAGGACTACGGGATCATCGACACGGTGTTCGACTACCGCAAGCTGAGCGCCCAGAAGAAGTGATCGGACGCCGGTCCGGGCGGCGGAGCGAGGTCGGCACCGCCCGGACCGGCAGCCGGGATGGTCGTGGCGAGCGTGTCGGGTGAGCTTTCCGACACTCTCTCCGCGAGAAACATCCTCGAGTTGTCGACCTCCGTCGCGTCGACCGGGTACGGTCGGTCTAGGGACCTTGGCTCATGGGGTGTCGGCACACACGACCGACCCGGACGGCATACGCCGAAGTGCGAGAATCCGATCGACGCGCGACACTGATCGGATGCACGGCGGGTAGCGTTGTTCGAAGGCGGCTTGTCGGCATCCGGGACAGACGGTTGCACGCGGACAAGGAAGTAGGGACCCACGAGATGGCGCGCATCGGTGATGGCGGCGATCTGCTGAAATGCTCGTTCTGCGGAAAGAGCCAGAAGCAGGTCAAGAAGCTCATTGCGGGACCAGGGGTGTACATCTGCGACGAGTGCATCGACCTCTGCAACGAGATCATCGAAGAGGAGCTGGCCGAGTCGAGTGAGGTCAAACTCGACGAGCTGCCCAAGCCGGCGGAGATCCGGGAATTCCTCGAGCAGTACGTGATCGGCCAGGATTCGGCCAAGCGCACGCTGGCGGTGGCCGTCTACAACCACTACAAGCGCATCCAGGCCGGTGACAAGGGCCGCGACAGCCGCGGCGAGCCGGTCGAGCTGATGAAGTCGAACATTCTCATGCTCGGCCCCACCGGCTGCGGTAAGACCTACCTCGCGCAGACGCTGGCCAAGATGCTCAACGTCCCCTTCGCCATCGCGGACGCCACCGCGCTGACCGAGGCCGGCTATGTCGGCGAGGATGTCGAGAACATTCTGCTGAAGCTGATCCAGGCCGCCGATTACGACGTCAAGCGCGCCGAGACCGGCATCATCTACATCGACGAGGTCGACAAGATCGCTCGCAAGAGCGAGAACCCGTCGATCACCCGCGACGTCTCCGGTGAGGGCGTGCAGCAGGCGCTGCTGAAGATCCTCGAGGGCACCCAGGCGAGCGTGCCGCCGCAGGGCGGGCGCAAGCATCCGCATCAGGAGTTCATCCAGATCGACACGACGAACGTGTTGTTCATCGTGGCCGGCGCCTTCGCCGGACTGGAGAAGATCGTGCAGGACCGGGTCGGCAAGCGCGGCATCGGTTTCGGCGCCGAGGTCCGGTCCAAGGCCGAGATCGACACCGCGGACCACTTCGCCGAGGTCATGCCGGAGGATCTGATCAAGTTCGGCCTGATTCCCGAATTCATCGGCCGCCTGCCGATGGTCGCCTCGGTGACCAACCTGGACAAGGATTCGCTGGTCCGCATCCTGTCCGAGCCGAAGAACGCCCTGGTGAAGCAGTACGTCCGGCTGTTCGAGATGGACGGCGTGGACCTGGAGTTCACCAAGGACGCGCTGGAGGCCGTGGCGGATCAAGCCATCCTGCGCGGCACCGGCGCTCGCGGTCTGCGCGCCATCATGGAAGAAGTGCTGCTGCCGGTGATGTACGACATCCCGAGCCGCGACGATGTCGCCAAGGTGGTCATCAACGCCGATACGGTCAACGACAACGTGCTGCCGACCATCGTGCCGCGCAAGCGCCAGGCGGCCGAACGCCGCGAGAAGTCGGCCTGATCCGAGAACGGCGCAATTCGATAGCTACGACGAAGGGGCGGGAGGTCCACCTCCCGCCCCTTCGTCGTGCCCGCGATCCGGGATGGCGTTTCGCTCAGTCCTGCGCCCAGGGCACTCGACAGGAATCGGTGCTGAAGCCCTGTGCGGTGATGCCGAGCGCCGAGTACGTGCGGGCGCGGGAATTCTCCAGTGCGATCTGATAACTCAACTCCACGACGCCCGCATCGCCGAACCGCGCCCGCAGGTCCTCGATCTGCTCGTCGGTGACCGTGGTGGGAGTGGCGGTCATGGCGTCGGCGTAGGCGATCGCGGCGCGTTCGTCGTCGCTGTAGGCCGCCGAGGTCCGGTAGTCCGCGATCTGCTTCAGCTTGTCGATGTCGAGGTGGCTCAGCCGCATGAGCATCGTGCCGAAATCGACGCACCAGGAGCAGCCGATCGTCCAGGCCACCCGGTAGACCGCGATCTCGAGAACATCGTCGGGGACGACGGAGGTGGCGCGTCCGACCAGTGATTCGTGGGCCGCGTACGCCGTGAGCATCTTCGGGTGGTTGGCGATCACGGCCATGGGCTCGGGCACCTCGCCGAACCTGCGCTTGCCGATGCGGTACATGATCCGGGTCAGCGGGCCCGCCTGCTGCGGCGGCACCGGGGGGATGCGGGTGGCACTCATGATTCTCCCTTCGGAGGACGGTTCACCCCTTGGACGAGACGCCGTCCCGCGATGTGACGGGGCGCGACTGTGATGCCGGTCTCACCTACTTCGCAGCGTAGTCGCCGCGATGCGAGGGAACTGATAAGCATGGACATACGATACGCGTGCGCATATGATATGCCAATGACTAATATTTCCGAGCTCGACCGCAAGGCGGTCGACTACAGCGTGACGATCGTGTCGAAGGTGTCACCTGCCGATCTGCACCGGCCCACGCCGTGTGGCGAATGGGATCTCACTCAACTGCTCACCCATATGGCCGTGCAGCATCGCGGCTTCGCGGCGGCCGCGCGTGGGCGCGGTGGCAATGCGGCCGTCTGGCATATGGATCCCCCGGCGGATCCGGTGGCGGTGTATCGCGAGGCGGCGGCCGATGTGACGGCGGCCTTCTCCGAAGCCGGTGTGCTGGACAGGAATTTCGAACTTCCCGAATTCGGCCCCGGGTTCCACGTTGCGGGCCGTCAGGCGATCGGCTTCCATCTCATCGACTATGTCGTGCACGGGTGGGATGTGGCCCGGGCGATCGGTCTGCCCTACGACCTGGATCCGGACCTGGCGGAGCCCGCCCTGCGGATCGCCGAGGCGGTGCCCGACGGGGACTTCCGCTTGCAGCCGGGTTCGGCGTTCGCGCCCGCGGTGCCGAATACCGACCCCGCCGATCCGCTCGCTCGGATCCTCAGCCTGCTGGGCCGGTCGCCGTCCTGGCCGGCAGGAGCGAAATAGGCACTCGCACAACGAGATTGCTCGTCCCGGCGCTCGAACTGCCGGCGGCCTCGGCGATGTCGGCCGGACCGCGGCGGGCGCGGATCGGCGAGGACGTATCTTGTTCGGCATGGCGGATGCGCAGCGACCGGATCTGGCGGCGATGATCGTGCCGCTCGGACGTGCCCTGATGGCGGCCGAGCGGCCGGTACTGGAATCGCACGGGCTGACGATGTGGGCGTATTCGGTGCTGCTGGCACTGGGCCGGGGGCCGGCGCGAGGGCAGGGCGTGCTCGCGGAGGAGATCGGTGCCGACAAGACCCGCATCATCGCCGTCCTCGACGATCTGCAGGAGCGCGGCCTGATCGAGCGTTATCCGGATCCGGCCGATCGGCGGGCCCGGCTGCTGGCGGTGACCGCGGAAGGGCGGGCCCTGGCGAAGGCGGCCCAGGCCGATATCCAGGCCAAGGAGGAAGCACTGCTCGGCCGGCTGGATGCGGCGGACCGAGCGGGATTCCTCAACGCACTGGCGGCGTTGGCGGCGGTTCCGCGCGCCGACATCGCCGGCGCGGGCGCGGAACCGCAGTAGACGTATCGAGTTGTGGCCGTAGCGGGTCGATCTGCTGGTCGGAGGCGGTGACGACCGGTTGCCCCGTCGCGCCCGTTGCCGAAGATCGTCGTTGATCTTCCGTGGTTCGCCGTTGAACCTTTTCTCCGATGCTTGCTCATCGCCGCCGGTGTCGGCGCTGTTACCGCTGGTGGCGCCGGCTCCTGTCACCGCGCTTTCATCTATTACGACGGCGCGGGAACCGGATATTCATCGGCGCCGGGTCCCGCAGTTGGACGCGTTCGCGCGGTGCGGCCAGGACGACGGCCGCGGCGAGTGCCGGCAGCAGTGCCGCGGCGATCAGACTGAGGGCGTAGTTGCCGCCGCTCATCTGGTCCGGCTTGTGCGCGGCGTGATAGATGAGGTGGGGAACTCCGAAGACCAGCCATCCGATCCCGGCGACTCGGGCCACCACACTGTCGCGGTAGTACAGCGCCGCCAGGCTGACCGCGCCGAGGCCGAGGAAGAACGCCCCGACATCGGTGGCCAGATGGTGGTTGTACGGGCCGTCCATGCCGACCCAGTTCAGTCCGAAGCCGGGGAAGCTGCGAAACCACGGTTCGGGCAGCAGCAGCGCCCAGACGCCGACCACGACACCGTTGATCGCCAACAGCCACAACGAGATTCTGGTGATCAGCCGGCGGCGGCGGTTGGCGTCCAGGCGCATGCGTACCTGGACCCCCTCACCCGTGCCGTGTACCGAAATCCGCATCGCGCGCCCTCCCGTCCGCCGGTTGTCGCCTTACGGTAAGCCGGGCAAAACGGATGGACAAGAGGGGGAACGGCTACCGCGCCGACGGTCCGGTCGCGGGGCTCAGATCTGTTCGCTGATCAGGTCGTCGGGGCCCCCAGTAGGCCCGCATGCTCGTGATCCGGCCCTGCTCGTCGAATTCCATGGCGTCGATCGCCGAGAGGGTCATCCGGTGGCCGCCGGCCTCGCCGACGAGGGTGAACGAGACGGCGGCGTGGTTGCCCACGATGCGGGCGGCGTGCAGCTCGGTCTTGCGCTCCATGGACTCCAGCGCCTGGTAGAGCTGTTCGATGGCCTCGTGACCGTGGCGCGGGTCGCTGCCGATCGGATCCTCGACGACGGCATCGGGTGCGTAGAGCGACAGGATTTCCGAGGTCGGGCCGGTGGCCACCAACTGCACGTAGCGTTCGGCCGTTTCGCGGATCTGCTGCGCTGCCATGTGAACTCCCAAGAAATTGAAACGTGTTCTAGTTGGCAGGGTAGCAGGGTCGCGCGGATCCGGTCGCGGGTTCGCGGGTCAGGTGCCGGTGGCCGCCGCGGGCGTGGTCTCGAGCCGGTCGGCCCCACTGTAGATGTTCATGGTGTCGCCGCGCAGGAATCCGGCCAGGGTGAGCCCGTTGTCGGCGGCCAGGTCGACGGCCAGTGAACTGGGCGCCGAGACCGCGCCGAGTACCGGAATACCCGCCATGACGGCCTTCTGGACGAGCTCGAACGAGGCCCGGCCACTGACGATCAGCAGTGTGTCGTGCGCCGGTACGCGGCCTTCGCGCAGCGCCCAGCCGACTACCTTGTCCACCGCGTTGTGCCGGCCGATATCCTCGCGCACGACCAGTGCGGTGCCGTCGGGAGTGAACAGCCCGGCCGCGTGCAGCCCGCCGGTGGCGTCGAAAACCGCTTGGCGCGAACGCAACTCGTCGGGCAGCGTGGCCAGCAGCGCCGGATCGACGCGTGGTGAACCGGCCGGCAGACGGAAGCGGCTGCGCGTGCGCACCTGATCGAGCGCGGTGGTGCCGCACAATCCGCACGAGCTGTTGGTCACGAATCCGCGGGGCTGGACGGGAACGGCCCGGCGCAACTGGATGTCGAGCACGTTGTAGGTATTGCGGCCTTCGGTGTCCGATGGCGGCGCTTCCGAGGGCCCTACGTGGTTACGCGGGCTGCCTCCTTCGGGCCCGCCGGGCGCGCCGCGGACGGTCCCGGCGCAGTACCTCGCCGACACGATGTCGTCGGCCGACTCGATGATGTTCTCGCTGAACAGGAATCCGTGCAGCAGGTCGATGTCGTGGCCGGGGGTGCGCATGGTGACGGTCAGTGCCGTCCCGTCGACGCGCAGTTCCAGCGGCTCCTCCACAGCGAGCGTATCGGGCCGGGAGACGATGCCCGCGGGCGTGATGCGCCGGGTGGGTCTGCGCGCGGTTACTCTGCTCACAAGCTGCCTCGCAGTTCTGGTCGGTGCCGGCGGGTGGTCACGCGGTGATGTGGCGGTGCGGTTCCAGCCGGATCACGACCGCCTTGGAGACCGGGGTGTTGGAGCGCTCGGCGACGTGGCCGAGCGGGACCAGGGGGTTGGTTTCGGGGTAGTAGGCCGCGGCGTTGCCGCGCGGCGTGGCGTAGCCGACGATCCGGAAACCGGTGACCCGGCGCTCGACGCCGTCGCTGAATTCGGAGATCAGGTCGACGAGATCGCCGTCGGCGAAACCGAATTCGGCGATATCGTCCGGATGCACCAGCACGACGCGGCGGGCGTTGTGAATGCCCCGATAGCGGTCGTCGAGGCCGTAGATCGTGGTGTTGTACTGGTCGTGGCTGCGCAGCGTCTGTAACAACAGCCGCCCCTGGGGGATTCGCGGCCAGTGCAGGTCGTTGACCGCGAAGTTGGCCTTCCCGGAGGCGGTGCGGAATTCGCGGCTGTCGCGGGGCGGGTGCGGCAGCTGGAAACCGTTGCGACTGCGGACCTTCCGATTGTAGTCGGCGCAGCCGGGCACCACCCGGCCGATGGCGTCGCGGATGTGGTCGTAGTCGCGGCGGAACCGTTCCCACGGCACGGGGTGATCGGGGCCGAACAATTCGGCGGCCAGCTCGCAGACGATCGCGACCTCGCTGCGCAGATCGTCGCTCACCGGCCGCAGCCGGCCGGTGGACAGATGCACCATCGACATCGAATCCTCCACCGACACCTGCTGTCTGATCCCGTCCTGCAGATCGAGATCGGTGCGGCCGAGGGTGGGCAGAATCAGTGCGGTGCGGCCGTGCACGACGTGGCTGCGGTTGAGTTTGGTCGAAATCTGCACGGTGAGTTCGCAGGCGCGCAGGGCGGCCTCGGTGACCTCGGTATCCGGAGTGGCCGAGACGAAATTGCCGCCCATGCCGATGAACACCCTGGCGCGCCCGTCGCGCATGGCCCGGATGGAATCGACCGTGTCCCAGCCGTGTTCGCGCGGCGCGGTGATGCCGAATTCGGAATCCAGTGCGTCGAGGAAACTCTCGGGCATCTTCTCCCAGATGCCCATGGTCCGGTCGCCCTGCACGTTGGAATGCCCGCGCACCGGGCAGACGCCCGCGCCCGGTTTGCCGATCATGCCGCGCAGCAGCAGCAGATTCGTCGCCTCCTCGATGGTGGCGACGCCGTGGCGCTGCTGGGTCAGGCCCATGGCCCAGCAAATGATGGTGGACTTCGAGCGGGCCAGCAGTTCGGCCGTGCGGTCGAGCTGTTCGCGGGTGAGGCCCGTCGCGTCGACCACCTCGTCGAGATCGACTGCGCGCATATGCTTTTCGTATTCGACGAAGCCGGCGGTGTGCGCGTCGACGAAGGCCCGGTCCACCACCGTGCCGGGCGCGCGATCCTCCGCGTCGAACAGCAGTTTCGCCAGGCCCTGGAACAGTGCCATATCGCCGCCGAGCCGAATCTGCAGGAATTCGTCGGCGATGGTGACGCCGGAGGTGAAACCCTTCACCGTCTGCGGGTCCCGGAAGCCGATCAGTCCGGTCTCCGGTAGCGGATTCACCGCGATCACCGTGGCGCCGTGCGCTTTCGCGGTGCTCAGGGCCGACAGCATGCGCGGATGGTTGGTCCCGGGGTTCTGTCCCGCCACGATGATCAGATCGGCGGCGGCGAAATCGTCGATCGACACCGATCCCTTGCCGATGCCGATCGACCGGGTCAGCGCCGCACCGGAGGATTCGTGGCACATGTTCGAACAGTCGGGCAGATTGTTCGTGCCGAAGCTGCGCACCAGCAGCTGATAGAGAAAGGCCGTCTCGTTGGCGGTGCGCCCGGAGGTGTAGAACACGGCTTCGTCCGGGGAGGCCAGGCCGCGCAGGGTGTCCGCGATCAGCCGGTAGGCCTGCTCCCACGCGATGGGGGAGTAGTGGGTGTCGCCGGGCCGCAGCACCATCGGATGGGTCAGGCGTCCCTGCTGTCCCAGCCAGTACCCGGTCTTGCCGGCGAGATCGTCCAGCGAGTGGGTGGCGAAGAACTCCGGCGTGACCGTGCGCAGCGTCGCCTCCTCGGCGACGGCCTTGGCCCCGTTCTCGCAGAATTCGGCCGGTCGGCGGTGGCCGGTGGGTTCGGGCCACGCGCAGCCGGGGCAGTCGAAACCGTGGCGCTGATTGACCCGGGTGAGGGTGCGGGCGGTGCGGACGACGCCCATCTCCTCGACGGCCCGGTCGAGGGCGACCGCGACGGCGGTGACGCCGGCGGCCTGCTCTTTGGGCGGGGTCACCGCCAGCTTGGCTTCATCGATATCGCGGGTCGGCGGTTTGCGGTGCATGGCCCCATCGTCCTCCTGCGCGTGCGGGTGCCGTCTCCGGCCCGCCGATCGCGCGACATCGAGACCGCGAACCGGGCCGCACAGCCGAGCCTACGGGGTATCGTGCCGACAGACCGTGCGGCGCTGTCGGGGGATGTTCGCGCAGGACAGACGGTCTCGGTTCACGCTGCGGCGCCTACGACGAGGACGGCATCATGCACGAGACGACGATCAGCGGGCCGCCCCGGCAGCGGGCGCGCCGCCGGGCCGCCACGGTCATGGCCGGCGGCATTCTCGGTGCCGCGGCGGTGTTCGCGCTCGCGATCCCGCAGACGGCGAATGCCGCGGTGACCAGACTCGGCGCCACGCCCGACATGAACTTCGGCATCGCCACGAATTACGGCAGCGGCTGCAGTTACACCCTGCAGGCCGATGTCACCGATCCGGTCGCGCCGGTCACCTTCTACGACAACGGAACCCCGATCGGCGTGGCGCCGCCCGGTGGCGCGTATGCGCTCATCGCGTGGGTTCCGGCGGTTCCGGGGCAGCACACGCTCAGCGCGGTGCAAGCCGGCCGGCCCGCGCAGATGCCGGCCGCGACGCTCGCACTTCGGGTCGGCACCGGCATCCACCTGGGGTATGCCTGCCTGGTCGCCGGCGGTTAGGACTCACCCGGGCGAGTGAACGTCTCCCGCGCCCGGTAGCCCCGCGTCGGCGGCGAGGACGGCCAGTGCCGACTGCAGGGCGCTGCGCTGTGCGGCGGTCAAGGAGCCGGTGAATTCGTGGTCGAGTCGCCGCGCCCGTTCCTCGGTCGCGGCGAGCAATTCGCGCCCGTGGTCGGTGAGGGTGAGGATCTGACGCCGGCGGTCGTCCGGATCGCGATCGCGGCGGACCGCCCCGAGTCGTTCGAGATGGTCGGCCAATGCCACGACCAGGCTGGGGGCGACACCCAGCCTGGTCGCCAGGTCCTGCTGTGAGGCGGCGACGTCGTGATCGAGAGCGACCAGCACGCCGACGTGTTTCGGCTTGAGATCCAGCTCCTCGATCGCCACGGCGAAACGATCGGTCACGAGCGCGCCCAGGGTGCCGAGGCGGAAGGCGATCGTCGCGGGAACCGCGGTCTTGACGTGCTTCACGTCCCCGAGTATATCTTTGCCTGAATGATTCAGAGAATGAATGATTTATCTGGAGAATGATTATGCTGGTTGCCGCTGTGGTCGCCAATTCGGTGGTGGCCGTGATCTCCGGTGTGTCGTGCCTGATCGGCCTGGCGCGACCGCGTCTGGCCCTGGCGGAGGGGGAGGAGCTCACCTCGGCGGCGACGTTCTTTCTCGGCGCCTATGCCGCGCGCGCCCTGCCGCTGAGTGTGGTGACCGTGGCCGTGCTGGTCGCGGGGAGCGAGGCGGCCGCGCTACCGGTGCTGGTGGTCGCCGGATCGGCTCAGATCGGCGATGCGATCGTCGGTGTGCGCCAGAGGAATACGCCGATGGCGATCACCTGCGTCGGGTTGGCGGCGGTGCACCTGGCCACGGCGGCATGGCTGTTCGCGCGGTGAGGGCCATGCCGCCGGGTGATCTCAGCCGACCCGGCTGGGAAGCTCGGCCAGATCGAACGATGCCGTGCCACTTCCCGTTTCGGCCGCGCCGAGTTCGCCGCCGTCGGTTCCGGCGTCGCGGCCTTCCGGTCGCAAGCCGAACAGGGCGGCCAGCACGGTCGCCGCACACGCCGCGGCGCCGACCCAGAAGGCGATGGTGAACTGACTCTCCTGCGGCAGCGGGAGATGGGGCAGCAGTTTCGCGGTCAGCAGGGTGGTGATGATGGCGCTGGCCAGCGAGCTGCCGACGGTACGGGAGATCGAATTGATGCCGTTGGCGATTCCGCTCTGGTGATGCGGGACGCTCGCCGCGATCAGTGCGGGCATCGCCGCGTAGGCGAAGCTGATCGCGACACCGATCACCACGCTCGCGGCGATCACCGAGCCGGTGGCATCGTGTGCCAGTGCCAGCCAGCCGAATCCGGCCGCGCCGATCGCGCCCGACAGGGCCAGCACCCGACGGCCGCCCAGCCGGCCGACCAGAATTCCGCCCGCCGGTGCGGCCAGCATCGAGGACAGTGTGGCGGGCAGGAGATATTCGACCGAGGCCCGCAGGATCGAGGCGCCGAAGCCGTAACCGGCCACCCGCGACGGCATCTGGGCCAGGTAGGACACGCCCATGAACTGCATGAACATCGCGAAGCCGATGAACATGCCGGACAGGTTGGTGAACAGCACCGGCCGGTGGGTGAACATCCGCAGATCGACCAGTGGGGCCCGCACTCGCCGCTCGGTCGCGACCCAGGCCACCGCCGTCGCGATCGCGCCGGCAAAGCAGGCGATCGTGGTCGCGGAGGTCCAACCCCATTCGTGCCCTTGGGAAATGGGCAACAGCAGCAGGACGAGGAAGCCGCCGAGCGTGATCGCGCCGGGCAGGTCGACACTGCCCGGATGCCGCTTACCCGTGGCCGGCACCGCCACCGCGGCCGCGGCCAGCGCCACCACCGACAGCGCCGCGGTGAACCAGAACACGATGTGGTAGTCCGGGTCGGCTCCCTTGGTCAGCAGGCCGGTCGACACCAGGCCGAGGCCGCCGCCGAAGCCGAGGGTGCCGCTGACGATCGCCATCGCGTGATGCAGCCGGCGCGCCGGAATCTCCTCCCGCAACACGGCCAGGGCCAGCGGGAAGATCGCGGTCGCCACACCCTGCAGCACTCGGCCGACCAGTAGCACGCTCAGCGAATTCGCCAGCGCCGAGACCGCGGAACCGGCCGTGGCCACGGCGAGGACGCCCAGCAGGGTCGGCTTCTTGCCGTAGAGGTCGCCGATGCGGCCCAGCAGCGGTGTGAAGACCGCGGCCGACAGCAGGGTCGCGGTGGTCACCCAGCTCACCGATGTGGTCGAGACCTGCAACTTCGTCGCGATCAGGCCCAGGATCGGCACGGCCTGGGTCTGCATGACGGTGACGATCATCGCCGCGAAGGCCAATACGCCGGTCAGCAGTGAACCTCTGCGCTCCACAGCCACCTCCAGAAATTGAAGACCTATATGTTTGAAGACTTCAAGTATTTAAGGAGGCGACGATAGCCGTTGTCAATCGTTTCGGTAGCATCGGAGCTATGTCACCGGACACAGCGCAGAGCCCGCTGGCATTGCTGATCGCACGATTCGTCTCGGCTTATCTGCAGGATTTCCTGACCGCGGCCGAGGGGCACGGGCTCACGCTGACCCAGGCCAAACTGCTGCTGGCGCTCAACGAACCGTCCGCCGAACTGCCCATGCGGGTGCTGGCCGACCGGATGGCGTGCGATCCGTCGAATCTGACCGGTGTCGCCGACCGGATGGAAACGCGGGGCCTGATCCGGCGCACGGTGAATCCCGCCGACCGGCGCGTCAAATACCTCGCGTCCACCGACGCCGGCCGTGAGCTGGCCGCGCAGATCCGCGGCTCGCAGGTGCGCGCGTACAAGGCGCTGGCCGAATTGACGGCGGAGGACGAAGAGGTGCTGCGTGAGTTGCTGGAACGTCTGGTCCCGAAACTCGAGAACGCGGAGTAGCGCCGCGGCGGCAGGGCCTCTCAGGAGGTGAATCGCCCGCTGCGCACAGCGCTTTCGCGGTGCTGCGGCGGAAAGCCCGGCCCCAGCCGAGCCGAGACGTCGGCGTGCCGCAGGGGCTCTCCGCACTGCGCGCACACCACTTCGGCGTGGGTGTCGTGGCCGCAGGTGTCGTGGTGGACGACCACCGGCGGTCCGGCGTCCGGAGCGAGCCAGCGGTCACCCCAGCGCATCATGGCGGTGAGCACCGGGAAGAAGTCGCGTCCCTTGTCGGTGAGGCGGTATTCGTAGCGGACCGGACGATCCTGATAAGGGACCTTCTCCAGCATCCCCTCCTCGACCAGCCGCGTCAGACGCTGGGTGAGGACATTGCGGCTCAGGCCCAGCGTGCGTTCGAAATCGTCGAAACGCGTTGTGCCATAGAAGGCTTCGCGCAGCACCAGCGGCGTCCACCAGTCACCGATCAGATCGACCGTGCGGGCGACCGAACAGGGCCAGGCGGCGAAGGTGGTGCGCTTCATGCCCCCACCGTATCGATCCGGGCGGGCACGTACTTGTGCCACGGGGTGCCGGCCCATTCGTCGCGAGCGTCGAAGGCGGTCAACTCGTTGGGGGCCGCCCCGCTGGTGAGGACCTCGCCCGCCTCGACGACGGACAGCCCCAGGCCGTTGGGCAGCGACAGATGGCCGCTGCGCATGCGATCGGTCGGCTCGACGGTCACCTCCGTACTGCCGGTGCGGGTTCTGAGCCGCACCCTATCGCCGGAGGTCAGGCCCAGCCGGAGGGCGTCGGCGGTGCTGATGCGCAGCGCACCTTCCGGATCACGTTTGCGCCAGGCCGGATCGCGCATGATGGTGTTGGCGGTGAAGGCACGCCGCTCTCCGGCGGCCAGGACGAACGGCCAGTCGCGGTCCTCGTCCGGTTCCGGGAGTGCGGCCAGCGCCGACAGCAGTTCCGGGACGGCGAGCCGGACGAGGCCACCGCGCACCCGGTTCCAGGTCTCGTCGAACTCGTCGTCGGTGATCACGACGCCGTGCTCGCCGGTGAGGATCGCCTCGAACAGCCGCTCCCCGGCGGCGAGGCCGGTGCCGTAGCCGGCTCGCTCCACGCCGGCCGGGTTCTTCCGGGCGCAGGTGTACGCGGCACCCCACAGCACCGCGGCGGCAGCCGCGCCGCCGGGCAGCGTCGGGCCGAGGGTGCGGTAGAGCAGGATCGGAGCCAGCTTCGCCTTCGCCGGATCGGCGAGGACGCCCAGAAATGCCATGGCGAAGGCCTCCCGGCCCTGCTCGAGTGCCGCGCGCAGCGGCCGGTAATCGTCGTCGGTCAGGACGCCGGCCGCTTCGACCAGCCGGGCATGGATCTCGGGCTCGGCGAGTACGCCCGCCGGAGCCGGGAGCACCGGATGCCGGAGATGGAAGATGTTGCGCGGGAATTCGAAGTTGAAGAAGGTCGCCTCGTACTTCTCGAACTGGGTCGGCGCGGGCAGGACGTAGTCGGCCGCGCGGGCGGTTTCGGTCATCGCCACGTCGATGACGACCACGAGCTCCAGCGCTGCGAGCGCATCGCGCATCCGGGGCGAATCCGCCAGGGAGTGAACGGGATTGGCACTTTCGATGATCATCGCGCGATAGCGGGCGGGATGGTCGGTCAGGATCTCCTCGGTGATCACATTGCACGGCACCAGTCCGCTGATGATGCGCGCGCCCACGACCGGGCTGCGCGGACCGGAATCGGCGGGATGGCCACGATCGTGCCCGATGGCCGCCATCCCGGAAAAGGCATACTGCGTCCCGGGTTTGCCCAGGTTCCCGGTGAGCAGCCAGAGCAGTTTCTCGACGTAGCTGACCAGTGTCGAATGGCGGTTCATCTGGACGCCGAGGTCCTCGAGCGCGGCGACCGAGTCCGCCGCGGCCAGGCGACGAGTCGCTGCGGTGACCAGATCGATCTCGACATCGGCCAGGGCGCAGTACTTCTCGATCGGCACCGTGCGCAGGACCGCCGCCACCTCGTCGAAACCTTCGGTGCGCGCGGCCAGCCAGTCGTGGTCGACCAGGTCGTCGCGGACCAGGATCGCCGCCATCGCCGCCAGCAGATAGATGTCGGTGCCCGGGCGCAGTTGCAGATGGAAATCCGCCAGTTCGGCGGTCTCGGTGCGGACCGGGTCGAGCACGATGATCGACCGCTGCGGATCGCGCGCCATCTCCTTCAAGACCGAGCGGGCGCGCGGGAAACCGTGGGATTGATACGGATTCTTGCCGATGAACAGAGCCACTTCGGCATGTTCGACGTCCGAGCGGACCGGATGTCCGGTCATTCGCGCGCCGACCCAGAAATCGCCGGTCTTCTCCTGGGCCAGCGCGCTGGATCGATAGCGCATGCCGTAGGCGGCCATGGTGGCCGGAGCGTAGGCGCCGCCGAGATGATTGCCCTGGCCGCCGCCACCGTAGTAGAAGATCGATTCGCCGCCGTATTCGGCGCCGATCTCGCGCATACGCGCCGATATCTCCGAAATGGCGGTATCCCAATCGATTTCGGTGAACGAGCCGTCGGGGTTGCGGCGCAGCGGCGCGGTCAGGCGACCGGTGCGACCGTTCTGGTACCGATCCAGTTGCAGGGCCTTGTTGCAGGTGTAGCCCGCCGACGAGGGATGCAGCTTGTCGCCGCGAATCTTGTCGAAGCTGCGGCCGTCGGCGCCGAGCAGCACCTGGATGCCGCAGTTGCACTCGCACAGGATGCATGCCGTCGGATGCCATTCCGTCATAGAGGCAGCGTAGAAGAGTTAGTTCACAAACGCTACCCACAGATCAGGCCGATCGTCGCCGCGTCGTGCCAGGCTTGGAGACGGGCCGATGAGTTTGTCCGTTCGGCGCCGTCGTACCGGTGAGAGAACGCAATCCCATCCAGAGGAGCGAGCATGTCCTACACCTTCGAACCCGGAGACCCGTGCTGGATCGAACTGTTCACCGCCGACACCGATCGAGCCGTCGATTTCTACGGTGAGTTGTTCGGCTGGACCGCCGAGAGCGATGAGCAGTACGGCGGGTACATCACCTTCCGCAAGGACGGCAATGCCGTCGCCGGTGGGATGCGCAACGACGGCTCGGACGGCGCGCCCGATCAGTGGACCGTGTACTTGACCAGCGTCGATGTCCACGCCACCGCCGCCTCCGCCGCCGATCACGGCGGCCGGGTCGTGGTGGAGCCGATGGCCGTCGGCGACCTGGGCAGTATGGCCGTCCTCGCCGATCCGTCCGGTGCGGGCGTGGGTGCGTGGCAGCCCGGCGTCCATCACGGTTTCGGTTCCTTCGGCGTCGCCGGTGGCGGTACGTGGAGCGGGCACGTCGGGTACCCGTCGTGGTTCGAACTGCACACACCGGCCTATGCCGAGGCGCTGAAGTTCTACCGCGAGGTCTTCGGCTGGCGCGATCCCTTCACGGTCGGCGATTCGCCCGAGTTCCGGTACACGACAATCCATTCCGCGACGCCGATGCTCGGTGGCGTGATGGATTCGGCGGCGCACCTGCCCCCGGGATCGCCCGGCGGGTGGCGGATCTACATCGGCGCCGAGGACGTCGACGCGACGGTGAAACAGGCGGTGAGCCTGGGCGGTTCGGTCGAATTCGAGGCCCAGAACTCGCCGTACGGCCGCTTGGCCGCCCTGCGCGATCCGAGCGGTGTCGCGTTCAGCGTCGGTGGTAACGCGTCCTGACACGTCATTACCCGGCCGGTAATCGCGCCGGAGGAATGGTCGTCGCTACCGTCGACGTTGTCCCGAGCGGTCGGGAACGCGCAAACGAAATGTGGGAGCGATGATGTCGGACGAACGGGCGCTGGTGATCGGCGGCGGTGGGGTGGCGGGTATCGCCTGGGCGAACGGCGTGATCGCCGGGCTGGCCGACGCGGGCATCGATCTCACCGCCGCCGATGTGTACATCGGCACGTCCGCGGGCGCCAATGTGGCGGCACAGCTGACCAGCGGGCTGACCCCGGAGGAGCTGTTCCGCCGCCAGATCGACCCGTCGTTGCAGAGTGCAGAGATCGTGCCGGAGGGCAATCCGCTCGAGGGGGTATGGGAGACGATCAACCAGATAATCGCCGAGAGCGGCGGGGATATGGCCGTGGCTCGGCAGCGACTCGGTAACCTCGCCCTGGCGACCGAGACGGTGCCGGAATCCGCCCGCCGCGCGGTGATCGAATCGCGGCTGCCGGTGCACGAATGGCCCCGGAAGCGGCTGCTGATCACCGCCGTCGACGCCGGAACCGGTGAGCCGCGCATCTTCGATCGGGACTCCGGGGTCGCACTCGTCGACGCGGTCACCGCCAGTTCGGCGGTGCCGCTGGTCTGGCCGCCGCACACCGTCGACGGCGTGCGCTATACCGACGGCGGCGTGCGGACCAGTGCCAACGCCGATCTGGCGGCCGGATTCGACCGGGTGCTGATCGTCGCTCCGCTGCCCGATCCGGCGCTGGACGGCGAGATCGCGGGCCTGGCCGAACGGGGTGCGCGGGTGGAATCGATCGTCCCCGACGAGGCCGCGATGGCCGCCTTCGGGGCGAATCCGCTCGACACCGCCTCCCGCGTACCGTCGGCGCACGCCGGTCGGGTGCAGGGCAAGTCGGCGGCGGCCCGGATCGCCGAGCTCTGGCGCTAGGCGGCGTCAGGCGTCGCTCGCGGCGAGCACTTCCCGGGCGGCCGGAAGGGCGGCGGCTCGGTCGCTGTCGACCAGGCCGATCCGGGTGCGTCGATCCAGCAGGTCGCTCTCGTCCAGTGCGCCCTCATGGGTTGTCGCATAAGCGAATTCGGCGCGCAGCACGTCGATGCCGGGCGCGACCGGTTCGGCGAGGCTCGGGTTGTCCCGCAGTGCGGCGAGCACTCGAGTGGCCTGATCTCCGTACCGTTCGACAAGCGCCACGGGGGCGGCGATCCGGTCGCGCGCACGTCCGGATACCGCTCCCACCAGCGGAATCCGTTTGGTCCGGCAGGGCGCTGCGGTCAAACCGGCGGCGGCCACGGCGGCGTCGACCGCATCCTCGGCCATCTGCCGGTAGGTGGTCAGCTTCCCGCCGACGATGGTGATCGGGCCGCCGGGGGAGTGCAGGACCGCGTGTTCGCGAGAGATGTCGGCGGTGGAATTCTCCGCGGTGCGCAGCAGTGGCCGCAGGCCGGCGAACGATCCGCGAATATCGCTGCGCCGCAACGGTTCCCGTAGCACTGTGTTCACCGTGTCGAGGAGGAAATCGATCTCGGAGTCGGTGGGCTTCGGTTCGTCCGGAACCGGGCCGGGTGCGTCCTCGTCGGTCAGGCCGAGATACACGCGGCCGTGCGCGGCCGGGAAGGCGAAGACGAAACGGCTGGTGCTGCCCGGAATCGGCACGGTCAGCGAGGCGGTGAGCCCGCCGAAGGCCGTGGCGTCGAAAACCAGGTGGGTGCCGCGGCTGGGTCGCAACTCGATGCTCGGATCGACCCGGTCGGCCCACACCCCGGCCGCGTTGATCACCGAACGTGCTCGGACGGACAGGGTTTCACCGGTCAGCACATCGTGCAGCACCGCGGACTCGCCGGTCACCTGCTCGGCGCGTACGCGGGTGAGCACGCTCGCGCCGTGCGCCGCGGCGGTGCGCGCGATCGTCACCACCAGCCGCGCGTCGTCGACGAGTTGACCGTCCCAGGCCGTCATCCCGCCGCGCAACCCGGCGCGGCGCAGTGTCGGCGCGAGCCGCAGCGCCTCGGCCGCGGCGACCCGGCGCGATCGCGGCAGGATCTTCGGCGAGGTTCCGGCGCTGCGCCGCAGCACATCTCCGGCCAGGAAGCCCGCGCGGACCAGCAGTCGCTGCGGCAGGGAGCCATCGGAGAACGACGGGACCAGCTGCGGAATCGAGCGAGTCAGATGAGGTGCGGTGGTGGTGAGCAGGATGTCGCGTTCCACCGCGCTCTCGTGCGCGATACCGACCCCGCCGGAGGCCAGATAGCGCAATCCGCCGTGGACGAGCTTCGAACTCCACCGGCTGGTCCCGAAGGCCAGATCGTGCGCCTCCACCAGGACGGTTCGCAAACCACGGGCCGCCGCGTCCAGCGCCACCCCTGCGCCGGTGACACCGCCGCCGATGACCAGGACGTCGATGCGGTCCGCGTCGCCGAGCTCCTGCAATTCACGGCCGCGGCGGGCGGCGTTGAGTGCCGAATCGCCCGCGTTGTCGCCGGGCCCGCGGCCCGCCGTCGATGTGCTCTCGTCGAGCATGCGCTGTCTCGCTCTCTGTGTGTCGGACTAGTCGGTATCGGGGCGCAGGTACCGGTCGACGACGCGGGCGAGCTCGACATCGAGCCCGGCGTCGTCGAGCAGGTGGCTGACCGTGCTCGCCGACTGCACGGTGGACTGCCCGATCAGCAGCAGCATGGTGGCCAGGTGATCGGGATCGCCGGCCCGGATGGAACCGTCGCGCTGTCCCTCGCGCACGGCGCTGGAGAAAACCTGGATCAATTGCCGCTGGTTGCGGCCGAGCCGGCCGAACACATAGGTCAGCATCAGGTCGGTATCGATACGGAAGATCTTGGCGAACAACGGGTTCGAGCGGATCTCGGCCGCACCCGAGACGATGCCCTCCACCAGGCGCGCACGCGCCGGACCTTCGGTGGGAATGCTCGCCGCCACGATCTCGCTGAGCTCCCGGACCAGCAGGTCGGCGATCAGGGACCGAGTGTCGGGCCAGCGCCGGTACACCGTGGGGCGACTGACGCCGGCGCGCCGGGCGACTTCACTCAGCGTGGTCCGGCGGACGCCGAACTCCTCGACGCAGGCGCGTCCCGCCTCCAGGATCGCCACGTCGATGGCCGGCAACTCGCCGTCGGGGCCGGGGGATTCGTTGGGCTCCATCAACAACTCACCATCGATCTGTTCTCGTCATTGCGAACTACGTTCGTTACTGCTTGACAGTCTATGTCAGACTGTAACGCATGGTCGACACGCGACAGGACACATCCGAAGCACAATCGGAAAACTCGACGCCGGGCGAGTCGTCCGGACGTCCGAGTATGGTGTGGGACGCCTGGGGCATCGCCTCGGCGCATGCGCCGCTTCCGGACCGGATCCGGACGCTGGTGGCGCAGGTGTTCGGAGTGTCCGGGGAACCGGTGACCCGTCGTGATGAGGGCGACGTGCCGCTGCGGGAATCCGGATTGACGGCCACGCATCGAGCAGGGCTGTCGGCGGTGGTCGGCGCGGACAACGTGTCGGCCGACCACCGCGACCGGTTGCTGCACGCGGGCGGCAAGAGCACCCCCGATCTGCTGCGTCGTCGCGCCGAAGCGCCGCAGGACGCGCCCGACGCCGTCGTCTTCCCCGCCGACCACGACCAGGTGCTGGCCGTTCTCGCCTACTGTGCCGACCAGTCCATCGCGGTCGTTCCCTTCGGCGGCGGCACCAGCGTGGTGGGCGGCGTGGATCCCGCGCGGGGCCGCTTCGCCACCGTGATCGCCCTGGATCTGCGGCGACTCGACGGACTGTCCGACGTCGACCCGGTCAGCGGCACCGCGACCCTGGGCGCCGGACTGACCGGGCCGCAGGCGGAGAAACTGCTCGCCGGCCACGGACTATCGCTCGGGCATTTCCCGCAGAGTTTCGAATACGCCAGCATCGGCGGCTTCGCGGCCACCCGATCCTCGGGCCAGGCCTCGGCGGGATACGGCCGCTTCGACGACATGATCATGCGCTTGAAGGTCGCAACACCCACGGGCACAGTCGATCTCGGCCGCGCGCCCGCCTCGGCCGCCGGACCGGATCTGCGCGAGCTGTTCGCCGGGTCCGAGGGCACGCTCGGCGTCATCACCGAGGTGACGCTGCGGGTGCATCCGCTACCGGAGACCACGGCGTATCAGGCGTGGTCGTTCCCGGACTTCGCCACCGGCGCCGCCGCGCTGCGCACCGTGGTGCAGAACGGCGCGGCGCCGACCGTGCTGCGATTGTCCGACGAGGCCGAGACCGGGCTCAATCTGGCCCGTTCCGGTGATATCGGCGGCGCGCCGGTCAGCGGCTGCCTGGCCGTCACCACGTTCGAGGGCACCGAGGCCCATGTGGCCGCGCGCAGCGCCGAGGCCGCGGCCCTGTTGACCGCGGCGGGTGGCACCGCACTCGGTGAACACCCGGCGCGGGAATGGGAGCACGGCCGGTTCGCCGCGCCGTATCTGCGCGACGCGCTGCTCGACATCGGTGTGCTGTGCGAAACGCTCGAGACGGCGACCAGCTGGTCGAATGTCGAGCGGCTCAAGGCGGCGGTCACCACCGCGCTCACCGAATCGCTGGGTGCCCAGGGCACTCCCGCGCTGGTGATGTGCCATATCTCGCATACCTACCCGACCGGCGCCTCGCTGTACTTCACCGTCGTCGCCAAGCAGGCCGACGATCCGCTGGCGCAGTGGGCGCAGGCCAAACGCGCCGTCGGTGACGCCATCGCCGGACACGGGGGCACCATCACCCATCACCATGCCGTCGGCGCCGACCACCGGCCGTGGATGACCGCCGAGATCGGCGACCTCGGCGCGCGGATCCTGCGTGCGGTCAAGGATGCCGTCGACCCGGCGGGAATCCTCAACCCCGGCAAGCTGATTCCGTGACCGCCATCGGATCGGTCGCGCTGGTGACCAACCCGCAGTCCGGCCACGGCCGGGGTCTGGCGGCGGCCGCCGCGGCCACCGCCCGCTTCGCCGAGCGCGGCGTGCGGGTGCGCGAGATCCGCGGTGCCGACGCGGCGGAAACCGTTCGCCTCGTCCGGGATTCGGTGCGAGGTCCGGAGCGTCCGGACGCGGTCGTCTGCGCGGGCGGTGACGGACTCGTCTGCGTGACGTTGCAGGCCCTCGCCTCGACCGGGGTGCCACTGGGGTTGTTGCCCGGCGGCACCGGCAACGACCTGGCCCGGGAGCTGGGGGTGCCCGACGACGATCCGCGCGCCGCCGCCGATATCGTGCTCGACGGTTCCGTGCGCACCATCGACCTCGGCGCGATCGAATCCCGGCCCGATCCCGAACACGCCCAGGGATGGGTGGCCGGCATCGAACCCGCGGTCGCGCATCGGCCCATGCGATTCGCCACCGTCGCCGGCACCGGCTTCGACGCGCGAGTGACCTTGCGCGCCAACAGCATGCGCCGGCCGAAGGGCTCGCTGCGGTACTCCTTCGCCGCGGTGCCGGAACTGCTCGGCCAACTCGGGGTGCCCTACCGCATCGAATTGTCCGGGGAGCCGGGTTCGGCCGGTGATCGCGCCTTCGAGACCGAGGCCGTGATGGTGGCGGTCGGCAACACCCGGACCTACGGCGGGGGCATGCTCATCTGCCCCGACGCGATCGTCGACGACGGCCTGCTCGACGTGACCGTGGTCGGTGCCATGTCGCGGCTGCAGATGGTCCGCCTGCTTCCGGCGCTGGCCGCCGGCAAGCGCGTCGATCATCCGGCGGTCGGGCATTACCGGGCGCGCACGATCACCCTCACCGCCCAGGTACCGGCGACCGCCGACGGCGACCCGGCAGGGCTGCTACCGGCTACCTTCCGGACCGAACCCGGAGCGCTGGCGATACTGGTGCCGTGACCCGCCGCCCGCGGGCGGGGCGCGGCCTCCGCATCCCGGCGGCGAATCTGCGAGCATGCTGAGTGGCAAACCCACACCTGCACAACGGATTCGGGCAAAAGCTGAGAATTGCATATGGATTGGTGTATTGCGCCGATCCGGACGGTAGTCTCGAAGACGTGGGCGGGGTTTTCGGTGTCCCTCATCCGCCGAAACCCCCGCCCTACATCTTTCTCCGGCGCCGTGTGCAGGGCCGTGTCGAGCTCTCCTGCTCAACTCCGTAGAATCGCACGGTGACCAGCGCAGCCCCTGATAACTCGCGAAATCGTGCCGACGCCCTCCCCAAGAGCTGGAACCCCAGCGATGTAGAGGCCGACCTGTACGAGCGCTGGGTAGCGGCCGGTTACTTCACCGCCGACCCGGCGAGCGACAAGCCGCCCTATTCGATCGTGCTGCCGCCGCCGAACGTCACCGGCAACCTGCACATGGGCCACGCCTTCGACCACACCCTGATGGACCTGCTCACCCGCCGCAAGCGGATGCAGGGCTACGAGGTGCTGTGGCTGCCCGGCATGGACCACGCCGGTATCGCCACCCAGACCGTGGTCGAGAAGCAGCTCGCCGTCGACGGCAAGACCAAGGAAGACTTCGGCCGCGAACTGTTCGTCGACAAGGTCTGGGATTGGAAGCGCGAATCCGGCGGCGCCATCCAGGGCCAGATGCGCCGTCTCGGCGACGGCGTCGACTGGAGCCGCGACCGCTTCACCATGGACGAGGGCCTGTCCCGCGCGGTGCAGACCATCTTCAAGCGCCTCTACGACGCGGGGCTGATCTACCGGGCCGAGCGCCTGGTGAACTGGTCGCCCTCGCTCGAGACCGCCATCTCCGACGTCGAGGTGAAATACGAGGACGTCGAGGGTGAGCTCGTCTCGCTGCGCTACGGCTCGCTGAACGACGACGAACCGCACGTCATCGTGGCCACCACCCGGGTGGAGACCATGCTCGGCGATACCGCAGTGGCGGTGCACCCCGAGGACGAGCGGTACCAGGCGCTGATCGGCACCACCGTCTACCACCCGATCACCGGCCGCCAGATCCCGATCGTCGCCGACGACTACGTCGACCCCGAATTCGGTTCCGGCGCAGTGAAGATCACCCCCGCGCACGACCCCAACGACTTCGAGATCGGCCTGCGGCACAACCTGCCGATGCCGACCATCATGGACAAGACCGGCAAGATCGCCGACACCGGAACCGAATTCGACGGAATGGACCGGTTCGAGGCCCGGATCAAGATCCGCGAGCGGCTGGCCGACGAGGGACGCATCGTCGCCGAGAAGCGCCCGTACGTGCACAGCGTCGGCCACTCCGAGCGCTCCGGCGAACCGATCGAACCGCGACTGTCCATGCAGTGGTGGGTGAAGGTCGAATCGCTGGCCAAGGCCGCCGGTGACGCCGTGCGCAACGGCGCGGTGACGATCTACCCGGCGAGCCAGGAACCGCGCTGGTTCGAATGGGTGGACAACATGCACGACTGGTGCATCTCGCGGCAGCTGTGGTGGGGCCACCGCATCCCGATCTGGTACGGCCCCGAGGGCGAGATCGCGTGCGTCGGCCCCGACGAGCAGGCGCCGGAAGGCTGGGTGCAGGACCCGGACGTCCTCGACACCTGGTTCTCCTCCGGCCTGTGGCCCTTCTCTACCATGGGCTGGCCGGACGCCACCCCGGAACTGGCGAAGTTCTATCCCACCAGCGTGCTGGTGACCGGCTACGACATCCTGTTCTTCTGGGTGGCCCGGATGATGATGTTCGGCATGTTCGTCTCCGACGATCCGGTCATCGCCGCGGGAAAGGACCCCGGACACCAGCAGGTTCCGTTCGACGACGTCTTCCTGCACGGCCTCATCCGCGACGAATTCGGCCGCAAATACTCCAAGTCCAAGGGCATCGGCGTCGACCCGCTGCTGTGGATCGACGAATACGGCGCGGACGCAACACGTTTCACCCTCGCCCGGGGTGCTCAGCCGGGTAGCGACCTGTCGGTCGGTCCGCCGCACGTGCAGGCCTCGCGCAACTTCATCACGAAGCTGTTCAACGCCAGCAAGTTCGCGCTCATGAACGGTGCCGCCCCCGGCGAACTGCCCGAACGCGCCACCCTCACCGATACCGACCGCTGGATCCTCGACCGGCTGGACGAGGTGCGCGCCGAAGTGGACGCGGCCTTCGACCGCTACGAATTCGGCAAGGCCTGCGAGGCGCTGTACCACTTCGCCTGGGACGAACTGTGCGACTGGTACCTCGAATTGGCGAAGGTGCAGTTCGCCGAATCGGAGGAGCGGGCCGCGAGCACGCGCATCGTCCTCGGCAACGTGCTGGATTCGGTGCTGCGCCTGCTGCACCCGGCCATCCCGTTCGTCACCGAAACGCTGTGGCGGGCCCTCACCGAGGCCGGCGAGGACGACTCCCTGGTGATCGCCGCGTGGCCGCAGCCCTCGGGGGTCGCCACCGATACCGTTGCGGCGCAGCGCATCGCGGATCTGCAGAAGCTCGTCACCGAGATCCGCCGGTTCCGCAGCGATCAGGGCCTGACCGACAAGCAGAAGGTCGCCGCGACGCTGATCGGCATCGATGCCGCCGACCTCACCGGGCTGCACGCGGAGATCGCCAGCCTGGCCCGGCTCACCGAACCGGGCGCCGATTTCTCCGCGACCGCCGCGGTCGAGGTACGCCTGTCCGGCGCCACCGTCACCGTCGAACTGGACACTTCCGGCGCGGTCGACCTCGACGCCGAACGCCGCCGGCTGGAGAAGGATCTCGCCGCCGCGCAGAAGGACCTCGCCGCCACCAGCGCCAAACTCGGCAACGAGGCATTCCTGGCCAAGGCCCCCGACGAGGTGGTCGCCAAGATCCGCACCCGCCGCGAGGTCGCCGAATCCGAGGTGACCAGGATCGGGGCACGGCTGGAGCAGATCGCGGAGCTGGCGGCGAAGAAGTGAGCGACGGCGAAGGATTCGACAGCGAACCGCTCGCCGGCGGTGCGGACCGGCTGCGCACCGGTCCCTCGCCGGTGGACCTCGCCGAAATGGCGCTGGTCGAGGCCGAACTCGACCAGCGCTGGGGCGAAACCAAGATCGAGCCGTCGCTGACCCGCATCGCGACCCTGATGGACCTGCTGGGCTCGCCGCAGCAGAGCTATCCCGCCATCCACATCGCCGGTACCAACGGCAAGACCTCGGTCACCCGGATGGTCGACGCGCTGCTCACCGCCCTGCACCGGCGCACCGGCCGGTTCACCAGCCCGCATCTGCAACTGGCGACCGAACGCATCGCCATCGACAACGCGCCGATCACCCCGGCCCGCTACGTCGAGATCTACCGGGAACTGCTGCCCTACGTCGAGATGATCGACGCGCGCTCGACCGACGGCGCCCTCGGCGACGGACCGGGACCGCGGATGAGCAAATTCGAGGTCCTCGTCGCGATGGCGTATGCGGCGTTCGCGGAGGCGCCGGTCGATGTCGCGGTCGTGGAGACCGGGATGGGCGGCACCTGGGACGCGACCAACGTCATCGACGGGCAGGTCGCGGTGATCACGCCGATCGGCCTGGACCACACCGACTATCTCGGGCCGGACCTGGCCTCGATCGCCGGTGAGAAGGCCGGGATCATCAAGAAGTCGCCGGAGGATCTGCTGATTCCGCGCGACACCGTCGCCATCATCGCCGAACAGGATCCCGAGGCGATGGAGGTGCTGTTGCGGCGCGCGGTGGAGGCCGATGCCGCGGTCGCCCGTGCCGGATCCGAGTTCCGGGTGCTGTCGCGACGCGTCGCGATCGGCGGTCAGGTCCTGGAGATCCAGGGGCTCGGCGGGGTCTACGACGAGATCTTCCTGCCGCTGCACGGCGAACACCAGGCGCACAACGCGGCGCTCGCGCTCGCCGCGGTCGAGGCGTTCTTCGGCGCGGGGGCACACAAGCAGCTCGATATCGACGCGGTGCGGGCCGGATTCGCCGCGGCGGCCAGCCCGGGCCGGATGGAACGGATGCGCAGCGCGCCCACCATCTTCATCGACGCCGCGCACAATCCCGCCGGCGCGCGGGCCCTGGCGGCGACCCTCACCGAGGAATTCGACTTCCGCAAGCTGGTGGGTGTGGTCGCGGTGCTCTCCGACAAGGACGCGGCCGGCATTCTCGCCGCGCTGGAGCCGGTGCTGGACGAGATCGTCGTCACCACCAACGGCTCACCGCGGGCGCTCGGCGTCGACGAACTCGCCGACCTGGCGGTCCAGCGTTTCGGCGACGAACGAGTCGTCACCGCGAACACCCTCGCCGATGCGGTCGAAACCGCGATCGCCATCGCCGAGGAAGCGGGCGACGCCGGCGAACCGGTCTCCGGCGCCGGCATCGTGGTCACCGGCTCGGTGGTCACCGCGGGTGCGGCGCGCTCGCTGTTCGGCAAGGACCCCGCGTGAAGCAGCGGGCCGGAGGCGGTGGGAAGCTGGTGTCGAGGGCATTCGACGGGCCGGCGCGGAGGAGGCAACGTGGGTAGCGAGGACGATGTGCGCGGCGAGGCCGGCGCACCGAAGCCGGGTGTACCCGCGCCCGCGACCGACCCGTGGAAGGGTTTTCGCGGTGTGATGGCCGGTGCGCTGGTACTCGAGGCCATCACCGTGCTGCTGGCGTTGCCCGTGGTCGGGGCCGTCGGCGGCGGACTGAGCTGGTGGTCGGTGACCTACCTGGTCGGATTGGCCGTGCTGATGTTCGTCGGCTCCGGAATGCAGCGCCGCTCCTGGGCGGTGCCGTTCAATCTCGGCCTGCAGGTGCTGGTGCTGGCCGGCGGATTCATTCATCTGTCGATCGGCATCATCGGCGTCGTGTTCGCGGCGGTGTGGGCTTTCATTCTGGTTCTGCGCTCCGACGTCAAACGCCGCATGGACCAGGGTCTACTGCCCAGCCAGCGGATGCAGGGCTCGTCCTGACGGCTCGGTTCGGAGTCCGGTGGCAGCGCCGGTTAGAGTGTCGCCGTGACTGAGCAGACGTTGGTACTCATCAAGCCGGACGGCGTGGCCCGAGGCCTGGTTGGTGAGATCATCACCCGCATCGAACGCAAAGGCCTGAAGATCGCGGCCCTCAAGCTCGAGCAGGTTTCCGAAGAACGTGCCGCCGCCCACTACGCCGAACACGCCGACAAGCCCTTCTACGGCTCGCTGATCGAATTCATCACCTCCGGCCCGGTCGTCGCGGCCATCCTCGAGGGACCGCGCGCCATCGCCGCCTTCCGTCAGCTCGCCGGCGGCACCGACCCCGTCGAGAAGGCCGTCCCCGGCAGCATCCGCGGCGACTACGCCCTCGAAACCCAGTTCAACCTCGTGCACGGCTCCGACTCGCCCGAATCGGCGAAGCGCGAAATCGCACTCTGGTTCTAGGCTCTGTCTTCGGCCTCCGCGTCGCTCCGGCGGGTTCGCGGCCTCCAGTGCTCGCCGTTCGGTCACCGCTGCTTGCTCCTTCGTCGCGTACGCAGCGGTACCCGAACGGCGAGCCGGCCGCGAACGGTCGCTCGTACGACTCGCTCCGTGCGGGGCGCGATGGCGCCCGCAAAGTCCCGGTTGCCGGTTCACGAGCAGGTCGGGTGATCTTGTTGTGGTCGGTGGGGTTTCTCTCAACCCACCGTGATCATGTGCCTGCGGGTCGCGGTGACACTCCAGCGGGTGATCCGCATCCGCCGGAAAAGACCTACTCAGGTGTAGGAAAGTGCCGCCGGTGGGGCCCCGGAAACGGTGCGGACGCGCTCCGATGGCGTACCAGTGGGTCGCTGTGTGGGATACTGGAAGCGGATGTGATCGACGCCTACCTATCGGGGCAGGTGGCGAGCGCAACCGAATGGCACCGCGGCTCGACGCCGATCATCGCTGCCCCGGACGGTTACAAGACTCGGCTGTTCGGCGGCACGCTGGATGAGCGCTCGAGCTCAGGTGTGAAAGCCAACAGCCAGGCGCCGCGTGACCAGTTAGCCCGAACGACGTACGACAGGTGATAACCGGGCACGCGGGGCGAGACCATCAGACCTTGCGCCACAGGCGTGAGGCGAACGGACAGCGCCCCCGCGTCGGCCGCGTCACTCTCGTACGAGTGGGACGCGCCCGGGGGCCCGAGGAGATTTCGTGGCCGATCAAGAGCCGCAAGGAACATCGCAGAGCAATGGTGAATCCACCTCGACCGAGGTGGCCGGGGTAGGGGAGGCAGCGCAGTTGCCCGAACGTATCCGGGTGCACGCGCTGGCGAAACTTCTGGGAACCACCAGCAAGCGCATCCTTGCCCACCTGACCGAACTGGGTGCCGAAGCCCGCAGCGCCCAATCCAGCCTGGACCGGACCGTCGCCGAATCCGTGCGCGACGCGCTCGTTCCCCCACCGCCCGGCACCGGGCAACCGGTCGCCGAACCCACGACCGAGCAGGCCGAGACGCCTGCTCCCGCACCCGCCGAGAGTGCGTCCCCGGCGACCTCGTCCACACCCACCGCCGCGGCCGATACCGCGCAGACCGCCACCGCGCCGGATCCGGCCGGCCGGCCCGAGCCGAGCGAGTCCGGCGCATCCGCCGAGGTCGCCGACACCCAGGTCGCCGAAAGCGGGCAGGCCACCGGCGTCATCGAGAACGCCGGCACCGCGAATCCGGCCGTCGCGCCGGAATCGCCGGAAGCGCCCGCCGAGCCGGAATCGGCCCCTCACACTTCGCTGTTCACCAGCCCGTTCCAGCAGCCGGCCGCGCAGCCCGCACAGCCGGTCGTCTTCGAATCGGCCGGTATCGCGGCCGCACCGCTGTTCCTGCCGCCGGATGCCGCGGCCGCCGAGGAGATGCGCCGGCGCCGGCGCGCCGAGCGCGAGGCCGAAGCCGCCGAGAAGGCCGCTGAGAAAGCTACCGAGAAGGCCGCCGAACCCGCACCGGAGAAGGCCCCCGCGGAGCCCGAGACCGTCGCGGCGGAGACCGAGACCGAATCCGGCGCCGACTGGGACGACGACCAGTCGCGGGACGAGCAGGAAGACGGCGGTCGCTCGCGTCGCCGCCGCCGCGGTCGTCGCGGTCGCGGCCGGGGCCGGGGCGAACAGCACGCCGATCACGAGTCCGACGACGAGTCCGAGGACGAGGACACCGAGTCGCACGCCGACTCCGACGACTCCGCCGAGGAGACGGCCGCCGAGCAGACCGGCGAGGAGAGCGACGACGAATCGGGTTCGACGCCCGAAGGTTCCACCCGCCGTCGCCGCCGCCGTCGTCGCCGCAAGGCCGGCGAGGACAACGAATCCGAGCCCGCCGACGACGATCCGCCGAACACCGTCGTGCACGAGCGGGAACCGCGCAACAAGCGCCGCACGGTCGACGAGGTGCAGGGCATCAGCGGGTCGACCCGGCTGGAGGCCAAGCGGCAGCGTCGTCGCGACGGTCGCGAGGCCGGTCGCCGCCGCCCGCCGATCCTCACCGAATCGGAATTCCTGGCCCGCCGCGAGGCGGTCGACCGGGTCATGGTGGTCCGCGAGAAGTCGTTCCCGGCCGGTGAGCACTCGCATGTCGGCGCGACCACCCAGGTGGCGGTGCTCGAGGACAACATCCTGGTCGAGCATTTCGTCACCAACACCGGCACCGCGTCCATGGTCGGCAACGTCTACCTGGGCAAGGTGCAGAACGTGCTGCCCAGCATGGAGGCGGCCTTCGTCGACATCGGCCGCGGCCGCAACGGCGTGCTCTACGCCGGTGAGGTGAACTGGGAGGCCGCCGGGCTCGGTGGCAAGGAACGCAAGATCGAGCAGGCGCTCAAACCCGGCGACACCGTTCTGGTGCAGGTCAGCAAGGATCCGGTCGGGCACAAGGGCGCCCGGCTGACCACTCAGATCAGCCTGGCCGGACGCTTCCTGGTCTATGTCCCGGGCGGGACCTCGACCGGTATCAGCCGCAAACTGCCCGACACCGAGCGCAAGCGGCTCAAGGAGATCCTGCGCGATATCGTCCCCCAGGACGCCGGAGTGATCATCCGCACCGCGTCGGAGGGCGTGAGCGAGACCGAGCTGGCCCGCGACGTCGAGCGGCTGCAGGCCACCTGGAAGACCATCGAGAAGCAGGCCGAGAACGGGTCGGGCGCGCCGAAGACCCTGTACGAAGAGCCGGACCTGCTGGTGAAGGTGGTCCGGGACCTGTTCAACGAGGACTTCTCCAAGCTGGTCATCGAGGGTGATCGAGCGTGGACGACGGTCGAGAACTACGTCCGCACCGTTGCACCGGACATGCTGGCCCGGGTCGAGCGCTACGAGAACAACGGCGTGGACGTCTTCGGCAGTCTGCGCATCGACGAGCAGCTCGCGAAGGCCCTCGATCGCAAGGTGTGGCTGCCGTCCGGCGGCACCCTGGTCATCGACCGCACCGAGGCGATGACCGTGATCGACGTCAACACCGGCAAGTTCACCGGTTCCGGCGGCAGCAATCTGGAAGAAACGGTCACCCGCAACAACCTGGAGGCCGCCGAGGAGATCGTGCGCCAGATGCGGTTGCGCGATATCGGCGGCATGATCGTCGTCGACTTCATCGACATGGTGCTGGAATCCAACCGGGACCTGGTGCTGCGTCGCCTCACCGAGGCGCTCGGGCGTGACCGCACTCGCCATCAGGTGTCGGAGGTCACCTCGCTCGGCCTGGTCCAGATGACCCGCAAGAAGCTGGGCACCGGACTGGTCGAGGCGTTCTCCACCACCTGTGAGCATTGCCACGGCCGCGGCATCATCGTGCACAACTACCCGGTGGAGACCGCGCCCGCCGAGGACGGGGCCGGTCGCCGGGAAGGCCGTCGCCGCCGCAAGGACAAGGACCGCGACAAGGACACCAAGCCGGTGACCACCGCCGCGCCCGAGACCGCGGATTCGCATCCCGAGGAGGAGGCGGCCGCCAAGCGTGCTCATCCGGTCGCGCTCGCGATGGCCGCGCACCACGCCGACGACGAGGTGGCCGAGGCCGGTGCGCCGGTCGAGGCGAAAGCGGAGCCGAGGCCGCAGGCCAAGGAGTCGCGGGAGTCGCGCCGTGGCCGTGCCCGGGCCGCGGCCGCCGAACGTGCCGAGGCGGAAGCCGCCGAATCCGTGGCCGCGGGGCGGGACGGCTCCGAGCCGGCCGACTCGGAGCCGGTCGGCGCCGGATCGACCAGCACGGAGACCACCAGCACCGAGCCGGCCGCCACCGCGGCGAAGCCCGTGGTGACCGGACGAATCGGAGCGCAACGGACCGCGGACTCCGCGCCGGCTCCGGCCGAGGCGCAGCCGGTCCGGCAGGCACCCGAGGCTCCGCAGGTCCGCCCGGCAGCCGAAGCGCAGCCGGCCGAACAGGCAGAGGCGCGGCCGGCCGAGCAGGCTGCGGAGGCAGGTGCCCGTCGTGGCCGCCGCCGGGTGGCGCGCACCGCAGCGGCTCCGTCGACCGACAGCCGGGGCGCGGTATTCGTCCTGACCGACGCCGATCAGGACACCGCGCCGAAGTTCTCGCTCGACGAGCTGGCTCCGGCCGAGGTGACCCCGCGGCAGCGGACCCGTCGCCGGGCCGCCGGACGAGCCGCGGGCGCGCCGGAATCGCCGAACTGATCCGGGGCGTCGAACCGGAGAATCAGCAGCACAGGCCCCGCCCGCACGGCGGGCGGGGCGCCGCTGCGGATCGCGTTCGGAGTGGTGGCGACCCGGTTTGGTGCCGGGGGTGGCAGTCCTGTAATCTTGGACAGTCGCTGCCCGGTGACAGCACCGTGTTGTGTAGAGAAAACGCTGCGCTGTCATGAGATCCGGCTCGAAACGAGCCCTCCGGTGCGGAACAAGTACCGAGGCGGCGGTGACTATCAGACCAGTCGTACGGCGGTTTCCGGTGTCCACCGGCAGGCGGCCGTGTGAGCAGAGTGCCGAGCACTAGTTGAGGAAAGAGGGCAGCCGACCGATGGCAACGTACGCGATCGTCAAGACCGGCGGAAAGCAGTACAAGGTCGCGGTCGGTGACCTGGTGAAGGTCGAGAAGATCGAGGGTGAACCGGGCACGGCCGTATCGCTGTCGCCGGTGCTGGTGGTTGACGGCGCCGAGCTGACTACCGATGCCGACAAGCTGGCCAAGGTTTCGGTGTCCGCCGAGGTGGTCGAGCAGACCAAGGGCCCGAAGATCCGGATCCACAAGTTCAAGAACAAGACCGGCTACCACAAGCGTCAGGGCCACCGTCAGAAGCTGACGGTCCTGAAGGTCACCGGCATCAAGTAATTTCGACCTAGCGGAACCACCCGGTTTCGAATCGAGGAGTTTTCAGCCATGGCACATAAGAAGGGTGCGTCCAGCTCTCGCAACGGTCGCGATTCCAATTCCAAGCGACTCGGTGTGAAGCGCTTCGGCGGCCAGGCCGTCAAGGCCGGCGAGATCCTGGTTCGCCAGCGCGGAACCCACTTCCACCCCGGCGTGAACGTCGGCCGCGGCGGCGACGACACGCTGTTCGCCCTCGAGGCGGGCGCGGTCCAGTTCGGCACCAAGCGGGGCCGCAAGACCGTCAACATCGTGGTACCGGAGCCGGTGCAGGCCTGAGCCGCGCCGGAGCCTTCTCCACACACTCTTCGAAGCGGGCCAGGGTTTAGCAGATAAACCCTGGCCCGTTCGCCGTTCCGGGAGGCTCACCACCACCGTCCACCGAAATACAGAGGTCCAGCTGGCATGTCCAAATTCATCGATCGTGTGGTACTGCACGTCCGCGCCGGTAAGGGCGGTCACGGCTGTGCCTCGGTGCATCGGGAGAAGTACAAGCCGCTCGGCGGACCCGACGGTGGCAACGGTGGCAACGGCGGGGATGTGATCCTCGAAGTCGACCCGAACGTGCACACGCTGCTCGACTTCCACTTCCACCCGCACGCCAAGGCCGGTAACGGCAAGCCGGGCGAGGGCGGCAACCGCGACGGCAAACAGGGCGGGGAGTTGCTGCTGAAGGTCCCCGACGGCACGGTCGTCATCGACGACGACGGTGAGGTTGTGGCCGATCTGGTCGGCGCGGGCACCCGATTCGTGGCGGCGCGCGGTGGCCGCGGCGGGCTCGGCAACGCGGCGCTGGTGTCGCGCGCCCGCAAGGCGCCCGGCTTCGCCCTGCTGGGCGAGGAGGGCGAGGAGCGCGATCTCGTTCTCGAGCTGAAGTCGGTGGCCGATGTCGGCCTCGTCGGCTTCCCCTCGGCCGGAAAATCCTCACTCGTCTCGGTGCTCTCCGCGGCCAAGCCCAAGATCGCCGATTACCCGTTCACCACGCTGGTGCCGAATCTCGGCGTCGTGTCCAGTGGTGACACCACCTTCACCGTCGCCGATGTGCCGGGCCTGATCCCCGGTGCCAGCGACGGACGCGGCCTCGGGCTGGACTTCCTGCGGCATCTCGAGCGGTGCGCGGTGCTGGCCCACGTAGTCGATTGCGCCACACTGGAACCCGGCCGCGACCCGATCTCCGATGTCGACGCGCTCGAGGCCGAACTGGCCGCCTACCGGCCCGCCCTGCAGGCCGATGCCGGTCTGGGCGATCTGGCCGACCGGCCGCGCGTGGTCATCCTCAACAAGGCCGATATCCCCGACGCCGCCGAATTGGCGGAGATGGTGACGCCGGAGTTCACCGAGCGTGGCTGGCCGGTGTTCACGATTTCCGCGGTGAGCCGGGAAGGACTGCGGCCGTTGACCTTCGCGCTGGCCGATATGGTCCGCGAGTATCGTGAGGCGCATCCGAAGGCCGCGCCGAAGCGCCCGGTGATCCGGCCCGTGGTGGCCGGCGAGACCGGCTTCACGGTCGAACCCGATCCGGAGGTCGAGGGCGGATTCATCGTCCGCGGTGAGCGCCCCGAAAGATGGGTGCGCCAAACGCAATTCGACAACGACGAAGCCGTCGGCTACCTGGCCGACCGGCTCGCGCGTCTCGGCGTCGAGGACGAACTGGTCCGCCAGGGCGCCGTGCCGGGCGCCGAGGTCACCATCGGCGATGTGAGCTTCGAATGGGAGCCGCAGATCTCGGCCGGTGTCGATATGGTGATGACCGGGCGCGGGACCGACCCCCGCCTGGACCAGACCGACCGCATCTCCGCCGCCGAGCGCAAGCATGCCTCCCGGGTGCGCCGCGGCCTGGTCTCGGAGGACGAGGACCAACCGTGATCGCCCGCCGCACCGGTTTCGCCGGTGTGCGCGGGCGTGCCGGTCCGGTAGTCGTCGTGCGTCACGGTGGTGGCGCGTCAAGTGAGTGAGTGTTGTTGTGACACAGGTGGATTCCGACAAGGGAGCGGTAACTACTCGGCAGTCGATCCGGACCGCGCGCAGCGTGGTCGTCAAGATCGGCTCCTCGGCGCTGACCAGCCTGGAGGGCGGACTCGACACCGCGCGCCTGGACAAGCTCGCCGAGGCCATCGAGGCGCGGATGCGCGCGGGCTCGGATGTGGTGGTGGTGTCGTCCGGTGCGATCGGCGCCGGCATCGCCCCGCTCGGATTGGCCGCCCGCCCAAGGGATCTCGCGACGAAGCAGGCCGCGGCGAGTGTCGGGCAATTGGCGTTGGCCCACGCCTGGGGCACCTCGTTCGCCCGATTCGACCGGGTTGTGGGGCAGGTGCTGCTGACCGCGGGTGACTTCGCCCGGCGCGAACACCACCGCAACGCGCAACGCACCCTCGACCGTTTGCGCGCGCTGCACGCGGTCGCGGTGGTCAACGAGAACGACACCATCGCCACCGAGGAGATTCGCTTCGGAGACAACGACCGGCTGGCCGCGCTGGTGGCGCATCTCGTCGGCGCGGACGCGCTCGTTCTGCTCTCGGATGTGGACGGACTCTACGACGGTGACCCCCGCAAGGGTGCCGCCACATTCATTCCCGAGGTGCGCAGCAGTGCCGACCTCGACGGTGTGATCGCCGGTAGCGGCGGAGCTCTCGGCACCGGCGGCATGGCGTCGAAGCTCTCGGCCGCCCGCCTCGCCGCCGACGCCGGCGTGCCCGTCCTGTTGGCCGCTGCCTCCGATGCGGCGCCGGCACTGCGCGATGCCTCGGTCGGCACGGCGTTCGCCGCCCGCCCGGTCCGGCTCTCGGCCCGCAAATTCTGGGTCCGCCACGCCGCCGACAGCCGCGGCGCCATCCACCTCGACGCCGGCGCCGTCAGAGCCGTCGCGCACTCCCGCCGGTCACTGCTGGCCGCCGGTATCACCGGCGTCAGGGGCCGCTTCTACGGCGGCGATGTGGTCGACCTGCTCGCCCCCGACGGTCGCACCGTGGCGCGGGGCGTCGTCGAATACGACAGCACCGAACTGCAGGCCATGGCCGGCCACTCCACCTCCGAACTCCCGGAAGGTATGCAACGCCCCGTCATTCACGCCGACGACCTGGTGAAGGTGTAGGGAACTCGGCACCACCCGGGCGCATACCTGTCGCGAGCGGGTCCGCATCGCGGCCGGGGCGATGGCGATCGTGCCGACGTCGGGCCCCGCACGGCTGCAGTCACGGGAGTCGATTGCGCCTGCCGAAATCTCTCGCGCTTCCGACTTCCGCTCAGCCCGGCGGAGATACCCCGGGTTGATCGGGAGTCGTCGGCGCATCCGTGTTCGGGATCGGACCGGTGATACCCGGCTGACCTTCCTGGTCGGTGAGCGGAGGCGCCGACGGGCCGGGAGGCCCGGGGGCGGGAGGCGGTGTGGGCGTGGGGGATTGGTGCGGTGGGGCGGATGCCGACGGGTCGGGCGACTGTGGTGCGGGAGGTGGTGTGGGCGTGGGGGTGTCGGATGGCGCCGGGGCCGGTGCGGCGGGGGCGGGGGTGACGGGCGGCGTGGCCTGCGGATCGGACGTCGGTGGAACCGGCGGGGGCACTGAACTTCCCGGTGCGGACGGTGTGGGTGCCTGGCTCGGGTCCGGCGCGGTGGGCGCGGAAGAGGTCGGCGGCGCCGGGGTCGGCGCTGGGCCTGGATCGTGCGTCGGCGCGGCGGGTGCCGGTGCCGACGAACTCGGGGCCGGGTCGCCGGGCGGGGGTGCGGGTTGCGTGTGCGGAGGCGCGGGTGCCTGGCTCTCCGGTGCAGGTGCAGGTGCAGGTGCAGGTGCAGGTGCAGGTGCAGGTGCAGGTGCAGGTGCAGGTGCCGGTGCAGGTGCGGGCGGCGACTGCGGCGAACCTGGGGTGCCGGGCGCGGGTGCCGAATTCGGAGCCTGCTCCGGCGTCGCGGACTCCGGCTCCGAAGACGGTGGGGCCGTGGGGCTTTGGTGTGATTGCGGCCGGTCGCCGTTCGGGCGCGCGGGCGCGCTCGGGCGCGGTCCGGCGGGGTCGGATTGTGCCGGGGGTTCGGGCAGGGCCGGGACCGCGGTGCCCGCGGCGGAGTAGGCCGGCTTGTAGATCATGTTCATCGTCAGGATCGCCTCCTGACGCAGGACCTCCTCGGCGATGCGCGCATCGATCACGTGCGCGGCCTCCAGCACTCGGGCGATGGCGCCCACCGGCCCGGAATCGCCCGGCGGGGGTACCGCCATCTTGACCGCTTCGGCCGCTCCGGCGACGGCCCCGAGCCGCGCACCGACCTCCCCGAAGACGGCGGCCAATTCGTCGACGGAGGCGGCGAAGCTGTGTGCGCTCGCGGCGGCGGCCTCGGCGGCCGGGCCCTGCCAGCCGGCCTGATCCATGATCCGTTCGGCCTGCGAGCGGGTGGCCGGCATGGACCCGGTCAGTGTGGCGGCCGCCTCCAGCCAGATCAGCGAGGCTTGCAGAATCTCACCGGCCTCGATCTTCTCGGTTCCGGCGTAGATCTGTTCGTGCGTCATCGACTCGAAATGTTCCATGGCGCTGACGTAGTGCGGGTCGGTCTGCGATGCGGCCGGCCCGTAACGGAATTCGGCGCTCATCGCGACAGTCCGGACGAGATCGCTCGCAGCGCGGCCGCATGTGCGGAATCGGCCTCCTCGTAGAGCCCGGCGCTGGTCAGGAAGGCCTCTTTCATGCGGTAGGCGGCGGCGATGTAGTGGTCGAGCAGTTCGGCCGCATCGCGCGCCTTGCGGCCGAAACCGGCCTGCAGCTGCTGCGCGGAGAAGAAGCCCCCGAATCCGCTGAGCTGCGCCACCGAATCGAGGCGCTGCTGTAGTTCCCGCAGCCGGTCGGCCTGCTGCTGATAGATCTCCGCGCACCCACGCGCGGCCGCCGGATCGAAGGTGACGGTTCCCCCGCGCGCGGCCTGCAGGAAACGGGTGATATCGGCCTGGCTGGTCTCGATCGTCATGCGCACCCCTGAGATCGGTCGGTCCGATCAGCCTAATGGGGAGGCCCGGAGGCGGCAGCGGAGCGCTACCGCGTACGGCCCCCATCGGCTGTCATCGCACAGCCTGATGGGAAGGGCCCGAAGGCGGCTTCCTTTCGCGGCTGCAGGTCGACCCAGCTTACTGGTTCCGCCGATGTCCGGTCAGCCCGAGTTGCCCTGTTCCGTGTACTCCACAGTCAGTGCGGGATGCGTTTCTGCAGATGAGTGCCGATCTGCTGGCGGCTCGCGGGCACGATGTGGACCTCGTCGCCCGCCTTGATGAGATAGCGCCCGTCGTCGGCGACGTCGATCCAGGTGTAGTACAGCGGTGCGGGCGGTGTCGCGCGGTCCAATCCGGCCTCGATGCGGATATGCCCTTCGGCCGTATGCGGTTTCAGCAGCAGGCGGCGGATGCGCGGCGCCGGCGGTGAGGTCGGCCGCGGGCAGTCGTCGTCGCGCACCGCTTCGCTCGGCGCCGAACGTGCGGGTTCGCCTCCGGGCGGGCAGTCGGGCAGCAGAGCGGCGATGCGAGCGCCGAGTTTGGCGGTGTGCCCGATCGACAATCGGATGGACCCGCCGAATCCCGGTGTGCGTCCCGGTTCCTGGATCGCGAGGACGGCGTGGTCGTAGATCGCCGCCGCCACCGCCCGGATTTCGGTTCCCGGACCGTGTTCGCCCCCGATCGCGACCACGCGGGTGTGCGGCGCGGCCAGGATGCGCAGACATGCGGACAGGTCGGGGTCCGCGCCGAGCGGCAGCCGTGCCTCGAGGGTCTTGCGCAGGGTGGCCGCCTCGTCCTCCGTACGGGGTGATTCGAGGATGCGAAGCGGGAAGGGATGGCGATCGAGGTCGGTCTCGCGCCAGATGTGCGCGAACTCGTCCGGTGTGAATGACCAACTCACGCCGAATTACACCCTCCACCGATCGTCACGAGCCTCAACGTAGCGTAGCCGCGCTCCCGGCGAGCGGCCAGCCGATCTTGTTCGGAATTCGGTTAACACCGGCGGGCGTGGCCGGTATATCGAGACGACGCCGCGGTGATCGCCTGTGCATCGCGGCATGTCGGATGCCTGATCACCGACATTTCGAAACATCCACTTTTCGGTTATACCGTTACGAACTCTGTGAGCGACCCTGGGCAGGCGCACGGTCCGCGATGACAGGAGACCTGGTGCACGAATCCGAAGCGGGCTCGGCCGAAGCCGCGGATGCCGGCGGGAAGGCGGCCGGGCTGCGTCGGTTGCGCGATGCGTCGTTGCCGGTGCCGGATTGGCTGGTCGTCGAGCCGGCGTTGTTCGAGCACATGCCTGCCGAGATCGTCGCGGCGGCAGCGGATTTCGTGTCCGCGACCGACCTCGACGAGGCGCTGGCGCGGGGCGCCCGGCTGCGCGCGAGCATCATGACCGCCACACCCCCGGATGCTCTGGTCGAGGCGATGGACGAGGTGTGGCGGCGTCTGGGCCGTGGCCCTGTGGCGGTCCGGTCGTCGGCCGCGGTGGAGGACGGAACCGCGTATTCGTTTGCCGGCCAGTTCGATTCGTTTCTGAACGTATCCGGCGCCGAGGCGATCGCCTCGGTGGTGACGGCATGCTGGGCCTCGGCGTTGTCACCGCGAGTGATCACCTACTGTTTCGCGCACGGACTGGCGCTTCCGGAGATGCCGGCTGTGATCGTGCAACGCCTGATCGCGGCGGCGACCAGCGGTGTGCTGTTCACCTGCGACCCGAGCACCGGCGCCACGGACCGGATGCTGATCAGCGCGGTCTACGGACTGGGTGAAGGTCTGGTCTCCGGCGCCGTGGACGCCGATACGTATGTCGCGGACAAGTTTTCGGGCGAGTTGATAGATGCGACCCTGGGAGAGAAGGCGACTCGTTATCGTCCCGACGGTGATCAGGGCTGCATCGCGGTGGACGTCGATCCCGCGCTGCGTTCGAGCCCGGCGCTTACCCCGGATCAGGTGACCCGGCTGATCGAGGCGGGCCGCCGGATCGAGAGCGTGGCCGGCGCCCCGCAGGACGTCGAATGGGCCTTCGACGCAGACGGCCGGCTCTGGGTGCTGCAGGCGCGCCCGGTGACCACCGCGGTCGGAGAGTCGTTGCGCGGAGCCGGGGAAGAGGTGCCGGACGGAGAGCTGCGAATCTGGGACAACTCCAACATCATCGAGAGTTTCAGCGGCATCACCTCACCGCTCACCTTCACCACCGCGGCCGATATCTACGGCCGGGTGTATCGCGGATACGCCGAATCCCTGGGTGTGCCGCGGGCGCAGGTAGCGCAGACCGACAGCTGGACTCCCGTGCTACTCGGCTACTTCCACGGCCGCGTCTACTACAACCTGCTGCACTGGTACCGGATGGTCGGCATCGCGCCCGGCTATCCGCTCAACCGCCGTGTCCTCGAGGCCGCGCTCGGCGTGGCCGAACCACTACCCGACGAGATCGCGAAGACGCTGCGCCCGTTCACTTTCGGCAATCCGCTGCGGCGAATGCTGTCCCGGGGCCGCACCACCGCGATCTATCTGCGTCGCATCGCCGGGATCGACGCGATGATGCGGCGGTTCCTCGACGAGTTCTACCGCGTCTACGACGATTTCGAATCCCACGACGACAGCGCCGACACCGGTGCCGAGGCCTACGCCCGCTATCGCGAACTCGATCGGGAGCTGGTGCACCGCTGGGGGCCGATGATGGTTCTGGACGCGATGTTGCTGACCCTCACCGGCCTGCTGTACGTGCTCACCAGGCTGTTTCTGCCGAAGGCGCCGGAGTGGTTCCTCTACGCCGTCGCCGGGCCCGGAGCCGATGTCGAATCCGCCGAGCCGGCCCGCGCGATGTCCGCGCTCGCCGCCACCGTCCGGGAGAACCCCGAACTGCGCAAACTGCTGGAAAGCACTGCGCCGGAGGGTGTTTACGACGCGCTGGTAGCGGCGGGCCACGACGACTTCCGGGCGCGCGTCGACGAGTACATCGACCGCTACGGCTATCGCAGCCTCGACGAACTCAAGCTCGAGACGCCGGATCTGCGCGAGGATCCGTCGGGCCTGTTCGTCATGGTGCTGGCCGCACTACCGGAACGGCAGGACCGGGCCGCCGACGATGCGCAACGATATCTCGATGCGCACCTGCGCGGTTGGCGGCGTGCGATCTACGAACGCCTGCGGCGCAAGGTGGCTCGATGTGCCGGGCATCGGGAGAGTCTGCGTTTCTGCCGGACCCGCGCCTTCGGCATGGTCAAGCGAACACTCCGAATCATGGGACGAGACCTGGTGCGGCGCAATATCATCGACGAATTCTCCGATGTGTTCTACCTGACGCTGCCGCAACTGCGGGGCTGCTACGAGGGCGGCGAGACGGCCGGTCTGCGGGCGGTGGTCGCCGCCCGCAAACAGCAGCGCGCCGCCGACGCGCGCCTGGTCGCGCCGGCCCGCTTCGTCACCCGCGGTGGTGGTTTCGGTCCGGCCGAGCTCGCGGCGTCCGGCTGGGTGCCGATCACCGACACTCCGGCGGCGTCGGCGGGTGCGGTCTTCACCGGGACGCCGTCGGGCGGTGGTGTGGGCACGGGACCGGCGGTGGTGGTCGACGAACCGCGCGATGTGGCGGGCGGCGTGCTCGTCACCTATCGCACGGATCCGGGCTGGGTGGCGGTGTTGCCGTCGGCGACGGCGCTGGTCGTCGAGCGCGGCAGCCCGCTCACCCACGTCGCCATCGTCGCGCGCGAACTCGGCGTGCCGACGGTGGTGCAGATTCCGGGTGTCACCAGATCCGTGCGCACCGGCATGCCGTTGCGAGTCGACGGCAGCGGCGGAACCGTCACCGTGCTCGAAGAAGGGGAGGCATTCGATGCCCACTGAACTGCAGAACATCAGCGACGACCAGGCATTGGTGCGCGGCTGGCTGGTCGATCCCGCCACCGCCACCGGCATCCATCTCGCCGACGAAGAGGACGGCTGGCAGTTCCGCAGCTACGCGGAGCTCGCGGAGCTGACCTGGTCGGTTGCCGGCCGACTGCGCGAACGGGGCCTCGGGGGCGGTGACGAGGCGGGCGTCTGCGTCGTCATGCCGACCGGATTTCCCTGTGTCGCAGCCTTTTACGCGGTGTGGGCGTGCGGTGGGGTCTTCACGCCGATCGCGCCGCCCATGTTCGCCGATATGGCGCAGTACATCTCGCACGTCGCGGCGATCCTCGAGCAGGCCGTGCCGCGGGTGGTGGTCACCTCGGTGGAGCTGGAAACACTGGTCCGCCAGGCGATGACAGCGGCCGGCCGCGCCGACGAGCCGGTCGTCGTGGGCGACACCGCGACGCCCGCCGAGCGGACCCTCGCACCCGCGGCCGAGACGGCACTGCTGCAATTCACCTCCGGGTCCACGGGAACTCCGCGCGGCGTGCGGGTGTCGTGGCACAACCTGGCCACCAACATCCGGATGATCAGCCGGCTGATCGACTGGCGGCCCGGCGAGGCGATGGTCTCATGGCTGCCGCTCTACCACGATATGGGCCTCGTCGGCGCATTCCTCACCACGGTCGCCAATCAGGGGGACCTGTATCTGATGCGGCCCGATCAGTTCGTCCGCGACCCCGCGCGCTGGCTGCGGGCGATGACGCACGCCCAGCATTCGCCGTCGCCGTCGTTCGCCCTCGGCTATGTCGCACATCGCGTGTCGCCGGACGACATCGCGGAGTTGGACCTGTCCGGATGGCGGACCCTGGCGGTCGGCTCCGAACCGGTCGAAGTCGAAGATCTGCGTTCGTTCGCCGAACTCACCGGCGCGCGGGGCTTTTCGGCTCGGGCCTACACCCTCGCCTACGGTCTGGCCGAGGCCACGCTGATGGTCACCTCCTCGGCGCGCGATCGTCCGCTCACGGCTCTGCGGGTCGACACCGCGACCCTGCGGCACGGTGCGCCGGTGCGAGTCGTCGCGGAGGTGGCACTCGCCGACGATCGGTGGGTGAGCGGCCCGGGCTGGATCACCGGACTCGGCTTCTCCACCCCCGAATCCACCGTCGTGGTGGTGGACGAGGACGGTCGCGAACTGCCCGACGGGGTGCTCGGGGAGATGGCGGTGATCGGCGATTCGGTCGCGCTCGGCTATACCGACGGCGCCGGTGGCGCGACCCGGATCACCGACGGCCGGCTCTACACCGGCGACGCCGGATTCCGTTACCACGACGAGGTTTTCGTGCTGGGACGGATGGGCACGAGCCTGAAGGTACGGGGCCGTTCGGTGTTCATGGAGGACATCGAATCGCGGGTGGCCCGCGAAACCGGTATCACCAAGGGCAAACTCGCGGCGGTCTCGCTGTCCGGCGGCGCCGCGCCCGGCATCGTGCTCTTCGCCGAGACCGCGCCGGGCGAGTGGATCGCCCGAGCCCGGACCGTGGTGCGCGGCGAACTGGGTCCCGCGGGCACCGTGGGCGTCGTCACCGGACCGCGCGGCTTCATCCGTCGCACCTCGAGCGGCAAACCGCGCCGCCGCCACATGTGGCAGCTGTATACCGAGGGCCGTTTGGCGGGCGCCACCGAACATCCCGCCGCCGACACGGCGGCGACGAGTCCGTCCACCGAGCCGGCGCTGCCGCTCGATCGTGCCGAGCGGTTGCTGGCCGCCGCGCTGGAGACGGTCTCGATCCCGCCGAATTCCGCCGCCCTGTTCGAGGGGTCGCTGGCGGAGGGATTCGGTAACGAGGGGTCCGATATCGACTTCCTCATCGTGGCGCCCGGCGCCGAGGAGATGCCCACGCTACCGACCGTGGTGTTCGCCGACGGCCGCCGCATCGAGATCCGCACCCGGTCCGAGGCGCAACTGCGGGCACAGCTCGAGCGGGTGACCGGTGCGGACGGCGCCGGCGACCTCGACGAGGACGTGCTGAACCGTTGTCAGCGTTTCCGGAACGCGACGGTGCTGCGATCGAGCGCGGCGGTGGATCTGGACGGACTGTCGGCGCTGCTGCCCGCCGGCACCTTCGCGGCGACCGTGTCCGACTGGTGGGCGCAGCGCGGCCGCCACGCGCTGTGGTTCGCGGTCGCGCTGCAGGCACTGGGCGCCGACGCGGAAGCCGACGGGTGGGCTCGCGACGGCCTGCTCCAGGCGGTCAAGTCGTGGGCCGCGACGCGCGGGGAGACCTACATCGAGACGAAATGGCTTCCGCGACAACTTGTTCGGATCGCGGCGGCCGATCCGGGCGCCACCGAGCTGATCGACGCCTACCGTGGTCTTGCGGCCACCGCGACGCTCGACGAGGTGCTCGCACTGGCTCGCCGATTCGGCATCGCGGATGTCGCCGATGATCCCGACCGGATTCTGCTGGCCCGGATCGACGGCGTGACCACCTGGCCCATCGGGGACCGGATCCATGTCCTGCGCGACGACACGGATGTCTTCGCACTCTCCGAGCGCGGTGCCGCGGCCTGGCGTGCCGTCGTCGCCCGCAAGTCGGTCGCCGACATCCTGCGCCGGTCGCCGATCGGCACCGAGCTCGCCGAATTCGTCCGCCTGGGCTTCATCGGACTGTCGCTGCGCGGCGGCGAGACCCTGCGTCCCGCGCTCGCCATGTGCAAGCCGCTACGCCCCGTCACGCCGATTCCGTCGACGAGGATGCCCGCACTCGGTCTCGCCGGTGGTGGCGCGGACCGCGATATCGCGACGCTGTCACCGCTGCCGGCCCAGCGCTTCGTCGCCTGTGCGATGGAAGTCGTCTGGTCGAACGTGGTGCTGGAGAACGCTCGCGAGGATCTGATGGGGGCGGTGAAAGCGGGCCAGGGTGCGGTGGCCGATATCGCGGCGCGTCGGGTGATCGCGATGTGTGTGCGAATGGTGCTGTCCACCTACGGTATTCACCCGCTGCCCGCCGACGTCGCGCCCGGACCGACGCTCACCGCGCTGGTGCCGGACGTGGGAGCGCTGCGTGAGCTGGTCGACCGCGCGGCGGCGCTGCGCTTCGGCGCGGTCCTCGGATCGGGTGCGAGCGGCCTGGACGAGCTGGCCGTGCTGGACGAACTCGCCGCGGCCGTGCGCGAGATCGCCGGCGGCACGCAGTTCCCGGCTTCGTTCGATTCGCGGGAGCAATGGCGGCGCACCCTCGACATCAGCTACGACTGGCTGCGCCCGGCCGCCTATCTCGACACCGAACTGCCCCTCGACGAAGCCCGCGACCTGCTCGGCTCGGGCGGGCGGCAACCCCATCAGCACGACGGAGGACAGTGATGACGAATGTGGACAGCCCCGTGGCGGAACGGGTTCGCCGGCTCGTCGTCGCGATGGCGCCCGCCCCGCCCGCCGAACCGGATGACCGGTTGCGGCTGATCGAGGATCTCGGCTTCGACTCGCTGCGCTTGATGGAGCTGACCCTGGTCCTCGAACAGGCCTTCGGTCTACCGCGCTACCGCCCCGAACAGCTGGCCGGCGTGCGCCGCATCGGAGACGTCGTGACCCTGATCGAAGGGGCGGGACTGTGACCGGGCACGACGCCGTCCTGGTGACCGGCGCGGGCGGACTGGTCGGCGCCGAGGTGGTGGGCCGCCTCGGCGCGGCGGGCCGGCCCGTTGTCGGTGTGCTGCACAGCAACTCGCGGATCGTCCGCAACGACGGTTCCGGGCTGGACGGCATCGAGACGGTGCGCGGCGATATCCGGCGGCTGGGTTTCGGCCTCTCCCCGCACGCCGCCGCCGAACTCGGTTCCCGCGTCGGCATGATCGTGCACGCCGCCGCGACCACCGCCTTCGATGCCACCGCCGGCGACTACGAGGAACTGAACGTGCGCGGCACCGCGCACGCGATCGAGCTGGCGCTGCGCTGGGACGTGCCGCTGGTGTATGTGAGCACCGCCTACGTCTGCGGGATGCGGACCGGCGTCGTCGCCGAGGCGGAACTCGACGTCGGGCAAGCCTTCGGAAACGGCTACGAGGACAGTAAGTTCCGGGCCGAACGCCAGGTGCGCACCACACCGGGACTGCGCTGGGCGGTCGTGCGCCCCGGCGTCGTCACCGGCGCCGCCGGCACCGGCGTGATCCGTGACTACAAGAACCTCTACACCGTGGTGAAGTTGATCGTCGAGGGCAAACTGCGCTCGCTGCCCGGCCGCTACGACGCCACGATCGCCCCCGCGCCGGTCGACTTCGTCGCCGATGTGATCACCGCCGCCGCCACCGACTTCGACTCCGCTGTGGGACAGACCTTCCACGCCGTGGGCGCCGATGCGCTGTCGCTGCGCGACATTTCGGACGTCCTCGCCGAATATCCGTCCTTCCACGTCGCGACCTTCGTTCCCGAAGCCTCGTTCGCGGTGGACGACCTGGAACCGCTGGAACGCGAATACTTCCAGCGCATCGGCGCGCTCTATACCAGTTACTTCGCCCGCCGCCCGCTGTTCGACACCACCGCGACCCACGCCCTGCTCGGAAGGGATTGCCCCGCGACCGGCAAGCCGTATCTGCGACTGCTCCTGGACCACTGCCTGGAGAGCGGCTACCTCGGCGAACCGCTGCCGTCGGTAGCGGAGGTGCTGGCGCGCTTCGCCTCGGACGCGAAGAGGGGAGACAGCCGATGAATCTCGCGCAAGTGCTGGCGGCGTCGACACCGCTGCCGGACAAGGCGGCCACCTATGCCGAGGACACCTACGTCCAGGAGACCGTCGACCAGCTCGGTGCGGCCGGGCTCGACGCGGTCGAATTCTCCCGCCGATATTCACTGCTGCTGCTGAAACCGGATGCGATCGTGGCCCGGGCGGTCGAACCGACGCTGCAGTGGTTGCAGGACAATGATTTCCGTGTGGTGGCCGCCCGGATCTGCGCGGTCGACCGGCATCTGGTGCGCGCGCTGTGGTATTTCGCGTGGAATATCGCCTCGCCGGAGCGGCGGCGGCTGGCCGATCTGCTGACCGAGATCTCCGACGCGCTGGTTCTCGTCGTCGCCGGCGAACCCACGGCGCTGCCGACCTCGGTGCGGCTCACAGCGGCCAAGGGGCCGACCGACCCGGGCAAACGTCAGCCGGGCGAATTACGCTATGTGCTGGGCAGATACAGCTATCTGCTGAATCTGGTGCATTCGCCGGACGATCCGGCCGATGTGCTGCGGGAGTTCGCGATCTACTTCGACACCGACACCCGTGCGCGGGTGCTGCGTGAGATCGGGACCGGTGAGGACCGCGGCGCCGAAGCCGCCGCCTGTGCGGCGACGCTGTACTCCCGCACTCCCGCACGGGTTTTCGCGCGTTCGGCCGCGACCGCGCGTCTGCTCGCCGACCTCGGCGACGTTCCGGCGGACTTCGATCCCGATCGGGACGAGGACTGTGCGCTGCTGTTGCGGCGCGCCTGGGCGACGGGTCGTGCGATCGATCCGTGGTCGGCCATCGTCCTCGGCTCTCAGGTACTTCCCATGCGCAACGGCGGGCGGCGCCAGACGCTGCCCCCGGTATCCGCACACGACTGGTTGGAGGCACGACCATGACGATCGACACCGCGACCATCCCGACCGCGAGCCATGTGCACACCATCTCCCGCCATCTCGCCCACCGCTGCGCGGTCTCGGAGGTCTTCGTCACCTCCCTGCACGCCGCGCGATCCGACGAATTCGTGGTCGGCGCCCAGCTACCCCGCATGCACGCGTTCTACGGCGACCACCTGGCACCGTGGGACGGCACCTACGATCCCCTGCTGGTGATGGAGGCGGCCCGGCAGGCATCGATCGCTCTCACGCACGAATACTTCGGTGTACCACAGGATTTCGGCTTCATCGTGCGCACTTTCAACGGTGCGGTGGCCGAGAGCGACAATTGGGCGATCGGGCCCGCGCCCGCGGATCTGGTGATGTCGGTGCAGATTTCGCGCCGCCATCGGCGCGGTGAGGTCCTGCAGGGGGTGGATATGGTGCTCGACATCGAATGTGGTGGGGTGCCGCTGATGATCGTGGACGGATCCTTCACCTGGGTGTCGCCGTCGCGCTGGGAGGCGCTGCGCGGCGGGTCGCGCACCGGACTGGGGCTGGGCGACATCGGCGCCGCGCTGCCGCCCGGGCGGTCGGCCGCGGCGGTCGACGTGGGCCGGGCCAACGCGCGCAATGTGGTGATCGGCCCGCTGCGGCGAGTGGGCGCGGCCGCGGTCGCCGAGCTGGTGATCGACACCGGGCATCCGATCCTGTTCGACCACCCCGTGGATCACGTGCCCGGCAGCGTGCTGCTGGAGGCGGCACGTCAGACGGTCGCCGCCATGTCGGCGCCGGAGCCGAGCCGGCTGATCGGGGTCTCCAGTTCCTTCGAGCGATTCGTGGAATTGGACCACCGCGCCGAATGTGTGGCGCGCGCCTCGGATTCCGTTCCGGGACAGGTCGATTGCGAAATCCACCAGTGCGGTGCGCTGGCGGCGCGCATCGGCCTGCGCTACGACACCGACGAGGCGGAATGCTGAAAGGTTCCGTCACGTCCGCCGGCGGCTCGGAGCAGGCGGCGTCCGCGCATCGATATCGAGCAGCCGGGGCGGCCGTCGCGCGGATCGCGCGTTTCACCGTCGCGCGATACGACACGCATCATCTGCTCTACGCGGTCATGTTCGTCGCTGCTGTGGAGGGCACGGCGGCGGTGGTGTCACATCCGGACTCGGCATGGCGTCCGGGATGGGCGACGGCGGTGCGGATTCTCGTCGTCGCGGTGCTGCTGCTGTATCTGCGAATGCTGGACGAGATCAAGGATCTCGACTACGACCGGGTGCACAATCCGGATCGGCCGCTGGTCACAGGAACGGTAGGTGTCGGCGAACTGTGGGTCGCGATGGGCGTGATCGCGGTGGCGCTGACCGTTGTGTCGTCGCTGCTGTCGTGGTGGTCCGCGGCCCTTGTCGTCGCCGCGATGGGGTACGGCCTCGCACTGTGGGGGCTGGAGAGCGTGTCGGCGCGGATACGGGGCGATCTGTTGCTGAACCTGGCCGTGACCTATCCGGTGCAGGTGTGGATCATCGCGTACCTCGTCCGTTCGGCGAGCGACACCGGTCAGGTCGAATCCGGTTGGCGGACAGTCTGGGTCGCGCTGATCTTCGCGGGTGCCTTCCTGCATTTCGAATTCGCGCGCAAGACGGTGGCGGATGTGCGGGCGGGGCAGTGGTATTACTCGAACGTGCTGGGAGTGCGGGGGAGCGTCGTCGCGATCGTGGGTTTCGCGGCCCTCGCGGTCGGTGCCGAGGTGGTGCTGAGCCGACCGTGGGAGCATCCGCTGCCGTGGGCGCTGCTGCCGTGGGTACCGGTGGGGCTGTTGATACTTCCGGCCCTGGCGGCAGGCTCGTTCCTCACCCGGACATCGGTCTCGCCGTCGCCGCCCGAGCCCGTCCGAGCCGGTCCGGCGTCGCCCGGTGAATCGGGCGGGGAGCCGGATTCGAGCACCCGCGCGTATCCCGTGGTCCCGGCTGTGGTATTCGTACTGGTGTTGTATCTGATTCTCATCGTCACGGCCGTGACCTGGCGATAGTTCCCATGGCGGGCAGGGGCTCACGGCCCAGGGGCATCGGAAGGCCACTGAAAGGGCAGTGACCGGGCCGCCGCGAGCGCGCACGCTTGGAAGTAGCACCCGGCGCCGCAGGATTGCCCCCTTCGCATCGTGCGGCACACCGGATCCGGCGCGGTTTGCCCTTGCCGCGTCGGGCTCGCGGTCCGGTGTCTCGTTCGTGGCGTCGGGTGCAACCACGACCCTTCCGGAGGTATCCGATGTCCGCCGCCCCGCAGCCGTACGGCCGCGCCGCGCGGAATGCCCCGGGTGGGCTGCGCGGCCGGTGCGCCGCCGCGGTGGACCGGGGCGCCGTGGGGACGGGCGCCCCGGGCACGGCCGCCGAACTCCACCCCGGGATACCCGACGGGCACGAACTACTCGCCGCCTGCTGCGGTCATATCGGCGACCGGACCGACGATCACCCGGTTACCCGGGCCGCCCGGCAGCTGGCCGAACTCCACCTGGCCCGCCGCCGCTCCCCGGTGCGTGCGGCGGAGATCGACTGCCGCAGAAGGGAAATCGTCGTACACATCGACCGCTGGGTCAGTGACCGCACCGCCGCTGCGGCGCAGGCGCGTTCCCTCGGCGCGGCCGTCGACGGCCTCGCCGCCGCACAGGTGCGCGCCACGGTTCTGCTGCGCGACGCCGAGACGGTCGACGACGAACGGATCAGGGCCGCATGGTTTCTGGCCGGCTCCCTGGCCAACTGGTGGGGTGAACTGGTCGAGCAGCACGTCGGCAGCCCCCGCCCGTACGCACGCCGGCGACCGCGTGGTCCGCGATAGCGCAGGTGGCTATACCGGTCGCGCCTCGATCACGGATTCCGGTGACACCGTCTCGGTAATGCGGGTCAGCGCGAAACCGCAGTGCGCGAGCAGTTCGCGGTAGTCACCGGCGGTGCGCTCGCGGCCGCCGCTGTTGATCAACATCTCCAGGTCGGTGTACTTGCCCGGATGCGGCCGATTGTCCTCGGGCAACACGATCTCCACGATGATCAGCCGGGCGTGCGGAGCCATCGCGGCGCGCACGGTGCGCAGGATCTGTTCGGCGCGCGCATCCGGCCAATCGTGCACCACATGTTTGAGCAGGTACGCGTCCGCGCCCGCGGGAACCGATTCGAAAAAGGAGCCCGGCGCCACCTCGGCTCGCCCGTCGAATCCGGCGGCCGCGAACCGCTGCGCCGCATCGGCCACCACATCGGGCAGGTCGAACAGGATTCCCCGGGTGCGGGGTGCGCGCGTGAGGATTTCGGAGAGCATCGCGCCGCGCCCGCCGCCTACGTCGACGATCGTCGAGAAGCGTCCGAAATCGTAAGCGGCGAACAATGATTCCGTGGTGAGCGATCCGATGCTGGTCATCGCGCGGTCGAACAGATCGCCGAATCGACGGTCGGTGCGGATGTATTCGAAGAAGGGCGCCCCGTCCACCTGTGGTCCGACCGGCTTCCCTGTCCGTACCGCATCGACCACATGCGTCCAATGCGCCCGGTGCGTGGCCGACCCGAAGAACAGCGCCGCATCCCGCAGTGATTCTGGGGAGTCGCTGCACAGCGCGCGGGCGGGCGCGGTGAGCCCGTAACGTCCATCGCGTCGCTGAGCGAAGATGCCGTGACTGATCAGCAGCCGCAACAGCCGCCGCAGCGCATCTTCGTCCGCCCCCACTCGCCGGGCCAGCTCCGCACCGGTGAGCGGTCCCCGCGCCAGCTCATCGGCGATCCCCAGCGCCGCCGCCGCATGAATCGCCTGCGCCAACCACCCCGCCGCCAGCAACTCCATCAACGACAGCGGTGCCGGCGCCAACCGCCGATAGGCTTCGCCCAGCGCGTAGCGAACGGTCGCGACGGCTCGCACCACCGGCAGCGGCGGCAGCTTCGGTAACCCGAACACCATGCACAACTCCTCCGAGACGCGGACAGGGTCGCGTCCGCAGCCTACGGCGTAAGCACGCGCGTCGGCACACCGACGGCGGAATCCTCGTCATGGGCGTCGAGCTCGTATCGGGGGAATCGCGACCATCGACCCGTGGAGTGTGGTGCAGACACAACGCGGGACTGCGGGCAGCACCCGTCGTCGTGGCACCACGGCTCGGTGGCGATGCGGCGCGCTCGCTCATCTACGATCCGAGCTGATTGCTCCGTTCACTGCCGGGTATTCGAAAGTATCAGCGCGGCAGCGGATTCGGCGGTCGAGGCGGCGGCTGACTCGCCGGTGATCCCGGCGGTGACGATGGCTCCCTCGGCGAGCAGGTAGATCGCGTCGGCGGCATCGGAGCCGGTCGCGGCGACCCAGCCGGCGACCATGCCGCGGAAGGCGGCCTTGTGGGCGCGCACTTCCGCGCGGACGGCCGGTGACTCGGCACCGAGTTCGCCGTGGATATTGATCCACGCACAGCCGCGGAAACCCTGCTCGCCGAACCAGTCTCGCAGCCAGTCGAACATCGCCGCGACGCGACGGCTCGGATCGTCGACTCGGTCGACGTATCGGGCCAGCGCATGCCGCCACCGTTCGTCGCGGCGGCGCAGCATGGCCACGACCAGGTCGTCCTTGGTCGGATACAGGGAGTAGATCCGCTTCAGCGACAGACCGGACGCCTCGCGGATCCGGTCCATCCCGACCGCCTGCACGCCGTGCGCGTACATCAACTGCTCGGCGGCGTCGAGCAGCGCCTCGCGGTCGGACGCATTCCGTTCGGCACCGAGTGTGGCGGGCATGGACCGGACTCCCTTGACATCGAGAACGTACGTTCCCTACCGTAACGCATCGGTGGAGAACGAACGTTCTCCGTTGAGAGGCAGGAATCCGATGTCCGAAGCTCGACCGCCGTATCCGCCGTTCACCCTCGAAACCGCCGCGCGGAAGGTGCAAGCGGCGGAGGATGCGTGGAACACCCGGGACCCGCACCGGGTCGCGCTCGCGTACACCTCCGACTCGATGTGGCGGAACCGGGACCAATTCGTCACCGGCCGTGAGCAGATCGTCGAATTCCTCACCGCTAAGTGGGAACGCGAACTCGACTACGCGCTGCGCAAGAGCCTGTGGGGTTTCCGTGAGAACCGCATGGCCGTCCGATTCCAGTACGAATGGCACGACCGTACCGGTCAATGGTGGCGCAGCTACGGCAACGAGCTGTGGGAATTCACCGACCAGGGGTTGATGGCACGCCGGGAGGCCAGCATCAACGACGTACCCATCACCGAGGTCGAACGCCGGATATTCGGCCCGCGCCCGGCCGCGGAGCATGGGGTGGACATCCCCCTGCGGTAGGCACGGGTACCAGCGGTGGTCAGTAACCGGCGGCCGGATCGATTCGAGCGATGAGCTCACGCCCCTGCGCGAAGCGGGTGACATTCTCGGCGACGTGCTCGGCGAAGGCTGCCGTGCGCAGCTGCGGTGGGTTGGAATCGTGCGGGGTGATGATCACATTCGGGAGGTCCCAGAGCGGATGGCCATCGGGGAGCGGTTCGGGATCGGTCACGTCCAGGCCCGCGCCACCGATGGCGCCCTCCCGCAGCGCGGCGACCAGAGCCTCGGTGTCGATGAGCGATCCCCGGGCGACATTGACCACCCACGAATGCGGCTTCAGTTGGGCGAGTTCGTCTTTGCCGATCAGGTGCCGGGTGTCGTCGGTCGCGGGCGCGGCGACGACCACGTGATCGGCGCGAGCCCATACCTCCGAAAGCCGCTCCGCCGGAACCGTATCCACCACGTTGGGTGCCTCGACCGGCCGTCCGGAGCGGTTGACGGCGATCACCCGGGCCCCGAACGGCTCCAGCATGGCGATGACCTCGCGTCCGATACCGCCCGCGCCGACCACCGCGACGGTCGCCCCGCGCAAGGTCCCGATATGCGGGAAGAAGTCGGTCTGGCGCCAGCTGTGGGCGCGGATGTGTTCCGGCAGATACCGCACACCGGCGAGCAGCAGCGCCATCGTGCCTTCGGCAACGCTCCTGGCGAAAGCGCCTGCGGCCGAGGTGAACACCACAGTCGGATGGCGTTCGAAGATGCCGGCGGCGAAGAACTCCTCGACCCCGGCGGAGTACAGCTGCACCCATTCGATCGACTCGGGCAGGTCGGGAAATCCGTTCGGACCGCCGTCCCACACCAGCGCCCTCGCCTCACTCAGCTCCGCGAGTTGCGCTCCCGCGCCGGTGATCGCCTGTGCCACGAGGTCGTCGGTGATCGGTGCCAGTGCGATGCGGGGTGCGCTCGTCATGCGTCGTGTGCTCCTTCGTCTTCGTCGAGGTCCACCTCGACCCGGTCGCGGTCCGCCCACTCCAGCAGCGTATTCAGGTCGAAGACCGCGTCGTCGATGCCCGCGTGCAGATCGCCGAGTTCGGCATAGCGGGCGGGGACGGTGTTGATCGTGAAGTCGTTCGGTTCGATATCGGGAATCTCGTTCCACCGCACCGGTGTCGAGACGGTCGCCCCCGCATTCCCGCGTACCGAGTAGGCGGCGGCGATGGTGTGATCGCGGGCGTTCTGGTTGTAGTCGACGAACAGCAGTGCCGGATCGCGGTCGCGGCGCCACCACGTCGTGGTCACATCGTCGGGGGCGCGGCGCTCCACCTCCTGGGCGAAGGCCAGGGCGGCGCGGCGCACCTGCTGGAAGCCGTGCTCGGGGGCGATGCGCACGTAGATGTGCAGGCCGTGCCCGCCGGATGTCTTGGGCCAGCCGACCGCGCCCAGCTCGTCGAGGACCTCGTGCGCGACCTCGGCGACGCGCTGGACCCGCGACCACGGACAATCCGGCATCGGATCCAGATCGATGCGCCATTCGTCCGGCTTCTCGGTGTCGAAGCGGCGTGAGTTCCACGGATGGAACTCCACCGTCGACATCTGCACCGCCCAGATCACGTCCGCCAGTTCCCGCACGCACAGCTCGTCCGCATACCGGTTGTAGCGCGGAAAGTGCACGCGCACAGTGGGAATCCACTCCGGCGCCCCTGCTGGGAGCCGCTTCTGATGCACCTTCCCGCCCGGCAATCCCTTCGGGAAGCGGTGCAGCATGCACGGCCGGTCCCGCAGGGCGTTGACGATTCCGTCGCCGACGCTCAGGTAGTACTGCACCAGATCGAGTTTCGTCGCCCCGAGCTCCGGGAAGTACACCCGATCGGGATTCGACACCCGCACCGTATGCTCGCCGACCGTCAACTCCACCGCCGGCGTCGACTTACTGGTCACCGGATCGACCATAGTGGGTGATCGATCGCCGGGCACTGTACGCGCCGCGTCCGGGCCTCACGTCGGGGTCGCCAGGGCGAAGGGGAGCACGGCCGGGGCGCCGGCGTGGCGGAGGGTACGAGCGGCGAGGGTGAGGGTCCAACCGGTGTCGGTGTGGGTGTCGACCAGCAGGACGGGAGTGTCGAGGCCGGTGAGGTCGGGGGTTTCCCAGGAGTCGAACAGGGCTGCCACGCGGTGGGCGGAGTTGGCCGCCGACACCGGTGGCCGGTCGGGACGGGTGTGCAGCACTCCGAGGTCGGTGAGACGGCCGATGCGGGCCAGGCGGGCGGCCAGGTCGGCGGCAAGTGCCGGATGCGTCACCGATTGCACGGCCATCACCGCTCCGGGGCGTTGCGTCCAATTCCATTCCCGCAGAACGGCGATGCAGGCGTCGACGATATGGTCGGGCGCCGGGCCGTCGGGGGCGTCGAGCAGGGTTCGCAGGCGCTGACCCCACCCGAGATCGCTGAGCCGGCCCAGCACCCGGCCCACCTCGGGACCGTCGGTTATCTTGCCCGACAACGGAACTCCCAGCTTCGCCAGCCCGGTCGGCCATTGTTTGCGAGGGAGGAGATCGATTCCGGGCCGGTCCAGCCGGGCGCGGATGGTGGCCACCTGGTCGGCGTCGACGGAGACGTCGAAACGGCGGCCGGTGCAGTTGTCGCAGCGACCACAGCCGGATGCGTCCGGCGCGAGGCCCGGATCATCGAGCTGGCGGCGCAGGAAGTTCATCCGGCACTCGGTGGTGCTCTGATATTCGAGCATGGCCTGCTGCTCGGCTTCGCGTGCCCGGTCGAGGCGTTCGTAGCGTTCGGCGTCGTAGGTCCACGGTTCGCCGGTGGCCAGCCAACCGCCGCGCACCCGCCGCACGGCGCCGTCCACATCCAGCACCTTGAGCACCATCTCCAACCGCGACCGGCTCAGTTCCACCAGGGGTTCGAGGGCCACCGTCGACAGCGGCCGTTCGTAGTCCAGCGCGGCCAGCACCGACCGCACGACCTGTTCGCGCGGAAAGGCCACGGACGCAAAGTAATTCCAGATCCTCCGGTCCTCGGGGCCCGGCAGCAGGATGACCTCCGCGCGGACGGACGGGCCGGAAGAGCCGGACCCACCCGGGACCAGTCCGCGCCCGGCGCGCCCGACCTGCTGGTAGTAGGCGATGGGGGAGGAGGGGGCGCCGACGTGGACCACGAAGCCGAGGTCGGGTTTGTCGAAGCCCATGCCGAGCGCCGACGTGGCGACCAGAGCCTTCACCTCGTTGTCCAGCAGGGCCTGCTCGAGCGTTTCCCGTTCCCCGGGTTCGGTGCGGCCGGTGTAGGCCGCGACGGCATATCCGTGGTCGGCGAGGACGTCGGCCAGGTCGTGGGCGGCGGCGACGGTGAGGGTGTAGATGATTCCGGAGCCGGGCAGTTCACCCAGTTGCCGGCTGAGCCAGGCGGTGCGCTGGACGGCGTCGTCGATCCGCACGACGGACAGATGCAGCGATTCCCGGTCCAGGGTGCCGCGCAACACCAGGGTGTCGGTGCCGATCTGGGTGGCGACATCGGTGACCACCCGGTTGTTGGCGGTCGCGGTGGTCGCCAGCACCGGGATGTCCTCGCCGAGGTCGGCGATCAGGGTGCGGATGCGGCGGTAGTCGGGGCGGAAATCGTGGCCCCAGTCGGAGATGCAGTGCGCCTCGTCGACCACCACCAGGCCCGCGTCGGCGGCCAGCTTTGGGAGCACCGAATCGCGGAAATCGGGATTGTTCAATCGTTCCGGACTGACGAGCAGCACATCGACCTCACCGGCGGCGACCCGCTGATGGATCTCGTCCCATTCGGTGACGTTGCCGGAGTTGATCGTCTCCGCGATCACGCCCGCCCGGCGCGCGGCGGCGACCTGGTTGCGCATCAATGCCAGCAGCGGTGACACGATCACCGTCGGCCCGCGCCCCTGCGACCGCAGCAACCGGGCGGCGATGAAGTACACCGCCGATTTGCCCCAGCCGGTGCGCTGGACGACGAGCGCCCGCCGCCGCTCGACGACCAGGGCCTCGATGGCCGTCCACTGATCCTCGCGCAGACGCGCCTCGGGCCCGGCCAGCTCACGCAGCAGGGATTCGGCGGATTCGCGCAGCTCGGTGGTAGTCACGCGCTCCATCGTGCCCGACCCCTCCGACACCTGGCCACCATCCGGCTACAGCCGCACCCCGTGCCCGGAAACCCGGTCGCAGAACCCGGCCGGCCCGTGACCGGAAGGCCCGGTCGCGGCGATATCTATCCGGTTTCGGCGGCCAGCGCCAGCAGCCGGTCCCGGACGAGGTCCGGTCGCTCCTCCGGAATGAAATGTCCGCAGCCGTGGACGTATTCGACGGTGTAGTCGTCGGCCCGTGCCGTCTGCGCGGCCGCCAGCGACGGGTGGATGGCCACATCCCCGGTACCGAACAGCGCGCGGATCGGAATCGTCGCGCGGCGGCGTTCCGGATGGCGGGCGGCGGGAAGTTCGCGCAACCAGAAGGTGCGGTAGGTGTCGGTCGCCGCGCGGGCCGCCGCGGGATCGCGGAACCGATCGCCGTAGATCCGGGCCAGTTCCGGGGTGAACGTGCGACGGGCGTCGGCGTTCAGCCGCAACAGGCGATCGATGAACGGCGTGTACCGCTGCAGCGGCACGCCGAATGTGGCCACCAGCGGCTGGTACATCAGGAAACGCCACGCATGCGGCGCGAAGGTCCGGGCGGTGATCCACGGGTGCGCGATATTGAGCGGCAGATAGCCCTCGAATCGCTCCGGCTCCCGCAACACCATCAGGAATCCGACGAACCCGCCCCAGTCGTGCCCGGCGAGCAGCAGCCGGGGCAGTTCGAGCTCGTCGACCAGCGCCAGCAGGTCGGAGGCGACGTCCTCCTTGGCCCAGCGATGCGGAGGTGGTCCGGACCATCCGTAACCCGGCAGGTCCGGGGCGATGAGGCGCAGCCCGGCGGGCGGATCGGCGAGCAGATGCCGATAGGCGTAGTGGTGCTGCGGCCATCCGTGCAGCAACAGCACCGGACGGCCGTCGGGCATCCCGGCCTCGGTGACGTGGAATCGCACGCCACGGGCCTCGATGAAACTGCGGCGCACTCCGGGAATTTCGGGCGGTCGGGCAGATCCGGATGTCGAGGGCATAGCCGATGCTAACCACCGGCAACCCGGGACCGCCACGCCACGAACGTTTTCCGCCCGGCGTCGGGCATTTTCGGTCCCGAGGCAGGACAATGAGGGCGATCGGACTGCGAGGTCCGCGGGCATGCGCGGGAATGCGGGAGGAACGGGCGATGGCCAAGAAGTTCGAATCACCTGCGGATTGGGCCCCACCGGGGGCGCAGTTCCAAAGCCGCGGTGTCACCAGCCGGACCCTCTCGGGTGTGTTGTTCGGGTTGATCGTGACGCCCATCGGAATCGCGTTCGCCGCCAAGGGCGGAGCCGATATCCGGTACTGGGTGATCGTCGGCGCGGTGACCGATCGCTGGACCGCGGCGCTGGAGATCTTCGGCGGCTCCCTGCTGCTGTTGTTCGTCGCGGCGATGGCCGCGTTCTCGCCGGTGGGCACGATCGTGGCCAGTCTGGTGTGGGGAATCTTCCCCGGCGTCCTGCATCTGCTGTACCCGGACGACACCTTCCGCCTGATCGGCGACCTGCCCTTCACCGATGCCACGATGCAGGTGGCGTTGCACTCCTGGGTGACCTACGGTTTCGCGCTCATCTCGGGCATGATGCTGCTGGGCGCGGGCCTGGTGGGTGTGCTGCGCAAGTAGTTCCGGCCGTTCCGGCACGCCGATTCCCGGCGTGCCGGAACGAATTCGCCTTCAGCCCTTCACACACAGCACCTGACGCAATGTCGCGACCACGTCGACCAGATCGCTCTGCGCCGCGATGACCCCATCGATGTCCTTGTAGGCCGCGGGGATCTCGTCGATCACCCCGGCGTCCTTGCGGGACTCCACGCCGTCGGTCTGCGCGATCAGATCCGCGACGGTGAACTGCCGCTTGGCCGCATTGCGGCTCATGCGGCGGCCCGCACCGTGCGATGCCGACTGGAACGAGGCGGGATTTCCCTTGCCCCGCACCACATACGAGCGGGTGCCCATGGATCCGGGAATCAGAGCGAGGTCACCGGCTCCGGCCCGGACCGCGCCCTTACGGGTCACCAGCATCGGCATGCCGTCGATGATCTCCTCCGACACGTAGTTGTGGTGGCAGGAGATCGGCGCGTCGAAACGCACGGCCAGCGGGTCGAATTCGTCGCGCACCGCACCGCACACCAGGTCGAGCATCACCGCCCGGTTGCGGGCCGCGTACTCCTGTGCCCAGGTGAGATCGCGCCGGTAGGCATCCATTTCCGGTGTGCCGGAGAGGAATACCGCCAAATCGCGATCCGGCAGATCCTGGTTCTGCGGCAGGGTACGCGCCACCGCGATATGCCGTTCCGCCAGTTCCTTGCCGATATTGCGGCTTCCGGAGTGCAGCAGAATCCACACGCGCTGTTCGGTGTCGAGGCAGACCTCGATGAAGTGGTTGCCGCCGCCGAGGGTGCCCATCTGCTTGTGCGCCTTGGACTCTCGCTGCTGCACCGCCGGATCGAGATCGCCGAACCGGCTCCAGAACGCCGACCACCCGGCCCGCAAGGTGGCTCCGGTGGCCCGCCGGCCGTGCACGTCCAGTTGCAGGCGGGTGACCTTCACCGGCTCCTTGTGCGCGTTGAATCCGACCGGAACGGCGGCCTCGATGCGCGAGCGCAGCGAATGCAGGTTGTCCGGCAGATCGGAGGCGGTCAGCGAGGTCTTGACCGCTTCCATTCCGCAGCCGATGTCGACGCCCACGGCGGCCGGTGCGACGGCGTCCTTCATGGCGATGACGGACCCGACCGTGGCTCCCTTACCGAGATGCACGTCGGGCATCACGCGGACGCCGTAGACCCATTCCAGTTGGGCGAGGGTGCGCAGCTGCTGCAGCGCGGCCGGCTCGACCTCGTGCTCGTGGGCCCACATGAGCGTCTGCGCCTTGGTGCCGCGCAGCTCGACGGGAAACATGATCTCGATCCTTTCGTGAACAACTTTCCCTGTTCACGGTAGGGATCGCGGGCCGCCGGCGCACCCGAATAATTCGGTCGGACCGGTTCTCGGCCTGCTACACGCGCTGGACGGTCACGGCGTGCTCCGCTCGTCGCCCGCGAACGCCCGGCGCAGTGCCGCGAAGGCGGTTTCGTTCGCGGTGGCGGTTTCCGGCAGCACATCGCCCATGGTCATGAACCCGTGGAACATGCCCTCGTAGCGGTGCACGTCGACCGGGACACCGGCAGCGGCCAGGTGTGCGCCGTAGGCCTCGCCCTCGTCGCGCAGCGGGTCGTACTCCGCGGTGGCGATATGCGCCGGAGGCAGCCCGGCCGGGTCCGCCAGCAGAGGCGCCGCGTACGGATCGGTGCCGTCGGCATCGCCGAGGTACTGCTCCCAGTACCAGCGCAGATGATCGTCGGTCACGAAATAGCCCTGGGCGTTGTCCCGGTACGACGCGCCGGCGCGGGTCGGATCCAGCATCGGGTACATCAGCAGCTGGGCCGTCACCGCCGGGCCGCCCAGATCGCGGGCCATCAGCGCCGAGACCGCCGCCAGATTGCCACCCGCGCTGTCGCCGGCAACGGCGATCCGGCTGGGGTCGCCGCCGTACTGCGCGACGGCCGCGCCGATCCAGCACAGTACGGCGTAGGCGTCCTGCGCGGCGGCCGGGAACCGATGTTCCGGCGCCCGGCGGTAATCCACCGAAACCACCAGTGCGCCACTCTCGTTCGACATGGTCCGGCAGAACTGGTCGTGGCTGTCGAGACTGCAGATCACGAAGCCGCCGCCGTGGCAGAACATGACGACCGGCAGCGGCTCGGTGCCACCCCGCGGGGTGTAGATCCGCACCGGAATGTCGGCGCCATGGGGGGCCGATACGATCGAATCATGCACGGCCCCAACGGGAATGGGATCGATCGGTGCCGGTGGACGGGCCGCGAGCTGCCGCCGCGCTTCGGCGGCGTCGAGCACCTCGGTGCCGAGTTTCGGGAACGCCGCGGTCGCTGCCTCGACCACCGCACGCGTTCGCGGCGTCATCGCCATGAGCCGCCCCTCGCCGCTGTTGCGAATTCGCCGGTATGCGGTGCCCGGGACTCAGGCGAGCCGTGCCGGGGTGCGCATCGCCCGCTCACGGCGCCTCCTGCAGCTCCGGCGGCATGAACTTTCCGGCGGCGAGTCCGCCGTCGATGGTGACTTCCGCGCCGGTGACATACGACGAGGTGTCCGAGGCGAGGAAGGCGACCAGCTCCGCGACCTCCTCCGGCACGCCGGTGCGCTGCAGCGGCAGGGTCGGGAAGCTGCCCGGGCCGGTGGTCAGATACGGGACCATCGGGGTCGCGATCGGGCCGGGGTGGACCGAGTTGACGCGAATTCCTCTGGGCCCCAGTTCGAGTGCCGCGGTCTTGGTGAGCCCGCGCAGCCCCCATTTGGAGCTGCCGTACGCCGAGTGGCCCATCAGCCCCTCGAGTCCGGCCTGCGACGAGATGTTCACGATCGACCCGCCCGCCTCGGACATCGGTCCCACCACCGAGCGGATGCCCCGGAACGCGCCCACCAGGTTGACCTGGAGAATCTTGTCGAGTTCTTCCGGGGTGGTGTCGGTGAGCGGTTTCGCGGTATAGATCGCGGCGTTGTTCACCAGCACGTTCAGTGCGCCGAATTCCGAGAGGGCCACGGCGACAGCGGCATTCCAGTCGTCGGCGGAGGTGACGTCGTGGCGGACGAAGCGCGCCGCCTCGCCGAGTTCGTCGGCCAACTGTTTTCCGTCGGCGTCGAGCACATCGGTGAGAACAACCCGCGCACCGCGTTCGACGAACAGGCGTGCCTCCGCCGCGCCCTGCCCGCGGGCCGCACCGGTGATCAACGCGACTTTGCCTGTGAGATCGACCATTCGACTTCTCCTCCTGAAAATATGCCGAGATCCTGCGCCGTCGTCGGCGTCCTCGGCTCGCGGCAGTCTCGATGAGCGAGATCGGCGCGTGGTTGTCCGGTGTTCTGTTCGCTGGTCCGGGCGGTGAGGCCCGATCACTGATTCCGGAAGTGCGGAATGACCTTCTCGCCCCAGTGCCGGATCGTCTCGAGGCAGGCCTCCTGCGGCACGGTGCCCATCTGGATCAGGCACAGGATCTCGTCGGCGCCGGCATCGCGCAGTCGTTCGACGTAGGCGATCGCGTCCTCCGGGTTGCCGTAGGCGTGGTCGGCGTTGAACACCGAGGTCGACCCCGCCTTCACCGGGATCTTGGCCTCGTGCAGGTAGGCGACGTGTTCGTCGGCGGCCTCCTTGATCCGGGCGACCTCGTCCACGGTGGGATCCACGGCCTCGTCCGGCACCGGGCCGGCGCCGTAGTAGTGCTTGATCGACTGAGCGAAGAACCGCTGGCCGCGCGCGCCGATCTGCTGTGCCCGTTCCCGGTCGTCGAGAACGATGGTGGGGCACAGCGCGGCGAAGTGATCGTTGGTCACCGTCGAGACGAACCGCTCACCGGTGCGGGCCGCGATCGCCTCGTCGTAGGTGCGGCGCAGTTCCGCGATCTCCTCCACACCCGCGAAACCCAATACCAGAGCGCCGATTCCGTAGTCGGCGGCCAGCTTCAGGGTGTCCTTCTTCGTGCATGCCATGAACAGCGGCGGGTGCGGGCGCTGCACCGGACGCGGCAGCAGCGCATGCGGATCGATGTCGAGCAGTTCGCCGTGGTACTCGAAATCGCCCTCCGGGTCCTGCCACGCCGTGCCGATCATCCGCAGCGACTCCTCGACCTCGGCATAGGTGCGTTCCGGGTCCACCCCGCACATGGAGGTCTCGACCGGTGTGGCGCCCCGCCCGGCGCCCAGATTCAGCCGGCCGCCGGAGAGCACGTCCAGCATCGCCGCGCGCTCGGCCGCGCGCACCGGGTGGTTGAAGTTGAAGGGCATACACACCACGCCGTGGCCGATCCGGATGCGCTGCGTCTTGGCCGCCACCCAGGTCAGGAAGATTTCGGGGGCGCTCATATGCGCGTACCACTTGAGGCCGTGGTGCTCGACGGCCCAGACCGTGTCGAAGCCCATCTCGTCGGCCAGCACGGCTTGCTCCACACAGTCGCGCAGCACCTGCGCCTCGTGCTCGGCGGTCGGATCGGTCATCTGGGCCTCGAAGATCATCGAGAACTTCATCCGCGTGCTCCCTGTCGTAGCGGTGTATGCCTAATCGAAATAGTCCGTTCCGGACCCGCACTGGTCAGCCGGAAGTCCCGCTGGTCGGGACCGTGCCGTGTCGGCGCGGCCGAGCGGCCATAGCGTCGAACGCAACGACGGGGAAGAAGGACGGATGACACAGGAATTCGAATTCGACGTGGTGGTCGTCGGCTCGGGCGCGGCCGGTATGACCGCCGCATTGACCGCCGCCTACCGCGGGCTGTCGGTGACGCTGATCGAGAAGAGCCGCAGCTTCGGCGGATCCACCGCGCGCTCCGGCGGCGGTATCTGGATCCCGAACAACCCGGTGTTGCAGGCCGCCGGTGTGCCGGACAGCCCGGAACTGGCTCGGACCTATATGAAAGCCGTTGTGGGCGATCGCGTTCCGGAGGAAAAGCAACGTGCCTTCCTCGATCACGGGCCGGAGATGATGCGCTACATCGGTGCGCGCAGCAAGTACTGGCAGTTCGTCTACGACCGCGGGTACTCCGACTACCACCCGGAATTCCCCGGCGGGCTGGCTCAGGGGCGCAGCATCGAACCGGCGCCGATCGACGGTCGGCTGCTCGGTGGTGATCTGCACAAGATCAACCAGCCGACCATGTCGGGGCCGAAGGGAATCGCCTTCACCGTCAGCGACTTCCACGATCTGAACATGATCGCCCGCACCTGGGCGGGTAAGCGCACCGCGATGAAGGTGGGTGCGCAGGCCGTGGCGAACAAGCTGCGCGGCCGGCTGCCGCTGAGCCTGGGCAAGGCCCTGGCCGCGCGGCTGTGGCTGTCACTGCGCGACGCCGGGGTGCCGGTGTGGCTCAACACGCCGCTGACCGAGTTGGTCACCGAGGCCGGTGCGGTGGTCGGCGTGCGCGCCGAACACCAGGGTGTTCCGGTGCTGATCAAGGCGCGTCGCGGCGTGGTGCTCGCGGCGGGCGGATTCGAACACAACCTGGAGATGCGCAAGCAGTACATTTCCGGGCCGCAGTCCACCGACTGGACGGTGGGCGCCACCGAGAACGTCGGCGAAGGGATCGTCGCGGGCCAGAAGGCCGGCGGCGCGGTCGATCTCATGGACGACGCGTGGTGGGGACCGTCGGTGCGCAACCCCGAGGGGCCGCCGTTCTTCTGCCTGGCCGAACGCGCGCAACCCGGCGGCATCATGGTCAATCACGCGGGGGAGCGGTTCGTCAACGAATCGGCCCCGTATGTGAACGTCGTGCACACCATGTACGAGCAGCAGGCCGCGGGCGTGGACCACATCCCGGCGTACTTCATCATGGATCAGACCTTCCGCGACCGGTATCTGTTCCTGGGCAACTTCCCGAAGCGCCCGATTCCGCAGAAGTATCTCGACGCCGGGATCATCACCCAGGCCGATACGCTCGAGCAGCTGGCGAACACGATCGGTGTTCCCGCGGCGGCCTTGGCAGCCACGGTGCAGCGCTTCAACGGCTTCGCCCGCAGCGGGCGCGACGAGGATTACGGTCGCGGCGATTCCGCCTACGACCGGTATTACGGCGACCCCACCGTGCAGCCGAATCCGTGTCTGGCGCCGCTGGAAAGAGGACCGTTCTACGCGGTCGAAATGGTGCCCGGCGACCTGGGCACCAAGGGCGGGCTGTGCACCGACGAATATGCCCGCGTGCTCGATGACCAGAACGCGCCGATCGCGGGTTTGTATGCGGCGGGCAACAATTCGGCCTCGGTCATGGGTAACGACTACGCGGGTGCGGGAGCGACGATCGGACCCGCCATGGTCTTCGGGTACATCGCCGCCAACCACCTCGCCGACGAGCGCGAACCGCAGGCCGTCGTATCAGCGCCGAAGCGGGCGAGCAACGGCCGCAAGACGGCCGCGCGCACGGGACAGGAGTGACCATGGGCAGGATCGACGGTAAAACGGTCGTCGTCACCGGCGGGGCGCGGGGAATGGGTGCGGCGTTCGCGCAGCGGCTCGTCTCCGAGGGCGCTTCCGTCGTGATCACCGATGTGCTGGCGGAGGACGGTCAGCGGACCGCCGCACGGCTGGGTGATGCGGCATTGTTCGTCACTCACGACGTGACCGACGAATCCGCGTGGAACGACGTTGTGGCGCAGGCGGAATCGGCGTTCGGGCCGGTGTCCGGACTGGTCAACAATGCCGGAATCGTGCACGTGGATCCGATCGAAACGCTCGCCGAAGCGGACTACCGCAAGGTGATCGACGTCAATCAGGTCGGTGTCTTCCTGGGCATGAAGGCCGTCGTCGGATCGATGCGACGTGCCGGTGGCGGGTCGATCGTGAACATCTCCTCGGTCGGCGGCATCATCGGCTTCTCCAACATCCTCGGCTACACCGCCTCCAAATGGGCGGTGCGCGGCATGACCAAAACCGCGGCACAAGAGTTCGGGCCCATGGGGATTCGCGTCAACTCGGTGCATCCCGGTGTGGTCATGACCGAGATGACCACCGATTCGGCGCGGTCGAATTCGATGTTCCACGATCAGCCGCTGGCACGTCCCGGCACCCCCGAGGAATTGGCGAATCTTGTGCTGTTCCTCATCTCCGACGAGTCCGGTTACAGCACCGGTTCGGAATTCGTCGCCGACGGCGGATTCACCTCCCACTGACACAAAGGATTTCCGCGGTGAAGAATTTCGCAGGTAAGACCGCCGTCATCACCGGCGCCGGTGCCGGCATCGGCCGCGCGCTGGCCTTGGAGCTGGCCGGCCACGGCGCTCGCCTGGCCCTGTCCGGCCGCAATATCGACAATGTCGCCGAGACCGCCGCGCTGTGCGAGAAGAAGGGCGCCCACGCCCGCGCCTACCGGCTCGACGTTACCGACCGCGACGCGGTGTACGCCCATGCCGACCAGGTGGCGGGCGATTTCGGCGGGGTGAACATCGTGGTCAACAACGCGGGTGTGTCGCTGACCGCCAGCACCGAAGAGGTCAGCTGGGACGACTTCGAATGGATCGTCAACATCAACTTCTGGGGCGTGGCCTACGGGACGAAAGCCTTTCTGCCGCACGTGATCGCGTCCGGTGACGGCGCGATCGTCAATGTGTCGAGCATGTTCGGCCTGGCCGCATGCCCGACCCAGGGCGCCTACAACGCGACCAAGTTCGCGATCCGGGGCTTCACCGACGCGCTGCGCCAGGAAATGAAGATCGCCGGGCACAACGTCGCAGTGAGCTGCGTCCATCCCGGCATGATCCAGACCGAGATCGCGTGGAAGGCGCGCGCGGGCGCCACCCGGGATCGCGATGCGCTGGCCGCCAACTTCGACCGGCTCGCCAAGACCAGTCCGGAGCAGGCCGCCAAGGCGATCGTCGACGGCATCCGCAAGGACAAGGCGAAGGTGCTGATCGGCAACGACGCCCGGATGATCGACCTGCTGCCGCGCATCTTCGGCTCCGGCTATCAGAAGATCCTCACCGCGCAGATGCGCAACGAGGTCAGCAAGTAGGCCACTCGCGGCCGGGCCGGTGATCGCGCCATCACCGGCCCGGTGAGTTGAACGTCAGTGCGCACAACGTAATTCACGTTTTCGCACCTTCCCCGCCGTAGTGCGGGGCAACCGGTCGAGTATCCGCACCGTGCGCGGGATCTTGTACCCGGCCAAGCGGGTGCGACACCACGCGAGCAGATCGTCCGCGTCGAACGGCGCCGTCCCGGCGGGAACCACGAAGGCGGCGCCGACCTCTCCGAGGCGCTCGTCGGGTACGCCGACGACTGCGACCTCGGCGATCCCCGGATAGCCCCGCAACGTCTGTTCGACCTCGGCCGGAGAGACGTTGAACCCGCCGACGATGAACATATCCTCGACCCGATCGGTGACCCGCAGGTAGCCGTCGGCGTCGAGGGTGCCGACGTCACCGGTATGCAGCCAGCCCCGCGGATCGACGGCGGCGGCAGTGGCGTCCGGGTCGTCGAGATATCCGCCCATCACATTCGGTCCGCGCACCACGATCCGGCCCGGCGTGCCGGCCGGCACCTCGCGGCCGTCGGTGCCCAGGATGCGAATCTCGCTGCCCGGCAACGCCTTGCCCACGGTGTGCGCGGTGCGCTCGATATCCGTACCGGGCGGGCAGACCGCGACCACGCCGACCGATTCGGTGAGACCGTAGGCGGTGAACACCTGATCGGCTCCGAGGCCGGCGCCGATCCGGGTGATCAGTTCCGCGGGAATCGCCGTCCCGCCGGTGCCGGCCAGTCGCAGCTGCGGGTACGACCGCCCCACCGCGAGCAGATCGGTGAAAACCGTCGGGGGACCGGCGAGTACGGTGATCCGCTCCGAGGCCAGCAGATCCGCCACCGCCCTCGGATCGAATACCGCCACGGGGAACATGGTGGCCGCCCGCAACAGGCACGCCACGATGCCCGCCTTGTATCCGAAAGTGTGCGAGAACGGATTGACCAGGAGGCAGCGATCACCGTGTCGGAGGGTGACGGCGCTCGCCCACCGGTCCAGGACGGTCAGAGTTTGCCGGTGGCTGGTCAGCACCCCTTTGGGCGAACCTGTCGTGCCGGAGGTGAACAGGATGTCGCTGATCGCATCGGAAGGGATTGCGGCCGTTCGTGCTTCGGCATCCGACGGCTCTGTTCGCTCGGCCTCGGCGATGAAGTCCCGCCAGCCGATCGGCACGCCGTCGCGTCGATCGTGCGCACGGGCAGCCCATCCCCGGGGCTCGTGCCGCTGCCCCGAGCCGGTGACCGACTCGGCCGCGGCGGTAGGTTCCTCATCGTTGCCCAAGTTCGATGTGGGTGCGGCGCTTCCGTCCATTGCGTGCGTATCGGACAACAGGACCGTGAATGCGAGATCCGGCAGCTCGTCCTGATCCGTCAGCAGGCTCGGATAGTCGATTCCCAGGAACCCGCGCACCGTGAACAGGCCACGGCATCGGGTGCGGCGCAACAGCGCCGCGGCCTCCGGCCCACGCAGCCGGGTGCCGATCGGCACCAGGGTGGCGCCCGCGCCGAGCAGGCCCACGGCGGTCACGATCCAGCGGGCGCTGTTGGGCGCCCAGATCGCGACTCGATCCCCGGCGCCCACCCCGCAGGCCATCGCCGCGCGGGTCACGCGTAGCGCCTCGGCGTGGAGGCCGGCATAGGTGAGGCGGGTGCGGCCCTCGACGATCGCGACGGTCGACCCGTTCCGGCGTGCCTGTTCGGAAACCAGAGCCGGAATCGTCACGGGCTCCGCCGTCATCTCTTCGCACACCATCGCTGTCCGGATACACACTGGAACACACCTTGCCGCCGTTCGGGCGGTCCAGGGCCCATGGTGCCGCAGGCGGCCGCCGCGCAGGCCGTCCGCACACCACCAGTCCCGGTCAGTGGTACGGCGGGCGCGCCGTTGATTCCCGCATCCGCTGAGCGGGACCATCGCTACTGGCCGAGGACGGTCGAACGGCACTCTCGAAGGATGACCGGGGCGGCAGGGGGTTCGACGCCCCGATGGATGGACCGAAGGAGTGACATGACCGCGGGTGCGGAGCTGGCCCAACGATCCGAGACCGTCGTCGGACTGGACGGCGACTGCCCGTTGTCGCGGGACCGGATCGGCGGCAAGGCCTGGAGTATCAACCACATGCGCGGACTCGGGCTGCCGGTGCCGCCGGCATTCGTGCTCACCACCGACGCGTGGCGTGATTTCACCGAGCGGGGCGCGATCGCCGACGACATCTGGCAGGCGGTCTGCGACGGCGTCGCCATGCTCGAGCACGGCACCGGCCGCACCTTCGGCTCGATCCGCCGGCCGCTGCTGGTCTCCGTGCGCTCGGGCGCGGCCGTGAGCATGCCCGGCATGATGGACACCGTCCTCAACCTCGGCATCAACGACGGCGTCGAAGAAGCGCTCGCCGCGGCGACCGGCAGCGCCGGCTATGCCGCCGACACGCATCGGCGCTTCCGGGCGCAGTATCGCGAGACGGTGCTGCAGACACCCGACGGCGTGGTGCCGGCGGACCCGTGGGAACAGCTGCGCGCGGCGATCACCGCGGTGTTCCGGTCGTGGGATTCGGTGCGCGCCAAGGCGTATCGGCGCAACCGCGGCGTATCCGACGACCTCGGCACCGCGGTCACCGTGCAGGCGATGGTGTTCGGCAACCTCGACGAGGCGTCCGGGACAGGCGTGCTGTTCAGCCGCAACCCGAACACCGGCGACGGGCCGGCCTACGGCGAATGGCTGGTCGGCGGACAGGGCGAGGACGTGGTGTCCGGCCGCACCACCCCGCGGCCGCTGAGCGACCTCGCCGCCACCCAGCCCCAGGTGCACGATCGGCTGATCGCCGCCGCGGCACTGCTCGAACGCGACGGGCGCGATATCCAGGACATCGAATTCACCGTGGAATCCGGCACGCTGTGGATGCTGCAGTCGCGTCCGGCCAAGCGCTCGGCGCGGGCGGCGGTGCGGGCCGCGGTGGCGATGGCGGAGGAAGGGCTGATCACCCCGGCGGAGGCGTTGCAGCGGGTCGGGGCCGACCAGATCCGCGCCGTGCTGCAGCCCGCGACTACGGCGGCGGATGCGGGCGAAGCGCTGGCACGGGGCGAATCCGCCTGTCCGGGTTTGGCTTTCGGCATCGTGGTCACCGACCCCGACGAGGCGGAGGCGCGCGCGGCGGCGGGGGAGAACGTCGTCCTCGTCCGGCCGACGACCAGTCCCGATGATCTGCCCGGCATGATCGCGGCCCGAGCGGTGGTCACCGAACTGGGTGGCACCACCTCGCATGCGGCTCTGGTGAGCCGGGAACTCGGGCGGCCGTGTGTCGTCGGATGCGGGCCGGGTGTCGTGGACGCGCTGGCGGGGCGCAGTGTCACCGTCGACGGCGGCGCCGGTGTGGTGTGGGCGGGCGAGGTCGCCGGTGGCGAGGTGGACGGCGCGGTCCTCGACGATGTGCGCATGCTCGCCGAATGGGCGGGAGTAGCGCCCGGCGAACTCGCCGGGGCGCTGGACGGTGCGGCGGAAGTGGCTGTGGCACAGCCTGTTTCCCGTACCGTGAGCGAGCTGGAACTGCTGCGACTGATCGGGGTGAAGGGCCGGGTGCGCGGTGACGCGGTGGCCGCCAGCCTGGGCGGTGACGTGGACGAGGTGAGCGCACGGTGTGCGGATCTGGTGGCAGGCGGCTTGTGCGCCGACACCCCGGCCGGTGTGCGGTTGACGCCCGACGGGCGACATCGCCTGGCCGAGTTGCTGACCGCCGAACGAGGCGAGGTCGACACCGCCGCCATGGCCGCGGCCTACGAGGACTTCTGTGTCGTCAATGCGGAGCTGAAGGAGATCGTGACCGCGTGGCAGATGAAGGACGCGGCCACGCCCAACGACCACGGCGACGCCGATTACGATGCGGCGGTGCTGGACCGGCTCACCGATCTGCACACCCGGGTGCGGCCGCTGGCCGAGCGGCTGGGATCGATCGCGCCGCGGTTGGCCCGGTACCGCGAGCGGCTGGAGACGGCCGTCGAGCGGATCGCCGGCGGTGATCACGCCTGGGTGGCGCGGCCGATCATGGACAGCTACCACACCGTGTGGTTCGAACTGCACGAAGATCTGATCGGATTGTGCGGACTCAGTCGTGCCGAGGAAGCGGCGGCCGGCCGTGCCGAGTAAACCGATCGCCCAGGAATTCGACGCGACCCGGCGCTGGGTCGACTTCGAGGAAATCGACAACGTCCGCGATCTCGGCGGCCTGCCCGTCGGTGGCGGCGGTACGACGCGATTCGGCGTGGCGCTGCGGTCGAGCACCCTGCAGCAGGCGACCGAGGCGGATGTGGCGCTGCTGCTGGGTTCGGTCGGCATGCGCACCCTGATCGACCTGCGGCTGCCCGACGAGGTGGAGAGGGAAGGCTACGGCCTGCTGGCCGGCGCGGCGATCGAGAAGGTGAACCTGCCGGTCCGCAAATCGGCGCAATCCTCGCTCGCCGCACGGGATCTGGTGCCGGACAAGACACGCGTGGATCTGGCGCAGCTGTACGGACAGCTGCTCGCCGGCAGTCCGGAGGAGATCGTCGCCGCGGCGCGGCTGGTCGCCGATGCCGAACGGCAGGCGGTCGTCTTCCATTGCGCGGCAGGTAAGGATCGCACCGGAGTGCTCGCGGCGGTTCTCCTCGATGCGGTGGGCGTGGCACCGGAGGTGATCGCGGCGGACTACGCCCTCACCAACGAGCGGATGACGCGGGTGCGCAACCGGCTCGACGCGCTGAACTCCTATACCGGCCTGCCGCCGACGAGCACCGGAATCCTGGCTGTCGAGGCGGCCGTGATGCTGCGGTTCCTCGACGACCTGCGGCGCGACCACGGCGGAGCCGCCCGCTGGCTGCGCGAGCACGGGCTGACGGCCGAGGAGCTGGCGATGTTGCGAGCCGCCCTGGTCACCGGGTGGTGAAGGCCCTCACCGCGAATAATCGCGGAAGGTCATCACGAAGGCGGGTGCGGCAATCATGACGAGCAGGATGTAGGCCAGGACCTGCAGGCCGGTATACGGCAGCTTGTGCACCCAGATACCCAGGATCAGAACGCCCAACAGCAGCACCACGCCGTAGAGCGGTGTTCGTTGCGGGTGGTCGCCCATACCCATGACTCCACGATACTCAGCGGGGCCGTCGTCCGACAGCGCTCGTCGGGCGCCGCCCGCTCGAGCCCTGCTGTGACCGGCGATCCGTGGGAGAATCCGGAGTCGACGATGGCCGACGCCGGGAGGAAACACATGCCCACCCAACCGTTGACCCAGCAGAACTTCGAGCAGGTGATCGCGACTCATGCGATCGTGCTCGTCGACTTCTGGGCCTCCTGGTGTGGCTGGTGCACTCGCTTCGCCCCGATCTTCGCCGACTCCGCGGCCGCGCACCCGGAGATCGTGCACGCCACCGTCGACACCGAGGCCGAGCCGGCCCTCACCGCCGCCGCCCAGATCACCAGCCTGCCGACCCTCGTCGCGTTCCGCGAGGGCCTGCTGGTCTACTCCCATCCGGGCTTCCAGACCGCCGCCCAGCTGGAAGAGGTCATCCAGCAGATCCGCTGGCTCGACATGGACGAGATGCGCCGCGAACTCGGCGTGCAGACCCCGGCCGCCACCGCGCCCGCCCCGCCGATGGCTCGTGCGGGAGCCGCCACCGGCCGACCCAGCTACGGCTGGCCGGGTCTGAGCCCTGGCTAGGCCCCGGCCGACTCGAGGTGGGCGGCCCCGTCGATGCGGCGCACCCGGGTGGCGCGGTATCGAAAACTGTCCTGCTGTGCGGACTCGTAGTCGAACTCCACGCGCTCACCCGCGTCGAGCGCTCGGAAACCGTCGCCCTCGATCGCGCTGAAGTGCACCCACACGTCGCAGCCGTCCGGGAGTTCCGCCGCGGCTATCGCGCCCCAGCCCTTTTCCGGCCGGAAGAATTTCACCGTTCCGATCGCCATCGGTCCATGATGTCAGTCGATCAGGCTCGCGACGGTCGGGGCGACGCGTCCGAACAGATCGGTGATCGTGGTCAGGGCGGCCGCGTGCACCGCCTTCGCGGACAGGGGCGTTCCGTCCGGGGCGGCCAGTGCACGCGTGGCACAGGCCTGGGCGACGACGGTGGGGTGGTAGCCGCGATTGAACGCGCCCTGGGCGGTGAAGGCGACGCACATGTGGGTCATGAATCCGGCCAGGACCAGATCCGGTCCGGCACCCGCGCGCTGCAGCACCTCGTGCAGGTCCGTCTCGTGGAAGGCGTCGGGAAAGTTCTTGACCACCACTGTTTCTCCCGGGGCAGGCGCGACCTCGGCGCTGATCGCGCCGATATCGGAGCCGACGTCGTAGGGCGTGCCGGGGCCGCCGTCGTTGACGATGTGCACGACGGGGCGGTGCAGTGCGCGGGCCGCGGCCAGCAGCCGGGCGCCGGCCGCGAGTGCCGCGTCGGCCTCGGGGAGCCGCATCACCCCCTCGCGGTAGGTGTTCTGGAAATCGATCATGACGACGGTGGCGTCGGCCAGGCGGGGCAGGTCGTCGTCGAGGCCGACGACCCGGCGCAGGGGAGTGGCGACGGCGGACATGGATACCTTCTTTCCTTGGGGGACAGAGCTTTTCGGGCAGTACGGAGCTGTTCGGGCAGGACAGAGCGCCGGGCCGGGCAAGCGCCCGGTCCGGTCGTCGTGGGTGAGATCAGGCGGAGGTGCGGAACCGCCGGCGGTACGCGCCGGGGTTGGTGCCCAGCCGGCGCAGGAACGCCCGGTGCAGGGTCTCCACCGAGCCCAGTCCGGCGGACCGGGCCACGCGCGACAGCGGGAAGTCGCTGGTTTCCAGCAACCGGCGGGCCGATTCGACGCGCGCGGCTTCGACATAGGCGGCCACGGTGAGCCCCATCTCCTGCCGGAACACCCGCGCGAAATGCCGCTCGCTCAAACACATTCGGCTCGCGAGTGCGGCGGCGGACAGGTCGGCGTCGAGATTCTCCGCGATATAGGTACGCAGTTGTTCGATATCGCGGCGAGCCGGTGCCGGCCGGCTCAGCGGCACGCTGAACTGACTCTGGCCGCCCTGCCGGCGCAGATAGACGACGAGTTGCCGGGCCACCGACAATGCCAGCTCCTCACCGTGGTCGTCGGCGACCAGCGCCATGGCGAGATCCAGGCAGGCACTGATTCCGGCGCCGGTCCACACCCGGCCCGAGCGGACGAAGATCGGATCCGGATCCACCAGCACCCGCGGATGGTCGGCGGCCAGTTGCCCGGCCGTCGACCAGTGGGTGGTGGCCGTCTTCCCGTCCAGCAGTCCGGCGGCCGCCAGCAGATGGGCGCCCACGCAGACCGAGGCGATCCGGCCGGTGCGCGGCGCGACCTCGCGCAGCCAGCGCACCACCTCGTCGTCGACGCGGGCGACCGGGCCGGACGGCGCCGGATCCACCGCGCCCGGAACGATGAGAGTGTCTATGCCCGTGTCGATATCGTCGAAGGCCAGGTCGGTGAGTACCCGGATGCCGGCCGAGGTGCGCACGACACCTCGATCCGGCCCGGCCAGTAACACCTCGTAGGCGGCGCTACCGCCGCTCTCCCGATTGGCTAGTGCGAACACCTCCGCCGGCCCGGTGACGTCGAGCAGATCCACGTCCGGAAAGGCCGCGATAACCACACGATGCTTCGATGACATGCCTCTCATCCTCTGGGTTGCCCCCTGGCGACCGCAACGACGGATCGCTGTCGGATCCGGTCATGTGCGAGGACGGAACGCCCACCCGGCCCCCGCCGCCAGCAATCCCATGGCAGCCATGTAGAGCCAGCCGGCGCGGAAATCGGTGAGGTCGTAGCCCGCCGTGCGGGTGAGGATCGCGGTCAGCACGGCGACGCCGAGAGCCGAGGCCGTCTGGCGCGCCATCATCAGCGTGCCCGAACCCAGGGACAGCTGATCCGGCGGCAGCAGTGACGAGGCGCCGAACAGCGGCGGTTGCAGCAGCGCGGTACTGACGCCGGCGAGCACCGCTCCCGGGAGGAAGATCAGGAGATACGAGGCGCCGCAACCGCTCAGAGCGATCCACCATCCCGCGCCCGCCGCGATGGCGAGCCCACCGAGGGCGGCCGAGGCGCGGGCGCCGATGCGTGCGACGACGCGGCCGGACAGCGGCGACACCAGCAGGCAGCTGATCGGAATCGGTGCGATTCCTAGACTGGCTCGCAACTCGGAGTAGTGCCATTCCGCGGTGAGATACAGGGTGCCCGAGAGCAGGAGGGCCGCGAAGGCCAGGTAGTAGCAGAACACGCCGAGGGTCGCGATGCGAAACATGCGGTGCCGCAACACCGCCGGACTCACCACCGGATCGGGGTGATGTCGCACGTGGTAGGTGAACGCCGCCGCGAGCACCACCGCCGCGGCGAGTGTGCCCACTGTTGCCGCGGATCCGTATCCCCATGCCGCGGCCTGGACGAAGACGGTGGTCAGTGCCGCGGTGGCACCGAGAATCAGTGCGGCGCCGAGGAGATCGAGCCGGCGCCGCGCGCGTGCCCGGATGTCGGGCAGGACCCGCAAGCCGAAGCCGAGCGCCGCCAGCGTGATCGGCACGTTCAGCCAGAAGATCCACCGCCAGCCCCATTCGAGCAGCAGACCGCCGATCACCGGGCCGCTGCTGGCGCCCGCCGCGGCGATCGCGGTCCAGATCCCCATCACCGTCGGATGATCACGAACATCGAAGGAGGGCAACACCAGTCCGAGCCCGGTCGGCACCAGCAGGGCCGCCGCCGCGGCCTGCACGACCCGCGCGGCGATCAGCACCACCAGCGTCGGCGCGACCGCGCAGCCGACCGAGGCCGCGCCGAAAAGCGCGATGCCGATGAGGAACCCGCGCCGTCGCCCGGTGTCGTCCGCGAGCCGGCCCGCGGGGACGAGCAGCGCGGCCATCACGATCGTGTAGGCGTTGAGCACCCAGGAGACCGTGTTCGGGGAGGCGCCGGTGAAGGAGGTCTGCAGGGTCGGGAAGGCGACGGTGACCGCGAAGAGGTCGAGAATCGCGAGGAATTGCGCGACGCTCGCCACCGCCAGAATCCGCCACCGCCGTGGCGATTCGGTGATCGGCGCATCCGCGCGCACATTGGCCGTAATTGTCATGTATGCAACTATTCAGCCGCCGAACCGTCGGATCGAGTGGCAGATTGGCCAACATGCGCTAGATTTCTGACATGACTGCGGATGTGGTGTGCGAATCCGGGCAACCCGGAACGGTGGCGGTGGCGGTGGCCCCGGGCCAGCCGGTGTTCGAGGTCGCGATCCCGTACCAGGTGTTCTTCGAACCTCCGCCGGGTGTCGATGCCGAGCACTGGTATCGGCTGCGCATGTGCGGTCCCCGCGGCACCCGGCATGCGACGCTGCGGGACCCGTTCGTCACGCTGACCGATTACGACTACGACGATCTGATCGCGGCCGACACCGTGGTCGTACCCGCGACCCCGAATGTGCGGGAGGATCCGCCCGCCGAGCTGGTGGCGGCGGTCCGCGCGGCCTACGACGCGGGAGCGCGCATCGCCGCATTGTGTTCGGGCGCTTTCGTGCTCGCGGCGGCCGGCCTGCTCGACGGGCGCCGCATGACCACGCATTGGAAGCACGTCCCGGCCCTGCTGGAACGGTATCCACACCTCGATGTCGATGCGAGCGTCCTCTACATCGACGACGGGCAGATTCTCACCAGCGCGGGAACCATGGCCGGGATGGATCTGTGTATCCATCTGATCCGCAAGGACCTCGGTTCCCGTGTCGCCAATGCCGCCGCGCGCGGACTGGTGGTGCCGCCGCACCGCGCGGGCGGGCAGGCGCAGTATCTGCGGAATCCGGTGCCCGTCGATGCGGCCGATCCGGGCGTGGCCGCGACCCTGCAGTGGGCGCTCACCCGCCTCGACACCGTGCTGACCGTCGGCGACCTGGCCCGGCACAGCGGACTCAGCGAGCGCACCCTGGCCCGCCGGTTCCATGCCGAACTGGGCACGACACCACTGCGCTGGCTGCTCACCCAGCGCATCATCCGAGCCCGGGAGTTGCTGGAAACCACCGACCTCGCCGTCGACGTGGTGGCCGAACGCTGCGGTCTGGGCAGTGCGGCGAATCTGCGCGCACACTTCGGGCGCGAAGTGGGTGTGTCACCGACCGAATACCGTCGGTCGCACCGGAGCAATCGGCACGAGGTGGTCGTGGCGTCGCAACACGCGTAGACCGGTGCGGCGACAGCGCACCGGCCGGGTGATCGCGACTAACCCTGCGCCGCGGCCGTTCCCGCGCGGCGGCCGAAGAACGTTCCGTCCCCGAGCGACGTGCCGCTGATATATCCCTGCCCGTGCAGATTGACCGCCGCGCGGCCGGCGGCGAACAGTCCGGGCAGCACGGCGCCGTCGACGTCCAGGACGCGGCCGTGCGCGTCGGTGTGCAATCCGCCGAGCGTGAACACCGAGGCGCCGGTGCCGCGGCGGTCACCGGCTTCGGCGGGCGGGCGAATGCCGGCGCGCACATCGATGGCCGCCAGCGGGGCGCGCAGCGGTCGAAGCCACCGCGCCGCCTTGTGCTGGTCGGGATCGATTCCGGCAGACGCGAATTCGTTGTAGCGGCGCAGTGTCGCGGCCAGCGCGCCCGGCGGCAGATCCATCGCGGCGCCGAGTTCGTCGGCGGTTTCGGCCAGATGGGTCGGTTGCACACCCCAGCGTTGTTCTTCCGGCACGGCCTCGAACGCTTCCTCGTCGACCACCACCCACACCCGCATGCCCTGCGTGAACAGCGCCGCCTGGCCGATGCGGCCCGGATAGGTGTCCTCGTTGACGAAGCGCTGTCCGTTGGCGTTCACCACGATTCCGCGCGCGGCCAACCCGGGAATCAGGGAAATTCCCACCTGCCCCGTCGACATGTGCCGCACCGCCGCACCCGCAGCCTGCGCCATGCGGATGCCGCTGCCGTCGTCGGTGCCGGCGCTGACCTTGGTATGGCCGAGCAGCAGCGGGGCGTGCGCGGCGAGCATCTCGTCGTTGTCGACGAACCCGCCGGTCGTCAGGACACATCCGCGCCGGACTCGAATCGTCAGTTCCCGGCCGTACTGCCGGGCGACCACACCGGTGACCGTGCCGTCGCCGGCGAGAATCAGCGCGGTGGCGGCGGTGTCGAACAGGGTTGCCACACCGGCCGATTCGGTCGCCGCGCTGAGGCATTGCATCAGCAGGAGCCCGCCGAAGTCGTTGGCGGTGGGCCGATGTCCGCGCGGGGCGGGACGGGCGATCTCGGTGAACGGCCAGCTGTTCTCGCCGAGCCACATCAGGCCGTCGTCGGTGGGCGGCACCCAGGCCGGGGCATCCCAGAGCGAGGGTTTGAACGGCACACCGCGATCGACCAGCCAGTGGAAATGCTCGACACTGTGCTCGCAGTAATCGGCGATCTTCGCGGTGTCGGCGCCGGGACCGAGGGCGGCGGTCAGGTAGGCGGCCATATCGGCCGGGGTGTCGTCGAAGCCGCAGGCGGTTTGGATCGGTGTGCCGCCGCCGAGGTAGATCTCACCGCCCGACATCGCCGACGAGCCGCCCGGACCGCCCGCGCGATCGAGGACCAGAACCCGGGCCCCGGTGCGCGCGGCTTCGAAAGCCGCTGCGGCACCGGCACATCCGTATCCGACGACCAGCACGTCGGTGTCCAGGTCGTAGCGGGTGATCTCGGTCGATGATCGCGGCGTCACCGCGTGAACCGGCATGGTCTGCCTCTCCTCGGCGGCACGCCGCGCTCGAGGGGTGAGCGCGGCGTGCCGGTGGTCGGGTACGGCTGGGCTCAGCGGCCCGGCTTGTCCAGCAACTTGGCCTTCAGGGCGTCGACCGTCGCGGAGTCCACGCCCAGGCCGTCGGACAGGAACCGGTCGAAGGATCCGTACGACTGCTGGACCTGGTCGAAGGAGGCGTCCAGATAGTCGGCCTGCACGCCCAGAATCGGTGCGAACAGCGACGGATCGGTGACCAGGCCCCGCTGCACCAGCGCATCCATCTGTGCCTTGTTGCTCGCGGCCAGATAGTCGTTGGACGCCAGATAGTCCTTGTAGATCTGGCCCTTGGGCACATCCAGCGCCGACATGAGGATCGCGATCATCCAGCCGGTGCGGTCCTTACCGGAGGTGCAGTGATAGAGCACCGCATTCGGAGAGCCGGCGATCTCCTTCAGCGCCGCGGAGAACTGCGCCCGCGCCGCACCGTCGGTGACCAGCCAGCGGTAGTAGTCGCGCATCATCTGCGCGGCCTTTCCGTCGCCGAGCTTGTCCTGCTGCACCTGTGGTCCGCCGGCGATGGTGCTCGACACCATGAGGTAGAAGTCGTTGTTCGGATCCCAGATCGACTGCGCGCTGTAGGGAATCGACGACGGCAGCTGATCCGGGGCGGCCTTCATCTCGTTCGGGCTGCGGAAGTCGATGGCCTTGCCGATCCGCAGCGAGGCCAGCTTCTGCTGATCCGCGGGCGTCAGCCGGTTGAGCGCATCGGAGCGGTAGACCAGGCCGAACCGGATCTTCCCGCCCCCGTGCTGCGTCGGATAACCACCGATATCGCGTGCGTTGGGCGCGGAAATACCCAGGGACTGTTGCTGATCCGAGGTGGCCGGCGCGGTGTGGACAAGCGGTGGCGCGGCGAATGCCGGGGTGGTCGCGGCGGGCAGGACGGCGATGAGCGCGGCGGCCAAACCGGCCACCGACCCCCGCAGGACATGCGAAATCGGCACGGGTGGTGTTCCTTTCCTCGAGGTCCGCCGGATCGACGGCGGACCACGTCTGAGCCGCGGGATTCGGTCCCGCGACGTCGATTCGGCGAGCCTCAGGCCTCGGCGTCGGCCAGCAGCGTCACGGTTCCGGTGGCGCCGTCGACCCGTACCCGCTGTCCATCGGACAGACCCGTGCTGGCGGTCTTGGTGTCCACCACGCACGGAATACCGAACTCGCGGGCCACGATGGCCGCATGGGAGGCCGAGCCGCCGATATCGGTGACCACCGCGGCGGCATAGGCGAACATCGCGGTATGGCCGGTATCGGTGACCGAGGCGACCAGGATGTCGCCGGGCTCGATATCGTCGTCGGAGCTCAGCACCAGTTTCACGGTGCCCTCCACGACGCCGGCGCTGACTCCGGTGCCGCTGAGGCTCTCGCCGACGGCCAGCGCCCCCGAGACCGGCTGCGGTTCCCAGCGGCCGACGACCAGATCCGGCATCCGCACCGCCTGCAACCGCACCCGCTCCTCGCGCCGGCGGGCCACGCGGTCCTTCAGATCCGCGGGCGCCCAGAGCAATTCGTCGAGCGTGAGGAACCAGGCGTCGTCGACGTTGTTGAGTTCGTGCCGGTCGACCAGTCGCGCCGCCAGCTCACGGGCCGCCATGCGCAGGCAGTTCGTGTACCGCACCACCGCATCGCGAACGCGTTCCCGCGAGACCGTGGCGCCGACGGCCATCCGCGCCGTGCGGGCGGTCGGCTCGGGGACCGCGTCACGCTTCGGCGCCGGGAGTTCGGCGGCCCGGGCAGCGGCGGTGACCAGCAGCTCGGGACGGTCACCGAAGGTCGGGTTGAGGAATTCGCATTCCCCCGGCCCACGGTGGCCGACCACCGCCAGCTCGGCATCCAGGGCCTGCGCGAAGCGAGGCGAACGGCTGCGGGCCAGGGCGACGTCGCCGGCCCGCGCGGCCTCGTGGACGGCGGGTTCCTCGCGGCAGACCGCGGCCAGCCGTTCCACCGCCAGCATCGGTCGCGCCGATTCGAGGCGGTTCACGTCGATCGGAACGTCCGGGTCGTCCTTGCCGCGTGCGTGCATGGCCGTCGCGGCGCCGACCAGCATGACGCCGATCGAGGCCGCCGCCCAGGACTGATTGAGCCGATCGCGCCACAGCAGTGCCCGGGCGTGCAGCCGCGCATCGGTCAGCTTTTCGATATCGCTGCGCGACAACGCTTCTCGGTGCGAGGCGGCGTTGATCGTTTCGGTGGTGGTGCCGAAGCGCAGTGCCGTCGCCAGCACCCGTCCGGTCGCTTTGGCCGTCCCCCAGGTGCTGCCCAGGCCGGTCGGCATCGGCGGACGGCCCTGGGGCTGCAACGGGACCTCGGGCGGGATGGCGCCGTACACGTCGCGGCGGATGCTGTCCTCGTCCCAGCCGGGCATATTGTCCGCGGCCAGGACGCCGATCGAGGCGTTGATGAAGATGTGGTGGCCGAGCACCGAGGTGACGCGGCTGGTCCAATGCTCGAGGGCGATGCCCTCCAGGGCGATCATGTGGCCCATCGCGGCATTGGCGAGCCGGATCGCCCCCGCCTGCAGGTCGATGGTGAGCGGGCTCATCGGACCGGGCAGCGCCTCGGAGGTGTTGGTGGCGGTGTGCACCGGGATGCGTGGGTCGACGCGGTCGTCGAATTCGCCCTCCAGCCCCTCGGGCGCGGCCACCTCGAGCGGGTGTCCGTCGGAGGTTGTCGCGCGGGCGGGAATCACATGGTCGGTCAGCGGGATGGCGCCGCGGCGAGCGCGGAATCCGGTGCCGTGCGCGCGGCGGCCGACCAGTCCCCGCACGATGTCCTCGACGACTTCGGCGCCGGTCCAGCCGTAGCCGAAATTCCACTCGTCCTGTGCCGCGGCGGGATCGAGTGCCGGCAGGCGAACGCGGCCGGTTCCCGGGACGCGGGGCGGAATCCGCAGGCCGGATTCGCGCAGTATCGCCCGGGCCTTCGACCCGGAAACCGGCTCGGGCGCAATCAGATCCACCGCGCCGGTGCGGTCGGAAGTCGCGGCGATCACCAGGAAGCGCTCCACGTCGTCGGTGTGCACCAGCGGAACCCGCTGGGAGCCGCCCGCGCTGAGCAGGGCCCGGACCACGGAGCGACTGCCCTCCGCGGTGCGCCGCCCGGCCACCAAACCGGGACGAACCAGCAGTGCCCGCGCGCCGGTGGCCGCAATGGCCGTGCGCGCCAGGGTTTCCCGCTCGGGCGAGGCGAGCACAACCAGGCGGGCGCCTGCCTCCTGCGCCGCCGCGGCGACCGCCGCGACCGGACCGTCCGAAACGTCCACCACCGTGTCGCAGCCGTCCACGATGCCGCGGTAGGCGCCGGCACTGCCGGGATCGGCGATATACACCTCGATCCGCGGATCCACATACCGGTGCCGGACCCGGTCCGCTCCGGCAACGTCGTGCCCGGCGGCCGCCAGCATGCGCGCCACCGCGCGACCGGTGGGTGTGGTGACTCCGGTGATCAGGACCCGCATCGACTCTTCCTCCTCGCGTGCGCCACCCACGAACGTGACGCCGTTCACACACCATGACGAGTGGATCGCGGGGTGCCCGCGCGAAGTCCCGGTCAGCGGGCGCGGCGTTTCGCTGAGTGAGGTTGTGTTCCGGGCCGTGCTTCGCTCCGCCGGGGTCTCGGCCTCCGCATTCCGATGATCGGGACTTCTCGGGCCCGCCACTCCCGCCCGCCCCTACCGTCGAGGCATCGACCCAGTGCGTGGCAGCGCAGAGGCAGGGAGGAACACCGGCAATGACGAACAAGGTGCTCGATCGGGTGCGGGACCTGCTCCCGGCGATCGGCGAACGGGCGGTGACGGCCGAGCAGGTGCGGCGGGTGCCCGCCGAGACGATCCGCGAGCTGACCGAGGCGGGCGTGTTCCGGATGTTGCAGCCGAGCCGCTTCGGTGGTGCGGAGGAGTCGCCGGTCGCCTTCTACGAGGTGATTCGCGCGATCGCGACCGTCTGCCCGTCGACCGCGTGGGTGTCCTCGGTGCTGGGTGCGCATCCGTGGCAGCTGGCGTTGTTCGACCCGCGGGCCCAGCAGGATGTGTGGGGTGAGGATCCCGACACGCTGGTCTCCTCGTCGTATGCGCCCACGGGCAAGCTGACTCCCGTCGACGGCGGCTTCGAGATGAGCGGCCGGTGGAGCTTCTCCTCGGGCTGCGATCACGCCGACTGGGCGTTCCTGGGCGCGGTGGTGCCCAACGATCAGGGTGGGGCCGATTACCTGACGGTGCTGGTGCCGCGCACCGACTACCGCATCGAGGATGTCTGGCACGTGTCGGGCCTGTCGGGCACCGGCAGTAACGACATCATCGTCGAGAAGGCCTTCATCCCGGCCTATCGCGCCTACAGCGCCGCCGATCAGTCCGCGCTGGTGGGGCCGGGCCAGAAGGTGAATACCGCTGCGCTGTATCGGATCTCGTTCGCCAGCGTGTTCTCCAACACCATCACCGCACCGATCATCGGCGCGGCGCAGGGCGCCTACGAGTCGCATCTGCGGCGTCAGCGCGAGCGCGTCCGGCTGTCCTACGGCGGGCAGAAGGTGGCCGAGGATCCGTTCGCGCAGGTGCGGATCGCACGTGCCGCCTCCGAGATCGACGCGGCCATCCTGCAGCAGGAACGCAATATCACCGAGCAGCTGCGCTACGCCGAAGCGGGCGAGGAGATTCCGTACGAGCTGCGGCTGCGGACCCGCCGCGATCAGGTGCGCGGCACCGAACGCGCGATCTACGCGATCGATCTGCTGTTCGAGAACTCCGGCGGCCACTCGATCCGCAAACCCAATGTGATCGAACGCAACTGGCGCGACGCCCACGCCGGCAACGCGCACGTGATCAACGACGTCGAGCGCGCACTGGCGATGTACGGTCAGGGCGAGATGGGCGTCGAGGTCACAGAACGGATGGTCTGATGGGTTTCACCGCCGAGGACACCACCCGCTGGGTCACCGTCGACGGCGTGAGACTGCGGTATCACGAAGCGGGTTCCGGTGCGCCGCTGGTGCTGTTGCACGGTTCCGGCGCCGGAGTGTCGGGCTGGGCCAATTTCGGCGCCAATCTCGAGGCGCTGGCTCCGCACTTCCGCTGCCTGGTGCTCGACCAGCCCGGCTTCGGCGCCAGCGAACGGCCCGAAACCTACGACCGCAACTATCTGCGGATCGCCGTCGACGCGGTCTTGGGCCTGCTGGACGAACTCGGCATCGAGACCGCTCACCTGCTCGGCAATTCGATGGGCGGGGCGGTGGCGACCCTGCTGGCCGCCGAACATCCCGATCGCGCGGACCGGTTGGTGCTGATGGCCCCGGGCGGTGTGGGCGTCAACATTCTGGGACCCGAACCGTCGGAAGGGATTCGGCGACTGCTGGACTTCAACGCCGATCCCACTCCGGAGCGGGCGGTCGACTGGTTGAAGACGATGGTCTTCGATCAGGCGGTGCTCACCGAGGAGCTGATCGCGGCCCGCACGGCCGCGGCCTCGGATCCGCGCCAGACCAAGGCGCTCGCCGACGCCTACGCCACGTTCTACAACCCGGCCTTCGCCGAGCCGGTTCCGCTGTGGGCCCGGCTGCGGGCGATCCAGCACGAGGTGCTGATGCTGTGGGGCCGCGACGACCGGGTGACACCGGTGGAGGGCGCCCTGCTGCCCGCCCGCCAGCTGCCGCGCGCGGATCTGCGGATCTTCTCGCGCTGCGGGCATTGGGTCCAGGTCGAGCGCAAGGACGCGTTCGAACGCGCCGTGATCGACTTCCTGCACCACGGACTGTGAACGCGCGCTGATCTTTTCGCGCCGACGCCGCAGTGGCCGCCGCACCTCACGAGGGTGCGGCGGCCATCGCCGTCTCCGGGCCGTGCCGGTGGACGCCCGTGCCCGCTACAACCCGTGGTCGCGCGCCCACCCCGCGATCTGGGTGCGCGAGGTGAAACCGAGTTTGGTCAGGATGTGCTCGACATGGGTTTCGGCCGTGCGCACCGAGATCACCAGATCGGCTGCGATGCGTTTGTTGCTGTGCCCGGCGGCGACCAGCCGGGCCACATCCTTCTCCCGTCGAGTCAGCAGCGACAGCGCCGCGGTGTCGACGGGCGTGGGGCGTGCGGGCGGGGCCGGTGGTTCCTCGGCGGCGGGACCGCGGCCCAGAGCGAAATCGATCGCCGCCGGTAGCGTCATCGCCGCCCCCGCGTCGTAGGCGGCGCGGAAACCGCTCTCGCCCAGCGCGTTGCGGACCTCGTCGCGCACCTTCTCGCCCACCGCGCTGGTGATCGTATGGGCCAGTCGCACCGTACTGCGCTGCAGCGTCTCGGCCGCGCCCATCAGCCGCGCCGAGCGCTCCATATCGCCGCGAGCGGCGGCCGACCACGCCATACCGTCGAATCCCGAAGCCAGCCACACGCATCGGTCGAACAGCGCGAATTCCTCGATCGCGCGTCCGAGGTAGTCGTCGGCGGCGTCCTGATCGCCGAGCCGCCACTGATCGATCCCGAGCGTCCACAACGCCAGCCCGCCCAGCATATGCGGCCCGTAGCGCTGCGTGAGGGCATGGAATTCCCGGGCCATCTCGGTCGCCCGCGGCTCCTCCAGCAGGATTGCGCACATGAAACCGAAAGCGAGACTGTCCATTTCGGTGGCGTGATGCTCGTCGGCGCGGGCCAGCCGGACGGCCTCCTCGGAACGGCGCAGCGCACCGGCGGTATCCGCATCGGTGAAATCGATCAGTGCCGCATCCAGTTCCGCCTCGGCGAGGATGTCGGTGGCGCCCAGATCGGTGGCGACGGTGACGCATTCGCCGGCCAACCGCGCCGCCGACTCCCGATCCGACAGCAGCGCCGCCAGCGAGGCCGCCGACGACAGCGCCCGCGCCCGCTCCCAGCTGGGTTCCGGATTCCGGGCCAGGGCGTCGGTCAGCCACCGATACCCCTCGGAGAGGAATCGGTAGTGCTCCCAGAAGGGGCGCAGCACCGTCGCGGTCTCCATCGCCAGCTGCGGTGCGTCGAGCATCGAGAACTGCAGGGCCGACCGCAGATTGGCGTGTTCGCGGGCCAATTCGCGGAACCACGCCAGATCGTCGGAGCTCCAGTACGCGGTCTGCCCGCGCAGGGCCAGCCCGCGGTAGTGGTCGCGGTGGCGCGCCCGCACCCGGCGCTCGTCACCGTGTTCGACGAGGCGGTCGTGGCCGAACTGCCGGATCGGCTCCAGCATCGAATAGCGCGGCGCCGCAGCGTCGTAACGCAATCGCAGCACCGACTTGTCGACCAGGCCGGTCAGCGCGTCGAGCAGTCCCTGTGGCCCCGGTGGCAGCTGACACACCTCCTCGGCGGCTTCGATGTCGAAACCGCCGGCGAAGACCGACAACTGTTGCCACAGCCGCTGTTCGGCGGGGGTGCACAGTTCGTAGCTCCAGCGGATCGCGCCTTCGATGGTCTGCTGGCGCTGCGGTGCGGTGCGCGGTCCGGCGCTGAGCAGGTCCATGGTGTCGTCGAGCCGGTCGCGGATCTGCTCGGGCGTGAACACCCGGAACCGCAACGCCGCCAGTTCCAGCGCCAGCGGAATGCCGTCGAGACGCTGGCAGATCGCGGCGAGGGTGTCGCGGTTGGCGGGGGTGAAGGTGAAATCCGGATTCGCGGCGGTCGCCCGCTCCACCAGCAGCATCAGCGCGTCGCTGTCGTGTTCGGCGACCGGGAGCGGCGGAATCGGCATCACCTGCTCACCGGGTATGCCCAGCACCTCGCGGCTGGTCGCCAGCACCCGCACCTCGGGGGTGGCGGCGACGAGATGGGCGACCAGGGCAGCGCACGCGTCGATGAGGTGTTCGCAGTTGTCCAGGATCAGCAGGAGTCGTTTGCTGGCGAGGAATTCGGTGAGCCGGTCGAGCGGGGCGGTGGTGTCGTCGCGCAGATCCAGTGCCTCGGCGACGCTGAGGGTGACGAGATCGGGATCGTGCACATCGGCCAGTTCGACCAGCCACACCCCGTCCGGGAAGGCGCGCGCCATCGTCGCGCCGACCTGTCGCGACAGCCGCGTCTTACCCACGCCGCCCGGGCCGAGCAGAGTCAGCACCCGGGTCGCGGGCAGCAGCCGTTTCGCGGTGGCCAGTTCGTCGCGGCGGCCGACGAAACTGGTGACCTCGGCGGGAAGGTTCCCGGTGACACGCCGCGCCATGATCGCCAACCCTATCGTGATCGAAACGCGTTCGGACCACATCGGCGATGTCGGTCCCGCGTGGCCGCGGACGGTGGGAACGGGAATAGGCTGAGACGGCGAACCGACAATCGACCCGCGGTCCGTCGGGGCCGCGGACCCACAGACCCCTCGTCCCCAGGAGGCCCGCAGTGCGGATCGGCATCATGCTCAGCGAACAGACCGGACCGGATGCGCTGGTGCGCCTGACCGACGAACTGCAGCAGGTGGCCGACGAGGGTTTCGAATCGGCGTGGCTGTCGCACATCTTCGGTCTCGACGCGCTGACCGCGCTCGCCGTCGCCGGCAGCAAGGTACCGAATATCGAACTCGGCACGGCCGTGGTGCCGACCTATCCGCGGCATCCGGGCGCCCTGGCCCAGCAGGCCGCCACCACCGCGCTCGCCGCCGGTCGCGGACGGCTCACCCTGGGGATCGGGCTGTCGCACCAGATCGTCATCGAGAACATGTTCGGCTACGACTTCGGCCGCCCGGCCCGGCACATGAAGGAGTACCTGTCGATTCTCGGGCCGCTGCTCGAGGGACAGCCGGTGTCGTTCCAGGGTGAGACCCTGAGCGCGAACCTGGGCCTGACCGCGGGGGAGACCGGCCGGATCCCGGTGCTCGTGGCCGCGATGGGAACCCAGATGCTGAAGTTGGCCGCGCGCCGCACCGACGGCACCGTGCTGTGGATGACCGGACCCGCGACCATCGCCGAGCACATCGCACCGACGATCACCGCGGCTGCCGCCGAGGCCGGCCGGCCCGCGCCGCGGGTGGTTTGCTCGCTGCCGGTGCTGGTCACCGACGACGTCGATCGCGGCCGGGAGAAGGCCGCCACCGTCTTCGCCGCCTACGGTTCGCTGCCCTCGTATCGGGCGATGATGGACCGCGAGGGCGCCGAGGGGCCGGCCGATCTGGCGATCATCGGCACCGAGGAGCAGGTCGCCGCCCGGATCGAGAAGGTGTTCGCCGCCGGTGCCACGGAATTCGTGGCCGCGCCCTTCGTCGGCGGCCAGGCCGCCGAGCGCACCCGCGCACTGCTCACCCAGCTGGCGGACTGAGCGACGGTGGTGCGCCGGGCGCGGATCGAGGACGTGGAAGAGCTCGCCCTGGCGATGCCGCACGTCACCGTGGTGCGGGGGTCGAGCGGCAATCCGGTCTACCAGGTCGGTGGCAAGTCGTTCATCTTCTTCCGCACCCCGCGCCCGGACGCCGTCGATCCGGACACCGGCGAACGGTATCCGGACGTGATCGTCTTCTGGGTGCCGTCGGAGTCGGACAAGCGTGCGCTGGTTCAGGATCCGGATTCCCCGTTCTTCACCACCGCTCATTTCGACGGGCATCTGTCGGTGCTGCTGCGCGGGGCCCACATCGGTGCACTCGACCTCGACGAGCTGCGCGAGATCGTCCAGGACGCCTGGCTGTCGCGGGCCTCGGCGGCGCGCGGCCGGCGCTGGCTCGCCGAACATCGGCTCTGATCTCGGCGATAACCGGTGCGGCGCAAGATGTTTCAGTTCGCCGCGGCAGAGGCGACGTCGAGCCCGGCCAGCTGGTGGCGCATGCGCTCCCGTTTGGTGCGCAGGTAGCGGACGTTGTGCTCGGTCGGGTCGGTCTGCAGCGGAATCCGGCGCGTGACCGCGATGCCGTGGGCTTGTAGGCCCGCCTGCTTATCCGGATTGTTGCTGAGCAACCGCACCGATTCGACACCCAGATCGCTCAGGATCTGTGCGCCCGCGCCGTAGCGGCGGGCATCGATCGGCAGCCCGAGACGCAGATTCGCGTCGACGGTGTCGGCGCCCGCGTCCTGCAGTTCGTAGGCACGCAACTTGTTCAGCAGGCCGATGCCGCGTCCCTCCTGGCCTCGCAGGTAGACGACGACACCGCGGCCCTCGGCGGCCACCGCCTGCAGCGCGGCGTCCAGCTGTTCACCGCAGTCGCAGCGCAGCGAGCCGAACGCGTCGCCGGTCAGGCATTCCGAATGCAGCCGGGCCAGGACGTCGGTTCCGGACGGATCGCCGAAGACCAGGGCGAGATGCTCGACCGGTTGCGCACCGGAGTCGGCGTCGCGGTAGCCGAAGACCTGGAAGTCGCCGTAGCGCGTGGGCAGCCGGGTCTGCGCGAGCCGGGTGACGGTGTGCTCGCGGTGCTTTCGGTACTCGATGAGGTCGGCGATGGAGATGATCGGCAGCGCGTGCTCGCGCGCGAAGGTCAGCAGCTGTGGCAGCCGCGCCATCGATCCGTCGTCGTTGACGACCTCCGCGATGACACCCGCCGGGCGCAAGCCGGCCGCGCGCAACAGGTCGACGGTCGCCTCGGTGTGCCCGGCGCGGCCCAGCACGCCGCGCGGATGCGCCCGCAGCGGGAAGACGTGCCCGGGCCGGGTGAGGTCGGCCGGGGTGGTGCGCGGATCGGCCAGCAGCCGCATGGTGTGGGCGCGGTCGGCCGCCGAGATACCCGTGCTGACGCCCGCCGCCGCGTCGACCGATACGGTGTAGGCGGTGCCCTTGGGGTCCTCGTTGACCGCCGTCATCGGGGGCAGCGAGAGCCGGTCGAGGTCGGCGCCGGGCATCGGCACGCACAGCACGCCACTGGTGTGACGGATCAGGAAACCGATGGTCTGCGCGGTCGCGAATTCCGCGGCCAGTACGAGATCACCTTCGTTCTCCCGATCCTCGTCGTCGACCACCACGACGGGCCGGCCGGCGGCCAGGGCGTCGAGTGCGTTCTGGATGGAATCGAGTTCACCGGTCATCGTGCACCTCCTGTATGCCTAATAGAAATATTCCGAAACGCTCCTCGCTAGGAAGGGTTCCGCTCAGTGAGATTCTGGGGACGGCGGATTCACCGGACCCGGCGCCGGCGTTGACCTCGAGTGCGGTTGAGGATGCACGCTGGGGTCATGACACAGGCCGCAGAGTTCTGGAACACCGTCTACGACGACGACACCGCTCCCTGGGTGATCGGTGCGCCGCAGCCGGCGATCATGGAGGTGGAACGCGAGGGGTTGATCCGGGGACGGGTGCTCGATGTCGGAACGGGTGCGGGGGAGCACACCATCGCCCTGACCGCCCTGGGATACGACGTGCTGGGTATCGATCTGTCGCCGAGCGCCGTCGAGTACGCGCGGCGCAACGCCGCCGCGAAGGGGGTGCCCGGGGCGCGCTTCCAGGTTGCCGATGCGGTCCGGCTCGGCGCCGATCCCGCTGCGGCCGCCGAACTCGGCGCCTTCGACACGATCGTCGACAGCGCACTGTTCCACATCTTCCGCGAGGACCCCGGCACCCGCGCCGCCTACGTCCGGTCGCTGCACGCCCTGTGCGTTCCGGGCGGTCTGGTGCATGTGCTGGCACTCTCCGATATCGACCCGGGCTTCGGGCCGCGCATCAGCGATCGGCTGCTGCGTGAATCATTCGATGCGGGTTGGGAATTGGAGGATCTGCGACCCGCGTCCTATCGCGGCCGGGTGACCCCGGTGGTCGCCGATCAGGTCGCCGGGCTGCACGTGGCCGAAAACGGGACGGTGGAGACCGCCGCCTGGCTGGCTCGGGTCCGGCGAGTGTAGCGACGGATCCGGCGCGCCGGTCCTGTGCGCTATCGCGGACGAGCCTTCGACTTCGGTGGTGCGAGCGGAGCCTCGCGATTGCGGGGCAGCCGTCCGCGCTTGTTCAGCGCCTCCAGGTCGTCGAGTAGATCCTCGGCCAGTTGGCGCTCCGCCTCGTAGTGGCGGATGCACCACCGCAACACGGCGCTGGGAAAGGCCCACTCCGGGTTGGCGTCGGACCCCTCGGCGTCGGCGGCGGCGCGGCGGCGCATCTTCTCCGCGTAATCGATATGCGCGGTGAGGATTTCGCGCAGCCGCTCCGGCTCGGCCAGATGACCGAGCCACGCCCGCAGCAGCACACTGTGTTTGAGCACCGGCGCCTCCACCGGTGAATGATTGACCCAGTGCGCCACGGCATCCCTGCCGCTGGTGGTGATCGCGTACATCCGCTTGCCGCGCACGCCGTCCTCGGAGGTCACGGTGCGCGAGGTGACGTACCCGTGCTTCTCGAGCCGTTTGAGTTCGGCGTAGATCTGGCTGAACGACGGGCTCCAGTAGAAGAACTGCAAACTCCAGTCCGCCCACTTCTTCAGGTCGTAGCCGGACAATTCGTCCGCATGCGAAAGCATCCCGAGCACGGCCCACGAGGTGGTCGGCAGATCGGTGCCAGATGTCATCGCCGAACTATACCGCCCAGTCATATGCGGATCCGAAATCAGCGCCAGCGGGTGCGGTGCGGGAACAGCGCCCGCCCGGCCTCGTGCACGACCTCGAGGACGACCCGGGCCAGCCGGTCGTAACTCATCGCCTCGGCCCGCCCCGACAGCGAGAGCGCGGCCGGCGGGGCGCCGCGTCCACGCAGCGGCGCGGCCACACACGCGATGCCGACCATCGCCTCCTCACGGTCGATCGCGACACCCTGGCGCAACCGGATCTGCCCGAGTTCGCGATGCAGCGCGTCGGGTTCGGCCAGGGTCCGGGGAGTGAGGCGGGGCAGCCGGCCGCGGAAGGCGGCCTCGGCGATGGTGGGTTCCAGCGCGGCCAGCATCGCCTTGCCCAAAGCCGTTGCGTGCGCGGGCATCCGGCCGCCGAGCCGGGTCGGCAGTGCCGCGGCGAACCGGCCGCCGGCCTTGTCCAGGTAGACGACCTCGCGACCGTCGAGCACCGCCAGGTGGCCGACCATGCCCGTCCGCTGCGACAGTTCGTGCAGCAGCGGGCTCACCGCATCGCGAATCTCGTTGTGGTCCGCGGTGAGTCCGCCCAGTTCGAGCGTCCGCATGCCGAGGCGGTAGCCGCCGGCGGAATGCGCCAGCCAGCGCAGCCGGATCATCTGATCGAGGATGCGATGGACCGTCGAGCGCGGAAGTCCGGTTCGCTCGACCAGTTCCAGCAGGGTCAGAGTCGGGGTGTTCGCGTCGAAGGCGTCCAGGATCAGCGTCATTCGCTCGATCATCGACACCGGAATCGGCGCGCCGGCTCGATGAGCCCTGGCGCCCGTCGTCGCGTGATGCGCGGCCGTGGTGGTGCGTTCCGCGGAGGGCAGCACGGTGACGGTCATATGTACCTCCGTTGGCTCATATGCAGTCTAGAAGTATTTCGACTAGGCATGTTCGGTTTCGGCATTTGTGTCACCTATCACAGTGGCTGCCACCACATCGATCGCGAATCGGTGGAACTACGTAAGTGCTACCGAAATCTCTCCCGTTCACTGGACCTGGCTGTTGACCGGTCCAGGGGCCGACCTGGTGTCATGACTTACAGCTATATGTCTGTCCGAAACAAGGAGTGGCCGTGGAGCCGGTAGTACAGGTGGACGAGATCTCGGAGGCGACCTTCAAATCCGTGCTGAGCAGGTTCTGCTCCGGGGTCACGGTGATCACCGCCCTGTCCGGCGACCAGCCGATCGGGTTCAGCTGCCAGTCGTTCTCGTCGCTGTCCCTCGACCCGCCCCGGGTCTGCTTCTTCCCCGCGCGGACCTCGACGTCGTGGCCGCGCATCCGCGAGGTGGGGCGATTCTGCGTGAACATCCTTGCCCACGACCAGGCCGACGTCTGCCGCGCGCTCGCCCGCAGCGGCACCGATAAATTCGCCGGCGTGGACTGGGAGCTGTCCGGGAACGGGTCGCCGCGGCTGAGCGGCGCGCTGGCCAGTATCGACTGCGAGCTGGATCGCGAGGTCGACGGCGGCGACCACACCATCGTGATCGCGCGAGTCACCGCCCTGGCCGAACATTCCGAACAGGCGCCGCTGCTGTTCTACCGCTCCTCCTTCGAACGGCTGCACGGGCACTGACGCGCGAGAGTCGCGGGGCGGGCGGCTGGTGCGTACCCGCCTGCGCCCCTGCCGCGTCCCGTCATTGCCGATGGGCGGCGCGAATCTCCCGGCCAGTGGGACTTCGCATGCCGGGCCCCCGTCCCGATGGCGAGCATCGAGTCATCACCCGGGGCGGGTTCGGCCGGCGGGCAGTCGAGGCCGATCGCACACGAGGCCGATCGCAATCGAGACGGAGGAATCATGAACAGCGACAGCGAAGTGCGGGTCATCGACGCCGGCGCACCGCCCACCCGGTTCGCCCGCGGCTGGCATTGCCTGGGCCTGGCGGACTCCTTCCGCGACGGCAAGCCGCACACCGTCGCCGCATTCGGCACCGAACTGGTCGTCTTCGCCGGTGAGGACGGCACGCTCAACGTCCTCAACGCCTACTGCCCGCATATGGGCGGCAATCTCGCCGACGGAACCGTCAAGGGCGATTCGCTCGCCTGCCCCTTCCACGACTGGCGGTGGAACGGCAAGGGCAAATGCACCGGAATCCCCTACGCGCGCCGGGTGCCTCCGCTGGCGCGCACCAAGGCGTGGCCGACCCTGGAGCAGAACAAGCAGCTGTTCGTCTGGAACGATCCGGAGGGCAAGCAGCCGCCCGCCGACGTCACCATCCCGCGCATCGACGCCGCCTTCGACGACGAGTGGACCGACTGGACCTGGAACTCGATGATCGTCGAGGCCAACTGCCGCGAAGTGGTCGACAACGTGGTCGACATGGCGCACTTCTTCTACGTGCACTACGGCTTCCCGACATTCTTCAAGAACGTGTTCGAGGGCCACATCGCCAGCCAGTACATGACCTCCATCTCGCGTGAGGACATGATGGGCGAAACCGCGAAGGCATTGGGCGGCAAGAACACTCTGCACTCGGAGGCGTCCTACTACGGGCCCTCCTACATGATCGACTACCTGCGCAGCGACAGCGCGGATCTCTCGGTCGAGGGCTACCTGATCAACTGCCACTACCCGATCACCGAGAACCGGTTCGTCCTGCAGTACGGGGCGATCGCGAAGAAGCCGCAGGGTGTCTCGCCGGAGCGGGCCGAGCAGATCGCGGCGGCCTTCGTCGGCGGCCTCGGCAAGGGGTTCGAACAGGATGCGGCGATCTGGAAGCGCAAGTCGCGCATCAACAATCCGCTGCTGTGCGAGGAGGACGGGCCGGTCTATCAGCTGCGTCGCTGGTACGAGCAGTTCTACACCGACGTCGCCGACATCTCCGAGGAGATGACCGCGCGCTTCGAATTCGAGGTCGACACCACCCGCGCGGTCACCGCCTGGGAGGCCGAGGTCGCCGAGAACCTCGCCAAGCGGGCCGAACAGGCCGTGGCGGGCTGAGAGTCATCGCGATGGACGAGGTTTCGTGCCGATCCTGCGGAACGTGTGTGCTGGTGGAGAAGTTCAGCCCGCAGCATACGAGCGTGCAGTGGAGCCGGTCGGCGATGCGCGCGTGCACCGAACTGTCGGGGCCGGGCACGCACACCTGCGCCGCTCTGCGCGAGAGCATCGACGCGGCGGTGCGGTCGGGGCGGGTGAGCGTGAGTACCCGCGACGTCGATGTGCGCACCCGCGGCCGGACGGTGGCATGACGGCGGGGCAGGAAGCTGGATGAACGGCACAGAAATGGATGTGGTGGTGCTCGATGGATACCGCGATCGAACTCGGCGTGCGTGAGCCGCGCAGTGCGCGCGAGGAGGCCGGCCCGCGCGTCTCGGCAACCGGCGGCGAATCCGCGGACGACGTCGTGGCAGCCGCCGGGTCGCCGGCCGATCCGGTTACCGTCGAGATCGTCCGGGTGGTGCGCGAGACCGCGGACGCCGTGTCGCTCGAGTTGGTTCCGCCGCCGGAACACGTGCAGCGGTTCGACTATCGGCCCGGACAGTTCCTCACCCTGCGCATCCCCAGCGAACTGACCGGTTCGGTGAGCCGGTGCTACTCGCTGTCGAGCGCACCACACGAGGATGGGCCGCTGAAGGTCACCGTCAAACGAACGGCGGCCGGCTATGCGTCGAACTGGTTGTGCGACAACGCCGTCGCCGGTGACGCCCTGCGGGTGCTGCCGCCCGCCGGACTGTTCACCCCGGCCTCTCTGGACGCCGATCTGCTGCTGTTCGCCGGCGGCAGCGGCATCACCCCGGTGCTGTCGATCCTGAAATCGATACTCGCGCAGGGCAGCGGCCACTGCACCCTCGTGTACGCCAATCGCGACGAAGCGTCGGTCATCTTCGCCGCGGAACTCGCCGAACTCGCTGCGGCGCATCCGGATCGGCTGCAGGTGCTGCACTGGCTGGAATCGGTGCAGGGCCTGCCGAGCGTGCCGCAACTGTCCGCGCTGGTGCGGCACTGGGCCGACCGCGAGACATTCGTCTGCGGGCCGGGGCCGTTCATGGATGCCGTCGGCGCCGCGATGGCCGCGCACGGCGCCGACCGGCGGCGCGTGCACATGGAGAAGTTCGTCTCCCTCACCGGCAATCCGTTCGAGGCCGCGACTCCGGTGACCGACGACGCCGACCTCGCCGACTCGGCGCACGTCGAGGTCGAGCTGGACGGCGAGAATCACCGGATGGCGTGGCCGCGACGCCAGGTCCTGTTGGACACCTTGCTGGCCGCGGGCCTCGAGGCGCCGTATTCGTGCCGCGAGGGCGCATGCAGCGCCTGCGTGTGCCGGGTGGTATCCGGCGAGGTGTCCATGCGCCGCAACGAGGTCCTCGAGGAGGAGGATCTCGCCGAGGGCTATGTGCTGGCCTGTCAGGCGGTACCGGTCACCGACGACGTTTCGATCAGTTATTCCTGAACCACCCGACCCCTTGCAAGGAGTGAAAATGGCCGCCGTCAGCTCGCTCGGATATGTCCGGGCGCGAATCGCCGATGTCGCCGCGTGGCGTGAATTCGCCTTCGACACCATCGGATTCGCCGAAGGGTCGGGCCCGAATCCGGAGTCGGTGTATCTGCGCACCGACGAGCACACCTACCGTCTGGAGCTGGTTCCGGGCGATCGCGACGAGGTGATCGCCGTCGGCTGGCAGGTCGCCGACCGACGCTCGCTGACGCTGGTGCGCGAGACCCTCGCCGCGGCCGGTGTCGAGGTCACCGAGCTGACTGTCGCCGAAGCCGCCGCGCGCCACGTCGAGGAGGCGATCAGTTTCACCGATCCGGCCGGATTCACCATCGAGGTCTTCCACGGACCGCTGCTCGATCACAGCCCGGTGGTCGGCAAGTACGGGAACCGTTTCGTCGCCGGCGATCTCGGTCTCGGCCACGTCGTGCTGCCGGTGCCCGATATCGAGGCCGCGCGGCAGTTCTACACCGAGGTCCTGGACTTCGCCTCGCGCGGTTCGTTCCGGGTGGGTCCCCCCGAACATCCGATCTGGATCCGCTTCATGGGTGTCAATCCCCGCCACCACAGCCTGGCGCTGATTCCCGGCGGCCGGGGCGACGGTCCGGGGATCGTGCACGTGATGGTCGAGGTCGACGCGCTCGACGATGTCGGCCGGGCCCTCGACCGGGTGACCAAGGCGGGCTACCACCTGTCCTCGACGCTCGGTCGCCACACCAACGACAAGATGATCTCCTTCTACGTCCGCACCCCAGGTGGCTGGGACCTCGAATTCGGTTGCGAGGGAATGCTCGTGGGCGAGGACTACGTCGCGGAGGAGATGACGGCCGACAGCTACTGGGGCCACGAATGGGCGCGCGGCTGAACGGCCGTCACCACCGCTCGGCGGCCGGCACGCGGTAACGCGCGCCGGCCACAGGGTTCCTACCTGTCTGTGAAGGTGACCCGCACCGAGATCGGATCGGTTTGCAGGGCGGCGAATCCGGCGGCGGTCAGCGGTGCGAGCGCCGGGTGCTGAGCGAAGGCGCGGGCCCGGGCGACCACATCGTCGTCGGGGCGCAACTCGGCCGTGGCCGCGCGCCAGATTCCGTTGTGCCGCAGGCGTACCGAGGGATCGGCGCGCACATTGTTGCCCCAGCCCGACCGCATGCCGTGCTGACAGATGATCCACGCACCGTCGTCGTCGAACAGCACCGAGACCGGAACTCGCCGTGGCTGACCGGATTTGCGGCCGATGGTCTCCAGTTCGGTCGCGAAGGTGGACCGCACACCGATCCGGTCCAGCGCGGCGAATCCAGGGTTGACCAGGTAGCGGCCGACGGCGCGTTCGATCCGGAACTTCGTCGACTTCCGGTCGGTACTACCGGCTGTCGCGCGCGTGGATCGGAAAGCGTCGAGGCCGTTGCGGCGCAACATGGTTATCGCGGTCGACCACGGTGACCTGGCCGGATCCGGATCCAGCCCGGCGCCGAGGCGATGCAGCTGATCGGTGTGCCATTGCAGATCCAGGGCACCGTCGACGGCGCGCAGCATGCCACTGCGAGCGACACGCCCGCGCAGGCCCAGCGAAATCGACGGCGGCCGGAGAACCTCCGTGCCGCCGGTGAGCAGGTCGGCGGCAGCGGCCGGGTACACCGTGGTGGGGCGGCCGAGCCCGACCACATCGCAGGCGCCGGAGCCCGTCGCATCGGCCATCGCCGTCCGGCTGCGGAAGCCTCCGGTGACCGCCAGCGGCACCGTGGCCGCGATCTGCCGCACCGTCTCCGCGTACTCCAGGAAGTAGGCCTCCCGCGCTCGGGTACTCGCCGCCACGCTGTCGGCGCGGCCCATCATCGCCGGGGATTCGTAACTGCCGCCGCTGATTTCGATCAGATCGAGCGGAAGCCCGGCCAAGAGCCGAACCACCGCCCGCGATTCCTCCTCGGTGAAACCGCCGCGCTGGAAATCCGCCGAATTCAGCTTGACCGCCACCGCGAAGCCCGGCTGAACCGCCGCGCGAATCGCGCCGACCACCTCGAGCAGAAAGCGCGCCCGGCGCCGCTCGTCACCGCCCCAGTCGTCGGTGCGCCGATTGGCCAGCGGCGACAGGAACTGCGACACCAGGTAGCCGTGGGCGCCGTGGATCTGCACCCCGTCGAAGCCGGCCGACTCCGCGATCCGCGCCGCGTCGGCGAAGCGCCGGATCAGCTCGTGGATGTAGGCCTCGGTGAGCGCGCGCGGTGTGGGCAGGCCGGGCACTCCCGACGCGACTGCCGAGGGCGCCACCGGTCGCTGCCGGGTGGCCAGCGGATTGGCTTGGCGGCCGGGATGATTCAGCTGCATCCAGATCGGGGTGCCGCCGTCCTTGGCGGCCTTCGCCCAGCGCGTCAGCGCGGCGAGATCGCGATCGTCGTCGACGACGACGTTGCCCGGCTCACCGAGCTGGGTGCGATCGATCATCACGTTGCCGGTGACGATCAGGCCGTAGCCGCCCGCCCCCCAGCGGCGATACAACCGGACCAGCCGGTCGTCGGGAGCATGGGCCGCGGTGCCGAGCCCCTCACTGAGCGCCGATTTCATGATCCGGTTGGGGAGCACCTGGCCGCAGGGCAGGGGAAGTGGGTCGTGCAGTCCGGTCATGCCTATCCTCCAGGGCGCGGATCGGAAATGAGGTATACCGATCGGTATAGTCGGCACAGTAGTACACCGATCGGTCTAGAGCAACGGTAGGCTGGACCGTGCAGGGTGCACGAGGAAAGGGGTCGCATCATGGGAGCCCGCGACCGGCTCATCGACAGCGCCGTGGATCTGATGCGCAGCAACGGTGTGGCAGGCACCGGTATCGCGCAGTTGCTCGACCACAGCGGCATCTCTCGCCGCTCGGTGTACCTCAACTTTCCCGGTGGTAAATCGGAACTGATCGCGGAGGCGACCCGCGCGGCCGGCGCCGCCTACAGCGCGCTGCTGCGCACGATCACCACGGGGGCCGACGTGGCGTCGTGCGTCGGCGCCTTTCCGGCGCTCTGGCGCGACAAGCTGGCTTCGAGCGACTTCACCGCCGGGTGCCCGATCGTCGCGGCCGCGCTGGGGCGCTCGGAGGCGCCCGACGCGGCCGACGCCGCCGGTGCGACCTTCACCGAATGGGAGACCATTCTCGCCGAACGCCTCGAAACCGAGGACGTCGAGCCCGATCTGGCGATATCGCTGGCCACCACGGTCGTGGCGGCGCTGGAGGGGGCGGTGATCCTGTCCCTGGCGACGCGGTCGATGGCGCCCTTGGAGCGGGTGGGCGCCCAGATGTCGGAACTCATCGCGCGCCACACCGCGAAGTAGTCCGACGCGGGTCTTCTACAGCCCGCGCGCTATTCGGCGAGTGCCCGCTCGATCGCCGCGGCGGTGGGAATGGACGCGGAGGCGCCCACGACGGTGGTGGCCAGGGCGCCGGCGGTGCACGCCCAGGCCAGAGCGGCGGCGGGGCCCTCGTGCCAGTGTGCGGCGAGTGCGCCGGTGAACGTGTCCCCGGCGCCGGTCGTATCGACCACCTCGACCCGCATCCCCGGATGGGTGAGCTCGCCCTCCGGTCCGCGATAACTCGCGCCTGCGCCGCCGCGGGTGGTCAGCACGTGCGGGACCGCCCGCAGTTCCGAATCCAGTTGTGCCGCTTCGCCCTCGTTGACCACCGCGATGTCGACCGCCTCCCACAGCTCCGGTGGCAGTGACCGCGCGGGGGACGGATTGAGCAGAACAAGCGTGCCGCGATCACGGGCGCAGCGGGCGGCGCCGAGCACCGTCTCCACCGGAATTTCCAGCTGGCACAACAGGATATCCGCCTCGGCGACGAGGGCGCGATCGCCGTCGGTGAGTCCCGACAGCTCCGCATTGGCTCCGCCGACCACGATGATCGTATTCTCGCCCGCCTCGTCGACCACAATGGTCGCGGTTCCGCTGGACCCCTCGACGGTGCGCAGCCCGGCGGTCCCGATCTCGTTGTCCTCGAGCACTTTCCGCAGCTCGGCGCCGAAGACGTCGGTTCCGACCGCGCCGACGAAATCGACCGCCGCGCCCGCACGCCGGGCGGCGATCGCCTGATTCGCGCCCTTTCCGCCGGGCACCGTATCGAAGGCGGTGCCGAGGACGGTCTCTCCGGGCCGCGGCCGCCGCGGCGTGCGCGTCACCAGATCCATGTTGATGCTGCCGACCACTGCGATCCGTGCCATGCACGCACCGTAACCCGCCCCGGTGCGGGCGGGCCCGAACGTCGCCGCGGTCAGGCGCGGTCGGCCGCGGTCGCCAGCGCGGCCAGCCGGTCGAGGGACCCGAGAAGTTTGTCGGAGGTCGTCGCCCGGGCCCGGGGCAGCCGGCCCTCGTCGGTCAGCCGCGTCCAGTCGTAGGTGTGGCGCACCCGCGTCCGGCTCTCGTCGACGGGTTCGAGCTCCCACCGCCACAGATGCCCCGGCGGCCGCTGCCCGGATTCCGCGGGCAGCCAGGCGATCCGGCGTCCCTCCTCGAACTCCACGACGTGGTTCTCCCGCACACTCCCGTTGGTGAGTGTCATCGCGAAGACGTCACCCACACTCCGCACGCGCTGCCCGGCCTCCGCCCGGTCGAGATTGTCGTTCCCGTCCCACCGCGGCTGCTGCGCCGGATCGGCGATCAATTCGAAGATGTGCCCGGCCGGCGCGGCGATGTCACGCTCCGCCGACACCACCCTGTCGATATCTGCCATGACACCATCGAATCATTCACCGGCAGCGGCGACAACGCGGCCGCGACTATCGTTCGGACACAGCCCTTTCGGTGTGCGCGTCTTATTCCTGGTCGCCGACCGGGCCGGACGTCGCTTCGGCGTGCCGGGGCTCGAGGGGCGGGCCGGTCACCGGGCAGTTGATCTTGCATTGCGGCGTGGCCTCGGGACTCGCGTCCCGTAGCGCGTCGTCGCGGACAGTGACCACGGTCAGCGCCGCGGCCGCGGCCATGACGATCGCGCAGATGAGCATCGCCTCGCGGAATCCGTGTTCGAACGCGGTGGGGTCGGTGTAGGCGGCGCCGGTGAGTCCGGTGAGCGGCGGGATCGCCGCCACGGCGAGCAATCCGGCCGCTCGGGCGACGGCGTTGTTGACGCCGCTGGCCACCCCCGCGTGCCGTTCGTCGGCCGTCGCCAGCACGGTCGCGGTCAGCGGCGCGACGGCCAGCGTGAGTCCGAGACCGAACACGAGGGCGGCGGGCAGCACATCGCTGACATAGGAGGCGTCAGGGCCGATCCGCATCATCAGCAGCATCCCGGCGGCCGCCAGCAGAACACCCGCGGTGATCGGGATGCGCGGCCCGATGCGTTGCGCCAGATCACCCGAGCGCGCGGAGAACAGCAGCATCAGCACGGTCGAGGGCAGCATCGCGGTTCCGGCCGCGATCGGACTGAAACCGGCCACCACCTGCAGGGTCAGCACCAGCAGGAAGAACACCACACCCATCGCGCCGTACATCACGAAGGTGACGGCGTTGATCGCGCTGAACTGCCGCGAGGCGAAGATCTCGACCGGCAGCATCGGCGGGGGCCCGTGGTGCCCGGGCGCACCGCTTCGCGCCGAGCGCCGCCGCTCGACCACGACGAAGGCCACCCCGGCGAGCACGCCGATCACCGCCGTCGCCACCACGGCCGTCCGGCTGCTCCCGTGTTCGGGGGCCATGGTCAGCGCGTAGGTGATGCCCGCCAGGCACAGTGCCGCGAGGAACGCCCCCAGCACATCGAACCCCTCGTGTGCCGGGCCGCCGGATTCGGGAGCCGGGCGGGTTGTCGCGGAGCCGTCGGGCGCGCCGGAACCGTAGGTCTCCGGCACATGCCGCACCGCGACCAGCACCACCACCGCGGCCAGCGGGATGTTCAGCAGGAACACCCAGCGCCACCCGGCCGCGCCGACCAGCCATCCGCCCAGGAAGGGACCGATCGCGCCGGCGACCCCGCCGAGCCCGGACCACGCGCCCACCGCGCGGGCGCGATCCGATTTCGCAAAAGAGGCCTGGATGATCGCCAGCGAACCGGGAGTGAGCAGCGCGCCGCCCACGCCCTGCAGGGCGCGCGCGGCGATGAGCATCGGAATACCTTGCGCCGCACCGCAGATCGCCGAGGCCAACGCGAACCACACCACGCCGACGACGAAGATCCGCCGACGCCCGAATCGGTCACCCAGTGAGCCGCCGAGCAGAATCAACCCGGCCAGCGTGAGTGTGTACGCGTTGACGGTCCACTGCAGGCCCGCCATGGAGGCGCCGAATTCGTCGCCGATGCGGGGGAGGGCCACATTGACCACGGTCGCGTCCAGCATCGCCATCCCCGAACCCAGCACCGTGGCCAGCAACACCCAACGACCCGAACCCGAGGACAACCGGATGGTGGCGACCATGAGCACACGGTAGCGGTGGGCACCGACGCCGGCGCGCGTTCGGCGGTTATCCGCCGACGGCGTCCGCGGCCCGGTCAGTAGGCTGTTCACCATGACTGCTGGAACTGTCGGCGAAGTGGATACCGTGCGCGAGGCGGTGCACGAGGCGGCGCGGCGGGCTCGGGTGGCGTCGCGGACGCTGGCACAGCTGACGACCGCGCAGAAGGATGCGGCCCTGCACGCCGCCGCCGATGCGCTGCTCGCGGCGAAGGATGCCGTCCTGGCCGCCAATGCCGAAGACATCGCGACCGCGGAGGCGGGCGGAACCGCGGCCTCGCTGCTGGATCGCCTGCGGCTGACCGAACCGCGCATCGACGGCATCGCCTCCGGGTTGCGTCAGGTCGCCGGTCTGCCGGATCCGGTCGGTGAGGTGCTGCGCGGTTCGACGCTGGCCAACGGACTGGAGATCCGGCAGGTGCGTGTGCCGCTGGGCGTGGTCGGCATGGTCTACGAGGCCCGCCCGAACGTCACCGTCGACGCCTTCGGCCTGGCGTTGAAGTCGGGTAACGCGGCCCTGCTGCGCGGCTCGTCCTCGGCGGCGCGATCGAACGCCGCCCTGGTCGAGGTCATGCGGGAAGCCCTTGTGGCCCAGGGTCTTCCGGCCGACGCCGTCCAACTGCTGCCGAGTGAGGATCGCTCGAGCGTCACCCATCTGATCCAGGCCCGCGGCCTGGTGGACGTGGTCATCCCGCGCGGCGGCGCCGGGCTGATCAACGCCGTGGTGCGCGACGCACGGGTCCCGACCATCGAAACCGGCACCGGCAACTGCCACGTCTACGTGCACGCCGCCGCCGATCTCGACATGGCGGAATCGATTCTGCTGAACTCCAAGACCCGCCGGCCCAGTGTCTGCAACACCGCCGAGACGGTGCTCATCGATCGCGCGATCGCCGATACCGCGGTTCCGCGCCTGATCGGCGCGCTGGAACGGGCTCAGGTCACCATCCACGGCGATCTGCCCGGTCTGGTTCCCGCGACGGAGGAGGATTGGGCCGACGAATACCTCTCGCTCGATATCGCGCTGAAGGTCGTCGACGGTCTCGACGCCGCGGTCGACCACATCAACGAGTGGGGCACCGGCCACACCGAGGCCATCGTGACCGCCGATCTGAAGGCGGCCCGCGAGTTCACCGCCCGGGTGGACGCGGCCGCGGTGATGGTCAACGCCTCCACCGCCTTCACCGACGGCGAGCAGTTCGGATTCGGCGCGGAGATCGGCATCTCCACCCAGAAGCTGCATGCCCGCGGTCCGATGGCGCTGCCGGAGCTGACCTCCACCAAGTGGATCGTCTGGGGCGACGGCCAGATTCGGCCGAGCTGACCCCGTCCCCGGCCGTGACCACCGGTGCCGGCCGGGCCTGTGGTCTCGCCGACACCGGAGTATCGAACCCGGCCCACGGGTGTGTACCGTCGTGAGCAGCTGGTCTTTACGGTGCATACCTGCAGTGGGCTGCGCTGTTCCCGAAGGAGGGCCCAACTGTGCAGACGACCGTGCACGAGCCGATTTTCGCCTCGGTCGACGATGTGATCGACCGCCTGGCCACCACCGGCTACCTGGCCGACAAGGCCACCGCCACCTCGGTCTTCCTGGCCGACCGGCTCGGCAAGCCGCTGCTGATCGAGGGACCCGCCGGCGTCGGTAAGACCGAACTGTCGCGCGCGGTCGCCCAGGTCGCCGATGCCGAACTGGTCCGCCTGCAGTGCTACGAGGGGATCGACGAGGCGCGGGCCCTGTACGAGTGGAACCACGCCAAGCAGATTCTGCGCATCCAGTCGGCGACGTCCGGTGGGCCGGATTCGGGCAACGCCTGGGCCGACACCAAAGCTGATGTGTTCAGCGAGGAATTCCTGCTGCAGCGCCCGCTGCTGACCGCTATCCGGCGCACCGACCCGACCGTGCTGCTGATCGACGAGGCGGACAAGGCGGATGTCGAGATCGAGGGCCTGATGTTGGAGGTGCTGAGCGACTTCGCCGTCACCGTCCCGGAACTCGGCACGATCACCGCCACTCGCCGTCCGTTCGTGGTACTCACCTCCAACGCGACCCGCGAGCTGTCGGAGGCGTTGAAGCGCCGCTGCCTCTACCTGCACATCGACTTCCCGGACGAGGAACTCGAGCGCCGCATCCTCGCCAGCCGGGTGCCGGAGCTGAAACCGGCCGTGGCCGCACAGCTGGTCCGCGTGGTGCACGTGCTGCGCGGGATGCAGCTGAAGAAGTTGCCCTCGGTCGCCGAATCCATCGACTGGGCCCGGACGCTGCTGGCGCTGGGACTGAAGGATCTCGACGACAAGACCGTGCGCGCGACGCTCGGCGTGGTGCTCAAACACCAGAGCGACCATCAGCGCGCCCTGGCCGAGCTGAAATTGGCCTGAGCCGTGTCCGGTAAGCGCACCACCCCCCGCGCGCTGGTCTCGGCGGCGCTGCGTGGCGGGTCCGCGTCCGCGGCGCAGGGTGCGCCGCAACCCGGGCAGACCGCGCCGCACGGGCTTTCCGGGCATGTGGTCGGCTTCGTGGAAGCCTTGCGCGCCAGGGGAATTCCGGTCGGCCCGTCGGAAACCGTGGACGCCGGCCGGGTGCTCACCGTGGTCGATCTGATGGATCGCGAGATGCTGCGCGAGGGCCTGGCCTGTGCGCTGCTGCGCCGGCCCACGCAGCGCGCCACCTTCGACGGATTGTTCGAGCTGTGGTTCCCGGCCGCACTGGGGGAACGTGCGGGCGCCGGGGATATCGAGCTGCCGCGGCGCGACGACGGTGAAATCGACCTGTTCGAGTTGCGGCGCATGCTGGCCGAGATGCTGGCCGCCGAGCCGAGCGGGGACCAGACCCGGCAGCTGCAGAATCTGGCCGCGCAGATGGTCGAGCAGATGGGCCAGTACCAGTCGGCGAACGGGCCGTCGTTCTCGGCGTACCAGACGCTGAAAGATGTGCAGCCCGAGGTGCTGATCAGCAAGATCCTCGCGGGATTGGCCGCCGGGCAGAACAATTCGGAGTTCGACACCGAGGTCGCCCGCCGCGCCGCCCGCGAACGGGTCAAGGCGTTTCGCGGCACCGTCGAGGCCGAGACGCGGCGGCGGGTGGCCGAGCGGCTGGGCCGCGAGCGGGTGGCGACCTACGGTGTCCAGCGCCAGGCCGAGGATGCCGACTTCTTGCGGATCTCGGAGAACGAGCTGGCCGAATTGCGCCGCGGTTCGCAGCGATTGGCCCGGGTGCTCGCGTCTCGCCTGGCCGCTCGCCGTCGCCGTTCCCGGCGCGGCGAAATAGATCTGCGCAAGACGTTGCGGAAATCCATGTCCACCGGCGGGGTGCCGATCACGCTGCAAACCCGCAAACCGCGGCCCGGCCGCCCGGATCTGGTACTGCTGTGCGACATCTCGGGATCGGTCGCCGGATTCTCCAGTTTCACCATGCTGCTGGTGGATTCGCTGCGTGAGCAGTTCTCGCGGGTACGGATCTTCGCCTTCGTCGACCAGGTGGACGAGGTGACCCACATCTTCGATCAGGTCACGCCGCTGGATCAGGTCACCCGTCGCATCTTCACCGAGACGAAGGTGGTCGGATTCGAGGGGCATTCGGATTACGGTGCGGCGCTGCGTGGTTTCGCGCAGGACTGGCCCGACGTGGTGACCAGCCGCACCTCACTGCTTATCCTCGGCGACGCCCGCACGAACTATCGCGATCCGGCGCTGAATACGCTGCGGGAACTCGTTCAGGTGGCCAAGCATGCGCACTGGCTGAATCCGGAGGCCGAAAAGATGTGGGGCACTGGCGATTCGGCCGCCAACCGCTACGCCGAGGTCGTCGAGATGCACGAATGCCGGTCGGCGCGCCAGCTGACCGGTGTGGTGAGCAGGCTGCTGCCGGTCTAGCCATCGAGGAGGGTCATGAGCGATCTGCTGCGGTACTGCCTCGGCAAGCCGGGAGCGTGGCGCGACGAACCCTGGGGCGATGTCGTCGCGAAAGTCGGCGACAAGATTTTCGCCTTCGTCGGCGCGGAGGCGGTGACGCTCAAATGCGGGCGCAACCGCCTCGAAGCCGACGAACTGGTGCATATCCATCCCGATGACGTCAGCGCCTCCGCCTATATCGGGCGATACGGCTGGAACACCGTGCGGCTGGGCGGCTCGGTGTCGGATGCGGAAGTGCGCGAACTGATCGATCAGTCCTATGCCGATGTCGTGGCCAAACTGCCGAAGTCCAAGCGGCCGAAGGAGTAACGCGGCATTTGCCGGCACCATCAGCGGCTGTTAAGCGCTTTCCAAGCGGGTCCGTCGATCATTCGCGCGTGCCGTGCCCATCGGGGGAGTTCGCCGACGAAATCCCCGCCGACCAGCCGAGCGCCCCTGCGGCGCAACGACATCCCCGCCCCTGGGCGGTCGAGCCGCGCGCCCCTGGGCCGCGGGGCTCCGGGTCGCGGGACTCGGAGCGATCCGGCGACGAACGCGCCGCGACCGAACACCCGGCACCGCCGCGCGCGACGGACCGGCCGGTGCGGGGCGATATGCGGCGGCGAGCGCGGGAACTGACCGAGGCCGCGACCGCCCTGCTCGGCACCAGTCCCGCCGTAGCGGAACGAATGTTGTTGCAGGCTCTGGATTGTGGCACCGGCGTGCTGTCGGGTGAGCAGCTCGCGCGGCTGTGCTCGCTGGTGGTGACGGCGGTCGGCAACCAGCCGGGCCGGGCGCACGACGTGGCGGCCGCGGCGGCCGTCGCGGCCGAGAGCTGGGCCGGTATCTCCGCCGCCGACGCGGCCCATCACACCCTGCTCGCCGCTCGCGTCCACTACCGCAGCGGTCACCATCGCCTCGCCGCCACGCTGTTCGCCGAGGCCCTCGGCTGCGCTGCGCTGCCCTATCCGCCGGAAGAGATCGCGGTGCTGTACGAGCAGTTCGGACGATGTCTGACGCAGTGCCACCGCCACCGTGCCGCGGCACGGGCCTACACAGCGGGTGCGGCCGCCGTCGCCGGCCGGCCGGAGTGGGACGAACTGCACGGCGACCTGATCGAGGCGGCGGCCCGGTCCCGGCGCTCGGCGCGCAACCCGGCCGCGATGGTGCGGGCGTATCTGTCGGCGCGACGGACGCGGTGAGCACCGGCGTTCCCCGGGCAGCGGCGCCGGGCCTCGTCCCGGCGCATCCGGCCCGGAATCGGCGTCGCCGGGCCCGCTCGAAGGCCGCATCGGCCGACGAGACCCGCCCCCGCCCGGGCCCGCCCAGTAAGCTCGGCATTCGTGCAAAACACAGGCCGGCGCAAACTGGGCGTGATGGGCGGTACGTTCGATCCGATCCATCACGGGCACCTGGTTGCCGCCAGTGAGGTCGCCAACCGGTTCGACCTCGATGAAGTGATCTTCGTACCCACCGGGCAGCCGTGGCAGAAATCCTCGCGGCAGGTCTCACCGGCGGAGGACCGCTATCTCATGACGGTCATCGCCACCGCGTCCAATCCGCGGTTCTCGGTCAGCCGGGCCGACATCGACCGGGAGAAGGCGACCTACACCGTCGATACCCTTCGTGACCTGCAGAATCAGCATCCGGACGCGGATCTGTACTTCATCACGGGTGCGGACGCGTTGGCCAGCATCCTGACATGGCAGGATTGGGCGGAACTGTTCGAGCTGGCGAAGTTCGTCGGGGTGAGCCGTCCGGGGTACGAATTGAATGTCGACCACCTCGAGGAACATCTGCGGAACCAGCCGGCCGATGCGGTCACCGTCATCGAGATCCCGGCCCTGGCGATCTCGTCGAGCGAATGCCGTCGCCGCGCCGCCGAGGGGCGTCCGGTGTGGTACCTCGTTCCCGACGGCGTCGTGCAGTACATATCGAAACGGCACCTGTACGTGCCGGGAGGGAACGGGAAGGTGAGCCCAGCATGAGCGGTCAGGCGCGCAGGAGGCAGCGGAGCATAACCATGGAGCGCCCCGCTCATGCTCGAGGAGAGAACGCATGACGGCATCGGCACAGGCGGTGGAGATGGCGCAGGTCGCCGCGCGGGCCGCCGACGAGAAGCTGGCGACCGACGTCGTCGTCCTCGACGTCTCCGATCAGCTGGTGATCACCGACTGCTTCGTCATCGCCTCCGCGCCGAACGAGCGTCAGGTCAACGCGATCGTCGACAACGTCGAGGAGAAGTTGCGTCTCGCCGGGCACAAGCCGGTCCGCCGCGAGGGCACTCGGGAAGGCCGCTGGGTGCTGCTGGACTACGTCGATGTCGTGGTGCACATCCAGCACAGCGACGAACGCAATTTCTATGCGCTGGAACGGTTGTGGAAGGACTGCCCGCAGGTCGAGGTGCCGGGTCTGGCCGCGCCCGCTCAGGCTCCGGCGAGTGGTAGCGGGGATCCCGCGTGAGCCGCGGGCCCGAAGGGGGGACCGCGCGTGATCCCGAGGTATCCGGGGAACGCGCCGTCGACTCCGGTGTGAGCGACGCACCCGAAGGTGTTGCGTCGGCGGTGGGTTCGCGGGCGTCGAAGTATCCGGGGGTGCGCCGGCTGATCCTGCTGCGACACGGGCAGACGGAATGGAACGCCGCGGACCGCATGCAGGGCCAGATCGACACCGAGCTCAGCGAATTGGGCCGGCGACAGGCGAAAGACGCTGCGCGCGAGCTCGTTTCCCAGGACGCCGTCGCGATCGTCTCTTCGGATCTGCGCCGCGCCTACGACACCGCACTCGCCCTCGCCGAACACAGCGGACTCGAGGTTGTGCGGGACGCGCGGCTGCGGGAGACCAGCCTCGGCGATTGGGAAGGTCTCGACCATCTCGAGGTGGACGCGCGGTATCCGGGCGCGCGCAAGGCGTGGCGGCTGGATCCCACGGTGACTCCGCCGGGTGGGGAGAGCAAACTCGAGGTCGGCGCGCGGGCGCTGCCGGTGGTTCGCGAGCTGTTCGCCGAGCGTGCGGACTGGCCCGGCCGTACCATCATCCTGGTCGCGCACGGCGGGCTGATCGCCGCCCTGACCGCCGCGCTGCTGGAACTGCCCGAGCACAAATGGCCGATCCTGGGTGGATTGGCCAATACCAGCTGGGTGCAGCTGAGCAGCCACGGTCCGGGCATCGATCAGCCGGGTTGGCGGCTGGATGTGTGGAATGCGGCGGCGAAGGTAGCACCTGATGTCCTCTGAACGCTCCTCCGACGACCGGGACGAGCCGGTCCGGCAGGTATCCGACGAACTGTTGCGCAAGGCGTCCGAAGGGCCCGTCCGGCGGTTGCCGGACGCGCTGTTCGGCGGTCCCGTTGCGCCGGTCGAACCGGCCGGGGAATCCGACGCGGCGTCCGAATCGGGCGACGCGGACGACGACGGTGGATCGACCGGACCGCCCGAGGTCGGCGAGGAGGTGCGCACGGCGGGCGAGGAGTCGGCCGAAGGTGGGGCGCAGGATGGCCTGCCCGGGGGTTCCGACACCGCATTCGGCGCAGCTGTTCCCGGCGATCAGACCGTGTCGAGCGCGGCCGTCGACGCCGTCTCCGGAATCGACGAGGCGGTCTCCGCGGACGCACAGCCGAGTATCGCCGTAGGCGCCGAATCGACCGGGGCGCCCGCGAATTCGACGCGCCCCGTGCTGGTCGTGATCGCGGATTCGCTGTCGTACTTCGGCCCGAAGGGCGGACTGCCCGCCGACCATCCGCGCATCTGGCCGAATCTGGTTGCCGCGGAACTCGATTGGGACGTCGAATTGGTGGCGCGGATCGGCTGGACCTGCCGCGATGCCTATTGGGCACTCATCGGCGATCCACGCGTGTGGGCCGCGGTGCCGCGCGCGGGAGCAGTTGTCCTGGCCACGGGCGGCATGGATACGCTGCCGTCGCCGCTGCCCACGGCGCTGCGCGAATTGATCCGGTACCTGCGCCCGCCGGTGCTGCGCCGGCAGGTGCGCACCGGCTATCAGTGGCTGCAACCGCGGCTGTCGAAACTCGGTCGCCCCGTGGCACTTCCGCCGCATGTGAGTATCGACTACCTGGAACAGTCACGGCATGCGCTGGCCCAGTTGCGGCCGGAGCTGCCGGTGGTCTCGGTACTGCCCTCGGTCCACGATTGCGAAGCCTACGGCCGGGTGCACACCGGGCGTGCGCCCGCAGTGCGTGCGCTGCGGGAGTGGTCCACGAAATCCGGTGTGCCGCTGGTGGATCTGGGTGAGGCCGTGCGCGACGACATCTTCTCGGGCGAGGCGAATCCGGACGGGATCCACTGGGGCTGGGAGGGGCATGCGGCGGTGGCACGGGCCATGGTGAAGGTGCTGTCGGAGGTGCGTTCGGTCGAGGCCGGTGCATGAATCGGTTCGGATAGCCGATGGCCGTTGTGGTGGTCACGGATTCGGCGGCGAGCGTTCCCGCCGAACTGGTAGCGGAGTTGGGCATCGTGGTGGTGCCGCTGCATGTGCTGGTCGACGATCGCGCGATAGCGGAGGGCGTCGACGAATGCGAGATCGACTACGGCGCGTCCACGGTCACGACCTCCTCCGCTTCTCCGGGTGAACTACGCGCCGCCTACGAGCGCGCCCTGGAGCTCAGCGCGGGCGATGGTGTTGTGGCCGTGCATATTTCGCGTCAGCTCTCGGCGACTTGGGAGGCCGGGCGGCAGGCCGTGCACGATATGGATGCCGCCGATCGGGTGCGATTGGTGGATTCGCTGAGCGCGGGCCTGGGCACCGGGCTACCGGTCCTCGCCGCGGCTCGTCGCGCGCAGTCGGGTGCGGCGCTGGATGTCGTCTACGACACCGCGGTCGCCGCCGCCGGGCGATCTCGCACGTTCATCGTCGTCAACCGGACCGAGCAGCTGCGTCGCGGCGGGCGGCTCAGCACCGCGGCCATGTTCTTCGGCACCGAACTCGTGACCAAGCCGATACTGCAGATCGTCGACGGGAAACTGGAACTGCGGGAGAAGGCACGGACCCGATCCAAGGCCTTCGCGAAACTCGTTGCCGCAGCGGTCGATGCGGCCGGGGACGACGGGGCGGCGGTAGCGGTTCAGCATCTCGGTGCCGCCGCCGCGGCGGCCACGATCGCCGCACAGCTCGGCGAACTCATCCCCGGTCTGCGGGAGCTCGTGATCGCGGAATTCGGCCCCACGCTCGGCGTGCACGTAGGCACCGGAGCGGTCGGCGTCCTGGTGGTCCCCGGCGGCTGCGGCTGAGCGCCTACCACCGCCGGCCGACGAATTCGGCCCCCGCGCCGCGCGTTGTCCACAGCTCGACCGCTGTCCCCAGACATTTCGAAACCCCAGATCGCGCTCCGCGGCTCGACGCACCGCCCACCTACGGTCACGGTCATGGCGCGACACGAGGATCGGACCCTGCTGCGGCAGCGACTGCACGACGTATCACCCGGGCTGGGAACGCTCGGCACCCTGGCCCCCGGGCCGGGTGACCCAACCCACGACGGGCTGTGGGACCTCGCCCGGTCACCCGCCGACTCGGCCGAACAGCGCCGCGATCCCTCGGGCCGCCCCTCGGGAAGCAGGAATTTCGGCTTCCGTGGTAGCGAACCGGATCTCCCTGCCGTACCGGTGAGCGGCTCCGACGGCGGCCGAACTGTCGTCGCGACGCGACCGGGTGTGGACGCGGGCCTGGACGAAGCCGCCGCCGGTGTGCGGGCCGGCGACCACGGTGGTACCTGGCCGAGGCGGCCATATCCGCCGAGCCGTATCCGGCCGAGGCGCGGCGATGCCGCGTCGCATCCTTCGAGTGCGGGAGCCCCCGACCTGCGCGACGGTGACAGTCGGGAAGAGGACGAAGGTCTCGCGGCGAATGGCGCGGCGGTGACCTTCGCCGAGGCGCCGGAAAGCCCGCGAATTCCGCAGTGGCTCAGTGAGCCGGTGGGAACGGTGACGATCTGGCAGCGGCTGGTTCCGGAGCGATTCCGGGGAGTTCGCATGGATCCGGGGCGGAAGGGGGTGTGGGTGCTGGCCGGTGCCGGCGTGGCGGCCGTGATCGTCGCGGCGGCAGCGGCGCACCGCGACGACCCGGTGGCGGCGCCGGTGGCACCCCTACCGGCCGTGCACACGGCCTCCGTCGAAACCTCCGCCGTGCCCGCACCGGCGGATGGCCCCGGATTGGCCGTGCGGTCCGATCCGCCGGGCCGGGCGACGCCGTTGCCGGCTCCCGGCGGCGATCTGGTGGTCAGCGTGATCGGCTTGGTCGAGCATCCGGGACTGGTGCATCTCGCACCCGGAACGCGGGTCGCCGATGCCGTCGCGGTGGCCGTCGCGCGAGACGGTGCGGACCTCGCCGGACTGAATCTCGCCCAACGGCTCGCCGACGGAGACCAGATTGTCGTCGGTGCACCCGGTCCCGCGAGCGGCCCGCGCCTCGGCAGCATGGTCGTTCCGGGCGCGCCGCATTCGGCCGCGACATCGGGCGCCGTGTCGCCACCGGGACACAAGGTCAACCTCAACACGGCGACGGAACAGGATCTCGACTCTCTCACCGGGGTGGGTCCCACCACCGCCGCGGCCATTATCGGCTGGCGCACTCGGCACGGCCGCTTCACCAGCATCGACCAACTCGCCGAAGTCACCGGCATCGGTCCCGCCAAGCTCGAGCGCCTCCGCGATCAGGTCACCCTGTGAACCCCGGGGGATCCAACGGCAGTCGACTCCGGCCCGAGCCGGTCTCGGACTCCGGGCGCGGCGATGCCGATCAGGGAACGACCGGAACCGGTGCCACCGCACTGGACGCGCGGTTGCTTCCCGCGGCGCTGGGGTGCTGGGGTGTGAGCGTTGCGGGCATATCGCTGGGATGGCGAGCCGGAATGTGGGTGTGCGTCGGGCTCGGAATGGCGGCGGCCGGATCGGGAATCGTATTGGCGCGTGGCCGTTTTCGTGTGCCGCATCGAGCGGGGTGGTGGGTGGTGCTGGCCGCGCTGCTGGCGTCCGCCGGGTTCGGGGTGGCGGCGTCGTGGCAGGCCTATCGCGTGAGTGCTCATCCCCTCGGGCGGCTGGCGGCGGGCAGTGAGGTGACGGCCGAAATGGTGGCGGGAGATCCGAAACCCCTCCCGGCCCGTTCCTTCGGTGGGCGGCAATGGATGATGCGCGCGACGGTGCGCGAATTCTGTTACGGTGCAACATCGGTGCACGGCGATGCGGCGGTGACGGTGATCATGCCGGAGCGAGGCTGGTCGGATCTGGTGCCGGGGCAGCACGTCACCGTCCGGGCTCGGCTCGATCGCCCGTGGCGGCGCGATCTGACGGTCGCTGTACTACGAGCGCAGGGCCCGCCGTCCCGAGTCGGCCCGCGCCCGTGGTGGCAGTCGGCGGCCGCGACGGTGCGGGAAAATCTGTCCGAGGCGGCCCGGCGGGCACTGCCACCGGATGCGGCCGGAGTGCTGCCGGGGCTGATCGACGGCGATATCTCCCGGCTGCCGGATCACGTGCGAGAGGACTTCCAAGCGGTCGATCTCACGCATCTGGTGGCCGTGTCCGGAACGAATGTCTCGATCGTCCTGGCCGGCGTGCTGCTCGCGACCCGCGCGCTGACGCTCGACCCGCGCTGGGCCGCGGTCCTCGCCGGGCTGGCGCTCATCGGATTCGTCATCCTGGCGCGCCCGTCGCCCTCGGTACTGCGGGCGGCGGTGATGGGCGCGATCGCGGTGCTGGCGATGGTGACGGGACGCCGGAAACAGGCGCTTCCCGCCCTCTGTGCCGCGGTGCTCGTGTTGATCGCGTTCTCGCCGCACTTGGCGGTGGATATCGGATTCACCCTGTCGGTGCTGGCCACCGCGGGCCTGATCCTGCTGGCGCCGATCTGGTCGCAGTGGCTCGAACAGCGCGGCTGGCCACCGCTGGTGGCCGAGGCGTTCGGTGTCGCGGCGGCGGCCTTCGCGGTCACCACGCCGATCATCGCGGCACTCACCGGACATGTCAGCGGTGTGGCGATCGTGGCGAATGTGCTGGTCGAGCCCGTCGTCGCCCCGATCACGCTGCTCGGCGTCGGCGCGGCCGCCCTCTCCTGCTGCTGGCAGCCGGCGGCGATCTGGGTGCTGAACCTGGCCGAGCCGCCGCTGTGGTGGTTGCTCTTCGTCGCCGAACGCGGGGCGGCACTGGGGATTTCGCTGCCGATGCCCGCGGGTGCGACGGGCGCGGCACTGGCCGGAGCGCTCATCGGATGTGGTGTCGCCGTACTCGCCCGCCTCGGCTCGCGCCGCCATCGCACCCATGCGGGCCCGGCTCCGCCGCCCGCGCCCGGCGACGGGCCGGTGAACCTGTCACCGGCCACCCGTAGGATCGTGCCGTGACCGATCACCTGGCTGCCTTACATCTGGTACTCGGTGAGGAGGAACTGCTCATCGAACGGGCGGTCGCCTCGATCGTGGCGCAGGCGCGGGCCGCGACCAACGATCCCGACGCGATGCCGGTGGATCGGCTGCGAGCGGGGGATGCGAGTTCCGCCGAACTGGCCGAACTGCTGAGCCCTTCGCTGTTCGCCGAGGATCGGGTGATCGTGCTCGAGGCCGCCGCGGAGGCCGGTAAGGATGCGGTAGCGCTGGTCACCGCGGCCGCCGGTGATCTGCCCGAGGGTGTCGTGCTCGTGGTTCTGCACTCCGGCGGCGGCCGGGCCAAGGCGCTGGCGCCGGCATTGCAGAAACAGGGCGCCGAGGTGCACAACTGCGCCAAGGTCAGCAAGGCGAACGAGCGAAACGAGTTCGTGCGCAACGAATTTCGTTCGGCCGGCGTCCGAGTCGCGGGTGACGTGGTGCAGGCCGTGGTGGAGGCGATCGGATCGGATCTGCGCGAGCTGGCCGCGGCCTGTTCCCAGCTGGCCGCCGATACCGGCGGCAAGGTGACTGTCGACGCGGTGCGCCGGTACTACTCCGGCCGTGCCGAGGTCACCGGATTCGAGGTCGCCGATCTGGCCGTCGCCGGTGATCGCCCCGCGGCCATGGAGGCATTGCGCTGGGCGACCGACCGCGGCGTTCCCGCCGTGCTGCTCGCCGACGCGCTCGCCGATTCCGTGCACACCATCGCGAGGGTCGGATCCGCCGGACGCGGCGATCCGTTCGCGCTGGCCTCGCAACTCGGCATGCCGCCCTGGAAGGTGAAGAAGGCGCAGACCCAGGCGCGCGGCTGGACCGCCGCCACCATCGGCACCGCCCTGCAAGTGGTGGCCGCACTCAATGCCGACGTCAAAGGCGGTGCGGCCGATACGGATTACGCGCTCGAACACGCGCTGGCCACGATCCTGGACCTGCACGCCGCCGCACACTGAGCGGCGGGCCGGGAGGTCACCTCGCCGAGCGGGCGAGGCGGCGGCCGGCCCGGCCGGGCGGCGGTTGCTCGCCGGGCCGCATCGATCGAACCGAGGCGGCGGCCGGACTCAGCGGTGGTTGTGCGTGATGATCTCGCCGACGAGTGCGGGACCCGGGAAGTCGGCCATCACGATGCCGGTCGCGGTGCCGGGACGGGAGCGGAGATAGTCGAGTGCGCGCTGATTCTCGTATTCGGCGTAGCGGTGGGGAAACTTCGCCGGGTCGGGCACCCCGGAGGCCGACAGGAAGTCCATCGACAGTGCGCGGGTGCCGATGGCCGGCGCCCGCGCGAGGTGGGCGGCGACGGCCGCCCATTTGTCCTCGCGAGTGGGTTTGTCCCACAGATCCTGCGCGTCGACCGGCAGACCACGATCGTCGATCCCGTCGGCACGGATGACGATGATGGCGCCGCGCACATCACCCAGCCGGGGAATCGCGGCGGGTCCGGTCGCCGCCGGTCGCCACACCTGCGGATGCCCGTTCAGGTACCGGTCGAGCAGTGGCGGGTCGGGCGGTAACCCACCCGCGTCCTCGCACTGGAACGTCTTGTCCTCGTTCGTACATTCGGCCTTCACCCGCATCAGAATCGTCTCGCGCGGATGCCGGTTCAGGAATTGCTCGGTGACCCGCAGTACGTCGTCGAAACCGGCCTGCTGATAGAAGCTGCCGTGCTGGATGCCGAGATTGCCGGCCTCGTCGCGCCGGACACGGATATCGAGTGCGCGGATGCCGGCCTCGAGCTGGGTGCTCGCGGTCCGTTGCGAGGCGCAGGCGGGCTCGGTGCACCCGGTATCGAATTTCTCCTGGGTGACCACGGCCGGCCCGGCCTTACCGCCGTGGATCGACAGGGTGTCGTGGGTGCCGGGAATCGACATCTCGCCGAGCGAGGTGCTGTCGGGCAGTGCGCCCATCCAGTCCGGATTGCTCGCGGCATCGAGGTGGTCGATCGCGCCGGCGGTGGCTGCCCGGGGCGTCCCGGCGGCCTCGGTGCCCGGCACGGCCGATGCCTGATGTGCGGCAGCGGCGGATCGCGCGGCCGGGACCGACTGATCACACCCGGTCAGCAGCGCGCCCGACACGGCCGCCACCACGAGAAAAAGGCCCGTGCTTCTGCGAATCTCCCCACCCCACACCCGCATCACCGTAGCGGACGTGAAACAACGACAAAAGCCGCCGTGGTCATCTGCGATGCAGATCCTCTGCCACGGCGGCGTTGCGAATGCTGTTGTGCGGCAGAACGATGCCGCGTCGGTTCCGGCCGACGGCCGGAACCCGGGAAATCAGCCCAGCTTGTTGAAGGCCAGCGAGAGAGCGGACTTCTTGTTGGCGGCCTGGTTGGCGTGGATGACGCCCTTCGAGGCGGCCTTGTCCAGGCTGCGGCTCGCCGAACGCATCAGCTCGAGCGCCTTGTCCTTCTCGCCCGCCGCGGCGGCCTCGCGGAACTTGCGGATCGAGGTGCGCAGCGCGGACTTCACCGACTGGTTGCGCACCCGCGCCGCCTCGTTGGTGCGGATCCGCTTCATCTGGGACTTGATGTTGGCCACGCCTGTTCCTCTGATTCCTTCTCGTCAGTTGATGTGCTCTGGATGTTCGTGAAAAGTCTCTGGGCGCACTACACCGAAACGGGTAGCGCCGCGCCGACGATCGAGGTTACCAGCTGGGGTGCTGTGAAGTGAAATCGCTGTGCCGGCGCCCCGGTCAGCGCACCGGTCGCGAGGACGCTCACCCCCAGTTGTACTCCACGCACAGCCGGTGCGCGACGAGATCGAAGGTCTTGCGCGGGAGGATGGCCCCCTCGCGCCGGATTCCGGCCTCGGGCACATCGAGAACGCGATCCAGCCGGACCCAGCTGTCGCGTCCCTCGTAATCCCAAGGACCCGAACCTATTCCGATCCAGTTGTGCTCGGCGCCGCGCGCCGGGTTCGACGAGAGCATCAGACCCAGCAGGGTCTTGCGCTCCCGGCCCACGACCAGTACCGGGCGGTCCTTGCCGTTGGCCGGATCCTCCTCGTACGGCACCCAGGTCCACACGATCTCGCCGGGATCGGCGCGGCCGTCGAGGTGCGGGCAGTAGACGATCTGGCGGGCACGTTCCCGGGTGGGCACCGGAGCCGAGGCCGCCGGCCGCACCGCGACCGTGTCCTTGCGGCGGCCGCCGAGGGCGCGATCCCACATCGAGGAGCGCTGCATCCGGTCGACGAGCTTCGGCGCCTGCTTCTTGACGATCCGGGGCCCCTGCTCCTTGGCAATGGTCCCCAACTGCTTGCCCAGAGAGCTCCATGTGCTGGCCATATCGGCAGAGCTTAACGGCGAAGCGCGTTCGGCTCATCCCTGCCGGATTCGGTTGTGCCCAGCGGGGAATCGAGTGTGCTGCCGCTCACATCCGGGTCGCCGGCCGCGGGAACTGCGCCGTTGCCGCTGATGCCGGCCCGCCGGTGCGTGCACGACCATGCGGTATGCGCACGTAGACTGCCGCATGGCGACTTATCGACTTGTTCACGGGTAGGAGTGTCCCATCAGCACGTTTGCCGACACGACGTTCACCGATCCCTCGCGGATCCGGAACTTCTGCATCATCGCGCATATCGACCACGGCAAGTCCACGCTGGCCGACCGCATGCTGCAGTTGACCGGGGTGGTCGAGGAACGGCAGATGCGTGCGCAGTATCTGGACCGGATGGATATCGAGCGCGAGCGCGGTATCACCATCAAGGCCCAGAACGTGCGGTTGCCCTGGAACGTCGATGGCACCGACTACGTCCTGCACCTGATCGACACCCCCGGGCACGTGGACTTCACCTACGAGGTCTCGCGGGCGCTCGAGGCGTGTGAGGGTGCGATCCTGCTGGTCGACGCCGCCCAGGGCATCGAGGCGCAGACGCTGGCCAATCTGTATCTGGCACTGGACAAGGATCTCGAGATCATCCCGGTGCTGAACAAGATCGACCTGCCCGCCGCCGATCCCGACCGCTACGCCGCCGAGCTCGCCCATATCGTCGGCTGCGAACCCGAGGATGTGCTGCGCGTCTCCGGCAAGACCGGCGTCGGCGTGCCCGAACTGCTCAACAAGGTGATCGAGACGATCCCGTCGCCGGTCGGCGAGGCCGATGCCCCGGCCCGCGCGCTGATCTTCGACTCCGTCTACGACACGTATCGCGGCGTCGTCACCTACGTGCGTGTGGTGGACGGCAAGCTCACCCCGCGCCAGAAGATCAAGATGATGTCCACCGGCGCGACCCACGAACTGCTGGAGATCGGCATCGTCTCGCCGGAGCCCAAGCCCACCCAGGGCCTCGGCGTCGGTGAGGTGGGCTACCTCATCACCGGTGTGAAGGACGTCCGCCAGTCGAAGGTCGGTGACACCGTCACCACCGCGCGCGACGGCGCCACCGAGGCATTGACCGGCTATCGGGAGCCGCGCCCGATGGTCTACTCCGGCCTCTATCCGGTCGACGGTTCGGACTATCCGGATCTGCGTGACGCGCTGGACAAACTGCAGCTCAACGATGCCGCGCTCACCTATGTGCCGGAGACCTCCGTCGCGCTGGGCTTCGGTTTCCGCTGTGGCTTCCTGGGACTGCTGCACATGGAGATCACCCGCGAGCGGTTGCAGCGCGAATTCAACCTCGACCTGATCTCGACCGCGCCCAACGTGATCTATCGCGTGATCATGGAGGACGGCACCGAACACGTCGTCACCAACCCGTCGTTCTGGCCCGAGGGCAAGGTGCGCCAGATCTTCGAACCGGTGACCAAGTGCACGATCATCGCCCCGAGTGAGTTCGTCGGCACCATCATGGAGCTGTGCCAGTCGCGCCGCGGCGAACTGCTCGGCATGGACTATCTGTCCGAGACACGCGTCGAGATGCGGTACACGCTGCCGATGGCGGAGATCATCTTCGACTTCTTCGATTCGCTGAAATCGCGCACCCGCGGTTACGCCTCGCTGGATTACGAGGAGGCGGGCGAGCAGGAGGCCGCACTGGTCAAGGTCGACATCCTGCTGCAGGGCGAGGCCGTCGACGCATTCTCGGCCATCGTGCACAAGGACGCGGCCCAGGCCTACGGCCACAAGATGACCACGAAACTGCGCGAACTCATTCCGCGGCAGCAGTTCGAGGTGCCGATCCAGGCGGCCATCGGCTCGAAGGTCATCGCGCGCGAGAACATCCGCGCGATCCGCAAGGACGTGCTGGCCAAGTGCTACGGCGGCGATATTTCGCGTAAGCGCAAGCTGCTCGAGAAGCAGAAGGAGGGCAAGAAGCGCATGAAGACCATCGGCCGGGTCGATGTTCCGCAGGAAGCCTTCGTGGCCGCGCTCTCCACCGATTCGTCATCGGACAAGCCGAAGAGGTAGTCTCCAAGGTTCCGTGAGATCAGTTGGACCGTTGACCGAGTCGACTGCCGGTTGATCTTGGGGCTTTCCGGTCACGACCGCCGGTGGCAGGCTCAGAAAGTACCGCTGTGGCCTGCCATCCGTCCGCCTGAAAGAAACCTGAAGGATGTGACAGGCAAGTTTTCCGGAAATAAGGTGTAAAAAGACCCAAATTCGGTAACACCCCGTTCGGTTTCGCCAGCCGAACGCTGAGAGCGGAGTTTGTATGACGCGTGAGCTGCCCTTCGATGATGATGCGGACGCGGGCGATCATGCGGACGATGCCGCATATCGCGTCGCGACCGGTGTCGCGCGGGTGGCTCGGGCCGGTGCGTACGTCACCGGCGGCGCGCTGATCGCCTCCAACGGGTCGCCGGCGCCGGAGAACGAATCGCACAACAGCCACATCACCGGCTGGTCCACGGCCGATCCGCACTCCGATGTGCCGAGTCCGGTGGTGACCTATCCGGATCCGTCGCCGGACTCCGTCCCGCCGGATCTCGGCACCTCCGCGCCACACGCCCCGGCCGCACCGGCACCGGGACTCGCGTTGCCGGAACACCACGGCACCGATGCCTATCCGGGCATGCAATTGCCCTTCGCCGAGGGTGTCCAGCCCGCGCCCGGTATCGGTGGCCTGCCCACATCGCCCGGCGGCGGGTCGACCGCACCGCCCTTCTCGATCCCCGGTTCCCCCTCGCATTCGGGCAACGGCGGTTTCAGCAGTCCGGGATTTGGTGGGGGACAAGGCTTTACGATTCCCGGTGCGCACCATGCCAGTGCTCCGGCCGGTTTCGGCCTGCCCGGTGCGCCGGAATCGGAGACCTCCGGAGGCTTCGGTCTGCCCGGCCGGTCTCACGCCTCGGGGGCATTCGGGCTGCCCGGTGACGAGGACGCGGCGGACCAGCGGCAGGCCGATGTCGACACGGCCGGCGCCGATACCCATCCCACCGCACCACTGCCCGGGCACGGACTGGGCCTGCCCGGCACCAACGGCCTTCACCTGCCCGGGATGAACGGATTCGCTCCCGGCGGGTTCGGCGGTCCGTCGGATCCACATCCCGGCGCCTTCGACGGAGTCGGTGACGGCGGCCATCCCGGCATCTTCCTCGGCACCGAGATGACGGTCGATGCGCACGTCGGATTCGACGGAATCTGGGTGACGACCGAGACCAAGGTCGATTTCGCCGTCGGCGACGTTGGGCACCAGCTCGACAACTACGGGCAGTGGCTCGGCAGCGGCACCCACCAGATCCCCGGCGGGGCAAGCGAATCGGGCGCCTCCGGCTGGACCGGCAACTTCGGGGGCCCGACGTCGAGTGCCCATGCCTCCGACGGTGTCGGCCCGGGCGCGGCGTCGCCCGGGGTGGCTACGGCCGCGGCGACGCATGCCGGAGTCGCGAACGGCCCCGCGGGCGCGGCGGTGAACGGACCCGCCGGCACCGCCGCGAACGGCCCTGGCGCCGCAGTGCCGGGTTCGCCGGCGTTCGCGCCGCAATCCGGGTCGATCGCGACCTCGGCCGCTCCCGGCTCGACGCCGTACGCCACCGCGCAGGCGTCCGCGCCGGTGACGAATGTCGCGGCACCGCAACCGGTTTCGACGGCGCCGGTCGTTGCCGCTCCGGCGCCGGCCGCACCCGCTCCGGCGCCCGCGCTCGTCCAACCGGTCTCGGCGACGCCGCTGCAGACCACGATTCAGCCCGAGGCGGCGACCCACCCGATCGCGAACGTGATCACCACGCATGCGGGACCGTCCCCGCTGACCGCGCCCGCGATGGCCGTTCCGGCGCTGTTCGACGATCGGCCCCGCCACGCCGGCACCGATACCGGACTGCCGGGCGGTGCCGACGATCCCTCGGAATCGGGCGCCGGGCGGACCACCACCCACGCGCCGACCACCACGACGCACGGCACCACCACGACCCACGGCGCCGATGCGACGAAGACGCCGAGCACGTCGCACGCGCCGGGGACCACGCCCGGCGGTGAGCACACCACCCGTCCGGGTACCTCGCCCGGACGGGATTCGGCCGATCACGATTCCACCGACCGGCCCACACCGACCGTGACGGTGCCCCGCGACACCGATTCCGCCCATCCCACCCGCACCCCGGGCACGACGCCGTCGGATACCGGCAGCGACTCCGGGCCGTCGAGCTCCGCCGGCGCGGATGCCTCGACGCCGGGTCACACCGCGACGCATGCGCCGGGTACATCGTCGGGCGCGGACACCTCCGCCACCGGTAACGCCGATGATCCGGCCGCGCCGACACACGGTGCCCAGGTGCCGACTCACGACCAGGATTCCGCACCGACGCAGCAGGTCCCGACGCAGCAGGTCCCGACCCAGCAGGTCCCGACCCAGCATGCGACGCCGCCGAGTCACGACCAGACCGTTCCGACACAAGCACCGACCGTGCCGACCGCGCAGCACACCGCACCCGTGGAGCCGCCGACCGTGATCAAACCGCCGACCACCATCGATCCCGCGCCGAATGCGCACGTTCCGGTGAAACCCGTTGCGGCCGTGAACGATTCGTACGACACCTCGCTGTGGACCGATCCCGGCCACGGGCTGACGAGCGTGTCCGCAGCCGGACTGTCCGGCGGTCTGCACGAAACCACCTTTGCCGAGACGCACCACCCGGTGGACCATCCTGTCGTCGATTTCCACGTGCTTCCGCTGTGACGGCGGTGGAGTCGCCGGGTGCCAAACACCCCGACGAGATGGCGCCGCTGCTCGCGCAGCTCGACGAACTGCTCGACCTGACCCGCGCCGCGGGCCGGGCCGATCTCACCGCGCGGCTGGGAATGTCGCGGGCTCGGGTGGCCGATCCGCGCGTGCGGCTGGTGGTCGTCGGCGAACCCAAGAACGGGATGAGCACGCTGGTCAACGGCCTGGTGGGCAGCGCGGTGAGCGCGACCGGCAGTCCGGTCAGCGTTCCGGTGATCGCGGAGTACGGGCCGGAGGCGACCGCCACGCTGGTGCGCTCGCTGCCCGGTGGTCGCACCGAACGCCAGCCCGTCGACCCGCTGAACCCCGGTCCGGCGCTGAGTGCCGCCGGCGTGATCCGAGCCGAGTTCACCGACCCGAGCCCGCTGCTGGCCGAGGGGTTCGTGGTGATGGACGCGCCCGGCGCACCCGCCGACGCGCCGACGACCTGGTCGCTGATCGCCGCCGCCGACGCGGTGCTCTACGTCAGCGACGCGGCCGCGGAGTACACCCCCGAGCAGATCGCCCTGCTGCAGCGCATCCGGCAGGTGTGCCCGACCGTCGTCTGTGTGCTCAACAAGATCGATCGCTACAGCCACTGGAGCCGGGTGCAGCAGCGCAACCGCGATCTGCTCGACGACGCCGGCCTGGGTTTCGCGGTGGCCCCGATCTCCGCCGACCTGCATCTGCGCGCCGGCGACGATCACCGCCGCGATATCGAATCCGGTGTGCCGCAACTGATCGACCATCTGCGCGGATACGTCCTCGCCCGCGCCGACGCCGTCGCCCGGGAGGCGGCGGTGCGCGACATCCGCACCATCACCGACCATCTGGGGCTGGCCCTGCGCAGTGAGGCCGAAACCCTGCGCGATCCGCAGCGCTACACCGCGATCACCGATCAGTTGCGCGCCGCGCGCGCCGAGGCCGACGATCTGCGCCACCGCAGCGCCAACTGGCAGGTCACCCTCGCCGACGGCTGCTCGGAGCTGATGGCCGATATCGAACACGATCTGCGGCACCGGCTGCGCGTGCTGGTCCGTCACGCCGAATCGGAGATCGCCAAACGCGATCCGGCGCGCAGCTGGGACGAATTCGGCGCCGATCTGGATTCCCGGATCTGCGAGGCGGTCGAGGAGAATTTCGTCGTCGCCCACTATCGCGCGGTCGAACTGGCCGAGCAGGTGACCGCGAAGTTCCCCGCCGACTCGCGCGATGTGCCGCTGCCGGATCTGCGGCTCGAGGATCCGGGCGACGTCCTCGAACCCGTGGCCTCGCTGGAGCCGCTGGACACCGCGAAGGGGAGTTTCACCTCGTCGCTGCTGAACGTGATGCGCGGTTCCTACGGCGGCCTGCTGATGGTCGGGTTGCTCACCAGTTTGCTGAAAATGCCACTGGTGAACTGGTATTCGGGCGCGGCCGCCGCCCTGCTGGGTATCAACGCCCTGTGGGAGGACCGCAAGCTGCGCCGGGAGCGCCGCCAGTCCGAGGCCAAGGTGGCGGTGGCCCGCCTGATGGACGATGTCATCTTCCAGGTCGGCAAGGAATCACGGCACCGGCTGCGGGCCATGCAGCGCATGCTGCGCGACCACTTCACCGATCTGGCCGATCAGACGCTGCGATCGGTGGACGAATCGCTGCGCGCGGCCGAGGAGGCGGCGGCGATCAACTCGCCGGAGAGTCGCGAACGGCGTCTCACCGAAATCGAGCGATCGATGGTCCGGCTGCGGGAGATCCGCGAAAACGCCGATGTGCCCTGATGTTTCCGGGTGGACCGGTGCCGCCGGGACCACCCGTACTCGTCAGCCCGCCGGATGGGCCGGGCGGAATCCTCCCGCGCCGGTGGCCTGCTCCGCCCGGATCACGTGCATGACCGCGTTGATCAAGGCCAGGTGGGTGAACGCCTGCGGGAAATTGCCCAGATGCCGTCCGGTGTAGGGGTCGATTTCCTCGGCGTAGAGCTTGAGCGGACTGGCGTATCCGAGCAGCCGTTCCAGCAGATGCCGCGCCCGGCGCACCTCGCCGATTTCCACCAGCGCCGACACCAGCCAGAACGAGCAGATGGTGAATGTGCCCTCCGCGCCGGACAATCCGTCGTCGGTGGTGTCGGTGCGGTAGCGCAGCACCAGACCGTGCTGGGTCAGATCGGAGGCGATGGCCAGGACCGTCGCGCGCACCCGCGGATCGGTGGGCGGCAGGAAGCGCAGGAGGACGACCAGCAACAGTGAGGCGTCGAGGGTGTCGCCACCGTAGGTCTGGGTGAAGATGCCCTTGTCGTTCACGCCGTGGGTGAGTACATCGGCGCGGATCTCTTCGGCGAGCGCGGCCCACTTCTCGGCGTAGTCGGCCTCGCCGTGCAACTCGGCGAGTTTCGCGCCGCGATCCAGCGCGACCCAGCACATCACCTTGGAAGAGGTGAAATGCTGCGGTTCGCCGCGCACCTCCCAGATTCCGCGGTCGGGTTTGCGCCAGTTCTCGATCGCCGCCTCGACCTGACGCTTCAGCATCGGCCACAACGTCTCGGGCACCTGCTGCCGCGACTTCACGTGCAGGTAGACCGAATCCAGGATGGTGCCCCAGATGTCGTGCTGCTGTTGCTGAAACGCGCCGTTGCCGATGCGGACCGGCTTGGCGCCGTCGTAACCGTGCAGATGCGGAACTTCGGACTCGTCCAGGTCGCGTTCGCCGCCGATGCCGTACATCACCTGAAGCGGTTGCGCCTCACCGTCTTTCGCGGTCGCGACATCGTGCAGGAAGGCGAAGAAGTCGTCGGCTTCCCGGTTGAGGCCCAGTGTGTAGAGACCCCACAGGGCGAAGGTCGAGTCGCGCACCCAGCTGTAGCGGTAGTCCCAGTTGCGTTCGCCGCCAGGCGTTTCCGGAAGTGAGGTGGTCGCGGCCGCCATCAGGGCGCCGCTCGGGGAGTAGATCAGGCCCTTGAGCGTGAGCGCGCTGCGCTGCAGATAGCCGCGCCACGGATGATCCGGGAACTTGCCCAGAGTGATCCACTGCCGCCAGCATTCGGTGGTCTGCCACATCTTCTCCGCCGCCTCGGCGAAGGTGCGCGGGGCCGGCAGCGGTGACCAGGACAGCGCCACGAACAATTCGTCGCCCTCGCGCATGCGGGTGCGGGCGCGGGCCTCGCGCCCCTCCAGCCCCAGCCGCATATCCGTGGTGAGAACCAGTTCGCCGCAGGGCAATTCGTCGTGCGAGCAGGTCGCGGTGGCGGTGGCCCGCTCGTAGACATCGCCGGTGTATTCCCAGTTCACGGCCGCCCGGTGATAGTCGAAGGCCGGTTCGCAGCTCATCTCCAGTTCGACCACGCCGCTGACACATTTCACCGTGCGCAGCAGGATGTGCTCGGCGTCCCAGTCCTCCGGGGTGCGGCGGTAGGTCCGGCTGCGCCGGTCGTTGTTGTGCCAGGGACCCAGGACCAGCGCGTCGCGGACGATGATCCAGCCGGTGTCGGTCTGCCAGGTCGTCTCCACGATCATGCCGCCGGGCAGGTAGCGCCGCGCCGCGGGCACGTTCACGCCGTAGGGGCCGAGCCGGAAGTGGCCGGCGCTGCGGTCCAGCATGGCGCCGAACACACTGGGCGAATCCGGGCGCGGCAGGCACATCCACTCGACCGCGCCGTTGCGCGCGATGAGGCAGCAGGTCTCGCAATCGGAGAGGAAGGCGTAGTCGTCGATCGGCGGATACGACGACTTGTGCACCACACCCGCCGAGATGGGCAGGTAGTTCGCCCCTATCTCGGCATCGGAGATATCGGCCAGGGCATCGCGCGGCGGGGACATGTCGTCGAGCGTCTCGATGAGAGGTTGTTCGGTGATCGGTTCGTCGTAGGACGCCATACAGCCATCATGGTGGATTCCGATCCCGTTCGCCGGGACTGCCGACACCTCGCGACGGCCGGTCGGCATGCCCCGCGGCCGCCGCACCCGTGACCTACTAGGCTGGAGGTTGTGCATCATGTCGCGGGCTGGTGGGACGGCTTCGAGTTGTGGGTGGCCGGATTACCGTTCATCCCCCAGTTCGCTGTGGTTCTGGTCGGGGCGGTGCCGGTCAGTTTCCTGATCGCCTACCTGCTCGATCGTGGATTGCGGATCGCGCTGCGGCTGCTCGGCCGGGACCGCTCGGCCGTCGCCGAGACCGACCTCGTGCCCGGCGACGCGGCCTCCGAGATCGCGTCCGATACGGCGGCCGTGGCACCGCCCGAGCCGGTCCTGGCCGGGGCGTCGATGCACACTCCGGGGCCGATGCCGAAGGAAGCGATCTGATGCCACGCTCACGCGTCCAGTTGGCGCTGATCGCGCTGCTCGTGCTGATCGTCGTCGCCTGGTTGCTGACGCGATAATCCCCCGGTGTCGGAGGTTGCAGGTACTGTGCAGCCCATGCCAACCGATGAGGAATTCGTCGACCTCGAGCAGCTTCTGGAGATCGAGGACGGCCCCCGACTGATCGCGACCCACTACACCACCGCCGACGAGGCGATCGAGATGGTGCGCGCCGCGCAACTGCTCGGTCTGGGCGTGCGGCTGCAGAACCGGCTGCGCGCCGACGAGCCCGACGAGGACGGTGAGGACACCGCCGTCGAGGAGTGGGTGCTCGACCTCTACGAAAGCCCGCCCGAGTCCGCCGACGAGGAGTAGACCGGCCACCGATCGGCTGGTGCCGGAATCGTACGCACCGGGGTCCGCGCGGCTGTGGTCTTGACCACGGTTCGCCCGGACCCCGGTGGTCGTTCCGGTGTCGGCGCGGTGGCGATCGAGAATCCGAAATATGAATACTCCCCGCCGGTCATCGGCGGTTTTCGCGGACTCGCCGGGCCCGGGCGATTTCCCCTTCGACCGATTCGCGCGGTTCCGGGCGCTCTGTTAGAGTCTGCCCGTGTCATCGAGCGTTGTTCCGCAGGTCCGCCATGAATTGGCGTTGATCGCGGTCGGCTGTCTCGTCGTCGCGGACATTCACTGTCGTCGATAGCTGATCGGACACGCTGCGCCTTCTCCATCGGACCGGCGCACATCTTTTTCCGCAGCGTCTCCGCATCCCGCGGCTCTGCCGCACGCGCCACTGCCCGGTATCCACCGGGGCAGGTCTACCGCTCAATCACAGTTACATCCGCTCCGGCAGCAGTGTGCGCCGGTGGCGGGCGGCAGGAAAGGTCGCTTCCATGTCTCGCAGATCGTCCAGCAGATCCTGGTTCTCGGTGCGCCGAGGGCGCATCGCCGTCGCGCTCACCGCGCTGGTGGCCGTGGGACTGACCGCCGCCTGCAGTGGTGGTTCGAGCGACACCGCGGGTGGCAACGCCAACAGCGGTGGCGGGCAGCTGACGCTGTTCGCCTACTCGGTCGCCAAGCCGGGCTACGACAAGGTGATCACCGAATTCAACAAGACCGAGGCGGGCAAGGGCGCGCAGATTCAGCAGTCCTACGGCGCCTCCGGTGACCAGTCCCGCAAGGTGAAGGACGGGGCGCAGGCCGACGTCGTCAGCTTCTCGGTCGAGCCCGACATCACCCGGCTGGTGGATGCCGGACTGGTCGACTCGAACTGGAATGCCGACGCCAACAAGGGTGTGCCGTTCGGTTCGGTCGTCGTGATCGCGGTCCGCAAGGGCAACCCCAAGGGCATTCACGACTGGAACGACCTGCTCAAGCCGGGCGTCGAGGTGGTGACGCCGAACCCGTTCAGCTCCGGGTCGGCCAAGTGGAACCTGCTGGCGCCCTACGCCGCCGAAAGCGACGGCGGCAAGAACACGCAGGCGGGCCTGGACTATCTGGGCAAGCTGATCTCCAAGGACCACATCAAGGTGCAACCGAAGTCCGGCCGGGAAGCGACCGAAACCTTCCTGCAGGGAACCGGTGACGTCCTGCTCAGCTACGAGAACGAGGCGATCTTCTCCGAGCGCAGCGGGGACCCGATCGACCACGTCCTCCCGCCGACCACCTTCAAGATCGAGAACCCGGTGGCCGTGACGAAGAACGCCAAGAACCCCACCACGGCCGTGGCGTTCAAGGACTTCCTGTACTCGCAGGCCGGTCAGAAGGCCTGGGCGGAGGCCGGTTTCCGTCCCGTCGATCCGCAGGTCGCCGCGAAGTACAGCAAGGATTTCCCGGCGCCGCAGAAGCTGTGGACGATCGCCGATCTGGGTGGCTGGAAGCAGGTCGACAAGGATCTGTTCACCCCCAACACCGGCAGCGTCGCGGTGCTCTACGACAAAGCCACCAAGTAAGCCGGTGGCCCGGAGCGCACGGAATACTGGATAACTGTGACTGACAGCAGTACGAAAGCCGATATCGGCAGTAGTACCGACGCCGGGACCCCTGGTCCCGGCGTTTCCGGGCAGCAGCAGAAGGAGTCGGCCGGTCCGGCCTGGCGGTCGCGCCTCACCGGAGCGGCCGGCTCGCTCGGCCTGGCGATCACGGTGCTCTGGCTGAGCATCATCGTCTTGCTGCCGCTGGCCGCACTGACGGTCCATTCCTTCGACGACGGGTGGTCCGGCTTCTGGGATGCGGTCACCGCGCCCGCGGCACTGGACGCGTTGCGGGTGACGGTCCTCGTGTCGGTGGCCGTCGCCGTGATCAACGTCGTCATGGGCACCGTGGTCGCGTGGGTGCTGGTGCGCGACGATTTCCCCGGCAAGAGCTTCGTCAACGCCCTGATCGATCTGCCCTTCGCACTTCCGACGATCGTGGCGAGCATCGTCCTGTTGTCGCTGTACGGGCCGCAGAGCCCGGTCGGTATCCACCTCAACGCCACCCAGCCGGGACTGGTGGTGGCGCTGGCCTTCGTGACGCTGCCGTTCGTCGTGCGCTCGGTGCAGCCGGTGCTCATCGAAGCGGATAAGGAGGTCGAGCAGGCCGCGGCCTCGCTCGGTGCGAACAATCCGACCATCTTCCGGCGCGTGGTACTGCCGTCGCTCGCGCCGGCCATCATCTCCGGCGGCGGCCTCGCCTTCGCGCGCGCCATCGGCGAATACGGGTCGGTGGTCCTGATCGGCGGCAATATTCCGCGCCGCACGCAGGTGGCGTCGCAGTACATCCAGCAGCAGATCGAGGTGGACCGTCCGGTGAACGCGGCGGCGGTTTCGGTTGCGCTGCTGGCGATTTCCTTCGCCACCCTGCTGATCCTGCGCATCTTCTCCGAACGCACCGCCCGCAAGGAACAGGCCAGCCGATGAAACTGTCCGCCCCGTCCCGGATTTCGCTGCGCGTGATCGCGCTCGCGTATCTGATCGTGTTGCTGGTGGCTCCGCTGGTGATCATTCTCTGGCGCAGCTTCGAGCACGGGATCGGCGCATTCCTCGATTCGATCACCACACCCGCCGCGATCTCGGCGTTCAATCTCTCGCTGTTGATCGTCGCGATCGTGGTGCCGCTCAATGTGGTCTTCGGAGTCATCACGGCCATCGCCCTGGTGCGCGGAAACTTCCGGGGGCGCACCCTGATTCAGGGTGTGGTGGATCTGCCGTTCGCGGTCTCGCCGGTGGTGGTCGGCGTATCGCTGATCATGCTGTGGGGTGTCGGCGGCTGGTTCGGCGGTCTCGACAGCGTCGGCTTCCGGGTGATCTTCGGCCTGCCGGGCATGGTGATCGCCACCCTCTTCGTCACGCTGCCCTTCGTGGTCAGCGAGGTCGTCCCGGTCCTGCACGAGATCGGAGACGATCAGGAGCAGGCCGCGGCGACCCTGGGCGCCGGCCGCTGGCAGACCTTCTGGCGCATCACCCTGCCGGCCATCCGGTGGGGCCTCACCTACGGCATCGTGCTCACCGTCGCTCGCGCCCTCGGCGAATTCGGCGCCGTGATCATGGTGTCGTCCGGACTGCCCGGAATCTCCCAAACCCTGACGCTGCTGGTGCACGGTCGTTACATCAACGACCACAACACCTTCGGCGCCTACTGCGCGGCGACCCTGCTCATGGCCATGGCGCTCGTCACCCTGGTCCTGATGACCCTTCTCGAACGCAAGCGTGGCACTGCCAAATGATTACGTTGCCGGAGGCAAGCACATGATTACCGTCACCGACGCGAACAAGCGTTATGGTTCGTTCGCCGCCCTCGACAACGTCAGCCTCGACATCCCCTCGGGTGAGCTGACCGCACTGCTGGGGCCCTCCGGTTCCGGGAAATCGACGCTGCTGCGGTCGATCGCCGGCTTGGAATCCTTGGATTCGGGCATCGTGACCATCGCCGACCGCGACGTCACCCGGGTCTCGCCGCAGAAGCGCGATATCGGCTTCGTCTTCCAGCACTACGCGGCGTTCAAACATATGACCGTGCGCGACAACGTCGCGTTCGGGCTGAAGATCCGCAAGCGGCCGAAGAACGAAATCCGCAAGCGCGTGGACGAACTGCTCGGCATCGTGGGCCTCGACGGCTTCCAGCATCGTTATCCGGCGCAGCTGTCGGGTGGTCAGCGTCAGCGGATGGCTCTGGCCCGCGCGCTGGCCGTCGACCCGCAGGTGCTGTTGCTCGACGAGCCGTTCGGCGCGCTCGACGCCAAGGTCCGACACGACCTGCGCACGTGGCTGCGTCGCCTGCACGAGGAAGTGCACGTGACCACCGTGCTGGTCACCCACGATCAGGAGGAGGCGCTCGACGTCGCCGACCGGATCGCGGTGATGAACGCCGGTCGCATCGAACAGGTCGGAACGCCCGAAGACGTGTACGACCGTCCCGCCAACGAATTCGTCATGTCCTTCCTCGGTGCGGTGGCCAAGTTGAACGGACATCTCGTGCGCCCGCACGATATTCGCATCGGACGCGATCCCGGTATGGCCCTGGCCGAACACGAGGGCACCGCGGAATCGGCGGGAGTCACCCGCGCGACCGTCGAGCGCGTCGTCCGCCTGGGATTCGAGGTTCGCCTCGAATTGCGCAACGCGGCCACCGGCGATCTGTTCACCGCGCAGGTCACTCGCGGTGATGCGGAGGCGTTGCGGTTGGCGGAGGGCGAGACCGTCTTCGCCCGCGCCACCCGCATCCCGGAACTGCCGGCGGCCTGATCTCGCCCGCCGGCACTCCCGGCTCGCTGTCGAGTGGGCCCGCCTTCCGTATTCGTGTGGCACTGGGGGAGTGAGCGTTTCGCCCGATGGCCCACGGCTGCCGGAGCGCCGGCACATCCGGCTCGCCGTCGAGCGGAGCGCCCTCCCCGGTCGCCGATGCGCATCCCGCGTCCGTGGCGCGCTGCGGGAGTGAGTGTTTCGCGGATGCGCCACCGGTTGCCGGATCGCCGGTATACGGTGTCCGAGGATATTCGCACGATTGCTGGCAAATCCGTACCGGTCGGTCGGTGTCGCGAATTGTCCACTGCGCGTATGAATTGCCTGATTTGTTACCGCAGGTGAAGGCGTATATTTGCGGTATCGGCGGCGTCATCGCGAAGTGCGGCGGTTGAGCGGACAACCGATTGTCCGGTGCTTGGCAAGTTCTCAGCACAGTGATTGCCTGATGCCTGCTCGGGACATGTCAGCGGACGTACGCTCGTCGATCGAGGGGAATTGTGATGACGGTTGGGCTCGGAGTGAGTATCGGCACGGTCAACACGGTGTGCGCCATCGATACTGCTGAGAGCGGGAAGAACGCCCGGGGCCGCAGGCGTGGCGCGGCCGGCGGATCCGGTGGGCGCACACGGGCTTCCGGTCCGAGATCCGCGCTGTCGCAACAGCGCACGGCGCCGGGAACCTGGCGTACGACACTCACTTTCGACAGCAGCGGCACCGCGCGGGTCGGCCGGATTCCGCGGCACGGCCGTGCCGTGACCGATTTCGCCGATCTGACCGAGCCTGGACGGACCGCGCGCGTGCGTCATCGTTCGCTGTCCGCGGCCGATCTGGTGGCGACCGTCGCGCGCACCGTGGTCGCGGACGTATCCGCCCACGTGGTGGCCACCGCCGATACTCGTAATCCGGAAACCGCTGTCGCCGTGACTCATCCGGTGAGCTACGACGAAGAGCGGGTGCTCGAACTGCGCGAGGCCCTCGATGCGATCGGGCTGTCCCATGCCGCCCTGGTGGCCGAACCGGTGGCGGCCGCGGCGTGGCTGTCGGTGGCGCACGGTCCGCTGCTGCCGGGCTTGGCGCTGGTCTACGACCTCGGCGGATCGGGGTTGACCGTGACCTTGGTGCGCGTCGGCGCCGGTACTCCCGACCAGCCGGTGATCGGGGAACCGTTGCGCTCCACGGCCTTCGGTGGCCGCGCCTTCGGCGCGAAGATGGCCGCCCAGGACAACTGGCGCGCCGGTGAATCGTCGGTGGCCGACTCGGCGATCACGGCACTGCGCACCGCGCACATCCGCGAGTCGCTCGATGTGGTGTACGAATGCCTCGGACGGGCCCGCGTGACGATGGCCGATGTCGACTGTGTGCTGGTCGTCGGCGGCGCCGCCCGCCCGCCCGAAGTCGCCGCTGTCCTGGCAGCGGCGCTGGCGCGGCCGGTGATCGTCGCCCCGGATCCGGAGCGCACGATCGCCGAGGGCGCCGCCATTTTCGCGCGCCGTGCCGCGGAATCGGTCCGGGAGAGCGAGGTCGCCGAGGCGCCGGAGCGGCCCGAGCCGCCGCGCATGCTGCGTCGCCGGCTGACCCGGGTCGCGGTCACCGTCGCGGTCGCGGCGGGTGGTGCGCTGTTCGCGGCGACGGCTGTGGTGGGGGACGAAGCGGGAGCGCAATCCATGAGCGCCGGGATCGTGCACGTGCAGCACTGACGGCGTGCCGCGCAGGGGAAGCCGACTCCGCGACTGCACCCGGCCGCAGCGGGTGCAGTCGCGGGGCGCGTTATATGCCCGGCCGCGATGTCGCGCTGTCCGGATCGCGGTAGTTGTTGAGCACCACCGCAAGACATCCGAGGGCGGTGACCGCACCGGCCGCGAACATCGCGGGATAGCCGATGTTCAGCGCGTTGTGCAGCAGCGACAGCAGCGCCGGCGAACCGAATCCGAGGTAGCTCACCGAATAGAACACCGCGGTCAGCCCCGCCAGATCGTCGGGCCGGGCGATCCGCTCGATTTCCTGCAGTCCGGCCACCATTCCGATGCCGAACCCGAAGCCGAGCACGGCGGCGGTCGCGACGACGGCCCACAGCTGCAGCGATGCCGCCGCGTACACGGAGGCGGCCATGCCGGCCGTGGTGAGGATCAGCGAGAGCGCCGCGATCCGCGCGGTACCCGGCAGATCGATCCGCCGGGCCACCGACTGGATGGCGAAACCGCATCCGAGCGTGATCACGGTGATCAGCGCGGAGAAGGCGATCGGCGTTGCGGCGACGCGGTCGGCGGCCAGCGTCGGCAAGATCGCGTAGGCGGTCGCGGCGGAGGTGAACAGCCACAGCGCCAGCGGCAGTGCGATGCCGCGGAAGCGCCGATGGCCGGCCGCCGGAATCCGCAGATCGTCGCGCAGCGGCTTGCGAACCGGTTGCGGCGCCACGGTTTCCGGTGCGCGCAGCACCCAGACGGCCGCGATCAGGCACAGCGCCACATTGAGGAGATAGGCCAGGGTCGCCGGCCACGGCGCCCACTGTGCCAGCACTCCGGCCACGCCGGCTCCGATGGCGAAACCACCGGTGAGGCTCATCGCCGAGCGCCGAGCGCCGGTGCCGGGAGCCGACGCGGGCCCGAACGGCGGCTGCGACAGCTCCTTCAACCAACTGCTGCCCACGGCCATCGCCAGCCCGAGACCGACCCCGCACAGCACTCGCCCGATCGACAACATCGGCACCACGCCGGAACCGAAGGCCAGCAGTGTCGATCCGAGCGCGGTGATGAGCGGTGCGGGCCGCATCAGCCGCTGCCTGCCGTAGCGATCCGACAGCGGTCCGCCGATCAGCAGCGCCGGCACGATGCCCAGGACGTACTCGAACAGCAGCAGATTCACCGTGGTGACCGGCAGGCCGTCGTTCTTGTACATCACCAGAAGCGGGGTGAATTCGTTTCCGCCCCAGGCGATCGCGAAGACCGCCGCGGCCACGCCCCACCAGATGCGAGGGGCGGTGCCGACTCGGGCCGGGCGGATGTCGACGGCGGTCGGCGCGGTCATCACAGTCCTCTCAGTTCGAGCTGATGCACACCCGAAAGGTGTTCGGCCAGTGCGGTATCGAAGCGCGCCGTATCGCCGGCGGCGATCAGATCGGTCAGTTGCGCATGCTGTTCCACGATTCGGGCGGTATTCATCGGCGCGCGGTGCAGGGCGACGCTGTTCATCCGCCGCTGTCTTTCGCGCAGCGAGTCGTAGAACCCGGTGAGCAGCGGGTTGCCGGCGGCGACCACATAGCCGCGATGGAAGTCGGTGTCCTCGGTGGCGAAGCGGGACAGCGCGCGGCCATCGGACGCGGCCAGGTTCGCGAGGAGTTCGCGCTGGCGGGTCAGCGATTCGCGCAGGGTGTCGATCAGTGCCGGGCGGTCGCCGGCGGTGAGGGCGCGCACCGCCGCGGTCTCCACGACATAGCGGGCATGTGCGACGTGTTCGGCCTCGTGCGAGGGAATCGGAACCACCAGCGCGCCGCGTTTGGGGTACAGCCGCATCCAGCCCTCGGTCTCCAACCGCAGGAATGCCTCCCGGACCGGAGTGCGCGAGGTGCCCAGATCGGTCGCGATCTCGCCCTCGCTGATCAGCTCTCCGCCGGGCAGTGCCCCGGTCAGGATGCGCTCCTTGATCTCCCGATAGGCGCGCTCGGCCGCTGAATACGTCTTAGACACAAGTTGTAGCTTAGCGGGAACATGGGATGAATTGCCATGTGGGTGCCGACACGTCCGGCCCGCTTCGCGAGCGAGTGGTGACGACCTCGCGTCCGATGTGACGCCCCGCACAGTACTTCCCGGTAATGCGGTTTCGGTTGGCTGCGAGCTGGGAATTCGCCGGTCTATCGGCGGGGGTGCGCGATCGAGTCCGGCGCGGCAGGTCGTTGGTGTTGACCTCCGCCGCTGTAGGTGTAACTATGGGAAACAGTTACCCATGCGAGATGGAGAGGCTGTGACGAGGATGTCCGTTGCCGCGACGCCGGAAGTAGACCCTGTGGTCGCCGAGGCCATGGAATACGCCCAGAAGCTGCTCCTGCTGTCCGAGGGTTCGGTCAACAAGCACTTCGATCCGTTCACCGACATCGACTGGGACAACCCCGACTTCGCCGCGACCGCCGGTGAGAAGCGGTGGATCCTTCCGGAATCCGCCGACCCGCTGGGGCGTCACCCCTGGTACAAGGCGCTGCCGGACGAGCAGAAGATCGCCCTCGGCAAGTACCGCCAGGCCAATGTCGCCAAGGTCGGCCTGCAGTTCGAGTCGATCCTGATCAGCGGCATGGTCACGCACAACTTCAGCCTGCCCAACGGCTCGCCCGAATTCCGGTACTGCTCCCACGAGATGATCGAGGAGCACAACCACACCCTGATGTTCCAGGAGATGGTCAACCGGATCGGTATCGACGTGCCGGGGATGGGCCCGCTGGTCCGTAAGCTCCGCTACTTCGCCGCGCCGGTCGCCGCCCGGTTCCCGAATCTGTTCTTCATGGCGGTGCTCGCCGGTGAGGAGCCGATCGACCACATTCAGAAGCAGATCCTGCGCTCCGGCGAGGAAGTGCATCCGATCATGCGCGGAGTCATGGCGATTCACGTCGCCGAGGAGGCACGCCACATCTCCTTCGCGCACGAATTCCTGAAGAAGCATGTGCCGGAGTCGAACCCGGCCGCGAAGTTCGTGCTCTCGCTGGCCATGCCGATCGTGATGTGGATCCTCGGCCGGTCCATCGCGACCCCGCCGAAGTCCTTCTTCAAGGAGTTCGACATCCCGGAGGACGTGCGCAAGGAACTGTTCTACGGCTCCGCCGAGGCGCAGCAGACCTTCGCCGACTACTTCATCGACGTGCGTGCTCTGGCCAAGGAGCTGGGGCTGATGAATCCGATTTCGAAGAACGTCTGGAAGCTGCTGAAGATCGACGGTCCGGCCAGCCGGTACCGCTCGGAGCCGCAGCGGGCCAAGACCAAAGCCGCCTGAAGGGTAGCCATACAGTGCCGTATGTAGTCACCCAGTCGTGCTGCAGCGACGCCTCCTGCGTCTACGCGTGCCCGGTCAACTGCATCCATCCCACGCCCGACGAACCGGATTTTCTCACGGCGGAGATGTTGTACGTCGACCCCGCGGCATGCGTGGACTGCGGCGCCTGTGCCACGGCCTGCCCGGTGGACGCCATCACCTCCTCGAAGAAGCTCACCGCGGAGCAGAAGCCGTTCATCGAGATCAACGCCGATTTCTATCGCCAGGCGCGCCCGCGTCCGCTGCTGGCCAAGCCGGTGCCCGCCGCCGAGGTCGACGCCGGTCGCGGTCCGATGCGCGTCGCGATCGTGGGTTCGGGCCCCTCGGCGATGTATGCCGCCGACGAGCTGCTCACCCAGCCCGAGGTGACGGTGACGGTCTTCGACCGGTTGCCGGTGCCCTACGGCCTGGCCCGCCACGGTGTCGCACCCGACCACACCCGGACCCGCCAGGTGAGCCGGTTGTTCGATGTGATCTCCGCGCAGCCCGGTTTCGGTTCATACCTGAATGTGGCCGTGGGTGAGGACATCTCGCATCCGGAACTGCTGGACCACTTCGATGCGGTGATCTATGCCGTGGGCGCCTCGTCCGACCGCAAGCTCGGTATTCCCGGCGAGGGTCTGCCCGGCAGCCTGTCCGCGACCGAGTTCGTGGCGTGGTACAACGGCCATCCCGACTATGCGCAGCGCAGTTTCGATCTGTCGCAGCGGCGCGCGGTGATCGTCGGCAACGGCAACGTCGCGCTCGACGTGGCCCGGATCCTCACCATGGACCCCGAACTGCTCGATGCCACCGAGGTGTCGCCGACGGCGCTGACGGCACTGCGGCACAGCAAGATCGAGGAAGTGGTGATCGTGGGCCGTCGTGGTCCCGCCGAATCCGCCTTCACCGTGCCCGAATTCGTGGGCCTGCTCGGATCCGATCTCGACATCGTCGTGGAAGGTGATGTGCCGGAACCGACTCCGGATATGCCGCAGAAGGTCGAGCAGAAGCTGAAGCTGCTGCGCAGTGTGGCCGACCGCCCGGTGGGCGCGCGCAAGCGCATCGTCTTCCGCTATCTGTCCTCGCCGGTGGCGCTGGTCGGCACCGACCGGGTGACCGGAATCGAGCTGGTGCGCAACGAACTCGTCACCGACGAGGCCGGCGTCACCCGGGCGGTCGCGACGGACGAGACCGAAACGCTGGATGCCGCGCTGGTTCTGGCTTCGGTGGGGTACCGGGGCGTGGCCGTGCCGGGGGTGCCGTTCGACGAGCGCGCCGGTGTCATCCCGAACGCCGACGGCCGGGTGCTCGAATCGGCGGGCGGCGCGGTGGTCCCGGGAACCTATGTGACCGGCTGGATCAAGCGCGGTCCGACGGGCTTCATCGGCACCAACAAATCCTGCGCGCAGCAGACGGTGCGGCAACTGGTCGACGACTTCAACGCCGGGCGGCTGCGCCGGCCCACCGCCGACGCCACCGATTTCGATCGGCTGGTCCAGCGCCGCCGCCCCGATGCGGTGCGTGGCGGTGCCACGGCCCAGCCGTGGTGGAAGCGCAAGTTGCTCGCTCGCGCCTGAATCGGACATCTCGACCGACTGCCCCGATCCGCCCGGATCGGGGCAGTTGTCGTTTCGGCAACCGTTCAGCCATTCGGCACGGCCGCACGGAATTCGGCCTCGTGATTGTCATTGCCGCAATTCCATAGAAAACCGGTCGGTATTTAGTCTGCTCAACTGTGAAATGGCCAGTTTTTCCAGCTATTCTCGCGCGGTGGGTGATTCAGCCCTTCCGATCGCGTCGTAGACCGCTGCCTATCAGGTCTTTTGCTCGATCCAGCGGTAAGTGCGAAAGCTTTTCCGCCCATTCGGTTTCCGTGAACGAGACCGACCAGCTAACCTGTGTTCGCTATTTGGTAAACGACCGCGACCACATGGTTGAACCACCTGGGGCCGTGGTCTCGGTGCGTTGACGGGATGGCAATGACGGTTGGCTTCGGCATGAGCATCGGCACAGTGAATTCCGTGTGGGCGGCGACTACCGGTGATCGCGGCCGTCCCGCGGTCCGTGTGCGCCGCACCGCGGTCACCGTCGATCGATCCGGAGCCGTCCGGGTCGGTGGCATGCCTCGATTCGCGCCGGTGGTCACGGATTTCGCCGATCTCACTCAGCCGCGCGAGCCGGTGTCGCTGGGTGGCCGGGTCCGGTCCTCGGCCGACCTGCTCGCCTCGGTCGCCACCTGTCTGATCGAGGCCAGCGATCCCGAGGCCGGGCCGGTCCTCACCTATCCCGCCTGCTACACCGACCGGCAGATCGCATCGCTGCAGTACGCGCTGCACCGCTGCGGCGCCTTCGACGTGATCCTGATGCCCGAACCGGTGGCCGCCGTGGAATGGCTCGACGACGAATACGGTGTCTCCGCAAGCTGTTCCACGCTCGTCTACGATCTGGGCGCCAACAATCTGGACGTCGCGGTGGTCCGGACCGAGGCCGAATTCGATCAGCGCGGAGTGCTCGGCTCGGCGTTGCGCTCCGACGCCTTCGGTGGCCGGCCGCTGGGCGCCGTCCTGGCGCGCTACGCCCGGGCCCTGGCTCCGGACGTGCCGGCGCCGGTGTCGAAGGTGGTCCCGGCCGAGGACACCCGTCGCTTGCGGACGTGGCATGTGCGCAATTCCCTTCGGGTGGTTCGCGATTGCCTGAAGCGTGCGCGGGTGACCATCGACGACATCGATCGCGTGGTATTGATCGGCGGCGCCGCGCGGCCCGTCGAGGTGGCGGAGGTACTGGCCGAATTGGGGCCTCCGGTGATCGTCCCGCCGGATCCGGCGCATACGGTCGCGACCGGAGCCGCCATCGCCTCGGCTCGATTCGCCACGAGCAACAGCAATGTCGGGCGGTATGCCCGGGGAGCGGCGGTCGTATCCTCCGCCGCGGTCGTCTCCGCCCTCGCGATGTCGGCGGCGACCATGATCGGCGGTGGGCCGCTCGGTACCGACGGCCCGATCATGGAGTTCGCCCCCGCGCTGGCCGGCCCGGCGGACGGATTGCGCGAGCAGGTCGGCGAGCTGCCGCAGACGCCGGGATTCGGGACCGGATTCGCGGCGCTGGCGGCCCGCGCCGACAGTCTGATGGGCACCTCGCTGTCCGGCTTGCGCAGCTATGCCGGTGCGGCGCACGACTTTTCACACGCCATGACCGGTCGGGTGGAGAACGCGCTGCGCGACTACGGCGCCGTCACGCCCTGTGTGCCGCCTCGCGCCCGGACCTACTCCGACCCGGCGCGTTTCACCAACCCCATGCCGTTCGTGAACTCGGGTGCGGCGGCGCTGCTGGCCGCCGGCGCCGCGGCCCGCGATCTGCCCGGCACGGGACATCCCGGTCAGCCCGGATCCGGTGACCAGGGCACCCCACCCGACGGCGGTTCCACACCCGGAGCCCCGTCCAAGCCCGGACGCTCGGCGCCGAAACCGGATGGTCCGACCGCACCCGCGCCCGGCACGAACCCAGCGCCTGCCGACAACACGCCCGCAGCTACCGGTGCGGCGTCCGGTAATTCGCATTCCGGCGATGCCGCGTCCCCTCCGGGGTCCGGGCACTCGAGCGGTACCGCCGGCAACGGTGACGGCTCGGGTACCGCGTCGGAGCCCGAGTCGAATTCGGGCGGTGCGACCGGCGGTTCGACCAGCGCCGATGCGCACGGCGCGCACGCCGACGACTCCGCGAACTCCGCTGGTACGCAGAACTCGGATGCGACGAAGCCGGGGGGCGCGAACTCGGGCCCGGCACACTCCGGCGACGCCACGAACTCCGGCACCGGAACCGATACCGGTGGTACGGCGAATCCCGGCGACGGCTCGCATTCGGGCGACTCCGCGAACTCGAACGGCACTGCGAACTCGAACGGCACAGCGAACTCGAACGGCACAGCGAACGCCGGGGACAACGCGAAGCCCGGCACCTCGGCCCCCGCCGGTGGCGGCACCGATTCCGCGTCGACCGGGGGAACCCAATCCGCCACGGGCACAACGCCTTCCGATACCAGCCCGGGTGCCGGTGCCGGTGCGGCCCACACTCCCCATCCCGGGGGCGGCACGGTCGCACCTCCCGGCGGCGCCACCCGCCCCGGCGGGACGAACCCCGCCCCGGTCGCGCCCGCTCACCCCGGCGTCGTCGCGCCGAGCAACCCCGGCCTCGGCGCCGGTGGCGGCTTCCACGGGGGTGGCCTGGGCGGCGGTTTCCACAGCGGTGGCTTCGGCGGTTTCGGGCACTGACCAGGTTCACCGGCGGCCCTCGGCCACCGATATCGCGCCGAACCGTCGGTTACGAGGCTCGGCGTTCGTCCAGGACGTCGAGGTAGTGCTGGTTGGACATGATGCCGAGAAGATTGCCGAACGGGTCGACCACCGACGCGGTGACGAACCCCGGACCGCGTTCGGTGACGGGCTGGTGTTCGGCGGCGCCGAGCTCGCGGAGCCTGTTCATTGCGGCGTCGAGATCGTCGACGTGCCAGTACAGCAGTGCGCCGCCGGTTTCGCGGGCGGAGTCCGGGCAGTAGCGGCGGTCGATGATGCCGAGTTCGTGCCGGTAGTCGCCGATCCGGAACTCGATATAGCCGGGGGCCTCGAAATACGGTGTGGTACCGAGCAATTCGCTGTACCAGCGCTTCGCCGCCGCCAGGTCGTCGGCGTAGTAGGACACGGTCGTCATTCCGCGCAGCATCGGTCTCTCCTCGGTCGTTGCATGTCTCGCTCGTTGCGGTGTCTCATACAATCGTCGCGCTCAAAGTGCTCACCGAATGAGCACTTTGTTCGGCAGAATTGCCGTATGCGCGCCGACCGTCTGATTGCCACGCTGCTCCTGATGCAGGCGAGGGGCCGGGTGACCGCCGCCGAGGTCGCGAGGGAACTCGAGGTTTCCGTGGCGACCGCGCGCCGCGACCTCGAGGCGCTGTCGTCGGCCGGCGTGCCGGTCTACCCGCAGCCCGGCCGAGGCGGGGGCTGGGAGCTGGTCGGTGGCGCCCGGACCGACCTCAGCGGAATGACGGCCGACGAGGCCCGGGCGCTGTTCCTGCTGCTCGGTCCGGCGGCCTCGGGCTCGCCCGCCACTCGCTCGGCGCTGCGAAAACTGTTGCGGGCCTTGCCGGAGACGTTCCGCGAGCAAGCCCTGGCCGCCTCGGCGGCGACGCTGATCGATCCGGACGGCTGGGGCCGGCGGCCGCGATCCGAACCGGCGGAGGTCGAACTGCTGCGACAGGCCGTCGCCCGGCGGCGTACCGTCCGATTCCGCTACGGCCCGGCGCATCGCGAGCGTGTCGTCGATCCGTGGGGCGTCGTCGACAAGGACGCCGTGTGGTATCTGATAGCCGGGACCGACCGCGGCCGCCGGACCTATCGCGTCGATCGGATGAGCGAGGTGACCGTCGAGGACGGCGTGGCCGACGTTCCGGCGGATTTCGATCTGGCGCAGGCGTGGTCGGAGATCGTCGAACAGATGGAACACCGCCGCGGTGAGGTCTCGGCGATCGTGCACGCCGATGCCGAGATCGTGCCGATCCTGCACGACCGGCTGGGCCGGCACTGCGCCGAGGACGGCCCGGTCGACGGCGGCCGGGTGGGGCTCCGGATCAGCGCCCATCTGCCGCGCGCGATCGCCGAGCAACTCGCCGGATTCGGAGGCCGCCTCGAAGTCGTTGCCCCCGAATCGATTCGGCGTGAGCTGGCCGCGCTGGCGGCCGAGCTCGCCGCGATCTACCGCTGATCGTCGGGCTACCGGGCGGTGAAACCGCCGTCGATCGCGACCGCCGCGCCGGTCACGAAGCTCGCCTCGTCGGAGAGGAGGTAGGCGCACAGGGATGCGATCTCCTCCGCGCGGGCGATTCGGCCGAGCGGATGCAGCGCCGCGATCGCCGCCTCGCCTTCGGGTGTCGCACCCATCGACGCGCGGAACGCCGGAGTGTCCACCGCACCCGAGACCAGCGCGTTGACCCGCACACCCTCGGTGGCCGTCTCCAGCGCGACCGCGCGGGTCAGGCCGACCACACCGTGTTTGGCCGCGACATACGCAGCGACCGAGCCCATACCGACCACACCGAGGTTGGAGGCGTTGTTGAGAATCGCCCCGCCGCCGGACGCCAGCAGCGCCGGTACCTGCGACCGCAGGCCGAAGTACACGCCGGTGAGGTTGAGTTCCAGATCCGCGCGCCACCCGGCTTCGTCGATGTCCTGCACCGGGCCGAAGGAGTTGACGGCCCCGGCGTTGTTGAATGCCGCGTCCAGCCGCCCGAATTCGTCGATGGCGGCGTGGGTGAGCCGATCCACGTCCTCGGCCACGGTGACGTCGGTCGGGACGAAGATCGCCCGGCCGCCCTCGGCGCGGATATCCGCGGCGATCCGGTCCCCGGCCTCCTTGCCGCGGGCGCCCAGCACCACCGCGGCGCCCTCCGCCGCCACTCGCCGGGCGACGGCCGCGCCGACCCCACTACTGGCGCCGGTGATCAGCACGACCTTCGATTCGAAGCGGTTGTCCACTGTCGTCCCTCTCTATTGCCGTTTCCATATCCGTTGTCTGCCACGCCATCTCGTGACAGGTGTCAGTCAAATCGCGCGAAGCCGGCAAAGCTGGCGGGATTCGGACCTGTAGTTGATATGTCATCCAGCAACGGGAGGGCATACCGCCGGGTAACGGTGGCGGGGCTGTCAGCGCAGCGGCACGATCGGTGACAATGACTCGGTGAACAGTCCTCGACTGATTGCCCTGGATGTGGACGGGACCATCCTGCAGGCGGGCGCACCGATGAGCCCGCGCGTGCGTGCGGCGGTGCGGGCCGCGGTCGATGCGGGCGCCCATGTGGTGATCACGACCGGTCGCACCCTGCTGGCCACCCGGCTCGTGATGGAGGAACTGGGACTCGAGGAAGGCCAGGCGCTGTGCTCGAACGGCGCTGTGCACGTCGACATTTCGAACTGGGAGCCGCTGGCCGTTCATACCTTCGACCCGGAACCCGCGGTCGCGACACTGCGTTCACTGCTGCCCGATATGGTGCTGTCGGTGGAGAAGGTGGGGGTGGGAACGTGGGCCACCGGCTACTATCCCGGCAGCTTCCGGCTCGGGGAATTTCGCTTCGTCGACGATGCCGAACTGAGCCTGGAGCCGACCACGCGGCTCAACGGCTGGTGGCCCGGCGGCAGCCTCGACGAAATGATCGACGCCATCGGCGAACTCGACCTTCCCGGCGCCGGCTGGGTGCACGGCGAGGACGAACCGTGGCTGGTCGCCTCCAAACAGGGGGTGTCCAAAGGCTGGGCGCTGGAACAACTTCGCCTGTCCCTCGACATCCCGCTCGAGCAGACCCTGGCCATCGGCGACGGCTACAACGATATCGAAATGCTCACCTGGGCAGGACATTCCGTCGCCATGGGCAATGCGGTGCCCCCGGTCCACGAGCTCGCCGACGAGACGACCGCCGATATCAGCGAGGACGGGGCGGCCCTGGTGCTGGAGCGCTGGTTCGCGGGTTGAGGCCCGGCACCCGACGCGCGCCACCGGGAGGGCCGGGTGGATTCAGGCCGAAAGCTCGAGGGACAACCGGTCGGCGGTGAGATAACGCTCGAGTGCGACCTCGGTGAGAAACCGGTGCGGCCCGATCGCGGGTGCGTGCACGAGGCCGGGTTCGGCGACGGCCAGGCGATCGAGGAGCAATCCCGGGGCCAGGAACCACGGGGCGACCATCACCCGGCGGGCTCCCCGGCTGCGCAGATCCGAGACGGCTCGGCTCAGCGACGGCTGCGTGGTCGCGAAGCAGATCGTGGATCGCCAGCGGGTGCCGTGCGTGAGCGCCACCGCGACCTCGGCCGTGATCCGGTTGGCGGCCGCGGAGGAGGAGCCGACGGCTGCGACCGCGATACCCAGCTCGGCATCGCCGGGATCGGCGCCCGCGGTCTGCGCCCGGTCCCGCACCGCCGCCACCAGTCGTTCGTCGGTTCCCAGCACGTCGGCCTGTGTGATCCGCAGCAGCGGATGCCGATTGCGGGCGGCCGCCAGCATGCCGGGCAGATCGACCCGGGCGTGAAAGGCACTGCCCAGCAGCAACGGGACGACGATCGCCTCGGTATGTCCCTGTGTCGCGACGGCATCGATGACCTGTTCCACCGACGGGGTGTTCAGGTCCAGGAATGCCAGTCGCACGTCGACATCCGGACGTTGTCCGGCGATCTCGGCGACCACGGCCGACATCGTCGCCGCGGACCGCGGGTCACGGCTCCCGTGTGCGACCGCGATGAACGCCGGGGCACGGCCGGTGCCGGCGGGCATCACCTGCCCGGCGAACGGCCTGAGCGACCGCTCGCCGTTCACGAATGCCGCACCGGCCGAACCCATGTCAGCTACCGACCTCGACCGAGGTCAGGACGTCGCCCACGAGACCCGCGGCCAGCGTGTTACCGCCCGCCGGGTCGATGAGCAGGAAGCTGCCGGTGTACCGGTTGACCCGATAGTCGTCGGCCACGATCGGCTCCGCGACGCGCACCGAGATGCGGCCGATATCGTTGAGCGCCAGCGAATCCGGATTCGGATCGGCGGCCAGGTTCTGCTCGTCGAACCGCTCGATCAGCGCGCCGACGATGGCCTGCGTGGTCCGGGTGCCGTGCTTGAGCAGCAGGCGGGCCCCGGGCCGCAGCGGCTTGTCGCCGAGCCAGCAGACGGTGGCGTCGAACGAATCGATCGGTTCGGGCGCATCGGCGGCCGCGACGATGGTGTCGCCGCGCGAGATGTCGACGTCGTCGGTGAGCAGCAGGGTCACACTGCGGCCGGGCTGGGCGGAGGGCAGTTCGCCGTCGGCGGTGTCGATGCGCTCGACCGTGGTCCGGATGCCGGAGGGCAGCACCACGACCTCGTCACCCTTCGACACCACGCCCGCGGCGACCTGTCCCGCGTACCCGCGGTAGTCCGGATACTCCGCGGTGCGCGGGCGGATCACGTACTGGACCGGGAAGCGCAGGCCCACCTGATGGCGGCCGGTGCTGTCGGCATCGACCGGCACCGACTCCAGATGCTCGATCAGGGAGGGGCCGTCGTAGAACGGGGTGTTCTCCGACCGCGACGCGATGTTGTCACCGTGCAGCGCCGAGACCGGGATCTCCACGACGTCCTCGGCGGCCCAGCCGAGTTTGCTCGTCAGCTCGGTGAACTCGGCCACGATCTGCGCGAAGACAGCTTCCGCATCGTCGACCAGATCGATCTTGTTCACCGCCAGCACCAGCTTCGGCACACCCAGCAGCGCCATCACTGCGGCGTGGCGCCGGGTCTGCTCGATGACGCCCTTGCGGGCATCGACCAGCAGGATCACCAGCTGCGCGGTCGACGCGCCCGAGACGGTGTTGCGGGTGTACTGCACATGGCCCGGGGTGTCGGCGAGCACGAAGGACCGCTTCGGCGTCGCGAAGTACCGGTAGGCCACGTCGATGGTGATGCCCTGTTCGCGTTCGGCGCGCAGCCCGTCGACCAGCAGCGAGAGATCGGGGGTCGCCAGCCCCTTGTCGACCGAGGCCCGGGTGACGGCGTCGATCTGGTCGGCCAGCACCGATTTCGTGTCGTAGAGCAGGCGTCCGACCAGTGTGGACTTGCCGTCGTCGACACTGCCGGCGGTGGCCAGTCTCAGTAGGTCGGACATCAGAAGTAACCCTCTCGCTTGCGGTCTTCCATGGCGGCCTCGGAGACGCGGTCGTCGCCGCGGGTCGCGCCACGTTCGGTGAGTCGCGACGCGGCGACCTCGGCGAGGATGTCGTCGTTGGTCGCGGCATCGGAAAGTATTGCGCCGGTGGTGGATCCGTCACCGACGGTGCGGTAGCGCACCGACTTGACGACCAGCTCCTCGCCCTCGCGCGGCCCACCCCACGAACCCGGGGTCATCCACATGCCGTCGCGCTGGTACACGGGCCGCTCGTGCGCGTAGTAGATGGTCGCGAGTTCGACGTTCTCGCGCGCGATGTAGCGCCAGATGTCGAGTTCGGTCCAGTTGCTCAGCGGGAACACCCGCACGTGCTCACCGGGCGCGTGCCGGCCGTTGTACAGGTTCCACAGTTCCGGGCGCTGCCGCTTCGGATCCCAGCGGCCGAAGGCGTCGCGCAGCGAGAAGATCCGCTCCTTGGCCCGCGACCGCTCCTCGTCGCGGCGGCCGCCGCCGAAGACCGCGTCGAAGCGGTTCTCGGCGATGGCGTCCAGCAGCGGCACGGTCTGCAGCGGGTTGCGGATACCGTCGGGCCGTTCGGTGAGCCGGCCGTCGGCGAGGTACTCCTCGACGCTGGCGACGTGCAGGCGCAGCCCGTACTTCTCGACCACGTGGTCGCGGAAGGCCAGCACCTCGTCGAGGTTGTGGCCGGTGTCCACGTGCAGCAGCGAGAACGGCAGCGGCGCGGGCCAGAACGCCTTGAGCGCCAGGTGCAGCAGGACGGTGGAGTCCTTGCCGCCGGAGAACAGGATCACCGGACGCTCGAATTCGCCTGCCACCTCACGGAAGATGTGGATGGCTTCGCTCTCGAGGGCGGCAAGGGTATCGAATTGTGTATCTGTCGCTGTGAGAGTCATGAGGCGTGCAACCCGCATTCGGTCTTGGCGAGGCCGGCCCAGCGGCCGCTTCGCGGATCGGATCCCGGTTCCGGCTTCCGCGTGCACGGAGCGCAACCGATGGACGGATATCCCTCCTCGACGAGGGGATTGACGAGAATGCCGTGCCGGTCGATATACGCGGCCATCTCGTCGTCGGACCAGGCGGCGATCGGGTTGATCTTCACCAGGCCGAAGCCCTCGTCGAAGGAGATCAGGGGGGCGTTGGCCCGGGTGGGAGCCTCCACGCGCCGGATGCCGGTCACCCACGCGTTGTAGGGGGCCAGCGACTTCTTCAGCGGCACCACCTTGCGCAGCCGGCAGCATTCACCCGCGTCGCGGGCGAACAGATCCTTGCCGAGCAGCCGATCCTGTTCGGCCACAGTGTGTTCGGGCTGCACGTTGAGGATGTTCACGCCGTACACGGTCTCGACCGCGTCCCGGGTGCCGATGGTCTCGGCGAAGTGATAGCCGGTGTCGAGGAACAGGACCTCGACGCCGGGACGCACCTGCGCGGCCAGCTGCACCAGCACCGCGTCCTGCATGTTCGAGGCGACGATATAGCCGCTGCCGAAGGTGTCCTCGGTCCATTGCAGCAGCTCGGTCGCCGAGGCATCGGGGCCCAGCTGCGCCGCGCCGTCCTCGGCGATCCTGCGCAGCTCGGCTTCGCTCAGCTTGTCCACAGTGGTTTCCATACTGAATCTCCCGTTACCGAAGGTCGGCCTCGTCGGCGCGGACAGCCCATTGCGCGAACCGCTCACCGCCGTCGCGGTTCTTGACGAAATTGCGGACGACACGCTCGATGTAGTCGCCGAGCTCCTCGCTGGTCACCTTGTGCTGGCGCAGCTTCCGGCCGAAGGCGGCATCGAGCCCGAGGGTGCCGCCCAGATGCACCTGGTAGCCCTCGACCTGATTCCCGTTGCCGTCGTCGACCAGCTGGCCCTTGAAGCCGATATCCGCGATCTGCGAGCGGCCGCAGGAGTTGGGGCAGCCGTTGATGTTGATCGTGACCGGAACATCGAGTTGCGCGTTGATGTCGGCCAGGCGCTGCTCGAGTTCGGGCGCGAGCACCTGCGAACGCTTGCGGGTCTCCACGAACGACAACTTGCAGAACTCGATACCGCTGCAGGCCAGCAGGTTTCGCCGCCACACGGACGGACGGGCCTGAAGTCCGAGCGGCTCCAGCTCGCTGATCAGTTCCTCGACCTTGTCGTCGGGAACATCGAGCACCACGAGCTTCTGGTACGGGGTGAACCGGATCCGATCGGCGCCGATCCGCTCGACCGCGTCGGCGACCTTGGTCAGGATCGTCCCCGAAACGCGGCCCGCGATGGGGGAGAAGCCGATCGCGTTGAGTCCGTTGCGCAGCTTCTGCACACCCACATGGTCGATGGGACGGGTGGGCTTCTCCGGCGCCGGGCCGTCGATGAGCTTGCGCCGCAGGTACTCGGTTTCGAGAACTTCACGGAATTTCTCGACACCCCAGTCCTTGATCAGGAACTTCAACCGCGCCTTGGTCCGCAGGCGGCGGTAACCGTAGTCGCGGAACAGCGAGACGACCGCCTCCCACACATCCGGCACCTCCTCGAGCGGCACCCACGCGCCGACGCGCTGAGCGAGCATCGGGTTGGTGGACAGGCCGCCGCCGACCCACAGATCGAAACCGGGCCCGTGCTCGGGGTGTTCGACGCCGATGAACGCCACGTCGTTGATCTCGTGGACCACATCCTGCTGGCCGGAGATCGCGGTCTTGAACTTGCGGGGAAGGTTCGAGTACTCCTTCTTGCCGATGTAGCGCCGGGTGATCTCCTCGACCGCCCAGGTGCCGTCGATGATCTCGTTCAGCGACTCACCGGCCAGCGGGGAACCGAGAACCACGCGCGGGCAGTCGCCGCAGGCCTCGGTGGTCTGCAATCCGACCGCCTCGATACGCCGCCAGATCTCCGGGACGTTCTCGATCTCGATCCAGTGGTACTGGAGGTTCTCGCGATCGGACAGATCGGCGGTGTCGCGGGCGAACTCGGTGGAGATCTGGCCGAGGGTGCGCACCTGCTCGACATTCAGCGCGCCGCCGTCGCAGCGGATGCGCATCATGAAGTACTTGGCCTCGAGCAGATCGATGTTCTCGTCACCGGTCCAGGTGCCGTCGTAGCCCTGCTCACGCTGGGTATAGAGGCCCCACCAGCGGAAGCGGCCACGCAGATCGCCCTTGTCGATCGAGTCGAATCCGCCCTTGGCGTAGATGTTCTCGATGCGCGCGCGGACGTTGAGCGGGTTGTCGTCCTTCTTGCTCTGTTCGTTCGCGTTCAACGGCTCCCGGTAACCGAGGGCCCACTGGCCCTCGGACTTGCGGCGAACCGGCTTGCCGGTGCGTTCGCGCGGTCCGGACGCCTCCGGGCGGGGCCGGGCACGACGCTCGCGGGCGAGGCGTTCACGCTCCGCGCGAACGGACTCGGGGGTGGGACCGGCGTCGGTACTCGACGTCATAGGGTCGCTCCTGAAGAAGATGGATCAGGCCTTGCGGCAGGCGGGAGGGGGCTGGCTCGCGCCTTCGGTGTTCAGCGAATCGGACCGATGGGCATCGCGACGGATGCCGGAACCGGGGAGAGGGGAGGCCGAGCTACCGGAGGCGATCCGGCAGACAACTGGCGCTGCAGACACGCTTGAAGTCGACATGGCGGCGCGCCACGAGTCGTACTCCAAGTCCGGTCATGGAAGTCATTGTGCCATGTCAGATGGGTCTTTCCGACGGGTGGGTCATATTCTCCGCAAAAAAGCGGGAAATTCCCTGGACGGCCGTCCTAATTTGTGAGATGCGTCATAGATCAAGCGGATTCGCCGATCGCGGTGCCGCCGGTCCCGGCCGAGGGGGTTCACTCTCGCGGGCCATCCGGGCGGCCGACCACCGATAGGATGCCGGTCCATGCCCGTTCGCCGCCAACCTGCCGAGGCGGCTCCTACATCGCGGCTGTGGCCGTCCGGTGGCGTTCATCAGTGGGCTTCGGGCGCGTCGAGTTCGGTGCACGCGCATGCGCGCGGGCATCTGGTGTATGCCGCTCGCGGTGTGCTCTCGGTGCACACCGAACGCGGCACCTCGATCGTTCCGGCGAACCGAATCGGCTGGACCCCAGCCGGATTCACGCACCAGCACCGCGCCCACGGGCGAACCGACATGCGGATCGTCTTCCTCCCGGCGGCACCGGCCCGGCTACTACCGGACCGTCCCGCGGTCTTCGGGACCACCGATCTGGCCCGGGAGGTGTTCCTCACTCTCACCGGACCCCGCGACCACGACCGTGGCGCGCGCGCCCGGCTGCACCGCGTGCTCGTCGACGAGCTGCGCGAAGCGCACGAGCAGCCGCTGCAACTGCCGCAGCCCCGCGACGACCGGTTGCAGGCCCTGGCGCGGATTCTGTACGACAACCCCGGCGACACCACCGGGCTGGCCGAACTCGGGCGGGCGGTCGGCGCGAGTGCGCGCACGCTGAGCCGGCTGTTCCACGACGAGCTCGGCATGACCTTCTACGAATGGCGCACCCAGCTGCGCATCTCACACGCCCTCGTACTGCTCGCCGAGGGCCACGACGCCACCTATGCCGCGCACGCCTGCGGGTGGGCGAACCCCAGCAGCTTCATCGCGGCGTTCACCGAGATCGTCGGCACCACTCCTGGCAGATACGTCCGCTCGCATGAAACCCGGCGCGAGCACCCGGCGCCGGAAGCGGCCGACTAGCCGGTGTGCCGCCGGTCACTGCGCCGCACCGGGCACACTGGTGGGGTGACCGCATCCGCTCCCGAACAGACCACCGCCGCGCCGACGCTGCGCGATTTCGGCGGCGGGCCGTTCGGGATCTACGTGCACGTCCCGTTCTGCGCGACGCGCTGCGGCTACTGCGATTTCAACACCTATACGGCGGGTGAGTTGGGTTCCTCCGCCTCGCCGGAGTCGTGGCTCGAGGCCCTGCGCGGGGAATTGGCCACGGCGGCAGCGGCTTTCGCGGAACTGCCGAGCGCGCAACCGCCGGTCTCGACGGTGTTCGTGGGCGGCGGTACCCCGTCGCTGCTGGGCGGCGACGGCCTGGCCGCCGTCCTCGACGCCATCCGCGCCGAGTTCTCTCTCGCCGCCGATGCGGAGGTGACCACGGAATCGAATCCGGAGTCCACCTCACCGCGGTTCTTCGAACGCATCCGGACGGCCGGGTACACCCGTGTCTCCCTCGGCATGCAATCGGCCGCGAGCCACGTCCTGCGCATTCTCGACCGCACCCACACTCCCGGGCGCGCCGTGGCCGCCGCCCGCGAGGCCCGGACCGCCGGTTTCGACCACGTCAACCTCGACCTCATCTACGGCACACCCGGCGAATCCGACGCCGACCTCGACGCCAGCCTCGACGCGGTCCTCTCCGCCGGCGTCGACCACGTCTCCGCCTACTCGCTCATCGTCGAGGACGGCACCGCCATGGCCCGCAAGGTCCGCCGCGGCGAACTCCCCGCCCCCGACGAAGACACCCTCGCCGCCCGCTACGAACGCATCGACGCCCGCCTCACCACCGCCGGCTTCGGCTGGTACGAGGTATCCAACTGGGCCACAACACCTTCCGCTCGCTGCCGGCACAACCTCGGCTACTGGGACGGCGGCGACTGGCTCGGCGCCGGCCCCGGTGCGCACAGCCACCTCGGCGGCGTGCGCTGGTGGAACGTCAAGCATCCGGGCCGCTACGCCGAGCGCGTCGCATCCGGCGCCGGACTGCCCGCCGCAGGCTGGGAAGCCCTTACCGACACGGAGCGGTACACCGAGCGAGTGATGCTCGGCGTCCGCTTGCGGTCGGGGCTTCCGGTCGAGGAATTGGATGCCGATGGGCATGCGGCGCTCGAGCGCGTGGCCGCCGACGGGTTGGCCCGGGTGGTCGGCGATCGGCTCGTCCTGACCGATCGAGGGCGTCTGCTCGCCGACGGAGTCGTCCGCGATCTGCTGAGCTGACGGCCGCCGGGGTCGACGCGACGGCATACCCGCCGGGCGTCGCACGCCCATCGGCATCCGTCCGGCGGCGAGCCGAGATCTGGCCGCGCACTTCGACACCTGGATCGACCGAGCCGTCCGCCGCCTGCGGGAGCAGGAACCCGCCGCCTGGTAGCGGCCCGGTGAATCGGTGTATTTCGCCCCGAATTCGGCGCTGCTGCCCGGGCGCGGGTACCGACAGCGTAGGGTTCGAGGCAACTTGAGGAGATCCATGTCACAGGCACGCCACATCACCCTTGTCCACGAGCAGAGCGAGTTCGCCGAAACGCGTGCCGCAGAGAAGGCCGAGGCCGCACGGCGCAGCGCGCTCGCCGCGCGGGCGGTGGCCAGTCATTCGACCGGAGTCGACGACTGCCAGTCGCTGCTGACGATGCTCGGATTGGATGCGGCGGCAGGCAAACTCGTCGCCGAATCGGACTGATTTCGCCCATCGGGCGCGAGACGGACGTCTTCGCAGCACCTCCCGTGGCGCCACCTCCGTTCCGCTACGAGACCGGGTGTCCGCCGCCGGCTCGGCATCACTGTGCGACCTCACACGCGGGAACTCGTCCGCACAGGAACTAAACTGGTGTCGGATCAACCGGGAATCCGCGCGGTCGATGCTGCCCGTGTGCGGCCGCGTGGACCCCGAAGGCGAACGAGGAGGTGGGGCCGATGTCGAGCACCGAGAAGCGGCGGCTGGAGGTCCTGCGCGCGATCGTCGCGGACTACATCGCGACCAAGGAGCCGATCGGGTCGAAAACGCTGGTGGACAAGCACAATCTGGGCGTCTCCAGCGCAACCGTGCGCAATGACATGGCGGTCCTCGAGGCCGAGGGATACATCACCCAGCCACACACGAGCTCCGGGCGCATCCCGACCGACAAGGGCTATCGCCAGTTCGTGGACAACATCGCCGAGGTCAAGCCGCTGTCCAATGCCGAGCGCCGCGCCATCATGGAATTCCTGGAAAGCGGCGTCGACCTCGACGACGTCCTGCGGCGCGGGGTGCGGCTGCTGGCGCAACTGACCCGGCAGGTCGCGATGGTGCAGTACCCGACGGTCTCGGCGTCGACCGTGCGCCACCTGGAGGTCGTGGCGCTCAATCCGGCCCGTCTGCTGCTGGTGGTGATCACCGATACCGGCCGGGTCGATCAGCGGCTCGTCGACCTGGGCGCGGTCATCGACGACGAGGATCTCGCGGCACTGCGCGGCATGCTCGGCAAGGCGATGGACGGTAAGCGTCTGTCCGCTGCCTCGAGCGCCGTCGCGGCGTTGCCGGAGAACGCCCCCGCCCGCCTGCGCGACGTGCTGGTCCGGGTGTCGACCGTGCTGGTGGAAACCCTGGTGGAACATCCGGAGGAGCGGCTGGTGCTGGGCGGCACGGCCAACCTGACCCGCAATGCCGGTGATTTCGGCTTCCCCGGCTCGCTGCGTGCCGTCCTCGAGGCGCTCGAGGAGCAGGTCGTGGTGCTGAAACTGCTGGCCGCCGCGCAGCAGCCCGGCACGGTGACGGTGCAGATCGGTGAAGAGACCAGGGTCGAGCAGATGCGCGGCACCTCGGTGGTATCCACCGGGTACGGTATGCCGGGTACCGTGCTGGGGGGTATGGGAGTGGTCGGCCCGACCCGGATGGACTACCCCGGCACGATCGCGTCGGTCGCCGCGGTCGCCCGTTATATCGGTGAGGTGCTCGCGGAACGATGAGCCCGCCCCGGTAACCGGGATCCGCGCCCGCCGGCAACCGAGTTCGCCGGTCGGCCACAGTGAACATGGCAGCATCGGCTGTGAGCAGGGATGCTGGACGACACCCATTCGGAACAGGACTAGAGACTCAAGTGGCACGGGACTACTACGGAATCCTCGGCGTCGGGCGCAACGCGTCCGACCAGGAGATCAAACGCGCCTACCGCAAGCTGGCCCGGGAACTGCACCCCGACGTCAACCCGGATCCGGACGCGCAGGAGCGGTTCCGCGAGGTATCCACCGCCTACGAGGTTCTCACCGACTCCGAGAAGCGCCGCATCGTCGATATGGGCGGCGACCCGATGGAATCGGCGGGGGCGGGCGGCGGCTTCTCCGGCGCCGGCTTCGGCGGTCTGGGCGATGTGTTCGAGGCCTTCTTCGGCGGTATGAACGCGACCAGTTCGCGCAAGCCGCGCGGCCGGGTGCAACCGGGCGCGGATTCGCTGCTGCGGACCCGGTTGTCGCTGGCCGAATGCGCGGTGGGCGTCACCAAACACCTCACCGTCGACACCGCGGTGCTGTGTGATCTGTGCCAGGGCTCGGGCACCAACGGCAATTCCAAGCCGGTGCGCTGTGAAACCTGTGGCGGCGCGGGTGAGGTGCAGACCGTGCAGCGGTCCTTCCTGGGCCAGGTGATGACCTCACGGCCGTGCCCGACCTGTCGCGGCACCGGCGAGACCATTCCCGACCCCTGCCGCAAATGCGGTGGCGACGGCCGGGTGCGGGCCCGCCGCGAGATCGCCGCGCCGATTCCGGCGGGCGTGGCCAACGGCATGCGGGTGCGACTGGCCGCTCAGGGCGAGATCGGCCCCGGCGGCGGACCGGCCGGTGACCTGTACGTCGAGATCGTGGAGCAGCCGCACGACACCTTCGTCCGTGACGGCGACGATCTGCACTGCACGATCCGGGTGCCGATGGTCGACGCCGCGCTCGGCACCACGGTGGTGATCGACACCATCCTGGACGGGCCCACCGAACTGACCATTCCGCCGGGCACCCAGCCGGGCGAGGTGTCGGTGCTGCGTGGCCACGGCATGCCGAAGCTGCGTTCCAGTTCGCGCGGCGATCTGGTCGCACACCTGGACATCGTGATCCCGACCAAACTGGACAACAAACAGTTCGACCTGCTGCGCAAGTACCAGGCGATGCGCAACGGTGAACACACCGAGGTGCTCTCGGCCCAGTCCGAACACAACAGCGGCTTGTTCGCGCGGTTGCGGGCCTCCTTCAGCGGTCGCTGAAAACGCCGTGGCCGCAACGGTTTTCTATCTCGACGAGATACCGCCGGTCGGCGCGGTCGCGGTGCTCGACGGTCCGGAGGGACGGCACGCCGCGACCGTGCGCCGCATCCGGGTCGGCGAGCCGATCACGCTCTCCGACGGTGCGGGACTACTCGCCGAATCCGAGGTCGTGGCCACCGGACGGGATCGCCTGGATCTGAAGGTGCTCGACCGCGTGGTCGCCCCGCCAGTGTCGCCGGCGGTGACGGTCGTGCAGGCATTGCCCAAATCGGATCGCTCCGAGCTCGCCGTCGAATTGATGACCGAGGCGGGCGCCGACGCGATCGTGCCGTGGCAGGCTGCCCGATGTGTCGCGAACTGGGAAGCCAAGGCGCGCAAGGGCGTCGACAAATGGCGTGCGGCGGCCCGGGCCGCCGCACGGCAGTCGCGGCGCGCCTATATCCCGGAGGTCACCGATCTGCACCGGACCGCGGATGTGGCCGCGCTGGTCCGGGCAACCGTCGCGGACAACGGTATCGCGATCGCCCTGCACGAATCCGCGACCGCGCGATTCGCCGAGCTGGCGTTCTCGTCGACCGCGCCGATCGTGCTGATCGTGGGACCCGAGGGCGGTCTCGACGAGTCGGAGCTGGATGCGCTGACCGCGGCGGGTGCCACCGCCGCGCTGCTGGGACCGACGGTCCTGCGCACGTCCACGGCCGCGGCGGTCGCGCTCGGCGCGCTGGGAGCACTGACTCCGCGCTGGTAGATCGCGTCGGCGCGACGGCGGGTGCCCGCGGCGGCGGGGTCATTCCACCGAGCCGCCGCGCCGAGTATCGGCCTACGTCACGGCCGATCGCCGAGATGCGCTGTCGGCCCGCAGGCGTAATCCGAGGCTCGCGACCAAGCCCGCCGCGACCACGATCAGCACGCCGACGTACAGCGCCAATCCGGCCCAGCCGTGCCGGCTGTAGGCCAGGCCCGCCAGCGCCCCGACGATCGAACTGCCGACGTAGTAGGCGAACAGATACAGCGACGAGGCGGCCGCGCGATTGCCGGTCGCGGTGGCGCCGACCCAGGCGCTGGCCACCGCGTGCGCGCCGAAGAAGCCCGCGGTGAACAGCAACAGCCCCGGCAGCAGGATCGCGAGGTGGTCCGGAATGGTCAGCAGCAAACCCAGTCCCATCGTCCCGATGGAGATCGCCACCACCGGAAAACGGCCGAGCCGATCGGCGAATCTGCCGGCCGCGGTGGACGAGACCGTCCCCGACAGATACATCAGGAAAACCGCGCCGGCGGTGGCCGCGGACAACCCGAACGGCGACTGGATGAGCCGATAGCCCAGAAAGTTGTACACCGAGACGAAGCCGCCCATCAGCAGGAAGGCCACGCCGAACAGCGGTAGCAGCGAGCGGTTGCGCAGGTGGGTGGCGAGGTCGCCGAGCAGCGCGCCGACGCCGAGGGGCCGCGCGACGAAGTAGCGCGAGGGCGGCAGCATCCGCACGAACCACACCGTGCACAGCGCGGCGCCCACCGCGAAAATCGCTGCGCCCCAACGCCAGGACGCCACCTCCAAGGTGAAGGCGGGAATCAGCCGGCCCGCCAGGCCGCCGACGGTGGTGCCCGAGACGTAGATGCCCATGGCGGCACCCAATCCGGCCGAACCGATCTCCTCGGCGAGATACGCCATCGCCACCGCGGGCACGCCGGCCACGGCGATGCCCTGCACGGCCCGCCCCGCCAGCATCAGGTCCAGATTCGGGCTGAAGGGCAACAGCAGGCCGATGACGCTGGTCGCCACCGCCGACGCGATCATCACGCGGGTGCGGCCGAACCGCCCCGACAGCACACTCACCGGCACGATCGCCACCGCCAGCAGACCCGTCGTCAGCGATACCGCCAATGCGGCGTGCGCGGGCGTGGCGCCGAAGGCCGTGGACAGGCTCGGCAGCAGCGCCTGCGCGCTGTACATCGATCCGAAGGTGGTGAGCCCGGCCGCGAACAGGGCGACGGTGATCCGTCGCTCGTGCCGCGCGTCCTCGACCGTCCGGACGGGAGCGGTGGTCACGGTCGCGCTGGTCATGCCTTCCACCGTGGCTCCGCGCGGCTGGAAAAGGAAATGCATAATGATCGGTAAGTTGATGCTATTGCCGCATTAGCCGAGCTGAGCGCCGGGAGGGCCGCGATGCCGAGTGACGATTTGCACTGGTTTCTGACCCTCGCCGAACTCGAACGCGTGGGTGCGGCGGCCGATCGGCTGCGTCTGGCCCAGCCCACGCTGTCGCGCATGCTGGCCCGGCTGGAACAGCGGCTCGGCACGCAGTTGTTCGATCGGCACGGTAAGCGGCTGACGCTCAACGAATCCGGGCGCATCTTCTACGAACACGCCCGCCGCGCCCAGGCGGAACTGGACGCCGCGGGCCGGGCGCTCGCGGATCTGGCGAATCCCGCCCGGGGGTCGGTGCGGCTGGCGTTCCTCCATTCCTTCGGCGGGCGGGTCGTGCCGGAGCTGATCGCCGGCTTCCGGCGCGTGTCGGGGCGGATCACGTTCCGGCTCGACCAGGGGCCCGCCAACGTGGTGGCGGCCGAGGTCCTCGACGGTACGGCGGACCTCGGTCTGACCTCGCCCGAACCGGCGCTGCCGGGACTGGGCTGGCGCACGCTGTCCGGCAGCGCCTCGCCCTCGGAGTTCCGGTCGATCATCGGCTGGCGGGACGGCGGCAGATCCGGCTGGCCGAGGCCGCCGAGGCCGAATTCATCGCCATGCCCACCGGATACGGAATGCGCCGGATTCTCGACGAACTCTGTGCCGCAGCGGATTTCCGGCCGCGGATCGCGCTGGAGTCCAGTGATCTGGTGACCGTGTCGGGTCTGGTGGCCGCGGGGCTCGGCGTGGCGCTGCTGCCGTTGGAGGAGCCCGCGGTGCGAGGGCCGCAGCCCGGGCCGGTGCTGGTGCCGCTGGCGGATCCGGGCGCCGCCCGCGCGGTCGGACTGATCTGGTCGGCCGATGCGGTGCCCGGCGACGCCGTGCGCACCTTTCGCGAGTTCGCCGTCGAGTGGTCGCGCGGGAGCGGTCGGTGAACGGACGGTGACGAGTGCTCATCTTCCGGGTGAGCGGCCTCTGAGCTGGGGCTGGAGATCAAATAACTGGGCGGTGTCGGTGCCGCGCGATAGACTTTGAGGAAACGAGAGGATCCGTTCGAGACCGGAAAGCAGGCCATAGCCCCTTTTGCGAACATCAGGCGATATCGGCGACCCGACAACACCCACGACCGGCATCGGAGCCGGTGCCCCCGGCAATGGTAACGGTTCGGGTCCAGCGGCCCGGACGGTGCGGTCCAGCATCGAACTGGCCCCGGAGTCCGTCTTCGGATTCCTCGGTTCCGCCGATGCGAACCTGCGTGAGCTCGAAGGTCTCCTCGACGCCGACATCCACGTGCGCGGGAATTCTGTCACCCTCACCGGTAAGGCCGCCGACGTGGCGCTGGCCGAGCGGGTGGTGGAGCAGCTCGTGGCGCTGACCGCGCACAATCGTGTCGTCACCCCGGAAGCGGTCCGGCACACGGTGTCCATGCTGACCGAGGGGTCCTCCGATTCCCCGGCCGAGGTGCTGAGTCTGGACATCATCGCCCGGCGCGGCAAGACCATCCGCCCGAAGACGCTGAACCAGAAGCGCTACGTCGACGCCATCGACGAGCACACGGTCGTCTTCGGCATCGGCCCGGCCGGTACCGGTAAGACCTACCTCGCGGTCGCCAAGGCCGTGCAGGCACTGCAGAGCAAGCAGGTCACCCGCATCATCCTCACCCGGCCGGCCGTGGAAGCCGGCGAGCGGCTGGGCTTCCTGCCGGGCACGCTGAACGAGAAGATCGACCCGTATCTGCGCCCGCTCTACGACGCGCTGCACGACATGATGGACCCCGAGGCGATTCCGAAGCTGATGGCCTCCGGCGTGATCGAGGTCGCGCCGCTGGCGTACATGCGCGGCCGCAGCCTCAACGATTCGTTCATCATCCTGGACGAGGCGCAGAACACCACGCCGGAACAGATGAAGATGTTCCTGACCCGGCTCGGCTTCGGCTCGAAGATCGTGGTCACCGGTGACGTCACCCAGGTCGACCTGCCGGGCGGCACCCGATCCGGGCTGCGGGTGGTCAGCGACATCCTCACCGATATCGACGACATCCATTTCGCGGAGCTCACCTCCAGCGACGTGGTGCGCCATCGGCTGGTCTCGGAGATCGTCGACGCCTACGACCGCTACGAGTCCGACGCCCGCCCGCAGATGGCGCGGCACTACCCGGGCGGCAACCGCGCCCAGCGCCGAGCGGCGGACAAGGCGGCCCGCCGCTGAGCTACCGGAGCGGCTCGCCGCTGGTGTGGTGGTGAGGCCATGCGCGGCCCCCATTAGGCTGGCAGGGTGAGTATCGAGATCGCCAACGAGTCGGGCATCGACGTATCGGAACCGGATCTGGTCAGCGTCGCGCGGTTCGCGATCGAACGGATGGACGTGCATCCGGCGGCCGAATTGTCGATGGTGCTCGTCGATCTCGACACCATGGCCGACCTGCACATGCGGTGGATGGACCTGCCGGGTCCCACCGACGTGATGTCGTTCCCGATGGACGAACTCGAACCCGGTGGCCGTCCCGACGGCGCCGAACCGGGCCCCTCGATGCTCGGCGACATCGTGCTCTGCCCCGAATTCGCCGCCGCTCAGGCCGGGAAGGCCGGCCATTCCCTCGACCACGAGCTGGCGCTGCTCACCGTCCACGGGGTGCTGCATCTGCTCGGCTACGACCACGCCGAGCCGGAAGAGGAGAAGGTGATGTTCGGCCTGCAGAACCGCCTGCTCGCCGAATGGTACGAAAGCCTGCGCGAGGCCGCCCGCCGGGCCGAGCTGGCCGAACGCGACCGCCGTCTGCTGGGGAAGACCGGGTTCACCGCCCCGGGCGACCCCCTGGACCCGGCATGAGCGGTCAGGGCCGGAGGCGGCAGCGCAGCGTCACCACGCAGGCCCCCGATCATGCCGCCATCGAACACAGCATGAGCGGTCGGGGCCGGAGGCGGCAGCGCAGCGTCACCACGCAGGCCCCCGATCATGCCGCCATCGAACACAGCATGAGCGGTCGGGGCCGGAGGCGGCAGCGCAGCGTCACCACGCAGGCCCCCGATCATGCCGCCATCGGACACAGCATGAGCGGTCGGGGCCGGAGGCGGCAGCGCAGCGTCGAGGGCAGAGCGTGAATGCGCTGATTCCGCTGCTGCTGGCGATTCTGCTGGTACCCGTCGGCGGTGTCTTCGCGGCGATCGATTCCGCGCTGATGACCGTCTCGGCGGCGCGGGTGGAGGATCTGGTCCGCGCCGACCGGCCGGGGGCCCGCCGCCTGGCCCGGATCACGATCGACCGGCCGCGCTACGTGAACCTCATGGTGTTGCTGCGGCTGACCTGCGAGATCGCGGCGACGGTCCTGCTGGTGGCGGCACTCGGCGAGGTGCTCGGCTGGGGGTGGGCGCTGGCCGCGACCGCGGTGATCATGGTCGTGATCGACTATGTCGTCATCGGTGTCGGCCCGCGCACGCTGGGCCGCCAGCACGCGTATTCGATCTCGCTGGCGGCGGCACTGCCGGTGCAGGCGATCGGGGCGCTACTCGGACCGGTGAGCCGATTGCTGATCATGATCGGTAACGCCATCACCCCCGGTCGCGGATTTCGCAACGGCCCCTTCGCTTCCGAAGTGGAACTGCGCGAGATCGTCGATATGGCGCAGCAGAGCGGCGTGGTCGATTCCGAGGAGCGCCGCATGATCCAGTCGGTGTTCGAACTCGGCGACACCGCGGCCCGCGCGGTGATGGTGCCGCGCACCGAGATGGTGTGGATCGAGGCGGACAAGACGGTGGCGCAGGCGATGTCGCTGGCCGTGCGGTCCGGGCATTCGCGCATTCCCGTGGTCGGCGAGAACGTCGACGACATCCTCGGCGTGGTGTATCTGAAAGATCTTGTGCCGTATGCGGATCGGGGCCGCAGCGTGCAGGTGCGGGCGGTGATGCGGCCGGCCGTGTTCGTGCCGGATTCGAAACCGCTCGACGCCCTGCTCGACGAGATGCAGCGTCGCCGAAACCATATGGCGCTGCTGGTGGACGAATACGGCGGAATCGCCGGGCTGGTCACCATCGAGGATGTCCTCGAGGAGATCGTCGGTGAGATCGCCGACGAATACGACACCGACGAGATCGCGCCGGTGGAGGAGCTGGGCGAGGGCGTCTACCGCGTCTCCACCCGGCTGCCGGTCGAGGATCTGGGCGAGCTGTTCGGCCTGGAGATCGAGGAGGAGGACGTCGACACCGTCGGCGGCATGCTGGCCCATACGCTGGGCCGGGTGCCGCTGCCGGGGTCCGAGGTCGTCGTGCACGGGCTGCTGCTGCAGGGGGAGGGCGGCGCCGATACCCGGGGTCGGGTGCGGGTGCACACCGTCGTCGCGCGCCGCGCGGAGGAGCCGGACGAACTGTCGGGTGCGCTCGCGGACGCGGGGCGCGGCGACCGTCAGGGGCGGGAAGAGACGTCGAGATACGAGAACGGAGATGGCGATGACCGAGCGTGAAAGCGCCGAACTGAACACCGCCGATTTGAACGCCGAGGACGGCAAGCTGCTGGTGCTGGCGCGCGGTGCGATGGGACGCACCGGCGGAGTGGCGGGCGCGGCGATCCGCGACACCGACGGCCGCACCTACGCCGCGGGCACGGTGGACCTGAACACGCTGTCGCTGTCCGCGCTGCAGGCGGCGGTCGCGGCCGCGATCTCCAGCGGAGCGGAGGGATTCGAGGCCGCGGTGCTGGTCGGTGGGCAGGATTCCGATCCGGGCGTGGCCGCGGTCCGCGAGGTGAGCACCTCGGCGGTCGTCATCGTCACCGATCGCAAGGGCACCACCTACCGCACCGTCGCCGGAACCGAGACGGCACGATGAGCGTCCAGCAGCCCGGCGAGGGCGAATTCCGTTCCGGCTTCGTCTGTTTCGTCGGGCGGCCCAACACCGGCAAATCCACGCTCACCAATGCCATGGTCGGCCAGAAGATCGCGATCACGTCCTCGCGGCCGCAGACCACCCGCCACACCATCCGCGGCATCGTCCATCGTGACCACGCCCAGCTGATCCTGGTCGACACCCCCGGTCTGCACCGGCCGCGCACCCTGCTGGGGCAGCGCCTCAACGATCTGGTGCGCGACACCTACTCCGAGGTCGACGTGATCGCGCTGTGCATCCCGGCCGACGAGAAGATCGGACCGGGTGACCGCTGGATCGTGCAGCAGGTCAAGCAGATGGCGCCGAAGACGACGCTGATCGGCGTGGTCACCAAGATCGACAAGGTGGACAAGCCGCAGGTCGCCGAGCAACTGCTCGCGGTCTCGCAACTGCTGGGCCCCGAGGCCGAGGTGGTTCCGGTCTCGGCGGCCAAGGGCGAGCAGGTCGAACTGCTCGTGGATGTGATCGCGTCCAAGATGCCGGAGGGCCCGGCGTTCTACCCCGACGGGGAGCTGACCGACGAGCCCGAGGAAACCCTGATGGCCGAACTCATCCGCGAGGCGGCGCTGGAGGGTGTGCGCGACGAGCTGCCGCATTCGCTGGCGGTGGTGATCGAGGAGGTCCTGCCGCGCGAGGAGCACGAGGACATGCTGGACGTGCACGCCCTGCTGTACGTGGAGCGGCCTAGTCAGAAGGCGATCATCATCGGCAAGCGCGGCGCCCGGCTCAAGGAGGTCGGCACCGCGGCGCGCAAGCAGATCGAGCACATTCTGGGCACCCGCATCTATCTGCATCTGCACGTGAAGGTCGCCAAGGACTGGCAGCGCGATCCCAAACAGCTGCGCAAGCTGGGCTTCTGATCGGGTCGACTGTGATCTCCGTCTCGCGGGGGTACCCGAGTCGTCGTCGGGATCCGGTCACCCGCTCATATCGGAGTCGCAGGTCGGCCGTAGTCGAATTGTGATGTGCGGTTCCGGTATTTCCGCAGGCGGGCGCGAACTGTGTGCGCACGCACATTGTGAGACGGGCCTACGATCCTGGCGTGAAGTGGATGTCCCGGGCGTTCGGCTCGAAAGAGCTGCCGCCGCAAGTGCGTTCGGATCTGGAATCGGAAGGGATCGTCGTATTCGGCCCGGTGAGTGGATCGCTGGCCAGACGCAGTTATCGGACACCACTGCACTACGGTTCTTCCAGTTGGGAGAATATCGTCGGCGGAACCATCGGGATGAGCAGAAAACGCCTGGTCATCTGGGGTAATAGGGAGGCCTTGGTCGACGTCTGGCTGGGCCACCCCGCCGTCACCATGGAACTGCAGGGGCCCGAACGCATGCTCGTCGAGGCCGACCGCGGTGCGATCGATCCGATTCGCACCGGCTGGACCACGTTGCTGCTGCGCACAATTCACGCACCGCGCATCGCGCAGCTGTACGCGGAGGGGCTGCCGCGCAGCGTGTGAGGCGTTGCGGTGCGGCACCGCGCCGAAGCGGAGGGCCGAGTATTCTGGCCGGAAGATGTCGGCAGGTGTCGCCCGGTCGGGGGCCGAGCGGCGTGGGGGCGTGGGCACGTCGGAGCGGCGTGGGAGACTGTCAGCGTGTTGTTGTATCGGGACCAGGCGATTGTGCTGCGCCAGCACAAGCTGGGTGAGGCCGATCGCATCGTCACGCTGCTCACCCGTCAGCACGGGCTGGTTCGGGCGGTGGCGAAGGGTGTGCGCCGCACCCGGTCGAAGTTCGGCGCCCGGCTGGAACCGTTCGCCTATATCGACGTGCAGCTGTATCCCGGACGCAACCTCGACACCGTGACGCAGGTGCATACCGTGGAAGCGTTCGCCGCCGATATCGTCGCCGACTACGGCCGCTACACCACCGCCTGCGCGGTGCTGGAAACCGCGGAACGCCTCGCCGGTGAGGAGCGCGCCCCTGCGCCCCGCCTGCACACCCTGACCGCCGGCGCGCTGCGCGCGATCGCCGCCGGCCGACGCCCGCACGAACTGATCCTCGACGCATTCCTGTTGCGCGCCATGGGTTTCGCGGGCTGGGCGCCCGCCCTCGACGAATGCGCCCGGTGCGCCACCCCCGGCCCGCATCGTGCCTTCCACGTGGCCGCCGGGGGAGCGGTCTGCGTGCACTGCCGCCCGCCCGGCTCGGCCACGCCCTCGGTCGGAGTCCTGGAACTGATGAGTGCGCTCAATCGCGGGGACTGGACCGGACTCGATGTGGTCGCCGAGTCCGTCCGCCGCCAGGCCAGCGGGCTCACCGCCGCCCATCTGCAATGGCATCTGGAACGGCAGTTGCGGACCTTGCCGTTGATCGAGCGCTCTCGTCCGCACGAGGCGGCGGAGCCGCCGGCGTCGCGGGTGGGATAGACCGGCCGCCTACCCGAGGTCGGCCAGCTGCGGGACCGCCGGCGCCATATCCTCGATCCACGCGGCGGGCGAGCCCGTGGTCGGGGTGATCAGCACCGCGTCGATGCCCAGTTTCGCGTAATCGGCCATGCTGCGGACGAATTCGTCACGAACGTGCGGATTCGGGCGCGGGTTGTTGGCCATGATCGTGGTGCGGATGGTGTCGAAATCGCGACCGACATCGTCGCAGTGGCGGCGCAGCACGTCCAGCTTGTGGGCGACATCCTCCGGAGAGGTGCCGAACAGGTTGCAGGCGTCGCCGTACTGCGCGACCAGCCGCAGTGTCTTCTTCTCGCCACCGCCGCCGATCAGCACGTTCGGGCGATGGATCGGCTGCGGTGAACACAGCGTCTCGGCCAGCTGGTAGTGCTTGCCCTCGAACGGCCCGTTGTTGTCCGGATCCCACATCTGCGCGCAGATTCGCAGCGTCTCCTCCAGCCGCTCGAACCGCTCGGCCAGCGGCGGGAACTCGACCCCGAGCCCGCGATGCTCCCGCTCGAACCAGGCGGCACCGATACCCAGTGTGGCCCGCCCGCCCGACAGCACGTCGAGGGTGGTGACGATCTTGGCGAGCAGCCCCGGATGCCGATAGGTCACGCCGGTGACCAGCAGGCCGAGGTCGATCGAGGTGGTATGCGCGGCAAGGTATCCCAGCGTCGTGTAGCCCTCCAGCATGTTCGCCTCGGCCGGTAGTCCGGTCGGCTCGATCTGGAAGTAGTGATCCATGAACGACAACCAGGTGGCGCCCGCCGCCTCCGCGGCCTGCCCGACCCGCGCCAGCTCTCCCGCGATCGCGGTGGTGCCGCCGTCGATATCGAAGATAGGAATGTGAAATCCGAGCTCCATGGAGTTCTCCTCGTCAGTGACCGACTTCCCCGGAAGAACGCTATGCCCTGGAGCGCACTCCAGGTCAAGAGGTTGATGATCGGCTCCGAGAAGTTCCGCGCGGTGATCGATCTGTCCGAGCCGGTGGCGCTCACCCTGTGAGCGGATGCGCAGCCGCAGGTCGGCGACGAAATCTCCCGGGCACCGGTCACAGGCGGCGCGCGGTGTTGCAGGATAGGTGGCGTGATCGGTAACCGCTCCCAGACCACCCGCACGATTCGTCCGCCGTCACCGCACCCGTCGGGCGCCACTCCGCCCGCGCTGCCGCAGGAGTTCGTGCCCCGGCATGTGGCGCTGGTGATGGACGGCAACGGCCGGTGGGCACAGGATCGCGGGCTGCCGCGCACCGCCGGGCACGAGCGCGGCGAGGCGGTGCTGATGGACACCGTGGAGGGATGTATCGAGATCGGCGTGAAATGGCTTTCCGCCTATGCCTTTTCGACCGAGAACTGGCGGCGCAGCCCGGACGAGGTCAAGTTCCTGATGGGCTTCAACCGCGACGTGATCCGCCGCCGCCGCGACGAGATGCACGAGATGGGGGTGCGGGTGCGCTGGGCGGGCCGGCGGCCGCGCCTGTGGCGCAGCGTGATCAAGGAATTGGAGATCGCCGAGGAACTCACGAAGGACAACACCGTGATGACGCTGACCATGTGCGTCAACTACGGCGGCCGCGCCGAAATCGCCGATGCCGCACGGGAAATCGCGCGCAAGGTGGCGGCCGGGCAGCTGGACCCGGAGAAGATCACCGAATCGACCTTCGCGAAATATCTCGATGAACCGGATATGCCGGATGTGGACCTGTTCCTGCGGCCCTCCGGTGAGCTGCGCAGCTCGAACTTCCTGATCTGGCAGTCCGCCTATGCGGAATTCGTCTTCCAGCACACCCTGTTCCCCGATTTCGACCGTCGCGACCTGTGGGAGGCCTGCGTGGAGTACGCCAAGCGCGATCGCCGGTTCGGTGGCGTGAAGTGAGCAACGATCTGACCGTCGCCCGGGAACTGCAGGCCCAGGCCGCCGCGTGCCTGCGCAGATGCGAGATCGCCGTGCGCGAGGAGGACGGCGGCGCCCTCGGCTTCGAATACGAGGGCGCGTTGTGCTCGCTGCGCGGCGTCACTCTGGCTCCCGGCCTGGACGTCCTCACGCTGACCTGCGTCCTCGCCTGGGATCGTCCCTTGAAGCCGCAACTGCACAAGCGCGTCGCCGATCGCAACAACGCGCTGCAGTTCGGCTCGCTGACCGTCATCGCCCACGACAAACAGGCCGACGTGCTGCTGCGCTACACCTTCCCGGCAGCGGGCCTCGACGACGACGCGTTGGCGACGATGCTGCTGCTGGTGCTGTCCGGCGCGGGCCGCGCCCGCCAGGGCCTGGTGCCCTGACCGGCACGGTGGTCCTCAGGCCACGGGCAGCGGGTAGGGCGCGGGCGTGCCGGTCTTCGCGGAGCGGCCGCTCAGCCATGTGAAGACGCCGGACATCGGCGCCGAGGACAGCACGCGGTAGGTGAGATCGCGACGGCGGATCTGCCACCGGGTCGCGGGCGCGAGGAAGCGGCCGGCGCCGGTGGCGAACTTCTGCGACTTCTCGACCGCGGGGCGCATGATGCGCTCGTAGCGGGCATAGGCAACCCGGTGGTCCCCGTGTGCCGCCGCGAATTCGCCCGCCAGCGTGTACGCGCCGAGCATGGCGTGTCCGGTGCCGTTGCCGCCGGGCCCGGCGCACCAGGCGGCGTCGCCGAGTAACGCCACCCGGCCGCTGGACCATCGGTCGAGCCGGATCTGGCTGAGTGAGTCGAAGTACAGGTCTCCGGCATCCTGGAGGGCGGCGAGCAATTGCGGCGCTCGCCAGCCCACACCGGCGAAGTGATCGGCGATGAACCGCTTCTGCGCGTCGATGTCACGGCGGTCGAATTCCGTTGGGGGACCGGCGAATATGAAGCCGGCCACGGCCCGTTCGGGATCGCGGGCGCTGGCGATCGAGAGGTATCGGCCCGGCTCGTTGTAGATCCGGCCGCTGTGATCGAGTCCGAAGGTGTTGGGCATGCTGAACGCCGCGACGTAGTAGCCGAGATCGCTCCGGAAGTCGTCCTCGTCGCCGAAGACCAGCCGCCGCACACCCGAGTGCAGACCGTCCGCACCGACCACGAGGTCGTAGCTGCGGGAACGACCGTGGGCGAAGCTCACCCGGACCGCGTCGGCGGCCTGGTCGATGGCGGTGATGCGATCCCCGAAGACGTACTCGGCGTCGGTGCTGCTGTGCCGGTGGAGGATTCGCGCCAGATCCCCGCGATCGATCTCGACCTCGCCACTGAACAGTGCGGACGGGAATCGTGACACGGTGCGTCCGGCGGCGTCGACGATGAGCTGGTCGCCCATGCCGGTCTCGTGGGCGCGGATATCGGCGAGGACTCCCATGCGCTCCAGCAACACGACCTGGTCGCCGCGGAAATCGACGGCCGCGCCGCCGCCGGCGCGCAGCACCGGCGATTGCTCCACCACGGTGACCCGGTATCCGAGCCGGCCCAGCCAGTAGGCGAGTGACGGCCCGCCGATACCGGCGCCGGAGATCAAAACGGACAGGCTCATGGCTGCTCCCTGTGGGTGGGTTACTGCGTGACAGCCCGACCGTACAAGCGTCTTATCCATTTGGTCAATCCAAATGGATAAACCGCTTGGAGTAGCGGTTGGCTAGCATCGCCGACATGGGAAACCGGGACGATCTGCTGGCCGGGGCGTTGGTGTGCTTGAAGGAAAAGGGGTGGGCCCGCACCACGGTCCGCGATATCGCCGCCGCGGCCGGTGTCAATCACGCCGCGATCGGCTATCACTTCGGCTCCCGGGACGCGCTGCTGATCGAGGCGTTCACCCAGGCGATGGAGGAATGGGGCCTGCGTATCCAGGAGGCGACGCTCGCCGCGATCGATTCCGACGCGGGCCCGCGGGAACGCTACGAGGCGTTCTGGCGGCACACGATCGCTTCCTACTCCGAGAACCGGCAGTTGTGGCTCGCCTCGGTCGAGGCCGGTGTGGAAGCGGAGCGGTCACCGCGGGTGCGCGAATTGATGACCCATGCCATGGCCGAGGGGCGCAGCGGTCTCGCCGCCGGGTTGCTGGGTGTCCCGGAAGATTCCGTCGACGAACGGGCGGTGCGGACGATCGGCGCGCTGCAACTGGCGCTGATGTCCGGCGTGCTCATGCAATGGACTCTCGATCCCGAGCATGCGCCGACCGAACGTGATCTCACCGAGGGGTTGCTCGCGCTGGCCGATCACATCGCCGGCCCGTCGCACGACTGAGCGGGCGGCTATCGGTCCCGGAGTTGCTGCGGCACCCGCGCGACTTGTCGATCGGCGCGCCGACCGAATCAGCGCGCGATGTGGGTGCAGTCGCGGCAGGTGCCGAACACCTCCATGGTGTGGCTGATGTCGGTGAATCCGTGTTCGCCGGCGATGGCCGCGGCCCAGGCCTCCACGGTCGGGCCCTCCACCTCGACGGTGCGTCCGCACTGGCGGCAGACCAGGTGATGATGATGACCCTTGGAGCACTGCCGGTAGACGGATTCGCCTGTGTCCGTGCGCAATACGTCGACCTTGCCGGCGTCGGCGAGCGACTGCAGGGTGCGGTACACGGTGGTCAGGCCGATGCCCTCCCCGCGGCGGCGTAGTTCGTCGTGCAGCTCCTGGGCCGAACGGAATTCCTCGATATCGCCCAGCAGTGCGGTGATCGCGCTGCGCTGGCGGGTGCTGCGAATTCCGACAGTCTTCTCGGCGGTGCCCGTCTTCTCCGGCACTGTCATCCTTCCTCGGCGTGTGCGACGGCGTCGACGACGATGCGTGCCAGATGGTCGTCGACCAATTCGTAGATCACCTCACGGCCGGTGCGTTCACCGCGCACCACGCCGGCGGATTTCAGAATGCGCAGGTGCTGGCTGACCAGGGGCTGCGTGACGCCCAGCGTATCGACCAGTTCGTGCACACAGCGCGGCGATTCCCGCAGCTGCAGCACGATCGCGATCCGCACCGGCGCGGCCAGCGCGCGCAGCAGTTCACCCGCATTGTCGAGGGTGGTGCGGGCGGGGACCGCGGGGGCGGTCGGGGCGCGATAGGGATACGGGTCGTGCGGGATCGGCGTGGGCGCCTCGACGGCGACGCGGCTACGACGCGCGGGGACACCGCTGTCGGCGGTCATCGAACCAACTCCTTATTGGAAACCGATGCCATTATTGATATGCATAAGTGCGCATGTCAAGGCAGCGCGCCGCCTCGCCTCTCCGCGTCTTTTGCGTGTCGTGACTGCTCGGAGATTTTCGTGTCGGGCCGGCGGTGTGTGGTGGGCCCGGTTCTGGTCGTCCCCGGCGAGTCACCCATGTGCTCGCGAAATCAGTCGCTCCGGTCCGATACTGCTTCGCGGTGTGCCTCGACGGGTCGCTAGGCTGGGGCGAATCGATCGAACCCATCATCCAGAGGGAGAGCTCCAGCCGTGGCACCCAAGTCGAAGATCGACACCGTCGCGAATCTCGCCAAGCGCCGGGGTCTGGTATACCCCAGCGGCGAGATCTACGGAGGGACCCGGTCGGCGTGGGATTACGGCCCGCTGGGTGTGGAGCTCAAGGAGAACATCAAGAAGCAGTGGTGGCGGGCCATGGTCACCAGCCGCGACGATGTGGTCGGCCTGGACTCCGCGATCATCCTGCCGCGGCCGGTGTGGGTGGCCTCCGGTCACGTCAGCGTCTTCAACGACCCGCTGGTCGAATGCCTGAACTGCCACAAGCGGCACCGGCAGGACCACCTGCAGGAGGCGTACGCCGAGAAGCACAAGATCGATGATCCGGACAGCGTGTCCATGGATCTGGTCGGCTGCCCGGACTGCGGCACGGTCGGCAAGTGGACCGAACCGCGCGATTTCAACATGATGCTCAAGACCTACCTCGGGCCGATCGAGTCCGAGGAGGGCCTGCACTACCTGCGTCCCGAGACCGCGCAGGGCATCTTCGTGAACTTCGCGAACGTGATGACCACCGCGCGCAAGAAGCCGCCGTTCGGCATCGCGCAGATCGGCAAGAGCTTCCGCAACGAGATCACCCCCGGCAACTTCATCTTCCGCACCCGCGAATTCGAGCAGATGGAGATGGAGTTCTTCGTCAAGCCGGGTGAGGACGAGCAGTGGCACCAGTACTGGATCGACACCCGGCTGGCCTGGTACACCGACCTCGGCATCGACCCGGAGAATCTGCGGCTCTACGAGCACCCGAAGGAGAAGCTCTCGCACTATTCGACCCGCACGGTCGATATCGAGTATCGCTTCCACTTCCAGGGCAGCGAATGGGGTGAGCTCGAAGGTGTCGCCAACCGCACCGACTTCGATCTCTCGACGCACTCGAAGCATTCCGGCACCGATCTGAGCTACTTCGACCAGAACACCAACGAGCGCTACACGCCGTACGTGATCGAACCCGCGGCCGGCCTGACCCGCTCGCTGATGGCCTTCCTGATCGACGCCTACACCGAGGACGAGGCGCCGAACGCCAAGGGCGTCATGGAGAAGCGGACCGTGCTGCGCCTGGATCGCCGCCTCGCGCCGGTGAAGGCCGCCGTACTTCCGTTGTCGCGCAACGCCGATCTGTCGCCGAAGGCGAAAGACCTTGCCGCGCAACTGCGTAAGAATTGGAACGTCGACTTCGACGACGCCGGCGCGATCGGGCGCCGCTACCGCCGCCAGGACGAGATCGGCACCCCGTTCTGCATCACCGTCGACTTCGACACGCTCGAGGATCAGGCCGTGACCGTGCGGGAGCGGGACTCGATGACACAGGAGCGGATCGCGCTCGACCAGGTGGAGGGCTATCTCGCCCAGCGCCTGCTCGGCGCCTGAGTTCACCGCGACGCGGAGGGTCTCTCGCATCCGGATTCGGACATAACCGAAGACCCGGGCGTCATCGGGGCGAATCGCGCGCCGAAGTGGGATCGGCGGAAATATCGCCGTGGTCCGGGTCGTTCCGAGCACTGAGCAGTCCGAGATCCGGCGCACCCTTCGGGTGCGGCCGGGCCCGGCCCACAGGTGCGACGAAAGGTCCTGATCATGGCGCAGGCGGTCAAGTTCGATCGGTACGGCGATATCGATGTGCTCGAAGTTCGCGAGATCCCGGATCCGCAGCCCGGGCCCGGCCAGGTCGCGGTCGAGGTGGTGGCCGCGGGGATCAATCCGGGCGAGGCCAAGATCCGCAACGGCTCGCTGCACGAACGGTGGCCCGCCACCTTTCCGGAAGGGGAGGGCACCGACTTCGCCGGGCGCATCGTCGCGCTGGGCGAGGGGGTGAGCGGGATCGCCGTCGGCGACGAGGTGCTCGGATTCAGCGACAAGCGCTCCAGCCACGCCACCCGGGTGGTGGTGCCGGCCCAGCAGGTCACTCCCAAGCCGGTGGGTCTGTCGTGGGAGGTGGCCGGATCGCTATACGTCGCGGGCACCACCGCCTTCGCCGCCGTGCGGGCCGTGAGCCCGGAAGCCGGTGACACCATCGCGGTGTCCGGCGCGGCCGGTGGAGTGGGATCCATTGTGGTGCAACTGCTTCGGGCCCGCGAGGTGACGGTGATCGGCATCGCGGGGCCGGACAACCAGGACTATCTGCGCGAGCTGGGGGCGGTCGCGGTGGAATACGGTGACGGTCTCGCCGAGCGCCTCCGGCAGGCGGCGCCCGGCGGCATCGACGCCTTCATCGATACGCACGGCAACGGCTATGTCGAACTCGCTCTCGATCTCGGCGTGAAGCCCGAACGCATCGATACGATCATCGACTTCGCCGCGGTGGAGAAATACGGCGTCAAGGCGGAGGGCAATGCGGCCGCCGACACCATCGACGTGCTCGCCCAGCTGGCCGAACTGGCGGCCGCGGGGACCGTGCGGATTCCGATCGCCGCCACCTATCCGCTCGCCGAGGTGCGCGCGGCGTTCACCGAACTCGAGCGCGGCCACACCCGGGGCAAGATCGTGCTGCTGCCATGACATCTGTCATGGCACAGTCGTGACGGTCGGGCCAGGTACGACGCCCGGCTCCACGCGACAGTGGAACCATGACATCAGCACTGACATCCGGTTCGGCGGAACGGGTCGCCGCCGCACCGGTGATCGAGCTTCGCGGACTGACCAAAACCTTCCGCAGCTCCGCCGGGCCCGTCCGCGCGGTCGACGGACTCGATCTGACCGTCACCGCGGGTGAGGTGGTGGCGTTCCTGGGACCCAACGGTGCCGGGAAGTCCACCAGCATCGACATGATGCTCGGCCTGCTGCGGCCCGATGCCGGAACCGCCCGCATTCTCGGCGGCACGCCGGCGGAAGCGGTTGCGGCGGGCCGGGTTTCGGCCGTTCTGCAGTCGGGTGGTCTGCTGCCGGATCTCACGGTCGGCGAAACGGTGCGCGTCGTGGCGGCCCTGCATCGGAATCCGCGCCCGGCCGGGGAGGTGCTCGTCCGCGCCGGAATCGACGGCATCGCCGACCGCATGGTCGGCAAATGCTCCGGAGGTCAGCAGCAGCGCCTGCGGTTCGCCCTGGCGCTGCTGCCCGATCCGGACCTGCTGATCCTCGACGAGCCGACCACCGGCATGGACGTCGAGGGCCGCCGCGATTTCTGGAACGCCATTCGCGCCGACGCGGGTCTCGGACGCACCGTCGTCTTCGCCACCCACTACCTCGACGAGGCCGACGCCTACGCCGACCGCATCGTGCTGGTGCGGGGCGGGCGGGTCGTGGCCGACGGCAGTGCGGCATCGGTGAAGAATCTGGCCTCCGGCCGCACGGTCTCGGCGACCCTGCCCGGCGCCGATCCGGCGAGCCTGCTCGCCCTCGCCGGGGTGGACCGGGTCGAACAGCGCGGTGATCGAGTGCTGGTGCACGGCAACGACTCCGACGCGGTCGCCCGCTATCTGCTCACCAGGACACCGGCCGTCGATATCGAAATCACCGGCCGCAATCTCGAAGACGCCTTCCTCGCACTGACCGGAGACAACTGACATGACCACATCGACCGTGCCTCGCGCCACCCGGCTGGGCGCCGGCGGATTCAGCTGGGGATTTCTGCTGCTCGAACTGCGTCGCATGCTGCGCAACCGCCGCACCGTCATCTTCGCGCTGGTGATGCCCGTGGTGTTCTTCGTGATCTTCGGCGCCCAGAACTCCTACCGCAACGAGACCTACGGTTCGGCGAATGTCACGGCGTACGTGATGGTGTCGATGGCCGTCTACGGGGCGATGCTGGCCACCACCAGCGGCGGTGCCATGGTGGCCGTCGAGCGCGCCGCCGGCTGGATACGGCAGCTGCGTCTCACGCCGCTGACCCCGGCCGCCTACGTCGCCACCAAAGTGGCCGGCGCGATGGTGCTCGGATTGTGTTCGGTCGTCGTCGTCTTCGTCGCCGGTGCGGTGACCGGCGCGCATCTGACCACGGCGGCCTGGGTGGGCTGTTTCCTGATCGCGTGGCTGACCTCGGTGGTCTTCGCGGCGTTCGGATTGTTCATGGGCTACGTGCTGCCGTCGGAGAACGTGATGCAGATCCTCGGCCCGGTGCTGGCGCTGCTGTCGTTCGCCGGTGGCTTGTTCATGCCGCTGCACGGCTGGTTCGAGACGGTGTCGAAGGTCTTCCCGACCAACGGCGTCGCGACCCTGGCCCGGTTGCCGCTCGGCGACACCAGTGCCGGATCCGCCGCACTGGGGGTGCTGAACATCGTGGTGTGGGCGTCGGTATTCGCCCTCGGAGCTGCGGTTCTGTTCCGGCGTGACACCGCTCGCTGACCGCCGCGCCGCACCGTCCACCTCGGTGGACGGTGCGGTAGCGTCGGACTCCGGCGGTGCCGGCAGAGGCGGGATACGGAGGGTGACGATGCGAATACCTCCGGTCGATCGGCCGATCTCCGGAGCGCTGGACCGGATTGCCCGCAGGATGGACCGCGATCCCGCCCCGCATACCGCCATCCAGCATCGGCGCCTGTTCTTCGGCGCGGTGCTGGCATTGATCTGGCTGCTGTATCTGATCGCGCCGATCGTCTCGCAATGGCAGGACGGCCACCGGATGCGGGCCGTCGCGGCGGCGGTATGCCTCGCGGTTTTCTGGCTGCTGACCGCCTCGTGTTTCGGTCCCTTCCGGCAACCGGACTGGGACGAGGGACACACGCAGGCGGTGCTGCCGGTCTCGTACGAGTGGCCGCGATGGCTCGTGGTGGGCGCGCTGGCGGCACTGGCTGCCGCGATGACCGTGCTGCTGGGTGTCACCGGCCTGGGCACCGCCATCTACGTCGCGGCCGCCGCCGTCTTCGTGCTTCCCACCGCGAAATCCGGTGCGGTGGTGGCGGGTACGGCCGCGCTGTTGATCGGCCTGTCAGTGCATTACGGCAGCACGCCGCTGTATTTCGCCTTCATACCGGTGGTGATGTGGACCGGTCGCGAAATCGGGCGGCGGCGCGGACAGTTGCGGGAGCTGACTCGCCGCCAGCAGAGCGAGCTCGCGATCGTGGAGGAACGCAACCGCGTGGCACGCGACGTGCACGACATCCTGGGCCACTCACTGACCGTCATCACCGTCAAAACCGAACTGGCGCAACGGCTGCTCGATACCGATCCGTCCCGCGCCCGGCAGGAGATGGCCGATGTGGAGCGGCTCGCCCGCGAGGCGCTGGCCGGGGTGCGCGATACCGTCGGCGGGCTGCGCGAGGTGTCGCTGGCGAGTGAACTGGTCAACGCGCGCACGGCCCTGCGTGCCGCCGGTATCGAGGCGGAGCTTCCGGATCCCGCCGAGCTCCCCGAGCGATATGCGGTGATCTTCGGATGGGTGCTGCGTGAGGCGGTCACGAATGTGGTGCGCCACAGCGGCGCCCGGCACTGCCGGGTACGGGTGAGCGAGTGGCGGATCGAGGTCCGCGACGACGGAAAAGGACTGTCCGGCAGTACCTTCGGTTCCGGCCTGACCGGCTTGCGCGACCGGGTGCGCACCGAGGGCGGCAGCCTGACGGTCGAAACACCGTCCGGCGGGGGAACGCTGATCGCCGCGGAGTTCCCGACGGCCGACGGGCGCAGTTGAGCACGGCGAGACACATCGTCGACTCGGACCGGCGAATGTCGGGCGGCGGATACCCCACCGGTCGGATTAGGGTCACAGACATGCGTGTGATGATGTCGATCGGTGCAGCGCCACGGGGGCGACGCCGGTGATCCGGTTGCTGCTCGCCGACGATCAGGCGCTGGTGCGGGGCGCGCTGGCGGCGCTGCTCGGGCTGGAGGCCGACCTCGAGGTGGTGGCCGAGGTGGGCCGGGGCGACGAGGTTCTCGACGCCGTGCGGCGCACCACGCCGGATGTAGTGCTGCTCGATGTGGAAATGCCCGGAATGGACGGAATTTCGGTGGCGGCGCAGCTGCATGCGGAATTCCCGCGCATCCGGATCCTGATGGTGACCACATTCGGCCGCCCCGGATATCTGCGCCGCGCCATCGACGCCGGGGCCGGCGGTTTCGTCGTCAAGGACACGCCCGCACGGGAATTGGCGGACGCGGTGCGGCGCGTGCACATGGGGCTGCGCGTCGTGGATCCGGCGCTGGCCACCGAAACCCTCACCGCCGGAACCTCACCACTCACCGCACGCGAGCGCGAGGTGCTCGCCGCCGCGGCCGACGGGTCGACGGCGGCGGTGATCGCGGGCCGCCTGCATCTGTCCGAGGGGACCGTCCGCAACCATCTCTCGGCCGCGATCGGCAAGACGGGCACCCGAACTCGCGCCGAGGCCGTCCGCGCGGCCGAACGTCTCGGCTGGTTGTAAGCGGCCCTCATCGGCCGCGGGCGTAGATTCGCCGATGTGCACCTGACGCAGATCCGCCTGATCGTGTCCGAATTCGACCGCTGCGTGGCGTTCTATCGCGACGTTCTCGGACTCACACCGCAAACCGACGACCCGCGCCCGCCCTACGCGGCCTTCAAACCCGAGCTGGGAAGCACGCTGGCGTTGCACGAGCGTGCGAATCTGGCGGCGGCGCTGGGCGATACCCTGCGGTCCGCGAGCGGCCCAGGGTCGCCCTCGGACAACGACGTGGCGCCGGTCCCGCCCGCCGACGCGGCGATGGTGTCGCTGCGGGTCGACGATCTCGACGCATATCTCACCGAGATCACCGCGCGTGGCGCCGAAATCCCGGGCAAACCAGTCGAATACGACGGCCGTCTCCGCTGCGCTTATCTGCGCGACCCCGAGGGCAACCTGATCGAACTCCAGCAGTGGCTCGCGACCCGTACCGGCGACGCCGTACCACCGGCACGGTGAGGCGACGAGGTCAGAATCGCCCGCCCCGGCTGATCCGGCGCGAACTGTCGGATCCACCGAAAGAGGCCGGGCCCCAGCCGGATCCGCCCGTCGAGCGGCCGCGGTAACCGCTGCCCGCGCCGCGCAGCAGGCTGTCGATCAGAATTCCGCCCAGTACCGCGCCGGCCTGTGATGTCCCCGAAGCCGGCCGGCGGGCCTGCCACTCCCGCACATCGGCCTCGGCGGCGTGCAGTGCGCGGGTGGCCAGATCGGCGGCCTGTTGCGCACTGTTCAGTGCCGCCTGCGGGTCGGTGGCCGAGAGTTGCTGCGCCCGGTCCAGATTGCGCTGCGCCTCGGCGAGGCGGGTGCGGGGTGCGGCGTCGACGCCGCCGCGGCGGGTGTCGATGAAATCGGCGGCGGCCCGGACCTGACTCTGGGCGGCGAGCACGGCTTGGTCCAGGCGGCGCCGCAGTTGCTCGGCGGCGAGTTTGCGCTCACCGGCCGCCGCGACGGCGCGATCCAGTGCGGTATCGGCCGCGACCGCGCGGTGGAAGGTGCCGAGCGGATCGCGGTCACCGCTGGTTCGGGCCGCCTCCCACGCGGTGCGGGCACCGGACATCGCCTCCGCCAGTTCCGGGCCGCCGTGTTCGGTCAGGCCCTGCGCGGTCGCGAGATCGCGGCCCAGTTCGTCGATCGCCGCCGGCAGACCGGCCCGCGCCTGGGTGATATCGGTCTCGGCGGTGTCCACGGCGTCGAGCAGGGCGCGGGCGGCGGTCACCGCGGCTTCCGCGCCGCGAATCGCCGCGACCGCTCCGCCCTGGCGTCCGACCGGCGCGGCCGCGGCCCGCCTGCCCTGTTCGATCGTGTTCTCGGCGAATCCGATTCGCTCCCGTGCCATCGTCACGTTGTCGCGCACCGGCGCGGTGACCGATTCCGGTTGTGAAGCCAGCAGCCGCCGCAGCGTCTCCTCCGAGCGCGGCAGCCGCGCGGTGAGATCGATCACATCGCGAGTCAGAGCGTCCAGCCGTTGCGGCGCGTCGATCAGCAGATTGCGCATCGCGTCGAATTCGGCCACCTTGTCATCGAGTTCGGCATCGGCCCGCCCGCAGGTGGCGATCAGCTCGACCAGCAGATCACGGCGCTGATCAGGGGTTTCCGGAATGTCGTCATCGAGCCGCTGGCGGATCGAAAAGGCATGCGCCATCGCCTGTTTCGCCGTCTCGAGCGCGGCGGCGAACGGCGCGGTCGCGGTGGCGCCGAATTCGTCGGTGGCCAGCCGCAGTTCTTCGGCGCTGGCCCGGATCGCGTTGTCGGTGTCGACCAGCACCTGCGCCGAGCGGGTCTCGAGCAGATCCGGCCGGAGCCGGGCCAGCGCGGCGGTGTCGGTCGGGTCGACCGCCCGCGCGGCGTCGGCCTCGGCGCGGCCCCGAGCGCGCCGGCGCAACTGCGAATAACCCAGCACCACGCCGATCACACCCAGCACGAGGAGAGTGATCACGATCAGCGGCCAGATCCCCACACCGCCGGAATCGCCCATGGCCGTGGACAATCCGTCGGCGGCGGCCACCGCGGCCTCGGCCCACTGACCGTTGTGCAGTCGCGGCTCGACCTGATCGGTGAGCAGCGAATTCAGTTCCGCATCACTCACCGAGGGCGGGAGCGCGCCGGTGAAGGCATAGGAGCGGTCGCTGGTCGCGATCGACAGCAGCACATCGCGATCGCCGAATCCGGACGCGGTCGCCGTGCGCTGACCCCAGGTCTGCGGGTCCACACCGCCGAAATCGCGGACGTAGACCACCCACAGCCGCTCCCGGTGCGCGGTATAGAGCGCGTCCACCGACGCACGCACGGTGTCGCGCTGCGGACCGTCGAGAACCTGGGCGGAATCGGTGACGTATTCGTTGAGTCGCATCGGTTCGTCGGCGACCGCCGGGCCGCAGCAGCCGAGCACGAACCCGAACACGATCGACAGCAGCATCGCGAGCAGCGTCGGCGGCTGTGATCGGCGAAGACGCGCGTGCGGCTGCATAGCACGAATGTATCCGCCGACACGGCGTGACGGGCGTTGATCCGGCCGACCCGTGTCGGAACCGATGATTACCATCGGCAGGGTGATCACGCTGGATATCCCCTATACGGGCCACGTCGCGCCGGGTTCGAATCCGCAGCAGCGCGATGTGCCGGGCGCCCGGATCGTCAAGTTGTCGGTCGGCGGTATGGACAACAACGTCTATCTGGTGCAGGACACCGCCACCGGTGACGCGGTGCTGATCGACGCCGCCAACGAATCCGAACGCATCCAGGCCTTGCTGGACCAGGAGGTGCCCGGGCGGCTGCGGCTGATCGTCACCACCCATCAGCATTTCGACCACTGGCAGGCATTGAGCGCGGTGGTCGCCGACACCGGTGTACCGACCGCCGCGCACGCCCTGGATGCCGAACCGCTTCCGGTGCGGCCGGATCGGCTGCTCGCCGACGGTGACACCGTCTCGATCGGCGAACTGGAGTTCGAGGTCGTCCACCTGCGCGGACACACCCCGGGATCGGTCGCGCTGGCGTTCACCGACGGCTCCGGCCGCACCCATCTGTTCACCGGCGACTGCCTGTTTCCCGGCGGTGTCGGCCGCACCACCTCCCCGGAAGATTTCGACTCCCTCTACAGCGACGTCACCACCAAGGTGTTCGACCGCTTCGGCGACGATACGGTCGTCTACCCGGGCCACGGCGACGACACCACCCTGGGTGCCGAGCGTCCGCAGCTCGCGCAGTGGCGGCAACGCGGTTGGTGAGCGGTTCCGGTGCCCGGCAGCGGTGAGGATCCGGCGCTGCGCAGCCGCGAGGATCCGGCGCTCCGCAATCGGGGCGTGACCGAGCACTGGCACACTCGGGGAATGCCCTCCGCCCTCACCCATCCCGCCCCGGTCCGCCCGCCCGCCGCACCGCGCCGTCCGCGCGGGTCGGCGGTCGCGCGCTGGGTGCGCCGGGTGATCGCCGGCACCGTTGTCATCGGGGTCGTCCTCGTCGGCGGCACCGCCTTCCGGGTCTGGCAGGTGGCGCGGATCGACGACTACAGCCGGGCCGACGCGATCGTGGTGCTGGGCGCCGCGCAATACGACGGCACCCCGTCCTCGGTGTTCGAGGCACGGCTCGGCCAGGCATACCACCTGTACACCAAAGGTGTTGCGCCGCTGGTGATCACGGTCGGCGGCAAACAGGTGGGCGACAACTACACCGAGGCCGCCTCCGGTAAGAACTATCTGAAGAATCGCGGGGTGCCCGCCGACCGGGTGCTGGCCGTGGAGACCGGATCGGACACGCTGCAGAGTATCGAGGCGGTCGCCACCGCGATGCGGGCCCGCGATCTGTCCTCGGCGGTGCTGGTCAGCGATCCGTGGCATTCGCTGCGCACCCGCACCATGGCCCGTGACGCCGGCCTGGACGCGTGGACCGCGCCGACGCGCACCGGCCCGGCGGTCTACACCCGGGAGTCCCAATTCCACGGCATCGCCCGCGAAACCGGTGCGCTGCTGTGGTATCAGCTCACCCACTTCTCCGCGGATTTCAAATACACAGCGGAGCAGTGAGAAACGTACCAGGCGGTATCCTTCATGAGTTTCGACGCGATGCCCGAATGCCCGTATGTCGACAGCGATCACGAGCGCATGGTGTCCGAGACCTCGCCCACGGCGGGGTTGCGATGGTCGCCCGCACCGGCGCGCCGCAGCGACTTCGCGCGGGACCGGGCGCGGGTGCTGCATTCGGCGGCTCTGCGGCGATTGGCCGACAAAACCCAGGTGATGGGCCCCCGTGACGGCGACACGCCGCGCACCCGGCTGACCCACTCGCTGGAGGTCGCCCAGATCGGGCGCAGCATCGCCGAGGGGCTGGGCTGTGACGCGGATCTGGTCGATCTGGCCGGGCTGGCCCATGACATCGGTCATCCGCCGTACGGCCACAACGGCGAACGCGCCCTCGACGAATTCGCCGACGCCTACGGCGGGTTCGAGGGCAATGCGCAGAACCTGCGGATTCTGACCCGGCTGGAGCCGAAGGTCTTCGATGCGGCGGGCGAGAGCTACGGCCTCAACCTGACTCGCGCCGCTCTCGACGCCACTGTCAAATACCCCTGGGGCAGAACGGCTTCCGGTGCGAAGTTCGGCGCCTACGACGCCGATCTGGACCGGATGAACTGGGTCCGCAAGGGCGCGCCCGAGCGTCGGCAGTCGCTGGAATCGCAGGTCATGGACTGGTCCGATGATGTGGCGTACTCGGTGCACGATGTCGAGGACGGGGTGATCGCGGGCCGGATCGATCTGCGCGCGCTCGCCGATCCGGCCGAACAGGCCGCCCTCGCCGAACTGGGCCAGCGCCAGCACCGCGACCTGTCCGCCGACGATCTGATCGCGGCCGCCCAGCGGCTCTCGCAGTTGCAGGTGATCGCCGAGGCCGCCGCTTACGACGGCACCCTGCGCGCCTCGGTCGCGCTCAAGCGGCTGACCAGCGATCTGGTCGGCCGGTTCGCGACCGCGGCGGTCGAGGCGACCCGTGCGGCATGGACCGGGCAGTCGCTGTGCCGCTACGCCGCCGACCTCGAGGTGCCGGCCGTGGTAGCGGCGGAGGTCGCGCTGTTGAAAACGGTCGCGCTGCGCTACGTGATGTCCGACCCCCGGCATCACGAACGCCAAGCCGAACAGCGCGAGCGCATCCACTTCGTGGCCGACCGCCTGCTGGCCGGTGCTCCCCAGGGCCTCGACCCGATCCTGCTGCCGTGGTGGGAAGCGGCCGACGACGACACCGCCCGGGTGCGCGTGATCGTCGACCAGATCGCCTCCTACACCGAGAGCCGATTGGAGCGGATCGCGGCCCGATGACCCCGGTCGTCGGCGTGGGCCGGCCGGTACGCGGCTAGACTCGGATGCCGTGGCAGGTCGACTTCCGGATCGCGATATCGCGGCAATACGTGAACGCGTACGCATCGAGGATGTCGTCGGTGAATATGTGTCGCTCAAGCGGGCCGGTGCGGACTCGCTGAAGGGGCTGTGCCCGTTCCACGACGAGAAGTCGCCATCGTTCCACGTGCGGCCGAACCACAGCCACTTCCACTGCTTCGGCTGCGGGGAGAGCGGCGACGTGTTCGCGTTTCTGCAGAAGATCGACCACGTCGGATTCGTCGAGGCGGTCGAGCAGCTGGCCGATCGGATCGGCTACACGATCAACTACGAGGGTGGCGGGACCTCGGTGCAGCGCGACCGCGGTACGCGCTCCCGGCTGGTCGCCGCCAATGCGGCCGCGCACGAGTTCTATCAGGCGCAACTGCGCGAACCGGGCGCGGAGGTGGCTCGCAAGTACCTCACCGACCGCAATTTCGATGCCACCGCCGCACGGCATTTCGGCTGCGGTTACGCCCCGGCGGGCTGGGACACGCTGACGAAATACCTGTTGCGCAAGGGTTTCGACATCAAGGAGCTGGAGGCGGCCGGGCTGTCCAGGCCCGGCCGGCACGGCCCCATGGACCGGTTCCACCGCCGGCTGCTGTGGCCGATCCGGAATCTGAGCGGCGACGTCATCGGCTTCGGCGCGCGGCGCCTGTTCGACGACGATCAGGTGACCGCCAAGTACATCAACACGCCGGAGACGGTGTTGTACAAGAAGTCTCAGGTGCTGTTCGGGCTCGACCACGCCAAGCGGGAGATCGCCAAGAGCCATCAGGCGGTGGTCGTCGAGGGCTACACCGATGTGATGGCCATGCATCTGGCGGGCGTGACGACCGCGGTCGCCTCCTGTGGCACCGCCTTCGGCGACGAGCATCTGTCGATGCTGCGCCGGTTGCTGATGGACGACAATTTCTGGCGCGGCGAGATCATCTACACCTTCGACGGTGATGCCGCCGGCCAGGCCGCGGCGCTGAAGGCCTTCTCCGGTGACCAGAAACTGGCCGGGCAGACGTACATCGCGGTGGCGCCCGACGGGCAGGATCCGTGTGAACTGCGGCAGCGGTCCGGCGACGGGGCGGTCCGCGATCTGGTCGCACGGCGGGTCCCGTTGTACGAGTTCGTGATTCGCGGCCTGCTCGCCGACCACAACCTCGACACCCCCGAGGGGCAGGTGGAGGCGCTGCGGCGCGCGGTGCCCGTGGTGGCGCAGATCAAGGACAACGCGCTGCGCAAGGCATATGCCACGAAGCTGGCCGGCTGGGTCGGCTGGGACGACATCCAGCTGGTGGTGCGACGGGTCGGCGACCATGCTCGCCGCGGCAAGCCGGTGAAGGGTGTGCCCGGCCGCGAAGCGGTCGCCGAGACAACGGTCGCGGATTCGGCCGCCGCCCGTCCGAATCCGGGGGATCCGGTGCTGCTGCCGCAGCGCCAGGTTCTGGCCGCCGCCCTGCAGTATCCGGCGACCGCGGGACCGATCTTCGACAGCCTCGAGCCCGAAGCGTTCACCCATCCCGCCTACGCCGCCGTGCGTGCCGCGCTCGCCGCCGCCGGTGGCACCGCCGCGGGACTCGGTGGCGCGGAATGGGTTTCGCGCGTCGCCGACCACACCGACGATCTGATGCTGCGCGCACTGGTCTCCGAACTGGCCGCCGAGCCGCTTCCGGTGAAATCGATGGACGACATCCCTCGATTCATCTCCGGCGTGCTGGCGCGGGTACAGGAGGCGTGGGTCGGGCGCCAGGTCGCCGCGCTCAAGTCGAAACTGCAGCGGGTCTCGTCGACCGAACAGCCGGACGACTACATGGCCCTGTTCGGCGATCTGGTCGCACTCGAGCAGTACCGCAAGAGCCTGCTCACCCAGGCCATGGGCAACTCGGATGATTTCAACGTGGCCTGATCGTTCCATTCGGAATGAGATCGACGTCTTTTTCTCGTTCGGCTGGAGCTACGGCGGACTGATCGCCCTGGAGGCGGCGTGTGAGCGGTCGGATCTGCGGTCGGTGATCGCCTACGAACCGGTCTCGGCGCCCTTCGCGCCCGCCGCGATCCCCGCGCTGCGCACCGCCGTCGACCGCGGCGATCCGGATGCGGCCGTCCGGCTGGTCAACACCGACGTATCGGGCTTCTCCGCGGAATATGTTGCCGCGCTGCGGGAATCGCCGGCGTGGGCGGTGCTGCGGCCGCCGGCCGCGCCGCTGCCGACCGAACTCGCGGCCATCGAGGCGTACCCGGTGGACCTGCGGCGGTATCGCGCCCTGACGGTTCCCGTCACCCTTCTGCTGGGCGAACTCAATGCAGGCGCCGAACCCTACGGCACCGCCTTCGGCCGCATCGCCGGCGCACTGCCGCAGGCCCGCATCGACCAGCTGCCGGGGCAGGGACATCTGGCCCATGCTCAGGCGCCGCACCTGCTCGCCCGGCACATCGCCGCCGCAGTGCGCGCGGGCACCGAGGACGAGCCCGGGAAGATCGGCTCGACCGGTGGGTAGGGCAGGTTCGGTGGCGCGCGGTCCGGCGGGGCCGTCGGCCGCCGGGACCGCGGCTCAGCGGCGGAGCTGGTCCTGAGGCACGAGAACGGTGGTGCGCTCGTCGATCGGCTCCATGGGTTCGAGCCGCGGCTGCGTATTGAGACGATCCGACAGCTTCTGGCGGCTGGCCTGAACCAGCTTGCGGGTGACCGGGCTGGCGGCGACAGCACGGGTGGTCTTGCTGATCTGCTCGTAGCGAGCCCGCCCCGCCTTGGCCCCCAGCACATAACCGGCTGCGACGCCGATGATCAACCGCAGCATTCTTTCGGGCTCCTCCCAGTAGCTGTCCGCGCCGTACATCCTGCCCGACACCGAGCCGGACTGTCGATCCGGCACCACCTTGCCAGACCCCACCGACAATTTCCGATCCCTGCCGCCGGCCCCTCGAATTCCGCACCCGCACACCCCGGTTGGCGACCGCTGCCGCGGCCGCGCCGCCCACCCCCGACACGCCACCGCATTCTGCATTTCCGCAGCTCCCGGGCCGATTTGGGGAGCGGACCGGACATAAGCTAAAGTTTGTGCTCGGCTGGCCCGCACGGGCTGACCGGAGCAATCCCCTATAGCTCAATTGGCAGAGCAGCCGACTGTTAATCGGCAGGTTTCTGGTTCGAGTCCAGATGGGGGAGCGTAAACAGCCCCTGGCCTGTGGGAACGTACCACAGCCAGGGGCTGAACTCGTTCTACGGCCGGGACGAACGCCGCCCCGGTTGTCCGACGCGGATCCTCACCGCCGGGTGGTCGCAGTGCGCGGGGATACGATGTGCGCCGCGAACGGGGTCACGAGGAGATCGATGGACGAGGCGGCACACGAGCAAGCGAGTCCCGCTGTGCGGGCGCGCATTCGGGACAGTTTCGAGCGGCAGGGGCTCATGCGTCATCTGGGCGCCCGGCTCGCCCATATCGGGCCGGGGCGGGTGCATATCGAACTGCCGCACCGGCCGGAGGTGACGCAGCAGCACGGGTATGTGCACGCCGGGGCGACTAGCGCCATCGCGGACAGCGCCGGCGGATATGCGGCGTACACGCTGTTCCCCGACGACTCGTCGGTGCTGACGGTGGAGTACAAGATCAATCTGCTGGCGCCGGCCGAGGGGGATCACCTCGAGGCGGTCGGCGTCGTCCTCAAATCGGGGCGCACGCTGACGGTGTGCAGGCTGGAGGTGTTCGGTGTGCGGGACGATCGGCGCACGCTGATCGCCACCGGCCAGCAGACGCTGATCTGTCTGAGCGGCACATCGGATCAGCCGATGCGGAAGCCGTAGCCGACGATCCCGGGACGGGAGTTGATCTCGGCCAGCACGCCCTCGATGCCGGAGAACCAGAACGGGCCGTCCGGTGTCGTGGGGTTGATCTGCGAGTCGATGCCCACCAGACCCGTGCCCTGGTATGCGGGACCGCCGCTGTCGCCGTTGAGGCCCGGGACGGAGGTGTGGATCACATTGTCGGTCACCGAATCGACCCGGCCGCTGGTGGAGCGGGTGGTGCTGCCGTATTTGTCGAGGCGGCTGCCGGGGGCCGGGACCGGACCGAAGTGATCGATCACGGCGCCGTTCGGGGCCTCCGTCGAGATGCCGATGCCGGGGCGCAGCGCGATGACGGCCCAATCGCTGGTCGAATCCGATTGCAGCAGTGCCCATTTCGATGTCCAGCTGGCGTAGTGCCCGATCCGGCCGATGGCGGGGGCGACGACGCTCTGCCCGGGGCTGAGCATGCAGTGGCCGGCGGTGAGCGCTACCGCGTTGCCCGCCGCGTCGTGCCCGGCCGCGGTGATCGTGCAGAGGCCGAGTGAGGTGCCGGGCCCCACCATCCGGGTGGGCGAATCGGCGGGAGCCACCGCCGGCGCCGCCAGGACGGCGGCTCCGGCCAACAGCGCGGTCGCGATGATCGATCTCGTCTTCTGCTCGGTCATGGCCCCTCGGCGTCACTCCTCCCTGCCGCGTGCGATGTCGCTGCACTGTTTTCTACGGAAAGGGTGCCGGCCGTCGATAGGGTCTTCGGTCACCCGCCGAGGAATAGTCGCGATCGACTCGGGTAGTGCGCGTGATGGGGAGGCAAAACGCGTCCGAAGAGGAGGATCACGATGGGTAACGAGCAGGAAACCGGGCAGGTCACGGGCACCTTGGACAAGGACTACAACCTGGTCTGGTACACCGAACAGTGCATGAGCAACGCGCTGCGGATGGAGGTCTACAGCCGCGATGCCGAACGAGCCGGCGATGCCGAACTCGCCGACTTCTTCCGGCGCGCACAGGCCGACAGCCGCAAGGGCGCGGATATGGGCAAGGAGCTCCTGGCGCAGCGCCTCGCCGGAGCGGGAGCGCGCTGACCGCTGCCGGCACTGCGGGGGATCAGGTATCGCGGCCCGGAAGGTCTCGTGGGTGATCACCGGCCGCGAACACCATGGCCGGGCGCACGGAGGCGATCGGTTTGCCGTCGTGCTGCCCGGACTCGCCGCATCCAGGCCGGACTGAGCTGGCCATCGGCTGATCACTCGGGATGCCCAGGAGTGCAACGTTTTTCGCTCGACGTGGTGGGCCGGGGCGCTTCCTCGCCGCTGTTTGCCGCGTGGCCCTGTCGATAGCCGCGCGAACGTTTGTCTCCGCACCGGGCGGGTATCGGCTCCGTGACCGAGCGGTTCGGCGTACAGCGGCAGGAGGCCGGGAGATGACGGACAATGTGGCAGGTCGGCCGGGCAACGGTGGCGAAACTCACCAGGAGGCAACCGGTGAGGACGTGCGGCTGACCACCCAGCAGGGTGTGGTGGTGGGGGACGATCAGAACACCTTGCGGGCGGGGGAGCGTGGGCCCGCGCTGCTGGAGGATTTCCATTTCCGCGAGAAGATCTTCCACTTCGACCACGAGCGAATCCCGGAGCGTGTGGTCCATGCCCGCGGTTTCGGCGTGCACGGCTATTTCGAGAACTACGATTCGCTGTCGGATCTGACCCGGGCCGATCCCTTTCAGGAGGCCGGTCGCCGGACCGAGGCGTTCGTCCGGTTCTCCACGGTGGCCGGTAACAAGGGCTCGTTCGATCTGGCCCGCGACGTCCGCGGTTTCGCGGTGAAACTGTATACGCGGGAAGGCAACTGGGATCTGGTGGGGAACAATATCCCGGTCTTCTTCATTCAGGACCCCATCAAATTCCCGGATATAATCCACGCCGCCAAACAGGAGCCCGACCGCGGCTTTCCACAGGCCCAGACGGCCCACGACAATTTCTGGGACTTCGCATCGCTCACCCCCGAATCGACCCACATGCTGTTGTGGATCATGTCCGACCGAGCCATCCCGCGCTCGTTCCGGTTCATGGAGGGATTCGGTGTCCACACCTTCCGGCTGGTGAACGCCGAGGGCCGCTCCACGTTCGTCAAATTCCATTGGAAGCCGAAGCAGGGCCTGCAGTCGGTGGTGTGGAACGAGGCGCTGAAGATCAACGGCGCCGATCCCGATTTCCACCGCCGCGACCTCTGGGACGCCATCCAGTCCGGTGACTATCCGGAATGGGAACTGGGCATGCAGCTGTTCGACGACGAGTTCGCCGATCGCTTCGCCTTCGACATCCTGGATCCGACGAAGATCATCCCGGAGGAGGAAGTGCCGGTGCGCCCGGTCGGCAAGCTGGTACTGAACCGGGTCGTCGACAATTTCTTCGCCGAAACCGAGCAGGTGGCGTTCTGCACGCAGAACATCATCCCGGGTATCGATTTCACGAACGACCCACTGCTGCAGGGCCGCAACTTCTCGTATCTGGACACGCAACTCAAGCGGCTGGGCGGGCCCAATTTCACGCACCTGCCGGTGAACGCGCCGAAATGTCCGTTCGCGACGTTCCAGCAGGACGGCCACATGGCCATGGTCAATCCGAAGGGCCGGGTCAATTACGAACCCAATTCCTGGCCCGACGAGATCAAGGGCCCGCGCGAGGACCCCGAACGCGGCTTCACGACGGTTCCCGAGACCGTTTCCGGCCCCAAACGCCGGCTGCGCCCGGAAAGCTTCGCCGACCATTACAGCCAGGCCCGGCAGTTCTATGTGAGCCAGACCGGGATCGAGCAGCAGCACATCATCGACGCGTTCGTCTTCGAGTTGAGTAAATGCGATCGCGTGGAGATCCGCACCCGGGTCGTCGCCGCGCTGCGCAACGTGCACGAGGATCTGGCCACGGCGGTCGCCGACGGTCTCGGCCTCGCCGAGCTTCCGGAACCGGCCCGCTGTGCGCGCGAGCCGATCACCGATCTGGCGCCCTCGCCGGCGCTGAGTATCGTGCGCAACGGCCCGGAGAGCGTGGCGGGGCGCAAGATCGGCGTGCTGGTCACCGAGGGTGTCGACGCGAAGGCGCTGGCCGAGGTGCGCGAGGCGGTGCAGGCGGAGAAGGCGATCCTCGAGATCGTCGCGCCGAAGGTCGGCGGTGTCACCACCGACGACGGCGGAACCATCGAAGCGGACCAGAAGATCGACGGTGGACCCTCGGTGCTCTACGACGCGGTCGTGATCCTCGCGACCGAAGCGGGAGCCGCCGAACTCGCCACGCTGCCGCCGGCGCGCGACTTCGTCAGCGACGCCTACGCGCACGGCAAATTCATCGCCCATTGCAATGCCGGCGCGCTGTTCGCGGCCGCGGGGCTGACCGGCGATCTCGATGGCGGTGTCCTGGATCTCGCGGCGGGCGCTTCGGTGGCCGAGTTCCTCGGCCGGTGCCGCGAAGTCCGGTACTGGGCTCGGTTCGAGGACTGACGATGACGAGCGCGTCGCGGTTTCGCCGGGCGGTCGTCACCGGGTGTGCCGGATTCATCGGCACCCATTTGTGCACGGCCCTGCTCGAACGAGGCACGGCGGTCGTGGGCGTGGACAACTTCGCCACCGGAGATCCGGACCACATCGCGGAATTGGAGAAGTACCCGGATTTCCGATTCCTCGCCCACGACGTGACGCAGGGGCTGCCGGATGTCGGGCCGGTCGACCTGGTGGCGCATCTCGCCTCGCCGGCGTCGCCGATCCACTACGCCCGGCTCGGGGTGCAGACGCTGCGGGCCGGGGCGGACGGCACCGCGGCGGCGCTCGACCTGGCGGATCGCCACGGCGCGCGGCTGCTGCTGGCCTCGACCAGCGAGGTCTACGGCGACCCGGCCGAACATCCGCAGCGCGAAACCTATTGGGGCAATGTCAATCCCGTCGGTCCGCGCAGTGTGTACGACGAGGCGAAGCGGTACGCCGAGGCCTTGGTGACCGCGTATCACCGCGACCGCGGCACCGATGTGGCGATCGCCCGCATCTTCAACACCTACGGGCCGGGCATGCGTGCCGACGACGGCCGGATGGTGCCCGCGTTCATCGAGCAGGTGCTGGCCGGGGAGCCGCTCACCATCGCCGGCGACGGTGAGCAGACCCGCTCGCTCTGCTACGTCGACGACACCGTGCGCGGGCTGCTCGCGCTGGCGGAGTCGGGCCATCGCGGTCCGGTGAACATCGGGAATCCGCAGGAGATGACGGTCAACGAGATCGCGGCGCTGATTCAGCGGCTCGGTGGCGGTCACTCGCCGATCCGTTCGGTCGACATGCCCGTCGACGATCCGCGGCGGCGATGTCCCGATATCGGTTCGGCGCGTGCGTTGCTCGGCTGGGAACCCACCGTCTCGCCGGAGGAGGGTTTGCGCCGGACACTGGCATGGTTCGCGCAGCGGCGGGCGCGGGCGCGGTTTATGCGATCACACGCCGGGTAGTTCGCCGGCACAAGCCTTGCGACACCTGTGGGAGGTGTTCGATGCGCGTTCTCGGAATCAATGCCATATTTCACGATTCGGCGGCGGCGCTGGTCGTGGACGGCACAATCGTCGCGGCCGCCGAAGAGGAACGGTTCAGCAGGCGTAAGCACGGCAAGCGCCCGGTGCCGTTCTCGGCGTGGGAACAGCCCGGACAGGCCGCGGCCTGGTGTCTGGCCCAGGCGGGACTCACCGCGGCGGATCTCGATGCGGTGGGCTACTCCTACGATCCCGCACAGGTGGACGAGAGCCTCGGCGGCCTGGATCCGAGCTGGGAACCGTTGCGCACCCGGTACGCGGAGCGGGCTCCGTACCTGCTGGCGACCGAGCTGCCCGGGCTGGACCCGGACAAGGTGCGTTTCGTGCGGCACCACGTCGCGCACGCGGCGTCCTGCGGGCTCGCCGCGCCGTTCGGAGACGCGGCCGTGCTGACGCTGGACGGCCGTGGCGAGTCGACGTCGATGCTTGCCGGTGAATACCGCAACGGAAAGCTGGATGTGCTTGCCACGCAACAGCTTCCGCATTCGCTCGGGTTGATGTACGAGGAACTGACCGCCCACCTCGGTTTCCTGCGTTCCAGTGACGAGTACAAGGTGATGGCGCTGGCCTCGTACGGGCAGCCGCGATTCGTGGACTGGTTGCGCGACAAGGTTTTCAGCACCGGCGACGGCGGTTTTCGCACCCACCCGATCAACTGGGACGCCTATGCCCCGAAGCGCGCCCCGCACGAGCCGATGCGGCCCGAACACGCCGACCTCGCCGCCTCGGTCCAGCAGGTCCTGCAGGAGGTGATGCTGGACCTGTGCCGGTGGTTGCGCGCGGCCACCTCGGCGGACAAGCTCACCCTGGCCGGGGGTATCGCGCTGAACTGTGTGGCGAATACCGCGCTGTTCGACCAGGGACCGTTCGACGACATCTGGGTGCAGCCGGCGGCGGGCGATTCGGGCACCGCGCTCGGTGCCGCCCTGGCGATCGCCGCCGAAGCGGGACCACCTCCCGATCCCATGACCACGGCCGCTCTCGGCCGCGGCTTCTCCGACGCCGAGATCGAACAGACGCTGCGCGAGGCTCACATTCGCTACGACCGACCGGCCGACCTGGCCGGCACCGTCGCACAGGCGCTGGCCGGCAACGAGATCGTCGCCTGGTTCCAGGGCCGGGCCGAATTCGGCCCCCGCGCCCTCGGATATCGTTCGCTGCTGGCGCATCCGGGGTACGCCGGAAATCTGGAGCGCCTCAACGCCGTCAAGGGCCGCGAACAGTTCCGTCCGGTGGCGCCGATGGTGCTGGCCGAGCGGGCGTCGCAGATCTTCACCCGCGGGCCACTGCCCAGTCCCTACATGCTTTTCGTCCACGATGTCGCCGAACCGTGGCGGGAGCGTCTGCCGGCGGTGACCCATGTGGACGGCACCGCCCGCATCCAGACCGTCGACGCTGCCGACCAGCCGCTGCTGTCCGGGATGATCGCCCGGTTCGAGGAGTTGACCGGGCTGCCCGTGGTGGTGAACACGAGCCTCAACACCGCCGGCCGGCCCATGGTCGATTCCCCCCGCGACGCGCTCGAGTGTTTCGGTTCCGCGCCGGTGGACCTGCTCGCGATCGGCCCGTTCGTCGTGCGGCGGTGAGCGGCGTGCGCGACGCGGAGATTCCCGGTGGTACCGACTCTGCGGCTCCCGGCGGCACCGACGGTGTGACTCCCGACTACACCATCGTGATCCCCACCATCGGACGAGCCGGATTGGCGAACGTGCTGGCGGCGGTGAATCGGCCCGGTGGTGTGGCCCCGGCCGAGATCGTCGTCGTCGACGATCGGCCGTCGGCCGGTCGATCGGATGCCGTCGAGCCGTTGTCGTTGCCGCCCAGCGAGATTCCCGTGCGCGTGGTGCGCTCGGGCGGTCGCGGACCGGCGGCGGCACGCAACGCCGGGTGGCGCGCGGCCGAGTCGGAATGGATCGCGTTTCTCGACGACGATGTGGTGCCGTCACCGGAATGGCGGACGCGCCTGGCCGAGGATCTGCGTGATCTGCCGGGCGATGTCGCCGGATCGCAGGCACGGCTGTGGGTGCCGCTGCCGGCCGGACGCCGGCCCACCGACGCCGAGCGCGGAACCGCCGCCTTGGCGGGTGCGCGCTGGATCACCGCGGATATGGCCTATCGCCGTGTGGTGCTCGCCGAACTGGGTGGCTTCGACGAACGCTTCCGGCGTGCCTACCGCGAAGACTCCGACTTCGCGCTGCGCGTCGTGCGGACCGGGCGTCACATCACCTCGGGCAGCCGGGTGACCACGCACCCTCCCGCGTCCGGTTCACTGCTGTCGTCGCTGCGCGCGCAGGCGGGGAATGCGGACAACGCGTTGATGCGCCGTAAATTCGGCCGCACCTGGCGCGACGACATCGGCGAGGGCAGCGGCAGACTCGGCACCCACGCGGCGGTCTCGGCGGCGGGGGTCGCGGCCGCGGTGTTCGCGGTGCGCCGTCGCCGCGCGCCCGCCCTCGCGTGTGCGGGCCTGTGGCTGGCGGGAACGGCCGAGTTCGCGGCGCGGCGTATCGGTCAGGGTCCGGCCACCGTTCGCGAGGTCGGTGCCATGGCGCTGACCAGTGTGCTGATTCCACCGGCGGCGTGCTGGCATCGGTTGCGCGGCGAATGGCAGGTGGCACGCGGAACCCGGCGGCCCCGGCCGGCGACCGGCGGATCGGAGGCCGGCCATGAGTGAACGTATCGGCGTCGTGGGAGCCGGGTACGTCGGCACCACCACGGCGGCGGGACTCGCGCATCTCGGGTGGCCGGTGACCGCGGTCGACGTCGACGCCGGCTGTGTCGAACGATTGCGGCAGGGACGCACCGACCTTCACGAGCCGGACTTGGAACCGCTTCTGCGCCAAGGCATTCGCGCCGGACTGCTGGAGTTCGACACCGATATCGAACGGCTCGCGCAGGCGGGTGTGGTCTTCGTCTGCGTGCCGACGCCCGCGACCCCGTCGGGTGCGGCGGACGCCAGTGCCGTCCAGGACGTGCTGGCCACCCTGTTCGATCTGCTGTCTCCCGGCGCGATCATCGTGCTGAAGTCCACCGTCCCGGTCGGCACGGCGCGCACGGCCGGCGAGGCGGCGGGCCGGCACGGGCTGCATGTGGTGAGCAATCCCGAATTCCTGCGGGAAAGTCACGCGGTCTACGACTTCCTGCACGCCGATCGCATCGTCATCGGTGCCGCCGATGCCGAGGTCGGGGAGCGGATCGCGCGGCTGTATCAGGGCGTGGAGTCCCCGGCGGTGCAGATCGTCGATTTCGAAAGTGCCGAGGTGGCCAAGTACGCGAGCAATGCCTTCCTCGCGACGAAGGTGTCGTTCGTGAACGAACTCGCCGAGCTGTGCGAAAAGGTCTGTGCCGATATCGAACTCGTCGGCGAATGTCTGGGTTCGGATCCGCGCATCGGCGCCGCGTTCCTGCGGCCGGGGCCGGGCTGGGGCGGGTCGTGTCTGCCGAAGGACACCGCGGCGCTGCTGCACATCGCCCACGACAAGCAGGTGAACCTGGGTGTGCTGGAGGCCGCGGTGGCGGCCAATCGCGCGCAGACCGACCGCACCGTCACCACCGTCGCGCGGGTACTGGGCCGCACCGGCGAAGACCTGGCCGGGGTGCGGGCCGCGCTGTTCGGCCTGACATTCAAGGCCGGCACCGGCGACCTGCGCGACTCACCGGCCCGGCGCTTGGCCGCCGCCCTGGCCGGACACGGCGCGCAGCTGTGCGTCTACGACCCCACCGTGGCGCCGGCGCGCGGCCGGGATCTGGGCCTGCCGGCCCGGGTGCACATCGTCGACGACCCCTACGACGCCGCGCGGGAGGCGGATGCGGTGGTGGTGGCGACCGAATGGCCGGAATTCGCCAAACTGGACTGGCCGCGCCTGGGCACTCTCACGCGGCGCCGGCTGATCGTCGACACCCGGAATCTGCTCGACGCCGAGGCTCTGCGGCGCGACGGGTTCACCGTGATCGGCAACGGCCGATGAGCCGGGATCGCAGCAGGACGACCGTGGTGATCGCGACCCGCAACCGGGCCGACGAACTGGTCATCACCCTGGACCGCCTCGCCGAGATCGAGCCGCAACCGCCGATCGTGGTGGTGGACAACGCGTCCGACGATCACACGGTGCCGGCGGCGGCCGGATTTCGCGGGCGGATCCGTGCGCTGGAGGTGGTCGAGCTGCCGCGCAACGACGGCGCGGTCGCCCGCAATCACGGCACCCGATGTGCCACCACACCGTTCGTCGCGTTCTGTGACGACGACGCCTGGTGGGCGCCGGGCGCATTGCCGACGGCCGAGCAGCTGTTCGATCGGCATCCCGAGGTGGGGTTGATCGCGGGCCGGACTTTGGTCGGTCCCGACATGCGCGAGGATCCGGTCAACGAGTTGATGCACCGCAGTGCCCTGGGGACCGATCCCCGGGCGCCGGGACCATCGGTGCTGGGATTTCTGGCGGGGGCGGCGGTGGTGCGCCGTGATCCGTTCCTGGCGGCCGGCGGATTCTCCCCGGTGCTGCATTTCGCCGGGGAGGAGACGCTGCTGGCCTACGATCTGGCCGCCGCGGGATGGTTGCTGTGCTATTCGCCGCAGATCGTCAGCCGGCATATGCCTTCGCCGCGCCGGATGCCGAATACCGCCCGCGTCTACCTCGAATCCCGCAACGCCGCGCTCACCGCGGTGATGCGCCGGCCCGTCGGCGCCTGCCTGCGTGAGCTGGCCGCCTTCGGCCGCACGGCGTTGCGCCACCCCAGCGGTGTCCCGGCTCTGGTGAGCTTCGCGGCCCGGATGCCGCACGCGCTGCGGGAACGCCGCCGCCTGCCCGAGCACGTCGAAGCGCAGATCGCGCTGTTGCGGTGAATATGCCGGAGCAGTCCGGGTAGTGCGTCGACAGGGCCGCCGGTTCGGCGACCCGAGTAGTTGTCCGTCGACGAAGGGAACAGACGATGCCCAAGACCACACGGCGCGGTGACCCGAAACAGTCCGAATTGCCCAGCACGATACGGAAATCCGATGAGCACGCGCAGCGGATATTCGCCGAGGTTCACGACTCCGCGCTGGAGGAGTACCGGAGCGAACAACGCGCGCATCGCGTCGCATACGCCGCACTCAAGCACAGTTACGAGAAGGTCGGCGACCACTGGGAGCCCAAGAAGCAGAAGGGTCCCTCCGACGAGCGCGCCCGGCACGGCGGCCCCGAGCCGGCCGGCACGACCGCCGGCGGTGTGGATGCCAATGCGTCGAAACAGCATCTGCTGGATGTCGCCAAGCGCCTCGACATCAGCGGCCGCTCCCGGATGACGAAGAAGGAATTGATCGAATCCATCCAGCGGTCCAACGAGCGCGCCCGCCGGAAGAACTGATTCATCGGCGCACACCCGAAGACCCGCCGCCTCGAGGAGGACACATGAATCGTGAAGCGGGATCACCGGTTTCGCGGAGTCTGGTTCCGGAGATCGCCGACCGCCTCGCCCAGCAGCACGCGACGGTGGTCGTCCTCGGGGACGCGGTGCTCGACGTCTGGATGTGGGGCCGTTCGGAGCGGCTGTGCCGGGAGGCGCCGGTGCCCGTGGTCGACGTGCACACGACGAGCTATCTGCCGGGCGGCGCGGCCAATACCGCGGCCAATATCGCGGCCCTGGGCGCCGAGGTGCGTCTGGTCGCGCTGGCCGGAGCCGACGAGCACGGCACCCATCTGCGCGATTCGCTGCGCCGCTGCGGAGTGGATACGACCTATCTGAGCGTGGCCGACGCCGAGACCGTGGCGAAATGCCGGGTGGTGTCCGGAGACCAGATCGTGGTGCGCTTCGATCGGAGCACGTCGGCGCCGGCGACCGGTGCCGACGTCGACCGGGTGATCGACACCCTGCCCGAGGCGCTCGACGGGGCCGATGCCCTCGTGGTCTGCGATTACGACGGTGTACTCGGGGAGCGGGTCCGGGAGGCGCTGGCCGCCCGCCGGGCCGACCTGCCGCTGGTGATCGTCGACACCCACCATCCGACCCGGTGGGCGGATCTGCGTCCCGATCTGGTGACCCCGAATGCCGACGAGGCCGCACGGGTGCTGGGGATGCCGTCGGCGATGCCGGGGCGGTCCCGCGTGGAATGGTTCGACCGGCACCGCGACCGGCTCTTCGAACTCACCGGCGCCGGCGCGGTCGTGGTGACCCTCGACCGCGACGGCGCGGTGCTGCTGCAGGGGGATCGGCCGCTGCACCGGACCTGGGCCGAGCCCGTGCCGGAGAGCCAATCTCCCGGCGCCGGAGACACTTTCGTCGCCGCGCTGACGCTGGCGCTGCTCGGCCGGCTGCCCTCGACCGCCGCGGTGGAGGTGGCGCAGGCGGCTGCGGATGTGGTGGTGCACCGCACCGGGACCTCGATGTGTTCGACCTCCGAATTGCGCGATCGGCTCGCGCGCAGCGCGGGGGCGGTGTTGTCGGCACGCGACCTCGCCACGGTGCTGGCGCATCAGCGGTCGGCCGGCAAACGGATCGTGTTCACCAACGGGTGCTTCGACGTGCTGCATGCCGGCCATATCGCCTATCTCAACGAGGCGAAACGGCTCGGCGACGTGCTGGTGGTGGCGGTGAATTCGGACCGCAGCGTGCGCGCGCTGAAGGGGCCGGACCGGCCGGTGAACCCCGACCACGAGCGTGCGGCCGTCCTGGCGGCGCTGAGCTGCGTGGATCACGTGACCATCTTCGACGAGGACACCCCGGCCGCCCTGCTGCGCGCGACCACACCCGACCTCTATGTCAAGGGTGGCGACTATCGGCCGGAGATGTTGCCGGAGGCGCCGATCGTGAACGGCTACGGCGGAGAGGTGCGGGTGCTGAGTTATCTGGCCGATCACTCGACGTCGCAGGTCATCGCGCGCATTCGCTCCGGCGCCGCGCCCTAGCGGCCACGATCACTTCCAGCCGAGCAGCTCGTCCACGTCCGCGCGCACCGCCGCGACGGGCACCGTGGACACGAGCGAATCGCCGTGCGGGCAGCGGGGCAGACGCTCGTCGGTGGCGTCGTGTCCGCATGCCGGGCAGTGGGTCTGCCAGGAGATGAGCACGCGGTCGCTGCCGCGGCTCAGCGGCCCGGCGCTGATGACGTTGCCGATCCAGAACACCCCCACGGTCGGTGTGCCGAGTGCCCGGGCGAGATGTCGCGGTCCGCTGTCGTTGCCGACCAGGACCGTGGCGCGGGCGAGCACTCCGCACAGTGTCGGCATATCGGAGCCGACCAGGGTGCGCAGCCTGGCATCGCCGGTCGCCGCGACCGGGATGTGAGAACGCAGATCGGCCACCAGCGCCTGATCCGACGGGCCGCCGATGATCACCACGGTCGCACCGCGGTCCAGGCAGTGGGTGGCGATCTCGGCGAAGGCCTGCGCCGGCCAGCGCCGCCGGGAATCGTTCGCGCCGGGATGCACGATCACCAGCGGGCCGGTCACGGTGCCCAGTGCCGCATCGGCCGCGGCCAGATCCCGGGGTGTGAGTTCCACGCGCGGCTCCAGCACCACCGGCGGCGCGCCGGCCAGCCCGACCACCTCGAGTGCCCGCAACACCTCGTTCTGATAGAAGCGATAGGCGAGGGTGCGATCCAGCGGCGCTGCGCCCTCGGCGCGGGAACCGATGCTCACCCTCGGATTCAGCTGGCGCAGAAAGGGATTCGACCAGGCGCCACCGCCGTGCAGTTGCACGGCCAGATCCACGGGGCGTTCGCGGATTCGGTCGACGAATTCGGTCTCGGCCGGTTGCGCGGGTTCGTTCCAGTCGGTGCGGGTGACCGGGAGGACCGCGACCTCGTCGACCGGTCCGGGCCGGTCCCGCAGGAGTTCGGCATGCAGAGCCGCGCCGAGCAGGGTGATCTCGGCGCCGGGGTAGGCCGCGGCCAAGGCGTACAGGGCCGGCACCGCGTACAGCAGGTCGCCGAGTGCGCCACCGCGCAGAACCACGATGCGCCGCACGTCGGGCACGGTGTCGCCGATCGGGCCGATGCTCGCACCCTCGGTCGCGGGAACAGCAGCGGGCCGCTGAGGTGCCGCTGTCGTGGCCGGGGCTGTCGTCGTCTCGGACATACCGCAGCCCTACCCGTGCGCGCGCGACTCAGTCCTGGTCGTTCACCGACGCCCGGTCGTCGGACTGTTCTGCTCCGGGCCGTTTGCATCGCGTCTGCGCGGGCATGACGACCACAACCGGTTCAGAAGTCGAACGATCGGGCCGGTCGCGGGTCGCATACATCCATGGCACGGTTTCCGCCAGCTATGGCGCAGTTCGAGAGCGCGAGGTCCACCGGCGGCGACGCGGATCGGAGGAAGCGTGAAGATTGCGATGGTGTCCGAGCACGCCAGCCCGTTGGCTCCCCTGGGTGGTGTGGACGCGGGCGGGCAGAACGTGCATGTGGCCGAACTCGCCGCGGGACTGGCCCGGTTGGGCCACGACGTGCGGGTCTACACCCGCCGTGACGACCCCGACATCCCCACCGAGGTGCTGGTAGGAGCGGGATATCGCGTGATCCACGTGCCGGCCGGCCCGCCCGAGCACATCCCGAAGGACGATATCCTGCCGTTCCTGGCCGATTTCGCCGCATTCCTGCGACAGCAGTGGAGTGCCGACCCGCCCGATATCGTGCACGCGCATTTCTGGATGTCGGGTATCGCCGCCGAACTCGCCGCCCGCGATCTCGCCGTCCCGGTGGTGCTGACCTTCCATGCGCTGGGCACCGTGAAGCGGCGCTATCAGGGGCTGGCCGACACCAGCCCGCGCTCGCGTATCCAATCCGAGCGCCGGGTCGCGGCCGGAGCCACGCATATCGTCGCGACCTGTTCCGACGAGGTCCGGGAGCTCGGGAAAATGGGGGTGCCGCGCGAGCGCACATCGGTGGTGCCGTGCGGTGTCGACCTGTCGCTGTTCACGCCCGACGGCCCCGCCGAAGAACCCGATCTGCCGCGGCGGATCGTCTCGGTCGGCCGCATGGTGCGGCGGAAGGGATTCGACACCGCGATCGCGGCATTGTCGGAGGTTCCCGACACCGAACTGGTGATCGCGGGTGGTTCGCCGAGCGCCGAGGACGAGGCCGAGCAGGCGCGATTACGCGCGGTGGCCGCGGAATACGATGTGTCGCAACGAGTTCGGTTACGCGGGCCGGTGCCGCGGGGGGAAATGCCGATGCTGTTGCGCTCGGCCGACGCCGTGGTGTGCACGCCGTGGTACGAGCCGTTCGGCATCGTTCCGCTCGAGGCGATGTCGTGTGCGAAGCCCGTGGTCGCCACCGCGGTCGGCGGAATGCTCGACACCGTCCTCGACGGCGTGACCGGCCGCCTGGTGCCCTCGGGTGATCCCGCGGTGCTGGCCGAGGTGCTCTCGGGCCTGCTCGATACCCGGCAGGCGCGCCAGGCGATGGGGGAGGCGGGGCTGCAACGAGCCCGCGCCCGCTATTCGTGGGATCGGATCTCCAGGGATACCTCGGCGGCCTATCGCCGGACCGCCGCCACGGCCGCCGCGGGCGACATCGCGTCGTCCGCTCGCTGACAGCAGGAGGAACTCGCGGATGAATCAACCGACTCACCCTCTGGGCAATGGCACTCGGCCCCTGGGCAATATCGTCATCACCGGTGGCGCGTCCGGACTGGGCGCGGCGACGGTGAACGCGGTGCGCGCCGCCGGTGGCGTCCCGCTGGTCATCGATCGCAACCGTCCCGATATCGACGTGGACTGGGAGCAAGCCGATCTCGCGGATTCGGCCGCGGCCGAGGAGGCGACGCGCGCGCTGGCCGACCGGGCCGGCGGCCGCATCGACGGCGTGTTCACCGCCGCCGGGATCGATGCCTGCGGCCCGCTGGAGAAAGTGGACGCGACCGCCTGGGAACGGGTGGTGCGGGTGAATCTGCTCGGTACCGCGGCGGTGATCCGCGCCGCGCTGCCGGCGCTGCGCGCGTCGCGCGGTCACGTCGTCACCTGTGCCTCGACCCTGGGCATGCGTGCGCTGCCCGATGCCACGGCGTACTGCGCGTCGAAATTCGGGGTCGTGGGATTCACCCGGGCACTGGCCGCCGAGACGGCCGGTGAGATCGGCGTGACGCTGTTGATCCCGGGCGGGATGGACACGCACTTCTTCGACGACCGCCCCGAGCAGTACGTCCCCGGGCCCGACGTGCGACTCGAACGGCCCGAAAACGTCGCCGACGCCGTCGTTTTCGCCCTCACCCGGCCCGCCGGATCGGAGGTTCGGGAAATGCTGGTGTGCTCGTCCACCGAATCGTCGTGGCCATGACCGTTGCCGCCGTACCGGTTTCGGATCCCCTGCGCGTGCTGGTGTGGCACGTGCACGGATCGTGGATGACCTCCTTCGTCCAGGGGCGTCATCGATATCTGGTTCCGTCCGATTCCCGGCGGCGGCAGTGGGCACTGGGCCGGTGCGGGCGACCGTGGCCCGAATCCGCTGTCGAGGTCGCACCGGCCGATCTGGCCGACGAGCCGGTCGACGTGGTGGTGCTGCAGCGTCTCGAGGAATTCGAGCTGGTGCGCGACTGGCTCGGCCGAGTGCCGGGCCAGGAGGTGCCGGTGATCTACGTCGAGCACAACACCCCCCGCGAACACGCGGCCACCAGCCGGCATCCGCTGGCCGACCGCAGCGACGTGACGTTGGTGCATGTCACCGGGTTCAACCGGCTGATGTGGGACAACGGGCGCTGCCGGGCCGAGACGGTCCCGCACGGAGTCGTCGATCCGGGCTACCGGTACACCGGTGAGCTCGAGCGCGCGGCCTCGATCATCAACGAACCGGTGCGGCGGTGGCGGATCACCGGCACCGATCTGCTCGGTGAACTGTCGCGGGCCGCGCCGATCGACGTCTTCGGCATCGACACCGGCGAGTTGCACAAGTGGGAGCACTGCCCCGCGACCCGGGTTCACGGTGCGGGTGACGTCGGCCAGGAACGGCTGCACACCGAAATCGGAAGGCGGCGGGTGTTCGTGCACACCGCCCGCTGGACTTCGCTCGGTTTATCGCTGCTCGAGGCCATGTACGTGGGCATGCCGGTGGTGGCGGTCGGCGCCACCGAGGCGCCCTGGGCGGTCCCGCCGGAGGCGGGCGTCGTCTCCACCGATCTCGACGAGCTGGCCGGCGCGATCGGCCGCTACCTCACCGATCCGGAACTCGCCCAGCGCACCGGACAGGCCGCCCGGGCCTGGGCGGTGAAGAACTTCGGCATCACCGAGTTCACGCAACGCTGGGACCGGCTGCTCGCCGACACGGTTGCCGAATTCCACAGCGGGAGGCGCAGATGAGCGGCCATGTCCTGGTGGCCCGCCTGGACAGTGCGGGCGATGTGCTGCTGACGGGCCCGGCCGTGCGAGCGGTCGCCGCCCGCGCGGAGCGGGTGAGTTTCCTGGCGGGCCCGCGCGGGCGGGCCGCCGCGCAGCTGCTGCCCGGGGTGAGCCAGGTGCTCGAATTCCACGCCGGCTGGGTCGATTTCGATGCCCCGCCGGTGGATGCCGAATCGATCGCCGAGCTGGTGAAGCTCGTCGACACCCAGCAGCCGGACGAGGCGATCATCTTCACCTCCTTCCATCAGTCCCCACTGCCGCTGGCGCTCGTGCTGCGGATGGCGGGAGTCGCCCGGATCTCGGCGATCAGTCCCGACTATCCGGGATCGCTGCTCGATGTCCGCCATCGACTGGACGACGATGTGCCCGAGGCGATTCGGGCGCTGTCACTGGCCGAGGCGGCAGGCTATCCGTCGGTCGGGCACCGGCTGCGGGTGCGTACCGATCTGCCGGATGTCTCCGCGCTGACCGGTGAGCCGGGCTATGTCGTGCTGCATCCGGGTGCGGCCGTGCCCGCCCGCCGGATGTCGGCGCAGCGGTCGCGCGCGGTCGCGGTGGCCCTGGCCGAGGCGGGATACCGCGTGGTGGTCACCGGCGGCCCGGACGAGCGTGAGCTGACCGCCACCGTCGCCGGGACGCATGCCCGCGATCTGGGCGGAGCGACCGACCTGCCGCAGCTGGCGGCGGTCCTGCGCGGGGCCGATGTGGTCGTCGCGCCCAATACCGGCGCCGCGCATCTGGCGGCGGCCGTCGCGACTCCCGTGGTCTCGCTGTTCGCGCCGGTCGTTCCCGCGATCCGCTGGGCGCCGCACGGGGTTCCGACGGTGGTGCTCGGCGACCAGTCCGCGGCGTGCGCCGGAACCCGGGCCCGGCAGTGCCCGGTCTCGGGCCATCCGTGCCTGAACCGGATCGCCGACGAGGAGATCGTCGACGCGGTGGCGCATCTGCGTGGAGAGAAAACGCGGCGCTCGGCGACCGCGGCGCGGCACGGCGGCCCGCCGGCGGTGCTGTTCGACCGCGACGACACCCTGATCATCGATGTGCCGTATCTGTCCGATCCGCAACTGGTGCAGCCGGTGCCCGGTGCGGCCGCCGAACTGGATCGGCTGCGCCGGGCCGGAGTGCGGATCGGGGTGGTGAGCAACCAGTCCGGGGTGGGCGCGGGCACCATCACCCCGGAGCAGCTGGCGGCGGTGACCGCGAAGGTCGAGGATCTGCTCGGTCCCATCGACACCTGGCAGATCTGCCCACATCGCCGCGACGAAGGCTGTGACTGCCGCAAACCGCAACCGGGACTTGTCGTTTCGGCCGCCGAGGCGCTGGGGACCACGCCCGACCGCTGTGTCGTGATCGGTGATATCGGCAGTGATGTCGAGGCGGCCGCCGCGGCGGGCGCGCGGTCGGTGCTCGTGCCCACGGCGAAGACGCGGCCGTCGGAGATCGCCTTCGCCGCGGTGGTCGCCCACGTCGCACCGGACCTGCGGACCGCGGTCTCGCTGGCACTTGCCGAACTCGACGGGAAGGAGGCGCTGCCATGATCGCACCGGGAGACGACTATCGCCGTCACGACGTCGCCGGCATCGGCGCCGAATTGGAGGAGCATTTCGAACTCCTCGGCACGGCGCTGCGCAGGAACGTGCGCCCCTCGGTCGCCCGCATCTGGGACTGGGGAGAGCGATTGGCTCGTGTCTATCGCGACGGGGGCAGATTGTTCGCCTGCGGTAACGGCGGCAGCGCGGCGGAGGCGCAACATCTGACCGCCGAGCTGACCGGGCGTTTCCGGGAAGAGCGCAGACCGCTGTCGGCGGTCGCACTGCACGCCGACACCTCGAGTGTCACCGCGATAGCCAACGACTACGGATTCGACGAGATGTTCGCCCGCCAGCTGCGGGCGCACGGCCGGCCCGGAGATGTGCTGGTCGCGTTGTCCACCAGCGGTTCCAGCGGCAATGTCGTCGCCGCGGCGAAGGCCGCCTCCGAAATCGGCCTGACCAGCTGGGCGTTGACCGGCCCGGCGCCGAATTCGCTGGCGTCGCTGTGCGACGACGCGGTGGCGGTGGAGGCGGCGTCGACAGCGACGGTGCAGGAAGTCCACCTGGTGCTGGTCCACGCGCTGTGCACGGCCTTGGACTCCGCGCTGCGGGAAGCCTCGTGACCGGGCCGCTGGTCGTCGTCGGGGATGTGCTGCTCGACAGCGATATCGAGGGCCGCGCCGACCGTCGCAGTCCCGACGCCGGCGTTCCGGTGGTCGACGTCCGCACCGGGATCTGGCGCCCCGGCGGTGCGGGGCTGGCCGCCCTGCTGGCCGCTCGCGACGCCGGTGAGGTGGTGCTGGTCGGCGGATTCGGTGACGACGAGGCCGGCCACCGGCTGCGCCGGCTGCTGGCGGGGCGCGTGCGGGTGGCGCCGCTGCCGATGCCGGGAACGACGGTGTGCAAACAGCGGATTCGCGCCGTCGGCCCGTGCGCTCCCGTCGCCGCCGACGGTGCGGCCGATCGCCCGGTCTCGGTGGTGCGTGTCGACTCCGGCGACGGCCGGATCGGGCACGGTCCGCTCCCCGATGAGGTCGAAGCCGAATTCGGCTGTGCCCGTGCGATTCTCGTCGCCGACTACGGCCACGGCGTCGCCGCCCACCCCGGGATTCGCGCCCTGCTGGGCCGGCGCCTGCACGACATTCCCGTGGTGTGGGATCCCCATCCGCGCGGTCCGGCGCCCGTCGCCGGGGCGAGCTTGGTGACACCGAATCGCGACGAAGCCGCGAGCCTGGTGGGCGGCGACGGCGGGTTCGGGGACCGGGCTCGTGAGCTGAGCCGCCGGTGGTCGGCGCGGGCGGTGGCGGTCACGCTCGGCGCCGAGGGCGCGGTGCTCTACCGTCGCGGAACGAAAGGCACTGTCGCCGTGGGGATATCGCCGGATCTTCGATGCGGGGAGGGATACGACGTGTGTGGCGCCGGCGACCGATTCGCCGCGGCGGCCACCGCGGCGCTGGCTTCCGGTGATTCGGTGACGAACGCGGTCCGCCGTGCCGTCGATGTCGCGGCGCGGTTCGTCCGCGACGGTGCGGTGTCCTCGCTCGGGATGGGCGAGATGCGAGCGGATCGAACGGTCGTGGCCGCCGCGCCGAGCCGGGCGGCAGATCCACCGTCATGGGTGTGACGCTGGTCCTGCGGGCGCTGGGGCTGGGTGATCTGCTGACGGCGGTGCCTGCCCTGCGAGGGCTGCGGGCCGCGCACGGCGACGACCATCTGGTGCTGGCGGCTCCCCGCTGGCTGGCGCCGCTGGCCGACCTCGCCGACTGTGTCGACGAGGTCCTCCCGACCGCCGGTCTGGGCACACTGCGCTGGGACCGCCCACCACCCGATCTCGCGGTGAATCTGCACGGCAGTGGTCCGCAGAGCATCGAGGATCTGCTGAAGGTCCGCCCCGCACGCCTGATCACCCACCGGCATCGGGACTTTCCCGAGGTGGCGGGCCCCGCCTGGCCCGACGGAGTGCACGAGGTGCATCGCTGGTGCCGGCTGCTCGAGTCGGCGGGCATCCCGGCCGATCCGACCCGCCTCGAACTCCGGAGGCCGGACGTCGGCGCCCCGGCCGGCCGCGTCGTGGTGCACCCCGGAGGCAGTTCGAAGGCGCGGCGGTGGCCGCCCGACCGCTTCGCCGCCGTCGCCGCCCACCTGCGGACGTTGGGTCACCACGTCGTGGTCACGGGAAATGCCGAGGAGGCCGCGCTGGCGGCGCAGGTCGCCGACGCGGCGGGCCTGCCTCGGCGATCGGTGCTGGCCGGTGCGCTCACGGTGACCGAATTGGCCGCCGTCGTCGCGCATGCCGCCCTGGTGATCAGCGGGGATACCGGCGTCGGACATCTCGCCAGCGCCTTCGGCACGCCGTCGGTGGTGATCTTCGGGCCGACCCCGCCGGCGTGGTGGGGTCCGCCGCCCGAACCGGCCCATATCGCCCTGTGGGCGGGGCATATCGGCGATCCGCACGGCGCCGAACCGGACCCCGGATTGTTGCGGATCCAGCCCGTCCAGGTGATCGTGGCAGCGATCCGGCAACTGCGATGTTTCGGCTCGGATCCTGGTGGTATCGCGCCGTCGTTCCATTCCCGTACGGACAGTACCGAGAGAGGAGAAACGATGAGCCAGAAGGTGAATCCCATTCAGGTGCAGAAGTATCTCTCCGGCGTGGACTATCCGTGTGACCGCCGCGATATCGTGCGCGCGGCGCGCAAGAACGGCGCCGGCGCGGAGATCGTCGACGCGCTCGAGAGCATGCCCGACCGTATGTTCGACGGGCCGAATGCGGTGAGCGAGGCCGTATCCTGACCTGAATGCACCTGGGCCGCCCGCATTGCGGGCGGCCCAGGCCGTATAAGGGGGGATGCGTTGTCAGAAGGTGAACTGATCGCCGTACGCGGTGGTCTGGACCAGTCCCGTGGCGGTCGACACCGAGGTGGAGACGAAGGGGACGGCCGACACCGGCGACGCGCATTGGGAGACGTTCAACGCGGCATTGTTGAACGTGATGTGGTATGGGAAGGTGGTCTTGTCGTCCAGGGTGGCCGTCGCCGTCGTGGCGGGGGTGACCTGGCCGGGTTCGAGGGTCGCGGTCAGCGATTCGGACAACCCCAGGGAACCGCCGACGCTCGGCCCGAGGTTGAAACCGGGAGGAGATACTCCGGGCACCCCCGCACCGGAGGTGGTCGGCAGGGTGGGTGTGGTGATCGTGGGGGTGGTGATCGTGGGCGGGGTGGTTGTGATGGGGGTTGTCGTGGTGGGGGTGGTGGTCGTGGTGACGGTCGTAGTCGGAGGGGCGCTCGTGGTGGGGGCGGCCACAGTCGTACGGACAGCCTGGGTGGGAGTGGTCGTGATCTGGGCGGTCGTCGGGGAGGCGCTGGTGGTTGTGGTCGGAGTGGCGCTACCGCTGGCCGCAATCGGAGCAGCCGCAGTGGTCAGAGAGGGTGGCGTGAAGGTGGGCGAGATGCTCAGCTGCAGCCCTTGGTTGGGCGAGATGCCTACGGATAAACCGCCGGCCACGCTGATCCCGCACCCCAGCAGGAATCCCGCGACCGCCTGACCCGAGCTGATCGGGTCGCCTTCGACGTTGATCGAGAAATTCCCGGACAACTGCGCGGCATGGGAGAACGTCATGAGGTAGTTCGGTGTCCGGTCACCGGGTGGGTTCACCCCGATGTTGTCCACCGACGCGGTCAGATGGACTCCCGAACCTGTCACGTCCGTGCCGGGTGGCTGGGCGTGACTCGTTTCGCTCCCGCCGGTCCATAAGACCGACGCGACGGCGGTAACCGCGGCGATGCCCGTCGCGGCGGCGATGAGAGGACGGCGCATAGCTGGATCCTGTTCCTCGATGTCACGGCAGCAGATCCCGAATAGCTATCGACCGGCAAGCATAATGCGCGAACCCGCGCGGACCTCGGATTCGGCGCGCGCCACGCCGCCGACCTCGAGATTTCAAGCGGGGTAGACATGGATCTCGGTCGCCTTGACCGCGGCCCACAGCCGCATGCCCGGATGAATGCGCAGGTCGGCCACCGCCGCCGAGGTGATGTCGGCGAGCACCGGTGGGGCCCCGTCGAGGCGGACGCGGGTGAGGTTGGCGTGGTGTTCCAGGCCGCCGACGGTCACCGGCCAGGTGTTGCGCGGGCTGCCGCCGGGTTGCTGGGGATGCAAGCTCACCGCGGTCGGCGGGAAGGCGAGGAAGACGCGGCCCGCAGCCGGTGCGGCGACGGTGAGGTGCCCGCCGTTGTCGATCTCGACGCCGGTGCCCTCGGCCGTGCCGCGAAACAGGTTGAGCCCCATCAGATCCGCGACATAGTCCGACCGTGGCCGCCGAGCGATCTCGGCCGGTGCGCCCTGCTGGACGATCGCGCCCTGTTCGAGGATGACGAGCCGGTCCGCCAGCACCATCGCATCGAGTGGGTCGTGGGTGACCACCACGGTATGGCCGCGATAGTCGCGCAGGTGACGGGCGAGGTCGGCGCGCACCTGCATCCGGGTCCCGGCGTCGAGCGCGGCCAGCGGTTCGTCGAGCAGCAGTAGCTGCGGGTCGGTGGCCAGGGCGCGCGCGAGTGCGACCCGCTGTGCCTGTCCGCCGGAGAGGGTGCGCGGTGTGGCGTGCGCGTGCTCGGCGAGACCGACCCGGTCGAGCCGGTCGGCGGCGCGCGCCCGCGCCTGTGCGCGCCGCATGCCGCGGGCCCGCAAGCCGAACGCGACGTTCTCGAGTGCCGAAAGATGCTGAAACAGCAGGTAATCCTGGAAGACGACGCCCACCTGTCGCTGTTCGGCCGGGACGAAGATTCCCGGCGGTTGGTCCCAGATCCGGTCGGCGACGGTGAGACGTCCGCCGCTGAGCGGTTCGAGTCCTGCCAGCGCGCGCAGTGCCGTGGTCTTGCCGGCGCCGTTGGGTCCGAGCAGGGCCACCACCTCACCGGGTTCGACGGTGAGCGATATGCCGAGGCGGAAGCGCTCCCGCCGCACCTCGAGTTCGGCCCGCAGCGTCATACCGCTGCTCGAATCCAGCGCTCGCGCAACGACACCAGCACCGCGACCGAGACCAGCAGCAGCACCAGGCTGAGCACGATCGCGGCGTCCGGATCGGTTTCCAGCGCGAGATACACCGCCAGCGGCATGGTGGTGGTGCGGCCCGGGAAGTTCCCCGCGAAGGTGATGGTCGCGCCGAATTCGCCCAGCGCCCGGGCCCAGCACAGCACGCCGCCGGCGATCACGCCCGGCAGGATCGCGGGGAGGGTGACGCGGCGGAAGGTGTACCAGGGGGTCGCGCCGAGGGTGGCGGCGGCTTCCTCGTAGCGGGTGTCGGTGCTGCGCAGCGCGCCCTCCACCGAGATGACCAGAAACGGCATGGCGACGAACGCCTCGGCCACCACCACACCCGGCGTGGTGAACGGCAGCGAGACGCCGAACCAGTCGTACAGGTACTGCCCGAGCAGCCCGCGGCGGCCGAACACCAGCAGCAGCGCCACCCCTCCGACCACCGGCGGCAGTACCAGCGGCACCGTCACCAGCGCGCGGATCACTGCGCGGCCCGGGATGTGCGCCCGCGCCAGCAGCCAGGCCAGCGGGATGCCCAGCAGCAGGCAGATCACGGTCGCGCAGCTCGCGCAGATCAGCGAAAGTCGCAGGGCGGTACCGACTTCCGCGCTGAACAGCCGGGCGGTCAGGCTCGCCCACGGGGTGCGTACCAGCAGGCCGATCAGCGGGATCACCAGGAACGCCAGCGCACCGAGCGCGGGCAGGACCAGCACGACCGGCCGCCGTCCCGCGGCCGTCCGCCGCCGCGTTCCCGTCCTGGTCACGGGGTATCGAATCCCGCGGCGGCGAACACCTTCTTCGCCGGATCGGAGTGCACGTAGTCGACGAAGGCGGCGGCCGCGGCGGCGTGGGGCGCCTTGGCGAGCGGTGCGATCGGATAGGTGTTGATCACCTGCGCTGATTCCGGGAAGTCGATGCCCTGCACCTTGTCTCCGGCCGCCTGCACATCGGTGCGGTAGACCAGCGCGGCGTCGACCTCGTCCAGCGTCACCTTGGTGAGCACGGCCTTGACATCCTGCTCACGGGTGTCGGGCTGCGGGGTGATGCCGGCGATCCGGAAGACCTTCTCCGCGGCCGCACCGCACGGCACCTGCACCGCGCACAGCGCGATCCGCGGCTCGGGCCTGCCGAAATCGGTCAGTCCGGTGATCCTGCCCGGATTACCCTTGGGCACAGCGATTTCCAGCCGGTTGCTCACGAAGGTGTCCGGTTTCGCGGTGATCTCACCGGAGTCGACCACCTGCTGCATGGTGGCCGGCGCGGCGGAGGCGAAGACATCGGCCGGCGCCCCCTGCCTGATCTGCTCGGCCAGTGCCGAACTGCCGCCGAAGCTGTAGACGACCTTCACGCCCGGGTGGGCGGCCTCGAAGTCGTGTCCGAGTTTCGTGAACGTCTCGGTGAGCGAGGCCGCCGCCAACACCGTCACCGTGCCCGAGAGCTGGTCCGTTCCGGCGGGGGATGGGGCGGCGTCGGAACCACATCCGGCCAAGCCCATGGTGACGGCTACGGCGGCCGCTGCGGCGCCGATGGTGCGCACACTCTGCATTCTCGTCAACTTTCCGGGATTTCGACCACGACGTGGGTCGATTTGACCGAGGCGACGGCGATGCTGCCGACCTCGAGACCGAGTTCGTCGACCGATTCCCGGCTGATCAGCGAGACCAGCCGGAACGGTCCGGCCTGCATCTCGACCTGCGCCATCACCGTGTCCTTGACGATGCGGGTGACGATGCCGCGCATCCGGTTGCGGGCCGAGGCGGCGACGGTGACACCGGGTTCGTGCGCCTCGGCGTGCTGACCGCGCAGCACGTCGGCCAGGTCCGCGCCGCGCACCCCCTTGCGACCGCTGTCGAGCCGGATCTCCGGCAACCGGCCCTGATCGATCCAACGCCGCACGGTGTCGTCGCTGACGCCCAGCAGCGCCGCCGCCTCACTGATCCGCAGATTCGTCACAATCTCCAGCATATTGCCGTGGATGCGGATCGCAAGCCCGCTCGGGTTGCCGGCCGGTTACCCGATTCTCACCGGGATGCGAGTTCGGCCGTGCGGAGCGGTCCCTGGCGCGAACGCCAGAGGTGATGCATGCTCGGCGGTATGGCCTCACTCGCCGGAATCGTCTCCGCCACGGCACGATTCGCCAACCGCCGCGGCGTCTATGCCGGTCGTCGGACGGCGAAAGTCCATGTGGCGCTCTACCGGTGGTCGGGCGGGCGGATCGGCGGGCGCATGCCGGGTCGTCGGGACGCGCGTATCCTGCTGCTCGATCATGTGGGTGCGAAATCCGGCATCCGGCGCACCTCACCGCTGATGTACGTCGACGCGGGGGCCGCGGTGGCGATCGCGGCGTCCAAGGCCGGGCAGCCGCACCATCCGGCCTGGTATCACAACCTCCTGGCCCACCCCGACACCACGATGCGGGTCGGGACCGACGTGCGCCCGGTGCGTGCGCGAGTCGCCACCGCCGCCGAATATCCGGACCTGTGGCGCGAATTCGTCGCTATGACACCGGATTACGAGTTCTATCGGCGCCGGGCGGGCGGTCGCACGATCCCGCTGGTCGTCCTCGAACCGCGCCGGCCGAGTTCAGCAGTAGAGGTCGACGAACCGGTCGAGTGAGCGTTCGATATCGCCCCTCAGGGCCCGCGCTACGGTCGCTCCGATCGGGCCGAACAGCGGTCGCCCACCCAGATCGATGTCGACCGTGACCTCCGAACCCGAGGCGTTCGGCGCGACCAGCAGTTCCAGCCCCAATTTGGTGCCGCCTTTGCCGGCGCCGGTCAACACGAGCCGGCGTGGCGGTTCGGCGGTGCGCACGGTCCAGCGCACGCGATTGCGCAGACCCTTCACCGAGGCGATGCCCACCAGTTCGGTACCGGGGGTGAGTTCGTCGGGCACCCGCCCGCGCCACGCCTCGTGCATGATCAGCCACTGGTCGAGTTCGCTCAGGTTCGACGCGTGCGACCACGCCCGATCGGGGGAGATCGGAACGTCCACCGACACCTTCAGTTTCGCCACGCGTGGATCGTAACCGCCGATGATTCGGCCCTCGTCCCGTGGCTACGATGCGAGTCCGGGGTCGGCGTGGGTCGGCCGGTCCGGCACCGCAGCGCCGCCACCGCCGCGCGCAACTCGGCCGAGCCGCTGGGTCTGCTCGCGGCCACGGAGTCCGGAAATCTGGTGCGCCACAGCGGTTTCGCGGCGACGCTGAGACTCGCGGTGCCGGGGGTCGTGGTCCGGCGGCGAGTGCGGCGGGGCTGACGGGGCGCGTCAGTGTTCGAGGTCGCCGGGTTCATCGATATCGCGGCCGGTGGCCAGATCACCGCATTCCACGGTCCGGGTGGGGACGGTTCGCAGATAGGCGGCGGCGCCGCGATCACCGGACAGGGTCGTCAGCAGATCGGCCCAGTGCCGCCGGGCGATCACCACGGGATGACCGGGACGTCCGGCGAAACTCGCGCGCGCGATACCGGATGGATCGGCGAGCGCTCGCTCGATCACCCGGGCGACGACATCCGCGCCGACATCCGGGGTATCCACGACATGCAGGGCGACGTATGCACCGTCGAGCCGCTGCGCCGCACCGATTCCCGTGCGCACAGACGCACTCATTCCCTCGGCCCACTCCGGTGCCACCACCGTGGTGGTCGCGGGAATCGGTGGGAGGCGGGCGGCGCCGAGCACCACCACGACCTCCGCGCACCCGCCGCCGCGCAGGGCGTCCACCGCGGTGGTCAGCCAGTCACCGACCGTGGCCTTGGGACGGCCGAAGCGCCGCCCGGCCCCGGCGGCGAGCACGACTCCGACGACGCGCTCCGACATGGTTGGCCTCTCGGTGGGAAATCCGCTGTGGCGCCAATGTAATAGCGGAAACGCCGGTCCTTTGTGGACTCGGCCAATTCGTCGTGGCCGGCCGCCGAACAGGCTGGATATCGTTCCCGGGCATCTTAGGATGAGCAACCGATCAACAGGCGCGAGATCAGGTAGGAGTGCGTGATGCCGTCCAAGGCGGTCGGTCAGCGTCGACGCCCGACGCAGGAGCGTGCGAAGGAAACCCGCCAGCACATCCTGGACACCGCGGCGCGGTTGTTCGGTGAGCGCGGGATCGAGAACACCTCGACCAACCGGATCGCCGCCGAGGCCGGCCTGAGCATCGGAACCGTCTACCGGTATTTCTCCGACCGCACGGTCATCGTCGAGGAACTGCTGGAACGGCTGCTGGAGAGCATCGAGCGCCGCTTCACCGAACGGCTGGATCGCGCGGATCGCTCGGTGGAGGATATGACCGCCGACATCCTCGCCGCCATCTGCGACGAACTGGTCGACAACGCGAAACTGGTGCGCGCCCTGGCCGCCGGTGTGCAGTTCTACAACAGCGGCATACCCGAGTTCGAACCCCGCCTGCGCCTGCTGGTGAAGGTGCTGCTGATCCAGATCCTCGGCCCCAGCGACGACCACGAACTCGACGTCATGGCCTTCGTGCTGGTGAACACGGGCTTCTCCGCGGTCCTGCGGGCCTCCGCCCTCGAGGTCGACCCCGAGGAACGCCGCGAAGCCATCGTCATGACCGCCCGCATGATCGGCGCCTGGAGCACCGCGGAAATCGAACGCCGCGCGGCGAATTCGGTCTGAGAGCCGGCCTCCCGCGAGGCGTTCGCGGGCCGGTGCCGGGCATACGGTGCCCGGATGACGATTCGAGCCGGTCGTGATCTCGCGGCGGATATCCGGGTGTGCGCGCTGTTGTCGGCGGCCGTGGGTGGCGGCCCGGCCCGCCTCGATGAGGTGCTGCGTCGATATCGCGACGATCCGGCCACCGAGCTGCTGGCCGTGTTTCTGGACGACGAACCCATCGGCGTGGCGGGGTACGAACGGCGCGCGGACCGGATCGTCCTGTTGCATATCGCGACATCGCCGCGCGGGCGCGGGGTCGGTCGGCGGTTGGTGGCGCGAATCCGCAGGGACGACCCCACGCTGCCGATCGTCGCCGAGACAGACCGCTCGGCGCTCGGTTTCTACTCGGCGCTCGGATTCACCGCGACGTCGCTGGGCGAGAAGTACCCGGGTGTCGAGCGATTTCAGGTCTGTCTGCCCGCGAGTGATGACAGCAACTGACATCGCGGTGTAGTCTGATGGCAGTCGCTGACATCGGCGGCCGCCGCGCGGGAAGCGCGGCGCATTTCTCGCGGGAAGGTCTTTCCATGCGCGTATTCATCACCGGGGCGTCGGGACATGTGGGGTCCGCGGTCGTGCCCGAACTGCTGTCAGCGGGACACGAGGTGGTCGGGCTGGCGCGATCGGATGCCTCGGCCGCGGCCTTGGCGGCGGTCGGAGCGCAGGTGCAGCGCGGAAATCTGGACGATCCGGAGGTGCTGGCCGAGGCGGCGGCCGCGGCCGACGGCGTGATCCACCTGGCGTTCAAACACGAGAACATGATCGCCGGGGACTTCCTCGGTGCGGCGCAGACCGATCTCCGCGTCGTCCGGGCGTTCGGCGAGGCCCTGGCCGGATCCGGTAAGCCGCTGGTCAGCACGTCCGGAACGGGTCTGCTCGCGGCCCTGGGACGGATCGGCACGGAGGCCGACTCGCTGCCGGCCGGCCCGCGGATCGACTCGGAGAACGAGGTGATCGGATTCGCCGATCGCGGTATCCGCTCCAGCGTGGTCCGACTGCCACCGACCGTGCACAGCACCCTCGACCGCCACGGTTTCGTACCCACCCTGATCGCCACCGCGCGTGAGAAGGGTGTGTCCGCCTACGTCGGCGAGGGCGCCAACCGCTGGCCCGCCGGCCACACCCTCGACGCGGCGCACCTGTACCGCCTGGCCCTCGAATCCGCCCCCGCCGGCACCCGCCTGCACGCCGTCGGCGACGAAGGCATTCCGCTGCGCCGCATCGCCGAGGTGATCGGCCGCCACCTGAACGTCCCCGTCGTCAGCATCGCCGCCGAGGACGCCCCCGCTCACTTCGGCTTCCTCGCCCCCATAGTCCAGCTGGACAACCCCACCACGGCCGAGGCGACCACGGCCCTGCTCGGGTGGAAACCCTTGCACCCCAACCTCATCGAGGATTTGGAGGAGGGACACTACTTCACCGGGCAGTGATGCGGAGCAGCGCCCGGCCGGTGGGTCACAAGCCGCCGTTCACCGGCCGCGCCGCTCACACTCCTCGAAGGGAGTCCCGGCATTGAAACAGTCGGCCAACCCGCTTTGGATGTCACCGCTGGTCGGCGGCTCGCCGCAGAGAATGCCGCAGCGTTGATAACCGGGGACGGTGGAACCGTCGGGGAAGTGGCAGCCGTTGTCGTCGCAGGTGTAGCCCCGGGTATTGGGGTCGTGACTCAGAGGTCCCCGTGAGTAGGACCACACGAAGGCGTCAGTGCCTTCGACCCGTGTGCAGTAGACGGTGCGGCCGTTCGCGAGGTGGGCGACGCCGCCGTGGTCGTCACAGTAGGCATTGAGCTCGACTTCGGGGCCCGGAGCCCTGGTCGGCGACCCGGATCCGCTGCCGGGTGCAGGGGCGGCCCAGGACGGCGCGACCATCAGGATTGTGGCGGCAACGGCGCTCACGACTCCGATGGCACATCGTCCTGTGCTCCGGAAACGCTTCGATCGGATCATCGGCCCCACCCTTCGGTCCCTATCGACGACAGGCCGGACGTTACCTGTCCGCACCGACAGCTGTCGATGGTGCACTGACGAACCCCGACCGATGCCGACGACGGAGGTGTTAACCGGGCTGCCCGTCCCCGAACTACCCGACCGGGTCCATGCGCAGGGTGGTGTTCTCGGCGGCCGGGGCCAGCATGGGTTCGAGGGCGCTGGGGTGGTCGCGGTATTTCGACTCGTAGGCCTTGCGGACTCGGTCGTTGAGGTAGGAGTCGGTGACCGGGTGCAGGGTTACGTCGGTCTCGACGCCGTGGGCGCGGACGCGCGCGCCGCGGGTGTGCATGGCGTGGCGGTACCACCCGCCGGATTGTCCGTAGGCGGAGCGGATGTAGAGGTCGTTGTGGACGCGCACCACCCAGATGGTGGTCCAATCCCGCAGTGCGCCGTTCTCGTAGTAGCTGGTGATCTGCAGTTCCTCGGACGATCCGATTCGATCGAGCTGAGCGGGGGTCCAGGCCATGGCGTTACCTCCATCGATCGCGATGCAGTGCTTCGCCCAGGCTAGGCCGATTTCCGGCGGCGATGCGGCTGCCTCAGCGCGGTTCGGGGAAATGTTCGGCGACCGCGGCGATCAACGCGCCGGTCCAGCGGTCGAGGATTCGGGCGCCCTCGGCGGCGTCGGCGGTGGTCGGATCGCCGAGTATTCCGTTGGCGCTCACCGCTTTCACCCCGCCGGACCGCAGCCGCGGGCCGTGTTGTTCGGTCGCGCCGAGCGGGATCGCCGGCAGCGGCGCGCGGTCGGCCTCGGCGAGGTCGGCCGAGGTCAGATCAGCCAGACGCATCACTGTCTCCGTCGCTTCGATACAGCAGCGCCGGCACCGGCCGGTCCGGAACGAACCAGACCAGGCTACGTGTGCCGCCGGCGGGCCTCGCCGGTGGATCTATTCGATGCCGAGGGTGACCTCGGTCGATTTGATCAGCACCTTGACCGTCGATCCCTCGGCGAGGCCGAGATCGTCCACGGCATCGCGGGTGATGGACGAGGTGATCTCGTCCCCGCCGGTGAGGCGGACCCGCACCACTGCCATGGCCTCACCGCGAGTGACCGAGACGACGGTGCCGTCGAGTTGATTTCGGGTGCTCAGGCGCATGCGGCGACCCTACGCCCGGGACCTGCGCCGGCGGGGGAGGGCGGAGTGGCGCGTTCAGCCGATCTCGTTCAGTGCCGGCGCGATCGACACCAGCTGTTCGATGCCGGAGGCGAATTCGGTGCCGATCGGCGGCAGCAGCACCACATGGTCCGCCCCGGCGTCCCGCTGGGCGCGGATCGTGGCGGTGATGGATTCCGGGCTGCCGTGGGCGACGAGTGCGTCCACGACCCGGTCGCTGGTGTCGTCGATTTCGCTTGCCGGATAGCCCAATTCGACGAGTGTGGCGCGAAACGACGGCCGGGCGGCCCACGTCCGCACCACCTCGCGGGCGGTCGCGCGGGCTCGCCCGGGATCATCGTCGACCACGACCGATTGACCCACCACCAGCAGTTTGCCGGAGCCGAGCGTATTCCGGGCGCGCGCGGTGTGTTCCGCGGGCAGCGCGGCGGGCAGGGCGCCATCGGCGATCTCGGCGGCCAGGGCCAGCATCTTCGGACCGTTCGCGGCGAGAATACGGGGATAGGACGCCTCGGGTGCCGGCGGCCAGGTTTGCTCGTTCATCCCGGTGAGGTAGTCCCGCATTGTCGTCAGCGGGCTGCCGAACTCGCGGCCGACGCTGTCGGCCTGCTGCGGATATCCCACGCCGAGGCCGAGGACGAAGCGCCCCCGATATGCCTGGGCGAGGTAGGCGGCGGCGCCGTGCGCGGTCTGCGGCGCCCGGGCCCAGATGTTGGCCACGCACGTTCCGGCCGTCATCCGTTCTGTGGCGGCGAGGAGGACGGCCAAGTGCGCGAACGCGTCCTTGCCGATCACCTCGTTGGTCCATACCGCCCGGATTCCGGCCTCCTCCAACCGGCGGCCCGCGCTTCGTTGCTCCTGCGCCGACGGCGCGCGGCCTCCACGACGGTGCTGCTTGTCATCGACCGTTCCTCCTGGGATGTGCTGAGCTCGGGTGAAATGGCTTGTGCTGAAGGCGAATACGGGAACAGTTGCGTCGGCGGCCGGTGGTGCAACCGGTGCCACGGCCGACGACGCGCACACTGTCGCGCGGCGTCGAAGGGGGCAGCCAGAGGCTCTGCTGCCGGTCTGTGCCGGTAACTCACTCTCGCACCGGCGACATCGTCGCTGCCAATGAATCTTTCGCCTGACGCAATACATTCTTCGTATCACTCCAGGTAGAGGCCACCGAGTGCCAGGCCGGGGCCAGTAAGCTGGCGGCATGTCCGAGACGTCACCCGTGGACCTCGATCTACGGCTGGTGCACTGTTTCACCGTGGTCGCCGACCATCGGCACTTCGGTCGCGCGGCCGCGGCGCTGCACGTCACCCAGCCGTCGCTGAGCCGTCAGATCCACCGGCTGGAACAGCAACTCGGTGCTCGCCTGCTGGACCGGACGCCGCAGGGCAGCCGGCTCACCGAGGCCGGGGAGGTGTTCTTGCCGCAGGCCCACGCGCTCCTGCGTGCGGCGGCCGCGGCGGTCGCCGAGACCCGCGCCGCCGCCCAGCCCGGTCGCGTGGCGATCGGCTACACCAGCGGGCTGATCGTCACCCCCGCGGTCCGGGAACTGCGCCGCCGGCATCCCGATGCCGAGGTGCGCGCCCAGCACGTGCCCTGGAACGACGTCCCCGCCGCGCTGCTGGGACATCGCGTGGACGCACTGGTCACCCGGCTGCCCTTTCCCACCGACCGCCTGCACGTCACCGTTCTCTACGACGAGCCGCGGGTGGTGATCCTGCCGGTCTCCCACCGGCTCGCAGGCAAGGAATCGGTCACCCTCGACGACATCGCCGACGAACCGCTGCCCCGCCTCCGCGATTCCGATCCGGCCTGGAATGCCTACTGGCGCATCGACCCTCGCCCCGACGGCCGTCCCGCCCCCGACGGACCGATCATCGATGCGATGGAGGACAAACTCGAGATCATCGCCGCCGGCGAGGCCATCGCCATCGCCGCCGGCTTCCGGATCCACTCCCTGCGCCCGGACCTCACCGCCGTCCCCCTCGCCGATGTCGATCCGGCCCACGTAGTCCTGGCCACCCGCACCGACGACCGCCGTCGCCTCGTCGCCGCCCTCCGCAAGATCGCGCAGGCGGTCCTCACCGGCCCCACACCCGAGAGTTGATCAGGTCGGCGTCCTGTTGGCGGAAGCGGTCGTGCTCAGTCGCGTCCGTGGTCGAGGCGGACGGCGCGGCGGGCGTTGGCGATGGCGGAGACGGTGGTGGTGCCGAGGACGCCGTCGCGGTCGAACATGACCGCGGTGCCGACGGCGAGGCCGTGGTGTTCGACGCGTTCGGTCAGGGCGAGGCCGACTTCCCTCTCGGCCGGCAGGCGGGTGATCGCCATCGTGACATCGGGATTGATGTATTCCAGCCCCGCGCTGCCGAGATCGGACACCATATTCGTGACGTCGGCGACCGAGGCGGCGAACTGGAACGGGGTCGGCTCCTCGCCCTCGACCACCGGAATGGTGAAGTGCCAGAGGCGTTTTCGGGGACCGTCACGCGGGCGGGGCCTCGCTCGCTCGCAGATACAGCGCACTCGCGCGCGCCGCCGGTTGGCCGTCCTGGCGCAGCACCGCGTCGACCAGGCAGAGGCGGGGGCCTTCGCGGACGACCGTCGCGGAGGTCGCCGTGGGGCGCATCCGCACCGCGCGGAACAGATCGAGCGTCCACCGGACCGGCTGCAGAGCGGGGCCGGGGACGGAGGAGATCGGGGCGCCGGCACGTGACCGGCGTGCGCGAACCCGCACTGTTCGGCTCCGAAGGCGTTGTGGCAGAAGGCATCGCGCAACACGCGCACCACCGATGCGATCGTCAGCGGGGGATGCCGCGGCGCGACGGCGCGCCCGGGGAGCGGTGGGGGTCGGCGCCGCGCCGCTCTCACCGGGCGCCGAGACGAATCACCACCAGGACAGCAGGCGGTGCCACAGGCTGCGGCGCACCTGCGCGTCGGGGGTCATGGGATCGGCTCGCGAGGGCGCGGGCGGACCGGGTTCGGCCGCCGAGGCCGGGCCCGGGCCGGGGGCCGCCACGGCATCGCCGTGGCCGCCGGACGGCGTCGCATCGGTTTCGCGTGCCGGTCCCGTGCACGGAGCCTGCGACCAGGCGAGATGTGGGGAATGGGGGCTGTCCGGCGGCAGCAGATGGGTCAGGCGCGGCAGTTGCACGGTCGGGTCGTCCAGGTCCCGACGCAGTTGGTTGCAGAACTGCTCGACCGAGCCGTAGCGATCGACGATCTCCTCGACCAGCAGGGCCGCCGACGGAGTTGCCGTGATCAGTTTGCCGCTCACCGTTCTCCTCACCTCACAGCCCGGACACGATCTGCCGCATACCGGGCTCAGCCGTCATATGTCTGCGAATAACCCCCAGCGCACCCACGGCGGGAAATATCGGAATCGCCCCCGCTCGAGCGCCATCCGCGCCGCGCCGTGGTGATCGTTCTGCGACGCAGCCTAGTCAGAAAAGCCGTTATCCGCAAACTTCCCGCGCGCTGGTCGGTGGCCCGAAAGAACCTGTTATCCAGTCGTTTTCGAATGGTAGTGTTGGTTCGAGCTCAAATCGGGGATTCGCGGCGAGCGAACTTTTCCGGCTTCAGCAAATATCGAGCACATGCTTGCTTCTCGGCGGTCGGATTTGTACGCCGGAAAATCGCGGCCGCCGGGAATCTCCGGCGGCGATCGGGAATATCCGGGGAGGGCCGCCGGGTTGCCGATGGGGGTGAAGCGTAGGTGGTGCGCGGAAAGCGGAAGGATACCCCCAAGGTGTGCAGGTCAACGGTGGGATAGGCTGGATCGGTCATGATGTCGGCTTTCCCGGGTCCGGTCGCAGCGGCGCCCAAGACGGTCTACCTCGATCACGCGGCCACGACACCCATGTTCCCGGCCGCCGTCGAGGCGATGACGGCTGTGCTCGGCACGGTCGGTAATGCCTCGTCCCTGCACGGCTCCGGCCGCACCGCGCGACGATTGCTGGAGGAGGCGCGCGAATCCGTCGCCGCCGACCTCGGGGCCCGTCCCTCGGAGGTGATCTTCACCTCGGGCGGTACCGAAAGTGACAATCTCGCGGTCAAGGGTATCTACTGGGCCCGTCGCGACGCCGATCCGGGCCGCACCCGCATCCTGGTGAGTTCGGTCGAACACCATGCGGTGCTCGACGCGGTGGACTGGCTGCAGCAGCACGAGGGCGCGCAGGTCACCCTGCTCGACGTCGACGCCGATGGCATCGTCTCGCCGGGGACGCTGCGCGAAGCGCTGTCGATGCACGCCGACGACATCGCCCTGGTCAGCGTGATGTGGGCCAACAACGAGGTCGGCACGATCGAGCCGATCCTCGAATTGGCCTCCGTCGCACAGGAATTCGACATTCCGATGCACAGCGACGCGGTACAGGCCGCCGCCCAGCTGCCCATCGACTTCGCGTCGAGCGGGCTGGCCGCGGCCAGTTTCGCCGGGCACAAGGTCGGCGGTCCACACGGATGCGGCGTCCTGCTGCTGGGCCGGCAGGTGGGCTGCGTCCCGCTGCTGCACGGCGGCGGCCACGAGCGCGACCTGCGATCGGGCACCTCCGATGTGCCGGCCGCGGCCGGAATCGCCGCGGCGCTGCGGGAGACCGTAAGGGAAATGCCCGCGCGCACAGCGGAATTGATCGACCTGCGCGATCGCCTGATCGCCGGTGTGCGGGAGGCGGTTCCCGGCGCCGTCCTCAACGGCGCGACCGGTGACCGACGCCTGCCCGGAAATGTCCACTTCACCTTCCCCGGCTGCGAGGGCGATTCCCTGCTGATGCTGCTCGACGCCGCCGGGATCGAATGCTCCACCGGGTCGGCGTGCAACGCCGGGGTGGCCGCGCCGAGCCATGTCCTGCTCGCGATGGGGGTGGAACCGCGCCGGGCGCGCGGTTCCCTGCGGTTCTCACTCGGCCACACCACGACCGGGGCCGAGATCGACAGGGTGCTGGAAGTTCTGCCATCGGTGGTGGAACGGGCCGAAGCGGCCGGACTGGCCGGTGCGAAAGGAGGTACGCGATGAGAGTGCTGGCAGCGATGAGCGGCGGCGTCGATTCCGCCGTGGCCGCCGCGCGTGCGGTCGACGCCGGCCACGAGGTGGTCGGCGTGCATCTGGCCCTGTCGGCCACCCCCGGAACGCTGCGCACGGGGTCGCGGGGCTGCTGTTCCAAGGAGGACGCCGGCGATGCCCGCCGCGCCGCTGATGTGCTCGGAATCCCGTTCTACGTCTGGGATTTCGCCGACCGCTTCAAAGAGGATGTGATCGACGACTTCGTCGCCGCCTACGCGGCCGGTGAGACGCCGAATCCGTGCCTGCGCTGCAACGAGAAGATCAAGTTCTCGGCTCTGGCCGACCGTGCCGCCGCGCTCGGATTCGATGCCGTGGTAACCGGTCACTACGCGCAGTTGTCCGACGGTGTGCTGCGCCGCGCCGTCGACGCCGACAAGGACCAGTCCTACGTGCTGGCCGTGCTCACCGCCGACCAGCTGTCGCGGGCGATGTTCCCGGTGGGTGACACCCCGAAGCCGCGCATCCGCGAAGAGGCCGCCGAGCGCGGTCTCGCCGTGGCGAACAAGCCCGACTCCCACGACATCTGCTTCATCCCCTCCGGTGACACCCGCGCGTTCCTCGGTGCCTCGATCGGCGTGCGCCCCGGCGCCATCGTCGACAGCGACGGCCGCAAGCTGGCCGATCACGAAGGCGTGCACGGATTCACGATCGGGCAGCGCAAGGGGCTCGGGCTGCCCGGCCCCGCCGCGGACGGCCGCCCCCGCTACGTCACCGAGATCGATCCGGACTCCGGCACCGTTCACGTCGGTCCCGCCGAAGATCTGAACGTGTGGACCGTGCGGGCGGACCGGGCCGTGTGGACGTCCGGCGAGGTGCCGTCCGGACCCTTCGACTGCGTCGTCCAGGTGCGTGCGCACGGCGGGATCGCCCCGGCCGTCGTGGAGGCGGTCGACGGCGGGCTGATCGCGCGGCTGCGCGAGCCCCTGACCGGGGTGGCGCGCGGGCAGGCCGTGGTGGCCTATCTGCCGGATCCGCTGGGTGACCGCGTGATCGGCAGCGGAACCATCAGCGGTACCGGCCGTGAGCGCGTCGGGGAACTGGCCGCGGATTCCGCGCGGTGAGCGTGGGCGTCGTCCGGATCGGGGACGACTTCGGGGAGTACTGCCGACTTCGCGTGCACGCTCGGATACGGTTGCGCCGTGCGTGACTCCGGGTGGCCGCGGACGTCCGGCGCGGTGATCGAGATGGGTGGAAGATGACGAGCGAGAAGCGATCCGACGCGCGGCCGCGCCTGCGGGGAGGTATCGCCACGGGTGTCGGCTCCTGGCCGGGCGCCGACCCTCGTGAGGCCGCCGCCACCGTTGTGGGCGAGCTGCCCGAACTCGCCCATCTCCCCGAATTGCCCGCCCGCGGAGCGGGTTCCGATATGCTCGGGCGCGCCTCGGCGCTGCTGGTCGATATGCAGTTCGACACCACCACCCGCGGATACCGAATGAGCGCCCGCCCCGGAGCGACCGCGCGCCGCGCTCACGATCTGCTTCGCACCGATCTCGACGCGCTCGAAGAAGCCTGGGAGACGGCAGGTCTCACCGGCACCGGCCGCACCCTCAAGGTCCAGTCGGCCGGACCGCTGACCCTCGCCGCACAGGTCGAACTGGCGAACGGTCATCGCGTGCTCACCGATTCCGGTGCCGTGCGCGACCTTTCGGAATCACTGGCCGAGGGGCTGTCCGATCATGCCGCCGAGGTGGCCAAACGATTGGGCGCCGAGGTGGTCGTGCAACTGGACGAACCGTCGCTGGGAGCCGTGCTGGAGGGCAGTCTGCGTGGCGCGAGCGTGCTGAACACCGTGCGTGCGGTTCCCGAGCCCGAGGCGCTGCACATCCTCGACACGGTCGTCACCGCACAGTCCGGCCCGGTGTTGATCCACAGCTGCGCCGATGCGCCGCCACTGTCGTTTCTGCGCGCAAGTGCCGCTGCCGCAGTCGGTTTCGATATGGCGGCCGTCGCTACCGGCAATCTCGACGCCGTCGGTGAACTACTCGACGCCGGCAAATTCCTCGCTCTGGGCCTGGTCCCGACGAGGGCCCCGGCCACCCCGCCCACCTGGCGGCAGCTTGCCGAACCGGGCGTGCGCCTGGTCGACCGCCTCGGCTTCCCGCGCCGCACACTCACCGATCGCATCCTGGTCACCCCCGCGTGTGGGCTGGGCACCGCTGCGCCGGCATGGGCACGGCGCGCCCTCGATCTGTCGTCCGACGTGGCCCGCGCCTACGCCGACGACCCGGACTCGCTCACCTTCGAATAGGACGCATCGGTACGGCGCGATGAGCCGCGGACGATCCCGACGCACCGCCGACGGCGGGCGTGTCCGGAAAGCGGCGGTCGCTCCGGGATACCGCGAGACCGGCGCCGGGATCACAATCCAGCGGACGGCCCCGGGTTCGGATGACCGATCTGCCAGTGCTGAGGCTTACCCGGCGGGTAGACGACCGGGAGGTCTTCACCGGGGAACGGCCACTGATTGACGTCCCAGGCGAAGCGCCCGTACACGGTCTCGGCCGCTACGCTCGGCCCGGAAATCGTGCCGGTGATCGTCACGAACTGCTCGCCCTGCGCGGCCGGGCGCGGGCTCACTCCGGTAATCCGGAGCGTCCCGGCCTCCTGCGCGCCGCGCTGGAAGCCACCGAAACGACCCCGCCCGCGAAAGTTCATCAGCAGCGCGATGAGAGCGCCGGCGATCAACACGATGAACACGATCTGCAGCAGCATGCCTCCATGCTAGGCGGACAAACGGGACAGCCCGGTGCGCCGCCGTCACCGGGGCGCTCCGGCGAGATCAGCCGGCGCCGAGCTCACTGGTGCCGGTCGCGGTCCGGCGCACCTGCCACACTCGGGTGCGCCGGGACTGCGATCGCCCGTTGCCGCGGTCGATGAGCGTGCGGTTGCGAGTGGTGAAGATCAGCTGCGCGCCCCGGGAGTTGGTCTCCGGATTCTGGAACAGCTGGATCAGCCGGTCGGCGGTGTCCCCGGTGAGGTGGGTGTCGATATCGTCGACCGCCAGCACCCGGCCGGTGTCGAGCGCGTCGAGCACGGTCGGCAGCAGGCGCAGCAGGGCCAGCGTGGCGGTGGATTCGTCGGCGATGTCGAAGGCGGCGTCGATGCCCGCGTGGACCACTCCGAGCCCGACCCCGCGGCGGGCGACCATCCGCGCGTAGAGAGTGTCGCGGGCCGCGCGCAGATTGCTCAGTTCGCGCTCGAGGGCGACGGGTTCCACGCCGAGGGTTTCCCGCACCTGCTGGGCGTGCGCGGGCGAGGCCGCACACGCGTCCAATTCCTTGGCCATACCGGCGATTTCGCCGTCGATGTCGCGCAGGTAGTCCGCGTACATCGGATCGTTCTCGGCCAGGAGCAGATCCTCGATGCCCAGTTCGGCCGAGCGCAGCAGCATCAGCAGCCGCGCGGCGTTGTCGGCGGAGCGGGAGATGTGGCCGCCGAGGCGCTCGGCGATGCTGTGCGGGTCGGCCGGCCCGCGCTGGACGTCGAGCTGGGCGGAGAACCAGCGGTAGGCGGGCACCAGCGCCTCGGCGTACATCTGCCCGGTCAGGCTGAGCAGCAGCGCATTCGGCCGCACCAGCGGCACCAGGGCGGTGATGCCGAAACGCACCGGTTCGAACATCGGCCCGATCCGGATCTGCTCGCCCTCGCGCTCGAAGATGATGCGTTTGCGGTTGTGTGGATGCGTATGCAGCCATTCTGCGGTGACATCGGCGTTGTCGAGGCGGAACCCGTAGGTGTAGGGGGTGCCCTCGGCGACGAAGGTGGCAACGAATTCCGAAGGCCGGTCGGCGAATCCGAGATGCGGTGTGCGCACCGGCCCGGCGTAGGGATCCCACCCGGTCACCGAATGCAGGACCGCGTCGCGCATGTGGGCCAGTGCGTCGACGAGACCGGATTTCCCGCTCGCCGCCGCGCCGTGGACGGCGGTGACGGGAGCGGGCAGCGCTCCCGCCCGGCTCGACACCAGGCGGAGTTCCTGTGGTTCGGCCAGGGATCGGTGATTGGTCACCTGAAAACTACGCAGCACCCGAGCCATCCTGCCGTCCGCCGGGCGGCGCCGCGACATCAGGTGCGAAGTTCCCTCCGGTACAGCGAGGCCAGACAGACCACCAGGGTGACGATCTCGGCGACGACCGCGATCATCGCCTGCGGTGCCGGCTGCCAGCCGATTTCGGTGAATCCGAACAGTCCGCTCGTTCGCGACAGCACGAAGCCGCCCAGGGAAGCGGCGCTGAGCACCGCTGCCGCCGCGCGCATGGTCCAGGGACCGGCGAGAACCAGCGCGGCCAGCGCGAAGGCGGCGGCGGCCTGGATGGCGAACGACGGGCCCACGTATTCGATGAAGCGATAGCCCCGGCCGTAGAGTTGAGTGTGCACGACACCGGTGGTGACGAGCCCGGCGCTGATCACCAGGCGCGAGGAGAACCGTGACCGGGTGGGAGACAGCGTGTTCATCGCAGCGTCTGCTCCTTGATCGCGAGCATCTGCCGGCCCTGCTGGTAGCTCACTTCGCGGATTCCCAATGCGTCGTGGAGCTTTCCGGCCGGCAACGTCACCGGTTTGGGCGCGGGCCCGTCGCCGGGATGCGGCAAGGGGTAGGCGGTGGTCGTCCCGCTGAAGAAGGTGATGTTCCCGTCGGTTTTGGTGAAGAGTTGATGCACATGGCCGTTGAGGCAGGTGACCGAGGAGAACCGCCGCAGCAGGCTCAGGACGTGCGCGGCATCGTCTGTGCCCCAACCCCATTGGGGGTACATCGCGAACAGCGGGATATGGCTGAAGACGATGATCGGGGTGTCGGCGGACAATCCCGCCACGTCGGTTCGGACGAAATCGATCTGGTCCTGCCCCAGATGGCCCAGATTCTGCGCGTGGAGCGTATTCACCAAACCGATGACGTGCACGCCCGCGATATCGAAGCTGTACCAGCCGTCACCACGGGTGCCCTTGCCGAACACCTCGCGGTATCGCTGTCCGCCGTCGTCGGCCGAATCGTGTTCGCCGGGCACGGTGAAGATGTGGGGCGCGCGCAATCCGGACATCATCTGGCGGACCTGATCGAATTGCGCGGGTGTGGCCAGATGTGTCAGGTCCCCGGTGTGGATGACGAAATCCGGTGTGTACCCGAGCGCGTTGACCTGATCGATCGCCTCGGTGAAGGTGTCGGTCACATTCGCGTTGGCGGTGCCCTGGAATCCGATGTGGCTGTCGCTGATCTGCGCGAATCGCAGGGTGGGACGGTCGGAGGTGGCCGGGGCCGCGCCCGCCACGTGGGAGATGACCTCGCCGCCGACCACCGTCAGGCCGACGGCCGCGCCGAACCAGGCGCTGTGACGCAATAGCTGACGGCGGGTCATGGCGTGCGGATCGCGCGGATCGGTGTGCTGCGGATCGTTTTCGGTCACGGGGTCACCACCACTGTCGCGTGCATGAAGGGATGGATCGAGCAGAAGTAGGAGAAGGTGCCCGGCTGGGCGAAGGTGAAGCCGAATGTGGCCCCCGTGCCCAGGCCCGGGGAGTGGAACGAGCCGTCGCGCGCCACCACCGTATGCGGTTCCTCGTCGCGATTGGTCCAGGTCACCGTGGTGCCTGCCTTCACCGTGACGGTCTGCGGGCCGAAGGCGAAATTGTCGATGGTGACGGCGTTCGGTCCGGCCGCGACGGCCGGGGTGCGGGGTGTGGTCGGCATGCCGGGCATATCCGGCATCGGTGCGGGCGCGCCCGGCGTCATGCCCAGTCCGGGGTCGTCGGAGCGGACGGTCGGAGCGGGCGGGCTCGCGCCCTTGTCGGCAGGCGTCGAGCAGGCCGCCAATGTTGGTGCGCCGAGCGCGACCAGCGCGGCGGCGGTGAGATTCAGAACGAGGTGTCGATGCATCGGATCCGGCCTCCATCCGGACCCCGCGGGGTGCGGGGTTTCACCGACAGATAGGGGACCGGGTTACAGACCGAGGTCGATGTTCAGTTCCGACGCCGCTCGCAGCGCTCGATGCTGCAGCACCTTCGCATTGGCCACGCTGATCGCGAGCGCCGCGGCCGCGTCGCGCACCGACAACCCCTGCAGGAACCGAAGTTCGAGAATCCGGCGGTAGCGTTCGGGCAGTCCGCTCAACACCGCGCGCACGTGCTCCGGTGCCCGGGAGTCGGCGGAATCGGTGGGTGCCGAACCGGTCTCGTCCGGGAAATCGTCGTCGATGACCGTGATCTCCCGGCCCATCCGGGATCGCCAGTACCCGGCGAGCGCGGTGCGAGCGGTGGTCCGCAGATAGGCGCGCACCTCGGCGACGCTCGCGGTGATCCGCAACGGTTTCAGCGCGGCCACGAACACCTCCGCGGTGAGGTCCTCCGCATCCGGCTTGTTGCCGACCTTGCCGAAGATCAGCGCGTAGACCCAGCCGACGTTGTCCCGGTACACCTCTTCCCAGTTGGAATAGCGATCCTGCGGTACCAGTCGCAGGTCCCGGCGCCGGGGATCCTCCGGCGACCGCGACCCGGCCGTGGATCGCCCTGCCATCCCAACCACCCTCCTGCAGCCCGGTGACGCGCGCGCCTGTCCGGTATAGATACGGGGTGTGGTTACACGCGGTTCGGTGCGGGCCGTCAGGCCGGCTTCTCCGGTGCGAACACCTCGATCGAGCCGTTGGCTTCACGGACCTGCAGCCGCGGCAGGGGAGCGGGCGGGCGGGGCAGCTCGTGGGTCACGACCTCACCCTCGAAACCGAAGGAGGTCGAGTGGCACGGGCAGCGCAGCCGGGCAGCCGCCGCGTCCAGCCACAATTTGCACCCCTGGTGGGTGCAGATTCCCGACAGTGCGTAGACGACCCCGTCGCGGCGGCGGAGGAAGCCGTTGACGGCGCCGAGGTCGAACGGCGTGGTCGCCCCGTCGGGCAGTTCCGCACTGGCGAGGACCGGTTGCCAGGTTCCGTGGGACGGCACGAGGGTCTGCTGTGCGGCGGGAACTTTCGGCTCGCCGGATCCGCTCAGCATCGTATGGTCGATCACCCCGCCCGCCGCGGCCGCGGCGGCCACCGAGGTGCCGATCAATACCGTGCGCCGGGTGGGACGCCGCGGGCGCGCACCCGGCTCGGCGGTGGGTTCGTCGAGGTCCTCGGCCAGGCGATGATGCAGCCGGGCGATGAACTCCTCGTCGGGGCTGCCCGCGCCGGTCCGGGCCGAGCGCAGCGCGATCGCGGCACGGATCTGGGCGGCATCGTCATCGTCGGGCCGGAAGCCGCGCGGGCTGCGGCCGGCCAGGATGTCGTCGACGTAGCGTTCCACATCTTTGCTGCTCACAGCGAGCCTCCTGATCCGGGACGGGCGGCCGATCGCAACGCCAGACGCTGGCGTGCCTCGGCCTCGGGAACGCTGACACCGAGCCGCGCCGCGGTGTCGGCCATCGAAAGTCCTTGCAGGAAGCGCAATTCCAGGACGCGCCGGTAGGGTTCCGGTAGTTCGGCGAGCAGATCTCCGACCGCTGCCGGCGTGGTCGAGGTGGTGCCGGGCGGCTCGGCGTCGATCACGGTGATTTCGCGGCCCACCCGCGAGAGCCAGTAGCGGGCCAGTACCGAGCGCGCGGTATCGCGCAGCAGCGCCGGGATCCGCGACGGTTCCACCTCGATCGAGGGTTCCAGTGCTGTCATGAACACCTCCGTCGTCAGCTCCTCGGCGTCGGGCGCGGCGCCCACCTTCGCGAGCATCAGCGCGTACACCCAGCCGACATTGCCGCCGAAGATCTCCTCCCAGTCGGCGCAGGCGTCCCCGGATGGCGGTGCCGGTGTGGGCGCCGACTCGGGCTGCCCGCTCATCTGCCGCCGCCCTCCTCTCCGATGTCGCCGCGCTCGGTGCGGCCCGATCCGGGACCGGCCGGGTCTGCGGACACTGTGCCGCCATCAATTAGATAGCAGGGCGGTTACACGTACCACCGGTTCGTGGACCTTCGAGCCCGGCACCCACCGGGCGCCGCCCTCCGCGCGCGGTTCGGGCCTCTGCCGGGACAGCCAACTTCGCTGAGTCCGTCGCCGCCGGAATCAGGCACCTCCCGAAGCGTGGCCGCCGCCCGGCTGTGGGTCTTCGGGGCGCCCTCGCGGCATGGGCCTCGGCACATCGGCGAGTGAACCGCCGGCGGGCGGGTAATCGCTGTGCCGAGCGAAGTTGTCGCAGTGCCGAGCCCTAGGGATCCGGCGGTCGCGACGGCTTCGGCGTGAACAGTGCGGCGGCCGGGCGAAGATGTGTGTCCGGTTCGTGTCGGTAGACGCGAACCGGCGTGCTCTCCGTAAGGTCGCCGGTGTCGACGAAAGGGGCCTCCGGGATGTTCGAGCGGGTAGTGCAGAAGTCGGTGGAGACCTTCGTGCGGGCGGGGACGGGGGTGCAGGAACCGCTGGCGGCCAAGTACGTCGGCCGGTTGCGGCGCAAACATCCGGAGCGCACGCCGGAGGATATCGAGCGTGGCCTGCGGTGGCGCTATCTGGGCGCGGTGACCGTCAGCGGCACACTCGCGGGCCTGTCGGCGGCGGTGCCCGGGGTGGGCACGATCATCGGGCTGGCGGCCAGCGGTGTGGAATCGGTCTTCTTCATGGAGGCCTCGGCGTTCTACGCGGTCTCGGTGGGCGAGTTGCACGGGATGCGAACGATGTCGCAGCAGCAGCGCCGGGCGCTGGTGGTGGCGGTGGTCCTGGGCGAGGGCGGCGCGCAGCTGCTCGGCAAGGGCGCCGGCCAGTCGGCCAAGGATTGGGCCTCGGCGGTGGCGGACAAGCTCCCGGTGGTCCGCTCGATCGACAACCCGATGGCGCGCAAATTCATCGTCGGTTTCATCGCCAAGCGCGGGGCGCTGCTGTTCGGCCGCGCGCTGCCCGCCGGTCTCGGTGCGATCATCGGCGGCACCGGTAACTACGCGCTCGGCCGGGCGGTGCTCGCGAACGCCGAGCGCACCTTCGAATCGGCGCCGCCGTCCTGGCCGGACGACGTCCGGGCCGCCGTGAACGCCTGATTCCGACGTGCCCGAACGGTCCGCGAGCATGTCGGTGGGCTGGGCTAATGTGCCAGACGTGAGCGAAACCGGGATCGAGGACGCACGCGCCGCCGAGGCGGCCGACGCCGCCGAGGCGGCCACGGCCGACGAGCGCACCGAATGGCAGCAGCTGGCCGAGGAGGTCCGCGAACACCAGTTCCGGTACTACGTGCGCGATGCGCCGATCATCTCCGACGGCGAGTTCGACAAGCTGTTCCAGCGCCTGCTGGCGCTGGAGGAGGCGCATCCGGACCTGCGCACACCCGATTCGCCGACGCAGCTGGTCGGCGGCGGCTTCGCCACCGAATTCACCGCGGTCGACCATCTCGAGCGCATGCTCTCGCTGGACAACGTGTTCGACGAGGACGAGATGCGCACCTGGATCAGCCGGGTGGTCGCCGAAACCGGCGCCGATACGCACTTCGTGTGCGAGGTGAAGGTCGACGGTGTGGCGCTGAACCTCGTCTACGAGAACGGCCGGCTGGTGCGCGGCGCCACCCGAGGCGACGGCCGCACCGGTGAGGATGTCACCCTCAACGCGCGCACGATCGAAGACATCCCCGAACAACTCACGCCCACAACGGAATTCCCGATTCCGGAGCTGCTCGAGGTGCGCGGTGAGGTGTATTTCCGGCTCGAGGACTTCGAAAATCTGAACGCGGCGATCGTCGCCGAGGGAAAACCGCCCTATGCGAATCCGCGCAACACCGCCGCCGGTTCGCTGCGGCAGAAGGATCCGGCCGTCACCTCCCGGCGCCGGCTGCGCATGATCTGTCACGGCTTCGGCCGGATGGTCGGATTCAGTCCGTCCTCGCAGTTCGAGGCGTATCAGGCGCTGGCGGCCTGGGGCCTGCCCGTCTCGGCGCACACCGTGCGCGTGCAGGGCGCCGACGCGGTGGTCGAGCGCATTCGGTACTGGGGCGAACACCGCCACGATATCGAGCACGAAATCGACGGCCAGGTGATCAAGGTCGATGAGTTCACCCTGCAACGCCGCCTCGGCAGCACCTCGCGTGCCCCACGCTGGGCCATCGCCTACAAGTACCCGCCCGAGGAGGCCACCACCCGCCTGCTCGACATCCAGGTCAACGTCGGCCGGACCGGCCGGGTGACGCCGTTCGCGGTGATGGAACCGGTCACCGTCGCCGGTTCCACGGTCGCGATGGCGACGCTGCACAACGCCTCGGAGGTCGAGCGCAAGGGTGTGCTGATCGGCGATACCGTCACCATCCGCAAAGCCGGCGATGTCATTCCCGAGGTGCTCGGGCCGGTGGTCGACGTGCGCGACGGCAGCGAACGGCGCTTCGTCATGCCCACCCACTGCCCCGAATGCGGAACCGAGCTCGCGCCCGAGAAGGAGGGCGATGCCGATATCCGGTGCCCGAACCAGCGGCACTGCCCCGCGCAGTTGCGGGAGCGGGTGTTCCACATGGCCGGGCGTGGCGCGTTCGATATCGAGGCGCTGGGTTACGAGGCCGCGATCGACCTGCTGAAGTCGGGCGCGATCTCGGACGAGGGCGATCTGTTCGACCTCACCGAGGAGAAACTGCTCGGCACAACGCTTTTCGTCAACAAGAGCGGCACCCTCTCGGCCAACGGCAAACGCCTGCTGCAGAATCTGGACGCCGCCAAGGACCGTCCGTTGTGGCGGGTGCTGGTGGCGCTGTCCATCCGCCACGTCGGGCCGACCGCGGCGCGCGCCCTGGCTGCCGAACTGGGCAGCATGGCGGCGATCGAGGAGGCGTCGGCCGAGGCGCTGGCGGCCGTCGACGGCGTCGGCCCCACCATCGCGGCCGCGGTGAAGGAATGGTTCACCGTCGACTGGCATCGCACCATCGTCGACAAGTGGCGTGCGGCCGGGGTGCGCATGGAGGACCAGCGCGACGAATCCATCGAACGCAACCTCGAGGGGTTGTCGATCGTGGTCACCGGCTCCCTGCAAGGATTCTCCCGCGACGAGGCCAAGGAAGCGATCCTGGTGCGCGGCGGCAAGGCGGCCGGATCGGTCTCGAAGAAAACGGCTTTCGTGGTGATCGGTGATTCCCCGGGGTCCAAAGCGGCCAAGGCGGAGGAACTCGGTGTGCCCATTCTGGACGAGGACGGGTTCCGCGCGCTGCTGGCGGAGGGGCCCGACGCGGTGCGGCCGGAGCCGGACTCCGAGGACGAATCGGACTGAGGATGGACCAGTTGGATACGCGGGCACGGATTCGCCCCGCCGGCCCGGACGATTTCGCGGCGATCGCACTGCTCACGGTCGACACCTACGTCGGCGAGGGGCATGTGCATCCCGAAAGTCTCTATGTGGCCGAACTTTCCGATACCGAGACCAGAGCGCGCGAAGCCGAGGTCCTCGTCGCGGAGCGCGACGGGGATCTGCTGGGTTCGTTGACCATCGCGCGGCCCGGCACCCGGTACGCGGATATCGCACGGCCGGGTGAGCTGGAGTTCCGCATGCTCGCGGTCGCCGAACGGGCTCGCGGCGCCGGCGTCGGCACCGCCTTGGTCCGCACCGTCGTCGAGACGGCCCGGGCGGAGAGCTTCGCCGCGGTGGTGTTGACCACGATGCCCGGGATGGCCGACGCCCGCCGCATCTACGAGCGGCTGGGATTCGGCCATGTGCCGGAACGGGATTGGCACACCGACGCCGGGCTGCCGCTCACCGTGATGCGGCTGGAACTCACTCGCGGGGCGTAGGCGTCCGCGGCGGGAGGCGGGCAGTGTCCGGCCCGGCCCAGCTGCCCACGGCCACTTTTCGCCGAAAGGCGCTGCGCCGCAATCGATTCAGCTCAGGACGGTGGCGACGATGCCGGCCAGGTAGCCCAGCCGCGCGATTTCGGACGGCCGGAAATCCGGCCCGCCCGGACGGCCGAGCAGCAGCGCCTTGCCGGTATTGCCGAGCGGGGCGGCCGCCAGTTTGGTGTCCATGTCCCGCCAGATCTGCGGGACCCAGTCGGCCTCGGGATCGAGGGCGGTCGGCTTCTCGAGCGGCATCCACGGCACACTGCCGGCCTGCGTCTCGGGTGCGCTGGTGCTGCCGACCAAGCGCTGGCCGCCGCCGTGCGGGCCCAGGTCCATCACGGTGCTCCACCCGACCTGCAGGACGCGCGGGACGCCGTCGACCAGCACTTGCAGCCGGTCGTCGCGGGCGGTGGCGACCTGGTCGATCAGCTCCAGCTCGCGATGGGTATCGAGAATGCCGGAATAGGGACGCAGCGAATCGACCCGCACATCGGCGAGTGATTCGGCCGCGGTGATCAACGTGTCGGGCAGTGCACCCGACGGAACTTCCACCACCAGATCGTCGATCGCATATCCTGCGCCGCGTTCGACGACATCCAGCGAGAGGATGTCGGCGCCGACGGAGCCCAGCGCTACTGCGAGTGAACCGAGACTTCCTGGGCGATCCGGAAGCTGCACGCGAAGCAGATATGACACGTGCTTGCCTTCCTTTCCTGTGCGACCGAGACTTTCGGACGTATACCCGAGTCTCGCAATACTTACACCCACTGCTGCCGGCAAACGATTCGAAGCGGGAGCAGTGAGGTACGCCACATACATTGTCTGCCGAACACCGGGTGCCGTGCCAGTGCCGTTCCGATGACGTTGTGATGTCAACCGTGTGTCCGGCGAGCACCGGAACGAACAGCGCAGCCGACCGTGACCGGATGGCTACACGGCCGACCCATTAGGCTGTGTTGTCCGAGCCTAATGGGGAGGCCCTGCGTGGTTACGCATCCGCTGCCGCCTCCGGGCCTTGACCCCATTAGGCTGTCCCATGCGCAGCGCCCTGCGCCATCGACACGCACCAACCTGCCGAAAGGGGATTCGCGGTGTCCGCCATCTCCCGCGACGAGGTCGCACACCTCGCCCGGTTGTCCCGGCTCGCCCTCACCGACGAAGAGCTCGATCTGTATGCCGGTCAGCTGGATTCGATCCTGAGTCACGTGCAGGTCATCACCGAGGTCGCCGCCGACGTACCGGCCACCGCGTCGCCGAACCCGACCGCCAACGTCACCCGCCCGGATGTGGTCGTCCCCGGGCTCACCCCGGACGAGGCGCTGTCCGGCGCCCCCGCGGTCGACGAGCAGCGGTTCATGGTTCCGCAGATCCTGGGAGAAGGCGAGTAATGAGCGGCGATCTGACGAAACTGTCCGCGGCCGAGCTGGCGGAGAAGATCCACGGCCGCGAGGTGTCCTCGGTGCAGGTCACCGAGGCGCATCTGCAGCGCATCGCCGAGGTCGACGGTGAGCTCAACGCCTTTCTGCACGTCGCCGGCGAGCAGGCGCTGGCGACCGCCGCCGAGGTCGACGCCGCAATCGCCGCGGGCACCGTGGCCTCGCCGCTGGCGGGAGTTCCGTTGGCGCTCAAGGACGTTTTCACCACCACGGACATGCCGACCACCTGCGCGTCGAAGATCCTCGAGGGCTGGGTGTCGCCCTACGACGCGACCGTGACGGCCAAGCTGCGCGCCGCCGGCATCCCGATCCTGGGCAAGACGAACATGGACGAGTTCGCGATGGGTTCGTCCACCGAGAACTCCGCCTACGGCCCGACCCGCAACCCGTGGGACACCAGCCGCATCCCCGGTGGTTCCGGCGGCGGTTCGGCGGCGGCCCTGGCCTCCTATCAGGCTCCGCTGGCGATCGGCACCGACACCGGTGGTTCCATTCGTCAACCCGCCGCGGTCACCGCGACCGTCGGCACCAAGCCGACCTACGGCACCGTGTCCCGCTACGGCCTGGTCGCCTGCGCGTCGTCGCTGGATCAGGGCGGTCCGTGCGGGCGCACCGTGCTCGACACCGCCTTGCTGCACGAGGTGATCGCCGGATACGACCCGAAGGACTCGACCTCGCGCGATGTGGCGGTTCCGGCGCTCGTGGAGGCCGCTCGCGCGGGTGCGCGCGGTGATCTGACCGGCGTGAAGGTCGGCGTGGTGAAGGAGCTGCATTCCGACAGCTATCAGCCGGGTGTGCTCGCCTCCTTCGACGCCGCGGTCGCGCAGCTGAAGGATCTGGGCGCCGAGGTGGTCGAGGTGTCGTGCCCGCACTTCGAATACGCGCTGGCCTCTTACTACCTGATTCTGCCGAGTGAGGTGTCGTCCAACCTGGCTCGCTTCGACGCCATGCGATACGGCCTGCGCGTCGGCGACGACGGCACCCATTCCGCGGAGCAGGTCATGTCGCTCACCCGCGAGGCGGGGTTCGGCCCGGAAGTCAAGCGCCGCATCATGATCGGCACCTACGCGCTCTCGGCCGGATACTACGACGCCTACTACGGTCAGGCGCTGAAGGTGCGCACCCTGATCGCGCAGGACTTCGACAAGGCCTACGAGACCGTCGATGTGCTGGTCTCGCCGACCAGCCCGTTCACGCCGTGGAAGCTGGGGGAGAAGGTGAACGATCCGCTCGCGATGTACCTGTCGGACCTGTGCACCCTCCCGACCAACCTGGCCGGGCACTGCGCGATGTCGGTGCCGTCGGGACTGTCCGCCGACGACGGCCTGCCGGTGGGCCTGCAGATCATGGCGCCGGCGCTGGCCGACGACCGGCTCTACCGCGTGGGCGCCGCCTACGAGGCCGCGCGCGGTCCGATCGTCTGAGCCGCGGACGATCGGCGAGCTCGATCCGGCGTGGATGCGGCGGCGTACCGAGGAAGTCACGCCGCCGCGAACGCGCGGTGATCGTCGAGCCGGGGATTACGGCCGCGGCCACGGGCGGCCGTCGAGCCGCTCGATATCGGTGTTGAAGCGCTGCAGATAGTCGGCGAATCGCGCGACGTCGTCGGGGGACCAGCCCTCCAGCACACGGCCCAGACCTTCGATATTGGCGCTGCGCTCGGCGTCGAGGTTCTCCTCGCCGGCCGGTGTGATGCGGAACTTGCGGGCCATGCCGCCCTCGGGATCGGGGATGCGCTCGACGTGTCCGGCGCGCAGCAGCGCCGCGGTCTGCCGGTTGAGGGTGGAGGCGTCGAGGCCGAACGCCTCGCTGAGCTGCCCGATCGACATCGGTCCCTCGATGGCCAGCCGGCTGAGCAGCAGGTAGGCGCTGCGATCGAGGCGGGTGCCGTCGCGGCGATAGCGCGGGTGAATGGTGTAGCGGCCGAGCAGCATGGTCTCGAATTCCACCAGATTCGTGGGCTTGTCCATGCCGTCCTTCCGCCGATTTACAGTTCTGACCTGCGAGAACCGGTATAGCACACGGCGAGGGCCGGACGGGCACGGTGGTCGGCTGGGTGGGAGCCGGCGCCATACCCGCCGCGGCCGCCGTCGTCGAGGTCAGCAGGTTCCGAGGGCGGTGCCCTGGTCGGAGCCGTAGCGATGGCCGTGGCCGGGGCCCGGGCCGAGGGCGGAGAGCATATCCGCGGTGGTCTGCACCCAGCTCAGCCCCGGTAGCCACGGCGGATGGGGGGCGTCGTGGCGGGTCCCGGTGAGATCGGGTGCGCGCCAGAGCAATCGCGGCGACCACTGCACCACGGGATCGGAGGAGTTGGCGAGGACGGTGGCCCCGCCGCGGTGCACGGCCGAGGCCGGCGGGCCCGCCCACAGCGCGGCGCAGACCCGGGCGCTTTCGTCCCGGTCGTCGGCGAAGATGGCGCTGCCCGCGATCGCGCCCAGGCTCTGGCCGTAGACGTAGAGCTTCGGCGGGTGGGCCATGCCGGCCAGTCGTCGTTCGATGCCGGTGAACAGCGCCCGCGCCGAGCGTTCCGCGTCGGCGCGGGCGAACAGGAAGGTCGCCCAGCTCGGGGCCTGCGAATACTGCATGCCGACCAGCGTCGCGTCCCCGTCGAACCGCTCATCGAGCCCGCGTGCGGCGTTGGCGTCGAGCCAGCCCGATCCGGTCGGCACCATCATCACCAGGTGGGCGCGGTCGAATCCGCCGGACCGCTCGATCTCCCGAAGGGCCAGGGCGACACGGGAATCGAGATCGGGTGCGGAGTCCAGACCGATGTAGACGCGGACCGACCGGCCGCGCTCGGCGACGAATTTGCGTCCCTCCGCCCCGAGCGAGGCCCAGCTCACCTCCGAATCCGGACTGCCCGAGCGGGTGTAGGACACCGGTCGCACCACCGTCGGATCCATGGCGGCGTCGGCCGAGGCGAAGGCCGAGCGCTGCCAATTCACCACGGCCGGCAGCAGGGCGAACTGGCAGGCCAGGACGGTGGCCGCCACCAGCGCCGTCGCCCGCAGCCGTCCCACATACCGTGCCGCCCACCGCAATCCGCGCATCACGAGCACGATCGGAACGACCACTGCCACGACGCCGATCGCCCCGTGCAGCCAATACCGGACACCCACCGGCGGAAAATCCATGGCCGCCCGCAGCCGGTTCTGCCAGTACCAGGCGTGGATGAGCGAGGCGCCGGTCACGGCACCGCACGCGATCACGATCGCACTGCGGAACCGCATGGTCCGCTTCTCCGTATCGATCGCCCAGTGGCCCAACACCTTCCGGCCGAGTCCCGCCACACCCAGCGCGATGAGTACCAGCAGGGCGGTGAGCAACGCCTGCGCGAGCGAGGTGCGCGGAAGGAGTCCCGGCGCCAGCGAGGCGGAGATCCCCGCCGCCGAGGCCATCAGCGTCCCGGTCCGAGGCGTGACCATGGTGACGAGGCGGCGGATCGCCGCGCCGAGTGGATGTCGCGCCCGCTCGGACGAGCGGGAAGACGGTGTCGTGGCGGTCGCCTCGCCGAGCGACGGTGGTGTGAAACATGTTCGGACGGTGGCCTCGGCGATACCATCCGGCGACGAACTGCCCTGTGCGCCAGTCGAACCGGCGGGATCGTGTGAGTGCTGCGGCGTCGATCGGTTACCGCTCGTGCCAGTGCCAGTGCCAGTGCCAGTGCCAGTGCCAGTGCCAGTGCCAGTGCCCGGCGCCGCCGTCCCTCGTGGGTCGCTCGCCGGTTGGGTGGGCGAGATTTCTCGTCGCGCGCCCGGACGCCGCAACGGTGAAAGTTCCAGGGCCGTAACGGCCGGCCGCGCCCGCTCCGGCGTCCATCCACCGGGGCCGCCTCCCGCTGCCGCGGTCGCCGGAGCGCCGCGCCATAGGCCGATCCCGTCGACACCCCGCATGGCAACGCTGCGTAGCTGAACAGCGTTGCGCGACAGCCATTCACGCGCCGCTCGTACGGTGCACGATACCGCTGCACTGATGCGTGTGGCGGAGAGAACGCGCCAGTCATGACCTGGCCAAGGCGCTGCCGGATTGCCGGTACGCCCACCCGGGCGTCGGCTCCACCCGCGCCGGGCTGATGCGCCACGAGAGCCCGACCACGGCCACGCCCAATTCGCCTGTGGCGCTGTCCCTTGCCCTCCCCGACGCGGCTGGACGGTGCGGCGGACGATGGCGAACAACGCCGCCACCATCAGCAGCACCATGGCGAGCCGGGCCAGGATGTGAACCACCTGCGGGCCGAGTTCCGTTCCGGAAAGCTGCCGGCCGAACAGGTATTCGGGCATCGGCGCGGCGTAGTTCTGGCGGCGCGAATTCAGATCCACCGCCGCGGTGGCGACCGACGCCATCGTGGTGCAGCGGGCGCGGGCGAGCAGGTCGGCGCGCGTATCGCAGGCGGCGAACATCCGGGTTTCGAGGGCGTTGTCGATGGCTCGGCGCGCCCAGGCGCCCAGGGGATGGCCGTGGACCTCCGCGTAGCGCAGCAGGTCGTAGCCGAGGTCGTGCGCCTTGCAGGCGGTGTCGAATTCGGCGGGAAGCGGAACCGGCGAGGAGCACTCGCCGGACGGGTCGACCGGCATACCCGCCATCTCGACGGGCCGATAACCCTGTGTCGCAGCGAAATCCGCCGGAATCACCGCCAGCTCCGGCCGGTCACCGGTCAGGGCGCGCACCGCATCGCGTGCGGCCGTGTTCTCCGACGCGGGCCCGATCTCGGCCGCCCCGGCTACCGGCGGCAACGACACCAGCAGCGCGAGCACCGCGGTGACAACGGCCGCAACGCCGACGATCCCGCGCACATACCCACGCCGCCAATGACTTACGAAGCGCTCGTACGTCCCGGCTCGACCGGGCATCGCGGCCGACGACCTTCCGTCATCCCTACGCCACGCACGACGGCCGCCGTGGCTCGGCTCCTTGCCTACCGTGGTCCTGCTGCCCCCGCGCGGCGACCCATCCGCAATTTCGCTCATGGCGGTCGAAGGTAGGAATCGGGAACCGGCGCGCACGTCCCGCTGCAGATCGATTTCGGCCCCGCTACTGGGGTGCGCGCGGTCGGCGGTCTCATACCCGGGTAGGGGGCGCGATGTCGATCCCGGGGGTGAGGACGGATCGCAGGGAAGTTCCTAGGCTCGTCACCATGAGACGGGCGATACGAGCGGCGCGGCAGGCGCGGGCGGCGGCGCGAACTCCGGGCCGGGCGCGGCTGTGGTTCGACATGGCGACGGTGGTGGTCGTGGGAATTCTGTTCGCGGTCGGCTGGCCCACCCTGCACGTCACCCATCAGGTTCCGGCCGCCGCGCAGCCGTTCATCGCCGCCCTGGCGGTCTTTCCGCTGGCGCTGATCCGCGTCAACCCGGCGCTGGGCTGGGCCATCTCGGCCGGTGCGGCATTGCTGATCGCGCTGGCCATCCCGCATCAGCCGGGCAACGATCTGCCGTACCAGGTCGTGCACATCCTGGTGTTGTTCGCACTGCTGTTCGCGGTGGCGGTGCGGGCGCCCATGCAGATCGTGCTGATCGCGTGGATCGCGTCGTCACTGCTGTTCGCGACCACCATGGCGGGCACCAGTTCGTTCGCGGAGGCCGGGTTCGGCTGGCCGCTGGCGATGACCGGGCTGGTCGGATTCGGCCTGCTGGTGCGCTGGCTGGTGCTGTCGCGGCAGGCGCTGGTGCGGCAGGAGGAGCAGAACGAACTGGAACGCGCTCGCCGCGCGATCCTCGAGGAGAAGGCTCGCATCGCGCGCGACCTGCACGACGTGGTCGCCCACCACATGTCGATGGTCGTGGTGCAGGCGCAGACCGCGCCCTATCGGGTTCCGGACGTGTCGGAGGCGGCTCGCGCGGAGTTCGACTCCATCGGCGCGTCCGCCCGGGAGGCGCTCAACGAGATCCGCAGCATGCTCGGCGTCCTGCGCAGCGACGGTCAGCTGCCCGAACACGCGCCGCAGCCGGTCGCCGCGGACGTGGTGTCGGTCTTGGACGGCGTGCGCCGCGCGGGGGTGCGCATCGACTGGACCATCGACGGGCCGCTCGCCGCGGTCCCCGATACCGTCGGCCTCGCGCTGTACCGGATCGTGCAGGAGTCGCTGTCGAACGTCTCGCGGCATGCGCCGGGCGCGGCCGTCACGGTGACCTTGACGGTGGCCGCGCAGGCGGTGGAGGTGCTGGTCGCCAACGATGCCGGGACGGGCGGGGCGCCGGTGGTGAGCTCGGACGGCAGCGGTATCTCCGGAATGCGGGCGCGGGCGGAATCCATCGGCGGCATGCTGGCCGCCGGACCGCGCTCCGAAGGTGGCTTCCAGGTGTATGCGCGGTTACCGATTCTCGTCGCGGAAGGAACCGTCGGGGCACCCGCGGCGACTGCCCTGCCGGGCGTGCGGAACTGAGTCGGCGGTCGTGTAAGACTTAGCGGCGATGCTCACCTATTTCCAAGCCATCGTGATCGGCGCGCTGCAGGGCGTCACCGAATTGTTCCCCATCTCCAGCCTGGGACATTCCGTGCTGGTGCCGGCCTGGCTGGGCGGCAGCTGGGAGAAGCTGGTCACCGAGGGCGACTCCGAGAACGGCACCCCGTATCTGGCCTTCGTGGTCGCCTTGCACGTGGCGACCGCGCTCGCGCTGCTGGGCTACTACTGGCGGGATTGGCGCGACATCATCGTCGGCTTCGTGACCACGCTGCGCACCCGGCGCATCGAGACCTCGTCGCAGCGGCTGGCCTGGCTAATCGTGCTGGCGACCATCCCGGTCGGCGTGCTCGGCCTGCTGCTGGAACATCCGCTGCGCACGATGTTCGCGACGCCGATCTACGCGAGCATCTTCCTCACCCTCAACGGTGTGGTGCTGATCGTGGGTGAGGGCCTGCGGCGGCGCAACGCACCGTCGCTGGCCGAATACGGTCGCCGCTTCGCCGCGGACGAGGCCCGCGCCGACGCGCAGGCGCGCGGTGTGGCGCTCGAGGAGGACCTCGAGGTTCCCTCCGACGAGCGGCTGGCGGCGCTGTCGGTCAAGGATGCGCTCGGCATCGGCCTGGCCCAATCCGGTGCGCTGCTGGCCGGATTCAGCCGCTCCGGGCTGACGATGGTCGGTGGTCTGCTGCGCGGACTCGACCACGAGGACACCGCGAAGTTCGCCTTCCTGCTCGCCACTCCGGTCATCCTGGCCGCGGGTGTGCTGAAGCTGCCGGAACTGGCCGGTCCGCAGGCCGCCGGCATCCACGGGCAGGCGCTGGTCGGCGCGATCGTCGCCGGCATCGCGGCATGGCTCGCGGTGCGATTCCTGGAGCGGTTCTTCAAGTCCCGCACGCTGCTGCCGTTCGCGGTCTACTGCTTGGTGGCCGGGCTGCTGTCGATCATCAGATTCCTCTGAGGCGGGTATGCCCATCACCGTATTGATCGCCGACGATCAGGCGATGGTCCGGCAGGGGTTCGGTGCGCTGCTGGCCGCCCAGCCCGATATCAGCGTCATCGGCGACGCGGCCAACGGGGCGATCGCGGTGGCCGAGGCCAAACGGCTGCGGCCCGATGTGGTGCTGATGGATGTGCGCATGCCGGAGATGAACGGGCTCGAGGCGGCGCGTGCCATCCTGGCCGCCGGATTCGATCCGCCGGTGCGCGTGCTGATGCTGACCACATTCGACATCGACGACTACGTGTACGAGGCATTGGGCTTGGGCGCCAGCGGATTCCTGCTCAAGGACGCACCCGCCGACGAACTGGTCCGCGCGGTGCGGGTCGTCGCCGAGGGGCAGGCGCTGCTGGCGCCGACGGTCACCCGCCGGTTGATCGCCGATGTCACCCGCCGCCGCGCCCGCCCCAAACCCGCACCGGCCCTGAACGCGCTCACCCCGCGCGAACGCGAAGTACTCGAGCTGATCGCCAAGGGCATGTCCAACACCGAGATCGCCGAGGCGCTGTTCGTCGCCGAGCAGACCGTGAAAACCCATGTGTCCAAGGTGTTTTCCAAACTCGATCTGCGGGACCGCGCGCAAGCCGTGGTGATCGCCTACGAATCCGGCCTGGTCACGCCGGGTTGAGCGATCCGGGTAGGATCGCCACCTGGTACGTCGCCGGAAGGGGGAACGTAGGTGTTGAACAACGGTGACGTGTTCGCCGGCTTCACCGTGGAGCGACTGCTCGGTCAGGGAGGGATGGGATCGGTCTATCTGGCGCGGCATCCGCGTCTGCCCCGGCTGACCGCGTTGAAACTGCTGAATCGCGAGCTGTACACCGATGCCGAGATCCGCGCTCGGTTCGAACGCGAGGCCGACCTGTGCGCACAACTCGACCACCCCGGCATCGTCGCCGTCTACGACCGCGGCGTCGAGGACGATCAGCTGTGGATCTGCATGCAATACGTGGACGGCGTCGACGCCGCGACGGTGAATCCGCTGACGCTGCCGCCCGAGCGTGCGGTGCAGATCATCGACGGTGTCGCCGACGCACTGGATTACGCGCACGGCAACGGTGTGCTGCACCGGGATGTGAAGCCCGCCAACATCCTGCTGGCCCGGGCGGTGAGCGGCAAGGGTGAGCGGGTCTTCCTCACCGACTTCGGAATCGCCCGTCTGCGTGAGGATTCCACGCACCTCACCCAGGCCGGCATGTTCACCGCCACCCTGGCCTACGCCTCACCGGAGCAGATGACCGGCGTCGAACTCGACCACCGCTCCGATCAGTATTCGCTGGCCTGTGCGCTGTACTGGCTGCTCACCGGAACGGGGCCGTTCGACTCCGAACATCCCACCGAGGTGATCCGCGGCCACCTGCAACTCCCGGTCCCGCCCGCCAGTGCGCGCCGCGCCGGACTGTCCCCGGCGATGGACGGGGTGATCGCCCGCGCCATGGCCAAGCGGGCATCCGAAAGATTCGGCAGCTGTAGGGAATTCGCGGCCGCGGCACGAGCGGCGCTGAACGCGCCCGCGGGGATGCCGACGGCGAGTGGTGCGGCCCCGACACTCGTCCGGCCGGGCGGGCCGGCACCCGTTCAGAACTCGGCGCGAGTGCCCGCCGGACCTCAGCCCGGTAACCACACGCAGGGATACCCGCCCGCTAACGGTGCGAGCGTGCCCGCCGGACCACACCCCGGCACCCATACGCAGGGGTACCCGCCGGCGAACGGCGCTCGCGTGCCTACCGTGGTTCCCCTTGGCGGACAGCACTATTCACCGGCCGCGAACACCGCCGGCCCCTCGAATACCGCATCCGCTCGAATGCCGATGCCGGCCGCCGCACATTCTCCCGCAGCACCTCCTCCTGGGATGTCCTCGCCCGCAAGCCCCTCTCCCGCAGGGTATTCCGCGCCGCCGCCGGGCTACCCGCCCGGCCCGGGATACCGCCCACAGCCGCCGAAGCGCTCGGGCGCGATGGTGGCCTCGATCATCATCGCCGTCCTGGTGGTGGTGGCCATCATCGTCACGATCGTCGTGGTGGTGCTGCAGCGGAATGAGAGCAAAAGCGCCGAGGATTGGCTGCATGAAACCCAAGCCCTCGACAAGCAGGCGGCCACCATCACCGAACTGTTTCCCGCGCTTGCGGTCCCGGCCCCGAGGCTTGGATACGGCGGGGCTTCCTGCATCCGGAAGCCGAGCGGTCAGAATCTGCTGGCCTTGACGGGAAACGATCTGGAGCTGGGAAAGTGGACGATCGGCTGGGATTGCGTGAACTCGGGCGACACGCCGAGTTATGCCGTCCTCAAATACGCGTCGTCCGCCGATGCTCAGGCAATGGTCGCTCAGCTGACCGGTTCACCGCAGGGCAGCGGGAGAACCGGCACCGTCAGCTATACGAGCCACGTGAACCCGCCGAGTTCCGCATCGCTCTACTACCGGTGGGTCGTGCTGTCCTTCGGCCCGGACTCCGAGCGGGGCCGATGTCTCGTCATCGCGAGCAGCCGGTATTCCTCGTTCATGAATTCCTCGGACGGCCTCAGCGAGTCCGAATTCGCCGCGTGGTGGCGAAAGATGCCGCTGACGTGAGAGGAGGCCGGCGCAGTGCCGGCCTTCCTCACCCGAAGAACGCGGCGGCCTCCCCGTACCGATCGTTGGGCAGCAGCTTGAGCTGCTTCGTCGCCTCCGCCAGCGACACCAGGCCGATCTCGGTGCCGTGCAACGCCACCATCTGGCCGAACCGGCCGTCGTGGACCGCTTCGGCGGCATGCAGGCCGAAGCGGGTCGCGAGAACGCGGTCGTAGGCGGTAGGCGTGCCGCCGCGCTGCACGTGGCCCAGCACCGTGGTGCGGACCTCCTTGCCGATGCGGCGTTCGATCTCCACGCCCAACTGGTGGGCCACACCGGTGAACCGCTCGTGGCCGTATTCGTCGACCCCGCCCTCGCGCAGGTGGAACGAGCCCTCGGCGGGTTTCGCGCCCTCGGCGACCACGCAGATGAAGTGCGAATCACCGCGCTGGAAGCGGCGTTTGATCATGGTGCACACCTCGTCGACGTCGAAGGGTACCTCGGGGACGAGGGTGAGGTGGGCGCCGGAGGCGATGCCGGAATTCATCGCGATCCAGCCGGCGTGGCGGCCCATCACCTCCACCAGCATGACGCGCTGATGCGATTCCGCGGTGGTGTGCAGCCGGTCGATGGCGTCGGTGGCGATGCTGACGGCGGTGTCGTGGCCGAAAGTGGTGTCGGTGCAGTCGATGTCGTTGTCGATGGTCTTCGGCACGCCGACCACCGGCACGCCTTCGTCGGAGAGCCAGTGGGCCGCGGTGAGGGTGCCCTCCCCGCCGATCGGGATGAGGGCGTCGATGCCGTTGTCGTCGAGGGTGCGTTTGATCCGCCCCAATCCCTCCAGCAGCACGTCGGGATTGGTGCGGGCGGTGCCGAGTATGGTGCCGCCCTTGGTGAGCAGCCGGTCGGTGCGGTCGTCGTTATGGATGTGGATCTTGCGATCCTCCAGTAACCCGCGCCAACCGTCCTGGAAGCCGACGATCGCGTCACCGTAGCGGCCGTTCGCCGTGCGAACGACAGCTCGGATGACCGCGTTCAAGCCTGGGCAGTCCCCGCCTCCGGTCAAGACTCCGATGCGCATGCCGCTATCTTGCCGCGCCTGGCCGCGCGGCGCAGCCCCGCCCCCGTTAACCGGCGGTTACAGCAACCGGCTACCACGGTCAGCGGTCGTCGCGGGTGCGCGGTGAGGCTATTGCGCGGGTGCGCGGTGAGGCTATTGCGCGGGTGCGCAGTGAGGCTATTGCGCGGGTGCGCAGTGACCGGCCGGAAGGTCGTCGAGATGTTTGGTGATCAGCCCCGCCATCTTGTTCAGAATCTGGGTGCCGTCGTCGAAGGTGCCCGAGGTCGCCTGTGCGGCAAGGGAAATGGCGACGTCACCGTTGGGTGTGGTCAGCAGCCCGAATTGGCGGACCAGGTAGTTGCCGCTCGGGTCGGGACCCCAGCCGCCTTTGAAACGGGTGTTGTCCAAATGGCCGAGGCCCCACTGCTGGCCCCAGACCACCTTGCTCATCAGCGTGGTCACGGTGTCGGCATCGGGCAGGCAGGGCAGCCGCGATGCCCAGCGCACCTGGTCGGCCAGCGACCAGTCGGCCTGCCCGAACGCGGAGTACTCGGCGCGCGAGCGGGCCGCGGGGACGGTCGTGGTGGTGTCGCCCCCTTCCCGCAGCACCGCCTGCACCGCCTTGGCCGCCGCGTCGGGGGTGCCCAGTGACTGCCACAGCCCGTCGGCCGCGGAGTTGTCGGACTCGGTGATGGCCGCCGACATCTGATACGTGCTGGTGTTGCCGTTCGTGCGCAGAACGGCAAGTGTCAGTGGGACTTTCATGGTCGACCAGGACGGCCCGGTGGTCCAATCGCCCATCTGCGCGGTGCGCTGGCCACCGACCGCCATGATCGCCATGCCGGCGTGTCCGTCGAGACTCGGTCGTAGCGCGGTGAAATCGGCCGCCAGCGAACCCGGCAGCGCGAACATCGTGACGGGAGCCGACGACGTGCTCGCCCGGGTCGTCGTGGTCGGCGTGACGGTGTCGGAGGCGTTCGAGCAGGCCGCCGGGCTCAGTAACAGGCTCGCTCCGAGCAATGCCGCCGCGCAGCGACAAGCGCGAAAAGCCATGGCCCGCTTCGTGCTCGGCCGGAGTGGTGCGTGCACCCGTTCACCTCCACATCGTGCGAATGGCCCCGCACGGCACCATCCGTCAGACGAGGAATTGTGTGCGGTCGCGGCTCGCCGGTCAAATGCGCCGACCGTCGACGGCGCATATGAGACGAGTGCACACTCACCGCTCGCATTCTCCGCCGTGCAGTTCGTGCACGTGTTCGGACAGCAGGGCCGACATTCGGTCCATCATGACGACCGCGTCATCATAGGAACCCGAATCCGGTTGCGCCGCAAGGGCTACCGCGAGCTGGCCGGACCACGTCGGCACCAGCCCGAATTGGCGGACCAGATAGGCCCCGGTGTCGTCGTCGGGTCCCCAGCCGCCCTTGTACTCGGCGCCGACGAACGAGCCCAGGCCCCAGCTCTGACTGTCGGTGATCTGCTGCATCAGATCCACCACCCGCGAGGCATTGTGCAGGCACGGCAGCCGGGCGGCGAAGCGCAGCTGATCGACCAGACTCCATGGGGTGGCGCCGAAGACCATGGGGTCGTCGATGGATTGGCGCGCGTCCGGGTTGTGCCGGTCGGCGACATCGGTGGTGGTGTCGCCGGCCTCGCGCAGCACCGCCTCGACCGCTTCGGCCGCGGGTTCACCACCCCCCAGCGCGATCCAGAGTGCTTGGGCCGCATCGTTGTCCGAGGCGGTGATGGCGGCCTGTGCGGCGTCGGCCAATCCGACCGGATCCCGGCGCAGCGCCGCGAGTGCGAGCGGCACCTTGATCGTCGACCAGGCGACTCCCGTGGTCCAGTCGCCGAGCGTGATCACGCGGTCGCCGCCCACGGCCATCACCGCCAGGCCCATACGGCCGGGCAATTGCGCGCGCAGGTTGGCGAAGCCGGCCACCAGGCCGCTGGGCAGGCTGGACGTCGAGTCGGGAACGGGCGCCGGACGCATCATGTCGGCGGGCGGCCGGGACAGGCCCGGCTCGGTGCTGACCGCGGCACCGTGCGCCGCGCACGCCGAAGCGAGAAGTGTGAGAACTGCCAAGAACAACCGCCGCCGACCCTGGCGCCCGGTGGGCGTCGGGTCAGTAGACATAGACCACCGCGTTGTCACCGCCCGTACAGGTGACGACCTTGCCCGAGCTGGTGCAGGTCATCGGATAGGACCGGCCCGTCACCGGACTCACCGCGATGATCGAGGTGCTGGCCTCTGCGGTGGCCGCGCTGGTCGCGCCGTGGGATTCGGCCGCTTGCGCGTACGCCTTGCGCACCGCTTCCGCGAAACCGCAGGAGGTCACCGAGGAACCGGTCGCCGTCTTGGCGAACGAACCCTGCGACGTCGATGTCTGCGAGCACGGCGTCGCGCCGACCGGAAGATTCGCCGACGTGCCGGTGGTGGTCGGCGCCGCGGTCGTGGTCGGCGCGGAGCTGGTCGCCGGTTGCTGGGCGGTCACCGCCGGGGCGGCCGGACCCGCCGCGGTGGCCGGATGGTCGGTGTTCGACGACGAGCCGAAGACCTGCCAGCCGACCACGCCGATGCCGGCCAGCACCGCCGCACCCAGGACGCCGAGAACGACCGGGACCGCGACCGATCGCGATCGCTTGGCGGGGCGCCGATCGTCCGAACCCGTTGCCGCCGAGGCGTACTCGTCATCGGCGTACTCGTCGGCATAGTCGTCGTAGGCGTCGTCCTCGTACCGGGCGTCCTCGTCGTAGCGAGCGTCGTCGCTGTAGCGCGGATCGTCGTCGTACGGGGTCTCGTCGTAGTCCTCGTCGCCCGCGACGTCGAGGAATTGCGTGTCGCCCGCTGCCTCCGTCGCGGTGCCGAACTGCGAGACGTCGAGGAACCGGGTGTCCTCGGCGCCGGGCGCGCGATCGGTGCCGCCGTGCCGGAACTGCGAGACGTCGATCAGTTCGGTCTTCTCGCCGGGCTGCAGGTCTTCGTCGGAGAGATCGGTGCCGGCGCCGGAGCGCGCGCTGTCCTCGGGCCGGGTGCTGAACTGTGTCGGGTCGAGCAGTTGGGTGCGGTGTTCGGAACCCGGTGCCGAATCCTGCTCGAGGGCAGGCTGTTCCGTGCGGTCGGGAGTGTCCGCGCTCCCGTTCACGCCGTACGCGCGGGTGGGTTCGCCCGCCCGCGGCAGCACCGGTTCCGCCGCCGGCGGTCCCGAGGCGGCCGCGGCCGACGCGGGTGGTTTGCGCATCGGCAGACTGGGCAGCGTGGCCGGCTTCGACTGCGCCGCAACGGTTTCGTCGGGTAGCATGTAGTGGAATTCGCCCGGTCCGACCAGCGTGGGGTCGGCGGGACGGATGATCGGCAGATCGCCGGACGTATCGCGCTCGTCCTTGCTCGGCGGCGGGATGATGCGCAGTGTGCCCGTGGTCTCGTACCCGCGGGAGGTGGCCGCGGGGACGTCGGTGCCGGCGGCACGGTTCGCACCGGCCGCGTCCTCCGGAACCGGGGCGCCCCCCGACGCGGCGGCTGAAACAGGCTGCGCGCCACCGGCTTGCGCGGCCCCGGCAGACGCGGCGGCCCCGCCCGCGGCGACGGGTCCGCGTGGCTGGAAGTTCGCCGCAATCGTCGGCCCGTCCGGGCCGAACGGCTGGAAGGTCGTCGGCTCCGGCGCGCGGCGGTAGTCGTTGTCCCGCGCCGCCGCCACATCGATAGGGCTGGGGCCGATGCGGGTCTCCTCGCCGCGCGGGGTGTTCGCGAGCAGTTCCGCGCCGAACACCTTCGGCGTCCCCGAATCGAACGGCGTGCTCGCGGTCGTCGGCTCGGCGGGCATACGTCCGCCCAGTCCCAGCGCGGCGCGCGCCGCGGCCGCGAACTGCCCGGCGGTCTGATACCGGTCCGCCGGCGCCTTCGCCATCGCGCGTGCGATGACGCCGTCGATGGCCTCGGGCACGCCGGCCCGGGCGGCGCTGGCCCGCGGCGGTGGTTCCGACAGATGCGACCGGATCAGCACACTGACGCTCTCGGCGGGGAAGGGCGTCGCGCCGGTCAGGCATTCGTGCAGGACGCAGGCCAGCGAATAGATGTCGGCACGGGCGGTCACGGGCCCGGAGTCGAATCGCTCCGGCGCCATATAGGTGTAGGAACCGGCGGCGTGGCTGCCCGTGGTGTGCGGGCTGTCGCCCTCGTCGCGGGCGATGCCGAAATCGGTCAGATAGGCGAAATCGGCGGGGGTGACGAGGATGTTGGCGGGCTTGACATCCCGGTGGACCAGCCCGGCGGCATGCGCCGCATCGAGCGCGGCGGCCACTTGCTCGATGATCGCCACGGCGCGGTCGGCATCCAGCTTTCCCTGCCGGCGCAGCAGCGTGCGCAGATTCTCACCGCGCACCAGCCGCATATCCAGGAACAGGGAGCCGCCCGTCTCACCCCAGTCGTGGATGGGGATGATGTGCGGTTCGGCCAGCCGGGCCGCCGCCTGCGATTCGCGGCGGAAACGTTCCTGATACGTCGCGTCCTGTGCGAGTTGTTCGGGCAGGATCTTGAGCGCGACCACGCGATCCCTACCGGTATCGAACGCCTCGTACACCTCGCCCATACCACCGCGACCGAGCAGCGACCGCACCTCGTACGGGCCGAATCTCGTGCCGACCCGTGACCTCGGCACTTCCACCGGTGAACCTCCAACTCCTGGGCAAGGTGGCCAACCTGCCCGGCGCCGCACCGGGTTGCCTGCCCCTCAGAACGCCGATTCTCCGGGTGCGACCACGCCGTGGTCAAACGCGAAGACGATCGCGGCCGCCCTGTCTCGTAACCCTAGCTTGCCGAAAATGTGTCCGACGTGGCTCTTTACCGTTACTTCGGAGATGCCGAGTTCGCCGGCGATCTCGGAGTTGACCCGCCCGCGGCCGATCAGTTTGAGCACCTCGAGTTCGCGAGCGGTCAGTTCCGCCATGCGGGAGCGGGTGTCGGTCGGGACCGGCCGCGCCGTCCGGTAGGCCGACAGCACCCGGCCGGTGACCGACGGATCGAGCCAGGAGCCGCCCTCGGCCACGGTGCGCACCGCGCGGATCAGATCCTCGGCGGGGGAGTCCTTGAGGATGAAGCCCGCCGCACCGGCCCGCAGCGCACCGGAGAGCAGATGGTCGTCGTCGAAGGTCGTGAGGACCAGCACCGGCGGCGCGTCCGCGCGGGTCCGCAGCCGCCGGGTCGCATCGATGCCGCCGACCCGCTTCATCCGCAGATCCATCAGCACCACGTCCGGCCGGTGTTCGGCCAGGGCGGCCGGCACCTCGTCGCCGTCACCGCATTCGGTGACCACGAAGCCGTCGCGGCGGCGCAGGATCCTTCGCAGCCCGCCCCGCACGAGTTCCTGATCGTCGACGACGAGCACGGTGGTGGTCGCGGTATCGGTGGCGGCGAGTGGGGTTTGCCCCGGATTCACGTGCCCTCCTGTGTGTTGCAGCACACCCACGCCCGGTCGGACCGGTGAGCGGCCGCGCGAGTATGTCTCACCGGTCCTCCTGGCGTTTGCGGGTGAGCGAGGTGATCGCATCGCGCACCATCGTCAGGGGATCGTCGAGTCCGCTCACCGGGCACACCTCGTCGGGAGCGAGGGGGATGCGGGCGCGCACCTGCCAGTATTCGCCCGATCGGCCGGCCGACAGAGTGCCGTTCAGGGTCGCCGTGCGCTGGCGCATACCGGTGATCCCCATCCCGCGGCCGGTGCGCGGCGCCGGGCCCTGCGGGAGCGTATTGCGCACGCGCACGGTCACTTCGCCGGGGGTCACGGCGATATCCAGGGACGCTTGCGCACCCGGCGCGTGCTTGGCGATATTCGACAGCGATTCCTGGCTGATCCGGTAGAGCGCCAGACCCGTCGACGCGGACACCGTCGTGGTGTCGCCGCTGAGGTGATAGGTCACCGCCAACCCGGCACCGACGAAATCGGCGACCAGATCGGCGATGTCCTCGAGACCCGGTTCGGGTGTCATCGCGGACGGGCGCTGATCGAGCAGGCCGACGGTGTGCCGGATATCGGCCATCGCCTGGCGGCCGAGGCGCTCGGCATCGCCCAGTGCGTCGATGGCCTCGTCGACATCGCGGTCGGTCTCCAGTGCGTGCCGCGCCGCGGTCAGATGCAGCAGCGTGACGCTGAGGGAATGGGCGATCACGTCGTGGACCTCGCGCGCGATCCGTCGGCGTTCGTCGTCGGCGGCCTGCGCGGAGCGGATCGCCTGATTCTCGCGTTCCTGATCGAGCGACTGCCGCTGGAATTGCAGCATCAGGCCGACCATCCAGCCCAGCACGATCGCCACGACGTATACCTGCACCAGTTCGGCGGAGCCCAGTGCGTAGAAGATGACGATCTCCGCGACCGCGGCGATCGTCCAGAACAGGCTGACCCGTTTCGGCGCGATCGCCCCGATCATGCCGACCATCACGGTCAGCACCAGCGGAGAACAGTCGGGCGAGACGGGCTGCAGCAGGAACAGTGCCTGGGCGGTGAGCGCGGACAGGCCGAACACCGCCGGTTTCGGGGGCAGATCGAACAAGAACAGCAGCGGATAGCAGGCGAACAGCAGCGCCACCGCGAGGAAGGGCACCCCGGTCGAGAAGTACTGGCTGCGCAGCGCCGCGGCCGCGACCGCCGACACCACGACCGCGATATCCGCGGTGACCACCACCGAGACGGGATAGCCGTAGGACATCTCCTCGACCCGCCGCCGCAGCGTGCCGGCCGGATCGTGCGCGAGGTCGAGCAGGCGACCTGCGACCCGCCCCAGCGCCAGGCGGGCCCGGCCCGGGCGCCGCGGCGCGTGCGGCGATGCACCCGCACGGTCGTCGGCGCTGGTCAGGTCCATAACAGTCAGGCTAGTCGCCGGCGGGGCGCCGTTGCATCGTTCCCGGAAAGGGCCCGCGCTCCTACCGTGGTAGGACCCGAAGTCTCGTCTGCGGCACGACGTATCCGCGGGGCCGCGTCCGTAGCGTGAGTCGCACAGTGTCCGGCGGAAAGGTTCGGACACCCGGCCCGAGGAGATGGGTGCGATGACTTGGCAAGACCAGCACGCTCGTACCGACATCCTGCACGAGGTGCTCGCCCGCGCGGCCGTCGATCCGGCCACCCCGGGACTGTTCTACGACCTGCCCGACTGCGATCGGCTCTTCGGCGGACCGGCCGGAGTGCTTGCCGCCCTGCGGTATCGGTGGGACAACCATCTGCACGCCAAGCTCGACCAGGCTCAGCTGCAGGGACAGTCGCCGGCGGAGGCCTATCTGGAACTGGCCGCCGAACAGCCGGTTCTGCGTGCCGTGCTCGACGCGCACGAGGTCCGGCATTGGCATCGCGAGCCGGCCCTGGCACGCTGAGCGACGATCCGACCCGGTTGCGGCGCAGTCGAACCCGCGCCGTCACCGCAACCGACAGCAGAAAGAGGGTGGGGCGACCGCCATGTTGGAATTGACCGACGTCGTCAAGGAATACCGGGTGGGTGAACAGCGGGTTCGCGCTCTCGACAGCATCAGCCTGCGCATCGAGGCGGGGGAATTCACCTCCATCATCGGCCCGTCCGGCTCCGGAAAGAGCACGCTGCTGCACCTGCTCGGCGCACTGGATTCGCCGGATTCGGGTTCGATCACCTTCCAGGGGGAGGAGATCGGCGCCCTCGACGACAACCGGCAATCCGAGTTCCGCCGCCACCGCGTGGGTTTCGTCTTCCAGTTCTTCAACCTGCTGCCGACGCTCTCGGCGTGGGAGAACGTCGCGGTGCCGAAACTGCTGGACGGCACCGGGTTGCGCAAGGCCAAGCCGCGGGCGCTGGAACTGCTCGACCGCGTGGGCCTGGCCGATCGCGCCGACCATCGTCCCGCCGAACTGTCCGGCGGCCAGATGCAGCGGGTGGCCGTGGCTCGCGCGCTGATCATGGATCCGCCGCTGATCCTGGCCGACGAGCCCACCGGCAACCTGGATTCCAAGACCGGCGCCGCCATTCTGGAACTGCTCGGCGACATCTCCGGCGCCGGCAATTCGGTGGTGATGGTCACCCACGACATGGGCGCCGTCGAATATTGCGATCGCGTGATCACCCTGCGGGACGGGCGCATCGGTTCCGACGAGCTGGTGTCCGCGCGCCGCGGCGAGGTTCGCGACGGCGACGAGGTGGTGCGCGCGTGATCACAGCCGGCTGGGATCGGTTGCGGCTGTTCAATATCGGAGAGCTGTTCACCCACAAGGGCCGCACCGCCATGTCGATGGCGGTCATGGGCGTATCGGCGGGACTGCTGGTGGCGGTGCTCAGCATCTCCGGTTCGGTGACCGGCTCGGTCGACCGGCTGACCTCGGCGCTGGGCGGTAAGGCCCAACTCGAGATCTCCGGCATCACCGAGAGCGGATTCGGGCAGGATCTGGTGCCGCAGGTGCGCGCGGTCCCCGGCGTCGAGGCGGCGGTGCCGATGATCCGCACCGGGGTCGGCAACCCGGCCGACCGCACGCTGCTCATCGGCGCCGACGCGTCGGTATCGGCGCTCGGCAGCGAACTCAACGGGGCGATGAGCGCGCAGGCGGCGAAACTGCTGTCGGTGCCGGGCGGCGTTCTCGTCGGCGCGGGGCTGGGCCGGCACGAGGGCGAGACCTTCACGCTGGGCAACCAGCAGGTGACCGTGGCCGGAGTACTCGACGACGCCACCTCCCGCAAACTCAACAGCGGGCACATCGTCATCGCCACCCTGCCCGTCGCCCAGCAACTAGCCGGCCGGGCGGGCATGGTCGACTCCCTCCAGATCGTGCCGAAGCCGGGAACCGATGTGGGGCAGTTGCGTTCGGCGCTGACCACGCTGGTGAACGGCCGGGCCGTGGTGGCCGATCCGAGCCTGCGGGCCGCCCAGGCGGGTGGCGCGATCCAGCTCGTGCGCTTCTCCACCACGATGGCTTCCGCTGCGGCGCTGATCGTTTCGGGATTTCTGATCTACAACGCGATGAGTATGGCGGTGGCACAACGCCGCCCGATGCTGTCGCTGCTGCGCGCGATCGGCGGGCGGCGGCGTCCGATGGTTCGTGATCTCGTCGTGGAGGCGGCCGTCATCGGGTTGATCGGCGGCGCGATCGGTTCGGTCGTGGGGATCTTCGCCGGGCGCATGTCGATCGACACGATTCCCTCGGCCATGGTGGCGGCGGTGGACACCCGCACCGAATACATGGTGCCCGGCTACGCGATTCCGTTCGCGATCGCGGCCTGTGTGCTGGCCAGCGTCGCGGCCGCGTCGATCGCCGCCCGGCAGGTCTACAAGGTGCAGCCCATCGAGGCGCTGGCGCCGGTGGGAGTGTCGAAGGCCGATTCGGTCGGGCCGTGGTTGCGCTGGGGTGCGCTGGCGGGTGGCGTGGCCATGGTCGGCGGCGCCATCGTCATCGCTCGCGCTGATCTGGGGCGGGTCTCGCTCGTCGCGATCTCGCTGTCCATCGCGGGCGCGGTCGGCTTGTGTTTCGCCGCGATGGGCCCGATCGTGCGACTGGCGGCCGCGGTCGCCCGGATCTTCGGCGCGCCCGGCGCCCTGGGGGCGACCACCATCGAACGGGCTCCGCGACGTGTGTGGGCCACGGCGATGACGGTGATGATCGGCGTCACCGCGACCGTCGCGATGGGCGGTGCGTCGAGCAATCTGGTCGATTCGGCGCGGGACTCGTTCTCCGATCTCGGCCGCCGCGACGCCTACATCAGCCCCACCTCGCTGGCCGAATTCCCCACGGGCCCACTGCTTCCGGCGGATCTGAAGGAAACGGTGCGGCGGGTGCCCGGCGTCGCCGACGTGGGGTCGGCGCAGATGGCCTTCGCCACCGTGGGTAGCGACCGGGTGATGCTGCAGGCTTATCAGGCGAATATCCGATCGTCGGTCCTGGCCGATCTGGGACCCGATGTGCTGCAACAGATGTCGTCGGGGCAGGGCGTGGTGCTGTCGCGTGATGTGGCGCGCTCGCTGGGTGTCGGCGAGGGCGCACGACTCGAGCTGCCGACGCCGACGGGCATCCATTCCGTGCGGGTCCTGCGGGTGATCCCGTACTTCTCGGCGCTGTCGGGCATCGTGCTGATGGATCTGGACGTCCTCCGGCAGTGGTACGACCGGCCGGGAGAGACGATCCTCGGCGTCAACTTCGCGCCCGGTGTCGACAAGGCCCAGGTGATCGACGCGATCCGCGCGGTGGTGCCGCCCGCCCTGCACGTGGACACCGGCGCGCAGGCGCTCGCGGCGGTATCGCAGGGGGTGCAGCAGGGTACGTCGCTGTCCGGTTCGATTCTGTGGATCGTGGTGCTGGTGTCGACCGCGGCGCTGCTGAACACGCTGATGCTGTCGGTGCTGGAACGCCGCCGCGAACTCGGCGTGCTGCGCGCCATGGGCACCAGCCGCCGATTCCTGTTGCGCACGGTGCTGACCGAGGCGGCCGGCATCGGATTGGCCGGGGCCGCATTGGGTTTGGTGACCGGCGCGGCCGTGCAGTATCTGGCCACCGTGGCGATGGGGCACGCGATGACCATCGACGTGGTGTACCGCCCGAGCCCCCTGTTGCTGGTCTACGCCGCCGCCGCGCTGGTCCTGGCCCTGCTCGGCTCGATCCCGCCGTCGCTGCGCGCGGCCCGCATGCCGATCGTCGAGGCCATCGCCGTCGACTGATCGCGTCAGGAGGGGAAGTCCCACGCGGCCGGGCGCGTGGGACTACTCCGGGTACTGCGCCCCGCAACGGGTCGGCGCAGCGTCGTCGGTGCCCTTACATAAACTGATGGACATGACTGCACCCACGGTGGACTTGATGGACTATGCCGACGTCATCGACCGGTACGAGCCGGTGCTGGGCATGGAGGTGCACGTCGAACTGGGCACCGAAACCAAGATGTTCTGCGGGTGCCCGACGGCCTTCGGCGCCGAGCCGAACACCCAGGTCTGCCCGGTCTGTCTCGGCCTGCCGGGTTCGCTGCCGGTGGTCAACCAGCAGGCCGTGGAGTCGGCGATCCGCATCGGCCTGGCGCTGAACTGCTCGATCACTCCGTGGGGCCGCTTCGCGCGCAAGAACTACTTCTACCCGGATCAGCCGAAGAACTACCAGATCAGCCAGTACGACGAGCCGATCGCCACCGACGGCTACCTCGATGTGGTGCTCGACGACGGCTCCACCTTCCGGGTCGACATCGAACGCGCCCACATGGAGGAGGACACCGGGAAGTCCCTGCACGTGGGCGGCGCCACCGGCCGCATCCACGGCGCGAGCCATTCGCTGCTGGACTACAACCGGGCCGGCGTGCCGCTGATCGAAATCGTCACCAAGCCGATCACCGGTGCCGGTGAACGCGCCCCCGAGGTGGCCCGCGCCTACGTCACCGCCCTGCGCGATCTGCTGAAGGCACTCGACGTCTCCGATGTGAAGATGGAGCAGGGTTCGCTGCGCTGCGACGCCAACGTGTCGCTGATGGCCAAGGGCGCCAAGGAATTCGGCACCCGCACCGAGACCAAGAACGTGAACTCGCTGCGCAGCGTCGAGGTCGCGGTGCGCTACGAGATGCGCCGCCAAGGCGCGGTGCTCAGCTCCGGCGGCACCGTGATCCAGGAGACCCGCCACTTCCACGAGGGCGACGGTTCCACCTCCCCGGGCCGGGTCAAGGAAACCGCCGAGGACTACCGCTACTTCCCGGAACCGGACCTCGAGCCGATCGCGCCCGACGCCGACTGGGTCGAGAAGCTGCGCGGCACCATCCCCGAATACCCGTGGCTGCGCCGCGCCCGCATCCAGGCCGAATGGGGTCTGTCCGACGAGGTGTTCCGCGATCTGATCAACGCCGGTGCGCTCGATCTGATCATCGCCACCGTCGACGCCGGCACCACGGTCGACGCCGCCCGCGCCTGGTGGGTCAACTACCTCACCGAGCAGGCCAAGGAGCGCGAGGTCGCGCTGGAGGATCTGCCGATCACGCCGAAGCAGGTCGCCGAGGTGGTCGCGCTGGTCGACGCCAAGACCATCAACTCCAAGGTGGCGCGCCAGGTCGTCGATTTCGTGCTGGCCGGTGAGGGCGATCCGGGGCAGATCGTCGAGGCCAAGGGGCTGGGCATGGTGTCCGACGACTCCGCCCTGCAGACCGAGGTCGACAAGGCCCTGGCCGCCAACCCGGACATCGCCGACAAGATCCGTTCCGGCAAGGTCCAGGCCGCCGGCAAGATCGTCGGCGATGTCATGAAGGCCACCCGAGGCCAGGCCGACGCCGCCCGCGTCCGTGAACTGGTGCTCGCCGCCTGCGGCGCGGCCTGAGTACTCGTACCTCGAGGCCCGGCCCACCGCGGCCGGGCCGGGAAGACCCTGCTGACTAGTCCGGTCCACCGCCGGCACCGCCCTTCGGCGGCGGGATCCGTACGATGCGGTCGTCCAACGGCCCCGCGGCGGCGGGTTTGTTGACCGTCCCCACCCAGACGTTGCCGTCGGCGCCCAGCGCGGCGCCACCGAGCGAACCGTATTTGTCCTGCGCGACCATCGTCGGGGCGGTGGTCACCGCGTGGGTGGTGGGATCGGCGTTGGCGAAGGCCAGCGCCTTGGCGCCCTGCATCGAGACCGCCACGCCGTCCACGGCGGCCGCGCAGCCACCCGCACCCGGCTTGTCCGGCCACGTCCACGCCGTGGCGACGGCGCCGTCGGGTCCGAGGCGCTGCAGCCGGTCCTCGGTGGCGGTGCGGTCGGTGAACCAGATGGTGTCCTTGTGGTCGGGGCACACCCCGCCGGCGGTGCCGATACCCGATGCCAGCACCTTCGGATTCGCGTTGCCCGGCGCCGGATCGTCGATCTCGAGCAGCTTGCCGGCCAGGGACCCGGGGTCGTTCGCCGCGCCCGGATTGCCGGCGTCGCCGGTCAGCACCGCCAGCTTGGTCGGTGAGACGAAGGCGAGCGAGCCGTGGTTTCCGTTGGCGCCCTTGGGGATTCCGGTGAGAATCGGTTTCGGATCGCCGCCCGCGCCGATGCGCACGACGCGATTGTCCGAGGCGGTGGTGATGTAGGCGTAGACCAGGCCGTCCTCGCCGTAACTCGGTGAGAGCGCGACATCGCTGAGCCCGCCGTCGCCGGCCGCGTCGACATCGACCCGGTTGACCTCGAGCGGCTGCGGCGGCGCCTGGCTCGGATCGACGGCGGTGACCTTCAGAAGGCGCCCGGTGGTGCGTTCGGTGACCAGTGCCTGCTGCCCGTCCGGCAGGACCGTCAGCCCGCCGGTGGTGTCCAGGCACGACACCACGACCGCGGGATCGGGATCGATACAGGGCCCGGTCGGGCGTTGCCCGGTCGGCGGCGGAGTTTTCGGTTCGCTGGTCGGGCCCTGCCCCTCGGGTTCGATGGTGGGTGCGGGAGTGAACGGTTTGGACGCGGAATCGTCGAAGCGAGCACAGCCGACCACCAGGCCCGCGGTGACGGCGAGGATCGACGCGACACGGCCGACGACAACCACACTCATTGCCCAAACGTTACGGAAATACCGCCGCGCGCGCTCGCAGGGGTCCGGACCACACCGCGCGGCCCACCGCGGCGACTGCGGTTCGTGCTGGCGGGGCGCGCCGCAGGACCGGCGGGCCGCGGCTGACACGCCGGGACCAGACCACGCGCCCGCTCGTTTGGCGTCATACTCTGTGCCCGTGACGGACAAGCCGAATCAAACACCGGAATCGAATCAGCCGTCGGGGCGGCCGTCGGGCTCCGGACCGACGGCAGGCAGCCCCTACGACAATCCGACCGGCGAATTTCCCTCGGTGAAACCCGCGGTGGGCAAGGATGTTCCGCGCACCGACGACGATCTCGGCCTGGACCCGGACGTACCGGCCGCGGGTGCCGAGCACACCGGCGCCACGAAGATGACGCAGGAGCCCACCGGCGCCGCCGCCGGCGCTACCGCCGCGAGCGCAGCGCACCCCGGCGCTGCCCGGGGCACCGAACATCCCGGCACGGAACATCCCGGCGCCGAGCCCGCAGGCGCCGAAGCACCCACCTACGCCTTCGCCACGATCCCGCCCGCGCGGGCCAACGGCGACACCGAGCGACTCCGTCGCCCACGCGAATATCGGCGCGGCACACTGGATCTGGGTCTGCTGGGCCTGCGCCTGACCGTCGGCCTCACCTTCCTCTACCACGGCCTGCAGAAGCTGGCGGGCTGGTTCCACGGGCCCGGTCTGGACGGCACCCGGCACATGCTCGAACAGGGCGGCTGGAAACACATCGAACTGTCCACCGCGATGCTCACCGTCTCCGAGGTCGGCGGCGGCGCGCTGATCATCCTCGGCCTGGCCACCCCGCTCGCGGCCGGCGCCGTCCTGGCCTCGATCTCGACCGCGTGGCTGTGGAAGCAGGGTATGGCTCCCGACTTCCAGTACCGCCCGGTCGAGTTGGAGTCGATCCTCGCCGGCGCGGCGGCCTCGCTGATCCTCACCGGCCCCGGCCGCCTGTCGTTCGACCGCAACCGCGGCTGGGCCGTCCGCCCCTCCTGGGGTTCGTTCGTCTGCCTGATCCTGGCGCTCGCGGCCGCGGCCGCCGGCTGGATCTTCCTGCACGGCGGCAACCCGTTCGTGGGGATCTTCTAGAGTCGTTCCCGTGTCGAATTCCGTTGAGCCGTCGAGTCACCGAGCGATCGAACGCCTGATCGCCGACTACGCCCTGCTGGTCGACCAGGGCGACTTCGGCGGCGTCGGCGCTCTGTTCGCTGCAGGCAGCTTCGGCGGCAGCGGCGCACGGATCGAGGGCAGCGGCGCGGTGGAGAAGATGCTGTCCGCCACCGTGATCCGCTACGACGACGGCACTCCCCGCACGAAACACCTGGTCACCAACCTGGTCATCGAGGTCGACGAGGACCGGGACACCGCCACGGCCCGATCGTATTTCACCGTCCTGCAAGCCACCCCCGACCTACCGCTGCAACCCATCGTTAGCGGCCGCTACGCCGACCGCTTCCACCGCACCGACGGCACCTGGGCCTTCGCCGAACGCGCGGTCACCATGGACCTCATCGGCGACGTCAGCCACCACCTGCGCAAGTAGGTAGCCGCGACGCCGGGCCACAACCTGGTGAACACGGCGCTTCCCACTGGGGAGCGCCGTGTTCCCAACTGCCGCAGATCCGGCGGACCCCGCCCGGACGAGCTCCGGCGCGCAACGACCGCTCAGGAACGAATGAATGCGAGCAGGTCGGCGTTGATGGTCGCGGCTTCGGTCGTCGGCATACCGTGCGGGAAGCCCGGATAGGTCTTCAGGGTGCTGTTGGGCAACAGTTCGGCCGAGCGGATGCCGGTGTTCTCGATCGGGACCACCTGGTCATCCTCCCCGTGCATGACGAGAGTGGGGATGGTGATCTTCGTGAGCTCATCGGTGAAGTCGGTCTGGGAGAATGCGACGACACCGTCGTAGTGGGCTTTGGCGCCGCCGGCCATGCCTTGGCGCCACCAGTTGGCGATCACTCCTTCGGAGGGCTGTGCGCCGGGCCGGTTGTAGCCGTAGAACGGTCCTTCGGCGAACGTGCGAAAGAAGTCCGACCGGCGGGTGGCGACCTGTTCCTGGATGTCGTCGAAGACCGACTTGTCCAATCCGCCCGGATTGTCGGCGGTCTTCACCATGATCGGCGGCACCGCACTGATCAGAACGGCTTTGGCCGCCCGATCCTGTCCGTGGCGGGTCAGGTAACGCACGACCTCACCACCGCCGGTGGAATGACCGATATGAACCGCGTTCGTCAGATCGAGATGAGTGACGACGGCGGCCAGGTCATCGGCATAGTGGTCCATATCGTGCCCGTCGGCGACCTGAGCGGAACGGCCGTGTCCACGCCGGTCGTGAGCGACCACCCGGAAACCGTGGGACACGAAGAACATCAGTTGTGCGTCCCAGTCATCCGAGGACAGCGCCAGCCGTGGCTGAAGACGATGGGCTGTCCGCTGCCCCAGTCCTTGTAGAAGATGTCGACGCCGTCCGACGTGGTAATGAAAGGCATGGGGGACTCCTCGTGATCGGATTCTCGGTTGCTGCCCGCGGGCGTCGACCGGAACCGGTTGGGGCGACGACGCTTCCGAACGGTCGGCGCCCCGTAAATGGTGCTCGATTCGGGCATGGTGCGCCCCGCTGTGCGCGCCACGAATCCCCCTTTTTCCGCCATCCCGGTTCGCGGTCGCCGGATCGTGGGCGATCACTTCCTCGGGGAGGCGGCACAGCCTACGGCACGCGGCGGACTGCGCCCTTGTCGGCGGAGGTCGCCAGCGCCGCGTAGGCCCGCAGCGCGGTGGTGATCGGCCGATCGCGCTGGACCGGCTGCCACGGCCGCTCCCGCGCCTCCATCTTGGCGCGGCGCTCGGCGAGCACCTCGTCGTCGACCAGCAGCTCCAGCGCGCGGGTGTGCACGTCGATGCGGATGCGGTCGCCGTTCACGATCAGGCCGATGGCGCCGCCGCTGGCCGCCTCGGGGGAGATGTGCCCGATGGACAGGCCGGAGGTGCCGCCGGAGAAGCGGCCGTCGGTGATCAGCGCGCACACCTTGCCCAGGCCGAGGCCCTTGAGGAACGAGGTGGGATGCAGCATCTCCTGCATGCCGGGGCCGCCGGCGGGGCCCTCGTACCGGATCACGACGACGTCGCCGGGGGTGATCTTCTTGCCGAGGATCGCCGAGACCGCGTCTTCCTGGGATTCCAGCACCACGGCCGGTCCCTCGAAGGTGAACAGGTCCTCGTCGATACCGGCGGTCTTCAGGATGGCGCCGTCGAGGGCGATATTGCCCCGCAGCACGCACAGCCCGCCCTCGACGGTGTAGGCGTGTGCGATATCGCGAATGCAGCCGCCCTCGGCATCGGTGTCCAGCGAGGACCAGCGGTTCTCGGTGGAGAACGGCACGGTGGTCCGGACCCCGCCCGGTGCGGCGTGGAACAGTTCGATCGCTTCGTCGGAGGCCTTGCCGGAGCGGATGTCCCAGGTGTCGAGCCACTCGTCGAGGGTGGCGGTGTGGACGGTGGTCACGTCGGTTTCCAGCAGTCCGCCGCGGCGCAGCTCGCCGAGGATGGCGGGGATGCCACCGGCGCGGTGCACATCCTCCATGTGGTAGTCGGAGTTGGGCGAGACCTTCGACAGGCAGGGCACCCGGCGCGAGATCTCGTCGATGGTGGCGAGGTCGAAATCGATGTCGCCTTCCTGCGCGGCCGCCAGGGTGTGCAGCACCGTGTTGGTGGAACCGCCCATCGCGACGTCGAGGGCCATCGCGTTGCGGAAGGCCTTGGCGTTGGCGACGTTTCGCGGCAGGACCGAATCGTCGTCCTCGCGGTACCAGCGGTTGGCGATCTCGACGACGGTGCTGCCGGCCCGCTCGAACAGCGCCCGCCGCGCCGCGTGGGTGGCGAGGGTGGAGCCGTTGCCGGGCAGCGCGAGGCCCAGTGCCTCGGTGAGGCAGTTCATCGAGTTCGCGGTGAACATGCCGGAACAGGAACCGCAGGTCGGGCAGGCGCTGCGCTCGACTTCGCTCAGCCCTTCGTCGCTGACCTCGGTGGAGGCGCTGGCGGCGATCGCGGTGATCAGATCGGTGGGCGCCTGGGCCACACCGCCGACGACCACGGCCTTACCGGCCTCCATCGGACCGCCGGAGACGAACACGGTCGGGATGTTGAGCCGCATGGCGGCGTTCAGCATGCCGGGAGTGATCTTGTCGCAGTTGGAGATACACACCAGCGCGTCGGCGGTGTGCGCGTTGACCATGTATTCGACCGAGTCCGCGATGATTTCGCGGCTGGGCAGCGAATAGAGCATGCCGCCGTGACCCATCGCGATGCCGTCGTCGACGGCGATGGTGTGGAATTCGCGCGGCACGCCACCGGCGGCGCGCACCGCGTCGGCGACGATCTCGCCGACATCCTTCAGATGCACGTGGCCGGGCACGAATTGGGTGTAGGAGTTCGCGATCGCGACGATCGGCTTACCGAAATCGGAGTCGGTCAGGCCGGTGGCCCGCCAGAGTGCGCGTGCGCCTGCGGCATTGCGTCCGGCGGTGGTGGTGCGTGAGCGAAGCGGTGGCATGAATTCGGTCCTCGGTGGTCGGCGCGGTGGCCGGAGCGGCTCTACTCGGGCAGGGCTCTGCTCGTCGGTGCTCATCGTCCGGTGGGTCGCCGGGGCCGGGGGCTGGTCGGCCGCCGTGCGGAGCGTCTCTTCGGCGAGTGGTGTCGTCGGCAGAGGTGTCTGTTCGCAAGAGCAGAGTGTCTGTTCGGCGCTTCAACGTTACTCCCGCCACCGGAGCGGGCTCACCGGAGGCGGGTGGTCGTGCGGCCGCGGGGTGGCGCGGCAGCACGACGCACGTCGAGCCGGTCCGAGCGGCCGTCACCGGGTGGGGCCTCGACCACGGACCCGCACCGCGACGCGATGATCGCGGCGACTCGCCCCGAGTGGGGACGTAGTCAGGGCAGCATCGCGAACGCGCGAATTTGTTCCCGGCGTTCGGCGTTGGCGGGAGAGTGTGAAACATCCCACTGCTTCGCCGCCGGGCGGGCGGCGACGACTTGCCGAAGCGGCGGAGCGGAACGAGATCCCGCTCAGTCGTCCGTGGAGGTATCCGGCTTCTCGGCAACGTCGGCCGAGGAGCTGTCCGCTGCGCCGGATTCCGCGCTCCGGGCTTCGATGCCGTCCTTTTCGTCGTTCTTGTCGTCAGTGCCCGCCGCGCTCTTCTCCGGCCGTGCGAACGGATCCGGAATCCGCCCGTCCGATGCCGCGACCAGATCCTTCAACCGGTCGTAGCTCACCGCCGGCAGGGCCACCTCGGAACCGTCGCTCAGATGCGCGCGCACCCAGCCGCGCTTGGGGATCCGCAGTCCTTGGATCTGAGACCAGTCGATATGCCGGGAGCCGAAGGTCGTGCGCAGATCCAGTCCGCCGGCCGAGACCGTGGTGCGGGAGCGCTCGACCCACCACGCGGCCGCGATGGGAATGAGGAACAGGATCCACAGCACCGCCGGCCAGCCGAAGAACGGGAACGCCACGCAGAACAGCAGAATGAACACCCCGAGATGCCCGAGCCGGGGGATACGGATCACCCGCCCCGTATCGGTTCCGCCTTCGGCGGTGTGGGACGATTGAGCTGGTGGCACGGACTGCTGCGGCGATGACACACCCCCATCCTCGCATCATGGTGAAGCGACACTCGAACCGCCCCGTCTCACATAATGAGACACCGCACGTCAAGTAATTTGACTCATCGGCTCTCGCGCGCATACCGTCGAGCGCGTGAATCGAAACGAGCTTCTCGTAATCGGCCGGCGCGTCCAGCGCTGAGCCTGACGACTCGAGGTCGACTACGTCAAGCTCGCAACTGCGACGCGCCACCCTCGCTCAGCCATCGGCTGACGGGGGCTTTTTTGTGTTCGGACAAGTTGTGTTCACGGCTTCGATGTTCGCGCGAGCGCCGCGTGACAGCGAAGCGGTGAACGACAAGCAGTAAGGAAAAAGACGGTGAGCGCACCAACTGCCCGGCCCGGGCCCTCGGCCCGCAGGCCAGCGCCCTCGGCCTCCCAGCCGACCCCCGCGGCTGCCGCCGCGACCGGAAACCGCCGCCAGGTCCCGCCCGAGAAGGTGACCGGCGCCCAGTCCGTCGTCCGCTCCCTCGAGGAGCTCGGCGTCGACACGGTATTCGGCATTCCGGGTGGTGCGATTCTTCCCGTCTACGACCCGCTCTTCGACTCCACCCGCGTGCGCCACGTCCTGGTCCGGCACGAGCAGGGCGCCGGCCATGCGGCGACCGGTTACGCCCAGGCCACCGGCAAGGTCGGTGTGTGTATGGCCACATCCGGTCCGGGCGCGACCAACCTGGTCACCCCGATCGCGGACGCGCAGATGGATTCGGTGCCGCTGGTGGCGATCACCGGACAGGTCGGCCGCGGCCTGATCGGTACCGACGCCTTCCAGGAAGCCGACATCTCCGGCATCACCATGGCGTGCACGAAGCACAACTTCCTGGTCAACGACGCCATCGACATCCCGCGCATCATCGCCGAGGCGTTCCATCTGGCCTCCTCCGGCCGTCCGGGCGCGGTGCTGGTCGACATCCCGAAGGATGTGCTGCAGGCGCAGACCACCTTCAGCTGGCCGCCGGAGATGCGGCTGCCCGGCTACCGTCCGGTGACCAAGCCGCACGGTAAGCAGGTGCGCGAGGCGGCCCGGATGATCGCCGAGGCCAAGGCTCCCGTGCTCTATGTCGGTGGCGGCGTGATCAAGGCCGATGCCTCGCCGGAGCTGCTGGAGTTGGCCGAGCTGACCGGCATCCCGGTGGTCACCACCCTGATGGCGCGCGGCGCGTTCCCCGACAGCCACACCCTCAACATGGGTATGCCCGGTATGCACGGCACCGTGGGAGCCGTTGCGGCCCTGCAGAAGTCGGACCTGCTGATCACCCTGGGCGCCCGCTTCGACGACCGCGTCACCGGCCAGCTCGATTCCTTCGCCCCGCACGCGAAGGTGATCCACGCCGATATCGATCCCGCCGAGATCGGTAAGAACCGCCACGCCGACGTGCCGATCGTGGGTGACTGCCGCGAGGTCATCACGGAACTGATCGAGACCCTCAAGTCCGATCCGGCCTTCACCAACGCCGAGGCTCCGCTGCTGGACCTGGAGTCCTGGTGGACCTACCTCGACGGTGTGCGCAAGCAGTACCCGCTCGGTTACGGTCCGACCTCCGACGGCTCGCTGTCGCCGGAGTACGTCATCGAGACCCTGGGCCGCCTGGCCGGACCCGACGCCATCTACGTGGCCGGTGTCGGTCAGCACCAGATGTGGGCCGCGCAGTTCGTCAAGTACGAGAAGCCGCGCACCTGGCTGAACTCCGGTGGCCTGGGCACCATGGGCTACGCCGTGCCCGCGGCGATGGGCGCCAAGATGGGCGCGCCGGACAAAGAGGTGTGGGCGGTCGACGGTGACGGCTGCTTCCAGATGACCAATCAGGAGCTCGCGACCTGTGCCGTCGAGGGCGTGCCGATCAAGGTCGCGCTGATCAACAACGGCAACCTGGGCATGGTCCGGCAGTGGCAGACGCTGTTCTACGAGCAGCGCTACTCCAACACCGACCTGGGCACCCACACCCTGCGCATCCCCGATTTCGTGAAGCTCGCCGAAGCGCTGGGCTGCCACGGCATCCGGGTGGAGAAGGAAGAGGACGTCGAGGCCGCCATCCGCGAGGCGCAGTCGATCAACGACCGTCCCGTGGTCATCGACTTCATCGTCGGCAAGGACGCGCAGGTGTGGCCGATGGTCGCCGCCGGCACCTCCAACGACGAGATCATGGCCGCCCGCGGCATCCGCCCGCTGTTCGACGAGGACGAGCAGGCCGCCGAGCCGGCCGTCATCCATGAGGCCATGTCCCACGACAAGGCGACCCTGTCGGCGCACGAACGGGCCTCGCAGAAGGAGACCAACCTGTGAGCACGACCCATACCCTCAGCGTGCTGGTGGAGGACAAACCCGGCGTGCTGGCCCGGGTGGCGAGTCTGTTCTCCCGGCGTGGATTCAACATCGAATCCCTGGCCGTGGGCGGCACCGAAGTTCCGGACATCTCGCGGATGACCATCGTCGTCACCGTGGAGGATCTGCCGCTGGAACAGGTGACCAAGCAGCTGAACAAGCTGGTGAACGTCATCAAGATCGTGGAGCAGGACGCCGACGCCTCGGTGGCCCGCGAGCTGATCCTGGTGAAGGTGCGCGCCGACGCCAGCGTGCGCACCCAGGTGATCGAATCGGCCAACCTGTTCCGGGCTAAGGTCATCGACGTGTCGCCCGACGCGCTGACCATCGAGGCGACCGGCACCCGGTCCAAGCTCGAGGCGCTGCTGCGGATGCTGGAACCGTACGGCATCCGTGAGATCGTGCAGTCCGGCGTGGTGGCCGTCGGCCGCGGGCCGAAGTCCATCACCGCGACCCGCTAACACTTATTCAGAAGAATCAACGAAGGGACACAACCACCGTGGCAGTCGAGATGTTCTACGACGACGACGCCGATCTGTCGATCATCCAGGGCCGCAAGGTCGCCGTGATCGGCTACGGCTCCCAGGGCCACGCACACTCGCTGAGCCTGCGTGACTCCGGCGTCGAGGTGCGCATCGGCCTCAAGGAAGGCTCCAAGTCGCGGGCCAAGGCCGAAGAGGCCGGCCTGACCGTCGGCACCCCGGCCGAGGTCTCGGAGTGGGCGGACGTCATCATGCTGCTCGCCCCCGACACCGCGCAGGCCAAGATCTTCACCGAGGACATCGAGCCGAACCTGAAGGACGGCGACGCTCTGTTCTTCGGCCACGGCCTGAACATCCACTTCGGCCTGATCAAGGCTCCGGCCAACGTCACCATCGGCATGGTCGCCCCGAAGGGTCCCGGCCACCTGGTGCGCCGCCAGTTCGTCGACGGCAAGGGTGTTCCGGCCCTGATCGCCATCGACCAGGACCCGAAGGGTGAGGGCCAGGCCCTGGCGCTGTCCTACGCCAAGGGCATCGGCGGCACCCGCGCCGGCGTCATCAAGACCACCTTCAAGGAGGAGACCGAGACCGACCTGTTCGGTGAGCAGGCCGTCCTCTGCGGTGGTACCGAAGAGCTGGTCAAGACCGGTTTCGAGGTTATGGTCGAGGCCGGCTACGCGCCGGAGATGGCCTACTTCGAGGTGCTGCACGAACTGAAGCTGATCGTCGACCTGATGTACGAGGGCGGCATCGCGCGGATGAACTACTCGGTCTCCGACACCGCCGAGTTCGGTGGCTACCTGTCGGGCCCGCGGGTCATCGACGCCGACACCAAGGAGCGCATGAAGGCGATCCTGAAGGACATCCAGGACGGCACCTTCGTCAAGCGCCTGGTCGCCAACGTCGAGGGCGGCAACAAGGAGCTCGAGAGCCTGCGCAAGCAGAACGCCGAGCACCCGATCGAGGTCACCGGCAAGAAGCTGCGCGACCTGATGAGCTGGGTCGACCGGCCGATCACCGAAACCGCGTAAGGTTTCACGCTGCAGAACGACCCGCCGGGCACAATCGTGTCCGGCGGGTCGTCGCGTCTGTGCGGTGCTCTGCGGCGGTCGCTGCGCCCGTTCAACGCTCGGTCTGGGCGTCGACGGTCGCGAAGGCCGCCCACAAGACCGGTGAATCCGCCACAGCACCCGTCTCACGCCAGGCAGCGAGCCGCCCCCGTTGCCACTTCGCCAGGGCGGCAACGGGATCGGCCCTTTCGTGCGCCTCGTCGACCGCGCAGATGACATCCTGCAGCGGCGTCGCGTCGGTGGTGCCGGCGAACCGCTGGAATGCCAGATCGGTGGGTAGCGGCCAGCGAGTGGCCGTGACCAGTTCGGCCCCGCCGTGGATCATCGCCGCCACCAACCCCAGCGCTTCGGTGAAGCGCAGATCGCCCCCGCTTTCGCAGGCGATGAGCGCGACCCGGCTCGGGATCGGCCAGAGTTGCGGTCCGGCAACCGGTTCGGGCTCCAACGTATGAGTGCCCAGCAGCAGATCCTTGGCCGACAGCGGGCGATGGGTGCGCAGCGGCCGGGCGAAACCGGTGGTGTCGGCGGCGCAGGTGAGGTGCAGTTCGGCGTTCTCGCTCAGACCGGATTCCGGACGTTCGGCGGTGACGTGGCCGACGTAGACCAGCCGGGAGGCACCGTCCCGCAGCAGTGCGCCCAAACGGCCGCGGTCGAGATCGGTGCGCCGGAAGGCCTGCAGCGGGTCGTCGATCAGCGGCCGAAAACGCTGTCGCGCAACGTATTCGGCTACCAGCTCGGCGAGTGGGGAGCTGGAACGCATCCGTCCGAGCACCGAACCGAGTTCGGAATCGGCCCGGAACCCGGGCACCCGCGGATCGAGCACCGCGACCACGGGCAGCGCACGGTCGCCGGCCCACCTGCGCGCGGTGCGGCCGGGCGCGTGGACGATGCTCGCCGGTGCGAGCAGGCTGAGATCCGCGATATCGATCAGCCGTAGATTCGGATCGGGGGCGATGATCTCCCACGGCACCTGCGCGACCCGTGGCGATGGCTGCAGCCGGATATGCGGGCGGACACCGCGCACGAGCAGGTCGTGCAGTTGGATCGCGAGCGCCTGTGGGAGCAGTGCGCGGCTGAGTGCCTGGGCCAGTGTGTATTCCGATTCGCGGTCGGCGAAAGGGCCGGTGGTGAGGGCCTGTTCGAGTCCGCCGGGACGGGCGGGATCGGGCAGCGCCGCCGCGAGCCGGCGCACCGCGGCGTCGATGTCCGCGCCGGGCAGCAGAGCCACGCCCGGGCTCGCGGTATCCGCGACCCAGCGCCAGGACATGTACAGATCGCCGGCATCGGCCATCCGCACGCTCACCGTCGGTTGTGCGCCGGGTGCCTCGTCGGTCATACCGCCAGTACCCGATCGTCCCGGACGGTCCGGCCGTAGCGTTGTTCGGCCGCGGTGATGTAGGTGTCCAAGGCGATGTGGCCGTCCGGCGCGACCGCCAGCCGTGGCGGTGGGGAGACGGGCAGCCCGGCCGCGGCGGCGACCTGGGCCAGCGCCGAGCCCAGCTGCAGGGAACCGGCGTCGGGATCGTCATCCCCGGGCATCGGTATCGGGTCGAACGGAAGCCGGGGCGGACCGTCCGCAGAGGCGGTGTCGCCGACGAAAGAAGTTCCGGCGCAGACGGTTTCGATGAGATCAGCGATCAGTCCGCCGTTGCCGCACAGGTAGGCGAAGCGGAATGCCAGTCGCAGGGCGGGAGCGGCGATCTCACGGTTCCACTGTTCCCGCTGGGTCCCGTTGGTGAAGCTGTAGCGCACCGCGTCGATGGCGAGGGCGGAGGTGACGGCCAGATCGCGAGCCAGGGCGAGTACCTCCGTGGGCGGCGGTGTGACCATGTCGTCGATCACCGACTCCCACAGCGCCGCATGCCAATAGTCGACCCGCGCGCACTGCAGGCCGAGACCGCGCGCCGCATAGATCGCGTAGGCGGCCGCGAGCTGCGCTTGTCCGTCGCCGACCCGGCCGTGCGCGAAATCCACTGTCGCCATTCGGATTCGCACTCCGGCGGATTCGAGCGCGGCACCGGATTGCTCGAAAGAGGTCAGCGCCCGGTGATACAGCTGTGCGACGCGGTCGAGGTCGCCGTGCCGTTCGGCGAGATATCCCATCAGTTGCAGCCCCAGTCCCGCGCGGTAGCCGAGACCGGCCTGCTCGAAATATTGCTGGCTGGCAGCAAGATACGGCTCGGCGTCGTCGGGGCGGCCCAGCCGGGCATACATCATCGCGAGCGTCTGCCGGGATTCGGCCGTGCCGTTCGCGTCGTCCGCTGCTTCGAATGCGGTCAGGGCCTGGTGGGCGAAGTCGAGCCCGAGCTCACCACGCCCCGACTCGAAGTGGGCGGCCGCTAGATTGGCGAGCGGGTGGCCGCGCAACGGCGGCGCGAATCGCGTGGTGAACTCCAGTGATTCGGTAGCCAGCTCGATGGCCCGCGCCCACTGGCTGCGATGCATCGCAACGGCGGTCAGCGAGATCAGGCACGAGACCCGCAACGTCGACAACTCGCTGTGGCCGGTGAGAAGGTCGCGCGCCTGCTCGAGCGCCGTCTGTGCGGCGTCGAGATCGCCTACGTGCTGCAGTGCCTGTGAATAGTTGACGAGTGTGGATGCGCGCTTTTCCGTTGCATCGTCAGGTATTTCGGCGATCGCGGCGCGGAATCCGGCGATGGCGCCGGCGTGGTCGCCGAGTTCGTCGCGCATACTCGCCGCATTGACCAGAGCGCTGACCCGAACGCCGCCGGTGGTGGTGTGTGTGGCGTGCTCGAATATCCGCAGTGCTTCGGTGACGTCGCCGCGAGCGTGTGCCGCGGCGCCCTCGTGCAGCAGTTCGAGGCCGGGAGGAACAGCGTCGGCCATCAGAAGTCCGTATCCGATGCGGCGGCGGCGCGCTCTGCCTCGAGTAGTGGCATGGACGGCTGTGGCGATCGCAATCGGTCGATCACGAATTCCCGGATCCGCTGCCGTAGCCTCGGCCCGTAAATGTTCTCCGATGCCGAGGTCTCGTCGGGGGCGGGCCCGACCCCGGGCACGTAAAGATCCACGCGCACAATATTTTCGGCGTCGACCAGCTCCTCGCCGACCCACGTATCGCCGGTGAGCCGCAGCGCGACATCCGTTGCCACGGAGTCTGTTACGACCCGAGCTCGAGGCCGCAGATGCACGGGCAGACCGGCATCGAGGTGCGGAGCCGCCGTCGCGCGCACCTCGACCGATGTACTGCCGGATTCCCTCGCCAGCAGCCACGAGATGGCGAATTCCGAGGCATCCAGCACGCCCGGGGGACACCGGCGCCAATCCCAGCCCGAGGTGCCCGTGGCCAGGGCCAATCCGGTGTGCCCGGGGCCGGCGGCACCGGCCGCCAACGCGTAGTCCTGCCGGCGCGCCGCAATCGCCTCGGACGGCGGACCCATCGGCGACGGTTGTGCGTCGGCACCGTCGACGATCGATTCGCAGGCTTCGGTGAGAGCCGCGATATCCCGGCCGAGCACTTCGGAATCGAGCGCGGGAATGCCGTCTATGGTGGAGGCGGGCCACCAGTGCGCGGCCCAGTACGCATAGCCGAGTTGCCGTGCGGCATAGGCCAATTCGGGACGAGCCGCTGTCGCCGTCAGCTCTCCGGATCGCCCGTCGGCGACGGCGAGTGCCACCGGTTCGCCGTACACGGCCCACAGCCACTCCTGCGTGGCGTCCGGATCGTGCAGCACCGCCGCCGGAACTGCCTGACCGGACAGCAAACCCCACGACAGATGACCGCCGATCACCTCGAGAACCAGCGTGTCCAGTCCGGGCGTGCCGTCGTGGACGGTAGGAGTATCGGCAGGCGAGACGATGACCACCTCGTCGTCGCGGTGCAGGAATACGGCCTCGGGCATCATCCGGCCCTCGATTCCAGCGAATCGGTCATCGCCGCACAGGAATTGGCGGTCAGCGCCTTCCGCACCCGCATCCGGTGATCGAGGATGACCGAGCGTGCGACCCCGTCGAGCAGATCCCACAACTCGGGTGTTTCCGGTGGTATCTGCGATATGGACGCGCCTCGGACATCGCGGCCGTGCAGACGAACCCACAGTCGCCGTAGATAGGAACGCCAGGGACGGCGAAGCTCGGCCGCGATCATGGCCAGCGGATCGGACGAGTTCCCGGTGTCGTGCACGGCGAGGCGGCGTGCCTGCAGCACATAGGCCTCGCGCCGCCACCTCGCGTTGATCACCCGATGCGCGGCGGTGCCGCCCCGTCTGACGGAAATGTCCTCACGCGCAGAATCGTCCGGATCCCGGACGCGGCCGCTCGAGGTCACCGGTTCGCTCGCGGGCGACCCATCGGTTCCGGTGACGGGGGCGAGGCCCCGTGCCAGTTCTACCCCCGCCGCCGCTGTCACCCGAAGTGATTCGTCGAGCAACGCCCACGGTGCGCAACTCCGGGCGATCTCCTCGACCACCAATTCCGGGATCGTGGGCAGATCCGAGCGCTCGGTGGAGGCCTGCAACACCGTGAAGACACGTTCGTAGATGGTGCGGTCGAACGGCAGTGCCAGTGTCGCGGTCGATGCCCCGGCGCCGAGCGCGGGGGCGACCGGCAGTCCGTGCACGGTCAGTCCCAGCTCCGATGCGGAAACTCCGGAAGCGTTGTACCACAGCGCAATTCCCGAATGTGTCCCGGCCCGTTCCGTGATCAGGGCGCGCAGTTCCCGTGCGGTGTCCTCGGCTCGGTCGGTGGCGCACGAATCGAGGAGTGCGGCGAGGGCGGTGGTGTGGTCGGCGCCCGCGGGCGCGTATCGCGGTCGCCGGCGCCACGCGGTGTCGATCAGCGCCGCGAGTTCGCCGATCGCGGACCGATCGGTGAGATGATCCTTCAACGCCTGTGTGGTCCGCCCCGCCGCGAGGTGATGGATGTCGTGCAATGCCGCTGTGGCAGTGGGCCTGTCACGCACCGGATCCGGTGCCCCCGACACCGTCGCGAGTTCGAAACAGCGCTGGAAATACAGGTCCTGCGGATTGCCGTCGGTGATGCGCAGTGCCCGTCGAACCTGTTTGAGGAGCGTGAACCAGGCCGCGGTCGCGCGCAGCACATCGGCGGCGGCATGGACGCGGGCCGCGAGCAGGGTGGCGCCGTCCGCGGTGAGCATCGGCCCGGCGCAGGCGGGGTACTGAACCGGCCGGATCACCAGTGGGTCGAGGATCAGCTTGACGGTGCGGCGCAGCGGCCCGCCCTGGGCGCCGCTGAGCGCCTCGACGCCGTCGATACCGCGCCACACCTCGTCGAGCACCATGGCGCGCGGTCGTCGCATTCGGTCAGAGTAGCCCACCGCCGCCACCCCGGCCGGGGTCCGAAAGCCGCTGCCGCGACAACCCGAAACCTGGGATCGGTAGGCGGCCGGCCCTTCCTAACTTTGTGAACAACGGCCCGATCACCTGGCCGGACTCACCGAGAACGAAGGAACGAACACCATGCGCACCAAGCAGATCCGGATCGCCGCCGCCACCCTCGCCGCCGCCGGCCTCACCCTGGCCCTCGGCGCCTGCGGCGACGACTCCGGCACCGCCGCCCCGGCGTCGACGACCGCGGCGCCGGCGACCCAGGCCCCGGCGGGCGGAAAGTCGGCGGCCCTCGTGGACGGCAAGGCCCTGAGCGCGAGCTTCGACACCACATGCGCCCAGCGCGGCGGAACGCTCGCCCTGGCATTGACCGACGCCGCCAACCCCACCTACGGCCATCTGAGCGTCAGCGCCACCCTCACCGCGGGCGGCGACACCGTGCAGGCGGTCGCGATCGGCGGCAGCAAGGGCGGCTCCTCCGGTCTGCCCTATGCCGTCGGCTTCGGCAACGGCCAGCCCGGCGGCTCCGCCACGGTGACCAAGGACGGCAAGACCTACCGGATCACCGGTGAGGGTGTCGCCGCCCCGGATATGACCAACCCGATGGCCGGCCCCGCCACCGCGAAGTTCGAGATCACCTTCGCCTGCCCCACCATCGTCAACGGCTGAGCAGAGGACCAACCGTCATGCGCACCACAGTACGAGCCGGCGCCGTCGCCTTCGAGGTCGTCGCGATCGGTGTCTACCTCTGGCACGGGCTCACCTATCGAGCCGGCAGCCCGTGGGAGCCGGGTTTCGCCGCCTGGCTCAACGGTTTTCTCGCACTGCCGATCATCGCGTTCACCACGGTGGTGATGGCCTTCGTGTTCACAGGCGAGGGCGTGCTGTCGGCGCTCACCGGCCGCAACAGCGCGGAGTTCCGCGATGGCCTGCTCGGCCTGGGAACCGTGAAGTCGATTCGCGAGACCGGGGTGAGCGTGAACGACCGGCCGCAGCTGCGCATCGAGTTCAGCGTCGAGGGCGCCCACGGCGAGATCTTCGATTCGACCGCCACAATGATCGTGCCCCTCGCCGAACTGGCGCTGCTGCGCCCCGGTGTCGTACTTCCGGTGCGCTATCTGCCCGGGCGGACCGACAAGGTGGAAGTCGATCGATCCGGCGACAGCGCGTCGGCCCAGCAGGCGATGAACGAATCGCTGATTCGCAAGGGCGTGACCACGCGCGCCAAGATCGACATCGCCGGTCGTGGCGTGGCCGCGCAGGCGGTCGTGCAGTCGCTGTCGGTGCCCGGCGAAATCCGCAACGGCTACGCGAAAATCGACCTCGGGCTCGCGGTCACCCGGCCCGACGGCAGCACCTTCAGCACCCACGCGGAGAAGTTCCTGCCGCCGGCGAGCGTCTCGAACGTGCAGGTCGGACGGATCGTGCAGGTGCACTACCTCCCGGAGAACGAGCAGGAGGTGGTCATCGCGATCCCGCTCAACGCATGAGCCACAGGGGGTGCCGCCCTTCGCAGAACCAGTGCTGCGGAGGGCGGCACGGTCGTGTCGGCGGCAAGCGGATCACGGTGTTCGCCAAGCGGTTGCCGCAGACGCGTTCCGGGGCAAAACTTGGTGGATGACGAAGACCGTGGCCGACCCAGTTTCCGGCGAACCCCTCTCCACGGGACGTGCGGTGCGCGCCACCGTTCCCCGCTCGTCGCTCGGTGAATTCCACGCGGCCCCCGATCGCGATCCGATCGCGATCCTGGAACGCCAGGCCGCCACCCGGCTGCCCGATCTGGTTCCGATTCGCTACGCCCGGATGGCGGCCGGGCAGTTCTCGTTCCTGCGCGGCGCTCCCGCGATCATGGCCGCCGACCTCGCCACGATCCCGCACACCGGGTTGACCGTGCAGTTGTGCGGGGACGCGCATCTGTCGAATTTCGGCATCTTCGCCTCGCCGGAACGGTCACTGGTGTTCGACCTCAACGATTTCGACGAAACCCTGTCCGGCCCGTTCGAATGGGACGTCAAGCGGCTGGTGGCGAGTGTGGCCGTGGCGGCCAGGGAGAAGGGCTTCACCGATGAGGAGGCCACCGCCGCCGCCCGGAGCGCCGCGACGGCCTACCGGGAATGTATGCGCCGCCTGGCCGGTATGGACTCCCTCGACGTCTGGTACGAGCAGGTCGATGAGGAGACGGTGGCGAATATGGTGAGCCGCCCCAAGTTTCTCGAGGGTGTGGACCGCACGTTCGAGGCGGCCCGCAAACGCACCAACCTCGGCGCGCTGCGCAAACTCACCTACACCGACGACCAGGGAGCGCTGCGCATCCGGCATCGACCGCCGCTGCTGACACCGGTCGATTACGTCGACGCGCAGACCGTGGAAGAGGTGTTCACCGCCTACCGGCGGTCGCTGCCCGAGGAGCGGCGGGTGCTGGCCGATCGCTATCGCATCGTCGACTACGCGCACAAGGTGGTCGGTGTGGGCAGCGTCGGCACCCGCTGCTATGTGATCCTGGCCGTCGACCGCGACACCGGCGGCCCGCTGTTCCTGCAGATGAAGGAAGCCGAAAAGTCGGTGCTCGAGCCGTATCTCGCGCCGAGCCGCTTCCAGCACCAGGACCACCGCGTCGTCCACGGCCAGCGTCTGCTGCAGACCTCCAGTGACATCTTCCTGGGCTGGGTCTCCGGTCCCAACGACCGCAACTACTACTTCCGGCAGCTGCGCGATATGAAAGGCGGCGCCGACATCACCCAGATGTCGAAGGCCGCCCTGCGCGACTACGCCGGAATCTGTGGCCACACCCTCGCCCGGGCCCACGCCCGTTCCGGCGACCGCATCGCCATCGCCGACTACCTCGGCGGGGGAGAGGCCTTCGACAAGGCGATGACGCAATTCGCCCTCACCTATGCCGATCAGACCGCCGCCGACCATCGAGAACTGTTGCGCGCCATAGATTCCGGACGAGTACAAGCGGCGGCGAACCCGTATTGAGGCTGGGTGCCGGCCCTTCTCGCCTGGGGAGCGGTTACTCGCCCGTATGGCACGCGCCCTCTACTGTGCTCCAGGACAACGGTGTCAGCGTATCGACCGCACATCCCCGAACGGAATTGTCGCCGTGCCTGACACCCTCGCCGCTCCAGCGGCCGCCGCCCACTCGACCGGATCTCGCGCCGAGGTCATCCACCGCTTCCTGGTCAAGCCGGCCGATGCCGGCATAGTCGGCACGGTGGACGGCGGCAAGCTTCTCGAATGGATCGACAAGGTCGCCTATGCCGGCGCCGCCCAGTGGAGCGGTCACTACTGCGTCACCGCCTACGTCGGCAATATCCATCTCGACCGGCCGATCGAGGTCGGCGAGCTGGTGGAACTGCACGCCAACCTGGTCCACACCGGCCGCACCAGCATGCACATCCTGGTCACCGTCTACTCGACCGACCCGACCCGCGTGAAGCCGGTCCAGAGCGCCCAGTGCCTGACCATCTTCGTCGCCGTCGATGGCGAGCGACGCACCGTCGAAGTGCCGCAATGGAATCCGGTCACCGCTCTGGAAGTGCGGCGGCACCGGCAGGCGAAGGTCAGGATCGCGGTTCGGAAGGAAATCGAAGCCGCGATGGCCGCCCAGCGCTACACCGCCGAAGGAACGGCGCCCAGTGCGACCCTGCGCTTCCTCGCCGCGCCTTCCGACATCAACTGGGGCGGCAAGGTCCACGGCGGCCGCACCATGCAGTGGATCGACGAAGCGGCCTACGTCTGCGGCGCGAAATGGGCCGGCCAGCACGTTCTCACCTCGTACTTCGGCGGCATCCGCTTCTACCGCCCGATCGTCATCGGCCACGCCGTCGAGGCGACGGCCCGGCTGATCCACACCGGCCCCCGCAGCATGCACATCAGCGTGCACGTCACCTCCACGGACCCGCACTCCGGCGAACCGGAACTGGCGGCCCACGGCCTGGCTGTGGTCGTCGCCTTGGACCCGGACGCCAAGGCGCGCTCGATCCGGCAGTGGATTCCGGCCTCCGACGAGGACGTTGCCCTGGACGCCCACGCCCGCCACCTGATCGGATTACGTTCGCTGGTCGAGGATTTCACGCCCGCAGACGCTGTTCCGGAAGACGCGCAGCCGAACCACTTCCGGATCACGGTCGGATAGTTTCCACAGGTCCAGCGGGCCGGTGTCGACCTGTCATGCCCGGGCGCGGTGTCGCGACGGCGTGATGTCGCGGCCGGCTCCCGCTCTACCGGCAGGCGTGGCGGTCGGACGATGCGGTCAGGTGGTGCCACCGAGCTGTGCGACTCGCGCGATCTGGCTCTGCTGCACCTCTTTCGCGACACGCAAGAATTCGAGCGCCGTCCGCAGTTCGCCGATATCGAACCGCCCGAGAGCCTGCGTTCCCGCGCGGGCTACGGGTTCGAAGATCTCGTCCGCGACTCGCGCGGCCTTCGCCGTGCCCTCGATGATCTTCCGTCGGCGGTTCTCCGAATCCTCTGTGCGCGTGACCATTCCGGCCCGGATCAGGCGATCCACCACGGTCGTGGTGGCGGCCGGGCTGAGGCGTAGTGCGGTACTCAGCTCGCCGGCCGACAGTCGTCCGGCTCCCAGCACGATGTCCAGACAACGCAGATCGGTGCGATTGAGCCCCAGATGAGCGGACACCGCCTCGTCGAAGGCGTCGAAACTCTGCTGCAGCCGGCGTAGCTCCTGGGCGATCTCGCCGATCAGTTCTTCTTTCGACATTCGAAACTTTCTGTTATCTTAATTTTCGATACTCGAATTGTAGCACCGGAAGGGCGCGACCATGAGCACCACCCTCGATACCCGAGCCGACGATGCGGCCCTGCGCGGCCTGTTCGACGACCTCCTGCGGACATGGACCGAGAACGACGCGGCGGCCTACGCGGCCTTGTTCACGACGGACTCCGACTACGTCTCCTACGACGGCACCCGCGCCATCGGCCGCGCCGAGCACCAGCACAATCACGACAAGCTCTTTCGAGGCGTCCTCGCCGGTTCGGCCCTGGTCGGCGAGCTCGAATCGATTCGCTACGTCACCTCCGACGTGGCGATCCTGCACGGCACGGCCTCGGTCCTCATGCCCTGGCGCTCACGGCTGCCCCGCCGCCGGCTGTCGCGTCAGACGCTGGTGACCGTGCGTACCGACGGCGGCTGGGCGATCGCGGCCCTGCACAACGGACGGGTCCGGCCGGTGACCGTTCCGGAGCCGGATTCGTTTCCCTCGACGATGTCTCGGCTGATGAGCCGGGTCGCGCGGCGGCTCCGGCTCGGCCGCCGAGTATCCGGCGCCGCCTGAGGCAGGGGTCGTAATCGGTGACGGCGGGTCACAGTGGGCGCCAGCGAAATTCGTCCCCGTCGCGGAACGCTCCGAAGGATTCCGCCAGCTCCCCGGTGGCGCTGCACATCACCTGAGTCCGGTTCTCGATGTCGAGGGCGTGCCGCAGGCTCGGCGCGTCCACCGTCTGCCACATCGTCTCCTTGGTCATCCACACCGCGAGCGGGGAGTTGGCGGCGATCTCCTCCGCCTTGTCGATCGCCCGGTTCAGCAGCTCGTCCTCGTCGACCACCTCGAGGACGAGCCCGATCCGCTCGGCCTCGTCGGCGTCGAAAACCCGTCCGGTGAGCAGCAATTCGGCCGATCGTGACGCGCCCACCAGCCGAGGCAGGTGATAGCTGGTGCCCATATCGCATGCCGAGATCCCGTGCCGGATGAACACCGCCCCGAAGCGAGCACTACGACTCGCATACCGGATATCGCAGGCCAGCGCGAGCGCGAACCCACCACCGACCGCGGCCCCGTTCACCGCCGCGATCACCGGCTGCCGCAGCCGATGGATCTTCTCGAACGCCGAGGCCATCAACTCCTGGCTCGCGTAGATCCGCGCGACCGGCGACCGCACCGCACCCAGCAGCGTCGCGGTCGGAGTCGCGTCGGTGGCCGTGAAATCCTCCGGCTTCGACTTCAGATCCGCACCGGAGGAGAATCCGGCCCCCGCGCCGGTGATGACCAGCGCCCGCACCTCCGGCTTCCCGTTGACCTCGTCGAGCACCCGATGCAATTCGGCGACGGTCTGATTGTCCAGCGCATTGCGCCGGTGCGGCCGGTCGATGGTCAACACGACGACACCCGAGGACCGGTATTCGATGTTCAGCGCGGACATCCCCGCCTCCTTCGCGATTCAGCGCGCAACGGTGCCGCCGTCGATGACGAACGTCTGCCCGGTGATGAAACTGCCTGCGTCCGAACACAACAGCAGCGCGGGCCCGACCAGCTCGTCCGGCTGACCGAGCCGCCGCAGCAACGGTGCCGCCGCCATCGCGTCCACCACTTCCTGCGGATTGTTGCGGACCATATCGGTATCCACCGCCCCCGGAGCGATCGCGTTCACCCGAATCCCGTCGCCGGCGAATTCGGCGGCCATCGAGCGAGTCAACGACAACAACGCCGCCTTCCCCGCCGAATACATCGCCAGCCCACCGGAAAACCCGAACGCACCGATCGACGCGAAGTTCAACACCGCCGCATGCTTGCTCTTCCGCAGATACGGCAACGCCGCCTGCACCAGAAACAACGGCCCCTGCACATTCACCGCGAACGACTTGTCCACCGCCGGCTTCTGCATGACCTCCAACGGCTGAGCCAGCGCATTCGCCGCATTGTTGATCACGATGTCGACCCCGTCGAACGTCTCCACCGTCTTCGCCACCAACCCCTGCAACTGGTCGATCTCACCGAGATGAGTGGGCACCCCGATCGCCTCGGCCCCGAGTTCCCGCAGCCGCTCGGTGGCTTTCTCGCAGGCCTCCGGCTTCCGGCTTGCCACAACCACATTCGCGCCGGCGCAGGCCATCCCTTCGGCCAGAGCGAGCCCGATACCCCGGGTACCGCCGGTAACGATCGCGGTCCGCCCGCTGAGGTCGAAGAGTTTCTGGAATGAGCTGCGGTCCACTGAGCCGGCCTCTCTCGCGGGTAATACGGTGTGCCCGCCGATGAACTGACGACGGACGCTGTCAGTTCTACCAGCGCACCTCACGCCGGCGTCGCCGTTATCCGAATTCGGTATCGAAACAGAAGCTGATCTGCGCCGCAGCACAGGCGATCCCATCCGGCTCTGCGCGACGGCCGCCCGCTGAACTACCGTGGACTCCGACCGAACGCCCCGTCACCGGGAGGCGCCTTGCGCTCCACCGCCCGCACACTGCCGATCCTGCTCGTCCTCTTCGCGACGGCCCTCCTGCTGCCGGTACGCGCAGGCGCCGACGCCGCCATCGACGACACCACCTCCCACCGCATCGACGAACTCGTCGCATTGCGCGCCGGCGCGACCGGAGCAAGCAAAGGTGAACTGCTCGACCTGCTGTCCCGACAATTCCTGGGCACCCCCTACGCCGCGAACACCCTCATCGGCTCGCCAACCCAGCCCGAACAGCTGGTAGCCGACTTCCGCCAGGTGGACTGCTTCACCTTCCTCGACTACGTAGAAGCCCTGAGCCGAACCGCCGACCGAAACCGCTTCGAAGCCAACCTGATCGACACCCGCTACGCGGAAGCCCAAGTCGACTACACCCACCGCAAACACTTCTTCACAGACTGGGCACGAGTTGCGGACGTCGCCGCCACCGACATGACCGCTCTTTTGTCACCCGCCGCAATCACGGTCCCCAAACACCTCAACGCAAGGGCTGACGGCGGTGTCTACCTACCGGGAATCCCGGTGGTAGACCGCAACATCACCTACATCCGAAGTGCCGCAGTGGATCAGGGCGTCATCAACGGGCTCCGAACCGGCGACTACATCGGCGCCTACGCCGACCAACCCGGACTCGACGTCACCCACGTCGGAATCCTTGTCATGACGCCGAGCGGCCCGGTTTTCCGAAATGCCTCCTCACTTGCGACCAACAACAAGGTGGTGGACACTCCGCTGGGCGAATACGTGCAAACCGTTCCGGGCATCGTGGTGCTGCGTCCCCGGTCGGCGTAGGCTAGCGCGGTGCCATCTGGCCAGACCGGAATTCGAACAGCAAATTGTTCTCCGTAGACTGGATCCTACCCAGAGCCTTGCCGTGCGAATCGAGGCTACCTCGAGGAAATCGGTTCAGAACAATAGCGCCGGTTGATATGTGACGCCTGGATCGGGTCGGTCGTTCCGAGCCCCTTCACGGGCGGACGTTACTCGCTCGCGAAGTTCGGTCAGAACGGCCGGGACCCCATTCTTCTCCTCATCCTGCACCTCCGCCCACTTCAGAAGGAATATGTCCTCTGCCAACTCGCGTGTGACCTGGCACCCGAGGGCGGCCGAGAGGACATGCAATCCGAAGATCGGCGGAACAGCGTTTCCGATTTGCTGGGCGACCGCGCCGCCACGCCATGGATAGTCTTCTGGAAAGCTTTGTAACCGGCCCGCTTCCAGCTCGCTGAACCGATCGGTCCGGCCGCTGCTCACCACTTTGTTTCGTGAAACTTTCCCGGTGATCGTTGCGGACGGTTGCGTGGACTCGCGGACACCGCGTGCTTTCGGATCTCCCCCTGTGCCGTAGTTCGAAATAACGACAAAGGCCTCCGTTCGGTGAGGGAGGGCATCCGCCATGGTCTTACACGCGGGCAAGTGATGGTCGTCGGTAGGACGTAAGCCCGACTTGCGGAATATCTGGTGGGTCGGCTGTGGTATCGATCGAGGTCCGTCGAGGGTGGCGATGAGAACCGCGCGGCGCCGAGTCTGGGGTACCCCATATCGCTCGGTATGCAGCACCTTGGTCTCGACGTGGTACTGCAATTTGTCGCGCAGCACGATCGCCATCGCTTCCCAAACTGGAAGAACGGCGGGGACCTGCTCTAGCACGATCGTCCGGTACGGGCGACCGAGCTCGGCTGCTCGCAGCGCCCAGCGCAATGGTTCCAAAACCAGGCCGGTGCGTTCGTCTTCCAGCCGTGCGAGCTCGTGCTGTACCGATTCGCCTGCCGCCATGGCGATTATGAATTTCAACACGATGTCCAAGGCTCGCCGGCCGGCACCGTTCCCTGCGACCGTAAAGGTCTGGCACGGAGGCCCGCCGATCAGCATCGTCGCGGTGGGAAAATTCTCGGGACCGAATTTGCGCACGTCGTGGCACTTGAAATTGAGTCCGGCAGCTTCTCGGGTCTTGCAGGCATCGGCGTCCCACTCGAGGCCGTAGACCTTTCGGCCGAGCCAGCGCGCAGCAACGTCCAGGCCACCCGGCCCGGCAAACAGGTCGACGGTGTCGGCATGTTCCATGGCAACGGTGAGGTCCTCGCTCGGCACCCCTGGAGCATAGCCGGCGCACGGCCGGAGCGGGACTTCAGCTACAACCCAGGCCGGCGCGTACTGCACGGCCGAGTGCCTCGGCGGCAGGAGGCGGCGTCGCATTTCCAATCTGGCGGTAGCGGGCGGTCTTGAGGCCACAGACTTCCCAATGGCTCGGAAATGCCTGCAGCTCGGCGATCTGGTCGACTGTCAGCCGCACCCTTCCGTCGGGCAGGTCGGGATCCCACTGGAAGTCCATCCCGGGAGGGCTATCGGATAGCGACTTTCCCTCGACACCCAGCTTTGCCCAGGCGCGCTGCGATCCTGCGGGGCCCAGATCGGCGCCACCGCGATCCCATGAACCGCCGACGATTGTGGGTGCGAGCCGATCGGCGTACGCGGCCCACTCGGCGGCTTGTGACCAGCCCCGAATGGCCATCGAAGTACGAAGTACCGCACCGACTGTCAGATTCGGTGTTGGCAGGACCGCATCCAGTGCGGCATTGAATTCGTTGAGTCCGCCGTCCCGGAAGGCGACAAGTATGCCCAGGTCCCGACGTTGTGGCACACCGAAATTGCAGGCATCGATCACGCGCCAGTTGAACTCGTAGCCGGCGGCGTCCAGATATTTCTCGACATACGAACGACTTTCGGCATATTCGTCGCGTGAGACCAGGTCGGGGACGTTCTCCAGCAGGACTGCTCGCGGCCGCAGTTCCCACACCCACCGGCCGGTGGTCTCGAGCAGTTCGAGTTCGAAGTTGTCACCGCGAGTGCGCGACGCAGTCGCTGCGGAGCGCACCCGTGGTAGTCCCGCTGACAGGAGGTCGAGAACGTCGGTCGAAGGGAGATCCTTCTGTGGATCGATCAGCGACAGATCCCGTTCGACCACCCGCCACCGCGGTCTGTTAGCTCGCAACGTCGTGCACGCAATATTTCGGTTGTCTACCAGTGCAACCGGATCGAACCCCGCCCGTTCCAGCCCGAGCGCCATCCCACCTGCCCCAGCGCACAATTCCAGCGAGCTGAGGCGTTGTGCGACGCCTTTCATCGATGCCCCCTTCTCCGCGCGGCGCGCGTCGATTCAGAATAACGCCACGTTCGGTCCGGTTCGGAGTGAACCGCGAGTCGAGAGCGCCGGGGCCGCCGGGCGCCGTGGCAAGAGACGGTCCGCATCTGTTTGCGGCGCCGGCGTTCGAACCGTGGCACGGGCAAGGGTCGTCGAACTGGCGAATGGGAATGCCGAGCTGCCCTACGACGGATGCAAAGTAGCGTCTCGACTCGGACCGTAACGCAATGCTGCGTTTGTACTATTCCTCGTTGAAAGCGCACTGGGGTACCCGCCGTTCACGGAGCTCGATCTCCGCGACGCAAGTGGGTCGCGGAGCGGAGTGCGACAAGAGTGAGGGGCAGGGAGCTTCGGGTGGACGATCTGATCGAGGACCAGTACGACGTGTTCAAGTCGATCTTGGACAAGTACACGCCGGCGGAAGCGGTCAAGAAGTTGGCGGTGCTGGCTTCTGAGGATGTCATCACGCGGATCCTCGAGCGGTACGAGGCCGACATGATCCGGATCAAGGAACTCCAGGAACCGCAAGCGGTCGTCATCGACAACTACGAGACCTGGTATGCAGGACCGCATCCCGATGATCGACTCTGGCCTGCGCTCGCCGACATCCTGCGGCGTGACGGATGGCAGCCTCCGGCGATCGACAGCCTCGACGCCTCGTCCACTCGCATCGTCTCGCTGCTGAGCCACCCGCGTGAGCGGGCTTTCTCCACGCGCGGCCTGGTCGTCGGCTATGTGCAGTCTGGAAAGACGACCAGCTTCACCGCCGTCATGGCGAAGGCCGCCGACCGAGGGTACAAGCTCTTCATCGTGTTGGCCGGAATTCATAACGGCCTGCGGCGGCAAACTCAGGCGCGCCTCATCCAACAGCTCGTCCAACCGAACCCGAGCCTTTGGTCCCAGATCACCGATCTGGACGCGGATTTCCGCCCTACCGCGAATCCCGCGAGCTTCTTCGGGAAGTCGAACAAGACGCACGTGCTGTGCGTGGTCAAGAAGAATGCCACGGTGCTGCGCAAGTTGGTGCGGTGGCTCGGCGACGCACAAGAGTACCTCGCCGACTGCCCGGCGCTGATCGTCGACGACGAGGCCGATCAGGCCACGGTCGCTACCGCCTCGATCAACCCGTTGATCCGGCAGATCCTGAACACCTTGCCGAAGTCCGCCTATGTCGGGTACACGGCCTCTCCGTTCGCCAACCTGCTGATCGACCCGGCCGCCGAGGATCTGTATCCCGAACATTTCATCGTCAACCTGCCCAAACCTGACGGTCACTTCGGTACCGAGGTCCTGTTCGGGCGGTATGCGCTCGACGGCGAGGACCCCAACGAGGTCGATGACGGTCACGACATGATCCGGACCATTCCCGACGAGGACGTCGAATTGGTTCGGCCCAAAACGAAGGCAGACGCCGAAGGGTTTGTCCCCACCATCACCGACGCCCTGCGTGATGCTGTGCACTACTTCTGGATGACCACAGCCGCCCGCCGTGCACGTGGGACCGGTAATCCGCACAGCACCATGCTGATTCACACCAGTGTGCGGACTTCGGTGCACAACAGTTTCCGCGAACCGCTGGAGACGATGCGCGGACGGATGATCCGCGATTTGGCCGCCGAGGCTGGGATCGAGCGGTTGCGCAAGCTTTGGGAGGAAGAGACCTCGCGGGTTACCGCCTCCGACTTCGGCGAGGAGGCAGTGCCTTTCGAGACCGTACTGGAATACCTGCCGGGGGCGGTCCGGGACTGCCGGATCGTCATGGACAACTCCGAGAGCGTCGACCGACTCGACTACGAGAACGGTCCCGTCGTGGCCATCGCGGTCGGCGGCAACACGCTCTCGCGCGGACTGACCCTGGAAGGCCTGTCGGTGAGCTTTTTCGTCCGATCGGTTTCCACCTACGACACCCTGCTTCAGATGGGGCGATGGTTCGGATTCCGCAAGGGCTACGCCGACCTGCCACGAATCTGGATGACGACCGAACTCGAGGACTCGTTCCGCCACCTGGCGACCGTCGAGACCGAGATGCGTCGTGATATAGACCTCTATCTGACCGAGGACAAGACCCCGCGCACCTTCGCAGTTCGGTTGCGTACGCACCCGTCGTTGCGGGTGACTGCAGCGGCCAAGATGAAGTCCGCCGTGACCGCCGCCTCCTCCTATGGCGGCAGGCGGGTCCAAACCCGTTACTTCCGAAGGGAATCCGACTGGCTGCTGCGCAATCAGAAGGCGGCGCAGGTGCTGGTGTCAGAGGCTGTGGCACGGGGACGAGCAGAGGATCGCAGCGACGAGGGCCGGTACCTGATCCGGGATGTGCCCAGCGAACTGGTGATCGATTTCCTGCGTGAGTACCAGTTCCACGAGAACTCGAAGGAATGCGACAGCGACCTGATCATCGACTACATCGACAAGCGAAACCGCAAGGCGCACACTCTGCGTCGTTGGAACATCGCCATCGTCGGAACGCCGAGCGAGGACGAGGCCGGTCGGTTCGATTTCGCGCCAGGAGTGTCGGTCGGTCGAATCGTGCGTTCGCGGCTACAAACGTCGACCGCCGACATCGCCGATATCAAGACTCTGATGAGCCGCCGCGACGCTGCGGTGGATTTGGCGGACGCGGCAGCTGATCTCACCGAGAAACAGATCGAAGCTGAGCGCCGCAGACAATTCCCGGACACCGGGTTGCTGGTGCTGTACCCGATCGACAAGCTCTCTGAGCCGAGCGAAGCCCGTAAAAAGACCCGTCTGTCGCTCGACGCACCGGAGCATGTGATCGGTGTGGGGCTGGTGTTTCCGACGCCGAGCGACGCCGACACCACCGTCGAGTGGGAGGCCACTTACATCTCGGCCGACCTGTCCGGAATCGAAAACGAGGAAGAGGACCTGAGCATCCTCGAGGCGGACGAAGGATGACCGACACGGCCCTTCGATCCATTCTCGACGACTACTGGGATCGACTCGAACATGACCGTCCGACGACCGGGCACGCGTTGCAGACTGCTGCTCTTCCCGTCGTGACCCCTGCGGGACCGCTCCTCGCTGCCGTCGATATCGACGGCCATCGACATCTTCTCGTGCCAGTCGATCCACATCACAGTGTGCGGCGCGGTTTGAATGGGCCAGTGCTCGAACTGCGAAAAAGGGTCCTCGAGGACGACGAAACTCGCTCGAGCTTTGCCGATCTCTGCTGTCTCAGAGCGGATCTGAACGATGTCTTCGCGGTGCTGTGCGCAGACATTCTGCTCGCGACGGAGGCCGCGTCCGCACAGCCGGTCAAGGCCATGAATCGGGTCCTGGATCACTGGAAAGCGTTGTTCCAGAATCCCGGGGCTCCGCTAGGGGCCAAACAGATAGCCGGCCTCTTCGGCGAACTCGTGGTGTTGCGACGTCTACTGGAACTGGATGCGGGCGCTCACCGGCTGTGGCGGGGACCGTCGGGATATCGCCACGACTTCTCGGGCGAGCTGAACGCGATAGAGGTGAAGACCTCGATGGCAGCCGAAAGCAGGGAAATCCGAATCCACGGCCTGAACCAGATGGAGCCGCCCCTCGGCGGCACACTCGCTCTCGTCTGGTTGCGGTTGGAGGCAGCGGTCGTCGGTGGAACGGGGGTCAAGGAGTTGGTCGACGAGGTCCTCAGACTGTGTGACGACGAAGGGGCCGTGATCACTTTGCTGGCCGCAGTCGGATACCGCGTCGCGCACGACGACCACTACCGGCACATACGTTTCGGACTGAACGAGGAACGCTGGTACCGGGTCGATGACGACTTTCCACGACTGACGCAGACCCATTTGTCCGCGGCCGGGACATCCGAGGCGGTTTTCGGCGTCGATTACTCGGTCTCGCTGACCGGAGAATCGCCGGAACCGTTGGACGACGGCCGGATCAAGACACAACTAGCTGCACTGGTCGAGGAGCTGAGGTGAACGAGCCCGCATGGATGTCGCAACCGTTCCCGGCAGAAGGCGCCAGCGCTGCCGAGGGCATTCGGAACCAACTGGGTAAGCCTCAGCTGGACCACCTCACTGTGCTCGTCCGAGAATCAGCGCAGAACAGTTGGGACGCGCGCTGCGACGACGAAACCTCGGTCGACTTCCGGCTCGACCTGCAAACGGTGAGTGCGGCCCACGCCTCGGCGTGGCGGGAGCATTTTCAACGCCGTGCGCCTATGAAAGCCTTCCTGCCACTGCGCGACTCGTTGCAGAAGCCGGCGATCCGGATACTCTCCATCTCCGACAGAGGAACCCGTGGTCTGGGGGGACCTACCCGCGCCGACGAAGTCTCCGACGAAACAAGGGATTTCGTCGCCTTCCTGCGCAATATCGGTGAGCCGCGCGACCAGGCGCTCGGCGGTGGAACATACGGTTTCGGGAAAGGCATCCTGTACCTGCTGTCGCGATGCGGCACGATCCTGGTGTATACCCGGTGCCGATATCGAGGGCGACTCGAGTCCAGGCTGATGGGTGCTTCGCTGTGGCAGAGCTATCAGGCCGAGGAATCGTCGGGTCCGCGGCGGTACACCGGTCGGCACTGGTGGGGCGCGATATCGGACAACGTGGTCGAACCCGTGGTCGGTGTCGATGCGGACGTGATGGCCAATCGACTCGGACTCCGAGGTTTCGAGAGTTCGGAAACCGGAACGACGATCGCGATCGTCGATCCGATTCTCGATGAGCGTGAGCCGGCCGATGCCGCACGGTATCTTGCTGAAACGATCGTTTGGCATCTCTGGCCGAAGATGTTGCCGAGGAGCACGGGCATGCGCCCGATGCGCTTTTCTGTGAGCTGTGACGGCATCGAATATCCGGTGCCCGACCCGGAGTCGCTCAAGACATTGCGGCCGTTCGTCGTGGCTTACCGACAGATGAACGATCCCGAAGCACGCCAACAGCTGCGGTGGGGGCGCAAGAAGTTGCTTCTCGGCGACCTCGGATTGCAGCGCTTCATGTTTCAAAAATTCGAGCCCAGCGACGCGGCTAGCGTCGCAGGATTCGAAGACGGCCTTCTGCATCACGTCTGTCTGATGCGCCCGGCCGAATTGGTTGTGACGTATTGGTCAGGTCCGAAGCCTACGACCGAATACACGGCCTATGCTGGGGTCTTCAGAGCTGATGTGGCATTGGACAGCGCCTACGCCGCCGCCGAGCCGCCGACTCACGACAGCTGGAATTACCAATCCCTCGAGCATCCTGAAAGTTCCTATGTAAAAACAACTTTCACCAGATTGAAGGAATCCATCGAAGAGGTTCTCGGCACTCGAAACTCGGCTCAGTTCGAGGTCGCCCAGGTGTCACTCGGGGCCGCGGCCGATCGACTTTCGCCCTTGATCGGCGGAACCTGGGGCGTCGGCTCAGCGACCGATTACGGCAAGCCGGGCGATACCCGCTCGCGGGAGCCTCGGCGTCCGGTGAAGCGTCGTAAGAAGGTGGGATCGCCCGCGATGAACACAGATATCGTCGACGAGCGTCTCGACGTCGACTCCGGCGATGGAGTTCGTCCCGATGGCAGTGACGACAACTGCGCCGACCGAATGCTGGGAGGCGGGTCCCTGGAGCAGAAACCTGTGCGACGCCGCCGACCCAAGATCGAATACGTCGGTGATCCATACCTGGAGGAATTCGAGGGTGCGGCCGTGGTGGTTCAGGAGTTCCGGCTACCGGTGAACGGGCCACAACGTGTCACCGCCGACCTGGCGGTGGCCCTCAGTAATGACTCCGGGCTCGAACTGGACCCACCTGCCGGAGCCGATATGCCCCTTCTCATCGGGTGGCGTGATTCCGCGGGAGTACTTCATAGCGGTGAAACCCAACTGGTCTACGGCGGCCGCGGGAACACCTGGCAGGCGGTGGTCAAGCCGGCTGCCGACACGATGACGAATATCGGACTGTATGTGGAGGCGGTGGACGCCTGATGTCGCTCGCGCTGCCCTACAAGATTCCGCAGCCTGATGTCGTCGGTGCAGACGGATGGATGCTGACGATCGATGGAGAAGAGCTTCCACTTCCCGAGGCGTTCCCGCATTGGGACTATCAGACCGACCTGGAGCTGCGTCGAAAAGTCACCGTCGATATCGCACGCGCGCGTGAGGAGTCCGGGTTGGCTCCCGGAACGCCTCTAACCCTGGCCGCCACCTGGCGCGCGGACGGCTCCAAACTCAAAGGGTGCCTGATGCGGCAGCCGGTTCCGGAATCCGGGGTGGTCGAACTGTCCGCGGTGCTTCGGGGTGCCGATCTAGGCGGCACCGTGGTACTCGACACGGCGTTGGTGCTGACGCACAGGCGAATTGGCAAGGATCGCCTGACTGCCCCTCGGCGCGCGGGATCGGTGCTGTGGAGTGACCGTCACGCAATACGTTTGCAAGGTGATGCTACGCAGTTTCCGATCGCGATCGTCGACTTTGCTACGACCCCTTATCCCGAGAATGCGGCATGGTATCTGGAGATCGGATCGAATCTGGAAGCCGCCACCATGGGCACGATCCTGCTCCTGGTGAACGAGAAGAACACCGTGATGGCAGAGGCGGTCCAGCGCGTGAAGAGCCCACGGGTTCAGGACCAACTCGTGATGGAGGCGCTGTATGCCGACGTCGCCCGCTCGATGGTTAACCACGCCCTTCGCGACAGCGACTTCGATGATGAAATCGACTATGAGGACGACACTCTCGGCGCCACCCTGCAGGAGCTGATCGGGCGACTCTTCCCGTCCCGCTCGATCGAAGACATCCGCTTGCTCGCCGACAACTCGCCAAGTCGATTCGAAGCCGAATTGCAGGCCGCCGTACGTCTCTTCGGAGGTGTGGCATGACCTTCCTGTACCCACGCCTGCTGCGCCCGCATGCCTCGAGGTTGGCCAAGGAGTACCGGGAGCTGTCGGTTCTGGATCTGCAGTCCCGATCGGCGACGAGCGACGAGACCGCCGTGTACGTTGCTACCGGCGGCGCTCGCGTGCAACCGGATCGGCTACAGGCGCTCCGCGACATGGTCATCGATCTGGCCAAGGAAGCAGGTTTTCCGGCGCCGCCGGCGAACGATCAGAAAGCCGTGTTCGACCTGAGATTGGCGACGTTACTGCACAGCCAGATGGATATCGCCCCGGCAGAAGCCGCCTCCGGCGACGTCTGGGCATTCCTGGCCGTCATCCTGCTACCGGACGTGGCGTACTGGCGATACCCTCCGTCCAGCGACGGTGTCTTGCGCGATCGTTTTCTGGGCGCCGACCTCACCCGGCATGTATTCGGCCGGATGTGGTGGCGAGCGCACTTCGTCTACTCGCCAGAAGAGTCCGACCCGTATGCGGCCCTGTCGGTGCTGGGTGAATCCGAGTTCGACCAAATCTATGCGCGGCGAGCGACGTTGGGCGGGCGGCCACAGCTGATCAAATCCATTCTTCGGGTGTGGAAAGAGATCGAAATTCGTGATATGCCCGAACGTGAGGTTCTCCGCGACTTTCTGAAGCGCCTACTCCGACTCGACCCGTTCCTGGTCTACGAGGCACTCGACGACGCGGCTCTCGACGCCGAGCTTCGTACAGTGGCTCGTGAGGCAGTCGTCGGCGTCCTGGTCAGCCGTGGGCAATCACGGGATGTTGCGGAAGAAAGGTCTTACCAGGCGCTTTCGCGGATTTGAGTAGGCTCTTCGGTGTTCGTTCGACGTAAGGTGGCGACTTGATTCGATCAGTCGTTTCGACGTAGGTGAAACCCTTCTCGACGACACTCGGGAGATCGGTGCCCGGGCTGACCGGATCGGTGTCCACGGCACACCTTTTCTGCCGTGCTTGGAGCGGTGACTGCAGCTGGGCGGAACGACGCCGAGACCTTCCAGTACTTTCGGCCGGGTTTGATCTCGAACAGGAACGCCAGCTGCGAGAGGCTGCCGGCCATGGAGAGAAATCAATTAGGGACACCTGTATCCCGACATGCGACCTGCGTTGTCTGCCTTACAAACGCGGGGAATTGGGTTCGACATCGCAGGGGATCCTTGGTGATGACGGTTGTCGGTGTGGCGGCGTTGGCGGTTGCCGGGGTTTCCTGTGCTTGGCCGGATGTCGGGGGTGATCGGACATTCGGCCAAGGCACGTGTCCGGCTGTGAAAGCCGTTGTGCGCCCGGACATCCTCTGGTTCTCGTTGACGCATGGCGCCCGGTCGTCGGTGCCGACGGTGGTGGAGGCGCACGAGGATATGCAGCTGCACTTGGAATGTGATCCTGCCTTGTGCGCCGCGAAGGCCGTGGCGATGAGGACTCTCGTGGCCGCCGGGCGGGTGCGGCCGGACCGATCCCGGCGGCTGTGAGTGTCGGCGCCTTGTTTCATGCACGGCGGATTGCCCGGCCGGTGGTCGGGTGTCAAGCCGCGCTGGTGTCGGGCGGGCGGAAGCGCGATTGCAACCAGCGCTGGTGTTGTTCGCGTTCACGTTTGCGACGTTGTTGTCGTTCCTGTTCGTCGCGCAGGTGGATGCGCGTGAGTATCGCGGCCAGGAGTTCGTCGGGGTGGTGGCGGTGGTTGATGCGGGGTGTTCGACTGGGGTCGATGTGTTCTGGGGCGATCCATGCGGTGCGGCCGGGGAAGGGGGAAAGTTCTTCCTGTGCAATGGTTTTCCAGCCGCCGGGGCCGTCGTGGATCAACGAGTGGCAGGCGTCGCAGGCCAGGACGAGATTGGTGATGTCGGTGGGGCCGCCCTTGGCGTAGTCGCGGATGTGGTGGGCGGCGCAGAGGCCGGCGGGGGCGTCGCATCCGGGGCGGGAGCAGCCGCGCAGGGCGGCGATCAGCGCCAGGCGTTGGGTCGGGGAGGCGAGTCGTTTCATGCGGCCCAGATGCAGGGGGAGTCCGGCGTGGTCGAAGATCGCCAGGTACGGGCGGGATCGTTCGGCCAGTCGCAGTGCTTCGCGGATCGGGACGACGCCGCCGGTGGCGGTGGTCGCGGTGCCCGAATCCTTTTCCAGGTCTTCGAGTTTCATCGTCAGTACGGTGGTCACCGGCATGCCGCGGTGGCGGCCGAGGTCTTCGGCGACCAGGCCGGAGCGCAGGACCGCGGTGAGTGCGTCGTGGTTGCGTTGGGCGGCGCTGCGGTGGTCGGCTCGCGCTGCCTCGGCCAGCGCGGCAGGGTCGGCGGTGTCGATATCGACGGCGGGGCTGTTGGGGTCCTCCGGGTTGCAGACGCCGGGGCGGGCGTACTTGGCCAGCAGTGGGTCCAAGAGGGCGCGCAGCACGGGGTCGATGTCGCCGCGTATGGGGGACATGCCGTCCGGGCGTTGCCGGCCTACGACGATGCCTCGCATTCGGGCGCGGTCCTGGTCGGTGGTGAGGCGGCCGTCGGGGTCCAGGTAGGCCAGGATGCGGTCGCCGACCTTGCCGATGTCGTCCGGTGAGCCGGATCGTGCGAATTCGGCCAGCAGTTGTTCCGCGGCTTCGCGATCCGAGTCGGATACGCCCCGGGGCACGCGGTTCATGACCTGCGCGATCCCGCGCACGTGATCGGCGGAGATGTCGCCGTGGCTCAAAGCGGCTGCGGTGCAGGGCAATTGCGGGTCGCGCAGTTGGCCGTCGAGATCGTGGAAGGTTCCTACCCAGCGGGCCGAGTTCACGCGGCTGCCCGCGTCCGCGCTCGATATCCGCAGCGTCTCCATCAGGAACCGCTTCACCGTCTTCGCGCCGGTCCGCGACGGCAGGGATCGCTCCTCGGCTTCGATCAGCAGGCGATGCTGCATCGCTGTCAACCGGCGCGCGCAACTCTCCACATCCCGCATCGCCTGGATCATTTGTTCATCCGACAGCGGCATCAGTGAACGTTCGAACAGCTCGGAAATCGCAGCGAGCAGCGGTCTCGTGACCTGCTCGGCGACGTCCTCCGCGTTCGAATGCATGTTCGAATTCTATCAAGAAGGGGTGGAGGTGTGCACCCTTCGGCCTGTGCGGATTTCGAAGTCCGTTCTGAACAAGTGACCGAAAAGTCCTGTGTTGCAGTGAGTTTCACTGGGGCACACGGTGCACCGCGCCGCGAAGCCGACACTCAAGCAATCTGCGTCAACAGCACCACCCCGAGCACGAACATCGTCCCCGCTACGAAGACATCGAGCACTCGCCACGCCGCGGGCAGCGACAGCACCGGCGCGAGCAGCCGAGCCCCGTATCCCAGCCCGGCGAACCACACTCCGCTCGCGATCATCGCGCCGATTCCGAAGGCCCAGCGCAACGATCCGTGCCCGGCGGCGACCGAGCCGAGCAGCAGGACGGTGTCGAGGTAGACGTGCGGGTTGAGCCAGGTCATCGCCAGGCAGACCAGAATCGCGGTGCGGATGGACGCGGTGGAATCGCCGGTGGTCGCGAGGGCGGCGGTGGCGGGACGCAGCGCGCGACGGGCCGCGACGGCGCCGCAGGCGATCAGGAAGCACCCGCCGGCGAGTCCGGCGACGGTCAGTGCTGCCGGATAGGCGCTGACCAGCGCGCCCAGACCGCCGACACCGCACATGATCAGAATGGCGTCGGAGGCGATGCAGATGGCGACCACGGCCGCCACGGCTTGTCCGCGCACACCCTGGCGCAGGACGAACGCGTTCTGCGCGCCGATGGCGACGATCAGGGATAAGCCGGCACCGAATCCGGCGAGGGCCGCCGAGAAGATACCGCTGTTCACGCAGCCGACGGTATGGGTCTTGACGTAATCAGTACAGCTAAAGGTTCTTAACTATCATTAGCGACCGTGGTGTCCGAGCTGCCGGTTGATCAAGTCCGCACGCTGCTCGCCGTCGTGGACGAAGGCACATTCGACGCCGCCGCGGCCGCGATGCATCTGACGCCCTCGGCGGTGAGTCAGCGGATCAAGGCGCTCGAACAGCGCACCGGGCGCGTGCTGCTGTTGCGCACGAAACCGGTTCGGCCCACCGAGTCCGGCCAGGCGGTCGTGCGGTTCGCGCGGCAACTGGCCGCATTGCAGGAGGCCGCGCAACGAGAGCTGGGAATCGCCGGTAATGCCGAGTCCACGACGCTGTCCATCGCGGTCAATGCCGATTCACTGGCGACGTGGTTCCTGCCCGCCCTGTCGCAGGTGCCGCAGGATCCGCCGGTCTGCTTCGATCTGCATCGCGAGGACGAATCCCACACCGCCGCGCTGCTGCGGGAGGGCACGGTGATGGCGGCGGTGACCTCGCTGGCCGAGCCGGTGACCGGATGTACCGCACGGCTGCTGGGTCTGGCGCGGTATCTGCCGGTGGCGAGCCCGGAATTCGTCGAGCGCCATTTCGCGGGCGGACCTCTGGAGCAGCGGCTTCCCGACGCGCCGGTGATCGTTTTCGATCGCCGGGACGAGCTGCAGGATCGCTACGTCCGCACCGTCACCTCCGGCAGGGCGGGCGCGAGCCGGCTCCGCCATTACGTACCCACGTCGGAAGGCTTCCGCGACACCATCGTCGCGGGGCTCGGGTGGGGATTGGTCCCCGAAACGCACGCCGACCCCCTGCTGCGTTCGGGCGCGTTGCGGAATGTCGCACCGCAGCAGTGGGTCGATGTGCCGCTCTACTGGCAGCAGTGGAAGTTGGACGTTCCGGCCCTCGCGCTCGTCGCGCAGACGATCGGCATGGCGGCGGCAGATTACCTTCGGCAGTGAAAAGGTCTCGACCGCAGCTTATTCCGGGGCGGGAGTCGAGCGCCCCGGCGGCGTCAGTCGATCAACTGCGATGCCGCCGTGTGTGAGTTGTTCCCGGCGAGAACAGCTTTCGGTGATGCGGAGGTGAGCAACGCTATCCCCGACGCGAGCACCCAGATGATCGTGAACCCGGAAACCGTTGCGGTAGAGCCCCTTCCGTTCGCCGTGTAGAAGTTCGCCGGGTTGTTCCCGAAGAACATCGACGGCGCGAACGCCACGTTCACCACCGCCAGGACCGCGGCCGAGCGTCCCGCCCACGCGGGCAGAACCGGGTGCGCAGGATCGTGACGGCGGCCGTGGTCATGAACAGTGGTGACGACGGCGGTTCAGCTGGCCGACCGGGAGGGGCTCGCCGCCGCGACGCTGCCGAAAATCGCTGCGGCTCTGAGTGTTACGCCGATGTCGATCTACCGTCACATCGGATCGAAAAACGAACTACTGGGCTTGATGTCGGATGCCGGAATGGGCGCACCGCCCGAATTGCCCAGCGGCTCATGGCGTTCGATGCTGCGCGCCTGGGCACTGGCACAACTCGAGAGGCACCGCGCCCGTCCCTGGCTCACCCAGTTGCCGATCACCGGACCGCCGAACGGGCCCAATACCGTGGCCTGGATGGACGCCGGGCTGCGCGCACTGCGTGACACCGCACTGGACTGGCCGGCGAAGGTCGGGGCGATCATGGTTGTCAGCGGCTAGGTGCGCGAGGCGTTCGTCACCGCCCGCCAGCTCGAACACGCCATGTCGGCAACCGATCTCGACCCCGCGGGCGCCCTGCACGACTACAGCCGTAACCTGCGTGCCCTGGTGGATCGAGAACGGCTGCCGGATATGGCCGCGCTGCTGGATTCGGGACTGTTCGACGCCGTCCAACCCGCCGAGGCCGATCCCGACTCGGACTTCGCTTTCGGTCTCGACCTGGTCCTCGACGGCGTCGCGGCGACGATAGCCGCGGCCGGCCGGTAACGACAAGCGGCCCGGCGCCGTGGAGGCGCCGGGCCGCGAACACATCGGATCAGCTGCTGCCGAACCAGCCCGGGGGAACGACGTGGCGGAAACCGTTCCAGCCGTTGCCGTGCCGGTCCCACGGGTTGCAGTCGTCGCCGCGGTGGTGGCGGTCCCAGTCGCCGCGGTGGTCCCAGTCGCCACGGTCGCGGTCGTCCCACGGGCCGTGCCCGTGACCCGGGTGCGCGATCTCGGTGGCCGCCGGGGCGCTCACGACGTCGGCCTGGGCCGGAATGGCCAGTGCGGCAAGCGGCGCCGCGACGATGGCCCCGGCGACGGCGATTCGCGCCGCCGTGCGCTTGGTGCGATGTTCGGTTCTGGCAATCACGGTGAATCCTTCCAATCAGTTACACCGAACGCAGTCTCCCGCACATCGGACACCGCGTCACGGGTGGTGGCACGAGATTCAGGGCCGAATCGGCCACGGGGATGACGGAGGCTCGGGGTTGCCCCCGAGTCCTGCGGTTCAGCTGCTGCCGAACCACCCCGGCGGGTAAACCGGCCTATACCAGGAGTAGTACGGCCGATACCACGAATTCCAGCCGTACAGGTAGTTCAGCGGTATGGGATCGAACGGCGTCACTTCCGGGTAGTACCAACCGACCGAGCTCGGCTCGCTCGCCGGCGCCTGCGCCGAACTCTGCCCGGCGGTCGCGGTGACCAACCCGATGAGGATCAATCCCGCTATCGCCGTCCTCGCCAGGATTCGGCGTACCCGGACGGATGTGGCAGTCGCGAACACGACCAGCCCCTTTCAACTCGCGTGTCCCGCAACCATCGCCGAATTCGGCGCGCACGTCACGGCCGCGATACGCCCAGGGCTGAGAAGGGCTCAGCTCACATCCCGCGCCCCCAGCCGGGCTTCACCTCGGCCGGATCGTCGGGCGTTATATCGTCGACGACCAGGCTCACCTTCGGATTACCCCGCACATTGCGATACCGCTGCGCACTCGGACTCGGCCCGCCGATATCGATCGTGCCGTCCTCGTTCACGCGAAACCCCACCGGCACCAGCTGCGGTTGCCCGTCCGCCGTCACGGTGGCCAGCCGGCCCAGCGACTGGGAAGTCGGATACGCGCGTTCGGCCGCGGTGAAAGGCATGCCGCCACGCTAAGAGCTCGAGTGCGGTTGAGGTCAAGCGCTGCGTGTCACGCCGTGCGCTGCCCCGCCGACCAGGCGAATGCGGCCAGGGTGGGGTCCAGTGGCGCCGCGGTGAGTCGATTGCCCAGCGTGGACAGCGTGTAGGTGCCGATGCCCAGCACCACCTCGAGGGCCTGTTCGGTGCTGTAGCCGTGGGACAGGAAATCGCTCGCTCGCTCGTCGGGGACGTTGCCGGCGGTTTCTACGACGGCGAGGGTGAACTCCTGGAGTGCGGCCAGGCGAGGATCGGGAAGCGGGCGCTGGTCGCGCAGCGCGGCGATCAATTCCGGATCGGCGCCGAGCGTGGTCAGCTTCGCAGTATGCATGGCCACGCACAGGTGGCATTCGTTGCGCGTGGCCATGGTCATGACCAGCACCTCGCGCGACAGCTCGTCGAGGGTGCCGGCTTCGAACAGGGCATTGAGCTTCATGAAGCCGTCGAGCAGTCGCGGTGACGTCGCCATTTTCGCCACTGCGGCGGGGAGGTAGCCGAGGTGCGCGGCGGTCGCCGTCATCGTGCGACGGGCCTCGGCGGGTGCGGAGTCGAGGGTGTGGGTGGGGAAATGCATGAGTCGATCCGTTCGAGTTAGACAACCAAGTTGTCTAAACAGTAAACCGGGTTGTCTAATTGGGCAAGCCTCGACAGCCGCCGGGCGGAGCCGGTCAGCTCCCGAACCACCCCGCGACATCGAGCCGGAACGATTCCGGCCGGACCATCGTGCGCAACGCGGATTCCATATCGCGCACGCGCTGGGCGCCCAGCTCGTGCGCCCAGCGGCGGCGCAATCGCTCGAAAATCTCGGCCGACTGCCGGAGGGCGTCGATACCGCGCGGGGTCAGGCATACGATCTTGCGTCGGGCGTCGTCGGGATCCTCGACACGTTCGGCGTAGCCCAGCGCGGTCAGCTTCTCGACCGTCTTGCCCGCCGCCTGTTTGGATACGCCCAGCTTGCGGCCGATTTCGCTGGCCGTCGCGCCCTGCACTCCGATCGCCTGCATCGCGAATCCGTGGGCCGGGCGCATGTCGTGGTGGCCCCGCTGCGCCAGCTCGGCGTGCAATTCGTCGATGAGCGAGCGGAACCCGGCGAACAGCAGCAGCGGCAGCTCGAATCCAGGGCTGTCGATCGGGGCCCTCCCGCGTTTTCCGACAACCATGTTGACGAGGGTAGTCGCCGCGGCGCGGGCCCGTGTGAGGCGCCACCCGCGGGCGCGTGTCACCGGTCGCGGCCGGTCCGGTGGTGTTCAATACACCTGGAGCGCTCCGGAGCGGGCGCCCGCCTTGTTCTGCCGAATGCCCGGAGGCGCGATGACCGCACGGCCACACCGGATTCCCGACCGTTCTGCCGCGCCCGCGCGACATCGGCGCGGCCTCGTACGCCGCCTCGCGCCGGGGCTGGCTCTCACCGCGATTCTGGCGGCGTGCAGCGGACCCGGAGCCGACGTCTCCGAAACAGCCACTCCCGCAACCGTTTCGACCGCTCCGCTGAACTCGGTCGCCGTGGTCACCCACGGCAGCCCCGGCGACGCGTTCTGGAATGTGGTGAAGAACGGCGCCGAGGCGGCCGGTAAGGATCTGGGCATCCGGGTCGAATACAACTCCTCGGGCGATCCGGGGCAGCAGGCCAAGCTGGTGGACAACGCCGTCGCGCAGCATGTGGACGGGTTGGTGGTGTCGATGGCCGATCCGCAGGCGCTGCGCCCGTCCGTCGAGCACGCCGTCGCCGCGGGGATTCCGGTCGTCACGATCAACTCCGGCGAAGCCGAGAGCACGACCGCCGGTGCGATCGGTCATGTCGGGCAGAGTGAGCGGCAGGCGGGAGCGGCCGCCGGGAAACGCCTCCGTGAGGGCGGCAGGACCACGATGCTCTGCGTCATCCACGAAGCCGGCAATATCGGTGCCAACGACCGCTGTGCCGGCGCGATCGACGGATTCGGCGGCCACGCCACCACCTTGCAGGTCGACATCAACAATCCCGCCGATGCGCAGTCACGGATCAAGGGAGCGCTGGAGGCCGACCGCTCGATCGACGCCGTGCTGACCCTCAATTCGCAGATCGCCGCCCGGGCCGTCGACGGCGTGCGGGAATCCCGCTCGCGCGCCGCCGTCGCGACCTTCGACCTGAATTCCGATGTGGTGAGCGCGATCCGGGCCGGAACCCTGGTGTTCGCCGTCGACCAGCAGCAGTACGAGCAGGGATATCTGCCGGTCGTGATGTTGCAGCTGTATCGGCGCAATCTCGACACGGTCGGGGGTGGGATGCCGGTGCAGACCGGACCCGCCTTCGTGGACAAGACCAACGTCGACGCCATCGCCGCCCTCGTGGCACAGGGCACGCGCTGAGCAGGGAGCTGTAATGACCGACACCGCAACGATTTCCGAAACCACCGCACCCGCCGCGATCCGGCCGTCGCTACTGAACCGGCTGATCGTCCGGCCCGAAATCGGCGCCGGTCTGGGCGCGCTGCTGGTGTTCGTCTTCTTCGCCGTGATCACCGACCGGTTCCTCAGCCCCCTCGGCGTGGCCACCTGGCTCGACGACGCCTCCACGCTCGGCATCATGGCCGTCGCGGTCGCGCTGCTGATGATCGGCGGCGAATTCGACCTGTCCGCCGGGGTGATGACCGCGTCGACGGCCTTGGTGACCGCCATGCTCGCGGTGCACGCGGGCTGGAACGTGTGGTTCGCGCTGGCCGTCTCCCTGCTCTTCGCCCTCGTGGTCGGCGCGCTGAACGGGTGGGTGGTGATGCGCACCGGCCTGCCCAGTTTCATCGTCACCCTGGGCACGTTCCTCGCCCTGCAGGGCCTCAACCTCGGCGTGACACGGCTGGTCACGGGGACCGTGCAGGTGTCGGGAATCCGTTCCGCGCCCGGATACGCCTCGGCCGGTTGGGTTTTCGCGGCGACGACGAATCTCGGTGAGGCTCGCATCCAAGCCTCGGTGCTGTGGTGGATCGCCGTCACCGCGGTGGCGACGGTGGTGCTGCTGCGCACCCGCTTCGGCAACTGGATCTACGCGGTCGGCGGTTCGCTGCCCAGCGCGCGAGCCGTCGGCGTACCGGCGGCGCGGACCAAGATTCTGCTGTTCATGGGCACCGCGGTCGCGGGCTGGATCGTCGGCTCCTGCAATCTGCTGCGGTTCGCGAGTGTGCAGGCCAACCAGGGCGTGGGTCTGGAGTTTCAGTACATTATCGCCGCGGTCGTCGGCGGTTGCCTGCTCACCGGCGGATTCGGATCGGTGCTGGGCGCGGCCATCGGCGCGCTGATCTTCGGCATGGCCCGGCAGGGAATCGTATTCGCACGCTGGGACAGCGACTGGTTCATGCTCTTCCTCGGAGTACTGCTGCTTGCCGCGGTACTGGTCAACAACGCCTTCGCCAAGCGCGCGGAAAGGTTGCGCCGATGACCCCTCAGCAGACGCCGGCGCCGACCACCGCCCCGCTGATCGAGACGGTGAACATCGGGAAGAGTTATGGCGGCGTCGTCGCCCTCGCCGACATCTCGATGGTCGTGCGGGCCGGGGAGGTCACCTGTGTACTCGGCGACAACGGCGCCGGGAAGTCGACCCTTATCAAAGTTCTCGCCGGTGTGCACCGCCACGATGCCGGTGACCTGCGCATCGAGGGCGAGCCGACCCGGTTCTCCTCGCCGCGCGAGGCATTGGACCGCGGTATCGCCACCGTCTACCAGGACCTGGCCGTCGTGCCGTTGATGAGTGTGTGGCGCAATTTCGTCCTCGGCTCGGAACCGACCAGGGGCGTCGGACCGCTTCGCCTGCTGGACCGTGCGACCGCGCGCGAGGTCACGCGGGCGGCGTTGTCGGACATGGGAATCGAGATTCGCGATCTGGAACAGCCGGTCGGCACGCTCTCGGGCGGGCAGCGACAATGTGTGGCGATCGCCCGCGCGGTCCACTACGGCGCGAAGGTCCTCATCCTCGACGAACCGACCGCCGCGCTCGGCGTCAAACAGTCCGGCGTGGTGCTGCGCTATGTCGCGCAGGCCCGCGATCGCGGGCTCGGAGTCGTGCTGATCACGCACAATCCGCATCACGCCTATCCCGTCGGCGACCGATTCCTGCTGCTGCGGCGCGGCCGCGCACTCGGCGCTTACGACAAGTCGCAGATCGACCTTCCCGAGCTGACCCGGCAGATGGCCGGCGGCGCGGAACTGGAAGCGCTGCAACATGAATTGCGTCGTCCGCTGCCGGAGTGAGTGGCGGTGTGCGGCGGCCGCCGGCGCTGGACTGTCGGTGGGGGGCCGGTTACCCTCTGCCTGGCCCGACGTCGAGAAGTAAGTGAGAAGCGTAGTTGCACGGCACGGTGAAGTGGTTCGACAGTGAGAAAGGCTTCGGTTTCATAATCCCGGATGGTGGCGGAGCCGACGTTTTCGTCGAATACACCGAGGTTCACGGCGACGGTTTCCGGCGATTGGTCCAGGGCCAGCGCGTCGAGTTCGACGTTCGCCATACCAAGGCCGGACCGGAAGCCAAGGGCGTCCGAATCGAGCCGATGCGCCGACTGTGGCCGGACGCACACGAACTGTGACCTGTCGGGCAGATCACTTTTCCAGAAATCGGGTTAACGCGCCTTTGAGGGCCCTCGATATGTTGATCGTCAGTTTGTACGACTGAATTGAAACAACGAAGAGGTATTTATGATCCCCGTTATCATCGACACCGGTAGCGCTGCTGTGAACGGCCTGTTCGACACCCTGGGTGCCGCCTTCCACGGCCTGGTCAACACCCTGTGGACCGGCTCTTTCGGTGGCTGATCACTGATTTCGGTCGCATGACGCGACCTCGGGTCGACCCCGGACCGCGGTGTCCGGGGTCGACCCATTTCTGCGGCCGGACGGCCGCGCACATGATTCCCGCCGCCCGTCGCGGCGCACCGGGCGCGGCCGGGCCGCGCTATCACGGGACAATCACAGCGCACGCCGATCGAAAAGCGATATTTTCGCTCCGGGCGCGGTATCCCCCGTCTCGGGTGGCTGCTGTGGTGGCGCGAGATCGCGGTCCGTGGCAGGCTGGAACATCGAGAACGGGCCGACCGTGAAGTTGGTCGGCTCGGCTCGTCTACAGAAGGTATGAAATGGCGCAAGGCGTAGTGAAGTGGTTCAACAGCGAGAAGGGCTTCGGGTTCATCGCTCAGGATGACGGTGGTCCCGATGTGTTCGTGCACTACTCGGCTGTGAGCGGTAGTGGATTCCGGTCCCTCGACGAGGGGCAGCGCGTGGAGTTCGAGATCGGGCAGGGCCAGAAGGGCCCGCAGGCTCAGAACGTCAGCGTTATCTGATCGAGTCCGCTGACTGCGCGCCACTTTACGTAGCGTGAACTGTCCGCGACTTACAGTGGGGCCCCGCATCTTTCGAGATGCGGGGCTCTTCCGCGTCCGGGGCCGGATGCGCCACGGCCGCGGCTCGGCGGCGGTGTGAGGGCGGCTGCCTACCGGGCGGTACACCGGCGCCGGAGCGCGACCATTAAGCTGGTCCGCGGTAAATGCCGACCTCTTTCCCCAGGAGTGCCCCACAGTGAGCCAAAATGGCCGTCCTGTTGTTCTGATCGCCGACAAGCTCGCCCAGTCGACCGTCGACGCGCTCGGTGACGGTGTCGAGGTTCGCTGGGTCGACGGCCCCAATCGACCCGAGCTGCTGGCCGCCGTGCCCGAGGCCGACGCGCTGCTGGTCCGTTCGGCCACCACCGTCGACGCCGAGGTGCTCGAGGCCGGTAAGAACCTCAAGATCGTCGCCCGCGCCGGTGTCGGCCTCGACAACGTCGACGTGCCCGCGGCCACCGAGCGCGGTGTCATGGTCGTCAACGCGCCGACCTCCAACATCCACACCGCCGCCGAGCACGCCGTCACCCTGCTGCTGGCCGCCGCCCGCCAGATCCCGGCCGCCGACGCCACCCTGCGCGAGCACACCTGGCAGCGCAGCAAGTTCAACGGTGTCGAGATCTTCGGCAAGACCGTCGGCGTCATCGGCCTCGGCCGCATCGGCCAGCTGTTCGCGCAGCGCCTCGCCGCCTTCGAGACCAAGGTCATCGCGTACGACCCCTACACCTCCCCGGCCCGCGCCGCCCAGCTGGGCATCGAGCTGCTGAGCCTGGACGAGGTGCTCGAGCGCGCCGACTTCATCTCCATTCACCTGCCCAAGACCCCCGAGACCAAGGGCATGCTGAACAAGGAGACCCTGGCCAAGACCAAGAAGGGCGTCATCATCGTCAACGCCGCCCGCGGCGGTCTGATCGACGAGCAGGCGCTGGCCGACGCCATCACCTCCGGCCACGTGCGCGCGGCCGGCATCGACGTGTTCGAGACCGAGCCGTCGACCGACAGCCCGCTGTTCGAGCTGCCGCAGGTCGTCGTCACCCCGCACCTGGGCGCTTCCACCGCCGAGGCCCAGGACCGGGCCGGAACCGATGTCGCCAAGTCGGTGCAGCTGGCCCTCGCCGGTGAGTTCGTGCCCGGCGCGGTGAACGTCGCCGGTGGTGCGGTCAGCGAGATCGTCGCCCCCTGGCTGGACATCGTCCGCAAGCAGGGTGTGCTGCTGGGCGCTCTCGCCGACGAGCTGCCGGTCTCCCTCGAGATCCAGGTGCGCGGCGAGCTGTCCTCGGAAGAGGTTGCGGTGCTGGAACTTTCGGCCCTGCGCGGCGTGTTCTCCGCGCACATCGAGGATGCGGTCACCTTCGTCAACGCCCCGTCGCTGGCCGAGGAGCGGGGCCTCGAGGCGTCCGTCACGACCCACACCGAGAGCCCGACCCACCGCAGCCTGGTCGACCTGCGCGCCGTCTTCGGTGACGGCCGCACCCTGAACGTCGCCGGCACCCTGACCGAGCCCGCTCAGGTCGAGAAGATCGTCAACATCAACGGCCGCAACTACGACATGCGTGCCGAGGGCCTCAACCTGGCGATCCTCAACTACGACGACCGTCCGGGCGCCCTGGGCAAGATCGGCACCAAGCTGGGCGAGGCGGCCATCGACATCAAGGCCGCTCAGCTGAGCCAGGACATCGACAAGGAAGGCGCGACGGTCATTCTGCGCGTCGAGGAGTCCGTCCCGGCCGAGGTGCAGTCCTCGATCGCCGAGGCCGTGGGCGCCGCGAAGGTCGTTCAGGTCGACCTCAGCTGATTTCGGCGGGCCGTAACCGGCTCGACCGCAACGCGTGACAGTGCGCGCGAATCCAACCGCGATGGTGCGGAACCGGATTCGCGCGCATTGTGCGTTTCGGGAGACGTCGCGTACCAGTGGGACCAGGGGAACGAGCAGGGCGGCGGGAGCAGTAGCGACACCGGACGCCGTTGTTCCGCGCCCGCATCGACGGTGCACGAACGCGGCGGTTCGGAAGAATCGAGGCTTTCGCAGGACTCGCGGCACCGGCCGCGATCGCGGGACCGTCCCCGATCTCACTCATTGGGAGCGGCTTGCCCTGGTTATCGGGGTGATCCGGGGGACCGATAGTGTGGCGGTGTCGGCGATCCGGCCGGGCGCAACGCCGCCGATCGACCGCCCTTGGCTGATTCGGCCGCATACGCGTTGCGAGCCGCGAGCAGGAACGAACGGAGCGTTGTCATATGAAGCTGGCTGTCATCGCCGGTGACGGTATCGGGCCCGAGGTCATCGCCGAGGCGCTCAAGGTACTCGATGTGGTCGTGCCCGGGGTCGAGAAGACCGAGTACGACCTGGGCGCCAAGCGCTACCACGCGACCGGCGAGGTGCTGCCGGACTCGGTGCTGCCGGAGCTGAAGCAGCACGACGCCATCCTGCTGGGCGCGATCGGCGATCCGTCGGTCCCCAGCGGCCTGCTCGAGCGCGGTCTGCTGCTGCACACCCGCTTCGCGCTCGACCACCACGTGAACCTGCGTCCGTCGAAGCTGTACCCGGGCGTCACCAGCCCGCTGTCCGGCGACCCGGAGATCGACTTCGTCGTCGTGCGCGAGGGCACCGAGGGCCCGTACACCGGTACCGGCGGCGCGATCCGCGTGAACACCCCGCACGAGGTGGCCACCGAGGTCTCCACCAACACCCGCTTCGGCATCGAGCGGGTGGTGCGCTACGCCTTCGACAAGGCTCAGCAGCGCCGCAAGCACCTGACGCTGGTGCACAAGACCAACGTGCTGAGCTTCGCCGGTTCGCTGTGGCAGCGCACCGTCACCGAGGTCGGCGCGGAGTACCCCGAGGTCGAGGTCGCCTACCAGCACATCGACGCCGCGACCATCCACATGGTCAACGATCCGGGCCGCTTCGACGTGATCGTCACCGACAACCTGTTCGGCGACATCATCACCGACCTCGCCGCGGCGGTGTCCGGTGGTATCGGCCTGGCCGCCTCGGGCAACATCGACGCCTCGGGTACCAACCCGAGCATGTTCGAGCCGGTCCACGGCAGCGCCCCCGATATCGCCGGCCAGTCCAAGGCCGACCCGACCGCCGCCATCCTCTCGGTCTCGCTGCTGCTGAACCACCTCGGCCGGTCCGAGGAAGCCGCCCGCATCGAAGCCGCGGTGGCCAAGGACCTCGCCGCCCGCACCGGTACCGCCTCCACGGTCGAAATCGGTGACCGCATCGCCGCGTCGATCTGAGTTTGCCCAGCCGATCCCCCTGTCGCGTAAAGAGTTGCGCGACAGGGGGATTGTCGCGTGTGCGGCTCCGACACGATGCGTTCGGATGCGCGCCACGAGTTCTTCGCGGCGCTGGTTGCTGTCGCACCGGGTGCGCAAAGTCCGCGAGTACGCGGCACTCGGGATCCCACAGTATTGGATCATCGAGCATCAGCCACATATCCGAATTCATCGTTCCGTGCTCGGCGACGACGGCTACCGATGGGAGCCGACGGTCGGCGAGGGAAGCCGGGCGCGGATATCGAGGCAGACAAGGTTTTTCCGGTCGAGTTCGATCCAGCTGCGCTGATCGAGATGTGATTGTGTCGCCCGCACAAGGTCGGGCGTCGATCGAGAACGATTCGACCTTGTCGTTCCCGAGTCGCCTGTCGGCATTGTCCGGCGAAGTTCAGGTTGTAAGTACAACTTCGAAAGCTGTTCGCGGCGTAGGGTTTCCCCACGGTCGCGCTCCGTACTGTGACGGAAAGGGGTGCGGGCGTGGGGAACCCGGGCGTCAGCGGTTGCGGGCGATCGGCACCAAGGGGACGGCGGCCGCGGCGATGATCGCGGCGACCAGATAGGTCGCCGGGAACCCTGCGGCGGTGATGAGAGCGCCGAAAATCGGTGCGACAGCGGCGGATGCCAGGTTCTGGCCGGTGTTCTGGATGCCCAGGCCGCGGCCGCTCCAGTACGGACCGGCGATCTCGGCGACGGCGGTGAAGGCCAGGCCGTTGTCCGCCACGGTGATCATCGACGCGGCGAACAGGATCGGGATCGCCGCCCACCACCAGTGCAGCCAGGCCGTGCCGGCCAGGGCGGCCATCGAGACCACAGCCGCGATCGCCACGGTGTGCAACGGACGCAGGCGGCTGCCGACGCGGTCGGACCAGACACCGGCGCCGATGCGCCCGGCAGCGCCCAGGATCTGGGTCGCGGTGACGATCGCCCCGGCCACCGGCAGCGATAGCCCGGCATCGCGATGCAGCCACAGCAGCGCGAACGTCCACAGGGTGGCCTGCGGGATCACCAGCAGCACCGATACCGCGTGGATACGCCACAGCGTGGAATCGCCCCGATACGGGTTGTCCGGATGCGCGCCGTTGCTCGCGGGACGGGGCGGGTCGACGATCCCGATCAGGCAGCCGATCGCCGCGACGCCCGCCATCGCCGCCGGCACCAGGATCGCCGTGGAAAACCCGTGTGCGGCAGCGACAGCCGGTATCGACATCGCCGCGATAGCGACACCCAGGGGCTGCGCGGTCTGGCGGATGCCCATCGCGAGCCCGCGCTGATCGACCGGGAACCAGCCGACGATCACCCGTCCGCTCGCGCCGTTGGTACTGGCGGCGCCCATACCGGCCAGGAACAGCAGCACGCCCAGGATGCCGGAGTTCGTCACCGTCGCAGCAGCCACACCTGCCACACACATCACGACCGGACCGGCGACCAGGACGGTGCGCTCGCCCACCCGGTCGACGATGTATCCCCAGGCGATCAGCGTGCAGACCAGGCCGACCGTCGGCATCGCGACCAGCAGACCCGCTGTGGCCAAGGGCATTCCGCGATCGGTCAGCGCCGGCAACAGGAACGGGGTGCCGTGCACGATGACCGCGCTCGAGCACTGCGCGAACACTCCGAGGGCGAGCATCGTCCACCGCCGGGTCGCGCGCACGGGGGTCACGGTGGTCAACGCCCTCACCTCGAATCTCATATTTTGGGATCAGAGTCTTACACTGTGAACAGGCTCCTACCGTACACCCAGGAAGTGCCCGGTCGGCAAGTCGAAATTCGTCACATCCGGCTGTCGCAGACCGGGTGGTCGGCCGCGTTCGGGCAGGTGGATAGACTCTTCGCCATGCGTCTAGGTCGTGTTGCCAGCCCCGATGGGGTCGCGTTCGTGAGTATCGAAACCGACGGTTCCGACGAGATCGCTCGTGAAATCGCCGAGCATCCGTTCGGTACCCCGACATTCACCGGCCGTACTTGGCCGCTGGCCGATGTGCGACTGCTGGCCCCCATCCTGGCCAGCAAGGTGGTGTGCGTCGGCAAGAACTACGCCGCGCATGCCGCGGAGATGGGCGGACCGGCGCCGGAGGATCCCGTGATCTTCTTGAAGCCGAATACCTCCATCGTCGGGCCGAACCTGCCGATCCTCTTGCCGCCCAATTCCTCTCAGGTCGAATACGAGGGGGAGCTGGCGGTGGTGATCGGCCGCCCGTGCAAGGACGTGCCGGCCGCCCGAGCCGCAGACGTCATTCTCGGTTACACCGTCGCCAACGACGTGACCGCGCGTGACCAGCAGCGCCATGACGGGCAGTGGACGCGCGCCAAGGGCTACGACACCTTCTGCCCGCTGGGGCCGTGGATCGAAACCGAACTCGATCCGGGCGATCTCGAGATCACCACCGAACTCGACGGTGAGGTGCGCCAGCGCAGCCGGACTTCACTTCTGCTGCACGACATTCCGACAGTGATCGAGTGGGTCACCAAGGTGATGACATTGCTGCCCGGCGATGTCATCCTCACCGGAACGCCGGAAGGTGTAGGACCGATGACGGATGGGCAAACCGTATCCGTGACGGTTCAGGGCATCGGTACCCTTACCAATCCTGTTGCCGCCAAACGTTGATCGAGAGAAGGACTATGACTGACGTACGGGTCCGATTCTGCCCGTCACCCACCGGCACACCGCATGTCGGCCTGATCCGGACCGCGCTGTTCAACTGGGCGTTCGCTCGCCACCACGGCGGCACCTTCGTCTTCCGTATCGAAGACACCGATGCCGCACGCGATTCCGAGGAGTCGTACCACGCGATTCTGGACGCGCTGCGGTGGCTCGGACTGACCTGGGACGAGGGGCCGGAGGTCGGCGGGCCCTATGGTCCCTACCGTCAGTCGCAGCGGCGTGAGCTTCATCTCGATGTCGTCCAGAGGTTGCTGGCGGCCGGCGAAGCCTATGAATCCTTCTCCACCCCAGACGAAGTCGAGGCGCGTCACCGGGCCGCCGGACGCGATCCGAAGCTCGGTTACGACAACTTCGATCGCGATCTGACCCCCGAGCAGATTGCGGCCTACAAGGCTGAGGGCCGCCCGGCGGTGGTGCGCCTGCGGATGCCCGACAGTGATCTGGTGTGGAACGATCTGGTTCGCGGGGAGATCACTGCCAAGGCTGGGACGGTGCCCGATTTCGCGCTCACCCGCGGCACCGGTGATCCGCTCTATACGCTGGTGAATCCGGTCGATGACGCACTGATGAAAATTACACACGTGTTGCGCGGGGAAGACCTGCTTTCCTCCACTCCGCGACAGCTCGCGTTGTATGCCGCATTGCAGCGGATCGGGGTGGCGGAGTTCACTCCGGAGTTCGGTCATCTGCCCTTCGTGATGGGCCAGGGCAACAAGAAGTTGTCCAAACGTGATCCGGAGTCGAATCTCTTCGCGCACCGGGATCGCGGATTCATTCCTGAAGGTTTGCTGAATTACCTGGCTTTGCTCGGATGGAGCCTCGCCGAGGACCGCGATGTCTTCTCCATGGCGGAGATGGTCGATGCCTTCGAGATATCGAAAGTAAATTCGAATCCGGCCCGCTTCGACCAGAAGAAGGCGGATGCGATCAACGCCGAACACATTCGTTTGCTGGATACCGGGGATTTCGCCCGGAGGTTGCGGGAGTTCCTCACCGCGCAGGGCCACATCGGCGCCGAAGTGGACGATCGAGTTTTCACCGCGGCGGCCGAGTTGGTGCAGACCCGGATCGTGGTTCTCGGTGATGCGTGGGATCTGTTGAAGTTTCTGTTCGTGCCGGCCGAGGAGTTTGCTGTCGACGAGGCCGCGGCGCAAAAAAATCTGGGGCCCGATGCGGTGCCGGTGTTGCAGGCCGCCGTGGCGGCGCTCGACGGTGTTTCCGAATGGACGCCGACCGTGCTCGAGGAGGCGCTGAAAAAGGCTCTGGTGGACGATCTGGGGCTCAAACCGCGTAAGGCCTTCGGTCCGGTGCGGGTGGCGGTCACCGGATCGCACATCAGCCCGCCGCTGTACGAATCGCTGGAACTGCTCGGCCGCGAGCTGACCATGCAGCGATTGCGGGCAGCGCTCGCGTAGGAGCCGCGCCGGCCCCGGATACTCGCCGAATCGGTCATCGAATCGGTCGTTCCGGCGGGCGGTCGCGGCTTCGTGACCGCCCGCCGGGAGTCCGGGGGCCGTATCGGCCCGGAAAATGGGCTCTGACCAGACGATTTGGATAAGTACGGGAGGGGTTTGGTACTCTTCTTCTCGGCCCGGAACGAGGGCCTCGAACCGGCAGGGGAGAGGTCGAAAGCCCAGGTCATTGGGGTATGGTGTAATTGGCAACACAGCTGATTCTGGTTCAGCCATTCTAGGTTCGAGTCCTGGTACCCCAGCGGAGAATGTTGATTCGCTTCGTTCGGTCGAGACGGAACAGCATCCCCGGCGATTTGGTCGCCGGGTCTCGGCCGGTTAAGCTTGCCGAGCCTCCTCGATCGAAAGATCCACGGAGATCTCCCTTCGGGGAAGTCCTCGGCCCCGTCGTCTAGCGGCCTAGGACGCCGCCCTCTCAAGGCGGTAGCGCGGGTTCAAATCCCGTCGGGGCTACATTCGAAAGCCCTCCAGCGCGAGCTGGAGGGCTTTTCTCGTTCCCGGGTTCCCGTTGCGGGAGTGCGGTCAGTCCCGCACCGGCCAGGTCGATCCACCCGGCGGCATAGCGGGCATCCCGAGCTTGCGGTGATCCCAGCTGCGCACCCGTTCCGGCACCACGCGGATCGCGATGCGCTTGTTCAGCATCGCCTCCACCATCGGGCGCAATTCTTCGGTGTAGGGGCCGGTGTAGCGCTCCCAGACGCTGATGCCGACCTTGAACAGTGCCTCCGGGTCCTCCACGATCTCCGCGCGGCCCTCGATCGACACCCCGCGCAGCTGGTCGTAGGTGTCGCCCGCCTCGACCAGGACGGTGACGCGCGGATCGCGCCGCAGATTCACCGCCTTCTGCGACTTGGCCTTCGTCTCGAACCAGATCTCACCGTCGACCAGGCCGTACCACATCGCCGTGAGATGCGGCGTTCCGTTCTTGCCCAGGCTCGCCAGCGTCATGATGCGGCTGCGTTCCAGGAATTCGGTGATCTCCGTCTCGGACATCACGATCTGTGCGCGTTGGTTCACTCCCATGCGGTCACGATACTTTACGGCGTATGGCCGGAATCACAGCTCGTTATCCGGCGATCAGAGTCGCTTGTGCAGGGCATCGGCGGCGGCGACGAGATCGGCGGCCCAGCGCGCGCCCGGGCGCCGGCCCATGCGATCGATCGGACCGGATACCGAGACCGCGGCGATCACCTGAGACGTTCCGTCGCGCACCGGCGCCGAGACGCTGGCCACACCCGCGGACCGTTCCGCGGCGCTCTGTGCCCAGCCCCGGCGGCGGACCTCGGCCAGGGCGCGCTCACCGAAGACCGCATCTGCCAGGACACCCCGCTGCAGTTCCGGATCGGCCCAGGCCAGCAGGACCTTCGCGGCCGATCCGGCGGTCAGCGGCAGGCGGGCGCCGACCGGGACGGTGTCGCGCAGGCCGGAGGTGGGTTCGAGAGCGGCCACGCAGATACGGGAGTGCCCGTCGAGCCGGTAGAGCTGCACGCTCTCGCCGGTGATCTCACGGAGCCGGGGGAGGATGACGGCGGCGGCGTCGAGCAGTGGGTCCTCGGCGGTGGTGGCCAGCTCCGACAGCGCCGGGCCGGGCCGCCAGGAGCCGGCGGCGTCGCGAGCCAGCATGCGATGGGTCTCCAGCCCCACGGCCAGCCGATGCGCGGTGGCGCGGGGCAGTCCGGTGCGGGTGCACAGCTCGTTGAGTCCACACGGTTGTTCGGCCACGGCGTAAAGCACGGCCATGGCTTTGTCGAGCACCCCGATGCCGCTATGCTGTCTCATAGAACGATATTAGCGTCTCGCATAGTGAGATTGGCAAGTTCGTCGAACACCAAAGACGCATACCGGCCGGTGGACCTCGAAAGGACGCCCACCTCCAAGTTTGCGGCCCGCCTCGGTTCTGGACTGACGGAGCGAGGGAGCGCAGCGACTGAGCGGAGGAGGGAAGAACCGAGGCCCAGGGGGCCGCAAACCGCGGCGGCGAAGCCGTCGCAATAGGCACAGAGAGGTGGTTGTCATGGCCGAACGGCCACGCACGCTGGCGGAGAAGGTCTGGGATCAGCATGTCGTCGTACGGGGTGCGGGAGAGGGTGCGCAGCGCGAACCCGATCTCATCTACATCGATCTGCACCTGGTGCACGAGGTAACGAGCCCCCAGGCCTTCGACGGGCTGCGGGCTGCGGGCCGCCCGGTGCGCCGGCCGGATCTGACCATCGCGACCGAGGACCACAATGTGCCCACGGTCGATATCGATAAGCCGATCGCGGATCCGATCTCGCGCACCCAGGTGGAAACCCTGCGGCGCAATTGCGAGGAATTCGGCGTCCGGCTGTATCCGATGGGTGATATCGAACAGGGCATCGTGCACGTGGTCGGCCCGCAGCTGGGTTTGACGCAGCCGGGCATGACCGTGGTGTGTGGTGATTCGCACACCTCGACCCATGGCGCATTCGGCGCGCTGGCGATGGGTATCGGCACCAGCGAGGTCGAACATGTGATGGCGACGCAGACGTTGTCGCTGCGGCCGTTCAAGACCATGGCGATCAATATCGATGGCCAGCTGCCGCCCGGCGTCACGAGCAAGGACGTGATTCTGGCGGTCATCGCCAAGATCGGTACCGGCGGCGGACAGGGCTATGTGCTCGAATACCGCGGCGAGGCCGTGCGCGCCATGTCCATGGAGGCGCGGATGACGATGTGCAACATGTCCATCGAGGCCGGCGCCCGGGCGGGCATGGTGGCTCCCGACGAGGTCACCTACGAATTCCTGAAGGGCCGCGAACACGCCCCCACCGGCGCGGACTGGGATGCGGCGGTGGCCGCCTGGGAGGCGCTGAAGACCGATCCGGACGCCACTTTCGACGCCGAGGTGCACCTGGACGCCGCGTCGTTGACGCCGTTCGTCACCTGGGGCACGAACCCCGGTCAGGGCGCCCCGCTGGGCGACGTGGTGCCGAATCCGGAGGATTTCGCCGACGAAAACGAGCGAGCGGCCGCGGAGAAGGCGCTGACCTACATGGATTTGGAGCCCGGAACTCCGCTTCGTGAGGTGCCCGTGGATACGGTTTTCGTGGGATCGTGCACCAACGGCCGGATCGAGGATTTGCGGGCGGTGGCGGACGTTTTGAGGGGCCGCAAGGTCGCCGACAGCGTGCGGATGTTGATCGTGCCGGGCTCGATGCGGGTGCGTGCCCAGGCCGAATCCGAGGGTTTGGGCGAAATTTTCACCGCGGCGGGCGCGGAATGGCGCCAGGCCGGCTGCTCGATGTGCCTGGGAATGAATCCGGATCAGCTTTCTCCCGGTCAGCGCTGTGCTTCGACGTCGAACCGCAACTTCGAGGGGCGCCAGGGTAAAGGCGGCCGCACGCATCTGGTTTCGCCGCAGGTCGCGGCCGCGACGGCGGTGCGGGGCCGGTTGTCGGCGCCTGCGGATCTGAACTGACCGGCCGGAATTCACCTCAGGACTACAGGAGCAACTATGGAACCGTTCAAGGTGCACAAGGGGATCGGCGTGCCGTTGCGCCGGTCGAATGTCGATACCGATCAGATCATCCCGGCGGTCTATCTGAAACGGGTGACCCGAACGGGATTCGAGGACGGTCTGTTCGCCGCCTGGCGTTCGGATCCGGGCTTCATTTTGAACACCACCCCCTTCGACCGGGGAAGTGTGTTGGTCGCGGGACCGGATTTCGGTACGGGATCGTCGCGAGAGCATGCGGTTTGGGCATTGATGGACTACGGCTTCCGGGTGGTGATCTCTTCCCGCTTCGCCGACATCTTCCGGGGCAACGCCGGTAAGGGCGGCTTGGTGGCCGCGCAGATGTCACAACATGATGTCGAATTGCTCTGGAAGTTGATCGAAGAACATCCCGGCCTGGAATTGATCGTCGATCTCGAGGCGCGCACTGTGGCCGCTGGAACCACCGTGTTGCCCTTCGATATTGACGACTACACCCGGTGGCGGCTGCTGGAAGGTCTCGACGACATCGGACTGACTCTTCGGCAGGAAGAGGCCATCGAGCAGTTCGAAAAGGCAAGGCCGTCTTGGAAACCGACCACCATTCCAGCGGCTATTTCACGGGACTGAACAGTCTCGAGTGTTAGCTGAGGGCAACCAATCGAGGTTGCTGCGCGTGTGCCACGCCACATGAAATTTGGCGTGGCACATAGACTCTTGCCCATTCAGGGTTTACCGTGGTACCTAGTCGGTCCGACGACGGGCCATTAGTCTGCGGAGGATTCAATGAACAAGGCGGAACTGATCGATGTTCTGACCGAGAAGTTGGGTACTGACAGGCGCACGGCCACTGCGGCAGTCGAGCACATTGTCGACACGATCGTGCGTGCGGTGAACAAGGGTCAGAGCGTCACAATCACCGGATTCGGTGTATTCGAACAGCGCAAGCGGGCGGCACGGGTGGCGCGTAATCCCCGAACCGGCGAGACGGTGAAGGTGAAGCCCACTTCGGTGCCCGCGTTCCGCCCGGGTGCGCAGTTCAAGGCGATCATCTCGGGCAAGCAGAAGATCGCGGCGGCCGGTCCGGCCGTGAAACGCGGTGTGGCAGCGCCGGTGTCGGGTGCGGCGAAGAAGACCGCCGCCAAGAAGACCACGGCCAAGAAGACCGCCGCGAAGAAGACCACGGCGAAGAAGGCGGCCCCGGCCAAGAAGACGACCGCCAAGAAGACGGCCGCGAAGGCGCCTGCGAAGAAGGCGACCGTGGCGAAGAAGACGACCGCGGCCAAGAAGGCTCCGGCCAAGAAGACCACGGCCGCCAAGGCGACGACAGCCAAGAAGACCGCGGCGAAGAAGACGACCGCGGCCAAGACCGCGGCCAAGAAGGCACCCGCCAAGAAGACCGCTGCCAAGCGCACGGCAACCAAGCGCACCACGCGGCGATAGCGAGTGACGCGACGCCGATGACCCCGGTCCTTTCGGTCCGGGGTCATTGCGTTTTCGGTTCGATGCGTTTCCGGGCTCGTCCGTGTTTTCCCGGATTCAGTGGGTACGCAGGGACCGATCGAGATGATCGGCGGCGACCAGCCGTCCGTCGGCGACCGACAGCACCCACACGCTGCCCTTGCGGTTCCGGGCCGGCGGCAGGGTGAGGCCGTCGTCGTCGGCCCAGCGTTGCAGCAGATCCGGAATGACCTTGCCCTGACTGCACACGAGCGGAACGACGTCGGAGGAGACCAGTTCCCGCAGCCGAGCCACACCGGCCTCCGGTGCTGCGGCATAACCGCTTTCCGACAGCAGCGGCTCGCGGGCGATGTCGAGGCCGAGGACCTCGGCGACCGGCGCGACGGTCTGCACACAACGCAGCGGAGGCGCCGAGTACACCGCTCCGGGCCCGAAGGCGAGCAGATTCGGCGTCAGCACCTCGACCTGTGCGCGACCGGCCTTTTCCAGTGGCCGTTCGTCGTCGGGACCGGTGAATCGGTCGCGGCGGCCCGCTTTCGCATGCCGCACCAGCACCAGGGTCGCGGTATCGGGCGGCAGACGCAGGAAATTGCGGATGATTCGGCGATCCATCGGGTAGGAGAGTTGGTCCATCACCCGGTCCACCCGGTGCCACCGCAACTGGTCGACTTCGGAATTGGTGACGAACTCGCCGGCGACGGGTGTGGCCGCCCAATAGTCCACTCGTTTGAGTTTGCGATGTCCGGGTACCGGATATGTGACCCGACCGAGATAGCGTCCCAGACGGCAGTTCAGGCCGGTTTCTTCGGCCACTTCGCGCTCGGCCGCGACCATTGCGGTTTCGCCCGGGTCGAGCTTTCCCTTGGGCAGCGACCAATCGTCGTATTTCGGCCGGTGGACGAGGGCCACCTCGACCGGACCGCCGTCGCGGGGCCGCCGCCACACCACCGCGCCGGCGGCGATGATGTTGGCGGTCACCCGCGGATCCGAGATCGTGTCGCCCGAGCTGCCGTCATCTGTACCCGTCTCGCCGTCGCTGATCGATCCGCCGGTGTCGCCGAGGCGATCGAGGGCGGTGTCGCCGTCTTCCGGGGACCGATCGAAATCTCGTGTGGCCGAGGATTTCACTGCTGGTTCGGCCTCCGCAGTCGCATGAGAAACTCCTGATGGTCGCGCACCTGCACGCCGCGGCTGTCGGCGTCGGGGCTCGGCTGGGCCGCCCAGCTGCCGTCGGGCTGCAGCACCCAGCATCGGGTCGCGGGATCGAGGGCGGAATCGAAGACCACCGCCAGCCGCTCGCGCAGCTTCGGATCCTTCACCTGCGCCATGACCTCCACGCGCCGGTCGAGATTGCGGTGCATCATGTCGGCGCTGCCGATCCAGTACTCGTCCTGGGCCTGGAAATGCATGATGCGCGAATGTTCCAGGAACCGGCCGAGAATCGAGCGCACCTCGATGTTGTCGCTCATCCCGGGCACACCCGGCCGCAGCCCGCAGATGCCACGCACCACGATCTGCACCGGCACGCCGGCCTGGGACGCGCGGTAGAGCGCGTCGATGATCTGCTCGTCGACGATGGCGTTGGCCTTGAGGCGAATACGGGCCGGCACGCCCTGGGCGGCCAGTTCGGTCTCGCGCCGGATCCGCTCCACGATGCCCGAGCGCACGCTGCTCGGCGCGACCAACAGGTTGCGGTAGTTGGCCTTTCGCGAATAGCCGGTCAGCGAGTTGAACAGGTCGGTGAGGTCGGCGCCGATCTCCGGTGCGGCGGTGAGGAGTCCGACGTCCTCGTAGAGCCGTGCGGTCTTCGGGTTGTAGTTGCCGGTCCCGATATGGCAGTAGCGGCGGATGGTGGCGCCCTCGCGGCGCACTACCAGGCAGGTCTTGCAGTGGGTCTTCAGGCCGATGAGGCCGTACACCACGTGCACGCCCGCCTGCTCCAGCGCGCGCGCCCATTTGATGTTGGCCTGTTCGTCGAAGCGGGCCTTGATCTCGACCAGTGCGACGACCTGCTTACCGGCCTCGGCGGCGTCGATGAGCGCGTTGACGATCGGGGAGTCGCCGGAGGTGCGGTAGAGGGTCTGTTTGATGGCCAGCACCTGCGGATCGGCCGCGGCCTGCTCGATGAAACGCTGGACGCTGGTGGAGAACGAATCGTAGGGGTGGTGCACCAGCACGTCGCCCTCGCGCAGGGCGGCGAAAACGTTTCGCGGCGTTTCTCTTTCACCGAACGCCGGTGGGGTGGCCGGCACGTAGGGCGCGTCCTTGAGCAGCGGCCGGTCGACGCCGTAGACCTGCCACAGGCACGACAGGTCGAGCAGGCCGGGCACCTGGATCACATCGCCCGGGTCGACGTCGAGTTCGCGCAGCAGCAGCTCGAGCATGTGCTCGGTCATATCGTCGGAAACTTCCAGGCGCACCGGCGATCCGAAGCGGCGGCGGGCCAGTTCGCGTTCGAGGGCCTGCAGCAGATCCTCGTCGCGGTCCTCGTCGACCTCGAAGTCGGCGTTGCGGGTGATGCGGAACGAATGGTGTTCCACCACTTCCATTCCCGGGAAGAGCTGATCGAGGTGGGCGGCGATCAGATCTTCCATCGGCAGGAAGGCGGCCAGCCGGGGTACAGCGGTGATGTCGGAATCTCTGCGGGCGCCGGGGGTTTCGTCGAGGGTGCGGCGCACCCGGACGAAGCGGTCGACGTTGTCGGGCACCTTCACGCGGGCGAAATGTTCACCGCCGGTCTCGGAATCCTTCACCGTGACAGCCAGATTCAAACTCAGGCCGCTGATGTAGGGGAAGGGGTGGGCGGGATCGACGGCGAGCGGGGTCAGCACCGGGAACACCTGGTCGAGGAAGTATCCGGACAACCGGCGGCGTTCGTCGTCGTCCAGATCGGCCCAGCCGATGATGGCGATACCCTCGTCGCTCAGGGCCGGCCGCACCTGGTCGAGGAAGACCCGCGCGTGGCGCCCGGCCAGTTCCTGGGTGCGCTCGGCGATGAGAGTCAGCTGTTCGGTGGGGGACAGGCCGTCGGCGGAGCGGACCGAGAGTCCGGCCTCGGCGCGGCGCTTGAGGCCGGCCACTCGCACCATGTAGAACTCGTCGAGATTCGAGGAGAAGATGGCGAGGAATTTGGCGCGTTCCAGCAGCGGTTCCGAGGGGTCCTCGGCGAGGGCCAGCACGCGCGCGTTGAAATCCAGCCAGCTCAGTTCTCGATTGAGGTAGCGATCGGCGGGCAACTGTGCCGCGGCGGCCGTGGTGGGCGGTGGCGTGGCCGCCGGCGGGGCCGCCGGTAGCCGGGGCTGTTGCGGGACGGTCTCCGTTTCGCTCACGCTCACGATCATTCCTTACGGCTCGGGTGGTGTCGCGCTCGACACCACCGTTGTGCGGCCCCTCGTAGAGGCCTGGCGATCATCTAGCACACGTGTGACGGTGCGGCACACCTCCGAGTGAGGTTCTCGTGAACATCGACCGGCCAGCCGATGTCGCGCAACAACGCCGCCGTGGCCGTGCCGACCCCGAGCGACAGCGCGCGGTCGAGATCCTCGGCGGTGTCGACGTCCAGTCGCAGCCCGGGCCAGTGCCCGCCCACGTCGACCGCACCCGATTCCCGGTGGCGGCGCGCGGAGTCTGCTCCGAAGCGGGGCATCAGGGGCGTGGAATCGGCCGCGTCGGCGTGGGAGAGCGAATCCGCCGTGTGGGTGTGGCCCGCGGCGCGGACGAGCAGGGCGGCGGTGCCCCGGCCGGTGTGGTCGACGATCACGCTGCGGCCGGTGCCGGGCGCGGCGGCGAGCATCGAGCGCAACTCGTCGGCGTGCACGGCCGGCAGATCGGCCTGCAGCGCAAGCAGATCGACGGCACCGTGGCGTTCGCGCACGGCGGTGGCGGCCGATGCCAATGCGGTGTTCAGGCCGTCGCTGTCCGCGAGGGGCTGCGCGGAATCGGTGAGCGCCGCTGTATCGGCGAGGGCCGTCGTGGACGGATCCGGATGGACCGCCGCACCGAGTTCGCGCACGACGCTCGCCACGCGCGGATCGGGTGTCACCACCGTGACCGATCCCAGTCCGGCGGCCAGGGCCGCGGCGACCGTATCCGACAGCATGGCCAGCACCAGCCGCGAGCGTTCGCCGGCCGGCAATCGGTCGGCGAGTCGGCTCTTGGCTCGGTCGAGGTGCTTGACCGCGATCACGGCGTGGACGGCATCCGGACGCATGTGTTCATCGTCGCACGTTCCGAGGGGCCGCAGCCTGCGAGCAGTGACCGATCGAACACGCGAACCCCGAGTACCGGGTATTGGCGTCGCGGCGAGTGGCATATTGAAACGATGACGAGGGCGGCAGTGATGGGTGCGGGATCCTGGGGTACCGCATTCGCGAAAGTGCTCAACGACGCGGGTACCGAGGTCACGATGTGGGCGCGGCGGCCCGAGATCGCGAAGGCCGTGGCGACCGAACATCGCAATCCCGCCTATCTACCCGATGTGTGGCTCGACGGGATCGCGGCGACCGACGATTACCGCGTGGCCCTCGACGACGCCGACATCGTCGTGCTGGCCGTCCCGTCGCAGTCCCTGCGTCCCAATCTCGCGCACTGGCGCGCGGCGATCCGCTCGGATGCGACGCTGCTGAGTCTGGCCAAGGGCATCGAAACCGGAACCCTGATGCGGATGAGCGAGGTCATCGCGGAGGTGACCGGCGCGGATTCCGGGCGCATCGCGGTGCTGTCGGGTCCGAACCTGGCCCGCGAGATCGCCGCCGAACAGCCGGCCGCCTCCGTGGTCGCCTGCTCGGATGCGGCGCGGGCGGAGGCGGTGCAGCATTCCTGCGCCACCGGCTACTTCCGGCCCTACACCAATACCGATGTGATCGGCTGCGAGATCGGCGGCGCGTGCAAGAACGTGATCGCGCTGGCGTGCGGGATCGCCGCGGGCATGGGCCTGGGAGACAACTCCGTCGCCAGTCTCATCACCCGCGGCCTCGCCGAGATCATCCGGCTCGGGGTGGCGCTGGGTGCGAATCCGGTCACGCTGGCGGGTCTGGCCGGGGTGGGCGATCTGGTGGCAACCTGCACCTCGCCGCTGTCGCGCAACCGGTCCTTCGGCCATGTGCTGGGCGCCGGCGGCTCCATGCGCGCCGCCCAGGATGCGACACATGGGCAGGTCGCGGAGGGTGTGAAGTCGTGCACCTCGATCCGGGCGCTGGCCGAGACCCACGATGTGGAGATGCCGCTGACCACCGCGGTGCATCGGGTCTGTCACGAGGAACTCTCGGTTTCCGATGCCGTCGGGCAATTACTCGGTCGGCGGATCAAACCGGAATGAATGATTTCGGTCCGGCCGGGGTACGGTTCGGACTATGACAAACCGGATCAGGGTTGCGGTGGTGTTCGGTGGCCGCAGCAACGAACACGCGGTGTCGTGCGTTTCCGCCGGCATGGTGCTGACGAACCTGGATCCCGAACGCTACGAGGCGGTGCCCATCGGCATCACCCGCGAGGGCGCCTGGGTGCTCAGCGGCGCCGATGCGCGCGCACTCGCCATCCGTGAACGTGCGCTGCCCACGGTCGACTCGGCCGGCACCGTGCTGACCCTGGCCGCCGATCCGAGCCGCTCGGGCGCGCTGGTCGCGCTCGACGGCGCCGAAGCGGTGCTGGGCGTGGTCGACGTCGTGTTTCCGGTACTGCACGGGCCGTGGGGTGAGGACGGCACCCTGCAGGGACTGCTGGAGCTGGCGGGTGTGCCGTACGTCGGCCCCGGCGTGCTGGCCAGCGCCACCGGCATGGACAAGGAGTTCACCAAGAAACTGCTTGCCGCGGAAGGACTTCCGGTCGGCACGCAGGTGGTGCTGCGCCCCGGCACCGACACCGTGAGCGAGGCCGATCGGGACCGGCTCGGCCTGCCGGTGTTCGTCAAACCCGCGCGCGGGGGCTCCTCGATCGGCATCACCAAGGTCGAGGAGTGGATCGATCTCGATTCGGCGATCGCCGCGGCTCGCCTGCACGATCCGAAGGTGATCGTGGAAGCCGCCATCGTCGGACGCGAAGTCGAGTGCGGAGTACTGGAATTCCCGGACGGCCGGGTGGAGGCCAGCGTGATCGCCGAGATCCGCATGCCCGACGGCGACAGCTCCGCGAGCGAAACCGCTTCCGGCGCACCGCAATTCTACGATTTCGACACCAAGTACCTCGACGACGTGTGCGAGTTCGACATTCCGGCCAAGCTGGACGACGATGTGTCGCAACAGATCCGGGAGCTCTCGGTGCGGGCGTTCCGGGCGCTGGACTGCCAGGGGCTGGCGCGGGTCGACTTCTTCGTCACCGCATCCGGACCGGTGATCAACGAGATCAACACCTTGCCCGGATTCACCTCCATCTCCATGTATCCGCGCATGTGGGATGCCACCGGAATCGACAACCGCACCCTGATCACGACGCTGATCGAGACGGCACTGACCCGGGGCACCGGACTGCGCTGAGCGGCGGCGCGGCACGCGTTGCCGCGCGTCTGACCGGCTCAGTTCGGCACGGGGCCCGGATCGAGTGGTTTCGCGGGGAGGGCCTTGCCGATCGCGTTCGAGATCTCCTGCAGAGGAGACGGTCCCGCCTTGGCCGGCATGGTCACGGCGATATAGGTGCCGCGGTCGACCGCATACCAGGTGCCGGAGGTCACGCCGCTGGTCTGATCGCGCACCTCGAACCAGTTCACGCCGTTGACCACCTGCAGGGCGGACGCCTTGGTGAATTCCAGCGGCCGGTCCAAGCCACAGCGCAGCACGATCGGATCACCGCCGCCCGGCAGTTGCCAGGCCGCGGTCGCGGGCGGAGCCGGTTGGGCCAGTTCGGATTTGGTGTAGTCGTCGCCGAGTGACTCCGGCAGCGCCGCCAGCAGGGTGGTGCAATCCTGGCTCGACGCTGCGGGCGCCGGTACCGAGCCCAGCGCCAGCGGCTCGCGGCCGGTGGACTGTCGCGACATGACCGCGATGACCAGGACGACGACGATCAGCGCGACCGGAAGTGCGACGGCGGTCGCGATCAGCGCCGGATGTAACTGTGGCCCGGCGTCGTCGGTCTCCTGCTCGGCGGCGGATTCGGTGGCAGCCGAGGCGTCGCGGCCGGAATCGCCGCGCTCGGTGGGCTCGGAGTCCGCCGGCTGCGACTCGGAAGACTCGGCCGCCACATCCGTGCGGTCGGAGCCGTCGGTCTCGTCGGTCTCGGAGCTTGCGGGGGTTGCGGCCACGGTCGGCGCGGAGTTCTCGGGCCGGTTGGTAGCGGGTTCCGGGTCGGCCGCGGCGGGGAGGCCGGGCTCGGGCTCCGGTCGGTCGGGCTGCGGGGTGTCCGCTGTCGGCCGGTCCGTCTCGCTACTCATCCGGGATTCGTCTCCACTCGTGCCGGGCGGGCGTCGCGCCCGGCTGATTGTCTGGAATGCGTGTTCGAGGGTATCGAACGGCCGTCGGCGCGCTCTCGCGGCATCCGGCCCCCGCGCCCGACAGAAGGCCACAGCGGGCCGGTGCCGCTGCCCGGGCACAGGGTAGCGTCGGAGTGTGGTGTCCCCGGTGACGTGACCGGGTGTGGAGAAGGAGAGCGACATCACCGAGAGTGGCCCGCGCACCGTGCGCGACCTGGGCGAATTCGCATTGATCGAACGGATGAACGCCGGGCGTTCGTCCGGTGGCGGCGTCGAGTTGGGGCCCGGCGACGATGCGGCGGTGGTGGCGGCCCCGGCCGGGCGGTACGTGGTCAGCACCGACATGCTCGTGCAGGATCGGCATTTCCGGCTGGACTGGTCGCGCCCGGAGGAGATCGGCGCCAAGGCGATCGCGCAGAATGCCGCCGACGTGGTCGCGATGGGCGCCGCGCCCAGCGCGTTCGTGGTGGCGCTGGGCTGTCCGGCCGAGACGCCGGTGACCTTCGTCGACGGGTTGGTCGACGGTATGTGGGCGGAGGCGCGGCGTGCCGGGGCCTCGATCGCCGGGGGCGATGTGGTGCGCAGCCCGCAGCTGGTGATCTCGGTGACGGCGTTCGGTGATCCCCGGGGCCGGGCCGTGCTGCGCTCGGGGGCGCGCGACGGCGATATCGTCGCGGTCGCCGGGCGGCTCGGCTGGTCGGCGGCCGGACTGGCGGCCCTGTCGGCCGGTGACGACGCCGAGCCGTTCGCCGATGTGATTGCCGCCCACCGGGTTCCGCGACCACCCTACTCGGCCGTGCTGGGGCTGCCGGATGCCACGGCGATCACCGCGATGACCGATGTCTCCGACGGACTGCTCGCCGATCTGTCTCATATCGCCGAATCCTCCGGTGTGGCGGTCGATATCGACTCCGCGGCAGTGGCGGACCCGGCGCTGTCTCCGGTCGCCGCCGCGCTGCACGCCGACCCGCTCGGCTGGGTGCTCACCGGCGGTGAGGACCATGCCTTCGCCGCGACCTTCGCGGCCGGCACCGCGATCCCACCGGGCTGGCGGACGATCGGCCGGGTATGCACCGGCACGGGCGTTTTCGTCGACGGAGCGCGGTGGCCGGGGCCGCTGGGCTGGGAGTCGTTCGGAGGGGACGAATAGTGGTGCGGCCCGACGATGTGACGGCGGGTGGGCGGCGTGACGACGCCGAGCCGCGGCGACTATCTTGTCCCGACATGGGCGCGAAACCACTGCCGCAGATCATCGATACGGGCTGGGCCGAGGCATTGGAACCGGTGGCCGACCGGATCACCGAGATGGGCGAGTTCCTGCGGGCGGAGAACGCCGCCGGACGCGGATACTTCCCCAAGGGGGAGAACGTCTTACGCGCCTTCACCCGCCCCTTCGACAAGGTGCGCGTGCTGATCGTCGGACAGGACCCGTATCCGACTCCGGGCCATGCCATGGGATTGAGTTTCTCGGTGGCGCCGGATGTTTCGCCGGTGCCGCGCAGCCTGGCCAACATCTTCTCCGAGTATTCGCGCGATCTCGGCCATCCGACGCCGTCGTGCGGTGACCTCTCGCCGTGGTCGGATCAGGGTGTGCTGCTACTGAACCGAGTGCTGACGGTCTCGCCCGGCCGACCCGCATCGCATCGGGGCAAGGGCTGGGAAGCGGTGACCGAGCAGGCAATTCGCGCGCTCGTGGCCCGCGAGCAGCCGCTCGTGGCGATTCTGTGGGGCCGCGACGCCTCGACACTGAAGCCGATGCTCGGCGATGTCCCGTTCATCGAATCCGCCCATCCCTCACCGCTGTCGGCCTCTCGCGGTTTCTTCGGATCGAGGCCTTTCTCCCGCACCAACGAATTGCTCGGTACATTGGGGGCCGCCCCGGTCGATTGGCGCTTGCCCTGACCGCGGCGTAACAGTTCGAGCGAAACAGGAGCAGATGCATGCAGATCACATCCGTGCGCGGTGCCGTAGTCGCCGTCGCCGCCGGTGCGGCGGTTCTCGGCGCACCCGCGATAGCGCAGGCCGCCGGCCTGCCGCTGGAGCCGGCCACCCCGCAGGAAGAGGTCACCACCCCTCAGCACGCGGGACCGGTGCTGGCCCTGTGGGATCCGCAGACGGGTTCGTCGTCGCTGTCGTCCAACGTCAATGCGCGCGGTCTGTGCATCTTCCAGAGCATCAGCGCGCAGGGCGGACTCGACTGCTTCAACGGCGCCCAGTAATCGGGCGGCGGGCGATCATCCGGATCTCGCTCGCCAGGGAGAACGGTTCGATTCGGCGGGCCTCGTCGGCGGCGAATCCGAACTTTCGATAGAAATTCCGGGCGCGTGGATTCTCCTCGAACACCCATAACGCGGTGTCGGTGTCGGGGAGGAGAATCGCACGCAGCAATTCCTGTGCGATTCCGGTGCCGTATCGATCGGCCCGGACATAGAGCGCATACAGTTCCCGATCGGCGACGCGCGGTTCGTCGCGAGGCGGGCCGGCGTGCGCGAATCCGAGAACGCGGTCGCCGGGGGCGCGGGTGTCGTCGATGGCCAGCACGATGGTGTGGGCCGTTCGGTCGGCCGCCGCGCTCTCGCCGATCGAGTCGATGAGCGCTTCCCACCGGGCGGTACGGCGGTCGACGTCGAAGGCGGCGAGCACGTGGTCGGGCACCAGGCCGCGGTAGGCCTCACGCCACGATTCGATATGACAGATCGCCAGGTCACGGGCGTATTCGGGGGTCGCCGCCGTGATCCGCGGGCGATGCGGGCTCACCGGCGCGTCCCGCCGGGTGACCACATGACAACGCCCCGGTCACCCTGTGGGTGCGCCGGGGCGTCGAAGATGTCTACGCAGCTCAGCCGCGAACAACCTTTCCGGCCTTCAGGCAGGAGGTGCAGACGTTCATGCGGCGGGTGTTGCCGGGGGCAACCTGCGCACGAACGGTCTGGATGTTCGGGTTCCAGCGACGGTTGGTGCGCCGGTGCGAGTGCGAAACCGACTTACCGAAGCCGGGGCCCTTGGCGCAGACGTCGCAGACGGCAGCCATAGTCGCGAGCTCCTTCATGTCATGGGGGACCGCTGTCGGGAGACAGCCTGTCCGGAAACTTTATCCTCAATGCCTACCAGCGCTACCGCTGGTCAACGCAACCGGCAGCGGCCGCGTGAGGCAACCCTGCAAGAGTAGCGGCCGGTCGTCTTCGATGTCCAATCGCCCCCGGGCCGGCCGCGCGCGCCGATCCGCGCTCGCGTCGTCGCCGCCGCCGAATCCGCGTCCTTACCGGGCTTCGCGTGTCGAGGCTGTCGGTGTGGACGACTACCCTGGCTGGCGGGTTGGACGGTGATCGCGGTGGCGGGAAGGACGGTGACGTGCGCGGGGTCCGGGAGAGGCTCGATGCGGCCGCACTGCGGCAGTGGGGTGCGCTGTGTGTGGAACAGTTGCTCGCCCATCGCGAGGAGATCAACGCGCTGAACGTCTTCCCGGTGGCCGATTCCGACACCGGAACCAATCTACTCATCACCATGCGGGCCGCGCTCGCCGCGACGGAGGTGCCGGGTGATGCTGATCTGTCCGGCGCCGCCGATCCGCTCGGCGCCATGGCCCGAGCCGCGACCGCCGCGGCATGCGGGAATTCGGGAATCATCCTGTCGCAGGTGCTGCGGGGGCTGGCCGAATCGGCCGATCGCGGCGTCCTCACCGCGGCTACGCTGCGTGCCGCGTTGCGCCGGGCGGCGGTCCTGGTCCGGGAATCGCTGAGCGAACCGGTCGAGGGCACCATGCTCACCGTGCTGGAAGCGGCCGCGGACCGCGCCGAGGACTGTGCGGAGGAGACGGTCGCCGCGGTGGCCGTCGCCGCCGCCGACGGCGCGGTGAAGGCGCTGGGTGAGACACCGTCGCAACTGGTCGTGCTGCGTGCGGCCGGTGTGGTCGATGCCGGGGCACGCGGGCTGCTGGTCCTGCTGGACGCCCTGGTGGAGGTGTGCACCGGGAGCGCACCCGCGCGTCCGGTCTACCGGGTGACCGATTGCGGCCCCGTGCGGCGGGCCGCCGCGCCGGTGCGACGCGATGCTCCCGGTGACGATTCGCCGACCGTGCGTTCGAATCAGATTGCGGCGCAGATGAATCCGTCGGCGCAGCCCGAGGGGGACCGGCCGGATGTGCTCACGGGCGACGGTTCCGTCGTGAGTCGTGATGCATCGGAGGGCTTCGATCGCGCGCACATCGCGAGTCTGCGGTCGCGAACGGAAGGCGATGCGCCGCCGATGATCTCGTCCCGGAGCGAGTCCGGCACGGAGGCAGTCCGGCGCGCCGGGCAGGAGTCCGCCCGGCGACAACGGGCGCGCGTACCGCAGTACGAGGTCATGTACCGGATCGGCGAGACCGATCCGGCGCGCATCGACCGGTTGCGTCGTGATCTTGCCGCGCTGGGAGATTCGGTGGTCGTGGTGGGCGACGGCGAGGGCAGCTGGTCCGCGCATGTGCATTGTGCCGACGCCGGTGCCGCGGTGGAGGCGGGCCTCGCCGCGGGCACCCTGGGCAATATCCGGATCGAGGGATTGTTCGGAACGTCCGTTGCCGCGCACGGGCAGTCCGATCGAGGCATTCTCGCGATCGCCACCGGTGCCGGGGCGGTGCGGTTGTTCGAGGATTCCGGTGCCGTCGTGCTCACCGGTGCGGTGACCGCCGATCGGCTCCTCGCCGCCATTCGCGCGATGCCGCAGCGGGAGGTGCTGGTGCTACCGAACGGGGCGCTGCCCGCGCCGGAGCTGGTGGCGATCGGTATGGCCGCCCGCGACGGGTGGCGCGAGGTGATGATGCTGCCCAGCGGCTCCATGGTGCAGGGGCTGGCCGCCCTCGCCCTGCACGACAGCGGCAGCCTGGCCGTCGACGACGCGCTGACGATGTCGCAGTCGGCGGCCAGTACCCGGTGGGGGGCGGTCCGCGTCGCCACCGAACGCGCGCTGACCATCGTCGGCACGTGTGAACAGGGCGACGGTCTCGGCCTGGTGGGCCACGATGTTGTCGTCATCGATCCGGACCTGCGCCGGGCCGCTCGCACCCTGCTCGATCGCATGCTCGGCCTGGGCGGGGAACTGGTGACGCTGCTGCTGGGCGCGCAGGCGCCCGCCGGATTGGCCGACGAGCTCACCGCACACATCACCACGGAATTTCCCGGCGTCGAGGTCGTCACCTACGACGGCGGACAGGCCGTGGACCTGGTCCAGATCGGGGTGGAGTAGATGGCGACACTGAGCGACAGGCTCGACCACGTGCTGGGCGTGAAGGCGGCCGAACCGCTGGCCGACGCCTTCGACATGCATATCGTCGAGGATCTGCTGCGCCACTATCCGCTGCGCTACGCCACCCAGGGGCAGCCGCTCACCGAGGAGGCCCCCGAGGAGGGCGCCCACATCACGGTGGTGGGCCGGGTCGGCAAGACCGAACTGCGGCCGATGCGCCAGCGCCGCGGCAAACTGCTGAAGGTGGAACTCGACACCGGCTCCGCGAAACCGGTGGAGATCACCTTCTTCAACGGTGACAAGGTGAGTTACCTCGTCAAACAGGGCGTCCGGGCGATGATGTCGGGCACCGTGCACTGGTGGCGGCCGGATCGCTGGAATCTGTCGCATCCGTCGTATCTGATCCTGCCCGAGACGGCCGAATCGGTGGACAGTCTCACCTCCGTGCGCGGCGGCGGCGCCCTGCGCGGTCTGGCGGAGAGCGCGAAAGGTTCTGGGGGAGTGGATATCTCGTTCTTCGAACGGGAGTACATTCCGGTGTATCCGGCGACCGCCAAGGTGCAGAGCTGGGACATTCTGGCGTGTGTGCGGCAGGTGCTCGACCAGCTCGATCCGATCGACGATCCGCTGCCGCAGGATCTTCGCGAGGACCACGAACTGCTCCCGGTCTCGGATGCGCTGCGGCTGATCCACCTGCCCGAACGGAAATCCGATATCGACCAGGCCCGGCAGCGGCTGCGTTTCGACGAGGCGCTGGCGCTGCAGCTGGTCCTGGCCCAGCGCCGCCACGACGCGGCCGGGCGCACCGCACGCCCGTGCCCACCGCGCACAGACGGCATCGCCGCCGAATTCGAGCAGCGCCTGCCGTTCGAGCTGACGGCCGGCCAGAACAAGGTGATCGCCGAGATCTCCGGCGACCTGTCACGCCCGCATCCGATGCACCGGTTGCTGCAGGGTGAGGTCGGTTCCGGTAAGACCATCGTCGCCCTGCACGCGATGCTGCAGGTGGTCGACGCCGGACTGCAGTGCGCACTGCTGGCTCCGACGGAAGTCCTTGCCGCCCAGCACTATCGGTCGCTGCGGTCCATGCTCGGCGATCTCGGTGCGGCGGGCGAACTGGGCGCCGCCGACCGCGCCACCAAGGTGGTGCTGCTGACCGGGTCGATGTCGGCGAGTGCGAAGAAGGCGGCACTGCTGGACGTGGTGACCGGCACGGCCGGCATCGTGATCGGCACGCATGCGCTGATCCAGGACGCGGTCGAATTCTTCGATCTGGGCATGGTGATCGTCGACGAACAGCACCGCTTCGGTGTGGAGCAGCGAGATGCCTTGCGCGCCAAGGCGAAAGACGGCATCACCCCGCATCTGCTGGTGATGACCGCGACGCCGATTCCGCGCACCATCGCGATGACCACCCTCGGCGATCTGGAGACCTCCACCCTGACCGAACTGCCGCGCGGGCGCTCACCGATCACCACCCGGGTGGTGCCCGCCCGGATGAAACCGGCGTGGGTCGAGCGCGCATGGGAGCGGATCCGCGAGGAGGTCGCCGCCGGCCGGCAGGCGTATGTGGTCTGCTCGCGCATCGGCGACGAGGAGGACGACGGCGCATCGAAGAAGGGCGCCAAGTCGAAAGGCAAGAGCCGCAAACAAGCCGACGACACGGGTGAGGAACCGACCACCCACGCCGCGATCGACGTCTTCGAGACGCTGCGCGCCGGACCGCTGGCCGACCTGCGTCTGGGCTTGTTGCACGGCCGGCTGCCGACCGACGACAAAGACCGCGTCATGCGCTCGTTCAACGACGGCGATATCGACGTGCTGATCTGCACCACGGTCGTCGAGGTCGGCGTCGACGTGCCCAACGCGACCGTCATGGTCATCGTGGATGCCGATCGGTTCGGCGTCAGCCAGCTGCATCAGCTGCGTGGCCGGGTGGGCCGTGGCAAGCATCCGGGTCTGTGCCTGCTCATCACCGAAACCTCGCCGATGGGTACGGCCATGGCGCGGCTGGAGGCGGTGGCCGGCACGCTGGACGGTTTCGAACTGTCGGTGCTGGATCTGCGGCAGCGCCGCGAGGGCGATGTGCTGGGTTCCGCGCAGTCGGGTACCGCGCGCAGTTTGAAACTGCTCTCGTTGCTCGACGATCTCGACGTCATCACCACCGCCCAGGTGCTGGCGCGGGAGGTCGTGGACGCCGATCCGGGGCTGACCGACCATCCCGGCTTGGCGAATATGATGCATGCCGCCGTCGACTCCGAGCGGCTGGAATATCTGGCGAAGTCCTGATCACCGGACCGCGGGCGGGTACGGCAGATCGACGCTGGAGTTCTCGGTGACCGCCAGCGGGCGGCCGATCTGCGGGAACGCGCGCTGCGGACAAGCCGGCCGCTCGCACACCTTGCATCCGGCGCCGATCGGCACCGCGGCGGCCGGTTCGTCGAGTTGCAGGCCTTGCGAATACACCAGCCGGTCGGCGTATTCGATATCGCAACCCAGCCCGACCGCGAATTCCTTGGTGGCGGTGCCGAATCCGTGCGGACTGGGATAGGTCGTGCGCGCGATCCACAGATAGCGCCGGCCGTCGGGCATGGCCGCGACCTGCGTGAGGATCCGGCCGGGATGTGAGAACGCCTCGTGCACCACCCACAGCGGGCAGCTGCCGCCCACCCGGGAGAAGTGAAAGGCGGTGGCGGACTGACGTTTCGAGATATTGCCCGCGCGGTCGGTGCGGACGAAGAAGAACGGCACGCCGCGCTGGCCCTGCCGCTGCAGGGTGCTGAGCCGGTGGCAGACCGTCTCGAAGCCGACCTCGAATCGCAGGGAGAGCAGATCGATGTCGTAGGACAGTTCCTCGGCCGAGCGCAGGAACTTGCCGTACGGCAGCACCACCGCGCCGGCGAAATAGTTGGCCAGCCCGACCCGGGCCAGGGCCCGCGATTCACCGACCAGCGACGGGGTGGCGTCGAGGACCTCGTCGAGCAGGTCGCCGTGCAGCAGGAACGCGAGTGTCGTGGCGATCTGGAATGCTCGCTGCCCGGGGCGCAACCGGCGCGCGAGGATCAGGGTGCGAGTCTCGGGGTCGTAGCGCCGTTTCGGGATGGCCGGGTCGGCGCCGTCGCCGCGGACCAGAACCGTGACGCCGGCCCGCTCCTCGGCGACGCGGGCCAGCTGGCGATCGATCGATCCGATCGTCAGGCCGCATTCGTCGAACAGCCGTTCGGCGGCCAGATCCAGCTGCGGAATGTGGTTGTGGTGGTCGTAGAAGAAATCGCGCACATCCTCGTAGGGCATCGGCACACCGGGCGCCCCGGCGGGGGTGGCGACCTTCGACGACAACAGATCGAGCTGATCGGTGGTGGCGCGCAGACGGCGATGCATGGCGACGATGGTCTTGGCGACCTCCGGTAGCCGGGTGGCGAGATCTTCCACCTCCGCCGCCGGTGGGGCGGTGCCGCCGGCCGCCTCCACCAGCACCTCGTGCAGGTCCGAGACCAGCCGCGCGTCGGAGTCGGCGGCGAAGAACTGCACATCGAGATCGAAGGTCGAATTGAGTTTCAGCAGAACGGGAATCGTCAGAGGCCGCTGGTCACGTTCGAGCTGATTGAGATAGCTGGGCGAAAGCTCCAACGACTTGGCCAGGGCGGCCTGGGTCATCCGTCGTTCTTCGCGCAACCGCCGTAACCGGGCACCCGCATACATCTTGCGCACGCCGCAGATGCTACCTTTACACCTTCGCAATCATTGCAATTTCGCTACTCGGCGCGTACAAAAATCTGCTGTTGCAAGGAGTTTTGATCAACTTCGAGGATGCGTAGCGTGCGAAGTATGCGGCCGGATTCGACCGGTGCGTGAAAGCGGAAGTGCTGCTCGCAGGCGGTGAACTACCGGGTGGAAAAGGTTGCCGGTGAGGCTGCTGGGCTCCGGAGCGAGATTTCCGGCAGGCGGTCCGGTCGGCGACTCGTGTCCGGCGAGTCGCCGACCGTGCGACAGCAGCGCGTCAACGCATCAGCGCACCAGCGCGGCCGCCTCGACCATGTTGCGCAGCGACGCCTCCACCTCGGCGCGGCCGCGGGTCTTGAGGCCGCAGTCCGGATTCACCCACAACCGCTCCGCCGGCACGGCTTTCATCGCTTCGCGTAGTGAGTTCTCGATCTCGGCCACACTCGGGATTCGCGGCGAATGGATGTCGTAGACACCGGGCCCGATACCGAGCGCGTACCCGGCGGCGGTCAGATCGTCGAGGATCTCCATATGTGAGCGCGCCGCCTCCACCGACGTGACATCGGCGTCCAATGCCGCGATGGCGCCGATGATCTCGCCGAATTCGGAGTAGCACAGATGAGTGTGGATCTGGGTGTCGTCGCGAACCCCGGCGGTGGCCAGGCGGAACGCGCCCACCGCCCAGTCCAGGTACGGCCGCTGATCACCGCGGCGCAGCGGCAGCAGCTCGCGCAGCGCGGGCTCGTCGACCTGCACGATCCGGATTCCGGCGGCCTCGAGATCCACCGTCTCGTCACGAATGGCCAGCGCCACCTGCCGCGCGGTCTCGGCGAGCGGCTGATCGTCGCGCACGAACGACCACGCCAGAATCGTGACCGGGCCGGTCAGCATGCCCTTGACCGGCTTACCGGTCAGCGATTGGGCGTAGGTGATCCACTCGACCGTCATCGGCGCGGTGCGAACCACGTCGCCGTAGAGAATGGGCGGGCGCACGCAGCGGGTGCCGTAGGACTGCACCCAGCCGTTGTCGGTGGCGGCGAATCCGTCGAGTTGTTCGGCGAAGTACTGGACCATGTCGTTACGCTCGGGTTCGCCGTGCACGAGGACGTCGAGCCCCAGATTCTCCTGTAGCGCAATCACATCCGCGATCTCGGCGCGCATCCGCTCGCGATACTGCGCATCGTCGATCCGGCCGGCGCGCAGATCGGCGCGGGCGGTGCGGATCGCGGTGGTCTGCGGATAGGAGCCGATCGTGGTCGTCGGCAGCAGCGGCAGCCGCAGCTGCGCGCGCTGCAGCTCCCGGCGGCGCTGCGCCGGTGCCCGCCGCGCTCGATCCTCGCCGAGGCCGGCGAGCCGGGCCCGCACGGCCGCGTTGTGCAGGCGCGGATCGCGGCGGCGGTTCTCGATCGCTGCGCGCGATGCGGCGAGTTCCGCGGCGACCGCGTCGGTGCCGGCACCGACCGCGTGTGCCAGCACCCGCACCTCGTTCATCTTCTCGGCGCCGAAAGCCAGCCACGAACGCAGCACCGGATCCAGGCCGGACTCCGCGGCCAGCGAATACGGCACATGCAGCAGCGAACTCGAGGTCGACACCGCCAGGGCGCCGACCGATCCCAGCAGGGTCGCCAGCTCACTCAGCGCCGCCTCCAGATCCGTGCGCCAGATGTTGCGGCCGTCCACCACCCCGGCGACCACCAGCTTGTCCGCCAGGGCGGGCACCGCCGCGACCTCGGCGACGGTGGTGCCGGACCGGAAGTCCAGCGCGACACCCTCGACCGGGGTGGCGGCCAGCGCGCCCAGTGCCGGGCCCGGGGAGCCGAAGTACGTGGCCACCAGGATGTTCGGCCGCCGGTCCCCGGCGCTCACCGCGTCGTAGGTGGTGCGCACGGTGTCGAGTTCGGCCTCGGAGAGGTCGCGCACCAGGGCCGGTTCGTCGATCTGGACCCAGGCGGCGTCCGCGTCGGCCAGCCGTTCCAGCAGGTCGCGGTAGAGCGGGATCAGCTCGCCCAGCCGGTCCATCGGCGCGACGCCGTCGACACCCTTGGACAGGGCCAGGAAGGTGATCGGGCCGATCACCACCGGACGGGCGGCGATGCCCAGTTCACTCGCCTCACGCAGCTCGCCGAGCGGGACCGACGGGTCGAGGGCGAACCGGGTGTCCGGGCCGATCTCCGGCACCAGATAGTGGTAGTTGGTGTCGAACCATTTCGTCATTTCCAGCGGTTCGATGCCCTCGGCGCCGCGCGCGGCCGCGAAATAGCGGTCGAGCGGATCGCCGATGCCGGCCACCCGCGGGGGCAGCGCGCCCAGCATGACCGCGGTGTCGAGCATCTGGTCGTAGAACGAGAAGGTGCCCACCGGTACCGCGTCGAGTCCGGCGTCCTGCGCTGCCGACCAGCCCTGCGCGCGCAGCTGCCGGGCGACGCGCTCGAGTTCGGCGGCGTCGATCCGGCCGGCCCAATACCCTTCGACGGCACGTTTGAGTTCGCGCCGCGGCCCGATGCGCGGCAGGCCCAGAACCGTTGCGGTGAAACGATTATGCGTTGTGACAGTCACGGTGTTCTCCAGTAATGGAAGCCACAGGTCACCGCCGCACGACGGACGAAGCCCCGAAAAACACTGCCGCACCGGGGTTTCCGGTGTGCCGCGGGTCCGCCCGCCCGATCCACGAGGCGGTGACCGCCGGATACGGCGTATCCGGCACAACCGGCAGGTCTTCGGACTCACAGGCATCGGTCGTGCGGACCGGTCCGGGGATGGCCCCGGATGTCGCCTACTGGCCGTCGCTTCCCGGAGAGGCTCCAGTGCTCATGACGGCGGTCGTTCCTGTTCACCGCTGCGGGACAGTCCCGGATTCCCACCGGGTTCCCTCTCGCCGGCCCGCGAGGACCGGTTTCGACGCTGCGCGCGACGCTCGGGGCTCCAACTCGTCGACGGCAGCGAACCAGCTGCGTTCCCGAGCGTAATCCACCGCGATCGGCATGCGAAACGCCGACCGCCCAGCCGGATATGTTTCCGCTGGAAGAACACAACTTCGCAGACTCGCCGATCCGGTTTGTGAGGATGGCTGCGAAGCCGTATTCACTGTCCGGCCCCGCTCGCCGGGCAGGTACCTTTATCGAATGTTCTCCAAAGTGCTGGTCGCCAACCGCGGGGAAATCGCTATCCGCGCCTTCCGCGCCGCGTACGAACTCGGCATCGGCACCGTGGCGGTTTTCCCCTACGAAGATCGCAACTCGGTGCATCGCCTCAAGGCCGACGAGTCGTACCAGATCGGTGTCCCCGGACATCCGGTGCGCGCCTACCTCTCGATTCCCGAGATCATCAGCGCCGCCAAGTCCGCTGGCGCGGATGCGGTCTACCCCGGCTACGGCTTCCTGTCGGAGAATCCGGACCTCGCCGCGGCCTGCGCGGCCGAGGGCATCACCTTCATCGGCCCCTCGGCCGAGGTGCTCGAACTGACCGGTAACAAGGCGCGGGCCATCGCGGCGGCGAAGGCGGCCGGGCTGCCGGTGCTGAACTCCAGCGCGCCCTCGGCCGATGTCGAGGAACTGCTGCGGGCATCGGAGGAGATGGAGTTCCCGGTGTTCGTGAAGGCGGTCGCCGGTGGTGGCGGCCGGGGTATGCGCCGGGTGGCGGACCGGGTGCAGCTGCGCGAGGCGATCGAGGCCGCCATGCGCGAGGCCGAGTCGGCGTTCGGGGACCCGACGGTGTTCCTCGAGCAGGCGGTGATCAACCCTCGCCATATCGAGGTGCAGATCCTGGCCGATCAGCACGGCAACGTCATGCATCTGTTCGAGCGCGACTGTTCGCTGCAGCGGCGGCATCAGAAGGTGATCGAGCTGGCGCCCGCGCCGAATCTGGATCCCGCACTGCGCGAACGTATTTGCTCCGACGCGGTGGCCTTCGCGCGGCAGATCGGGTACTCGTGCGCGGGCACCGTGGAGTTCCTGCTCGACGAGCGCGGCCGTCACGTGTTCATCGAGATGAACCCGCGGATCCAGGTCGAGCACACGGTGACCGAGGAGATCACCGATGTGGATCTGGTGCAGTCGCAGCTGCGCATCGCGTCCGGGGAGTCGCTGGCGGATCTCGGGCTGAGCCAGGACAGTGTGTCGATTCACGGTGCGGCGTTGCAGTGCCGGATCACGACCGAGGATCCGGCCAACGGATTCCGTCCCGACACCGGCCGCATCACCGCCTACCGCTCGCCGGGCGGCGGTGGCATCCGCCTCGACGGCGGTGCGAACCTGGGCGCCGAGGTCGGCGCGCACTTCGACTCGATGCTGGTGAAGCTGACCTGCCGCGGCCGCGACTTCTCGCAGGCGGTGGCGCGGGCCCGGCGCGCGGTCGCGGAATTCCGCATCCGCGGCGTGGCCACGAACATCCCGTTCCTGCAGGCCGTGCTCGACGACCCGGATTTCCGGGCCGGACGGATCACCACCTCGTTCATCGACGAGCGCCCGGAACTGCTGACCCAGCGCGGTTCCGCCGACCGCGGCACCCGCATCCTGCGCTATCTGGCCGACGTGACGGTGAACAAGCCGCACGGTGAGCGGCCGACGGCGGTGTACCCGCACGACAAGCTTCCCGCGATCGATCTGAGTGCGCCGCCGCCGGACGGCACCCGTCAGCGTCTGCTCGAGCTGGGGCCCGAGGGGTTCGCGCGGTGGCTGCGCGAGCGCGACGCGGTCGGCGTCACCGACACCACGTTCCGCGACGCCCATCAGTCGCTGCTCGCGACCCGGGTGCGCACGCGCGGACTGCTGACGGTGGCCGGGCACGTGGCGCGGATGACGCCGGAGCTGCTGTCGGTCGAATGCTGGGGTGGCGCGACCTACGATGTGGCGCTGCGGTTCCTGTACGAGGATCCGTGGGAGCGGCTGGCCGCGTTGCGGGAGGCTATTCCGAACATCTGCTTGCAGATGCTGCTGCGCGGACGCAACACCGTCGGGTACACGCCGTATCCGGAGCAGGTGACGCGCGCGTTCGTGCGCGAGGCCACCGAGACCGGCATCGACATCTTCCGGATCTTCGACGCACTCAACAACGTGGATCAGATGCGGCCGGCGATCGACGCGGTCCGCGAGACCGGCACCGCGCTGGCCGAGGTCGCGATGAGCTACACCGGTGATCTGTCGAATCCGAACGAGAACCTCTACACCCTCGACTACTACCTCAAGCTCGCCGAGCAGATCGTCGAGGCCGGCGCGCACGTGATCGGCATCAAGGACATGGCCGGGCTGCTGCGGGCGCCGGCCGCGCACACGCTGGTGACGGCGTTGCGCAGCAATTTCGATCTGCCGGTGCACGTGCACACTCACGACACCCCGGGCGGCCAGCTCGCCACCTACCTGGCGGCCTGGCAGGCCGGCGCCGACGCCGTGGACGGCGCGAGCGCGCCGATGGCCGGCACCACGAGCCAGCCCGCGCTCTCGGCGATCGTCGCCGCGGCCGCGCATTCGCCCTACGACACCGGTCTGAACCTCGACGCCGTGTGCGACCTCGAGCCGTACTGGGAGGCGTTGCGCAAGGTGTACGCGCCCTTCGAGTCCGGGTTGCCGGGGCCGACGGGCCGGGTGTACCACCACGAAATTCCGGGCGGGCAGCTGTCGAATCTGCGGCAGCAGGCCATCGCCCTCGGGCTGGGCGACCGGTTCGAGGAGGTCGAGGCGAAATACGCGGCCGCCGACCGGCTGCTGGGCCGGCTGGTGAAGGTCACCCCGTCCTCCAAGGTGGTCGGTGACCTGGCCTTGTCGCTGGTCGGATCCGGTGTGGACGTGGAGGATTTCGCCGCCGACCCCGCGCGCTACGACATCCCGGATTCGGTGATCGGTTTCCTGCGTGGCGAACTCGGCACCCCGGCGGGGGGCTGGCCCGAACCCTTCCGCAGCCGCGCTCTCGAAGGCCGCGGACCCGCGAAGCCGGAAGTGCCGTTGACCGCGGAAGACGCCGCGGCGCTGGACGGAACGTCGCAGCAGCGCCGAGAGACCTTGAACCGGTTGCTGTTTCCCGGTCCGACCGCGGAATTCCTGGCACACCGGGAGAAGTACGGCGACACCACCGGCTTGTCGGCGAATCAGTTCTTCTACGGTCTGCGCCACGGCGAGGAACACCGCGTGGAACTGGAGAAGGGCGTCACCCTGCTCATCGGCCTGGAGGCGATCTCCGAGCCGGACGAGCGCGGTATGCGCACGGTGATGTGCATTCTGAACGGGCAGCTGCGTCCGGTGCTGGTGCGCGACCGCTCGATCGCCAGCGAGGTGCCGGTGGCCGAGAAGGCCGACAAGAACAACGCCGGCCACATCGCCGCCCCGTTCGCCGGTGTCGTGACGCTCACCGTCGGCGAAGGGGACACCGTCGCCGCCGGTGACACGGTCGGCACGATCGAGGCCATGAAGATGGAAGCCGCCATCACCGCACCCCGCGCCGGTACCGTCGCCCGCGTCGCGATCGGTGCGGTGCAGCAGGTGGAAGGTGGCGATCTGCTGGTGGAACTGCGCACGAACGAGACCGCGGCCGAATGACGGCCTCGCGCCCTCGGCGTGCCGTGGCGGAGGACTCGCGGTGACCCGGATCGTCGCGGGCGTGGCCGGTGGCCGACGGCTGCGGGTTCCGCCCGCGGGGACCAGGCCCACCTCCGACCGAGTGCGGGAGGCGTTGTTCAACGCGCTCGCCGCGCGCATGGACTTCGACGGCATCCGGGTGCTGGACCTCTATGCCGGTTCCGGGGCCCTCGGTCTGGAGGCACTGTCGCGCGGTGCGTCCCATGCGCTGCTGGTCGAATCGGATCGCAAGGCGGCCGCGGTGATTCGCGGAAATATCGCGGATCTGGATGTGCCGGGCGCCGAATTGCGCCTGGGTGCAGTCGCTTCCGTGCTCGCGACCGCACCGGCCGAGCCCTACGACCTGGTGCTGTCCGACCCGCCCTACGCGGTCGCCGACGCCGCTGTCGAGGCCGATCTGCGGGCGTTATCGGTCAACGGCTGGCTGTACGAGGACGCGCTGATCGTCGTCGAGCGGTCGGCGCGATCACCGGAAACGGTATGGCCCGCAGGTTATTCGGCGCTGAAGTCGCGCCGATACGGCGAAACCCGCGTCGACCTTGCGGAACACCGCGGGTGACGCCCGGCCCGGCGCGCGGCCGCGGCGGTCGATCCCGCTGCGGCGGCGACCACCTCAGCCGCGGCGTTCGGCGATGCGGGCGAGCAGGCGCTTGTGCACGGCCGGGGGCAACATGCCGGTGACATCGCCGCCGAAGGTCGCCACCTCCTTGACCAGGGAGCTGGACAGGAAGCTCAGCGCCGGGTTGGTGGCCAGGAAGTAGGTGTCGACGCCGGAGAGGTGCTTGTTCATCTGGGCCATCTGCATCTCGTATCCGAGATCGGTGGCATCGCGCAGTCCCTTGACCATGGCGGTGATGCCCTGTTCGCGAGCGAAATCGACCAGCAGGCCGTACCAGGATTCGATCCGCACGTTGGGCAGATCGGCGGTCGCCTCGCGCAGCATCTCGATCCGCTCGTCGACGCTGAACATGCCCTGTTTGCTCTTGTTGATCATCACGGTCACGACGATCTCGTCGAACTGCGCGGCCGCGCGCGAGATGACGTCGATATGCCCGTTGGTCACCGGATCGAAGGACCCGGGGCACAGTGCTCCAGCCATGTAGCGACGCTAACAGGTCGGGGCGGGCCGAGCCGATCGTGGTCGTCACAGCGCACGCAGCCGCAGTGGCGCCGGCGCCGGGAGGGCAGCGGGGCGGATATAACCGCGGGGCCGCTGCTCGCGGGCCCGGCTCAGCGCGGCGTGCACGCGTTCCGCGGTGCTTCCGGTACTCAACCCGCGCCAGGTGGTGCGGATCGACTGAAATCCGTAGCGGCGCAATACCGCATCCTGCGGGCGCCGCGACGGGCACCCGTGGGCTCGTGCTCTGCCCGGCGGGTGCCCGTCGACCTCGAGCACCACTCCGGTCCGGCCGAGATACAGATCGGCCGTACCCAGCACTTGCCCGTCGTCGGCATGGATCACCCCACCGGCATCCGCCGGCGGGAAACCGAGCAGTCGCAGCAGCACCCGGATCCGGGAGTGGTCGACTCCGGCGCTGCGCGGATCGAGGAAACCGATCACGTGCCGGGCGCCGTCGACGCCGCGCCGGCCTCGAGCCCAGGCCAGTTCGCGCGCCAATGCCGGTGCGGTGAGACCGAATTCGCGGGCGAGGGCATCGCCGACGACGACCGCGGATTCGAACGGCAGTGTGCGCGCCAGATCGACGACGGTGCGCGCGGGGGTGGTGACGAGCAGCCCGTGGCGTTCGGCCACGACGCCGACCGGTGCGCAATGCACCGCCAGATTCGGCTTGATGCGCCCGCCGTAGCGTCGATCGCGCGTCACGTGCACGCGGTCGAGCAGTGCCGGTGACATCGGCGCACCGAGCAGCACCGCGGCCGACTGGTGGCTGACCACGGCGTCGGCCGCCATCTCCGGGAGCAGCGCGGCGACAGTCAGCCGATGCCGCGCCACGCCGTCCAGGTCGGCGAGCACCGAGGTCTCCGCATAGGCGCCGCGCCGCACCCGCCGCCAGCTTCCGATCGCACAGCGCCGGCGGATCTCGTCGTCACCGACCCCTGCCGACACCGCGTCGCGACGCCGATGCAAACCCGCGATTCCGGCCGGTCGCGCTGCGCCGCACCGGGTCTCGGCACCCGGGGCGCGGTGTGTCATTGCGGATCCTGCTGCGGCCGGGTGCGGCGCGGGTGGGGAAGGAGCGGGCACGGAACCGGTATCCGCGGGCGCGGGGACGCGGCCGAGCGCAGACCCGCGCGCCAGAGGGTGGGACTTCCCGGGCAGTGGTTCCCCGAATGGTGATGCATTGCCGAACCTCCCACGATGAGAACTCGCAACGATGTTTGCTGAGTTAGGACGTGGGGTAAGAAGGCTCGGTTCCTTGCTCACATGACCAGGTTGCAGCCGCACCCCGTGCAGGAGCGCGCCGGGCGGTCAGAACACCCAGAGCCGCAGCGTGAGGAAGCGCAACGCACCGACTCCGGCGGTGATGGCGATGACGGCGATCGCCTCGGCGACGTCGTCGAGTCCGGGCGCCGCGATATCGAGCACCGCCAGCGCCCCCGAGGTGATGGCGAGGCCGGCCAGCGCCAGTCCGCCGCCCTCGAGTTGGGCGGCGAGCCAGCCGACCCGGTCGGCGGCGTGGAAGGTGAGCCGCCGGTGCAGTTCGTTGGCGAGTGCGGTGCTGACGATGGATCCGGTCAGGTTGGCGAGCTGCGGTCCACCGCCGTAGCAGGCCAGGAAGAGCAGGAAGTAGCCGATATTGCTGAAACCGCCGACCAGTGCGAACCGGACCAGCTGCGACAACCAGTGGTCTCCACGCAGGTAGTCGGCGAAGCGGGAAGCGAGGCGACCGATGACAGGCGGGGACTGCTGCGTCTCGGGCGTCTCGACCGGCGGTTCGGTGTGCACGAGGGATACGCCCGGATCGGGCTGTGGGTTCACCCACATACCCGGAGGTGCCGGATAAAGGACAACCATTGTCGTTCCGATCGCACAGTGCCGGGCGCCGAGGGGATCGGTTCCGGCTGGTCTACCGCTCGGTAGAAAAGATAGCACCAAGCGGAGAGATTGCCTCCACTTGATTTGTGTGGGATAGGAAACACCGCCCGACACACCGAAGGTGATCTGGGCAGACACGCGGGATGCGGGCACACTGGGCCGAGAGCTGTAGTTCGGCACGAGAGTGGGGTCAGCAGGATGTATCGCGTATTCGAAGCGCTCGACGAACTGGTCGCGATCGTCGAAGAGGCGCGGGGTATCCCGCCGACCCGCAATTGCATCGTGCCTCGCGGTGATGTGCTGGAACTGCTGGACGACGTGCGGGAGGCGCTGCCGGGCGAACTCGACGACGCCCAGGACGTGCTCGATCACCGCGACAAGATCGTCTCCGATGCCCGCAATTCCGCCGAGGCGACGGTGACCGGCGCCAACGACCAGGCCGAACAGACCGTCGCCGACGCCCGCGAGGAGGCCGACCGGCTGCTGGCCGACGCCAAGGCCCATGCCGACCGGATGGTCGCCGAGGCTCGTGCGCACGCCGATCACCTGGTCGCGACGGCGCAGGCCGAGGCCGACCGCATCGTGACCGACGGTAAGGCCGAATACGAGGCGCTCACCGGCCGCGCCCGCACCGAATCGGAGCGGATGATCGCGGCCGGTCAGGCGTCCTACGACCGATCGGTGGCCGAGGGGCAGGCCGAACAGGAGCGCCTGGTCTCGCAGACCGAGGTGGTACGGGCCGCGCACGCCGAATCCGCGCGGTTGATCGACGCCGCGCAGACCGAGGCGGACCGGCTGCGCGAGGAATGCGACCACTACGTCGATTCCCAGCTCGCCGATTTCGAGGAAACTCTGCACTCGACGCTGCGCACGGTCGGCCGCGGTCGCCAGCAATTGCGTTCGGGGACCGGCATTCCGGACTACGCCGCCGACTTCCGGCGCTGATCCGTCCGCGCTCGTTCCGGGATTTGGGGGGATCGGCGCAGTTCGCGTACTGTGGAGTGGTTGCCCAAACCCCCTCGAAACGTGAGTGAGTGTCCGATGTCCGCCCAGTCCGGTCCCGGTTCGCGTCGTCGTCAGACCGACGCGGATTTCGTGCTGGACACTCGCAGTCTGGGGCGTGCCCCGGGCTCGATCCGGCAGGTGCATCGGGTCGTCACCGCCCCCGAGAAGATCGGCTTGGACCTGATCGCGATCCCGGCCGGTGCCGAGATCGACCTCGATCTGACCCTGCAGGCGGTCTCGGAGGGCGTGCTGGTCACCGGTTCGGTGTCGGCGCCGATCGAGGGGGAGTGCTCGCGCTGCCTGGAGTCGTTCACCGACGATCTGGAACTCGAGATCACCGAACTGTTCGCCTATCCGGACAGCGCGACCGAGCAGACCACCGAGGAAGACGAGATCTACCGGCTCGTCGACGACATGATCGACATCGAGCCGGTGATCACCGACGCCGTCGGCCTGGAATTGCCGCTGCAACCGCTGTGTGAACCCGATTGCGCCGGGCTGTGCCCGGAATGCGGTGTCCGGATGGCGATTGCGGGTCCGGATCACACGCATGAGATACTGGACCCTCGCTGGGCGGGGCTTGCGAAATTCGCGAGCGAAACCCCCGGCACCGGCGTCTCCGACGCCCCATCAGACGTAGACCGATCTCTTGCCGACCGCAATGGTTCGGCAAGTTCGAAGACAGAGGAGAAGTAGTCGTGGCCGTTCCGAAGCGCCGGATGTCTCGTGCCAACACCCACTCGCGGCGCAGCCAGTGGAAGGCCACCGCGCCGACCCTGATCACCTGCCCGAACCGGGCGTGCGGTCAGAAGACCCTCCCGCACATCGCGTGCCCGAACTGCGGCACCTACAAGGGCCGTCAGGTCACCTCGGCCATCTGATCTGCTGATCGGGTAGCCGCGAAGTGACCGCCGGTAAGGACGAAGCGGACGCACCCGCAGCGGGCGATTCCGCTGACCACGCCAGCCTCCTCGAGGCGCTCGGCGTGGAGGTGCGTCCGGATCTGCTCCGTCTGGCGCTCACCCACCGTTCCTACGCCTACGAGAACGGTGGTCTGCCGACCAACGAACGCCTGGAGTTCCTGGGTGATTCGGTTCTCGGTCTGAGCATCACCGAGCGCCTGTATCTCGAGCATCCGGAGAAATCCGAGGGCGAGCTCGCCAAATTGCGCGCCAGTGTGGTGAACATGCATGCCCTGGCCGAGGTCGCGCGCGGCCTGGGCGAGGGCGGGCTCGGCCGTCACCTGCTGCTCGGTAAGGGTGAGGAGCTCACCGGCGGCCGGGACAAGGCGAGCATCCTCGCCGACGGGATGGAATCGCTGCTGGGCGCGGTCCATCTGCAACACGGCATCGAGGTCGCGCGCGGAGTAGTGCTGCGGCTGTTCGCCGAACTGCTCGAACGCGGTCCCCGGATGGGCGCCGGCCTGGACTGGAAGACCAGCCTGCAGGAGCTCACCGCGGAACGCGGCATCGGTGTGCCCAGCTACGAGATCACCTCGACGGGTCCCGATCACGACAAGGAATTCACCGCTACCGCGGTGATCGGCGGCAAGGCCTACGGGCAGGGTATCGGCCGGTCGAAGAAGGAAGCCGAGCAGAAGGCCGCAGGCGCCGCCTGGCAGGCCCTCACCGCGGACGGTTCCGCCGAAGCCGGTGACTGATGCCCGAGCTGCCCGAGGTCGAGGTGGTCCGGCGCGGACTCGATGAGCACGTCGTCGGCCACGTCGTGGAATCGGTCCTGGTCAAACATCCGCGGTCGGTGCGCCGGCACGAACTCGGTGGTGACGATCTCGCCGCACGGATGGCGGGCCTGCGGATCGAATCCGCCCGCCGCCGCGGCAAATTCCTCTGGCTGACCTTCGACGATCCCGATGCCGCGCTCGTCGTTCATCTCGGGATGAGCGGGCAGATGCTGGTGCAGTCCGCGCAGGCGCCGCTGGAGAAGCACGCGCATATCGTCGCCGGTCTCGACAACGGCACGCAGCTGCGTTTCATCGATCAGCGCACCTTCGGTGGCTGGGCGTTGAACCGGCTGGTCACTGCCGACGGTGAGGAACTGCCGGAATCGGTCGTCCACATCGCGCGCGATCCGCTCGATCCCCGTTTCGACACCGAGGCCGTGGTCGCGCGGATGCGGACCAAATCCTCCGAGATCAAGCGGGTGCTGCTGGATCAGACGGTGGTCTCGGGTATCGGCAACATCTACGCCGACGAGGCGTTGTGGCGAGCTCGCATCCACGGTGAACGCCCCGCCGCGGCGCTCACCCGGCCCGCGCTGCGGCGGCTGCTGAGCGAGGTGCAGGCGGTGATGGGGGCGGCCCTCGACGCCGGTGGTACCTCGTTCGACGCGCTGTATGTCAACGTCAACGGCAATTCCGGATACTTCGAGCGGTCGCTGGCCGCCTACGGCCGCGAGGACGAACCGTGCCGTCGCTGCGGCGCGCCGATCCGCCGCGAGAAGTTCATGAACCGCTCTTCCTACTCCTGTCCGCGCTGCCAGCCGAAGCCCCGGCGATAGTGGCGAGTACGCGCTAAATTTGCGGTGTGTCCGATGACGCCACTTCGCATGAAGGGAGAACGGATGCGCAAGCTCACCTACTTCGTGGCCTCGACCATCGACGGCTACATCGCCACCTCGGACGGATCGGTCGACTTCTTCCCGGTCGGCGGTGACCACGGCCCCGCCATCACCGCGCAGTATCCGGAGACGTTACCGACCAAGATCCGCGAATCGCTCGGGATCGACAGCCCCGGCGAAACTTTCGACACCGTGCTCATGGGCCGGAAAACCCACGATTTCGGTGTACGGACCGGCACGTCGAGCCCGTATTCACATCTGCGGCAGTTCGTCGTGTCGACCACCCTGCCTGCCGATCCGGATGCGGACGTCGAGCTGATCTCCTCCGACCCGCTCGGGCGCGTGCGCGGACTCAAGCAGGAGAAGGGAGCGGGTATCTGGTTGTGCGGCGGCGGCGAGCTGGCGCAGGCGCTGCTGCCGGAGATCGACCAGATCTTCCTGAAGTTGTATCCGATCGTGCTCGGGCACGGGCGGCCGCTGTTCGGCGCGGGACCGAGGCTGCCGGAGCCGGCGCTGTTCCGGGTACTCACGAGCCGGGTGTTCGAGGACGGGGTGGCGTTCATCAAATACAACCGGATGCCCTAGTGGGCGGGCAGGTTCCGGATCCGGTGGCCGCGCTGCGCGAGATCGCGTTCTGGATGGAACGCGATCGCGCGCAAACCCATCGGGTCAAGGCCTACCGGCGGGCGGCCGATGTGGTGGCCGAGCTGCCGGATGCCGATTTCGAGCGTTATCGCGAATCCGGTGCCTGGCAGGAACTTTCGGGTATCGGGCCGAAGACCGCGGCGGTGATCCAACAGGCCTGTGCCGGCGCCGTGCCGCAGCGGCTGGCCGAATTGCGTTCCGCCGCAAAGCCGATCGCGCCCGCCGGCGGTGCGGTCCGCGCGCTGCTGCGGGGGGATCTGCACACCCACTCGGACTGGTCCGACGGCGGCAGTCCGATCGAGGAGATGATGCGCACCGCGCAGGCGCTGGGCCACGACTACTGCGCGCTGACCGACCATTCCCCGCGGTTGACAGTCGCCAACGGCCTGTCCGCGGAGCGGCTGCGCCGCCAGCTGGACGTGGTCGCCGAACTCAACGAGCGGCTCGCGCCGTTTCGCATCCTCACCGGCATCGAGGTCGACATCCTCGACGACGGCACCCTCGACCAGGAGGCGGAGCTGCTCGCCCGCCTGGATATCGTTGTGGCCAGCGTGCATTCGAATCTGCGTGCCGACTCGGAGACCATGACCAAGCGCATGGTGTACGCGGTCGCGAATCCGAACGTCGACGTGCTCGGCCACTGCACCGGACGATTGGTCGCCGGGAATCGCGGCATCCGGCCGGAATCGTCGTTCGACGCCGAACTCGTCTTCGAGGCCTGCCGCCGCTACGGGACGGCCGTGGAAATCAACAGCCGTCCCGAACGTCTCGATCCGCCGAGCCGGCTGCTGCGCCTGGCCGTGGAGATGGGCTGCTATTTCAGCATCGATACCGACGCGCACGCCCCGGGGCAGCTGGATTGGCAGGGCTACGGCTGCGAACGTGCCGCGGCGAACGAGGTCCCGGCCGATCGCATCATCAACAGCCTGCCACTGAGTGAACTCCTGGCGTTCACCGCGCGGTGATACCTCGCGGCGAACCGGGGCCCGCTCAGAGGATCGCGAACGCGACGACCATGCCGATCGCCAGATGCGCGGCGGCCACCAGCAGCGACTGAATGTGGTACGTGGACGATTTCAGCAGATCGCCGATGTGCAGGCCGATCAGCCATTCGAGCAGCCGGATGGAGATCACCTGCGCGATGATGCCGACGAGCCCGTAGATCCCGGTGGCGATCAGGCCCTCGGTGAGCCGGCCGCCGGAGGAGTAGATCGCCAGCACCACGATCAACGCCATACTCACCATGCCCGCGGAGGCGATGACGACCGCGTTCGGATTACCGGCGGCGACCATCTTGCGCAGCGGTCCGGGCGTGGAACTGTCGATGGCCTGGAAACCGATCAGCATCAGGGCCAGACCCAGCACCGCGTACAGCGCGATCGCGCCGACGCCGTGCCCGACGGAGCTCCAATACCCTGATTCGAGCGCGAGGGGGGACGACACAAATTCCTCCGGTGATGTCGATCGAGTCGCTGAATGCTACTTGGTCGGAATGCGATGCGGAACGAAGGTGGAGCCGTCGTCGGTGATCAGGCCGGGGGATTCGCGGATGCCGAGACCGGCCGAGGTGTCGCCCACAATCCAGGCGCCGAGCACCGGACGCAGGCCGTCGAAATCCGGAAGCGGATCGAGGAGTTGGTAGACGAACCCTTCCTCGCCGTAGACGCCGCCGGTCGAGGTTTCCATCCCCGCGCCGACGATGGTCATATTGGCGCCCTCGCGGCCCAGCTTCGGCTTGCGGATGTACTCGGTGAGTTCGTGCGGATCGTCGAGATAGGCCGGCAGCAGATTCGGGTGCCCGGGATACATCTCCCACAGCACCGCCAGCAGCGCCTTGTTGGAAAGCAGTGTCTTCCACAGAGGTTCGACCCAGGCGGTCTCGGGGATGGAGTCCACCACGCGCTTGCCGAAATCGTCGTCGAGCGCCCACTCCCACGGATACAGCTTGAAGATCGAACCGATCGGCGCCTCGGCAAGATCGACGAAACGCTCCAGCTCGGTATCGAAACCGATCTCCTCGATCGGCAGCGCGATGGTGTCGAAACCGGCCTCGGCGGCGGTCTCCTGCATATACGCGGTGGTCACGTTGTCCTCGCCGGAAGCGTCGGCCGAGGACCAGGTGAAGTGCAGCTGGTTGGTGGGCAGCTGGTCGAGCAGCTCGCCCCAGCGCTCGACCAGGCGCTCGTGCAGCGAATTCCACTGGTCGTCGTCGGGGTAGACGTCGGTGAGCCAGTGCCACTGGACGATGGCCGCCTCCAGCAGCGAGGTCGGCGTATCGGCGTTGTACTCCAGCAGTTTCGCCGGGCCGCGGCCGTCGTAGCGCAGATCGAAACGCCCGTAGACGTACGGGTCGCTACGCTGCCACGACTTCTTGATCGGCTCCCAGCTCCATTCGGGCAGACCGAAATCGGCGAAGCGTTCGGTGAGCACGATCTGCTCGACCGCGTGCAGGCACATCGAATGCAGGACCTCGACCTGGGCCTCGAGCGCGAGAATTTCATCGAGATCGAATTCGTAGTGCACCGATTCGTCCCAGTACGGGCGCGACTGTCCGTTCGCGTCGCGGCCGGGTGAGCCGAATACCAGCCCTTGATCGGCGATGATCTTCTGCCAGCCGGTACGTTGCCGGTTGCGCATCCGACGCATCTAGGAGCCTCCACTGGTGGAACCGGATTTACTGCCGAGACCGCCACGGACGACGGTCCCGCTCTTGGTGCTGACGGTGGCCTTCTTCGGCTCGACCGTGCTGCCGCCGACGGGCGCGCGCCCGACGGCGTTGTTGCCGCCGTAGTAGTAGCGGTACTGATGGCCGTTGTAGAGGAATATGCCGGGCCCGAGGCCGCCGCCACCGTAATAGCCGCTGGACGTGGTGTAGGACTGGGCGCGCACACAGTCGTCGTCGGGAACGACCTGCTGCCGGCCGTTGTCGTCGGTGATGCAGTACGCGGTCACATTCGCCGGCCGGTGCGCGGCCTGGTAGGCGAGATATCCGGTGCCGACCACCGCGGCGATGCCGGCCACCGCCACGCCGCCGATGAGCAGCCGTTTGCGCTTGCGCCGCTTGGCTTCCGCGGCCTCGGCCGCGGCCCGCTCAGCCTCCTCGGCGCGTTTGCGGGCCTTGTCGCGTGCCCGAGCCTCGGCCACCGTCGGCGGGCGGGGCTGGGTGACGCCGGCCTCCTGCCGCTGCATACTGCCGCGCATGCGCCGGGGCTTGGATTCGCCTGCGGCGTCGGGATTCTCGCCCTCGGACCCGGTCGAGCCGCCGACGTCGATACCGAAAGCATTGTCGGACAGCGGGTTCGGAACCCCCGGAGTGCCGAGGCCGGGAATCGGTGCGGTCGGCTCCTGGAATCCGGGCAGGATCGGTGCCCCCGGCAGCGTCGGCGCGGTCCGCGGATTCGGGAGTGTGGGGTCCGGTTCTCCCAGGCGCTTGGCCGGTTCCGCCTCGGATGCGACGCTCTCACGCTCGCCACCGGGCTCTGCGCCGGAACGCACTGTCGGATCCGATGCGCCGATGTCCTTCGACTCGCCGGATTCCGCGCCGGCACCGGTGTTGTCTTCCCCCGTCGACGGGGTGTCGCGGGGGTCGTGCGAATCCCGATCCCCGGGTCCGCCCCCCGGCTCATGTGTTGCCAACGATCGACTCCTGTATCCCCGCCGCTACCGTTCCTCGAAGCCTGTGATTCCGCCGAGGGCGGCGCCCCAGTTTTCCACAACCAGGTCGACTCGACCAGGAGTGTCACCCGACCGCAACAATGCCAGCAAACGCTCGCACGCTGGTCGCGGACCCTCGGCTATCACGTGCACGCGCCCGTCCCGGGTGTTGCGTGCGTGGCCCACCAAACCGAGCTCCAGCGCCCGCGCCCGCGTCCACCAGCGGAACCCGACGCCCTGAACCAGGCCGTGCACCCACGCGCTGAGCCGGACGGGTTCGGGGCTCACGAGTCGATCTTGTCGATCTGGAACGTCAGGTTCACCGTGGTGCCCGCCTTCAACGTCCGTCCCACCGTGCACACCTTGTCGATGGCGCGCTGCACGGTGACCAGCAGGCGCTGGCGACCGGCCTCGTCGAGTTCGGACAGGTCCAGCTCGACGACCTCCTTCAGTTCCGGATACACCTCGTTCTCGCGGTCGGCGTCGCCGGAAACGCGGATCGTGGTGTCGTAGTTCTCGCCGAGCCGGTTGGACAGCGGGAAATCCGAACTCATTCCGGTGCAGGCGGCCAGGGCGATCTTCAGCAGCTCACCGGGGGTGAAGACGCCCTCGACGCCGTCGGAGCCGATGAGTACCTCGGCCCCGCGCGAGCTGCGCCCGGTGTAGCGGCGAGTGCCGGTCCGCTCCACCCACAATTCGGTCACCGGCTTCGGCGCCTTGGTCTGCGGGGCGGGCGCGACGGTCGCGGGCTGCGCAGTGGCGGCGGTGGGTGCGGCGGAGTTGGCGGTCTGTTCGGACATACCGTCGATCCTGCCATCGCGCCCGGCGTATCCGCACCGCACACCGGTTTTCACCACGGCGTGTGCGGGCGGCTGTGTCCGATATCACCGGTTCTGCCCGACCGGCCGTGGGCCGGTCAGGCCTGGAATCGGTACCCCATGCCGGCCTCGGTGAGCAGGTGTTTCGGCTGGGACGGATCGTCTTCGAGCTTGCGCCGCAACTGCGCCAGATATACCCGCAAATAATGGGTTTCGGTCGCGTACGCCGGCCCCCACACCTCGCGCAGCAGTTCCCGGCGGCCCACCAGCTTGCCCTGATTGCGCACCAGCATTTCCAGCACACCCCATTCGGTGGGGGTGAGGTGGACGTCGCGGCCGCCGCGAATGACCTTCTTCGCCGCGAGATCGACGGTGAACGAGGACGTTTCCACGATGGGCGCCGACTCCTCGGCGGCCGAGGCGGAACGCCGCACCGCGGCCCGCAGGCGGGCCAGTAGTTCGTCCATGCCGAACGGCTTGGTGACGTAGTCGTCGGCTCCGGTGTCGAGGGCCTGCACCTTGTCCGAGGAATCGGTGCGGGCGGACAGCACGATCACCGGCATCGAACTCCAGCCGCGAATTCCGGCGAGCACCTCGACACCGTCGATATCGGGCAGGCCGAGATCCAGCACGACCACATCGGGATGTTTCTCCGCGGCCGCCCGCAGGGCCGCCGCGCCGGTGGCGGCGGTGATCACCTCGTAGCCGCGCACCGACAGGTTGATCCGCAGTGCGCGCAGGATCTGCGGTTCGTCGTCGACGACCAGGACCCGGGTCGCGGCCGGTGGTCGTTCGGCCGATGTCACGACGCCTCCTGTGTGTTGCGGGACACCCGCGCCCGGTCGGCGTCGCGCGCGGGCTGCGCAGTGTTGCTCACGACGCCTCCTGTACTTCACTGGCCGGCAGCTCGACCACCATGGTCAGACCACCTCCCGGCGTCGGCTCGGCGTGCACGGTGCCGCCCATCGCCTCGACGAATCCGCGGACCACCGACAGGCCCAGGCCCACACCGGTCGAATTGTCGCGGTCGCCCAGTCGTTGGAACGGCTCGAACATCTGGTCCTCGAGTCCGGTCGGAACGCCCGGACCGTAGTCGACCACTGTGATGGATACCCGGTCGCCGTCGCGTTCGGCGCCAACCCGCACCGGTGTGTCGGGGACCGCCGTCCCGGGCGGTGCCGAGTAGCGCAGCGCGTTGTCGATCAGATTGGCCAGCACCCGTTCCAGCAGGCCGCTGTCGGCGTAGACCGACACCTCGCCGACCTCGACCTTCACCCGGTCCATCGCCGCCTGCCGCACACCGCGGGTGCCCATACCGACGCCGACGACCGCGCGGTTGACCACCTCTTCCAGGTAGACCTGTTTGAGGTTGGGCTCCACGGCGCCGGCCGCGAGCCGCGAGGAGTCGAGCAGATTGCCGACCAGCGCGGTGAGCTGATCGGTGGATTCCTCGATGGCTTCCAGCAATTCGGCGGTATCGGCAGGGGAGAACTGCACGTCCTCACTGCGCAGGCTCGACACCGCCGCCTTCGCCGCGGCCAGCGGCGTGCGCAGGTCGTGGCTGACCGCCGACAGCAGCGCGCGGCGCAGCCGGTCGGCCGCCATCACACCGGCCGCCGCCTGGGCCTGATCGGCGAGTTCGCGCTGGCGCACCAGCCCGGCCGCCTGCCCGGCGACCGCGGCGAGCACCCGGCGGTCACCGGGTGTCAGCGCGCGCCCGCTGAGCAGCAGCCAATGTTCCTCGTCGCCGGCCCCGATCGCGGTATCGGCGGCGCCGGGAGTGCGCGCCGGATCGTCACCGACGCAGGCGATCACTTCCGCGTCGCTGACGAAACTCACCGCCCGCTGACGGTAGATCTCGCGGGCGCGCTCGAGCAGATCGGGCAGGTCGGCGCCGTGCAGGATCGCGCCGGCGAACAGGGTCAGCAACTCGGCTTCGCGGGAGGCGGTGCGTGCCTCGCGGGTGCGATTGGCCGAGATGTCGACCAGCGCCGCCACCGCCACCGCGACCCCCGCCATCACGACGATGGTGAGGAAATTATTGGGTTCGGCGATGGTGAGACTGTGGCGTGGGGTGGTGAAGAACCAGTTCAGCAGCAGCCCGCCCAGCACCGCCGACAGCGCGGCCGGGGCGACACCGCCGAGCAGGGCGACCGCGATCACGCCGATGAAGTACATCGCGCTCTCGCCGGCCAGATCGAGTCGCGAATCGAGCCACAGATAGCAGACCAGGGTGATCAGGGTGGGCACCACCAGCGCGGCCAGCCACGACGCGGTCGGCCGCTGCCGCCGCAGCAGCGCCGACCAGCGCGGGCCCCGTTGCGCCTCCTCGTGGGTGACCATGTGGACGTCGATCGTCCCCGACCGCTGCACCACGGTCGCGCCGATGCCCTGATCGAGAATCCGTGCCCAGCGCGAGCGCCGGGAGGTGCCTACCACCAGCTGGGTCGCGTTGACCTGCCGGGCGAAATCCAGCAGGGCGTTGGGGACGTTCTCGCCGGTCACCGTGTGCAGGCTGGAACCGAGTCCGGCGGCGAGCTCGCGCAACCGGTGCAGCCGTTGCGCCGACACTCCGGCCAGTCCGTCGCCGCGTACCACGTGCACGACGATCAACTCGGCGCTGGATTTGGTGGCGATGCGGCTCGCGCGGCGCACGATCGTCTCCGATTCCGGCCCGCCGGTCACCGCGACGACCACGCGTTCGCGCGCCTCCCAGGTGGCGGTGATCTTGTGGTCGGCACGGTATTTGGCCAGCGCGGCGTCGACCTGGTCGGCCAGCCACAACAGGGCCAGTTCGCGCAGCGCGGTGAGATTGCCGGGCCGGAAGTAGTTGCGCAGCGCCGCGTCGACCTTCTCGGCGGTGTAGACGTTGCCGTGGGAAAGTCTGCGCCGCAACGCCTCCGGCGTGATGTCGACCAGTTCGACCTGATCGGCGCCGCGCACCACCCAATCCGGCACGGTTTCGCGTTGCACCACGCCGGTGATCTGCTCGACCACGTCGTTGAGGCTGTCCAGATGCTGAACGTTGACCGTGGAGACGACATCGATACCGGCGTCGAGCAGTTCGTGGACGTCCTGCCAGCGCTTCTCGTTCTTCGATCCCGGCACGTTCGTATGCGCGAGTTCGTCGACCAGGGCCACGGCCGGCGCTCGGCGCAGCACCGCGTCGAGATCCAGTTCGGGCATGGTCGTGCCGCGGTAGGTGCGCATCGCCGGCGGTATGCGCTCGATGCCCTCGAGCAGTTCCGCGGTCTTGCTGCGGCCGTGGGTCTCCACCACCGCGGCGACCACGTCGCGGCCACGGCTTATTCGCCGATGTGCCTCGCCGAGCATCGCGTAGGTCTTTCCCACGCCGGGCGCGGCCCCGAGGTAGATGCGTAGTTGTCCGCGCTTCACAGGTCCATCATCGCGCGATTCGGACGACGTGGACGGTGCGAAACCCGGACGACCCGAGTGGTGCGCCCGCCGGCGACGCGCAGACCCAGCGCGCAGCTGACGAAGACGATGATCACCATCGCCGCGACCGCGAAATCCGGCACTGTCTTCTCCTCACGACCCGGTGATTGCCGCTGTGCCCGTCGACTGGGCGAACCGGACAACACACTGTGCACCGCCACGGCCGGTCGTTTGCCGATCTTGACACTTTCTTGACGGGGCCGGTGCTGACTTTGACGCCGCGTTCGCGGACGCTGGAGGGACGTAAGCACCTCGTCAAAGCCGTCGTCCGCGCCGCTAAGAAGCCGTCAAGGCCGTCGAAAACGGACCGTTCGAGACGCTTGACTTTCTGGCGGCGCATCCGCTCCGGATGCCGTCAACAGAGAGGTTTGCACTTATGTCTGTCGCGGTGTTCACCGTCGTGACCGTGGCGATCTTCGCCCTGCTCGGCCTGCTCCAACGAGGGGTGGAACGGCTGTGATCGAGAACATCGTCGGTCTGATCCTGGCGCTCGGCGTCGCCGTCTACATGGTTGCGGCGCTGCTGTTCCCGGAAAGGTTCTAGGTGAGCACAACCACTGCCGGGGTCGTCTTCGTGGCGACCCTGATCATCGCGCTCGCCGCGGTCTACGTACCGCTCGGCGACTACATGTATCGGGTGTATTCCGGGACGAAACACTCGAGGGTCGAACGGATCGTCTATCGAGCCGTCGGCGTCCATCCGGGGGTGGAACAGACGTGGGGCGTCTACGCCCGCAGCGTGCTGGCCTTCTCCGCGGTCGGTGTACTGGCGCTGTTCTTTCTCCAGCTGATCCAGGGACATTTGCCGTTGCACCTGCATCAGCCCGGCACGGAAATGACCGCGGCGCTGGCGTGGAACACAGCGATCAGTTTCGTCACCAACACCAATTGGCAGAACTACGCCGGTGAATCCACCCAGGGACATCTGGTTCAGATGGCCGGCCTCGCGGTGCAGAACTTCCTCTCGGCCGCTGTCGGGATGGCGGTGGCGGTCGCGCTGGTGCGTGGGTTCGCTCGCCGCCACACCGGTGATCTCGGAAATTTCTGGGTCGATCTGGTGCGCGGCACGCTGCGAATCCTGCTGCCGATCGCTTTCGTTTTCGCGATCGTGCTGATCGCCGGCGGTGCGATCCAGAACTTTCATCTGCACGATCAGGTGGCGCAGACGGTGTCCGGGGCGCCGCAGACAATCCCGGGGGGACCGGTCGCCTCCCAAGAGGTCATCAAGGTGCTGGGCACCAACGGCGGCGGGTTCTTCAATGTGAACTCCGCACACCCGTTCGAGAATCCGACGACCTGGACCAACTGGATCCAGATTTTCCTGATCCTGCTGATCGCGTTCTCGCTGCCGCGGACCTTCGGCCGCATGGTGGGCAGCAACCGACAGGGATATGCGATCGCTTCGGTGATGGGTGTCCTCGCGCTGATCAGCGTGACGCTGACCAACTTCCTGCAGTTGCGCCACCACGGCACCGTTCCGACGGCGGTCGGATCCGCGCTGGAGGGAGTCGAAACACGTTTCGGCGTCGCCGATTCCGCGACCTTCGCGGCCTCGAGCACCCTGACCTCTACCGGCGCCGTCGATTCCGCCCACGATTCCTACACCAGCCTCGGCGGCATGATGACCATGGTCAACATGCAGCTGGGTGAGGTCGCGCCCGGTGGTGTCGGATCGGGCCTGTACGGCATGTTGATCCTGGCGGTGATCACCGTCTTCGTCGCCGGGCTGATGGTCGGGCGTACACCCGAATATCTCGGCAAGAAGATCACGCCGCGCGAAATCAAGTTCGCCGCATCGTATTTCCTCGTCACTCCACTGATCGCACTGGTGGGCACCGCGATCGCGATGGCGTTGCCGGGCGAGCGTGCGGCCATGGCGAATTCGGGCCCGCACGGCCTGTCGGAGGTGCTCTACGCCTTCACCTCGGCCGCCAACAACAACGGCTCGGCCTTCGCCGGGCTCAGCGGCAACACCGTCTGGTGGAATACCGCCCTCGGCCTGGCGATGGTGTTCGGCCGATTCGTTCCCATCGTTCTCGTTCTCGCGCTGGCCGGATCGCTGGCCCACCAGGGGCATACGCCGGAATCGATCGGCACGTTGCCGACGCATCGGCCGCAGTTCGTCGGCATGGTCGCCGGCGTGACGCTGATCCTGGTCGCCCTGACCTTCCTGCCCATGCTGGCGCTCGGGCCGCTCGCCGAAGGAATCCACTGACATGACCGCTCCGACAACCGATTCCGTGGCCGCCCCGCACGGCGGAAAACCGTCCTCGCGCCGGGTCACCCGCGGCATGTTCGATCCCGTGATGCTCGCGCGGTCGCTGCCCGAGGCCCTGCGCAAACTGGATCCACGCACGCTGTGGCGCAATCCGGTGATGCTGATCGTGGAGATCGGCGCGATGTGGTCCACGATCCTCGCCGTCGCCCATCCCACGGTCTTCGCCTGGTCGATCGTGGTGTGGCTGTGGCTGACGGTGATCTTCGCGAACCTGGCCGAGGCCGTCGCGGAGGGCCGCGGTAAGGCGCAAGCCGATACGTTGCGAAAAGCCAAGACCGACACCGTCGCCCGGCGATTGGTGAACTGGCATCCGGGCGCCGACTCGCCGCTCGAGGAGCGGGTTCCCGCACCCGAACTGCGGCGCGGCGACCATGTGGTGGTCGAGGCCGGGCAGGTGGTTCCGGGCGACGGCGACGTCGTGGAGGGCATCGCCTCGGTCGACGAATCGGCGATCACCGGCGAATCCGCGCCGGTGATCCGCGAATCCGGCGGCGACCGGTCGGCGGTCACCGGCGGTACTACGGTGCTGTCGGACCGCATCGTCGTGAAGATCACCCAGGAACCGGGCGGCAGCTTCATCGACAAGATGATCGCGCTCGTCGAGGGCGCCAGCAGGCAGAAGACGCCCAACGAGATCGCATTGAACATCCTGCTCGCGAGCTTGACGATCATTTTCGTTTTCGCCGTGGTCACGCTGCAACCGCCGGCGATCTTCTCGAAGGTGAACAACCCGGGAGTCGGTGACACCGCCGCACTGGATATCAACGGGGTGACCGGCATCGTCATGGTGTCGTTGCTCGTCTGCCTGATCCCGACGACAATCGGCGCGCTGCTGTCGGCGATCGGCATCGCGGGGATGGACCGGCTCGTCCAGCGCAATGTCCTGGCGATGTCGGGCCGCGCGGTCGAGGCCGCCGGCGATGTGAACACACTGCTGCTCGACAAGACCGGCACCATCACCCTCGGCAACCGGCAGGCATCGAGTTTCGTCGCCATGCCGGGGGTGACCGAGGACGAGATGGCCGACGCCGCACAGCTTTCCAGCCTCGCCGACGAAACACCCGAGGGACGCTCGATCGTGGTCTTCGCGAAGTCCGCCTACGGCAAGCGCGAACGCACTCCGGGTGAACTCGCGGGTGCGCACTGGGTGGAATTCACCGCCCAGACGCGGATGTCCGGGGTGGATCTGCGTGACGGGCATCAGCTGCGCAAGGGTGCGGCCAGCGCGGTCACGGAATGGGTTCGCGCGCACGGTGGTGCGGTGCCGGACGAGGTGGGCCGGACCGTGGACGGCATCTCGGCCTCCGGTGGCACACCGCTGGTGGTCGGCGAGCTGCTCGATGGGCGGGCCCGGCTGCTCGGTGTGGTCCATCTGAAGGATGTGGTGAAACAGGGCATGCGGGAACGCTTCGACGAGATGCGCCGCATGGGAATTCGCACGGTGATGATCACCGGCGACAATCCCCTCACCGCCAAGGCGATCGCCGACGAGGCCGGAGTCGACGACTTCCTGGCCGAGGCCACTCCCGAGGACAAGCTGGCGCTGATCAAGAGCGAGCAGGCCGGCGGACGTCTGGTCGCCATGACCGGCGACGGCACCAACGACGCCCCGGCGCTGGCGCAGGCCGACGTCGGCGTCGCGATGAACACCGGAACGTCGGCGGCCAAGGAAGCCGGCAACATGGTCGATCTGGATTCGGATCCGACCAAACTGATCGAGATCGTCGAGATCGGCAAACAGTTGCTGATCACCCGGGGTGCGCTGACGACCTTCTCCATCGCCAACGACATCGCCAAGTACTTCGCGATCATTCCCGCGCTGTTCGTGGCGTTGTTCCCCGGTTTGGACGTGCTCAACGTGATGCGGTTGCACAGTCCCCAGTCGGCGATCCTGTCGGCGGTGATCTTCAACGCGGTCGTCATCGTGGCGCTGATCCCGCTGGCTCTGCGCGGCGTCGACTATCGCCCGTCGAGTGCGTCGAAACTGCTCAGCCGCAACCTCGCCATCTACGGGGCGGGCGGGATCGTCGCCCCGTTCATCGGCATCAAACTCATCGACCTTGTCGTCCGATTCCTGCCGGGGATGTCCTGATATGCCTTCCTTCTCGATGCGATACACCACCTGGTTCCGCCAGCATCTGGCCGCGGTACGAGCACTGCTCGTACTCACGGTGATCACCGGAATCGCCTATCCGCTGGCCGTTTTCGCGGTCGCCCAGTTGCCGGGCCTGCACGACAAGGCCGAGGGCTCACTGGTCCACCGGGACGGAACACTGGTCGGCAGCAGCCTGATCGGGCAGGCGTTCACCGACGGCAAGGGCGCGGCGCTGCCGCAGTACTTCCAGACGCGCCCGTCGAATTCCGCTCCGGCCGACGGCAGCCGCCCCGACGGCTACGACCCGACCAACACCAACTTCGGCAACAAAGGTCCGGAGGACGTCGTCGACACCCTGGCGACCGACCCGGCACAATCGAAGGCAAGTTTGCTGACCACGGTCTGCACGCGCAGCAAACAGGTCGGCGAGCGCGAGGGCGTCTCCGGGGCGCGGCCGTTCTGCACGCCCGGCGGGGTCGGTGCGGTGCTGGCGGTCTTCGGTCCCCGCGACGGCCACGGGGAGGTCACCGCGCCCACGAAGGTCGTCAGTGTGAACGAGGCGTGCCCGGCGGTGCCGTTCCAGGACGCCTACCGCGGGGTCCGGGTGGACTGTGCCCAGCCCGGGACGGACTATTCGGCCGGGCTGATCGTCCCCGTCCGCGGTGACGCGCCGGCCGATACCCCGGTGCCCTCCGACGCGGTCACCGCATCGGGTTCCGGACTGGATCCGCACATCTCACCGCGCTACGCGCAGATCCAGAGCGCACGGGTGGCGGCCGCCCGGGGGATCACGTCCGAGCAGGTCGCCGCCGTGGTGGCGGCGCACACCGACGGTCGTGACCTGGGCTTCCTGGGGGAGCCCAGGGTCGACGTCCTCGGCGTGAATCTCGAGCTGGACCAGCGGTATCCGGTGCGGCGCTGAAGCCGGCCGCCGTGGCGATCGGTGCGGTGGCGCTCAGGAGTGCAGCGCGCTGCCGGCCACCCACTGATCCCACGGCACAATCCAGTCGCCGTTGTTCCACGACGGCAGCGGCGGCCCGCTGGTGTTACGGACTTCGACCACATCGCCCGGGACGGCGAAGTTGTAGAACCAGCGCGCGTTCTCGAGATTGAGGTTCAGACAGCCGTGCGAGGTGTCGGTGTTGCCCTGCGCCCAGACCGTGGAGTCGAGCTGATGCAGGTAGATGCCGTCACCACTGATCTGGGTGGCCCAGCCGATCGCCTCCTTGTAGCCCAGGCGCGAGTTCACCGGCAGGCCGTAGCTGGAGGAGTCCATGATCACCGGATTGCCCTTGCCCATCACGGTGTAGATGCCGGCGGGAGTGTTGAAGTAGATCGTCTTGCCGCCGACCTGTTCACTGCCGCCGCGGCCCATCGAGGTGGGCATGGTGCGGATCAGCTTGCCGTTCTCGAACACCTGCACTTCATGGGTGTTGTCGTCGGCTATGGAGACGTGCGAGTCACCGATGGTGAAGCTGGTCTTGGAGTCCTCCTGGCCGAACAGACCGGGCCCCAGCTGAGCACCGAAGATGTTCGCCGCGACGGTGACCTTCGTGCCGGGCTGCCAGTACTGCTGCGGCCGCCAGTGCGCGTTCTTGTCGTCGAGCCAGTACCACGAGCCCTGGACCTGCGGCTCCGTCGTCACCGACAGCCGCTTCTCGGCCGCCGCCCGGTCACCGACCGCCTCGTCGAAGTGGGCGACGATGACAGTGCCCACACCGTAGGTTCCGCCCTCGGCCAGCGGCTGCCCGCCGGTGGTGGTCAGATACGCCTTGACCTGGTTGCTGGGAGTGAGCGTGGTGAACGACGAGGTCATCGGACCGCTGGGTCCGGTGACGGTGATGCCGTTCGCGGTCATCTTGTAGTTGTGGCCGTAACCGAGCGGAACCTTCGGCTTCCACGCGGTTCGCTCCGGATTGAGCGTGCCGTCGACCTGTTTACCTTCTTCGTTGGTCAACGTCACATCCGTGAGGATGCCGTCGGTTGCGCTCACCTCGATCGTGCCGAGCGGATCGACGTCGGCACTACCCGTGGCCGGGACCATCGCAATGGCCGGCGCGGCGGGCCCCGGGGTGCCCCGCGTCGGATTCGACGCCGGATCCGGGGATGACGAGCACGCGGCCATCAGCGTCGTCACCAGGGCGATAGCTCCCAGCGCAACACTGAATCGGCAGCGGCGAGTGGACATGGTGTCTCCTGCGTTCGACGTGCGCCTGGGCAAGCCCCCGCAGCGCACCAATCGCCTTACTGTCTCGGTACGTAGTTTACGGGGCTTTTTGAGGTGCTTGCACCTCGGTGGTGTTGCCCCGTGTTTACGCATCGGCGCGCCGGGTACTCCAGTTACTGTTGTGTGCCCAGCGGGCGCTCAGGACCGACCGGCCGGCATGTCCGGCGTCGTGTGGTCCGCCACCGATGTCTGTTAGGGATGTGTGGTTATGAGAGAACGGTGCGAGACCACTGGCTGCGCGGCCGCTCGCATCGCTGACGAACGGACGGGTCGGGGAATCACGGTCCGATGACGCGTGGCTGGACGAGGTGTAGCGATGAGTGCAAATTTGATGATCGTAGAGGACGACGACCGGGTCCGCAGTGCGCTGCGGCTGGCCATGGAGGACGAGGGCTACGACGTCGCCGAGGCCGAGGAGGCCGAGGACGCGCTCGAACATCTGCGTGACAACGGCGCACCGGATGTGATGATCGTGGATCTGATGCTGGGGGAGATGGACGGATTCACCTGTATTCGTGAGATTCGTCGCGATCACGACGTGCCGATCATCGTGGTCAGCGCGCGCGACGACACCCACGACGTGGTGGCCGCGCTGGAGGCCGGCGCCGACGATTTCGTCACCAAGCCGTTCGAGATCAAGGAGATCACCGCCCGGATGCGGGCCCTGCGCCGCCGCGCCCAGCAGACCGTGGAGCCGCCGGCCCCGCAGGAGATCGTGCTCGACGCCTATCCCGAAGCGCCGCTGGTGCTTTCGGCCGACGGCGGCACCGTCCACCGCGGCGACGAGGAGTTGCACCTCACCCTCACCGAATTCCGGTTGCTGTGCGAGCTGGCCGAGACTCCCGGGCGGGTGCTCTCGCGCAGCGTCCTGCTCGAAAGGGTCTGGGACCGTGGGTTCTTCGGTGACGAGCGGATCGTGGACGTGCACGTCCGGCGGTTGCGCACCAAGATCGAGCGCGACCCGTCGGAGCCGGCGATCGTGGTAACCGTGCGCGGGCTCGGCTACCGCCTCGATGTGCAGCGCTAGATTTCCGCGCCTGCCCCGCCGCCAGCTTCTGCGCGGTCGCGTGATCGTCGCTTTCACCGTCACCGGCCTGGTCTCGGCATTGCTGGCGGTGCTGATCGCGAAGCTCGACGGCGGCGGGTGGCGCACCGCACTGGCCTGCGCGCTCGGCGGCACCGTGATCGGCGCGATCTTCGGAATCTGGTTGTCACACCGTTTGCTGGAACCGTTGCGCCAGGTCACCGGCACCGCGGCCAAGATCGCCTCCGGTGAGCTCGGCACCCGGTTGCCCGACACCGACGATCCCGATCTGGCCCCGACCGTGGACGCGTTCAACACCATGGTCGATTCGCTGCAGAACCGCATCGATCGCGAACGCCGGCTGGTGGGTGATGTGAGTCACGAACTGCGAACCCCGCTGACCACGCTCACCACCAGCGTCGGAGTGATGTCGCGCTACGAGGATCAGCTCCCCGAACGGTCCCGGCGGGCGCTGGAGCTGGTGCGCGCCGAACTCGACCATCTGCGCAGGTTGCTCGACGATCTGCTGGCACTGGCCCGGGCCGAGGCGCGCATGCACGGTGCCGACGCCGAACCGCTGTCGGTGCGCGAACTGCTCACCCACACGCTCGCGGAAATGCATTATTCACCGGATCTGCTGACCGTCGCCGACGACGGAATCGTGACCGGGCGAAAGCTCGAACTCGAGCGTGCGCTGGTGAATTTACTCGAGAATGCGCAGCGGCACGGTGGGGGAGTGGTCGCGGTGGGGGTCGCGCGCGCCGGCGACGAAATGGTGATCACGGTCGACGACGCCGGTCCGGGAGTCGCTCCGCAAGATCGGCAACGCATCTTCGAAAGATTCGTGACGGTGCGACGCGGGAAACGGTCGGGCACCGGCATCGGATTGGCTTTGGTGGCCGAAACCGTGGCCGCCCACGGTGGCCGCGTGAAATGTGACGACCGTCCCGGCGGCGGGGCGCGATTCATGGTGTGGTTGCCCACGGTGACGAAATTCACCGATCATACTTCTGTAACACAACCGTAAAGTAGTCGCACGATAGACCTCAACGTTCGCGGGCAATTCTGAAGGGGTGATGCAGACCCGAACGCGGAGTATGTCGTTCAGTTCTCCGGCAACCGACGAGCCGAACGGCCGTCGGAACGTTTCGACCCAGACGCTGATTCGTCGGCCGCGGGTGGACGACGGAGCGCGGATGTGGCGAATCGCAGTGGATTCCCAAGTGCTCGACGCCAATTCGAGCTACGCGTATCTGCTGTGGAGTCGTGACTTCGCCTCGACCACCGTCGTGGCCGAAATCGACTCGGAGATAGCAGGATTCGTCACCGGATATCTGCGCCCGGAATCGCCGGACACGCTGTTCATCTGGCAGGTAGCCGTCGATCACGCCTTCCGCGGCCGCGGAGTGGGCGTGGCAATGCTGGATCGGCTCGTCGAAGACGTTGCCGACCAAGGTGTTTCGAAGTTGGAGACAACCGTTTCGCCGGACAACGAAGCCTCGCTGGCAATGTTCGCCTCACTGGCCCGGCGCCGTGACGCGGAAATGACGCGCGAGACGTTGTTCGAGCCAGAAGATTTTCCGGACGGGCACGAATCGGAGGACCTGTACCGGATCGCGCCACTGAAGAGTGACGCAAAACGATAGGAAGGATCATCGATGACCACCGCTGAGATGACCGTTTTCGAATCGCTCGAATCGAATGTCCGTGGGTATTGCCGTTCCTGGCCCACGCTGTTCGACACCGCCTCCGGCGCCTGGCTGCGCGACGGTAGCGGACGTGATTACCTCGATTTCTTCGCGGGCGCCGGAGCGCTCAACTACGGGCACAACAATCCCGTTCTCAAAGAAGCACTGATCGATTACATCGCCCGTGACGGAATTACGCACGGACTGGATATGTCGACCGTCGCGAAGCGTGAATTGCTGGAGACGATCAACAAGGTTCTGCTGGATCCGCGCGGCCTCGATTACAAGGTCCAGTTCCCCGGTCCCACCGGTGCGAACGCGGTCGAATCGGCGCTGAAGCTGGCCCGCAAGGTGACCGGCCGCACCTCGATCCTGAATTTCACCAACGCATTCCACGGCATGACCCTCGGTGCGCTCTCGGTGACCGGTAACGCGACCAAGCGCGCGGGCGCCGGGGTACCGTTGAACCACGTGAATCCGATGCCCTACGACGGGTATCTGGACGGCACCGACGATCTGGCATGGATGGAGCGGGTCCTCGATGACAATTCCTCCGGTGTGGACAAGCCCGCGGCGGTGATCGTGGAAACCGTGCAGGGCGAGGGCGGCGTGAACGTCGCTCGGGCACAGTGGCTCCGGCATCTGTCGGAGCTGTGCGCCGCGCGCGGAATTCTGCTCATCGTCGACGACGTGCAGATGGGCTGTGGCCGGACCGGGCCGTTCTTCTCCTTCGAGATCGCCGGCATCACCCCGGACATCGTCACGCTGTCCAAGTCGATCGGCGGCTACGGCCTGCCGCTGGCGCTCGTGCTGATGAAGCGTGAGCTGGACCAGTGGGCGCCCGGTGAGCACAACGGCACCTTCCGCGGCAACAACCCGGCGTTCGTGACCGCCCGCGTGGCGCTCGAGCACTACTGGACCGACCACCGTCTCGAGGAGGCCACCGCCGCCAAGGGCGAGAAGATCCGAAAGTCGTTCGAGGCGCTCTCGGAGAACTTCGAGGGTGTCTCGACCCGCGGCCGCGGGCTGGTGCAGGGACTGGTGTTCGACGACGCCTCGGAGGCGGGCAAGGTCAGCAGCATCGCCTTCGAGGAGGGCCTGCTGGTGGAGACCTCCGGCGCCGAGGACCAGGTGGTCAAGCTGCTGCCGCCGCTGACCATCACCGACGACGAACTCGACCACGGCCTGGGGATCCTGAACCGGGCGGTCGACATGGCCCGAGGAGGCAACTGACCATGATCGTGCGTACCACTGCCGAGATCACCGGAACCGACCGCGACGTCGCGGCCGAGGGCTGGCGCAGCAAGCGGATCATCCTCGGCGGCGACGGGGTGGGTTTCTCCTTCCACGAGACGACGATTCAGCCGAACACCGTGCACGAGTTCCACTACCAGAACCACGTCGAAGCGGTGTGGCTGGTGGAGGGCGAGGGCACGCTCACGGATCTGACCAACGACGTCACCTACGACTTGGCGCCGGGAACGATGTACCTGCTCAACGGGCACGAGCGGCACCGGGTCGAGACCCGCACGCTGATGCGGATGCTGTGTGTGTTCAATCCTCCGGTCACGGGCAAGGAAGTTCACGACGAGAACGGTGTCTACCCGTTGGTGGCCGTAGGCGAGTAGTGATGTAGTTAGGAGGACGACGCCGCGATGACGTTGGCGGAGAGTCGAATCGACCGCTACCGGACCAGAACCGCCGTAGCGGTACCGCCGGTGGAGCGCACCGACCCCACGGTATGGGGCACGGTCACCTCGCCGGAGCTGCAGAATTTCGATGCCGATGGGTACGCGATCATCGACGAATTGCTGACCCCGATGGAGGTGGCCGATATCGCCGCCGACGTCGATCGGCTGGCCGCCGACCCGGTGTTGCGTGCCGACGAGCGAGTGATCATCGAGAAGAAGTCGAACAGCGTTCGTTCGATCTTCGAGGTGCACAAGATCAGTTCCGTGGTGGCGGAGCTGGTGCGTGACGAGCGGATCGTCGGGATGGCCCGCCAGATCCTCGGTTCCGAGGTCTACATCCACCAGAGCCGGGTCAACTACATGCCCGGATTCGAGGGTGCCGGGTTCTACTGGCATTCGGATTTCGAGACCTGGCACGCCGAGGACGGAATGCCCTCACCGCGTGCGGTGAGTCTGTCGATCGCGCTGACCGACAACTACCCGTTCAACGGCAGCCTGATGCTGCTGCCGGGCTCGCACCGGCAGTTCATGCCGTGCCAGGGTGAGACTCCGGACGAGCACTACCGGGAATCGTTGCGCGAGCAGCAGATCGGCGTGCCCGCACAGGAGGATCTGGCTCAGCTGGCCGACAAGTACGGCATCGCGCAGTTCACCGGCGCCCGCGGTTCGGCGCTGCTGTTCGATTCCAACATCATGCACGGCTCGTCGAACAACATCACGCCGTTCCCGCGCTCGAACGTCTTCCTGGTGTTCAACAGCGTGGAGAACACTCTCGAAGAACCGTATTCGGCCGTGCATCGGCGGCCGACCTACATCGCCTCGCGCGATTTCACCCCCTTGCGCTGAGCGGGGGTGACCCGATCACGTCGGGACCGATGAACGCGCGGGTTCGCTCCCGACGGTGGCGGGGCGAGCCCGGCATCCCCGGCGCGTTTTCGGCCGGAATCCGAATCGGATTCCGGCCGAAAACATGTCCGGGGCGTCGGCGGTATGGGAACCTCGCCCCGGCGATCGTGCGCGCCGCTCAGGCCCGCGTCAGCGCGGCGTAGCGGGCGATGTGCTGGTCCGCCGAACCCCATTCGGTGCGAATCGCGGTGAGCCGCTTGAAGAAATGCCCGATGGGGAGTTCTTCGGTCATGCCCATCGCGCCGTGCAGTTGCACCGCGTGCTGCCCGATGAAGCCCGCGGCGCGGGCGACGGTGGCCTTGGCCGCGGCGGCGGCCCGGGCGCGGGCCTTCGGTTCGGCGTCGAGTTTCAGCGTCACCAGGTAGGTGGCGGCCACGGCCTGCTCGAGCTCCAGGTGCATATCGACCATGCGGTGCTGCAGCACCTGGAAACTGGCGATCGGCACGCCGAATTGGCGGCGCTGCTTGCTGTATTCGACGGTGTCGGCGAGTACCCGCCGCATCCCGCCCACGGCTTCGGCGCAGATCGCGGCGATCGCCTCGTCGATCGCCCGCTCGATCGACGCGTCGGCCGCGCCCTCGGCGCCCAGCAGCGCGTCGGTGGGGACCCGGACGCCGTCGAGGACCAGATCGGCCGCGCGGCGTTCGTCGATCGTGCGATAGGGGTGCTGGGTCAGGCCGGCCGCATCGGCCGCCACCACGAACAGCGACAGCCCCGCCGCGTCGGCGGTGCGTGCCGTCACCAGCAGGTGGGTGGCCAGCGGCGCACTCGTCACCACCGTCTTGGCGCCGTCGAGAATCCAGTCGTCGCCGTCGCGGCGGGCGGTCGTGGTGACCTGTGTGGGGTCGTAGCCGGAATCGGCTTCCAGGGCGGCGAAGGCCGTGATCACGGACCCGTCGACGATGCCGCGCAACAGCTCCTCGGCCCGGGCGCCGCCGGCGCGGCGCAGCAGTCCGCCGCCGAGGACGGCGGTGTCGACGTAGGGTTCGACGACCAGGGCGGCGCCGAGCGCCTCGGCGATGATCATGGTCTCGATGGCGCCGCCGTCGAACCCGCCCACGCTCTCGGGCAGGCTCGCTCCCAGGATGCCGACCTCCTCGGCGAAGGCGCGCCACATTTCCGGCTGATGGCCGGCGCCGACCCGCGCCGCGGCCCGGCTCTTCTCCAGATCGTAACGGGCGGCGAGAAATTCGGTGACCGTGTCACGGAGCAGTTGCTGTTCGGCAGTGAATTCGAAGTCCATCTCTCACAGTCCCAGGGTTGCCTTGGCGATGATGTTGCGCTGAATCTCGTTGCTGCCCGCGTAGATCGAGCCCGCGCGGTCGTTGAAGTACCGCAGCGGCGCCACGGCCTGCCACGGTTCGCCGCTGAGATATCCATCGGCGGAAGCGACGAAATCGGCGACCGGGCCGCCCGGCATGGCCGCGTGCGGCTGATAGGCGCGCCCGCGCGGACCGGCGGCCTCGAGGGCCAATTCGGTGAGCCGCTGGCTCAACTCGGTGCCCAGGATCTTGATCGTGGACGCGGCCGGACCCGGATCCTTACCGTGCGAGATCGCCGACATGGTGCGGTATTCGAGGATCTCGAGCACGTCGGCGCGGATGCGCGCATCGGCCAGTTTCGCGGCGAAGGCCGGTTCGTCGAGCAGGCTGCCGCCGGAGAAGCCGGGCTGTCCGGCCGCGTGCTCGGCCAGCGATTCGGCCAGCACCTGCAGCGCCGGGCCGTAGGCCGAACCGCCGCGCTCGAAGTTCAGCAGATGTTTGGCGACCGTCCAGCCCTCGTCGATGCGGCCGATGACGTTGGTTTTCGACACCCGCACCTGATCGAAGAACACCTGGTTCTGGACCTGCTCGCCGGAGGTCATGACCAGCGGGCGGATCTCGATGCCGGGGGTGTCCATCGGGATCAGTACGAACGTGATGCCCTGCTGTTTGCGTTCCAGCCTCGAGGTGCGGACCAGGGCGAAGATCCAGTTCGCCTCGGTGGCGTGCGTGGTCCAGATCTTGGAACCGGTGCACACCAGATCGTCGCCGTCGGAGACCGCGGCCATGGTCAGCGAGGCCAGATCGGAACCGGCCTCCGGTTCGGAATAGCCCTGGCAGAAGAACACTTCGCCGGTGAGGATGCGCGGCAGGAAGTAGTCCTTCTGTTCCGGGGTGCCGAAGGCGATGATCGCGTGCGCGACCATCCGGATGCCCATCGGCGAGAGTGCGGGCGCGCCCGCGAGGGTGGATTCCCGATCGAAGATGTAGTGCTGCGTCATGCTCCAGTCACAGCCGCCGTGGGCGACCGGCCAGGCCGGCGCGGCCCAGCCACGGGCGTGCAGGATGCGCTGCCACTGCATGCTGGCCTCGTGATCCGGGTACACGCTGGTGGCGAGCCGACCGGCGCGGCGTAGTTCCGGGGTCAGATTCTCGTCCAGAAAGCGCCGCACCTCGTCGCGAAACGTCAGATCGGTGGGCGACCAGTCCAGATTCACGAAGAACTCCTTGTGCGATAAACGGGCCTCCACCTTCTCATTTACTCCGGGTCGAGCGCAAATGGTCGTTAACTTATTGCGACCGCGGATGGGGCGCCCGAGGCGATTCCCGGCAGGTGGTGACAGCGTGTCGGAACGCGAAACACGTGCCGGGACTTGCGATCCTGCGCAGGGTGTGAGGAAAGATGTGGGTCCATGTACGCATCCCGAGTACTTCGTCTGTTCGTGCGCGCCGTTCCGGCCGTGCTCGTCACGCTGATCGCCGCGATCACCTTCGCGGTCGCCGGTGGCGTCGCCTCCGCCCAGCCGCTGCCGGGCGTGCCCGCGCTGCCCGGCGCCGTCACCCGCCTGGTGATCGCCCCGGGCCAGAACAGCACCGGCGGCAGCGGCACCGTGGCCGAGGGCAAGATCGACAACTACTCCATCGCGTCGGCGCAGGGGCAGAAGCTGATCTTCGACGTCACCTCCAACAACGGCAACGCCCGGGTGACCGTCGGCCCGCTGGTCGGCCCGATGGCCGCCACCGAGGTCCCGCACGCCGAGATCGTCGCCGACGGCCTCGACTACCAGATCACCGTCACCTCCGCCGACGGCTCGCCCAGCGACTACACGCTGACCGTCACCGCCGCCTGATTCCGGTCCCGATTCGGCGGATGCCGGGCGAACACGTTCGCCCGGCATCCGACCGGCAACGCGCCCCGACCGGGTAGCCTGACCGACTGTGCACCTGAAGAGTCTGACGCTGAAGGGATTCAAATCCTTCGCGTCCGCGACGACGCTGCGGCTCGAGCCCGGCATCACCTGTGTGGTGGGGCCGAACGGGTCCGGCAAATCGAATGTCGTCGACGCGCTGACCTGGGTGATGGGGGAGCAGGGCGCCAAGGCGCTGCGGGGCGGCAAGATGCAGGACGTCATCTTCGCCGGCACCGCCGGACGGGCGCCGCTGGGCCGCGCCGAAGTCACTCTGACCATCGACAATTCCGACGGCGCGCTGCCCATCGACTACTCCGAGGTCTCGATCACCCGCCGGATGTTCCGCGACGGCGCCGGTGAATACGAGATCAACGGCAACTCCTGCCGGCTGATGGATGTCCAGGAACTACTCTCGGACTCCGGTATCGGCCGGGAAATGCACGTCATCGTCGGCCAGGGCCAGCTGTCGGCGATTCTGGAATCGCGTCCCGAGGACCGCCGCGCCTTCATCGAAGAGGCCGCTGGCGTGCTCAAGCACCGCAAACGCAAAGAGAAGGCGGTGCGCAAACTCGATGCGATGCAGGCCAATCTGGCCCGTCTGACCGACCTCACCACCGAACTGCGCCGTCAGCTCAAACCGCTGGGACGCCAGGCCGAGGTCGCCCGGCGCGCGGCCACCGTGCAGGCCGAATTGCGCGATGCCCGCCTGCGACTGGCCGCCGACGATCTGGTCGCGCGTCGGCGTGAACTGGAGAGCCAGCAGAGCAAGGAAGCCTTCGCTCGCGAACAGCAGATCAATGTGCAGGCCGAATTGGATGCCGCCAATGCCGCACTGGCGCAGCAGGAATTCCAGCTCTCCCGGCTGACTCCCGGCGCCGAGGCGGCCGCGCAGACCTGGTTCCAGCTCTCGGCGCTGGTGGAGCGGGTCAACGCGACCATCCGGATCGCCCGCGACCGCGCTCGCAACCTCACCATCGAGCAGCCCACCGGCACCGGCCGCGATCCCGAACAGCTCGAGGCCGAGGCGGATCGAGTGCAGGCCGAGGAGGCCGAACTGCTCGAAGCGGTCGAGGTCGCCACCGCGACCCTGGAGGCCGCCCGCGATCAGTTGCTCGACCGCGAACAGGCCGCCAAGGCCGCCGAACAGGCCCACCTGGCGGCGGTGCGCGCCATCGCCGACCGGCGCGAGGGTCTGGCCCGCCTCGCCGGTCAGGTGGATACGCTGCGCCACCGCGCCCAGTCGGCCGACGGTGATATCGCCCGGCTGTCGGAGTCGCTGGCCGCCGCCCGGCAGCGCGGGGATGCCGCCGAGGCCGAATTCGAGTCCGTGCAAACCGAATTGAGCGAACTCGACGCCGGCGAGGAAGGTCTCGACGCCGCCTACGAGCACGCCGCCCAGGCGCTCGAACTGGCCGATGCGCGCGTGACCGAACTGCGCGAACGCGACCGCGAGGCCGGTAAGAAGGTCGCCTCGCTGACCGCCCGGATCGAGGCCCTGACCATGGGCCTGGCCCGCAAGGACGGCGGCGCCTGGCTGCTGGACAACCGCGCCGAGGGATTGCAGGGCCGGCTGTCGGGAATGGTGCGGGTACACAGCGGATTCGAGGCCGCGGTGGCCGCCGCGCTCGGGCCGCTGGCCGACGCCATCGCCGCCGACGCACACCCCACCGCGCAGGCGGCGGTGCGGGCGCTGAAGGAGGCCGACGGTGGGCGCGCGGCCGTCGTCTACGGCGGTGCGGCGCAGCCCGGCGGTGAGATCGGTGATCTGCCCGCGGGAGTGCGCGCGCTCGTGGAGGTGGTCGATTGCCCGGATCGGCTGCGTGGTGCGGTCGCGGCGCTCACCGCCGGCACCGTGGTCGTCGACGATCTGGCGCAGGCGGCCGAAGTCCTTTCCGCCCGGCCGGACTTGCGGGTGGTGACCCGCGACGGCGATCTGAGCGGTTCGGGCTGGGTGCTCGGCGGCTCGGACCGGGCGCCGAGCCAGATCGAGGTGCAGGCCGAAATCGATGCCGCCGCCGCCGAACTGGTGTCGTGGCAGCGGCAGGCCGAGGAGGTCGAGGCCGCGCTGTCGGGTGCGCTGGCCGAGCAGAGCGATCGCAAACAGGCCGTCGACCAGGCGTTGCTGGCGCTACACGAATCCGATCAGGCACTGGTCGCGATCTACGACCGGCTGGGTCGCCTCGGTGCGACGGCGCGCAGCGCCCAGTCCGAATACGAGCGGCTGCTGGCCCAGCGCGCCGAGGCCGAAACCGCGCGCGACGAGAATCTGAGGGCCCTGGCCGAACTCGAGGGCCGGCTGCGTCATGCCGAATCAGAACAGTCCGATCTGGATTCCGACGCCGACGCCGGCACCGATACCGCCGGGCAGGAACGCGAACAGGCCGCCGCCGCGCTGGCCGAGGCGCGCGCCATGGAGGTGGAGGCCCGGCTGTCGGTGCGCACCGCCGAGGAGCGCGCGGAATCGGTACGGGGCAAAGCGGATTCGCTGCGGCGCGCGGCTCGCGCCGAACGCGAGACCCGCGCCCGCGCCGAACGCGCCCAGGCCGCCCGCCGCCGTGCCGCCGAGGTGGCCGCGGTGGTCGCCGAATCGGCCGAGCGGATCGCCGCGGAGCTGGAAACCGTGGTGGCCGAGGCGGCCGCGCGGCGCGACGAGCTGGTCCGCCGGCGTACCGAATGCGCCGGACAGGTGGATCAGATCAAGGAGCGGGTGCGGGCGCTGAGCACACAACTCACGCAGCTGACCGACGCCGTGCATCGCGACGAGGTCGCGCGGGCCCAATCCGCGCTGCGCATCGAACAATTGGAGACCACCATCGCCGAGCAGTTCGGCATCGCGCTGGACGAACTCGTCGCCGAATACGGTCCGCACGTGCCGATGCCGCCGACCGCCCTGGAGATGCAGGAGTACGAGCAGGCCCGCGAGCGCGGCGACCAGGTGAGCGCACCGCAGGAAATGCCCTACGACCGCGCCACCCAGGAGCGCCGCGTCAAACGCGCCGAGAAGGATCTCGCCACCCTCGGCAAGGTGAATCCGCTGGCGCTGGAGGAGTTCGCGGCCCTGGAGGAGCGCTACAACTTCCTGTCCACCCAGCTGGAGGACGTCAAGAAGGCCCGCCAGGATCTCCTCGATGTGGTGGCCGAGGTCGACGCCCGCATCCTGCAGGTGTTCACCGAGGCCTACGAGGACGTGGAACGCGAGTTCGTGCAGGTGTTCGGCCGCCTCTTCCCCGGCGGCGAGGGACGGCTGCTGCTCACCGACCCCAGCGACATGCTCACCACCGGCATCGAGGTGGAGGCGCGGCCGCCGGGCAAGAAGGTGAAGCGGCTCTCGCTGCTGTCCGGTGGTGAGAAATCCCTTGCCGCCGTGGCATTTCTGGTCTCGATCTTCCGGGCCCGCCCTTCGCCGTTCTACGTGATGGACGAGGTCGAGGCCGCCCTGGACGACACGAACCTGCGCCGCCTCATCGGCCTGTTCGAGCAGTTGCGGGAGAAGTCGCAGCTCATCGTCATCACACACCAGAAGCCGACCATGGAGATCGCCGACGCGCTGTACGGAGTGAGCATGCGTGGCGACGGCATCACCCAGGTCATCTCGCAGCGACTGCGCGGGGAGAATCTGGTGGGCGCGTCGACCTAGTCGCCCGCCGCGAACCGGGATTTCAGGACCGCGGCGCCGGTGCCGGCCAGCCAGGTTTCCAGACTCTGCAAGCCCGGGTGGATCGAGCGGATCTGCTCGATATCGGCATGCCAGCCGTGGCCCTGATGGCTCAGGCGCCAGGTATTGCCGATCTGTTCACCCAGTGCGTCGGCCTCCGCCTCGGTGATTTCGCGATACCGCACCGGATATCCGGTCGCGCGGGAGATCAACTCCACGGCGGCGGCGGGGGTCACGGCGTCGCCGGCGAGTTCGAGTGTCTGCCCGGAGAACCGTTCGGGATCGGCGAAGGCCACCGCGGCCACCGCGGCGATATCGTCGACCGCGATCATCTGTGCCGGCCGATCGGCCGGAAACAGGTGGACGTTCACCCCGCCGACGAACCCGTCGAGCGGCATACCCTGCGCCAGATAGTTCTCCATGAACCGGACCGGGCGCAGCACGGTATAGCGCATGCCGCTGCCGCCCAGTGCCTGCTCGATCTGCCGCTTTCCGGCACTGCCCCAGGAGATTTCGTTGTCGAAGGAGGCGACGCCGGTGAATACGATGTGGTCGGTTCCGGCGCGGCGGGCAGCGTCGATCACGGCGGCGCCGCGGGTCGCCTCCAGGTCGACATCCCAGCCGTCGGGCCCGAAGGCCGCCGGTGGCACGAGGAAGATGCCGCGCGTTCCGGCCACCGCCGCGGTCAGAGAGGCTGGGGAGTCGAAGTCGCCGACGGCCACCTGCGCGCCCAGTGCGGCGAGTTCGCGCGCTCCGGCGGCGGCGGGATCGCGTACCAGGATGCGGACCGGGACGTTGCGGGACAGCAGCGCGCGGGCCGTCGCGCCGCCCTGCTTGCCGGTCGCGCCGGTGACGAGAACGAGGTTGTCGTGGACGGTCATGTCGGAGGTACCTTTCGATAGAATCGGGTCGGTCGACCCGTATTCGTACGATAGGAACAGCGTTGTCGTCTCCGCCATCCGCCGATGTGGGGTTTCGTTACGGCGTGCGCGCACCGGTGCCCGGAGCCCCGGGCACCCGGATCGACGCTCGCCGTAACCGTGCTCGCGTCCTCGCCGCCGCCCAGCGCGCCTTCGCCGAATCGGGAACGTCGGTGTCGCTGGCGGAGATCGCCCGCCGCGCGGGCGTGGGGGCGGGCACCGTGCATCGGCATTTCCCCACCAAGACGGACCTGCTCGAGGCGGTGCTGCAGCAACGGATCGATCGGCTCACCGCGCGGGCGCTGGCATTGCGCGACGATACGGATCCGGCCGCGGCCTTCCTGGGATTCTGTGCCGAGGTCGTCACCCGCACTCCGGGGAACAAGGCGATGTGCGATCTGCTCGACGCCGACGACGGCTGGCCGCGGATGCTGCTGCGGGATGCCGGGGAGCGATTTCACGTCGCCCTCGGGCAGTTGCTGGAGGCGGCGCGGCGCACGGGCGGGGTACGTGCCGACCTGACCCTCGTCGACGTGCTCGCGATCTTCACCGGATGCGTTGCCATGCAACGTGTTTCGAACGCGCGCGACGAACTGTGCCGCCCCGCGGCCATGCTGCTGGCGGCGATGCGTGCCGAATCGGCCGTAACGAAACCTGAAAACTCGCCCCTCGGCCGTAACGAAACCGTGGCGGACGACGGGAATCGTGACAGTGGGAGCTGTCCGATCTGCGGGGCGGAAGTGGCGCAGGCGCAGATCGGTCGACCCGCCCGGTACTGCTCGTCCGCGTGCAGGCAGAAGGCCCATCGGCTGCGCCGGGCCGGGCGTGCGGCGGGACAGGATTCGGACGTCGCCGAGTGAGCCACGAGCCCACGGCGTTGGGCGAAGTCCTACGTTTCGGTACCCGGGATCTCATCCGCCGCCTGCCCGGTGGGCGACAGGGTGACGGTGCCGGCCGGCAGGTCCACGATCGGATCGTCGCCGGCGAGGCGGTCGTCGACCTTCGCGATCGCCACCCATTCCTTGCGTTCGTGAATATGTTTGCGCGACGGGCCGAACAGTTCGTCGATCTCGGCGCCGCGCGGGCGTCCCGACGTTGCCGCTGCCCGCCCCCGCCACCATCTCACCCGATCGACGGTACCCGGCTCCGGGCATCCGGGCCGGCGCCGCGAATACCGATTCCGTCGAGGACACGGACTCCCGCGCGGGCGTGGACCGTCTCGACGGGCAGACCGTTCGCCGAAAGTCCCGTTCGTCGGGGAGCGCGATTCCTCGGGCTCGATCGCCCGTCCGGCGAGCGATTACAACAGATCGCTGACGTCGTCGGGGACGTCGACGGCGTATTTGCGCAAGGTTTCCATCGGCACGACCTCGAGGGCGTTCTCGTGGGTCGCGGCCAGGACGACCGGCGCGGCCACCCCGTCCTCGTGGGCGTGCAGCCATCGCACCGCGACCACACACCAGCGGTCGCCGGGTTGCAGTCCGGGGAAGTTGTTCTCCGGACGTGGGGTCAGCAGATCGTTGCCGATCGATTTCTGATGCTCCAGGAACTCCTGGGTCACGACGGTGCAGACGGTGTGGCTACCCAGATCCTCGGGGCCGGTGCTGCAGCAGCCGTCCCGGTAGAAGCCGGTGAGAGGATCGGTGCCACACTCCTCCAGCGGTCCCCCAAGCACATTTCGATCGGTCACGAGCCGATCCTATTGTCTCTGTGTCGGATTCGCCGCGCCTTGGGCGGTTGGTATCGGGACGGTTGCCGGTGATGCGTGGCCGGACGCCGTATCGTCCGACGTCGTCGGCGTGTCGGGCGTGTGCTGATAGGTGCGCGGATAGTTGCGGATAGTCGCGCGAATAGTGACGAATCGCCCGTACCGGCGCGGGCGCGCCACCTGCCTGCCGCCACGCGGGGGCGTTCGCGGGTTCTGACAGGATGGGAACCGTGACTGCGCAAGCCTGGATTCTGATCGCCGCGATCGTCGCCGTACTACTGGTGGCGTTCGTTGCCGGATTCGTCCTGTACAAGCGCCGGCGAGTGAGCATCACCCCGGCGGAGGAGCAGGACAAGCAGCTGACCGACCGGTCGGGTGGTTACACCGCGGCCGGTGGCTTCAACTTCAGTCAGGGCGGTGCGGGCTCGGGCACGCTGACGCCACCGCGCCCCGAACCGGTCCCGATCGAGCGCACCGACGACGAAGGTCAGCCGCACGTCGGCGACGACGCCGCCATTCCGCGCGACTCGGTGCGCCGGACCATCACCGACGTGCGGTTGCCGGAACCGGAAACCCTGGCCGACCGCCCGGCGGACGGGGCGAGCGCGACCGCGCCGACCGTCGAACCGGAAACGACGGAAACACCCGGCGACGGCCTGGCCGCACCGGAAGCGCCCGCCGCGCCGCCCTCGACCGACGGCGCCGCCACGGTCACTCCCGCCCCGGTCGAAGCGCCCGAGACCGCGCCGGTCGAGACGCCCGAGACCGCCCCGGCGGATTCGGCACCGACCGCGCCGGCACCGACCGCCCCGACACCTACCGCGCCGACGCCCACGGCCCCGGCGCCCGAGCCCGCCGCGGTGGAGGAGATCGAACCCACCGCCGGTCGCCTGGTCCGCCTGCGCGGGCGGCTCTCGCGATCGCAGAACGCCGTCGGCAAGAGCCTGCTCGGCCTGCTCGGCGGTGGCGATCTCGACGAGGACTCGTGGGAAGAGATCGAGGACACCCTGGTCATGGCCGACCTCGGCACCTCGGTCACGACGACCGTGGTCGAGCGACTGCGCGAGGAGCTGGCCGCGCGCAGCGTGCGCACCTCCGAACAGGCCCGGCAGGTGCTGCGGGATGTGCTGATCGAGGCCCTGCGCCCGGAACTGGATCGTTCGATCCGGGCGCTGCCCCATGCCGACCACCCGTCGATCCTGCTGGTCGTCGGCGTGAACGGCACCGGTAAGACCACCACCACCGGCAAATTGGCGCGTGTCCTGGTCGCGGACGGCCGTCGCGTGCTGCTCGGCGCCGCCGACACCTTCCGCGCCGCCGCCGCCGACCAGCTGCAGACCTGGGGCGAACGGGTCGGCGCCGACACGGTGCGCGGCCGCGAGGGCGCGGATCCGGCATCGGTCGCCTTCGACGCGGTCAGCACCGGCATCGCGGAGGGGGTCGACGCGGTTCTGGTCGACACCGCGGGCCGGCTGCACACCAAGACCGGTCTGATGGACGAACTGGGCAAGGTGAAGCGCGTGGTGGAGAAGAAGGCCGCCGTCGACGAGGTCCTGCTCGTGCTCGACGCGACCGTCGGGCAGAACGGGCTCACCCAGGCTCGCGTCTTCGCCGAGGTCGTCGACATCACCGGCGTGGTGCTCACCAAACTCGACGGCACCGCCAAGGGCGGCATCGTGTTCCAGGTGCAGCACGAGCTCGGCGTGCCGGTGAAACTGGTCGGCCTCGGTGAGGGCGCCGACGATCTGGCCCCCTTCGAACCGTCCGCGTTCGTCGACGCCCTTCTCGGGTAGCGGCGGAAGCAAAACGGCAGTTCCTCCTCATTTCGACACGGTCCTCACAGTGCGCCGACATGCGCTGTGTGCGCGCTGAAACCTGGTAGCAACACGGGAGGCGGATCCGTTCACGCATGCGAAACATCGCGGCGGCACGGATGAAACACCCGCTGGCGACCCTTCTGTGCAGGCTCGTTTGCCGCAGTTTCGGCCGGGCCCGAGATGAGGAGGAACAAGGTGGCGTATCCCTTGCTCGGTGTGCCCGACACCGGCGACACCGCGTGGATGCTGGCGAGCTCCGCGCTCGTTTTGTTGATGACCCCGGGGCTGGCGTTCTTCTACGGCGGTATGGTCCGCTCGAAGAACGTGCTCAACATGATCATGATGAGCATCAGCGCGATGGGCATCGTCGGCGTGCTGTGGTCGCTCTACGGCTTTTCCGAGGCATTCGGTGACAACAAATTCGGCCTGATCGGCAACCCCGCCCAGTTCTTCGGGCTCAAGGGGCTGATCGGCACCAATGCCGTCAAGGCCAGCCCGGCCGACCCGTCGACCGGCGCGGCGGCGGTGGATCAGGCGAACATTCCGCTGGCCGGCACCATCCCGATGACGGTGTTCGTGGCCTTCCAGTTGATGTTCGCCATCATCACCGTGGCCCTGGTCTCGGGTGCGGTCGCCGACCGCATGAAGTTCCGCGCGTGGGTGGTCTTCGCGATCGCGTGGCCGACCATCGTCTACTTCCCGGTCGCGCACTGGGTGTTCGACTTCGACGTCAAGGACGCCGCGGGCAACATCGTCCACCACGGCGGCTGGATCGCGAACAAACTGCAGGCCATCGACTTCGCCGGTGGTACCGCGGTGCACATCAACGCCGGTGCCGCGGGCCTGGCGCTGTGTCTGGTGCTCGGCAAGCGCAAGGGTTGGCCCAAGACGCCGATGCGTCCGCACAACCTGCCCTTCGTCATGCTCGGCGCCGGTCTGCTGTGGTTCGGCTGGTTCGGCTTCAACGCCGGTTCCTCGGTCAGCTCCAACGGCCTGGCCGGTTCCACCTTCCTGACCACCACCTTCGCCACCTGCGCCGCGATGCTCGGCTGGCTGGTCGTGGAGAAGTTCCGTGACGGCAAGCCCACCAGCCTCGGCGCCGCCTCGGGCATCGTCGCGGGCCTGGTCGCGATCACTCCGTCCTGCTCGTCGGTGAACGTGCTGGGTGCGCTGGTGATCGGCGCGGTGGCCGGTGTGCTGTGCGCGCTGGCGGTCGGCCTGAAGTTCAAGCTCGGTTTCGACGACTCGCTCGACGTGGTCGGCGTGCACCTGGTCGGCGGTGTGGTCGGTACGCTGCTCATCGGTCTGTTCCTCGTCCCGGAATCGGGTGCGGGAGCCGGCGGCGCCAAGGGCTTGTTCTACGGCGGCGGTTTCGATCAGCTCGGCAAGCAGGCCGTCGGCGCCTTCACGGTGCTGGCGTTCTCCTTCGTCGTCTCGCTGATTCTGGGTCTGATCATCAAGTACACGATCGGCATTCGTGCTTCCGAGGAAGACGAGTTCAAGGGCATGGACGAGTCGGAGCACGCGGAGACGTCATACGATTTCGCTGCTGTGGGTGGCACGGCACGTACCGCCGTCAAGGAGGCATGACGCAATGAAACTGATCACTGCAATCGTCAAACCGTTCACGCTCGAGGACGTCAAGTCCGGGCTCGAGCAGGCCGGTGTGCTGGGAATGACGGTCAGCGAAGTCCAGGGGTACGGCCGGCAGAAGGGGCACACCGAGGTATACCGCGGAGCGGAGTACTCGGTCGATTTCGTGCCGAAGGTACGGGTCGAGGTCGTCGTGGACGACGCCTCGGTCGAGAAGGTCGTCGAGGTGATCGTCGAGGCCGCGCGCACCGGCAAGATCGGTGACGGCAAGGTCTGGGTGACCCCGGTCGAATCGGTGATCCGGGTCCGAACCGGTGAACGCGGTGCCGACGCACTATAGGAGATGAAGGATTCGGGCAGCCCCGCTCCCTGGCACCGGCCGGGAACGGGGCTGCCCGCATGAACGGGCGGTGGTTGCGGGTATGAGTGCAGACGAATTGTCCCAGGGCGCCAAGGATCTGGTGGCCGCACGAGATCAACTGCTCGACGGGGGTGACCCCCGGCGGCCGCGACTGAGCGCCGAAGCGCTGCGACAGGCGCTGGTCGACCTGCACGAGCTGTGGTTGACCACGAAGGGGGCGGAGTTGGGCATCACCGCCGACAGCGGGCTGGCCGTGGTGGCGGTCGGCGGACTGGGACGGCGCGAGATGCTGCCGTATTCCGATCTGGATCTGATGCTGCTGCACGACGATGTCGACCCCGCGAGGGTCGCCGAGGTGGCAGACCGGCTCTGGTATCCGCTGTGGGACGCCCACATCAAACTCGATCACAGCGTGCGGACCGTGCCGCAGGCGCTGCGGGTGGCCGCCGACGATCTCACCGCCGTGCTCGGCATGCTCGATGCCCGCCATATCGTCGGCGACGCGGAGTTGAGCAATCTGCTCATCGGCGGCGTGCGCCGGGAATGGCGCACCGGAATCCGTTCCCGCTTCGGTGAATTGGTGGAACAGACCCACGTGCGATGGAAGCGCAACGGCGAGATCGCGCACCGGGCCGAACCCGACCTCAAGAACGGCCGCGGCGGGTTGCGCGATATCCAGCTGCTCGACGCGCTGGCCATCGCCCAGCTGACCGACGCGATGCCCGGGCTGGGCCCCGACGTTCCCGGCGGAGGTCTCGAGGCGGCTCATCGCCGGCTGCTCGACGTGCGGACCGAACTGCATCGGGTGGCCGGGCGTTCCCGTGATCAGCTGCGCGCCCAGGACGCGGACGAAATCGGCGCCGCGCTGCGCATCGGCGATCGATTCGATCTGGCGCGCACGCTCAGCGACGCCGCGCGCACGGTCGTCTACTCGGTCGACGTCGGCCTGCGCACCGCCGCCAACGCGCTGCCGCGCCGTGGTCTGGCCCGATTGCGGCGCCTGCCCGTGCGCCGCCCGCTCGACGAGGGTGTGGTCGAACACGCCGGTGAGGTGGTGCTGGCCCGCGACGCACGGCCGCAGCGCGATCCCGGCCTGATCCTGCGGGTCGCCGCCGCCTCGGCGCGCACCGGCCTGCCGATGTCGGCGACCACCCTCAACCGCCTCTCGGAGGATGCTCCCGAACTACGCGAGCCGTGGCCGCGCGAGGCGCTCAACGATCTGCTCGTGCTGCTGGGCGCCGGTCGCAACACCATCGACGCCGTCGAGGCCCTGGATCGAACGGGCTTGTGGGGCAGACTCTTTCCGGAATGGGGAGCGGTGCGCGATCTGCCGCCCCGCGATGCCGTGCACACCTGGACCGTCGACCGCCACCTGGTCGAAACCGTCGCCTACGCCAGTGCGCTGAGCACCCGGGTCGCCCGGCCGGATCTGCTGCTGCTCGGAGCGTTGCTGCACGATATCGGCAAGGGCCGCACCGAGGATCACAGCGTGGTGGGTGCCGAGCTGGCCGACCGGATCGGTCATCGGCTGGGCCTGTGGCCCGACGATGTGCACAGCCTGGCGACGATCGTGCGGCATCATCTGCTGCTGCCCGAAACCGCGACCCGGCGCGATCTCGCCGATCCGGCGACGGCGGCTCGGGTGGTCGACGCGCTGGGCGGTGACCGGCAGCTGCTCGATCTGCTGCACACCCTCGCCGAGGCCGATTCGCTGGCGACCGGTCCGGGCGTGTGGGGGGAGTGGAAGGCTTCCCTGATCGGGGAACTGGTGCGCCGCGGCCACGCCGCCATGGCGGGAGAGCCCGTGCCGCAACGGGTTTCGCCGACGCCGACGGTGGTCGACGCCGCCGTGCTGGACAAGGCCGCGGCCGGTGGTGTGCACGTGGAACTGACTCCGGGCGACGGACGCTACATCCACCTCGTCACGGTCGTGGCGCCCGATACTCCGGGCCTGCTCTCGGAGGCGGCCGGGGTGCTCGCGCTGCATTCCCTGCGGGTGCTCTCCGCGACCCTGGCCGCCTCCGGCGACACCGCGATCGACACCTTCGTGGTCACACCGACCTTCGGCAATCCGCCCGAGGCCGGCCTGCTGCGCCAGGAGTTGATCCGCGCGATCAACGGCGATCTGAAGCTGGCCTCCGTGCTGGCGGACAAGGAGCGCGAGGCGACGGCGCGAACCAGCCGGTACGCCCAGGCGCAGCCGAGGGTCATCTGGATCGAGGCCGACCGGCCCGGTGAGGTGGTGCTGGAACTGCGTGCCGAGGACCGCATCGGCCTGCTCAGCCGCTTGGCCGCGGCCTTGGCCGCCCACGGCGCGGATGTGCGGTGGGCCAAGGCGGACACGATGGGCTCGGTGGTGGTCGACTCGTTCGGCCTCGGTCTGGGCGAGGACGACACCCCGCAGCGACGTCGTGCCATCGAGGCGGCGCTGCTGGGGGTCGTCCCGCATCCGGAGCCGAAGAAACCGAGCGAAACGGACACCGCCGCCGATGCCGGTTAGGTTTACCAACCTCCTGCCGGTTATCGGGACAACCTGGTCGATTGGTCCGTAATGCGGTAACCAGATCGTTGCGGCAACCTCTGCTGGATGTGATGTCTGCCACTCTACGATCGGTGTAGATCGTGAAGTTGATCGTGATCGCAAGCTGTTCGAGCTGTTGCTGTACCTGTTGCTGTACCTGTCCGGCGAGTTGGGTGCGTTGAGGGGAGCAGGTCGATGGCAAACGAAGTCGTGTCCTCATCCATGATCACCAGCGATTCGACCCACCACATCGCTCGCTGTGTCGGCGGCGACCACTGGGTGGTGTCCTGGCTTCCGGGCCGGACGCTGACCGGCGGTCAGGCGGTGGCGGCTATGAAACTGGCCGGCGCGCTCGTCGACGGCACCCCAGGTGACTCCGACTGGGCGACCCTGGACGCCATGGCACTGCCACTGGGGCTGACCGGCCGCGAGGCGGTCTATCTGGTGGCCTACGAACAGCACGACTTCAGCCGGGCCCCGCGGCCGCGGCACAGCGCGCTGTCCTGACCGCAGCCCCGGTGACGGGTCCGGCGACGGGCCCGTGTGACAGGGCTTCGACTAGGGCGAATCCACCGATCGCGGAGTTGCCCGTACCCTGGTAACCCGAGTGACGTCCCTCGACGAGACCAGGAGCGCGATCGGTGTTCGAATCCCTTTCCGACCGGTTGACCGGTGCCCTGAAGGATCTGCGTGGCAAGGGGCGTCTGTCGCCGGCCGATATCGACGCGACCGCGCGCGAGATCCGGCTGGCCCTGCTCGAGGCCGACGTGGCGCTGCCGGTCGTGCGGCAGTTCATCGCCCGCGTCAAGGAACGCGCCAAGGGCGCCGAGGTATCGGCGGCGCTGAATCCCGCGCAGCAGGTCGTGAAGATCGTCAACGAGGAACTGATCGGCATCCTCGGTGGCGAGACCCGGCGCCTGCAGTTCGCGAAGAACCCGCCCACGGTCGTCATGCTCGCCGGTCTGCAGGGTGCCGGTAAGACCACACTCGCGGGCAAGCTCGCGAAATGGCTGAAGGGCCAAGGGCATACGCCGCTGCTGGTGGCATGTGACCTGCAGCGCCCGGGCGCCGTCACCCAGCTGCAGGTGGTCGGCGAGCGAGCCGGCGTGCCGGTGTTCGCCCCGCATCCCGGCACGTCGATCGGCGGCGGCGACAACGCCCTGGGCGTCACCGCCGCCGACCCGATCCGCGTCGCCGAGGCCGGTGTCGAGGAAGCCGAGCAGAAGCACTACGACATCGTCATCGTCGACACCGCGGGCCGCCTCGGTATCGACGAGGAGCTGATGCGCCAGGCCGCCGGCATCCGCGACGCGGTGCACCCGGACGAGACGCTGTTCGTCCTCGACGCCATGATCGGCCAGGACGCGGTCAGCACCGCCGAGGCCTTCCGCGACGGTGTCGGTTTCACCGGTGTCGTGCTCACCAAGCTCGACGGTGACGCCCGCGGTGGCGCCGCGCTGTCGGTTCGTGAGGTCACCGGCGCCCCGATCCTGTTCGCCTCCACCGGTGAGAAGCTCGAGGACTTCGACGTCTTCCACCCCGACCGCATGTCGAGCCGCATCCTCGGCATGGGCGATCTGCTCACCCTGATCGAACAGGCCGAACAGGTCTACGACCAGCAGCAGGCCGAGGAGGCCGCCCGCAAGATCGGCTCCGGCGAACTCACCCTCGAGGATTTCCTCGACCAGATGCTCGCCATCCGCAAGATGGGCCCGATCGGCAACCTGCTCGGCATGCTGCCGGGCGCCGGTCAGATGAAGGATGTACTGGCCCAGGTCGACGACAAACAACTCGACCGGGTGCAGGCCATCATCCGCGGTATGACCCCCGCCGAGCGCGCCAACCCCAAGATCATCAACGCCTCGCGCCGCCTGCGCATCGCCAACGGTTCCGGCGTCACCGTCTCCGATGTGAACCAACTGGTCGACCGCTTCTTCGAGGCCCGCAAGATGATGGCCGCGATGGGCCGGCAGATGGGTCTGCCGGGAGCGCGCCGCAACGCCAAGGGTAAGAAGGGTAAGAAGGGCAAGAAGGGCGGACGCGGTCCGACCCCGCCGAAGGGTATGCGCGGAGGGTTCCCGGGGATGCCGGGTATGCCGGGCGGAATGCCGGGGATGCCCGCCGCGGGGATGCCGGATCTGTCGAATATGCCCGCGGGGCTGGACGAGTTGCCGCCGGGCCTGGAGGGATTCGATCTGAGCAAGTTGAAGTTCCCCAAGAACTGAACATCCGAAACGGGCGGCGTCGCAAGGCGCCGCCCGTTTCGGGTATCCGGGGTGTAGTGCCGGAACCGATACCGCGGAGGGGCGGCGGTAGGTTGGCATCGACGGCGAGACCGGGTTCGCGACGTGGTCAGGAGGCGGTATGCGGATGCATCTGCGCGGGGTGGTTCTTCCCGACGACGAGGTGCGCGATCTGTGGGTTCGCGACGGGGTGATCTCGTACGAGCCGGTGCTCGACGCCGAAACCCTGTGTGACACAGGGTGGATCGTGCCCGGGCTGGTCGATGCCCACTGCCATGTCGGCATTCGTTACGGCGGCGGGCACGAGGATCGGGAGGGCGCGATCGCGCAGGCCGAGGTGGAACGCGATACGGGGGCCCTGCTGCTGCGCGATGCCGGATCGCCCATCGACACCCGCTTCATCGACGACCACCACGAACTGCCGAAGATCATCCGGGCCGGTCGCCACATCGCCCGGCCCAAGCGGTATATCCGCGAACTGGGCATCGAACTGGACGACGAGCGCGACCTGCCCGATATCGTCGCCGAGCAGGCTCGTTTCGGCGACGGCTGGGTCAAGATCGTCGGTGACTGGATCGATCGCTCCGCCGGTGATCTGCGGCCGCTGTGGAGCGACGCGATCCTGAAGGAGGCCATCGACGCCGCGCACCGGGAGGGCGCCCGCGTCACCGCGCACGTCTTCGGCGAAGACGCGCTGCCCGGCCTCATCAACGCCGGAATCGACTGTCTCGAGCACGGCACCGGACTCACCGCCGACACCATCGAGATGATGGCCGAACACGGCACCGCGCTGGTGCCCACCCTGGTGAATATCGACACCTTCCCCGATATCGCCGACAGTGCGACCAAATTCCCGGTCTACGCCGCCCATATGCGCGATCTGCACCGCCGGGTCCGCCACACCGTCGCCGACGCCCACGCGGCGGGGGTGCCGATCTACACCGGCACCGACGCCGGCGGTTCGATCCGGCACGGCCGCATCGCCGACGAGATCGACGCGCTGGCCGGGGCGGGGCTCTCGCGCCACGAGGCGCTGGCCGCGGCATCGTGGCGGGCGCGCGAGTGGCTCGGCCGACCGGGAATCGAGGACGGCGCACCAGCCGATTTCGTCGTCTACCGCACCGATCCCAGGGGGAGCCGTGCGGCGCTCGACGCACCCGCCTTCGTCGTATTGCGCGGGCGGGTCTACCCGAGGCGCGACCCGGTCACTGGACACAGGTAGGTCGTCAGGGCGGCGATGGGCCCGGCAAACGCGCTGTTCACCAGCCATGGCCGCGGTCCGCGGCCGGCCCGGCCGCTCGAGCCCCGTGCGCGCGGCGGCCCGGCCCGCCGGGTCCGGGGCGATTTCTCCGGGTGCGGGCGCGTCTGGCACAATGAACGACCGTCCTCGTCGAAGACCGCGACCCGCTCGCGGTTCCGTATTCGGGGACAGTGTCAGCCCGTCTCCGGTTACGTACCGCGCGGCGGTCACACACTCAACGCAAAACCGGGTCCGCACCCCCGTGCGGGCTGCTGAATTGCGCCGTGACCACTCAGGCTGCCCTCGGGCGGCCGCCATCGAAAGGCATTGATACAGCCATGGCTGTCAAGATCAAGCTGACCCGTCTGGGCAAGATCCGCAACCCCCAGTACCGCATCGTCGTCGCCGATGCCCGCACCCGCCGCGACGGCCGCGCCATCGAGAACGTCGGCAAGTACCACCCGAAGGAAGAGCCCTCGCTGATCGAGGTCGACTCCGAGCGCGTGCAGTACTGGCTGGGAGTCGGCGCGCAGCCGACCGAGCCGGTCAAGCGTCTGCTGGAGATCACCGGCGACTGGCAGAAGTTCAAGGGCCTGCCGGGCGCCGAGGGCACCCTGAAGGTCAAGGCCGCCAAGCCGAGCAAGCTGGACCTGTTCAACGCCGCCCTGGCCGCCGCCGACAGCGAGCCGGTCGCCGAGGCCGTCACCCCCAAGAAGAAGAAGTCCAAGGCCGCCGAGGGCGAGGGTGAGGCCGAGGCCGCGACCGAGGCTGCCGAGTAACGTGAGCGAGCGCAGCGAGCGAACCGACGGCACAGCTGCCACCGCAGTCATGCCGGAACCGAGCGCCAGCGAGGTGGAGGCATGAGTGCGGTCGTCGCCGATGCCGTCGAGCACCTGGTGCGCGGCATCGTCGCCAATCCGGACGACGTGCGCGTCGATCTGATCACCAGCCGGCGGGGACGCACCGTCGAGGTCCACGTCCACCCCGACGATCTGGGCAAGGTGATCGGCCGCGGCGGTCGTACCGCGACCGCGCTGCGCACCCTGGTCGCCGGTATCGGTGGCCGGGGTATCCGGGTCGACGTGGTCGATACCGATCAGTAGATGGAACTGGTAGTCGGGCGGGTCGCCAAATCGCACGGTGTGCGTGGCGAACTCGTGGTCGAGGTACGTACCGACGAACCCGAACTCCGCTTCGCTCCCGGCGCCCGCCTGCGTGGCCGGGCGCCGAGAAGCGAGGCGGTGGACATTTTCACGGTGGAGTCGGCCCGAGAGCATTCGGGCCGGCTTCTCGTTCGTCTCGAGGGTGTCGGCGACCGTACCGCCGCGGATGCGTTGCGCGGCACCCTCTTTCTCGTCGATACGGCCGACCTTCCGCCGTCGGAGGACCCCGACGAGTTCTACGATCACGAACTCGAAGGTTTGAGCGTGCGGCTCGCGGACGGGACCGAGATCGGCACCGTGACCGAGGTATTGCATTCGGCCGCAGGCGAATTGCTGTCCATCCGGGCCGGCGCGGGCGCCGGCGGGCGTGCCGGTCGTGAGATTCTGGTGCCCTTCGTGACCGCGATCGTGCCGACCGTGTCGATCGCCGAGGGCCTGATCGTGATCGACCCACCCGAAGGTCTGCTGGACGAGGAGTAGTGATGGGCATCGGAGCCGACGAGCCCGCGCAGCGCTCGTCAGCTCTGCGCATCGACGTCGTCACCATCTTCCCCGAATATCTCGAGCCGCTACGGACCGCGTTGCTGGGCAAGGCGATCGAGAAGGGCATAGTTCAACTCGGCGTGTACAATCTGCGGCGCTGGACCCACGACGTGCATCAGTCGGTCGACGACGCTCCCTACGGGGGCGGGCCGGGCATGGTCATGAAACCCGCCGTCTGGGGCGATGCGCTCGATGAGGTGTGCCCGGACGACGCATTGCTCGTCGTGCCGACGCCGGCCGGAGTGCCGTTCACCCAGGAAACCGCCCAGCGCTGGTCCACCGAATCGCATCTGGTCTTCGCCTGCGGCCGCTACGAGGGGATCGATCAGCGCGTCTTCGACGACGCCGCCCGCCGGGTACGGGTGGAAGAGGTCAGCATCGGCGATTACGTCCTGATCGGCGGGGAGGCCGCCGTGCTGGTGATGGCCGAGGCGGTGGTGCGCCTGATCCCCGGCGTCCTGGGCAATCAGGCCTCCCATCAACAGGATTCGTTCTCCGACGGGCTGCTGGAAGGCCCCAGCTACACCCGGCCGGTGAGCTGGCGCGGACTCGATGTGCCCGAGATTCTGCTGTCGGGCAATCACGCGCGCATCGACGCGTGGCGCCGAGAGCAGTCGATGCGGCGCACCCGGGAGCGCCGCCCGGATCTGCTGCCGCCGGAGTAGCCGAACACCCTGCGCTGCAGGACTTCACCCGGCCGGCGTGGCATTCGCCCTGTCGCCGGTATCGCGTGCCCGACGCGCCCACGAGGGGGTGCGGATGTGCGCTCGCCGAGATTGCCGAGTTCGATCGCATTCACGAGTTCGGCGAGCCTGTGGCCAGGCGGTTTTCGGTTATTCCCGGCCGCGATGCGCCGACAGCGGGTGCGGCTGCGTGCGCACCGGGCGCTCCACCTGGTCTGCTGTCGGCGGCCGACGGTAGTGTCAGCCAGCGTGACGACAGCCTCCGAACCCGTCAGCACCGAAGCCACCACCGGCCCGGAAGCCGCCGCCCCTGGAAAGGTCCGCCTTGCCAGTGTCGGCAGGCGGATCGCCGAGGAGCTCTCGGTCCGTGACGAACAGGTCCGTGCCGCCGTAGAGCTGCTCGACGGCGGGTCGACCGTGCCGTTCATCGCCCGGTACCGCAAGGAGGTGACGGGCGGGCTCGACGACGCGCAGCTGCGCCAACTGGAGGAGCGGCTGCACTACCTGCGCGAACTCGACGAGCGCCGGAATTCGATCCTGGAATCCATTCGCGGGCAGGGCAAATTGGATGCCGCGCTGGAACAGCAGATCATGCTCGCGGAGACCAAGGCCCGCCTCGAGGACATCTACCTGCCCTACAAGCCGAAGCGGCGCACCAAGGCGCAGATCGCCCGCGAGGCCGGGCACGAACCGGTCGCCGACGCCCTCATCGGCGACCCTGCCACCGATCCGTCCGGCTACACCGCAGAACAGCTCGACGGTGCCCGCGCGATCCTGGTGGAGCGATTCGCCGAAGACGCCGACCTTGTCGGTGAACTGCGCGAATTGATGTGGGAGCGTGGACAGGTCACCTCGCGGGTCCGGACCGGTAAGGAAGAGGCCGGGGCCAAATTCGCCGACTACTTCGAATTCAGCGAGCCGTTCGCCAAACTGCCCTCGCACCGCATCCTGGCGCTGCTGCGCGGCGAGAAGGAAGATGTGCTGAGCCTGTCGCTCGAACCCGACACCGAGGAACCGGAACCGGGGCAGCGCACCATCTACGAGGGCCGGATCGCGCACAAATTCGGCATCGCCGACCAGGGACGCCCCGCCGACACCTGGTTGCTGGACACCGTGCGCTGGGCATGGCGGACCAAACTGCAGGTCAGCCTCGGTATCGACATCCGGATGCGGTTGCGGCAGTCCGCGGAGAAGGACGCCGTCGACATCTTCGCCGCCAATCTGCGTGACCTGCTGCTCGCCGCACCGGCCGGCACCCGCACCACCATGGGGCTGGACCCGGGCTACCGCACCGGCGTGAAGGTGGCCGTGGTGGACGGCACCGGCAAGGTGGTGGCCACCGAGACGATCTATCCGCACAAACCGCAGGGTCAGACGGAGAAGTCGCTCGCGGTGCTCGGGGCGCTGGTGGCGCGGTTCGACGTGGAGCTCATCGCGATCGGCAACGGCACCGCGTCCCGGGAGACCGACGCCCTTGCCGCGGAACTGATTTCGCGGATCGGTGCGACGCCCGGCGCGCGGAAGCCGACCAAGATCGTGGTGTCGGAAGCGGGCGCCTCGGTGTATTCCGCCTCCGCGTACGCCTCGCAGGAGCTGCCGGACCTGGACGTCTCGCTGCGCGGCGCGGTCTCGATCGCGCGCCGGCTGCAGGATCCGCTGGCCGAACTGGTGAAGATCGAGCCGAAGTCCATCGGCGTCGGCCAGTACCAGCACGACGTCTCCGAGACCCTGCTGGCCCGGTCGCTGGGCGCGGTGGTCGAGGACGCGGTGAACGCGGTCGGTGTCGACGTCAACACGGCCTCCGTGCCGCTGCTGTCGCGCGTCTCCGGCATCGCCTCCTCTGTCGCGGAATCGATTGTGGCGCATCGCGATCAGAACGGGCCGTTCCGCAGTCGCACCGCCCTGCTCGAGGTGCCGCGGCTGGGCCCCAAGGCGTTCGAACAGTGCGCGGGCTTCCTGCGCATCCGCGGCGGCGACGACCCGCTGGACTCCTCGGCCGTGCACCCGGAGGCGTATCCGGTGGTGCGCCGGATCCTGGAGGCGACCGGACGCGATGTGCCCGGGCTGATCGGCAACACCTCCGCCCTGCGGGCACTGCGGCCGGACGAATTCACCGACGAGAAATTCGGTGTGCCGACCGTCACCGACATCATCGCCGAGCTCGAGAAGCCCGGCCGTGACCCGCGCCCGGAGTTCAAGACCGCCGAATTCGCCGCCGGCGTGGAGAAGGTCGCCGACCTCGAACCCGGCATGGTGCTCGAAGGTGTGGTGACGAACGTGGCCGCCTTCGGCGCCTTCGTCGATGTGGGTGTCCATCAGGACGGCCTGGTCCACGTCTCGGCCATGTCGCATTCGTTCGTCCGCGATCCCCGCGAGATCGTGAAGTCCGGTGACGTGGTGAAGGTGAAGGTGCTGGAGGTCGACGTCGCCCGCCAGCGCATCGGCCTGAGCCTGCGTCTGGACGACGAGCCCGGCGCGGGCAAACCCGAGAAGGGTGGCGCGGGCCAGCGCGGTGGGCAGAACCGGGGTGGTCAGCCGCGCGGTGGCCAGGGCAACCAGGGCCGCGGCGGCCAGGATCGCGGTGGGCAGAACCGTGGCGGCGGCCAGGGCAAGGGGCAGGGCCGAAACCAGCAGCGTCGCAATGCGCCCGAACCGTCGGGCGCGATGGCGGATGCGCTGCGCCGCGCCGGTTTCGGGCGGTAGGTCTCGGCGGCCGCCGCATTCGGGTTCGGCCCGACCGCGGCGGCCGGGTACGGGACAATGGAGTCGCGGGGTCCGGTCTCGGTGATCGGCCTCGCGGGGCATCACTACCCCGACCGCGGTTCCGAGTGAGGGGACGACGGCTGTGCGGCGCTGGTTCGACGACGCGATCCTCGCGGAGGGACGCCTGCCGTTGCTGTGCTTCCTGCTCGGCTTCATCGTCGGATTCCTGCTGATCCGGCTCAGCGTGCGGATGATTCGCAAACAGGTGCGCTGGTGGCCCGGCAACCTGCGCGCCGGCAACGTGCATATTCACCACATGGTGTTCGGAGTGGTGCTGGTGCTGGCGTCGGGACTGGGCTTGGTCGCGACCTACAACAGCGGAGTCGGCACCATCTCCGCGCTCGCCTCGACGTTCGGGGTCGGTGCGGCCCTGGTGCTCGACGAATTCGCGCTGATCTACTACCTGCGCGATGTGTACTGGGAGGAACAGGGGCGCACCTCGGTCGATGCGGTGTTCGTCGCGGTAGCGGTCACCGGGTTGCTGTTGCTCGGCTTCCACCCGCTGTGGCTGCTCGACGTCAACGACATCCGGCACGACAGCAGCGTCGCGGGACGCAGTTTCCTCGGCATCTTCGCCCTGGTGAATCTGGTGCTGGCCGCGATCGTCATCGCCAAGGGCAAGATCTGGACCGGATTGTTCGGCATGTTCTTCCTGCCGTTGCTGGTCGTGGGCGCACTGCGGCTGAGCCGGCCGGGTGCGCCGTGGGCGCGCTGGCGCTACGGCGAACGCCGCCGCCTGATGTACCGGGCGGTCGTACGCGAACGCCGCTACCGGCGGCCGGTGATCCGGGCCAAGATCTTCGTGCAGGATCTGGTCGCCGGCAAACCCGATGTCGAGCATGTGCGCAGTGCGGCCGAGGAAGAATTGGCGCGTACCGTGGTCCCCGCTCCGCCCGCCCACCTGCGGACCAGAGCGATGCGGGCATCCATGCACGAGGGACCGCACCACCCGGGTCCCGCGGACGCGCCGCCACCCGCGGATACGCCGCGACCGGCCGATGCTGACGACGACCTGACGGCGTTCCACCCGCAGCACTCCGGACATTGACGGCCGGGACGGCGCGGAACCCGGGGGCGATTTTTCCCGCAGCGGCCTGATCTGGCACAATGCTCAGGTTGCTCTGGGCGCATTCGACCCGGCGCACCGCCCACTATCCGGAGCACGAACCGGCCGAGCAGTTGCCGCCAGGTTCCTCTGTTCACGCGAACTTCCAAAGGACGGAAATGAACACCCTCGACTTCGTCGACGAAAAGTCGCTGCGCACCGACATCCCGGACTTCCGCCCGGGTGACACGGTGAACGTGCACGTGAAGGTTATCGAAGGTAACAAGGAGCGCATCCAGGTCTTCAAGGGTGCGGTCATCCGCCGCCAGGGTGGCGGCATCCGCGAGACCTTCACCGTGCGCAAGGTGTCGTTCGGCGTGGGTGTCGAGCGCACCTTCCCGGTACACAGCCCCAACATCGACCACATCGATGTGGTGACCCGCGGTGACGTCCGCCGGGCCAAGCTGTACTACCTGCGCGATCTGCGCGGCAAGGCCGCCAAGATCAAGGAGAAGCGCTGAACATCAGGGCTCTGCCCGTTCACGCCTGCCCCCGGTCCTCGCGACCGGGGGTTTTCCTTTTCGCGGCCGGGATATGCCCGCCTTCTCGGCGCGCAGGGTGCGCCGGGGCGACGACGAACATGGCTGCGGGATAACCTGTTCGGCGTGGCAGACGAAAGCGAGTCGGTGGCGGTGCCCGGAGCCGATGACAAACGTGCCGGTGGCGAACGCAGAGGCGAGTCCGGATCGCGCAGCCGGCGCGGCAGGCGCAAGCGCAAGCAGCGGCCCTTCTGGCAAGAACTGCCGATCCTGATCGTCATCGCCGCCGTCATCGCGGCGCTGGTGGTGAATTTCATCGGCCGGCCGTATGTGATCCCGTCGCAGTCGATGGAACCGACTCTGCACGGCTGCACGGGCTGCACGGGCGACCGGATCTACGTCGAGAAGCTGAGCTACGACTTCGGTCATCCCGAGCCGGGCGACGTCGTGGTGTTCGTCGGCCCGAGCGGCTCGTGGAACAAGTCCTACCACTCCAACCGCTCCAGCAACGTCGTCGTGCGCGGCGTGCAGAACTTCTTCTCGTTCTTCGGACTGGTGCCGCCGGATGAGAACGACCTGGTCAAGCGGGTGATCGCGACCGGCGGCCAGACCGTGCAGTGCTGCGATGCGCAGGGCCGGGTGATGGTCGACGGCAAACCACTCGACGAGCCGTATGCGCACTACATCTACCCCTATCAGCCGGGGCTGCCCTATGCGACCAAGGTGGCCGGCGGGCTGTCGATCGACCCGCGCGGCCGGGAATTCGGTCCGGTCAAGGTGCCCGAGGGCAATCTGTGGGTGATGGGTGACAACCGCAACGAATCCGCGGATTCGCGCGCCCATGTCGACGACGAGTACTCCGGCACCGTGCCGGTCGACGCTGTGCGCGGTAAAGCGGTGTTCAAGATCTGGCCGCCGAGCCGGATCGGGCCGGTCCGATCACAGAATCCGCAGACGAACTGAGGCGCGCGGCGCGAGATAATCGAGTCACGGGATAGTCGAACGGTAGGTGCAGTGGCGGAGACATCGCGACGCACGACGCGCAACGGTAAGGGCGGCAAGATCATCCGGCCGGTGGTTCGCACGGGAGATTGGCCGCCGCGAGTGGTGATGCGGCGGGCCGGTGGTCTGCGCACGCTGGAAGCGGCACTGATCCGCAGCGGCCTCGGGCCCGTCGCGGGTGTCGACGAGGCGGGGCGGGGATGCTGCGCCGGTCCCCTCGTGGTCGCGGCCTGTCTGCTCGCGCCGAAGGCCTACGATTCCCTTGCGGGACTGGACGATTCGAAGAAGCTGACCGAGGCCGTGCGCGAGCAGTTGTATCCGGTGATCGTGCGCCGCGCGTTGGCCTGGAAGGTCGTGGTGATTCCCGCCTGGGAGATCGACGCGATCGGCATCCATGTCGCCAATATCGAGGGCATGCGCCGGGCGGTAGCGGGTTTGGACGTGCGGCCCGGCTACGTGCTCACCGACGGCTTCCGGGTGCCGGGTATCAGCGTGCCGTCGCTGCCGGTGATCGGCGGCGACGCGGCGGCGGCCTGTATCGCCGCGGCCAGCATCCTCGCCAAGGTCACACGCGACCGAATCATGGTCGAGATGGATCGTGACCTGCCCGGATACGGATTCGCCGCGCACAAGGGCTACAACACGCCCGAGCATCTGGCGGCGCTGGAGCGGCTCGGGCCCAGTGACGAGCACCGCCGGTCGTGGCGCAACGTCCGGGGTACCGAGGCCGGGGAGACCGGGCGGGTGGCTGTCGATCCGGCCCATGCGGGATGATGTGACCTACACGCGTTCGTGGCGATAGAGGAGGATATTCCACCCGATGAGCGAGCGGAGCGAGGCATGAGCGCCGAGGACCTCGAGAAGTACGAAACCGAGATGGAACTCTCGCTGTATCGCGAGTACAAGGACATCGTCGGTCAATTCTCGTACGTCGTCGAGACCGAACGCCGCTTCTATCTGGCCAATTCTGTCGAGTTGCGCCCGCAGAACGCCGACGGTGAAGTGTATTTCGAGGTGCGGATGTCGGATGCGTGGGTCTGGGATATGTATCGGCCCGCCCGCTTCGTCAAACACGTCCGCGTCATCACGTTCAAGGACGTGAACATCGAGGAGTTGGAGAAGCCGGACCTGCGCCTTCCCGAATAGAGAGCAGTAGGCGAGAACCGGGGCCGACCTGGGGAGATCGTTCGTCGGCCCGGCCGTTGATCCACAGCCCGGGGTTCATCCACAGAGTTTCTGTTTCCGCAGGTGAGGCCCGCAGAGCGTAGTGTCGCCGACGGCATGCTGAGCGGGTGGCACACAATCTGGCGCTCGGCGCCCACGGAGAAGAACTGGCCGCGCAGTTCCTGCAGGGGGCCGGGATGCGGATCGTCGAACGAAATTGGCGGTGTCGCTACGGCGAACTGGACCTCATCGTCCGGGAAGCCGACACCACGGCCTTCGTCGAGGTCAAGACACGGTCCGGGCTGGGATTCGGCACACCGGCCGAGTCGGTGACCTTCGCCAAACAACAGCGCATTCGCCGGCTCGCGCTGCTGTGGCTGGCCGAACAGAGCGGACCGTGGCGGCAGGTCCGCTTCGATGTGGTGTCGGTCCTGCTGCTCCCGGGCCGGGACCCGCGGATCGAGCACGTCCGGGCGGCGTTCTGATGGCCCTCGGACGCGCTCATTCGGTGGCCGTGACCGGGGTGGACGGGCAACTCGTCGAGATCGAGGCCGATATCGGGCAGGGGTTGCCCTCGGTTCATCTGGTCGGGCGCCCGGACACCACCTTGCAGGAATCGAGGGACCGGGTACGGGCCGCGGTCGCGAACTCCGGGGAGAAATGGCCCGACGGCCGCGTCATTCTCGCCCTGTCACCCGCGACGCTGCCGAAGGTCGGCAGCGTGTACGACCTGGCATTGGCCGCCGCCGTGCTGCACGCCGGTGATTCGGTGCCCGGATCGAAGCTCGCCGGTACGGTCCTGCTCGGCGAGCTGGCCCTCGACGGCCGGGTGCGGCGGGTGCGGGGCATCCTTCCCGCCGTGCTGGCGGCGCGAACCGCGGGCCGCAAGACCGTCGTGGTGCCGGAGTCGGTGCTCGGGGAGGCTGGGCTGGTGGACGGGATCACCGTGCTCGGGGCGCCGACACTGCGCGCGCTGATCGACTGGTTGCGTGGCGACGGCGAATTGTCGGCGCCGGACGGTAGCTATACCGCCCCGCGGCGAAGTATCGGCGACCTCAACGAGGTAGTCGGTCAGGACGAGGCGCGGTGGGCGTTGGAGGTGGCCGCGGCGGGGGGCCACCATCTGTTGCTGACGGGGCCGCCGGGCATCGGCAAAACCATGTTGGCGCAACGGCTTCCGGGTCTGCTGCCGCCTTTGACGGAATCGGAGTCGCTGGAGGTCACCGCCATCCATTCGGTGGCCGGGACGCTGTCGGACGATCATCCGCTCATCACGACGGCACCGTTCGTGGCACCGCACCATTCGACCTCGGTCTCGGCGATGGTCGGCGGTGGCTCCGGATCCGCGCGGCCGGGCGCCGTCAGCCGGGCCCATCGCGGTGTCCTCTTTCTCGACGAATGTGCCGAAATCGGAACCAAGGTGCTGGAGGCGTTGCGAACGCCGTTGGAGGAGGGTGAGGTTCGCATTGCCCGCCGCGACGGCGTGGCGCGATATCCGGCCCGCTTCCAGCTCATCCTGGCGGCCAATCCCTGTCCGTGCGCTCCGGCCCGCGACGTCGACTGCATCTGTGCACCGCTGGCTCGCCGCAGGTATCTGGGCAAACTGTCCGGACCGCTGATGGATCGCATCGATATCTGGGTTCAGATGCATGCGCACGCCGCCGGAACGTTCACTCCCTCCGACGCCGAATCCAGTGTGGTCGTGCGAGAACGGGTCGAGCTGGCGCGGCAGGTCGCGGCGCGGCGCTGGTCCGAATACGGGTGGACCGTCAATGCCGAGGTGCCGGGACATGTGCTGCGCCAGCGCTTCCGGCTGGCGGCCGACGCGCTGGCGCCGGTGGAGAGTGCGCTGCGTCAGGGCCGGATGTCCGCCCGCGGTGCGGATCGGGCGATCCGGGTCGCGTGGACAGTCTGCGATTTGCGCGGGGGAGATGCGCCGTCGGCGCAGGACGTGCTGCAGGCGTTGAACTTTCGGCAACGCGGCGTGTCCTGAGTTGTCGAGCGCGCCCGTCGGCGCTCATCGTCTGGGCGTGGGCGTGGGCGTGGGCGTGGGCGTGGGCGTGGGCGTGGGCGTGGGCGTGGGCGTGGGCGTGGGCGTGGGTACCGATGACCGAATGTGCGCAGTGAGGGAGGGAATTGATGATCGGTAGGTCGATGGCCTGTGCGGGAACGGGGGCCGCCGAACGCGGTCGAACTCGAGAACGAGCGGACAGGCAGAACGTGTTTCGCAGGGCGGGATTCGGCACGAACCCGATGCCGGCCTGTCGAGTTCGGCGACAGCACCGACATGCGGGCGGCCTCGGCGGCGAGGCGGGGGTGTGGCGGTGACCCGTTACGGCGCGGACGGTGATTCGATTGGCGTGGAGGCCGTTTCGGGCGGTGGTGTCGCGTCGTTGGTCACCGTCGACGCGGACGAACAGCGGCTGGCGTGGGTCTATCTGTCGCGCGTGGTGGAGGGACCGTGTCCGGCGTTGTCGGCGCTCATCGCGCGAGTCGGCGTGGTGGAGGCGGCGCGCGCGGTGCGGGAATGCGATCTGCCCGAATCGCTGCGCGGTCCGACCGAACGGCGCCGCGACGTCGACCGCGCCGAGCGCGATCTCGAGCTGATGGCGCGCATCGGCGGGCGGGTGATCACTCCGGACGACCCGGAGTGGCCGCAGTGGCGCCTGCTGGGCCTGACCCAGCTCGACCCGGCCCGCGATGCCGACGCCGCAGTGCCGCTGGTGTTGTGGGCGCGCGGCCCGTTGTCCTTGCAGCAGTACACCGAACAGGCTCTGGCCGTGGTGGGAGCTCGCTGCTCCTCGGGATACGGCGAACAGGTCACCGCCGAACTCGCGGGGGAATTGGCCGCGCACGGCTGGACGATCGTGTCGGGCGCGGCCTTCGGCATCGACGGGATGGCGCATCGCGCGGCGCTGGCCGTCGGTGGTCCCACCATCGCCGTGCTGGCATGCGGCGTCGACCGCCCCTATCCCGCTCAGCACGAACGCCTCTTGGCCGAGATCGCCGAAACCGGTCTGGTGGTGAGCGAATACCCGCCCGGCGCCGCCGCCCTCAAACACCGGTTTCTCGCTCGGAACCGTTTGATCGCGGCGCTGTCCGACGGGGTGCTGGTGGTCGAGGCGGGTGTGCGCAGCGGGGCGCGCAATACCGCGAAATGGGCTCGCCGCCTGGGCCGTCCGGCGCTCGCGGTGCCGGGGCCGATCACCGCTGCGGCATCGGTCGGCTGCCACCGCATGATCCGCGACCGGGAAGCCATCCTCGTCACCCGGGTCGACGAAATCCACGACGAGGTCGGGCCGTTGCGACTGTCGCTGCCCGCGGGCAGCGAAGCCGGTGCCGATCTCGCCGGGGACCAGGCGGCCGTCTTCGCGGAACTGCCCGTCGCCGGTTCCCGACTGCCGAAACAGATCGCCGACGAGAGCGGCCTCGCCATCCACGCGGTGCGCGCGGCACTGGTCGCCCTCGAGGTCGCCGGGCTGGTCGGGTCGGACAGTTCGGGCTGGTTCCGCACCGTGCGAAAGGGGGCGTGACAGGCGAGTGCGGTCAGAGTGCGCCTAACTGTCGACGTGACCGGCGACCTGCGGCCTCGCGGCGAAATGACCGACCGACAGGCTCACCGTGGCGGTGTAGCCGGTCGATGGCGTACGCCGGCAGCACCGGCCCGGCGTACGCCGGCACCAGGCGTCGTTGTCACCCAACACTTCCCGCAGGAGGGGGGCGACGCGCATCCCGGGGCGCCGTTCACCTTCGTCACCGACGCCTCGACGCGGCCGGTGAGCGGTGGTGCCTGCGGGGAGCACGCATAAAAATCGGAATCCACTCGCTCCTGGCTTGTGCCACGTGTGGTGGGCGTGAGCGTATGTCCCAGCCGACGCCCAAGAGTCTGCTGCAGCGTGGCGAGTCGGCGCGGTCGGCGGTGGTGGGCCTGTTGGTCGGTGGTGAGCGGGTCTCCCGGTCGAGAGATACCGGGGCGGCCGACCGACGCCACCGGAAGCCGACCGAGGAGGGGGTGCCGGTTCTGCGGGCTGCTGTCGGCGCGGTGGCTTGCGCGCGGGGCGGCAGCCGGTGACGGTGGAGAAATGGACGGATTACCGGGCGATCTCGCGGATCTGCTCGAGCAGTACGAGCGACATCTGCTGCTGGGACGAAACCGGTCGGCGCATACGGTGCGGGCCTATCTCGGGGATGCACGGTCCCTGCTGGAACATCTGTGTGCCCGCTGCCCCGATGCCGCGGTGGGAGAGATCGATCTGCCGCTGTTGCGATCGTGGCTGGCCGAACAATCGGCCGGGGGCGCCGCCCGGACCACCATGGCGCGGCGGGCTTCGGCGGTGCGCACGTTCACCGCCTGGCTGACGCATACCGGCCGCCTCGCGACGGATCCCGGCCCACGACTGGGCTCGGCCCGTGCGCATCGGGTCCTGCCCGCCGTGCTGGGCAAGGACCAGGCCGACGCGGCGATGAACGCCGCGGAATCCGGTGCGGCCCAGCGTGACCCGATGGCCCTGCGCGATCGGCTCGTCGTGGAGATGTTGTACGCCACCGGTATCCGAGTCAGCGAACTGTGCGGACTCGACATCGACGACGTCGACCGCGGCCGGAGGCTGGTGCGGGTATTGGGCAAGGGCAACAAGGAACGCTCGGTACCGTTCGGCCTGCCCGCCGACCGGGCTTTGGAGAATTGGCTGAACTACGGGCGCCCACACCTGGCCACCGCCGAATCCGGGCGGGCGCTGCTGCTCGGCCGGCGCGGCCGCCGGCTGAACCAGCGCCAGGCCAGAACCGTTGTCCACGACGTCGTTTCGGCGGTGCCGGGAGCACCGGACCTGGGCCCACACGGTCTGCGCCACACCGCCGCCACTCATCTACTGGAAGGCGGAGCCGACCTGCGCGTGGTCCAGGAGCTGCTCGGTCACGCCAGTATGGCGACCACCCAGCTCTACACCCACGTCTCGATCGAACGCCTGAAACGCGTCCACGACCAGGCCCATCCCCGCGCCTGAGCAGCGGTGCGACGGTTGCTCCGCAGCACTGCGACGATGGTGCCGTTGAGCTGCTTGGCTCCAAACAGGTTGCTGTGCACAGCAGTTCGACCAGTCGTCACGCGGCCTGCCTCGCGGAGCCGGCGTGATGCCGGGGTGCCCTCCGGCGTCGGGCACGCTATGACCCGTGCTCGGCGGACCGGGATACCGGTCCGAGGTGCGTGTCGCGCGCAAGATCGTGCACCCGGAGTTCGGGAGTCCGTCGACTCGCACCCGAGACGATGCGTGGCCGCACTGGGCCGGCCTATGGAACGAGACGGTCTGGGACGGTTCGCCCTGCCCGGTGCCGAGAACGACCCGGACCCTGAAAGGCATTCGACCGGCTGGGTCCTGAACACCAGCGCTCGCATGCGAAGCCTCGAGCAGAAGGTGGACCAAGGCGGAGATTTTCGCGTCGCCGCCTACAGGCCGATCATGTCATCGCCTAGGGGCGGATGGCGTCGATGTAGCGGCCGGCGATGAAATGCTGGATCGCGCGGACGACGGGGCCGCCGAGTTTCGCGTACCAGGTTGCGGGACGGGAGAAGGCGGCCACCACGCCGTAGACCGTCTCGTCGGCGGGGTCGTATTCCACCGCGAAGAGTTCCTCGCCGATTTCCGGGTGGCCCGGCAGGGTTCCGTAGGCGAAGCCGCGGCGGGTTGGTTCGTCGACCACATAGATCACCCGGCAGGGTGCCGTGATGCCGATGCCGGCGATGCCCAGTCGCACCGTCAGCGCCGTTCCCGGTTCGGCGACCGGGGTATCGGCCTGCTGGAAAATGCCGGTGCCGCGCTGCATGCGGTAGGCGAGGATCTGATCGCCGGCGGATTCGAACAGCGCCCGTCCGCTACCGATGCGGCGGCGCAGCCGGAAGTGGTGATAGCCGAGCGGGAATTCGCCGGCGGTCGCTCCGACTTCTGGATAGGTGAACGGCTCGGTGGCCGGGGAATTCGCCATAGCTCCATCCTCGCCCGCAGAGCGAGGGACGCAACAGGGCATAGGCGCGACAGCGGACAGCTCGAAGATGTCGCCGATATACTTCGAGCTATCGGAGATAAGTCGTGCTAACCTTACTTAGGTAACCCTAATATCGGAGGTAACGCACTGTGGCTCGAACTCGCACCAAACTGTCCTTCGAGGTCAGGCGCACGCGACGCTTGACCGACCATCTGATCCGGGTGTATTTGGGCGGCCCGGGGTTCGCCGGATTCCAGCCCAACGGATTCACCGACGCCTACGTCAAACTGCTGTTCCCCGGCCCCGATGGCGAAACCACGCGCACCTACACCGTGAGCTCGATCGACACCGAGGCCGAGGAGATCGCCATCGATTTCGTCTACCACGGTGACGAGGGGGTGGCCGGGCCGTGGGCGGCCACGGCTCGACCCGGCGACCGCATCGAACTCTTCGGGCCGGGCGGCGCGTATTCCCCCAAGCCGGAGGCGGATTGGCATCTGCTCGCCGGTGACGAGGCGGCCCTGCCCGCCATCGCCACGGCGTGTGCCGCCCTCCCGTCCGATGCCGTCGGCCGAGTATTCGTCGAAATCGCCGGTCCTGCCGACGAACTCGATTTCCCGCGCCCCGCAGCGGTAGGACTCGAGTGGGTGTATCGCGGTGACCGTGCCCCCGGCGAAGCGCTGGCCGCCGCGGTCCGTGCCGAGCCCTGGCGCGAAGGCCGCGTGCACGTCTTCATCCACGGCGAGGCCGACAAGGTGATGCACGATCTGCGGCGTTATGTCCGCACCGAGCGCGGGGTGCCGGCCGAGTGGGCCTCCATCTCCGGATACTGGCGGCGCGGGCGCACCGAGGAGGGCTTCCGGCAGTGGAAGCGTGAACTGCCCGAACAGGAATCCACTGCCGCCGAGGCGGTCCGCTAGATCGGCGGGAGCCGCCACGGGACCTCCGTGCGGCGCCGGCGGAGCGGGCGGCCGCACCGGCTTCAGGCGCACGGGAGCGTGGCGCACCAGGCCGAGCGGGTTGAGATACTCACGGCCGCGCCGCAGACCCCAGTGCAGACAGACGCCGGGACAACCCGCATGGCCGGGTTGCAGCGTCCCCAGCGCCGACCCGCGCTCGACTCGGCGACCGACCGGCACCTCCGCTCGCACCGGCTCGTAGGTCGTGCGCAGTCCGCCCGGATGGTCGACCGAGACGACCGGTTTGCCGCCCACCTCCCCCGCGAACACCACGATTCCGGCGCCGGCGGCGATTACCGCCTGTCCGGCGGCGCCCGCGAGATCGACTCCGCGATGGCCCGGTAGCCAATCGTGGGGCGGTTTGTCGAAACCACGCACGACGGCCGGGCGCGGCTGCAGCGGCCAGCCGAATCCGGTCGCGGGCGCGGCCTCTGCCGTGGTGGCGCCGCAGGTCACGGCCGCCACCGCCGTCCCCAGGAGAAGTGCCGACATCCAGCGCATGCGTCCCACCCTCGCCGGAACCGAGGGACATGGAAAGATCGGTTTCGGCGTGTGTGGACAACTCCGAGGCATGTGAACAGGGCGCGTTCCGGCAGGACGCTGTGTACCGGGTCCGCTGGGCTCGCCCCGAGGAAGGGCAGGTCGATGATCGTGTGTCGTGACGTCGCCGACTCGATCACGGCCGCATCGTTCGCCGGGACGATGCGACCGGTGGAAAGGCAAGTGGCCGTTCGCGATTCGGCCCACACCTCTCGTCCGTCCCGAGCCCGTGGCCGGTCCGGTTCATGAGTGCCGAAACGCCGGGGCCCGCCGAATCCGCTCCGCCGGACCCGAGCGGCGGCGGTGCGGGTTCGTCCGCCGGGCGCAATGTCGAGTCGTCGCCGATCGGCGCGACCGAGTCGTCGCCCACGCCTGCGACCGAGTCGTCGCCCACGCCCGCGGCCGAGTCGTCGCCTGCCCCCGCAGCTGAGTCGTCGCCCGCCACTTCGGCTCAGTCGCCGCTCGCCTCTGCGGCCCAGTCGCCGTCCCCTGCCGAGGGCCCCGAACTCGACTACCGATTCACCCTCGCCGGTGAACGCACCTTCCTCGCCTGGATCCGCACCGCCCTCGGCCTGCTCGCGGGCGGGGTCGCGGTGCACGAGCTGGTGCAGCCGTTCGGTCATCACGACATCCGATCGGCGCTGGCGATCAGCTGCATCGTGCTGGCGGCCGTGATCGCTCTGGGTGCCTTCGGCCGCTGGCGGCTGGTCGGGGCGGCGATGCGGGAGGGCCGTCCGCTCCCGCACACGGTGATGGTGCCGATTCTGGCGATCGGAATCGCCGTCATCGCCATGCTGGCCGGAATCGGATTGCTGCTGTCATGACCGCGATCCCGCCGAATCGCCCGCCCGCAGTCCCGGCCGACCGGGGTTTGCAGGCGGAGCGGACGGCGTTGTCCTGGTGGCGGACAGCCGTGGCGGCCATGGCCAATGCGCTGCTGTTCCTGCACGTGGCCTTCACCAGCGGTGATCGTGCCGCCATCGTGCTCGCGCTCGTGGCCATCGGTGCGCTGGCCGTGATCGCCACCGTCTCCGTGGCGCGCAGCCGGACCCTGCATACCCATGCCTGGGGGAGGTGGAGCGACGGGCGGATCGCGATGTCGACGACGAGTGCGGCGATCTGCGTGGTGGCGCTGGCGGCGCTCGTGGTGGCGTTGCTGGAGTCGACGCCCGGCTGGCATCTGTGAGCTGATCTGGGGATCGGCGGGTTGCCCGGCGTCCGCTGAGCCCGCCGGGAAACCGGGCGCTGACCACCTCGTTTATGTTCTCACCTGCGCTGGTCGTAGACTGGCCACGCGGTTCGCTGTACGCGGATCGACTTCGCGCGTCCGATCACGGTGCCGTCGGCTGGTCCTCCCGAATTTTTCCGGAAGGTCCGGCGGCCACGGACGCCAGGGCAGAGACCGGCCTTCGGTTTCTGCGTCAACCGGCATAGGAAAGGCGGGTACGCGGCTATGGCTGTCGTAACCATGAAGCAGCTGCTCGACAGCGGCGCACACTTCGGTCACCAGACCCGGCGGTGGAACCCGAAGATGAAGCGGTTCATCTTCACCGACCGCAACGGCATCTACATCATCGACCTGCAGCAGACGCTGACCTACATCGACAAGGCCTACGAGTTCGTCAAGGAGACCGTCGCCCACGGTGGCACCGTTCTCTTCGTCGGCACCAAGAAGCAGGCCCAGGAGTCGATCGCGGCCGAGGCGACTCGCGTCGGGATGCCCTACGTCAACCAGCGCTGGCTGGGTGGCATGCTCACCAACTTCTCCACCGTGCACAAGCGGCTGCAGCGCCTGAAGGAACTCGAGGCGATGGAGCAGACCGGTGGTTTCGAGGGCCGCACCAAGAAGGAAATCTTGATGCTGACCCGCGAGAAGAACAAGCTGGAGCGCACCCTCGGCGGTATCCGCGATATGGCCAAGGTGCCCTCGGCCATCTGGGTCGTCGACACCAACAAGGAGCACATCGCCGTCGGTGAGGCTCGCAAGCTGAACATCCCGGTCATCGCTATCCTGGACACCAACTGCGACCCCGACCTGGTCGACTACCCGATCCCGGGTAACGACGACGCGATCCGCTCGGCCGCGCTGCTCACCAAGGTTGTCGCTTCCGCGGTCGCCGAGGGCGTGCAGGCTCGTGCCTCCCGCGCCTCGGGCGATGTGAAGCCCGAAGCCGGCGCCGGCGAGCCGCTCGCCGAGTGGGAGCAGGAACTCCTGGCGCAGGCGACCCCGGCCGCCGAGGGCGGCGAGGCTGCTACGGAGACCGCCGCCGAGGCGGAGCTGAAGGAAGAGCCGGCCACCAAGACCCCGGCCGACTTCTGATCCGGCGCGGTTCCCACCGCGATTGTCTGTTCACCCTGCCGGCCCTTCCTGTTCGGAAGCGGTCGGCATGGTGGTGCTAAGAGACCTGACAACTTTCGTAAATCTTCGAGGAGGCTCGCCACGATGGCGAACTACACCGCCCAGGATGTGAAGCGGCTCCGCGAGCTCACCGGCTCCGGAATGATGGACTGCAAGAAGGCCCTGGAGGAGACCGACGGCGACTTCGACAAGGCCGTCGAGGTACTGCGGATCAAGGGCGCCAAGGATGTCGGCAAGCGCGCCGAGCGCGCCACCGCCGAGGGCCTGGTCGCCGCGCAGAACGGCGTGATGATCGAGCTCAACTCCGAGACGGACTTCGTCGCCAAGAACGACGAGTTCCAGAACACCGCCGGCGACATCGTCGACGCCGCCGCCAAGGTGCGCCCGGCCGATCTGGAGGCGCTCAAGGCCGTCGACGTCAACGGCAAGACCGCCGACCAGGTGGTGCAGGAGCTGGCCGCCAAGATCGGCGAGAAGCTGGAGCTGCGCCGCGTCGTGTCCTTCGACGGACCGGTCGCGACCTACCTGCACAAGCGGTCCTCGGACCTGCCGCCGGCCGTCGGTGTGCTGGTCGAGTACCAGGGTGAGGGCGAGGCCGCCGCCGAGGTCGCTCGCGCCGCCGCGATGCAGATCGCCGCGCTGAAGGCCAAGTACCTGACCCGCGAGGACGTCCCGGCCGAGGTCGTCGCCAAGGAGCGCGAGATCGCCGAGGCGACCGCCAAGGAAGAGGGCAAGCCGGAGGCCGCGCTGCCGAAGATCGTCGAGGGCCGGGTGAACGGCTTCTACAAGGACGTCGTCCTGCTGGAGCAGTCCTCGGTGACCGACAGCAAGAAGACGGTCAAGCAGCTGCTGGACGAGGCCGGTGTCACCGTGACCCGCTTCGCCCGTTTCGAGGTCGGTCAGGCCTGATACGCCGCAAAGGCCCCCGGTGCGACGAATTCCGTTGCGCCGGGGGCCTTTCGGCATCGATCAGCCGCCGCAGCCGCCGGGGTCGACGTATCCGCTGCTGCCCGTGACGGCCCGGTTCGCCGGATACGGGATCGCCGGCAGCAGGCTGATGATCGGCGTGCCCCCGCACCTTATTTGAAGCAACAACGTTTCGCACCAGCATCGGGAATTGCCGCGTATCCGAGGGTCGGCTCACCGGCGCGACCTCGCGTGGTGCAGGATGGACACAGCGTGTTACCGTCCCGCGCGAACAATCGCGCCCGGGAGGGTGATTTCCCGTGCGTGCGCTCGCTCGACTGCCGAGGACTAGGAGACCGATGACGGACCCGGATACGGCGCCCGACCGCAAGGGCTATCGCCGAGTACTCCTCAAATTGGGTGGGGAGATGTTCGGCGGCGGCGAGGTCGGGCTCGACCCGGATGTAGTCCAGACCGTAGCCGAGCAGATCGCCGAGGTCGTCTCGACCGGCGTGCAGGTGGCGGTGGTCATCGGTGGCGGCAACTTCTTCCGCGGCGCCGAACTCGAGGAGCGCGGCATGGAGCGGGCCCGCTCCGATTACATGGGTATGCTCGGCACCGTGATGAACAGCCTTGCGCTGCAAGACTTTCTGCAGAAGCAGGGAGTCGACACCCGGGTGCAGACGGCCATCACGATGGGACAGGTCGCGGAGCCGTATCTGCCGCTGCGGGCGAAGCGGCATCTGGAGAAGGGCCGCGTGGTGATCTTCGGGGCCGGTATGGGCATGCCGTACTTCTCCACCGACACCACCGCGGCGCAGCGCGCCCTCGAGATCGGCGCCGAGGTGGTGCTGATGGCCAAGGCCGTCGACGGCGTCTTCACCGCCGACCCCAAGGTTGAGGCGGAGGCGATCATGTTCTCCGAGATCACCCACAAGGAAGTCCTCGAGCGCGGACTCAAGGTGGCCGATGCCACCGCGTTCAGTTTGTGTATGGACAACCAGATGCCGATGCTGGTGTTCAATTTGTTGATCAAGGGCAATATCGCCCGCGCGGTGGCCGGTGAGAAAATCGGCACACTGGTTCGGTCCTGAACCCTGCGGGGATCGGTCCTCGCGAATTCCGGGCCCCGAAACGATGCTGTGGAGGAAACGGTCGTGATTGATGAAGCGCTCTTCGACGCCGAGGAGAAGATGGAAAAGGCTGTCTCGGTGGCGAAGGACGACCTCGGAGGTATTCGGACCGGCCGCGCCAACCCGGGCATGTTCAACCGGGTCGTGGTCGAGTACTACGGCTCGCCGACGCCGATCACCCAGATGGCCAGCATCACCGTGCCGGAACCGCGCATGGTCGTCATCAAGCCCTACGAGCAGGGGCAGTTGCAGACGATCGAGACCGCGATCCGCAATTCGGATCTGGGCGTGAATCCGACCAATGACGGCACGATCATCCGCGTGGTGATTCCGCAGCTCACCGAGGAGCGCCGCCGGGAACTGGTCAAGCAGGCGAAATCCAAGGGTGAGGACGCCAAGATCGCCATTCGCAACGTACGGCGTAAGTCGATGGACGAGCTGAACCGCATCCAGAAGGACGGCGAGGCCGGCGAGGACGAGGTCGGTCGCGCCGAGAAGGAATTGGACAAGACCACCCAGAAGTACGTTGCCCAGATCGACGAGCTGGTCAAGCACAAGGAATCGGAACTGCTCGAGGTGTGAGACTCGGCCCGGCGCGACGATGCGGCACGGGCCCGGGGACGGAGTGGACGAATAAGTGAGCGACGGGACAATCGTGGCCGAAGAAGCCGCAGCCGGCGAGACGATGCCGGTGAGCGACCCGGCCGGTGCAACACCGGCTCCCGACACGCCCTCGGCGCAGCCGAGCGGTAAGCCCTCGCGTGCGGGTCGCAATTTACCGGCGGCGCTGGCGGTCGGTGTCGGCCTCGGCGCATCGCTGATCGCGATCCTGCTGTTCGTTCCGAAGGTTCTGATCGGAGTCATCGCGGTCGCGATGGCGATCGCCACCTGGGAGGTCGCCAAGCGGCTGCGCGAGGCCGATGTCCTGGTGCCGCGCGTGCCGCTCATCGTCGGCGGGCAGGCGATGATCTGGCTGGCCTGGCCCTACGGCACCGAGGGCGTGGCGGGCGCCTTCGCTGCGACGGCGCTGGTGTGCATGGTCTGGCGACTGTTCGATCACGGCCTGGCGGCGACGCCGCGAAACTTCCTGCGCGACACCGCGATCACGGTATTCGTGGTGTCCTGGATCCCGCTGCTGGCCTCGTTCGCGGTGCTCATGCTGCAGCAGGACGACGGCAATCTCCGGGTGCTGACCTTCATGATTCTGGTGGTCTGCTCCGATGTGGGCGGTTACGTGGCCGGGGTGCTGTTCGGCCGCCATCCGATGGTGCCGGCCATCAGCCCGAAGAAGTCCTGGGAGGGTTTCGGCGGATCGCTGGTGTTCTGCATCATCGGCGGTCTGCTCACGGTGACGCTGCTGCTGCAGGCCAATTCGATGATCGGCGTGCTGCTCGGCGTCGCGATCGTTCTCGTGGCGACCTGCGGGGATCTGATCGAATCCCAGATCAAGCGCGAGCTGGGCATCAAGGACATGGGCACGTTGCTGCCCGGACACGGCGGCATCATGGACCGCCTCGACTCGATGCTGCCCTCGGCGTTCGTCTCCTGGCTGGTGCTGACCGCCCTGCTCTGAGGCTCAGCGCCGCTTCGCCGCGCGCCGCAACTGCATGATCCGCCACCCGCCGGCCAGCGCCATCACCAGCGCTCCGGCGATCACCGACAGCAGCAGCGTGACGCCGAGCGGCAGGTTGACCTGCCAGAAGAACAGGTGGATCCGGACCTGGTCGAGGTTCTGCAGGATGAAGATCAACAGCAGAACCCCGATGACCGCCGCCGCGACCAGCGCCACCCAGGTGTAGCCCGCGCGGGTCTGGAGGGCCCGGTTGCGGCGGACGGGCGCGGTCGAGGGCGGAGTGTCGACGCGCGGGGGATCGGTGTGCGGGACCGGATCCGGTCCGTGGCTCGGTACTGCGTCGCTGGTCATATTTCGATCATTCCCGATCGCTATGGCGGATATGTGTATCTCCGGAATACCCGTTCGCCCGCGCCGTAACTGTGATCGGGTTATCCCTGCCCGCTCGCGGCGGACCCGCATGGTCAATGCGACACTGGAAGGGTTATGACTACCTCCCTGCCGCTCGTTTTCGATGCTCCGCGCCGTGGAATGCCGCCGCGGCATCTCGCCGACCTCGATTCGGCCCAGCGGCGTCAGGCGGTGGAGGAACTCGGACTGCCGAAGTTCCGGGCCGATCAGATCGCCCGGCAGTACTACGGGCGGTTGCAGGCCGATCCGCGGCAGATGACCGATCTGCCCGAGCCGATGCGGGAGAAGATCGCCGAGGCGCTGTTCCCGCCGCTGCTCAGCGAGGTGCGGCAGGTCGTGTGTGACGAGGGCACCACCCGCAAGACGCTGTGGCGTGCCGGTGACGGCACCCTGCTCGAGAGCGTGCTGATGCGCTATCCCGACCGCAACACGCTGTGCATCTCCAGTCAGGCCGGCTGCGGCATGGCCTGTCCGTTCTGCGCGACCGGGCAGGGCGGACTGAACCGCAACCTCTCGACCGCGGAGATCGTCGACCAGGTGCGCGCGGCCGCTGCGGCTCTGCGTGACGGCGAGGTGGCCGGTGGTGTCGGCCGGCTGTCGAACATCGTGTTCATGGGGATGGGTGAGCCGCTCGCCAACTACAAGCGCGTGGTGGCGGCGGTCCGGCGGATCACCTCGCCCGCACCGGACGGCCTGGGTATCTCGCAGCGCAATGTGGTCGTGTCGACCGTCGGCCTGGCGCCCGCGATCCGCAAACTGGCCGATGAGGGGCTGTCGGTGACGCTGGCCGTCTCTCTGCACACGCCGGACGACGAATTGCGCGATACGTTGGTGCCGGTCAACAATCGTTGGTCGGTCGCCGAAGTCCTCGACGCCGCACGGTATTACGCCGACAAGACCGGTCGCCGGGTCTCGGTCGAATACGCCCTCATCCGCGATATCAACGACCAGCCGTGGCGTGCCGACATGCTGGGCCAGAAGCTGCACAAGGCGTTGGGCTCCCGCGTGCACGTGAACCTGATCCCGTTGAATCCGACCCCGGGCTCGAAGTGGGACGCCTCACCGAAACCTGTTGAGCGCGAATTCGTTCGGCGGGTGGAGGCACAAGGTGTGCCGTGCACGGTGCGCGATACGCGGGGGCAGGAGATCGCCGCGGCCTGTGGACAGTTGGCGGCCGAGGGTTAGTTCGCTGCGCTGCCGATAGTGTCGCGGTCGTCGCCGACGGATCGCAATGCGAATACGCCGAGACCCGCGAGCACCATCGCCGCCCCCACCACCCACAGGCCGGCGTGCTGGGTCCCGGTCAGGTCGGCCAGCCGGCCGGTGAGATAGGGCGCCGCGAACCCGCTGACATTGCCGAGCGAATTGATCAAGGCGATACCGCCCGCGGCCGCGGCGCCGGACAGGAACGCGCTCGGCAGGGCCCAGAAGGTGGGCAGGGCGGCGAGCACACCGACGGCGCAGACGGTGACCGCGGACATGGCCGCGAACGGGTTGTCCAGGTACAGCGCGACCGGAATGGCGAGACCGCCGATGATCGCGGGCAGAGCGACATGCCGGCGCCGTTCGCCGGTGCGATCGCCGTGGCGGCCCCACCACACCATCGCGGCGGCGCCGATCAGCCCGCGCTCGCCGCTCAGCTCAGCAAGGCCCTTGCGTACCAATCCTTCTCGTCGCGGACCCCGGGCAGGGCGAAGAAATAGCCGCCGCCGAAGGGCTGGACGTAGTCGGTCAGGGGTTCGTTGATCAGCCGGGTCTGGATGGCCTCGAACTGGCGGGCGACGTCCTGCTGGAAGCAGGTGAAGATGTGGCCCGAGGCCATGTTGCCGTTGCGCTCCACGCCGAGGTCGTAGTTGTAGGAGCGGCGGACCAGCTGCTGGCGGGCGGTTTCGGGGGTACGCGGATTGGCCAGCCGGATATGGGAATCCAGCGGGATGACCGAGCCTTCGGGGTCGGCGGCGTAATCGGGGGTGTCGAATTCCTGATTGCCGTCGAGCGGGGCGCCGGAGTCGCGGCGTCGCCCGAACATGTTCTCCTGCTCGTTGATCGAGACCCGGTCCCAGAATTCGACGAGCATGCGAATCAGCCGGACCACCTGGTAGGTGCCGCCGCGGGTCCATTCCGGTTCGCCGCCGCCGTCGGTCCAGATGAGCGATTCGGCGTCGGCGCCGGTCGGGTTGGCCGTTCCGTCCTTGAAGCCCAACAGGTTCCGGCCGGTGCCGGACGGACGCGGCGGGGAGTTGTAGCCGTCGATCTTCCAGCGCAGCTGGAGCGCCCCGCGGGTCTGGCGGGTGATGTCGCGCAGCGCGTGATGGACCGTGTCGGGGTGATGCGCGCACAGCTGGATCAGCAGGTCGCCGTGCATCCAGGCCGGGTCCGGAGTGTCGTTGGGGAAGGTCCGCATCGGCGTGAGTTTGGCGGGTTTGGCCGCGGCCAGCCCGAAGCGGCCGTCGAACAGGCTGGCGCCCACACCGGTGGTGACGGTGAGCCCGTCGGCGATGACCTCCGGCCCGAGCACCGCACTGTCGGACGGCGGCTGGCCGAGGCCGAGATCGGTCGGGGCGCCGCCGGCGGTGAGGAAGCGGGCACGTGCGGTGAGGGTCTTCATCGCCTCCACCAGTTCCGCGCGGTTGGTGGTGGTGACGTCGAAGGCGGCGAAGCAGGCGGCGTTCTGTTTCGCCGATGGGCCCGGGGTGAGGATGCCCGACTGATGTTCGCCGTGGAAGGGGTAGCTCGCCTCGGCCTTCGGGACGCCCACGGTGGCGGCGTCGGCGTCCTTGCGGGCGCCCTCGGCGAGAATGCCCGCGGTCAGCGCGGTTCCGGCGGCACCGGCGGCGGCGCCGGAGAGGAAGCGGCGGCGGCTGACGTTCATCGTGAAGCCTTACTGGTCGGTCGGTGGTTCGGCATGTCGGTGGTTCGGCATGTCAGTGGGTGATCGGCACTTCGAGCAATCGCGGCACCTTGGCGAGTTCCTCGAGGGCGGCGCCGAGGCGGGCGTTGACGGCTTGCCGGGCGGCCGGCGGGGTGCGGTCCGGCGACTGCCAGTGTCCGTGGTCCTGGGTGGCGAGCAGGGCGGCCTGCAATTCGTCGAGGCGGGTCCGCAGGGTGGCGCGCAGTTGCGGCGCTCGCGGATCGAGCAGCGGGCCGAGCTGATCGAGCACCGTGCGCGTCACGTCGATATCGGCGAGTGTCATCGGGTAGGCGGCGCCCGCGCCCTGGTCGTCGATGCTCGACACATGGTCGCGCAGAGCGTCTTCCAGGATTTCGTGCGCGCGCAGCGGCAGCTTCTTCGGGTCGCCGGCCAGCTCGTCGCTACCGAGGTTCTTCCGGATGTTGGCGATATCGCCACCGAGCCGATCGGCCACCGGCAGCAACTGATCCGGCCGCTGTCCGTGCCACAGGCCGTATTCCAGCCGGTGCAGCCCGGTGAATCCGGGATCGTTCACCCCACCCGGCAGGCCGTCGGGCAGACCGGAGACGGCGGTGCCGGCGTCGCCGAAGCTGTTGTAGGAGGCGCCGACCCTTTCCCATTCCAGCTGGGCGTTCAGCCAATCCGCTTGTGCCGCAGCGATATTGCCGCCGCGCAGATCGTTGCCGATCGCGGTGACGGCGCCGGAGAGCCGGGTCAGCACGCCGGAGACGTAGGTCTGATAGGCGTCGTTGGGTCCGCGCAGATCGTCCTCGGTGACGCGTTTGACGGCCGGCGGGGTATCGCCCGCCTCACCACTGACCTGCACCGCCGCCGACGAGGTCACCGGCTTGCCGGACATCAGGCATTGCATGGTGTAGCTGCCGCTGCTCAAGGTCGCGGTGAGGTTGGCGGTGGTGGCCGGGCCGATGGTCTCGATCTCGCCGACGACCGCACCGCCGGAGTTGATCAGGTTGATCTCCCCGGCCTTGGACGTCTTGTTCTGTACCTCGAATGTCTGTCTCCCGGCCCGCCCGGACTTCCATTCCGAGGCGCACGAGCTGTCGGTGACCGATACCGCCTGCGCCTTACCGGAGTCGCTCGACGGCAGCAGCGCGATCGCCACCCCGGCGGCCACCGCGGGGACCAGCACCAGCACCGCACCCACCAGCAACGGGCGCGGCCCGGCGATCCGCTCCCACCAGTCGGGCGTCTGCTCGGAGCGGTCGTGCGCCGCAGTCGACGCCGTCAGGGGGGCCGGCGCGGCTGCAGGTGCCGGAGTCGTACCGGCATCCTGCGAGCTCGCGCCGGCGCCGGTGGCCTCGGATTCGGCCGCCGCGGCTGCGGTGCCCGCCGTCGTGGCGGGCGCCGACTGCTCCGGACGCTTCGCCGGGGCCTTCGCGGGCGCCTGGCGTCCCGCGCGGATGAACAGCGGGATCACCACGGCCAGGTAGACCACCCAGGCGACAACCTGTAGCACCGTCATGCGCGGCGTGAGCTCGGTGATACCGGTGATGATCGAGACCCACCAGGAGTTCGGGTCGATCTGCGCCGACAGGTCGAACGCCACCCAGTGACGGCCGGGCAGGATTCCGGCGTCCTGCAGGTCGCCCAGGCCGTAGGACAGCACGCCGGCGGCGATCACGATCAGGGCGAGCGCGGTGCGGTTGAAGAACACGCCGAGGTTGAGTTTGACCGACTGCCGGTAGAGCAGCCAGCACAGCACCACCGCGGCCGCGAAACCGAGGGCGGCGCCGATCAGCGGCGCGACGGTGGTGCCGGAGGCCTTGACCGCGGTCCACACGAACAGCGTCGATTCCAGGCCTTCGCGCCCGACGGCCATGAAGGCCGTGATGGCCAGCGCTCCCGCCCCGATCGCGGTGGCCCGGGCGACCTCACCCCGAAGCTGGCCGGACAGCGACGCGGCGGTGCGTCGCATCCAGAAGACCATGGCAGTCACCAGACCGACCGCGATCACACTCAGGGTGCCGCCGACGACTTGCTGGCCGGAGTTGGAGAGCACGCTCGTCGAATAGGTGAGCACGGCCGCGAAGCTGGCCGCCACCGATACCGCGCCGAGCAGGCCGAGCCAGACCGGCGTCGAGGAGACCGGGCGCTGCGGGGTCGACGTCTTGCGCACGGCGGCCAGCAGGATCGTCACCACGAGGCCCGCCTCGAGGCCCTCCCGCAGGCAGATCAGTAGATTCGGTACAGCCTCGGCCCAGCTCACCGTCCAAAGGTAAGGCATACCTATACCGCAGGTCCAATCCTGCATGGCTGTAGCGAGCAACCGTCACAGCAAATGGGGCGGTATGCGAATAATGTCCGTATTTGCCGGGCTAACCCTCCGGGGAATCCTCGATCAAGGTCAGCGCCTCCTCGAGCAGCGCCTCCACGATCCTCGATTCCGGCACCGTCCGCACCACCTCGCCGCGGACGAAGATCTGCCCCTTGTGATTGCCCGCCGAGACTCCGATATCGGCTTCCCGCGACTCACCCGGCCCGTTGACGATGCATCCCATCACCGCGACGCGCAGCGGCGCGGGGAAATCCCGGAAGGCCGCCTCGACCTTCTTCGTGAGCTCGAAGACGTCGACCTGGGAGCGGCCGCAGGTCGGGCAGGACACGATGTCGAGGGTGCGGGGGCGCAGCCCGAGCCCGGCCAGGATGTGGTGACCGACCTCGACCTCCTCGACCGGCGGCGCCGACAGCGAGACCCGGATCGTGTCGCCGATTCCCTCGGACAGCAGGATTCCGAACGCGGTGGCCGATTTCGCGGTGCCCTGCAGCGGTGGCCCCGCCTCGGTGACCCCGAGGTGTAGCGGGTAGTCGCAGCGCTGGGCGAGCAGCCGGTAGGCCTGGATCATCGTCAGCGGATCGTTGTGTTTCACCGAGATCTTCAGATGGGTGAAACCGTGCTCCTCGAACAGGCCGGCCTCCCACAGCGCCGATTCGACCAGCGCGGCGGCAGTGGCGCGACCGCCGTGCCGGTCCAGGATCCGCCGGTCGAGGGAACCGGCGTTGACGCCGATGCGGATCGGCACCCCCGCCGCACCGGCCGCGGCGGCGATCTCGCGGACCTTGTCGTCGAAGGTGCGGATATTGCCCGGATTCACCCGCACCCCGGCGCAGCCGGCGTCGATGGCGCCGAAGACGTAGCGCGGATTGAAGTGGATGTCGGCGATCACCGGGATGGCCGAGCGGCGGGCGATCGTCGGCAGCGCCGCGCAGTCGTCCTGGGTGGGCACCGCCACGCGGACGATATCGCAACCGGCAGCGGTCAATTCGGCGATCTGGCGCAGCGTCGCCTCGACATCGGCGGTGACGGTGGTGGTCATCGACTGCACCGAGATGGGTGCGCCGCCGCCCACGGGCACCGAGCCGACCTGGATGCGCCGGCTCTCCCGGCGGGGTCGCAGGGGCGGCGCCGTGGGCTCGGACAGGAATACGGCGGTCATCGGATCCTCTCCGTCGCGGGCAACCACTCCGCGCAGGCCGCGGCGATGCCCTCGCCGGTGAGGCCGTATTCGGCCAGAATGCTGTCGCGGGAGGCGTGGGCGATGAATTCGGTGGGCAGGCCGAGGGCGCGGACGGGGGCGGCCTCGGGGTTGCGGGCGATCGTGTGGACCAGGTGGGAGCCGATCCCGCCGGCGGCGATACCGTCCTCCACGCAGACGGTGAGCCGATGCCGTGCCGCGATCGCCGTCAGCCCCGGGTTGATCGGCCACACCCAGCGCGGGTCGACGACGGTGGCGCCGAAACCGCTGTCGGCCAGCAGTTCCGCCGCCCGCAGGCACGGTCCGGCCATCGGGCCGACCGCCACCAGCAGGATGTCGAGGGGACGGTGCGGCCCGCGATACAGAATATCCATTCCGTCCATCCGTGCCAGCGGCGAAATATCCGCTCCGGCAGTGGCTTTCGGGTAGCGCACGGCGGTGGGGCCGGCCGTGGCGACGGCTTCGCGCAGGAGTTCGCGGACCCGGCCGGGATCGCGCGGACAGGCGATCCGCATCCCCGGCACGCAGGTGAGCAGCGCCAGGTCCCACATCCCGTGATGGCTGGGCCCGTCCGGACCGGTCACACCGGCGCGGTCCAGCGCCAGGGTGACGGGCAGTTCGTGCAGGGCGATATCGAGCAGCACCTGATCGATCGCGCGGTTGAGGAAGGTCGAGTACACCGCCACCACGGGATGCATACCGGCCGCCGCCAATCCCGCGGCGGAGGCCATCAGGTGCTGTTCGGCGATGCCGGAATCGAACACCCGCTCCGGAGCCCTCCGGGAGAATGCGCCGAGGCCGGTGGGCAGCCGCATCGCCGCGGTCATGGCGACCACCTCCGGATGGTCGCGGGCGATGGCGGCCAGCTCCGATTCGACGACATCGGTCCAGGTGGGGGCGGACCGCTTCCGCGGCACACCGGTCACCGGATCGATCACTCCGCATGCGTGCATGCGGTCGGCCTCGTCGGCCTCGGCCGGGCCGAAGCCGCGTCCTTTCACTGTTATCGCATGCACCACAACCGGTTTGGCGAGTTCGACGGCCTTGCGCAGGGCCGTGCACAGCGCACCGATATCGTGGCCGTCCACCGGTCCCAGGTAGGTGAAACCCAAGGCGTCGAAAAGGTTTCCGGAGACGGTGTCGCCGTCGCGCAGTCCGGTGAGGTGCCCGGCCAGCGCGCCGACGGTCGGATCGTAGGAGCGCCCGTTGTCGTTGAGCACCACCACGACCGGCCGCCGGCCCGCGCCCAGATTGTTCAGGCCCTCCCACGCCACACCACCGGTGAGCGCGCCGTCGCCGATCACCGCCACCACCCGGCGATCGTGTTCGCCACGCAGGTGGAAGGCTTTGGCGATGCCGTCGGCCCACGCCAGGCTGACCGAGGCGTGCGAGTTCTCCACCCAGTCGTGCGCGGATTCGGTGCGGTTGGGATACCCCGCGATCCCACCGGCCTGGCGCAGCGTGGCGAAGGCGGGCGACCGCCCCGTGAGCAACTTGTGCGCATAGCTCTGATGTCCGGTGTCGAAGACGAGCACATCGGTGGGCGAACGGAATACGCGATGCAGCGCGATGGTCAGTTCCACCGTCCCCAGACTGGCGCCGAGATGCCCGCCGGTTCCGGTGACGGTCTCGACGAGGCGATCGCGTACCAGCTGCGCCAGCGCGGGCAGTTCGTCGTCGGACAACGCGGCCAGCGCGTCGGGTCCGGTGAGGGCGGCGAGCGGGTCCGGCCCGCGCGGCGAGGGATTCATACGTGGCTCACCTTCCGGTGGGGAATTCGACCCGGTGTGATTCGACTCAGCTGACGGCGGCGCGGATCGTCTCCTTCAACGAACCGAGGGTCGCGACCACCGCGGTCGGCTCGTATCCGCAGTGCGCCATGCAATTCGAGCAGCGCGGATCGTTGCCGCGACCGAAGGCGTCCCAATCGGTGTCGTCGATCAATTCCCGATAGGTGGCGACATAACCGTCGTCGAGCAGATAACACGGCCGCTGCCACCCCTTGAGCGAATACGACGGAATCGCCCAGGCGGTGCAGTCGAAGTCGACCTTGCCCTCCAAAAAATCCAGATACAGCGGCGAGTGGTTGAGCCGCCACTTCTTGCGGCGCCCGTCGGCGAAGGCCTTGGCGAACAGCTGATGGGTCTCCTTCACCCCGAGCCAGTGCTCCTGATCGGGCGCCTTCTCGTAGGCGTAGCCGGGTGCGATCTGCATATGGTCGATCTCGAGCTCGTCGTTGAGATAGTCCAGGACGTCGATCACGTCCTGCGGCGAATCCACATCGAAGAACGTGGTGTTCGTCATCACCCGGAATCCGGCCGCCTTGGCCTCGCGGATCGCGGCCACGGCTTGATCGAAGACGCCGCCCTTGCACACCGAGGCGTCGTGGCGTTCGCGCAGCCCGTCCAGATGCACCATCCACGCGAAATTGCGGTGCGGGGTGAACTTGTGCAGATGTTTGGGCAGCAGTACCGCGTTCGTGCACAGGAAGACGATCTTGTTGCGGTCGAGCAGTTGCCGCACGATCTCGTCGATCTGCGGATGCATCAGCGGTTCACCACCGGCGATCGAGACCATCGGGGCGCCGCATTCCTCGATCGCGCCGACGGCCTGTTCCACCGGCATGCGCTGTTTGAGCAGTGTGTGCGGATGCTGGATCTTGCCGCAGCCCGCACATTTCAGATTGCAGGCGAACAGTGGCTCCAATTCGACCAGAATGGGGAACTTCTCGCGCCGCAGCAGCTTCTGTTTTGCGAGATACGCTCCCAGACGTACGGATTGACGGAACGGCATGGCCATTCAGCTCACCTCCCGAGGCAGGTTGAATCGAACACTCTCTTCGGTCACGGTGGTGTGGCGGACCCGCAGGGTGCCGAGCCCGGACAGGGCCTCGACCAGGTCGTCCACCAGATGCGGCGGTGCCGACGCGCCGGCGGTGACGCCGACGCGGCGGGCGCCGGCCAGCCAGCCCAATTCGACCTCGCCGGCGTGCTCCACCAGATGTGCCGCCACACCCTCGGCCGCGGCGACCTCGGTCAGCCGCAGCGAATTGGAGGAGTTGGGCGAACCCAGCACCAGCACCAGGTCCGATTCGCGCGCCACCGCCCGCACCGCCTGTTGGCGATTGGTGGTGGCGTAACAGATGTCGTCCTTGCGCGGCCCGCTCAGCGCCGGAAACCGTTGCCGCAGTACGGCGGCCGTGGCTTCGGCCTCCGCGACGGCCAGGGTGGTCTGCGTGACGTAGGCGACCCGATCGGGATCCGGTGGCGACACCCGGGCAGCCGCTTCCGGATCGGCGACCACGATGACGTTCTCGGGCGCCTCGCCGCGGGTGCCCACCACCTCCTCGTGGTCGGCGTGCCCGATCAGGAAGACGGTCTTGTCGGCGGCGGCGAAATTGCACACCTCCGCATGCACCTTCGACACCAGCGGACAGGTGCCGTCGACTACGCGCAGGCGGCGGCGTTCGGCCTGGCTGCGCACGTCCGGAGCCACGCCGTGCGCGGCGAGCACGACCACCGCGCCTTCGGGCACATGATCGAGCTCCTCGACGAAAACCGCGCCGCGCCCAGCCAATTCGTCCACCACATGGCTGTTGTGCACGATCTGGCGCCGCACGTACACCGGTGCGCCGAAGCGGTCCAGCGCCTGCTCGACGATCTCGATCGCTCGCTCGACCCCGGCGCAGAACGAGCGCGGACCGGCGAGCAGGATCTCGCGCTCACCGGCCGCCGCCGACCACCGGTCCAGCGCCGGCGCCGCCGCTCGCAGCGAGCGCAGTGCCCGCACCCCGCGCCACACTGTGCCCGGGCTCAGCAGGGGCGCGTCGGGAGTGTCGACGATCGCCCGGAGCGCGACGGCCTGCCCGTCGGGGGCATCGGCGGCGAGGAACGCCGTTTCGGTGTCGACCGCGAGCGCACCGGTCTCCGCCAGTTCGGCGCGCGCCCGGCCGGTGACCACGTGCTCGGCCGAATACACCGGCCCGAGGCGTGCGGGCAGCCCCAGTCGCCGCACTTCCCCGTGCAGGAGAACCGCTGCGGGACTGGGCAATTCGGTACCGTTGCGCCGGATCTCGTCGGCCACCACCAGATCGCCGGGGCGCAGCTCCGCGGTCAGCGCACCGGCCACACCCGCCACCGCGACCGGGCCCGCGGCGGCGGCGTCGTAGCGCCGCCGCGGGCCGCGCCCGGTGTGCACCACGGGCGCCGCGGCGGCGCCCCGCAGTGCCGCCCACTCCGAAAGCAGAGGGGCGCAGATGGTTCCGGGCCGGGCCATACGGTCAGCTCCCGTCCCGGCCGGCAGTACCCGCCCCGTCGGTTGCCGGGGACATGACCGGTGCGGATACCGCAGCCGCGGCCATCTGTTCGCCCGATGCGCTCTGCCGCCGCAGGTACCGTCCCAGTGCCCAGACCGGGAACACCAGCCGGTACAGGTGATAGTTGATGTAGAAATCGCCGGGGAAGCCGGTGCCGGTGAACAGATCCTCGTCCCAGCCGCCGTCGGGGCGCTGGGTGCGCACCAGCCAGTCGATGCCGCGACGCACGGCAGGGGAGTCGTGTTCCTCGGCGGCCAGCAGGGCCAGCAGGGCCCATGCGGTCTGCGAGGCGGTGGATTCGCCGCGGCCGACCCATTCCGGTTCCCGATAGGAGCGCAGATCCTCACCCCATCCGCCGTCGGCGTTCTGATGGTCCTCCAGCCAGTGCACCGCCGCCCGGATCGCCGTCGACCGCGGGCTCGTGCCCGCCGCGACCAGCGCCGGAACCGCCGCGCCCGTGCCGTAGACGTGGTTGGCGCCCCAGCGTCCGAACCAGGAACCGTCGGACTCCTGGTGGTCGAGCAGCCAGCGCACGCCGCGCCGGCACGCGCGATCGCCGCTGCGGCCTAGGACCGCCAGCATCTCCACCACGTGCGCGGTCACGTCGGCCGAGGGCGGGTCGGTGACGGCGCCGAAATCGCAGAACGGCAGTTTCGTCGGCAGGATCGAGGTGTTGTCGGCGTCGAAGGCGCCCCACCCGCCGTCGGCGGACTGCATGCCGACCGTCCAGCGCACCGCGCGCTCGATCGCCGCGTCCAGCCGCCGGCGGTCCGGATGCGAGACCTGGTGCAGCGCAATGACGATCTCGGCGGTGTCGTCGGTGTCGGGGTAGACGTCGTTGGCGAATTCGAAGGCCCAGCCACCGGGCTCCAGTCGTGGCCGGCGCACCTGCCAGTCGCCGCCGGCGGTGATCTGCTCACCCAGCAGCCAGTCGGTGGCCCGCAGCACCGCCGGGTCGTCCGGCGCCACCCCGCCGTCCAGCAGCGCGGCCGTCGCCAGCGCGGTATCCCACACCGGTGACTGGCAGGCCTCGAGCCGCCGCACCTCACCGTCCGGGGTCTGTTCCCGGACGACGAATCCGTCCAGGCCCGCGATGCCCGCCCGCATCGCCGGATGATCGAGCGAATAGCCCAGAAGGTGCAGTGCCAGTAGCGAATACACCCACGGCGGCTGAATTCCGCCCCAGCCGCCGTCGGCCTCCTGACGGGCCAGAATCCATTCCGCGGCATGCCGCATCGCCAGATCGCGCAGCGGATTCACCGGCAGTCGCGCGTAGGTGTGCAGCACCGTGTCCACCCGCTGGAACACTCCGGCGAGGGAGGTGATCGGCGCGCGGCGGGCCACGGGCGCGCCGGTTCGCAACTCGTCGATGCCGAACGGCAGGGGGCGGCACGGCCGCAGGGTGGCCACCACGGTCAACGGCACCACGGTCTGGCGGGCCCAGCATCCCCAGTCGTAGATGTTGAGCGGGAACCAGGACGGGAACAGCACCAGCTCCGGTGGCAGATTCGGCAGATCGTCCCAGGACCACAAACCGAACAGCGCCAACCAGATTCGGGTGAAGACCCGCGACGCCTCGATCCCGCCCTGGGCGCGCACGAATTCGGCCGCGGCACGCATATGCGGTGCGGCGGGGTCGTCACCGGCCAGCCGCAGAGCCACCCACGCCTCGGCGGTGGTCGACAGATCGCCGGGGCCGCCGTGGAAGGTCGCCCAGGTGCCGTCGGCGCGCTGCTGGGATCGGATCCAGCGCGCCGCCGGCTCGGTCACGTCCGGGCTGGAGATGCCGAGGAACTCCCGCAGCAGCAGATCTTCGGCGTCCATCGTGACGTTGGTCGCCAATTCGCCCTTCCACCAGCCCTGTTCGTGCTGGGACGAACGCAGTAGCCGCACCGCCGCGTCGGTGGCCGCGCGGACCGCGCTCAGTTCGTCGGCGCCGTGCGCCGGATCGACCGAGGCCCGCCGGTGCGCTGCCGCATTGCCGGTTTGGGTGACTGTCATTCCTATGCACTCCGTTCCACGATGAAATCCGCCAGGTCACAGAGTTCTCGGCGGTATTCGGGGGTGAGGGTGACCGCGGTCAGAGCCTGCTGGGCGGTGCGCACCCGCCGCCGGGCCTCGGCCCGCGCCCAACGCCGGCCACCGGCGGTCTCGACCATGTCGGCGGCGGCGCGTAGATCGTGTTCGCTCGGTTCGCCCGATTGGGCGAGCCACTGCGCCAGCGCCTGGCCCGCCGGGCGCCCGGATTCCAGGCACCAGGTGACCGGGAGCGACTTCTTGCGCGAGCGCAGATCCGAGAACACCGGCTTGCCGGTCACCGCCGGATCGCCCCAGATGCCGAGCAGATCGTCGACGAGCTGGAAGGCGAGACCGATGTTGTCGCCGTAGGTCCGCAGCGCCGCGATCGTCGCCGCCGGCGCCCCGGCCAGCACACCGCCGAGCGCGGCACTCGCCGAGAGCAGCGCCGCGGTCTTGCCCATGGCCATGCGGATACATTCGGCGAGGGTCACGTCGTTGCGGTGTTCGAAGTCGACGTCGGCGGCCTGGCCGATGATCAGATCCTGGGTCGCCTTCCCGACCAGCCGGGCCGCAGCCATCGCATGCGGGGAGCCGGAGTCGAGCAGCACCTCGTGGGACAGCGAGAGCATCGCGTCGCCGGCCAGCACCGCGACCGGATCGCCCCACACCGCCCAGACCGTGGGCCGATGCCGCCGGGTGGCGTCGCGATCCATCAGGTCGTCGTGTACGAGCGAGAAGTTGTGCACCAGTTCGACCGCCACCGCTCCGGGAATCCCGCAGAGCTCGTCACCGCCGGCGGCGTGGGCGGCGAGCATGGTCAGCCGCGACCGCACCGATTTGCCGCTGTCGGCGGCGGCCGGACGGCCGTGTTCGTCGCAGAAGCCGAGGTGATAGGCGACCACCGGCCGGATCGCCTCGTCGAGCCGTCCGACGGCGTCGGACAGCGCCGACCGGACGGCCTGGCCGTCGGCGTCGACCGTGGACAGGATGGTTACCGTCATCTGATCACCTCCGATATCCGCGTGCGGGGTCCGGGCATACCGGTGCGCTCGGCGGCACCGGCGCGGGGTCGAATCCCCGCCAGATGCGAGATGACCTCGGCCGCAGCGGATTCCCCGCTGCGGACCGCGCCCTCCATGGTCGCGGGCCAGCCGGTGTCGGTCCACGCGCCGGCCAGCGCCAGGCCGGGCAACGCCGTGGCGGCGGGCGGACGCAGCCGCGCGCTGCCGGGGGCGGGCCGGAACGTCGCATGGCGTTCGCGAGTGACGAAGAAGTCCACGACCTGTGCCGTGCGGGCGGCGGGCAGCAGTTGTTCGAGGGCGGGCAGGAATTCCCGGCGCAGCTGCGCGACCGGGCGATCGACGAATGCGTCGGCGGCGGAGACGGAAACGGCCAGATACTGTGCGCCGGCGGGAAGCGCGACGGCGCTGCGCGGACTTGCCTCGGTGCGCAACCCGGACGCGCCGGTCCGGTCGAACACCCACTGCACGACCGTGCCGACGCCCGCGCGCAGCGGTTCGTCCATCACCCGGCGGTCGTAGATCACATGGATGTTGACGATCGGCGAACTTCCCAGGGCCGCAACCCAATTCGCGGGAAGATCCACCGCGTCGGCGGGCAGCAGCGCCTGTGCCGCCGCCGGGGGCACCGCCGAGACGACGGCGTCGGCGGCGTAGGTGCTCGCTCCGGTCCGCACCGACCACCCGGCCTCGGCCCGCCGGACCGCCGTGACCTTCTCGTGGATCACCGTCACGCCCGCCGCCGTCAGCGCCGCGTGCCCGGCCTCGCCGTGCAACTGCCGCAGCGGGATGCGCGACCAGCCGATATCCGCCGCGCCGGAGTCGGTGAGCAGGCCGATCTGGAATACGGTGGCGGCCAACGCCAGCGATACGTCGTCGGCCCGGGCGTTGAGGGTGGCGATGCCGACCAGATCCCACAGACTGTCGACGGCGTCGCGATGCTGGCCGTGCGCACGCAACCAGTCCCCGAAACTGATTGTGTCCGTGCGGGGATCGGCGGTGTCGACCGCGCGCAGCGCCAGCGCGGCACGGACGAACCGCAGCCGCGCGCCCTGCGACAGCCAGGGATACCGCAGCAGTGCCCAACTCAGATGCAGCGGCGCCGGCAGCGGCAACCGCCGCAACCTGCCCACCCGGCCGGCGCCGGATACCGGGATGTCGAGCCGTGGTTGCAGCCGGACCGCGTCCCGCATCCCGAGCCGATCCAGCAGCGCGAGATAGCGGTCGCAGCAGCGCAGGAAAACATGCTGTCCGTTGTCGATCCACAGATCGCCACGGGGAAACGAATGCGTCAGCCCGCCCAGCCAGGGCCGGGATTCGAACAGCCGCACCGCATATCCGGCGTCCGCGCAGCGCAGGGCCGCGGTGATCCCCGCGAGCCCGCCGCCGACCACGGCCACCCGCGCCGTCATCGCGTGCCCCACCCGAATGCCGTCATCGAATACTGCAGCAGCGCGCCGGAGGCGACCCGGGTCTTCTCCCGTGCGCTCAACGACAGCCGCCGGTCGTAGACGGCCACCGGATTGGCGCGGATGCGCTCGTTGAGCCGCCGGTAGATGCCCGCCATCGCCGCGCAGCAGGCGGCACTGCGGCCGTCCAGATGCGGAATCAGCCGCAGCCCCAGGCAATACCAGTTCTCGGCACGCTCGGCAGCGGCGCGGATCAGCGCGGCGAGTCCGCCGTTGGGATCGTCGAGCGCACCGCCGGCGTCGAGTTCCAGCCGGACGCCGAAGCGCCGCAGCTCGTCCCGGGGCAGATAGACGCGGCCGTTGCCGAGGTCCTCGCGAATGTCGCGCAGAATGTTGGTCTGCTGCAACGCGATTCCGAGCTGATCGGCATACAGCGGGGCGCACGGATCACCGCCGGAGCCGAAGATCGACAGGCACAGGCGGCCCACCGCCCCGGCCACGCAGCGGCAGTAGTGGGCCAGCTCGTCGAAGTCGACGTAGGTGACGCCGTCGACATCGGCCTGCACCCCGTCGATCAGTTCGCCGAACGCGCCCAGTGGTACCGGATAGCGCCGGGCGGTGTCGGCGACGGCGAACAGCACCGGGTCGTCGGTGCCGGCGCCGCCGGTGACCTTGTCCAATTCCTTGCGCAACAGTGTCAGCGCCTCGGTTTTGGCGGCCGGTTCGCCCCGCTCGTCGCCGATATCGTCGATGCGCCGTGCCAGCGCGTAGAGCGCGCACAGCGCCGAGCGCTTCTCCGGAGGCAGCAGCCGGATGCCGTAGTAGAAGTTCTTGGCCTCGGTGCGGGTGATCTGTTCACAGGTGTCGTAGGCCGCCGCGGTGGTCGGCCCGGTCGCGATGCCGCTCACTGCGGCACCACCGTGGCCTTGCCGAGCAGCGTGACCATCGAGGCCACGGTGTCGACGTGGCGGGGCCGCACCGGCTGGGTCCACACGTCGCCCTCGGCCGCGCGCAGCGCCCGTGCCGTCGCACAGCCACCCGCGAGATATCCCGCGACCGCGAGCCGGGCCCACCCGGTGAGCCGGGCGACCAGCGGAGCGCCTTCGCCGAGCATCGATTCGCAGCGTTCGACCTGGGTCATCACCACCGCCCGGCACGCCGGATCGCCCGGTCCGCCGGTGGCCAGCGCCGCCTCCGGCACCCGGGCCGCGGCCAGATCGTCCTGCGGCAGGTAGATGCGTCCGGCCGCGTGATCCTCGGCCACGTCCTGACAGTGCTCGAGCACCTGCAGTGCCGAACACACCCGATCCGACAGTTCGACCGTGTCCGGCGTGGACTGGTCGAAGACCGCCAGGACCAGGCGGCCCACCGGATTCGCCGACAGCCGGCAGTAGCCGAGCAGATCCTCGAAGGTGGCGTAGCGGTCGACGCGTTGATCGAGCAGATTCGCCTCGATCAGTTCCTGAAATGCCTCCTGCGGCAGATCGCACGCCGCCACGGTCGGGGCGAGCATCTGGAGCACCGGATCGTCGGGCGTGCGGCCCTGATAGAGACCTGCGAGGTCGGCTCGCAGCGTCAGCAGTTGCGACACACGATCGCCGGGGGCTTCGTCGCCGACCTGGTCGATTAACCTGGTGGCTGCGTAGACCGCGTGCAGGTGTCGGCGTGGTTCGCGCGGCAACCACCGCAGCGCGACGGGAAAGTTCTCTTCCTTTTCACGGGCCCGCAGCCAGCGGGCCGGGGCTGTCGCCGCGTCCATGATTCGATGGTGAACGCAACACAGGGTTCAAATCTTCAACCGTCGAGGTGATTCCGGTTGGCGTTTTTTGTATCCGGAAGATAATCGAGTCGGAAAGGACTCGAATGAGCGATTCCCATAATGAAATTCCGATAACACCGGAGGCGTTGGAGCAGCTTTCGGAGGAACTCGACGCTAGGATGCCCGATCTCCTGGACGAGGTCCGTGATCTGCTCGCCGCCGAATGGCCCGACTACGCGCGCTATCTCGACGACCATCGCCCCGAGGTTGCCGAGGTCGGGGTGCTGTTCGTCCATCGGCTCCTGGACCTGGCCGAACACGGCCCGCACACAAGCGATTCCGCCGGCGAGGGTGTTCCGCCGCGGACCCAGCTGGTCTTCGAACAGGTGGGCCGCCAGCAACTGCAGGACGGCGCGGACCTGTCCGATCTGCTCGGCGCCTACCAGGTCGGCGCCCGCGCGGCCTGGCATCACGTCGCGGAAACGGCGCTGAAACTCGACCTCGGACCGGAGGTGCTCGCGGTGCTGGCGGAGGCCGTTTTCGCCTTCGTCGACGAATTCTCCGCGGCCTCCGCGCACGGATATGTACTCGAACAGTCCGCATCCAGCGCGGCCCGGGAACGGCACCGCGAGGAATTGGCGGAAATGTTGCTTTCCGGCCGTTCGGACACCATCGGAATCCGGCTGGCCGCCGAACGCGCCGGCTGGCAACTGCCTCCCGAGGTCGCGGTGGTGCTCGCCGATCCGGCCGATGCGCGCTCCTGCGGCGTCGTGGAACATCTCGGCGGCCACTGCCTGCCGATCCGGCGCGACGACGCGGTCGGGGCGATCGTGCCCAGTCCGATGCTGGGCGGGCGGATCACCCGGCTGGTCACCGCGCTGCGGGGTTGTGACGCGGTGATCGGCCATCCGCTCACGCTGGACCTGCTGCCGACCGGTATGCGGATCGCCCGCACCGCGCTGCGGTTGCGCAAGGCCGGCGTGCTGTCCGGCTCGCCGGTGGTGGTAGCCGACGAACTCGACACGATCATCGCCAACCGCGATGAATGGCTGCTGGAGACGCTGCGTGCCCAAGTGCTGCAACCACTTCGGGAACTGCCCGACGGGAAGCGCGACCGGCTGGTCGAAACGCTGCGCAGCTGGCTCTGGAACATGGGCGACCGGCACGCCGTCGCCGACGATCTGCACATCCATCCGCAGACCGTGCGCTACCGCATGGACCGGCTGCACGACCTGCTCGGGGAACGCCTGGATTCGCCGCGTGAGCGGGCCCGGATGTATCTGGCGCTGGTCTGGGACCAGCCGCACGGCCGAGCCGGTTGAGGACGCGGTATCTCAGCCGGCCAGCGCGTGCGCCACGGCATAGCCGAGCAGTGCGGCGCCGAGTCCGGCGATCACGCTGATCACCACGTTCATCGCGGCGTAGAACACGGCGCGCTGTTCGAGCAGCCGGACCGTCTCGTAGCCGAAGGTGCTGTAGGTGGTGAGCGCCCCGCAGAGTCCGGTGCCGGCGAACGCCAGCACCGGACTGCCGGCCGCACCGCCGGTGAGCGCGCCCAGAATCAGGCAGCCGACGATGTTGACCGTCAGCGTGCCCCAGGGGAACAGGCTGTCGTGGCGTGCCTGGACGAACCGATCGGTGAGGTAGCGGGCCGGGGCGCCGATCATCGCACCGGCGAAGACCAGGACGACGGTCACCGTGCCTCCCCTCGAATCACCGTGCGGAGCACGGTTGTTCGCGCCACCGTCACCCCGGCGAGGACCGCGAGCAGCGCGCTCAGCGGGGTCGCGGCCAGATAGACGAACGCCGTCCCGGCCGAACCGGGCTGCAGCAGATTGCGGATTTCGACGGCGTAGGTGGAGAAGGTGGTGAACCCGCCGAGAAATCCGACCCCGAGAAACGGCCGCACCAGTCGATGCGCCGACCACACCTCGGTGATCAGCACCATCAGCACGCCGATCGCGAGGCAGCCGAGCACATTCTCGGTGAAGGTGCCCCACGGGAACTGCCCGGGGCGAGTCGGCAGCAGCTGGGTGAGGCCGTAGCGGGACAGACCGCCCAATCCGCCACCCAGCCCGATCACCGCAACCACCGCGCCGTGTTCGCGGAGCAGTTCGCGGCAATGCGCGGGGACATGCAGATCGATATCGGGATCGACCGGCCGGTCGGCGGATTCACCGGGCCGGGGCTCCTCACGGCGTAGCTCGGACAACGACGGACTCCTACTCGAACACGAACACGCGGAAACCTCGAGTAGGGACTGTTGGCGATCGGGTGATCACGGTTGCTCCGGCCGCTGCGCCGAAGTGGCGAGCCCCACCGCCACGTCGGACAGAATAGCGAATGCCGCCCGGCTCACACCCGGGACGCCGGTGTCGCCGCGGTGTTCGCGACCAGTGGCGCCAGGGCGGAGGACCGCATACGCGTCACCACCGCGGTGGCCGGGCGGGCCAGCAGCAGGCTGACGGCCGCCGCCACCGGGATGGCCAGGATCGCCGACGCCATGACGTCGTGCGGGTAATGACCGCCGACGTAGACCCGGCTGAAGGCCAGGAAGACCGCGAACACGGCCGCGATCCAGCCCAGCCGCCGATCCAGCAGATACAGCGCGGCGATGGTGGCCGCGGCGGTGGTGGTGTGACCACTGGGGAACGAGTAGTCGCTCGGCGCCGGACAGGTCTCGATGATGTAGGCCGTCGGCACGCCCCGGCACGGGCGCGGTTCGGCGACGATCACCTTCACCACCTCGGCGACCAGATAGGCGATCACCACGCTGACCGGGGCCAGCAGCGCCAGCGCCATGGACCGGTCGTCGCGGCGCCGGGCCAGCCACCAGCCGATCACCATCAGCACCGCGAACACCGCCAGACCGGCATCGGTCAACCACAGCATCGTGTCGTTGAGCCACCGGGTGTGGTCGGCGAAATCGGTGATGGTGGTGAACAGCGGCCGATCGAATCCGGGGCCGCCGGATGCCATCGGGGCCGGGGAGGGGGTCGTCAACGCATATCCGATCTGGTCTGCCCGGAACGCCGGGGGAGGATGGGAAACGTACTGCGATCATTTCTACCGTGTTCGCCCGGTGGGCACGGTTTCGACCACTGCCGTCGACCTCCGCGTCACCTCGATCGGATATCGGGCCGCCATGGTTTGCGGCGGATGCCGGACCGGCCCGCCCGGTGCCATACGCTGGCCGCATGACCGAGTCTGCTTCCCCCGCGCTGCGCATCGGCTACGTCCCGGGCGTCATCGTCGCCAAGTGGGCGCGGGTGTGGGCCGAACGGTTCCCCGACGTCGCGCTCGAGGTGATCGCGGTGCCGCAGGCGCAACAGCGCGACGCCCTGGCGCAGGGACGGGTCGATATGTGCTTCGTCCGCTTACCGATCGATCGGGAAGGGCTGCACGCGATTCCGCTCTATCACGAGGTCGCCGTGGCGGTGGTGCAGAAGGATCATCCGATCGGATTGTTCGACGAGGTGAGCCTGGCCGATCTGGAGGGCGAGCGGATGCAGGACGCGACCGATCTCGACGCGGTGGGCGACACCGTCGAAGTGGTGGCCGCGGCCGGCGGGGCGGCGGTGATGCCGCAGTCGCTGGCACGGCTGCATCACCGCCGCGATCTGATCTATCGTCCGCTCACCGATGTCGATCCGACGCAGATCGCGCTGTCCTGGCCGATCGAGGATGCGGTCGAACTCGCCGAGGAATTCATCGGCGTCGTGCGGGGCCGCACGGCACGCAGCTCCCGGACCGCCGGTGAACGCGATCGGCGCGGCCGGCACGATTCCGGCGCGCGCGCCGAAGGCGGTGCGGCACAGCGCGGTCGGGGCCGGGGCGACGGCGGTGCGAAACCGGCCGCACGCCGCAGTGGCGGGGCGAAGCCGGGACGGGCGGGCAAGGCCGGCCCGCGGAAACGACGCGGCCGCTGAGGTGGAACCTCAGCGGCCGGTCGAACGGCGCACGGCGCGAAGCCGATTCAGCGGGGCTTGCGGTGGATGATCGAATCGCGGATCAGCACGCCCGCCAGCGCGACGGCGAAGCCGATCAGGAAGATGTATCCGGTGTAGCCGGTGCCCGAGGTGTGGCCCTGCTGGTTCTCGAACAGCATGGCCAGCAGGATCACGACGACGACCCATCCGGCGATACGGAAGGTGCGCCGCGATTCACCACTCCAGCCCCAGGCGGCGGAGGGAACCTCGGCGGGATCGACCTTGGTGACGACGCCGGCGCTCTTGGCGGGTTCCAGTTCCGTGGCGGCCACGTTCGCTCCCATCATTTCCGTGTTCACTGCGGTTCGGATGCGCGGAGTGCGCCGCGAGGTCCGCAGGTCGTGAAGGTGACTGTCGAGAATATGTTTGCATACGACCGGGCGTCGTAGCCAGCGGGGTGACGTCCACGGCGATTCACCGTGGACAATGAGTGCGTGTCCGACATCGTGAAAGTTCTGCTGCTGGGCAGCACCGGCTCCATCGGCACCCAGGCATTGGAGGTCGTCGCCGCCAATCCGGACCGGTTCCAGGTGGTGGGACTGGCCGCGCGCGGCGGCAATACCGACCTGCTGGCCGAGCAGATCCGCGTCACCGGCACCGACAACGTGGCCGTCGCCGATCCGGCCGCGGCCGCGAAACTCGGTGTGGCCCTGGCCGGTCCGGACGCGGTGACCGAACTCGTGCGCCGCACCGACGCCGACGTGGTGCTCAACGCCCTCGTCGGTGCGCTGGGGCTGGGGCCGACGCTCGCGACCCTGGAATCGGGTCGGCGCCTGGCCCTGGCCAACAAGGAATCGCTGGTCGCGGGCGGCAGCCTGGTGACGCGGGCCGCGACCCCCGGGCAGATCGTCCCGGTCGACTCCGAACACTCCGCGATGGCGCAGTGCCTGCGTGGTGGGCGCGCCGACGAGGTCGCGCGGCTGGTGCTCACCGCCTCGGGCGGCCCGTTCCGGGGCTGGACCGCCGAGATGCTGGAATCGGTGGGTCCCGAGGAGGCCAAGGCCCATCCCACCTGGTCGATGGGTTTGATGAACACCCTCAATTCGGCCACGCTGGTGAACAAGGGCCTCGAACTGATCGAGGCGCACATGCTGTTCGGCATCGACTACGACAAGATCGATGTCACGGTGCATCCGCAGTCGATCGTGCATTCGATGGCGACCTTCACCGACGGCTCCACCCTCGCCCAGGCCAGTCCGCCCGATATGAAGCTGCCGATCGCCCTGGCCCTGGGCTGGCCCGACCGGGTGCCGGGCACTCTCGCCCCGATCGACTTCGGCACCGCGTTCACCTGGGAATTCGAACCGGTCGACACCGAGGTGTTCCCGGCCGTCGAACTGGCGCGTGCGGCGGGCAAGGCCGGCGGCAGCGTCACCGCGGTGTACAACGCCGCCAACGAGATCGCGGTGCAGGCATTCCTCGACGGTGCGCTGCGATTCCCGGATATCGTGCGCACGGTCGCGCGGGTGGTCGAGTCGGCCGACCGCTGGGCCGCGGAACCCAGTACCTTGGACGAGGTGCTCGCGGCGGATGCGTGGGCGCGACAGCGTGCGCGCACGCTCGTGAGCAACTGATTCAGGAGGGTTCCATACCGCATGGGCTTCGCGATCGGATTCGTGCTGTTCGCCCTCGGCATCACGGTATCGGTGGCGCTACACGAGTGTGGCCACATGTGGGCGGCGCAGGCCACCGGCATGCAGGTGCGCCGCTACTTCGTCGGCTTCGGGCCGAAGGTGTTCTCGTTCCGCCGCGGTGAGACCGAATACGGCCTCAAGGCGCTGCCGCTGGGTGGTTTCTGCGATATCGCGGGTATGACCGCGCTGGACGAGGTCCCACCCGAAGACCTGCATCGCGCGATGTACCGGCAGGCCACCTGGAAGCGGCTGGTGGTGATGTTCGGCGGCATCGCGATGAACTTCATCCTGGGCTTCCTGCTGATCGTGCTGCTCGCGGTGGCCTGGGGGCTGCCGCGGCTGGATTCGCCGCCGGCCACTCAGATCTACCCGGCCGGTTGCGTGCCCGCGCAGAACCCCGACGGGTCGATGCAGAAGTGCACCGGCCCCGGTCCGGCCGAACGCGCCGGTCTGAAGCGCGGCGACCTGGTGACCGCGATCGACGGTAAGCCGGTCAAGACCTGGGACGACTTCCGCTCGATCACCGAGAAGGCCGACGGCCCGGTCGTCTACACGGTGAAGCGCGACGATCAGACCCTGCAGATTCCGGTCACCCCGGAACGCGTGGCGACCTATCCGCTGAAGTCCACCGACAGTACCGAGCGAGTCACCACGCCGGTCTACGTGAGCAAAGTCGGTGTGGCACAAGACTTCTACCTGCCGGTGAAACACGACATCGTCTCCGCCGTTCCGGCCTCGGTGGCGTTCACCGGTGACATGTTCGGCCGCACGTTCGCCTCGCTGGCGCAGATGCCGAGCAAGGTGGTCAGCCTCTGGCACGCGGTCACCGGCGGCCAGCGCGATGCCGATACTCCGGTCAGTGTCTACGGTGCCAGCAAGATCGGCGGCGAGACCGCCGAACACGGCCTGTGGAACGCGTTCATTCTGGTGCTGGCCAGCCTGAACTTCTTCCTCGGCGCGTTCAACCTGCTGCCGCTGCTCCCGCTGGACGGCGGCCATATCGCGGTGGTGATCTACGAGAAGCTGCGCAACATGTGGCGCAACCGCAAGGGCCTGCCCAACGGCGCTCCGGTCGACTACATGAAGCTGCTGCCCGCCACCTACGTGGTGGTGGTGATCGGCGGGGCGTACATGATCCTCACACTGGTCGCCGACATCGTGAATCCGATCAAGCTGTTCCCGTAGCGGATTCGGTGCGCGCGCGGCCGAAAGCGAGATCACGCAGCCGCGGCCAGCTCACAGCCGGTGCGGCGGAGCGGGTTCCGGGGCGCTTGCGCGGAACACGCACGCGCAGGGCGCCCGGTTCCACGAGACATCGCACCGGTGTGTCGAGCAGCAGTGATTCTCCGTCGACGCCGACCGGAATCGGTGAGCTCTCGGCCTCGACGACGACTTCGGAGGTGGTCTGCTGGGTCAGCCCGTGACTGTGCGTGCGGCGGATCAAATCCACGGCGGCGCGGGTATCGGAGACCGAGACCGTGACCGCTCCGAGCACGCCGCGGTCGAGGCGGTCGCGGCGGCTCAGCCCCGCGAGATCGCTGGTGCCGTAGGGATTGTTGCTCACCAGCACCGCCTGCGGGCCGGTGACCGTGGTGGCGCCGATCCGCGCCACGAGCCGGGTCCCGCTGTGGCCGGCGAGCAGGTCGGGGAGCATGCGCATGACGGTCGCGGTCTTGTCGTCGCGATAGGCGGGGCTGCGCACGATCTCGGCGTAGACGCCGAACGAGGCGTTGTTGACGAACGGCCGGCCGTTGATCCGGCCCAGGTCGACGCGCATCTCGACACCGTCGCGCAAGGCGTCGAGCCCGGTCGCCGGATCGGCGCGGTCCAGCCCGAGATCCATGGCGAAATGATTGCGCGTGCCCGCGCTGAGCACCAGGAACGGCAGGTCGTGGGCGGCCGCGACCCCGGCCACGAGGGCTTGGGTTCCGTCGCCGCCCGCTACCCCGAGCAGATCCGCACCTCGCTCGACGGCGTCGCGAGCCACGGCGGCGACATCGACGTGGCCCTCCAGTAGGACAACCTCCGCGCCGAGTGCTTCGGCCCGGCGTCGCAGATCGAACTTCTCGACTTTCCCTCCGCCGGAACGGGGATTCATGATCAGGAACGGTCGCCGGGGTGGTGGCGCGGCGTAGTCGATCGCCGTGGTGTGGGAGTCGCGCGGCCGCAGCGCGGCGCGGGCACAGAACAGGGATGCCAGGGCGAGCGCACCCGTCACCAGCACGACCCACAGCAGGCCGGCGCGCACCAACATCACGAGCACCACGATCGGCGCCGCCACCGCCACGACCGCCGACACCCACCGAAGGACCCCACGCCCGCTCACGAACCAATACAGCGCGGCGACGGTGACCACCACACCGCCCGCACCGACGATCAGCACCGCGAGTGTCGCCAGCACCCCGGCGAACACCACCGGCACCACGACCGCCGCACCGGCGAAGACGAATGCTGTTCGCGCCCAGTGGGTTCGGCCGCGCAGCTCGCGACCGTCGCTCGCGGCGACGGCGGGCCGACGGTGCGAGTGCGGCTCTTCGGCATAGGCGTGGTTCACGACAGGCCTCGTCCCGCAACTCAGGTGCCGGTCGCGATTCCCGGCAGCCGGCCGATACCGTCGCTCCAGCGCACGGCCGCGCCTCAGTGAGCCCGGGCCCGCTGCGGCGCCACCGCGACCGCGGCGTTCAACGGCGCGGGCGGTGTGCTCCGGCGAACGCGCCTGCGCCGCAGCGCTTTCTCGGCCTCGACGGCGATCGGGATCAGCAGCGACCAGCCGAGACAGGCCAGCCACTGCCCGCCCGTCAGCGATGTCGTCATCAGCAGATCCTGGAGAAAGCCCAGCTGCACGGCCAGGACGGTGACCACGACCGGTATCGACAGAATCTTCAGCGCACCGAGAATCGGTGCGGTGAAACCGGATTCGGGATCGCGGCGCATCGCCAGCCCGGCGAGGACCGAACCCAGCGACAGCACCACGAAGGTCGTCGTCATCGGCACCGAGGCGGTGTCGGTGCTCATCTCGCCGGGAGCCAGCAGCATGGCGGCGAGGGCGACCGCGAACTGCAGCACGCCGTAGAGCAGCCACTGCGTGAACGCGGCCCGGTTGGCGATCGGCATCGCCGGGTCGCGCGGTGGTTTGTTCATCAGATTCGGTGGCGGCGGGTCGGTCATGATGACCGCGACAGGGAACAGCGTGATGAAGAAGTGCTGGAACAGCACCATCAGCGGGGTCAGCGCGACGCCGTGGTTGATGTCGAAAATGCTGGCCACCAGAAACAGCAGCACCAGGGAGAACAGTTTCGACATCTGATACCGGATGTAGGAGACGATCTTGTCGTAGATGGCGCGGCCCAGCCGGATCGCGGTGATCAGCGTCCCGAAGTTGTCGTCGGTGAGCACCATCTTGCCCGCCTGTTTGGTGACCTCGCTGCCCGAACCCATCGCGACGCCGATATCGGCCTTCTTCAGCGCGGCGGCATCGTTGACCGCGTCCCCGGTCATCGCCACCACCGCGCCGCCGCGCTGCATCACGCCGGCCAGTCGCAGCTTGTCCTCGGGGGTCACCCGGCCGAACACGTGCAGATTCGGCAGCGCCGCGGCCAACCGCTCATCGGTCATGGCTTGCAGTTCCGCGCCGCCGACCGCCCCCGGCCCCAGCCCGAGTTCGGCTCCGATCGCGGCGGCGGTGATCGCGTGGTCGCCGGTGATCATGCGCACGTCGATGCCGGCCTCGTGGGCGATGCGCACCGATTCGACCGCCTCGGGCCGCAACGGGTCGATGATGCCCACCATGCCGACGAAGGTGAGATTCTCGACCATCGCCATGGGATCGGCCTGCGCGGCCTCCTCCTGGCCGTCGAGGATTCGGGCGGCGAAGGCCAGGACGCGAAGTCCCTTCTCCGACATGGCGTGCATCGCGGCGGTGATCTCGGGGCGCGCCTCCTCGATCGGCACTTCCCTGCGGCCGGGGCGGTAGGCATTCGCGCAGCGGGCCAGGACCATATCCGGTGCGCCCTTGACCAATTCGACGAATCGAGTCCGATCGTCGACGCGCAGATGGTGGAAGGTCGCCATGAATTTGTAGGCCGAGTCGAAGGGCACCGCGGCGACGCGCGGATATTCGCGGCGGGTGAGGGGAGCGTCGATACCCAGCTTGGCCGCCAGCACCACCAGGGCCGCCTCGGTCGGATCGCCGACCACTTCTCCGGCGTCGGAAACGGTGGCGTCGCTGTCCAGGCACAGCCCGTAGGCGAGAAGGGTGAAATCCGGGATGTCCGCACCGGCGGCCTCGGTGACCGTTCCGTTCTTGCTGTACCCCTCTCCGGTCACGCCGTACCAGCGGCAGTGGAAGAACAGCGAACGCACCGTCATCTGGTTCATGGTCAGGGTGCCGGTCTTATCCGAGTTGATCGCACTGGTCGCGCCCAGCGTCTCGACGTCGGTGAGGTTCTTGACCACGGCCTTGGCATCGGCGAGGCGGCGGGCACCGTAGGCGAGCATCGCCTGGACGAAGGTCGGCAGCCCGGTGGGAATCGCGGAGACGCCCATCGAAATGCCCAGCAGCAGTACGGATGTCACATCCTGGCCGCGCAGCGCGCCGATCACCACGATGATCGCCACCGCCGTCCACGCGATCACCCCGAGCAGTTTCGTCAGCGAATCCAGCTCCCGCTGCAGCGGCGACCTCGACGGCGGAACCGCCGACAGCATCGACGCGATCCGGCCCATCTCGGTGTTCATCCCGGTTTCGGTGACCACCACCGTGGCGGTTCCCCGGGTGACCGAGGTGTTCTGATAGACCATGTCGCCGCGGTCGCCGAGCGGCACGTCCGCGGCGGCGAGCGTGCCGGGGTCCTTGGCCACCGGGGCGCTCTCACCGGTGAGCGCCGCCTCCTGGGTTTCCAGGGTCGCGGAGGTGAGGAGCCGGCCGTCGGCGGGGACGATATCGCCCGCTTCGAGCTGGACGATATCGCCGGGCACCAGCTCGACCGCGTCGAGCTGGATCAGCGCCGAGTCGCGTACCACCCGCGCCTGCGGCGACTGCATCTTCGCCAGCGCGTCCACGCTCGCGCGCGCCACGAGTTCCTGCCGCGTGCCGAGTACGACGTTGAGCACGACCAGCACCGCGACCACGATGGCCGTCGGGATCTCGCCGATGACGACGCTGACCACCGCCACCGCGACCAGCATCAGGTTCATCGGATCCCGGAGCTGCCGCAGCGCGACGGCCCACGGCGCCGGTGCCGGCTCGGCGGCTATCTCGTTGGGGCCGTAGCGTCGACGCTGTTCCTCGGCCGAGGCGGTGGTGAGTCCGGCATGCCGGTCCGAGGACAGCGCTGCCAGCACGGCGTCGGCGTCGCGAGCGTGCCAATCGGCCCGGTCGGGAGCCGGCGCACCCGCCGACGGGCTGCGGGGAACCGCGTGTGTGGCCGCCATGACGCTCGTCCTCGCCTCCTCAGATGACCGTCACCGGGTGCGTGCCGCGCGGACGGGTGCGAGACGACGATGCCGCCGGTCCCGCCATGCGGATGCTGATCGCTTGCCGTGCCGCCTTCTCGACGAGCAGCGGGACGAAATCGTGCACTCGCGCCGCGGAGAAGCGCTTGTGGATCTCGCGCACGATGAGTTCTATGTCCCCGGGCGGGACGGATGGGTGACGCGCGATGAGTCGCTCGATGACTTGTTCGACCTGAATCAATTCCTCGTCGCCGGTCATCGATCTATCGTCTGCCCGCCCGCGATGGTCGTCAAGGCACGAATTGGGCGCGAATTCCGGCCGTGCCTTGCTTTTTCGCGGCAGGTCGTGTCGGCTCCGGCGCCCGTTAATCTGTTTTGCCTCTTGATCTGCGGAATCCGGCACGGGACATGGCTCGGGTAGGGCTCGGCGGCTGCCGTCGTGGCTCGGGGGAAAGAGTTCGCATCCCGTCGGAATCGGGGAATCATAATCGGATTCCGGCTACGTCGATTGCGTGCGAGGAGCCGGAAAAACAATCGACCGTATTGGGTGCGACGGTAATTCGGGAACCGATATCGGGAACGAGGTGACATTCGCCTCCGGCGCTCCCGGAGGATCATGGTTCGGCGCTCCGGACGCCGGTGATGTTCATCGAATCTCGCGGGCGCGCACGATGTGAATCATCCGTTAACGGTCAAGTTGCCAAAGGTGGTCTGCGCGGGCTGTTTCGATGCTGCCGCCCGACGTCGGCCGCCGCATCGGCGCGGACGGATCCCTAGCCGCGAGCGACGGTGTCGCGCAGCAGGGTCCGGCACAGCTGGTCGGCGCGGCGCGTGGTTTCCGGCTGGCGGTACGTCGGCGCCAGCGCGAGAACCTGGGCGCATGCGGTGTCGAGCGAGATGCGGTGGCCCACCGACACGTACACCGGTTTGATCCCGGCCTGGGTGCGCAGCGCCCGGCCGACCACCTCTGCGTCCACGGTGATGTCCGAGACCGAACCACGCGCGGCATGGGGCTCGTCGCACTCACCCCACACCGTCTTGGCGACGCCGATCGACGGCAGGCCGGTCAGCACACCCAGGTGGCACGCCAGCCCGAAACGCCGCGGGTGGGCGATGCCCTGGCCGTCGCACACGAGCAGGTCGGGCGTGGTCCCGAGGCGTTCCAGCGCGGCCAGGGTGGTCGGCAGCTCCCGGAACGCGAGCAGGCCCGGCACGTACGGAAACCGCGTCGTGCCGTGGGCGACGGCGGTGTCGACGGTCTTCATGGTGTCGATATCGAGGACCACGACGGCGGCGACGACCGCGCCGGACTCGTCGTACGCCGAATCCAGGCCGGCCACGGTGCGAAATCGCGGCGGCCGCGGGTCGTGGGCGAGCACCGAATCGCGCAATCGTTCCTGCAGGGCCTCAGCCGCTTCCGGGTCGGCGGGCAGTTCCGGAGTCATCGCCAAGCGCACGGTCAGTGCCGCCCGACACGTGGTCGCAGGATGTACATCCGGTGAATCCTCCTGAACGCGAGGGTGCTTGCCGGTCTTCGGCTCGTCCACGGTAACCGCCTCGGCATCGGGGCGGAAAAGCCCGGATGACCGGGCGAACCGGGTGTGCCGGGCAGTCCGGCCCCGGCCACCATGCGGTCCTGGTCACAGTGGTTGCGGACGGCGGCGGACCGCGAGCGCGTGGATCACCGGCGGTGGTGTCGGTGCTCTCACAGATCGCTCTGCTACCGCCCGCACTAGACTCGGCAACGAACGGGTGCACCCAGACGCAGATGAAAGTAGGCAGCCGAACGTGAGCACAGCCATCACCCTGGGGATGCCGGCCGCACCGGCGGCGGTCCTCGCACCGCGGCGAAAGACGCGCCAGCTGATGGTGGGCACGGTGGGAGTGGGCAGTGATCACCCCATCTCCGTCCAGTCGATGACCACGACCAAGACCCACGACGTGAACGCCACGCTGCAGCAGATCGCGGAATTGACCGCGTCCGGCTGTGACATCGTGCGCGTGGCCTGCCCGCGGCAGGAGGATGCCGACGCGCTGCCGATGATCGCGAAGAAGTCGCAGATCCCGGTGATCGCGGACATCCACTTCCAGCCGCGCTACATCTTCGCCGCGATCGATGCCGGCTGTGCCGCCGTGCGCGTCAATCCGGGCAACATCAAGGAGTTCGACGGCCGGGTCAAGGAGGTCGCCAAGGCCGCGGGTGCGGCCGGGATCCCGATCCGGATCGGCGTGAACGCGGGCTCCCTGGACAAGCGCATGCTCGAGAAGTACGGCAAGGCCACCCCCGAGGCGCTGGTGGAGTCGGCGCTGTGGGAGGCGAGCCTGTTCGAGGAACACGGCTTCGGCGATATCAAGATCTCGGTCAAGCACAACGATCCGGTGGTCATGGTCGAGGCCTACCGGCAGCTGGCCGCACAGTGCGACTATCCGCTGCATCTGGGCGTCACCGAGGCCGGACCGGCCTTCCAGGGCACGATCAAATCGGCGGTGGCCTTCGGCGCCCTGCTCAGCGAGGGCATCGGCGACACCATCCGGGTCTCGCTGTCCGCGCCGCCCGCCGAGGAGGTCAAGGTCGGCGGGCAGATCCTGCAGTCGCTGAATCTGCGTCCGCGCAAACTCGAGATCGTGTCCTGCCCGTCCTGCGGACGTGCGCAGGTCGACGTCTACACCCTCGCCAACGAGGTCACCGCGGGTCTGGAGGGCCTGGAGGTGCCGCTGCGGGTGGCGGTCATGGGCTGTGTGGTCAACGGGCCGGGTGAGGCACGCGAGGCCGATCTGGGTGTCGCCTCCGGCAACGGCAAGGGCCAGATCTTCGTGAAGGGCGAGGTCATCAAGACCGTGCCCGAACATCAGATCGTGGAGACGCTGATCGAAGAGGCCATGCGCATCGCCGACGAGATGGGTACCGACGCCGAGACCGGCGAGCCCGTCGTGACCGTCGGCTGACCGCCGGACGCGAAGAGGGAGTGGGCGTGTCCCGCGCCGGGCGCATTCTGCCCTTGGAGCCGAGCAAAGCCCCCGCACGCAGGCGTCGTTCATGGCAGGCTGGGAGCGTGCGGAGTGTGCTGGAACCGTCGCGCCGGTCACGGATTTCCGGTGCTCGTCAGCTCGCGGATCGCGATCTGGCACAGGTGCTGGAAGTGCTGGACACCGATCCGGTGGCCGGGTGCATGGTTGCCGCGCGCCTGCAGGAATACGGTCTGGACAACCGCGGCGGCGGGGAACTGTGGACGCGGGGCACCCCGGCGGATTCGCTGTGCTTCTCCGGCGCCAATCTGGTGCCGCTGCGCGGGACGACCGACGATATGCGCGCCTTCGCCGACCGCGCGGCACGCTGGCCGCGGCTGTGCTCCTCGGTGGTGGGCCGCCAGGAATTGGCGCTGCCGCTGTGGGAGATGCTGGAACAGCGGTGGGGTCCGCCGCGCGAGATCCGCTCCGATCAGCCGCTGCTGGCTCTCGACGGCCGCGCCCACGCCGTACCCGATCCGAAGGTGCGCCGCGTGCGGCGCGACGAGCTGGAACGGTATCTGGTCGCCGCGGTCGCGATGTTCACCGAGGAGATCGGCGTCGATCCGCGGGCCGGCGACGGTGGGCGCGGATACCGGCGCCGGGTGGCGAGCCTCATCGAAGCCGGTCGCGCGTGGGCGCGCTTCGAGGACGGTCAGGTCGTCTACAAGGCCGAGGTCGGGGCGATGTCGCGGCGGACCGGTCAGATCCAGGGCGTGTGGGTCCATCCACAGTGGCGCGGCCGGGGCCTGGGCACCGCCGGGACGGCCGCGGTCGCCGATGCGGTGGTCGCGGCGGGTCGCACCGCGAGCCTGTACGTGAACTCCTACAACGAGGTCGCCCGCCGCGCCTACGCCAAGGTCGGCTTCCATCAGGTCGCGACATTCGCGACGATCCTCGTGGACTGAGCACCCGGATTCCGGTGCCCACCGGGCAAAGCCAGTGTGTCGCAACGTTTACCAGCGACCTGCTGGCTACCATCGGTGGCGATGTCGAAGTCGAGATGTGCGCCGCGCGCGCTGGTGCTGAGTGCGGCCGCCGCCGTGGTGGTGACGGCGAGCGCGTGTTCGTCCGGACCGCAGGGGCCGGTCGCCGCGGCCGACTCCTTCCTGTCCGCCTTCGCCCGCCAGGACGCGGCGCACGCCGCCGATCTGACCACCCAGCCGGAGAAGGCCTCGGCCGCATTGGCTTCGGCGTGGCAGAACCTGCAGGCACAGCACCTGACCGCGCATACCGGATCCGCGCGCGTCACCGGCGACACCGCCACCGTCGACTACACCTACGAGTGGACCCTGCCGAAGGACCGCGTCTGGAGCTACTCCGGGCAGTTGCAGATGGGCCGCAGCGGCGGGCAGTGGAAGGTGCGCTGGAGTGCCTCCGACATCCATCCGAAACTGGGCGACACCCAGAGCCTGCACCTGCGCACCACCCCGGCTCCGCGGGCGCGGGTCAATGAACGGTCCGGCAGCGACGTCCTGGTTCCGGGTGTGGTGCACAGGATTTCGTTCACGGTGTCCGACGCCCCGGATCCGGGCTATGTGGCCGGCGCGCTGTCGGCCGCGCTGAAACAGTTCGACGACACCCTGACCACCGACGCGATCCTGGCCGCCGCCCGGAAACAACACGGTCCTGCTCTCGTCCTGGGGCTCAGCGATTGGGAATTCGACCAGGTCAGCGGACAGTTGCTGGGCCTGCCCGGGGTGACCACCGACCGGCAGGGGGACCTCCTGCCCACCGACAGGCATTTCGCGCCCGACCTGATGACGCAGATCCGCAAGACCGTCATCGACGAGGTCGACGGCAAGGCGGGCTGGAGTGTGGTCACCGTCAACGCCGACGGCGTCGATACCGATGTGCTGAAAGAGGTTGCGCCGCAACCGGCTCCGTCGTTCTCGCTCAGTATCGATCGCACCGTGCAGAACGCCGCGCAGCGGGCCGTGGACCCGCGTCGCGAGCAGACCATGATGGTGGTGATCCAGCCTTCCACCGGAGCCATCCTCGCGGTGGCGCAGAACGAGGCCGCCGACACCGACGGGCCGGTCGCGACGACCGGGCTGTATCCGCCCGGCTCCACCTTCAAAACCGTCACCGCCGCCGCCGCGATGACCGCGGACATCGCGAACCCGGATACCGTCGTGCCGTGTCCGAGCCGGATCGTGGTGGGGGAGCGGACAATTCCGAACTACGACCTGTTCTCCCTCGGTGATGTGCCGATGTCGACGGCGTACGAGCGGTCCTGCAATACGGCCTTCGCGAAATTGGCCAGCGAACTGCCCGGTGCGGCGCTGACCGACGCCGCCGCGCGGATGGGGGTGGGCCCGGACTACACCGTCGCCGGGTTGCCGACCGTGTCGGGTTCGGTACCACGGGCCGACGACGAGGTGGTCCGCACCGAGGACGGGATCGGTCAGGGCAAGGTGGTGGTCAGCCCGTTCGGCATGGCGCTGGTGGCGGCGACGGTCGCGCACGGGTCGGCGCCGACACCGTATCTGATCTCCGGGCACGAGACGGCCGTGCACGGTGACCGGCCGAGCCTGTCGCCGCAGGTGGTGGAGGGTCTGCAGGCGATGATGCGCAAGGTGGTCACCGGGGGTACGGCCGAGCGGATCGCCGACCAGGGGGAGGTGTTCGGCAAGACCGGTGAGGCGGAGGTCGACGGCGGATCGCATTCGTGGTTCATCGGATTTCGCGGCGATCTCGCATGGGCGACGCTGCTGGTACGCGGCGGGAGTTCCGACAATGCGGTCGCGGTGACCAGGGATATGCTGGCAGCTCTCCCACCGGGCAGTGCCTGAGCCGCCCGTGGGCCCGCCCGGCGGACCGAGATTGCGGCGAGCCCCCCGAATGCACGTGACCGGACGCTCGGTGGCGTCCGGTCACGGGGGTGAAAGCTGTGTAGTTCGGGTGGCGTTTATTGTCCCTGCACCTCCGTTCCACCGACGGTGGCCGAGGTCGCGTGCTCGGTCGGGGGTGACGCCCCGGCCGAACCGTCTCCCAGAATCTCCACGGCCCCGGTCCCGGCGAGGATCATCCCCGCGGTGATCAGCGTGAGCGTCGAACGCTTCATGGTCTTCTCCCTTGTCGGTGAGTGAGAGCCACTGGCATCGAACCATCGGTTCGCCGACTGTTAGCCGACCCCGAAAACCGTAAACCGGCGAACCGCGCGCCGACAACCCCCTGTGCCGGAACGCGCAGCGGAAAAGGCCATGAAAAGCCCGGTTAGACTGTCAATTTCTAATTCTGTTCAGATCGGCGCAAGCTGGCCGACAGATGGTGTTGCGTCGGTTGCCCGACGGCCGCCATTCGCAGCGTGTAGTCGATCGTGTCGCCGGACAGATGGATCGACCGGCCCAGCGCGGTGACCGATTTCGCCGTCGTGGAGGTGCCGATATGCGTGGAATCGAGTTCGAGCCGCAGCCCGTCCTCGGCGATTGTGATCCGCCCTTCGCAGATCTCGGTGATACCGGTGGGGTGGGCGAGGATCAGTTCCACCCGGTCCGCGCCGGTCGCGCGCAGGTAGCCGGTTTCGGCGTGCAGCGAGCGGCCGTCGCCGGCGTGGCGGGTGCGTTGCCGATAGGTGAGGAACGGGCGGCCGACGTGGCCGAACCGGATTTCCTCGTGATAGTCGAACGGCTCGATGGTCGGATACTCCCCGTGACCGGAGCCCCGCCAGGTGCCCAGCAGCGGAGCCAGATGGGCGATATCCGGATGGGGCGCGACGGCGGGTTGGGGTTCGAGCACGGCGCACAGCATAGTTCCCCGCGGCGCCGAGGGTGGGACGACCACGCGGCCGAGTCCGGTTCGTCCGGGACGAGACGGGGTAGGCCACGACATACATCGCGAATCGGGCCCCGCTCGCGCCGAGATCACGCCGCGGCGGTCCGGTGTCTGGTGTGATGGACCGATGCCGACCGCGTGCGAACGGAGCTGGCGATGACCGTGCGTATCCAGGCGATGCCGCGGCGGAGCGCGCATGCCGTGCTGCGCGGCTGGTGGCTGCCGTGCTGGGTGCTCACCCGGCGCCAGATCCGGCCCTCGCTGCGCAACGGCGAGGTGTTGACGGCGGTGCTGGCGCCGACGGTGTTCACCCTGGGTTTCTACGTACCGCTGAATCGGGTGATGACTTTCGCCGGGCACGGGGCGAGCAGTTACGCCCAGTTCCTGATGCCGATGATCGTCATGCAGGCGGTGTCGTTCTGCGCGTCCGCGGCCGCGCTGCGTGCGGCGGTCGATGCCCGCGACGGTCTCGATGCCCGGCTGGCGACCATGCCCATTCCCTCGATCGCACCGTTGATGGCCCGCACCGCCCCCACCGGATACCGCGTCGTCATCGCGTTGGCGGCGGCGCTGCTGGCCGCGCACGTGATCGGTTTTCGGTTCGGCGGAAGTAACTGGGAGACACTGGGTTTCCTCTTGTTCTCGGTGTCGGTCGGGGTGATGCTGGGACTGTTCGGTGATCTGCTGGGGGCGCTGTCGAAGTCGCCGGAGGCCACCACCCAGGTGCTGATGCTGCCGCAATTGATTCTCGGCATGGTGTCCACCGGGTTCGCGCCGGCCTCGCAATTCCCGCCGTGGATTCAGGGTTTCGCGCGGAATCAGCCGGTGTCGCAGTTCGTCGACGCGATGCGAGCGCTCGCGGGTGACAAGCCGGGTTTCGCCACGGCGGTGGACCGGTCGACGATCGGGCCGGGTGTGATGTGGACGGTGGCCGGGCTGCTGGTCTTCGGCGTCGGGTCGGTGGTGCTGGCGGTACGGAGGCAGCGATGACCGGGGCGGACACGGCGGTGCGCGAATTGGCGACCGTGCAGGTGGATACCGAGCGCTGGCGGTATCTGCTGCCACAGACCCTGGTGCAGACCGGCCGGCTGTTGCGGCGCTGGCGCCGCGATCCGCTCACCACGGCACAGATCCTGGTCTTCCCGGCGCTGCTGCTGATAATGCTGAATACGGTGCTCGGCCGGCAGATCTCTTCGTTCTCCGGCGTCGACGCGCTCTACGGTTCGGTGCCGATGGTGACCGTGGTGTCGGTGATGTCGGGATCGCTGGCCGGGGCGGTGACGCTGGGCCGCGAACGCGATGCGGGCCTGCTGGGCCGCTTCTGGGCGCTGCCGGTCCACCGCGCCTCGGGGTTGCTGTCGCGGCTGCTCGCCGAGGTCGCCCGGATCGTGCTCTGCACGGTGGTGCTCTTCGCGGTGGGTATGGCGCTCGGTTTCCGGTTCCACCGTCCCGCCGCCGCACTCGCGGTGCTCGGGGTGCCGCTGCTCTACGGAATCGGATTCGCCACCATGGTGACGGCGGTGGCGGTGTATTCGGCGAAAACGTTCGTGGTAGAGGCCATTTCGCTCGGATCCTCGCTACTGATGTTCTTCAGTACCGGATTCGTCCCGCTTCCCGCCTACCCCGAATGGGCGCAGCCGATCGTGGCCCATCAGCCGCTGTCCACGGCGATCGACTCGATGAGCGCGCTGGCGCTCGGCGAATCGGCCCGCGGGCCGCTGTGGGCGACGGTGGGATGGTCGGTCGGTGCGATGGTCCTGTTCGCGGTGCCGGCGGCGGTCGGATTCCGGCGTGCCAGCCGGCAGTGAGCGGGGCCGGGCCGGCGTCGCTCAGCGCAGGCCCTCGGCGATCTCGTTGATCATCTCCGCGGAATCACGCGGGCTCAGTGCCATCGCGCGCAGCTGGTCGAACATCACGCCGAATCGGCGAATCTCGTTGTGGCCCTCCACGATATCGTCGCCGGCGATCCCTTCGACGTAGACCAGTTCGGGGTCGGCCGGATCGGGGAAGTCGAGCACGACGAAGGAGCCGACCATCGCCGGGTGCGCACCCGCGCCGAACGGCAGCACCTGCAGGATGACATTGCGCTTGTCGGTGTCCTCGGTGAGCCGCAGCAACTGTTCGCGCATCACCTCGGGCCCGCCGACCACCCGCCGGATGGCGGCCTCGTCGAGGACCACCCACAACTCCAGCGGATTCCCGTCGCGGGTCAGCACCTTCGAGCGCTCCACCCGGGCCCGCAGGCGCTGTTCGATCACCGACGTCTCGACCTTGGGCATCGCGGTGTCCAGGACCGCCCACGCATAGCGCTCGGTCTGCAGCAGGCCGGGGATGAACGAGGTCTGGAACAGTCGCGCCGACAGCGCCTCGGTCTCGAAGTTGATGTAGGCGGCGTAGACCTCCGAGACGGCGGCCTCGAACGGGCGCGACATGCCCGGTTTCTGCGCTTCCATGAGCAACTGCACCGCGTCGGAGCGTTGCGGTTCGCCGATGCCGTACAGGTCGAGCATCGCGGTGAGGGTGCGCCGCTGCGGGCGCGCCTGCGCGGTTTCGATCCGGTAGAGCGTGGTGACGTTGATGCCGGTGCGAGCGCTGACCACCTCTTTGCTGATCCCCGCCTGCTCACGCATCTCCGACAGCAGTGCGGCCAACCGCCGCAGCTGAACCGTCAGCACCGTGCGTTTACCTGCCATCGCGCGCGCACTCCTTGTGAGATTCGGGACGCTCGAGCGCGTTCCACGGATTCGGGAACGGTCGGGCGAGCATACCGCCCGCGCCGCAGGTCCCGGCGCGGTCGTTCCCACCCGGGAATATCCACGATTGCCCGGGGATTGCAGCAGGAGAACACAGGTGGAACGGAGGTCGATCGCCATGGCGCCGACGGCAGTGGAGGCGGTGCGGATCGTACGGTCCGACCAGCGATACGGCTGGCGGAACGAATGGCTCGATTCCCGCCAGTCGTTTCCCGCGACCGGAAATTTCGATCTCGCCGCCAACGCACACGGAATGTTGCTGGTGCACAACGAGGATGTCGTCGAGGCCGGTGCGGGTTTCGACACGCATCAGCATCTGAATACCGAGATCGTCACCTGGGTGCTGGAAGGCACTGTGGTGCACCAGGATTCGGAAGGTCATTCCGGGCTGATCCGGCCGGGCCTGGCCCAGCGCATGAGCGCGGGAACCGGAATCCTGCATTCCGAGCGCAACGGCGCGGTGTACGGCGAGCGCGCGAATCTGCACGTGGTGCAGATGTGGATACCGCCGGACGAGGCCGGCCGCGCGCCGAGCTATCAGGACGCCGACGTCGAGGCCGGCCTGTCGCGCAACGAGTTGGTCACCGTCGCATCCGGAATGCCTCGCCATCGCGCCGAGACGGCGATCACCCTCGGCAATCGCTACGCGGCATTCCATGTCGCACGGCTGGACCCGGGCCGTTCGGTGCTGGTGCCGGAGGCGCCGTTCGGCCACATCTTCCTCGCCCGCGGAACCGCCGTCTTCGAGGGCCCGGCCGACGAGCAGACCACCCTGTCCGCCGGTGACGCGGTACGCACCACGGGCACCGGCGGGCAACGCATCACGGCCGTGGCGCCGAGCGAGGTGCTGATCTGGGAGATGCACGCGAGTACGAGCTGATCCGGCCGGACCGGCTCAGCCGCCTGCGATGATCGAATGCTCCTCGGCGAAGGCCTTTCGGCAGGTCGGCGCGCAGAAGGCATGGTCGACGCCGTCGTGCGTCAGGGTGAAGCGCGCGGTCGCCCACTCCACGGTCATCCCGCACACCGGGTCGATCACATGGCCGTCGGGCACGTCCCGGTGATCCTCGGCCGGGTGGTAGTCCTGGGTGATCAGCCGGGTGATCTCGGTTCCGGAGGTCGCGTGCCCCAGCGTGCCGACATTGCCCTCGCGCAGGCCGATGATCTGCACCAGGCAATGCGGGGCACGGGACAGCCGGTCCGGATCCGATTCGGTCGCGGCGACGGCCTCGGTGATCGCCGCGATCACATGCGTGCCGAATCCCTCCGTGTTGCTCCAGGATCCGGGCACCGTCACGCGGGCCAGATAGCGCGGTGCGGTCGAGGGATCGGGACCGCCGGTCGCCCACACCTCCGGCGTGTGGATCAGCACGTGGGTCAACTCCCGGGCGCGAGCCAGGACTTGCTCGGGCGCGGATTCGCCGGTGGTCAGGGCGTGCAGGATGCGGTCGGCCAGCGCGGCGCGGCGCTCGCGCGTCGGTGTGGCCTCGGAGACGAAGAGTTCGATGGTCATCATGAGCGGAATACCTTTGCGTGGGAGAGCAATTCGTCGACCGACCACTGGTCGTCGGCGTGTGAGCCGTAATAGGCGGCGGCGATCGAGCCGTCGGAGGCGATGAGGAAATCGGCGGGCAGGCCGAGGCGACCGCCCTGCGGCGTGCCGCGGGGCGTGGGTTGCTCGCCACGTGCCATCGGACCGACGGCGCTGCCGACCGCCCGCGCGATACCCGGCCATGCCCGCGGATGCAGCAGTGCGCGAGGCGCGGATTCCACGCCGAATTCGCGATACAGCGTCTTGTCCGGATCCGCGATCAGGTCCAGCGGGATATCGGCGGCGTAGTCGGTCAATTCGTCCGCCGCGGAATGGAAGACGGCGACCTCGCGGATTCCGGCGGCGGCGATTTCGGCATGCCGGGTGATGAAGGTGCGCAGATGCCGGTGACAGATGGGACATCCGGCGAAACGGCGGAATTGCAGATGAATCAGGCGATCGGGATCCGGGACGGGAATCGCGGTGCCGGTGACGGCGATCAGGGTCCGGCTCGCGACGGTGGTGGGTGCCGACATGAATGCTCCTCGGTAGGTAGGCGTACCTCGTACGCCTACGAACCAGTATGCGCGTATCTTGTACGCTGTCAATCCGTGCCCCGTCCTCGCTCGCTGACCGCCGCGGACCTGTCGACCGCGGCCCTGGCGGTGATCGACCGCGCCGGCCTGCCCGGCCTGACGATGCGTGCCGTGGCCGCCGAACTGGGCATGGCCACCATGGCGCTGTACCGCTACGTCGCCGACCGTGAGGCCCTCGAAGTGCTGATCGTCGACCGGGTGCTCGGCGAGGTCGACGTGTCCACCCCCGCCGACGCCGAGTGGCGGGCGACGCTCGCGATACTGCTCGAGCGCATGCGGGCTGCGGTCGCGGCGCATCCGGCGACGGCTCCGCTGGTGCCGCGGCACCGGCACGCGAGTCCGGCCGCGCTGCGATGGATGGATGCCACGCTCGCCGCGCTCACCGCGGGTGGTTTCACGGGGCGCGAGCGAGTGATAGCTCAGCGGACGCTGGTGGCCTTCCTGCTGGGCTGTCTGGAGAACGAGCACTATGCCGCGATCGGCGGTGCGGGCACCGCGGCGATCGCGACGCTGCCGACGGCCGACTATCCGTATCTCGTCGACACCGCCACCCACGCCCGCGACATCTCGGCCGAGGAGGAATTTCGCGGCGGTATGGAGATCGTTTTGCGTGGTTTGGCGCCGCGCTGAGCGTGTCGCGAGATCGTTGCCGACGCGCCGTCGCGGGTTCCGGCCACGACCGGTCGACCCGTGAAATGATTACCAGCACAGTCGTTCTCGAGGCATCATCGCACGTCGCGGGCATAATATGAGGCTGGGAAGACTGTGACCACACCGTGATTCCAGCAATGCGGACGCAATCTTGCGTTCTTGCATATGCAAGAGCAGAATCCGATCTACCCTTAGATTCGCCACATTCGATCCGAACGACGGACGAGCGAAATCCGGAGATCAGTGATGACGGTGCGACGATGACCACTTCGATTGCCAATGCGTTACCCGCAGCTCCGCAATTGTTGTGCGCCTTCCAAGGTCGGCGATTCCAGGACCGCGAACTGTTGCGATCGGCCCGGGCGCTGGCCGAACTGCACACCCGGCGCGCGCAGATCACGGACCCGATTCTCATCGCGGAAATCGACTGCCGCCGCGGTGAACTCATCGACGACATCAACGAATGGGTGGAACGCGAACTGCCGGGCTATCGCACCGGGGTCGCGCTGCGCACCGATGTCCTCGGGCCGATGGTCGACCGCATGGCCGGCAGCTGGGTCGCCGCCAACCGCGCCATCGACAGCGACGGCGCCCGCAGCGACACCACCCACAAGCACTGGTACCACCTCGCCGAACTGGTCGACGGCTATACCGACCTCGTCAGCGGCGTCGCCACGCCGCCCGCCCGGTAACCGCAGCGCACAGCGGCGTCGCCGCCGTGGCCGCCTCCCGGGGCGGATAGTCTGAATACATGTCTGTGCGCACCCGCAAGCCGCTCGTCCCCGGAACGCTCTCGCCCGTCCGCGAGGTGCCGCGCTCGATCGAGCGGCCGGAGTACGCCTGGAAGAAGACCGTCAACGAGGGCCGCGAGCCGTGGGTGCAGACGCCGGAGACCATCGAGAAGATGCGGCTGGCGAGCAAACTGGCCGCCCAGGCGCTGCAGGAGGCCGGTAAAGCCGTCGCCCCGGGCGTCACCACCGACCACCTCGACGCGGTCGTGCACGAGTATCTCTGCGATCACGGGGCCTACCCGTCGACCCTCGGTTACAAGGGCTTCCCCAAATCCTGCTGCACCTCGCTGAACGAGGTGATCTGCCACGGCATTCCGGACTCGACCGTGATCGAGGACGGCGACATCGTCAATATCGACGTCACGGCCTACATCAACGGCGTGCACGGCGACACCAACGCCACCTTCCTCGCCGGTGATGTCGACGAGGAGGCCCGGCTGCTGGTGGAGCGCACCCACGAGGCCACCATGCGGGCCATCAAGGCGGTCCGCCCGGGGCGTGCGCTGAACGTGATCGGGCGCGTCATCGAGTCGTATGCGAACCGGTTCGGCTACGGCGTGGTCCGCGACTTCACCGGCCACGGCGTGGGCCCGACCTTCCACAGCGGCCTGGTGATCCTGCACTACGACCAGCCCGCCATCGAGTCGGTCATCGAGCCGGGCATGACCTTCACCATCGAGCCGATGATCAACCTCGGCGGCATCGATTACGAGATCTGGGACGACGGCTGGACCGTGGTCACCAAGGACCGCAAGTGGACCGCGCAATTCGAGCACACGCTGGTCGTGACCGAGGAAGGCGCCGAAATCCTCACGCTCCCATGAGGTTCACGGGCGCGGCCGGCGTGGTGGCGCGGTGAACGGCGCGCTGTTGGTCGCCGGTACCACCTCCGATGCCGGAAAAAGCGTGGTGGTGGCCGGCATCTGCCGGATGCTGGCGCGGCGCGGCGTGCGGGTGGCGCCGTTCAAGGCGCAGAACATGTCCAACAATTCGGTCGTCACCCTGGACGGGGGTGAGATCGGCCGGGCGCAGGCACTGCAGGCGCGCGCCTGCGGACTCGAGCCCAGCGTGCGGTTCAATCCGGTCCTGCTCAAACCCGGCAGCGATCGCCGCTCGCAGCTGGTGGTGCGGGGCCGCGCCGTCGACACCGTGGGCGCCCGCGACTATTTCCGGCACCGGCGGCGGTTGCGAGAGGTGGTGGCCGGGGAACTGGCCGCCCTGCGCGCCGAGTTCGACGTCGTGATCTGTGAGGGCGCCGGCTCACCCGCCGAGATCAACCTGCGCGCAACCGATCTGGCGAATATGGGTCTCGCGCGCGCGGCGCGGCTGCCGGTACTGCTGGTGGGCGATATCGATCGTGGCGGGGTGCTGGCGCATCTGTTCGGCACCGTGGCGATTCTCGACCCCGAGGATCAGCGGCTGATCTCGGGCTACATCGTCAACAAATTCCGCGGCGACGTGGACTTGCTGCGGCCCGGGCTGGACCAGCTGACCGCGCTCACCGGCCGTCCGACGCTCGGCGTCATGCCTTTCAGCGACGAGCTGTGGATCGACGCGGAGGATTCCCTCGGCACGGTCGCGGATGCCCCGGTCGGCCGCCCCCGCCCACCGGTGGGCACCGAGTGGCTGAGCGTCGCCGCGATCCGGCTGCCACGCATCTCCAACTCCACCGATATCGAGGCGCTGGCCTGCGAACCGGGAGTCTCGGTGCGCTGGGTGAGCGACCCGTCGCGGCTGGCCGGCGTGGACGTGGTCGTCGTTCCGGGGAGCAAATCCACGGTCTCGGATCTGAACTGGTTGCGCCGCACCGGAATCGCGGACGCGATCGCGGCCCACGCCGGCGCGGGAAGGCCGGTGCTGGGCATCTGCGGTGGCTATCAGATGCTCGGCCGCCGCATCCACGACGACGTCGAATCCGGGGCGGGCGAGGTTGCCGGTCTCGGCCTGCTGGACCTCGAGATCGAATTCGCCGATCCGAAGGTGCTGCGCCGCAGGGCCGGCCACGGCGCGGCGAGCGGGGGAGCTGTTGTCGGAATCCCGTTGTCCGGCTATGAGATCCACCACGGCCGGGTGCGGCGCAGCGGCGATCCGGCCTGGGTCGAGACCAACGGTGCCGAGACGGATCCGGACGGGCGTGGCGGCAGCGTTCGGGCGGCCCGCGTAGCTGACGCCGACAGCCACGTGCGAGTCCGAGGCGCGGGGATCGCGGTCGGCGAAGGCAGCGTGCGCGGGGCCGTTCGCGGCACACATCTGCACGGGCTGCTGGAATCCGACGAGTTCCGCCGCGCGTGGCTGGGAGAGGCCGCGCGGCAGGCCGGTCGCACCGGCTTCGTGGTCGCCTCCGATACCTGTGTGGAGGCGGTGCGGACCGCTCAAGTGGATCTGCTGGCCGATCTGATCGAGAAATACCTCGACATCGCGGCGCTCGAGCGCCTGATCAGCGACGGCGTACCCGCGGGGCTGCCCACCCTCACCGTCGGCCGGTGAGTGCCGGGCCCGGCGGGGCCGGTGCGCGCGGGGCTGCAAATCCGTTCGCGGGCAGATGCCGAACTCGCTCGATGTGCCGAGGTCGAGTTTCCGGTGCCGAGGCCGCCCACCTCACAGCGCTGCGATCCGGGTCATCACCGGGCGATGAAGTGGCCGAGGACATGGCGTGCGCCCGCCCGCTCCCGTGTAGCGTTGATCGGCATGGAGACCCGGCGAATCGCGGTCGGTGACCGCGCCTGGACCGTACGAGTCGGCGGGCCGGAGTCCAGGCATACGGTGCTGCTGCTACCCGACGCCGGAGCTTCGGCCGACGTCTACGACCAGGTGTGCGAGCGACTGCACAACTCCGATCTGCGCACCATCACGGTGGAGTCGATCGACGGCCTGGACAAGGCCGCGGTGTATGCGATCCTCGACGATCTCGGCGTGGCCTGGGCCAACCTGGCCGGCTACGGCGCGGGCGCGGAACTGGCCTGGCAGCTGGGCGCGCGCGGCTTCGGCCGCTTCGTCGGACTGGTGGTGGCCGGGCGAGCGCATCCGGCCGTCGCCGTGGACGGGACCGCCGCCGACGCCACCTGCCCGGCCGTGGAGCTGCCCACCACCGTCATCGCCACCGAGGACCTGCCGCGCACGGTGGCCGATTCCTGCGGTCGCCACGTCTTCGGCGAATTCCGCGTCACCCAGGTCGATACCGCCGATGTGCCGCTCAAGGCCGATCACGAATTCGCCACCGAGATCGTGCTGCGCTCCGGTCTGTGGTGAGCGGGTTCGCGACAGGCCCTGCGCGGCAACGCTGTTCAGTCCGCGGCGCGGAAGTCGCGCAGCCAGCTCAGCCACGCGTCCAGTTCGGTGAACGCGCGTGAGCGCACCTCCGGCGCCGACAGGAACACGTCGTGGCGGGCGCCCTCGATGGGCACGATGTTGGTGCGGCCGCCCAGACATCCGGACCAGCGCTGAATCTGGCGGACGTCGAGCACCACATCCGACACATCCGCGGCCGGGCCGTATTTGCGCATGAACTTCGTCACCTTCGACCGCAGGATCAGCGCCGGAACGCCGACGTCGAGGCCGCGATGCAGCTCCGCATGGCCCCTGCGGATGGCGCGCAGCCAGCCCAGATGCACCGGGAACCCACCCAGCGGCTTCCAATCCAGGTCATAGTCCCATTCGCCCGCGACGCTGGTGTGCAGGCTGTCGCCGTAGGTGCTGAGCTCGCCGCCGGGCAGGCGCGTCATCGCGCGCAACCGTCCCACGCCGCCGATCACGGCGGTGCCGATGTGGCGGTAGTAGGCCGGGCCCTGCAGATCGAACCAGGGGCTGTTCAGCACGAGTCCGGTGATGCCCCGGTCGGCGGCGTCGCGGCGGTTCAGCCACAGCGGCAACACCAGGCCGCCGGTGGAGTGGGCCATCAGCAGTACCGGCAACCCGGTCTCCTCGCGCACGATCTCGACCGCGCGGTCCAGTTCCGTGTCGTAGAGCCGCAGGTCGCTGACGTAGTGCGCCGTCTGACCGGGGCGGCGGGAGCGTCCGCACTTGCGCAGGTCCAGGGCGTAGAAGCGGTAGCCGCGCGCACTCATGTGCTCGGCGAGGTGCTTCTGGAAGAAGTAGTCGGTGAAACCGTGGACGTACAGCACGGCGCCGGTGGCCGGCTCGGCGATATCGGGCTCGTGGCGGACCAGGGTGGCGTCGACGACGCCCTCACCGTCGGGATCGGGCCCGAGTGGGATGGTCAGCTGCCGGTATCCCTCGCCCAGAACATCGGGCTGCCAGGCGTGGGTGGTCGACGGGGCCAGGGGCGTCTCGTTCGTCACAGCCTCACGATATTCGACCCGCTCAGGGGCCTGCACGTCGAGCCGTGGCGAACCTGCATGTGTGACGGTTTCGGAAACGGGCATGGTGAGGGGCAGAATCAAGTTGAAGTGAACGGCGGGTAACCTCATTAGCCGCCCACCAAGTGCCCGCGCTGGACAAGGAAGTCGATCACCCCGTGCCGAACGCTGCGATGACTGAAAAGACCGATGTAGTCCTCATCGGTGCCGGCATCATGAGTGCCACCCTGGGTGCACTGCTTCGCCAGTTGCAGCCCGACTGGTCCATCACCATGTTCGAGCGGCTGGACGCGGCCGCGCCCGAGAGCAGCGACCCGTGGAACAACGCGGGCACCGGCCACTCGGCGCTGTGCGAGCTCAACTACACGCCGCAGGCCGCCGACGGTTCGGTCGACATCACCAAGGCGATCGATATCAACGAGCGCTTCCAGGTGTCGCGCCAGTTCTGGGCCTACGGCGCCGAGAACGGCGTGCTCGCCGACCCCTCGGGCTTCATCAATCCCATTCCGCACGTGAGCTTCTGCCACGGCGCCGACGGTGTGGAGTATCTGCGCAAGCGTCACGCCGCGCTGGCCCGGCACCCGCTGTTCGAGGGTATGGAATTCATCGACAGCCCGGACGAGTTCACCCGCCGCCTGCCCCTGATGGCCCGGGGCCGTGACTTCTCCGAGCCGGTCGCGCTGAACTGGACCCAGACCGGTACCGATATCGACTTCGGAGCGCTGACCAAGCAGCTGCTGGCCTACCTCGGTTCCTCGGGCGTGGAGATCGCGTTCGGCAACGAGGTGCGCAACCTGTCCAAGCAGTCCGACGGCAGCTGGACGGTCAAGGTCCGCAACACCCGCACCCGCGCCACGCGCACGCTCAACGCCAAGTTCGTCTTCGTCGGCGCCGGTGGGTATGCGCTGCCGCTGCTGCAGAAGGCCGGCATCAAGGAGATCCAGGGCTTCGCCGGGTTCCCGGTCAGTGGCCAGTTCCTGCGCTGCACCAACCCCGAGCTCATCGCCAAGCACGACGCCAAGGTCTACGGCAAGGCCGCCGTCGGTGCGCCGCCGATGTCGGTGCCGCACTTGGACACTCGCGTCATCAACGGCAAGCCGGGCCTGCTGTTCGGCCCCTACGCCGGCTGGACCCCGAAGTTCCTCAAGGACGGCAAGTTCAGCGATCTGCTCAAGTCGGTGCGGGCCGGTAACGTCACCCCGATGCTGGGTGTCGGCGTCACCGAACTCGGCCTGGTCAAGTACCTCGTCAGCGAACTGCTGAAGTCGCCGGCGGGCAAGGTGAACACCATGGAGGAGTTCATCCCGCGCGCCGACGGTCACGACTGGGAGCTGATCACCGCCGGTCAGCGCGTGCAGATCATCCGGCGCAAGGGTGCCGGCGGCGTCCTGGAGCTCGGCACCGCGGTGATCGCCGCCGGTGACGGTTCCATCGCCGGACTGCTCGGCGCCTCGCCCGGCGCGTCCACCTGTGTCAGCGCGATGATCGACGTGCTGCAGCGCTGCTTCCCGAGCGAATACTCCTCCTGGACACCGAAACTCAAGGAAATGGTGCCGTCGCTGGGTGTGAAGCTGTCGGAGAACCAGGCGCTGTTCCACGAGGTGTGGGACTGGTCGACGAAGGCCCTTCATCTCAACGGCAGCGGCCGGGTCGACAACACGCCGATCGCCGCAGGGGTCGCGCACAGCTGAAACATGTGATAGCAAGACGCGATGATGTCAACGGTTGCGCTCAAACGGTCGTGGGCCGCGGATCTCGATACCGCGACGCTGTACAAGCTGTTGAAACTGCGCGTCGAAGTGTTCGTCGTGGAGCAGAAATGCGCTTATCCGGAACTGGACGGGCTCGATCTGCTCCCCGAGACACGTCACTTCTGGCTCGACGACGAGGGTGAGATTATCTGCACCCTGCGGCTGCTCGAGGAGCACAACAACGGGGTGAAGTCGTTCCGCATCGGCCGGCTGTGCACCACTCCCGAGGCGCGCGGTCACGGCTACACCACCCGGGTGCTGCAGGCCGCCATCGCCGAAGCCGGTTCGGCGACAGTGCGTTTGAACGCCCAGACCTACCTGGTCGACCTCTACACCAAGCACGGGTTCAAGCCCGACGGCGAGGAGTACGAGGAGGACGGCATCGCGCACATCCCCATGCGCAGGGGCTGAGTGGCGGGTCCGTCACGGAGATGCCGGCCCCGTATCCCGTTCCGGGTGCGGGGCCCTCTCATGTCACGGGCGCGGTGATCGGCTCCGTGCCGGATCGCAGTCCGCACCACACAATTCGCGGGCGAGCATGGTGGCGCCGGCGACCGCGCCCGGCATGAGGACGATCGCCACGAACGGCACGAGGAATGCGGCCGCCAGCGGAATACCGAAGCCCCACACGAGCATTCGACGCGATCGCAGCATTGTCAGATGATCGCGCAATTCGATTCCGCGGCGCAGCATCGCGACCCCGGTCAGTTCCTGAGCCAGGAAGAACCCGGCCACGCACACCCCGAGTACCGGTATCACCGTCTGCCCCACGACCGGCAGGAATCCGGCGCAGAACAGCACCACGCCCCACACCGCCGCCCGGATCAGAATCCGTACCCCATCGCGGATCCCGATCCAGACCTCGCGCCACAGCGGCAGACCCGATTCCGGCGCACGGCCGTCGGCCGACAGCGACCGATCCACCCGTTCCGACAGGGCCTCGTAGAACGGCTGGCCGATCACCAGCGTCACCGCGGTGAACGTGATCACCGCCAAGAACAGCCCGAGCAGCACCAGTAGTACGGCCAGGCCGCCGCGCAACAGACCGGCCCACGGCGACGCCCACTGCGCCGCGAAGGGCGTCGCCCACGCCACCAGATCCCCCGCGAACGACACCAGCGCCACCAGCAATCCCAAGTACAGCACCATCGCGATCACCCCCGGCAGCAGCCCCAGCCCCAGCTCCCGCCGATGCGCCACCGCCCACCGCTGCCCCCGCACCAGATACCCGAAGCCCCGCACCACATCCCGCACCCGCCCAGCGTATTCGGCGGACGGGAACCTTGCCGCCGTACCTCGTGTGGCTGTGGGAAACTGCGAGGTGTGCGAACGCTTCGAGTCGGCGTGCTCGTCTCACACCATGGCTCGAATCTCCGCGCGCTCCACCGGGCCTCCCTCGAACCCGGCGCGGGCTTCGAGATCGCGGTCGTCATCGGCAACAACAGTGACGCCGCGGGTCTGGCCTACGCGCGCGAAAATCGCATCCCCGCACGGCATCTCTCCGGCGCGACCCATCCCGACCCCGGCGCGTTGGACGATGCGATCCGCACGGTTCTGGTCGAGCACGCGGCCGAGTGGGTCGTGACGGCGGGGTATATGAAGAAACTCGGACCGCGAACGCGCGGGCAGTTCGATTCCCGAATCCTCAACATCCACCCGGCGCCCTTACCGCGATTCGGTGGCGCCGGCATGTTCGGACTGCGTGTGCACGAAGCGGTGCTGGCGTCCGGTGTCGCGGTCACGGGGCCCACGGTGCAGCTGGTCGACGGCGACTACGACACCGGTCGGGTGATCGCGCATCACGAGGTTCCGGTGCTGGCGGGCGACACCGCCGAGACCTTGGCCGCGCGGGTGCTCGCGGCCGAACATGTGGTGTTGCCACGGGTGGTGCGCGATATCGCGGCGGGCAAGCGGCTGTAGCGTGACAGGGCAGCCCGGTGTGGGGGCGGAATGGGGCGCGCATACAGTGGGGGCGTGTCCGATTTCCGAGGTGAATCCGCATCGGCCGTGTCCGCGCATCGTGACGGTGAGGCGGGGTTTCCGTTCTCGGCGGTGGTGGGGCAGGAGCAGTTGCAGCTGGCGCTGATTCTGTGTGCGGTGCATCCGGGGATCGGCGGGGTGCTGGTGCGCGGGGAGAAGGGGACCGCCAAATCGACCGTGGTGCGGGCGCTGGCGCAGTTGTTGCCGCCGGTGGCCGACGAGGGCGGGCAGCGGCCGGCCCGGCTGGTGGAGTTACCGGTGGGCGCGACCGAGGACCGGGTCGTGGGATCGCTGGATCTCGAGCGGGTGCTGCGCGACGGGGAGCAGGCGTTCCGGCCCGGACTGCTGGCGGCGGCCCATCACGGTGTGCTGTACGTCGACGAAGTGAATCTCCTGCACGACCATCTGGTCGACGTCCTGCTCGACGCGGCGGCGATGGGGCGGGTGCACATCGAACGCGATGGCGTGTCGCATTCGCATCCGGCCCGGTTCGTCCTGGTCGGCACCATGAATCCGGAGGAGGGCGAACTCCGCCCGCAGCTGCTGGACCGGTTCGGCCTCACCGTCGATGTCGCGGCCTCGCGTGAGGTGGACGTGCGGATGGCCGTGGTGCGCCGCCGGCTCGACTACGAGGCCGATCCCGCCGGCTTCGCGGCCGCCTATGCCGCGGCCGATCGCGACGTCGCCGAGCGCATTCTCGCCGCGCGCGAACGCCTCGCCGAGGTGGCGCTCGACGATATCGAACTGCGCCGGATCGCCGCGCTGTGCGCATCCTTCGACGTCGACGGCATGCGCGCGGATCTGGTGGTGGCGCGCACCGCGACGGCCCACGCGGCGTGGCGCGGAAGTGACTGCGTGACAGCCGAAGACGTGCGTATCGCCGCGGAACTGGCACTGCCGCACCGCCGTCGGCGCGATCCGTTCGACGAACCGGGCATCACCGACGAACAACTCGACGCGGCCATGCGGGATGCCGAACAGGAGGCCGAGCGCGCTCGCTCCGAGCAGAGTCGTGCCGCGGACAGCGAATCGCCGAGCGCCGCAGCGGATTCGGCCACCGACCCCGAGCGCGAGTTCGATCGCGACCAGCGGGAGCCGGGTACGGATACCGACGGTGGGCCCGAGAACAACGGCCCCGGCGACAAGGGCCCCGACGACGACGGCCCCGACTCACCCGGCGGCGGGCCGCGCGGCGGCGCCCGCGAGGGCAGTGCGGGCACCCCGGCGAATTCCGCTGCCCGCCCGCCCCATTGGGAGATCCCCGGAGTAGGGGAGGGCGCTCCCGGACGCCGATCCCGCGCCCACACCCGGCACGGCCGGGTGGTGCGATCGGTCACCGACAGCTCCACCGGGCTGCATCTGCTCGGCACCCTGTTCGCCGCGGCGCCCCATCAGCATGCACGAGGCCGCGTCGGCGGCCCGCTGGCCCTGGAGGCGGCCGATCTGCGGGGCGCGTATCGCGAAGGGCGCGAAGGCAATCTGGTCGTGTTCGTGGTCGACGCCTCCGGGTCGATGGCCGCACGCGATCGCCTGTCGGCGGTCACCGGTGCGGTGGTGGCCCTGCTGCGCGACGCCTATCAGCGCCGCGACAAGGTCGCCGTGATCACCGTTCGCGGCAGCGAAGCCGAACTGGTGCTGCCGCCGACCTCCTCGGTGGATATCGCGGTGCGCCGCCTCGCCGATCTGCGTACCGGCGGCAAAACCCCGCTGGCACAGGGATTGCTGAAGGCACGCGAGGTGGTGGCCCGCGAACACGTCCGCGATCCGCAGCGCCGCGCGATGGTCGTACTGCTCACCGACGGGCGCGCCACCGGCGGTGCCGACCCGATCCCGCGGGCCCGTGCCGCCGCCCGATTGCTCGCCCGCGACGGCGTGGCCGGTGTGGTCGTCGACTGCGAGCGCGGCATGGTCCGGCTGGGACTGGCCGCGGAATTCGCCAGGGAACTGCGCGCCACCTATCTGCGCCTCGGCGAGCTCACCGGCGATTCGGTCGCCGCCGCGGTGAAGTCCGGATTGCCCCATCACGTGGCGGCGTGACTGCCCGCTCCGGACCCGCGCGGCCGGCCGGGTGCGCGGATGTGGGAATGTGATGCATAGGTGCTCGACCAGGAGGATGCAGCGATGCCGAAGGGCGTTCCGGAGACGATTCCCGACGACGGGCTGACCACTCGCCAGCGGCGTAATCAGCCGGTGCTCGCGGTGCACACCGGGCCCGGCAAGGGGAAGTCGACCGCGGCGTTCGGGATGGCGTTGCGGGCCTGGAACCAGGGTTTCGATATCGCGGTCTTCCAGTTCGTGAAGAGCGCGAAGTGGAAGGTCGGCGAGGAGGCCGCCTTTCGCACCCTGGGCCGGCTGCACGAGGAGACCGGCACCGGCGGCCCGGTGGAATGGCACAAGATGGGCGAGGGCTGGTCGTGGACCCGCAAACAGGGCAGCGAGGGCGACCACGCCGCCGCGGCCCTGGCCGGATGGCGGGAGATCGCGCGCCGGCTGGCCGCCGAACAGCACCGCTTCTACGTCCTCGACGAGTTCACCTACCCGCTGAAATGGGGCTGGGTGGATGTCGGCGAGGTGGTCGAGACGCTGCGGAACCGGCCCGGCAACCAGCATGTGGTGATCACCGGCCGCGACGCCCCGCAGGCGCTGGTCGACGCGGCGGATCTGGTCACCGAGATGAGCAAGGTGAAACATCCGATGGACGCCGGGCGCAAGGGTCAGCGGGGTATCGAGTGGTGACGGCGGGCGGCCGATGACCACTCCGGCCGTGGTGATCGCCGCGCCCGCCTCGGGCAGCGGAAAGACCACGCTGGCAACCGGTGTGATCGGAGCGCTGCGCCGCGCCGGACATCGGGTCGCGCCGTTCAAGGTGGGACCCGACTACATCGATCCGGGCTATCACGGTCTGGCCGCCGGGCGGCCGGGCCGCAATCTGGATCCGGTGCTGGTCGGCGCCGAGCGGGTGGTGCCGCTGTACCGGCACGGCAGCGCGGGCTGTGATGTGGCCGTGGTCGAGGGCGTGATGGGCCTGTTCGACGGCCGGATCGACGCCGAGAACCCCGCCCCGATCGCCGAGGGCTCGACCGCGCAGGTCGCGGCGCTGCTCGGCGCTCCGGTGCTGCTGGTCGTCGACGCGCGCGGCCACAGTCAGAGCCTGGCAGCCCTGCTGCACGGCTTCGCCACCTACGACAGTGGTATCCGGCTCGGCGGCGTGATTCTCAACCGCGTGGGCAGCCCGCGCCACGAACAGGTGCTGCGCGGCGCCTGCGCCCGGGTCGGCCTTCCGGTGCTGGGCGCCCTGCCGCGGATGGACGAATTATCGGTTCCCGCACGGCATCTCGGGCTCGTCCCGGCGGTCGAGCACGGCTCCGCGGCGCACGCCGCGGTCGAGGCCATGACCGAACTCGTCGGCGCGCACATCGATGTGGGCGCGGTCGCGCGTCTGGCCGCCGCCGACGTGGCCGGGCCCGCGTGGGATCCGATCGGTGAGGTCGCGGCGGCGGCCCCGCACGCACACCGGCGGGGTTCCGGCGCGAGCCGGACCGCCCTCGACGGCCCGGAGACGGCAGGGCCGCGACAGAGCGGCGAGCCGGAGACGTCCGCTTCGGACAGTGTGGTGCGAGAGCCTGCACCGCTCATCGCGATGGCGGGCGGGCCGGCGTTCACCTTCGGCTACGCCGAACATCGTGAACTGCTGGTGGCGGCCGGGGCCCGGGTCGCGGTATTCGATCCGTTGCACGAGCAATTGCCCTCGGGCACAGCCGGTTTGGTCTTACCCGGCGGCTTCCCGGAGGAACATGCCGCCGATCTGGCCGCGAATACGCCGCTGTTGACCGGGGTTGCCGAGGCCGCGGCCCGCGGCATGCCTGTGCACGCCGAATGCGCGGGCCTGCTCTACCTGACCCGTTCGCTGGACGGGCACCGCATGGCCGGAGTCCTCGATGCCACCGCCGAATTCGGACCCCGCCTGACCCTCGGTTACCGGGATGCGGTGGCACTGGCCGACTCGGCGCTGTGGCGCACCGGAGAACGTGTGCGCGGCCACGAATTCCATCGCACCCGCTTGGTCACCACGGGATCGAACCCACCGGCGTGGGGATGGCGCACCGACGAGACCGCGGTCCGGGAAGGCGCGGTGGCGTACCAGGTGCATGCGTCCTATCTGCACACCCACCCCGCCGGAAATCCCACGGCCACAGTCCGTTTCGTTGCGGCGTGCAGCCAGTTCGCCGCGGCGCGCGCCGGCGTGTGACGGCGATGCGCGCGCGTCTCTCGAAACGACCCGCCGACGGACGGCTGAACCGGGCAGCGGCGGATCTCGTTCGCCGGCACCGGGGCCGAATGGATCGTTGCGGCGCACCCGGCCGGCCGTGGATCAGTTGCCGGGCAAACGGGGACCGATGAGCGGGGCGGTGGTCGTGGGAATCGGGTCACGGCCCGATCCGGCGGCGGATGCCATCGTTGCGGCCGTACGGAAAGCGGTGGGGGACGGCGCGATCCGATGTCTTGCAACCATCGATCGGCGGGCAGAAGAGCCGGGCACCGTCGCGGCCGCCGCCGCATTCGATGTGCCGGTGATCGGATTCGGTGCCGACGAACTGGCCCGGGTCGACGTTCCTCATCCGGGCGACCGTGCGGCCGCCGCGGTCGGCACGCCCAGTGTCGCCGAAGCGGCCGCGCTGCTCGCCTGGGTGTGCTGGGGCCGGCGCGGGCGGCTGATCGTGCCGAAGACGGCGTTCGGCACCATGACGGTCGCCGTCGCGGAGGAGGATTGAACGCAGGGACAGGCGGCCTGAACGAGATCCGGCCGAATCCGCGACTGCGCGGATCCGGCCGGGTGGATGCGAAAATTGCTGTCTCGCAATGCCTTATACGCAGGCGCCGCCGAGGCTCGCGGTCGTCACGATGGTGTATCCGGCGACCGGTGACAGTTCCGGAAGGCCGTCGTAGTACACCGCGCTGACGACGTGCTCGCCCGGCCGGTCGGGCACCCAGCCGATGCTGGCGACCCCGTTGACCACCGGCGCGGTGCCGACGATGTTGCCGCTGATCCCGGAGAGGTGACTGAAGAAGTCGACGGTGCCGTGCGTGACGGGGCTGCCGTCGGGGTTGCGCAGCGTCGCCACCGCGTTCTGGGCGCAGCCGACCAGTGCCCCGCTGACCGGGCTCAGTGCCGATCCGGACATCGATACCGCGATCGTGGGCGCCACGGTCGCACCGGCCGGGGCCGCTGCGACGACCGGAAGCAGCGCGCCCATCAGCGCCCCGGTGGCCACGGCGAACCCGGCACGCGTGCGGGCGCGCCGCGCCCGCCCGGAAGACGGCGCCGAGCCGGGGAAAACCTGGGAGGAACCACGCGAAACACGGAATCCGCTCATCGTGCCTGCCTCTCGCTGTGCCGTTCCGGGCCGACGGCCCGGCGTCGATCCGTCGGAGGATACCTGAGATCCAGCTCACATCGAGCCCGCCACGCGGAGCGGGCGCGGGTTACGGCGCGACGGAGGTCCAATCGGCGAAGCCGGTGGGGTCGTGGCGGCCGAGGCTGCCGTGTTCGAACAGGCCCCAGCCCTCGGCATCGCCACACCGGGCCTGTCCGACATGGTCGATCACACCCCACGGAATCCGCCCGGCCACCGCCGGATCCGTCAGGTCGTAGCTGCTGCTCGAGGACCAGTCGCGTCCCTTCCACTGGCCGTGCAGCCAATCCGGATCGCCGCCGTAGCCGCAGCCGATATGCAGCGGAATGCAGGTGTGCGCGCGCACCTCCACGGTCAGCGGCGAGCCGTCACCGGCGGTCATGTCCAGTCGTGCGGAGACGGGAATTCGCGTGCCGGAACGGTAGTCGATGTGAATGCGCGGCCAGCCCAGCTGTTCCACGCGCCCGTCCGGCCACACCCGCACGGCGTCGTTGAGGGTGCGGAAACCGTCCGGATTCTCCTGCACGATCACCACGATCGCGAAGTCGTCGAACCGCAACGGCACGTAGAGCCACCAGAATCCGGCGGCCGGTTCGCTCGCGTCGCGGCCGGGTGGTTCGGTCTCACCGACCGGCCGGATGCCCCAGGACCGGTCGCGGGTCCCCATCCAGATCCCCGGGTCCACGGCGATGTCGTCACCGTCGACGTGCAGTGTCCCCGACCAGGAGCCGACCTGGGCGAACCGGGAGGCGTCGATGATCGGCCGGCTGCCGGTGTGGATGAGGTGCGGCTGTTCCTGGACGGCGGGGAACGAGCCGTCCCAGGTGAGGTCGAACGACAGATCCTCGTGCTCGCAGATGACCCGGACGCGCCGCAGCGGTTCGATCACCTCGATGCGATAGCCGCCGACGCTCATGGTCAGGTCACGCGGCGGCAGCGCGTCCGAGAACCGGACCGTGCGCTGGGTATCGCCGCGGCGCACCGCGGCGTAGGCGTCGATCACGCCGAGATTCGGATAGACGCCGAAGCCGGTGACCAGCATCGTGCCGCCGCTGCGGTCGTGGGCGTTGAAGTAGTTGCGGTCGTAGAAGTTTCGGTCGGTGGTGGCCGCGCGCGCCAGCGACAGCGGCGTCTGGTGCACCGGATATTCGTCCAGCGGAACCGGCGCCTGCTGGGCCGGATGTCCGTCGATGCCTGCCATCAGTCTCCTCAATCCCACTGGTAGGTGCCGTCGAGCAGGGCCTCGAGGGCCGCCCGGTGCATCACGTAGTCGTCCCGGTCGTCGGTGTCGGTGTCCTCGCCGAAGTGGATCATCCGCCGTTTGATGCGTGCCATCACGATGCCGTGGCGCAGCGCGGCGTAGACCAGATACCACTCCAGATCGCGCAGCCGGTGGCCGGTCAGCTCCTCGTAGCGCGCGACCACGTCGTCGCGGCGCAGGTAGTCCGGCAGGCCGGGCTGATCGAAGCGGGTGGCGATGTCCTGGAAGAAGCGATGGATGAAGATCAGCCAGGCCACGTCGAGTTCGCGCGGGCCGAGCGTGGCCATCTCCCAATCCAGGACGGCGACCGGGTCGAATTCGTCGAAGATGATGTTGCCCGGCCGGGCGTCGCCCCAGTTCAGCACGTCGGGCCCCGGATCGGCGGGCCAGTGCTGTTCGAGCCAGTCGAAACCGCGCTCCAGCAACGGGATCCGGTAACCGTCGTCGGCGAGCGCCCACCGGTACCAGTGGCGCTGAGCGTCGAAGTGGCGGCGCAGCGACGATCCTTCCCCGGACAGGCCGGGGAATTTCGCCGTGGGGTCGGCGATGGCGTGGACCCTCGCGATGATGTCGACCGTGGCGTGGGTGATCCGCATCCGCTGCTGCGGCGTGGCATCGAAGACCCAGCCGACGAACACGTACGGCGGATTGTCCTCCGGGATCCGCCCGTGGACCCGCTCCATCACGAAAAACGGTGTGCCGAGCACGGATTCGTCCGGCTCGAACCAGCACAGCCGCGGCACCGGCACATCGCTGTGCGCGCCGACGCCGGCCATCACCGCGTACTGGGTGTCGAGGTCGTAGGTCTCGAAGACGGGGAACGAGCCCTCCTCCGGTGGCATCCGTGCCACATACGAGCCGGTCTCGGTGCGGCCCTCGCGCTCCCAGCTCGCCTCGAACATCACCGAGGAACTGGACATGCCGCCCGCCTGCGGCCGCGACAGCCCCGTGACCACCGGCGCGGTGGTGCCGGTGAGCTTGCCGGCCAGCCAGCGGGTGAGTCGCTCGGCGAGTTCGTCGAGATCACGAGCGCTGGTGGTCAGTTGCCGCCGCTGCCCGGGGTCGGTATCGGATTCGCCCGACATATCGGACCTCCTGACGGGATGAAAAGGTCTGTGCGCCAACTCTTTACGCTCAGGCACGGCGGTGTCCGGCCCGGCGCGGGCGGCGTGTGGATGAAATGTAACGCGTTCTAGTGCGCGGTGGCGCGAAATCGGTGGCGAATTTTCCGCCGTTCCGCTGACCGGGATCCGGTTTGCCCGCGCCGCGCGCGATCGAGGCGACGGTGGTGATTCGGGGACCACCCCCGGTACTCGTGCTGCCACGTACGCCGCGCGGAGTACCGGGGAATCGGGGTCCGGCCCTGAGGACTTCGGCCGCAGGTCCTCGTAACGTCGGGGACCGATCCGCGCACCCGGCCGCTTCGGCGGCACTGTCTGTGCGTAGGACCGTTCGGGGAGAGGAGTGGGTAGTGAGTGTCATGGTGGCGCAGGCCGAACCACCGCAGCTGGAATACGAATCCGAGGCGGCGTCGGGCTGGAAACCGCTCACCCGCGTGGCCTTCCGGTTCACCTTCCTGTACTTCGGATTGTTCTGCCTGATCTATCCGCAGATCGTCTTCGCCTTCAGCGGCTGGTTCGGCCGCTGGCTCGACGCCGACGCGGTGCTGTGGCAACCGCGGCTGCTGCGCCCGGTGCTGGAGTGGGTGGGCCGCACGGTCTTCGGGGTGCACCCGGTGCTGAGTCCCAACGGCAGCGGTGATCAGACGATCCTGTGGGTGCTGGTGTTCTGCATCCTGGTCGTCGCCGTCGCGGGCACGCTGATCTGGACCCTGCTGGACCGCCGTCGCACCGATTACCGGCGGCTGGCCGGCTGGTTCCTGCTGTTCCTCCGGTTGTGTGTGGCCGGTCAGATGCTCAACTACGGGTTCGCCAAGGTCATCCCCACGCAGATGCCCGAACCGATGCTGTCGACGCTGCTGGAGCCCTACGGCAATCTGACGCCGATGGGGGTGCTGTGGAACCAGGTCGGAATGAGCCCGGCCTACGAGATTCTGCTCGGCGCCGCCGAATTGCTGGCCGGCGTTCTGCTCTTCATTCCGCGCACGGCGACGGTCGGCGCGATGCTGACACTGGTGAGCATGGCGCAGGTGTCCGTGCTGAACATGACCTTCGACGTGCCGGTGAAGATCCTGTCCGGGCATCTGATGCTGATGTCGATGGTGCTGCTCGCGCCGCAGGCGCGACGGCTGCTGGACGTACTGGTGCTCGATCGCCCGGTCGCGCGCTCGACGGCGCCGTACCCGTTCCGCACCCGCCGGGCACGAGGGGTCGCGGCGCTGGTGCAGGCCGGCATCGGGGTCTGGGTTGCGGTGGCCCTGGCCCATGTGAGCCTGCAGTTGTGGGACGAGGGCCCGGGCCGGACGAAACCGCCGCTGTACGGGATCTGGCAGGTCGACGAATTCAGCCGCGACGGGCAGCCGATCGCGCCGCTGCTCACCGACCGGGACCGGTGGCAGCGCGCGGTGTTCGACGTCGACGGGGTCATGCAGTATCAGCGGATGGACGGGACGTTCGTGCCGTTACAGGTGCGGGTCGATACCGGAGCACATCGACTGGACCTGCACGCCGCGCCCGGTGCCGACCAGCCATCCGTGATCTCCGGCGGCTTCGCCTACGAACAGCAGGGATCGGACCGGCTGCGGTTCACCGGAGATCTGGACGGGCATCCGGTGACGGTGACCTTCCGGCGCCAGGATCCGGATGCCTTCCCGCAACGCAGCCGCGGATTCCATTGGATCCAGGACGCACCCGAGGGGTGAGTTCAGCCGGCCGTCGCGCCGATCTGGTTGCCCCAGTGCGGGTTCGGGGCATAGAACTCCCCGGTGCCGGGGGCGAAGGCGGCCGCCGCCCCGGCACATCCCCACAGCCGGGCCGCCAGCCACGCGGTCGGATAGCCGAGGTAGCCGTACACGCCGTCGGTGCACGGCGACGAGGCGCGGGCGCAGTCGGGTTGACCTTGGACGTCGTTGTGGTTGGGGCCGACCAGGGTGCCCCACGCCTTCGTCACCGACGCCGGCGTGGCCTCGTAGTAATCCTGGTTGGACTGCAGGCCCGGAAGTGCCCACAGCGTCTGCGACGGGGAGATCAGCGCGTCGTCGGAGCCGTTGACGAAGAAGACCGAACCACCACCGAGGCGGCGAGTGTCGGCGCAGCTCAACCGCTTCGAGCAGAACGACTGGGCGGGCAACTCGATCGGCACGGCGGTGCGGATCAGCCCGCCGGAATCGATCATCGCGTTGAGCACCCCGGTGGCACCTTGGGAATGACCCACCGCCCCGATCGCCGAGGTGTCGAGCCGATCGTGGAACACGCTCGCCGGATCGGCGGCCCGCTCGATGAGATACCGTGCCGCCCCGGCGATATCCACGCCCGTGCCGGTACTGCGATTCTCGGTCGCGATCACGACGAAACCCCACGACGCCAGATGCCGCAACAGATAGGCGTACTGGCGAGGCTGGGCGGCCGTGCCGTTACCCCAGGTGATGATCGGATGCCGCGGGCCGCGCGCGGCCACATCGGCCGGATACCAGATGTCGTAGGCGGCGCCGGTGCTGTCGCAGCACCCGAATCCGTAGTGCTCGGTGACCTGCCACGGCCCCGGCTCCGAGTAGCGGGCCTCGGTCGGGCCGCTCGCACGATAGGGGTCGGCCGCATACGCGGTGGCGGCCACCGCGGCGGCGACCGCGACCGTCACCAGCACGGTCAGAACCTGCAGCACCGGTCGTCGCATGGTCGCAGCATAGATCCGCGCCGAACGTACCGGGACGAAAAACACGGCCGGCGGGAATGACCGTGTGCGGCACCCGGTTGTGCCGTGGCATGAGTGTTGAACTCTCCGACGACCTGAAGAAGATCCTCGACGACACAAAGGTTTTCGCCACGCTCGCGACGATCGGCCGCGACGGGCAGCCGCATCTGACCGTCACCTGGCTGCTGCGTGACGGGGAGGACCTGCTGTACTCCACCACCGTCTCGCGCCGGCAGTACAAGAACGTGGTGCGCGACCCGCGGGTGACGATCATGATCAACCCGCCGGACAATCCGTACGTCTACGCCGAGATCCGCGGCACCGCCACCGTCACTCCCGATCCCGCCAAGACGCTGCCCGACCGGCTGTCGGCGAAATACACCGGCCTGCCCTACATCGAATTCAATCCCGCCTCCGTCGACGACGCGGAGCGAGTGATCGTGCGGGTGACCCCGGAGCGGATCAACGGCCGCCTCTGATGCGACCGAATTCACCTCGTGTAATTCTGTGAGATGAGTCTCGACTGTGATACGGCGAGCGTTGCAGAGCCGGTGTAACCCCTGCAGGATGGCGGGAGCGACAGCTTCCGTCGCGTCGACTTCGCAGGTAGAGGGAGTTTCACGTGGCTTCGTCAGGTCGCAGACAGAGTAGAGGTACGACGCACCGGGCCGCGATGCGCGCGGCAGCCGCGGGTGCCGCCGCACTGGCAGTGCTCACCGGCACGGGCGCCGGTGTCGCCGCCGCCCGGCCGGTCGGCGCGTTCGACGTCGGCGGGGCGATCGAGAAGGAATACGACCGTGCCGGCGGCGCCGCCTTCTTCGGCAACCCGACCGGACCGGAATTCGACGCGAACGGCGGCAAATTCCAGGTCTTCGACCGCGGCTCCTCGATCTACTGGTCGGTGGGCACCGACGCTCATGCGATCGGCGGCCTGATCCGCGACAAGTGGGGCTCGATGGGCTGGGAGAACAGCGCGCTCGGCTTCCCGCTCACCGACGAGGCCCAGGCCGGCAAGGACGGCAAGGCCCGCTTCAACCAGTTCCCCGGCGGCGTTATCTTCTGGTCGGCGAGTACCGGCGCGCACCCGGTCTGGGGTTCGATCCTCGGCATCTGGAACGGCAACAACGCCGACCGCGGCCGCTACGGCCTGCCCACCAGCGACGAATACGACTACAACGGTGGCAAGGCCCAGGATTTCCAGGGCGGCCGGATCACCTGGAAGCCCTGATCTTCCGGGCCTCCGGCGTCGCGACGGGTGATTGCGGAGTTCATCCGGCCACGCCGTAGGCTGAAACCTTGTGCCGAATACGACAGACGACCAGCAATCCGGTGACCCGAACTATGTCGTCGGGCTCGATCTGGCCGGCCGCCGCGTCGTCGTCGTGGGTGGCGGCTCGGTAGCTCAGCGCCGGCTCGGACTGCTCATCGCGAGCGGGGCAGATATCGAGGTGATCAGCCGGACGGTCACCCCCGCGGTGGAGGCGATGGCCACCTCCGGTCAATTGCGCATCTCCCAGCGTGCCTACGCCTACGGTGATCTCGACGGCGCCTGGTACGCGATCGCCTGCACCGACGAGCCGGAGACCAATGCCGCCGTGGTCGAGGAGGCCACCCGCCGCCGCATCTTCTGCGTGCGCGCCGACAACGCCCGGCTCGGCACCGCCGTGACCCCGGCCACCGCCCGCTACGACGGGCTGACCCTCGCGGTGCTGGCCGGTGGACGGCACCGTCGTTCGGCCGCGGTGCGGACCGCGCTGTTGGAAGCCCTGCAGTCGGGCGTGGTCATCGACGATTCCGAGCCCGTGGCACCCGGTGTCGCGCTGGTCGGCGGTGGGCCCGGCGACCCCGATCTGATCACCGTGCGCGGCCGCCGGCTGCTCGCCCGTGCCGATCTTGTCGTCGCCGACCGGCTGGCGCCGCCGGAACTGCTCGCCGAACTCGGACCGCATGTGGAGGTCGTCGACGCGGCGAAGATCCCGTACGGCCGGGCGATGGCGCAGGAGGCGATCAACACCGCGCTCGTCGAGGGCGCCAAGGCAGGCAAATTCGTGGTCCGGCTCAAGGGCGGCGATCCGTACGTCTTCGGCCGCGGCTACGAGGAACTCGAGGCGTGCGTGGACGCCGGGGTGCCGGTGACCGTGGTTCCCGGCGTCACCTCCGCCATCTCGGTACCCGCCCTGGCCGGCATTCCGGTGACCCACCGCGGTGTCACCCACGAATTCGTGGTGGTGAGCGGGCACATTCCGCCCGATCACCCGGATTCGCTGGTGGACTGGCCGGCCCTGGCCCGCCTGCGCGGCACCCTCGTGCTGCTGATGGGCGTGGAACGCATCGAGAAGTTCGCCACCGCACTCGTCGACGGCGGCCGCCCCGCCCACACGCCCGTCACCGTCGTCCAGGAGGGCAGCCTGCGCACCCAGCGGATCGTGCGCGCGGATCTGTCCACGGTCGCCGACCGCGTCCGCGCCGAGGGCATCCGGCCGCCGGCGATCATCGTCGTCGGCCCGACCGCGGGCTTCACCGCGGGCGCGCCGGATGCCGTCGAGCAGGCCGGTTAGGCCCGCGGTGTGTGCCCGGCACACGGGCACGGCCCGGTCGAGCGGCCCGCGGACAGCGCGAGTACGCACGCGGCTGGCCGGTGCCGATATCCGTTACAGTGAGTCACTGTGCTCGAGAACCCCGCTGCGACGATGCAATATCCGGTGACGAAGCGGGCCTTCGGGCTGCCGATCCTGGTCCTGTCCGGCCTGCAGTTGATGGTCGTGCTGGACGGCACCGTCGTGATCCTGGCGCTGCCGGCCCTCCAACGTCATCTGGGCCTGACCAGTTCGGGCAGCGCCTGGACGGTGACCGCATACGGTCTCACCTACGGCGGGCTGATGCTGCTGGGTGGACGCCTCGGCGACTCGTTCGGTCGCAAAAAGATGCTGCTGCTGGGGGTTTCGTTCTTCACCCTCGCCTCACTGCTGTGTGGTCTGGCGCAGAACGAGGCCATGTTGATCTTCGCGCGAGCGTTGCAGGGCACCGGCGCCGCGATCGCCGCACCCGTGGCGATGGCGCTGGTGGTCAGTACCTTCGCACCCGGACCGCCGCGCAATCAGGCGATCGCCATCTTCGGTTCGATGATGGGGGTGGGGTCGGTCGGTGGTCTCGTCGTCGGCGGCGCTCTCGCCGAATGGAATTGGCGGCTGATCTTCCTCATCAACGTCCCGATCGGGCTGTTGATCATCCTGGGCGCGGCCTTCCAGCTGCACGATTCGGCCCACCACCGGCTGCCGCTCGACGTGCGCGGCGCCTTCCTCGGCACCCTGGGCTGCGTCGGCGTGGTATTCGGTGCGACCGAGGGACCCGATCTCGGGTGGACCAGCCCGTATGTCATCGGCGCGCTGATCGCCGGATTGCTGCTGCTGGTGGCGTTCGTGCTGGCCGAACGGTCCGCCGTCAATCCGCTGCTGCCGCTCACCCTCTTCCGTGATCGGGACCGCTCGATCACGTTCATCGCGCTGCTGCTGGGCTCCGGTGTCCTCGGTGCGATGACCTATTTCGTCGCGCAGTTCCTGCAGAACGTCGTCGGCTACAGCCCGCTGGTCGCCGGTCTGGCCTCGATCCCGTTCACCATCGGCGCCGGCATCGGCACCGGCGTGGCGTCCAAGGCCGCGCTGATGATCCGGCCGCGCTGGCTGCTGGCGGGTGCGGCGGCCGTGCTGGCCGGGGCTCTGTTCTTCGGCTCCACCCTGGATCGCTCGGTCGACTACCTGCCGACGCTGCTGGTGTTGCTGGCGGTGGTCGGTATGGCGATCGGCTTCGTGATCGTGGTCGGGCCGCTGTGCCTGCTGGTGGGCGTACCGGTGAACGAGGTCGGCCCGCTGTCGGCGATCGGCCAGATGATTCTCACCCTCGGCACCCCGTTCGCGGTCGGGCTGCTGACGCCGCTGGCGGCCTCGCGCACACTGTCGCTCGGCGGCCGGACGGATCGGACCTCGAATCTGACGCCCACCGAGGTCGCGGCGCTGTCCAGCGGTTATACGTTCGTGTTGCTCATCTGCGCGATCGGCGCCGTGATCATCGGGCTGCTGGTGCTCACGCTGCGCTACACCCCGCAGCAACTCGCCCAAGCCCAGCACGCGCAGGAGGAAGCGCAGCAGGTGTAGGCGTCGCGGCCCGCGATCGAGCGTCTCAACGGCGGTCGAACAGTTCCAGTAGTTCGGTTCTGCCGAAGACGGTCGCCGATTCCCGAGCCGACGGTGTGCCCGCGTTCGGATCGGCCCCGGCCGCCAGCAGGGCCTTCAGAATCTCGTCCTCACCCTTGAACACCGCTCCCGCGGCCGGGGTCTGGCCGCGGTCGTTGGCGCGATCGGGATCCGCGCCGCGCTCGAGCAGGGCGGTGACGGCCGCCTGCTGCCCGTGGTAGGCGGCCAGCATCAGCAGGGTGTCGCCGTTGTCGTTGCTCAGATTCACCGGGACACCCGCGTCGATATACGCCGCGAGCGTCGCTGCCTCGCCGGTGCGGGCCAGCTCGAAGAGCTTGGTCGCCAGTTCGACCAGGTCCGGATCCACGCCGTCGGTAGCCACGGGCCATTACTACCACGGCCGTGCGACGATCCGGCGAACCGGCGACCTGTCGTTCGAGAGACCGGGCGAGCGGTGCCCGAGCCCGATCAGTTGTAGGAGCGCGCGACCCCGTCGAGAAGGTGTTCGAGGGTGTCGTAGGTCGGAGTGTCGACGACATCGACCACATCCGGGGCGACCGGGATGTGGTGTTCGGCGGTCACGGCGCTGAACTGGGACGGATCGGCGGTGCGGAAGCCGTGCTCGGCGGCCAGGCGCTGCAGTTCCGGATCGGTGCTCAGCAGCTGTCCGACCCGGTCGCCGGTCGCGGTCAGCGGGACCAGGGTGTGCCGGGAAAGGACCGTCGGAGACGGGTACAGCATCACCGCGTCGGCGGGCAGCTTGCCGGCGACGGCGGCCTCCACGAACTGCGATTCGTAGCCCCACACCATGGGCGTGGGACCCATTCCGGCGGTGAGGTATTCGCCGAACGGACCCGCGCTGGAATTCTCGGTGTACCCCTGTTTGGTGAACAGCCGCGACACCTTCGAGAGCACGAAATTCTCGGCGGCCGGACCCTGCACGATCGCATCGTCGTTGGCGACGTAGGCGGCCACCGCCAGATACATCGCCGCCGAATTGGAGGTCCGCGGATCGGTGGTGGAGATCAACACGTTCTTGCGCACCGGATAGGCGGTGTTGCCTTCCAGTTGATCCCACTGGGCGCCTTGCTGAGTGAGATCGAGGTACCGCCGCATATCGAAGGCGGGCACGGTCCCCGGGCGGGCGATTCCCGCGCGGGCGAGCAGGTCCACGATCGGCCGGAAACTGGCGACCACCATCGGCGAGGAGAACGGCGTGTACTTCGCGGTGATCCCGCGTTCGCGTTGAATTCGTTCGGCGGCAAGGCTGCTCGACGGAAAGGCGAAGTCGTCACCGTCCAGCTTCACCGACGTCGCGATCTGCCGCGACCCGGCCGGGTCGACCTCCAGCCGGATTCCCTTGCGCGCCAGTGCGTCCACCACGCGCGGATCGGTGAAGAAGCCCATCTTCTCGGAGCCGACCACGCCGTGCGCGGTGATCAGCGCGGGAGCGGTGGCGGGGGAGCCGCTGTCGCCGCTGCGAAAGCCGAAGGCCACCACCAGCGCGACGACCACGACGATCACCGCTGCCGCGACGGCCAGGACCCGTGGTTGCCGCAGCGCGGTCACCAGGCCCGGTGTGCCCGCTCCCGTGGAGGCCGGGCTCGTCGCCGCCTGGGAACTCGATTCCGGCTCCGTCGCAACGTCACTCGCGTACGGTGTGGCGGCCACGGTCTCCGGTGCGGTCGGTTCGACGGGGGAGTGGCCGGGTGCGACCGCGACTTCGGATGTCGCGGAATCCGCCGGCGCGGTGAGGTCTTTCCGCTCGTCCGCCGCGGACTCGGTCGGAGCCTCAGCGGCTGCAGCGGGAAGCGAATCGCGGTGATCCGTACTGCTTTCGATGACATCGGTATCGGGCCGGTCGGTGTTCGCGTTTCCGCTGTCGACGGACGCCGGGTGGTCGGTCCCAGGCGCGGGCTGCTGCGAGTCGGTCGCGTCGGCGGGCGAGGACTCGTCGCGGAATTCGGCCGCTGTGCCGCCGGCGTGCGGTGTGTCGCCGGTGTGCGCGATATCGCCGATGTGTGCGGTGTCGCCGGTGCGCGGCGAATCAGCCTCGCCGGATGCGGATTCCGAGGCGTCGGCGTCGTCCGCGACGGTTTCGGTCGCAGATTCCGCGATGACGCTCGGGACATGATCGGCAGGCGCGGGCATGTCGTCGGCAGACGCGGCGTCGGCGGTGGCCTCGAGCGACGGCGCCGAGACCCGTTCCGGAACAACCGGCGCGGCAGCGTATTCGAACTCGTGCGACCGGTCGTCTGCCTTACGTTGCGGTGGAGTGTGCTGCAATTCGCGGCGCACGATGCGTTCCACCAGAATCGGCACGAAATCGCGCACGGCATGGCCGTCGAAGCGCCGGCGCACCTGGCCGACCATTTCCTCTACCAATTCCGGGGAATGGCTGCTGCCGTAATGGTCGACCAGCCGATCGGTCAACTGACGCAGTGCCTTTTCTTCACGGTCGGTGGCGTCACCCACGCCGAACTCCTCGCCCATCGCATCCCAACGGCAGCGGTCGGCCGGCCGCGCCGACGTTACGATAGCGAGCCGGAATGCCCGTTCCGTGCGACCGTGTTTCGCCCTGATGGCTGTGGAATGCGCTGGTGGAGAGGCGTTTTTCGGTGATTGTTCCCGTGGCTGGGCAGGCGCTATTCGGCTCGAATTACGTCGGCGGTCACCGAGAATTCACTCACGTGAGGACCAGCAGTTCGCTCGACGACGCGATTTCCACACGCAGCCCGGCCTTTTCGGCGATCCGCGCCAGCGCGCGGATATCGCCGGGCTCGGCGCGAGTCGACACCAGGGCCCGCGCCAGCAGCCCCTTGTGATGTTTGTTGAAATGGCTCACCACCGTGCGGCTGCCGTCCGGGCGTTCGGTCAATACGGTCGCGGTCACCGCGCCGGGCAGCCGCCCCAATTGCTGATAGGTCCCCGACCGCAGGTCGACGACCAGCTGACCGGCGGTCGCCTCCCGCAATGCCGGGGCCAGCACCGGCTTCCACAACGACGCCAGCGTCGGCAGGCCCGGTAGTTTCGAACCGCCCGACAGCCGATACCCCGGAATGGCATCCCCCGCGCGCACGACCCCGAACAGCGCCGAACCGATCGCCAGCCGCGCCTCCGCGCGGGCGCGCTGCGTCTTGGTCAGCGAATCGGCGTCGAGCGCGTCGTAGAGCACTCCGGTGTAGCGCCGCAGCGCCGGCGCGGTCGAGGCGGTCCGCAGCGACGCGTTGCGGGTGAGCGCGGTCTGCAAACCTTCCGCGCCCGCGCCGGTCGCCTTTCCCAGCCCCAATGCCACCCGCGCGGCCTCCGGGTCCGCGGACAATTCGATCAGCTCGGTGATCAGCTTGTCCCGCACCGTGGTGAGCTGCGGTAACCACAGAGAATCCAGATCGAGCGGACCGAGATTTCCGCCGTCGGACTTGGTTTCGGAAGGAGGCAGAATCACCAGCACGAGCCGATACGGTAATGCCCTGCAGGCATCCACGCAGCAGCGGCTAGTCTGTGCATCCGTGATCACCCGTCTCTCGCACCTGTTCCTGCGCACCCTGCGCGACGATCCCGCCGACGCCGAGGTGCCCAGCCACAAACTTCTGGTCCGCGCCGGATATGTGCGCCGGATCGCGCCGGGCGTCTATTCGTGGTTGCCGCTGGGTTTGAAGGTGCTGCGCAAGATCGAGGACGTGGTGCGCCAGGAGATGGACGCGATCGGCGGTCAGGAGATCTCGCTGCCCGCGCTGCTGCCGCGCGAGCCGTACGAGACCACCAATCGCTGGACCGAATACGGCGACAGCCTTTTCCGCCTGCGGGACCGTAAGGGAGCCGACATGTTGCTCGGACCCACCCACGAGGAATTGTTCGCCCTGACGGTCAAGGGTGAATACAACTCGTACAAGGATCTGCCGGTCACGCTCTACCAGATTCAGACCAAGTATCGCGACGAGGAACGGCCGCGCGCCGGCATTCTGCGCGGGCGCGAATTCGTCATGAAGGACTCGTATTCCTTCGATCTGGACGAGGACGGCCTGAAGGCCAGCTACGCCGCGCACCGCCAGGCATATCAGCGCATCTTCGCCCGGCTCGGGATCGAATACGTGATCGTCGCCGCCACCTCCGGTGCGATGGGCGGCAGCGCCTCGGAGGAATTCCTGGCCAGCAGCCCGATCGGTGAGGACACCTATGTGACCTGCCGCGAATCGGGGTATGCGGCCAATGTGGAGGCCGTGGTGACGCCCGCGCCGCCGGAGATCCCGGTCGAGGGGCAGCCGGCCGCCGTCGTGCACGACACGCCGGGCACACCGACCATCGCGTCCCTGGTCGACTGGGCCAACGACGCCGGGATCGCCGAACAGTACGGCCGCCCGGTGACCGCCGCCGACACGCTGAAGAACGTCATGGTGAAGCTGCGCCACCCCGACGGCAAGTCCGAGATCGTCGGCATCGGCGTACCCGGTGATCGCGAGGTCGACGCCAAGCGGCTCGGCGCGAGCCTCGAGCCCGCCGAGGTGGAGTTGCTCACCGACGAGGACTTCGCCGCCAACCCGTTCCTGGTGAAGGGCTACATCGGCCCGAAGGCGCTGCTGGACAACGGCATTCGTTATCTGGTCGACCCGCGTGTGGTCACCGGCACGTCGTGGATCACCGGCGCCGACGCCTCCGGCAAACATGTCGTGGGACTCGTCGCGGGCCGCGACTTCACCCCCGACGGCACCATCGAGGCCGCTGAGGTGCGCGATGGTGACCCCTCGCCCGACGGCCGCGGTGTGCTGCACTCGGCGCGCGGGATCGAGATCGCACACATCTTCCAGCTCGGCTACAAGTACACCGACGCCTTCGAGGTGGACGTGCTGGGTGAGAACGGCAAACCGGTCCGGCTCGTCCAGGGTTCCTACGGGGTCGGCGTCTCCCGGATGGTCGCGGTGATCGCGGAGCAGATGCACGACGAGAAGGGGCTGCGCTGGCCGGCCGAGGTCGCCCCCTTCGATGTGCACGTCGTCATCGCCAACAAGGACGAGGCGGCCCGCACCGGCGCCGAGGAGGTCGTCGCGGGCCTGGACGCCCAGGGCCTGGACGTCCTGTTCGACGACCGCACCGCCTCACCCGGCGTCAAGTTCAAGGATGCCGAATTGCTCGGCATGCCTTGGGTTCTCGTCATCGGCCGGGGCTGGGCCGACGGCAAGGTGGAGCTGCGCAATCGCTTCACCGGCGAATCCGAGGACATCCCGGCGGCCGCGGCCGTCGATACGGTGCTCGCGAAGATTCGCGGCTGATCGCCCGCGGCACCCGGTCGCCCCGGCCGGGTGCACCCCGGTGGTGAACGGCGGCTACGGCAACGGAAGGCAGGAGCTACCGGTGTTCAGGCCGCTGCCCACCACGTCGACGGTGATATAGCTGCTCGACGTGTAACTCCCCGGCTCGAACTGCTGTGCCGTGATGTTCTGCCGCCCGGTGTATTTCGGCGTCCACGCCATGGTCACCGTGCCGTTCTCGGGGTGATAGACCGGCGTCCCCGCGATGGGTTCGCCGTTACCCGGGACCGACCCGCCGCTGTCGATGAACGTCACCGTGCCGCCGTCCGGCACGGGGGTGTCGACCGTCGCGGTCAGCGTGGCGGAACATCCGGTTCGCAATCCGTCCGGCCCGGCGTCGACGTGCACGCCCGTGACGGCGGCGCCCGCCCCGCTCACGGCGAGCAGCGATCCGAGCGCCCCCGCGGCCGGCGCCGCACCGATCCGTCGCATCCCCACGGCCATTCCCGTTCTCCCTCCGACGTATCCCGGCAGCATCCGCCGCACGCCGCGATCACGCTACCGGTGCGTCGAACAGCCCCGCGGTGCGCGAGGACGCGGGCGACCGGTCGTGGCCGCTGCGGGCTCAGGGCTGGCCCGGGAACGGTGTGGTCGCGGGATTCACGCCGAGGATCGACTGCCAGGTGGCCAGGCGGGTGGCGCATTCGGTGAGAGCCTCGGTGCCGGTGCGGCGGAGATCCGCGGTGGTGGAGTGTTCGACGACCGCGCGCCAGGCCACCGCGGTGTCGGTTTCCACGGTGACGGCGAGTTTGGCCGCGGGGATGGGATCGTCGACCGGGAACGGCGGGGTGTAGGCCGCGGCGGGCGCCGGGACACTCGCACCGGCCGCCTTCAGGGCGTCGACGGTGGCGTCGCGGCGGGCGCGGTGGGCCGCGGTGAACTCGGCGACGACCTTCGCCCGCTCCGGGGACGCGTAGGCCGCGATGAGGCCGTAGGCGTAGACCGCGGTGTATTCGGCGTTCAGCGCGTCGAGCAGCGCCTGCTGATCGGTACTCACGAGAGCACCACCGCCACGTGGGTGCCGCAGCAGGCGCTGATCGAGGCGATCAGGCCGGCGCGATATCCGGACAGTGTTGCGGCCAGCTCGGCCGCGGAGTGCTGGGAGTCGGTCAGCCGGGCACGCAGCGCGGCGACGGTCGGCGGCGGGGCGGGGGCAGGGGGTTCGACGACCGGGGGAGTCGCGGATTTCGGTTTCGTCCCGTCGCCGTATACGCCTACGGCGCGGTCGATTTCGGCGCGCAGCGCATCGGCGTGCTGGGCACGCTGCGCGGCGACGACGGTCAGCGCGGCGGTGTGCTCCGGTGCGGCGGCGATGGCCGCCTTCGCCCACACCGCGTCGGTCCGGGCCGATTCCTCCTGCGACACAAGCACATCCGGTGCGGACGGCTTGTCGTCCGAACAGGCCGCGACCGCGCTCACGGCGACGAGCGCGACCACGCCACCTCCGGCCGAGCGCAACAGCGAGCGGCGGTCGAGGCGGGGGTGAACGGTCCGATCCGGCGGCACCGGAATCACATCGAGACGGCTGGGCACGCCTACATCGTGCCAGTGATCACCGCGCGCCCCCGCGCCCAGCCCGCCGACTCGCCCCGCTCGCGATCGTTCCCGCCGGGCTTGTCGTCCGTCCGCCCTGCTGAGCCCGGGTAGCTCCGCCGGCGGACCCGCCGAGGAATGCGTCCGGACGGACGCGGCGCGGCGCGGCGGCCGGTCGGATTCGGCGAAGCGGAGGCCGTCTCCGGACCGTGGGCGCACAACCGGACCCGACCCGGGCCGACTCGACCGGGTTGGCTGGTCCTTTACACTCTTGCAGCGCGTTACGCTAGACCTCCGGCGGAACAATCCGCGGGACATGCGCGCCGACCATGCCGGACCAGGACCAATACCGCGTCACAACTGAACCAGGAGCCGCCCCATATGCCGATGCCGACCGAGGAAAGGGTGAGCCAGCTCGTTGCTGGGCTCGTCGAACGCCGAGGGCTCGACCTCGAGGGCGTGCACATCACGGCCGCGGGCGGGCCGCAGGCGCGGGTGACGGTGACCGTCGACGGCGACGAGACCGTCGATCTGGACACGATCGCGGACGTGAGTTCCGAGATTTCCGAAGTGCTCGACGCCGCCGCCGATCTGGGCGAAACCCCCTATCTGCTGGAAGTCACCACGCCGGGTGTCGACCGCCCGCTGACCGCCCCGCGCCACTGGCGACGGGCGCGCGGTCGCAAGGTGCGGGTGCGGATGCGGCCGGGCGCGCAGTCCCCCGAGGGCGCCTCCACCTTCGACGCGCGCGTCGGCGCGAGCACCGAGACCGAGGTTGCCCTGGTGCTGGGCGGTAAGCGCGCGCCCCACCGGGTGAGCGTGGCGCTGGCGGATATCGAATCCGCGGTCGTCCAGGTGGAGTTCTCACCACCCGGTGCGGCGGAAATGGAATTGGCCGGGGGCGTGGCCGCGGGCCGCCCGGAGCCGGGCGCCGCCGATGAGGCCGTCGATCCGGCCGCACCCGCCGCCCGGGGAGAAAACTCAGTAATTGCGCCGACCGAAGGGATCGTGGAATGAACATCGAAATCGAAGCCCTGCGTGCGATCGTCGCCGATAAGGGAATCTCGATGGAGACAGTGCTCTCCGCGATCGAGTCGGCTCTGCTGACCGCCTATCGGCACACCGAGGGCCACGAGCCCAACGCACGCATCGACATCAATCAGAAGACCGGCGTGGTGCGCGTGATGGCCACCGAGACCGACGCCGACGGCAATGTCGTGTCCGAATGGGACGACACGCCGGAGGGATTCGGCCGCATCGCGGCCACCACCGCGCGCCAGGTGGTGCTGCAGCGGCTGCGCGACGCCGAGAACGAGAAATCCTTCGGAGAGTTCTCCACGCACGAGGGCGATATCGTCGGCGGCGTCGTCCAGCGCGACGCCCGGATGAACGCCCGCGGCACGGTCGTGGTGCGCATCGGTAGCGAGGCCAACGGCGCCGAGGGTCTGATCCCCCCGGCCGAGCAGGTCCCCGGCGAGACCTACGAGCACGGGGATCGCATCAAGTGCTACGTCTACGGCGTCTCCCGCGGCGCGCGCGGCCCGCAGATCACGCTGTCGCGCACTCACCCGAATCTGGTGCGCCGGCTGTTCGCGCTCGAGGTGCCCGAGATCGCCGACGGTTCGGTGGAGATCGTCGCCGTGGCCCGCGAGGCCGGCCACCGCTCCAAGATCGCGGTGCGTTCCACGGTGCCCGGGGTGAACGCCAAGGGCGCGTGTATCGGCCCGATGGGCCAGCGCGTGCGCAACGTGATGAGCGAGCTGGCGGGCGAGAAGATCGACATCATCGACTGGGCCGAGGATCCGGCCGCCTTCGTCGGGAATGCATTGAGCCCGTCGAAGGTTGTCTCGGTCACGATCGTCGATCCGGAGGCCCGTGCCGCCCGGGTCGTGGTCCCCGATTTCCAGCTCTCGCTGGCTATCGGCAAGGAAGGTCAGAACGCCCGGTTGGCCGCGCGATTGACCGGTTGGCGCATCGATATCCGCTCCGACGCCGCCCCCGACGTGGCCGGATCGCCGCGACCGCACGCCCAGCAGGGGTAGGCCGCGGCGGGACGGCAGTGCGGGTGCGGGGGTCGACGAGGGGCTGGATGCGGAGATCGGGACATGGCAGCGGTACAGTGGACACAGGCTCAGCGCGAGTCTTCGGTATCCGCACTTTCCGCCCAGGTCGGTGCTCGGGTGAGAACCCGAACTCCCGGCCCGGTCCGGACCTGTGTCGGATGCCGGAAACGCGAGCTGGCCGCCGATCTGTTGCGGGTCGTGGCGCAATCGCCCGGCAGCGCTCCCGACAGGGACGCCGTCGTCGCGATCGTTCCCGATCCGCGGCGCAGACTTCCCGGGAGGGGTGCTTGGCTGCACCCCGTTTCGGCTTGTCTGAGCATGGCAGAGCGGCGCCGAGCGTTCGGCAGAGCGCTACGAGTGTCCGGAAAACTGGATATCTCAGCCCTGGAGCACTACGTCGAGAACAGGCACGAGCACTCATGAGCACACCGTGAAGTACCAACGATGAACGGCCATCGAAGATAACCCGAGGTCGTGCGGGCGTCCTGACCCCTGAACGGGGAGCAAGAGACTGTCGCGCTCGACCTCTCAGTGAGGAGAGCAGTGGCAGGCAAGGCCCGCGTGCACGAGTTGGCTAAAGAACTCGGTGTCACGAGCAAAGAACTACTCGCAACGCTCAAGGAGCAGGGCGAGTTCGTGAAGTCGGCGTCGTCGACGGTGGAGGCACCCGTCGCACGCCGGCTGCGGGAGTCGTTCGCGGCGAAGTCCGCCCCGTCCAACGGCTCCGCGAAATCCTCCGCGAAGCCCGGTCCCGCCCAGGCACGTCCGGCCGCCAAGCCGGCCGCCGGCGCGACCCCGGGTCCGCGTCCCGGCCCGCGTCCGGCTCCGGCTGCGGCCCAGGCCGATTCGGCCCCCGCGGCCGAAACCCCTGCGGCGGCAGCGCGTCCCGATGCGGTGAAGCCCGGCCCGGCCGTCAAACCCGGTCCGAAGCCGGCCGCTCCGGCGGCCTCCGCGGGTGCGGCGCCGTCGGCGTCCGCCCCGTCGGCTCCGGCGCAGCAGCCCGGCGCACGTCCGGCCCAGGGCACGCCGCGCCCCGGCCAGCCGCGCACTCCGGGTGGGCAGCAGGGCGCGCCGCGCCCGGCGACGCCCGGTCCCAAGCCGGGTCCGAAGACCCCGCGGGTGGGCAACAATCCCTTCTCGTCGGCGCCCGAGCGCCCGGCGCCGCGTCCGGCTCCCGGACCGCGTCCGGGGCCCGGTCAGGGTGCGCCGCGTCCGGGTCAGGGCGGTCCGCGCCCCGGCCAGGGTGGTCCGCGTCCGGGCCCGGGTCAGGGCGCGCCGCGTCCGCCGGCCGGTCAGGGCGGTCCCCGTCCCGGTGGCCCGCGTCCGTCTCCCGGCTCGATGCCGCCCCGGCCGAATCCGGGTGCGATGCCCGCTCGTGCGGCCCGTCCGGGCCCGTCGGCGGGTCGTCCGGGTCGTCCCGGCGGTGCGCCGGGTGGCGGCGGCGGTCGTCCCGGTGGTGGCGGCGGCGGTAACTACCGCGGTGGCGGCGGCGCCGGTGGCGGCGGTGGCGCGGGTGCGCCCGTGGCCGGTGGTTTCCGCGGTCGTCCCGGTGGCGGCGGTGGCCGTCCGGGTGGTGGCGGCGGTCGCGGCGGTGCCGCGGGTGCCTTCGGCCGTCCCGGTGGCGCGCCCCGCAAGGGCCGCAAGTCGAAGCGGGCGAAACGCGCCGAATACGAGAACATGCAGGCACCGTCGGTCGGCGGTGTGCGGCTGCCGCGCGGCAACGGCGAGATCATCCGTCTCGCCCGCGGCGCGTCGCTGTCGGACTTCGCCGAGAAGATCAACGCCAACCCGGCCTCGCTGGTGCAGGTGTTGTTCAACCTCGGTGAGATGGTCACCGCGACCCAGTCGGTCAACGACGAGATCTTCGAGCTGCTCGGCGGCGAGATGAACTACGTCGTGCACGTGGTCTCGCCCGAGGACGAGGACCGCGAGCTGCTCGAGAGCTTCGACCTCAGCTACGGCGAGGACGAGGGCGACGAAGGCGACCTGCAGGTCCGCCCGCCGGTCGTGACCGTCATGGGTCACGTCGACCACGGTAAGACCCGACTGCTGGACACGATCCGCAAGACCAACGTCCGCGAGGGCGAGGCCGGCGGTATCACCCAGCACATCGGCGCCTACCAGGTCCTCACCAACGTCAACGACGAAGAGCGCCTGATCACCTTCATCGACACCCCCGGTCACGAGGCGTTCACCGCCATGCGTGCCCGTGGTGCCAAGGCCACCGATATCGCGATCCTGGTGGTCGCCGCCGACGACGGCGTCATGCCGCAGACGGTGGAGGCCATCAACCACGCGCAGGCCGCGGACGTGCCGATCGTGGTGGCGGTCAACAAGATCGACAAGGAAGGCGCCAACCCGGAGAAGGTGCGCCAGCAGCTCACCGAATACAACCTGGTGGCCGAGGAGTACGGCGGCGACACCATGTTCGTCAACATCTCGGCGCGTCAGGGCACCAATATCGAAGCCCTGCTCGAGGCCGTGGTGCTGACCGCGGACGCCGCCCTGGACCTGCGGGCCAACCCGGATATGGACGCCCAGGGTGTCGCCATCGAGGCGCATCTGGACCGCGGCCGTGGTCCGGTGGCCACCGTGCTGGTGCAGCGCGGTACCTTGCGCGTCGGTGACTCGATCGTGGCGGGTGACGCCTACGGCCGCGTCCGCCGCATGGTCGACGAACACGGCGAGGATGTGGACGCGGCGCTGCCGTCGCGTCCGGTGCAGGTCATCGGTTTCACCTCGGTGCCGGGCGCGGGCGACAACCTGCTCGTCGTCGAGGAGGACCGCATCGCCCGCCAGATCGCCGACCGGCGCAATGCGCGGAAGCGCAACGCTCTGGCCGCGCGCAGCCGCAAGCGGATCAGCCTGGAAGATCTGGATGCCGCTCTGAAGGAGACCTCGGAGCTCAACCTGATCCTCAAGGGCGACAACTCCGGTACGGTCGAGGCCCTGGAAGAGGCGCTGCTCGGCATCGAGATCAGCGACGAGGTCCGGCTGCGGGTCATCGACCGCGGTGTCGGTGGTGTCACCGAGACCAACGTCAACCTGGCGTCGGCGTCGAACGCGATCATCATCGGGTTCAACGTCCGGGCCGAGGGCAAGGCCACCGAACTCGCCAACCGCGAGGGTGTGGACATCCGCTACTACTCGGTGATCTACCAGGCCATCGACGAGATCGAGAAGGCCCTCAAGGGCATGCTCAAGCCGATCTACGAAGAGGCCGAACTGGGTCGCGCCGAGATCCGCGCGGTGTTCCGCTCCTCGAAGTTCGGCAATATCGCCGGCTGCATGATCACCTCCGGGACGGTCAAGCGCAACGCCAAGGCCCGCCTGCTGCGCGACAGCGTGGTGATCGCCGATACGACGATCCAATCGCTGCGCCGGGAGAAGGACGACGCCACCGAGGTCCGCGAGGGCTTCGAATGCGGTATGACGTTGGGCTACAACGACATCAAGGAAGGCGACATCATCGAGGCCTACGAGCTTCGGGAGAAGCCGCGCGACTGAGTCGTCCACAGTGAGCGAACGTCACGTTCGGTGCGGGCAACGACCGGACGTGACGTTCGCTTCGCGGGCGCTCGTCGCGACATGTGAAGAGGTGAGCCGTTGTTCGTCGGTGCGCTGGAGTTCGACATCCTGCTCGGCGATGTGCACTCGTTGAAGGAGAAGCGGTCGGTGATCCGCCCGATACTGGCCGAACTGCAGCGCTTCGGCGTCAGTGCGGTCGAGGGCGGCGATCACGATCAATACCGCCGCTCACAGTTGGGCGTCGCGCTGGTCAGCTCCGAGATGGGACATCTCACAGCGGTGCTGGACAAGTGTGAACGCCACGTGGCGGCCCGTCCGGAGTTACAGTTGCTGGCAGTACGCCGCCGCATCTTCGGACCCGAAGACTGAATGACAAGTGAGGAGGGCCCGCCATGGTGGATCAGGCCAGGGCACGCCGACTCGCGAAGCGGATCGTCACGATCGTCGGGACGGCGATCGAATACGAGATCAAGGATCCGCGGCTGCGTTTCGTCACCGTCACCGATGCCAAGGTGACCGGTGATCTGCGGGAGGCGACCGTCTATTACACGGTGATGGGTGAAACCCTCGCCGCCGAACCGGATTTCGCGGGCGCCGCGGCCGGACTGGAGAAGGCCAAAGGGGTGCTGCGGTCCAAAGTGGGCGCGGCCACCGGGATCAAGTTCACGCCGTCGCTGAGTTTCGTCCTCGACACGGTGCCCGATGCGGCGCGCGAGATGGAACAACTGCTGGCGAAGGCTCGCGCGGCCGACGAGAAGGTGGCGCAGGTCGCGGCCAACGCCACCCATGCCGGCGACGCCGATCCCTACAAACCCGACCCCGACGAGGAAGACTGACCGCGACGGCGGTCGACGCGGTGGACGGGCCGGGCTCGCAGGGCGGTCTCCCGGTGCTGTCGCCGGTCGGTCGAGCGCCGGAGAATCGAGCGTGGAGATGACAGCTGTGACGTCGTCGGCGGATCCGGCCGCGGCCGTCGAGGTATTGGCGGCCGCGCGATCGGTGACCGTGCTGTGTCATGTGCAGCCGGACGCCGATACCGTCGGCAGTGGACTGGCCCTGGCGCAGGTGCTGCATCGGCGCGGTGTGCCGGTGCAGGTGTCCTTCGCCGAGCCGGCCGAACTCCCGGCGTCGATGCGCTCGCTGCCGGGCGTGCAGTTCCTGGTGCCCGCCGAACAGGTGGCGGAGCGAGTGGACCTGCTGGTCACCGTCGACTGTGGCAGCGTCGGGCGCCTGGGCGCGCTCGCGGACCGAATCGACGGCGCGGCAACCACATTGGTGATCGACCATCATCGCTCCAACACCCGCTTCGGCGATGTGAACCTGATCGACGAGACCGCGGAGTCCACCACCAGCGTGCTGGCGCGGCTGTTCGACGTCTGGGGTGAGGAGATCGACCGGGACATCGCGCACTGCCTGTTCGCCGGCCTGGTCACCGACACCGGGTGTTTCCGCTGGGGCGGTCCCGGCACCCATCTGCTAGCGGATCGTTTGCTGGCTACCGGAATCGACGGCGCGGGAATCACTCGTACGCTGATGGACACCCATCCCTTCGGCTGGTTGCCGATGCTGTCGCGGGTGCTCGGATCGGCGCGGCTGGAACCGCGAGCGGCCGGTGGCGCCGGACTGGTCTACGCCTTCGTCCGCAGTGACGACTCCGACGGATTGCGGTCGGAGGAGGTGGAAAGCGTCATCGACGTCGTCCGCACCACCGCCGAGGCGGATGTGGCGGCGGTATTCAAACAGTCCCGCACCGACGCGGGCTCCTGGACGGTGTCGCTGCGCTCGCGCGACAGCGGTGTCGGCACCGGCGATGCGGTCGACGTCGCCCGGGTCGCGACCGGCCTGGGCGGTGGTGGCCACCGCTACGCTGCCGGCTACACCACCCACGGCACTCCCGAGAACGTGGTGGACGATCTGCTCGCGGAATTGGCTCTCGGCCGGGAGAGCTGACCATGGCGGTGGACGACGCCGTCGGCAGCGCTATCGCTTCCGATGCGGGCCCGCGTCGCATCCTCGGCATCGCGATCCCCACGCTGGGAGTGCTTGTCGCCGAACCGATCTACCTGCTGTTCGATATGGCGGTGGTGGGCCGGCTGGGGGCGCTCGCGCTGGCGGGGCTCGCCGTGGGCGGCCTGATACTCGCGCAGGTCGGCACGCAGTTGACATTCCTGAGTTACGGAACCACCGCCCGCTCCGCGCGCCGCCACGGCGCCGGTGACGAGCGAGGCGCGGTTGCCGAAGGGGTGCAAGCGAGTTGGCTGGCCGTGGCCGCCGGACTGGCGATCGTCGTTGTGCTGCAGGTATTCGCGCGGCCCGTCGTGGATGTGATCGCCGGCGGCGCCGATATCGCGGACGAGGCATTGCGCTGGTTGCGGATCGCGCTGTTCGGAGTCCCGTTGATCCTGCTGACCATGGCCGGTAACGGCTGGTTGCGCGGGGTGCAGCAGACGCGGCGTCCGCTGGCGTATGTGATTGCGGGACTGGTTGTTTCGGCGCTGCTGTGCCCGGTGCTGGTCCACGGCCTGCTGGGGGCGCCCCGGATGGAACTGGCCGGCTCGGCGGTGGCCAACGTCGCCGGGCAGGTCGTGTCGGCCGGACTGTTCGTGGCCGCGCTGGTGCGCCGGCGGGTGCCGCTGCGGCCCCACCCGCAGGTGATGCGGGCGCAGTTGGTGCTCGGCCGGGATCTGATCGTCCGAAGCCTGGCGTTCCAGGCCTGTTTCGTCTCCGCCGGTGCGGTCGCCGCCCGGTTCGGCGCCGCCTCGGTGGCGGCCCACCAACTCGTGCTACAGCTGTGGAATTTCCTTGCCCTGACATTGGATTCGCTGGCCATCGCGGCGCAGACCCTCACCGGTGCGGCGCTGGGATCCGGTGACGCACCCGGTGCGCGCATGCTGGCCCGGCGGATCACCCTGTGGTCCACCCTGTTCGCGGTGGTGCTCGCCGTGGTCTTCGCCGCCGGATACGCCGTCGTCCCACAGATTTTCACCGACGATCCGGCGGTCCTGGACCGGGTGCACGTCATCTGGTGGTTCTTCGTCCCTCTCATCCCCGCCGCCGGAGTGGTTTTCGCGCTCGACGGCGTCCTGCTGGGCGCGGGCGACGCCCAGTATCTGCGCAACACCACGATGGCCGCGGCGCTGCTTGGGTTCCTGCCCGCCATCTGGCTGTCGCTGAGCTTCGACTGGGGTATCGCCGGGATCTGGTCGGGGCTGAGCGCCTTCATCCTGCTGCGCATGATCGCGGTCGGCGCCCGCGCGCTGTCGGGACGCTGGGCCCGGACCGGAACCGAGATCCCCCGGCCGGCGTGAGCGCACACCCGCCGGCCGGCTCGTTCGCCGCGGCAGGTGATCGCTTTCTCCGCAGCCGGGTATGTCCGCACGCGAGGGCCGGGTGTGCTCGCCCGGCGATGATCATGGGATGGTGGAACGGTGATGCCTAAGTTGATGGCGGTGAGCGATATCCATGTCGGTCATCAGGGGAACAAACCGGTGGTCGAGCAGATCCGCGCCGATTCGCCCGAGGACTGGCTGATCGTCGCCGGCGACGTGGGGGAGAAGACCGACGACATCCGCTGGGCGCTGCGCACCCTGCGGGAACGCTTCGCCAAGGTGATCTGGGTTCCGGGCAATCACGAATTGTGGACCACCACCAAGGATCCCGTGCAGATCAAGGGCGCTCCCCGCTACGACTACCTGGTCGCGCTGTGCCGCGACCTCGATGTGGTGACCCCGGAGGACGAGTTCCCGGTCTGGGAGGGCGCGGGCGCCGAACAGTACGGCGGGCGGGTGACGATCGCGCCGCTGTTCATCCTCTACGACTATTCCTGGATGCCCGAGGGCGCGAACACCAAGGCCGAGGCCCTGGCCATCGCCCGGGATCGCAATGTGGTCGCCACCGACGAATTCCTGCTGGCCAGCGACCCCTACCTGACCCGCGACGCCTGGTGCCGGGCCCGGGTCCAGTACAGCCGGCGCCGGCTCGACGCGCTCGAGCCCGACACCGCGGTCGTGCTGATCAACCATTTCCCGATGCTGCGTGAACCCACCCGGATGCTGTTCTATCCGGAATTCTCGCTGTGGTGCGGCACCGAGGACACCGCCGACTGGCACACCCGCTACAACGTCGTGTGTTCGGTCTACGGTCATCTGCACATTCCGCGCACCACCTTCTACGACGGTGTCCGGTTCGAGGAGGTCTCCCTCGGCTATCCGCGTGAATGGCAGCGCCGCGGGCTTCCGGACAAACTGCTCCGCCAGATCCTGCCCGCCCCCGAATACGGCCCCGGCGACCTCAACGAATGGGGTGGCCACTTCAAGATCACCCCGGCGATGCGTGAGGCGGCCGCCGAGATGCGCCGTCTCGCCGACCGCCGGCGCGGCGTGCGCTGACCTCGCGGGACATCACCACGGCCGCCGGCGCGCTCCCCGATAGTCCAGGCAGGCGCCGCCGGGCCGGCTCGCGGGGTGGGTTTCGGTGTGCTCGCGATAGATCCGCAGTCCCTCGCGAATCTTCCAGGCGGCCCGCTCGAGCTGATCCGGCGTCAGCGCCTTGTCGAAGGCCGCCGCGTCGACGAGTTGGGCTCGTACCTGTTCCAGGTTCAGTCGTGCGTACTCCAGCGGGGTGAGCTCCATGCGCGGGAGACTACTCCACATCGAACATACTTTCGACACCCGGCTCGGTGCGTGATACGCGCACGCCCTCGGCCGGAAACAGGCGCAGCCAGGCGGCGCCGGCGCCACCGTCCGGTCCGCCGACGACCCCGAGATCACCGCGGCGGCCCCACCCCTCGACGTAGCGTGCGAGTTCGGGCACCGAGCGCAGCTGGTCCGGAGAGGTCATGCCCTGTTCGGCCGCATGGGCGGCTTCGAACAGCATCGCCCACAGCAGCGGTTCGTCGGCGGGCGTGGCGGTGGCGACTCGATGGGGCATGCCGCGCGACTCTACGGGCATCGCCCGCGACGGATCCTCCCATTTTCCGGGGCGGCCTCTCGGGTGTGGCCGATGCCGCTTCCCCGGAGCTGGCCGCGTCCGGGTACCGCCCGCACCGCTAGGCTCGTAGCGCACACAGGGTCGACTCAGGAGGCGGTCATCGAGGAACAGGCGCGCGTCATCGGCAGCATTCTGCCCGCGGGAGTCGCCGCGGCGGAGCTGTTGCGGTATCCGGAGGATCTGAAACCGCATCCCGGTGAGGAACATCTGATCGCGCAATCCGTCGAGAAGCGGCGGCGCGACTTCATCGGCGCCCGGCACTGTGCGCGGCTGGCGCTGGCTCAGCTCGGTGAGCCGCCGGCGGCGATCGGCAAGGGCGAGCGTGGGATGCCGCTGTTCCCGCGCGGGGTGGTCGGCAGCCTCACCCACTGCGACGGGTACCGGGCCGCGGTGCTGGCGCATCGGTTGCGCTGGCGGTCGGTGGGCATCGACGCCGAACCGCACGACACGCTGCCCGAGGGTGTGCTGGACTCGGTGAGCCTGCCCGCCGAACGGGACTGGCTGCGCGGCGCGGTCCCCGCGACGGGACTGCACATGGACCGGCTGCTGTTCTGCGCGAAGGAGGCCACCTACAAGGCGTGGTTCCCGCTCACCCAGCGCTGGCTCGGCTTCGAGGACGCCCACATCACCTTCACCGTCGACGACACCGGCACCGCGGGCACCTTCCACAGTGCGCTGCTGGTCCCCGGGCAGACCGTCGACGGCGGTGCGCCACTGACCGCGTTCGACGGCCGCTGGACGATCACCGAGGGTCTGATCCTGACCGCGATCGTGGCCGGCTGATGGGCGAACGGGAGGCGGTCGTCGATCCGCTCGGCGGTCTGCTCATCATCGACAAGGACGGCGGGCAGACCAGCCACGACGTGGTCGCCCGCTGCCGGAAGATCCTGCGTACCAGGAAGATCGGCCACGCCGGCACGCTCGACCCGATGGCCACCGGCGTGCTGGTGCTCGGTGTCGAGCGCGCCACCAAACTGCTCGGCCTGCTGAGCCTGACCACCAAGTCCTATACCGCGACCGTTCGCCTCGGCCAGGCCACCGTCACCGACGATGCCGAGGGGGAGGCGCTGGCCACCATCCCCGCCGGCCACCTCGCCGATGCCGATATCGCCGCCGCCGTCGCCGCGCTGACCGGTGATATCGAGCAGGTGCCCTCGACGGTCAGCGCGATCAAGGTGAACGGCGAGCGGGCCTACGCGCGCGCCCGGGCGGGCGAGCAGGTGCAACTGGCGGCCCGGCCGGTCACGGTCTCCCGGTTCGACATTCTGGGCCGGCGCGATATCGACACCGGCGCAACGACATTCGTCGATCTGGATGTCGAGGTCGACTGTTCCTCGGGCACCTACATCCGTGCCCTGGCCCGCGATCTCGGCACCGCGCTGGGAGTCGGTGGGCATCTGACCGCGTTGCGCCGCACCCGGGTGGGCCCGTTCACCCTCGAGCACGCTCGCACCCTGGACCAGCTCGCCGACGATCCGAGCCTGAATCTCGACGTCGACGCGGCTGTGCGCCTTGCCTTTCCGCATCGGGAGATCGACGCCGAACAGGCCGAATCGCTGCGCGACGGACGCTGGCTGGACCCGGTCGGCGTGCGCGGAGTGCACGCGGCCACGACCGCCGACGGACGGACCATCGCCCTGCTCGAGGAGAAGGGCAAGCGCTCCTCGCCGGTCTTCGTGGTGCGCCCGCGCGGGCTCGTCGACTGAGGCGCCGGCTACGCTTCGTCGCCCTCGCCGGCCTGGTCCCGGAGCCGGTCGACGGCGTCGCGCATATGCCCGGCCAGCAGCTCGCGCGCGTGTTCCGGCGGGCCGGCGGCGATCGCCTCGCGCAGGGCGATGTGTTCGCGAACCTGCTCGCCGAGGTCGGTGTAGGTGGTCTGCAACGCGCCCAGGCACATGCGCGTCTCGATCAGCAGGGTCTGCGCCGCGCGCACCAGCCGCGGGCTGTCGGCGCTGGTCACCAGGGCCTGATGGAAGGCGTGGTCGGCCTCGGTGACGCCGGTGGCGTCACCGCGCGCGGCGCAGGCCTGCATCTCGGTGACGCCGGCTTCCAATGCGGCGTAGGCGATCTCGCGGCGGCCGTCCAGGATCAGATCCAGCGCGCCGCCCTCGATCGCGGTGCGGGCGCGGTAGATGTCGACGACGTCATCGAGGCTCAGTTCGATGACGAAGATGCCGCGGTGGCGCACGCTGTGCAGCAGCCCCTCCGAGACCAGTCGCTGCATGGCCTCGCGCACCGGTCCGCGGGAGACGTCGAATTGCGTGGCGAGATCGGCCTCGACCAGCTGGGTACCGGGCGCGACGGTGCCGTGCATGATCGCCGTGCGCAGCCGGTCGGCGATCATTTCCGCCGTGGACTGCCGATTCACGGGTTCGAACTCAATCACCGACATGAATCGGCCTTTCCGAGAAGAGCGTTCCGAGCCCCGGTCCGGACGGCGGCGACGCGGCGGGCAGTTCCGCCAGTCGCAGCCCATGCCAGACGGTGACCTGGTTCGCGGTGAGTACCGGCTTGCCGAGCGCTGATTCCAGCTCCGGAAGCAGTTGTATCGTATGCATCGCGGTATCGGGAACGAGCAATGCCTCGGCGTCGGGGTGATCGTTCGCCGCCGCCAGCGTCAGGACCTGCTCCGGGCTGAGAGTGCCCACTTCGGCGGCCGTGTCGATTCCGGCGCTCGACATCGAGACCACCCGGATATCGGCGGCGGCGAGGAAGGCCACGAACAAGGCGGCCACCTCGTCCGGATAGCTGGCGCAGACAGCGACGCTGCGCACACCGATCGCCCGCACCGCGTCCACGAACGCGAAACTGGTACTCGACACGGGCACTCCGCAGTCCTGAGCGAGCCGGTCCACCTGATCGCGCGCGCCCTGCGGGCCGTAGACGAAACTGCCCGACGTGCAGGCCCACACCACCGCCCGCGGTTCGAAGGGCGCGAGCAGCCGCGCGCCCTCGCGCAACTTGTCCGGACTGCCGAGGTCGAGCAGCTCCGGCACCGCGTGCAGATCGGTGCCGTAGATGTGCGCGACTCGCAGGTCCACGCCGAGTTGTGCTGCTGCCCACGGATATTCGTCCTCGGCGGCGTGGTCGGGGTAGATGAAGCCGACGGTCGGTAGCCCTTGCATTGCGCCTCCTAGAAAACGTTCTGCAGCCATTTACCGGGACCCATCATCGGCAGTTTCATCCGTCCCAGACAGGCCCACATGGTGAGTTGGTTGGCGGTCAGGACCGGCTTGCCGAGCAGCCGCTCCAGCGGCTCGACCAGGTCGTAGGTGGGAAGGTTGGTGCAGCTGACGAAGATGGCCTGGGCGGCGGGATCGTCGGCGGCCATGATGCGTTCGGCGATGGTGCGGTAGCCGACCTTCCAGATGCCGCCGCCCAGCCCGAGATGGTCCGAACGCAGCACCTCGCAGCCGGCCTCGTGCAGGAACTCGTGCAGCTTCCCGGTGAGGATGTCGTCGTAGGGCGTGATGACCGACAGCCGGGACAACTCCAATTTGCGCACCGCTTCGATCAACGCGCCGGAGGTGGTGATCGCGTCCCGGGCGCCGGCCCGGCAGATGGTGTCGCGCAGCGACCGTTCGTAGGCCAGCCCCTTGATGAAGCTGCCGGAAGTGCACAGATAAGCGATGACCTCGGGCTCGACATGCATGACGTTGCGAGTGGCGGCGGTGAGATGCGCTGCGTCGGAGACCAATTCGGCCATTTCGAAAGAGACCGGCACCGGTTCGTAGGGCGTGCGCGCGAGATGCAGGCTCACCTCCAGCGGCGCCCACCGCCACAGTTCGCGTTCCAGCGCCAGGTCGAACGGCGCGATGATCCCGATACCCCGTTGCGCGACAGGTCCGTCCAGCTCGGGAAAATTCAGTTCCACGAGGGCCCCTCTCGCGTTCGGGCGACGAACCTCCGCACACAATCGGATTGTTGACAAGCATACGATGGGTTTTTAGCCTGTCAATATGAACGCGGGCCCAGTTGTCACCGTCCTACACGACGGCGTCGAGCCCGACGCGGCCTCTCTGCGTCCGGTGTCGCAGCAGGCCACCGTTCGCTTCGCCGACGGTGCGGCACTCGCGGATGCGCTGCCCGGCACCGAGGCATTGTTCGTCTACGACTTCCAGAGCACGGCCCTTCCCGGCGCCTGGCATCGCGCCGACCGGTTGCGGTGGGTTCATGTCGGAGCCACCGGGGTCGACGCCGTGATGTTCGACGAGCTGATCGACAGCGATGTGCTGGTGACCAACACCCGGGGTTTGTTCGATCAGCCCATCGCGGAATACGTGCTGGCGCAGATCCTCTCCTTCGCCAAGGATCTGCCCGAATCGCTGCGCCTGCAGCAGCGCCACCGCTGGCACCATCGCGAATCCGAGCGGGTCGCCGGGGCCGCGGCCCTGGTGGTCGGCACCGGGTCCATCGGCCGCGCCATCGCCCGCCTGCTGCGGGCCGCGGGGATGCGGGTGCGCGGGCTGGGCCGCACCGCCCGCGCCGGGGATCCCGACTTCGGCACTGTCGCCACCGATCTGCACGCCGAACTGCCCGGGGCCGACTATGTGATCTGCGTGGCGCCGCTGACCCCGCAGACCCGGCACCTGTTCGACGCGAATGCGTTCGCGGCGATGAAACCGCATGCGCGTTTCATCAACGTGGGCCGGGGGGAATCGGTTGTCACCGACGATCTGGTCGCCGCGCTGCGCGGTGGCGCCCTCGCCGGTGCGGCGCTGGACGTGGTCGACCCGGAACCGCTGCCGGCCGGCCATCCGCTGTGGGATCTGCCGAATGTGGTTGTCACCCCGCACAACAGCGGCGATTTCATCGGCTGGCGGTCGGAGATCGTCGCCGCGTTCACCGACAACTTTCAGCGCTGGATCACCGGTCAGCCCCTACAGAATGTGGTCGACAAGAAGCTGGGTTACGTGCCCAGCTGAAGGGAGTCACGATGACCCACCCCGGAACCGGGACCGACCCCGCGGCGATGACCGCGGCCGAGTTGGCCTCCGCCTATTCGGCCGGGGCGCTTTCTCCCGTCGAGGCCACGCAGGCGGCGCTGGACGCGATCGCCGCGCGCGACGACGTGCTCAACGCCTACTGCCTGGTCGATTCCGAGCGTGCGTTGATCCAGGCCAAGGAATCCGAAATCCGCTGGCACAACGGGCATGCGCAAGGACTGCTCGACGGCGTGCCGATCTCGATCAAGGACGTTTTCCTCACGCAGGGATGGCCCACCCTCCGCGGGTCGACCTCGATCCGGCCGGATGCGCCGTGGCCGGTCGACAGCCCCGCGACCGCGCGGCTGCGCGAGGACGGGCTGGTCTTCCTGGGTAAGACCACCACACCGGAACTCGCCTGGAAGGCGACGACCGACAGCGCGCTCACCGGCATCACCCGCAATCCGGTGGATCCGACCACGACGTCCGGCGGATCCTCGGGCGGCTCGGCGGTGGCGGTCGCGGCCGGGATGGGACCGGTGTCGATCGGCACGGACGGCGGCGGCAGTGTGCGGATCCCCGCGTCGTTCTGCGGTGTCGTGGGTTTCAAGCCGACCCACGGCCGCATCCCGCTGTATCCCGCCAGCCCGTTCGGGCCGCTGGCACATGCCGGGCCCATCGCCCGCTCGGTGGAGGACGTGGCGCTGCTGATGGACATCCTGTCGCTGCCCGATCCGCGCGATCCGACCGCGGGCGCGCCGCCGCTGACGACCTTCCGGGGTGAACTGCAGCGTGAGGTGCGCGGCGCGACGGTCGGTTATTCGGCGAATCTCGGCTTCGCCGAGGTGGATCCGGAGGTCGCGGCGGTCGTCGCGGCGGCCGTCCGGAAGTTGGACGAGGCCGGATTGCGGGTGGTGGAGGCGGATCCGGGCTTCCCCGATCCGCGCGAGGCGTTCGAACAGATGTGGGCCGCCGGCGCGGCGACCATGCTGTCGACCTTCCCGCCGGGTACGCGGGACCGCGTCGATCCGGGACTCGGGGCCATGTGGGATCGCGGACTGGCACTGGGTGCGGTCGACTATCTGAACGCCCGCGCGGTGGCCGCCGAGATCGGCATCGTCATGGGCACCTTCCACACCGCCTACGACGTGCTGATCACTCCGACGATGCCGATCACCGCCTTCGAGGCCGGACACGATGTGCCGCCGGGCAGTTCGATGGACAGCTGGCCGCAATGGACGCCGTTCACCTATCCGTTCAACCTTACCCAGCAACCGGCGATCAGCATTCCGGCCGGGACAACCGCGGCGGGCATGCCGGTCGGATTACAGATCGTCGGGCCGCGGCACTCCGACGATTTCGTCCTCGCGCTGGCCCGCTTCGCCGAACTGGTTTTGAGCTGAACCTGAGGCGAGCGAGCCCCATCGCAGGAGCTGGTGCCGTGCTGCGACCGCCGAGGCACTGCCCGGCCCCGAACGGCATGCGGCAGTGTGGGGGCCGGCAGATCATCGATGTGGGCCGGGCGAGCCCACACACCTTCCTGGTGGACGGCGACACCGCTACAGCTCCTGGACCGGCCGTGGTGGATAGCTCCGGACGAGGTGAGCGGACGAGTTCTCGCAGCCGATGCTCCTAGTCGGTGGTAGACCGAGACACCGCGCGGAAACCCGTGTCACCGATCACGATCACGCCGGGACCGTCCAACCGTCCTGCCTCGTAAACGGCCTCGTCGAGATGGGTCGACATCAGAAGCATCCATGCCTCCCACGGAGTCCCCGCCCCCAACGGTCCACCCGATTCCGCCGACAACCGGGTGTAGTAATCGCGCAACTCCCCGTCGGTCACCTCGAATATCAAGGCAGGGTCGACCGGCGCCTCGCGGACCGCCGTGATGCGCAATCGCCCCGCCTTATCCCGGTCGACCCGATACCCGGCTTCCGCACCGGCACGAATCACCGACTCCACGAGTTCGTCGGCACTCGGCTCAGACTTGTCCACGGCATGCTCCTCCAGGAAAGGCGGTAACCACTTGCCCGTTCTCGAGCCCCTCCCACTCGGCCTGGTGCCTATCCTGGATATGGCGGTAACCGTAATTCTTGTTCCCGCACAACAGTTTCCACTCGCCATAGGTGGTGACCACCTTCGACTCGTCCGTCCTGATCCCACAGGCGCCCCAGGGCGACGAGGCGTGGGCCACCGGGTCGGGTGCGGACAGCACCATCGGGGCGGCCAGTGCGGCCGCGGCCACGACGAATGCACGAATCTTCACGTTACGTCCCCCTCCATCGAGCACCGATCGGTGCCGGTCCGTGTCGTCACCGCCCCCTGCGGTGACGACACGGATCAGAGTAGGACGGTCGACGAGATCCGCCGATCGATTTTCGGCCGGCAGCGAAATCGTTTGCCGGCGCGGTGATTCGGGTCAGATATCTTGTCCTTCGCTGAGAGGCCGTGTGAAAGACAGGGTTTCGCCCTCCACCCCGCGTAGCCACAGTGCGTTGCATGCCGCGGCGAGTTCCGGGAGGCCCTCCTCGATGGTTGCGAAGACGTTTCCGGGCACCCAGCCCATGTCGCCGTTGATCAGCAGGTTGTTGCGGTCGTAGAACAGGGCCAGGTCGGTGGCGCCCTGCTCGGCGTGTGCGGCCGAACCGGGTTCGTAGCCGTAGGCCGGATTGCCGATCTCCCACGGTTCGAAGTCGAACAGGCAGACGTCGCCGGGAATCGGTGTGACCGTGGGGTTTTCGCGATGCGGGGCCGCCGTGATGCGCGGCACCAGAGTATAGACCTCGTTGCGCGCGTACTTGGCGTGGAAGGCGTCGCCCTCCTGGGGCAGCGCGTCCCAGACCGCCGCGCAGGTGCGTGGCGCCTGGTCGTCCAGCAGCCGCGCCCGGCAGCGCACGCCGGCCTTGGTGAGGGTGATGGTGAGGTATCGGGCCATCGGGATCTCCTGTCCGATCGGATGCCGGGTGGCGCTACAGCTCGTCGAGGACGCCGTTCCAGAGCGCCAGTGCCTCGTCGACCTGGTCGGCGGTCACGATCAGCGGCGGGATCATCCGCACGACGTTGCTGTACGCGCCGCAGGTCAGCAGGAGCAGGCCGCGCTGGGCCGCCAGCTGTTGCGCGGCCGCCGCCGTCGCGGTGTCGGGTTCGCCTGTGGCCGTGGTGAATTCGCATCCCACGAGCAGTCCCAGGCCGCGCACATCGCCGATCGCCTTGGTGGCCCCGGCCCGCGCCCCGGCCAGCAGTTGCGCCCCGCGGGCGGCGGCGTTGTCCACCAGCCCTTCCGATTCGATGACGTCGATCGTGGCGACCGCGGCCGCGCACGCCACCGCATTGCCGCCATAGGTGCCGCCCTGGGATCCGGGCCAGGCCTGAGCCATCAGTTCCTGCGGCGCGGCGATGCCGGACAGCGGAAATCCGCTGGCCAGTCCCTTGGCAATGGTGATGACATCGGCCTGCACGTCGAAGTGCTGATGCCCGAAGAACTTTCCGGTACGCCCGAAACCGGTCTGGATCTCGTCGAAGATCAGCAGAATGCCGTGCCGGTCGGCGCGTTCGCGCAAGCCCTGGAAGAACCGGGTGTTGCCCGGGATGTAACCGCCCTCGCCGAGCACCGGCTCGACGACGAACGCGGCCGTCTCCGCGGGCGCGGTCAGCGTGGCCAGGATGTAGTCCAGCTCGCGCAGCGCGAAGTCGGTGGCCTCCTCCTCCGACCAGCCGTAGCGGTAGGCGGTGGGGAACGGCGCCACGTGGACACCGCCCATGAGCGGGCTGAAGCCGGCCGAGAATCGGGTCCCGGAGGTGGTCATGGTCGCGGCGGCGACCGTGCGGCCGTGGAAGCCGCCGTGGAAGACCACGACGTTCGGCCGGCCGGTGGCCTGCCGTGCCAGCCGCAGCGCCGCTTCCACCGCCTCGCTTCCGGAATTGGCGAAGAACACCGAATCCAGGTGCGCGGGAAGCACATCGCCGAGTCGTTCGGTCAGTCGCAGCAGCGGCCGGTGCATGACCGTCGTGTATTGGCCGTGGATGAGGCTGCCGATCTGTTCGCGCGCGGCCTCGACCACCCGCGGATGACAGTGCCCGGTGCTGGTGACGCCGATCCCCGCGGTGAAGTCGAGGTATCGACGCCCGTCGGTGCCGTACAGGTAGCAGCCCTCGCCGTGGTCGACGGTGACCGGCGTGGCCTGCCGGAGAACGGGGGAAAGTGCAGTCATGGTGATCCGCCTCCCGGCGACGGGGAAATCCGGCACGGTGACGGCCGGATTCTTATTGTCGGATTGTTGACAATGTGTATAACATGACCGCGATGGTGACGGCAATGACAGCGCTGATCCGAGATGCTGTTCCGAGCTGAGGGGCGAGCGATGACGCACACCGTGACGGAATCGGACGAGGCGACGATCGCCGCGATCGACAGCGTGCCGACCGGCCTGTTCATCGGCGGCCGATGGCACGAGACCGCCACCCGGCTGCCGGTCGAGGATCCGGCGACCGGGCAGACGTTGACCACCGTCGCCGACGCCGCGCCCGAGGACGGCGTGGCCGCACTGGCCGCCGCAGCGGCGGCGCAGGCCGCCTGGGCGGAGGTGCCCGCGCGAACCCGGTCCGACATCTTGATGCGCGCCCATCGGGCCCTGCTCGAGGACACCGACCGGCTCGCCCGCATCGCCACCGCCGAGATGGGCAAACCGCTGGCCGAGGCGCGCGGCGAGGTCGCGTACGCGGCGGAGTTCTTCCGCTGGTTCGCCGAGGAAGCGGTGCGACTGGACGGCGGATACATGCCGGCGCCCACCGGCGGGTCGCGCTTCGTGGTGGCGCGCCGGCCCGTCGGGCCGAGCATCCTGATCACCCCGTGGAACTTCCCGATGGCGATGGCGACCCGCAAGATCGGCCCGGCGCTGGCCGCGGGCTGCACATGTGTGGTCAAACCGGCCGAGCAGACGCCGCTGTGCACCCTCGCGATCGCCGAAATACTCTCCGCCGCAGGGGTTCCCGACGGCGTGGTCAATGTCGTGACCACCTCCGATCCGGCGGCGGTGACCGGCGCGATGATCGCCGACCCCCGCTCGCGGAAGCTGTCGTTCACGGGATCGACCGCGGTCGGCAAGATACTGCTGGAACAGTGCGCGAAATCCGTCATGCGCACCTCGATGGAACTCGGTGGCAACGCACCCCTGATCGTCTTCGACGACGCCGATCTCGATACCGCGGTCGAGGGCGCGCTCGCGGCGAAGATGCGCAATATCGGTCAGGCCTGCACCGCGGCGAACCGGATCTACCTGCAGCGCGGCATCGCCGACGAATTCACCCACCGCTTCACCGAGCGGATGGCGGCGCTGCCGATGGGACGCGGCGCCGATCCGGGCGTGGTGGTGGGACCGCTGATCGACGCCCCCGCGGTCGCGAAGGTGTCGGAACTGGTCGCCGACGCGCGCCGGCGCGGCGCCACCGTCCTGCTCGGTGGGACCGCCGTCGAGGGGCCCGGATACTTCTATCCGCCCACGGTGCTGACCGGCGTCCCCGACGACGCCGCGATGTTCGGCACCGAAATCTTCGGTCCCGTCGCGGGGTTGGCCGTCTTCGACACCGAGGACGAGGTGATCGAGCGCGCCGACGACACGCCCTACGGTTTGGTGGCCTACGTGTTCACGGAGAATCTGCGGCGCGGATTGCGGGTGAGCGAGGCGCTCGACACCGGAATGGTGGGCCTCAATCAGGGCGTGGTCTCCAATCCGGCGGCGCCGTTCGGCGGCGTGAAGGAATCGGGTCTCGGACGCGAGGGCGGCTTCGGCGGCATCGACGAATTCCTGGAGACCAAATACATCGGTGTGGCACTGTGATGCCGGTGTATCGCATTGCCACCATTCCCGGCGACGGTATCGGCGTGGACGTCACGGCCGAGGCGGTCAAAGTTCTCGACGCGGTGCTGCCCGGCATCGCGTGGACCGAATTCGACTGGTCCTGCGAGCAATATCTGCGCACCGGCGCCATGATGCCCGGCGACGGTCCGCAGCAGCTGGCCGATTTCGACGCGATTCTGCTCGGCGCCGTGGGATTTCCCGGTGTCGCCGACCACATTTCGCTGTGGGGCCTGCTGATCCCGCTGCGCCGCGCCTTCGGGCAGTATGTGAATCTGCGCCCGGTCCGGCTGCTGCCCGGCACCGAATCCGCGTTGCGTGGGCGCGGTGCGGACGATCTCGACATTCTCATCGTGCGGGAGAATTCCGAGGGCGAATATTCCGCGATCGGGGGGATGCACAATCCCGGGCGGCCGGACGAATTCGTGGTTCAGGAATCGATATTCACCCGCACCGGATGTGAACGCATCATCCGGTACGCCTTCGAGCAGGCGCGCCGGCGCGACCGGCGACTGTGTTCGGCCACCAAATCCAACGGTCTCATCCACTCGATGCCGTACTGGGACAGCGTCTTCGAGCGGATCGCCACCGAGTACCCGGATGTCGAGACGCGGCAGATGCACGTCGACGCGCTGGCCGCCGAAATCGTGCTGCATCCGGATAGGCTCGACGTGATCGTCGGCTCGAATCTGTTCGGCGACATCCTCTCCGACCTCGCCGCCGCAGTGACCGGCGGGCTCGGGCTCGCGCCGTCGGGAAATATCAATCCCGCGCGCGACGCGCCCTCGATGTTCGAGGCGGTGCACGGCAGTGCGCCCGATATCGCGGGTATGGGGATCGCCGATCCGGTGGCACAGATCCTCGCCGGTGCGATGATGCTCGACCACCTCGGCGAATCCACTGCGGCCGCGGCCGTCGACCGCGCGGTCTGCGATGTGCTGGCCGCGAGGGAGGTGCTCACCCCGGATCTGGGCGGCACCGCGACCACGGCCGAACTCGGCACCGCGATCGCCGAGCGCGCCGCGGCACTGGTCACACAGTAGAGGCGGCGATAGGCCGCGGTGTCCCGGTTCCCGGGTGCTGCGGTGGGCGGGGCGGTTCGGTGACCCGGACGCGACCGCGTCCGGTCAGGAGGTCAGCCAGATCGCTTCCGCCGCAGGGCTTCCCAGGTCGATGGTGTGCTCACCGATCCGCACCGCGATGGTGCCGGCGAAATCGCGCCGCTCCACCACGGTGATCACGGTGTCCAATGCGATGCCGACGGAATCGAAATATCGCAGCATGGCGGGATCGAAATCGGAGATGCGCGCTACCCGGCCGGATTGCCCGGCCTGGAAGTCGCTGAGCTGATGGGCGGGCGGGGTGGGGACCGCACCGTCGACGGAGGGGATCGGGTCGCCGTGCGGATCGCGGTCGGGATGGCCGAGTTTGGCGTCGATGCGTTCGACCAGGGTTTCCGACACCGCGTGCTCGAGCACCTCGGCCTCGTCGTGCACCTCGTCCCAGCCGTAGCCGAGCTCGCTGACCAGGAACGTTTCGATCAGCCGATGGCGGCGCACCATGGCGACGGCGGCCCGGCGGCCGTTGTCGGTGAGCGTGATGGCGCCGTAGCGGGCATGTTCGACCAGGCCCTGATCGGCGAGTTTGCGGACCGCCTCCGACACGGTCGACGCCGAGACCCCGATCCGCTCGGCCAGCAGTTTGGTCGACACCTTCTCCTGCGACCACTCCTGCGCACTCCAGATGACCTTCAGATAATCCTGGGCGACCGACGACAGTGAGGGGGCCACATTCGCCGCGCGCCCGGCCGCACCCGCATCGGGAGACGGTTGTGACGCAGCGGAATCTGCCAGCTCACGCCGGGTGGCGACATCACGTTTTCCGGGCACGTATCGAGCTTAGCGGGGGTAGCGACGCGGCCGGAGGAGGCAGCCTGCGTAACCACGGAGGCCGCCG
>NZ_BDAV01000004.1 GCF_001612635.1 Nocardia africana NBRC 100379 | reverse complement strand
CGAATCCCGCCATGGGCCCAGCGGGGGTAGCGACGCGGCCGGAGCAGGCAAGGCCGCCGCAAACCCGACCATCAGGGCCGGCGGCAGCGAGGCCGCCGGAGGAGCCGGCCTGCGGAACCACGCACTCCGCCGCGAGCGGGTGACGGTCGGGTGAACAACCGCCCCGCCGAATCCCGGTTCGTGACCGTGCTTGCGTAGGCTTCGGTGTGTGCAGAGATGGCGAAGTCTCGAGGAAATGCCACCGGACTGGGGTCGGTGTGTGCTCACCATCGGCGTGTTCGACGGTGTGCACCGCGGTCACGCCCAATTGATCAGCCGCGCGGTGAAATCCGCTGCGGTGCGCGGTGTTCCCTCGGTTCTCATGACCTTCGACCCGCATCCGATGGAAGTGGTGCGTCCCGGATCGCATCCGGCGCAGCTCACCACGCTGACCCGCCGCGCGGAGCTGGTCGAGGAACTCGGTGTCGATGTGTTCCTGGTGATGCCGTTCACCCAGGACTTCATGAAGCTCACCCCCGGCCGCTACGTGCACGACCTGCTGGTCGAGAAGCTGCATGTCGCCGAGGTCGTGGTCGGCGACAACTTCACCTTCGGCAAGAAGGCGGCCGGCACCGTCGAGACCATGCGCGAGCTGGGCCGCCGGTTCGGCTTCGAGGTCGACGGTGTGAAGCTGGTCGGCGAACACGCGGTCACGCTGTCCTCCACCTACATCCGGGCCTGTGTCGACGCCGGTGACATGGCCGCGGCCGCCGACGCGCTCGGCCGCCCGCACCGGGTCGAGGGTGTCGTCGTCCACGGCGACGGCCGCGGGCGCGAACTCGGTTTCCCGACCGCCAATGTGGCGCCGCCGATGCATGCGGCGATCCCGGCCGACGGCGTATACGCGGGCTGGTTCACCGTGCTGGCCGCCGGCGAGACGGTCGGCGTCACGCGCCCGGGCAAGCGGGCCATGGCCGCGATCTCCGTGGGCACCAACCCGACCTTCTCCGGCCGGACCCGCACCGTCGAGGCCTTCGTGCTCGACACCGAGGCGGATCTGTACGGCCAGCACGTCGCCGTGGACTTCGTGCAGCATCTGCGCGGGATGCGCCGCTTCGACTCGATCGACGATCTGGTCCGGGCCATGGGCGAGGACGTCGAGCAGACGCGGCAGGTGCTCGCCGCCGCCGAGGCGAGCGAAGCGCAGCGCTGAGCGAGGTCCGGATCGGCCCGATTCGGCCGGGCTGCGGCGATCCGGTAGGCTGGCTCGTCGGGTCTGCTGCGGTCCGCGGTGGCGCCCGCCCGGGATTTGCCGGTTTCCTCGAGCGCGGACTGAGAAACAAGGAGTGAATTCGTGGCTCTGACCACCGAGCAGAAGGCGGCCATCCTCAAGGAGTACGGCCTGCACGAGAAGGACACCGGTTCGCCGGAGGCCCAGATCGCGCTGCTGTCCAAGCGGATCTCCGACCTGACCGAGCACCTGAAGGTGCACAAGCACGATCACCACACCCGTCACGGCCTGCTGGGCCTGATCGGTCGCCGCCGGCGGCTGTCGAAGTACCTGCAGGACAAGGACATCGAGCGCTACCGTTCGCTGATCGAGCGGCTCGGACTGCGGCGTTGATCTGTTCGCGCCCGCACGGACGCGAGACAGACGCGCTGACAATCAGAGGTAGTTAACGCGCAGCCGATGGGGAGGCATAGAATCTCCCCGTCGGCTAGTCGTATATCGGCACCGCACCAGCCGTATGCACCCGCACGCGTGGCGTCGGTCTTCGGTAGTGGCCTTTCGGCGAGAGTTGCCGGCGGGCTTCGATCGATGACCGCCTCCGCGTCGCCGGTTCCATGGGGGATCGGCCGGGTGTCGCGCCACAGCCAGGAGGGCTGTCGCGCGCCCGAGCCCGGGTACGGCTGCCCCTGTGCAGGGAAGCCGCTGCCTCCGGGCAGGGAGAAACAGCGCAGGGACACCCAGCCGGATCGCGCCGCGAGGGCGTTCGATCCGGCGAGACGAGAGGTTGAGACAGAAATATGACCGAATCCCAGACGAGCTCCGCCATCGAGGTCGAACCCGGTGTGTTCGAATCGGTGGCCCTGATCGACAACGGGAGCTACGGCACCCGCACCGTCCGGTTCGAGACCGGGCGTCTGGCCAAGCAGGCCGCCGGCTCCGTCGTCGCCTACCTGGACGACGAGACCATGCTGCTGTCGGCCACCACGGCCGGTAAGCACCCCAAGGACCAGTTCGACTTCTTCCCGCTGACGGTCGACGTCGAGGAGCGGATGTACGCCGCGGGCCGCATCCCCGGCTCGTTCTTCCGTCGCGAGGGCCGGCCCTCCACCGACGCGATCCTGACCTGCCGCCTGATCGACCGTCCGCTGCGCCCGTCGTTCGTCGACGGCCTGCGCAACGAGATCCAGGTCGTGGTCACGGTGATGAGCCTGGATCCCAACGATCTCTACGACGTGGTCGCCATCAACGCCGCCTCGGCCTCGACTCAGATTGCGGGACTTCCGTTCTCGGGCCCGGTCGGCGGTGTGCGGGTGGCCCTGATCCAGGGTCAGTGGGTCGCGTTCCCGACCGTGGAGCAGCTCGAAGAGGCCGTCTTCGACATGGTCGTCGCCGGCCGCGTGGTCGAGTCCGGTGACGTCGCGATCATGATGGTCGAGGCCGAGGCCACCGAGAAGGTCATCGCGCTGGTCGAGGACGGCGCTCAGGCGCCGACGGAAACCGTTGTGGCCGAAGGCCTCGAGGCGGCCAAGCCGTTCATCGCGCGGCTGTGCAAGGCGCAGGCCGACCTGGCGGCGCTGGCGTCCAAGCCGACCGAGGAGTTCCCGCTCTTCCCGCCGTACGAGGCCGACGTCTACACCGCGGTCGAGGGCACCGCGAAGAACCCGCTGGGTGAGGCGCTGTCGATCGCCGGCAAGCAGGAGCGCGAGGAGCGCATCGACGAGATCAAGCTCGAGGTGCTCTCGGCGCTGGCCGAGGACTTCGAGGGCCGCGAGAAGGAGATCGGCGCGGCGTTCCGCTCGGTCACCAAGAAGCTTGTGCGCCAGCGCATCCTGTCCGACGGCTTCCGCATCGACGGGCGTGGCCTGGCCGATATCCGGGCGCTGTCCGCCGAGGTCGCCGTGGTGCCGCGGGCGCACGGCTCGGCGCTGTTCGAGCGCGGTGAGACCCAGATCCTGGGCGTCACCACCCTCGACATGGTGAAGATGGCCCAGCAGGTCGATTCGCTCGGCCCGGAGACCAGCAAGCGCTACATGCACCACTACAACTTCCCGCCGTTCTCCACCGGTGAGACCGGCCGTGTCGGCTCGCCCAAGCGGCGCGAGATCGGCCACGGCGCGCTCGCCGAGCGGGCGCTGGTGCCGGTGCTGCCGAGCCAGGAGGAGTTCCCCTACGCCATCCGTCAGGTGTCGGAAGCGCTGGGCTCCAACGGTTCCACCTCGATGGGTTCGGTGTGCGCCTCCACGCTGTCGCTGCTGAACGCGGGTGTGCCCCTGAAGTCGCCGGTCGCCGGTATCGCCATGGGTCTGGTGTCCGACGAGGTCACCGGAGACAACGGTGAGTCGGAGACCCGCTACGTCGCGCTGACCGACATCCTCGGCGCCGAGGACGCCTTCGGCGATATGGACTTCAAGGTCGCGGGTACCCGCGACTTCGTCACCGCGCTGCAGCTGGACACCAAGCTCGACGGCATTCCGTCGAAGGTGCTCGCGGGTGCTCTGAACCAGGCTCGCGACGCGCGCCTGACCATCCTGGACGTGATGGCCGAGGCCATCGCCACCCCGGACGAGATGAGCCCCTACGCGCCGCGCGTCACCGCGATCAAGATCCCGGTCGACAAGATCGGCGAGGTGATCGGGCCCAAGGGCAAGGTCATCAACCAGATCACCGAGGACACCGGCGCCAACATCTCCATCGAGGACGACGGCACCGTGTTCGTCGGCGCGACCGACGGCCCGTCGGCGCAGGCCGCGATCGACGCGATCAACGCCATCGCCAACCCGCAGCTGCCGAAGGTCGGCGAGCGCTTCCTGGGCACGGTCGTCAAGACCACCGCCTTCGGCGCGTTCGTCTCGCTGCTGCCGGGCCGCGACGGTCTGGTGCACATCTCGAAGCTGGGCAACGGCAAGCGGGTCGGCAAGGTCGAGGACGTGGTGAACGTCGGCGACAAGATCCGCGTCGAGATCGCCGATATCGACAACCGCGGCAAGATCTCGCTGGTCCCCGTCACCGAAGAAGACACCGCAGAGGCATCGGCCCCGGCCGCCGACGAGGCTCCGGCTGCAGCCGAGGCCGCAGCCGAGTAAATAGTTGGATGTGACGAAGAAGAAGTCCTCGGCGCGCGCCCCGAAGCCCTCGGCTTCGACGCGCGCGCCGGGCAGCACAGCTCGTGCGCCGAAGACGAAGCAAGCCTCGCGCGCGCGGACTCCGGCGAAATCCACCGCCGACGAGGCCCCCTTGCTCGCTCTCGAGCAGGGGGGCTCTTCGCTGGTGCTCGCCGAGGACGGTTCGTTCTCCGACAGCGGGGTGCGGCGCACGGTACTGCCCGGCGGGCTCCGGGTGGTCACCGAGCATGTCCCCGGCGTGCGGTCGGCGTCGATCGGTGTCTGGGTGGGTGTGGGCTCCCGCGACGAGGGGCCCACGGTGGCCGGGGCCGCGCACTTCCTGGAACACCTGCTGTTCAAGGCGACCCCGACGCGGACGGCGCTGGACATCGCCGAGGCCGTCGACGCGGTCGGCGGAGAACTCAACGCGTTCACCGCCAAGGAACAGACCTGCTACTACGCGCATGTGCTGGACGACGATCTGCCGCTCGCGGTGGATGTCGTCTCCGATGTGGTGCTGAACGGATTGTGCCGTCCGATCGATGTCGACGTGGAACGTCAGGTGGTGCTCGAGGAGATCTCGATGCGCGACGACGATCCCGAGGACCTGGTCGGCGACTCGTTCCTGACCGCGCTGTTCGGCGATCATCCGATCGGGCGGCCGGTGATCGGCACGGTCGACTCGATCGAGCAGATGACCGCCGCGCAACTGCGCGGGTTCCATCTGCGGCGCTACCGTCCGGACCGGATGGTGGTGGCGGTGGCCGGCAACGTCGAGCACGAACACACCGTGGAGCTGGTCCACCGCGCCTTCGCCGACCGGCTCGATCCGTTGCGGGAACCGGCGCCGCGCCGGGAAGGTCACTTCCGCAAGCGCACGTCACCGCAGCTGCACTGGACCTACCGCGACAGCGAACAGGCGCATCTGGTGTTCGGGGTGCGCGCGTTCGGTCGCCACGAGGGGCATAAGCGCTGGCCGCTGTCAGTGTTGAACACCGTGCTCGGTGGCGGGCTCAGTTCCCGTCTCTTCCAGAAGATCCGGGAGGAACGCGGCCTGGCGTACTCGGTGTACTCCAGTGTCGACACCTTCGCCGACACCGGCGCGTTCTCGGTGTATCTGGGATGTCAGCCGGAAAACCTCGGCGAGGTGACGGCATTGGCGCGCGAGGTCCTGGAAGACGTTGCCGCCAACGGGATCACCGATGCCGAATGCGCCCGGGCCAAGGGGTCGCTGCGCGGCGGACTGGTGCTGGGCCTCGAGGATTCCGGCTCCCGGATGAACCGCATCGGCCGCAGCGAACTCAGCTACGGCAATCACCGCAGCGTCTCGGAGACGCTGGCGCGCATCGACGCGGTCACCACCGCGGAGGTTTCCGCGATCGCCCGCACCCTGCTGGCGCGGCCGTACGCGGCCTCGGTGGCGGGGCCGTATCGGCGGATGCGCGACTTGCCCGGTGCGGTGAGGCGTTTGGCGGACTGAGTCAGTCGCGCGGTGCGGCGCCGGAGTCGCCCGCGCGATTGGCGGCGCCCACCACCGCCGCGAGCAGTCCGGGCAGGGCGTGCTCGACTTCCTCGGTGCGCAGCCGGGCGTAGGTCTGGCCGTCGGCGACGATGCGTTCGGTGACCCCGGCCTCGCGCAGGATCTTCAGATGGTGGGTCGCGGTGGATTTGTTGATGGTGTCGTAGAGCATGCCGCAGCGAACCGGGCCGCCGGCATTGCTGAGCCTGCGCACCATCTCGAGCCGGACCGGGTCGTGCAGGGCGCCGAGCACCTCCTGCACGGTGGCGACCGGATGAGATTCCACGGTCTTGTTGCTATCGCTCATGATCTTTCTCACGGGAAATTCGGTTTGATGGGAATCAAACCATCGCTACGGTGGTTGAGTTCGATCGCAATCAAACTTACCTGATGGAGAGAATCGATGGCCGCAACTGTCACGGTTGCTCCGGCTTCGCGGACCACGCAGTCCTGGGCCTATGCACTGATTCTGGTCGCCAGCGGAGTCGCGCTCGGAGTGTCCGGTGTTCCCGCCCCGCTCTACGGGCTGTACCAGAAGGAATGGCATTTCTCGCCGCTGACCACCACCATCGTCTTCGCCGTCTATGCCGTCGCCGCGCTGGCCGCCGTGCTGGTGTCGGGCAAGATCTCCGATGTCGTGGGCCGCAAGCCGGTGCTGCTGGGCGCACTCGCCACGATGGTGATCGGACTGGTCGTCTTCCTGTTCGCCGACAACGTCGCGATGCTGCTGGTGGCGCGCGCGCTGCACGGGGTGGCCGTCGGTGCCACCGTGGTGGCCGGGGCGGCGGCACTGCTGGATCTGCGCCCGCAGCACGGCGCCCGGTCGGGACAGCTGACCGGTGTGGCCTTCAATGTCGGTATGGCCGTGGCCATTCTGGGTTCGGCACTGCTGGCGCAGTACGTGCCGCATCCGCTGCGCACGCCGTATGTGGTGATCACGGTGTTCTGCCTGCTGATCGGCGTGGGCGTGGTGGTGATGACCGAAACGCACACCGCCCGCACGTCGGGTCCCATCCGGATCGCGAAACCGGCGGTACCGCAGGAGATTCGGGCCGATTTCTGGTTCTCGGCACTGGGCGTGATGGCGGCCTGGTCGGTGCTGGGTGTGCTGCTGTCGCTGTATCCCTCGCTGGCCGCGGAGAAGACCGGCGTGCACAATCTCGTCTTCGGCGGTGCCGTGGTCGCCTCGACCGCGACGGCCGGGGCGCTGGCTCAGCTGTTCGCGACCGCGATTCCGGCGCGTCGCGCGGCCGTCGGCGGTGATACCGGGATGGCGATCGCGCTGCTGCTGACCATTCCGGCGCTGGCGACCCACAACTGGGTGGTCGTCCTGGCGGCCGGGGTCCTGCTCGGCGCGACCTTCGGCTTGGGCTTCGGCGGGTCGCTGCGGCATCTGTCGAATGTGGTGCCGCAGCACAAGCGCGGCGAGACCATGTCCGCGTACTACCTGCTGGCCTATACGGCGATGGCCCTGCCGACCGTGCTGGCCGGCTGGGCCGCCACCCGGTGGGGAATGGGCACGATCTTCCCCTGGTTCGTGGTGGTGGTCGCGCTGGCCTGCCTGACCGCGGCCGCGATCGGTGTGCGCGGAAGTCGCGCGGAAGCCTGATCGCCGCGGAACAGGTTGCCGGACACGACGATGCGGTGCGCACCGGGAGGGTGTGCGCCGCATCGTCGCTCTGCGACGGGGCCGAATCCCGTGGAATCTGTGGCGGATTCGAATTCTCGTTACTATGCGCCCATGGCTCGGCGGGGGACATTTCGGCAGCGGCAGGCTCAGCGGATACAGCGTTCGGCCTTGCTGGTATCGGTCGTCTCGGTGGTACTCGGCGGCTTGGTGATCGCGGGAATCGCCTGGTGGGTGCTGTGGCTCGCGCTCGGCGCGAAGGCCGATACGCCGAATCAGCTGGATCTGACCAAGATCGCCCTCTCGGTGTCGGCCGGCGTCGGCGGTGCGGTGGCGCTGGTGGTGGCCTATCGCAAGCAGCGCGACAACGAACGCGGCCGCTTCGCGCAGCTGTTCGGGGCCGCGGCGGCGCAACTGGGGAATGCCGATGTCGCGGTGCGCATGGCGGGCGTCTACGCGATGGCCGGGGTGGCCGACGAGTTCGCGGCGCGCGGCATGCGGCAACAGTGCATCGACGTGCTGTGCGGCTATCTGCGACTGCCCTACGACCCCGATGAGGGGGCCACCCACCTGAGCGCCCGCAAGATCACCGACGAGGCGGGCGGGCCGCAGGTGGAGCGGGCCTACCAGCTGCGCCAGAACGACCGCGAGGTGCGGCGCACCATCATCGCGGTGATCGTGACCCATTTGCGGCCGCAGGCCGAAACGTCCTGGTCCCAGTGCGATTTCAACTTCGACGACGCGGTGCTCGAGGATGTCGACTTCCGCTGGGCGGTATTCGCCGGCGGGCACACGCATCTGCGCGGTACCCGTTTCGTCGGCGAGCGCTCCGCCAACTTCGACAACGTGGAATTCGTCGGCACGCACGTGACGTTCCACAGCGCGCGTTTCGAGAGTGATGCGCTGTTCCGGGGCACGAAATTCACCCCTACCACGGGTGACGTCTACACCGGGCGCGCCGGCACCAGCTTCGTCGACGCGGTGTTCCGCGGTAGGGCCGACTTCACCGAGGCCGAATTCGGCGGGCCCCGAACGCGATTCACCGGCGCGCGGTTCACCGGTCCGACGACGTCGTTCACGCGTGCGCGGTTCACCGCCGACAGCACCGTCTTCGACGGCGTCGAGGTGGCGGGAGACAGTGCGCATTTCGACGGCGTCGTGGTCGGCAGTTCGCGAATCACGTTCGCCGGCACTCGTTTCGACGCCGAGCGCACGGTGTTGGACAACGCTCGCATCGGTGGCGGACGGGGCTCGGCCGGCGCGGATTTCAGCGGCGTCAGCTGTCGCGGCAGCGTATCGACCGCGGGCGCCGACATTCCCGGGTGGCCGTGCGCCGCCGGCGAGCCGGACGACAACGCGGGCACGGAATCGGATCCGCGGGACGCGACGTCGTCCGACGGCATCGGCTCGGTCGTCGATCCGGCGCTCGAGTAACCGGTTTCCGGTACTCGCGGCGCCCCCCGTTCCGTTCGAGTGCCCGGGCCGGCCGAGGCCGCCCGCCCGTGCTCGTAGGCGTCGGCCGGGTCCGATCGCCGTCCGCAACCCGGTACCCGAGCCCGGACCTGCCCGGTACGGTCGGTGCCATGAAGATTCGTGGTGCTGTGCTCGAGCGGATCGGCGACCCGATTCCCTACGCCGATTCGACCCCGATCGTGATCGAGGATCTGGAGTTGGCTGAGCCGGGGCCGGGGGAACTGCTGGTCCGGATCGAGGCGGCCGGGCTGTGCCATTCGGACCTGTCGGTGGTGGACGGAAACCGGGTGCGGCCGGTGCCGATGCTGCTGGGCCACGAAGCGGCCGGACGGGTCGAGCAGGTGGGCCCCGGCGACAGCGACCTGCGAGTCGGCCAGCGCGTCGTGATGACCTTCCTGCCGCGCTGCGGACAGTGCGAGGGCTGCGCCACCGACGGGCGCACCCCCTGCGTGCCGGGCAGCGTCGCCAACAACGAGGGCGAGCTGCTCGGCGGCGGGCGGCGACTGCGCGACGCGAACGGACCCGTGCACCACCATCTCGGCGTCTCCGGATTCGCCACCCACGCCGTGGTCGATCGGCGGTCGGTGGTGCCGGTCGACGACGATGTGCCGCCGGAGGTCGCCGCCGTACTCGGCTGCGCGGTGCTCACCGGCGGGGGAGCGCTGCTCAATTCGGCGCGGCCGGGCACGGGCGATCGCATCATGGTCGTCGGTCTCGGTGGGGTCGGCATGGCGGCGGTACTGGTGGCCGCCTCGCTGCGGGAAAGCCTCGGAGCCGAGGTCATCGCCGTCGACACCGTGCCCGAAAAGCTCACGCTGGCACGCGAACTCGGCGCCACCCAGGTCTACACCCCGGCCGAGGTGGCCGGGCGGGGAATCGCGGCGGAGGTCGTGGTGGAGGCCGCGGGCAACGTGCGCGCCTTCGAGACCGCGGTGGCCGCCACCGCACCCGGCGGCACCACCGTCACCGTCGGGCTGCCGAATCCCGAAGCGCGCGCGAGCATTTCACCGCTGGCGCTGGTGGCTCAGGGCCGGTCGATCGTGGGCAGCTATCTGGGTTCCGCGGTTCCGGCGCGCGACATCCCGGAATATGTGCGGATGTGGCGGGAGGGGCGGCTGCCGGTCGAACGGCTGGTGTCCTCGCGCATCCGGCTCGACGAGATCAATCACGCGATGGACGAGCTGGCCGCCGGCCACGCCCTGCGCCAGGTGATCATGTTCGACTGACGACGGGTGACGCACGCGACTTCCGGGTGACCGGTGTGGCGGTCGCCGGCACCCCTGCCGATAGGCTCTGAGCGCAACGGGCATCGAACGGTATGTGAGGAGTTCACGGTGGCGACGAACCGGATCCGGGTGGGCGTACTCGGCGCGCAGGGCAAGGTCGGGCAGGCGATCTGCGCGGCGGTCGAGGCCGCCGACGACCTGGAGCTGGTCGCCGGGGTCGACAAGAGCGACGCGCTGGAGGCGTTCACCGAGGCGGGCGCCCAGGTCGTGGTCGACTTCACCCACCCCGACGTGGTGATGCCGAATCTGAAGTGGTTGGTGGAGCACGGTATTCACGCCGTCGTCGGCACCACCGGTTTCGACGAGTCCCGGCTCGACCAGGTGCGCTCCTGGCTGGCGGACAATCCCGAGGTGGGGGTGCTGATCGCCCCCAACTTCGCGATCGGCGCGGTGCTGTCGATGCGGTTCGCCGAACAGGCCGCCCGCTGGTTCGATTCGGTCGAGGTCATCGAACTGCATCACCCGAACAAGGCCGACGCGCCCTCCGGCACCGCCTATCGCACCGCCGGCATCATCGCCGAGGCCCGCAAACAGGCCGGTGTGGGCCCGAGCCCCGATGCCACGACCACCGAACTCGACGGCGCGCGCGGGGCGAGCGTCGACGGGGTGCGGGTGCACTCGGTGCGGCTGGCCGGACTGGTCGCGCACCAGGAGGTGCTGTTCGGCACCCAGGGCGAAACGCTCACGATCCGCCACGATTCGATCGACCGCACGTCCTTCGCGCCGGGTGTGCTGCTCGGCGTGCGGCAGATCGGCGCCCGCCCGGGACTCACCGTCGGGCTCGATCCGCTGCTGGACCTGTGAACGAGCGCGACAGCGGGCGGCAGGTGCTGCGCATCGTCGCCTTCATCGCCTTCCTGGTCGTCGCCCTGGCCTTCTACTTCCTGCTGCTGGGGCGCATCGCGATCGAACTGATGACCTCGGGCGAGCCCGCCGCGATCGCGATGGGTGTGGGCGTGCTGATCCTGCCGATCCTCGGCGTGTGGGTGGTGGCCACCAGCATTCGCGCCGCCCTCGCCCACCAGCATCTGGCGCGGCGCATCCACGACGAGGGCCTCGAACTCGACGTGTCCGACCTGCCCCGCCGCCCGTCCGGCCGCCTGGAGAAGGCCGCGGCCGACGAGCTGTTCGAGCAGGTCAAGAAGGAGTGGGAAGCCGATCCCGACAACTGGCGCACCAACTACCGCGCCGCCCGCGCCTACGACTACGCCGGCGACCGCTCGCGCGCCCGCGAAACCATGCGCCGCGCCGTGGAACTCGAGCGCGTCGAACGCCGCACCCGGTCCTGAGACACGGCCGGCCCCACTAGGCTCGCCTGGGTGCCGACGTTGTTGATCATCCATCACACGCCCTCGCCGTTCCTGCAGGACATGTTCGAAGCGGTGGTCGCGGGCGCCACCGACCCCGAGATCGAGGGGGTCGAGGTGGTGCGGCGGGCGGCGCTGGCCGTCACCGCGAGCGACGTGCTCGCCGCCGACGGCTATGTCCTGGGCACGCCGGCCAATCTGGGCTATATGTCGGGCGCGCTGAAACACGCCTTCGACACCTTCTACTACCCCTGCCTCGACAGCACCCGCGGCCGGCCGTTCGGGGTGTACATCCACGGCAATCAGGGCACCGAGGGAGCCGAGCGCAGCATCACGACCGTGACGACCGGGATGGGGTGGCAGCAGGCCGCCGCACCGGTGATCGTCACCGGTCAGCCGGGTAAAGACGACCGGGAGAGGTGCTGGGAACTGGGTGCGACGGTCGCGGCGCAGTTGAGCGCCTGAGCCGGTGACCCGATTTCTGGTGTCTCACACGGATATCACCGGCACCGTCATACTCGACGGCAGGACGTCGCGTTCCCGGCCGGGGGCGCGGCGTGTGTTCGGCTTTCGGGAAGGGTGAGGACCATATGACGCCACCGCGGCGGATCGGTCTGGTCGAGGACCACGAGTCGGTCGCGCTCGGCCTGGCCAGCATGCTGGCCGGCGAAAGCGATCTGGAACTGGTCATCACCGCCGGCACGGTGGCCGAATTGCTTTCGGCCGCACCGGAATTGGATCTGGTGATACTCGATCTGCGGCTCGCCGACGGCTCCACCCCGCAGTCCAATGTGCAGGCCCTGCGCGATCGCGGACTCGAGGTGCTGGTGTTCACGGGAGCCGACAATCCGTTCCTGGTGCGCTCGGCCGCGCGGGCCGGGGTGCTGGGCGTGGTGCGCAAATCCGAGGACGTGCAGACCGTGGTCGCCGCGGTGCGCGCCGCCGCGAGCGGCGAACAGGTGGTCACCACCGATTGGGCCGCCGCCATCGACGGAGATCCGCAGCTGCGCGATGTCGGACTGAGCCCGCGCCAGCAGGAGGTGCTGACCCTCTACGCGTCCGGCGAGAAAGCCTCGCGGGTGGCGCGGCTGACCGGGCTCTCGGAGCAGACCGTCAACGACTACCTGGGCCGGATCCGCCAGAAGTACGCCGACGCGGGCCGCCCGGCGCCCACCAAGACCGACCTCTACAAGCGCGCGGTGGAGGACGGGTGGCTGCCGGTGCCCGAGCGCAACAACCAGACATGATCGCGGTCGACGCACCCGGAGTCTTCGCGCGCACCGCGGCCGCGGCCCGCATCCGGGTTCCCGGCCGCGCGGTGGTGCGCTCCGATACTCCGGCGGTGGAGCGGGTCGTGCGCCGGCTGGGGCTCTCGATCGGCGCGGGCGGGGTGATCATGGGCCTCGCCGATCTTCCGGAGATCACCGAGCAGGCGCGGTTCACGCCCGCCTGGTGGACGCCGACTGCCAGCGCGCTGGCGTTCGGACTGTTCCCGGTGCTGGCCGTGCTGTCGATCCGGTCGAGTCCGCGCACCATCCGGCTGGTGTCGGGCTGCGCCGCGGTGGCCTTCCTGTCCGCGGTGGCGACCATGCTGATCGGGCTCGACACCCACAGCATCGGCGCGAATTCGGTGTGGCTGTACCGGATGCTGCCACTGGGGGTGCTCGTGGCGACGTTGGCGTGGCCGGCGCTCGTCGCGGTGGCGTATCTGCTGATCGGCTCGGCGGCCGTCGCGTTGACGAATATCTATCTGGCGGAACAGTTCACGGCAGTGTCCGTGCTCAGCGCCTTCGCCCGCGCGGTCGGACTGTCGGCGTTGTTCCTGTGGTGTGTGGTCTCGGCGCTGTCGGCCGCGGCCCGGGTGGACCGCGAATCGGTGGCGGCGAGTAAACAGGCCGCCGAAGCCGCCGCGGCTGCGGCGCGCGACAACGAGAGCGCCCGCTTCGCCGCCCTCATTCACGACGCCGTCCTGTCCACACTGCTGGACGCCTCGCGCGGCAGTGAACCCTCGGATGTGCTGCGACGGCAGGCCGAACGCACCCTGAACCAACTCGACGAGATCCGCGTCGAATCGCGCGAACCCGATGTGCTCGACGCACGTGCGGCCGTCGATTTCCTGCGCGCCTCGGTGCACGAGGTGAATCCCGGCGTTCGTTTCACCACCAGGACCTGGCCGGGCTTCGACGACCTGCGCATGCCCGCCGCTGCGGCGCGCACCCTCGCCGCGGCTCTGGCCGAGGCGGTCCGCAACAGCCTGCGCCACGCCGCGGTACCCGGCCGGGTAGTGACGCGCACGGTGACCTGCACGATCAGCGCGGGCAGCATCCGGGTCGTCTTCACCGACGACGGCGCCGGGTTCGACGTGCACGCGGTCTCGGCGGACCGGCTCGGTATCTCGGTGAGCATTCTCGGCCGCATGCGCCAGCTGGCCGGCGGCGCCGGATTCGTGGAATCGCAACCGGGGGAGGGCACCGCGGTGACCTTGGTCTGGGGTGGTGACGGTGCGCACTGATTCCGGTGGCGAACAAGCATTCGGGCTGCGTGAGCTGCTCGGACTGCGCGGTCCTACCGCGTGGCTGTTCCTGGTCCTGCTGGAGGTGACCATCACCCTCTACATGGTCCGCAACATCGACACCACCGATGCGCTTCCGACGGTGACCGCGCTGATCGTGATGGTGGTGGGCGGTGCGCTGGTGCTGGTGGTCCCCGGCGATCCGCTGCCGTGGGCCGTGACGATCTTCGTCGCCGCCGCCGGGCCGGTCGCCACCGCCCTGACCTCGGCCGATCCCGGCACACCGGAAACCCGGCACATGGTGTGGACCACCTTCGCGACCTCGTATGTGCTGGCCGTGCTGGTACTGCGCGGCCGGATGGGCACGGCGTGGCTCGGCGTGGCCGGAGTCGCGGTCGTCATCGGTGTCGAGGGCGCACGGGCCTGGCTGACCGCGAGCGCGATCGTCGCCGCGATCGTGCCCATCGGCACCGTCATCGCCATCTCGGTGTTCGCGCAGATCATGCGGCCCACCCAGCGTTCGCTGCGGGGGTTGCGCGAGGAAGCGAGCGCTCAGGCCGCCGCGGAGGCGACGATGGCGGCCGCCGACGGCGAACGCACGCGGCAGCTGGAGCGCCTGGACCGGGTGGCCCGCCCGATCCTGGAACGCATCGCCGAGGGCGCGGTCCTCACCGTCGGTGAACGTGAACAGTGCCGGCTCCTGGAGGCGGAACTGCGCGACGGACTGCGTGCCCCGCAGTTGATGACCGAGGAGCTCAGCGGGGCCGCGCGGGGTGCGCGGGCGCGCGGGGTGGAGGTCGTGCTGCTCGACGACGGTGGCTTCACCGAGGCGCCGAAGTGGTTGCGCGAACGCGTCATCGACGTCGCCACGCGGGAATTGGACGCGGCGAACGCCGGCTCGGTGACGGTGCGCATCCTGCCGCCCGGGCGACGGGTGCTGTCGACGGTTCTCGCGCAGGCGCCCGATCACGACCGCCGCACCGAGATCGGCCCCACCGGCACCGTGACGGTGATGGACTGATCAGCTGTCGCAGCGTCCGGGGCCGCCCTTGCGCATCTGATCGCGCAGGGCGCCCTGGACCGCGCCGGAGAGCCAGGAGTTCAGCGACTGACCGCTCTGGGTGGCGGCCTCCTCGGCGCGAGCCTTCAAATTCTCGACCATGCGCAGGGTGACCCGGCTGATGTCGCCGGTCATCTCCTCGAACGTCGGGTGCGATTCCTCGCTCGCGGTGCGCCGCACCTCGACCTGCGCGTCGGTACCCGACAGGGAGACGTGCACGGTGCGATCGTCGAGCGTCGCGTTGACCTCGTCCGCCAGATCCGAGAGCGCGGCCAGCAGCGTCAGCCGCAGCGAGTTCTCCGTGGCGGCGGCCAAGGCGGCGGCGGTGGCCTGTGTCTTCTCGTCGCCGAGCGCGGCGGCCGCGACGAGATCGTCGCGCATCCGGGCGGTGTACTTGTTCAGATCCATGACATCAGTATGACGCCATAAATGACATCACGCCAGCGTCTGGTTGCTGTCATCGCTGCTGTCATTGCTGGAATGTGACCGGATTGTCTGCCGATAACGCCGACGACGGTTCGGTCTCGTATTCCCGACCGGGTAGCCTTTCTGACCATGACGAACGGTGAATCGACGCGAAGAGAGCTGCGCGCGTCCGGCACGGTCGGTGTCGCGATGGTGACCCCCTTTACCGCCGAGGGCAAGCTCGATGTCGATTCCGGCGTCGCCTTGGCCGCACGCCTGGTCGACCGCGGTGTCGACCTGCTCGCCATCTCCGGCACCACCGGGGAATCGCCGACCACCACCGAATCGGAGAAGTTCGACCTGCTGCACGCCGTCGTCGACGCCGTGGGCGACCGCGCCACCGTCATCGCGGGCGCCGGCACCTACGACACCGCGCACAGCATCGAGCTCGCACGCAACGCCGAGCGTGCGGGCGCGCACGGTTTGCTGGTGGTGACGCCGTACTACTCGCGACCCTCGCAGGAAGGCCTGCTGGCGCATTTCACCGCCGTCGCCGACGCCACCGATCTGCCGGTGACGCTCTACGACATTCCGCCGCGCTCGATCGTGCCGATCGCCCCGGATACGTTGCGCCGCCTGGCCGAACATCCGAATATCGTCGCCGTGAAGGACGCCAAGGGCGACCTGGGTGCGGGCGCGGAACTGATCGCCGACACCGGATTGGCCTACTACTCCGGCGACGACGTGCTCAACCTGCCGTGGCTGTCGGTGGGCGCGGTCGGATTCATCAGCGTCATCGGTCATTTGGTGCCGGAGCGGCTGGTGCAGCTGCGCGACGCGTACGCGGCCGGTGACGTGACGCTGGCCCGCGACATCAACGCCGGCCTGCTGCCGGTCAACCGCGCGATGGCCCGCGTGGGCGGCGTGGCCCTGATCAAATCCTCGCTGCGACTGCTCGGAATGGATGTCGGCGAGCCGCGGCTGCCGCAGCTGATGCCCGTAGGTGTGAATTTGGAATCGATCGTCGCCGAACTGCGGCTGGCGGGAGTGCTTGCATGAGTGAACCGGTGAACCGTCGTCCGCGCCGGACCGCGAGCCGAGCGGCGGGAGCACCGGCTCCGGCGCCGCCGCCCGCGCCGCCGAAGGAGCCCGAAGCACCTGCGGCGCAAGAGGTTTCAACGCCGCCGGATGCCACGCGCACCGCCGAACCGGCCGCCGAACGCCGCGCTTCCGCAGCGCAACGCGAGACCGCTTCCGGTACGCAGCGCGAATCGGCTCCCGCGGTGCGCGAATCGGCTCCCGCGGTGCGCGAATCGGCTCCCGCCCAGCGCGGCGAACAGACCGGCGACCGGGGCCGTTCCCGGCGTTCCGGCCGGAGCCGCCAGTCGGGCCGCGGGCGTGCGGAACAGCCCGCGCCGCAACCGGTTTCACCGGGACTGCCGGTCGGACTTCCGCCCAAGCTGCCGAAACAGGGCCTGCGCGTCTACGCCCTCGGCGGCATCGGCGAAATCGGGCGCAATATGACCGTGTTCGAATACGACGGCGCGATGCTGATCGTCGACTGCGGGGTGCTGTTCCCGGAGGATCAGCAGCCCGGCGTCGACCTGATCCTGCCCGACTTCCGCCCGATCGAGGACCGGATCGACGAGGTTGCCGCCGTGGTGTTGACCCACGGTCACGAGGACCACATCGGCGCGGTGCCGTTCCTGCTGCGGCTGCGCCCGGACATCCCGGTCGTCGGCTCGAAATTCACGCTCGCGCTGGTCGCCGCGAAATGCCGCGAACATCGCCTGCAGCCCAGGCTGATCGAGGTCACCGAGGGCCAGCGGACCACCCACGGCCCGTTCGACTGCGAGTACTTCGCGGTCAACCACTCCATTCCCGATGCCATCGCGGTCGCGGTGCGCACACCGGCCGGCCTGGCGCTGCACACCGGTGACATCAAACTCGATCAGCTGCCGCTCGACGGCCGCCTCACCGACCTGGCCGGGTTCTCCCGCCTCGGCGACGAGGGCGTGGACCTGTTCCTGGTCGATTCGACCAATGCCGAGGTGCCGGGCTTCGTCACCCCGGAGCGCGAGATCGGCCCGGTCCTCGACAGTGTGATCGGCAAGGCCAAGGGCCGCGTCATCGTGGCCTCGTTCGCCAGCCACGTCCATCGCATCCAGCAGGTCGTCGACGTGGCGCAGCGCTACAACCGCCGGGTGTGCTTCGTCGGTCGTTCGATGGTTCGCAATATGCAGATCGCGCAGGATCTCGGGTATCTGAACATCCCCGAGGGCATCGTGGTCGATCTGGATCAGGCCGCGAATCTGCCCGTGCACAAACTGGTGCTGATCTCGACCGGCTCACAGGGCGAACCGCTCTCGGCGCTGTCGCGGATGGCGCGCGGCGACCATCGCCAGATCAACATCCGCGCCGACGATCTCGTGGTGCTGGCCTCCTCGCTGATCCCGGGCAACGAGAACGCGGTGTTCGCCGTGGTCAACGGCCTGGCCCGGCTGGGCGCCACGGTGGTGACCCAGCAGAGCGCGAAGGTGCACGTCTCCGGGCACGCCTCGGCCGGTGAGCTGCTCTACCTGTACAACGCGGTCCGGCCCACCAATGCCATGCCCGTGCACGGGGAATGGCGGCATCTGCGCGCCAACGCCGCGCTCGCGGTGGCGACCGGCGTGCCCGAGGAACGGGTCATGCTCGCCGAGGACGGTGTGGTGGTCGACCTGGTCGACGGCATCGCCTCGATCGTCGGCCGCTATCCGGTCGGACAGGTGTACGTCGACGGACTGTCGGTCGGTGACGTGGGTGAATCGACGCTGTCGGATCGTCTGGTGCTCGGTGAGGGCGGTTTCATCGCGATCACCGTGGCCGTCGACGAGACCACGGGGAAGGCGGTCAGCGCGCCCGAGGTCAGCGGCCGCGGTTTCTCCGACGATCCGGGTGCGCTCGTGGGCGCGCAGGAACTGGTGGAGGCCGAACTGCTGCGGCTGGCCGGAGAAGGTGTCACCGATACGCACCGCATCGCGCAGGGCGTGCGGCGCGTGGTGGGCCGCTGGGTCGCCGACACCTACCGTCGCCGCCCGATGATCGTGCCGACGGTCATCGGCGTCTGATCCCGGTGCGGGCGCCGGCGGGGTCGCGCTCCGCTGGCTCCCGCGGCCCGCGACCCACTACGCTCGGCCCATGAGTATGGCTCAACGGGAACGCCGGGCCCTGGTGTCGACCATGACGGCGGCCGGTCCCGACGCCCCGACCCTGTGCGGTACCTGGACGGTGCGCGACCTGGCCGCGCATCTGGTGGTACGGGAACGTCATCCCGTGGCCGCACCCGGGATCCTGCTGAAACCCCTTGCGGGCTATCTGGATTCGGTGCAGGCGAAGGTCTCCGAGAAGCCGTTCACCGAACTGCTGGAGCAGATCCGCACCGGGCCGCCGTGGTGGTCGCCGCTGAAGCCGGTCGACGCCGTGGTCAACCTGACCGAGATGTTCGTCCACCACGAGGACGTGCGCCGCGCCGACCCGGAATGGACGCCGCGCCCCTTGCCGGCCGAGGACGAGCGCAAGCTGTGGTCGGCGACGCGGCGGATGGCGCGGATGGCGTATCGCAAATCCCCGGTCACCGTCGTGCTGGCGACTCCGGAGGGCGAACGCGTGACGGCGCACAACGTCGGCGGCGATGCGGTGGTACTCACCGGGCAGCCCTCCGAACTGCTGCTTCACGCGTTCGGCCGCAACGAGGTCCGCGTCGACGCCGCCGGCGGTGTCGACGATGTGGCCGCGGTCTTCGCCTCCGATCGCAGCGTCTGAGGCCGGTCGCAGGCGTCGTTTCCCGCCGCTGACAGCGTTGTGAGGTCGGCAATGATGTGGGTGGGATGGGTGTTGCGGATGGTCCCGATGGGGCTGTTGCGGCTAGCCTGAGGTCATGGCAGGTAAGTCCCGCGGCACCACGACATCGAGTTCGCGGGCGGGATCCACCCGGGGGCGGGCTCCGGCGCGGACTCGCTCCGGAGGCGGACGCGCCCGATCGGCGCCGCGTGGCCGCACCACCGCGACCCGCCGGCCGGTACGCCGTTCACCGCAGACCGCACCGCTCGCGGTGATCGGGCGCGGGATCGGCAACGGGTGGTCGGTGCTGGCGCGCGGATTCGGTGCCACCACCCGCACGATCAGCCGCGCGGGGGAGATCGAACACGGTCACCGCCGCGACGGAATCGCCCTGGCGCTGGTCGCTTTCAGCGTCGTCATCGCGGCGGCGGTCTGGATGTCGGCGGGCGGGCCGGTGGGCCACTGGGTCGATACCGCGGTGCGCGCGATCGCCGGATCCGCCGCGGCCGTGCTGCCGTTCGTGGCCTCCGGTATCGCGGTGGTGCTGATGCGCACCGAACCGCGGCCCGAGATCCGGCCCCGGCTGGTACTCGGCGGCGTGCTGGTCGGGCTGCCGGCGCTGGGAATCTGGCATATCTTCGCGGGCGCGCCCGCCGATGCGCACGGGCGCGCCCACGCGGCGGGCTTCGTCGGCTACGTACTGGGCGGGCCGCTGCGCAACGGGCTCACCGCGTGGCTGGCGGTGCCGTTGCTGTTGCTGGCCATGCTCTTCGGGCTGTTGCTGGTCACCGGGACGACGGTGCGTGAGGTCCCGCACCGGCTGCGCGAGCTGTTCGGCCTGCCGGATGCCGAATTCGCCGACGACGACGGGCAATACGGGCTCTACGACCCGGAAAACTATGACGCCGACGGCTTTCCGATGCACAAGAGCCGTTCGTCGCGGCGCGGCCGCACCCCCGAGGAAAATTATCCGGCCGACGAATTCGGTGGCGTCGACGCGGTCACCGAGGTTCTCGGCCAGCCGCCGTTGCGCGATGCGAAAGATATCGCCGAGCCGGACGAAACGCCGCCCCCCGCAAGCAAACCCAAGACGCGCAAGCCGCCGAAGGTCGTCGATCAGACCCCCGAGCCGCAGCCTCCGCAGCAACTGGAATTCGTCACCGATCGGGAGGTCGACGGCGATTATCAGCTGCCGCCGCTGACCCTGCTGACCGACGGCGATCCGCCGAAGAAACGCAGCGCCGCCAACGAATCGATGATCGAGGCGATCACCGAGGTGCTGGTGCAGTTCAAGATCGACGCGGCGGTCACCGGTTTCGTGCGCGGTCCGACGGTCACCCGCTACGAGGTCGAACTCGGTCCCGGGGTGAAGGTCGAGAAGATCACCGCCCTGGCCCGCAATATCGCGTATGCGGTGGCCACCGAGAATGTGCGGTTGCTCGCACCGATTCCGGGCAAGTCGGCGGTCGGTATCGAGGTGCCCAACGCCGACCGAGAACTGGTCCGGCTGGCGGATGTGCTCAAGGCGCCGTCCACGCGAAACGACCACCACCCGTTGGTGATCGGACTCGGGAAGAACATCGAGGGCGAATTCGTCTCCGCGAACTTGGCGAAGATGCCGCATCTGCTGGTCGCCGGTTCCACCGGGTCGGGTAAGTCGAGTTTCGTCAACTCGATGCTGGTGTCGCTGCTGGGCCGCGCCACCCCGGACGAGGTGCGGATGATCCTCATCGATCCCAAGATGGTGGAACTGACGCCGTACGAGGGCATTCCGCATCTGATCACGCCCATCATCACCCAGCCGAAGAAGGCCGCCGCCGCGCTGGCGTGGCTGGTGGAGGAGATGGAACAGCGGTATCAGGACATGCAGGCCAGCAAGGTCCGCCACATCGACGATTTCAACAAGAAGGTGAAATCGGGCCAGATCACCACGCCGCTGGGCAGCGAGCGCGTGTACCGGCCCTATCCCTACATCCTGGCGATCGTCGACGAGCTCGCCGATCTGATGATGACCGCGCCGCGCGACGTCGAGGACGCGATCGTGCGCATCACGCAGAAGGCGCGCGCGGCCGGTATCCATCTGGTGCTGGCGACCCAGCGGCCCTCGGTGGACGTGGTGACCGGTCTGATCAAGACCAACGTCCCCTCCCGGCTGGCGTTCGCGACGTCCTCGCTCACCGACTCCCGCGTCATCCTGGACCAGCCGGGTGCGGAGAAATTGATCGGTATGGGCGACGGCCTGTTCCTGCCGATGGGCGCGTCCAAGCCGACCCGGTTGCAGGGCGCGTTCATCTCCGACGAGGAAATTCAGGCCGTCGTCGATTTCGCCAAGAATCAGGCCGAACCCGAGTACCAGGAGGGCGTCACCACCGCCAAGGCCGGGGAGAAGAAGGACGTCGACCCGGATATCGGCGACGATCTCGACGTCTTCCTGCAGGCCGTCGAACTGGTCGTCACCTCGCAGTTCGGTTCCACCTCGATGCTGCAGCGCAAACTGCGCGTCGGATTCGCCAAGGCGGGCCGCCTGATGGACCTGATGGAGACCCGCGGTGTGGTCGGCCCGAGTGAAGGCTCCAAGGCTCGCGACGTACTCGTCAAACCCGATGAGCTGGACGGACTGCTGTATTCGATCCGCGGCGGCGGAGAGGCGGAGCAAGCGGCCGAACCCGACGCGATCGACGCCTAGGTTTCGGCACACGCCTCAGCCGGTGTAGGCCCAGCCGGTGACGGTCCGGATCTCCACCCGGATGACCGGTCCGCGCGGGGCGTTGTCCCGGTACTGCGGGTATTTGGCGGTGAGCCAGGCGATCGCCTCGGCGCGTTCGGTGCCGTCGGTGGCGACGGCGGCGGTGCCGTCGAGCCGCACCCACCACAGCCGCGACCAGTCCTCGTCGTATTCGTCGGCCAGCACCGAGACCCGGTTCTCGGCGGCGATATTGCGCAGCCGCCGCAGGTCCGTCGTCGATTTGGGCTTGTGATCGACCGCGGTGACCAGGATCCGGCCCGTCGGGGAGAGCGCGAACGTCACGGGCACGAGATGGGGCCGGCCGGTCGGGTCCGTCGTACCCAGCCGGGCCACGCGGGCCGCGCGGGCTCGCGCCAGCGCGGTATCGGGATCCAATCGCACCGGTTCACGGTAGATCGCCCGAGCGCGCGGTGTGGCTTACAGCGTCGCGTTCTCCCGCTCGATCTGCTCGGCCGCCTCGGCCCGGATGCGCTCGAATTGCGCACCCATCGCCACGGCCAGGGCATTGGCCGCCGAGAGCGGGCGCACCATCACCATCAGGTCGTCGATGCGGCCCGCGTCGTCGGTGTGGATGAAGTCGGCGCCGGTGACGTGCTTACCGTCGATGGTGGCCTCGAAGATCAGCGTCGAGTCGTGGCCGCCCGCGTCGGTGATTTCGCGGACGTAGCGGAAGTCCTCGAACACGCGCAGTACGCCGCGCAGAATCGCGGCGGTGATGGCCCGGCCCGGGTAGGGCTGGAACGCCACCGGGCTGGTGAACACGACATTCTCGGCGAGCAACGCCTCCATCGCCGCACTGTCACGTGCCTCCACGGCCTGTCGGAATGCCTGCATCGCCACCTCGCATATGCAACTGGTTGACTATGCCGAGCATCGTAGCGGGCGCTTGCCGCCCCTGCCTAGGGGTTCGGCGCCGCCTGAGCCGAGAAGGCGCCCATCACCGGGGTCCACTCCAGGAATCGCTTCGCATCGATCAGCTCCTCCCGGGCGAACGGATCGGAGGCGAGCAGTTCGCCCAATGCCTCGGCATCGTCGGCGCGGAACAGCAGCAGCGCACCGGAGCCGTCGGCATACGGCCCGGTCGTCAGGACCACACCCTGGTCGACCAGGTTCCGCAGCCATTCCCGATGGCGGGGCCGATGCTCGTCGCGCCCGGCGGCGGTGGCATCGGAATAGGTGTAGTGGACGGCGAAGATCGGCACGCGCGCTCCCGAAAGATTCAGAGGGTCAACAGCATTCGAGTATTGCCGAGGGTGTTCGGCTTGACGTAGCTGAGGTCGAGGAATTCGGCCACACCGGTGTCGTAGGAGCGGCACATCTCCGCGAACACTTCCGCCGTGACGGGCGTGCCGTCGATCTCGGCGAACCCGTGCCGGGAGAAGAACTCCACCTCGAAGGTCAGCACGAACAGCCGCTGCAGCTGGAGTTCGCGGGCGGTCGCGATCAGTTGATCCACGATCAGGCGCCCGACGCCGCGGCCCTTGGCATCGGGGTGGACGGCGACCGTGCGCACCTCGCCCAGATCGGCCCACAGCACGTGTAGTGCGCCACATCCGACGAGGTGCCCGTCGATCTCGGCCACCCAGAATTCCTGGACCGACTCGTAGAGGGTGACGAGATTCTTCTCCAGCAGGATGCGGCCGGCATAGACGTCGACGAGGCTTTTGATGGCGGGCACATCCGAGGTGCGGGCGCGTCGGACTCGCACGGTGCCGGGGTCGGTGGCGCCGATCGAATCACTGTGATGTGCCCGCGTGGTCATGGGGTGCACAGTAGTCGGGTCGTTAACCGATAGTCTGGTGGAGTGCCGCACATCTCGTCCGCCCGCCTGCCTCGATTCGCCGGGGGCCGCGGCTGCGTGCACGCCGGCCGGGGGTGCCGGTGAGCGTGCAGAGCGACGATATGGACCGGACCTGGGCCGAGGCCGGCAGAGCGCGAGCGAATCTCGTTCCGCCGCAATCGAACCGGACGGTCGAGCCCTCCGCGGTCCCGCTGATGAACATCGCCAACATTCTCACGGTCCTGCGCATCGTGATCGTGCCGATCTTCCTGCTGGCGTTGTTCGCCGCCGGCGGCCACGACACCGGGTGGCGGATCGCCGCGGCCGCGTTGTTCGGCGTCGCGGCCATCACCGACCGCATCGACGGCCAGCTCGCGCGCAAGTACGGACTGGTCACCGACTTCGGCAAGTTGGCCGATCCGATCGCCGACAAGGCGCTGATCGGTGCGGCCCTGATCGGGTTGTCGGCACTGGGCGATCTGCCGTGGTGGATCACCGTCGTGATCTGTGCCCGCGAGATCGGCGTGACGCTGCTGCGGCTCGCGGTGGTCCGTCGCGGCGTGATCCCGGCCGGTCGCGGCGGTAAGGCCAAGACTCTGGTGCAGTCGGTGGCGATCGGTGTCCTGCTGCTGCCGCTCGCGGGCGCGTGGGCGAGCGCGGGAATGGCGCTGATGTACGTCGCCGTCGTGCTGACCGTGGTGACCGGACTGGATTACGTGGTGCAGGCGGCCCGGTTGTGGGCGCGCCCGGTCGAGCGGCGGTGACGACCGTGGGCGCCGACGTGGCTACCGCCGACCCGCTGGCCGCTGCTCCGGAGGCCGCCGAGCTGGTGGCGACGCTGACCCGCATCGGACAGACGGTGGCCACCGCCGAATCCCTGACCGCCGGCTTGCTCGCGGCCACGATCGCGGGGGTGCCGGGAGCCAGCGTGGTGTTGCGCGGCGGAGTGATCGTCTACGCCACCGATCTCAAACATCGCCTGGCCGGCGTGAGCGAAGACACTCTGGCCGCGGACGGGCCGGTCGCGGCGGCAACCGCCGAACAGCTCGCCGTCGGCGCGCGCACGGTCTGCGAGGCCGACTGGGGCATCGGACTGACCGGCGTCGCCGGGCCGGACCCGCAGAACGGTTGCCCGGTCGGCACCGTCTTCCTGGGGCTGAGCGGGCCCGGAGGGACCGAGGTGATGCGGTTGCAGCTGGCCGGGGACCGGTGGACGATCAGGATGAGCGCGGTTCGCACGGCCGTCGCGGAGCTGGTGCGCCGCGTCGGTGGCGGCGACCGCACCGGCACCGGCTGACGACGGCTTTCCGGTGGCTGCCGATCGGTTCCCGCGGGCGGGAACCAACGGGGTGGCATGCGACGTTGGCACTGTAGACGGAGGGTGCGTCACGCTCGACGGCGGTCGCGCTCGGCCCGGTGAGGCGAGAACGTGAGGAGAACGAGATGACGCTGCTTCGAGAGGCCATCGGCGAGAGTCTGCGGCGCGCTCGGATCGCCCAGAGCCGGACCCTGCGCGAGGTGTCGACGTCGGCGCGCGTGAGCCTGGGCTATCTGTCCGAAGTCGAACGCGGTCGTAAAGAGGCCTCGAGCGAACTGCTGGCCGCGATCTGCCAGGCGCTGGATGTGCCGCTGTCGCAGGTGCTGGTCGACGTGAGCGCCACCATGGCCGACGCCGACAACCCGGCGCCCGCGACGGAGACCGCCGACACCGCGACCGCCGCGAACGCGTCGGCGCGTGCCGGAATCGCCGAGGACACCCGGATCGTGATTCCAGCCCCGAAGGCCGAGAAACTGGTTTTGGTGCAAGCGAAGTGACTCGCCGCGAACCGGCGATCACGACTGCCGGCGCCGGATCGTCGCCGGCAAGGCTGTACGACGGAGCGGAAACCGATAGATTCTCTGTAAGCGTCGGTTACGGGTGGTTCGGGAGCCCGGAGCCGACGCCGTGGAGGATAGGGACCCAGGGGTGCGTGACGGTCGCGCACCGCCGCCGTGCTGGGGCGCGGCGTAGTCAGATGGAGGCGGGATCAATCGATGGCTAATCCGTTCGTGAAGGCCTGGAAGTACCTGATGGCCCTCTTCGATTCGAAGATCGAGGAGCATGCGGATCCGAAGGTGCAGATTCAGCAGGCTATCGAGGAAGCCCAGCGTCAACACCAGGCCCTGTCGCAGCAGGCCGCGTCGGTGATCGGTAACCAGCGCCAGCTGGAGATGAAGCTCAACCGTCAGCTCGACGAGGTCGAGAAGCTCAACGCCAACGCGCGCCAGGCCGTCCAGCTGGCCGATCAGGCCAATGCCGCCGGCGACGCCGACAAGGCGATCCAGTACACCAACGCCGCCGAGGCGTTCGCGGCCCAGCTGGTCACCGCCGAACAGTCCGTCGAGGACCTGAAGGTGCTGCACGACCAGTCCCTGCAGGCCGCCGCCCAGGCCAAGAAGGCCGTCGAGCAGAACGCCATGCTGTTGCAGCAGAAGGTCGCCGAGCGCACCAAGCTGCTCAGCCAGCTCGAGCAGGCCAAGATGCAGGAGCAGGTCTCCGCGTCGTTGCAGCAGATGGATTCGACACTGTCCGCCCCCGGCAGCACCCCCAGCCTGGACGCGGTGCGCGAGAAGATCGAGCGTCGCTACGCCAACGCGCTGGGCGCCGCCGAGCTCGCGCAGAACACCGTGCAGGGCCGCATGATGGAGGTGCAGCAGGCCAGCGTGCAGATGGCCGGCCACAACCGCCTCGAGCAGATTCGCGCCTCCATGCGTGGCGACGCGCTGCCCTCGGGCGACTCCGCCGGTCAGTCCATCGCCAACCCGGCTCAGCCGCAGGTGAACAAGGGCCAGGCCGCGCAGCAGTAGGCGCGTAGCGGGTCGATCGGAAGGCTGGGCACATGGGGCGAACGCGGGCAGGTAGCGAGCCCGCGCCGACCCGTGCGCGGCCCTGGTCCCGATCCGCTCGTGCCGCCGCGTCCGCGCCGCCCGCCTCCGCCGCACCGCCGACCGATGCGGCGCGGATGCCACTGGCGGCGTCCCCACCCGTCGCCGACGCTGCCGCGTGGCAGTCGATCGCCGAATCCATTGAGCGGCACCGGCTTTCCGGTGCGGCCCCGCCTTCGCCGGTTCCCGCGGAAAGCGCTGCGCCCGGCGTCGAGGTTCCTCCGCCACCGGGCACGACCGCATCCGCAGCGTATGCGCGGCCCGACAGCGATGCCGCGCAACGTCGATCATCCGAGGTCGCATCCGGCGCAGGGGACGATACGGGCGTGGACCGGCGCTCCCGGGCCGAGGGCCGCGGGATCCTGCGCGGTCGCCGAAGTAGTCGTCGGCGCGGTAGGGCACCCGATCTCGAATCCGATAGGGGCCGACCGACATTCGATCGCGCATCGGACACAGAGAGCCCGGGCGCTCCCGGCGTCATCCATGAAACCCGTGAGCCCGCCGCCCGGTCGCACACCGGATCACGCGAAGCCGGTGGGGACCCGCGCGAGCGCCGTCGTTCGCCTGGCCGGAGCGCGCCTTCCGATCCCTTCGAGGTGGCCGCGGAGGAGCCGCTCGCGCGTGCGGGGCGGGTTCCGGGCGCGCTGCGCGATGCCGGGGAATTCGCATTGCATGCGGTCCGGAAGTGGGCCGACCCGCGGGAGCGGGAACTCCGCCGCCGGCGGCGGGTGCGGCGGCGCAGTCTCCGCTGGAGCGCGGCCTCCGGTGTGACCGCGCTGGGAACAGCGGGTCTGGTGGCGATCTCGGCGCCGGTCTGGGCGGTTGTCGTCGTCGGTGGCGGTGCGGCCGCGCTGGTGACCGGCGCGGCGGTGAGCACCCGCCGCTACCTGGAATTGCGGCGCAACCCGCTGCCGCCCGCCGCGTTCGTACCGCGGCGACTGCCCGCTGTTCATTCCGCGGCGTGGGCGCCGATCGCCCGGCTGGTCCGGGCCGAGCGGGCCTTTCACGCGCTCGGCCGGCAGATCGAGGCGAGCGGGCGAATCCCGGCCGACGATTTCGCCGACACCGTGGCGACCGCGGCATCCGGCGCGGCCGCCCTGCACGCTCTGGCCGGGGATATCGCGGCGATGGAGAAGGCGCTCGAGGTGGTCGCGACCTCGCATGCCGGGGCCGCGTTACGGCGGCAATCGGGCGCGATGGTCGGCCGACTGGAATCCGGCGTGACCGAATACGAGCAGCTGGTCGCCGCGGCCGGTCAGATCCTGGCGGCCGGAGCGAGCGCAGCACCGACACCGGCGGACGACTTCGGCTGGGCCATGTTCACCTTGCGCGAGGCGGCCGACCGACTGGACGGCTGGGCCCAGGCGCTCACCGACCCGGCCGACCGGCACTGAGCACCGGTACCTCGGCGGCGCCGCGCGATCGCGCGCGCATCGGGGGCGTCCCGTTCCGGACCGATCCTCGCGGACGACCAGGCTAAGGGTTCACCCTGAGATTTCCCGGATATCGGTTGTGACCTGGTGATTTTCCGGTGCCGAGTTGACAGTATGGAGGAGTCGGATCGCGCTGACGGCGGTTCGGAAACCCTTCGGGAGGAATGGACATGTTCTGGAAGATTCTGGGCGTCGTCGCGCTCGTGTGGCTGGCGCTGATCGTGATCGGCGCGCTGGTCAAGGCGTTGTTCCCGATCCTGATGATCAGCGTCGTAGTCTTCGGCCTGTACCTGCTGTACAAGGCCGTCTCCGGCTCGAACAAATCGACGGTCACCAAACTGTAGCGAGCCACACCCGGGCCGTTCGGTGCGAAAGCCGAACGGCCCGTTGCTGTTTCGTGACGACGAAGGCGAGAAACTTGCTGTGCTAGCGTTTCGCAAGCGGTGAACCTACCCCGCCGGAGCGAAGCGGAGGCCACAATTACAGCCCATCTACCCGAGGATTGGCAGCGCGGTCTGGTGATCGTCGCCCATCCCGACGATATCGAGTATGGTGCCGCGGCCGCGGTGGCTCGCTGGACGAAGCAGGGTAAGAACATCCGGTATCTGCTGGCCACCAGCGGTGAGGCCGGGATCGCGGGCCTGCCGCCGGCCGAGTGCGGCCCGGTGCGGGAGCGGGAGGAGATCGCGTCGGCGCGCGCGGTCGGGGTCGAGGACGTCGAATTCCTCGGCTATCCGGACGGGCGGGTCGAGGGCGGTCTCGGGTTGCGCCGCGATCTGGCCGCGGCGATCCGGCGGCATCGTCCGGAGATGGTGGTGTTGTTCAATTTCGGCGACACCTGGGCGCCCGGTTATGCCAACAGCGCCGATCATCGCGCGGTGGGCCGCAGTGCGCTGGACGCGATCTCGGATGCGGGCAACGAGTGGATCTTCCCGGAGTTGGCCGAATTGCCGATCTGGACGCCGCGCTGGGCCGCGGTGGTGGGTCCGGTGGTGACGCATGCGGTGGACGTCACCGATACCGTGGGCGCGGCCGTGGATTCGCTGATGCAGCACAGTCGCTACCTGAGCGCGCTGAGCGATGAGCCGGTGGCGGATCAGGCCCGCGCCATCGTGGATCGGGCCACGGGACCGCACGCCGGTTTCGATGCCGAGCGTGCCGTCGGGTTCGAGCTGTACCACTTCGCCGACTGATCGCAGGCACTGTGAGCGGCCACGATCGACCCGGGCGACGTTCATGACCGTCGGGTAGCTGTGCCCGCCCGGCATCGGGTGGGGACGGGGTATGGCATGGTGGGGCGCATGCGAGTGGCTGTCGTCGCGGGGCCGGATCCGGGTCATGCGTTTCCGGCGATCGCGCTGTGCCTGCGGTTTCTTCAGGCCGGCGATGACCCGGTGTTGTTCACCAGTCCGCGCTGGTTCGACGCGGCGCGGGAGGCGGGCATCGCGGTGCGGCGGTTGAAGGGTTTGGCGCCGCGCCCGCAGGACGACGACGCCGACGCGGGTGCGCGGATCCACGACCGAGCGGCTCATATCTCCTCGGAGATCCTCCCCGATCTCAGCGCGATGCTGCCGGAGCTGGTGGTCTCGGATGTGCTCACTGCCGGCGGTGGGATGGCCGCCGAGCGGCTGGGGGTGCCGTGGGTCGAGCTGTCCCCGCATCCGCTGTATCTGCCGTCGAAAGCGTTGCCGCCCATCGGCAGTGGGCTCGCGCCGGGTGAGGGCCTGCGCGGGCGGATGCGCGATACGGTGCTGCGCGGGCTGACCGCGCGCGCGATCACCCGCGGTGAGCGCCAGCGCGGGGCGGCTCGGGCGAGCGTGGGCCTGCCGGAGGTGGATCCGGGCCCGGATGCCCGGTTGATCGCCACCCTGCCCGCTCTGGAGGTCGATCGGCCGGATTGGCCCGAGAACGCGCATGTGGTGGGGCCGCTGCTGTGGGAGCCGACCTCGGAGGTGCTGGCGCCGCCGCCCGGTGACCGGCCGCTGGTGGTGGTCGCGCCGTCCACGGCCCGCACCGGATTCGGTGATCTGGCGACCGGTGCGGTGGAGGCGCTCGCGAACAGCGATGTGCGAGTGGCGATCTCGATGCTCGATACGCCACCGGCGGATCTTCCGCCGTGGGCGACGGCGGGTCTGGGACGGCAGGACGAGCTGTTGCGCCATGCCGCCGTGGTGGTCGGCGGCGGGGGACACGGGTTGCTGGCCAAAACGCTGCTCGCCGGCGTGCCGATCGTGACGGTGCCCGGTGGCGGGGATCAGTGGGAACTCGCCAATCGTGCGGTCCGCCAAGGCAGTTCGGTGCTGGTGCGGCCGTTCACCCCCGAATCGCTGCGCGCGGCGGTGCACACCGTGCTCGACGACGAGTCCTATCGCAAGGCCGCTGCCGCGGCCGCCGCCACCGTCTCCGATGTCGCCGATCCGGTCGAGATCTGTCACCGCACGCTGGTTCGGGCTCGCGCGAGCTGACCGCGCCGCCGCCGGCGGTTCGCGCGCGACCGGTACCCTCGGCACGGTGCGGTTGACTGAATTTCAGGAACTCTTGCATACCGAATTCGGCGTCGCCCGCGGCGACCTGCTGCTGGCCGATCATGTCCTGCCCTCGATGAACGGCCGTACCGGCGCCCAGGCGATCGAGGACGGTATCGACCCCCGCGAGGTCTGGCGAGCCCTGTGCGCGGAATTCGACGTACCGAAGAACCGCTGGTGACCGGCAGCCGTCGGCTGCGTCACAGCGACCTTGACCTCGACCTTACTCGAGGTTGCAGGGTGGGCACATGGATACCGAGATCACGGAGGACCGGCTGAGCGCCGTTTTCCGGGATTCGGCGCCGATTCAGCCGACCGGCATTTCGGCGGCGGCCGGTTCCGCCGTCGCGGCGGTCCGGGCGCGGGGGCGGAACAAGGCGAAGGCGATGATGCCGAGAACGATGCCCACACCCGCTGCCACCGCGACGGCGGCGTCCAGCCCGGACACGAACTGCGACACCGTGTTCCGGCCTTCGCCAGCCGAGCTGCGGAATACCGTGCCGAGTACCGCGACACCGAGGGCAAGACCCAGTTGACGAGCGGTGTTCACCGCTCCGGCGGCGGTGCCGCTCTGCTGCGGGGGCACCGCGGCCATCGCCACCGCCACCAGCGGCGGCGCGAGCACACCGATGCCGATGCCGATCACCACATAGCCGAAAAGTAGGGCGCTCCAGGTCGATCCGGCGTCGATCACGCCCAGCAGTCCCGCCCCGATGCCGGTGATCACCAGCCCGCCGCCGATGGTCCAGCGGGGCGCCACGTCGTGCAGCCACCGCCCGAACGCGCCCGAGACCACGAACGCCGTCGCCGCCATCGGCAGCATGGACAGACCGGCGCGCAGCGGGCTGAGCTGCAACGGCTGCTGCAACCACAGCGAGATCAGGGGACTGCTCGCGAAGGCGGCGAAATTGAAGCCCGCCGCCGCGACCAGCGTGGCCACGAACTCTCGATTGCGCAGCAACGCGAGCGGGAACATCGGTGTGGCGCTGCGGAATTCGACGAGGACGAAGCAGGCGATCGCGATCGCGCCGAGGATCAGCGCGCCGACTGCCGCGCCGTCGCCCCACCCGTCTTCCCCGCCCCGGACGATGCCGTAGGTCAGCGCGGTCGCCGCGACGGCGAAGGCGGCCATTCCGGCGACGTCCACGCTGCGGCCGGGCCGGCGCGGCGACGGCCCGAAGGCGGACAGCGACAGTGCGATGGTGACCGCCGCGATCGGCAGGTTCACCAGGAAGATCCATCGCCACGACAGCAGGTCGGTCAGCACCCCGCCGAGTACCACCCCGACGCCGGCGGCCGCCCCCGCGACCGCACCCCAGGCGCCGAACGCGGTGCCGCGATCGCGGCCGGTATAGGTGGCGTGCAGCAGCGAGAGCGTGGTCGCGAACATGGCCGCACCGCCCACTCCCTGCACGGCTCGCGCGGCCACCAGCAGGGCCGAGGACTGGGCCAGGCCGCAGGCCAGAGAGGCGGCCGCGAATACCACGAGGCCGGCGAGATAGGTCGGTTTGGCGCCGAACCGGTCGGCGAACGAGCCCAGCACCAGCAGCAGCGCGGCCAGGCCCAGCGCATAGCCGTCGACGACCCACTGCAGCCCCGACAGTCCGGTGCCGAGATCGGCGGCGATGTCGGGGAGCGCGACGTTGACGATGGTGACGTCGATGAGCAGCATCAGCGTGCCGAGGCACGCCGCGAACAAGGGGAGCCATTTCCGCATGGCGACCTCCGGGTAGTGCGAACGATATCGACGCCAAGCGTGCGAGATGTTTGAATATCCATCCAGCTACCCGGCCGTCGATGTGAGATTCCGCCTGTGAACCCCGAAGACGAACTCGAATCCTCCGTTCTCGATACGCTCGACAAGCAGATCGTGCACGGCCTGGTCACCGATGCCCGCATCCCGTTCGCCACCCTGGGCGCGATCCTCGGTGTCTCCGAGCAGACCGTGGCCCGCCGGTATCGGTCGATGCGTCAACGCGGCATCCTGCACGTCTCCGGTCAGGTCAATGCCATGCCACTGGGAAATACGCGCTGGATGCTGCGGGTGCGGTCCACTCCGGACAAGGCGCTGCGGCTGGCCGAATCGCTGGCGCGGCTGCCGGATGTGAGCTGGGTGGCGCTGCTGTCGACCGGTTCGGAGGTCACCTGCGTGAGCCGCCCGCGCTCGATCGAACAGCGAGACGCGTTGCTGCTCAACGTTCTTCCGCGGGCCAGCCAGGTCACCGGGTTGATGGCCTACGAGATCATCCACCGGTTTCCGCTGGCGGAGGAGTGGCCGCGGTACAGCCGCCTGCTGACCGCCGAACAGCTGCGGCAGCTGGGGTCGCGGCCGGCGATGAACGATCAGCGCGGGCCCGACGCGCCGACCGACCTGTCGGCGGCCGACGAGGCGATGCTCGGGCTGCTGGCCCGCGACGGGCGCGCCTCCTATGCCCGGCTGGCGGCCGAAACCGGCTGGAGTCCCACCCGGGTCGCGCGGCGGATGTCCGAGCTGGTGACGGCGGGCGTGCTGTATTTCGATCTCGATTTCGCCGTCGAGCGCATGGGATACGCGGTGCGGGCGTCGCTGTGGGTGCGGACGCGCCCGGCCGAACTGGACGCCGTCGGCCGGGCGATCGCCACCCATCCGGAAACGGCGTTCGTGGCGGCCACCACCGGGCCGACCAATCTGGTCGCCTCCGTCGTCTGCCGCGACAGTTCGCACCTGTACCGCTACCTCATCGAGCGGCTGGGGGCTCTGGACGGGATCGTCGACGTCGAGGTCACCCCGACACTGCGGATGCTGAAACAGGCGCAGGCGTTGATGCATACCGACCGGATCGCGGTGGTGCCGACGGCGACCCGATGAGGTGGGTAGCGGCCGGATCGCGACCGCGTGACCGGCCGGATGGTGCGGCGATTGCCGGGGCGGGGTGCGGCTGCGCGGCCGCTGTGCGTGTCGGCGGGCGCGTCGCTTGCCTCGAACACGTGTTCGTCTAAGCTTGGCGACAGAACTTGTCGGTGCCGCCCTCTAGCGTGGGGGCCAACCACACAACGAGACTTACCCGTCAGAAGGGGAACAGACGATGGCACCACAGGCCTACGACCGTGACAAGGCGCTCGAGCTCGCTCTGGCGCAGGTCGAGAAGAGCTTCGGTAAGGGCGCGATCATGCGCCTGGGCGAGGAGGCGCATCAGCCCATCTCGGTCATTCCGACGGGTTCGATCGCGCTGGATGTGGCGCTGGGCATCGGCGGTCTGCCGCGTGGCCGCGTCGTGGAGATCTACGGTCCGGAATCCTCCGGTAAGACCACGGTCGCCCTGCACGCCATCGCCAACGCGCAGGCCAACGGCGGACTCGCGGCCTTCATCGACGCCGAGCACGCGCTGGATCCGGAATACGCCCGCAAACTCGGCGTCGACACCGACGCCCTGCTGGTGTCGCAGCCCGACACCGGTGAGCAGGCGCTGGAGATCGCCGACATGCTGGTGCGTTCCGGCGCGCTGGACATCATCGTCATCGACTCCGTCGCGGCGCTGGTACCGCGCGCGGAAATCGAGGGCGAGATGGGCGACAGCCACGTCGGTCTGCAGGCCCGCCTGATGAGCCAGGCGCTGCGCAAGATGACCAGCGCGCTCAACAACTCCGGCACCACCGCCATCTTCATCAACCAGCTGCGCGAGAAGATCGGCGTGATGTTCGGCTCGCCCGAAACCACCACGGGTGGTAAGGCATTGAAGTTCTACGCCTCGGTGCGTCTGGATGTGCGCCGCATCGAGACGCTGAAGGACGGCAGTGACGCGGTGGGTAACCGCACTCGCGTCAAGGTCGTCAAGAACAAGGTGTCGCCGCCGTTCAAGCAGGCCGAATTCGACATCCTCTACGGTGCCGGCATCTCCAAGGAGGGCTCGATCATCGATATGGGTGTCGATCAGGGCTTCATCCGTAAGTCCGGCTCCTGGTACACCTACGAGGGCGATCAGCTCGGCCAGGGCAAGGAGAACGCCCGCAAGTTCCTGCTGGAGAACACCGACGTGCGCGACGAGATCGAGAAGAAGATCAAGGAGAAGCTCGGCATCGGTGCCGACGTCACCGCAGACGCGGGCGCCGAGGCGCCCGTCGACTTCTAGCCGATGCCGCACCGGGAAGCGCCGGGGTCCACACCCCTCCCGGGCCCTGGCGCCTCTCGGCTCGACGCCGTCGAACGCCTGCGACGGCAACTGGAAGACATCGAATCCCGCTCCCGACGCACCGGCGACCCGGGGGACGAGTCGTGGTCGAAACCCGTTCGCCGCCAGGGTGGTTCGACCCGTCGCCGACGACAGAAGTCGGAAGCGGGGGACTCGCCCGCCGGCGTATGGCGTTCCGATGACGGTCCGGTGCCCCAGCGTGCGCCGGTCGGCGAGACGGACGTACCCGAGCGGACGGACCGGTCCGCGTTGGAGCCCGAGGTTCCGCCTCGCGTCGAGCCGGAGGTTCGGTCCGAGTCCGAGGGGCGGATGCGGGCGAATACCGACGCCGCGCTCTCCGGTCGTTCCGGTGATGGCTCCGCGACGCGGGATTCCCAGGCGCGCAAACGGATTCGCGCACTGAAGGCTGAGGTCGACGCGCTGCAGCGAGGGTGGGGCGAGCGTGCCGACGGGGATCGCCGGCCCGGCCGCGCCCACCGGGCGGAGAGGCGGTCGAAGGGTGGCGACAGCGGCTCGTTCGTTCCGGACGACAGCCCCGTGGCGCATCCGCGATCGGATGATGGGGCAGACGACGGCGGGTCGAGAAGGCGGTCACGCAGAGACGGCGGCGACGGGGGAGGGCGCCGGGGTTCACGGCGTCGATCCGACGCCGACGGCGGGAAGCGTTCCGACGCTGCGCAATCCGCGGCATCGAAGGCGGGGACCGAGGCCCAGGCCAAGGACATCTGCCTGCGCCTGCTCACCGATCGGGCGCGCAGCCGCGCAGAACTGGCGGACAAACTGGCGGCCAAAGGGTTCGCACCCGAGGTCGCCGAACGGGCACTGAACCGCCTCGCCGAGGTCGGGCTGATCGATGATGCGGCCTTCGCCGAACAGTGGGTCCATTCCCGCCACACCTTCTCGGGCAAGGGGAAAAAGGTTCTCGCGCAAGAACTTCGACGTAAAGGTGTGTCCGACGCCGATGCCGAGCCCGCACTGGCCGCCATCACGCCCGCCGACGAAAGCGCCCGCGCCGCCGAACTGGTCCGCCGCAAACTCACCACCCTGCCGCCGGACCTGCCCACCGACAAAACGACCAACCGGCTGGTCAGCATGCTCGCCCGGCGCGGCTATAACCAGTCCCTGGCCTACGCCGTGGTCAAAGACGAGCTCGCCGCAGTTGCCACCGAGAGCTGCGGTCCCGACGCCGAGCACGCCGCGCAGCTGGTACGGAAAAGGCTCGCATCGCTGTCCCGCGACATCCCACAGGACAAGGCCGTGGCGCGACTGGTCGGCATGCTCGCCCGCCGCGGTTACTCGCAGTCCATGGCGTATGCCGTCGTGAAGGAAGAAACCGCCGCCGCCGCGCAACCCTTTGCGGTGCAGCCGAACCGGACCGAGAAGGCCGTCGTCGCCGAGGACAGCGCCGACGCGGATACGGTAGCGGCGGAGTCCGATAACGACGAGGCGGAGCGAGCCGCGCAACTGGTACGTCGCAAACTGCGCACGATGCCGCGAAACCTGTCCGAGGACAAGGTGGTCAACCGCCTCATCGGCATGCTGGCCCGCCAGGGATTTCGCCAGTCGACCGCCTACGCCGCCGTACGCGCCGAACTCGCGCACGGCTACCCGCCGGACTGAACCCCGCAGCCTGCCCGTCGCTCGCAGTGAACGGTGCGAAGTCGCCACCCGCGCGCCCGAGCAGGGTAATCCTGCCGCTGCCGCCCGCCCATCGACTTCCTGGCGAGCCGATGGCTCAGCACGTCAGGTCGGACGTGCCGGAACGAGCTTCAACGCGACCGTGCTCGGCGACGTCTCCTGCCGCGCCGATACCCGTCGATCCGAAAGACGACGGCGAGGGTCGCGGGCTTGCTCGGCAGTCGAGTCTTAGAACGTTGTCGCCGTAACCAACTGGCATCGGCCCGCGACTGTTCGGCCGCGGTCGGCATCGTGCCCGGCGCGCCGGTGATTCGGCCTCGGTGGCCCGCGTGGCTCGACCGGTCTCCAGCACAGGTCCTATGCTGCGCTGATGACCACCGACGTGCGGGGTGGCAGTGGATGGCGACGCGTCGGTCCGGCGGCCGTCTGGGTCGGGGTGGCGGTGGCGGGGTCGCTCACCCGCCCGTTCAGCGTTGCCGCGACGGTGCTGGTCGCCGGTGTCGCCGTCGTGGTCGCCGTCCGCGCTGTTCGTCTCGGAACCCGGCGGATGTCGTTCACGCCGCCGGTCCGGCGCGCGGTCGTGGTGTGGTCGACCCTGCTCGCGGCCGTCCTGGTGTGGGAACTGTACGCGTGGCTGTCCCAGCCGGCACTGCTCGTGCCGGACCCTGCCCATCCGAGCCTGTCGACACTGCTCAGCCCCGCGCTGGAGGCCGGGCCGGGACGCTTCCTCGGCTGGCTGATCTGGTTGGGCGCCGGATGGTGGCTGGTGCGGAAATGACCGATCGCGCACTGGTGATTACGGGGTTCGCGGTCCTGGCCGTCCTCGTGATCAGCACGGCGATAGCGGCCCGTGTGCGTCGCCGGTCGTTCGCCGGCCTCGGCGACACCGTGCGCTTTCTGACCCGCACCCGAACCGCCCGCATCGTCGCGGTGCTCGTGTGGACATGGCTCGGCTGGCATTTCCTGGCCAGATAACCCGCGGGAAGGCCGCCGAGTGGACACCCATCCCCGGTCGCCGTGAGTGGCGTGGCCCGGCGACCGGGGTGGTGCGCGTCCAGGATCGAACATCCAGCCCTCGGGTGCGAGGGTTGCGCTCGGTGCGAGCACAACCCTCCCCGCGGAGGACGTCGGCGACACTCCAGCCTGCGCCCTCACATCCGCCGCGTGTGCCGGGCTGCCGGTTACGAGGACGCGGTCCGGTTCAGCGACAGATCCACGCCCGGCGCGGCATCGGTGAGCACCGAATTCACACCCAGCACGGTCCGCCCCCGGCGGCGCGACCGCAACCGCTGCTCCACCCTGGTGGCGAGGAAGGTCAGCGCCCAGTTGAGGGCGATCATGATGACGGCGACCACGATCAGCGCCGGGACGGTGTTCTGTTCGGCCGCACCCAGCTGCTGGCCCTGGCGCACGATTTCCTGATAGGTGATCTGATAGCCGAGCGCGGTGTCCTTGAGCGCCACGACCATCTGCGAGATCAGCGCCGGCAGCATCGCCGTCACCGCCTGCGGCAGCAGAATCATCCGCATCATCTGGCCCTTGCGCAATCCCAGCGCCTGGGCCGCCTCGGTCTGACCGCGCGGCAGCGACCGGATCCCCGAGCGCACGATCTCGGCGATCACCGACCCGTTGTACACGGTCAGGGCGATGACCACGGCCGCCAGCGCCAGCTGATCGGAGGCGAACAGATTGTCCTTGGCGAACCAGTTGTAGAGGAAGATCATCAGGATCAGCACCGGAATGGCCCGGGCCACCTCGACGATCACCCCGGCCACCCATCGCACGACGCGACGATCGGACAGGCGCAGCAAGCCGAAGATCACGCCGATCACCATCGCGAACACGATCGCCAGCGCGGCGGCCACCACGGTGCCGCGCAAGCCGGGCAGGATGTAGGTCTGCCAGACCTCCGACTGCACGAACGGCTTCCACTTCTCGGCGGTGAGCTGGCCCTTCTCGTCGAACGCCCGCCACACCAGCCAGCCGAGCACCACCAGGGCCGCCAGCACCAGCACCGAATACAGCGCATGCCGTCGGCGCGCCTTCGGACCGGGGACGTCGTAGAGGACAGAGGCGTTCGCGCTCATCGCTTCACCTCGAATCGCTTGGCCAGCCAGCCGAACAGCAATCCGGTGGGCAGCGTGAGAATGACGAAACCGAGGGCGAAGATCGCGCCGATGGCGAGAATGTCGGCCTCGGTCTCGTTCATGGAGGCCATCAGCGCCGCCGCCTCGGCCACGCCGATCGCCGACGCGATCGTGGAATTCTTCGTCAACGCGATCAACACGCTGCCCAGCGGCGCGATCACCGACCGGAAGGCCTGCGGTAACACCACATGTCGCAGGTTCTGGCCGAAGGTCAGGCCCAGCGACCGTCCCGCCTCGGACTGCCCCAGCGGCACGGTGTTGATTCCGGCGCGCAGCGATTCGCACACGAACGACGCCGTGTACACACTCAGGCCGAGCACGGCGAAACGAAAATTGTTGGTGGGCAGGAAATCCAGTCCCGAACTCTCACTCGCGAGCTTGATGCCCAGGGTCGTGTAGAGACCGAGTGAGCAGAAAACCAGGATCAAAGTAAGCGGAGTATTGCGGAAAACGGTCACATACGCGGTACCGATCCACCGCGCCACCGGAATCGGCGACACCCGCATCGCCGCCACCAGGGTGCCGATGATCAGCGCCCCGATCGCGGAGAACACGGTCAGCTTGATGGTCACCCAGAAGGCGTCCCACAGCTGATTGTCGTATCGGGAGATCAAGTCGAACACGGTGGACGCGCCCTCCTACTTCTCTGTGCCGGGCCGGGTCCCGGGGGCCGCCGGAACCCGCGCCGAATCAGTAGCGGTCGACCTGCGGCGGCGACGGGATCGGGAAGGTGTTGCCGAAGTTCTTCTCCAGCGACGCTTTCCACGAGCCGTCGTTGATCATCGACTCGATCGCATCGTTGATCTTGTCGCGAGATTCCTTGTCGCCCTTCTTGAGGCCGATGCCGTAGTTCTCGGTCGTGAACGGCTGCCCGACCACCTTCAACTGGCCCGGAGATTGCGCGGCGTAACCGGCCAGGATGATGTTGTCGGTGGTGACCGCGTCCACCGCACCGGATTTCAGCGCCTCCACACACAGCGAATAGGTGTCGTATTCCTGCAACTGCACATCGTTGGCGAAATTCTTCTGAATGTTCTGCGCCGGTGTGGATCCCTTCACCGAGCAGAGTTTCTTGCCGCCCTTCAACGATTCCGGGCCCGTGATATCGGTGTTGTCGGCGCGCACCAGCAACGATTGGCCCGCAACGTAATAGGGCCCGGCGAAGTCGACCTTCTGCTTGCGCTGATCGGTGATCGAATAGGTGGCGACCACATAATCCACCTGCCCGTTCTGGATCAGCGTCTCACGCTGCGCGGAGGGAGCCTCCTTGAAGGTGATCTTGTCCGGGCTCACGCCGAGTTTCCCGGCGACGTAGGTCGCCACGTCCACGTCGAATCCGGAGAACGACCCGTCCCGATTGCGCAGGCCCAGGCCCGGCTGATCGAATTTGACGCCGATGGTGAGTTTGCCTTCCGACGCGTGTTCGGTGGCGGTCTTGTTGCTGCCGCCGCCGCATCCGGTCGCGACGACCGCGATGGCCAGCGCGCCGATACCGAATCGCAGCGCTCGGGTGATCCTCATCGAATGCCTTCTCTCTCGTGAAGTGTGAAGGGTCCTCCGCGGTGCGCGGGCCGGTCATCGATCCCGCCGCGGTCGTGGATTACGATCAATGGCTCAAGATTTTGCCCAAGAAATCCTTGGCCCGCTCGGAAGCGGGTGCGGTGAAGAAGGTTTCGGGCGCCGCGTCCTCGACGATCCGGCCGTCGGCCATGAACAGCACGCGGTCTCCGGCGCGACGGGCGAATCCCATCTCGTGCGTGACCACCAGCATCGTCATGCCCTCCTTGGCCAGTGCGACCATCACCTCCAGCACCTCGTTGACCATTTCCGGATCCAGGGCGGAGGTGGGCTCGTCGAACAGCATCACCTTCGGATTCATCGCCAAGGCCCGGGCGATGGCCACGCGCTGCTGCTGACCGCCCGACAGTTGCGCCGGATACTTGTCGGCCTGATCGGCGATGCCCACCCGCTCGAGCAGTTCCAGTGCCCGCGCGCGGGCCTGCTTCTTGTCGATGCGGCGCACCTTGACCGGCCCGAGCATGACGTTGTCCAGGATCGTCTTGTGCGCGAACAGATTGAACGACTGGAACACCATGCCCACGTCGGCGCGCAACTTCGCCAGGGCGCGGCCCTCGGCCGGCAATTCGACGCCGTCGACGGCGATGGTGCCGGAATCGATCGGCTCGAGCCGATTGACGGTGCGGCACAACGTGGATTTGCCGGACCCGGACGGGCCGAGCACGATCACCACCTGCCCCCGCGGCACCTCCAGATTCACATCGCGCAGCACATGCAGATCACCGAAGTGCTTGTCCACGTTGCGCATCGAGATCATCGGCGGCGCGGTCGCGGTTCCCGCGGCCGCCTCGGCCGCGCCCGGGTCGGAGGTGTTCCCAGCGCTGGCGGTGCCGGGTGTTGCGTCGGCAGCATCGGTCATGACAGTCGACCCTAGAGCGGTCCTGCGCGAAATGCGCACTTTTGGCGCGTGCGTCGCGCCGTCGCCGCCTGCGCTTAACCCGGTGGTGACCTGGGCGCCCGCGCGCGTGACCGGCGTCACCACCGACCGGTCGCGGGCGACCGGGGTGGGCGTCCGGTTTCGCGCAGCGTCTACCCTGGACCCGTGAATTCGTCCATGCAGGTTGCAGCACATTCGGCTGCGGGACGCGCCCCCGGTTCGGCCACCGATCCGCAGTCCCCGCGGACCTACGAGGTGCGCACCTACGGCTGCCAGATGAACGTGCACGACTCCGAACGGCTGTCGGGCCTGCTCGAGGACGCCGGATACACCAAGGCCACGGGCGGGCAGACCGCGGATCTGGTGGTGTTCAACACCTGCGCCGTGCGCGAGAACGCCGACAACAAGCTGTACGGAACGCTCGGACATCTGGCGCCGATCAAGGCCGAGCGGCCCGGTATGCAGATCGCGGTCGGCGGCTGCCTGGCGCAGAAGGACCGCGACACCGTCGTGCGCAAGGCGCCGTGGGTCGACGTCGTCTTCGGCACCCACAACATCGGGTCGCTGCCGGTGCTGCTCGAACGCGCCCGCCACAACGAGCGGGCGCAGGTCGAAATCCTGGAATCGCTGGAGGCGTTCCCGTCCACGCTGCCCGCCCGCCGCGAATCCGCCTATGCCGGCTGGGTGTCGATCTCGGTGGGCTGCAACAACACCTGCACGTTCTGCATCGTGCCCTCGCTGCGCGGCAAAGAGGTCGACCGGCGGCCCGGCGATGTGCTGGCCGAGGTGCAGGCGCTGGTGGATCAGGGTGTACTCGAGGTGACGCTGCTCGGGCAGAACGTCAACTCCTACGGCGTGAACTTCGCCGAACCCGCACTGCCGCAAGGACATCCGGCCGATTTCGCGCCCGACCACCGCGATCGCGGCGCCTTCGCGAAACTGCTGCGCGCCTGCGGCAGCATCGACGGGCTCGAGCGGGTGCGTTTCACCTCTCCGCATCCGGCGGAATTCACCGACGACGTCATCGAGGCGATGGCGCAGACTCCGAACGTATGCCCGCAGCTGCACATGCCGCTGCAGTCGGGTTCGGACCGGGTGCTCAAGGCGATGCGCCGGTCCTATCGCAAGGACCGCTACCTCGGCATCATCGAGAAGGTGCGGGCCGCGATGCCGCACGCCGCGATCACCACCGACATCATCGTCGGCTTCCCCGGTGAGACCGAGGAGGATTTCCAGGAGACCCTGGACGTGGTGCGGCAGGCGCGGTTCACCAGCGCCTTCACCTTCCAGTATTCGATCCGTCCCGGCACGCCCGCGGCCACCATGGCCGATCAGGTGCCCAAGGCGGTGGTCCAGGAGCGCTACGACCGGCTGATCGAACTGCAGGAACAGATCTCACTGGAAGCCAATCGCGCGCTGATCGGCACCGAGGTCGAACTGCTGGTCGCCGAGGGCGCCGGTAAGAAGAACGCGGCGACCGCGCGGATGAGCGGCCGGGCGCGCGACGGCCGGCTGGTGCACTTCCGGCCCGGCGAGGCGGCGATCCGGCCCGGCGATATCGTCACCGTCGACATCACCGAGGCGGCACCGCACCACCTGATCGCCGACGGTCCGGTCCACACCCACCGGCGCACTCGGGCCGGCGATGCCCACGAACGCGGTGTGCTGCCCAAGACCGCGCCGATCGGGGTGGGCCTGGGACTGCCGCGCATCGGTGCGCCGGAGACTCTTCCGGCGGCCGCCGGCTGTGATAGCGGATGCGGAGCCTGACCGATGGCCGAACGCGGGAACGATGATGCCGATCGCGATGTCACACCGGAGGGGTCCGGTGACGCGTCGTCGCAGCACCCGCACCAGCCACCGGCGCACGAGCCGGACGATGCGACCGAGCCGAACGAGGAGAGCATGAATCCCGTAGAGTCGAAGGTCTTCGAGCAGTTCCGCGGCGACCTCGAGGCCGTCGAACGCAAGATCGCCGGCGAGATCGATCCCGGGACGCGCGCGATGGTGGTCGCGATCGCGGTGTTCGTCCTGCTGCTGTCGCTGATCCTGCCGCATGCCGGCGCCGCCCGCGGCCTGGATGTGCTGGCCTTCGACAACCACGCGCAGGACGAACACATCGGGCTGCCGTCGCGGGTCTTCGAGTGGTTCGTGGTGATCTTCGGAATCGGGTTCTCGTCGCTGGCGCTGGTCACCCGCCGCTGGGCGCTGGCCTGGGTGGCGGTCGCCGGATCCGCGGTGGGCAGCGTCTTCGGGGTGCTCTCGATCTGGCACCGTCAGACTCCCGGCCTCGGCAACTACCACGGCGCCGGACCCGGCATCGGACTGATTCTGGCCACGATCGCGATCGTCGTGCTGACCTTCCACTGGATTCGCGTGGTGTGGAGCCGGACCGCGCTCCAGCTCGAGGCGGAGGAGCGCCGGCGCATCGCGGCCGCCGAAAAGGAAGAGCAGGACCGACGCCGGCTGTTCGGCGACGACAAGTAGCCGATCCGGCGGTCGTGTCGCTAAGCGGTCGTGTTCCGCCGCAGCGCTACCACGGGGATGGTGCGCTCGGTCTTCTGCGCGTGCTCGGCGAAGAACGGATACAACGTGGTGAGCTCCGCCCACGTCCGGTCGTAGTCGGGGCCCTGCAACGGTACGGCGGTGGCCGGATAGGTCTCCCGATCGACCTCGACCGTCACGGCCGGATCGGCGACGAGATTCAGATACCAGTCCGGATGCCGCGGGGCGCCCACGTTCGAGGCGACGACGAGCAACCGGTCGCCGTCGGGATGGAACATCATCGGCGTGGTATGCGGCGTGCCGGTTCGGCGGCCGGTGGTGGTGAGCAGCACCAGACGATCCCGGTGCATCCCCTCGATCGGGCCGCCGGCCCGGAACTGCTCGATGACGCCTCGGTTGATCTCGCGGACATCCATGCTCGGCTCCTCGTCCGGATTGCTGCGGGGCAGAAGGGCGACGCCTCGCACCGGCCGGTCGGCGGCGAACGCCACACCGCCGGCCTGCGACGAACGGCTCAGCGCCGGCTGACCGCACCCTCGGCCGCGTCCGCCCATTCACGCCACTGCTTGGCCTGCTCGAGCGCCTTTTCGGCATCGCGCGTGCGGCCCGCGGCCTCGGCCTTGGCTGCCTGCTCCTCGAACTGAGCCACCCGCTCGCGGAATTGCGCCGCGCGAGCCATCGCCTCGGGATCGGTGCGCCGCCACTGAGCGTCCACCGCCTCGCGCACCCGCTTCTCCAGCGCCCGCAGTCTGCCCTCGAGTTCGTGCATGCGCTCGCGCGGCACCTTGCCGATCGCGTCCCACCGCTCCTGCAGTTCACGCAGGGCCGCGCGGGCGGAATCCAGTGTCGCGGAATCGGGTTCGATGTGTTCGGGGATGCGGTCCTCGTAGTGGTGCAGCAGGTCCTCCTTGGCCGCCGCGTTCTGCTCGAATTCGGCATCGCGCTCGGACGCGGCGGCATTGCGCGCGGCGAAGAACACGTCCTGGGCGCTCTTGAAGCGCCGCCACAACTGCTCGTCGGCCTCGCGGGGAGCGCGCCCGGCCGCCTTCCATTCGGTCAGCAGATCCCGGAAGACCGCGGCGGTGCCCACCCAGTCGGTGGAATCGGACAGCTCCTCGGCGCGCGCGCACAGCTCCTCCTTGCGAGCCTTGGCGGCGGCGCGTTCGCGATCGAGTTCGGCGAAGTGCGCGCCCCGGCGGCGGTTGAACGCCTCGCGCGCCTTGGAGAAGCGCCGCCACAGCGCATCGTCGACCTTGCGGTCCACCCCGCGGATCGACTTCCACTCCTCGAGGATTTCGCGCAGCCGGTCACCGGCCGCCTTCCACTGGGTGGATTCGGCGGCGATCTGCTCGGCCTCCGCGCACAGCGCCTCCTTGCGCTCGGTGTGCTCGTGCCGGGTGCGTTCCTTCTCCTCCTTGGCGTGGGCGGCCGCCTCGTCGGAATGTTCGATGATCGCCTGCAGGCGCTGCGCCAGACCGTCCACATCGCCGATCACGGCCGCGGTGGGCAGGGATTCGGCGAGCGCGACGGCCGCGGCCTTGGTCTTGCGGGCGTCCGTGCCGGCCGCCAGGCGAGCCTCGAGCAGCGCGACCTCGGTGGCCAGATCGTCGAAGCGACGCCCGAAATGCGCCAGGCCCTCGGCGGCGTCACCGGCCTGCCACGAGCCGACGACCCGTTCACCGGTGGCGGTTTTGACCCAGGCGGTGCCGTCGTCGTCGACCCGGCCCCACTCGCTGGGATCGGTGACGGTCGGCACGACCACCGGATGCGGATGCTCATGGACGGGGCCGGGAACCGGAGCCGGTTTGACGTGATGCGTGGCCGCCGGTTTCGCCGCCGGTTCGGCTCGCCGCGCCGCGGGAGGTTTTGGCGCCCCCGGCTTGGGTACTCCCGGGCGTGGCGCCGCGCCGGGTTTCGGGGCGGCATCGGCCGGAGTCGGACGCTTCGCGGCGGGATTGCTGGACTGCTGCGCCGCGCCGGTTTCCGGATGCACTGCCTTCTCGGTTCCGCTGTTGTCGGTCATCGCTCCTCATCCCTGCCGCGCGTCACGGCTGCCTGGTTACGCCCTAGCAGATCCCATTCAACCAGCCAATAGACAGAATTGCCCTCTCTTGCGAACGGTGGCGTGCACCGAGTGACGGTTGAGGGTGGTGAGAACACGCTCGCCCGGGGTGAGCGACGGGTTCGGCCGGCCTTTCCCGACGGCCGCTACCGTTGACGGGTGTTTCGTGTCGCCGCGCTGATTCCCTCGCCGCTCGTGCTGATTCCCGAACTGGGCGGTGCGACGCCGCTGACCGACTCCGCCCATCCGGCCGCGCAGGTGCCGCAGATGCGTGAGGCGGTGCTGACGGCGGGGCGGATGCTGGCTCGGCAGGCCCGGCAGTGGACCATCGTCGGCGCCGGGACCGAGCCGCCGACCGGTGTGGGCAGTTTCCGCGGCTTCGGCGCGGACGTGCGGGTCGCGTTGTCGGCGGCGGACCCCGGCGGTGAGCCGCGGTTCGACTGGCCGACCGCACTGCTGGTGGGCGCATGGCTGCGCGGCCGGATCGCGGCCGAGGACGGCGAGGACATCGAGGCACGGGCGCTGCCGGTCGAACCCGGCGCCGAGCCGGCGCACTGCGTGGATCTGGGGGCACGATTGCGCGGTGAGCTGGACGCCGACCCGCGTGCGCAGGGTGTGCTGATCGTGGCCGACGGCGCCGCGACGCTGTCCACCACCTCGCCCGGATATCTCGATCCCCGTGCCGAGGGCGAACAACAGCGCATCGACGCCGCCCTCGACGCCGGTGACCGCGCGGCACTCGGCGCCCTGGACCCGCGATTGTGTGCCGAGCTCGAGGTGGCGGGCCGTCCCGGTTTCCAGGTGCTGGCCGGCCTGTTCGGCATCGACACCGCCGATCCGAAGGTCGAAACCCTGTATCGCGCAGCACCGTTCGGTGTGGGGTATCACGTCTCGGTCTGGTATCCGGCGGGTGAGCGATGAGGGCGCCCATCGCCGTCATCGGGCCGACCGCGACCGGAAAGTCCGATCTGGCACTGGAATTGGCGGTTCGCCTGGACGGGGAGATCGTCAATATCGACGCCATGCAGCTGTATCGCGGCATGGATATCGGCACCGCCAAACTGCCGCCGCACCAGCGCCGCGGTATTCCGCACCATCAGCTCGACGTGCTGGAGGTGACCGAAACGGCCACCGTCGCCGCGTATCAGGCCGCGGCCTCCGCCGATGTCGAGGACATCCTGGCGCGCGGCCGGGTGCCGATCATCGTGGGCGGTTCGATGATGTATGTGCAGGCGCTGCTCGACGAGTGGGAATTCCCGGCCACCGACATCCGCGTCCGCGAGAAGTGGGAGGCGGTCCTCGAACACGACGGGGTCGCCGCCGTCCACGCCGCCCTGCGTGCGGCCGATCCCGTTGCGGCGCAGACCATTCTGCCCACCGACGGCCGGCGGATCGTCCGGGCGCTCGAGGTCGTCGAACTCACCGGCCGCCCGTTCGCCGCCTCCCAGCCGCAACGTGGCACGCCCCGATGGAACACCACGATCATCGGCGTCGACCGCGAGACCGCCGAACTCGACGCGCGCATCGAGACGCGCACCGACACCATGTTCGCCCACGGCCTCGTCGACGAGGTGCGCGAACTGATCGGCTGCGGCCTGCGCCGGGGCCTGACGGCACGCCGGGCGATCGGATACGCACAAGTCCTGGCTCATCTCGACAACGAATACGACCTGAGTCACGCGCGTGAGCGCACACTGATCGGCACCCGCCGCTACGTGCGCAGGCAACGCTCGTGGTTCCGCCGCGATCCGCGGGTGCACTGGGTCGACGGCGCCGACCCGCGGCTGGCGGATGCGGTACTGGCCCATGTGCGCGACGAACAGGAATCCATCAGGCAGTGACCCGCCCATCGACCGCCCGTACTGCCTCCGTGGGGCAGTGGCGGGCCTATCTCGGCAACCGCGCCCACCGCCGTCGCGACGGCCGCTTCCTCGTGCACGGCCGCGAATCGATCACCGCGGCGGTGGCGAACGGCTGGCCGCTGGAAGCGGTGCTGTACCGTCTCGGCGCGCCGCTGCCGGCATGGGCGCGCGAGGTGCTCGACAACGACGCGGTGACGGCCATCGGACTGGTCGGCGACACCCTCGACGAACTCGCCGAACCCGATACCGGCACACCGGAACTGGTGGCCCTGGCGCACACCCGCAGCCGGGACGAGTCGGCCGTCCGCCTCGATCCGGCACGTCCGGTGGTCGTGATCGACCGCCCGGCCTCCGCGCTGCGGCTGGGCAGTGTGCTGCGCACCGCGCACGCCTTCGGCGCCGCCGCGGTGGTGATCAGCGGTTCCGGCGCGGACGAATACGACCCGCGGTGTGTGCGCGCCTCGGCCGGTGCGTTGTTCGCGGTGCCGGTGGTGCGAGTGCCCGGGCCGGCGGCCGTCGCCGAATTGCGGGCAGGCGCGGCGGTTCCGGCCCGGCTGGTCGGTGTCGGCGCGGAGCCCGGGGACCGGCCGGTCGATGCGCACACCTTCACGGATGCGACGATCATGGTGTTCGCCGACGACGGCGAGCTCGACGCGCGGTGGCGCGACGCATGCGACGAAATGGTGCGCATTCCGGCGGGTGCGATGCCGGTCACACCGTGCGCCGTCTCGGTCGTGCTGTACGAAATATCCCGGCAGCGCCGGGTGTCGGTATCGAAGGTGAGCGCCGGCGCGGCCGGTGCGTAGTGCGGGACGGGTGGAGGATCGACGTCGATGAGCGAGCAGGAGCAGACGATGTCCGGCGCGGCCGATATCGAGTTCGGCAAGGGCCACGGGACGCAGAACGATTTCGTGGTGCTGCCCGACTCCGACGCCCGCCTGCGCCTGGCCCCCGGTACCGTCGCCGTGCTGTGTGACCGGCGCCAGGGCATCGGCGCCGACGGTGTGCTGCGCGTCGCCCGGGCGGGGGCGCTGGTGGAGCGCGGCGAGCTGGCCGAACTGCCCGACGGTGTCGCGGCGGCGGACTGGTTCATGGACTATCGCAACGCCGACGGGTCGATCGCGGAGATGTGCGGCAACGGCGTTCGCGTGTTCGCCCACTATCTGCTCGCCACCGGAATGCAGCGCGAGACCGAATTCGTGGTCGGCACCCGATCGGGGGCGCGCTCGGTGGTCGTGCACTCCTTCGACGAGGTACACGGCGAGGTCACCGTCGGTATGGGCAGGGTGCGGATGCTCGGCGATTCGACCGCCACCGTCGGTGGCAGCGCGTTGCCCGGAGTCGGAGTCGACGTGGGCAATCCGCATCTGGCCTGTGTCGATCCCGCGCTCACCGCGGACGGACTGGCCGCGCTCGACCTCACCGTGCCGCCCGGTTTCGATCCGGAGCTGTTCCCGCAGGGCGTGAACGTGGAGATCCTGACCGCGCTCGGCGAGGACGGCGCGGTCGACATGCGGGTCTACGAACGCGGCGTCGGCGAAACCCGTTCCTGCGGCACCGGCACGGTCGCCGCGGCCGCCGCGGCACTGACGAGTGCGGGTGTCGATCCGGCGGCGGAATCGGCGCAGGTGCGGGTCCGGGTGCCCGGCGGTGCCGTCACCGTCGGCATCGATCACGGGCAGGCGTGGTTGCGCGGGCCCTCGGTGCTGGTCGGTTCGGGACATCTCGCCGGGGAGTGGTGGGCCGGCGCCTGAATCCGTGTGAGCTGCGCCGTACCGGGGCCGCTGCGGCGAGAGCGGGAAATATCCGAGTGCGCCCGGTGGTTGTGGCGTGGGACCATGGAGGTGTATGAGGAAATCACAAACGTACGAGTTCACCCCGATCGAGCAGCTCGACTCGGAGACGGACGGCTACGCGGACCAGGACTACAGCGTCGGCGATGACGACGCCGACACCGGCGTGATCGATTACGACGCCGATGCGACCGACGGCAGCGGCTACACCGGCAACGGCTGGGCGGCCGAGCCCACGGTCGGTGAACTGCAACTCGACGAACGCAGCGCGCTGCGTCGTGTCGCCGGGCTCTCCACCGAGCTCACCGACATCACCGAGGTCGAGTACCGGCAGCTGCGACTGGAGCGGGTCGTGCTGGTCGGCGTGTGGACCGAGGGCAGTGCCGCGCAGGCCGAGGCCAGCATGGCCGAATTGGCCGCGCTCGCCGAAACCGCCGGCTCCCAGGTGCTCGACGCGCTGATCCAGCGCCGCGACAAGCCCGATCCGGCCACCTACATCGGCTCGGGTAAGGCCGACGAGCTGCGCTCGGTGGTGCTCGAGACCGGCGCCGACACGGTGATCTGTGACGGTGAGCTGACCCCCGCGCAGCTGACCGCGCTGGAGAAGGTCGTGAAGGTGAAGGTCATCGACCGCACCGCCCTGATTCTGGACATCTTCGCCCAGCACGCCACCTCCCGCGAGGGCAAGGCGCAGGTGTCGCTGGCCCAGATGGAATACATGCTGCCGCGACTGCGCGGCTGGGGTGAATCGATGTCGCGGCAGGCCGGTGGCCGGGCCGGTGGTGCGGGCGGCGGTGTGGGAACCCGCGGCCCCGGTGAGACCAAGATCGAAACCGATCGCCGCCGGATCCGCGAGCGGATGGCCAAGCTGCGCCGCGAGATCAAGGAGATGAAGACCGCGCGCGACACCAAGCGGTCGCGGCGCAGCTCCAGCGGCATTCCGGCGGTGGCGATCGTCGGCTACACCAATGCCGGCAAATCCAGCCTGATGAACGCCCTGACCGGCGCGGGCATCCTGGTCCAGGACGCGCTGTTCGCCACCCTGGATCCGACCACCCGCCGGGCCGCCCTCGACGACGGCCGTGAGGTGGTCTTCACCGACACCGTCGGCTTCGTCCGGCATCTGCCGACCCAGCTGGTGGAGGCGTTCCGGTCGACCCTCGAGGAGGTCACCGGCGCCGATCTGCTGCTGCACGTGGTCGACGGTTCCGACGCGCTGCCCGATCAGCAGATCAAGGCCGTGCGCGAGGTGATCACCGATGTGCTGCGTGAGCAGGGCGAGGGATCCGGACCGCCGGAGCTGCTGGTGGTGAACAAGATCGACGCGCTGGACGCGACGCAGCTGGCGCATCTGCGTGCGCAGTTGCCGGGGGCGGTGTTCGTCTCGGCCCGCACCGGACGCGGAATCGACCAGTTGCGCGAACGGCTGGCGGAGATCCTCGGCGGACTCGATGTCGAGGTGAGTGTTCTGCTCCCGTACACTCGTGGTGATCTGCTCGCGCGCATCCACTCCGACGGCCGCATCATCAGTTCCTCGCACGAGGAGGGTGGCACGCGGGTGCGGGCCCGGGTCCCCCGGGCGCTCGCGCCGACCCTGTCGCAGTACGCGCACGCGGGCACCATCGGCAGTGCGGAAGCAGCGGGGCCTTCGCACTGAAGCTTTCGTAGTCTGTGTGCCACAGTCGTTTTCGGTAGAATCGCGTCTTTCACCGAACGGCTGCAGGGAGGGTGCAAATGTCCGGGAACGATCCCACGTCCGTCGACGTCATGCCCGAGAACTCCACCGCCGAGCGTTCGCCGGTGGAGTCCGTACGGCAGCTCAGTGACGGTGCGCCGTTGCGAATGACGGTGCCCGCCATCGATCTTCGGATCTTCGACGCGCTGTCGACGCCGGTGCGGCTGTGGAACAGTCCGGTCTTCCACGGCCTGGACAACATTCCCGAGACGGGTCCGGTCATGTTCGTCGGCAACCACACGCTGCTCGGCGGCGTGGACGCGCCGCTGCTGGTGCACGAGATCTACCACCGCACCGGCCGGCTGGTGCGTGGCCTGGCGGAGAACGTGCTGATGCGGGTCCCGCCGGTGCGCGAGCTCGTGCACCGGATCGGCAGCGTGCGTGGCTCCCGCGACAATTGCCGCACCCTGCTCGACAACGGCGAGGCGGTCATCGTGTTCCCCGGCGGCGGCCGCGAGGCGATGCGCCGCAAGGGCGAGAAGTATCACCTGAAATGGGAGGGCCGCACCGGCTTCGCGCGGATGGCGATCGAGGCCGGCGCGCCGATCCTGCCGACCGCGATGATCGGTGCCGACGATGTGTTCGACGTGGTCTTCGACGGCGATCATCCGGTGATGAGCCCGCTGCGCTGGACCGTCGAGGCGCTCGGTATCCGCGGCAATCTCACTCCGCCGCTCATGCGCGGAATCGGCCCGACCGTCCTGCCGCGTCCCGAACGGTTCTACTACTCGATCGGCACACCCATCGAGACCACGCCGTGGCAGGACGCCACCGATCTGGATGCCGCCGCGGAGGAATTGCAGCAGGTGGTGCGCAAGGCGCTGGAGGAGGAGATCACCGCGCTGCTGGCCGAGCGCGACCGTGATCGCGGCCGCACCCTCTGGGGGCGGGTCCGCGGCGCCGTCGGCCTCTAGAGGTTTACCCCCGTTCAGGGTGCGCAGGTCCCACCTTGCGGAGCTTTTCGCACAGGTAGGCGACTTTTTTCGGATCTGAAGTGAACCGCGATTCCCCATCCGGGTACCGTATGTGGCAGGCGAGTTGCCGATGTGGTCACTAGGAGGTTGGCGTGGAGCGCACCCTTTTCGAGCCCGAACACGATCTGTTCCGGGAGTCCTACCGTAAGTTTCTGGATCAGCACGTCGCGCCGCACCATGCCGAGTGGGAGCAGGCCGGGGTCGTGGATCGGCAGCTGTGGCTGGAAGCCGGTAAGCAGGGGTTCCTCGGCATGGCCGTGCCCGAGGAGTTCGGCGGCGGCGGCGTGAAGGATTTCCGCTACAACGCGGTGATCACCGAGGAGACCACCAAGGGCCAGTACTCGGGTCTGGGCTTCTCGCTGCACAACGACGTGATCGCGCCCTATCTGCTGGAGCTGGCCAACGACGAGCAGAAGCAGCGCTGGCTGCCCGGTTTCTGCTCCGGTGAGATCATCACCGCGATCGCCATGACCGAACCCGGCACCGGTTCGGATCTGCAGGGCATCAAGACCCGCGCGGTGAAGGACGGCGACGACTGGGTGATCAACGGCGCCAAGACGTTCATCACCAACGGCATCAACTCCGACATCGTGATCGTGGTCGCGCAGACCGATCCCGACAAGGGGGCGATGGGCTTCTCACTGCTCGTCGTCGAGCGCGGCATGCCCGGCTTCGAGCGCGGCCGCAACCTCGACAAGATCGGTCTCAAGGCCCAGGACACCGCCGAGCTCAGCTTCACCGACGTGCGGGTTCCGGCCAGGAACCTGCTCGGCACCGAGGGCATGGGCTTCATCCACCTGATGCAGAACCTGCCGCAGGAGCGGATGTCGATCGCCGTGATGGCCGCCGCCGCGATGGAAGGCTGCCTGGAGACCACCATCCAGTACGTGCGCGATCGCAAGGCGTTCGGCAAACCGATCGGCGCCCAGCAGAACACCCGTTTCGTCCTGGCCGAGCTGGCCACCAAGACCACTGCGGTGCGTGTGCTGGTCGACCGCTTCATCGAGGCCCTCAACGCCGGCACGCTCTCGGCCGAGGATGCCGCGATGGCCAAATGGTGGAGCACCGAGGAACAGCTCGACCTGATCACCAAATGCCTGCAGCTGCACGGCGGTTACGGCTACATGCGCGAATACCCGATCGCCAAGGCGTACATGGACGCGCGCGTGCAGACCATCTACGGCGGCACCACCGAAATCATGAAGGAGATCATCGGCCGCTCCTTGAAACTGAGCTGACGCACCTCGGCTGCCTGTCTCCGGCCCTGGTGTGCCACAAGCGTTTTCGCCTTTAAGAGCTCGTTCCCGACAGCGCGGTGGCCGCCTCGGTGAGGTCGGCGACCAGCCCGTCGTAGGCCTCCGCGCGATCGGGAGCGCGCAGCGCGGCGGCCGGGTGGATGGTGGCGAGGGCACGGCGATCGTCGTGCGCGATCAACCGCCCGCGGTCGCGGGTGATCCGGAAATCGGGGCCGAAGAAGGCCTGAGCCGCCACCGCGCCCAGGCAGACCACCAGCCGTGGGCGGATCGCGTCGAGTTCGGCCGTCAGCCAGGGCGTGCACGCGACGATCTCGGTGCGCCCGGGCTTCTGATGGATGCGGCGCTTACCGCGCTCGGTGAACTTGAAATGTTTCACCGCGTTCGTGAGATACACCGCGTCGCGGTCGATTCCGGCATCGGCGAGGGCGCGATTCAGCAGTGTCCCGGCGGGGCCGACGAACGGATGTCCGGCCAGATCCTCACGGTCGCCGGGCTGCTCGCCGATCATCACCATGGGGGCGTGCGGCGGGCCCTCGCCGAAGACGGTCTGGCTGGCATGCCGGTACAGATCGCAACCGTGGCATCCGCAGGCGGCCTCGCGCAAACGCGCGAGATCCGTCGTGTCCGGCACGAATTCCGCTGCACCAGGGGCCTTCACCATGGCCGTACCGTCACTTCGCGCCCACTTCGGTCTCGATCGCGGAACAGAACGCGTCCAGGTCGCGCGGATTGCGCGAGGTGATCAGCGTCCAGCCGTCCTGTGTCCGGGCCACCTGCTCGTCGACCCACCGGCCGCCCGCGTTGCGCACATCGGTCTGCAGCGACGGATACGAGGTCAGGGTCTTGCCGCGGATCAGATCGGCCTCCACCAGCAGCCACGGCCCGTGACAGATCGCGGCGATCGTCTTGCCGGCGTCGGCGAATCCGCGCGCCAGGTCGACGGCCTCCTTCGTGGTGCGCAACTTGTCGGCGTTGACGGTGCCGCCGGGCACCACCAGCGCGTCGAAATCGCTCACCGATACCGAGGCCAGATCGGTGTCCGGGTCGACGGTGGTGTCGGCCTCGGTGTCGTGGACGAAGGTCTGCACCGCGTCGGTGGACGGGGCGGCGTGGGTGACGCGAATACCGTTGTCGCGCAACTGCTTCAGCGGTTCCAGCAGCTCGTCGCGTTCCACACCGGTCTGCGAGGTCACCACCAGGACGGTGGGCTCTCGGTCGGGTCGGCTCATGTCGTCTCCTTCTCGAGGCTCGCGCGGGCGCTCAGGCGCCCTGCATGCGAATCAGCGTGTTGAGTAGTTCGGCCTGCTCGGCCAGTTCGTGCTGATCGGGGTGGTTGCCGATGCGGTCGGCCAGCTCCGGACGCCGGATCAACTCCAGTCCGTCCTCACCACTGTCGGTGGTGAGCTTGACCCGGCCCTCCGTCAGCACCAGGCGGGTGCCGGGGCTGCCCGCCTCCAGCAGCATCCGCAGATCCTCGGCGGTGACCTGCGCATGCGTTCCAGGGGTCTGCTCATCGGATGTCATGTCCGGCGGGTGCCCGGCGGGCAGCCGGTGAAACACCGGCCTGGGGAACCGGCGGCCGCGGGTCGCGGCCGGGTACGTCCGGGCCGGGATCGGGCGCCGGACCGGGGATGGGCCGGCCGGGGTCCGGTGGTGGCTCGGGGATCGGTTCCGGCGGGATCGGCCGGCCGGGGTCGGGCGGCGGGTGACCGGGGATCGGATCGGGGCTCGGGCCCGGAATCGGCCGGCCCGGTTCGGGCGGCCGGCCCGGAACGGGGTCGGGCTCCGGAACAGGCGGACGCGGATCCGGATCCGGGGCCGGGACCGGATGTTCGGGCGTGGGATCCGGGACCGGCTGCGGCGGAACAGGTTCCGGGATCGGAGGCTCGCCGGCACGCAGTCGCGGTCCGGCGTTGTCGGTGTTCATGTCGACTCCTCGAACGAGTGGAGATTCGCCGCGCGATGCGCGACGGTCGGCCGCTAGGACGACGGATAGGCCGGGTACGGCGCGGCCTTCAGCGTCCGCGCCAGATGCGCGGCATTGCGCGCCATGCCCGCGGTGGTCGTCGCGACGGCCTCGGGAGTGTTGTCCAGGTCCAGATAGTCGACGCCGCTCATGGCCTCGCCGTTCCAGTACGTGCAGCCCTGGGCGGGCACGGTGAAGCCGATGTCGTTGAGCGCCTGGAACGTATCGGCGCAGATCTTGTGCGCGCCGTCCTCGTTGCCGACGACGGCGGCGATACCCACCTTGCCCACCATGGCGGGCCGGTTCTCGTCGTCGGTGACCGACAGTTCGGCGTCGAGGCGTTCGAGCACGCGCTGAGCGACCGAGGACATATGGCCCAGCCAGGTGGGCGTGGCGATCAGCACGATATCGGCGGCGCTGATCTGTTCGCGCAGTTGCGGCCACTGATCCCCGTCACCCTCGTCCGCGGTGATACCGGGTCGGATATCCAGGTCGACCGCGCGCACGGTTTTGCCGGTGACGCCGTGGTTCGACAGTTCGCGTAGTACCTGCTCGGCGATCAGTTCGCTGCTGGATCGATCGGGCGACTTCTTCAGCGTGCAACTGATCGCGATGGCGGTCAGGTCGTCCCCGGGAGCTCGGGAACCGGTCGGGTCGTTCACAATGTGCTCCTTTCGACGGGCGACAGGATGCTCTGTGTCGCGCATACCCGCCGATCCGTGGTCGAACCTGTCCGGCCCCGGGGCGCCGATCGAACCGGCCCCGGCCGCCGATTGAGCCGCCGAGCACCGGGTATGCGGCGCCTATGGAGATTCCGCACCCCGACGTGCGCCGAGCACCCGGCCACCGCCCCCTCTCGGCGTCCCGGCATCGGCCCACCCCGGCGCCGGTGACGGCCAATACCGGCGCGCCGCCGCTACCGCAGCCGCGCGGCGAACTCTCCGCGGGCATCTGCGCCCTGCTCAGCGGCACGGCCTGCCATGTAGATTTCGACACCGCGACCACCGATCCGTACGGTGAGGACCTGCAGCTGGCGTTGCACGTGTGTTACGAATTGCATTACCGCGGCTTCGATTCCGTCGACCCCCGGTGGGAATGGGACCCGAAGTTGCTGCGCATGCGCGCCCACCTCGAAGACCGGTTCCTGGCCGCGATGCGACGCGACGTGCCCGGCGGCGACGATCTCGACGGCGAACTAGACGAACTGCTCGTCGAGCCGGTCGAGGGCGCGGGGGTCGGGCACTTCCTGAACGAGCAGGGCCAGTGGTGGCAGGTGTGCGAATACTTCGCGCACCGCTCGATCTACCACCACAAGGAGGCCGATCCCTACGCGTGGGTGATTCCCCGGCTGCGCGGACAGGCGAAGGCCGCCCTGGTCGCGGTCGAATACGACGAGTTCGGCGCCGGCCGGGGCGAGGACGTCCACGCCCGGCTGTTCGCCGATCTGCTGGCCGGCGCCGGCCTCGACGACACCTACCTGCACTACCTCGACGCGGTCCCCGCGCCGATGCTGGCGCTGGTGAACATGATGTCGCTGTTCGGCCTGCATCGGCAGTTCCGCGGCGAGCTGGTCGGGCACTTCGCGAGTGTGGAGATCAGCTCGCCACCCGCTTCGCGCCGCATGGTCGACACGTTGCGGCGGCTGGACGCACATCCGGCGTGTGTGCGTTTCTACGCCGAACACGTGGAAGCCGACGCGGTACACGAACAGGTGATGCGCCGCGACGTCATCGGAGATCTGTCGGCCCGCGAGCCCGAGCTGATCGCACCGATGGTCTTCGGCATCCAGGCGACGACATTGCTGGAGAACGCGATCGACCGGCACATGCTCGACAGCTGGTCGGCCGGGCGCAGCTCGCTGCGCGACCCGGAGGCGATCCCGCGAGACCGCGCGGGTTGATCATCGGAAGGCGGGTATTCGGCGATCATGAGATTGTTCCGCGCACCGGGTGTCTACGCCCCGACAGCCGATACCGGATTGCTGATCAGAGCGCTGGGGGCCGCCGCCATCCCGGAGGGGGCCAAGGTGGTGGACGTGTGCACCGGCACCGGTGCCGTGGCGATCGAGGCGGGACGCAGTGGTGCGTCCGCGGTCACGGCGGTGGACATCTCGCGCCGGGCGCTGGCCTCGGCGTGGCTCAACAGCAGGTTGCACGGGGTGCCGCTGGAGTTGTTGCACGGCGATTTCGGCCGGGTGCTGCACCGGCGCACCTTCGACGCGGTGCTGGCGAACCCGCCCTATGTACCGGGGCCCGCCGAGGTTCCGGCACGCGGCCGGGCACGAGCCTGGGAGGGCGGGCCGAGCGGCCGGGCGCTGCTCGACCCGCTGTGCCGGCTGATGCCGGAGCTGTTGCGCACCAAGGGAATCGCGCTGATCGTGCATTCCTCGCTGTGCGACCCGGATCTGACCGTACGACAACTGCGCGACGGTGGGCTCAAGGCCGCGATCGTCGTGCGCGAAACCTGCGAATTCGGTCCGGTCCTGAGCCGGCGCGCGCACTGGCTGGAGCAACAGCGCCTGATCGAACCGGGAACACGGCAGGAGGAGTTGGTGGTGATCCGTGCCGATCGAGAATGACGACCCCACGTCCGGTTCGGTCCGCCGTACCCGGGTCACGCTCACCAAGGACGGTCCGGCGCTCGTCGAGGGGCCGGTGGAGTTGGTGACCGACGACGGCCGCGTCGTGCGCTGCGATCGGTTCGTGGTCGCGGTGTGCACCTGCCGCCGGTCCGGAATCTATCCGCTCTGCGATACCACCCATCGCCGCCATCGCCGCAAGCGCAGCGGCTGAACGCCGTCAGTGCCGAGGTGTGACGCTGGTGTGCCGCGGAATCAGTATCGCCGTGACGACCGCGACCGCCGCCACCACCCCGGCGGCCGCGTACGAGGTCACCGTGAGTGCGGAATCGAAGGCCGACGAAGCCATCTCGTGCACTCGGGTCCCGAGTTCGCCGCCGATATCGCCGGCCACCGCGATCGCGCCGCCGGCCGATTCGCGGGCCGTCTCGCCGTCGGCTCCGGTCAGCGGGACGTCGCTCATGTAGTGGGTGAACAGCGCGCCGTGCACACTGCCGAGCAGCGCCACCCCGAGACCATTGCCCAATTCGTAGCTGGTCTCCTCGACCGCGCCGCCTTGGCCGGCGCGTTCGGCCGGCACCGAGGACACCAGCACCGCCGCGGCGGCGGTGACCGCGATGCCGTCGCCGATGCCCAGGCAGACCAGGACCAGCGCGACCACGCCGTAGCTGGTGGGTTCGGGCGATATCGCCAGGACCGCGAAGCCCGCGGCGAGGATGAGCAGGCTGGTGACCATCACCCCGCGCACCCCTGTCCGGCGCAGCAGCGCCGGCGTCGTCAGCGAGCCGATGAGGGTCGCCACCGCGGCCGGCGCGGTGCGGATACCGGCTTCGGCGGGGGAGTAGCCGTGAATGTACTGCAGCCACAACGAAATCAGGAACAGGGCGGCCCCGATCGCGATCATCGCCATCAGTGTCGCCAGGGCGGCGGCGAGGAAGACCGGACGCCGGAACAACCGGATGTCGAGCAGCGGATCGGGCAGCCACAACTGCCGGCGCGCGAACCAGAACAGCATGGCGAGCCCCGCCAGCAGGACGCACACGTTGACCACGATGTCCTCCCCGCGCGCGAGATGTTTGACACCCCAGACGAATCCGACGATACCGAGCACCGACAGCGGCACACTCGGCCAGTCGAAGGGCGTGCTCGACGGCGCCCGGTATTCGGGCAGCAAACCGATTCCGGCCGCCAGCGTGAGCACCACCACCGGCACGTTGATCCAGAACGCCGCCGCCCAGCCGAAGTGTTCGACCAGGACGCCGCCCACGATCGGACCCACCGCCGCACCGACTCCGGCGATCGCCGCCCAGATCGCGATGGCGCGAGTCCGTTCGTGGGGATCGTCGAAGATGTTGCGGATCAGCGAGAGCGTCGAGGGCATCACCATGGCGCCGCCCACCGCCAGGAGCACGCGCCCGCCGATCAGCTGACCGGTGACCTGAGCGGTGGCCGCGACCACCGACGCGATGCCGAACAGGGCGAATCCCGTCAGGAACAGCCGCTTGCGGCCGATCCGGTCGCCGATCGCGCCGAAGGTGATCAGCAGGCCGCCCAGAACCAGTCCGTAGATGTCGACGATCCACAGCTGGGCGACCGCCCCCGGTTGCAGGTCCTCGATCAACGAGGGCAGCGCGACGTTGAGCACGGTGGCGTCCATGGCGACGAGCAGCAGGCTCGCGCACAGCACCGCCAGCATGCCCCAGCGGCCACGCACGGGTGTCGCCGTCCGGTTCCGGTCGATCATCGAGCCTCCCGATTTCCGAAGCAGCTCCTGCTACTTTCCGGCAATCCTACAAATCGGTGGTCGATGACCAAGGTCACGTTCCATCGGGACTTTCGCCCCTGATCCGGCCGCGTCGCGGCTGTTGAGCTGAGGGGCCGACGAGGGAGACGGGTGAGGTCGCGCGACCTGACGGGGAGGGCTCATGATGTTCGCCGACGTCCACGGCCCGGACGGCATCCGAGCGGTCTACGCGGACCGCGGGCTGCCGGTCACCATGATCGGCCCCCGGCCACATCTGGTCACCGGCGGTCGGTTCGGCCTGGTCGCCATGCCGAACAGCCTGGGACACAGGGTGATCGACGCGCTTCCCCGCTGCGGTCCGGTGCTCGGACATCCCCATTCGCGGCGCCTGGCTTTCGTGGTGGCCGCGCCGGCGCTCGATCCGCCGCTGGCGCTGCTGCATCTGCTCCGACTGCACCGCGTCGTGGTCGTCGCGCCGCGGCGCCGCGTGGCGCTGCCCTGCCACGACGGCGCCGGCCTGCCGGTGCTGTGGGTGAACGAACCCCGCGGCGATGCCGCGGCACCGCGTGAGGCGGTGATCATCGACTTGGCCCTGCGCTTGTCGATCGACCGGCCGCCGCCAGACGAGATGTCGCGGCCAGGTGAGAGGCCTGGGACTAGTGCTCCGCCGCGGCCGCCTTGCGCAACCCGTCGAGAATGAGATCCAGGCCGAACAGATACTGCTCCTCGCCGCCGCCGTGCGTGATCACCAGTTCCGGCATCAGATCGGCGATCGTCGGATGGGCTACCGGATCCAGCATCTGCAGGCGGCTCGGGATGGTCTCGCCGGCGCGGCGCGCCGGAGCGAACACGTGGCGCAGCGCCGAGCCGAAGGTGTATTGCAGCAGCACCACGTAGCCGCGCGCGGTCTCCTGACGGCCGAGACCGGCGGCCCGTAACTGGGAGAGCACCAATTCCAGTGCGGCCGTGGCGGTATCGGCGAAATCGCCGTCGCCGTCGGGTTTCACCGCGAGTACCCGAAGCACCGCGGGGCGCTCCACGAGCAGCCGGTACAGCGCCTGGCAGCAGGCCCGCACGCGGTCGGCCCAGTCGCCTGAGACGGCCGGGGGATGGAAGCTGTCGAGCACCTGATCGCGCGCGGCCTGCAGCAGTTCGTCCTTGCTGCGGAAGTAGGTGTAGAGCGTCATCGTGCCGACGCCCAGTTCGGCGGCGAGGGCGCGCATGGAGATGCCCTCGCAGTCGGTGTCGTCGAGCATGCGCAGCGCGGCGTCCACGATCGCCTCGGCGCTCAGCGTATGGCGCGGTACTCGGCGCCGGTCGCCCCCGGTTCGGGTTCGTCGGGCGGGCTCAGGTGTCACGGCAACGTCTCCGGTCGGGAAGAAATCCGGTCTCGCCGCCATTGTAATATTCCCGTACGACGTACCGTACGTTGTACGTCAGCCCTCGTCGTGGAGGTCGGGTCGTGGCTGCAACAACCATCTCGGGTCCGCTCGCGCAGATTCCGGCGCGAGCGGGGGCCTGGTTGCGGGAAGTGGCGCTGGTCGTCGTGGTGTATTTCGCCTACGACGGCGCCCGGCTGCTGGTCGGCGGCGGTCTCGATCACGCCCGCCGCGATGCGCACGCGCTGCTGCGGGTCGAGGACTGGCTGCGCCTGGACCCGGAACTGTGGCTGAACCGGATCTTCGTCGGCCACGCCTGGATCGCCATACCGGCCGACTTCGCCTACGCCACGCTCCACTACGTCGTGACTCCGGCGGTCCTGATCTGGATGTGGTGGGCGCATCGTGAGCAATACCGGGCGGCTCGCACTCAGCTGGGCATCGCGACCGTCGCGGGCCTGATCGGATTCGTGGCCTTGCCCACCGCACCGCCGCGACTGCTGGACGAGTCCCACGGTTTCGTCGACGTGATGGCGCTGCACGCCTCGGTGGGCTGGTGGCAGGGCGATGCCAGCACGCCGCGCGGCTTGGAGTCGGTGACCAACGATTTCGCCGCGATGCCGAGCCTGCACGTCGGCTGGGCACTGTGGTGCGGGCTGATGCTGTACCGCTTCGGCCGGACTCCGCTCACCCGGTGGGCCGGTGCCGGCTATCCCATTCTCATCACGCTGGTGGTGATCGGTACCGCGAACCACTATCTGCTCGACTGCGCCGCCGGTGCGGCACTGATCCTCGCCGCCGGTTACGTCGCCGCATCGTATCTGCGCCTCTGCGACGCGACCGCCGACGGCATCCGGGTCTGGTGGGCGATGGTGCGCACGAATTCGCCGTGGCCCGCATGGTTCGGCGCGGTGGTCGGCGCCTTCGCGCCGGGCGCGGTGTCCGGGCCGGCGCTCGGCATCGGCGTCGGATCGGCGATGGCACAGCCCGCGCAGGAGCCGCCCGCTCGGGCACCCGCTCCGATCACCGACCGCGCGACGGACGCCGTCGCCGGGGGTCGCGGTGCGGCGGGATGCCGGGGATACGGCCGGTCCCCGCGGCGTGCAGGGCACCCGCTCGGGGCCGAGATCGGTTCCGGACCGGGCGTGGGCTGAGCGGCGTCGCTCGCCTGGCGATGTCACCGGCCGCCGGTAGAGTGAAACCCTCTCGGTCGGGCCAGTCAGGAGGCAACAGGTGGATGTCAAATCGGCCGTGCGCGGCTTCAATTCGGTGGTACTCACGCTGACGGAGGTGCCGGTTCTCGGCCCGCTGATGCGGAAGGGGTTCGTCGAGATCAGCTACGTCGGGCGCAAGTCGGGTAAGACGTTCAGCACACCGGTGAACTACCGGCGCTCCGGCGATTCGATCGTCATCGCCGTCGCGATGCCCGATCGCAAGAACTGGTGGCGCAACTTCACCGGCGAGGGCGGCCCCATCACGCTGCACCTGGACGGTGGTGACCGTCGCGGCCATGCGGTGGCGACGCGGGACGAGAAGGGCCGGGTGCGGGTACGGGTGCGCCTCGACGACAACGCCGCCGGGGGCTCGGACTGACCCGGATATGCTGCGGCGCAGAGGTTTTCGAAGGGAGCGGTGCCCGCGTGGGGCGGGCACCGGAGACGTGCGAACCGCTAGGCCGGTACCGCGGCCGTGAGATCGGTTGCGCGAGTGTCGTATTCGGCGTCGTCGGGGGCCGGCTCGGTGAATCTGTGCAGATCGAATTCGTGGGTCCGCACACCCTGATGGAAGGCGTCGAGCTCGGCTCGATCGAAGATCAGCTCCACATCCGCTGTGCGACGGCCGGTTTCGGTACGAAGCACGTAGCGTCCGTCGGGGCGCCGCAGCTGCAGGATCGGTAATCGCTCGGTGCGCCCGTCGCGAATGCCGGCCTGGTAGCTGTCGAACTGTTCGTCGGGCAGCAGCAGCATCTCGGTGCTGCTCACAGGCGTGGTGGCGGTGGTGGCGGCAGGGGCGCGCTTGTCGTCCCAGACTGCGGTCCATCCGTGTTTGCGTGCGACGCGCACGCAGTTCTGGTGCGGGGAACTGGCTGAGGCTTTTCGGAATTCATCGACGGTGAAGGTCGGTGGCCGCGTCATCGGATGCCCTTTCTACGGAGTAAAGCCGCCGGCGCACCGATGCGCGGACCGCCGCGCCGACCGTGCCGGCTAAGGCTTGTAGCCGACGGCCGCGAAGTTACACGGCCGTGCCGGATCCGTTATGTCCACCGGTGCGGAGGGCCGCCAATCGGGGGCGTGCACGATCCCGGGATTCAGGAGTTCGAGGCCGTCGTAGAAGGCGGCGAAATCGTCACGGCGGCGCAGGGTCAACGGATCCGAGGTCTGCTTGTACAGCTCTGCCGCCGCGGCCATTCCGCGTTTGACCTCCTCTGATGCGTCGTCGAGACCGACATGGCTCATCGCCACACAGCTGCCGCGCGGAAGCCGGTCCCGCAGCTGGGCCATCAGCCGGTACGGGCGGTCGCTGTCCGGAACGAACGGCCAGACGCCGACGATGAGTAATCCGAGCGGCTGTTCCGGATCGATGAGGCGCCGGGTCTCGGGATGGTCGAAAATATCGTCGGGACACCGCAGATCGGCATCGACGACCGCGGTGGTGGCGAGAGCGTCGGTACCGCGCAGCAGGTCGAGCCAGCGCGCCACCACCTCGGTGTTGTTGTCCACGTACACGACCCGGCTCCGCGGCTCGTGGGTGCGCGCGATCTCGTGGGTGTTGTCCGCCGTCGGCAGGCCGGCGCCGATGTCGAGGAACTGCCGGACTCCGAGCGTCGCCATGAAATCGACCGCGCGGCGCAGGAATTCGCGATTGTGCCGAGCCCAGGCGTCGGCGTACGGGAACAGCGCGAACACCCGCTCGCCGAACACCTTGTCGACGTCGAACAGCGCCTGTCCCGACAGGTAGTAGTGGTACATGCGCGCCGCCGAGGGCCGGCTCGTGTCGATGTCGCGTGAGGGAAAGTCGTTGTCGCTCATAGCTGCCCGGCACTCCTTAGGCTTTGCAGATTACGGACGGTTGGTCACGTCCCGGTGACGCTCTCGCGTCGGAACGAACGCGCGATCCGGTCGATGAACGCCCGCGACCGATCGGGATCGGCTGCGGCCGCGGATAATCGGTCCCAGACGGTCTCCCGGGCGCGTACCGCGGGTTTGTCGTCGATATAGCGAATGTCGCCCTGGCTCTCCACGATCGCCATGTCCAGGTCGCCCGCCGCGCCGGGGGAGGGGACCCGCACCAGGGTGAAGCGGTCCTCCATCCCCGCTCCCCGGGTCGCAACGGCGAACGGCAGCACCTGCAGGGTGATGTTGGGCCGATGCGACAATTCGAGCAGGTGTTCCAGTTGGTCGGCCATCACCGCGCGGCCGCCGTATTCGCGGCGCAGGCACGATTCGGAGAGCACGGCGTGGAACCGCGGCGCATCGGGGCCGGTGAGGATGTCCTGGCGGGCCAGCCGCGCGCGTACCGAATCCTCCACGGTCACCGCACAGGGATCGGTGGACGCGGTCTGCGCGTCGTGCGGGGGTTCGTGCAGGGCCCGGATATAGGACTCGCATTGGATCAGTCCGGGCACGATCTCGGCCTCGGTGACCCGCAGCAGGCTGGCGTGGGCCTCGAGGTCCACCAGCAGACGCAATTCCTCGAGGTAGGCGCGGCGATGGCCGGTATTCCAGAAACCGCGCTTGTGGTTGTCCCGGCGTAGCGCCTCGAGGCTGTCGAGATAACCGGGGTCGGTGAAACCCAGTGCGACCGCGAGGCGTTCGAGATCGCCGACGGTGATCGAGCTGGCGCCGTTGATCAACATCGCGATCCGGCTCTGACTGGTGTCGATGATCCGTGCGGCCTCCGCCTGATTCACCCCCGCGACGCTGATCATATGTTCGATCTCGCGGCCCAGCAGCAATTTTCGCGCGGTACGTAATCGAGCTCCCATGGGTGCCAGCGTATCGGCGCGACGCGCGGCCCGGGAGGTCGACGAAACGAGGCACTGCTGCGTGATGATCATACGCCCGACGAAATCTCTTCCGCCCCAATCGCTTTCCTTCGCGTGATAATCACGCTAGCATGTATCACGTTCAGGCTATCACGGTTTCGGCGACAGCCGAGCGCGGCCGGAGTCGTGAATACGCACGGATTCGCCGGAATATCCCACCGGTCTCGCATGCCGGACGGCATCGTCCGAATTGCGGACGGATGGCCCGAATTCGACCGGCTGTTGGGAGATCTCACAACAGCGGACCCCTGTTGTTCGGATGTTTGGGCCAACCCGCGCCGACTGCTCGTAATCACCGCGCGCCACCGTTACCTTCGTCAGTGCGATGGGGATCGGGCGCACGGAAGGAGCGCGATGCCGGCCTACGACTCCTGGGATGCGGAATCCGCGGAGGGCGATGGATTCGATTCCGGAAAAGCCAGGAGCGCACCGCATTCCGATCCCGCGATAGTCATCCGGATGGGATTCGAACTGGCGCTCATCCTGCTCGGCGACGCGCCCACCGGGGCGACACGGGCGCTGCGGCGGCTCGAACACGCCGCGGCGGTCTGGGCGCGCGCCGGCATACCGATCGATACGGTGCAGCACGCGATTCACGACGGAGTGAAATTGACCTTGAATCGCATCGACCCGGCCGGCGGCAAGGGAACCACCGATCCGGTGGCCGACCGCAGCTTCCTGGTCGACATGCTGGATCTACTGACCTGCACCGTCTCCCGCGCCTACGTCGCGGAAATTCGCAGACACCCCGCCCACTGACGGCCGCCGCGGTGCGGCGACCGACGCGTCATCCGGTGGTGGGGCCTCATGCGGTGGTGTAGGTGCGGGCGACGAGGGCGCTGCGGAGGTACCAGAGTCCGCTGGCTTGGGTGGGGTCGAATCCGGTGAGTTGGGCGATGCGTTTGAGGCGGTAGTCGACGGTGTTGGTGTGGACGTGGAGGAGTCGGGCGGTGCGTTGGCGGTTGAGGTTGTTGGCGATGTGGGTTTGGAGGGTGGTGAGGAGTTCGGGGTGGTGGTCGAGGGGGTTGAGGAGGGTGCCGAGGTGGTCGCGGCCGGGTCCGGGGCGGGTGAGTTGGTATTCGAGGGCGAGGTCGTCGAAGCGGTAGAGGCCGGGGATTGATTGGAGGCGGGTGACCATGTCGAGGAGTTGGTGGGTTTGGTCGGTGGCGGTGGGGATGTCGGTGGTGGGGGTGGTTGTGGTGGTGGCGGTGATGGGGACGCGGGCGGCGTGGGAGAGGTGGGTGATGAGGGTGTCGAGGTCGGTGGGTGTGGTGGTGGGGATGAGGAGGGTGCCGCCGTCGGTGGATAGGAGGGAGAGGGTGGTGGTGTGGGTGGTGGTGGCGAGGGCGGCTTGGATGCGGCGGAGTTTGCGGCGGGCGATGATGGTGGGGTCGAGGTGGGGGTTGGCTTGGTCGGGGTGTGGGGGGATGTGGAGGGCGAGGATGTGGTAGTTGTCGGCGATTTCGATGCCGCATTCGCGGGCCATGGTGCTGGTGGGGTGGCCGCCGAGCAGTGCTGAGGTGAGGGTGTGGACGGCGTTGTGGTGTTCGGAGACGACGGCGCGGAGTTCGCGGACGTAGGCGCCGGAGACGGCGGTGGTCATGGTGTCGAGGATTTCGACGAGGAGTTTGGCGCCTTGGAGGAGGTTGGTGTAGTCGGTGTGGGTGAGGGTGAGTGTGGGTTCACCGCCACTGCCACCGGCACTGCCGCTGCCACTGCCACTGCCACTGCCACTGCCACCGTCTCCGCTGCCACCGCTGCCGCTGGTGGTGTTGGTGTTGGTGCGGGTTTTGGTGGTGGCGTTGGTGACGACGAGGTCGAAGCCGATTTTGAAGCCTTCGTGGATGGCGTGGTGGATGGTGTCGATGGGGACGCCTTCGCGGGCCCAGGCGGCGGCGGCGTCTTTGAGGCGTTCGGTTTTTTCGGGGATGTCGCGGCCGTCGAGGAGGCTGATGGCGAGTTCGAGGCAGGTGCGGGTGATGGTGGTGATGTCGCCGTGGATGGCGTCGCCGGGCAGGGTGCCGCAGGGGGCGACGTTTTCGACGAAGTGGCCGACCATCTGCCGCGACAGCGACCACACATCCTTCAACGGCGACGACAGCAATTGACCGGACATGGTCAAGCCGGGGCGCGTCGAGCCGGCGGTGGCGTCGCCGGAAGCGCCCGATGCGGCGACGGGCCCGCGGGGCGCGGTAGATTCCGGCGAGGCCGCAGAACCCGGCGTGGCACCAGACATTGGCGAAAACTTCCTTCCCCGCCCGTTTACTGCGCTGCCTTTATAACGTAACCGTAACGAGACCCCGATGGACGTCTTTCGCCCATCCTCGTGACAAATGAGGAGGCCATCGGGGGGTGGCCTGGTGAGCGATCACAACTCGGCCGCCGGTTGGAACGACCCCGGCAGGTCGGCGCTCCCGCCGATCAGCAGGCGCTTGAGCACCTTGCCGGTCTCCCCGCGGGGCAGCGCCGACAGGAAGGTGACATCGCGCGGCACCGAGAACCTGCTCAGCCGGTTGCGGACGTAGGTGCGGATCATGTCCGGGTCCAGGCCCGACCCCTCCCGCTTGACGATGAACGCGGCCAGCCGCTGCCCGAATTCGTGGTCCGGCACCCCGACCACGGCCACGTCCGCGATCTGCGGCAGATGGGACAGCGCCTCCTCCACCGGCCGCGGGAAGACGTTCTCACCACCCGAGATGATCATCTCGTCGTCGCGGCCGGCGATGAACAACCGGCCGTCGGCGTCGAGATATCCCAGGTCGCCGGTATCGAGCATGCCGTCGGTCTCGTCCGGCGGCGCCGAATTGACGTATCCGTCGAACAGCATGTGGTTGCCCACGTAGATGCGTCCGGTCGCGCCGATCGGCACGGGCGTGCGATCCGGGCCCAGCACCGCGATTTTCGTGCCGAGCGGCGGCCGCCCGGCGGTGGTCGGCGCGGTCCGCAGATCCTCGGGGGTGGCGATGGTCGCCCACGACACCTCGGTCGAGCCGTAGATGTTGTAGAGCACGTCGCCGTAGTTGTCGGCGAACCGCAGCACGGTGGCACCGGCCAGCGGCGCACCGCAACTGGCCGCGATACGCAGGCTGGAGGTGTCGTAGCGGGCCCGCACATGGGTCGGCAGGTCCAGGATCCGCTGCACCATGGTCGGCACCAGAATGACTGTGCCGACCCGGTTTTCGGCTATCCGGCGCAGGGTGTCGCGGGCATCGAACTGCGCCGGCAGGACGACGGTCGCGCGCAGCGCCGTACTCAACTGCAGGGCGGCCAGACCCCACGTGTGGAACAGCGGCGCCGGGATGAGCATGGTGTCGTTCATGCGCAACGGAATGCGCGACAGCAGAGCCGCCACCGTGGCGAAGCCCTTGGGGTGCGGGCGGCGCGCACCCTTGGGGGTTCCGCTGGTCCCGGAGGTCAGCACGATCAACCGGCCCGGCCGTGCGGGTTTGTCGAAACCCTTGTCGCCCTGGGTGATCAGATCCTCGATGGTGGTGCGCCCGGGTGCGCCGTCGTCGGTGGCGATGCGTGCGATGTCGGAATGCAGATAGTGGATCAGCTCTTCCAGTTCGGCATCGACGAAGACGTGCGCCAGCCGGTGCCGCTGCACGATTTCCTCGATCCGCCGGGCCGACAGGCCCGCATTGAGCAGGATCGTGTCCACGCCGAGTTTGCCCGCCGCGACCATGGTTTCGACCATGCCGGCGTGATTGCGGGCGAGCAGGCCGATCGCGTCACCGGTGCGCAGGCCCAGCCCGGCCATCCCGCCGGCCAATGCGGTACTGCGCCGGTCGATCTCGGCGAAGGTGCGGCTGCGCCGATCGTCGACGACGGCGATGCGGTCGGGGGAATGCGCCGCCGCGGCCGCGTAGCCACCGGCGAGATTGAAGCCCCACCGGGCGAGTCCGCGCAGCTGCCCGACACTGCGATCCGGCCGCGCGGTGTGCACCACGCCCGTTCCGAGGATGTGGCGAGCCACGTCCGCGCGTCGTCGCAGCGGGGTGTTCTCACGATTGATCACGACCGAAGTCGGGGCGGCCGTGACCAGTTCGCGCAGTCGCCGCAGTCCGGCATCCAGCCAGGCCAGCGCGACCGCGGTCGAGGCGCGCGCGGCCGCCGGATGTATCCGGCCGGCGGCGAAACAGGTGACCACGACCCGCGTGCCGCCCTCGATATCGCGCAGCCGTACGGAGGCGAAACTTCCGGTCGCCGCGCAGTACAACTCGAACGCCTCCCCGCGCGGGCCCACCCGCACCGTCAACGACAGCGTCCGGATCTCGGTGTCGGCGGTGCCGATGCGCAGCTGCCACAGCGGCGCGCCGGCGACGGTCTCGAGCCGTTCACAGGCGCCGATACCGGTGAAGATGCGCGAATACAGCTGCGGGTCGATGAGCAGCTCCCAGACGGCGCTGCGCTCGACCGGCAGCTCGACGGCGGTGTCGAAAACCTCGGTAGCCAACTTCTTACACTTCTCGCGGGCCGGTTCTTCGAGCACACCGGCGGGAATTCCTTTGTAACCGGGATCGATTTCGCGCAGAAGATGCCTTGTGACAATTCCCGGAGCGCCGAGGGCACGGTTGTGAGTTAGCCGCCGATTGTCCGACGCGGTGATGTGCTCGCATGCCGGAACGGAAGGTCGCCGGCCGCCCCGACCGGTGAGCCGGTGGCTGTCCCACGCCACAACGGTGCCGGACCGCGCCGGAAAGGGCTGTGGGCGCTCCGCCGGTGGCAGCGCGGGCGCTCGCCGGTCAGCGGCTCGGATCAGGGTTTGCGGGCGACACCCGCGTAGCCGTCGAGGGGCCGGACCTCCGGCAGCGGCTCATCCGGATCCGGGCGCCATCGGGCCAGATATTCCAGGCCGGGTTCGACCAGGACCAGATCGCCGAGCAGGTCCATGATCTCGGCGCGGGTGCGCAGGCGATCACCCCGGCCGGTGACGCGTTCGGTCACCGCGAGCATGCGGTCCATCTGTTCGGGCGGTCCCTCGCTGGTCAGATGCGACAGCGCCAGATAACTCCCGGGGGCGATGGTGGCGCGCAGCCGCTCGAATACCGTCGCGGCCAGCGCGTCGTCGGTGACGAAATGCAGCATCGATACCAGCAGGACGGCGACCGGCCGGTCGAAATCCAGCAGCTCCCGGACCTGCGGATGCTCCAGTATCCCGTCGATATCGGTGAAATCCCCGTGCACCGCGGTGGCGTTCGGATTGTCCGCCAGCAGCTTGCGGCTCATGGTCACCGCGACCGGATCGATATCGACATAGACCACCCGCGCGCCCGGGACGACGCGCTGCGCGATCTCGTGCACGTTGCCCGCCGTCGGAATTCCGGAGCCCAGATCGAGGAATTGGTCGATACCCGCCTCGGCGAGAAAACCCACCGCACGCTGCAAAAATGCCCGATTCGCGCGCGCTGTGCGCGGAACCTCGGGAATGACCTCGATCATTTGCGCGGCGACCGACCGATCCACCTCGAAATTGGCGAATCCCCCGAGCAGGTAGTCGTAAACTCGCGCCGGGCTGGGAATCCGGGGGTCGATGTCGTCGGCCGCCCAGTCGGGTAACAGAGGTTGCACGCCGCTCATCCTAGGCCGCGCACCCGGGCGGCGACATCGGTCGCATGAAGGACCCAGCGGTTACGTCCGCTGGCCTTCGCGCGATACAGCCCGGCGTCGGCGGCATCGAGCAGCCGCTCGGCATCGGTGCCGGTGACAGGGGTGACGATCGCGCCGATACAGGCCGAGATCATCAGATCGTGGTTGTCGACGGGTATGGGTTCGCCCAGCGCGTCGAGCAGGCGCTGGGCGACCGCGGCGATGTGCTCGGTATCACAGGTCGGCCGCACCAGCCCGACGAATTCGTCGCCGCCCACCCGGGCCAGCAGAATCGCCGGAACGGCCGCCGAGAGCCGGTCCGCGACCGCGACGAGCAGTCGATCGCCCACGCCGTGGCCGTAGGTGTCGTTGACCGATTTGAATCCGTCGAGGTCGATGAAACACAGGCCGATGCAGTCCTCGGGGTCGGCGTCGGCGATGATGGCCGAGAGCACTTCGACCAATTGCCGCCGATTGGGCAGGCCGGTGAGCGGGTCCAGCCGGGCCTGGCGATGCAATTCGGCCTGCAATTCCCGCCGTTGTGTGGTGTCCTCGCCGACCACCAGCAGGTAGGCCGCGCGCCCGCCGGTTGCGGGCACCAGGGTGATCGCCCATGCGGCCCAGCCGTCGACACCTTCGGGCCGGGGATAGCGCAATTCCATACGGACCGTGCCCGAGCCCGCGTGGAAAAGTTCGCCCAGTACGCGGCGGCGCAATTCCACTCGGTCGTCCGGATGGATCAGATCGGTGACCCCGCGTTCGAGCAGATACTCGCGGCTCACGCCCAGCATCGCGGCCATGGCCGGATTCACGTCGACCACCCGGCCCTCGGCGTCACCGATACCGATGGCGATGGCGGCATTGTCGAATACCACCCGGAATCGCGCCTCGGCGGCATTGCGGGCATCGGCCATCGCCGAGTGCAACATTTCCTGGTGCCGTGCCCGGGTCGCGAGCAACTCCTCGGTATATCCGCGGGCCATCTCGCCCAGGACGGCGAGCACCCGATCGCCCGGGGGGAACGCGGTGGTGGCCAGCGGTGTCAGCGCGCGGGCGGAGCGGGGCATGACCTGCGGATCGGTGAGATTGGCGCGCACCAGCGCGGCGCCGATCGACGCCGCGGGCGCCGCGTCGAACGGTTCGGCCTCGACAATCGCGACGAGCTGCTGGAGCAACCCCGCCAGCAGGCCCTCCAGCTCGCGCATGGACATGGGAACGAAACCGGTGTCGGCGATCGCGACGCGCCATCGCCGAGCCAGTTCACCCACCCCGGTTTCCCCTGTCATGCCACCAACCCCGCCTCGGAACTACTCCCAGCGACTTGTGAGTACGGCGCGGCGCCGAACCAGAGAACCAGATTACCGCGCCGAGCGGGCCCGCAAGTTCACGGCTGTGGCGTGATGGTGCGGGCCCGCTCGGTGGGTACGGTGGGCGATCTCGGAAAGATCGGATGCCGGCTACTTGCTCGCTTTGTGATAGGCGGCGACAACCTCGGAGGAAATGCGGCCACGCGCGGAGACGTTATAGCCGTGTTTCTTGGCCCATTCCCGGATCGCCACCGTCTGCTCGCGGTCGGCCGCGGACTTCGTCCGGGTGCCGCCCCCGGACTTCAAGCGGCCGACCTTGCGGGCCTTTTCCGTCCAGGGCTCGAGTGCGCCGCGCAACTTCCCGGCATTCAATGTCGACAGGTCGATTTCATACGCCACACCGTCGATCGAGAACTGCACGGTCTCATCCGCTTTGGACTTCCCGTCGTAATCATCGATGAGTGTGACGGTGACTTTCTTGGCCATGATCGAGCCCTTTCGCACTGACACGGAGCAACTGGGATTGTGTATACCGTACCGTAGTGTGACCGGCCGTAGTGAATCCGGTGCTATTCGGGCGTTTTCGATCGTGAATGTTCCCGGAATGTGAAAAGAATCGGCGGGACGCATTTAGTACGGGCGCCGCAAAAGTTATCGGAATGCTCGCGGTCTTCGGACACTACTCGGGAGTTCGGATCGGGCGGTTCGGATAAAGAGATCGGTGCGCGGGTACCCGCCCGCCGGGCCGCCTAGCGCTCGGAGCAGGGGTTATTGCACACATAGCGATGTATGCATATGATGACGAGCGAAGCGACGGAGAGGAGTATCGGGCATGGGCGCCGGACATACACACGGCTCGGGCAGGGGGCACGCGCACAGTCATGCGCACGCCAGTCCCGACAGCGATCGGCGCTGGCTCGCCGGGGCGCTCGCGGTCATCGTGATGTTCCTTCTCGGCGAGGTGGTCGTCGGTGTGGTGGCCGGTTCGCTGGCTCTGCTGTCGGACGCCGCGCACATGCTCACCGACGCCGCCTCGATCGCGTTGGCGCTGTGGGCGATTCGGCTCGCGGCGCGTCCGCCGGCCGGGCGGATGACCTTCGGCTGGAGGCGGGTCGAAATCCTGTCCGCGCAGGCCAACGGCTTGACGCTGCTGGTGTTGTCGGCCTGGCTGTGCTACGAGGCGATCCGCCGCCTGATCCAGCCGCCGTCGGTCACCGGAGGGCTCGTGCTCGCCACCGCGCTCGTGGGCGTGGTCGTGAATCTCGCGGCCACCTGGATGATTTCGCGGGCCAATCGCAGCAGCCTGAATGTGGAGGGCGCGTTCCAGCACATCCTCACCGATCTCTACGCCTTCCTGGCGACGGCGGTGGCCGGAGTGATCATCATGGTCACCGGATTCGAACGCGCGGATGCGATAGCGACCCTAGTGGTCGTCGCGCTGATGGTCAAGGCGGGCATCGGCCTGGTCCGCGCGTCGAGCCGGATCTTCCTCGAGGCCGCCCCGGCCGATATCGATCCGGCGGCGGTGGGTGTGGGCATGGCCGCCCGTGACGGGGTGGTCGAGGTGCACGACCTGCACATCTGGGAGATCACGTCGGGGTCCCCGGCTCTCTCGGCGCACGTGCTGGTCGAGCCCGGCCGCGACTGTCATGCGGTGCGTCAGGATCTGGCGCAGTGGCTGTCCGCCGACCATCACATCGAGCACGCCACGCTGCAGGTGGATCACGCACAGCCCGAACTGATCGAACTCGGGGCCGGGCCGAGTGGCCACTGCGCCGAGTCACACGGCCACGCGCATCGCTCCCGGGGTGTCACGCACGCCCACGAATCCGGTAATCGGCACTAACCGGACACCCGGCCGGACCGGCGCAAACGCTCCCGGGACATCGGGTGGATACTGGCTGCCGTGGGATGGATCGACACGCCGCTGACCGTGCAGTCCGTCATCGAGGAATGGCGCTGGGACACCTCGACGATCGTGGTGACCGCCGCGCTGGGGCTCGGCTACGGCCTGACTCGCCGGCGCGCCGATCGGCGCGGTCGCTCGGCGTCGGCGGGACGCAGCTGGGCGTTCGGCGCGGTCGGCCTCGGCGTGTGGTTGCTGACCGGCATCAGCGTGATCGGCGTGTACTCCGGCACCCTCTTCTGGATGCGGGCACTGCAGATCCTGCTGCTGCTCTACGTGGTCCCGTTCGGCCTGGCGACCGGGCGGCCGCTGACGGCGGTGCGGGATTCGCTGGGTTCGTCCGGACAAGCGAGGATGAACCGCGTGCTGGCCTCGGCGCCGGCGCGGGTGGCGACCTATCCGCTGGTTTCCTCGATCGCCATCCTGGCCACCCCCTGGCTGCTGATCCTGACCCCGTGGTACGACGCCGTGCTGCGGCACGGGGTGGTCGACGCGCTCACCCGATTGCTGTTGGTCGCCGTCGGATTCCTGTACTTCTATTCGCGGCTGCAGACCGATCCGGTCCCGCACCGCTATTCGCAGGCCCTTTCGTTGTTGATCACGGTGTTCGAGTCACTGGCGGACGGCGTGCTGGGGCTGGTGCTGTGGTTGGGGCCGCTGGTCGCGGTGGACTACTACACCGAGGTGGGCCGGACGTGGGGCCCGGACCTGCGCATGGATCAGATCATCGGCGCGGGCATCATCTGGGTACTCGGCGACGTGCTCGGCCTGCCCTACCTGCTGACGCTGATGCGGTCGTGGGCCGCCGACGAGCGCCGCAACGCCGCGCGGATGGATGCCGAACTCGATGCGGCCGAGGAAGTCTCGACCCCACCGACCGATGCGGGCGCACGGACCGTACCCGCGGCGACGACGGCGACCGCGGAGGCTCCGGTCCAGAGTGGTCTGTGGTGGGAAAACGATCCCGTACTGCGCGACCGCTTCCGGCGCTGACGGACCGCCCGCCCGGCCGGCCGCCGTTCCGCGCGCCGGCCGGCCGACCGCCCTCGGATCTCGCGCACTCAGATCTTGCGGATCACCGTGACGACCTTGCCCAGAATCTGGGCGTCGTGACCGTCGATCGGATCGAACAGCGGGTTGTGCGGCATCAGCCATACCTGGTTGCCGGTGCGCTTGAACGTCTTGACCGTCGCCTCGCCCTCGATCATCGCGGCTACGATATCGCCGTTGTCGGCGACGTTCTGCTGACGGACCACCACCCAGTCACCGTCGCAGATCGCCGCGTCGACCATCGATTCGCCGACGACCTTCAGCAGGAACAGCGAACCCTCGCCGACCAGTTCGCGCGGCAGCGGGAACACGTCCTCGACGGCCTGTTCCGCGAGGATCGGCCCACCGGCGGCGATACGGCCCAGCACCGGCACATAGGTGGGCGCCGGGGTCGCCTCGGAGGTCTCGGTCGCCACCGCGCGCAGCACCGGCGCGGCACCGGCCGCCCGCACGGCGGTCTCGTCCAGGCCGCGGACGTCGACCGCGCGCGGACGATTCGGATCGCGGCGCAGATAGCCCTTGCGCTCGAGTGCCCGGAGCTGATGTGCCACCGACGAGGTGGAGGTCAGTCCGACCGCATCGCCGATCTCGCGGATGCTCGGGGGATAGCCGCGTTCGTTCACCGAGGTCCGGATGACCTCGAGTACCTTGCGCTGGCGGACGGTGAGATCCGCTCCGTTACCGGGGGTTTCGGTGTCACCGGCCGGCGCCGGGGCGCCGTCGGGGGAGACCGTGCCGCTTCCGGCCGCCTCCTCGTGTCCGACCACCGTACGTTCGCTCACGCTCGCCGTCCTCCGTTCGTCTGTCTGCCGGGGCGTGTGTCTGTCGGGTTCTGCCGGCTTCGGGTTCTGCCGACGCCGCCGGATCGCGTGTTTCGAATGTAGTCCGCCCGCGGCCAGGTTTCAAACATCTGTTCGACGCATGTCGGCGTGGCTGGTGACTTTGTCGGTCCGGCGTGGTAAGAATTCGAACATCAGTTCTTCGAACACATGAGCGAATACGCCCCTACTCTCATATCCCTGTGATCCAACCGAGTGCTCGTCGCAGCAGTCATGGAGGTCGTCAGATGCGTACCGCGGTCGATGAATTCAGCACGATCGGCAGCCGGACAGGTTCGGCCGGCAGTCCCCCCGTCCGCACTGTGCGGCCGGTCCGGCGTCACGCCCGGGCCGACCTCCGGCGTCCTCGCGGCCTGTACCGCCCGCATGTCGTCGCGGGCTACGACCGGGTGCCGGCTGCCCTGCCTGCTCGCGGGCCGCATCCGATCCAGCGGGTGGAACAGGCGCGAATCGGACTCGCGACCCTCGCGGCGACCGCCCTGCTCACCGCCGCCGCGGTCTGCGGGCTCCTGGGAGTGGCGCAGCTGCGCGATACGGACAGTCCGGCGTCCACGCAGACCGTCCAGGTGCAGCCCGGGGAGTCGATGTCCGACCTCGCGGAGCGGGTGGCGCCGGGAGTTCCGGTGCGCGACACGGTGGCCCGCATCGTGGAGCTGAACGGATTACGCGGCACCGAGGTGGCCGCCGGACGCACACTCGTGGTCCCGGCATCACGATAAACCGTGGTCGTGGGCCTGGGATGTACGCGAATCCGCGTGGCCGGATTTATTGATCCAGTACTGAAACATGTTGCTACTCTGCTCGGAATGTGATCGGGGCTACATTCGCCGCCAATGAACTTCGAGGACGAGGCATCATGGTGCACACCCTCCATCGGGCGCTGCCGCGACTGTTCGCACGCGCGGCCGCACCGCTCATCTGTTTCGTGATCGCCTGTGCCGCGGCACCCGCGGTGCACGCGGAGGCGGGTTACACCGCATATCTGGACATTCCCGTGGTGAACGGGGCGGGGGAAAGCGCGGGTGGGCTGAATCCCGATCTGCCGCTGAATATTTCGCAGCTGCACACGGCGCTGGACCAAGCCCGCGCCGACGGAGTCGCACCCCAGCGGTACGCGGCACTGCTACACCAGTATTGGCTGGCGGTGGCGACCGCCGATGCCGATATCGACCTGGCCGGTTGGGATCCGATCCGGGGAGTGGCCGCGAATTCCCGCACCTTCACCCAGGTCTACGTGAACTACCTCCGGCTGACGACCGCCCACCCCGAGTTCTACTGGACCGGACTGGCCGGGCTCGCGGGCGGCTCGTTCGCCTCCGGCTTCTTCGACATGAGCGATGTGGCAACGATTCTCAGCGTGCCGGGTATCCACCAGCTCGGCGACGCGGTCGCGGATCTGCTGCGCGCCACACCGGCGCCGCTGGTCGCCGCGCTGCCCGCCGACATCCGGCTGCTGGCGACCGAGGGGCCGCGGCTCACCGCCGAGGATCTGGCATGGTTCCAGACCCGCCTGATGATCATGCAGAAACACATCTTCCTGGACCAGGTGCCGATGCACGAGGCCTATATCGCCGGCGGGTTGCCCGCGATCGAGGAGATGTACGCCGCCGGTGTGCTCGACGACAACGCGGTGCAGGCCTGGCGTTCGCTCGCCACAGGAACGGTCGCCGGGTACAACGACGCGCTGATGCGGATGACCGATCGCGAACAGAATCGGATCATCGCCGATCAATGGGATGTGACGTCGGGTGGGCGGGGCGCGATGGGCCGGGTGATGACCTACGTGAGCACCGTGGCGGCGAAGCCGGCGGTGCCCGGCGTGCGCGCGCCGGGTGTGTTCGCGCCGACCACCGTATCAGCGCAGGTCGACGGTCGCACGATGACGCTGCGGACTCCGTTACCCGACTTCAACTGGGCCGACCGCGACCCGCGCTGGACCTACATCACCGGAGATCTGGTGCCGTGCTACGAACGGATGCAGGCCGCTCCGGGAATGGCCCGCCAGGTGCTGTCGGTGCCCTTCGCCGGTGATCTCGCCGCTGGGCGATTGCTGAATCGGCTGCCGGATCTGCTCACCGACCTGACGAGCCAGTGGCAACTGACGGCGTGAGCGGTCCCGGTCGCGGGTCCGCATGGGCCGGGGCGAACGCCGTCCGGGTATCCTGAAAGACGCTCAGGACATACGTGGTGAGTGCGGCTGTATCGGCGGAACAGGTCGAGGGCAGGCAGCTCGTCGCGAACCGACGCAGGCATCGACGAAGGATCCCGGATGCATTGCCCGTACTGTCGGCACCCGGATTCGCGGGTGGTCGACTCGCGTGAGGCCGAGGAAGGCAGCGCGATCAGGCGCCGCCGCGCGTGTCCGCAGTGCGGGCGCCGCTTCACCACGGTCGAGACCGCGATCCTCTCGGTGGTCAAGCGCAGCGGTGTCACCGAACCGTTCAGCCGCGAGAAGGTGATTCGTGGCGTCCGCCGGGCCTGCCAGGGGCGTGAAGTCGACGACGATGCGCTGAACCTGCTCGCCCAGCAGGTCGAGGACGCGGTGCGGGCGAAGGGCTCTCCGGAGGTGCCGAGCCACGAGGTCGGTCTGGCCATCCTCGGGCCGTTGCGCGATCTCGACGAGGTCGCCTACCTGCGTTTCGCCTCGGTCTACCGGTCCTTCAGCTCCGCCGACGATTTCGAACGCGAGATCGCCGATCTGCGCCGCCACCGCGCCGAACGATCGGTGACCGCCGGCGCCGACTGATCAGCGGGGCCGGGTGCCGGCGGGCGCCGCGCCGATGCCGTCGATGACCTTGATGATTCGCTTGGCGGACACCGGATACGGCGTGCCCAGCTGCTGGGCGAACAGGCTCACCCGCAGTTCCTCGATCATCCACCAGATCTCGGTGACGTCGGCGGCCGTGCGACGGGCCTCCGGGAGACGGTCGAGCAACCGCGCGTAGGCGCTGTGCACCCGGTCCAGTTCGGCCGCGCCGTGGCGATCGCGATCGGCCGAGGCGGGCAGCGCGAGCAGTCGTGCCTCGGCGGCGTGCAGATACCGCGGAATCTCGCGCAGCCGGGCGCTGCCGAATTCGCTGACGAAACCGGCGAAGACCAGGTCGTCGAGCTGCCCGGCCACATCGTCGGCGATATCGCGATCGGTGGTGTCGGTCAAGGCGGTGCGCACCCGGTGCGCGGCCGCCAGCACCGGAACCACCAGCGCGAGGATGCGCGCGACCGCACCGGCGAACTGCGGTCGCACCTGCTCGACCAGCCGAGTGAACTGTTCGGGGCTGCGTACCGGGCCACCGTGTGCGGCGATCAGTTCGTCGGCGGCGCACGCGCGGCAGTCGTCGAGCAGCGCGTCCATCGATCTGTACGGGTTCTGGCTCAGCGCGAGGCGATCGGCGGCCGACAGCCCCGAGGTGATCGAGCGGTGCGCGGCCGGCATCTCGCGCAACAGCAGCGCCCGGGTGCCGGTGCGCATCGCGGCGCGCTGTGCCGCCGGCGAGGACAACACTCGCACCGCGACCCCGTCCCCCTCGCGAACCAGGGCGGGATAGCCGGTGATGGTCTGGCCGCCGACCTCACGCCGAACGGTCTGCGGCAGGGTGCCCAGCGTCTGCGCCGTCCACACCGTCGCCGGCGCCTTCTCGGCCGCACTCGTCGCCTTCGCGACCGACTGCGAAACCTGCTGGGCGAGTTGAGTTTTCAATGCGGCGAGGCTCTTGCCGCGGGCGAGGTTCGCGCCGTCCGGGCCGATGACAGCGAACGTCATCCGCAAATGATCGGGCAGAGCGCCGGGATCGAGGTCGGCCGGTGCGATCGCGGTCGACGCCAGTGCCGACAGCTCACGGGCCAGTCCGGTACGCAGCGGTTCCGCGCGCGGGGTCAGCCGCGCCAACGCGGCCTTCGCGAAGTCCGGCGCGGGAACCACACTGCGGCGCAGCTGTTTCGGCAGCGTCTTGATCAGTGCGGCGGCGAGTTCCTCGCGCATACCGGGTACCAGCCAGTCGAAGCCCACGGCACGCACATGGGCGAGCTGAGCGACCGGGATGTGCACGGTCACGCCGTCGTCGGCCTGCCCCGGCTCGAACTGGTAGGTGAGCGGGAAACTCAGTTCGCCCTGCCGCCAGCTGTCCGGGTAGGCGGCCGGATCGAGCTGGGCCGCTTGCGCGTTGACCACGGTGGCGGCCGAGAAGTCCAGCAGGTGCGGATCCTCGCGCTCGGCCTTGCGCCACCAGCTGTCGAAATGCCGCACCGACACCACGTCGGCGGGGATGCGCTGATCGTAGAAATCGAACAACACCTGGTCGTCGACGAGGATGTCGCGCCGACGCGCGCGATGCTCCAGATCGGCCACATCGTCGAGCAGTTCGCGATTGCGGTGGAAGAACCGGTGCCGGGTCTGCCATTCGCCCTGCACCAGCGCGTGCCGGATGAACAGTTCCCGCGACAACTGGGGGTCGATGCGGCCGAAGTCGACGCGGCGCTGGGTGACCAGCGGAATGCCGTAGAGGGTGACCCGCTCGTAGGCCATCGCCGCGCCGCGCCGCGAGGACCAGTGCGGTTCGGAGTGGTTGCGTTTGACCAGATCGCCGGCGAGCCGCTCGGCCCATTCGGGCTCGATCCGCGCGGCCATCCGGCCCCACAGTCGCGAGGTCTCCACCAGTTCGGCCGCCATCACCCAGCGCGGCGGCTTCTTCGCCAGGGCCGAACCGGGGAAGATCATGAACTTCGCGCCGCGCGCACCGAGGAACTCACGCGATTCGGCCTCGCGGACCCCGATATGCGACAGCATGCCTGCCAGCAGGGCGCGATGGATCGCATCAGCGTCCCACGGCAGGGCTTCCGGATTCTGTTGCGGCGCGATCGATTCCGCGGCCGACCAGCCGAGGCTCTTCGTGATGGTGCGCAGCTGGCCCTGCAGATCCTGCCATTCCCGGATGCGCAGGTAGTGCAGGAACTCGTCGCGGCACAGCCGCCGGAACTGATTGGACGACAACGATTTCCGCTGTCCGCGCAGATAGTCCCACAACCGCAGATAGGCGAGGAAATCCGAGCCCTCGACGCTGAACCGGGCATGTTTGGTGTCGGCGGCCTGCTGGAATTCGGCCGGGCGTTCCCGCACGTCCTGGATCGACAGCGCGGCGACGATGACCAGCACCTCGGACAGGCAGCCGTTCGCCTCGGCGGCGACGAGCATGCGCGCCATCCGTGGATCGACCGGGAGTTGGGCCATCTGCCGTCCCACCGCCGTGAGTGCCAGCTCGTCCCCACCCTCCGGCGCGCGCACGTGGCCCCCGGTGGCGCCGTCGCTGCCGCGGCCGCGGCGCCGGCGCCCGTTGCGAGCGGGTGCGGCCGCCTCGGAGGGACGCCCGAGCGCGCCGAGCTCCAGCAGCAACGCGATACCGTCGCGGATCGCCCGCCGGTCCGGCGCCTCGACGAACGGAAAACTCTCGATGTCGCCCAAGCCCAGCGCGGTCATCTGCAGGATGACCGCGGCCAGGTTCGTGCGCAGAATCTCCGGTTCGGTGAACGCCGGGCGCGCCTCGAAGTCCTCCTCGGAGTAGAGCCGGATGCAGATACCGTCGGCCACGCGTCCGCAGCGCCCGGAGCGCTGCCGTGCGGAGGCCTGGGAGATCGGCTCGATCGGCAGGCGCTGCACCTTGGTGCGCATCGAATAGCGGGAGATGCGCGCGGTGCCCGGATCCACCACGTAGCGGATGCCCGGCACGGTGAGCGAGGTCTCGGCCACGTTGGTGGCCAGCACCACACGACGTCCGGTGTGCGGCTGGAAGACCCGATGCTGTTCGGCCGCCGACAACCGCGCGTACAGCGGAACGATCTCGGTGCGCGGCAGTTTCAGATCGCGCAGCGTGTCGGCGGTATCGCGGATCTCGCGCTCACCGGACAGGAAGACCAGCACGTCGCCGTCGCCCTCGGCGAGCAGTTCGCGGACCGCGTCGCCGATGGCATCGGTCTGGTCGCGAGCGTCCCCGGCGCCGGCGCGCCCGCTCGGCCGGGCGCGACGCGGCGCCGGCTCCTCCGCGAAATCGTCCTCGTCGTCGGTGTCGGCCATCTCCGGAGCCAGCGGGCGATACCGGATTTCGACCGGATAGGACCGCCCCGACACCTCGACGATCGGCGCGGGCTCCCCGGAGCCCGGATCGGCGAAATGGCGGGCGAACAGGTCGGGGTCGATGGTCGCCGAGGTGATGATCACCTTGAGATCCGGACGCTTCGGCAGCAGCGACTTCAGGTAGCCGAGCAGGAAGTCGATATTGAGACTGCGCTCGTGCGCCTCGTCGATGATGATCGTGTCGTAGCGGCGCAGCAGCCGGTCGCGCTGGATTTCGGCCAGCAGGATGCCGTCGGTCATCAATTTGATCAGGGTGCGATCGGACGCCTGATCGGTGAAGCGCACGGTGTAGCCGACCACGTCGCCGAGTTCGGTATCGAGTTCGGAGGCAATGCGTTCGGCCACCGTGCGGGCCGCCAGCCGCCGCGGCTGGGTGTGGCCGATGGTGCCGCGGATCCCACGTCCGAGTTCGAGGCAGATCTTGGGGATCTGCGTGGTCTTCCCGGAGCCCGTCTCACCGGCGATCACCACGACCTGATGGGCGGCGATCGCCGCGGCGATATCGTCGCGATGGGCGGAGACCGGCAGCTGTTCGGGATAGCGGATCGCCGGGACGGCGCCGCGGCGCGTCTCGATACGAGCCTGAGCGGCGGCGATCTCGCGCTCCAGCCGTTCGATCTCGCCGTCGTCGCCGTGTGCCTTGTCCAGCCGTCGGCGCAACCGGTGTTCGTCGCGGAGGGAGAGGTCGGCCAGGCGAGCGCGCAGCTCGCGGGTGGTGGCAGTCGAGGTCATTGCATCGACCAGCGTAGCGAAACCGGCCGTCCGGCCCGTTCCCGCGCTGGTCGGGGCACCGGACGGTGAAGATAACCGAATCGTTGCTATCGGATGATCTTGGTTCCGGCGGGAGGCCGGATATGTCACCATCGGGTCATGACTGCTGGTTCCGGAACACCGATGTGGGTCCGTGGACTGCGCGTGATGTCGGTGCTGCTGGGCATCGCCGCTCTGGTTCGCGAGGGCGTGCACGCGGTCGTGACGACCGCGTCGAAGACGCTGCGCCGGCCGTTTGCGGTGGAGTCCGCGACGAGGCAGCGTTCGTCGCCCGTCGGATCCGTCTAGACCCGGAAGACTGTCCGTGCCGCCGGATTTCGCCGGCGGCTGGAGGGGCCGTGTCCGTGACCGGGGCGGCGGTGGTGAAATCGCCTGGCGTGCCGACCGGTATGCGAGGATCGTACGATGATCGCCCGTGCGGGAACGCCGATATGGATCCGGATCCTGCGGATCGCGTTCGGCGTGCTGGGAAGTGTTGCGCTGCTGTGGATTCCGCTTCGCGCGGGTGGATCGCCCGGATTCTCGCTCGGCAACTACGTCAGCTACTTCACCATCGAATCCACTCTCGCCGGCGTGGTGGTTCTGCTGATCGGCGGTCTGCTGGATCCGGCGGCACGGCGCTGGCAGGTGGTGCGCGGCGCGGCCACGCTGTATCTACTGATCACAGGGGTGGTCTACGCGATGCTGCTGGCGAACATCGATGTGATGCTCACCGACAAGTGGATCAACGACACACTGCATCGCATGCTGCCGGTCGTGCTCGTCGCCGATTGGGTTCTGGTGTCGGCGCGGCTGCGGGTCTCGGCCGCGTTGATCGGCGGGTGGCTGATCTATCCCGTCGTCTACTGCGGCTACAGCCTGGTCCGCGGCGAGATCGTGGACTGGTATCCGTACCCGTTCCTGGACCCGCGGGTGCAGGGTTATCCGTCGCTGCTGATCGGGGTGGTGATGCTGACCGCGGTGATCACGCTGCTGGCGATCGCGGTGGCGTGGCTCGGGTCGCTGCACCACCGTCGCGAGGCGCCCGTCCCGGTCTGACCCGCGGTTGCCGGTAGATTGCGCGGGCTGGGCGACCCGGCCTCTCCCGGTGTCACGCGGGTAGTCTGGCGGCGCGGGCGATCGGGTATGCCCATCGCCATCGGACGACGGGAAGAGGAGCCGAGCATGGGTGCGCTGTGGCACGGATTCGCGGATATGGGCGCGGTGGAGCGCGACGGCGCCTTCGTGGTCGCCCGCGGTGAGGGCGCCTACATCTGGGACGAGGCCGGGCGGCGGTATCTCGATGCGACGGCGGGGCTGTGGTTCACCAACGTCGGTCACGGTCGCCGCGAGATCGCCGACGCGGTCGCGTCGCAATTGTCGACGCTCGCACACTATTCGAACTTCGGCGATCTCACCGCGCCGGTGACGCAACGGCTGGCCGAGCGGTTGTCGGAGCTGGCGCCGGTGCCGGGCAGCAAGATCATGTTCACCTCCGGCGGCTCCGATTCGGTCGACACCGCCGCCAAACTCGCCCGCCGGTTCTGGCGGGAGCAGGGCCGTCCGGACAAGACGCTGCTGGTCGGCCGCCGGCTGGCCTATCACGGAATGCACGTCGCCGGAACGGCGCTGGCCGGCATCGAGGTCAATCACGAGGGCTACGGCGAGCTGATGGCCGATACCCGCACGGTGGAGTTCGACCAGGCTCAGGCGCTGCGGGCGCTCATCGACGAGGTGGGCGCCGAGCGCATCGCGGCGTTCTTCTGCGAGCCGATCATCGGGGCGGGCGGGGTGTATCTGCCGCCGGAGGGTTATCTCACCGAGGTCCGCCGCCTGTGCCGCGACAACGACATCCTCTTCGTCGCCGACGAGGTCGTCACCGGCTTCGGGCGGATCGGCGGATCGTGGTTCGCGTCCACCCGATTCGGGCTCGAACCGGATCTGATGACCACCGCGAAGGGTCTGACCTCCGGCTATCTGCCGATGGGCGCGGTCTTCGTGGCGCCGCGGGTGGCCGAGCCGTTCTTCGGTGGTGGCGTGTGGTTCCGCCACGGCTACACCTACGGAGGCCACGCCGGATCGGCCGCCGCGGCCATGGCCAATCTCGACATCATCGAACGCGAACATCTGCTCGACGCCAGCAAGAACATCGAATCGCTGCTGCACGAACACCTCTCGCCGCTGGCCGGACATCCCCGCGTGGCGCAGGTGCGCAGTGGGCTGGGCGCGGTGGCCGGGGTGCAGCTCGCCGACCCGTCCGAAGGACCGGCCATGGTGAAAACGCTACGCGCCGAAGGGGTTTCCACCCGAGCCGCCGGACAGGGCGCGCTGCAGATCTCACCGGCGTTCGTCATGACCGACGAGCAGATCGCCGAGCTCGCGGCGGCGATAGGCCGCGCGCTGGGCTGAGCACGCGCTCTGCCCGTCGGCTGCCTCTTCGGTGCCATCGGACCGCCGGACGGGCGTGTCCGTCGCCGCGCCGTGCGAGCATGGTGCGAAGGCGAACGCGTCGCGGCGGAAGGTGGTGGGGTGTGGGCTCTTTCATGACCGAGCACGAGGTGGTGCGCTGGGGCGTCATCGTGGCGTTCGTCGCGGCAGCGGGGATCGTTGCCGGGCGGCACGTGGCGGTGCCGGTGCCGCCGGGGCGATCGAGCGGCCGGTCGCCGGGACGGTGGCCGGGCGAGGCCGACGCACACGAATCCGATGCGGCGCACCTGTTGATGTGCCTGGTCATGCTCGCGATGCTGCTGTTCCCCGTGGCTGCCGCGCCCGATGCGATCCGCGGGGTGCTCATCGCCATGATCGTCGTGTACGCGGGCCTGTCGATTGTGCGCATCGCGCACTGGCGCGCGGCAGCCGGTGGCGACGGGGCCGAATTCCGCCTCCCGGCGGTGGTCTACCACCTGGTCGCGGCCGCGGCGATGCTGTGGGTGATGGCCGGCCACCACCACGGTACGGGGCATCCGGATGTGGGCGGTGCGGACGGACCGCCGGTCGTCCCCGCCTCGATCGTGGCCGCCCTGTTCGCGCTCGACGGGCTACTGCTGCTGTTCCCGCGGACGAGAACCGCAGTGCGGCACAGTATTTCGCATCCGGCAGGCGCGCCGGGCGCACTCGGCGCGTTCCCGCACGTGGTGATGGACCTCGGGACCGCCTATATGTTGATCGCCGCCGTCGCCTGATCAGAGGAGCCGGATCAGATGAGCACGGGATGATCGGCCACGACGCGTCCGCCCAGGCGCACCCAGCCGTCGGAATCCCATTCGGTGAACAGCTGTGACCCCGCGCCCTGGGTGATGATCAGGCTGCGGCGCAGTTTCGCGGTGAGTGCGATCGCGGCCGCGCCCGTCGCCTCGTCCTCGGCGATTCCCATGGCGGGAGCGAACATTCGCGCGTGCACGGCGCCGCGCGCCTCGTTCGTCCAGGCCCATACGTAGTGCTGGCCGTCGGTGAAATGACGCGGATCGACCGTGTCGAGGAAGGCGGCGTCGGAGAACTCGTCGAAGGTGAACTCGGGCGCCCATTCGGCGCGGGCGCGGATCCAGACCAGGCCGTCGTCGAGCATCTGGATCTCGACCGGACCGGCGGGCACGTCGATGATCTTCACAGGATGCCCCTGATCGGCCAGCCACCATGCCGCGCCGACCGTCGGATGTCCCGCGAACGGCAGCTCCCGCGCGGGGGTGTAGATGCGCATCCGGGCGCGGCCGGACACCGGATCGTCGACGACCACGGTCTCACTGTGGCCGACTCGGGCCGCCAGCAACTGATGATCGACGTCGGCCACCGCCCCCGCGCGCACGATGCCCAGTGGGTTACCGAGCCGGCCTGTGACGTCGGTGAAGACTCGAACCACCTCGACCTGTGTGCCGTCGCTTTCCCGTTGGCTCATGGTTTCCCAGCGTACCCGGGGCAACACACGGGATGCCCCGTCCCGATGGACGGGACGGGGCATCCGGTGGAATGCGTTTCGGCTGTGCCTCAGACCGCCGCGGCGGCCAGCGTCTCGCTGGCCTGCACGGCTTGGCCGACGCCCGCGACGATCGCGGCGACGCGCAGCGCCTCGAAGATCACCTCGCGCGAGACACCGGCCTCACGCAGGGTGTGCTCGTGCGCCTCCAGGCAGTGCTGGCAGCCGTTGATCGACGACACCGCGAACGACCAGAGCTCGAAATCGGCCTTGTCGACGCCCGGATTGCCGATGATCTGCATGCGCAGGCCGGCGCGCAGGTCGTCGTAACGACCTTCCAGGAACGCCCGGCCCCGGTAGAACACGTTGTTCATACCCATGATCGAGGCGGCGCCCAGTGCCGCGTTGTAGGCCTCCGCGGACAGGGTGTCGGCGGCCTCCTCGCCGATCTCGCGCAGCGTGGTGGCCGACCGGGTGGCGGCCGCCGCGGCGAGCAGGGTGCCCCACAGCTGCTGTTCGTTCAGCACGGTAGACCGCGCGATGGACGACAGGTTGAGCTTGAGGTCCTTGGCGTATTCGGGAAGCGAATTCTTCAGGTTTTCAACAGACACGGGCAGGCACTTCCTTTTCGGTGATCAGACGCTCGCGGACAGCAGTTCACCGGCGTCGATGGTCGGGTCGCCCTTCTTCCAGTTGCAGGCGCACAGCTCGTCGGACTGCAGTGCGTCGAGCACGCGCAGCACCTCGTCGACGTTGCGGCCGACCGAACCGGCGGTCACGGAGACGAACTGGACCTCGTTGTTCGGGTCGACGATGAAGGTCGCGCGGTCGGCGACACCGTCGGCGTTCAACACGCCGGTCGCGGTGACGAGCTCACGCTTGAGGTCGCTCAGCATCGGGAAGGGCAGGGTCTTGAGATCCTCGTGCTGGGCGCGCCACTGGAAGTGCACGAATTCGTTGTCGACCGACACACCCAGGACCTGGGCGTCGCGGTCGGCGAACTCGTCGTTCAGCTTGCCGAAGGCGGCGATCTCGGTCGGGCACACGAAGGTGAAGTCCTTCGGCCAGAAGAAGACGATGCGCCACTTGCCGGCGTAGTCGTCACTCGAGACCTGGGTGAAGTAGTCGTCGGGCTGCTGCGCGTTCACCTTCGACAGGTCACCGCCGATGACCGCCGTCAGGTTGTAGGCGGGGAACTGGTCGCCGATGGTCAGCAGAGCCATGTTGTCTCCTTCGTCGTAGTGGGACACGGGTGACGGGTCGCCCTTGTGCGGGACACCGTCGAAGCATTTCGCTGTCGATCATGCCCAAAACCCAGTAAAAGGTAAAGGTGATTAGTTGCACTATACTGATAGGCGTGACTGATCAGACTTATCAGCCCACCCTGTCACAGCTGCGTGCGTTCGTGGCGATTGCGGAATATCGCCACTTCGGGACCGCCGCGGCTCATCTGAATGTGAGTCAACCCACGTTATCGCAGGCGCTGGCATCACTGGAAAACGGACTGGGCCTGCAGCTGATCGAGCGCAGCACCCGCCGGGTACTGGTGACCGCCGCGGGCAAACGGTTGCTGCCGCAGGCGATGGCGACGCTCGAGGCCGCCGACCGCTTCGTCGCCACCGCGGCCGGCGACGGTCTCGGCGGCACCCTGCGCATGGGCATCATCCCCACCGTCGCGCCCTATGTGCTGCCCACGTTGCTGCCGGAACTGCGGCGCCGGCTGCCCGCCCTGGTGCCGCACGTCATCGAGGACCAGACCGCCCGGCTGCTCGACGGATTGCGCAGCGGCGTCCTCGACGTCGCGATGATGGCGCTGCCCTCCGAGGCAACCGGCATGGTCGAAATCCCGCTCTATACCGAGGAATTCGTCCTGGTCACACCTCTCGGGCACGAACTGGCCGGGCGGTCCGACATCGCGCCCGCGGCCCTGGACGAGCTGCCGCTGCTGTTGCTCGACGAGGGGCACTGCTTGCGTGACCAGACGCTGGATCTGTGCCGGTCGCAGGACGTGCGCCCGGGGCCGGTCGGCGATACCCGCGCGGCCTCGCTGACGACGGTGGTGCAGTGTGTGGGTGGAGGGCTGGGGGTGACGCTGATTCCCGAGATGGCCGTGGCGGCCGAAACCTCCCGTGGCACATTGGATATCGCTCGTTTCGCCGCGCCGGCGCCGGGGCGCACCCTGGGCCTGGTTTTCCGGGGTTCGACCGCGCGTGTGGAGGACTACGAACAGCTGGCGGAAATCATTCGGGCACAACGCCCGATATGAGAAATTCCATGGTCTCCCATCCCGATTGACCGGCCGGTGGGTGTCTGGAACGCTCGTCGCGTGCGGATTCATCATCTCAACTGCGGCACCATGGCCATGGGCATGGTGGACCACTGCCTGCTCATCGAGACCAGGACCGGGTTGGTGCTGGTGGATACCGGATTCGGGCTCGACTGTGTGCGTGATCCCGGCCGCTTCGTCGGTCCCGGCCGCTTTCTGCTGGGCATCCGGCCGGCCGAGCATCACACCGCCATCCGGCAGATCCAGGCGCTGGGCTACGACCCTGCCGATGTGCGCCACATCATCCTCACCCACCTCGATCTCGACCACGCCGCGGGGCTGGCGGATTTCCCCGAGGCCACGGTTCACGTGCACGGGCCCGAATTCCGCGCGGCGACCGCGGGGAGGACGCTGTCGGAGCGGCTGCGCTACCGCGCGGCTCAGTGGTCGCACGGCCCGCGCTGGATGGTCAACGAACTCGACGGCACCGACGAATGGTTCGGTTTCCGCGCGGTGCGCGATCTGCCGGGACTGCCGCCGGAAATCCTGGTCGTCCCGTTGCCCGGCCATACGCGCGGCCACGTCGGGGTCGCCGTCGACACGGGATCGGGCTGGCTGCTGCACGCCGGTGACGCGTTCTACGTCGCGAGCGAGATCGACCCGGCCGGGCCGAAGACGCCGCTGTTCTGGTGGTCGTTCGAACTGGGCTCGATCGTGCGCGGCGCGTATCTGGAGAACCGGCGGCGACTGGTGGAACTGGGCCGCGCGCACGGCACTGCGATCACCATCGTCAATTCCCACGATGCGGATCTCTTCGCCCGGGTCACCGGAAATTCGGTGCGGCCCGTCGGATAGCCGGTGCGAGAGCTATAGACATCCCGGGGCAGGCTTTCTCGGTGTGGCGACTTCTCGGCAACCCGTGACCAGCGACGACATGAAATGTGACATGAGTCACGTTTACCCGGTGTGATTCGCCGCCGGGCCATTCGGCACAGTGGAGGGATGCGATACGGGAGTGCGAGTAGGAACGGATGGTTCGACGGAACGACGGATAGGCGCGCGGAGGGCCGCGCCGCAGATGCCGGGCAGGTGATCCGATGACCGCGGCGAAGAAGCCCGCGCCGCAACGCCGCGCGCGTCCCGACGATCCGGGCCCGGACCTGTTCGCCTACGGCACCCTGCAATTCGGTCCTGTACTCGAGGCGCTGCTGGGCCGCACGCCCGAGATGGACGTCGCGGTCGCCAGGGGCTGGCGGGTCGCGGCCCTGCCGCAGCGGCTCTACCCGGGACTGGTGGCCGAGCCGGGGCGAATGGCGGGTGGGCTGGTCCTGCGCGGGCTGACCGCGGCCGACTGGCGGATCATCGAAGCCTTCGAGGACCCCGAATACGATCTGCGCCCGATCGAGCTGATCGGATACGAGCAACCCGTGCGGACCTTCGTCTGGTCGTCGACGGTCACCGGCAACGACTGGCTGCCCGAAGTGTTCGTCTCCCACCATCTCGACCGCTACGTCGAGCGCACGGCCCAGTGGCGCCAGGAGCGCGCCTGAGCGTCGGCGCAGCGCCACTGATCCCGAGGCGCGAGTGTGCGGGCGCGCCCGGCTCGGTGGCGACGGCTACCGAGAAGGACCGCCCGGGGTCGTCCCGGGCGGTCCTTCTCGTATTCGATTGCCACGCAAGCCGATTCCCGCGCGAATGCCCGCCGTATCAGGCTCGAGCGGCGATCTCCCGCAGCGCGTAGGGTTCGATGGCGCCGCGCACCAGCGCGCGTTCGTCGACCGTCTCCGCGCGGTAGGGCAGCTTCGACAGCTTCTCGGTCATCGCCGCGACCGGGTCGTCGAGGCGCTCGGCGACACCGAACAGGAACGTCCACTCGTGCTCGTCGCTGCCGTAGGGCACCACGGTGGCGAACAGATCGGTGAACCGCTGCCACGAACGCTTCAGCGTCTCGTTGCGCCACATCGTCGGGCAACCCGCCTGAGCGGCCAGCACGCCGCCCTCGGCCAGCAGCGCCTTACATCGGGTGAGGAACTCCTCCTCGTAGAGGCGGTTGTGCTGGGCGTCTTCGACCCGCTCGTCGGGGAGGTCGATGACGATCACGTCGTAGCGCACTCCGGCGGACTCGGCCTCGGCCAGGAAGTCCCAGCCGTCGGCGTAGTGCATCCGGATCGCGCCGTCACCGCGGACCGCGGCCTCCAGATCGGCGGGGGTGTATCCGTAGGGCAGATGCCGGGCGCACAGCTCCACCTCCATCCGGTCGATATCGACGTGGTCGACCCGGGTCGCGCCCGCCGCCACCGACATCTGGCTGGCCACGCCTTCGCCGGAACCGATGATGAGCACGTTGTCCAGCTTGGCCGCCAGCGCGTAGGCCGGGACCAGCATCGCCTCGTGATAGGTCAGCTGGGAGAACTCGGTGGACTGCCGGTCGTCGTCGGAGAACAGTGACACGCCCTGTGCCGTGCGCGCGATCACCATGTGCTGGAACGGGGTTCGCGCGTCCACGATCACCTCCGACAGGTCCCAGACGCGGGTCAGGCCCTCGCCGACCGGCTCGTGCACCCGGCGCGCCTGATGCCCGCGCTGCACGACCTCCATATGCACCGATTCCGGCTGCAGCGCATCCTGCAGCAACTCGACCGCCTTGGTGGCGCCCGCGCCGATGCTGCCGCAGGTGAACACGTCGACGAAGATGTCGCCGGATTCCGGATAGGTGTGGATCGACGCGTGGGATTCCGACAGCAGCGCCAGCACCGTCACGCCGTGCGGCTCGAACTTCTTGTGCACCACCTCGCAGATCGTCACTCCCGCGGCGAGCAACGATTGTCGAAGCGCTGTTTCGAGTCGTTCGAGATCGTCGCAGAGGGCTACGTCGACACCACCGAACTCGGCCAGCACGTGCCAGCCGGTGAATTCTGCCGTCATGGGCAAACTCACTCTCGCTCAGCGCCGATGACATGCACAGTCAAAGGCGGAAAACCGTTGAAGGACACCGACGAATAGCTCGCCGTATAAGCGCCGGTATCGAGGATCCGAACGGGATCACCGGCTCGCAGCGTGGTCGGCAGAAGGACCCGCGTGCGTTGATACAGTACATCGTCTCCGTCGCAGGTCGGGCCCGCGATCACCGCCTCGTCGGCGGGGTCACCGTCGCGATCGGTTTCGATCCGGTAGGCGATGTACTCGTTCTCGGTCTCGGCCATACCGTTGTAGCGGCCGATGTCGAGATACACCCAGCGCCGCCCGTCCGGCGCGATACGCACGTTCACGACCTCGGCGTGGATCACGCCGGCATTGCCCACCAGTGCGCGGCCGGGTTCCACCACCAGGTCGGTGTGCTCGGGAAGGTGCCGCGTCGCCGATTCGGCGATCACCACACTCAGTTCGGACAGCTCCGGCGCCGGGTCGGCGTACGAAATCGGCAGGCCCCCACCGATATTCACCGACGCCACCGGGATGTCCTTGACCGCCAGGGCTTCCGTGATGGCCGCGGCCTGCTCGATGCCGATCTGCCACGCCACCGGATCCAGCTGCTGGGAGCCCACGTGGAAATAGGGGCCGGCGACCTGCAGGCCCAGGTCGCGGGCGCGCACCAGCAGCCGTACCGCCTCACCGGGGGCGCAGCCGAATTTGGTGCCGAACGGGGTCTGCGACTGCGGCGCCGAGGCCAGGAACCGGCACTCCACCTCCGAGCCCGGCGCGAGTTCGGCGATCCGCTCCAGGTCGTCCTCGGTGTCGAAGGCGAACCGGCGCACTCCGGCGGCGTAGGCGGCGGCGATGTGCGCGGCCTTCTTGATCGGATTGCCGTAGCACAGCGCTGCCGGGTCGACGCCCAGCGCCACACACATCTCGATCTCGCCGATGCTGGCGACGTCGAATTCGGCGCCCTCGGAATCGAGCAGCCGGATGATCTCCGGCATCGGAGATGCCTTGACAGCGAAGCGAATTCGTGCCGACGGGAAGGCCGCACGGAAAGCGTGGAAGTTGCCGCGCACCCGATCGAGGTCGATGACGAGACAGGGCGACTCGGGCGCGTTTGTACCGATCAATCTAAGGGAACTCTCTTTCTTCTGGGCAGCCTCCCGCTGCAGGCAGCGAGCGAGAGAGTATCAGCGCGGGGGCACGGGAAACGAACCGGAACGAGGGTCGGCTTGATCACGCTCGGGCGAGCGCGGCCCGTACCGGGGACGGTGACCGGATCAGATCAGCGCGTCGGCACCGGGTTTTCGGCGGCGTACGAGCGTCGTCGCGGGATCGCGGCGGAGGTCGTGGACGATCGCGCTCATCCCGCACGCACCGTCATCTCGTCGAAGACCACCTCGCCGGCCGCATCGGATTCGGCCAGGTCCACGACGGCCTCGAGCGCCCAGCCGTGATCACCGGCCGGATCGTCGAGCACCTGGCGCACCCGCCAGAAGCCGGGTTCGGTCTCGACCGAGAACAGTGCCGGGCCGCGGGCGTCCGGGCCGGTGCCGATCGCGCCGTATTCGTCGAAATACGCGGCCAGATCGTTCGCCCAGTCCGGGCCGTCGTCGAATTCGTCGAGTTCGTCCCAGCGCTGCCGTGCGGCCAGCTCGACGCGGCGAAACATGCTGTTGCGCACCATGACCCGGAACGCGCGTTCGTTCGCGGTGATCGGCCGCACGGTGTCGGCGCCGAAGGCGAGTTGATCGTCGTCGGTCTCGGCGCCCGGATTGGTGAGTTGCTCCCATTCGTCGAGCAGACTCGAATCGACTTGGCGGACAAGCTCACCCAGCCATTCGGTGATGTCCTCGAGTTCCTCGGTGCGCGCCGATTCCGGTACGGTCCGGCGCAGCGCGCGATAGGCGTCGGCGAGATAGCGCAGCACGAGGCCTTCCGAGCGCGCCAGCTCGTACTGGGAGACCAGTTCGGCGAAAGTCAGTGAGCGCTCGATCATTTCGCGGACCACGGACTTGGGGGAGGGACTGAATTCCGAGACCCACGGATGACCGGCGCGATAGGTTTCGAAGGCCGGTTCGATCAGCTCGGCCAGCGGTTTCGGCCAGGTGATCTCCTCGATCAGCTCCATGCGTTCGTCGTATTCGATGCCGTCGGCCTTCATCTCGGCGATCGCCGCACCCCGCGCCCGGTGCTGCTGGGCGAGCAGCAACTGGCGCGGATCCTCCAGTGTGGATTCGATGATCGACACCACATCCAGTGTGTAGCTGGGAGCGGAGTTGTCAAGCAGCTCCAGCGCGGCCAGCGCGAACGGCGACAGCGGCTGGTCGAGCGCGAAGTCGCGCTGCAGATCGACGGTGAGCCGCGCCCGGCGGCCGGTGGCATCCGGTTCGTCGAGTTGCTGGACCACGCCCGCATCGCGCAGCGCACGGTAGAGCCGGATCGCCTTCAGGATGTGTTTGCGCTGCGCAGGCCGTGGTTCGTGATTGTCCTCGAGCAGATGGCGCATCGCGTCGAAACAGTTGCCGGGGCGGGCGATGACATTGAGCAGCATCGAATTGGTGACCCGGAATCGCGACACCATCGGTTCCGGCTGCGCGGCGACGAGCCGGTCGAAGGTGTCCTCCGACCAGGACACGAAACCCTCCGGCGGTTTACGCCGCTGGATTTTGCGCAGCTTCTTGGGATCGTCGCCGGCCTTGGCGACCAATCTGGCGTTCTCCACCTCGTGCTCGGGTGCCTGCACCACCACCGTGCCGACGGTGTCGTATCCGGCGCGCCCGGCCCGGCCCGCGATCTGATGGAATTCGCGTGCCTTCAACCGCCGCGTGCGCACCCCGTCGAATTTCGTCAATCCGGTGAGCAACACCGTGCGGATCGGCACATTGATGCCCACGCCGAGGGTGTCGGTGCCGCAGACGACCTTCAGCAATCCCTCCTGGGCCAGCCGCTCCACCAGCCGCCGATACTTCGGCAACATCCCGGCGTGGTGAACGCCGATGCCGTGGCGGATCAGCCGCGACAGCGTCTTGCCGAATCCGGTCGCGAACCGGAAGCCGCCCAGCGCCTGGGCGATCGCGTCCTTTTCCGCCTTGGACGCGAAGTTCACGCTCGTCAGCGCCTGGGCGCGCTCCAAGGCGGCGGCCTGGGTGAAGTGCACGACGTAGACCGGCGCCTGGCTGGTGGTCACCAGCTCTTCCAGGGTTTCGGTGATGGGGGTGCGGACATAGGAGAACAGCAGCGGCACCGGACGCTCGGATCCGGTGACGATCGCGGTGGAGCGTCCGGTGCGGCGTTCCAGATCCCGGGCGAAATGGTCCACCTCACCCAACGTGGCCGACATGAGCAGGAATTGGGCGCGCGGCAGTTCCAGCAGCGGCACCTGCCAGGCCCAGCCGCGATCGGGATCGGCGTAGAAATGGAATTCGTCCATCACCACCTGGCCGATGTCGGCGTCCGCGCCTTCTCGCAGCGCGAGATTCGCGAGGATCTCGGCGGTGGCGCAGATGATGGGGGCCGTCGGATTCACCGCGGCGTCGCCGGTGACCATGCCGACCTTGTCCGCGCCGAACACCTCGCACAGCGCGAAGAACTTCTCGCTGACCAGTGCCTTGATCGGGGCGGTGTAGTAGCTGCGCTCACCGCGGTTCAGCGCGGCGAAGTGGGCGCCGACAGCGACCATCGATTTTCCGGAGCCGGTGGGGGTGGCGAGGATGACGTTCGCGCCGGTCATCAGCTCGAGTAGGGCCTCTTCCTGCGCCGGATACAGCGTCAGCCCCTGGGCCGAGGTCCATTCGGCGAAGGTTTCGTACAGCCAGTCGGCATCCACGTCGGGCACGGCACGGTCGGGAACCAGTTCGGACAGCTGCACGTGCGTCCACGTTACCGACGAACGGTCGCGGGTACCGCATCGCCCGGCGGCACGGCGGTGAACCGTGCGCGCCGGGCGATGGGGTGCGGGTCAGTCCCGGGGGTCGTCGCCGTCGCCGAATTCGGTCTGCTCGGCGAGGAAGCGCTCGAACTCCGCGCCCAGTTCCTCACCGGTCGGCAGGTCGGCCTCGCCGGCGAGCAGGCTGGAGCGGCGCTCCTGCGCGGTGACGAAGCTGTCGTACTGCCGCTCGAGCGCCTGAACCACCGTCTCCACCTCGGCATTTCCGGCGATGTGCTCGTTGACCTGTTCGCGCACGCGGGCCGCGGCCTCGCCGAGCGCCGCCAGCGGGAGTTCCAGCCCGGCGTTGTCGGCGACGTTCTCCAACAGTGTCTGCGCGGCTTCCGGATACGCGGTCTGCGCCAGATAGTGCGGGACGTGCACCGAGAATCCGATGGATTCGTGGCCGTGCTGACCCATCCGGTACTCCAGCAGCGACGACGCGCTACCGGGAACCTGCAGTTCTCCGGGCCAGCGCTGATGTTCACCGATGAGGTCGCGGTCGCTGGCGTGTGCGGTGACACCCAGCGGCCGGGTGTGCGGAATCGCCATCGGGATGGCGCTCAGGCCGATGCTGCGCCGCACGCCGAGCTGTTCGGCCAGCAGGCGCACCGCCGTCACGAACTTCTCCCAGCGCAGGTCGGGTTCGATGCCCGACAGCAGCAGGAACGGGGTGCCGGCGGTATCGCGCAGCGCCCACAGGTTCAGTTCCGGGTCGGCGTAGTCCGAGAAGTGGTCGGTCTTGAACGTCATCAACGGCCGCCGCGAGCGATAGTCGAGCAATTCGTCGACGTCGAACGAGGCCACCAGCTCGGATTCGAGGCTTTCGCGCAGGTGGGTCGTCGCCAGCCGTACCGCGTGACCCGCGTCGGTGAAGCCTTCCAGGCCGTGCACCAGCACCGGACCCTCGCCGTCGGCCGAGGACAGCTGCGGAGCGGGGAACTCCAGCTCATACATACTGCTCATTTGCCAAACTCCCTGGTCAAGCCCTGTCCGCCTCAGTCGTCTTCAGTAGTGGTCCGGTATCGGATCTCGCCACCACGCACCGTCCAGGATACGCGCGCGGGGGTCGCGTACCGGTCGGCGTGCGGGCGGTGACATCCGACGGAAACCGCCGGTCCACCGGGGGATGTAACCCCCGCAGACTAGCGGTCGCGGAGCGTACCCGGCGGAGGTAGGCCACGCTCATGCCCTACCGGAGAACACAACTCCGGATCGGCGGCGGGTATTCCCGCCGGGTCGGCGTGGCAGATTCGCGGGGGCGGCGGTATCGGCCATAGTGGGGGAGTGAGCGTCCCGGATCCGCCGGCCTCGCGGAGGCGCCGCGGGTTCGGCCACACCGTCGGGTACGCGGCATTGAGTTGTGTGCTCGCCGCGTGCGGATCCACGGTGTCCGGGCATCCGGCCGCGATGCGCCAGAGTGTGGTCACCCGGCACATCGACGGTGATCTGACGGCGATGCTGCCCGGTCAAGACCAATTTCCGGCGGGGTACACGACCGTCGTCGCGTCCGGTGATCGCGCCGCGGCGGCGGCCGCAGATCTCACCGCGATTCCGCCGGGGGCACGCGTCGATCCGCCCGACTGCGCACCCGATCCCCCCGATCCCGGCCGGACCGCCGTGGTCGTCGGCACCGATGATCGGACGCGAGCCACGATCACCGTCGTGCTCAGCCGTACGAACGAGCCGTTGTCCCGGCTGGGCGACCAGCTTTCGCGCTGCGCCACGGTGCACGCCCGGCACGCGGCGATCGATCGCACGATCACCACGCGGTTGTTGCCGCCTCCACCGGTCGATGCCGACGACACCGTGGCTTTCGGCCGGACGGTGACCGGCTCGCCGCCCGGCAGCTCCGCCGATCCGGCGCTGCGGACACTACTCGCGCAGGTCGGTGACATCCGAATCGAAACCGCGGCAATGACTTTCGGTGCCGGCGCGCCGGATACGCCCGGCCTGGACCAGGTCTTCACGGCCGCGGTCGCCAAGGTTCGCACCCGCTGAGGACGCCGGCGAGTGTGCTCTCCCCGGCGCAACCGTAACAGCAGGTACCGACATCCTCGCCCGGCTCCACCGCGTGTCGCCGCCGCGATCCCCAATTCTCGACGCGCTCCCCAGACGAAATAAGAGCCCAGCTCAGGCCGGTAGCTCTGCGGTGACGCTCGGGCAGTGTGGCTGCCATGACCACACACAGCGATCCCAGCCGGTCCGGCGCCGACCGCCCCGATGCCGTGCGGACACCTTCGCCGTCGAGCACTGCTGTGCACGCCGACGCGGCCTCGGCGCAGGCGCACACGATACGAGTCGCGACCGGCCCCGGCACCCCGGCGCTGCCCGAGTCGACGGTGCGGGAGGGCGTGCCGGGCCGGGAGAGCACCTCAGCCACCGCGGGCGATCCGAGGAAGGTCGGGCAGGCCGCAGAAGACGCCGAGGACGCGGAGACCGAAGCCACTACCGCTGATGAGTGCGGCACCGCGTCGCCACCTTCGTCGCGGTACATCGCCGGATGCGCGAACCGGGTGTGCCGCTCACGGGTCGGAATCGTTCGCACGGCGGGCGGAACGGGGGCGGCCGGCACGGAACCGTTTTCGTTGCGGTGCGGCACCATTCACAGCAGCACAGGTGCGGGCCTGCCGCGAGACTCGTGTGCCGGCGCCCGATGCGCTGCCGTGCGCGAGGGCGTCGGCGCCGAGTACGGCTGTGACGGCGACTCGATCACGCCGCAGCGGCGAATGCACTGCGCGGCCGGCCGGGTAATTCGGCCGCGTGCGAATATCCGCGGAAACGACAGCGGTGACGAGGAATACGCTGCCCCGCATACCGCGGACGACGTGGTGGACCCCGGTAGCGAGACAGCGAAACCGATACCGCCGCAGGATGATACGTCGCCGCGACCCGCTACGAGCGTGAAGAACGCGGCATCCACCGGACCGGATTCGACATTGCCCGGCGCCGGGGACGGTTTCGGCGGCGACGACGAAGCGGGCTCGTCCGGCCCGGGCGACGATGGCATGTCCGGTGACCGAGCCGACGACGTGGAGGAACGTGGCATCCGGGACGCACGTGCCGGACAGCGGTGGGCGGCGACGGCGTTGACCATGAGCGAACCGGCGGAGTTCATCGCGGCCGTGCCTGCCCTGCTGGGATTTCGCCCGCAGCGTTCGCTGGTGGCATGTCTGCTGCTGCGGTCGCAGAAATATCCGGGCGCGGTGTATCTCGGAGCGGTGGCCCGGCACGACCTCGACGTAGCCGGATGCGGGGCTTGGATGCGACTGGCCGGCCAGCTGGCGGCCATCTGTGGTCAGGAACAGGCCGTCGGTGTGGTGACGCTGATCGTCGACGATCGTGCGACGGCACCGCGAGCGGGCCGCGCCGGGCGGCGCGCGGCCCGGCATCGCGACCTGGTACGTGTGCTCGACGGCGCGCTGCAGAGCCAGGACGTACTCCTCGCGGAAGTCTGGGCCGTGGCCGAGATCGCCCCGGGCGCGGAGTGGTGGAGTGTGCTCGATCCGGACACCGCCGGGACACAAGCGGATCCGGCGGCCTCGCCGGTCGCGCTCGCCCAGGTTCTCGACGGCCGTCCCATCCGGGGCTCGCGCGACGAACTCACGGTCGCGGTCGCGGAGGACACGCGGCTGGGGATGGCGGTCGACGCGGCGATCGACAGCGCCGCGGAGGCGGCCAGACTGCGATTCCGGCGCGCACTGCGTGCCGGTGAGCCGCGCTCGTACAGCCGCGCGGCCCTGGACATGGTGTTGTGGCAGATCAGCACCGTCGAATCAGGCGATGATCTCGATCCACGCGAACTCGCGGATCTGGCTGTCGCGGTGCGCGACACCGCGGTGCGCGATTCACTGTTCGCGGTGGCACTGGGCGAACATGCCGCCGCGGCCGAAGCGCTGTGGTCTCGGGCCTGCCGTGGCCTCACCGGACCTGACCGGGCCGAACTGGCCACCCTGTTCGGCTACAGCGCCTACACCCGCGGCGACGGGCCGCTGGCAGGCGTGGCGTTCGAGGCGGCACTGCAGGCCGACCCGGCGCACCGCATCGCGCGACTGCTGGATGCGGCGCTACGCACCGGCATGCGCCCCGGTGATGTGCGCAAACTCGCCGTCAGCGGCCGCGATATCGCCGCCGGCCTCGGTGTCGACCTCGTCATCGCCGATCCCGGCGAACCGCCTACCGAAGCGGAGTCGCGATGACATCTGCCCGGCCGCGGTCGCGGGGACCGCGCGGGTCAGCGAGCGCTGTGCGCGCGGTCGCCGAGCGAGGTGAGGAAATCCCAAGCGTCGGAGACGATTTCGTCGAGATCGTTGTGTTCGGGCTGCCAGCCGAGTTCATCGATCGCCTTGGCGCTCGAGGCGATCAGCACCGCCGGATCACCGGCGCGCCGCGGCGCGTCCACCGCCGGAATGGGCCGGCCGACGACACGCTCGCAGGCCGAGATCACTTCGCGCACCGAGAAACCCGTTCCGCTGCCGAGGTTGAAGATGCGATGTTCTCCGGGCCGCGACTGCGCCAGCGCCAGCGCATGGGCGTTCGCGAGATCACGAATGTGGATGTAGTCGCGCACCGCGGTGCCGTCCGGCGTCGGGTAGTCGGTGCCGAAGACGGAAATCGAATCCCGATGCCCCAGAGCCGTTTGCAGGATCAGCGGGATGAGATGGGTTTCCACGACGCGGTTCTCGCCGAGCCCGCCGTACGCGCCGGCGACGTTGAAATACCGCAGGCTCGTCGCGGCCAGACCGTGGGCCACGGCGTACGAGGTGATCGCGTGGTCGATCGCGAGTTTCGAGGCACCGTAGGGGTTGGTCGGCCGGGTCGGGGCGGATTCGAGAATCGGAACCTGTTCCGGCTCACCATAGACCGCCGCGGTGGAGGAGAACACCAGCCGCGGGGTCTGCGTGCGGCGGATCGCCTCCAGCAGCGCCAGTGTCTTCACCACATTGCCGTACCAGTACTTCTCGGGCTGCTGCACCGATTCACCGACCAGCGACTGCGCCGCGAAATGCAGCACACCGTCGAAGGATTCGGATTCGATCAGCTCGACACCCGTGGTCGCGATGTCCCCGTCGACGAATTTCGCCCCGGCCGGCACGCCCTCGGCGTTGCCGGTGGACAGATCGTCGACCACCACGACCTCGTGGCCGTCCTGAACGAGTACCTGGGCGCACACTCCGCCGACATATCCGGCACCGCCGGTCACCAGAAGTTTCATCCGTCAGGCCAGCCTGACCTGGACCGCGTGGGCCATCTCGTCGGACAGTTCGAAACCGACGTGCCCGGGCACCGAGATGATCACCACACCCGGCTTGGTCTCGACGGTCACGCGGGCGTCGGGGACCACCCCCGCCTCCCGCAGCTGCCCGATCACATCCGGATCGGCCTGGATATGTTCCGACAATCGGCGCACGACGACCGCCGAAACCTGGCCCGGCGGCAGATCGGAGAGCCGGACCAGGGTCTCCTCACCGGAATGGATGGAGTTGACGCCGAGCTCGTCCAAGCCGGGGATGGGGTTGCCGTAGGGCGAGGTGGTGGGGTGGTTGAGCACCTCGAGCAGACGCAGTTCCACCTCCTCGCTCATCACGTGCTCCCAGCGGCAGGCCTCGGCGTGCACGTTCTGCCAGTCCAACCCGATCACGTCGACCAGCAACCGTTCGGCCAGCCGGTGTTTACGCATGACCGCGACGGCCATCGCGCGGCCCTTGTCGGTGAGTTCGAGGTGCCGGTCACCGGCGACCATCAGCAGACCGTCGCGCTCCATCCGCGCGACCGTCTGACTCACCGTCGGGCCGCTCTGCTCGAGGCGCTCGGCGATACGCGCCCGCAGCGGCACCACGCCCTCCTCCTCGAGGTCGTAGATGGTACGGAGATACATCTCCGTGGTGTCCACCAGATCCTTCACCTGTTACCCCTTCGTCGGCACGAATTCTACCCACGCCCGGCTGCGCAATCGGCCTCAGCATATTTCGCACGTCCTGCACGAACATCGCCGATACCTGCGCGCGCGACCGGATGCGCGCGGGCGACAGGCGCGCCCGGTGTCGTCTTGCATTTCTACTGCATGACAACGACAACTCGGGTGGTCTGCTTCCCGTGTCCGCGCCGGTGCGAGCAACGCCACGGCGATGGGGCGCGGTGGGCTAGCGTGACGTTATGGCAGACGACGCCGCCGTGGTGTGGACCGACCGCTTCCTCGACTACACCTGGACCCCGGAGCATCCGATGAAACCGGCGCGGCTCCGATTCACGATGGCACTCGCGCGCAGTCTCGGATTGCTCGACGGCATCGAAACCCTCGCGCCCGGCCCGGCCGGCGACGGTGAGCTGCTGCGCATCCACACCGCCGCCTATCTCGACGCGGTGCGCCACGCCGTTCCCGCACTCCCGGGCGCCATACCGCCGGCCGCACCCCCGCACGGGCTGGGCTCGATGGACAATCCCGTCTTCCCCCATATGCACGAGGCGGCCTCGGTGATCGTCGGCGGAACCCTCGCCGCCGCCGGGGAAATCGCGGCCGGCCGCACCCGGCGGGCGGTGAGCATCGGGGGTGGCATGCATCACGCCATGCCCGACGCGGCATCGGGGTTCTGCGTCTACAACGATGTGGCGGTGGCCATTTCGTGGCTGCTGGACAACGGCTTCGACCGCATCGCCTACGTCGACGTCGACGTGCACCACGGCGACGGCGTGCAGCGCGCCTTCTACGACGATCCCCGCGTGCTGACGATTTCGCTGCATCAGCATCCGGCGACGCTGTGGCCCAACACCGGCTGGCCCGAGGAGATCGGCGCGGGCTCGGCGGAAGGTACCGCGATCAACCTGGCCGTCCTGCCCGGCACCCGGGATGCGCAGTGGCTGCGCGGATTTCACGCCGTGGTGCCCGGCGCGCTGGCCGCGTTCCGGCCGCAGCTGGTGGTCAGCCAGTGCGGCGTCGACAGCCATCGCGAAGACCCCCTCGCCGACCTCGAACTCACTGTCGACGGCCAGCGCGCGGCGTTTCGCGCCATGCGTGAACTCGCGGACCGGTATGCCGAAGGGCGCTGGCTGGCCGTGGGGGGCGGCGGTTACGGGGTGGTCCGGGTGGTGCCGCGAGCGTGGACCCATCTGCTGGCGATAGCGCTGGATCGCGAGATCGATCCGGGGACCGTCATCCCCGAGGATTGGCGTGAGCTGGTGCGCGCCTACGCCCCGACCGTGCCGGCGCCGACCACGATGGGCGACGGCGGCGACACCACCTACACCCCGTGGGAGGGGCCGGGCGGTGCGATCGACACCGGCGACGCCACTGTCGACCGCGCGCAGCGCGCGATCGACACCTCGGTGCTCGCCACCCGCCGCGCGACCTACGGATTGCTGGGCCTGGACCCGGAGGACCCCCGTGACTGAATCATCCGCCACCACACCGGACGCCGAGAGCACTCCCGCCGATCCGCCGCCGCCTCCGCAGCATTGGTTCGCCGACGTGCTCGCCGCCGACGGCGGTGTGGTCCGGCTGCGCCCGATCACCCCCGCCGACGCGGAGCCGATGCAGGCCTTCCACGCGGCGCTGTCCGATCGCACCCGCTACCTGCGGTATTTCGGACCCTATCCGCGGATGACACCGAAGGATCTGTACCGCACCACCCACGTGGACTACCACAACCGGGTGGGGCTGGTCATCGAGCTGGGGTCGGTGATCATCGCGGTCGGCCGCTACGAATTGCTCACCGACCGCGAAGGCCCCCGTGCGGCGGAGGTGGCGTTCGTCGTCGCCGACGAGCATCAGGGCCGTGGACTGGGATCGATTCTGCTCGAGCATCTGGCCGGTGCGGCCGCCGAGAACGACATCGAGACCTTCGTCGCCGAGGTGCTCGCCGAGAACCACACCATGGTCACGGTGTTCCGGGAGGCCGGATACCAGGTGCAGCGCAGCCGCGACGGGTCGGTGTTGCACCTCGAATTCGCCATCGACCCCACCGAAGCGCTGTTGTCGGTGCGGGATTCGCGGGAGCGGGCCTCGGAGGCGCGCAGTGTCGGCAATCTGCTGGCCCCCCGCTCGATCGCGGTCATCGGCGCCACCCCGGCGGCGAGCCGGGTCGGCGGGGCGGTGCTGGCGAATCTGCTGTCCGGGGTGTTCCAGGGCCCGGTGTACCCGGTGAATCCGAACCGGAACTCCGTACGCGGTGTGCGCGCCTACCCGACCGTGCACGACATCCCCGACGAACTGGATCTGGCGGTGGTCGCCGTACCGGCCGAGGAGATCAAATCCGTCCTCGACGACTGTATGGCCAAGGGGGTCAAAGGCCTGGTCGTGCTGACCGCCGGATTCTCCGAAACCGGGCCGGCCGGCTTCCACGCCGAGCGCGATCTGGTCGACGCCGCCCGCCGTCACGGCATGCGCGTGGTGGGACCGAGTGCGCTCGGTATCGCCAACAGCGATCCGGCGGTCTCGCTGAACGCGACACTGGCACCGGTGCTGCCGGGGCGCGGCCGAGTCGGATTCTTCTGCCAGTCCGGACCGCTGGGCGCGGCCATCCTGGCTGAGGCGGCCGCGCGCAAGCTGGGTCTGTCGACCTTCGTCTCGGCCGGTAATCGCGCCGACGTATCGGGCAACGACCTGTTGCAGTATTGGGATACCGATCCCGACACCGACGTCGTGCTGCTGTATCTGGAGACGTTCGGCAATCCGCGCAAGTTCTCCCGCATCGCGCGCCGGGTGGCCCGCACCAAGCCGGTGGTGGCGGTGAGCAGCGGCCGCAACGCGGCCAATGTGCCGGTCAGCGGTCTGGAACGGTCGGTGGAGCGCGATCTGTTCGCCCAGGCCGGAATCGTGCAGGTGGATACGATCGCCGAACTGTTCGACTGTGCCATGCTGCTGGCCTATCAGCCGCTGCCGGACGGCCCGCGGCTCGCGGTGATCGGCAACAGCGCCGCTCTGGGCTGGCTGGCGGTGGACGCGGCGCGCGGGGAGGGGCTGGAGGTGGGGGAGCCGACCGATCTGGGGCCGCAGGCCGAACCCGCCGACTACCTGACCGCCGTCGCGAGTGCGATGGATTCCGCCGAGGTCGACGCCGTCATCGTCATCTTCGCGCCGCCGGTGCCGGCGGCGGTGACCGCCTTCGCCGAGGCGATTCGAGCGGGCGCGCAGGATGGCAGCAAGCCCGTGCTGACTACTTTCGTCGCCGATCACGGCATGCCGAATCTGCTCACCGTGCGCGGCGCCGGCGGCATCGTCGACCGCGGTTCCATTCCGTCCTACCCCGATCCGGAACGCGCGGCACGGGCGCTCGCGCGGGTGCGGCGGTACGCGGCGTGGCGGACTCGCCCGGCTTCTCTGGTCGTGCGGCCGGACGGTCTCGAGGTCGCGCGGGCGCGAGAGCTGGTGGAGCAGTGGATGTCTCGCGATCCCGACGGGGAGTGGCTCGGCGATCTGGAGGCCGCGGAACTGCTCGCCTGCTACGGCATTCGAGTGGTGGAATTCCGGGAAACCCGTGATCCCGAGTCCGCCGTCGCGGCGGCCGCGGAATTGGGATATCCCGTCGCCGCCAAGGCCACCGGCGAAATGTGGCGCAGCCGGCCCGATTTCACCGGTGTCCGCCTCGATCTGTGGCGCGACACCGCGGTCCGGCGCGCCTACACCGATCTGGCGGAGCTGACCGGCAACGCGGTCGTGCACATCCAGAAGATGGCGACCAAGGGGGTGGGGTGTGTGCTGCGGGTGCAGGACGATCCGTCGTTCGGATCCGTCATCGGATTCGGTCTCTCCGGGACCATCATCGACCTGCTCGGCGACCGCGCCTACCGCGCCCTTCCCCTGACCGAGGCCGAGGCGGTGGAACTGATCGACGCGCCGCGCGCCGCCCCGCTGCTCGACGGGCAGGCCGGATCGGGCCGCACCATCGGCGAACCGGTGGACAAGAAGGCGTTGGCCGCACTGGCACAACGCATTTCGGCGCTGTGCGATGATCTGCCGGAGGTGCGGGAATTGTCGGTGGAGCCGGTGCTGGCCTCGCCGGAGGGCGCCGCGATCCTGTACGCGCGGGTGCGGATCGGCCCGGAACCGAGCCGCTTCGACATCGGGCCGCGCCGCCTGGTGTGAGTCCTCGCACGCCCGGCCCGCCATCCCGCCGTGACCAGCGCCACCGCGGCCGGTCGGCCGGCATGGTCGATACTGGCCGTATGCGCGAAGATCAGATCGAGAGCGCTACGGCGCCCCTGCGGGACGATATTCGGTTTCTCGGCGCGATCCTGGGCGAGACCATCCGCGACCACGAAGGCCCCGAGGTGTTCGACCTCGTGGAGCGGGTGCGGGTCGAGGCCTTCCGGGTACGGCGGTCGGAAGTGGAACGCAGCGCGGTCGCGGAGATGCTGCGCGATACCGAGCTGCCGGTGGCGATCCCCCTGATCCGGGCGTTCAGCCATTTCCTGCTGCTGGCCAACCTCGCCGAGGATCTGCAGCGTGACCGCCGCCGCGCGGTCCACGTCGCCGCCGGCGAGGCACCTCAGGAATCCAGCCTGGCCGCGACCTATCGGGCCCTCGACCATGCCCGCGTCGACGGCGCGGTCGCCGCGGAGGTACTCGACGACGCGCTGGTCTCGCCGGTGATCACCGCCCACCCCACCGAGACGCGCCGTCGCACGGTCTTCGACGTCCAGGCCCGCATCACCGAACTGATGCGGCAGCGGGCGCGGTATCGCGAGGACGAGCCCGAGTACGCCGCGATCGACCACGACATCCGCCGCCAGATCCTCACGCTGTGGCGCACCGCGCTGATCCGCCTCGCGCGGCTGCGGATCTCCGACGAGATCGAGGTCGGACTGCGCTACTACGACCTCACCTTGCTCGAGGTGATTCCGCGGATCAACGCCGAGGTCCGCGAGGCGCTGCGGGCGCGGTGGCCCGGATACGATCTGCTCGCCCGGCCGATCCTGCGGCCCGGTTCCTGGATCGGCGGCGACCGCGACGGCAACCCGAACGTGACGGGCGAGGTGGTGGAACGCGCTACCCGACGGGCTGCCACGGTGATCTTCGGCCACTATCTGAAAGAGCTCGTCGCCCTGGAGAAGTCGCTGTCGCAGTCGATCCGGCTGGTCGCGATCACTCCGGAACTGTCCCGGCTGGCCGATGCCGCGGGTGACGATTCACCGCAGCGCGCCGACGAACCGTACCGTCGCGCGATCCGCGGCATTCGGCTTCGGGTGGCCGCGACCGCGCAGCGCGCGCTCGGTTCGGCGGCCGAATTCCCCTCGGTGCTCGAACTGCCCGGTGAGCAGCTCGACCGCGCCGCTCCGTACGAGGGCCCGGCGCAGCTCCTGGACGATCTGAACACCATCGACGCCTCCATGCGCGAATCGGGGGACGGCCTGCTGGCCGATGACCGCCTGGCCGCGCTGCGCGGCGCGGTGGAGACGTTCGGATTCCACCTGCAGGGCTTGGACATGCGCCAGAACTCGGAGGTGCACGAGCAGGTCGTGGCCGAGCTGCTGGCCTGGTCGGGTGTGCACGCGGATTACCGCAGCCTCTCCGAACCGGAGCGAATCGAGCTGCTGGCACACGAATTGAGTACGCGCCGCCCGCTGCTGGGCCCGCACGCCCGGCTCAGCGAACTCGCCACCAAGGAACTCGGGGTGGTTCGCGCGGCCCGCGCCGCGATCGACGCGCTCGGGCCCGATACCGTGCCCAACTACATCATCAGTATGTGCACCTCGGTGAGCGACATGCTCGAGGCGGCGCTGCTGTTGAAGGAGGCCGGAATTCTCGATCCCGGCGACGATCAGACCCCACCTCACTCCCCGGTCGGCGTGGTTCCGCTGTTCGAGACGATCGACGATCTGCGCGGTGGCGCGGCGACGTTGGCCGCGGCACTGGAGGTTCCGGCCTACCGCCGGCTGGTCGCCGCCCGCGCGATGGCGCAGGAGGTGATGCTCGGCTATTCCGACTCCAACAAGGACGGCGGATACCTGGCGGCGAACTGGGCGCTGTACCGCGCCGAACTCGATCTGGTCGAAACCGCCCGCAAGACCGGAATCCGGTTGCGGCTGTTCCACGGCCGGGGCGGGACCGTCGGCCGCGGCGGCGGCCGCAGCTACGACGCGATCCTCGCCCAACCGGCGGGCGCGGTGCGCGGTTCGCTGCGCCTGACCGAACAGGGCGAGGTGATCTCCACCAAATACGCCGAATCCGGTTCGGCCCACCGCAATCTGGAGTCTCTGGTCGCGGGCACGCTGGAATCGTCGCTGCTGGATGTCGAGGGTCTGGGGTCCGGCGCCGAGGCGGCCTACGAAGTGTTCGAGGAGCTCGCGGACGCGGCGCGCGAGGCCTATGCGCGACTGGTGCATCGGACGCCCGGCTTCGTCGACTACTTCCGGGCTTCCACGCCCATCGCGGAGGTCGCCGACCTCAATCTCGGCAGCCGGCCCGCGTCGCGCAAACCCACCAATTCGGTATCGGATCTACGGGCCATTCCCTGGGTGATGGCGTGGAGCCAGTCGCGGGTCATGCTGCCGGGCTGGTACGGCACCGGCTCCGCCATCCAGGAGTGGGCCGGTACGGATTCCGATCGTTGGCAGACCCTGCGCGACCTGTATCGGCGGTGGCCGTTCTTCCGCACCGTGATGTCCAACCTGGCGCAGGTGATGGCCAAGGCGGATATGGATATCGCCGCCAGCTACGCCGAGCTGGTCGAGGATACGACATTGCGCACCACCATCTTCGGCATGATCCGCGAGGAATTCGACCGCACGGTGCAGGTGCACGCGGCGATCACCGGCAGCGATCAGTTGCTCTCGGACAATCCGGCGCTGGCCGAATCCATTCGCAATCGCTTCCCGTATCTGGAACCGCTGAACCAGATGCAGGTGGATTTGCTGCGGCGCAGGCGTGCGGGAGACGAATCGGAATTGGTCGAGCGCGGCATCCTGCTCACCATGAACGGCCTGGCCACCGCCCTGCGCAATTCGGGATAATCACCCGATTCGCCGAGGCGGCAAGGGGATTCGCGACAGGGATGGGCGACGGATCGATACAGCACGCCGGCCGACGGATGTGCCCCGGAGGGGGAAGGGCACACCGGCGTCGGCCGGCGCAGCGGAGGTGACCACGCTATCCGGTCACCGGGATGGTGCTGGGCCGGATTCCGGGCGGCCCAGCGTCTGTGTGACCTAGCTGGCGTAGGCGCGCAGGCGGTCCGCCCGCTCACCCTTGCGGAGCTTGGCCATGACTTCGCGCTCGATCTGGCGCACGCGCTCACGCGAGAGACCGAACAGTTTGCCGATCTGGTCGAGGGTGCGCGGCTGGCCGTCGTCGAGGCCGAAACGCAGCCGGATGACCTGCTGTTCGCGCTCGTCCAGGGTGGCCAGCACGCTGCGCACGTCGCGGTGCATGAGCCCGGCGATGACGGCGCTCTCGGCGGAGGTCGCTTCCGAATCCTCGATGAAGTCGCCCAGCGGGGCTTCCTCGTCGTTGCCGACCGGCATGTCCAGGCTCACCGGGTCGCGGCTGTGGTCGAGCAGATCGGCGATCTTCTCCACCGGAATACCCGACTCGGCCGACAGCTCCTCGTCACTGGCCTCGCGGCCGAGCTGCTGATGCAGTTCCCGCTTGATCCGGGCCAGCTTGTTGACCTGTTCCACCAGATGCACGGGGAGGCGGATGGTGCGGCTCTGATCGGCCATACCGCGGGTGATGGCCTGACGGATCCACCAGGTGGCGTAGGTGGAGAACTTGAAACCCTTGGCGTAGTCGAACTTCTCCATCGCACGGATCAGGCCCAGGTTGCCTTCCTGGATCAGATCCAGCAGCGGCATACCGCGGCCGGTGTAGCGCTTGGCCAGCGATACGACCAGGCGGAGGTTGGCCTCCAGCAGATGCTGACGGGCGGCCTGGCCGTCGCGGACCAGGATCGCCAGATCCCGCTTGCGGGTCGCCGAGAGCCGCTTGCCGGTCTCCAACAGGTGTTGGGCATAGAGGCCCGCCTCGATGCGCTTGGCCAATTCGACCTCGTCGGCGGCCGTGAGCAGCGCGGTCTTACCGATCCCGTTCAGGTACACACGTACCAGGTCGGCTGCGGGGCTCTGGGCGTCGAGGTCCGAATCGATGGCGCGCACTCCAGTGGTGGCGGGGCTTGTCATGACTTGCCTCCTGTCGGTGGTGTCTCACTCCGAACAACGGACCCGACACTGGGAAAGTTCCCCGCCTTGGCGCCGATAAACCGTGCTGAGCTGCGGCTTTCACATCCTCCGTCTGAGAAGTTCTTAAGAAGGGAACTCCGCGGACACGGGGGAGGGCCTGACGTCGGTTGCGGTCGCGTCGAGTTCTTCCGGTGTGATCAGTCCGTGCCGGACCAGTCCGGTGACCGCCGACAACGCCTCGGCTCGGAATTGCGGTGTGGCGGTGTCGCCGGTGTGGCCGATTGCGAGCAATTCGACCAGTTCTTCCAACGGCAGTCCGCCGGGCCGCATTCCCGCGAGCAGCGCCGCCAGCGTGTCGTCGATCTCGTGCTGCCAGCGGGGCCCGTCACCGCGATGCAGCCGGACCACGCGCTCCTGCCAGCCCTCGGCGCCCGGCAGCAGTACGCGTTCGAGCGCGGTGGCGGCATCCACGGTGAACCGCGCCCGCCAGGCGACGTCGTTGTCCGCCAGGACCGTCCGCAGCCACGCCGAGCGGCGGAAGTAGGCCGGTGCCTCCGCGCCGAGTGGGTCGTCGAAACCGTGGGTGAGATCCTCGGCGAGCACTTCGGTGGCCCCGTCGATCGCGCGCAGGTAGACGAAGCCGAAGCCGATGCCTTGCACCTCCGCCGCATCGAAGGCGGCCAGCCACTGGGCGGCCCGTCGCTGGGCCTCGGGATCGCGCGGATCGAGGCCGGCATCGCGCAGCCACGTGCCGACATACAGTGCCGGGTCGGCCACATCGCGTTGCACGATCCACGCGTCGACCCCGTGGTCGGGCAGCCAGCTCGCCACCCGGGCCCGCCAGTCCGCGCCGCCGGTGTGCACCCAGGAGGCGAGCATCGCCGCGGTACCGCCCGGGTTCAGCAGGCCGGGCGCCTGGGAGACGACCAGTTCGCTGGCGCCGTCGAGGGCCAGGCCCGAATCGCGGTAGGTGTGCTCGATCCGCGCCGGGCCGACCACGAACGGCGGATTGGCCACTACCTGATCGAAGCGGCGCCCGGCCACCGGCTCGAACCACGACCCCTCGACGAACTCGATGTCGAGGTCGTTGAGCGCGGCGGTCGCCTCGGCCAGCCACAGCGCCCGGCTACTGACGTCGGTGCCGGTCACCGTCTTCGCATAGCCCGCTGCGTGCACCGCCTGCACACCGCAGCCGGTGCCGAGATCCAGGACGGATCCGACGGGTTCGGTCGGCGTCGCGCGCAGCAGTGACAGCGACGCCTGGCCCACGCCCAGCACGTGATCGGCGCTGAGCGTGCGGCGCCGCATCGAATCGTCGAGATCCGACAGCACCCAGCGGGTGCCCGAACCCAGATCCAGGGGCCGCAGGTCCAGGGCGGCGCGGATCGAGTCGCCGTCGCGCTCGAGCAGACCCGCGGCGACGGCCCGGTCGAGGTCGAGCGGCGCGAAGGCCGCGGCCACCTCCCGTTCGGGCAGGGCGTCACCGAGCAGCAGCAGCCGGATCAGCGTGCCGAGCTCACCGGCGTCGCGTGCGGCCCGTCGCACCGGTACCGGTTCGGAGCGTCCCAGGGCGGCGTGGGCGTCGTCGCCGATGGCCTCCAGCACGGTGTCGGCGTCGTAGCGGACCCGGGTCAGCGCGGCGCGCAGTGCGGGTGCGAGGGCGGTCAGCAGAGAGGCGGTGGTCCGGTCGGCAGGCACACGAGAACTCTGCCACCTGGTCCGGGGTGCCGTGTTCGCCGGGTCGGGGCAGGTCGTCGGCGTCGTTCAGCCGTCGATGGAACGATGCTGTCCCGATTCGAGCGCTTTCGCCGCACGGCGCTCGTCCCAGCGGCTGGGCTCGTCCTTGCTGCGCGGCGGCCGGTCGTTCGCGATGAGTACGGCGATCCAGGGCAGCGGGATGGAGACGCCGATGATGGCCAGCGAGATCAGCGCATTGCTCCACAGGCCGTACGCGGCCGCCGCCAGCACCAGGCAGGGAATGCGGAAACCCATCAGGATCATGTAGCGCTTCACGCGGTCGTGGTGCTGCTGGTCCAGTGAGGGCGCGGCCTCGGTGATCAACACCGGATGCTTGTCCTCACCGGGGAAATATCCGGTCGAGGCCCGCGTGGGACGGGGAATCGAACCGGGTGGCCGACGCTCGAACGTCGCGCCCGAAGGCTGCGGATCGTCGGCCGGCATCGAGACGTCCGGGCCCTCGGCGGTGTTGGCGGAGCCGGTGGCTTCGCCCGCGCGTGTGTCGCCCTGCTCCGAACCGACCCGTCCCGGGCCCGACGTCCGGGACTCGGGCGGTAGGTCGGAGGAGTCGCCGTCACGCTGCATACGTCGAGTCTTCCACTCCGCATGATCGAATGCACACGCGCCGTCCGGGGCGCAAGCACCGCCGGGCCCCGGGTGTTCGATGAGGTTCGCGACACCCGCTCACCACCCTCGCGCGGCGATGGCAGAATCGATGAGGTGAGCACCGACACCCTGGTTCGTCCGGATACGACCACCGACGAGACGACCGACAGCGATACTCCCAAATACTTCCACTACGTGAAGAAGGACAAGATCGCCGAAAGTGCTGTCATGGGCACCCATGTGGTGGCGCTGTGCGGCGAAGTGTTCCCGGTGACGCGCTCGGCCAAGCCCGGCTCGCCGGTCTGCCCGGACTGCAAACGCATCTACGAAATGATGAAGAAGGACTGACCGGAATCATCTGTCAGGCCCGCTCGTCGCCGGTTATCCGGCGGGACGGATGCGGCCGGGATCGATGACGGACGGCGGGCGGGGGTCGGCGCGCCGGACCGAATCACTGGCGGGGTCGCCGGGCGCAGCGGTCGACGTCGGGTCCTCCGAATGGTGCGGCGTCGCGGTTCGCGGGTCCTCGGGCTGAGTCCGCGGCGGCTCCGCGGGAGGTTCCGCGTCGGTCCCTGCCGTCTCGTCCTCGTCGCCGCGGCCGTCGTGCGGGTGTTTGCGCCGGGCCCACCACTGCTTGAGCTGTTCGAACCGGGTCGCCCGGGCCGGCCAGAACTCCTGCACGGTGGCGTTGAACTCCGCGCCCAGAATCACCGCGAAGGCCAGGAAGAACGTGAAGAGCAGGAAGGCGATCGGCGTCGCCAGCGCCCCGTAGCTGACGCCGGCGCGCGCCGCGTAGGTCAGATAGCGGCGCAGGATGTCGCTGGCCGCCATGAAGAAGACCCCGGCCACCAGCGCCCCGCCGAAGAGCCGATGCCACGGCAGCGACCGGTGCAGCGCAAGCTTGTACAACGTGGTCAGACCCACAATCAGCAGCAGTCCGGCCGCCGGATAGTAGAAGGTGTCGATCAGGCGCAGCCCCGGTTCTCGCCAGTCCGGCGGCAGCGCGCGGCCGATCAGGGTCGGGCCCAACGCGACGAGCGGCAGCACGAACACGGCCGCCACCAGGAACAGCAGATACAACCCGAGCGCGAAGATGCGCTGCCAGACCGGATGGCGGGCGTCGGCTTGCCCGTGCGCGGCGACGATGGAATCGACGAAGGTCGCCATCGCCGAGGACCCCGCCCACAGCGACAGCACGAACCCCACGGAGACCACCGCACCGCGACCGCGCTGCAGCACGTCGCGCACGGTCGGCGCGATCATCTCGTCGACGACGTTGGTGCTGAACAGGTTGCGGCTGAAGCTGACGATCTTGCCCTCGACGATGTGGGCGGTATCGGGGCCGAACAGGCCGCCGACGTAACCGATACTGCCCAGCAGTCCGAGCAGCAGCGGCGCCAGCGACAGCGTCTGCCAGAACGCGGCGGCGGCCGATTTGGCGAAGATCGAATCGCTCCACGCCTTCTCGGCGACTCGCGTGATCACCTGCCAGAGGCGCCGGAGTACGGCCACGACTCGGCCGCGCAGCCGCTGCCAGGATCGCGCTGCGCCGGAGGTCGAGGCCGGTCGGTCGGAACACATCGTGAGTACAGCATTGCCCACCGGTGACGCGACGGCAGCAACGGGCGGCGAACGTGTCGTCAGTGTTCTGCCGCACAGGCCCGCGCTGATCTACGAGGTGAGCCGGGCCGCCGCCGGATTCGTGACAGACGAGGTGGTGTCGAATTGGCTAGGTGTCGGTGCCGGTCGCTACTCTCTGTCGAGTGACTTCGGGTGGTGGCGGTTCGTTACGAGCATGGCAGCGCAGAGCACTCACCAGATATCTGACGACCAAACCACGTGACTTTCTGGCCGTGGCCACGCCCGGGGCGGGTAAGACCACGTTCGCGCTGCGGCTGGCGACCGAACTGCTCACCGACCGCACAGTCGACCAGGTCACCGTGGTCGCGCCTACCGAACACCTCAAGCATCAGTGGTCGGCGGCGGCGGCCCGGATCGGCATCCAGCTGGATTCGAACTTCTCCAACAGCACCGGCGGCACCTCGGGCGATTTCCACGGCGTCGTGGTCACCTACGCCCAGGTCGCCTCGCATCCGTTCAAGCACCGGGTGCGGACCGAGAATCGCCGGACTCTGGTGATTCTCGACGAGATCCACCACGCGGGTGACGCCAAGAGCTGGGGTGATGCGGTGGCCGAGGCGTTCGGCGACGCCACCCGCCGCCTGGCGCTCACCGGTACTCCCTTCCGCAGTGACGATTCGCAGATTCCGTTCGTCAACTACGAACCGGACGAATCCGGATTTCCGCGGTCGAGTGCCGACTACACCTACGGCTACTCCGAGGCCCTGGCCGACGGCGTGGTCCGGCCGGTGGTCTTCCTCGCCTATTCCGGTGAGGCGCAGTGGCGTGACAGCGCGGGCGAGGAGTATTCCGCCCGGCTGGGCGAACCGCTGAGCGCCGAACAGACCGCCCGGGCCTGGCGCACCGCGCTGGACCCGGCCGGCGACTGGATGTCGAAGGTGCTGACCGCCGCCGACACCCGGCTGCGGCAGCTGCGCGCCACCGGCATGCCCGACGCCGGTGGGCTGGTCATCGCGACCGATCAGGAGAAGGCCCGCGATTACGCCGAACTGCTGGAACATATTTCGGGCAGCAAACCGGCGGTGGTCCTTTCCGACGACCCCACTTCCTCCCAGCGGATCGGGGAGTTCAGCAACAACACCGACCCGTGGATGGTCGCCGTGCGCATGGTGTCCGAAGGTGTGGACGTGCCGCGCCTGGCCGTCGGCGTCTATGCCACCAGCGCCTCGACCCCGCTGTATTTCGCCCAGGCCATCGGCCGTTTCGTGCGTGCGCGCCGGCCCGGGGAGACCGCGAGCGTCTTCCTGCCGTCGGTGCCGGTGCTGCTGGATCTGGCTGCGCAGCTCGAGGTGCAGCGCGACCACGTCATCGGCAAGCCGCATCGGGAGAAGAACGCCCTCGACGACGAGCTGCTGATCGATGCGAACAAGCAGAAGGACGAGCCGGGCGAGGAGGAACGCGCCTTCGTCGCGCTGGCGGCCGACGCCGAACTGGATCAGGTGATCTACGACGGCGACTCGTTCGGGACCGCGACCTTCTCCGGTAGCGACGAGGAGGCCGACTACCTCGGCATTCCGGGCCTACTGGACGCCGATCAGATGCGGGCCCTGCTGCGCGACCGCCAGACCCGCCAGATCCGCGAACGCAGCGCCGCCGTCTCGGTGGCGGAGGCGCCCGACGCCGGGCCCTCGGCGGCGGCCGCGGCCGAACGCGTCGCGACCGCCGACCGGCTGGGGGAGTTGCGGCGCGAACTCAATTCGCTGGTCGCCATGCATCATCACCGCACCGGTAAGCCGCACGGGGTGATCCACGGCGAGCTCCGGCGTGAATGCGGCGGGCCGCCGACGGCGCTGGCGACCGCCGATCAGCTGTCCCAGCGCATCGCGGCGCTGCGGCGCATGTAGCCGTACTCGCGACGCCGCCGCCAAAAGTCCTGGGCCGCAGGCTATTCGGGGGCCGGGCCAGTCGCGTCAGCCCTGGTCGGCGGGCGTGGATTCCGGCCACGCCCGCAGTGCCCGGTCGATGGTCCGGCCGAGCCGGTGCAGGTCCATCCCGTCCCCCGCTTGTACCGACAGCCCGAACAGCACGGCGGTGTAGAAGTCGGCGAGACCCTCGGAATCGGTGTCGGCCGGTAGATCGCCGTCGTGGATGCCGCGCTCGAGTCGCTGCCGCACGGCTTCGGTGGTGTGGCGGCGGCGCTCGGCGAGCAGATCGCGGACGGCGCTGTGGCGGGGCCCGGCCGTATTGCCCGCGACGACCACCAGACATCCGCGCGGCGTGGCGGGGTCGCAGTAGGCGGCCGCGTTGTCGCGCAGCATCGCCTCGACGGCCGCGCGGGCGGTCGGCGCGGTGTCGAGCGCGCGGGCGGTGTACCCGCCTTCGGTGCGGCCGTACAGTTCGACGGCCTCGCGGAACAGTTGCTCCTTGCATCCGAAGGCGGCGTACAGGCTGGGGGAATTGATCCCCATCGCCGACGTCAGGTCGCTCATCGCGGCGCCCTCGTAGCCGTGTTCCCAGAACACTTCCATGGCGCGCCGCAGCGCGATGTCGCGATCGAATCCGCGCGGTCGTCCGCGTTCGGCCATCGAATCCTCTTTCTGTGTCGATCACTAAATATATCTCTTGACGGACCGCCGGCCGACCTGCTTGTCTATTTCTGTATTGATCGACACAGAATTGGAGTGCAGATGAGCGAGTCGACCACCGTGGCCCTCGTGACCGGAGGTAGCCGGGGCATCGGCGCCGCGATCGCGCGGCGCCTGGCCGCCGACGGCATGGACGTGGCGCTGACGTACCGCGGCGCGGCCGAGGCGGCCGAGGAGGTGGCCGCCGATATCCGGGCGCTCGGGCGGCGCGCGATCGCGGTGCGAGCCGACAGTGCCGATGCCGGGCAGGTCGCCGCGGCGGTCCATCACACCGCCGCGGAACTGGGCGGAGTCGACGTCCTGGTCAACAACGCGGGCATCTTCCCGGCCAAGCCGTTCACCGATTTCACCGTCGCCGACATCGACGAGGCGCTGCACATCCACGCCCGGGCCGCGTTCGTCGCGGCGCAGGCCGCCCTGGCGTACATGGAACGCGGCGGGCGCATCATCAGCATCGGCTCGAACCTGTCCGAGCGCGCGTTGTTCGAGGGGCTGACGCTCTACAACCTCAGCAAATCCGCGCTCAACGGATTCACCCGAGCCCTCGCGCGGGAGCTGGGCCCGCGCGGGATCACGGTCAACCTGGTCCAGCCGGGCTCGACCGACACCGATATGAATCCGGCCGCGTCGGCCCACGCCGAGAACCAGCTACGGCATTCGGCGCTCGGCCGCTTCGGTGAGGCCGACGACGTCGCGGGGGTCGTAGCCTTCCTCGCCGGTCCGTCGGGCGCCCGGCTGACCGGTGCGACCCTCACTGTCGACGGCGGCACCAACGCCTGAATCCCGTCGTGCGGGCCGGACTGTGCGGGCCCGCACGACGGCGGCCGCCCCAGTCGGGCGGCAGCGGCGCTCGCCTAACCGGTGCAGGAGCGTCGGCGCACCTGCTCACCCGCCGGTACGCCGGTGAAAAACGTTGCGGGGTCCAGGGAATCGAGCGGCGTCCACCGCGCGGGCGGGGCGTCCGCCGTGCTCTCCTCGGCGCCCCCGGACCGGTAGCCCTGCAGATCCAATGACAGCCAGGGGTTCTCGTCCACCGCTCGGGCGAGGGCGTAGCAGGTGGCCAGCAGGTGCAGGCAGCGTGGGGTGCGGGCCGAACACGAGCAGTCGGTCGCATCGAGTCGCGGTATCGGGGCCAGGCCGGCGGCGGTGAGGGCGGCGTACACCTCATCGGTGAGCTGGACCAGGTGCGCGGGAATGTGCTCGGCCATGGCGTTCACCGCGGATGCCGGTAGTGGGGCGATCTCCAGCAGGGTCACCGATGCCTGTCCGCCGCGGTGGATGTGCGCCGAGACCGTGGTGCCGTCGATCTTCAGGTTCACGCCGCCGTTGCGGGCGATACTGCGTGCGCGGGGCAGCAGCGGCTCGGGGCGTGCCGTCCGGATCGGCTCCGCCAGCCGCACCCATCCCATACCCCACGGCGTGTAACCGAATTCGTTGTCGGGCATGTCAATTGCCTCGCTTCCGGCGCAACACGGCCAGGAGGTGGTCGTCGTCCAACCGGGCCAGCCGGGCCACCGCCGACCGTCCGTCGCCGGCGCCGAGTCCGGCCAGCGCGGATTTCCGATCGTGCATGCCGGCGATATGTTCCTCGACGGTGGTGGCGCTGGTGAGGGTCGTGATCGTGACCGTGCGGGTCTGCCCGATGCGGTGTGCGCGGTCCGAGGCCTGCGCCTCGACCGCGGGATTCCACCAGCGGTCGTAGTGCACCACGTCCGCGGCGCGGGTCAGGGTCAGGCCGGTTCCGGCGGCCCGCAGGCTCAAAATCAGGATCGGCGGTCCGCCGGTGCTCTGGAAAGCGGTGACGATCGCACCGCGGTCGCGCTGCGACAGACCGCCGTGGAAGACCGGCGCCTCGACTCCGAAGCGCTCGGCGCAGTGGCGTGCCAGTAACTCCCCGGTGCGCCGGTATTGGGTGAAAACCAATGTCGGGCAATCCAGTTCGAGGTTGTTGGCGAGGATATCGGAGCAGACGTCGAATTTTCCGCTGCGCCCGGTGAGCTCGTCGAGATCGCCGGTGATCAGCCCGGGGTGGTTGCAGACCTGCTTCAGGCTGGTCAGCGCGGCGAGCACGCGCGCGTTGCGTTCGGCGCCCACACCGAATCCGTCGGTCTCGGCGCGGTCGAGCAACTCGTCGTAGAGGCGCCGTTGTTCCGCGGTCAGATCGCAGACCAGATCGGTGCGGATCTTCGGTGGCAAGGTCGCGGCCACCTGAATTTTCCGCCGGGCCAGCACGATCGGCTCGATGGTGTCGTGCAGGCGCTGCGCGGCCGCGGTGGAACCCTCCTCGATGGGACGCACGTAGCGCCGCCGGAACTGCGCCTTGTGCGTGAACGCCGAGGGGGTGACCAGATTGAGCAACGCCCACAGTTCGTCGAGATGGTTCTCCACGGGCGTACCGGTCAAGGCGACCCGCGCCCGCGCCGGCACGGCGCGCGCCGCCCGCGACACCTGCGTGCGGGGATTCTTCAGCACTTGTGCCTCGTCGAATATCGCGGTGGCCCAGTCGATGTCGGCCAGTGCAGGTCCGTGGCCGCGCAGCGTCGGATATCCGGTGACGAGCACCGCATCGGGCCCTGGCGCGACGAGTTCCCCACCCCGCCAGGCGATCGGGCGCAGGCCGGGCGCGAAGCGGGTGATCTCGTGAACCCAGTTGCCGACCAGCGAGGTCGGGCAGACCACCAGCTGCGGGCCGGACGCGGCGCGTCCGAGCAGAAAGCCGATGGCCTGCACGGTCTTTCCCAGTCCCATCTCGTCGGCGAGCACCGCGCCGCCGTATTCGGCGGTGGTCCGGTGCAGCCAGGAGATGCCGCGCGCCTGATAGGGCCGCAATCGCGCGCGCAGCGGTTCGCGCAACGTCCGCACGATGTCCTCGGTCTCGCGGTAGGCCCGCACCGCTCGGTCGGCGGAGACGATCGCGGTGGCCGCGGCATTGGGGACGGCGTGGGCGGCGGCGGGCAACAGCTCCGGCCCGCCCGCCTCTCGCGCGACACGCTGCCAGGCCGACAGTGACGAACCGGCGCGGCCCACCTCGACCGCGGCGAGTTGATCGGCGTCGACCACGGCGCAGGTGACCTCGCTCACTCCGATCGCGGTGCCGCCGGGCTCCGGCACGGCGAGCCGGACGGTGTCGCGCACACCGGACGGCGGGGCGTCGATCATCGGGTCGTCCCGATGCCACAGGGCGAACGTATGGCGGTCGGGCAGATAGGTGGCGTGTGTGGTGTGCAGAGGACCCTCGCTTATCTACGTATAGTGTACGGAGTATTATAACCCCGTACAGTGTAATGAGATTCCCTGAGGAGTGTTGTGGCCCAGAAATCCGCCTCCGACCGGGCGCGACAGGTGATCGCCCTGCTGTGGCGCCGCGAACTCCCGGCCCGCCCCGGGTTACGCGGGCCGAAGCAGACGGTCGAGGTGGACGAGGTGATCCGCACCGCGGTCCGGATCGCCGACCGCGACGGCTACGGTGCGGTGTCCATCCGTGCGGTGGCCACGGCACTCGGGCTGGGGCCGATGAGCCTTTACACCTACGTCCCGGACAAGCAGGCGCTGATCATCGCGATGGTCGACAGGGTGGCCGACGAGGACGCGCCGATCGATCCGGCCGCGCCCCTGCGTGAGCGTCTGGCGGCCATCGCGCGCGGCGTGCGCGCGGAACTGCTCGCCCACCCGTGGCTCCTGGAGGTGCCGCCGTGGCGGCTGGATCTGGGGCCGGGGCGGCTACGACGCTACGAACGGCAGTTGAGTGCGCTGGACGGATCGGGGCTGTCCGATGTCGACATGGACCGGACCATCGCCGTGCTGTCCGATTTCGCGACCGGCAATGCTCGCACGGCGGTCGCGGCCCGGCGTGGCGCCGACGAGATGAGCGATGCGCGCTGGTGGGAGGCGTACGGGCCGCTGCTCGCCGAGGCGATGGCGGGGCAGTCGTTTCCCCTCGCGGAGCGGGTGGGCACCGCGGTGGGGGAGCAGTATCAGGCCCCCGGAGATCCCGACGGCGCCTTCGAGTACGGACTGGCCCGCCTGCTGGACGGACTCGTACCCCTGTGAGCGGAGACACGAAAAAGGGCGGCCCGAAGGCCGCCCTTGGCTGACAGGGGACGTGAGGAGCCGGCCTACAGTGCCGGTGCGGACTCGGTATCGATGACTGCCTCCAGTTCGCGCAGGCGCTCCATGTGCTCGTTCGCGTGGTGCTGGCAGAAGAGCAACTCGCCACCGGCGGGAAGTGTCGCGCGCACGCGCGCGGCCGCACCGCAGCGGTCGCAACGATCGACCGCAGTCAGTGGGGTGCTTGTCAGTGTTCCTGGCATGACTCCTCCGTCCTGGCTCCCGGCGCAGAAAGCCGTTCGCCTGGTGTGGGGCCCGCGGTCCCTTCCGCGGGCTCGCTACCGCTACTTCCCAGCAGTGGCTGATGACTACTCTGTCAGACGTTCGGGACGGGGGCTTTGTTCCCGAAGATGTTTGTATGTGTTTTCCCTAACATGACCAGGTATTTCGCTGTGGGCGAACACCATGGCCATCCTTGGGAACCTCGGTTCACCACCTGTGGTTCAACACTTCGGAAAAAGGCCGATCCAGTTGTCTGTTCGCAGATTACCCGCGCCCACCGACAATCAACCGCTCAATCAAAACGTCCGCTTCGTTCTGTTCGGCGGGTCGCGCGCGCCACGCTGGGTATGGTGCAGCCGTGACTGCCGACAACGTTGCCCCCGCCGCCGCGAATACCGAAAACACCAACGGGCGCATGCTGGTTCATCTCTGTACGCCCGCGGAGTGGGAGCAGGCGCAGCGAATCGGCGAACGTGTGGCACCCTCGCTCGAGTCCGAGGGGTTCCTGCATCTGTCCGCGCCGCACCAGGTGCATCTGCCGGCGAACCGGTTGTTCGCCGGGCGCGACGATATGATGCTGCTCTGGATCGACGTCACCTGCCTGAGCGCGCCGCTGCGCTGGGAGCCGGGCGTCGCCGGCGATCCGGGCTCGATGCGCTTTCCACACCTCTACGGCCCGCTTCCCGTCACGGCGGTGGTGGGCACCAGTTACTATGCTCCTGATGAAAAAGGGACATTTCCGGCACTCACCGCGGACCCGGATCAGTGGCCGGCCTCTCGAAGTGCTTGATCTAGGCTGGATTTCGTGAACGTCGATGTGACACAGCTGCCCGGAATCGGCGTCCGAAAGGACTTCGAGGCGCGATCCGGGCGCCGGATCGGAGTTGTCGCGCATCGTGACGGTGGTATCGATCTCATCGTCTCCAAACACGACGACCCCGACGACTGCGCCGCGCAGGTGCCACTGACCGTCGATGAAGCGGCCGTACTCGCCAATCTGCTCGGCGCGCCGCAGCTGGTGGAGAAGCTCAAAGACGATCATCGCGATCTGCCGGGCATCACCACCCGCCAGCTCCCGATCGGTGACGAATCCCCGTATTCGGGGCGTGCACTCGGCGACACCCGCCTGCGCACCCGCACCAAGGCGTCGATCGTCGCCGTGATGCGGGCCGGGCAGATCTATCCCTCGCCCGGTCCGGACTTCGTGCTCGTGGCGGGCGACCTGCTGGTCGTGGTCGGAACCCCGCAGGGCCTCGACGAGGCGCTCGAGATTCTGACCGGCGGGTGAGCCGGTGGAGTCGACCGCACTAGCCCTGTTCGAGCTCGGAGCGGTCCTGTTCGCCCTCGGTGTCCTGGGGCGCGTCGCAGGGCGTTTCGGCATGTCCCCGATCCCGCTCTACCTCCTCGGCGGCCTGGCCTTCGGCGACGGCGGTGTGCTGACCGTGAAGGCCGCCACCGAATTCGGCCATCTCGCAGGCGAAATCGGCGTCGTGCTGCTGCTGTTGCTGCTGGGCCTGGAATACACTGCGCCGGAACTGATGTCGGGCATGCGCAAATCCTGGCCGGCCGGTCTGCTCGACATCGCGCTGAACGCCACGCCCGGCGCGGTGGTGGCGTTGCTGCTCGGCTGGGGACCGACCGGCGCGATCACCCTGGCCGGCGTCACCTATATCTCGTCCTCCGGTATCGCCGCGAAGGTGCTCAACGACCTCGGACGGCTCGGTAACCGGGAGACGCCGGTCGTGCTGTCGGTTCTGGTGTTCGAGGATCTGGCGATGGCGGTCTACCTGCCGATCCTGACCACCATCCTGGCCGGGGTCGGCTGGCTGGCCGGACTGCGGTCATTGGCGCTCGCTCTGCTCGTGATCGCGATCGTGCTGGTCATCGCGCTGCGCTACGGGCGCTTCGTGTCCTCGATCGTGGACAGCAAGGATCGTGAGGTTTTCCTGCTGCAGTTGCTGGGGGCGGCGCTGCTGGTCGCCGGCATCGCCTCGGGGCTCAACGTCTCGGCCGCGGTCGGCGCGTTCCTGCTGGGCATCGCGATCTCGGGATCGACCGCGCAGAGCGCCGCGAAACTGCTGGAACCGCTGCGGGATCTGTTCGCCGCCATCTTCTTCGTCGCCTTCGGCCTCAACACCGATCCGCAGAAGATCCCCCAGGTCCTCGGCTGGGCGGTGTTGCTGGCCGTGATCACCACGCTGACCAAGATCGCAACCGGCTGGTTCGCGGCCAAGCGGCAAGGCATCGGCCGCCTAGGTCGTGCGCGCGCCGGCGCCGCGTTGGTGGCCCGCGGAGAATTCTCGATCGTCATTGCGGGACTTGCCGTTTCGGTCGGCGCGGTACCGGGCAAACTGGCCGCGCTGGCCTCGGCCTACGTGTTGCTGATGGCGATCCTCGGACCGGTCGCGGCGCGGGTGGTCGAACCCGTGGTGCGCTCACTGCAGCGTCGGCTCGCTCCGGCCGTCGGCTGAGGGGCCGTTCTCGCTCACCAGGGCGGGCGCGGGATGGTCGATCGGCCGCGGCGCGGTGTCGCCCGGTGCGCGGCCGGCGCTGGCGGCGCGCTGGTCGCGGATCCGTTCGAGCCGTCGCGACAACGCCACCGCGATCGCCGCGACCACGAAGCCGATGCACAGCGCCGTCAGATGGCCGTAGTCGGTGAAGGTGCGCCCGTGCCAGGCGGCGAAGCCGAACCAGGCCAGCAGCCCGGCCGCCCACACGGTTCGGGGCGTGCCGCGCAGATGGAAGCTCAGCGCGGCCAGCACCGCGGTGGAACCGTAGGAGGACCCCACATCGGAGGCCACCGCGATGCGCAGCGGAATCAGCTGGTGGTGCACCGCGAAGGCGACGCCGGTGACGACGATCATCGAGGCGCCGACGTGGCCGCAGGCGAAGACCATGATCCAGCGCAAGGTCCCCAGCCAGCGCTCGGCGAAGGCCATCACCGTCAGGAAGCCGAGGATGATCGACCACGGAAATCCGCCGTCGGTCCAGAACGCCGAGGCGACCAGCACCTGCACCGGCTCACGGCGCATGTTGTGCAGATTCGTCGAGGCGGACAGGATCAGCCGATGCCCGGCGAAATCGCTGATCCCGCGCAGCGTCCACCACGTGACGAACAGTGTGAACGCGTAGGCGCAGGAGGCGGGCGCACCGGCCAGGTGGTCGTGGACCGCCTTGCCGGCCCGGTAGATCCGATCCGGGCCGTGCCACCAGTCCAGCAGTTGCCGTCGACCGGTGTCGAGGTCGAGGACCCGGGTCCACGGGGACCGGGAGTGATTCAATGCGGAGGACGCCACGTATGCCAGTGTCGCCCGCGCCGGGCCGGTCCGCCCGCCAACCCGGGCAATCCGGTGCCCCGCGTTCGCCTCGAAGCGGTTTCCCGCGGGTGAGCTGTGCGGTCACCGGATTGCCCGGGCTGTGCGGGATGCGGCAGCTACCGGCGGTGCCGGTGTGTCTCCTCCGCGGGGTATTCCTCGCGAGCGAACGACCCCGTCGCCGGAGATTCGGACTCCGCGCTGCTGGGCCAGTACCGGCTCGCGCGCTGCCCCCGGATACGCGACAGATCCGGTTCATGGATATCGGTGATGCCGACCTGCAGGAACAGCAGCAGCGTCACCATGCTCACGCCGATGATCAGCGGGGTCAGCAGTTCGTTGGCCTGCGCGCCCGACGGCGCCTGCATGTTGTCGGCCATATGGGCCTGCATGGCGTACATGCCGGTGTAGTGCATGCCGCAGACCGCGACGCCCATGATCATCGCCGAACCGATGGTCGCGAGCAGCCCCTCGACGTGCAGAGCGAACCACAGCGCCGCGGTCGCCGCCACCACCGCGATCACGATGGAGACCAGGACCAGCCAAGGGTCGTAATGCATCGCGACGTCGGTTTTCATCGCGTACATGCCGGCGTAGTGCATTGCGGCCACACCCAGCCCGGTGACGGCCCCGCCGGTCAGCAGCGCCGAGGCGTCGCCCTGCCGGCGGATCACCAGCGACAGGCCGATCCACACCACGGCCACCGCGATCGCGGCGCTGATCAAGGTGATCGGGATGTTGTAGCGAATGGTCGCGCCGTGGACCGAGAAACCCAGCATCGCGATGAAGTGCATCACCCACACTCCTGTTCCGCCCAGGGCGACGGCCGCGGTGACGATCCATCCGCGGCGTCCGGGGTTGGCCCGCGCACGCACCATGCAGCGCAGCGCGAGCAACGAACCGATGACGGACATGACGTAGGCCAGTGAGGGTGTCAACCACCCATAGGTGAACTGGTCGATCTGAAGCATGCGGACTCCTTGCTGAAAGTGCGTCACCGCATCCCCATGCCGGTGACCGTCCGCACATTAGCGAGATACTCGCAGGTAGTAAATTTCCCGAACGTTAGTCCTGGAAAATAGCTGGTGTTTGCCGGATCGCGAGGCCAGTTCGCGTCGCGTGTCCGCGGTCCGGAACTCGATCGCCGGGAGCTGTTCAGGGGACTCGACCGCCGCGCGGGTCCCGCAATCTCACAGCAGCGGCGGCGGGCGCAGATCCAGCCGGCGCATCACCCGGTCCACCAGATCCGGCGGCATACCCGGTTCGCGGCGGGCGGCCAGGGCTTCCCCGCGCCCGGCGTCGAGGACGTCGTTGCTGATCGTGCGCAATTTGCCGGTGAGCCGCATGGCGTGTTCGACGGCCTTGGTGCCGTCGGCGGCCTCGGCCGCTTCCGGGTCGGCGCGCATCAGCCGGCGTTCCACGGTGTCGCGCAGCCGTTGATAGACCTCGTCGGGCAGATCCTCGTTGTCGGCGATCTCCTCGAGCCGGGCCAGTTCCGCGCGCAGGATCCGCGTCCACAGGCGTCGCTCCATGGCTCGCTCGACCTCGGTATCGGCCTTCACCCCGGTCCAGCGCGTCACCAGGGGCAGCGTGGGGCCCTGCAGCAGCAGCGTGAACAGGACCACGACGAACGCGATGAACAAGACCTCGGTGCGGCCGGGGAAGTCCGCGCCCGAATCGGTGGTCAGCGGCAGGGCCAGTGCCAGCGCGACGGTCACCACGCCGCGCATGCCGGCCCACCAGGTGACCACGGCTTCGCGCCAGGTGTACGGCTCGTCCACGCGCCGGCGCCGCCACCAGCCGCGGAACAGGGCCGTACTGGCCAGCAGCCACACCAGCCGCAGGGCGACCACCACGCCGACCACCGCGGCCGCCCCGCCGAGCAGGCGCGGCCAGTTCGGACCGGTGGTGGCGAGCACCGTGCTCAGTTCCAGGCCCACCAGCCCGAAGGCGAATCCGGTGACCAGCATGTCGATCACATCCCAGAACGAATCGCCGACGATCCGGTATCCGACATCGCTGAAATCCGTTGCGGCATCGGTGAGATACAGCGCGCAGACCAGGACCGCGAGTACCGCCGAACCGTGTGCGGCCTCGGCCAGCCCGTAGGCGGCGAACGGGAGCAGCAAGCCGAGGGCAACCTGCCACGGCGCCTCTGTGAGCCGCCGCATCAGGGCACTGCCGGCCCAGCCGAGCGCGAGCCCGACCGCCACCGCCACCACCGCCGAGAGCACGAAGTCCGCCGCGGTCCGCCACGCGGAGAATTGCCCGGTCACCACCGCCTGCACCGCGACGTCGTAGATCACCACCGCGGTCACGTCGTTGAACAGGCCCTCACCCTCGAGCACCGCCAGCAGACGCCGCGGCAGACCCAGCCGATCCGCCATCGCGCTCACCGCCACCGGATCCGGCGGCGCCACCACCGCGCCCAGCGCGAACGCCGTGCCCACCGGCAGCGCCGGATACCAGAGGTGGAAGATCGCGGCGACCGCGGCCGCGGTCGCCACCACCAGACCGACCGCCCGCAACAGGATCGCACCTGCCTTGGACGCGAACTGCTGCCAGGAGGTGCGCCGCGCCGAGGCGTACAGCAGCGGCGGCAGGACCAGCGGGAGAATCAGTTCGGGCGCCAGCGCGATATTCGGCACGAACGGCAGCATCGCCATGACGAGCCCGAAGACCGTCATCAGCACCGCGGGCGCCAAACCGAGCCGCCGGCCCAGCGGCTGCGCCAGGATCGTCGCGAACGCCAGCACGAAAACCAACACCAACTGATCCACGACAGCCCACCTTATGGGGCCGTGGCGGCGGTACGCCGGACATAACGACGATGCCGCCGAGGTCGAACCTCGGCGGCATCGTCGGTGGCGTGGATATCAGTCCAGGTAGTCGCGCAGTACCTGGGAGCGGCTGGGGTGGCGCAGCTTGCTCATCGTCTTCGACTCGATCTGGCGGATGCGCTCACGGGTGACCCCGTAGACCTGGCCGATCTCGTCGAGAGTGCGCGGCTGGCCGTCGGTGAGACCGAAGCGCAGCCGGACCACGCCCGCCTCCCGCTCGGACAGCGTCTCCAGCACCGACTGCAGCTGATCCTGCAGCAGCGTGAAACTCACCGCGTCGACCGCGACGACCGCCTCGGAATCCTCGATGAAGTCGCCCAGCTGGGAATCGCCCTCGTCACCGATGGTCTGGTCCAGCGAGATGGGCTCACGCGCGTACTGCTGGATCTCGAGGACCTTCTCCGGCGTGATGTCCATTTCCTTGGCGAGCTCTTCGGGCGTGGGCTCGCGGCCCAGGTCCTGCAGCAGCTCGCGCTGGATGCGGCCCAGCTTGTTGATGACCTCGACCATGTGCACCGGAATACGGATGGTGCGGGCCTGGTCGGCCATCGCGCGGGTGATGGCCTGCCGGATCCACCAGGTGGCGTACGTGGAGAACTTGTAGCCCTTGGTGTAGTCGAACTTCTCCACCGCGCGGATCAGACCCAGGTTGCCCTCCTGGATCAGGTCCAGGAACGCCATACCGCGGCCGGTGTAGCGCTTGGCCAGCGAGACGACCAGACGCAGGTTGGCCTCGAGCAGGTGGTTCTTGGCGCGGTTGCCGTCGCGCATGATCCACTGCAGGTCGCGACGGGTGGCCACCGGCAGCTTCTCGCCCTTGTCGGCGAATTCGCGCAGCTTCTCGGTGGCGTAGAGACCGGCCTCGATCCGCTTGGCGAGTTCGACCTCCTCCTCCGCGTTCAGCAGCGCGACCTTGCCGATCTGCTTGAGGTAGGCGCGCACGGAGTCCGCGGACGCGGTGAGCTCGGCATCCTTGCGGGCCTGGCGCAGGGCCTCGGATTCCTCCTCGTCCCAGACGAAATCGCCGGAGGCCTTGTCCTTCTCCGAGGGCTCGTCGGCTTCCTCGTCCTCGGCTTCGGCCTCTTCGTCGGCGGCTTCTTCGACGAGATCTTCGCCCTCGTCGCTCAGATCGTCCTCGGAGACCTCCAGATCACCGAGGTCGTCGAGTTCCAGCGACTCGTCGTCGAGGGGCTCGTCGGCTTCGTTGTCCGCGCCGGGGGCCGCCTTCTTCGTGGTGGCCTTCTTGGCGGGGGCTTTCTTTGCAGCCTTGGCTCCCGCTTTCTTGGCGGGGGCCTTCTTCGCGGCGACCTTCTTGGCTGGGGCCTTCTTCGCGGCAGCCTTGCGGACCGGCCGTGCTGCGGTGCCTTCTGCGGAGTCGGCAGCGTCGGCCGATTCGGCGGTCTGTCGGGTATTCGTGGCTACCACGTACGCCCTTTCGTGACGGTCTCGTGCGGCGTCACGCCAGAGTAATCATCCGGCGGAGCGGTTCTGTCGGGGTTGAACCCGGCTCTACGTGCCGGGGTTGTTTTCCGGCTCACCGCCGGTCTCGTTCCATTGTAACTATCGGCAACGAGTGCTCACGGCGCGATCCCGCTATCCACGGCCATCGCGGCGCCCACGATACCCGCGGTGTTGCGCAGATGGGCGGCCGCGACCGGAGTCCGATTGGCCAGCAACGGGATCCAGTGCTCGGCATCGCGGCTGATCCCGCCGCCGGCGACGAAGACCGTCGGCCAGAACAGGTCCTCCAGGGTGACCAGTACCTTGGTCACCTCGGCGGCCCACTCCTTGTACGACAGATTCTTTCGTTCCTTCACCGACGACGCGGCCCGGTGCTCGGCCTCCTTGCCGTGGACCTGGATGTGGCCCAGTTCGGTGTTGGGAACCAGGACGCCGTGGTTCAGCAGCGCCGAGCCGATACCGGTGCCGAAGGTCAGCAGCATCACCAGGCCGTCGATATTGCGGGCCGCGCCGTAGCGGTCCTCGGCCAGGCCGGCGGCGTCGGCGTCGTTGAGCACCACGACGTCGCGTCCGCCCAGCGCCAGTGAGAACAGCTGACGCGCGTCGGTGTCGATCCAGCTCTTGTCGATGTTGGCGGCCGTGCGGGCGATGCCGTTGACCACCACGCTGGGCAGGGTGAGCCCGACCGGGCCGTCCCAGTCGGCCTGGGTGACGAGTTTGGCGACGGTTTCGGCGATGGCGTTGGGGGTGGCCGGGTGGGGCGTGGAGATCTTGATGCGCTCGTGGGCGAGGTCGCCGGTGGCGAGGTCGACGACGGCGCCCTTCACCCCGCTGCCCCCGATATCGATTCCGAATGCTTGCCCCCGAGCGGACATCGCGAACTCCTCGTTCCCTGTGGTCTAGGCCGATGAAGGTGCCAGCGGCACGTTACACCGCGCGACGCGCCCATGGCCGCGACCGCGGATGCGAGTCCGGGCGGATCTATGGTCGGATGGATACCGTGCCCGAGACGAATTCACCCGCCGACACCGCGGAAGCGCCCGTCCTCGATCCTGCCGAAATCGCCGAATTACGCCGTGTTTCAGTCTATCTGGCCGAGACCGCGGCGGCACACGTCCGCCGACGCCGTCCCGAGGTCTTCGGCGCGGGGCGTGGCGAGGACGGCTCGGTCCGCACCAAATCGACGCCGACCGATCCGGTCACCGTGGTCGACACCGAAACGGAGCAGCTGATCCGGTCGCTGCTGGCCGAGACGCGCCCGGGCGAGCGAGTCCTCGGTGAAGAGGGTGGTGGCAGCCTCGGAGCCGCGGGCGAGATCGTGTGGGTGGTCGATCCGATCGACGGCACGGTCAACTTCGTGTACGGCATTCCGGCCTACGCGGTGTCGGTGGCCGCGATGCGCGGCGGCCGTTCCCTGGCCGGTGCCGTCGTCGACGTGGCCGGTGGAGTCACCTACAGCGCCGGACTGGGCGCGGGCGCCACCCTGGCACATGGCGACGATGAGCCGATCACGTTGCGCTGCAACGATATCGACGCCGTCCGGCTGGCTCTGGTGGCCACCGGCTTCGGCTACGGCGCGGCGCGGCGGGAACGGCAGGGCGAACTCGTGGCACAGCTGCTGCCGCGGGTCCGCGACATCCGCCGGATCGGCTCGGCCGCCCTCGACCTCTGCATGGTGGCGGCGGGCCGCGTGGACGCCCACTACGAGCACGGCCTCAATCCGTGGGACTGGGCCGCCGGAGCCCTGGTCGCGGCCGAGGCGGGCGCGGTCCTGCGGCTGCCCGGCGCGGACTCCACCGGCGCGCAGGGGGCGCTGACCGTCGCCGCCGCTCCGGGCATCGCCGACGAACTCGCCGAACTGTTCGACCGCCTCGGCGTCGCCGCGCCCATCCCGGAGGAGTGAGCGGGGCTCAGCAGCGGGCGGTGCGCGCGGCCTGCAGCAGCGCCGAATCGACGTCCGGGCCGTTGGGCGCCGGATTCTTCAAGGCGCGCAGCACTTCCTCGGCATCGGTACTCGGCTGCAGATCGTTGCCGAACAGGGTGCCCAGGGCCAGGTCGACGGTGTCGTCGGTGCGCTGATCCTCGACCAGCTCCGCGCACGGCGCGACGAGCTGTACGGCGGCCGCGGCGGGCCGACCGCTCACGCCGTAGCGGATCTGGCCGGTGCAGACCAGGTCGCCGTTCAGGTAGACCGGATCGTTGCCGAAGACGGGAGGCGGCGGGCTGGCGAAGCCGTAGTCACCGAGCTTGGACGCGATGTGCTCGGCCAGGCCGCGCTGGCCGGAACCGTTGAGCACTCGCACCTTGGCCTGGGCCAGCGGCGCCGGCTCCACATCGTGCAGCCGCGACGGTGACACCACCTCGCCCAGCGGCGCGGGCTGCGGGGAGTTGGGATCCGACGACGCGGGGGCCGGCGAACTGCAGGCCATCGCGGTATGGGCGGTGTCGGCGGTGGTCAGCGCCTTGATCCACACGATTGCGCAGATGAGGGCGAGAACCGCGATGAGTGCGACCCACGGCTGGTAGCGGCGCCGCAGGAACGGACGGCCCTTGTTGTCGACCGCGCTGCCTTCGGTGATCAGTGAAACCACACGCACACCTTACGAGTTGGCGGGCCGCGGTCGCGCACGCGGACACCTGCGCGCCGATTCGCCGCGGTGGAAACAGACGGCTACGGCAGTACCGGATATCGGGATGGTAACGATCGGCGCGGCCGTTCGAATCGCGATCGGGTCACGGGCCGGGGAACCGCCGGGCACGAAGCGGTGGCGTATCGCCTCAACAGCCCCTCGGAGTGACGATTATCCGTCGGTTTCGGCTCGCTCGAGTTTTGATTGCGACTTTTGCCCCGGCGTCCGCTATTGTCTGGCGGCCCGATACGAATCGGCTGATGTGAATCAGGGAAGCGATTTCGGGAACAACCAGGGCATGTCCTGCGTTGACCGAGCGCGATCCGGTATGGGTCAGGGTGATCCGGCCGGGCGGCGAGCGGTGTACACGTGACGTACACCACGGCGGGGCGGCATTGCCGGGCGATTCCGACAGGGATCGACGTTCGGCGGAGCCGGTCCGGGATATACGGAGTAAGGACGAGGGGAAGACGACATGGCAACCGACTATGACGCACCTAGGCGCAGTGAATCCGACGAGGTGTCGGAGGACTCGCTCGAGGAGCTGAAGGCTCGTCGCAACGAGGCCGCGTCCGCCGTCGTGGATATCGACGAATCCGATACCGCGGAGTCGTTCGAGCTTCCCGGCGCGGATCTGTCCGAGGAGGTGCTCTCGGTCCGGGTGATCCCGAAGCAGGCCGACGAGTTCACCTGCTCGAGCTGCTTCCTGGTTCATCACCGCAGCAGACTCGCCAGCGAGGCCGGCGGGCAGATGATCTGCATGGATTGCGCGGCCTGAGCGGATCCGTGCGGCCGCAGCGGATTCGTTCCGCGGGTAACTGAAAGAACGACGACAAACAGCCCGGCAGGTCCCGTCAGCCCGCGCTCGGCACGCCGAGCGCGGCCAGTACCTGCTCGGGTTTACGCGTGCTGATCAGCCAGTACGGAGCGGGGTCGTCCGGATCGTCGAGGACGAGCAGGACCATGGGCCCGATCCAGGGGCGATGCTGGACGAAGGCGGCCGGGTCGAGCTGACGACCCAGTGCCGCGCTCTTCGCGCTGGCCGGTACCGCCACCGCCCGGGATACATACGTTACCGGTAGGTGGGCCCGGTCCGCGCGCAATTCGAGGATGCCGTCGGCATCCGCCGCCACCTCCACACGGTGACGGCTCACCCAGATCAGCGCCCAGACGGGCACCGGGAACAGCAGCACATACGGCAGCCACGCCCGGATCCCCGGCGCTCCCATATGGATTTCGGCGGCCAGCAGGCCGGTCACCGCCAGCGCCACCGGCCACCACCACAGCGGAACCCACAGCCGTTCGGAGTAGACCGCGGCGGGCTTGTCGGCGTGCGCGCGCGCCGGGGAGTCGTGGGGAGGCACTGCGTGGGACTGGTCGGACACCACATCATGCTAGGTCAGGCCGACATATTCGCTGTCGGCGGGAGCCGGTCCGGGCCGTGCGTGACCGCGGCCGCTCGGCGCCGCCACATCCGGGCCCGGCGGCTCCCACGGCCCGGCCGCCGGACGCGTAGGCTCGCTGGACGTGACCGGACTTGCACCCATACCTCTGCTGCGGCTCGATCCCGGCGTCCCGGTGCCCACACGCGCGCACCCGGGCGATGCCGGAGTGGATTTGTGCACCACCGAAGACGTCATTCTTGAGCCGGGCGAGCGGGTTCTCGTCGGCACGGGAATCGCCGTCGCGTTGCCGGTGGGCACCGTCGGCCTCATTCATCCCCGGTCGGGGCTGGCCGCCAAGACGGGCCTGTCCATCGTCAACACGCCGGGCACCGTCGATGCCGGGTATCGGGGCGAGATCAAGGTCTGCCTGATCAATCACGACCCGCGCACGGCGATTCAGTTGCATCGTGGCGATCGGATCGCACAATTGCTGGTGCAGCGTGTGGAACTGGTGGATTTCGTGGAGGTCGACCAGCTCGACGAAACATCGCGCGGCGCAGGCGGTTACGGGTCGAGCGGCGGACACCACAGTCTGTCGCCGCAATCCGGCGGGGTGGGCCGCGCCGGAGGGGAGGTATGAACATGTTCGGCCGTGGAGATCATCGATCCGATCATGACTCCGAGCGGGACGACACCGGCTACGGCGATTCCTATTACGACGAGGGATACGCCGAGGGCGGCTACCGGACCGGTACGCACCGGGCACCGGACCTGGGGGACGAGGCAGGCTACGGCGAATCCGCCTACGGCACCGGCTATTCCGAGCCGGACTACCCGGCCGGGCCGGGCACGGAGGCTCCGAGCGGGCGCACCGGACGGCACGGCCGTGCGGAGCCGGACCACGGTATGACTCCGCCCGGATACGGGACGCCGGGACTCCCGGCGGCGGCGCCGTATCCCGGTGCGCGGCCCGACCCGTACGAGACGGGCACGCACGCGCGAATGCCGGCGCGTCCGGGTACTCCTGCCCGCGGTGAGGCGGCGGGCCGTCCGCCGCGGCGAGTGCCGGGCGGACCGGGGCCGGACCTGCCGCCGGTGCCGGGGGATATGGACGACACCGGGCCCATTCCACGCATCCCCTCCGGTCAGTTGCCGCCGCGGCCTGCGGGCGGAACCGGCGCGATCCCGCGCGTCCCGGGCCGCCCGGCGGGTACGGGGGCGATGCCCCGCGTTCCCGGTGGTCCGGGCGGCACCGGAGCCACGCCGCGCGTCCCCGGCGGCCCGGTCGGTAGCGGTGCGACCCCCCGCATTCCCGGCGGTCCCGCGGGAACCGGTGCGACGCCCCGGATCCCGGGTGGTCCGGTCGGCACCGGACCCACCCCGCGGATTCCCGGCGGCCCGATGGACACCGGTGCGATGCAACGCAATCCCGGCGCCCCGGCCGGCACGGGCCCGACGTGGCGCAATCCTCCGGGGCCCGGACCGGCTGGTCCGGTGACGGGATCGGTCCGGCGTATTCCGCCCGGCGCCAACCCGGCCGGGCCCCCGACGGGTTCGGTGCCACGGCTTCCTCCCGGTCCGGGCCCCGGACGTCCGGCGCCGGGCGGTCCGGGTGCTCCGGGGCGGCCGGTCCCGCCCGGCGCACCCGCCGGAGCCCCGCGTCCGCCGCGCCGCGCCTCGGAGCCGACGGGTACGCCCGCGCCGCCGGCTACCGGCCGGCACCCGGTCGTGCCGGCACAGCAGCGCCCGGATTCCGGTGACGCCGGGTACGGCCACCCGCAGACGGGCCGGCATCACCCGGTGAATGCCGAAGCTCCCGGCTATCGCGAGCCCGCGCAGCCGCAGCCGGCGGTGCCGGACCCCTACGCCGGCCACGGCTTCAACACCGCCGAAACCGGCTCGGCCACAGGCGGTTTCGCGGTCGCCGACCCCTACCGGCCGTCGTCCGGGGCGCACAGCGGTGACTCGTACGCCGAGTCTCCCGGCTACGCTGAGGATCCCGCCGAAACCGCCGGTTACGCGGACGATTCCGCGTACGCCGGTGCCGATGCATACGCCGAGAACGATGCGTACGACCCGGAAGGTTTCGACGACGGCACCGAGGGCTTCGCCGACGACGCCGACCGGTACGACTCCGGCTACGCCGACGAATACGACGCCGACGAATATGACGAGGACGGCGACGCCGCCGAGAGCGACGATTCCGCCCCCCGCACCGGGCCCTTCGATTACGACGAGGTGGCCGACATCCTCGCCGAGATCTCCGACCAGCATCTCGATCTGGGGTCGGTGCTCCTCCCGGTCCCCGACGGCGGTCAGTTGCAGGTGGAGATGACACCCGACGGGACGCCGCAGGCGGTCCATCTCGCGACCCCGCACGGCCGTCTCACCGTGGCCGCCTACGCGGCACCGAAATCGCCGGGCCAGTGGCGGACCGTCGCCGCGGACCTGGCGGAATCGCTGCGGGCCGACGGCGCGCAGGTCTCGGTGCAGACCGGGCCGTGGGGGCGCGAACTGCATGCGGTGACCGAGGGCGCCGATCTGCGTTTCATCGGCGTCGACGGCTATCGCTGGATGGTCCGGCTGGTGGCGGCGGGGCCCTCGGGCGCTGCCGACGAGGGCGGCCCGCTGGTCGAAGCGGCTCGCGCGATCCTCGCCGAAACGGTGGTGCGTCGCGGCGACGAGCCGATGCCGGTGCGGGAACCGTTGCCGGTGGTGCTGCCGCAGCAGCTCGCCGACCAGTTGATCGCGGCGCATCAGCAGCAGATCGAGGCGCAGCAGCAGGCGCTGGCCGCGCAGGCGGCCGCCGCGGAGGCGGCCGCGACGGGTACCTTCCCGGTGGTCACGGCCGAACAGCAGGGGCCGCGCCGCGGCGCCGAAGGTTCGGCGATGCAGCAACTCGGTCGCAACTGACCGCTTCCGGGCGCCCGCGAGACCGCCGGGCGCCCGGGCGTCGTCAGGCGCGCAGTCGGGGCGAGATCAGGTCGGGGATGCCCCGAGCGCCGAGAATCCCCGGATCGGCGCCGAGTTCGTCGAGGGTGATGCGGTGCAGGCGCGCCCGCGGGATGAGCTGGGCCCACTGTTCGGCGATGGCCGGCGGGTGCACCGGATCGTCGACCGCCGCCACGACGGTGGCCGGAACGCGCAGGGCGGCAAGTAATTCCGTGTCCGGCCAGGCATAGGTCGCGGCCTCTTCGAGCGCCGCCGGCAGATCGGGCCAGTGCGTGCGCCACGACTGGGTCAGCGCCCGTCCCAGCCAGGCCGGACTACCCGCGCGCATCCGCTCGATCACCGGCTCCAGGCCGTCGGCGCGCAGCTGGGCCGCGGTGCTCGCCGCGCTCAGCGCCGCCGGGCATCCCGTGATGTCGGAGCCGGTCCAGGCCGGCAGGGCAGCGACCACCCCGAACGCCGATTCCGGGTGGGCGGCAGCCCAGTCCACCGCGATGGCGGCGCCCAGCGAGATCCCCGCGGCGAGCACCGGCCCGCTGCGTGCCGCCTCGTCGAGCGCGGCCCGGCAGCTCGCGACCACGGCCCGCGGCTGCGGCTCCACCGCGATGAACGGCAGATCCATTGCGGCACAAGCCGGTTCGAACGCGCGTCGCGCGAAGTCGGCATCGGATCCGGTCCCCGGCAGGGCGACGACGACGGCCGGGCGCGGACCGCGGGAGCGGGATAGCTCTGACACGGGCGGCAGCCTAGCCGGTGGACCGGGCGGGCCCGCCGCGCGAGGTTCGGAAAACGTGTTGTCGACCACTCGAATCCGAGGGTTCGCGCGCGGATCGGCGGGGAACCCAGCAAACGGTGCGGTCAGCGCCGTGACGGTGGTGCCGGGCTCCCGTGGCACGGGTGTCCGGGTGCATCTACAGTGGCGGTGTACGGCCCATCAGCCGGTCGTGTGGGAAACCGACGACGTGTGACCCACGCCGTCTGTAGTGCAGGAAGTGTTGCAAGATGCCTTTCACAGGCGGAAACAAGGCGGGTTCCGGTGCCGCGGGCAAGGTAGGCCCCGACAGCGGGTATTTCCGGCGTTTGGGGCGTCGACTGACGGCCGATCTCGACGTACTCGATGCGGAGGAGCTGGCGGAGACCTCCGAAGCGTCGGGCGCGTGCAGGGCGGCGGAATGCCGACGCGGCGAAGAGGTCACCATGCTGGGGCGATTGCGCAGTGTGGAGGCCTGTCCGAAGTCGGCCAGCGCCTCGGTGGAGGCCGAATTCTTCGACGGCACCGACGCGGTGACGCTGGTGTGGATCGGCAGGCGCCGCATACCCGGTGTCGAATCGGGACGCCGTATCCTGGTCCGTGGCCGCATCGGTGAACGCGATGGCGCCAAGGTGATGTACAACCCCTACTACGAACTCCGCGAGAATTCCTGACGTATGCCGATACCCCACAACGACGAGGGCGCCGACCCGGCCGCCGTGGCCGGACTCCGCGCGAACCCCGTCGCGGGGCGTGGTCGTCACCGCCTGCGCGAGTCCGGCGGTGATGCACCGCGGCATCCGGCCGTCGGCGAGGGCGACCACTCCTACACCGGTGAGGACCGCGAAGAGGAGATCGAGCAGACGCTGCTCGAGCAACTCGGTGGTATCAGCGGACTGATCTATTCCACGCTGCCGGTGGTGGTGTTCGTCCCCGCGAATACGCTGTGGGGCCTCACGGCCGCCATCTGGGCGGCGCTGGCCACCGCCGCCGGTGTCCTGATCTGGCGGCTGATCCGCCGTTCACCGATCCAGCCGGCGATCTCCGGATTCATCGGGGTCGCGGTGTGCGCCTTCATCGCCCACCGCACCGGCGCGGCGAAGGGGTACTTCCTGTTCGGCATCTGGGCGAGCCTGGTCTACGCCGGGGTATTCCTGGTGTCGTTGCTGGTGCGCTGGCCGCTGGCCGGGGTGATCTGGGGTGTGCTCAACGGCCACGGCCACAGCTGGCGTGCGGATCGGCGCGCGATGCGACTCTACGATCTGGCCACGGTGGTGTGGGTGCTCGTCTTCGGCGCCCGCTACTTGGTGCAGAACCATTTCTACGACACCGACAGCACCGGCTGGCTGGCCGCCGCCCGCATCGCGATGGGCTGGCCGTTGACCGCGGTGGCCCTGCTGGTCACGGTGTGGGCGGTGCGTCGCGCCGGCCATATGCCGGCCTCGTCGGCCACCGAGTAGTTCGCCGCCCGGCGGCGGGTGGACCGAACCGACTCCGAGTCGGGTAATGCCCCCAATTCTGGGGGCGGACAACGATGGGGTGGGCAGAACCCACCCCTGGGGTATCTATTTCGCGAACCGGATTCGGCGCACGATCGTGTCAGTCAGTAGCGATCGGCGAGAGGATCCCCGGTGGATACCGAGAACGACACGGTGACGGCCCCCGGCCCGGCGAAGGGTGCGGGAGTCCGGTCGCCGAGATCGGCGCCCGCGGGTTCCGACAGCCGCCGCGCCGCCGCCGAACTGGACCGCCTCATCGGGCCGGCCGCCGCGGGTGACCAGCGCGCGGTCACCGAGATCATCCGGATTGTGCACCCGCTGGTGCGCCGCTATTGCGCCGCGCGCGTCGGAAGCAGCAACAACCCGCACGTCACCGCGGACGACATCGCGCAGGAGATCTGTATCGCGACCGTCACCGCGATTCCGCGTTATCGCGATCAAGGAAAATCGTTCCTGGCGTTCGTCTACGGCATCTCCGCCAACAAGGTGGCCGACGCGTTCCGCCGCGCCCAGCAGCACCCGTCCTATCCGGTGGCCGAGTTCCCCGACACCGCCTCCACCGCACCGGGGCCCGAGGAGCTGGCGCTCAACCTGGAACGGCGCCAAGCCACCCGCGAGCTGATGAAGATCCTCGCGCCGGCCCATCGGGAGGTGCTGGTGATGCGGATCGTGCTCGGCTGGACGGCCGCGCAGACCGCCGAGGCCATCGGCACGAGTCCCGGCGTGGTCCGGGTCATGCAGCATCGCGCGCTGACCAAGCTGCGCGCGCAGCTGCTCCCCGAAACCGCCTGAGCGGCTTCAGATCGAGGCGGACGGCTCCGCGCCGGTGGGCGCCGCGCCCGCCGGTTGCGCGGCCAGGCTGCGGCGCAATTCGTCCTCGGCCTCCACCGTGGAAACGAACAGCAGCTCGTCCTCGCCCTCCAGCGGATCGTCGGGCTGGGGGACGATCACGCGGCCACCGCGCAGGATCGTCACCAGAGCGACGTCGCGGGGCAGGGAGAGCGTACGGACCGCGCGACCGGCCAGCGCGGTGTCGGTGGGCAGGGTGATCTCGACGAGATTCGCCTGGCCCTGGCGCAGCGTCATCAGCCGGACCAGGTCGCCGACCGAGACCGCTTCCTCGGCGAGCGAGGCCAGTAGCCGCGGTGTCGAGACCGCGACGTCCACACCCCAGGAGCTGTCGAACAGCCATTCGTTGCGCGGATCGTTGACCCGCGCGACCACGCGGCGCACCCCGAATTCGGTCTTGGCGAGCAGGCTGAACACGAGATTCGCCTTGTCGTCGCCGGTGGCCGCGATCACCACCTCGTAATCCTGCAGGCCCGCTTCCTCGAGTAGTTCGAGTTCGCAGGCGTCGCCGTGCATCCAGGTGGCCGAGGGGGCGACCGTCGGGTCGATGTGGTCGAGCCGCCGCTCGAGCAGGGTGACCCGGTGCCCGCCCCGCAGCAATTCCTGGGCGATGGAGCGGCCGACGGCGCCTGCTCCCGCGATCGCTACGTTCACGACTTGTCCTCGCTCGAAGGGGCGGTGGCGGCGACGGCCACGGCCTCGCCGACCTTGTCGGAGACGGCGGCGATGTAGACCGTGTCGTCGGCCTGCAGCACCGTTTTGCTGGTGGGCAGCAGCGCCTGCCCGAAGCGGACCAGGAAGGCCACCCGCACCGGTACCGCGTCTTCCAGATCCCGCACGGTACGCCCGTACCATTCCTCGTGCAGGACGAGTTCGGTGACCGACCCGGTGCCCGTGGGATCGCGCCAGGTGGCCGTGGTTTCGTCGCCGGTGAGCGTGCGCAGGAACCGGTCGGTGGTCCACGGCACGGTGGCGATGGTGGGGATGCCGAGCCGCTCGTAGACCGCTGCGCGCTTGGCGTCGTAGATGCGGGCCACGACGCGTTCCACGCCGAAGGTCTCGCGGGCCACGCGTGCGGAGATGATGTTGGAGTTGTCGCCGTTGGACACCGCGGCGAACGCCCCCGCGCGCTCGATGCCCGCGCGGATCAGCACACCCCGATCGAAGCCGACGCCGGTGACCCGCTCACCGGGAAAGTCCTTGCCCAGGCGCAGGAATGCGCCCGGATCCCGGTCGATCACGGCTACCTCGTGGCCGATCCGGACCAGGGCGCGTGCCAATGCGGAGCCGACTCGGCCGCACCCCATGATCACTACGTACACCGTGTCAACCCCAATTCCGCCGAAAACCGTGGTGTGCGGTCTGGTTCCCTCTCGAGGGAACCGTACCCGTTGACGGTTCCCCGCAGCATGTTCCCCCATCGGCCGGGACCGAAACGCGAGTGAACCGCCCGCTATGTCACATCCGGTCCTGCCCTTATGCTGTGCCGAGTGTCCAAGTTGACGACGGCCGTCAAGCGTATGGTGGTCGGCCGCCCTTTCCGTAGCGATTCCCTGGGACATACCCTGCTGCCCAAGCGGATCGCGCTGCCCGTCTTCGCCTCCGATGCCCTGTCGTCGGTGGCGTACGCGCCCGAGGAGATCTTCCTCGTGCTCTCCACGGCGGGTTTGTCCGCCTACGTCTACACGCCGTGGATCGGGCTGGCGGTCGCGACCGTGATGGCGGTCGTGGTCGCCAGTTATCGGCAGAATGTGCACGCCTATCCGTCCGGTGGCGGTGACTACGAGGTCGCGACGGTCAATCTCGGCCCGATGGCCGGGCTCACCGTCGGCAGTGCGTTGATGGTCGACTACGTCCTCACCGTCGCGGTGTCGATCTCCTCGGCGGCGTCGAACATCGGGTCCGCCGTGCCGTTCGTGTCCACCCACAAGGTGCTGTTCGCGGTGGCGGCGATCGTTCTGCTGACCGCCATGAATCTGCGCGGGGTGCGCGAATCGGGGACCACGTTCTCGATTCCCACCTACGGCTTCATGATCGGGATCTTCCTGATGCTGGGCTGGGGGGCGGTACGGATCTTCGTCTTCGGCGACGACCTGCACGCCGAATCCTCCGGATTCGGTCTCAACGGCAACGAGTCACATCTGCAGGGCATCGCCTTCACCTTCCTGATCGCGCGCGCGTTCTCCTCCGGATGTGCGGCGCTGACCGGCGTGGAGGCGATCAGCAACGGCGTGCCCGCGTTCCGCAAGCCGAAATCCCGCAATGCCGCCACGACGCTGCTGATGCTGGGTGTCATCGCCGTCACCCTGCTGATGGGCATCATCCTGATGGCGCGCAAGCTCGGTGTCGTCTTCGCGGCGAACTCGTCCGATCTGGTCGGGGCGCCGGCCGGTTATGAACAGAAGACGCTGGTCGCTCAGCTGGCGCACACGATCTTCGACGGTTTCCCGCTCGGCTTCTTCTACATCACCATCGTCACCGCCCTGATCCTGGTGCTGGCCGCGAACACCGCCTTCAACGGCTTCCCGGTGCTCGGCTCGATCCTGGCGCAGGACCGGTTCCTGCCCCGGCAGCTGCACACCCGCGGCGACCGGCTGGCGTTCAGCAACGGCATCCTGTTCCTGTCCGGCGCCGCGATCGCGTTCGTGGTCCTGTTCGGCGCCGAGGTGACGCGGCTGATCCAGCTCTACATCGTCGGGGTGTTCGTCTCGTTCGTGCTGAGCCAGACCGGCATGCTGCGGCACTGGACGCGGCTGTTGCGCACCGAAACCGATCCGGCGGTACGCCGGCGGATGCTGCGCTCCCGCGTCATCAACGCCATCGGCCTGACCATGACCGGCGCCGTGCTGATCATCGTGCTCATCACGAAATTCCTGGCCGGCGCCTGGATCGCGATCGTCACCATGGCCGCGATCTTCGGCCTGATGCGGCTGATCCGCCGCCACTACGACACCGTCGGGCGCGAACTCGAGGAGCAGGAGTTCACCGGCGTTCTACCCAGCCGCACCCATTCGATCGTGCTGGTGTCGAAACTGCATCTGCCGACGCGCCGCGCGCTCGCCTACGCCCGGGCCACCCGCCCGGACACGCTGGAGGCGGTCACCGTCAACGTCGACGAACCCGACACCCGGGCGCTGGTGCGGGAGTGGGCCGACAGCGATATTCCGGTGCCGCTCAAGGTGATCGAATCGCCCTACCGCGAAATCACCAAGCCGGTGGTCGATTACGTGAAGCGGGTGCGCAAGGATTCGCCGCGCGATGTGGTGACGGTCTTCATCCCCGAATACGTGGTCGGCCACTGGTGGGAACAGTTGCTGCACAACCAGAGTGCGCTGCGGCTCAAGGGCCGGTTGCTGTTCGAGCCGGGTGTGATGGTGACGAGCGTGCCGTGGCAGCTGAGTTCGTCGGCCAAGGCACGCCGCCCCGAAGTGGTCAATGCCCCGGGCTCGGTTCGCCGCGGTTACGAGGATCGTTCGTGAGTGCCGGGCCGGATTGGTCCGGGCGCACAGTGCAGGTGCGGCTGGGACCACCCGGCCACGGTGGTTTCTGCGTGGCCCGGCACGAGGGCCGGGTGCTCTTCGTCCGTCATGGTCTGCCCGGTGAACTGGTGCGCGCCCGGGTGACCGAGGACCGCGGCGGCTCGTTCTGCCGCGCCGAGGCGATCGACATCCTGGAGACTTCTTCCGACCGCGTGCCGCCGAATTGCCCGGTCTCGGGTCCCGGCGGCGCCGGGTGCTGCGATTTCGCCTTCGCGACCCCCGCGGCCCAGCGTGGCCTGAAGGCATCCGTGGTCCGCGAGCAGTTGCAGCGCCTCGCCCACTGGGACACCGACATCGTCGTGGAGCCGCTTCCGCTCGGCTCCGGCGGCGACGCGCCCGAAACCGGGTGGCGGACCCGGGTCCGGCTGGTGGTCGACGCCGAAGGCCGGGCGGGCGTACATCGCTATCGCAGTAGTGACGTGATCGCGGATCTGCGCTGTCCGCAGCCGGTTCCGGGCGCGCTGGACGGCATCGCCGAGAGCAGGTGGACGCCCGGTGCGGAACTGGTGATCGCGGTGGACGCGGACGGTATGCGGCACACGGTGGAACTCGCGCCGCCGGCCACGCCGCCACGCCGGGGAGGCGACCGCCGCGCCACCGCCGCGCGCCGTGCCGCGGCCCATGCCCGCCGCCGCGAGCGGGTGATGTCCGGCAGCGGACGAGCCGTCCAATACGTGGCGGGACGCCGCTGGGACGTTTCGGCGACAGGCTTCTGGCAGCCGCATCGCGACGCGGCGCAACGCTATTCGGATGTGGTGGCAGGCTGGGCGGAACTCGATCCCGGCGCCACTGCCTGGGATTTGTATTGCGGCGCAGGAGTTTTCGCCGCCCGGCTGGCGGAGCAGGCAGGTCCGGGCGGAACGGTGCTCGGCGTCGAATCGGCCCGCTCGGCGGTCGCGGACGGCTCCGCCGCCCTGCGCGACCTGCCCGCGGTTCACCTGGATGCCGATCGGGTGGAACGCTGGATTGCCGCCCAGAACCGCGCGCCCGAGGTCGTCGTCCTCGACCCGCCCCGTGCGGGCGCCGGAAAACAGGTCATCACCCCGCTCACTGCCGCAGCACCCGCCCGCATCGTTCATATCGGTTGCGATCCAGCCGCTTTCGCCCGCGACGTAGGTCTCTACCGGGAGGCGGGCTACCGGGTGCGCGAACTGCGAGCCTTCGACGCCTTCCCCGCGACGCATCATGTGGAGTGTCTGGCCCTGCTCGAGCCGGCGTAAGGGGCACGCCGGAGGATGGTGGGCTCGACCGGACGGCGATACAGCGTGAAAACGTATGTGGCTCAATCCAAGTGCCAGGTGGCGCGCAGGTCGGCGGTGACCTCGTGCTCGCCGTACTCGACAGGGACCGGGGCGCCGGCCGGGGCGGAGCGCATGGCCACGAATTCGATCCCGCCGCGGGGCTCCGGTGGGGCCGCGACGTTTTCGGTGATCTCCAGGACCGGCCCGAGCGTGCGCTCGGCGCGGGAGGCATAGCGGCGGGCGCGGTCGAGGGCGTCGTCCCAGGCGGCCTCCCGCGCACGCACCAGCAATTCGCCCCGGTCGGCCACGGTGAGGTTCAGGCCGCCGAGGCGGACGTCGTCGCCTCCGGCCGCGACCGCCCGCGCGATCACGGACGCGGGTTCGGCCACCTCCGTAGCCGACCCGCCCGCGGCCTCGGAGGTAGCGCCGGAGCTCGGGATGCGCAGGCTGACGGTCAGGGATGTGGTCGCCACGTACCCGGTGATGCGGGAACCCTCGTTGTCGGTCCACGTCGTCTCGGTCCGCACGGACAAGCCGGTGGTGGCGATATCGCTCGCGACGACACCGTCGGCGCGCAGCGCGCCGGTGACCGCGGCGGTCCGTTCACCCGCCCGGCCGTAGGCCGCCGCCACCGTCTCGGCCCGGGTTTCGACCGAAATCGACACCTGCATCCGATCGGGCGTCGCCGTCGCCACGCCGTGGCCGAATGTGGTGACAGTGGCGTCTCTCTGCTGCTGAGCGGTCATATCGTCCTTCCTGCGGGGCGGGACGGGCAGTCACCCACTGTAATGCGGTTGATCTATGTCGAGCCTCACACCGATATCGGATGTCGCAGCTCGCCGGTCGTTCCCGTCGTCGGGCCCGGATGCGGCTCCGTAGACTGTTCGAGACAGACGAGCCACGGAGAGGGAGCGAGAACGGTGGGAGTTCTTTCCCGGGTCGATACGCCCGAGGACCTGCGCCGGCTGACGGTGCCGCAGCTGCGCGAGCTGGCCGAGGAGATTCGGGAGTTCCTGGTCCGCAAAGTAGCGGTCACCGGCGGCCATCTGGGTCCGAATCTGGGGGTGGTGGAATTGACCATCGCCCTGCACCGGGTCTTCGACTCCCCGGCCGACCCGATCATCTTCGACACCGGCCATCAGGCTTATGTGCACAAGATCCTCACCGGCCGTAAGGACGGATTCGATCGGCTGCGCAAGCACGGCGGCCTGTCCGGCTACCCGAGTCGTGCCGAGAGCGAGCACGACTGGGTGGAGTCCTCGCACGCCTCGGCGTCGCTGTCCTACGCCGACGGTCTGGCCAAGGCATTCGCGCTGACCGGGCAGGATCGCCACGTGGTCGCGGTCGTCGGTGACGGCGCGCTCACCGGCGGCATGTGCTGGGAGGCGTTGAACAATATCGCCGCGGGACCGGATCGGTCGCTGATCATCGTGGTCAACGACAACGGCCGCTCGTATTCGCCGACCATCGGCGGATTGGCCGACCGGCTGACCGCGCTGCGCATGCAACCGGCCTACGAGCAGGCGCTCGACGCCACCAAGCGGTTCGTCCAGGGCATTCCGCGCGTCGGCAACTCGGCCTATTCGATGCTGCACGCGCTCAAGGCCGGGATCAAGGACGCGGTCGCCCCGCAGGAGCTGTTCAGCGATCTCGGGCTCAAATACGTCGGCCCGGTGGACGGGCACGATCCGGTGGCGCTCGAGGCGGCGCTGCGCCGCGCCAAGGATTTCGGCGGCCCGGTCGTGGTGCACGCGGTGACGCTCAAGGGCCGCGGATATCAGCCCGCGGTCGACCACGTCGCCGACCAGATGCATTCCATCGGCGCCATCGACCCCGAGACCGGACAGCCGACCGGTGGCAAGACCGTCGGGTGGACCTCGGTGTTCTCCGAGGAACTGATCCGCCACGGTGAACAGCGCGACGACATCGTCGCCCTCACCGCCGCGATGTCGGGCCCCACGGGACTGGCGCCGTTCGGTGAGCGGTTCCCCGACCGGCTGTTCGACGTGGGTATCGCCGAACAGCATGCGATGACCTCCGCCGCCGGACTGGCGCTGGGTGGTCTGCACCCGGTGGTCGCGATCTATTCGACCTTCCTCAACCGCGCCTTCGATCAGCTGCTGATGGACGTGGCGCTGCTGAAACTGCCGGTGACGCTGGTGCTGGACCGCGCCGGCATCACCGGCGACGACGGCGCCAGCCACAATGGCATGTGGGATCTGTCGGTGCTGGGCATCGTGCCCGGCATTCGCGTCGCCGCCCCGCGCGATGCGGTGACCCTGCGCGAGGAGTTGGCCGAGGCGTTGGCCGTCGCCGACGGCCCGACCGCGCTGCGTTTCCCGAAAGGCCCTGTCGTCGAGGAGGTTTCGGCGCTGGAACGGCTCGACGGTGTCGACGTGCTGCGGATGCCGGAAGGCTCCTCGGCGCAGGCGGTACGTGGTGACGTCCTGCTCGTGGCGGTCGGCGCGCTCGGCGCCACCGCGGTCGCGGCGGCGGATCTGCTGGCGGATCGGGGGATTTCGGTGACGGTGGTGGACCCGCGCTGGGTGCTGCCGGTCTCCGACACCGTCGTCAAACTGGCCGAGAACTATCGCATGGTGGTCACCGTGGAGGACGGCGGCCTGCACGGCGGCATCGGCTGCACCGTCTCCGCGCGGCTGCGCGATTCCGGACTCGACGTGCCGACCCGCGAACTCGGGGTGCCGCAGCAGTTCCTCGAGCACAGCTCGCGCGCCCAGATCCACCAGGAGCTGGGACTGACGGCCGAGAACATCGCCGAGCGCGTTACCCGGTGGCTGACCGGTGGTGCGGTGTAGATTCTGAAACCGGTTACAGTTTTCGTCGCCGGTAGGAGTCCGCATGTCGTTCGTGCTCGTCGAGAAGCCTCGCCCGCAGATCGCGCTGGTCACCCTGAACCGGCCCGAACGCATGAACGCCATGGCGTTCGACGTCATGATCCCGCTGCGGGAGACGCTCGAATCCGTGGCCGCCGACAACGAGGTCCGCGTCGTCGTGCTCACCGGCGCCGGCCATGGCTTCTGCTCCGGCGCCGATCTGCAGGGCGCCGGCCGGGTGCCGAATATCGAGGGCCTCACCCGCACCACCGTGGCGCGGCGTTCGATGGATCTGCTCGACAATGTGATGACCACACTGCGGCGCATGCATCAGCCGGTGATCGCGGCGATCAACGGGGCCGCGATCGGCGGTGGGTTCTGCCTGAGCATGGCCACCGATATCCGCATCGCGTCGGAGCAGGCCTATTTCCGTGCCGCCGGCATCAACAACGGGCTCACCTCCGCCGAACTCGGCATCAGTTATCTGTTGCCGCGCGCGATCGGAGCCTCCCGGGCCTTCGAGATCATGCTGTCCGGCCGTGACATCGACGCCGCCGAGGCCGAGCGGATCGGCTTGGTGTCCCGCACGGTCGCTGCCGACAAACTCCTCGACACGTGTTACGAACTGGCCGAACGCATCATCGGCTACAGCCGGGTCGGCACCGAGCTCACCAAGCGCATGCTGTGGAGCGGAATGGAGGCCGGCAGCCTGGAATCGCATATGCAGCACGAAGGTACGGCGCAACTCTACGTGCGGCTGACCACCGAGAATTTCGACGAGGCCATCCGCGCGCGCCGCGACCGGCGCACACCGGTCTACGAGGACTGAGCCGGCTCCGGGAACAGTGCCGCGGTCAGTTCGGGAACCGCCAGTTCGCGCTGCCAGGTCCGGGCGCCCCCGGCCTCGAGATACTTGGCGATCGCGGCCGCGGGATCCGACGGCGTTGCGCCGGTGCGGAATTCGGGCAGGCCGTCCCAGCACAGCCGGCGCAGCAGATCGGGAGTCAGCAGATTCTCCACCGGCACCGCGTGGCGTTCCGACAGCGCGTTCATCGCCGCCCGGGCCGCGGCCAGACGAGCCGCAGCGACCGGATCGCGGCGCTCCCAGCGATTGACCGGCGGCGGACCGTCGAACGGTTGCGACATCGGCGGCAGCTGCGAATCCGGCAGCGCGCGAGCACGTTCCACCGCGTTCAGCCATTCCCGCGAATATCGCCGCTGTCGCGGCCCACCGAACACCGGCAGGGCGCGCAACTGCGGAATCGTCTTCGGATCCGCCTGTGCCGCGGCGATGATCGCCGAATCCGGCAGAATCCGGGCGGGGGCCACATCGCGGTGACGCGCGATACCGTCACGGGCGGTCCACAATTCGCGCACGGTCGCGAGCTGGCGTGGCCGCCGCAGCGTGTGGATGCCCGAGGTGCGCCGCCAGCGATCCGGCTTCGGCGGCGCGGGCCGGGCGGTGCGCACATGGTCGAATTCCTGTGCGGCCCAGTCGGATTTACCTTGTTCGGCCAGCACGGCCGCGACCTCGTCGCGCAATTCGACCAGCAGTTCCACGTCCAGGGCCGCGTAGTTGAGCCAGTCCTGCGGCAGCGGCCGGGTCGACCAGTCGGCCGCGCCGTGCCCCTTGCGCAGTTCCCGGCCCAGCAGCCGGGCCACCATGGCGGCCAGTCCGACCCGCTCGAACCCGGCCAACCGGCCACCCAGTTCGGTGTCGAACAGCCGGGCCGGTCGCAGCCCCAGTTCGGCCAGGCACGGCAGGTCCTGGTCGGCGGAGTGCAGCACCCATTCCAAATCGTTGATCACCGCCGCCAGCGCGTCCACCGCGCCCGGATCCGGAATCGGGTCGATGAGGAAGGTCCCGCTGCCGCGCCGGCGCAGCTGGATCAGATAGGCCCGGTTGGAGTAGCGAAACCCGGAGGCGCGTTCGGCGTCGACGGCCAGCGGGCCGGAACCGGCGGCCAGCGCGGCGGCCGCCTCCGCGATCTCACGGGCGGAATCGAGAACCGGGGGAATGCCGTCGGCCGGGGCGAGCAGAGGAACCGCGCTGTCCGCGTCCTGCGCGGGCTGCTGCGGTGCGGGTGGTGTCCTCGCGAGGGTGTCGGACTCGTCGGCTTCGGGCATAGCCCGAACTCTACGTGTCGCTCAGAACTGGTCGTCGGCAATCTGCGGATGCGGGCGCAAATGGGTAATGCCGGCCGGGGGCAGTCCCGCGGCGTAGGCCAGCACCTCGCAGAACGCCTCGACATGCTGGGCCAGCTGGGGTGAGCCGACCGTCCACGAGGCACGCAACTCCAGTTGATAGGCGCGCGGCGGCCCGGCGATATCGCCGTAGCGGACCGAACTCGTGGAGGTGACCGTGCCACCGAGCGCGGTGAACTCCTCGCCGCGCGATTCCAGGGCGTCGACCAGCCAGCTCCAGGCGACCTCCGGCAGCAGCGGATCCCCGGCCAGCGCGGCATCGATATCGGCCTGGATGTAGGCCACCAATCGGAAAACGCCGTGCCAGGCCTCGTGCCCGTTCGGGTCGTGCAGCAGGATCAGGCGGCCGAAGGCGTCGTCGTCGGAATCGACCGGGATGACATTGGTGTCGGGATGTTTGACCTCGGCTCCGATGGCATACGAATAGGGTGCCAGGCGTTGTGGGGGCCGGATCGGTGCGAGCTCGATCCGAGGATGGACGGATGCGGTGCCCATCGCATCGACCGCGGCGCGAAACTGGGCTGGTTCGCTGTCAGGGCCCGGGGTCGGTGCGGCGCCGTCGCGGAAGTCGAGCGGTGTCACGTCTGTGAACGGTAGACCTCTGCGGTGTCCGGCACGCGGAGGCGCGCCGCTACGGGCGCCGTGACCGGGCGGGGACGGCCGCGCGGGTGGGTGCCCGGCGGCGGCTTACGATAGCGGGGATGAGCACACCAACCCGCCGCCGCTTGCCCGATGCGCCGTTCCTCGCCGCCGCTACCGGCGCCGGACCCGGCCGCCGTCCCGTCTGGTTCATGCGGCAGGCCGGCCGGTCCCTGCCCGAGTACCGCGAACTGCGCGCGGGCATCGGAATGCTGGAGTCGTGTTTCGATCCGGAGCTGGTGTGCGAGATCACCGTGCAGCCGATCCGCCGCCACGGTGTGGATGCGGCAATCCTGTTCTCCGACATCGTCGTTCCGCTCAAGGCCGCCGGCATCGATCTCGATATCGTGCCCGGCGTGGGGCCGGTGATCGCGAAGCCGGTGCGCTCGGTCGACGATGTGCGCGCACTGCCGCGGTTGCGGCGCGAGGAGGTCGGCGCGGTCACCGACGGGGTGCGGCTGCTGCTCGACGAACTCGGCGAGACACCGCTCATCGGATTCGCCGGTGCCCCTTTCACTCTCGCGTCCTATCTGGTGGAGGGCGGGCCCAGCCGCCACCACGAACGGACCAAGGCGCTGATGTTCGGCGACCCGCAGACCTGGCACGCGCTGCTCGGTGTGCTCACCGATATCACCGTGGAATTCCTGCGCGCCCAGCTCGCGGCCGGCGTGGACGCCGTGCAATTGTTCGACTCGTGGGCGGGCGCGTTGTCGCTGGCGCAGTACCGGGAATTCGTTCTGCCGCATTCGGAACGGGTTTTCGCCGAGATCGCGCAAGCCGGTGTGCCGCGCATCCACTTCGGTGTCGGAACCGGTGAACTGCTGGGTGCGATGGGGGAGGCCGGAGCCGATGTCGTCGGCGTCGACTGGCGAGTGCCGCTGACGGCCGCGGCGCGGCGCGTCGGGCCCGGAAAAGCCTTGCAGGGCAACCTCGATCCGGCCGTCCTGTTCGCGGGCAGCGAGGTCGTCGAGCGTGAGATTCGCCGCATCGCCCACGAGGCGGACGAGGCGATCACCCTCGGCGCCACCGGCCACATCTTCAACCTGGGCCACGGCGTGCTGCCCGACACCGACCCCGGCGCCATCACCGCGGCGGTCGAACTGATCCACAGCCTGCCCACGCCGCTGTAACGGAATCCGCTGCCGGACAGCTGCCGATGTCGGTCATGCGCGGCGCGGGTCGGCCGGGGTCCCGGACGAGGCGGTGAGCGGGCGCTCGTCTGCGGGCGGGTACGTTGCAGAGGCGCGGGTGCGGTGCGGCGCCGACGCGCTCGACGAGTGAGGAGCAGGCTATGCGGGTCGTGGTGGTCGGGGGCGGGATCAGTGGTCTGGTCGCGGGGTATCGGCTGCGGATGGCCCTCGGCTCGGAACTCGAACTGGTGCTGGTGGAGCGACGCGACCGGGTCGGCGGCATTCTGCACACCGGTGAGCTGGCAGGTGAGCCGGTGGACCTGGGAGCGGAGGCGTTCGTGGGCCGCCGGCCCGAGATCCCGGCGCTCCTCGCGGAATTGGGGCTGACCGAACAGTTGGTGCACCCGGCCGGGCGGCGACCGCTGATCTGGTCCGGCGGCGCCGCCCACCCACTGCCCGAACGCACGCTGATGGGCATTCCCGCCAGCCCGGATGCCGTGGCCGGCCTGGTGGACGCGGACACGCTCGACCGTATCGCCGCCGAGCCCAGCCGGCCGCTGCGCTGGGAACGCGGCGGCGATGTGTCGGTCGCCGAGCTGGTCGGCGACCGCTTCGGCACGCAGGTGGTCCGGCGCAGTGTCGACCCGCTGCTGGGCGGGGTGTATGCCGGGCGTGCGGAGTCGATCGGGGTGCGGGCGGCGCTGCCGACCCTGGCCGCCGCCCTCGACGCCGGCGCTCCGAATCTCACCCGCGCGGTCGCCGACGCCCTGCCGCCGCCGTCCACGGCCCCGGTCTTCGGCGGCCTGCGCGACGGATACCGGGTACTCCTCGACGCCCTGCGCGAGGCCGCCGCGCCGAAGGTCGAAACCGATACGGCCGCAACGGGTCTGGCGCGTACGGCCACGGGCTGGCGGGTCGACCCCATCGGTGAGGCCGACGCTGTGATCTTGGCCACCCCGGCCCCGGTCACCGCGACGCTGCTGGGCGCCGCCGCGCCCGCGGCCGCCGCGGTCGCGGCCACCATCGAACTGTCCTCGTCGGCCGTGGTGGCGCTGGGCCTGCCGGCCGAGACCCCACTGCCCGACAATTCGGGGATCCTGGTCGCCACCGGAGAACCGTTGCGCGCCAAGGCCTTCACGCTGTCCAGCCGCAAATGGCCGCATCTGGCCGAGCGCGAGGTGGCGCTGGTGCGCGCCTCCTTCGGCCGCTTCGGCGACGACACCCCTCTGACCTGGTCGGACGAGGATCTCGTCGCCGCCGCGGTGGCGGACCTGTCCACCGTCACCGGACGTGCGATTCGTCCCGACACGGCCCTGGTGCAACGCTGGCGCGGTGGCCTGCCGCAGTACGCGCCGGGCCACACCACCCGGATCGCGGAACTGGAATCGGCGGTCGCGGCGCTGCCCGGCCTGGCGATCGCCGGTGCCTACCTGCACGGCGTCGGCGTCCCGGCCTGTGCTGCCTCGGGAACCGCTGCCGCGCAACGCATTCTGTCGCACTGACGCACGGTGCACCAGGTTCGCCATCACTCGCCGCCCAGTCTGTCGCCGCGTTCCGGCGGCCCGGCTCGGCCCGGTTCCGGATGGCCGTGCCACGGTCACGGGTGGATCCGCGCGCGACCCACGACCGTTGTCGTGCGGCAGAACACGGGATGCGGCCGTTCTGTCGCACAGTGCCCAGTGGCACGATGGACGCTATGGCGCGACTCGATTACCAAGCTCTCAATTCGACCATCCGGTATCTGATGTTCTCGGTGTTCCAGGTCAAACCCGGAGTACTGGGGGATCAGCGCGACACCGTGGTCAAGCAGGCGCGTGAATTCTTCGACTCGCTCGAGGAGCGTGGCGTCGTGGTCCGCGGCCTCTACGACGTGGCGGGTCTGCGCGCCGACGCCGATTTCATGATCTGGTGGCATGCCGAGCGGATCGAGGATCTGCAGGCCGCCTACGCCGATTTCCGCCGCACCACCGATCTGGGCCGCGCGAGCACGCCGGTGTGGAGCAATGCCGCCCTGCACCGTCCGGCGGAGTTCAACAAGAGCCACATCCCGGCCTTCCTGGCCGGGGAGGAACCGGGCAACTACATCTGCGTCTACCCGTTCGTGCGCTCCTACGACTGGTACCTGCTGCCCGACGAGGAGCGTCGCCGCATGCTCGCCGACCACGGCAAGCAGGCCCGCGCCTATCCGGACGTGCGGGCCAATACGGTGGCCTCGTTCGCGCTCGGCGACTACGAGTGGATTCTCGCCTTCGAGGCCCCGGAACTGCACCGCATCGTCGACCTGATGCGTGATCTGCGCGCCACCGACGCCCGCAACCACGTGCGCGAGGAGATTCCGTTCTTCAGCGGCCCGCGCGTGGAGGTCGAGCAGCTGGTCAACGCGCTGCCCTGAGCCGCGTGATCCCCCTGTGCCCCCGGAATTCGGGGCGTGCCGGAATGCGGCCGGGCCCGTAGGGTCGTCCCGTCAGCTCGGTCGCGCGCCTGCTCGGCGCGCGATCCGCAGCGGCGGATCGCATCCGGCACTCGGGCGGTGAGTTCGGACCACAGCGGGCTCGAACGCCTCGCTGCGCCGCGATCAGCCCGCCGCGTCGTCCGAGGGGTGCAGGCGCAGCGCGATCGAGTTGATGCAATACCGCTTGTCGGTCGGGGTCGGATAACCCTCGCCCTCGAAGACGTGCCCGAGGTGGCTGTGGCAGTTGGCGCACAGCACCTCGACCCGGCGCATCCCCAGCGAGTCGTCGGCCCGCAGAATCACCGCATCGGAATCGGCCGGATCGAAGAACGACGGCCACCCGCAGTGCGAATGGAATTTCTCGGTGCTGCGGAACAATTCGGCGCCGCAGGCCCGGCAGGTGTAGACGCCGGTGGTTTCGGTATCGGTGTATTCACCGGTGAAGGCGCGTTCGGTGCCCGCTTCGCGCAGCACCGCGTACTCCTGCGGGGTCAGCCGCGCCCGCCACTGCTGCGGGCTCAGCTCGATCTTGGGTGCCGGAAGCGATGAGGTCGCGGGCGAACCATCCTGTGAGCTCATGACGCGAGTCTAGTGGCGCCGCGCGACCACCCTCGATGCGCGTGAGATCACCGCAGGTCAGCGCAGTGCACCGGCCTCGGACTGGGCCGTGGGATCCATCGTGTCGTCATCGGGCACCGATTCGTGGCGATCGATGCGCGGCGCCGGATCGGCGGTGGCGGCCGGAGTCGTCGTGGTCGCCGTGTGCGACAGGAACGCCGGCTCGATACCCGAATCCAGCCGGCCCTCGCGCCGGGCCGCGAGATACCGGTCGCCGAGGACGCAGAACGTCACGATCAGCAGCAGCGCCCAGCCGAAGGTGACGCGCAGGTACTCGAGCGCGCGCCCGGCGCTCTGCCAGTGGTCGAGCAGCCACTTGTCGTAGGTCATGAACCCGAAGATCGCCATCCACGCCGGCCAGTTGCGCAACACCGAATTGCGCAGCACCACCGTCATGAGGAACGGGAACAGCATCATCGAGTAGTACTGCTGTCCCAGACCCGACAGCAGCCAGGACGCGATCAGGATGATGCCCGCGGTGGTGCAGACGAAGAACAGCTCGTCGTCTCGGCAGTATCGGTACAGCAGCCACAGCGAGATCAGCACCAGCACGCCGAGCGTGATGCGCATACCCCAGGACAGCCACATCGGCAGTCCGTAGTACTCGGCATTGCCCGCGATCGCGCTGTTGAAGTAGTCACGCGATTTGAGCAGATAGGGCAGCGTGCGGTGGACGAAGTCCATCGGATCCTTGGTCAGCGGCCACGCGACCGCCATCAGCACCACCGGCACGCCGATCGCGGTGATGAAGACCTGCCACTGGCGCCGCGCCAGCGGTATCAGCAGCATCGGCGCCAGCGTCGGTTTGACCGCGATCGTGAGTCCCATGACGAGTCCGGCCAGCAGGTCCCGCCGCTGCAGCAGCAGGTGGATGAACAGCACCTCCGCCAGCAGCAGGCAGCCGTTGACATTGCCGAAACCCAATGTGTTCATGACGGTTTCGGAGGCGAACATCAGCAACAGCAGCAGCGGCGCGGCCACCGATTTCGTCGAGTACTTGAACAGCCGCAGCAGCAGATACCAGGCCAGGATGATCGCCACCGCGTTGAGCGCGATGAAACACCAGCGCGATTTCTCCGGGTCGATCAGCGCCAGCGGCGCGATCAGCAGGGTGCCGCTGGGCGGGTACAGATAGTGCGGGTCGACCAGGTCGAAGTTCTCGCCGTAGATCGCCCGCCCGTTGAGGAAGGCCAGCGAGGCCTTGTAAACCGGCGCGAAATCGTCGGTGATGGAGAAGTTGGTCCCTTTGACGATGACCTGATGCAGCACTGTGAGGATCGCAAACGGCCACAGTGCGAAGTTGAACACTTCGGCGGTGGTGCGAGCGGTGCGCGGCTCGAGCTGACGAAGGAACACTGGGGCACGGTACACCGGAAACCTGGGCGATGGTTGCGCGGACCCGCCGTCGGGCGCGCCGGAGACCGCTTTTGCCAGGTGTGTGCCGGGCCACGTCGCGCGTACCCGCACGCTCGCCTCAGGCCGGGCAGGCGGTGCCGTCGGCGGGCAGCGTGCCGTCCTTCAGATAGCCGACGATGTTCTGCTGCGCACAACCCGAATGGGTGAACACCGGATGCCCCCAGCCCTGCCACTGCACGGTGGAGTTGCGCGCACCGGCCGCACCCAGCGCGCCGGTGACCGAGGATCGCCCGTCGCCGCCGACGACGGGATCGGCGGCCGTGCCCAGCACCAGCACCGGCAGGGTGAACGTGTCCGGCAGTCGCGGCGCCTGCGCCACCGGCCACGCCGAACATTCCATCAATCCGGTGGCCGCGGTCTTCCCGAAGGCGGGATATTTGGCGGCCCACTCGATTTCGAGCTGCTTGGCGCGCTCGGGGGTGGCGGGCTGCTGGTTGTCGCTACAGCGGGACACGAACTGCCCGTCGGCTCCCACCGCCGCAGCCTCCCGGGTGACCAGAGCCTGCACAGCCCCCTGATCGCCGCGTCCGGCCGCCGACAGCGCATCGGCCAGTTCGGTGGTGCGCGCGGCCTGATCGGCGCGTGGGTCGCCGAGGAACGCGGTGATGGTGGTGGTCAGCGCCGATGCCGACAGTGTGCCGAGTTGTCCCGCTCCTGCCCGGTTGATCAGATCGGTGATCGCGGCCCGCGGATCCGCGCCCAGTGAGCATCCGAGATCGGCGCAGCGCCGGGCGAATCCGGTCAGCGCCGCCTCGGCACCCTTCACCTGCTGTTCGGTGCGCGTCACCGCGTCGGTATTGGCCGGTTCCGGCGAATCGAGCACCAGCCGGGCGAGCCGGTTGCCGAACTTGGCGGCATAGCTCAGTGCCACTCGTGCGCCGTTTCCGGTGCCCAGCAGATCGATGTGGTCGACCTGCCACTGTTTGCGCAGCTGTTCGATGTCGTCGGCGGCGTGCGGGGCGTCGAAGGTGCCCTGATAGGGCTGGAGGAAGTCCTGGCAGGCGACGGTGGCGTTCTGGCTCAGTGTCGCCACCGCATCCACCCGGTCGCCGCCACCGGGGGCGAACTGGCCGTTGTCGGCCAGCCCCCGGCGGGTGTCGTCGGGCAGGCAGTCGATGGGCTGCGAGCTGCCGATACCGCGCCGATCCACCCCGACCACCGGCCTGCTCGCCAGAATCGCCGCGCCCGGTCCGGAGACCAGACCCGCGACGGTCGCGGTGGAGGATCGATCACCGCCGGAGGTCACCACCAGCGGCGCCGCGTCGGCGGGCGTCTGCGGCGTGCGGGCGCGGACCGCGGCGATCCGGAAGGTGCCCAGGACCGTGCCGCCGGAATCGATCGGCGCCGAGAACTCCGCGCAGTCGAAACTCACTCCGGCCGGCGGTGCCCCGGTGCCCAGCGAGGTGAAGGTCGGTGCCGCGCAATCGTGCCAGGCGAGATCGGTTTTGGGGACCGGTGCCCGCGGTGGTGCCGCCGGCGCGGCGCGGGTGCTGGTGGCCGGGCCCGAGCCGCCGTGCGGTTGTTCCACCGCGACGCCCGGTCGCTGCGACGGTCCGGCACCACAGGCGGTGGTCAGCAGAACCGTCAGCGACGATGCCAGCAGAGCGGCGCGAGTCCAACGCATGCGCTACAGCCTGCCAGGTCCGGTGCGTCGTTTCAGCCTTGGGTGCGGCTGCGCTCCCACCGCGTCAGCACCGTGCCGTCGTCGTCGATCAGTGCGTGGCGCAGGCTCATCGGCGTCGGCAAGGCATTGGGCGACACCGCGATTCGGCCCGCCGTACCGCCGACCAGCAGCGGCGAGACGGTCAGGCACAACTCGTCGACCGCGCCCGCGCCGATCAGTTCGCCGAACAGCGACGGGCCGCCCTCGCACAGCACCCGCAGCAGGCCGCGCTCGCCCAGCACCCGGCGGATGTCGGCGGCGGTGACGGTGCTCTGCCCGGCCTCGATCACCTCGGCGCCGGTCTCGGCGAGCAGGCGTTTGCGTTCGCCGTCGGCCGCGGCGGTGGTGAGGATCATCGGCGGGCGCTGGGTGTCGGTGAACAGCCGGCTCGACGGATCCAGCGCCGCGCTCGCGGTCACCACAGCGACCGGCGGCGGCGCACCGTCGCGCGCCCCGCCCAGCCCGTGGTGATGCAGGCGCATGCGGCGCCGGGAATCGGTGCGCGCACCGCCGTAGTTCTCCACGCGCACGGTACCGGCGCCGACGACGATCACGTCGGCCAGATCGCGCAGGATGGCGAAGACGGTGGCGTCGGCGGGCCGGCCCAGGGCGCCGGAGCGGTCGTCGACGGTGACCGCGCCGTCGAGGCTGGCGATGAAGTTGACCCGGATCCACGGCCGCTCCAGGGCCGCCGGATAGGTGTAGAGCTGAACCAGGTCGGTGATCTCGCCGGCACCGTCGGTGGTCAGTGCTGTGAACTGGATCGCATCGGGGACACGCTGCATAAGGTCCGATCACACCACGTCAGTACGCTACGAGCGTGCAACAACGCCTCGTCGATCGTCATCCGGAGGTTCCGGCCGATCAACTCATCGCCCAGATGGTGCCCCCGCCCACCTTCGACGAGGTGAGTTTTGCCTCCTACATTCCCGATCCCAAGGAGCCGAGCCAGGCCGCGGCCGTGCGCGCGGCCGAGGATTTCGCCGCGCGCGTGGGCAAGATCCACGCCGCCGCCGGCAAGAAGTCGCTGTTCGGGAAGAAGAAGCACGTCGACGGTGCCGGGCTGTATCTCGACGGTGGATTCGGCGTCGGTAAGACGCACCTGCTGGCCTCGATCTTCCATGCCTCACCCGGCCCGAAATCGTTCGGCACCTTCGGTGAGGTGACGAATCTCGTGGGCGCCCTGGGCTTCACGAACGCGGTGGAACGCCTGGGCGGCAACAGCGTGCTGTGCATCGACGAATTCGAACTCGACGATCCGGGCGACACCATGCTCGTGTCGCGGCTGCTCACCGAATTGACCGCGCGCGGCGTGTCGGTGGCGGCGACGTCGAACACGCTGCCCGATCAACTGGGTGAGGGCCGGTTCGCCGCGCAGGACTTCCTGCGCGAGATCCGCAAGCTGGGTTCGTTGTTCGACACCGTCCGCGTCGACGGCCCCGACTACCGCCACCGCGACCTGCCGCCCGCGCCGGAACCCACCGATCCGGGACTGCTGTCCGAAAAGGCCGCGGCCACACCGAATTCCACGCTCGACGACTTCGACGGACTGCTCACGCACCTGAGCACGCTGCATCCGTCGAAGTACGGTTCGCTGATCGCGGGCGTGTCGGCGGTCTACATCTCGGCGGTCCACACCATCACCGATCAGGCGGTGGCGCTGCGGATGGTCGTGCTGGCGGACCGGCTCTACGACGCCGGCACGCCGGTCACCGTCTCGGGTGCGCCGCTGGACAAGATCTTCTCCGAGGAGATGCTCGGCGGCGGGTACCGCAAGAAGTACCTGCGCGCGATCTCGCGCCTGCTGGCGCTGTCGCGATTCGAGGTGCCGGCGGGCTGAGCCCGGTCCGTACGGCGTACTGTCGGGAGGCGAACCCGTAATGGACGACTGTCCAGTTTCCCTCTGAACGGAGCTGACATGGCCCATCGTTCGATTCGCCTCGCTGCCACCGTCGCCGTCGGCGCTCTCATCGCGGCCGGTCCGGCGCTGGGTGTCGCGGTCGCCGCCGACCCGCCCGCCGCCCCCTCGTCGGTCTCGGTGAACACCGAGGACCGGCCGCTGCATCTGGCGAGTGTGCAGAATGCCCGCGATATCGGCGGATACCGCACCACCGACGGTCACGTCGTCAGGACCGGCCTGGTCTTCCGCTCGGGGGACCTGGGCAAACTGTCCGACGCCGATTCCGCCGCGCTGTCCGCGCGCGGGCTGCGAGTCGTCGCCGATCTGCGCACGAGCTACGAACGCGCGCTGAGCCCGGACCGGGTGCCGGTGGGGGCGACGCTGAACATCCACGATGTGATCGGCCAGGCGCCGCCGCAGGTCGTGGCCTCGACGCTGAGCGCCGGCACCGACCTGTATCGCGCGTTCATCACGGCTCCCGGTGCGAGCGAGGCGTTCGCCGGCGTCCTGCACGACATCGCCGGCGGCGACGGTTCGGTGCTCTTCCACTGCTCGGCCGGCAAGGATCGCACCGGCTGGACCTCGGCGGTCCTGCTGACGATCCTCGGCGTGGACCGCGAGACGGTGAACTACGACTTCCTGCTGTCGAACTACTATCGCGACGCCGCCGAGGGTGACACGGTGAACGGGGTCGTGCAGTCGGCGCTGGATTCCGCCTTCGATCAGGTGAACCAGAGCTACGGCAGTTTCGACGACTACGTCCACGACGGATTGAAGCTGACCGACGGCGATATCGCGGCGTTGAAGGCGAAACTGCTCTCCTGACCGCGGATTTCCGGCGCGAGTGAATCCGGTTGCGGGGCAGCCGGATTCACGGCTCCCGTTGCATCACGAAGTCGTGGCACACCTGGCTGCCGACAGTGAAGGTCTTGGTGCCGACTCGGCGGAAACCGTGCTTGCCGTAGAAGCGCTGGGCCCGCTCGTTGCGCTGGTTCACGCCGAGCCAGATCACCGAAAATCCGCCGCGGCGCGCATAGTCCACCGCCGCGTCCATCAGGGCGGTCGAGACGCCACGGCCGTGGTAGCCGGGGATCACGTACATCTTGCTGATCTCGAGCGCGGGGCGGGCCTCGATCATGGTGGCGACCATGGGGTCGACGGGTTCACCGGCGATCAGCATGGTGTAGCCGACGATGTCGCCGCCGATGACGGCCTTGAGCACGACGCGCTGCGGATCGCTCAGATATTCGCCGAAGCGTTCGCCGGACAGCACCTCGGCGATGAACGCGGCGATGCTCTCCTCGGTCAGCTCCGGCGGGCACGCCAAAGGGAACGTCGCGGTGGCGACGTCGCTCAATTTCTCCGCGTCCCACAGGCCGGCGCGGTCGACGACGACTTCCTGCTCGGTCATGGGTCCAGTACAACATGTCCGGATCGGGTCGCCGCCGGCTCGCCGGGGGCCGGGCGCGGCCGGAAGAAACGCGCGGTGGCGATGAGGACGAGGGCGAACAGCAGCGGGATCACGAACCCGATCCGCAGGCTCGACGCAGCGGCGACGGCCCCGACCACGCCGCCGCCGATCAGTGTGCCGGCGTAGTTGAACAGGTTGAGCCGGGCGATCACCGCGTCCAGTCCGCGGCCTTCGGTCAGTCGCCCGGCTTCGCTGAAGCACAGCGGTGCGATCACGGGCAGGCCGAGGCCCGCGACGAGGAATCCGGCCAGTGCCGTGGCCGGTCCGGGCGCGGCCACCACCAGCGTCAGGCCGAGAACGCCGATCCCGGCGGCCACTCGAACCACCGCCCGCGCGCCGAATCGGCGCACCCACCAGTCGCCGCTGAGCCGGGTGAGCAGCGAGGCGCCCTGGTAGGCGGCCAGCGCCAGGGCCGCCGTCGCCGACGACGACAGCAGATCGTCGGTGAGGTACAGCGCGGACCAGTTGCCCACCGCCAGATCGATGGCGAACACCAGCGCCATCGCGATACCCAGGGCGAGATAGGCCCGCAGGGCAACGGCCGCAACGGGTTCGGGCGCCCGCCCCGAATCGGCGGGCTGCGCTTCGGCCTGGCCGGCCCCGAGCAGTCGAGGCCCGAACACCAGGCTCGCCACCGCGACCACCGCGGCGGCGATGGTGACCGCATAGGGCAGTGTGATTCCGGCTTTCGCGCAGCCCGAGACGAACAGGGCGCCGAGAATCGATCCGGCGCTCCACGCGGCGTAGAACGACGACAGCACGAACCGCCCGTACCCGTGCTGAATGAACACCGCCTGCATATTCGTGCCCGCGTCGACCATGCCGACCGCGACCCCGTAACAGCCGAGTGCGACCAGCGCGACCGCGATGGTCGGCGCGACCGCGATCGCCAGTCCGGTCACCGCGATCAGAGCCAGCCCGGCCCGCAACGCCACCCGGCTCGACCAGCGCACCGCCACCCGCTCGGCCAGCAGACTGCCGCCGGCGGCCAGCCCGGAGATCATCACGACCGCGACCAGGATGACGGTGTCGGTGAGCCCGAGTCGATCCCGCTGTTGCGGCAGTTCGGTGAGCACCACCGCGAGAAAGAAGCCCTGCAGCGCGAAGGCCACCGAATTGGCGGTGCGGGCGGCACGCACGGCCGATACAGGAATGTATCCGCGGTCGAACATCTGCGCAGCCTAATGGGTCGGAGCCCCGAGACGGTAGCGGAGCCCCCGAGCCTCGCACTCGGCAGCAGTAGTTCCGGCTTCGCAACGTCGCGATTACGCCGCTGTCCGATCGCGGGCGATTCCGCAGTTCACCCGACTCGATGATCACGTGGGGCTCCCGGTTGGATAACGAAACCGGTCACGGGGACGTGTAGCCCCCTGGCACGTGCGGCACTCTGGATACAGCGGGCCGCACGGGCCGCTGGTGCACGGGTAGGGGAGTGGTCGCGTGAGTACGACAGAACGGGCCGAGACGAGGCAGCAGACGACGACGCTGGCTCCCCTGGAGCCGGTGAAACTGCCTGTGGTGGAGCCGAATCCGCGTGGACATCAGGCGGGTGACCGGTGTCGCGAACCCGGATGTGGCGACTGTCACTGGGATGTGCAACGGCTCAAGTACTGGTTGCGCGGCAGGCTGCTGGCGGCGGGTGCCGACGATGCCGAGGTGGACAAACCGCTGGGTGCGCAGACACCCGGTCTGCTGTGGCGGCGCGGGGACCGGTTGTGCGCGATCGAGGTGCGCAGCGCGCCGGTCTCGATCGAGGACGCGCGCATACGCACGGCCAGGTTGAAGGCGGTGGGCTGTGACGAGGTGTTGTGGCTGTGCCCGACGGGATATTGGATCGGGCAGATACCGGCGCTGGGCGTGGACGATTTCGCCGCCGCCGGGTGTGAGTACCGGGCATTGTCGGGTGGGCTGGTCATCGATTCCGACGGTATCCTCAGTCCCAGGCAAACCCCCTGGGGAATAAGGGAATTCATCGATGGCTGGGTCGCGGGCGAGTTGGCCTGCGGGTATCTGGACGAGGACACGAGAGGGTGGGCGACGGTGAGCGATTGGGAGGCCCACACCCACGCACAGGCGATGATGATCGCGCAGCAGCGGCAGGAACTGCTCGACCAGCGCACCGAATTGGCCCTGGCGCGCAGGGCGGCTCGGGACAAGGCCAAACAGATGCACAAGATGATGCACCGGCTCGAACGCGCCGAACTCGTCGCCGGGGAGCTGGACGCGGTCAAACGCCGACTGTCCGATCGCGACAGGCTCGAGGCCGGCCTGCGGGTGCGAATCGCGCGTCAGCGCGAGGCGGTGCTGCACTGGCAGCTGTTGACCTGTTTCGCGATGCTGGTGATCGTGACGTTCATCGTGGCGGGATTCATGTTGAAGTAGGACTGTTCAGGTCGCGCTCAGCCGGAACGGGGCACGATCCCAGCGCCAGCCGTGGCGCAGGGCGAGCGCGATCAGGTCCACCGGTTCCATCCCGGTCTCGTCGACCAGGCTCCGGAATTCGGCCCAGTGCACGGCGCCGGTGGCGAGCCGGTTGCGGAGGATGTTCTCCGAACGAGCGGACACCGTATGCCGCAACAGATCCGGCTCGCCGAGCCGGCTGCCGGTGAACACCAGCCATCCCCAGCCGCGGGCGTGCGCCTGTGCCCGGGCCGCCTCGAGGCGCACTCGGTTGGCGTGTAATCCCAACTGCCCCAACGCGACCACCTCGGCCAGGAGTACGCGTCCGTCGGTCAGTCGCGCGCCGACGGTGGGGCAGTAGGAGTCCGCGACCCCGTCGACGGTGAAGTCGACGGCCACGGGCCGCTCGGTGTAGCTGTCGACCTGTTCGCCGTCGTCGAGCATGCGCAGCAGCCGGGCCTGCAGCGCGGTGTCGAATGTGGTTTCGCGGCCGAGTTTCTCGGCGAACATGTGGCCGCGGGCATCGTCGTCGGCATCGACGGTCGTGATCGGCAGCTCGGGCAGGTCGGCGGGATCCCCGCTCGGCCACTCCACCCGGCGCAGCAGCGGAAGCAGTTGCCCGGCAGCGGGTTCGGCCGGGCGGGGACGATCGAGATGCCAGCGGCCACGTTGCTGCCAGCCCGCGATGCGCTGGAAGACGAAGCCCGCCAACCGCTTGGCGTCGATCAGTGAATGCCCGGCCAGCCGCAATTTCAGATAGGCGAGATCCTGGGCGGCGATATCGCAATCTCCGACATAGGTTTCGACGAGCAGCGTGCGGGTCAGGCGCTGATCGCCCCAGCCGACCGGGTACTGGTCGGCGAAGACGGCGGTGCCGGGATGGCCGGTGGCCTGCACTCGCCGCAGCAGCTGCCCCGCCGCGCGGGTGTAGAGCTGGCGGACCCGGTCGCGCGAGAGTTCGAAGCGGGCGCCCAGCAGCGTCAAGGTTTCCGGGCGCACACCGTCGAGCCCGAGCCGGCGGGTGAGCAGCTCGCCGTCGCGGGGGCGTTCCTCGGCCTGGGCCGCGACCATGTCCGCCAGCGTGTCGGCCATCTGCTCGGAGGTGAAGGAGATGCCGTCACGCAGGTCGTCGAGCAGCCCGGCCTGTATCTCCTCGATGCGGTTGGTCGTCACCACATGCCTTTCGCTGAATCGCACGTCCTTTCGAAAGCCTATGCCCTCGTGTGGGTTCCGTGCGCTCGCGCGTGGGCGTGTCCGCGATGTGGCGACCGATTCAGCGGCGGGCAGGTTCGGTGAGGCGACTGTCCCGGCCCGACTCGGCCGCTCGTGACCCGCCGGCCTCCACGGCGAAGATGGTGATCAGCAGCGCCACCACCCACGCGAGTGCCGATCCGGCCGCCAGCGCGTGGATGGCGCCGACGAAGCCGGGGCCGGTCGGCGATCCGGCCACCGCACCGAATATCGCGACACCGCAGGCGGTTCCGACCTGACGGGCGGTATTGGACACTCCCGTCGCCAGGCCGGACCGGTCCGCCGGTGTGGCGCGCACCGTCGCCGCGACCACCGACGTCGTGATGAGTCCGGAGCCGCAGCCGAGCACGGTGAAGCTCAGCAGCAGCCCGCCGCTTCCGCCGTGGCCGTCGAGCGTGAGCAGCATCGCCGAACCGCATGCCGCGAGAGCGCAGCCGATCGCGATCGCCGGGCGCGGGCCGTACCGGGCGGTCAGTCGTCCCGATACCGGCGCCAGCAGCACCAGCGGCAGGGCCAGCGGCAGCACGCTGACACCGGCCGCGACGGGGGAGCGCCCCAGCGTGTCCTGCAGATACAGCATGCCGATGAACAGGATGCCGTTGAAGATCAGGTTCATCATCAGGGCGACGATGTTGGGAGCGAGAAAATCCTTGTGCCGCAACAGATCCACCGGCAGAAACGGATGCGTGCTACGCCGCGCCGACACGTAGGCGCCCGCCGGCGCACACACCGCGACCACCGTCGCGGTGCCGGCGACCCCCGTCCCCGCGTGGTGCCCCGCGGAGATGACGGCGAACACCAGCGCCCCCAGACCGAGCACGAATCCGGCAAGTCCGAGCACGTCGATGCGCTCGCCGCGCCGCGGTGGTGCGGCCGGTACCACGATCCGCGCCGCGACGGTCGCCGCGATCGTCAGCGGCACCGCGATCCAGAAGACCGGCCGCCACCCGAGACGGTCGACGAGAATTCCGCCGAGCAGCGGCCCGGCCGGCAACGCCAGCGACGAGACCGCCGCCCACGTGCCCAGCGCCTTCGCCTGTTCCGCGCGATCCGGGAAGACGTCCACGATGACGGCCATGGTGCTGGGCAACAGCAGGGCCCCACCCACACCTTGGACCACCCGCGCCCCGATCAGCACCCCGATCGAGGGGGCCAGCGCGCACGCCAGCGACGCCAGCCCGAAGACCGCGAAACCGGCGAGCAGCATGCGGCGATGCCCGATCCGATCGCCGACCGTGCCCGCCGCCAGCAGCAGTCCCGCGATCGCGACCACATACCCGTCCACCACCCACTGCAACGAGGCGACGCCGGTATGCAGACCACGCCCGATCGCGGGCAGCGCGACGTTCACGATGGTCACATCCAGCAACACCAGAAACATCCCCGCGCACATCACCGTCAGGATGGCGGCCGGGTTGCGAACCTGTGGAGTCGAAGTCATATCCGCAGTGTCGGTGCGGAACCCTTCGGCTGGGGCCGAAGTATCGTCGGGTCAGGTCCGGCCGCGGAACCACCTGCGGCGCCGGCGACTACGGCGATAGACCACGGCGGTGACTCGCGCGCCCAGGGAGTCGGTGACGTAGAAGTACTCGCCACCGAGGTCGGCGGCGGCGTACGCAATCTCGTCGATCGAGCCGTGGATGTCGCCGGCGCCGAACGCGCTCAGCGTCATCTCGACCGCTCCGACCGGTTCGAATCCCTCGGCCGGCGCCGCATCGAGTTCCTCCGCACGCGCACGCACCACCCCAATCTCGGCGGAACCCGGACCATAGTCAAGGTCTCGGAACCGGGCCGGCCCGCCGAGCGCGGGACGAACCGCTCGGGCAGATTTCGGCCGGACATCGCCGAGCGACGATGCTTCGGTGCCCGCCGAAGTGTTGTCGCGGCAGACTCGGGTTATGACCGATCGCCGACCTCTCTACGGATATTCCGATATCGCCGCTGTCGGCGCCCTGCTGGCCGACGCGACCCGGGCGCGCATGATGATCGGCCTGGCGGACGGGCGCGCGCTGCCGGCATCGGTGCTGGCCGCGGAAGCCGGCGTCGCGGCGTCCACGGCCAGCGAGCATCTGGCCCGGCTGGTGGAAGGGGGACTGCTCACCGTCGAACGATCCGGCCGGCACCGGTACTACCGCATAGCGAATGCTCAGGTCGGGGCGGCGATCGAAGCGCTGGCGGTGCTGGCGCCGACGCGGCCCGTGCGCTCGCTGCGGGAATCCACCCGCGCGGCGGCGCTGCGCCGGGCACGCAGCTGCTACGACCACTTGGCCGGCCGACTGGGCGTCGCGGTCACCGAGGCGCTGCTCGATCGGCAGGCGCTGACCCGAACGGACGGCGTCGCGGGAACCGCACGCGCACAAGGAGATCCGATCTCGGCGCCGATGACCGACCACCCGTATCGCCTGGGCCCGAATGCCGAGGCCCTGTTCGCCGAGCTGGGCGTGGATCTGGACGCCGCCCGCGGCCGGCGCCGCCCGCTGCTGCGTTTCTGCGTCGACTGGAGCGAGCAACGCCATCACCTGAGCGGTGCGCTCGGTGCCGCGGTCCTGACCCGCATGGAATCGGCGGGCTGGGTGGAACGGCCCGGGACCCGCCGCACGCTGCGGCTGACCGAGAGCGGAGCACGCGTGCTGGACCGGGTGCTGGGCGTCGAATTCGCCGAATAGCCCGCGCCGAGCACACCGTCCTCAGCGGTGTTCGACGGCGATCTTCATCCGGTTGAGGGTGATGGCCATGTCGTTGTGGTTGCGCCGCCCACGCGCCCACCCGAGCGCCGACCAGTACAGCCGCAACGGCAGGATCGCCGCGAGCTCGAACGATTCGGTGACGTCGGTGCCGCCGTCGCGCTGTTCCAGCCGATAACCCCACCGGTTGATGCTCATCCCTCCGGGCCCGAGCACGGTGTAGGCGAACTCGCGTTCGGGCTCGCACACCTCGACTCTGCACGTGGTCCAGTAAACGGGCCCCAGTTGATTGCGCCGCACATGCCCCCGGAACTTCGCTCCCACGGCGGGACCCGTTGCGCCCCCGACCCATTCGGCCTCGAACGTCTCGGGGCTGAATTCACCGATCCGGGTGATATCGCTGACCACCGCCCACACCTGTGCCGGCGACGCCGCCATGTGGACGGTTACCGAATCGCGCACGACATCTCTCCTCGCCGCTCGGCTTGCTGGGCTTCGACCGTATCCCAAGCGATGAGACGGCGGACACAGTCGTCCACGTGTTGATACGTCCCTGACGCGGATACAAGAAAGCCCCGGTCGAAACCGGGGCTGACCTGCTATTTCGTTGGTGCGCGATACTGGGATTGAACCAGTGACCTCTTCCGTGTCAGGGAAGCGCTCTCCCGCTGAGCTAATCGCGCGTGGTTCGCCTACTAGAGGCGGCGACGGGAATCGAACCCGTGTGCACGGCTTTGCAGGCCGTTGCCTCACCACTCGGCCACACCGCCAACCAAGGCCGGGTTGGCCTTCGAGCGGATGACGGGATTCGAACCCGCGACCCTCACCTTGGCAAGGTGATGCGCTACCAACTGCGCTACATCCGCATGCTGCGTCTCCGGGGCTTTTCGGCCCCTTCCGGCTGCGAGAGAGAACATTAGCCCACAACCCGCACCGTCAACAAATCGCCTGGTAGATAGGGGTAAAAGTGAATAACACCGGTGTGTTTTGCGGGGGGTGCCCATGGGATGACACCGGCGTCGGTGGCGGCGGCGCGGTGCCCGCCGGGCGCCGATCCTTGAAGCGGCATCCGTCGCCGTGCCGGGGTTGCGGCGGAGAGCCGGTGGTGCGGCAGCACGGTCGGTCCTCGTCCCGCAGCGCGGCAAACCGCAACCCGCGGGGCCCGGTCGGGCACCGGCCCCGCCCAATGCTCGCGATGCTTCACACCGGCGGCGAGGGTGGACTGCCCGGCGAGCCGGCCGACGAGAACGTCTGTGTCCGTTCATGTTCCGTCCATCGCCGACCGACTGAAACACCCAGGTCAAGCCCCGATTTGGTGTGACCCCGGGGATGCGTGTTAAGGTTCCTTCTCGTTCGGAACGGCACCCCAGCCGCCCCGAATTCCCCGGGTCCCATAGCTCAGCGGGAGAGCGCTCGCCTCACACGCGAGAGGTCGCTGGTTCGAAACCAGCTGGGACCACCAGAACCTCTTTATTCGAAACAGTGACCGTCCGCAGGCGTGCATCGCGGCAGCTTGTCCTGGGTTTGTCCGCCGTCCGATTTGGGTGGTTTCGGGCTGCTGAGTGAAGGTCAGCGAACTTGCCGGTCTTGTCGTCGGTGATTCGTAGTGCTGTGGCGTCTTCCAGGTCATCGATGTAGAAGCACTCGAAGAACGTCTCGTTCAGCAGTCGCCGCACGTCTGGGCCTGCGTCCAGATACAGGCTGTAGGGGTCGGCGATGAGGTCGAGGGCGTGACGTAGAACCGTCGTTCCGACGCTGAGTTCTTCGGAAGTGTTGGTGAGCGCTGCTTCGATGCGGTTGCGCTGAGCTTTGATCTCGATGAGTTTCATGCGCACCTTGGCTTGGGGCATCGAGCCATCGGCGAGCAGATCGACCAACCGGTTTTCGCTCTGGTCGAGTTCCTTCAGTTGGCGGTTCAGGTTGGCGTGCAACTCTCGGGTGGTGTTCTGCTCGTCGGAGACGACCTGTTCGAGCAGGCGTCGCGTCGTGGTGGCGAAGTCGGTCGGCAGCTGCAGGGTGCGGTAGTGGTCGAGGATCGCTTCTTCGACGGTCTCGGCCGGCAGGTGGGGGAGGTCGCAGAGGCCTTGTTTGCTCCTGCGGCAGACGAAGTAGGCGTACCGCACTCGGTTGCGGCCGGTGGAGACGTTGTAGACCAACCTGGCGGTGGTGTCTTGGTCTCGGCAGCGTGCGCAGAACAGCCACCCTTTCAGGTAGTGGGCGTGTATGCGGTCCCGGGTGCCGTTGCCGCTGCGTTTGCGCAAGACGTTCTGCACACGTTCGAAGAGTTCGTGGTCGATCAGTGGCTCGTGCCGGCCTGGATAGATCTGGCCTTTCCAGGTGACGTAGCCGACGTAGTAGGGATCGCGCAGCATGTTGTGGAGGGTCGCCGCGGAGACGGGGCGTGGATTCGGGCGGGCGCCGGTCGGGCGGGATGTGAGGCCCATGTCGGCCATTGCTGCTTCGAGGTCCTCGATCGAGTAATCGCCGGTCGCGTAGAGTTCCCATGCCCGAACGACCAGTGATGCGCGTTCTTCGTCGGTCTTGATGGTGTTGACCTGGCGGCCCTCGACGGTGATCCGTGCGTTGACGTAGCCGAGTTTGGCCCGGCTGCAGGTGCCGCCGTTCATGGCCTTGTTCAGCATCTTGGTGCTGATGTCCTGGCCCGACAACCGATTCTGGGTGTCGTTGAAGATGTCGGTGATGGCGGCCATCATGTCGCCGTAGATGCCGTCGCCGAAGTCTTCCTTGGCCGATATCAGCTTCACGCCCAGCAGGTCGAGTTGGCGTTTGGTGATAGCGGCGTCGATGTAGTTGCGGAAGGCGCGGGAGCGCATGTAGACGATGACGTACTTGATCTGCGGGTTCTGCTGAAGGTAGGTAAGCATCCGCTGGAACGCGGGGCGCTTTTCGATCGACTGGGCCGAGACTCCTGGCTCGACGAATTCCTGGACGATCTGGGCGGGCAGTGTGTGGGCTCGTTGTTCGACGATCGTGCGTTGGGTGGCAATGGAATTGCCGTCGGGGTCGATGTCGATGGCGGTGTTCAGTTGCTTCTTGTCCGAGACGCGCAGGTAGGCGACGGCGAGCGCGACGGTGCCGTTCAACGGGTTTCCTCCTCGGTGGTTTTCGACTCTTTCGCCAGCTCGATGACGACTCGGCTCAGCCTGCGAAGATCCGGCGGCTCGCGCCGATCGCTTTCGACGACCAGGTGATGCTCACGTCGCTCGCCGATAGGTCTGCCGCCGCCGCTAGGCATCGGACATTCCTGAGAGGCGCCGTGCGGCCGAACTGCGGGCTGTTCGAGACTGGCTGCGGGTATGAAGATTCTCGGCTCTGCATCGAATTACAAGAACCGAATGTTCGCTGGAAGATAGCTGCTTATGTGCTCTGCCGGTGAGAAACCAGCGTGGCTGAAGCAGCCGGCGTGGAGGGCGACGCTGTACCGCCTGGCGGAAGCCGAGTCCCTCAGTCATGCTGCCCGCATCGGGCGGAAGCGCGGTCGCCGCGGAAGTGAGAATCGGTGGCGATATGTAGGCAGCCGCGGGGGGACAGCTTCCGAATCCGACTAGTGCGCTCGGCGTGCCGGGCGTGCAGCTGTGTTCGCAATTGTCGGCGCAACTACCTTGGCGGAATGTCCAGAGTCGCAACATGGTCGAGGCCTCGATTCGGTTCCGATCGAGTTCCTCGCGCTACGCCAGATGCGTTCGAGGCTTCCATCTGCGTCGCCAAAGGGGAAGGGGTATATCGAATCTTGCTCTTTTTCATCGGAGAATCTCAGGCGGTACTGCAGTGATGGTGAGGCTCTGGTTGACTGGTTCCGTGGCACTGACGAGCACCACCATCAAGGTCCGTAGTCTCGACGGCCTACACCTGACGGGCACTCTCGTCGCGCCCGACCACACGACTGGGCGTGCCGTCGTGATGGTGCACGGCGGCGGTGTCACACGGGACGAGGGCGGGTTCTTCACTCGCCTCGCTGCCGGCCTCGCACAAGGCGGGGTGACGTCGCTACGGTTCGATCTCCGTGGTCACGGCGAAAGCGAAGGACGACAGGAAGAGCTAACTCTTGCGACCATTCTCAACGACGTCAGGGTGAATCTTGCTTACCTGCGCGACGTTGTGGGCGCGAGGGAGGTTGGTCTGCTGGGTGCCAGCTTCGGTGGCGGAGTCTGCGCCTACTACGCGGCGAAGCGGCCGGAGGATATCGATCGGCTGGTGCTGCTGAATCCGCAGTTCGACTACAAGTGGCGGACGATCGACAGCCGTGATTACTGGACGAACGACGTCATCAGCGATGAACGAGCGGCAGAGCTGAATGAGACTGGCGCCGTTCAATTCACGCCGTCCCTGAAGCACGGTAGGCCGCTGCTGAACGAAGTCTTCTGGCTCAAGCCGAACGAGGTGCTGGGCGAAATCAAGACGCCGACTTTGATCGTCCACGGAAACGCCGACACCCTGGTGCCGATCAGCGGCTCCCGCGAGGCCGCCTCCAAATTCACTGCGCCCGTCGAGTTGATCGAGATCGAAGGATCGCAGCACGGGTTCGCGGTTCACGATGATCCGCAGTACCTGAACCCGAAGAGCCAGGAATACCAAGCTGAGGTCATCGGCGTCGTTACGCGTTGGCTCACAACAGATTCCGTATCACGGCAGTAACAGTTCGCGAAGTTGTCGAACCTGGGGCCGGTGTCTCCACGGGTCGAGCGTGCGTACGACATCGACGATGACATTCATTGTTCGCTCCGAGTGCGTTTCGCGTGCCACAGCAACTGACTGCGCGGCCACTGTCGCGGCTTCGTCGGGCTCGCCGGAGAGTGCCAGGGCCTTAGCTCGGCGAGCGCCGAAGAATCCGACGTCGCGCCGGGATAGGGAGCTATTCAAAAGCACCTGGCCGAAGAGCTGGCTCGCAGTCTGCGGTTTGCCGGCTTCGGTGTAGCAGCAAGCCGAGCGTACGAGGAGTGTGTCCTGGTTGAAGTAGCTCACGAGTTCGTGGTCTCGCCCATCGCCGGCGCCGCTCAGCAGTTCCTGGGCTTGGCCGAGGTTGATTTGCACGACTTTGGCTGGCGCGCCAGTCATTGCCAACCCCAGGGCCTCTTGCTGCACTACTTCTGCCTGGACGTATGCCGGCAGCTGCCATGGGCCTTCTTTTGCCGCTTGGGCGAGCGTCAGAAGCGTTGCAGTGTCGCGGGTTTCATATGCCATCTGGGATTTCTTGAGCAGTATGTAGCCCTGCATGGGCAAGCTGCCCGCGGCCTGCGCCCACTCCATCGCGCGGTCGTACAGCAGCTGCGCGGTCAACGGGTCGTGGAGGTCGCGGTACAGCCAGCCGGCGAATTCGGCTCCGTCAGCGCCGACCGCCAGGAGTCGTCGGCGGATGTCCGAGGGAACGTCTTTACCGTGCCGCTGGACAGCGCCGATCACACCGAGCACCAATGGTAGGGCGGCTGCCGGCCCCAGAGCGCCGTCGTCACGCTTGCAGCGCTCGAGTTGGGCACGAAAGAAGTCGATGATGGTCCCGTCGAAGTAGCGGCGTGCGTCTTCGAGGGCTCGGCCGACGCGCTCGAGTTCGTCGGCATGCTTCGAAGGAGGAGGACTCGCACCGTTCGACGCCAGCCATCGAGCCAGGTCGACAGTGTCATGGCTTGCAGCAGTTCCTGTTTCGGAGGCATCGCTGGCATCGATATCGTCGATCTGCGGCACCTTGAACCACAGGAGCCCGCTCGGTATACCGAGGCACTGCGACCAGCGGATCAATTTGGACAGCTGTTCCGGTGCGTCGCCCTTTTCGATCCGGCTGAGCTGGGCCTGTGTGAGTCCGAGCCATCCGGCGACCAATTCCTGCGGCAGTTGCCGACCGTGGTACGGATGCGTCCTGTAGGCAAAGATCACTCGGCCCATGTGCCAGGTGCCCAGGGAATCGCGCATCTGGTCGGTCTGCCAAAACCCGGGTGGCACGGCAGGTGGCTGGTGTAGCTCGTCGCGGGCAACGAGTTCGCAAGCGCCACAGAGTATTTGCACGTTGTAGCTGTTGAGCCTGCCGCCGCAACGACCGCAGTAGCGCTGTTGGTCAGATCCCCGATTCATGGCTACTCCGGATTGTTCTGGGTGCCGTGACCCCACCCGTTTGCCCTGGTCGCGCGACTGTAACAGGGCCAACACCTGCCCGCCATACGTTCGGCGCATACCGCGCATACACCAGTGGCGTGGTCATCTCGGGGGGAGCAGCCAACTCTTGAGTCGTCTTTGAAACTGGCCGCCAGGAGAGGGGTTGGCGTGACGTTATCCCTGGTAGTTCCGCTCTTCGGCCCACCGGCCGCGGGTAAAACCACACTGATATTACAGCTGGGACGATCGCCCGGACGCCGAGTATTTCGCCTTCGAGAACACGTGCCACAGCAGGTACTGGCCGCCACCGCGTCGGATAGTCGGCGTCTCGGTTGGATCGATGGGGCCACGGTGGCGGAGGCACTCGACGACTATTTCGCTGCGGTGGATGCGGATCCGGATGTTCACACGGTGTTGCTGGACAACTTCCCCGGCTCCGGCACTCAGGTGCGGCAATTGCTGGCCACGCTGTGGATGTTGGAACTGCCTCCGCATATCGAGCCGATCGAGGTGCTGGCAGACGTTCGGACCCTTCGGCAGCGGGCGCGTAACCGGAAGGTGTGTCACCGGTGCGAGCGCGATCCGATCTACGATCCACGACTACCCGCAGTCCCCAGTGGCGAAGACCCGTGGCGGTGCAGCCGCTGTGGTGGTCTCCTACATCCGCGGAGGGGCGACTCGCCGGGGCTTTTCAGATCGCGCCTGCAGCGATACCAGCAGGCAGCTGAGGGCATCCGCGCCGGCTTTACGGCCTCGGGCATCGCTGTCACCGAGTGCGAGACAACGAACACCATCCATGGGGCAGCCGACCTGATTGCTCCCCTGCTTATTTCACGGAGCCGAGTGTCATGACAAGCACAGATCTGCCCATGCCGTCACTGCGGACGAGCCTCGACGGTTACGGCCACGCCCGGATGCCGCGGGGCGGGAATGTTCCCCAACCGCAGAAGATCGAACGGGTGGCCTATGGACGTTTCCGGAACGTCTACCTCTACATCACCGAGGCGTGCCAGCTGCGTTGCGAGCACTGCTATATGGGTGAGCGGCTGGATCGGGCGCTGAAGATGCCGCTGCCCAGAATCGTCGACACGCTCACCACATGGCGCCGGCTCGGCGGGAGCAAACTGACCATTCTCGGTGGAGAGCCGACGCTGCACCCGCATTACTGCGAGGTGATCCGGCTCAGTCGCCAACTCGGCTACGAGCACGTCATCACCACGACCAACGCCCAGAAACCGGCACTTCGGCGCTTTCGTCAGCTGGCTCCGGATGACTTCGCCTATGTGCAGGTCAGCCTGGATGGTGGCAGCCGGGAGACCCACGATGCGGTGCGGGGCGAGGGCACTTTCGATGAGGCGATGGAGACCACGCGGGAGCTGTGCGAGCGGGGCTTCGACACCCGGATCATCTGTACCGTTAACAAAGCCAATGAGCGAGATGTCTTGCAGCTGTTGGACATCGCTGACGTGCTGGGCGTCAGCCTGGTGAAGTTCCACGTGTTTTCCACAATAGGCACCGGGCATGGCAACCCGGAGCTAGCGATGTCGCCACCGGAATGGGTCGACTTCTCCGACAGCCTCAATGTGATTGCCCCGCAGTACAACACGCGCGTCTGGTACCAGCCGACGTATGCCCGACGGGATCAGATGCAGCGGTACGCCGACGAAGGCTACCAGGGCTGCATCGGTCGGACATTGGATCGAATTTCGATCTTCCCGGACGGCCGGTGCTACGTCTGTTCGTACCTGTTCGACACCGATCTCTACTTCGCTCGAATGGTGAACGGTCGAGTCGAGCTCAATTCCGGGGCGAACGAGTTCGATCTGTTCACAGGCGTGCTCGCCGACAGTTCCTGTGAGGGCTGCAAAGTCAGCGGCTGCATGGGCGGCTGTCCTGCGGAAGAGGTGGTTATGGGCCAGTCGTCGTGCGCGGCTTACGAAGACATCGTGCCGGTGTGCCGACTGTGGAAATCCAGCGCCAAGCCCGAGGAGTAGACCGATGGACCGCGTGATCGCAGAACTGTGCCGGATCGACTGGAACGACATCGACGAAGTGGAGCGGGCATGCCGCGCCGCGCTGGACGAGTTGGCGGGACAGCCCAGCCTGCTGAGGGACCGGCTGCTCGATCTGGCGAATCGGCCTGAGCTGATGCAGCTGTGCGAGCACTACGACATCCTGGACAAAATCGTGCTGGCCAGCGCCGACGATCCCGGGGTGCGGGTGCGGCTGCACGTGTTTCTGCCGGGTTATTTCGACCGGCCGCACAACCACCGCTGGAGCTACGCCAGCAAGATCCTGCGCGGACATTACCGGCACTACCTGTTCGGCAACGCCGAGTTGGACGAGCAGGTGGAACCGAGAAAGCTGCCGGTTCTGCACGTCCGCGAGGAGCCGGTAGGCACCAGCTACGCGCTGCACCACTCGATGGTGCATGCGGTGGTCGCTGAGCCGTTCACCGTCAGTTTGGTGGTGCGCGGGCCCGCGGTAAAAGACAAATTTCTGGTCATGGACCGGCACACCGACCATGCGTGGTGGCAGTTCGGCGCCAAGGACGAACCCGAGGAACAGGCCAAGGCGAAGCAGATGAGCCGAACGCGGTTCGCAGAGGTGAGCGGATGGCTCAAAGAGTGGAATCTGATCTAGTCGCGGGCAGATGCCGCCACCCCGCGACCGCAGCCAGGACCGCCCGCTTCATCGGCTAGGCATCTTCCGATGCGGGTGGTTCGGTTGGGTCGATGACCGCCAGCAACTCCGTGAGGCTCGGCAGTGGTGCGCTGTGGTGTCGTGCACATCGCAGCGCCCCACTGGCGCATCCCAGTCTGAGGCTGTGCAGCATCGACCACCCTTCTCGCAGACCGTAGAGCAGCCCGGCTGAGAAGGCCGCCCCCGCGCAGTGTGTATGCCGCACGTTCACCGGAAACGATGGCACGGCAAGTTCTTTCGATCGGCTGACAGCGACGGCACCGAACGCACCGGCTGTAACGACTGCCCACTTCGCGCTGGTTCTCTCGAGTAACGCCGTGGCGACGGCTACGGCTTCGAGATAGTCCGAGTCGTCGACGTTGGTCTGCACCAGGAGGTGTGGATAGCCGGCAATGGCCGCAGCGGTGGGCGCGGCAAGCGGTGAGCCACCGAGGTTCAGCAATATCGGGATTTCGGCTCTCCGAGCGGCGGCGATCGCGCGAAGGACAGCACCCTCGATTATTTCGTAGCTGTCCACGTACAGGAACGAGGCGGCCGTGACCGGCGTGAGGTCGATCTGCTCGAGGCCGGATACGACGTGGGGCAGATGCGCGAACCACGTCCGCGTGTGAGCGTCATCGGCAGCCACCACGATCCGAGGCGTCGTTGCGTCCGGTCTCGTGGTCACTGGTATTACGTCGCGCTGCGCCAACCATCGCCGCACGAAGCGGCCGTGCTCGTCTCCTCCGATGTCGTTGGCTAGAAGGCGAACTGGTGCGCCCATTGCAACCAGCGCTGCCGCGGTCATCGGTCCGTCCGCTGCGATGGACCATTCGATGCTGCTGATAGGCGTGCCGTAGTTGACGCGCGGAAACCGCGGCACTGTCCACAATTCGGCGAGCGCCACATAACTCACGCATACAACCGGGCCGGACGGATTGCGCACCGCTACCAACCGTAGGTCGAGAACGAACGCCCGCGGGCGATATGACCCATGGCCACTCGGCAGTAGTCGATCATGTGCTCGGGCAGCTCGCTTGCTGAGAACCATTGCAGCTCAGCGCATTTATCTGGCTCCATGTTCTCCGGCTGCCGCTCCCATGACCGCACTGAGAAGAAGAACGCCATCCGACCACCGGATGAGGAGTTGTGCATGACGTGGACGAAATGGACGTCCTCGGCCTTGACGGTGATCCCGACTTCTTCCTGTGCCTCACGGATCAGCGCTTCGATCACCGACTCGTCTGCTTCGAGGTGACCGGAGGGCAGGTGCCAGGCACCATCCTCGAAGCCGGTGTTCGTGCGCCGGCCGAACAGGATTTCGTTGTTGCGGCGCAGCACCAGGTGAACGTCCCCGGTGACCTTGTGCCGGTGGGAGCCCGAGCCGTGTGCGGGCCGGGCGACTACGTCTGTCATGAATTGGTTTTCCTATTCATGCTCGTTGAGCTGGGCCTTCGTGCGGAATGACTGCTGTGCGCACGCAGCCTAATGCGGGCGGTGGCGACGAAATATGCGCCGAACGTATAGCCGCCCGGGCGGGCGCGGCATAGTCGTCGGCCGTTGCCGATTCCAGGCTTTCTCCAGGTTCACACCACTCGAATCGCGAGGGAGGCAGGCATGATGGGACGGATTCGGCACATTCGCATCGAATCCGGCGCGTTGACGCTGGATTACCAGGCATCCGGGGAGCAGGCGCAAAGCGTCGCCCACAACCTCGCTCAGGGATCCGCCGGTGTCGTCGTCACAGTCGACGACTACGTGACCGCAGACCTCCCGGTACTGCCGTGCGCGCGATTGTGGGACTGAACCATGTCGATGTCAGAACCGCTGCGCTACAGGACCTTTGTCCATGCCGACGGAAGGCTGGCGGAGTTCATGTGCCAGGTGTACCTGATGGAGTTGACGGTCGAGCGTGCCCGGGAGCTTCGGCATATCCACCGCTTCCACCACCCGGACGAATGCCTCGTGCACTCCGAGGCGGCCTACCTGTTGCTGCTGGACGACGATGAGCTGTAGGCGCCACCGCATGTTGGACAGGAACCGCATGTAGCAAAGCCGTGTCGGCTCGGACGAGGAGTTGTTCGTCTACCGGCCCTTCATTCGCTGCAGCAGAGCGGTCCGAGCCACCGCCGCTGTCCCACGCACGACAAGCCCGGCCGCGACCAGCGGTGCGAACACGATCCAGGGCGAACTCTGGTGGTAGTCGCAGTAGAAACGCAGTGCGCTGCGGTGGTGGGAGCGGACCTTCCGGAACGGTGCGGACCGCATGCTGCCGCCCTCGCGGTGGCGGATCTCGACCCTAGGATCGAGCACGACGCGCCACCCGCCGCGGTGCATGTCGAGGGCCATCTTGGTTTCCTCGAAGTAGAGGAAATAGCGGTCGTCGAACCCACCGACTGCTTCGAACGCTTCGCGACGAAACAGCATGCAGCATCCCGAAATCCAGTCCACATCACCCACTTCGGTGACCGGGGCACCGAAGTATCGGCGCGTTGCGGGGTTGCTCGGCCAGATGCCGCCGAGCAGTGCGTGTGCGATACCGACTGCCAGCGACGGGAAACGGCGCCCGCTGGGGTACGGCTGGCCGTCCAGGCGCAGGATGCGGGGGCCGATCATGCCGATCCGGTCATCGGTCTTCGCTGTGTCGATGAGCGCCGCGATCGAGCCGGGGGACAGTTTCGTGTCGGGGTTGGCGACCAGGACCATTGCCCGCCGGTTGCGGCCGCGCCCTGATTGATCGCCGCTGCCAGCCCGACGTTGCGAGTGTTGCGGATGACTCGGCCGCCGAATTCTTCGACGATCTCGGCGCTGCGGTCGGTGGAGACATTGTCGATGCCCACCACGTCCACGGTGTACGGCTCGATCGCAGCGGACAGGGTCTCGAGGAATCCGGGAAGGTCTTCCGCACTCTGGTAGGTGACCAGGGCCAAGCCGACAGTCTTGTCATCCGAACTGGGCATGCCGGCGAACATATCAGCCCGGCCATAGACACGCCGACGCTGCAGATCGACGTCGACGACGTCAGCCTTCGGCAACGGCGATGTGTGGCGTCGGAGCCGGGGCCTCGACCCGTTTGAATGGGAGGCAGGCGGGGGCGGTGCCGATCTACCGGCGAGTCCGCGTAACGTTTTGGGGGTTGCAATCAGATAGCGAGGCAAGAAGTTTCGCGCACCTTGTGAGTGTGCGTCCGGAGCTCGCTAGATGAGAGGCGGATCGACGGTGGGCCGCAGGCGGGGCTTTTTCGCGGAGTTGCAACATCAAGCGAGAGTCGCTGAACAGCGACGGCAGCGGGAGCAGTCGATGACCAGCTCACGCGCGGTCGGCGCGAAGAACCACAGGGCGATGTTGTTGCCGGCCTGACGGGGCCGGGGAGCGCGTCGTACAGACGGTCGCTGGCGGTGAGCACGGAGACGACTACTGCTGATCACACCGACGGCCGTCGCCATTCATGACGAATTCCAAGGCAGGGCAATATGAACGGCGGCAGCCTAACGGGCGATAACATCGCGCCGGCGGCGACAGGAATGTCGGCTACCGCCCTTATGTCGTCGTCGGAGAAGGACAAAACCTCCACTGGAGGTGGAAGAATTCTCGCCTGTCGCGCTGCTGCGACCATATTCGAACCGATGGAGACCCGATCAGCTGCGACAATGATCGGGCGTGCGGAAGTCGTTCGGCCTACCTCGACCGGCGAACCCGCTGGCTTACGTCACGCCAAGGTCGCGATCGATTTCCGGCCACCCGCCGGTGGGCAGATTCCCTCTTCTCCGATAGAACTCGATCGCGCGCCGCACTTCTGCGGACAGCGGCTTCGCTGCGATCTCGGCCAGCCCGCGCGCGATATCCGCACTGTCCAGATCCGGGAGGCGATGAATGATGTTGGCGGCGTATGGCGAAGCCATTGCTGGCAGTGCCAAGATGATCCGAAGCAGGGTCGGTTCGTCGACCTGATGGAGCAATTGACCGAAGATACTTTTCCACGCGCCCGCGATATCGCGGGGCGCTCTGGTGGTGTTGCTCGCGAGTCGTCGACCGACTTCTATGAGGACCTCGGTGCTCACATCGATCGGAGCAGGGCCCCCGGGGCGATTTTTGGGCACGAACAATCCCGCGAGCCCGGCTATGGCGCTGGTTTCGGTGGCTGGTAGGAACGCCAGGTCGATCATCTCGTTGCAATTCGATTCGGTGCCGTGCATCGCCAGCAAACTCACCTGCAAGCGCCGCATGATGCGGATTTCGTGGTCGTCTCCCACGCTCCCGATGTTCAACGCGTATGCCAGGCGGGTCCGCAGATAGTCGATCAGCGGCCACGCGGCGAACACACCAGTGTTGGCGGCGTGGTAGCCGATTTGGGCAAGGTCGGCGCGGACCACCGCATCTGTACTAGTGCCCAGACAGCGCGAAATGTCATCCCAGAGTGGAAAAGGAGCTACTCCCGCCTCGGTCGCGCAAGCCAGGAATTTCGCGGCGGAACGGCGCACCTTCTGCTTATGCGACAGCGTGTCGGCGAGTGCCGACGCGACCGCCACCGCAGCAGTATGGGAATCCCACGTCGGCGGCGGTTCCGTGGTACAGAGCTGTTTCAGCTCCTCGTATTCGGTGCGCAGCACGAGAAATTCGACAACCATCCCGTTCGCCGCGTCGGGGGGCCGCAACCGTTGTGCCTGCTGCGCGAGAATCCTGCCCTGAGTCGCCGTCATAGGCAGAGAATCAGCGATGATCGCCGCCAATGTATCTCGTGCGCCGCGCAGGTTCGCGCAGGCGCTCGGCAACAGCACGCGCAGCAGGAGCTCCGGATCGGACCAGACCAGTGAGGCTTCCCATTGATTCGACAGCGTGTCGACGACGGATTCGACGATCACGGCTAATGCCGCACGCTCGATGTCGGGGCGTTCGAGGGTGCGGCGCACCGAATCCGCCCAACGTTGCGCTCCACCAGCCGGATCGCTGTGGTTCGCGGGCAATCCCGCGACCAGCCGGTCGGCGGCCCACCGCCGCGTTGCCGCGCTCGTGTTGACGAGGTCGACGAGCCAGCCGTGGTGGATCTGTTCGTGAACTCGGGGCGACTCGTACCTCAGCAAAGTTTCCAGCACTCGATCCACCAACGCGGCACGATCCTTTGTCGCCGAGGCATTTCCGAGCGCTGACAGCAAACCCCAGCATGCCGCTGCGGCGTGGATGGGCGGATGCCCCTCGCAGTCCTCGATGACATCGAGGTCCGCCTCGAACCGCTCGAGGAGGTTGTCCGCGCCACCGGCGTCCGAAGGGATATCCAATACGGCTAGGGCGGCGCGTCGGTACAGCCGAGCGGCCGTACCTACCAGAACAGAAGTCGCACGTTGGGTAGGAGTGATAGTCCGGGCCCAACTCACGACCTCCGCGGGCGAGCCCGACTCCGCGTCGAGCATCTCGTAGAGCTTCTCCAGGACGGCCACCCTGCGCACCCCGGTGGGATCCGTGTCCACCGCCCGCTGCAGTAGTTGCAGTACCGACCGTGTGTATGCGGGCAGGAGCATCGCCAACAGATCGCGGGTCCGCTTGTGCAGCAGTCCGTCGGCGCTCGTCAAGGAGACCGGCAGTCTCCGGCGCGCGATCGTCTCGGCAGCGGCCAGGGCGTGTTCCGGGTCGGCCGCCGCCACTCTGCGTAGGACATCCACGGCGGAGTGCCAACTCGAATCCGTCCGCGCCCAACAACGAAGCAGTAGGGCAGTGTCCGCGGCGGTCCACGGTCGACCCGGCCGAGGCAGTAACGCGAGATAGTCCCGCACAACGACTGAGTCGGCCTCACGTCGCAAGGCCTCGCCGAGCATCGCGCGGGACGCGACATCGAGAGCCGACTGCGCACCAACCACTACCGCGCACCGCCGCAGACTGAACGGCGGACGCTGCAGGGTATCGGCGCTCGCCGTCAGCACCTCCATCATGAGCCGGTCGGCCGCGCTGCGATGAGGATCGGGCGACCGGTAGGCGCATATCCAAGTCTGTTCCAGAATCGCCAATAGAATGGCGTCGTCCGGTCGGTCGCGCACCCGCCTCGAAAGCGCGGTCGTCGGCGAAACCGACCGCGCGAGAAGGTTTTTTGCGGCAGCGAATTCAAAGAACGTCTGGTGGAAGAAGGTGAACGTTCCGAACTCGCCCCGCTGCCCGACCCCGCGCGAGCACAGTTGTTCCATCTCCGCGTGCAGCCTCCCACGGTCGGCAGGCGTCGGAACGGGAATGTCGGCGACGACCACCTCGGGGACGCCGGTCCGAATCATCTGATGAGCGATCCGCATCGCCGTACCGGTCAAGTCGGAATCACGGTTTTCCTCAACGGCCGTCGTCCAAATCCGGCGATCCCGGAACACCCGATCGTTCCAGAACCGCTCCATGAGCTCGGTGGCGTCGATGGTGCTCGGGACCACTCCGGGGGCGTACAACTCGAACAGCATCCGCAACGTCAGCGGACGCTGCGCGAGGACCCCCAACGGCTGCTCGCGAACAGCGGCCGAACTGATCTGTTCGGCGAGTTCCGACGTGTCGCCGGGCATTCGGCAGTACGCCATGGCGTGCGCCGCAACGGCTCGATCGAATTCGGAGGGCAGCCCGAACTTTCTGGGCGTCATCGTGTAGGAACCAAGAGTCAGGCGCTCGGTCCCCGCGCTCGAAATCCGCTTCGCTTCGGTCGGACGCGAGGCGACGAGAGTGGAGCCCCCTGCGGCGGCGACGACATCGATGGTGTCCATCAGGGTTAGATACCCTTCGTCGTCGCTGACGAGAACGTCACCGGTGTCGATCAGCAGGAAGATCGGCACACCGAGTTTCCGACACTCTCGCACCGCATTTCGGATTCGGTCTACGGTCATCAGAGGCCGCCGGCCACCCCGCTCGGTGAGCATGGGGCCACGCAGAAAGAACGTCTGACTGTTACGGTCGGACAACAACTCCTGTGCAACACCCCACAACAGGCTCGTCTTGCCCGCTCCGGCCGCACCACTCACCACTACCAAGCGCTGCTCACGCAGCCGCGCGACGACTTGGTTCTGTATATCGCGCCGTACATACAGCCGAGGGCCAGTGGCATTCACTGTCCAGGTGAAAATCTGCTCCCCGACAGTGCCGGCGTCCCGAAGTGCGAGGTCGGTCAGACGATGCAACCGCGGCAGGTCGCCGGTGGGATCGATTGCGAGCGGATCGAGACCGCCAGTAATGGAATCCGTGCGCGCTGGGGACCGTAGTCCGGCCCCTGCCATGGCCGAAGCCAGGGTGGCCAAGGCATCGTCACTGACCTCGTCCGTGGCGATATCCACGTGTACCCGGGAACCCAGAAGCGATGGTACCTGCGCCCCGTCGAAGCACACCGGGATAACGGGCCGGTCGTCGCCGGCCGCGAGAATTGCGTGCCACCACACGTCGACGGGGGCCGCCGCACCGGCACCGGGCGTGAAGACGAGGAAGCACGGATCCCGGAACTTCGCCATTGCCTCATCGAGGTCGGCAATCCAGTTGCTGCCCACTCGTTTCCAGTCGCGCAGGGCAAATCCCGTTGAACGCAGGTAGTTCTCGAGCCAGAGCCCCTTCTTGTTCTGCTCGGCATCACGCCAGTCATACACGACGATGACATGCACGGGCCGCGCCTCCTGGAAGTTCCTACCCGTCGCATCGCTAGAATTCAGCGATGGCACCACCTTGGGACTTCTTCATAAGCTACGCCAACGAGGATGGCGATCCCGCATGGGCGCAATGGATCGCGGATACGCTGGAGAACGCGGGCCACTCGTGCCGGCTCCAAGCATGGGACATCGACACAGGGGCGAACTTCGTCGTTCAAATGGACCAATTCGTACGTGACGCAACCCGATTGATCGTTGTGCTATCGCCTGCGTACCTCGGTGATCGACCCATGGTGAAAGCCGAATGGACAGCGAAATTCATCGACGACGCCGACGGCAAAGCCCGACTGCTCCTGCCCGTCATGGTGCGACGCTGCGACGTGAAGGGGCTGCTGGGCCCTCGCGTCTACGTCGATTTGGTCGGCAAGACCGATGACGAGGCACGAGCGCTGCTGCTCGACGCAGTCCGGACCGACCGCGGAAGACCGGACTTCGTGCCGTTCCCGGGATCCGAATAGCCGGCATTGAACCACCGAGCGCCGGTGCGGGAACAACCGCCGCGGTCGCGGACCTGTCGTCGAAACCGCTTCCCTACTTCCGGCATCGCTATGACGTCGTAACGCGGCGGTCGACTCGAGCGACTTTCGCTTTGAGCAACCGTGCCCCTGATGGTGACCGCCTCAACGGGTCGCCTGGGTCCTACCGATAGTGGATGGAGTCGCATGTCGTCAGCGAAGTCCGTGTTCATTGCATTTGCGAAAGAAGACGAGGCGAGCCGAAATCTGTTCACCGGCCAGCGGATCAGCGCACGCACCCCGTTCGAGTTCATCGACATGTCGGTGAAGCAGCCGTACGAGACCGCGTGGAAGGATCGGGTGCGTACCCGTATCCGCCGCTCCCACGGCGTGATCGCACTGCTCAGTTCGAGTACTGCGCAGGCCACCGGGCAGTTGTTCGAAATCAGTTGCGCGAGGGAAGAAAACAAGCCGCTGCTAGGCATCTGGCTGGATTCCTGCAGGATGAAACCAGCGGAAATGGGTCATGCACCCTGTAGCGGGTGGACCTGGAAAGCAGTCGCCGACTTCATCGATCGGCTTTGAGATGAAACGTGCGATCCTGGTCGGTATCGATGACTATACCCACTTCAAGTCATTGCGAGGATGTGTCAACGATGCGAAGGCTCTGCATCCGTTGCTCGCTCGCAACGAGGATGATTCGGTCAACTTCGACTGCAAGACGATGCTCGGCACGGTCACTCGCGAGAAGTTGTTCGACGGAATCGTATCGCTCCTGGCCGGCGGCGCAGACTTCGCTCTGCTCTACTTCGCCGGCCATGGGCTTCCGGTGGGAGATGACGTCTGTCTGGTCACCAGCGATGGCCAAGGGAATACGCCCGGCGTCCGTTTCAACGAAATCCTGGAAATGGTGGCCGGTTCCGAGGTCGGTGAGATCGTCGTGATATTGGATTGCTGCTTCTCCGGCGGGGCGGGGACGGTCACGGCTCTGAGTCGTCGCCAGGTGCTACTCCGGAACGGACTCTCGCTCCTGACCGCGAGCCGCGGGGACCAACTGTCGGACGAGATCGCGGGTCGTGGAGTTTTCTCCTCGTATCTCGAAGGGGCGCTGGACGGTGGCGCGGCAGATGTGCTCGGTCACGTCACCGTCGCGGGCCTGTACGCCTACCTGTCCGAATCGTTCGGCGCGTGGGACCAGCGCCCCACCTTCAAGGCCAACGTGGACCGGTTGCACGACTTACGTCGGTGCAATCCCTCGGTGCCGTTGGAAACCCTGCGCCGACTGCCCCTCTGGTTCGCTACCCCCGACGAGACGTATCGGCTGGACCCGAGCTACGAGCCCGACGCTGAGCCGAAACATCCCGAACACGAGGCGGTTTTCGCGCAACTGCAAGCGTGCCGCGCAAACAAGTTGGTGGAGCCCGACGGCCATCAGCACATGTATTATGCGGCGATGCAAAGCCTGGGATGCCGACTGACGCCCCTAGGCCGACACTACTGGCAGTTGGCGAAACGAGACCGCCTGTGACGACCATCGGCGTGACCGGGCATCAGTCGCTTCCTGAACTCGCTCGACGACGAGCCGAGACCGACATCCGCGCCTTGCTGACGCGCGAGAACCAACCTCCGGTCGGTATCACCAGCCTGGCGTCGGGTGCTGATCAAATATTCGCGCGCCTAGTACTCGACCATGGCGGCAGCCTGCATGTCGTCATTCCCGCCGAGAACTACGAATCTACCTTCGGCGCCGACGATTTGGCTTCCTATCGCCGGTTGCGCGCGGCAGCGCGCACTGTCACCCACTTGGGCTACGACCGCCCGGATGAGGCGGCATTCCACGCCGCGGGGGTGTTCGTCGTTGAGCACTGCGAGGTGCTTGTGGCGGTCTGGGACGGACAACCCGCACGAGGACCCGGCGGTACCGCGGACGCGGTCGCGTACGCGCGCTCAATCGGACGCCCCATGCTGATCAGTTGGCCGCCGGGAGTGCGTCGGCCGTGATTCCCACTTTTCAAGCATTGGTCGTCGCGCTGCTGATGGTTCTCCCGGGCGCGTCATACACCTTCGCATTCGAACGAGTCGCCGGAAGTTACGGCATCAGCTTCGCCGACCGGCTCATCCGATTCCTGGCCTCGTCCGCGCTTTTCCATGCGTTGTTTGCCGCGCCAGAGTATCTCCTGTTCCGCCATGCCGTGGTCGGCAACCGGCTGGCGACCGGAAAGATCAATCCGTGGCTGGTGGAGGCATCGGTCCTTACTTACGTCATCGTGCCTGTACTGGTTGGCACGCTCCTCGGCTGGGGTCACAAGCACCACAAGAACTGGGCGATTCGACTGGTCGGTGAGGCTCCGGAACCCCGTGCCTGGGACTATCTGTGGCGCCACGCGGAACGTGCGGTCGTCCGGATCAAACTGAAATCCGGGGGCTGGCTGGCCGGATACTACGGCACCACTTCCGAAGGCCGCCGTTCCTACGCGGCCGGATTTCCCGAAGACGGCGACCTGTATCTCGCCCTTGCCTTCGACATCGACAGTGCAACCGGCGCGTTGTCTCTCACGCCTGAGGGCACGCCCACACCCGTCAGCAGCGATCGCGGCCTGTTGATCAGATGGAACGAGATCGAGTACCTCGATATTCAGGAGTATTAGATGCACGACGAGCAGAACGCGGACTCTGATGCGCACGACGACGAGCCACAAAAGCGCGGTGGATACGCAGCGCCGCGACGGCCGTTCGAACTGCCCCGCTCACCTGCTGGCCCCGCCCAGGGCGCCGAATCCCAAACTTCGGAACAATCCACGACAGCACCGAACCTCGATCCGCCGGCCTCTGCGTGACGGCGGCTACTTCACGACGCGCGTAGGGGCGGATACGAATCCCGAATCGGTTGACGTCCAGACGGTTTCAGCGACTCCGCTCGGACAGCAGGTGCCGTCGGATCGACGAAACCAAGACTCCGTCACGCGGAGCGCGCCTTTCCCGCTGGGCTCGATTTTCGTGGTCCAGCTCGGTCCCGTGTCCGGTAGGCGCTTCTTCGGGGTGACGGTTCCCAGACTCCACAGCGCTTGCTGTTTGACCGTCAGTACCACGTCCCCGTTCGCGAGCAACCCGGCCGCCGTGCCGCCGTTGTTGTCGCAGCCGAGACTCACTGCGGCGTAATCATTCCCGTCGCTGAGCAGATCGCCCTGGGCCTCCAGGCGCGCACTCATATGGACGATGCCCCATTGTCGGGAGGTAACCATCGCCTCGCCGTTGTGGAACTCCACCGGCTGTTCCACGTGACAGAACTCCGCCGGCAGGCGCAGGTTCGTCCAGTCGGTGGTGCGGAAATCCGTCGGCGCGGGTCCGATCGCCTTCGGCGCGGAGAGCGGTTCGCGCTCTCTGCTGTCACCTGAATTTAATTGCAGCCAAGCGTCTTCCGGCCCACCGGCGATCGGTGGCAGAGGCTGTACACCACCGCATCCACCGAGCAACAGTGCGCAGAGCACGAAAACCAGTCGTCCCCGGTGCTGTCGGCTACGTCTTGCACGGCGGATCATAAACCTCTCCTGGAACGTATTGTCGCCACAGATCTTCGGTGATCGTTTCCGAGTACCGGCAGAGCCGTATCACTCCGGCGCCGACGTCGATATCGACCAGCCGGACGCCCTGTGGTGTTGTGAGCGCAAGGAGCTTTCCATCAGGACTAATCGAGTTGCCGGAATCGCCGTCCGCGGAGGGCGAACTCCACACCTCGACGAGATCGTCACCATAAAGCGTCCACAACTTGGCCACGCGGTCACTGCCCCACGAGACGACCAGATCGCCGGAGCTTCTCGCTTCTATGCCCTCGATCCCTCCCGCATGACCGGCCCGACTGGTAATCATGTGCGGCGACGCGGGACGCGACACGTCCCAGACCGAAATCGCGCCCTTTTCATCGCCCACGACGAGGGTGGAATGATCGAGGAACTGCACTCGTGTCGCATGGCTGCGTGGAGCGAATGTGGCGAACTGCGCGGGCCGATTCTCGTCTCGGCGGTCCCACACCGCCACTTGCCCCTCGGAGCTGACGATTGCCAGATATCGTCCGGTATCAGGACTGAAAGACGCAGAGCGGACGTTGCGCACCCCGGTCAAGACCATCACCCGGCGCAACTCACCAGTCGCGGACACCTGCCACACCGTGCTGTCGGCGCTCGTTTCCGCAGCAAAGATCAGACCATGCGGTCCCGCAGTCAGTGGACCGTGCAGCTCGGGTGGCGCCGATCGGGATTCTCCGTACGTCCCGTTATCGCGGACGAGAGTCACCTGCGGCGGCGAGCTACGCACTATCCCATAGCCCTCTCCATCCAGGCTCATAAAGTCGAAGGTGGAAGACTGGGACACGTTGAGGTCGGAAATTGGGTTCGGTTCCGAACCGCCGGCGACGTTCCAGATACGTGCCGGACGAGAAACGAATAGAAGTCGACCATCGGGCGAGAACCTCGGCGTGCCGCCCTCGACATTCAAGCGAACCGACCATGAGCCTTGACGGAACCCGTCCACGGGCCACAGCCGAAGCGATCCACGGTCCGGGTTGTCCGGCCGTGATACCGTGGCGCCTTCCGAGCCCGAGGCGGCGAGCATCCTGCCGTCGGGCGAGAAGACGAGCCGCCGCAACGCGCCTGTCTGGCCCCGAAGCATGTCGCCAGCCTTCGGGGAGAAGGGATCACTGATATCCCACAATCGTATTGTTCCCGAACCACTTCCGACCACGGCGAGGGTGTCGCCATCCGGACTGAACGCCACCTGCTGGGCCTCATAGTCCTCGACCGACAGAATGCCGAGCGGCCTAGGCGCCCTCGGTTCGGTCGTGTCCCACAGGCGTACTGTAGCTCCGTCGAGGGTCGCGAATATGGGAGCCACCGGGCTGAAGGCGCCGAGTGCGCCGGGCATCGAAACCTCGGAGATCGGCTGGATCTCACCGTGCGGGTCGACGAACGAGAAATTGACCATCGCCCCGGAACCCCCATTGGTCGCTAGCATCCGGGTGCGGCGGTCTATGACCGCAGCAGAACTCGTGCGCAGTTGTCCGCCGGTTCCGCCCTGCGCACCGAGAATCGACGCGGTGCTCGACTCCCCTTTCACTATGAGATCGTTGCCCACGAACTGCAACGCGTAGACGAAAGATTCGGAGCGGCCTCGTTTCCAGCGCACCTGAGGTTTCGCGGGATCGGTAAGGTCGTACAAGATCACCTCGCCAAACCGGCTGCCAACGGCGAGTTCGGTCCCGTCGTCGGAAAATGTGACCACACCGGCGTACCCGCTTTGATCGCTGCGTTGTGCGAGCACCCGCCCGGTGCGCACGTCCACGATCTGCAACCCTTCGTCAGAAACCGACGCCAGAATTCTGCCGTCGGGACGGAAGGCCGCCGCACGCACAAGTCCGCGAGCGTAGATCTGCCGAGACCACGCAGCGCTCCTCTGTATGGCGCCGTTCACTTGCGGTGTCTGGGCGAGACGATACGCGTGCGCTAGCAACTGTCGCGCGGTGTCCGGGTCCGATTCAGACAGTCCATCGGACTCGGCGACCAACAGGCGCGACATCGCGAGCATCGACTTCTCTCTGACAGAGTCCCTGCTCTGAGCCACCGCGGCCAAACTGATTCCGGTTGCCGCCAGCGCGAACACGAGCAGTGAGACCATCACGGCTGCAACCCATTTCAGAATCCGTCGCTGATTTGTGTGCGTTCCGATGAGGACGTTCTTCGGCACGCCGTCCAAGCGGGCGGCAAGCTCCACCACCAGTTCCCGAAACCTCGGGTCCGAAGCGAAATTGTCCTGGCCGTACGCCCACCGCTGATCCGAATACACAAACTCCGGCAACGGGAAATCGAGCAGGCGTGGCGGGACTGCAGACGAACGCGGATCCAAGAAAGCGCCTGTCTGCCAAAGGATCTCACCGCCGGTGAGGACCACGAGCAAAGTTTCCGAAGGGCGATTACTCAGCCACCAGGCAACCTCGTCCTGAACATGACGCGACCGCGCCGCGCGCTCGTTCGCCAGCAGGATCATCCACCGCGAGTCTGCCAGACCCGCCCGAGCAGCCGGCTGCAATTCATCCCCGATCGAGACTTCGGTCTTGTCTCGAAACACTCGACGACATCGCAGTTGATAGAATCGTCGACCGTACTTCTCGAGTTCCCGTTGCAAAGCTGTCGCGAACTCCAGATCGTGTTCATGGTTGTAGGAAATGAATCCCGAGTAGAACTGACCATGATCGTTCCCGGCATCGGACCGATGCGTTATCAAACCCGAACCCCTTGACTAGACCGTCAGGCCCCCGCGCCCAGACTCACGTAAGTGCGATCATTACACATACGCTCTGTGCGCACAGGTGATGTCGGTCAATCAAGTTCGATGCGCATCGCCAACTCGATCGCCGCTAACATCAACTACCCGGTCTGCAGGCGGTCTCGGAGGGGGTCGGCAAGGTCCGGGGTCGGCGGCGGCGGGACTCATCAAGTGCTGGGCCAAGTCTTGTGCGCCCTCGTCATGATCCTGTGCGTTCTGGAGGTCCAGTGCTGCCTGGTCTCGTCGCCGAAGCACGTCGTGCGAGCTGGGACAGCCCTTTCCAGGCGCTCTTGCCGGCCTCTCCGGCGGCCGATTTTGTGATCAGTCCGAGCAGCAGGCCGATGGAGATGGGGCCCATGCGCCCCTCAGACATGCGCGCCGAGCGAAGCGCCTGGCAATCCTTCGTTCAACGCTCAATTGCCAGCTCCTTGCGTGTGAGTTTCGCGATCTCTTGCTCCAGCTCGTGTTCGCTAACCGGAAGCTGTTTCGTTCTGCGCGAAGCACTTTCAACATCGCAAGGTCGATTTCTGCACTCTCCTCTGGACTGCCGGGAGCGCGGTGAACAGAGTTCGCGCCCTTCCTCGGAGGGCTGGGCGGAGGTGATCGACTTCCCTGACAGCGCGGCCTCCATCGTCTGGTCCCGTCGGCGTCTTCCTTGCTGAACCCGTCGGGAATCAGTTCGACCGCCGAACGAGTGCAGGACTGCCGACGGACGCGCGTTCCGGTCCGAACCAAGTGCCCGGTCGCAGGCCGCGGCTATCAGCACCGGACCGCACGGGAGCCGGGACATCGGCGGCGGCGTGGGGATCACGTCGCAGCAGCGGCGTTCCTTTCCCGTTGCGGCTTTGCGCGTTGACTTGGCTATATCGGTTAGTCGGACATGGCGGCTCGCCGCGCCGGGCCTCGGTGGCCTTCGGGCGATCGTGCCGTCAGGTCGTTGCCATCCGGCCGGCTTCCCGAGAGACATCAGATCACAAGGCGATTCCGCGCTCGATCATCCGTAGTACGCAGGCGGGTGTTGCGGCCGCGTCGGTTTCATCGCATCGGTAATCCAGCCGATCGCCATCATCGCGAAGAGCGCTAGATATGGGACCTCGAACGTCCATCCCATCAGCGTGCGAGCGATCGACGGATTGTGCGCCTGAACGACGAGCCGGGTTCCGAGTAGATACGGCCATTCCACGAGCCAGAGCACGGCCAGTGCGAGACAGCCGGCGAACAGCGTTCGAGCACGGGCAGACAGCCGCAGGCTGAAGATGACGACGATGGTCGACCGCGGCCGCGTCGGCGACCCCTCCAGCCGCTACCGGCAGAGAACGGGCCGACGCCGGCGCCGAAACCTCGCGTTGATTCCCCATGCGGACGCCCATTACGCGCCCGCCGATGCCGAGTCGCATCTATCCGCGGTGGCCGCCGCCACCGTGGTGGACGTGGCCCTGGTTCTTCTCCTCGCCGCCGCGGTGCGAGCACGTACCGGGACCGGTGCTCGGGCTCACCGTGCCGTCGCCGTAGCTGGGTCTGGAAGCGGATCCGTTTCCGGCAGAACCGGTGTCGATGTTCGCCCTCGACAAGATATTCGGCGTCCGCGTCGGCCGGGCGCCGCGACACATAGGCAACACGCCGAGCACGCTGTAACGGCGGTGAACGCGCGGCGAAACACACTCCCTGTTCACTCAGATGGGGCAGCTCCGGTATGCACTCAGTACGTGCGGGATCTTGTTGCACCATAACGCTTTCGTTCGAACTCCCCCGGGATCCGACGGGGCCAACACAGAGCCCCGGCGACAGCCCATCGCCGACCTGAAAATTCTTGATCCTGGTCCAGGAGCCGTCGCGGTCGACGAACCCATACCGGTGCAAGCGATATCGAGGACTCCTTCGGTGGCGGCGGCGAAAAACCCTCGGCGGCAACATGTTCGGTTGACGAGTCTCAGCCCCCACGCGTACCGTCCGGTCATCGACGCACCTCGGCGCCGAGGTGATGGACGCTCGACATAAGGGGGTCTCGTGCTCATCATGGTCGGCATCGCGCTCGGGCTGTGGTGGGACCAACGCTCCGAGGCGCGCCACTGGGCCTCGGCCTCCCAGCCCAGCGCCCGCGGCAGGCCGCGCTCTACACGACCGCGGCGTATGCTGCTGCGGCTCGGCTGGTCCGCACGCCTCATCGGCGCGATCGGGCTCAGCGGCGGACACGCCCTCGATAGCGTCATCGCGTCACTTCCCCTGCTGTGGAACGGGATGCTGGCATTGTCCTACGATGCCGCCGGGGTGTTCCTCATCGCCGTCAGCTTCCCGGCCCTGAGGCTCGGTCGCCAATATAGTGCGCGGATCGTCACCACCTTCGATGAACTGGACGACACCCGTTACCTGCTCTATCTGCGTTCCTTCGCCTACGATCGGGCGCTCGCGGCCGCTGCGCCCACCAGTCCCCGCTGGTGGATGAATTCTCCCTACGAAATCCTTCTCGGCATCGGGCTCACCGTGGAGGACGTCGTCGTGCGACAATTCGCCGCAGCAGGTCGGGTTGTGGCGGTCGGCCGTCCCGGCGAGCGGTTGCCGTTGATCGGCGCCCAGCGCGGTTACCTGCCCGCCGAGGATTGGCAGGGCGCGGTGACCGAACTTCTGCGGGGCGCGCACGCGGTCCTGATGATGGCTTCGCTGGGACGCGGGACGATCTGGGAATTCACCGAGGCGGTCCGTACCGTGCCCCCCACGCGGCTGGTTCTGTTGATCGCCGGTGACGCGGAGGAATACGCGCATTTCCGGTCCGCGGTGACGCAGGAAGACACGCGTCGGGCTGCGGGCCGACCAGATTGGCCGGCGCCGCCGCGACTGCCCGACCTTCCCGCCTGTACTCCGCCGACCACAGGGGTGCACTGGAAATTTCCGCTGCATACGATCATCACCTTCGATACCGCGTGGCATCCCACCGTCACCGGATTCCATCCGGTCCTACCCCGGCTGCGCTGGATATGGACCGCGCGCCGCCGCGTCCGCCGAGAGCTGGCACCGATCGTCGACCCCCTTATTCGATTGCCGCCTCGCCCCTGCGCTGCCGACCATGAATGAGCCTCCAGAACCTCAACCCCGACAGAAGCGTCAACAGTTCACATTTGCAGAAGCCGGGATCATATCGAGCCGAACTTGGGTACTGAACCCGCACTCGAACGTCACCGTTGCGCCCTGGGGCGAGTGCGCTCGTGCGTCGAGTTCGCCTCACGTATGCCGCAGTTTCGTCCTCGAGCCGCTTTCCTCGCTTCACCTGTTCAACACTGCAGCGACCACCTCAGCTGGATCCGGGAACAAGCCGCACACGGTGAGGCAAACGCCCACGCTGCGGTTGGCGAGTATCACCATCGACCACCGTGGTGGGATAGGGCGGGTGAACGACAGAAGGGCCTCGATGATGTCCGACTCGGCCTCGCCTCCGACATTGATGGCGGTGATGGCCCATCCGGACGATGAATCCACCAGTGCGGGAGGCGTTTTAAGCTTGTACGCACGACGCGGGGTGCGCACCGTGTTGGTGACCTGCACGAATGGTGAGTACGGCGACGGAGTCGCCGGTGCGAAACCGGGTTCTGAGGGACACAGCGCGGGGAAGGTCGCCCGGACCCGGCTGGAGGAGCTGCGCGCAGCTTGCACGCACCTCGGGGTCGACGCGCTCGAACTACTCTCTCATCACGATTCGGGCTCTATCTATCAGATGCGTCCGGCATGCACAGTATTCGCGGACATTCCACTGCAGACCGTCGCGGAGGAGTTGAGCGCCCTCATCGATAAACACTGCCCGCAGGTCGTTGTCACTCACGAGCCGACCGGCACTCGGCATGTCGATCACATCCATGCGGCGACGGCAACCGAAGTCGCTGTTCGCGCCGGTAACGTGGTGGCCAAGTTGTATTACGCGGCCCATGGGACGCGGTATTGGAACCGGGTGTGAGGTGCTCTCCGGCAGGCAGGCATCGACTACCCTGAACCCGACCCCGGTCGACGCCGAGTCACCGACCGTATCGATGAACAAATAGCAGCTCGTATCGATATCCGTTCAGTCGTTTCCAGAAAGCGGGCGGCGCTGTTTCCCATGTCAGCCAGATCCACACCTCCACCACCGCGAAGGTACCGGTGGAATACTGGCCCACGGTCTTCGCTGTCGAAGAGTACATTCGCGCCTACGACGTGACCGGGGCGCCGATGCCGGAAGTAGATCTCTTTGCCGGACTCATTTAAGCGGTCGAAAAGAATCGAACATGTTGGCCGGACTAGTGTGATGACCGTATTCGTCAGTGCGTCGAGTTGCTACCCAGCAGCGTCGACGATCACTTTTCGAAGCTATCGGCGCTACAGCTGTTCGAGTGACCGGATCTTCTCCGGAGCTGGGCTGCCATTGCGTCGTTTACACAGCCCGGGCCTTCGAACCGCGGAAAGGTACGGAGTATGACGAATCATCGTGCTGCGCTGCGTTTTTCGGTCCTGGATACGGCGCCGATCGTGCAGGGCTCGAACGCGAAGACCGCACTGCTCGAATGTATCGAGCTGGCGCGGTTCGTCGACAGGCTCGGCTACCACCGGTTTTGGGTACCCGAGCATCACGGTATGCGCGGAGTGGCCAGTGCCGCACCGGCAGTCATCATCGACCGCGTCGCGTCGGTGACCCGTCATGTGCGAGTGGGAGCTGGCGGTGTCATGACACCGAATCACTCACCCATCGTGATCGCAGAACAATTCGGCACGTTGGAGGTCTTTCACCCCGGCCGTATCGACCTCGGATTGGGCCGGGCCCTTGGCGGGCCACGCGAAGTTGCCGATCGTATCCGCAGCTCACACGAGCGGTCGGCCGTCCCCTTCGAAGAACAGATCCGGGATCTGCTGGGCATGTTCGATCCGACGACGGAGGGCCGCGTCGTGGCAGTGCCCGCCCAAGGCAGCCGACCTGAGATCTGGATGCTCGGAAGCAGCGACTACACAGCGCGTGTCGCCGGTGTGCTCGGGCTTCCTTTCGTCGCCGCTCATCATCTCGAGCCGGGAAACGCCGTCGCGGCCACTCGTGTCTACCGGCAGACCTTTCAGCCTTCACTGTTGTGTCCCGGGCCGCGGGTCATGGTCAGCGTGTCGGCGATCGCTGCCGACAGCGACGAACGTGCCCGGTGGCTGTCCGGATCACTGAGAATGAAGATTGCGCGGCGAAAAGAGGTGCAGCCCATACGTTTACCCAGCCCGCAGACCGCAGATCACTACGGATACGCGGCCGGACGCGACATCGCGGATGAACTCGACGGGGTTTTCGTCGGGGCAGCCGCGACGGTGTTGCCGCAGTTGCGCGAGTTGGCAGAGGCGACCGACGCGGAGGAACTTCTGATCAAGACCGATCTCTACGACCCGCACGACCGACGCAGGTCGTTCGAGTTGCTGGCCGCGGGGCTCGCCGGCGCAGTAGGCAGGTAAGGGGTTACCGGGCGGCGAGGAGGCCACACGGGAGCACGTCGAGCTAAGTGGCTGTCGCACACAGTTGTTTGCACAGTCCCTCCGGTCTTGACGCGGCGACTGGGTGGAGGATGATGGGCAGCTTCATGCCGGCCTCCCGAAGCACTGCTATGCGTGAATCGGGGCGTTCGCGGGATTCCCTTTGAGGGTGCTGGATCGAGGCGAAGCTTTCGCGGGGATGCAGGGCTTTCACCTGGCGGATCAGGTATGTGGGTACGTGTTGTCATCCGGGCCTCCTCCTGTCAGGGGGTGTGCTGTTCGTCGACGACGTGGGGTTGTAAGCGACGGCGCGCGGCTGAAAGCCCAGGGATTGCTGAAGATTCGCTATTGGTTGAATTGGGTGGTCTTTCCAGCGTGTCGACACCCGGGATCGGCTCATGCGTGGCTGTTGCGATGTCCGCTGGCGGGGCGCATGGGGATTCTGCGTTTGTGGAGTGCGTCTTTGATTGTGCTGGCGGGTGTTCCGGTGAGTCGGCTGCAGGATGCGAGGGAGTGGCCGGCGAGGTAGAGGTTTTCGAGGTGGTTGATGTCGGCGTCGGTGAGGGGCTGGTGTCGGCGGGTGACGCATTCTCGGTTGAGCAAGTTCAGGACGGCGGTTTTTGAGATGTCGTATCTGGCGGCTAGTTCGAGGGTGGTGGCGCCATCTCGGTAGGCGTGGACGAGTTGGTCGATGGTGTGGCGGGGGAGTCGGCGTTGAATGTTCCGGGCCGACTTGGGCCGAACCGGCCCGGCTGATTTCCGCTGCCGTCGCGTGGGTTCGGGGTTGTCGGATTGGATTCCGGCGGTGAGCTTTTCGAGTTTCCGCAGGTCGTCTCGTTTCGCGTAACGCCTAGCCAGGTCCACAAATTCTTATAATGCCTGGTCGGAGGCTTTTCTGAATTCTGGCCTTTCGTTGTCTTTGGGTTGGTTTTCGGCCCGTGTAGTCGTCTGATCTGCGGAAATATCGTTCTTTTCCTGTTTCGAACCCAGCTGGGTGTTTTGCGCCTTCTGATGCAGGTGTGGCATATGTGATGTTCGTGGTCATTGGATTCGGTAGGCGCTCCTGTCGTCGGGTGGTGCCTCGTCGAGCTAGCTACTCCTGGTCGGTCCATCGTCAGGTGCTGGGCAAGCCCGGATCTGGAGGCACGTAACCGAATTCGTCACTGCCCGGGGATGCGGCAACGATCGGTCGTGACGTCCAACTGGCCGTTGATGATGTTCTGGTGGACAAACACCGTGCCGTTGCAGATGTAGGCGAGGTCGCTATCTCTGGGCTGGATGAGCGTCGCTTCCTCGACCTTCCCGCTGGTGGGCGTGCCCTCGTCGGCCTGGCAGTTCTGCCCCCTGATGGCCCTGGTTCCGTCGAGTTCCGTCGCACCGAACCCTTGCTCCGCGATGTCGCAGGTGTAGACCGGCAGCGGACCGAGCGGCTCGGCTGAGGCCGTCGGCGCCCACACTGTCACCGTGGCCGCGGCGGCGAGGAAGGCGGTGGGCACAAGGGGCCGGGCACAACGAGCATCACGCATTTTCGACCTCCTGGGGTGTCGTACCGATCCGGTCGTGCCGCCACGAGGCCGGCTTCTCCCCGCGACAGCGCAAGAAACTTGCTGGACAAGCTGATCGACAGGCCGGCCGCGCTCACGCGCGGCGCCGGGCAGACAACCCGACGCAACCACGGTAGGCGCACCGCCTGCATCGGCCGACACGTCCGCTCACCCCGGCGTGTCCGGCCCTCACACCTGTGCACCTGCAGAGTCGGACACGGTGTGGTTCGAGGCCGAACGGGTCGCTTCGGCATTGGACCGGCGACTGCTGGTGGCTCTTGCGTTGGCAGGATCAAGCACCGGAACTCCGGTAGTGGTCGCGAGGCGAATTTCCTCAGACACAGTGGACTTGGGCTCGCCGACGAGGCCCGTTCCAGTCGTGCGAACCGGGACTGGTTGCGCCGGCATGGAATCGAGGCAACCATCCCGGTCCCGGCCGACCAGTCCATCCATCGCCGCAACCTCGGCGCTGCTGGTGGTCGACCGCCGGCGTTCGACCCGATCCCCAGGAGGTGAGGGCCCGCCCTCACCTGCCCGCGTATCTGCACATTCCGCTCCCCAGCAGCGGCTTTCGCCTGTGCCATCGCGCTCTCGATGCCGTCCCGCACATAGGTCACCAGCGGGTAACCCCAGCGAGCGGCCGGTGCGGGCGGGCGATGGCTGGGTACGACGATCGGTTGGCCGTTGTGATCGCCACCCCAGTGGTCCATCAGTTCCGCGGTCCGTCGGCCCGACAACACCGCACCTGCGGCGTTCCACTCCTCCTGAAACTGGGCGAGCGGCCCGGACGCGTCGGTCTCCTCGGCCCACAGGTGCAATCGCTCACCGTCCTCACCGCCGAGGAGGTCATCGGAGTCCGCGATATACCCGTCGAGCGACATCGACATATCCAGCACTGATACAGACATAAGTGACTCTTTCGCGGGTTCCGACGACAGACCCGTGGCGCCACGAACCCAGCCTCCATCACGCCGACCAACCACCCCGCTGCGCGGACAACCATGACGTCACCCCCAACAGCAGCTACGCCGTATCCGCCCGATATTCGGCGATTACTCCCGGAGCCCCCTACTTCGACACACGCGTTCGGTGTGCTGCGGGTTCCGCCGGCGGGGCACATGGGGGTGCGGCGTTTGTGGAGGGCGTCTTTGATTGTGCTACCGCGGTGGTGCGTGGCCTGAAGTCTCGGTTGAAGCAGTCGTTGCGCGAGGCGTGGCACGTCGATTCCGCGTTTTCTGCCGTGGAGTGGCGGGGAGTGCGTAACAACTGTGCCTCGGTTCGCAGGTCGGTCGCGATTGCCGGCGATACCCTGAGCGGTGGACGGAAGGTAAGCGTGTTGTGCACGGGTTCGTGCACCGCCTAGCGAATCGAGCGTCGCTGATGGTCGACGATGATCCCCAGCGGACCCGCCGCGACATGCACATGCCTGTGGCGGCGGAGTTGAGCGCATCCGGATTCGAGGATGCGGAGGAGATCGGTCACGGCGGCTTCGGCGCGGTGTATCGGTGCCGGCAGGTGGCGCTGGACCGCACGGTGGCGGTGAAGGTGCTGACCGCGGAGTTGGACGCCGACAACCGAGCGAGATTCTTCCGGGAGCAGCGGGCCATGGGCCGGTTGACCGGGCATCCGAATATCGTCACGGTCCTGCAGGTGGGCGTCACGGCCAGTGGGCGGCCGTATCTGGTGATGCCGTACTACCCGTTGGATTCCCTCGATGCCCGGATACGCCGGCAGGGCGCGATCCAGGTGGAGACGGTACTGCAGATCGGGGTGAAGGTCGCCGGTGCGCTCGCGGCCGCGCACCGGGTCGGCATCGTGCATCGCGATGTGAAGCCGGGCAACATTTTGCTCACCGACTACGGCGACCCCGCGGTGACCGATTTCGGTATCGCGCGGATCTCGGGAGGATTCGAGACCGGCTCGGGCATTCTGACCGGGTCGCCGGCCTTCACGGCGCCGGAGATGTTGAGCGGAGACTCGGTCACTCCGGCCGCCGATGTGTACGGACTCGGAGCGACCCTGTTCGCCGCGTTGACCGGACATGCCGCGTACGAACGCCGGAGCGGTGAGCAGGTCGTCGCGCAGTTCCTGAGAATCACCAGCCAGCCGATACCGGATTTGCGTGACCGCGGGGTCCCCCGCGACCTGGCGACGTTGGTGGAGTCGGCGATGAGTCGCGACCCGGCGAGGCGACCGTCGGTGACCGAGTTCGGTGAGGCGATGCAGGACGTGCAGCGTGCTCGCGGAGAACGGGTCACCGACATGGCTTCCCACCGCGAGCCGACCACTGAAGCATCGAAAGATACTGCCCGAGACTGGGATCGGACTGGCGGGTTACCGCCGGAGTTGACGAGTTTCATCGATCGCCGTGCCGAGACGACAGAGGTGAAGAACCTGCTGGCGGTCTCGCGGCTGGTGACCTTGACGGGTATCGGCGGTGTCGGCAAAACGCGGCTGGCGCTTCGGTCGGCATCGAACTCCAGGTCCGAGTTCGCCGGCGGGGTTCGGGTCATCGCGCTGGCCGACGTGCACGATCCATCCCTGCTGATCGACGTGGTCGCCACCGGATTGGGATTGCGGGGTGAGTCGGCTCGCCCCATGCGGGACGTTCTCATCGACTTCCTGCGGGATCGACATATGTTGCTGGTCTTGGACAACGGCGAACAAGTCGTGGCGGAATTGGCTGTTCTGGTGGAGGCTCTGCTGGCGTCCTGCCCGAACGTACGGATTCTCGTCACCAGTCGTGAACCGCTGGACATTGCCGGGGAAGCGGTGGTTCGGGTGCCGCCGCTGTCCGCACCCTCGGGTGAGGGCCTGCACCGATTGCGGGGCCTTCCCAAATACGATGCGGTCACCTTGTTCGCCGAACGCGCGGCCGCCGTCGTGCCGGGATTCGAAATCACCGACGACAACAAGGACGCCGTCGCGGGCATCTGTTCGCGGCTGGACGGCCTCCCGCTGGCGATCGAACTGGCGGCGGCTCGGATGCGAACCATGTCACCGGAGCAGATTCTGCAGCGGATGACCGATCGCTACACGCTGTTGACCCGCAGCAGCCGGACGGCGCCGAGGCGGCAACAGACGTTGCGGTGGTGTATCGACTGGAGCTACCAATTGTGCACGCCCATCGAGCAACAACTGTGGGCTCGATTGTCGATCTTCACAGGCGGCTTCGAACTCGATGCCGCAGAACAGATCTGCGGCCCGGATCGGTCTCCGCACGATTTGCTGGACGCGTTGTCGACGCTGGTGGACAAGTCGATCGTGTTACGCGAAGACAGCGACGGAACCGTGCGGTTCCGAATGCTCGAGACGGTCCGCGAATACGGCCGAGACCAACTACGAGAAGCAGGCGAGGACGCCGAATTCGGTAGCCGCCACCGTGATTGGTATCTGCGAATGGTGGTGAATGCCGAGTCCGAGTGGATCAGTGAGCGGCAGATCGATTGGCTTCGCAGACTCGAACGCGAGCTGTCCAATGTGCGGGACGCACTGGAATTCTCGCTGACCGAGGACAGTGCGGAGGCCGCCGAAGCCGGCCTTCGTATGGCCGCTGCGCTGTTCCCGTTCTGGAGTTTCCGCGGAATGCAAGGAGAAGGCAGGCGTTGGCTCAAAAGTGTCCTCGCGCATCCGCGAGCCGCGTCGGCCCCCGGGCGCCTCAGGGCGCTGCATGCGAGCATCGTCACCGCGGCGCTGCAACGGGATATCGACTCCGCGGACCGCTTGCTCGCACAGGCGCGTGCCATTGTCGACCGGGATCCGACGCCGGCGAACGGGGCATTGATCGGTTATGCGGAAGGTGCCGTGGCGTTGTACGAAGGCGATGCCGCTCGGGCGGTTTCCTGCCTGCATCGTGCCGTCGACGGGATCGACTCGCTGCGACCGGAGCATGTTCGAGTCGAGATGTTGATGCTGTACGGCGTCGCCAGCGCGGCGAATGGGGATATCGCCCAGTCGATCGACTCCCACAAGGAGTTGCAGGCAATCACCGAGAGACACGGCGAAACGCTTTTTCGGGCCGGCGGCCTGTGGGGACTGGCTCTGGCCGTACTCCTCCAGGGGCGTCGAAGCGAAGCGCGAAACCTGTTGCGGCAATCGCTCCAACTGGATCGAAATGCGCACAGTCCCGTGGTCGCGGCGCTCGATCTCGAAGGGCTCGCATGGAGCGTCGCCGATAGCGACCCCGGCCGGGCGGCGGTTCTGCTGGGGGCCGCCGAGCGGCTGCTGAAATCCTCGGCTTCGGAATTTTCCGTATATCCAGAGCTGGACCGTGCTCATCACCAATGCGAGACGGGGTTGCGTCGTGCGCTGGGTGATCGACACTTCGACAAGGAATTTCGCCGTGGCCAGTCGATGAGTCGTCGCGACGCTGTGGCCATCGCGCTCGAGGAACCGAAACCCGAGCCCGATCACAGTGCGGGATCGAGCTTGACCAAACGCGAACGACAGGTCGCGGATCTGGTCGCTCGAGGACTCACCAACCAGCAGATCGCGACGAAACTCGTTATCTCGCAACGCACAGCCGAGGGACACGTCGAGCACATCCTCACCAAACTCGGCTTCACCTCTCGCGCCCAGATCGCGGCCTGGGTGGTGGAGTCGGCGGGGTCGGCCGAGAAAATGTGACCGCATCCGGTTCGTCTACAATACGGTGACGCGGGGGCAGTGAAAAACACTTCTTGATCAGTGCTTTCCACACTTCGACAACGATGGAGACGAAAACCCGGATGCTGCTGGCGCGATCGACGGCGAGTGCGGCGCTTCTGGCCGCAGTATCCATCGAGCACGGAATGGAGTTGCCCGCGATCTTGGAGGGAACCGGTATTGATCCCGTGACCCTGGAGGATTCTGACGCCGACATTCAAGCGGAACAAGAACTTCGCCTGGTGCGCAATGTCGTCGCCGGAGTCGGAAACGTCCCGGGGATCGGCTTGTCGGCGGGAAGCCGTTATCAGCTCGCTACCCATGGTGTGTGGGCCTTGTGCGTGCTGAGCGCTCCGACGGTGCGAACGGCACTGCATACCGCGATCGAGTACATCGATCTCGGCAGCTCCTTCTTCGACTGGCAGTTACGGGAGTGTGCCGACGGCGTCGATATCGTCATCGACACAGCGTGTGTTCCCGCAACGATCCGGACCTTTCTCATCGAGCGTGATGTGGCCTGCGTCGTCGCCGCCGCTCGTGGTGTTTTCGATCTGCAGCAGCCACTGACGCGGATCGAATTGTCTTGTCCGATGCCGGATTACGAAGAGCTGTACGACCGCGTGCTCGGCTGTCGACCGATCTTCGGCGCGGCCGCGACTCGATTGACGGTGAGTCCGTCGATTCTGAATCGTTCTATGCCACAAGCCAATCCGCACGCCGCCGCGATGGCCGAACGACAGTGCCAGGATCTTCGCCGCCGCCGACGTCTGCGAACCAGTGTCGCGGCGCAGGTACGACAGTTGCTGTTGGCCTGTGGTGGAAGTGCGTCGCAACAGGAGATCGCCGCGGATCTGCGGCTGAGCGTGCGCACCATGTTTCGGCGGCTGGCGGAGGAGGGCACCACCTTCCGGGAACTTGTCGACGAGACGCGCCATCTGATCGCCGCGGACGGTCTGGCGAGCGGTGAGTCGGTGGAAGTGGTGGCGGCCCGGCTCGGTTACACCCACGTCGGCGGTTTCACCCGAGCCTTCAAACGCTGGACGGGCACAACCCCGGCTCGTTTCTGCCGCGTCTCGAACCGACACGGCTGAAACGAACTTCATTTCTTCGCAAGGGCGGAATCTATGCCACCGACGTCGGTGATCGTCCAGCCGGCGTTCTTGTCGATCGTCAATCGGTAGGTTGCCGTCGATTGCACGCCGTCGGGCGCCTGCGCGTTCTTGGTGAGGACACTGACGAAGCAGTCCACCGAGAACTGGCCGTTGGTGTCGGAGCGAACCTTGGCCACGATCGGTGTCGCGCTCGACGTCCATTGCAGTGGGGTGATGATCTGCTCCATCGATCCGGCCGCCTGCTTCAACTTGTTGGACAGCTCCGGCGTCGTATTCGCCGTCAGTCGTTTCTGCCAGGCTTGCAGGTCTTTGAAATCCATGTCGGCGGCGCCGGTGGCGTAGTCGAGAGCCACCTTTTCCGCGTGGCCGCGGTCGGCTTCGTCGGCGCGCATGGATGCTAGCCGGTCGGACTGGGTATGAGCCTGCCAGCCGAAGAACACCGACGAGCCGGCCAGGCAGGCGACAAGTGCGGCGATCACGAGCGTTGTGATCTTCACACTGCCGCCCAGCGCCTTGTTCGGCCGTAGCGCCGAAGCAGCGCGTGTTGTGCGCGTGCGTTCGGCGGATGGCTTCGCCTCGGCGGATGTTGTCGTCTCGGGTGCGATCGCGGGGTCCGGTTCGCGCGAGGTGTCGATGTCGTCTCGGAATGTTGTCATGATGTGGATCGGCTCCTGTACTCGATGGGCTTCTCGGCGTGGTCCGGACTACTTTCCGGGGGTGGAAACGTGGACGGTCAGCGCTCCGTTCGCGGTGTTCGCAATCGCGCTGTCGAGGAGATCGGCAGTATTGAGAGTGCGGATGGCCGAAGCGCCCGCACGAACCGCCGGAAGTGTCGTGACACCGAGGACTTGCAGGCCGGGCGCTGCCTTGTCGAGGAACTTCTGCAGCTCGTCGATGAACGGACCGGTGCCCTTGCTGATGCCGTCGGGGAACGGTGCCTCGAGGACGACGTCTCCGGAATGGCTGAGCCAATTGCCCATATCCACACCGAATTTCCGGATATCGACCGAGGTGCCAGCCAGGCTTTTCGGTAGCCATACGCTGTCGGCGAGCAGTGCTTGGAACTTGTCGAGAACGACCGACAGGTCGTCGGCTCGGGAAGTGATCATCTGCTCGTAGAGCGACCAGGCGCGATTCAGGTCGACCAGGACCACGCTGTCGTCGGGCAGCGCGAGGTCGAGTTGGTTCATGATGTCGCGGACCTGGTCGGGATGTACCTGCTCCATCAGGCGGGTCAGGCGCGCGGACAGCTCTTGGACGGTCGTCGGCACGGTGACGTTCGCCGCCGGGACTTGTGCGTGGTTCGTCAGGTAGGGGCCGGCGGACGAGGGGGGTAGGACGGAAACGTACGCCTCCCCGAGGGCGGACAAGGTATCGATCCGGAATCGGCTCTGGGTGGAAATCCGATATGAGCCTTTGTATTTCATCCGGATCCGCACACCGTGGACGTCGGGCGTCACCTGAGCGATCTCGCCGATCGCGACGCCGCGAAGCAACACCTTCGATCCGACGATCAACCCATTCGTGTCGCCGACTGTCAAGGTCGCGTCGCGGTCGTAGGGAGACGGTTCCAGTCCGAGCCCGAGGACATTCATGTACAGCACCGAGCCGACGGCGACGGCCGACAATCCCAACAGCGACACCGCGTTTCGCAGCTTCATCGGACTGCTCCCAGGATGCGCAGCACATTGCCCAATCCGGCGGTCAGGTCGGTTCCGTCCTGGGTTCCGATGGATTGGATATTCAGCGACGGGTTGCGCAGGAACGGCAGCAGGGTGCCGGTGAGGAAGGTGGATATCGCGGCGGCGTCGGAGGGGACGTCTTCGGCTGTGGAGCGAATCACGGTGGCGCCGGATGCCAGCGATTCCAGCAGGGGAACGAGCCAGATACCCCCTTGAAAGATACTTCCGATCGATGGCAGCAGCGTTCCCACGTACTGCATGACGTCGGCGTTGAGCCGATGCCAATAGTGGGTGGCGGAGTCGTCGAACATCTGCGCCAACTGTGGTCCGCTCTGATCGACCGCTGTCGACGTCGCGTTGAGCTGCTCGAGGAATCGATCTATCTCGCTGTTGCGCGCGGACAGGTCCTGCAGGTCGACCGACACGGTGTCCGCGATATGCGCGACATCCGGCGGCGCGGGCATCACCTTGTTGATCTTGACCAGTGCGTCCTGGGCCCGCTGTATGCTGCCGCCGTTGATGAAGTTCGCCAGTACTGCCATGACATCCTCGAGTTGGGGCGGCGACGTTGTGCGAGTAGCCGGAATCATCGCTCCGGCGGGGAGGAAGCCGGTTGCGGGGCGGTCCGTGTCGTGTTCGATCGCGACGTATGTATCGCCGAGCAGGGTGTCCTGACGGATGGACGCGGTGGCGTCGGCCGGCACGCGCGTGGCGTCGGAGATCCGAGCTTCGACCTTGACGGCCGAACCGCTGAGGGCCGTGTTCTGCACCTGACCTACGCGGAGCCCGTCCATCATCACGTTGGCGCGGTCGGGCAGGTTCATGGCGCTGGTGAATTCGAAGGTCAGTCCGTAACCGCTGCTCGTTCCCGTTCCGGGGAGGGGAACTCGATCGGGGTCGATCGCGCACGAGGTGCCGACGGCAACGGTTGTGGCCAAAAGGGCTGTGCAGATTGCTTTTCCGCGAATTCCTGGTTTCACCTGTGTTCCCTCTCCAATGCGAGGTCCAGGACATTGGTTCCGTCGACCGTCGGAGGTTGCCACTGCACGCTGCGGCCGTGCGCGGTGTTCGTCATGAATGCCGCGACTCCGGGCAGCAGCCCCAGGAAGTCCCGGATATCGTTCGCGTGGGAGGCCGCCAGGCGAATGATGTCGGCTGCGTGATCTGCCGTCGGCCAGATCGCATCACCGTATTGGCTTTGAATTTCGTACAGCACGGCGATCAGTGGGCCCATGCCGCGAATGAGTCCGTCGACTCCCGGCCAGGCTCCGAAGGTGAGGCTGGTGATGTCGGTCGGCAGAACTTCCGCGGTGTGATGCAGGCTGTTCCAGTCGGCGAGCGCCTGAGTGGTCAGTGGGGACAGGTTGAACAGGATCGATCCGATATCGGAGACCAGGCGATCGGGGCTCGCCATCGCGTCCTGCGCGTTCACCATGAGTTGGTGCGCGTTTCCACCCTGTCCGGCCAGAGCTTTCGCGAGACCGTCGACCGCGTCGGTCAACGCCTTCGTATTGTCGCCCGGGGTCAGTTGGCCGAGGAAATCCGCGGCGGAGCCGGTGATCTCGGACAGACTCTTCGGAGTCGCGGTGTCCTTCAACGCAATACAGTGCCCCGCTTCGAGCTGTGCGCCGGAACGGTAGTTTCCTACCAGTTCGAGACTGCGGTCGGCGAGAATGGATTTCGAGCGGGTCACGGCCTTGACATCCGCAGGGTATCGACGCCCGGGATCGAGTTCGAAGGTGACGCGGACATATCCGCCCTGCGGATCGACGTGGTCGACTTTGCCTACGGGATAGCCCATCTGGGTTACCGGGTTGCCCGGGTAGAGGCCCACAGTGTCGGGCATCAGCGCGCAGTACCCGTCATCGGCCCTGACGATGCCGCGGTCGAACCGGCTACCGGCCGCGATCACGACGGCAGCCACCAGTCCGGCGGCCCCGACTACCGCGGTGGTTCGTTTCCACTTCATATCAACACTTCTTTCCGGGCACCGGTAGGCAGACCTGTGAGGAGAGCATCTGTCCACCGCCCAGGCGTGCGACCCCGTCCGGGCCCAGCCAGGCGGTCAGTTGGTCGCGAATGGCCCCGAGCCGATCGATGGTCGGGCCGACGGCGTCGAGGAAATCGGTGATCGCCTGCCGCGCTTGTGTCACCGCCTGGCGGAGTTCGTCTTTGTGGTTCAGGAAGTACCGTTCTTCCGGTATCAGGCGGGTGAGCACGTCGCCGAGGAGCTGGTACGTCTCGTTGAAACCCGCTCGGTACACGTTGTAGGTGGCCAGGACCGGTTCGAGATCGCGGAGGAACGAAAAGACGACGTCCTTGTTCTCGTTGAATGCGGTGGTGTACTCCGCGGCGAGTTGGGCGGTTCTGCCGATCTGCGCTCGCTGCGCCGCCATGATTTTCGCCAGGCTGTTCAGGCCCGCGATCATGGACCCCACCGAGTCGGGATTGTGTTCCAGGCCCTGTGCCAATTGGTTCAGGTCCCCGTGGACCGGTGCCCCTTCGGTGTTGTCGGTCACCGGGGGGACGTCCTGAAGGACGTCCGCGATCGAATAGGGCATGGTCACGCGTTGAGCCGGAATCGTATTGTCGCCCAGCGATTTATCGCCCAACGGGATAACGGTGACGTAATAGCCGCCGACAGCGGTGAGCATGCGCACTTCGATGGTGGATCGATCGCCGACGAACGCGTCGCGAGTGATGTCCGCGCGCACTCTGACCCGGTCCGATTCCAGCGACACCTTCGTCACTTTTCCGACCGACACGCCGGCGATGCGAACATCCTCGCCGCCGCGAATGGACGCGGCGTCCACGGTTTCGAAGACGAGGGCACGTCGTCCGAGCGGATGGAGGTACACGGCCGTAGTGGTGACCAGGATCAGGACGGTGATGGCGACGACGATCGAACCGAGAAGCTTCTGATTGCCGGCGACACGGCGGAAGACCGAACGCATCCTGCGGGTGGCGTCGGTACGGAGGGCGACTAGTTGGGTTTGCATACAGTCACCTCGCTGCCGGCGAAAAGCACCTTCACGCTGTCGGGCAGATCAGCGGAGCCGTGTGAGCACGCGGTGGCGTCTGCTCCGGATGTCGTCAGGCCCGGTAGTCGAAGTCCTTCGAAGGCGTTGGGAAGCAGACGGAGTGCTTCCGCCGCCTGGCTCGTCGAGGAGAAGGCGGTGTGCAGCAACTGGTCGACGTCGGTGTCGGGCTGGAGGCCGATTTCGGTGATGAGGCGGGCGACCGGACGCATGAATTGCGGGCCGTAGAGATCGGTCTTGCGGAACTCGTCGAGAACGGTATTCGCGGCCGTGACCGTGATGCTGAGGTTTCGGATGAACTGAATGACGTTGGCCGACTTCCCGCCGAGCGAGGAGTCGATACGCGACATGTTGTCGACGAGCGTCGAGATCAGCTGCTCGCGATCGTGCGCCTGGTCGGCGAGTTTCTGCATGCTGTCGAGCATCGGTGCGAGACCGCTGCCGTCGCCCTGCAGCACGGTCAGCGCGTTCTGTGTGAAGGTGTTGATCTCTTCCGGGCTCAGCGTGCGCAGCACCGGCTGCAGGCCGTTGAACAGGCGAGTGATGTCGAAGGAAGGCTGTGTGTGGTCGGTTCCCAGGTGGGTGACGGGCCTTCCCGCGCCGTCGGTTTCGGCCAGATCGACGTATCGGATGCCGGTCAGGTTCTGGTACTTCACGGCGAGTCTCGTGTCGCTGGTGAGTCGATGCGGTGTCGCGAGTGCGAGTGTCACCCTGGCGAGACTGTGGCCACTGTCTCGGACGATGGTGATGTCGCGAACCTTGCCGATCTGCAGACCGCGCATCCGGACGTCGGAATCGACATGCAGACCGGAGACGTCGGTGAAGTCGGCGGTGGCGGTGGCGGTGGGGCCTTCGACGGGCCGGCGGATCGCGGTGATCACGAGCGAAAGCAGGACGAACGCCACGGCGGCGGCGACGCCGATTCGGACGAGATAGCCCGTATTGATTCTGATGGAGTTCATCGGCCGGGCTCCTGTGCGGTGCTCAGGCCCAACGGGGCTGCCAGTGCGGGTAGGCGGTCCAGCACGACTCGAAGCTGAAGTGTGCGGGCCGGGCCGCTCGTGGCGAAGTCGCGGTTGTACTGGACTACCAGTGTCTGGAGTTTTCCGGTGAGACTGCCGTCGGCCAGCACCGACGGAATGGTGTCGGTCAGAGCTTGGACGGCTTGGACGACCGGTGTGAGCTCATTTCCGTGCGAGGCCAGCAGCGCGCCTGCGGCGCCGAACAGCTTGCCGCTGGCCAGGCCGAGACCCGCACCGGCGTTGTCCAAGTACGCGTCGTCCACGCCGAAGCTGCCGTCCGACTTGTGGTTGTACTTGGTATCGAAGATGCCGTAGAGCCCGGCGGTGGCTTCGCGGCTGAAATTGGGCAGAACCTCGGCGATGTCGTTGAAGGCGCTCAACGAGGCACTGGGAAGGGCCCGTTGGGTTTTCGCGACACGATCGGCGACGACGATCCCCGTTTGAACCATAGGGGTGAGGCCGTCGGTGTACTTGACGACTTTGTCGAGGGTGTCGACCATGTCTCGGGTCAGCGTTCCGTCGACCACCAGCGAACCTCTCTCGATCATCGTGGACATGGAGAAGTCGCCCAACGGTTTCCGGCGCACAACGAGCCCGGAGGAGAGCGGCATGCCTCCGGTGCCGCCTACGACGTTCACCGCCGTGACTCCGAAATAGTTCTCGGGTCGATAGTCGATATCGAACGCGTCGGTCAGTCCGCCGATCCGTTGGTGCTGGAGGGCGATTCGCAACCGGACCTGCTCACCGGCGATCCTGGTGAGTTCCGTGACCGTGCCGACCGTCGTTCCGTGCAGCATCACGTGAGTGCCCTCGGTGACGCCCGGCGCGACATACGGGGTATCGATGTTCATCACGATCAGCCCGTCGTCGCGATGCCAGCGCTGGACGATGACGATCGTCGCAACCGCGACCGATATGGCGACGATGACGACGACAGCGCAGAGGTGAACCGCCCGTGTCTGGTCGCGATCCGTGCCTCGGACGAAGTCTTGATACATTCCTCAGCCCCTGAATTCCATCGCAGGACTCAGGCCCCAAATAGCCACCGACAAAAGAAAATTGAGCGAAACGATGAGGATCAGGCTCATCCGGATCGCTCGCCCGGAGGCCGATCCGACACCTGCCGGACCACCTTGCGCGAAGTAGCCGAAATAGCAGTGGACGAAGGTCACCGCGATGCAGAAGACCAGGGCTTTGAGGAGTGAGAAGGATACTTCGCGCACGTCCAGGAACTGGCTGAAGTAGTGGTCGTAGGTTCCCGGTGCTTCACCGCGGAAGACCTTGATCACCGTTGCGCCCGTGACGAAACTGACGACCAGTGCCAGCAGATACGACGGGATGACGCACAGCATTCCGCCGATGAGCCGTGTTCCGACCACGAACGGGATGGCCTGCAACCCGAGCACTTCGGTCGCGTCGATCTCCTCGGAGATGCGCATCGCGCCGATCTCGGCCGTCATCCGGCACCCGGCCTGAGCGGCGAATCCGATTCCGGTCAGGATGGGGGCGATTTCACGGATGTTCGCGAACGAACCGATGATCCCGCTCAGCGCGCCGAAGCCGAGCAGGTTCAGCGCGTCGTAGGCCTGGATCGCGATGGCGATGCCGACCGAGAACCCGAGCAGCAGCATGAGACTGACAACACCGCCGTCGACCGTGAGGGAACCGCGGCCCCAAGCCATACTGTTCATGGTCTTCAACGTCTGTTGCCGGTACAGCCGCACGGTTTTCGGCAGCAGGTAGGTGGTTTTGCCGACGAACAACGCGGCGCGACCGATTTCGGCGAACAGTGACGAGGTGCCGTGCCGGACCGGACGGACGAGAGCTGAAAGCCGGGGGGACGGTGTGTATTTCGATGCGGTCATGGTCAGGACACCTGAGTCGGGAAGAACATCGACTGAAATTGGGTGAACAGCAGGTTGGTCAGGAAGATGCCGATCACGCTGAGCACGACCGACGCGTTCACCGCGTCGGCGACGCCACGCGGCCCGCCTTTGGCTTCCAGTCCACGGAGGCTGGCGACCACCACGACGATCGCCGCGAACGCGACGGCTTTGGCGAGGGCGAAGACGACGTCGGTGACCGTCGCGAAGGCTCCCAGCGATTGCCAGAAGCTGCCCGGGACAAGCCCGTTCACCGATACCGCGATGAACAGCCCGGCGAAGACGCCGGCCGCGATGATGACGGTGCACAGAATCGGCGCGATCGCGATCATGGCGAGGAAGCGCGGCATCACCAGTCGCTCGACCGGATCGATGCCCATCACGCGCATCGCGTCGGTCTCCTCGCGAATCGTTCGCGATCCGAGATCCGACGCGACGGCCGATGCCGCGGCGCCGCTCATCAGCAGACCGGTCGCCATGGGTGCGCCCTGACTGATGACTCCCAGTCCGCTGGCGGCGCCGGCCAGCGAATTCGCACCGACCTGTCCCATCAGGCCGCCGACTTGCACCGAAACTTCCGCGCCGATCGGGATCGCCATCAGCAGGGCGGGCAGTGCGGTGACCTTCAGCAGCGTCCACGTCTGGGCGAGCAGTTCGGTGAACGGCAGGCTGAGGCGGACGATGTCGATGATGCTGTAGCGGACGACGGCGCCGCTCAACTGCGCGGCACGGCCGATGGTGGACACGCTCCGTTCGACCTTCGAGGTGAAGAACGAGACGACCGGCGACGTTGCCGTATCACTCATCGGAAACGGTGATCGCCAGCGCCGGGCAGGCGTGTGCGGCGAGGGTGGCCAATGGCCGATCGGCGGGGCCTGCGGTGCGCGTGAGGACGGTGACGCCGTTGTCGTCGGTATCGAAGAGTCCTTCCGAGACGGCGATGCACTGGCCGTGGTTGTCGCAGAGGTCGCGGTCGATCGAGATGTTCATCGGCTTCCCTTGGATCAGCTGTCGGTGATACGAATGTTACGGCAAGACTATAAACAGTAACGCTCGCGCGGTGGTGCGATTCCGCCGTGAAATTCGAGAGGAACCGATGAGTGCTTCGAATCGATCCCTGCGTGTGGCGATCGTCGGCGCTGGTCCGGCCGGTATTTATGCGGCCGACGCTCTGATCAAGTCTGATCCGGATGTCAGCATCGATCTGTTCGAGCGGTTACCCGCGCCGTTCGGGCTGTTGCGCTACGGCGTCGCGCCGGATCATCCGCGCATCAAGGCGATCGTCGCGTCACTGCACAAACTTCTCGACAAGCCCCAGGTCAGATTGCTGGGCAATGTCGATATCGGAGTCGATCTGACACTGGACGAGCTGCGGCGCTGCTTCGATGCGGTCATCTTCGCCACCGGCGCGAGCACCGATCGCGCCCTCGCGTTGCCCGGCGCGGATCTCGAGGGCAGTTACGGCGCAGCGGATTTCGTTTCCTGGTACGACGGGCACCCCGATGTGAGCCGCTCCTGGCCGCTGACCGCGAGCAAGGTCGCTGTCCTGGGGGTCGGCAACGTGGCGCTCGACGTGGCCCGGATCCTGTCGAAGAACGCCGACGAATTACTCGACACGGAAATTCCGCCGAATGTGTACGACGGACTGAAGGCCAATCGTGCCGTCGAGGTACACGTCTTCGGGCGTCGTGGACCCGCGCACGCGAAGTTCACTCCGCTGGAACTGCGCGAGCTGGACCATTCGCCGAGTATCGATGTCGTCGTCGATCCCCGGGACATGGTGTACGACGAGGAGTCGCTGGCGTTGCGGAAGACCTCCAAACAGGTCGACCTCATCTGCAACACCCTGGAGGACTGGTCCGCTCGCGAACCGGCCGGCCGGGCCCACAAGCTGTTCCTCCACTTCTTCGAAAGCCCTGTCGAGATCCTCGGTTTCGACGGGCGGGTGGTCGGACTTCGTACCGAACGCACCAGCGCAAACGGGACTGAAAGCCGCTGCGGCGAGCGGGTATTCGCCGATTGGGATGTGCAAGCGGTCTACCGGGCCATCGGTTATCGTTCCCAGCCTGTTGCCGGGTTGCCGTTCGATGATTCGTCCGGCGTGATTCCCAACGAGGCCGGACGGGTGATCGCGGATCCGGTCGGCGAGGCGCCGAACCGCCGGTACGCGCCCGGCCTCTACGTGACCGGATGGATCAAGCGCGGGCCGGTGGGGCTCATCGGTCACACGAAGGGCGATGCTGCCGAGACGATCGCGGCCCTGATGGCCGATGCCGGCGACCTTCCTGCCGCGCAGGATCCGCGACCGGACGCAGTGCTCGAACTGCTCGCAGACAAAGGAGTCCCGTTCACCGACTGGCCCGGCTGGTACCGGCTCGACGCCTACGAGCGGGATTTGGGAGCGGTCGAGGGGCGAGAACGTGTCAAGGTTGTCGAACGCGATGTCATGGTTGCCGTCGGTCGGGCGTGTGAACCCGCCGACGCCGGGCGTGTCACTATCGAATCATGACGCCGGCCGGTTCCCGCACAGCCCTCGAGTCGTTTCTGACGTTCGCCGAAGGCGGTGCCGCCAAGGTTCCGCAGAGCCGCACCGACATCGCGATTCTCGCGGCTGCGGCTGCGGTGATCAGTGCCAACGGTGAGCGCAACCTCACCATCGACGAGGTGGCCGAGCGTGCCGGATTCACCCGGATGACCATCTTTCGTCGGTTCGGCAGCCGGGAGCAGTTGTTGCTCGCGACTTATTCGAACGAACTACGGCGGGTGATCGATGCGGTCGCGTCGGCCGCGGATGCCACGAGCAGTCGCGTCGAACGGGCGGAAACCGTTGTTCTGCAGTTGATTTCCGGCGCCGTGACGAATCCGATCTTTCAACGGCTGGCGCAAGTCGAGCCCGCCGCCATCGTCGACCTGTGGCGCGGTAAGGAATTCGCCGGCCAGGCGTGGGGGGCCGGCTTGATCTCCCGCTTGCTGCAGGACGAAAACCTCGATGATCCGCTGAATGCGGACGAGGCGGACTTCGTCGGCGATGTGTTGATGCGGTTGGTCGTGTCGGTGGCGCTGGTCCCCGAGGAGATGGGTTCCGCACCCGATATGGACCGGGCCACATACGTCCGGCGAGTGGTCGAACGCCTTCTGCCGTCGTAATTTTCGGCGTTCCCGCCTAACTCGACGCGATGTAACCGACGATCGAGTGACTGAGTGCTGCCCGTGTTGACCGCGCCGGGCCGCGGACTCGGGCATGGCACGCAATTCTGGTGAACAGGTATTGTTGCGCGGCCTAGATCGTGTTACCAATATAGCATGGAGAGTAACATTAGTAACTTCGCTGCGAGCGTATGGGCCGGGGCGGTCGAACTCCCCGGCGAAGGCCAGATTCCGCTCCCGCCGGAATTGCACGCGAATCAGACGGCAGCGTGGGTGGTCATCGTGCTGCTCTACGGCGGTGCGGTCGCCGCGGTCGGCTGGGCCGGGTGGAAGTTGCTACGCGACCGGGAGGCGCTGCCGGCGATTCTGGTGGTGTCCGGTGTGATCGCGGCCAATATCGAGCCGCTGGGCGACACGGTCGGCACGATTATGTACGCGGCGGATATCCCGTGGTTCCACTACACGATCATGGGCCGGTCCATGCCCGCCTTCATCCTCGTCGGGTGCATGCCCTATGTGGCGATGGGCGGGTATTACGCCTACCGATACATCGAGCGAGGACGGTCGCTGCGCGACATCGTGCTGCTGTCGGCGGTATGGGTCGGCGTTCCCGAAATCATCGCCGAGATGCTGCTGCACCATTGGGGACTCATCGTCTACTACGGCGACAACCCCACCCGGATCTTCGGTATCCCGCTCTACTCCATCGTTCAGAACACGACCCTGCTGCCGGTGTACGGCATCGTCATCTACTTCTGCGTCCGCTATCTGCGGGGCGCCAACCTGCTGTGGCTCATCCTGTTCATCCCCGCTGTCACGATCGGATATGTCGTCGGCGTGAGCTGGCCGGCCTACCAGGCGGTTCAGTCCTCCGCGCCGTGGCCGGTCACCTGGTTCGCGTGCCTGGTCGTCTGTGTGACATCGCTGGCGGTGACCTATGCGCTGCTGCGGATTCCAGTGTTGCGCGAGCTGCGCGAGCGTGCCGCGACCGAGGGCGACGCGGACGGTGAGTTCCGGGTCACCGCCACCGCTTCTTGAATTCCTCTGTACTGAAAGGTTTTTCGCATGACTACGACTGCAGGTCATATCGAATCGGGCCCGAGCCCGGCGTCTGCTCCGCTTCCCCCGGGACCGCGCGGGCTGGCCGCGATCGAGGCGTGGCGGGGATTTCTCCGGGACCCCTATCTGTATCCGGGGGAGATCACCAAGAAGTACGGTGACGTCGTATCGCTACCCATTCCGGGCGCCGACATCGTTCTCCTCGGCTCGCTGGAACATATCAACCATGTCGCGGTGGCCAACGCCGCCAATTACAAGCGCTCGGATTGGGTTGCGGCGGAGATGAAGCCGGTCGAGCACCTGCACCGGTTCTTCGCCTTCGACGACACGGACTGGGAACGTGGCCGCAAGCTGATGAAGCCCCATCTGACCAAGAAGTCGCTGCTGGATCTCGAGTCGCTGTTCGACGAGGCGATCTCCGAGCAGCTCGACCGGTGGGAGCAGTACGCCGATACCGGGGAGACGGTGGATCTGCAGCGCAGGATGAAGGTACTGACGGTCGCGGTGCTGTTCAATGCGCTGTTCTCTCGGCGACTCACCGAAGCCCGGCTGCAATGGATCATCGACCGGCTGACCGACATCATGGCCGCGACGACAGTTCGCACGTTGATGTGGTCGATGCCGTCGGCGATTCCACGAGCCAAGGAGCGCCGAGGGATCCGCGCTCAACGTGAGCTGGATCTGTTCCTGACCGACATCATCGCCGAGCGCCGGGCCAACCCCACCGACCGCGGCGACATTCTCAACGTCCTGCTCGGATCCACCTACGAGGACGGCCGGCCACTGGAGGACGAAAAGTTGCTGGCCGAGATGGTCGGCCTGGTCATCGGCGGGTTCGACACCACGTCGGCGGCGCTGACATGGACTTTCGGTCAGATCGCGACTCACCGCGACGTGGAGGAGAAGCTGCTGTACGAACTGGGCTCGGCCGACAGCGAACATTTCTCGCCGTCCGAATCCAGCAATCTGGCCTACGCGCGCGCATGCTTCGACGAGGCCCAACGGCTACAGGGCGGGCTGATCATCAATCCCAAGGTCGCCGTCGATCACGACGTCATCGGCGGTTTCCACATCCGCCCGGGTACGACGGTCGTCAGTTCCAACATTTCGATTCATCGTGACGAGCGGTATTGGGATGCGCCGGCCGACTACCGACCGGATCGCTGGCTCGAGCGTGCTGTCCGGCGCGACGCCTACATCCCCTTCGGCCGCGGAGCGCGACTGTGTCTGGGCATGCACATGGCCTATATCGAGGGCACCCACACCGTGGCCGCGGCGTTCAGCCGATATCGCTTCACCGTCGACCGCAATCATCGCCTCCGGCCCAAGTATCGGATGGTCGTGGAAATGAAAGATGGTTTGCCGGTGACGATCGCGCGTCGTTGACGTCGATCGGCTGCGTCGGCCGGTCGTAGTCGACGCCGGCCTCCCGCAGAAAGCCCGCGCCACCTCCTGCCTGCGATGGTGGCGCGCGGCGCCGTCGTCGCTTCCCATCAGCCGCCCGAACGCGGCGACGGCGCCACCCCGCGGAGACTGCAGCTCAGTGCGTTTCGATACCTATCGGACAGCCCGACGGCGACACGGGTATCACCCGTCCGACGTCGTAGTGCTGATCCGGTTCTGGTAGTTCCGTCGCGCGTCCGTGTCGGCGTGGCGGGCGTTCTCGCCGCCGAGTCGGAGGTTCAGGCTCTCACCGATCGCCCGTGGCAGCAGCCGCTGCGCGCCCAGGAACGCACCCGCGATACGCGGAACATAGACGCGGGGACGAGAGGCGTCGGCCGCGACGGTCCGTATCACGGCGTGGGCGACGTCGGCCGGCTCGACGGTTCGGATCAAAGGGATGCGCCGGCTCGTCCCCGGAATCGGAAGTGCGACAGTGGCATCCAAGCCGGCGATCAGTTCCGTACCGACTCCGCCGGGAAGGATGGTCGAGATCCGCACGCCGGTGTGCCGATATTCCAGGCGGGCGGCATCGGTGAAGGTGATGGCGGCGGCTTTGCAGGCGTTGTAGGTGGCCATGCCGGGCAACGCGGTCTGACCCATCACCGAGCAGATATTGACGACGTGGCCGCGCCCGCGTGGAATCATGAGCTCGAGTGCTCGTTTCGTGCCGACGATCATGCCCAGGACATCGGTGTCGAGGGTGCGGCGGGTGAGTTCGTCGTCCTCGGCCAGCAGGGGCCCGACGGGCATGATGCCGGCGTTGTTGACCAGGACGTCGATGGGGCCGAGTGCTGCGGTCACCTTGTCGAGGAACGTCCGGAACGAGCCGGGATCCGACACGTCCAGGCTGGAGTAGCACGTCAGGTTCAAATCGTCTGCCGCGCTGCGTAGTTGGGCCTCGTCGAGCGCTCCGATGGCGACGTGGGCGCCGCATTCGCGGAATGCTCGCGAGATCGCGAATCCGATACCGCGTGAGCCGCCGGTCACTGCCACGATTCGTCCGGCCAAGGAATGGGGCATGAGTATCCCTCTCTGGGAACGGGTTTCGAGCTATTCGTCGGGCGTATGTAGTTGCCGCAGTTCGGCGACCGACTCGTCACACAGCGTCGCCAGCCGTTCGAGATCCGGGACCGCGGTGGGGCACGCGGTGAACGACACCTCGAGGCGGCGAGCATAGGAGAGACAGACGATGTTGAGTCCCTGGCCGTGGTAGAGCACGGTCATGGCATGCAGGCTCACCAACTCGGCACCGTCCAGATAGAGCCGGTGATCGGGTCCGGGCACATTGGAAATCGGCACGTTGAACAGCGGTCGAGTACGGCCGCCGAGCCGGAGCACATGCTCGATGAGGATCGGTATCGTGACGAGCAGGGTGTATCCGGTTTTCGCGGATCCGCGCAGCATCGCCAACCGATCCTTGACCGCCCGCGTTGCGTCCGTGATCACTTCGAGCCGCCGGCGGGCGTCGGCGATATCGGTGGCGAGCGCGACGCGGGCCCAGGTGATGGCATTGCCGGTACCGCCGTATCTGCCGTCACCTCGGATCGAGACCGGAATATTGGTCACCAGCGATGTCGCGGGAAGCGCGTCGGACTCGGCGAGATAGCGGCGCAGTGCGCCGGAACAGACGGCGAGCAGCACATCGTTCACCGTGCCGCCGGTCACTCGCGCCAGTGTGCGGAATTCGTCGAGGTCGAAGGTTCGTCTGGCGACTCGGCGGTTCGGGGTGATCACCGTATTGAGTGAGGTCCGGGGGCTGGTCCATGCCTCTGTCGTTCGGTTGCCGGAGATCCGGGCGGCGCGAAGTGCGGTTCGCACCGTGCCGAGTAACCCGGTCGCTGCGTGCGGCGGGTACCGGTGAGAACTCGGCCGGGTATTTCGGCGAGTCGGGCGTTCGCCGATGGTTGCTTCGGGGGAGTGGGCCGTCCCACCCTGGTTCTGGCTCGACCACGCGGGTGGTACTCCCCGGGCGACCGGGTTCGTGGAGAACCACCGCAGCAGCAGTTGGACACCGGCCATGCCATCGGCGATCGCATGATGAAGCTTGCCGAGAACCGCGAAGTGGTTGTCCCGGAAGCCTTCCACGACATAGACGATCCACAGCGGCCGGGACCGGTCCAACGGAAGGCCCTGCAGATGATCGACGAGCTCGAACAGACTCTGCCCGTCCGGCGATCGGTCCATTCGCAGGTACTGGACATGGTGCTCGGTGTCCAGTGAATCGACGGTTTCCCACTGCGGCCACAGCCGGCCGACTCCGGTCCGTGAGAGCCGCAGGTCGTACGGCGTCGACGGCTCCCGGTGGGCGCGCATCTCCGCGACCAGTCGCGAGACGAAGTCGGGCCCGGCGTGCGCAGGCTTACGGAATACCGCCAGCACCGAGGCGTGCATATGGTTGGTCTCGGACTCCAGCCACAGCCAGCCGGCATCGAACGGGTGCAGAATCCGCGTACTTTTCTTCGAGCTCCGACGTTCCACTCAGTCCCCTCAACTGATTCGGTCGAGCAATTCACTGCTTACGGGTAACGCAACAGCCGGAACGTCGTTGTTGAGCTGTTTTCGGTGAACTACGCGTTGCTATCGCGGCTGCCGATGTCGTAGGCGAACAGGTCCACCTTCGCGGTCGCGCGGGCGTAGGCGATATGCGATCCGGGCCAGACGGCCACCACCTTGCCCTCCTCGGTGTGGTACCAGCCGGGACATCCGCTGGTGAAGACGGTCTCGGAAAGGCGTTGCTGGAGACGCTGATTGAAGCCGTCCTGAACCTCGGCCCGCACATCGAGCCAGGCGTCGAGACCGGCGCTGAGTTCGATCGCCTTGCGGGCGTAGCGGGCCTGCTTTTCCAGGAGGAAGATGATCGTGTTGGTCAGTGAGCCGGTATTCGGACCGTAGATCATGAACATGTTCGGGAACCCGTTCACCGAAATGCCCAGGTACGCTTCGGGTCCGGCCTTCCATTCGTCGTGCAGCCGCCGGCCGCCGCGGCCGGTGATCTCGATGGGGGCGAGGTATTCGGTGGCGGTGAATCCGGTGCACCAGACGATGACGTCGGCATCGATCTCGTCACCGTTGGTCAGGACCAGTCCGGTGGGGGTGACGCTGGTGACGCCCTCGGTGTGGAGTGCGACGTGTGGTCGGTCCAGCGCCGGGTACCAGTCGTTGGACAGCAGGAGTCGGTTGCAGCCGGCCTTGTAGTCCGGTGTCACCTTCCGGCGCAGTGTGGGGTCGGAGATTTCCCGGCGGATCTTGTATCGCAGCCATGCGTGTAGTCCGGCGCGCAGGGGATCGAACCGGTTGTAGATGATCGGGACCCGCGACTCGTACCACAACCACTCCATATTGTGTTGGGCCCGAGCCAATCCGGGGACCGTACGCAGCAGTCGTCGCACTCGCGGGTTGGTTCGATGATTCCATTTGTTGCCGATCCAGTTGGGTGAGCGCTGGATGACGTGGAGTTGGGAGACCCGATCGGCGATGGCGGGTACCAATTGGACCGCGCTGGCGCCGCTGCCGACGACGGCGACCCGCTTGCCGGTGAGGTCGACGGAATCGTCCCACTCCGCGGAGTGGAATTGCCTGCCCGAGAACGTCTGCAGGCCGTCGAGCTGTGGCACCTTCGGGCGCGACAATTGGCCGGTCGCGAAGATCACCGCGTCGAACCAGTGCTGGTCGCCGCCGGCGAGGGTCAGCTGCCAGCGGCCGCTGTCCTCGTCGAAAGTGGCGGCCACGACTTCGGTATTGGTCCTGATCTTGGGCAGCACACCGTATTTCGCCGCGCACCGCTCGAGGTAGGCCTTGATTTCGGCTTGGGTGCCGAAGCGCTGTGACCACTCGGTTTCGAGTTCGAAGGAATACGAATAGGTCGGGGAGGGCACGTCACACGCAGCGCCGGGATAGTGATTGGCCCGCCATACGCCGCCGACTCCGTCGCCCTTCTCGAATACCGAATAACTGGTGATGCCATGGCGTTCCAGCTCGATCGCGGCGCCGAGGCCACCGAAGCCGCAGCCGATGATCGCGACCGATGGCGCGGTGGTGAAGGGGGGTGTCGATCTGTTCATGCGAAGTCCAGTTCCTCGAGTGCGCGACGCAGCACCTTGCCGGTGGCGTTGCGGGGTAGTTCGTCGACGAAGACGACGTCCCGTGGCACCTTGTACCGGGCCAGATTCGCCTTCACGTGGGCCTTGACCGCCTCCGCGTCGAGCGCCGCGCCGGGAGCGCGAACGATGACGGCCCGCAGTCGTTGTCCGAAGTCCGCGTCGTCCACGCCGATAACGGCGACGTCGGCGACCTCGGGGAGATCGGCGAGCAGATGCTCGACTTCGAGCGGATGGACGTTCTCTCCACCGGAGACGACCATGTCGTCCTGGCGGCCGTCGATGTGGAGTAGTCCGTGTTCGTCGAGATGGCCGAGGTCGCCGGTGGTGATGTAGCCGTCGACGATCTCTTTGGTGCGTCCGTCGGTGTAGCCCTCGAACGGCGCACCGCTGCGGACGAAGACACGGCCTGTAATGCCGGGGGTGTGGATACGGCGCCCGTCGGCGTCGAGAACGACGACATCGGTGGTGACCGGTGCGCGGCCGACGGTGCCGGGCGCCCGGCGCAGCTCAGCGGGTCGAGCGACCGTGGCGATCGCGACCTCGGTCGATCCGTAGAGGTTGTAGAGAACGTCGCCGAAGGTGTCCATGGCGCGGGTGGCCAGATCGGGCGCCAGGGCGGAGCCGGCGACGACGATCGTGCGCAGCGACCGCAGGTCGTAGCGTGAGATAACCCCGGATCCGAGGGCCAGGATGCGGTTGAGCATCGTCGGGACCAGAACGAGCATCTGCGCGCGATGGTCGGCGACGGCGCGCAGTGTGGCTTCGGCGTCGAATCGGCGTAGCAGAACGGTCGTGTTGCCGATCGCGGTGTTGACCGTCCACATGCCGAATCCGGTGCTGTGGAACAACGGCGACGCGATGACCGCTGTGCCGTTGCGGGGGAACGGAATCCGATCGACGAAGGTCGCGCTGAGCAGGGGAGAGACGCGGGTTCGCGGTGCACCCTTGGGCAGGCCGGTCGTGCCGCTGGTGAGGATCACGAATCCACCGGGCCGCGGTGGCGGGGCGGGCCGGGAACGGTTGCCGCGGGCGATCAGACGGTCGATGGTTTCGGCGTCGCCGGGTACGCCGTGGCCGTCGTCGCTCCAGGTCAGCACGCGCGGCAGATCCGGCGGGAGGGCGTCGAGCAGATCGGTGAATTCGCCGTCGTGCAGGACAGCGCGGACCTTCTCGCGGCGCGCTACCTCCGCGAATTGTGGTTTGGCGAAGCCGGTGTTCATCATGGCCAGGCGCAGTCCGGCTCGTCCGGCGGCGCTGATGGCCAGCACCAGCCCGCGGTGGTCGCGGGCCAGGACGGCGATGACGGCACCCGGTTCGAGTCCCATGGCGGTCAAGGCGGACGCCAAGGCGTTGGACCGCTCGTCGAGCTCTCGATAGGTCAGCGCGCCGCGCTCGTCGATCAGTGCTACCGAATCCGGTTGTTCCGCTGCGGCTTTCATGATCAGGGCCGCTTGGGGGCCGTAGGTTCGGTTGTGTGCGGCCACCCGGCGCAGGCGATCGGGGCGGGTGAGATCGACGACACCCGCTCGGTGCAGCACGGCGACCGCCGCGACCTTCTCGGTGACGGCCCGAATGTGATGCGGCACCGTCTCGATGCTTCCGGTCACCACCGCCACCTCCGTCGCCCGGTCGCGGCGAGCGCGCGCATGATCCGGCCGAGCAGCGCCGTGCTGACGCGCGTGTAGGGGAACCACAGCAGATATCGCTGATAGGGGATGGCGACGCGGGCAGCGGTGATGGTCTGGGGGCGACAGTATTTGAGCAGTGCCGTGGCGCCGCCGAAGCGACCGCCGAGCCCGGACTCCTTCCATCCGTCCATCGGGGCGGCGAAGAAGAAGACGTTGGCATGGGAGTCGTTGATGTTGACCGCGCCCGCGTCCAAGCGCGCCGCGATCCGCCGGCCGCGGCGCTTGTCGCGCGTCCACACACTCGCCGACAATCCGAATCTCGACGAGTTGGCCAGCGTGACGGCTTGATCTTCGTCGGCGACCGGCATGACCGGGATGACCGGGCCGAAGGTCTCCTCCTGGACGCACGTCATCGTATGGTCGACGCCGGTGAGCACGGTCGGCTGCACCCAGCGGGCGGACCGGTCGGTGCCGCCGCCGGTGGTGATCTGTGCGCCGGAGGCGACGGCATCCTTCAGTTGCGCGCTGACGACATCGAACTGTTCGGTCGTCACCAGCGGGGCGACATCGACACCGCGTTCGAGCGAATCGACGTGTGCTGTCAGCTTTTTCACGAATTCCGAGTAGACGGCCGCTTCGACGTACACCCGCTCGACCGAGGTGCACATCTGGCCGGCGTTGGCCAATGCGCCCCAGGCGATGCCGCGGGCGGCGAGGTCGAGGTCGGCGTCGGACAGCACGATCGCCGGGTCCTTGCCGCCCAGTTCCAGACCGCAGGGGATCAGCCGTTCAGCGCATCGTCGCGCGATCTCCGTGCCGACTTCCGTCGAGCCGGTGAACTGCACGTAGTCGGCCGCATCCACCAGTGCCGCGCCCGTTGCCCCCGGCCCGTGCAGCACCGTGAATACCGGTGGCGCCCCGATGGCCGCCCAGCCCTCGATGGCCGCGATCACGCTGTGGGGGGTCGCCGACGCCGGTTTCACGATGACGGCCGCGCCGGCCAGCAGCGCCGGGATCGCATCGCACAGTGACAGTCCCAGCGGGAAGTTCCACGGAGTGATCACCGCGACGACGGGGTACGGCCGGTGTGTAACGGTCGCTCGCTTCAGCGCATTCAGCAGATTGGGCGGTGCTGGATGTTCGGGCCGCAGCCAACGCTTCGCGTGCCGGGCGGAGTATTTGATCATGTCCACCGGAACGGTGAACTCGATGCGAGCCTCGACGAGCGGCTTTCCGGTGTCCGCGGCCAGCGCCCCGACAATGCGTTCCTGGTTGTCCAGCAGCCATTCCGCATACCGGCGCAACCACCGGACACGAGTCTCGACGCCCGCGTGCTCCCAACTGGGCTGCGCCGCACGCATATTCGCGACCAGCTCGGATACGCGGTCGGGCCGGTCGGGCAAGCCCGCGCCGACCTCGGTTTCCGTGTGCTGTCTCGTCATCGAGCCTCCGTTGGATTTCGGTGTCGCCCTCCTCGCGTCGCTGCGAGGAGCTGGTGCCGCGGCGTCGACCTGCGGCTCCGGAACTTCACATTAGGAATCGCCGCCCGCGGTCTCCATGAGAACCAGGGTCAATACTTGAGGATTTCGGCCAACGGGTTCACGATGTAGCCGTGACGGAGGCATTGCTGTTGCCGCGCTCGATCGCGAGTGCGGCCATTCTGGCCGAGGTGGCCACGGAACACGGCATGGAGTTGGCCGAGATCCTGCGCGGCACGGGCATCGACCCGACTGTCCTCGATGACATCGAAGCGGAGATCCAGCCGCGCCAAGAGTTGCAGATGGTCGCCAACATCGTCGCCGTACTCGGCGACGTACCCGGGCTCGGACTGCTGACCGGACAGCGCTATCACCTTGCGACCCACGGTATCTGGGCATTCGCGGTGATCAGTTCGCCCACTGTGCGCGCGGCGCTGGCAACGGCCATCGACTATATGGATATCGGCAGTTCCTTCTTCGGCTGGCGATTCGTCGAACACGACGCCGGCGCCGATATCGTGATCGACACGTCCACAGTCCCGGACAACGTTCGGACCTTCCTGATCGAGCGCGACGTGGCGTGTGTCGTGACCGCCGACCGTGATGCGTTCGGACAGCTACGGCCGCTCGATCGCATCGAGCTGTCGTATCCGGAACCGTCCTATAGCCACATGCATCGTGAGATCCTCGGCTGTGAGCCGCTGTTCGGCACTCCCGTCACCAGGTTGACCGTGAGCGCGGAAATGCTGAACCTCGCTATGCCGCAAGCCAATCCGCACACCGCGGCGCTGGCCGAGCGGCAATGCGCGGAGTTGTTGCAGCGCCGGCGTGCGCGCAGCGGATTCGCCGCGCAGGTGCGGGCGGCCCTTCTCGCCCACGGTGCGGGTGTCTCGCAGCAGCAGGTCGCCGGCGCCTTGCGGATGAGCGTGCGCACGCTACGCCGTCGCCTGGACGAGGAAGGGACCAGCTTTCGAGAGCTGGCCGACGAAACCCGCCACATGCTCGCCGAGGAACTGCTGACCATCGGCGCCACAGTCGAGGATGTCGCCGGGCGACTCGGCTACGCGGACGCATCCAGCTTCTCGCACGCGTTCATTCGCTGGTCGGGCACCACCCCTGGACGCTTCGCCCGGGATGCCCGCGGCGGAAGACGCTGAGGCGAACCGGCTACTCGGCCCGCCCCAGCAGGTGGGTGAGGGTCGCGATCGCGAATTCCACCGATACCTCCACCAGTTCCTGTCGACTCATCGTCGTCTCGCCACCGAGCCAGTCGATGACGAGCTGCAGGATTCCGAACATGATGAGCGTGCTCGCCACGTGTAGGTCCGGGCGGCGGTCCTCGAATCCGGGAACGTCGAGCAGCTGAGTGGCGAGTTCGGCGGCCATCCGCTTGGTCACCGTCGCCCGGAAACGCAGGAGCAGGTCGTCGTGCCCGGTCGCCTTGCCGAGTGCCGCACGCCGTGGGTCGGTTTCGAGCGCGTCCAGCAGTGCGTCCATGGCCGCGTGGCCGCGCTCGTTCGCGCCGCCCGGAGTGGACAGCGCTCGCTCGAGAATGAAGCTGATGACCGCGTCGGCCTCGGCGTCGAGGATCGCCTGCACCAAAGCATCGCGGTTGTCGAAGTTCTCGTAGAAGTAGCGCGGGCTCAAGCCGGCCTCACGGCATACGCCGGTCACGGTCACGGCCTCCGGGCCGCCGGCGGCCAGCAGGTTGTACGCGGAGTCGATGAGTCGCTTGCGGCGATCGGATCGACGATCCTCCTCTGCCACACCGCCATACACACGCGCAGTCATGGTGTCCATGGTGTCACGTCACGAGAGGTCTTGAAATCTGATAAGGCCATATCTAGAATTCGCCTATCCAGATTTAACGAAGGAGTGGTATGGCCTACGTCATCACCGAGCGCTGCGCCTCGACGAAGGATGCGTCGTGTACCCGGGTGTGCCCGGTCGAGTGCATTCATCCGACGCCGGACGAGCCGGGATATGCCACTGCCGAGCAGTTGTACATCGATCCGGACGAGTGCATCGACTGCGATGCCTGTATGGAGGCATGTCCGGTCGACGCGATCTACCCCGAGCGGAGGCTCCCGGCCGAGTTCGCCGACGCCGCCCAGCGCAACGCCAAGTACTACGCATGAACTCGCCGACGACACGTGTCGCGATCGTCGGGAGTGGGCCGTCCGGCTTCTATGCCGCGGGCGCCCTGCTGGCGGTGGACGGCCTGGCGGTGGACATGTTCGACCGCTTGCCGACGCCGTTCGGGCTGGTCCGCGCCGGGGTTGCTCCCGACCACCCCAAGATCAAGTCGGTCACCCGCATCTTCGAACGCAGCGCCGCGCACGAGCGGTTCCGTTTCATCGGAAATGTGCGGGTGGGTTTCGATCTGGCCACCGAGGAGCTGCGCCGCTGCTACGACGCGGTGATCTATGCCTACGGCGCCGGGCGCGGCAAGCTGGCCGGCGTGCCCGGGCAGGAGCTCCCCGGCAATTTCGCCGCGGCCGACATCGTGGGTTGGTACAACGGGCATCCCGATCGCGCCGATCTCATGCCCTGCTTGGATACCGAACGCGCAGTCGTCATCGGAAACGGCAATGTGGCGCTGGATGTCGCACGGATGCTCGCGCTGCCGTCGGAAACCTTGGCGGCTACCGATATCGCCGACCATGCCCTGAACGCGTTGCGTCGCAGCCGTCTTCGCGAGGTCGTCGTGCTGGGACGGCGCGGTGCCGACGTCGCGGCGTTCACCCTGCCCGAAGTTCTCGAACTCGGCGAACTCCCCGGGGTCGATATCGTCGTCGATGGGGCGCAGCTGCCGCCCCGTGATGCCGATCTGCCGGAATCGGTGCAGGAAAAGCTCGAAGCGCTGCGCCGATTCAGTGCACGGCCGGGCCGCGATTCTCATCGCCGAGTAGTGCTTCGGTTCGACACAACCCCCGAGGCGATCGTGGGCGACCACCGCGTCACCGCGATCCGCACGCGTAACACCGGTCGCGAAAACCACTCGGCCCCAACGGAATGGCTGCCGGCGGGGCTGATCGTCCACGCGGTCGGATACACGGGATCGCCGTTGCCCGGATTGCCTTTCGACTCCGAGCGCGGGATCGTGCCGAACCTTCGAGGCCGGATCACCGAGAACGGCGTCCCGGTGCCGGGGCAGTACGTGACCGGATGGATCAAGCGTGGCCCGACCGGCATCATCGGGACCAATCGGGTGTGCGCGACGGAAACCGCCGACAGCGTGCTGGCCGATCTGCGCGACGGACTTCTTCCGGCGCGCCCTGCCGATGATCGCTGTGATGTCGTGGAAGTGCTCGGGCGCCGCGGCATCGACATCGTCACGTTCGACGGGTGGAAGGTCATCGACGACTGTGAACGCCGGCGCGGCGAAGCGGCCGGCCGACCGCGAGTGAAGCTCGTCGAACTCGCCCAACTCGTTGCCGTCGGAACGGATACGCACCACCTCCGCTAGGCGAGTCGCGGAAACGGGCACGTGGGCAGACTCTGCACAAAATCTGATAAGGCAATATCTAGAAAATGCCTTACATCTGATAATCACCTATCTAGAATGGATTGCTATGAGGTCAGTACCTGCGGCAGCGGCGCCGCGAGCGGCGCGCTTCGTCAACCACTCCGATCTCTCCGCGCGTCCACCGGGGCCGCGGGGTATCCCGCTGGCCGGTGTGGCCGCGACGATCGTGGCCGATCCCTATCGGTCGTTGCAGCGGATCGCCCAGACCTACGGCGACGTCGCCCGGGTGCCGATTCCGGGAATGAATCTGATCCTGGTCAGCCACCCGGATCACGTGCGCCACATCATGAACACCCGGCAAGACATCTACATCAAGCCGCCGCTGTTCGAGAACGTGCTCTTCCGCGAGGCTCCGCGATTCCACGGTATGGCGAACGGCGACGACTGGCGCAAGGTCCGGCGGATGCTGAACCCGAAGTTCACCGAGCGTGGACTCGCCCCTTTGAGCGAACTGATGATCGATCAGATCGTCGAGGTGGTTGAGTCATGGCAGCGGTTCGTCGGCGGTTCGGCGGTGAACATGCAGGAAGAGCTGACCATTCTCACGATGTCCGTCATGCTCCGCACGATGTTCACCCGGCCGGTGCCGCGTTCGACCGTCGAACCGCTGGCCGGCTACTTCGCGGATCTCACTGCGGGCATGGCGATTTCGATGTTCACCTCCACGCTGCCGCCGCAGGTTCCGCGACCGCGCGGCCGGCGGACCGCCGAGGCGTACTCCGCGATCATGAGCTACATCGACGAGATGGTCGCCGATCGTCGCCGCAATCCCATCCCCGACGGTGACCTCCTCAGCATGGTCCTCGATGCGAAATTCGACGACGGCACCACACCCACCGACGAACACGTGCGCCGCGAACTGATGGGTTTGATCATCGGCGGGTACGAGACCACGGCCGCGGTGATGTCCTGGGTGCTGGCACGGTTGCCGTTCGCCCCCGCGGCCCAGGCCAAGGCATATGCGGAGGTGGATGCCCTCGGTGGCAACCGCGTCTCGCACGCGGATATGAACAAGCTGGACTATCTGCGCGCATGCTTCGACGAAGCGCAACGGCTGCAAGGGTTTCCGATCAACGCACGCCAGGCGCTCGACGACGACGAGATCGGCGGTTACCGGATCCCCAAGGGCACGACCGTCGGCGTGTCCGGGTATACCCTGCACCACGATCCCCGGTTCTGGCGTGATCCGGATACGTTCGAGCCGGCCAGGTTCCTCGAAGACGACATCAATACCTACGCATTCCTGCCGTTCGGAATCGGCCCGCGCCGCTGCCTCGGCTACCGGATGGCGTACATGGTCGGTTTGTATACCTTGACCACGGCGTTCCAGCGGTATCACTTCGCCGTCACGCCGGGCTGGAAGCCGGTGCCGCGATTCTCCTTCTCGACCGTGGTGCGTGGTGGCGTGCCCCTCACCCTGCAGGCTCGGTGATCGCCATGACGACGACACCGGCCGCTGCCGGCTTCCTCGACCTGCCGGCTCCCCTGCACGGCAACACGACTGTTTTCTGGATCTTCACTGCCGCAACGATGGTCATGGTCGCCGCCTCGGTCGTGGTGGCGATCGTAGAGACCTGGCGAATGCGGTCGGCACTGCCGGTGGTGGTGTTCGTCAGCGCGACGCTGTGGGTCCCGAACGAACCGTTCATCGACACCCTGCTCGGGTTCCAATACGCGGCGAACTCGCCGGCCGTGCTGTTCACGATCGCGGGCCGCATCATCCCGATCAGTGCCCTCGGTATCGGCGCGATGTTCTTCCTGTTCTCGTGGGCCATTTATCGAATGGTCGAGTCGGGCGTGGCCATGCGGCGGATCATCGGCATCTGCCTGGTCGCCGGTGCGATCGACTGGGTGCTGGAGTGGATGGCCATCCACTGGAAGGTCTTCGAGTACTACGGCGACAATCCCTCTCGCATCCTCGGTTTGCCGTTCACGAGCATGGCTCAGAACTGTTTCATCTACAGCCTCATGGCCGCGTCGATCCTGTTCGCCGCCCCGCATCTCAAAGGCTGGAAAGCGCTGCTGTTCATCCCGGTGATCCCGGGCTGCTACTACGGTGGTGCGGCGCTGTGCACCTGGCCGGCCTACCTCGCGTTGCATGCGGGCTTGCCGACGGCGGTCTTCCTGCCACTGGCCGTTGTAGCCGCGGCGATGAACGTCTACATCCCGATCGCGGTGCTGAAAATGGCCGCGACCTACAACGCCGGAGTCGTTGAACCACACCGTGAATCGACCGGCCCCGCCATCACGGCGACCGCCCCGGCCACCGCATAGCCGGCGACCGAACAAGACCCGGAACTCTGTCGGAACCGAAGGGGCTTCGATGATGAAGAGGGAGCGATGGCTCTGACTGCCGAAACCACCGCCGTATCCGCTGCGGGTCCGGCCGCTCGATGGCTCGAGCGGATCCACCGATCCGCGACCGCGCGCTTCGTGGACGGCACCGCGACCTTGGGACGCGGGGTGATTCTGGGCGCGAAGGTGATCGCGTTCTCTTTCGGCGATGCCGTCCGGCTGCGGCTGCCGATCGCCGAATTCCTGCAGCAGGCATGGATGTTGCTGAAGGTCACCTATATCCCCGCGGTTCTGATGGCCATTCCTTTCGGGGCGATGGTTTCGGTTCAGGTGTCGGGAATCATGAATCAGGTCGGCGCAAGCTCGCTGATCGGTGCGGCCAGCGGGGTCGGTGTGATCCGGCAGGGCGCACCGATCACCGCGGGCCTGCTCCTCGGTGGCGCGGCGGCCTCGGCGATCGCCTCCGACCTGGGCGCCCGCACCATTCGCGAGGAGATCGATGCCATGCGAGTGATGGGTGTCGATCCGATCAGGAGACTTGTCATACCCCGCTTTCTGGGCTTGGTCGTGATCGCGCCCGTCCTGTGCGTGATCATCATCAGCGCCGGCGTGCTGGCGTCGTTCCTGCTGGCCGTGACGGTCAACGGCGTCACACCCGGTAGTTTCTGGAATTCGTTCGGCGCCTTCGCGCATGTCGTCGATATCTGGTTCGCGATCGGGAAAACCGTTGTCTTCGCCATGATGATCGCGGTCATCGCGTCACTGCGCGGCATGGAAGCCAAGGGCGGTCCGCGCGGTGTCGCCGACGCGGTGAATTCCTCGGTCGTGCTGGGCGTGGTCTCGATCGTCATCGCGAACCTCGCCATCACCCAATTCCAGACCATGTTCTTCCCGATGGAGGTCTCGTAGTGACATCGGGGCAGGGTGTGGCGCTGTCGCTACGAGGACGTGCGTTCGGGCTCGGCCGTCGCGGCGGGCGGTCGGTATCGCGAACACTCGAAACCACCGGGCAGTGGGTGGTTTTCGTCGCGCAGACCCTGTGGCTGCTACCGCTGACGGTGCGGCACTATCGCCGCCAGATCTTTGTGTCGATGAACAGCATGGCGTGGGGGCGCGGTTCCCTCGTCGTCGACGGTGGCGTCGTGAGTGTGCTGGTCATTCTGGGCGTCGCGGTGGGTGCCTCGGTCGCCATCGAGGCATACAGCACCTTGAACCTCATCGGCTTCGGGGCATTGTCCGGGATCGTCGGCGGTCTGGCGAACGTGCGCGAGATGGCGCCATTGGTGGCCGGCATCGGATACGCGACCCAGGTCGGCTGCCGGATGACCGCCGAGATCGGTTCGATGCGCATCGCCGAGGAGATCGACGCCGTCGAGGTGATGGGACTTCGCCCCATTCCGTTCGTCGTGGGCACCCGCCTGATCGGCGGTCTGATCTGTGTGGGACCCGGATTCCTGATGACGCTGGTACTCAGCTTCTTCGTGTCGAGCACGGTGATCAACAAGTTCCACAACGAGCCCGCCGGCACGTACAACCACTACTTCATTCAGTTCCTCTCGCCCACCGATATCGCGTATTCGCTGATCAAAGCGGTGGTTTTCTGCGCGGCCGTCACGATCATCCACTGCTACTACGGCTACTTCACCACCGGCGGTCCCGCCGGAGTCGGGCTGGCGTCGGGCCGCGCGGTCCGCGCCAGCCTGGTGGCGATCATCGCGCTCGATTTCCTGCTGACAGTCCTGATGTGGGGCCTGCAGCCGACCTTCGTCTTCAAGGGGTGACGCTTCCTTGCTCCGCGGTACCGAACAATCTCGAGCACGCATATTCGCCGCGATCGGGGCAGGGTTTCTGGCCACCGTTGTCGCCGCCGCCACCGCCGCCGTCGTCTTCCGCCCGGACGGGCATGCGGGCCGGATGGAATTGACCATCGAAACCCCCTATGTCGGCGAGGGGGTCATCGTCGGCACATCCCTGAATTTGCACGGCCTTTCGGTAGGCGAGGTCACCGCCGTGACGAGTGTTCCCGGCGGCGGCGTCAGGTTGCGCGCCGACCTCGAACCCGGCCGGATCTCCGGATTGACCGATGCCGTCGGAATCGATTTCCGGCCCGCCAACTACTTCGGAGTCACGGCGATCAATCTGGTCCCCGGCGAGGGCGGGATGCCGCTGCGCGACGGGCAGGTTCTGGATCGCGTGCCCGAAGGCAACTTCACGATGCAGGCGTTGCTGTCCAGGCTCGGAACCGTCTCCGGGGGAGTCCTCACCACCGATCTGGTCCGGGTCGTGGACAAGGCGACGCGGTATACCGACGGCCTCACGCCACTGATCGAGACGGGGCTGAGCGCCGCGGCGGCCGTTGCCGAGGTTCAGCGGGTGCGCACCAGCGTGCTCATGGCCAACGCCGCGTCCATCAGTGAGGCATTCCCTCCTTTCCTCGACGGTGCGGTCAAGGCCACGCAGGGGCTGGTGGGCACCGAGGTGTCCACGACATCGGAGCAGGAATATCGGCAGGGCGTGATTCCGTCGCTCGACCTCATCGCCAACAGTCTGTTCGGCGCGGTCGGTCACCTGCTGAGCGGTCACGAGGCCGAACTGCTCCCGGCGACTCGAATTCTGACCGTGCTGTCCGGTACGACGGCAGTCCTCGTCGATTCGGCCGGAATCGGCAGTCGCGCAGAAGAATTGCGCAACCGGCTCGGCAATCTGTTCGGAGTGGAAGGCCGCCCCGTGCAAGTCCATATCGTGCTGGACCGGCTGCCGGCGCTGGCAGCACCTCTGTCTCTGCTCGGCGCGACGCCGCAGGAAACGCGATGAAGGCGCCGGCTCGCGCGGCGCTGTGGCGCCTGGGGATCGCGGCGGTCCTGGGAACCGTCCTGCTGATCGCGATCAGCAACGCGGTCACCCGGCCGGTGGCCGGTCATACCCGCGGCTTCACCGCGGATTTCACCGATGTCGCCGGACTGCACGTCGGCGCCGATGTGCGGGTGCGCGGAGTGCAGGTGGGCAAGGTGACGGCGATCGATCTGCGTCGGCTCGACGATCGCAGTGTCGGCACGGTCGCCTTCACCATGACCGATCGCTACGGCGTGGATGCCGGCACACGGCTGGCCATCAAATTTCAGGCGCTGACCGGTCTGCGTTATCTGGATGTCGCTGCGGCGACGGAGAATTCGGGCGCCGGCACCCTGACTCACGTTCCCACCACGATGACCCAGCCGTCGTTCGACGTGACCACACTGTTCAACGGTTTGCAGCCGGTGTTCGCCACATTGACTCCCGACGAGGTCAACACGTTCACCGCCAACGCGGCAAACTTGCTGCAGGGTGACGGCGGCGGATTGGGCCCGATGCTCGACAGCATCGCGCAGCTCACCCGTTTCGTCAGCGATCGTCAGCAGGTGATCGCCACCGTGATGCAGAACCTGAAGACCGTGGCCGACACTCTCGGCGGCCAGTCTCCGCAGATCGTGCAGATACTCGACTGGCTCAACCGGCCACTGGACTCGGCCTTGAAAGTGCTCGACGAATTCCGCAAATCCGATGTCTACGGACCCACCTTCGCCAGTTCGGTGCTGCGCATCCTCGACAACCTCGGCATCTCCCGCGGCCTGAACCTCGACCAACTGCTCCAGCAGGCCTTCGGCAGCGCCACCGCGGCCGCACAAGCCCTGCGCAATCTGCCGGGTGTGCTCGACGGGCTGTCCACACCGCCACCACCGGGAGACGGTGCGGCCCTGACCTGTTCGCATGGGCAAGCGGCGTTACCGCTGCCGGTGCAGGTGCTGTTGAACGGACGAAAGGTGATGCTGTGCAACCCCGCCTGAACCTCGGCCGCGCCACCCCGACCTTCTGGGGCGTCGTCGCGATGGTGGTCGTGGCGATCGTCGCCGTCGCCACCTCGGTGTTGTACCTGTCCCCGCCGGGACGCAGCGCGGTCACCTTCTACACCACCGACGCCGCCTCCATCCGGGTCGGCGACCTCGTCCGCATCGCCGGAATCAGCGTGGGAAAGGTCGAAGCGATCGATATCGAGCCGGACCGGGTGCGGGTCCGAACCTCGGTCGACCACAGCGCGTTCGTCGGCGACCAATCACAGGTGGAGGTGCGAATGCTCACCGTGGTCGGAGGCTACTACGTGAATATCGTCTCGCTGGGCAAACGGCCGCTCGGACGATCGCCGATCCCGGTGGCGCGAGTCCGCATGCCCTACAGCCTCGTTCAGACTCTGACCGACGCCACGAAGATCACCGAGCACGTCGACACCGCACCCATCCGCTCGGGTATCGATCAGCTCCAGGCCGGACTGGCCGGCAGCAATCTCGATGCCCTGCGCGCCGTCGTCGACGCGGGCAACAGCCTGGTGTCCACCATCGAACAGCAACGCGGGCAGGTGTCGGCGATTACCGGCCTGTCGAGTGAATACATGCAGGCGCTCAGCCGATATCGCGGGCAGCTCACCGAATTGATCCGCAAGGCGGCGATCCTGGAACAGACGCTGGTCACCTACGGGGTCGGATTCGGTGGAGCACTCCAGGGATTGGGCGAGATCGGTCAGCGCATCAAACCGTTCGGCGAGTTCTATCTCGGCCATCGCGACGAAGTTCTGTCGACGATCACGCAGCTACAGGATGCGGCTGGCACGGTCTCCGATCGAGTCGGGCCGATGATCGACGACCTCGACCGCGTCCGTACGCAGATGCAGGCGCTGTTGCAGAGCGCCGATCCGGCCGCGCGGCCCCCGCTGTTGGCTACCGATCTCTGTATTCCCGTGCCGGGCAAGACATGTTGAGCCGCACCGTGTTCGAACAGGAGAGGCAGCGATGACGCGACGCCGGTACCTCGTCGCCGCTACCGCGGTGATCGTCGTGGCCACGGCTGCGACTCTCGGCATCACCGCGGTGCGGGCGAACACCTCGGCCGCAGGGACCACGAAGGGTTACTGCGCGCTGCTGCCCGATTCGATCGGACTGTATGTCGGAAATCCGGTGACGCAGATGGGATTCCCGATCGGCACCGTGGACAAGATCACTTCCAACGCGACGTCGGTGCGGGTCGAATTCTCGCTTCACGGCCGTGCGCTGCCCGAGGATGTGAAGGCGACGATCCGCTCGGCGTCGATCCTCGCCGACCGCAGCCTCGAGGTGGTGGGCAACTACACATCCGGCCCCGAACTCACACCGGGGCACTGCATTCCGCTGGCACGCACCGCGACTCCGAAGAGCATCTCCGCGGTCGTGGGATCCGCCACTACCTTCGTCAAAGGCATGACGCCCTCGGATTCGGCGAATGTGGCCGACGCGGTGGCCGGATTGGATCGGTTGACCCATGATCGGGGCGCCGATCTCGGTGCCCTGCTGTCGCGATCGTCGGCACTGGCACAGAATCCCGATCGGGTGGTTGCCGACATCGGCACGATCATCACCGATGTCGCGCAGCTCTCCTCGACCGTCGACGCGAATACGGGGCCACTCAAACAGATCATCACCGCGTTGCCCGTCACGACCCACAATGTCTCCGATGCACTGTGGGGCACAGCGGATCTCATCGATGCGCTGCCGGAGATCGTCTCGCTGGTCGACGATCTGGAGCGGCACCTCGGTACGCAAACTCAGCAAGTACTCGACGTTCTGCCCAGCGCCATCCACCTTGCGGCAACCCGCGCGGGAGACATCGCCGCGTTCCTCGAGCCGCTGCCCGCACTGATCGGGCTCGCCGCCGACGCCACCCGCGGCCGCGACGGTATCGCCGTCACCTACCGCCCACCGGTGACCAGCGTGCGAACTCCGGATCCGAATCACCTGTGTGCCGCGTTGAACGCGGCCCTGCCGGGCAGTTGCGCGCCGGCCGAAGGCCAGTCGACGACGACGAATGTGAGCTTGCTCCAATTGGTCCTGGCCGGAGGCGCCCGATGAACAGCCCCACGGCGGCACTGCGCCGCATGATCAGCACGGTCGTGGTGGCCGGTGCGGTCGGCCTTTTCGCGACATCGTGCGCGTCGGTCAGCCTGACCGCGTTACCGGTGCCCGGTGATTCCTACAGCGACGGCTACAACCTGACCTTCCGATTCGCGAGCGTGCTCAACCTGCCCGACCGCGCGAAGGTCGTCATGGACGGCACTCGTGTCGGCGTGGTCACGGGAGTGTCGGTGGCCGCGTCCGATGTCGAGGTCCGGGTCCGCGTTCGCAACGGTGTCGGCGTCCCGTCGACCGTTCACGCAGTGCTGCAACAGGATACGGTTCTCGGCGACATCTATCTCGCATTGCAGCGCGCGGACTCACCGGCACCGCCGCTGCCCGCGGGCGCCACCGTGCCGCTCGCACAGACAACGGCGCCGCCGCAGCTGGAGGACACGCTGGCCGTCTTGGCCAACTTCTTCTCCGGAGGAAGTGTGCAGCGCATCCAGAACACCATCAACGGCCTCAATGCCGCGACTCCCAGCGGAGACGGCAAGGTCAAGCAGTTGGCAGCGCAGACGGCTGCCGATCTCGGCGACCTGTCTCGCAATATCGACCAGGTCGACCAGTGGCTGGGCGGGGTCGCGGGCACAGCCGATCTGCTCCGGCGGGACACGCCGATCCTCGGGCACTATGTCTCACCCGCCGGCATGCTCGGCTGGGACCGCACCACGTTCACCACCACGTACATCGCCACGGTCCTGCCGTCGATCGGAAGTATCTACGAGGGTGGATTCTGGCTGGTCCCGATGCTGCAGTCGCTCGGCGACGCCACCGGATCCGCGCGCAGCAGCGGAGTGAGCCTGCTGTCCGAAGGCCCGCAGTGGGAAAACCTTCTGGCTCAGCGGATTCTGCCGTTCGCGCGGAATCCGGCGATCGATGTCACGTCGATAACAGGGCCGGATGGTCGCGAACTGCTCGGCAACGTCGAAGCGGTACTGCGGATGCTGGGAGCTGTGAAATGAGAGTTCGTAATCTGGTTTCCCTCACCGCGTTGGTCGCGGTCGCCGGCTTGGCGTTGTCGTATCTCGCCGTCCTCGGCATCCGTCCGGGGCCGCCCGGGCAGCGAACCGTGCTGACAATGACAGTGGGCGATGCCAACGGGCTGGTCGCCGGGTCCAGTGTGCTGCTTCGGGGAATCCCTGTCGGCAAGGTCACCGCCCTGCGGCCTTCGGCCGCGGGGGCGGACATCACCTTCTACATCGACGGCGACACCACCGTTCCGGTCGACACCGATGTTCGACTCGACAATCTGTCGGCCCTGGGCGAAACCTACATCGGCCTGTTCCCCCGGTCCGCCGGCGGAGCGACCGTGCACTCCGGTCAGCACCTCGACACCGAGAAGGTGACGCAACCGCCGTCGGTCGCGGAGCTGTCGGCATCGGTTGTGCATCTGCTCAACCAGGTCGATCCCCGTCAGCTCGCGGACATCGTTTCCGAAGCGGATCGTGCGCTTCCCGAGACCCAAGCCGTCCTACCCAACCTGTCTCGTGCCAGTGCGTTGCTGGCGAGCGCGGTGAGCAGCAGGCCCGGGCAGGGCACGCAGATTCTGGCGAACTTCCAATCGCTGTTGCAGAACGCGGATTTCGTGGGTCCGGATATCGCCGCGGCCGGCCCGGACATCGCTCGCGTCGGCCCCGCGTATCAGGCGCTGCTGGTCGCGGCATTCCGACTGCTCCGCCAGACCGGAGCACCCGAGTCGATCCGCGACTTCGGTGTCTATCTGGCGCGGATCCAGAAATTCCTGGACCAAGCCGCGCCCGACATCAAGACGCTCTCCGAGACTCTGCTCCCGAACGTCACCAGGATTTCCGCAGCGGCTCGTGGCATCGACACCAGCCAACTGCTCGACGGCGCTCTGGCGGCCGTCCCCGCAAACGGTGCAGTCACCCTGCACGTCACTGTGCCCGCGCCGTGACCACGACCCGATTCCCGTGACAGACGGATTCCCGAGATCAGATAGAGAGACGAGTAACCGTGAAAGCCATCGCCGATCCGCCCACCGATACATCCGTCGACAATGACGACCGCCCGGTCGATCGGCCGAACATTCCGGCTGGTCGGCGGCGAACTCGCGCCACCGGCCCGAGTATCACGATCGGCCTGCGCTCTGCCCTGTCTGCCGTGGTCATCGTGGCTCTGGCGGTCGCTGTATGCGTACTGGCCTGGAACAACCACAGCACGCACGCTGCCATGGACGACATCAACGCCCGGGCCGCCGATGACCGGCGAGCCGAACAGACAGCACTCGACTACGCCGTCGGTGCGGCCAACCTCAACTACCAGGATCTGGCCGGCTGGCACAAACAACTCACCAAGGGAACGACTCCCGATCTGACGAACAAACTTTCCCAGGCCGCGACGACGATGGAACAGATCATCGTTCCGCTGCAATGGATTTCGACCGCGACACCGCTGACCGCCAAAGTGCGAAGCCGGGACAACGGCCACGACGTGGTGGACACCTTCGTCAGCGTCGTCACCAAGAGCGCCCAAGCCCCCGACGGCCTGCAGTCCACCGCCACTTACAGCGTGACCGTCGACCGGACCAACTGGCAGATCACCGACGTGGGCGGTATCGGAGCGGTGGTTGGCGCCAAATAGGTAGTAGCCGCAGCAACCGACCGCCGTGTGCGGCCGACCGAACGTGTAACGACGGGCCACCTGTTCACTGTGCATATTGCACACTCACGGCCTTTTAGAGGTGTCATGTTTGTGTCTCCAGCACTGAGTCGTCTGGCTGGGGCGGATCGTCCGAGTGAGCTACGAAAGCACTCGCTTGCGTACGGCCGCGGTCTGTTCGAGCCGGGCTTTCTGTGGAGCGTCGTTGCGAATCGCGCGGAATCCGTTCTGGCCGAGCGGGTCTTGATTGTCGGAGAGAATGGCGAGCGGGTAAGCGCGGCGGATGCTGTGGTTCGCGCGGAAAGTCTTGCCGCCGCCTTACACGAGGAGGGAGTGCGGGAGGACACGCGCGTCGCGTGGCGGGCTGGAACTGGTGTCGATGCCCTGCTGATCATGCTGGCGCTGGCGCGGCTCGGCGCGGTGCAGATTCCGTTGGGGGAGAACCTGTCCGACCGACGGATGAGAGCCGCTGCGTCGGCAGCGGCGGCAGAATATCTCTTGATCGATGAACCGTGCGGCAGCACAACGCATCCGGTGCAGAGGTCGGGTTCGTGCGGAGCGGCCAGAGTCCTCAGGGTGAGGACTGATGCGTGTGTCGCTGCCAAGGGCCTGCCCGCCTACCGGTCCAATGATTGGACCCCGCGTTGGTTGTTCGTTCGCTCGGGGCGAGGGCGCACGGCAGTTGTGAAGCACACGGAACTCTCGTTGAGTGTGGCTGCTCGCGGACTGGTCGGCAGCCGGCTCTGCGACAGACCCGGCAGCGTGGGCGCAATCGTGTTGCCGTTGACCGAGGTGTCAGGCGTGGTCCATGTGGCGGCGATGTTCGCGGCCGGAATGTCGGTGGTGGTGCTGCGCAGCTACGAGGCTTCGCACGCGGTGGGAGTTCTGCGGTATGTCGACGCCGCGACGGTGAGTGGTACGGAAAGGCTGTGTCGTGGCTTGCTCGAGTTGCAGCGCGCCCTCCCGCGAGGCAGCGAACTGATTCCGGCGCTGTGCCGCTTCGTCGTTGTCGGGGATCCGAGGTCGAGTGAGCTCGAGCGTGAGGCGAAACGAACGTTGGGTGTGACGGTCACCTATGTCTACGGTCTGCCCGAGGCGCCGACGATATGCGTCGGTGCAAGCGGCGGTGGCTCATCGCATCGCGGAGCGACAACTGTCGGCCCACCGATACCCGGGATCCGAGTACGGATTGCCAAGAACGGGATGGAGGTTCGCACGGGCGTTCATGGGGAGATTCAGCTCTCGGGCCCCGGGCTGTCGTGCGGATACCTGGCCGCCGAGGACAACGCCTCGGCATTCACCGACGATGGCTGGTTCCGGACCGGTGATCGGGGAAAGCTGGCCTTCGACGGGAGCATCGAAGCGGTGTCCTTCAGGCGGGGATCAGGTGCAGGGGAAGGCGTTCGAAGCGGTGGATGATGTTGTTCACCGCCCGTTCGGCGTAGCCGACGACTTCGATACGGGCGACGCGGTCGATCAGTGCGCGCAGCATGGCCTGGGCTTCCAGACGAGCCAGGCCCTGTCCGGCACAGCCATGGGTGCCGTGCCCGATGCGTAACCGCGTTGCCACCCCGACCTATCAGCCCGACCTGTATTCGCGGGCGGCCATCCTCGACCCGTACCCGCACTACGCGCGATTACGGGTCCTGGGTCCGGCGGTGTGGTTGGCCGAGCAGCGCGTCTACGCGGCCGGATTCGCGCTGCCGCGCGCCTTGCCCGCTCTGATGCGACTCGTCGGCCCCGACCGACTGCTCTACGGCAGCGACTTTCCCTTCACCCCGGATTGGGCGGTGCAGGGACTCGCCGAGGCACTCGCCTCGACCACGGTATTGAAACCCTCCGAACACCGGCTCATGCTCCGTGACAATGCCTTGGCGCTGTTCCCTCGGTTGCGATCCCCGCACATACCCGAACCGGAAACCGCATCGTGAACATCGCCGTGAACTCGACTGCGGCGGTGTGGCTTTCGAGTTTGCGCAGGTCATCCCGTTTCGCGTGACGTCCAGGTCACCTGCCGTTCGACACCGAACCGGTGTCGAGCGCAACTGCATCGAGCTTTGCCATGAACGCCTCCGCCATCAGTGCGATGGCATCGGCGAGTTCGTTCATCTCCTCACTCATCGATCGACCGGTCTCGGCTTGTCCGCCAAGGAAGGCCCCGTCGATCCCAGCCATGCAGAATCGCTCGAATTTGTCGGCGATCGCCTGTGCGATCTCTGGCCCATGGTCGCGGAACGACTCCCGGATCATGCGGTTCACGTGGCTCCGACCCTCGCGGCGCACGCTCGCGATAGTGTCTGCAACCTCCGCGTCGCCCGTGTCCTCCCCCTCGCTGAGGATGAGCAGCATGTGCAGCCGGAGAAACTCCTCTCGCTCGGTCAGCACCCCGGCTGCGCGATTGAGGAACCAGCTCAGCCGCTCGCGGGGCGTGCCACTGACGGGCGGATTCGTATGCGGGTCGCTCAACGCTTGGAAGAAGTCCTTCATGCCCGTTTCCATCACCGCCGAGAGCAGTCCACTCTTGGTGTGGAAGTGGTGGAGGATCACACTCTTTGCCAGCCCGATCTCGGTGCTGAGGGCTGACAGCGACGTGGCCGCGTAACCGCGCTGCCCCATGACCCGAGCCGCGGCCTCCAGGATCTCTTTGCGGGACTGCCGCCCTCGCCGGTTGCTGACTCGCTGCCTCTCCACGTGCGAATTGTAGAGCGGCCGTGCCGATCCCCGGATCTCGCGCTCCTGGCGCACCAGCACGATACCCCGCGAAACGGAACCGAATTCCGCGCTGCGGAATTCGCGCGGCAAGGGTTGACGGAGCGACCGGAAGCTGTGACGCTTCTCACGAACTTATCGACCGATTGGTCGAACAATGGAGGAGTGACGCATGCCTGACCACTTCGATGCCGATGTCGCGATCATCGGCTATGGCCCGACCGGTCTTGCGGGAGCCCTCACGCTGGCTGACAAGGGCGCGAGTGTAGTTGCGTTCGAGCGCGATACGGACATCTACGCCCGCGCTCGTGCGGTGACGATCAACGACTGGACGATGCGGATCTTTCAAGAGCTCGGGATCGACGAGCGCGTCGAGAAGGTCATCGAGCCGGAGAACAAGCTGCGGTGGGTGACCTATGACGGCCGAGAGATCATGCGTGTCCAGCATCCGCCGTCCGAGTTGGGTACACGCAACACCAAGCCGCGCTTCTTCAACATCTACCAACCGGCGATGGAGGCCGAGCTGCGTCGCTGCGCCGAAGAATACGACGCCCTCGACGTGCGGTTCGGTGCCGAGGTGATCGGCGTCGACCAGGACGAGAACGGGGTCACGATCACTGCCCGCGACCGCGAGACGGGTGAAGAGACGAGCACCCGCGCTCGCTACGCGATCGCGGCCGACGGCGGCTCCAGCCCGACGCGCAAACTGCTCGGCATCCCGATGCTCGGCGATACCGCGCCGACCCAGTGGATCGTCATCGACTGCAAGGCCAAACGGTACTGGCCCGACAGTGATTGCCCGACATTCTGGTCGGACTCCGAGCACCCTGTCGTCGACATCTCGCTCTCCGGCGGCCACCACCGTTGGGAGATCGCGCTCAGGCCCGGTGAGACCGAGGCCGACTTCCCCTCCACCGCCGAGGTGTGGCCGCTGCTGCACGCGCTGGGCAAGTCCGAGGACGACGTCGAGATCGAACAGTATGCCTTCTACCACCACCACGTCCGCGCCGCGCAGACGTGGCGCCGAGGACGCCTCTTCCTCGCCGGCGACGCGGCCCACCTGATGCCGCCATGGGCCGGGGCCGGCATGCAGTCCGGCATCCGCGACGCCCACAACCTCGGCTGGAAGCTCGCGCGGGTCCTCCGCGGCGAGCTGGGCGAAGAGTGGCTGGACACCTACGAGGCCGAGCGACGCCCCAACGTCGAGTTCTTCACCAACATTGCCATCCAGCTCGGCCGGGTGATCATGCAGGAAGCGTCGCCGGAGGAAATCGAGGCAATGGACGCCGTCCCGGAGAACACCGTGACGCCGCCCGAACAGCCGATCTTCGCACCTCCGGTGTTGGAAGCGGGCTGGCTGCGCGGTGAAATCGGCGACGCGAGCATCGTCGGTCGGATGCTCCCGCAGCCCCACATCGGCAACCACGTCGGTGCCCGCGCCCGCGTCGACGAGTTGATCGGGCACGGCTTCGTCCTGATCGGCGCCGAGATCGACCCGGCAACCCTGCTGAGCGCCGAGGAGAAGGCCGAGTGGGATGCCCTCGGCGCGACGTACCGCACGGTGCGATCCAAGACGTCCCACACCGAGGGCCCCGACGACCTTGTCGACCTCGAGGACGCGCTTCTCCCATGGTTCGAGCGGTACGGCGTCCGGGCGGTCGCGGTTCGTCCCGACAAATTCATCGCCGCAGCCGACAAATCCGGCCTCGCGGTCCCCGCGCTCTGAGAGGAGAGAACGATGACTGGAGTCGAGGAGCTCGCCTACGTCGTCTACGAGGTCAGCAAACTCGCGGAATGGGAGCACTTCGCCGCCAACCTGCTCGGCATGCAGGTAGCCGACAAGAACACCGACTCGATCAGCTTCCGCACCGACGACAAGGCCTACCGCTGGTTCTGCACCCAGGGTCCGGCCGACGACCTCGCCGCCACCGGCTATGAGCTCGGCAACGATGCATCGCTCGACGCGATCGTCGAGAAGCTCCGCGGCGCCGGGGTGGAGGTCACCGAGGGCGACGCGGCCCTCGCCGCCACCCGCAAGGTCGACCGCATCTTCATCACCGAAGACCCGATCGGGAACAGGATCGAGCTGGTCACCGGCTTCGCCGACGCCGACACTCTGTTCCACTCCGACAAGATGCTCGGCACGTTCGTCACCGGGCAGGGCGGAGCCGGTCACCAGGTATTGATGTCCAAGGACGTGAGCCGCGAGGACTACCTGGCCTTCTATCTGGACCTGCTCGGCTTCAAGATCAGCGATTTCATCGTCGAGGAACTCGCGCCCGGAATCTTCGCCGACGTCGTGTTCCTGCACTGCAATCCGCGTCACCACACCGTCGCCTTCGGCAACATGCCGAACCCGAAGCGCACCCACCACTTCATGATCGAGGTCAGCGACATCCGCGACGTGGGCCTGGCCTACGACCGCTGCATGGATGCCGGACAGCCCTTCGAGATGACGCTCGGCATGCACCCGAACGACCGCATGTTCAGCTTCTACGTCCGCACGCCGTCGGGCTTCTCCGTCGAGTTCGGCTGGGGCGGTCTGCTCATCGACGACGAGACCTGGGAGGTGCAGACCCTCGGCCAGTTGAGTGCCTGGGGACACCGCCCGCCCGAGATGGTCCACGCCCTGCTGGGCCAGGCCCCGTTCACCAACACACCCCCGGAAGGTGCCCACTGATGACCCTCATCGAGGCGGACGTCGCCAAGGACGTCGATACCAAGTCCTGGACCATCCACTACAACGAGGCCGGCCCCGCCGACGGCCATCCGGTGATCCTGATTCACGGTGGCGGCCCCGGCGCCACCGGTTGGAGCAACTACAACCCCAACATCGAAGCCATCGCCGCTGCGGGCCTCCGCGTCATCGCCCCGGACCTTCCCGGTTGGGGAGCCTCGAGCGAGGTCGACTTCTCGACCTACGACCAAGTGCAGGCGGTCTGCGAGCTGCTCGACGCCCTCGGCATCGAGAAGGCGGCGTTCGTGGGCAATTCGATGGGCGGCCACACGTCGCTGCGGATGGCCATCGAGCACCCGGACCGGGTCACACACCTGATCACCATGGGTGCGCCCATCCAGATGAAGCCGATCTTGTTCGGTGCCGGCGGCGGACCTTCCGAAGGGCTCAAGATCATGGCTCAGACCTGGTCGGACTACAGCCCCGAGCAGATGAAGCGGCTCGTCGAGATCATGGTCTTCGACAAGGAGCGGTTTGCTACCCCTGAACTGTGTCGGCAGCGGTCCGAGGCAGTGGCCAAGCGTCCCGAACACGTCGCCAATGTGCTCGCGGCCGCACCGAAGGCACCCATCACGATTTGGGTCGATCCCAACCGTCTCTCGGAGATCACGGCCCCCGCGCTACTGATCCACGGCCGCGACGACCGGGTCGTCACGTTCGAGACCGCGCTCGTACTGGCGGCCAATATTCCCGACTCGCGGGCGCACGTCATCAACCGCTGCGGCCACTGGGCGCAGCTCGAGCACGCCGACGAGTTCAACCGCCTCGTGGCGGACTTCGTCCGCCACCACTGAAGGGGGCCGAGGCCACTCCTCGTCGTACTGCTTGTGCACACCAGAAACCGGAGGTCCTTGTGATCAAGGTGCAGACGCTCAACAACATCGCGCTCGCGGTTCCCGACCTCGATCAGGCCGAGGACTTCTACCGCGACCGCTGGGGGCTGGCGCCCGTCCGCGGCGACGGCGACGCGCAGCGTCGCTATTTCCGTACCGTGATCTCGACCCATCACGGGCTCTCCCTCGAGCAGGCGCCCGCCGGCGCCACTCGGGGGGAGCTGGTGCACGTGTCCTTCGACGTCGGGACCCGTGTCGACCTCGATGCAGCGTTCGAGGAGGCCGTCGCCGCAGGCGGCCAGGTGGAACGTGAGCCGGGGGACGCGGTCGGGCCCGGGCACGAGGCGAGCGCTGCCGTTCGCGACCCCGACGGCAACCTGGTCCAGTTGCTGTACGGCGCGGCTGTCACAGAGGAGAGCCACCGTGCGCGGATCGTCGCGCCCCGCAAGCTCGGTCACGTCGTGCTGAACACGCCGCAGCGCGTGGTCCTCGAGCGCTTCTACGGCCGGCTCGGCCTGCGGGTCAGCGACCGGACCGCACGCGGCATGTCGTTCCTGAGGTGCAACCGCGATCATCACAGCCTTGCCGTCTGCGACTCAGAACGGACCGGGATCCAGCACATCGCATTCGATGTCGTCGACATGGACAACGTCATGACGGCCCTCGGCGCGCTGACCCGGGAAGGGACGCCCTGCGTGTGGGGTCCTGGCCGACACGGGCCGGGAAACAACATCTTCACCTACTACGCCGACCCGGCGGGCGTGTTCGTCGAGTACTACGCCGAGCTCGAGCAGGTCGAGGAGGAGGTGGACGGCCCTGTGGAGCCCATCTTCTGGGGCGAGGAATGGAAGGGCGACACCTGGGGATACGCCGGTCCGCCTCCTCCGAACTTTACGAAGTGAAAGAACAACATTCGATGGAACACGAGGCAGTGACGATGACTGACGCGAAGGGCGGCCGAGTGATCACCGCATCCGAGATCGGCGGGGTGTACGGGATCATCCCGACACCCGCGCTGCCGGGTGCCGACCGGATCGATGCCCGGAACACGGTGGATGTCGAGGAGACAGCGCGACTGGTCGATCAGCTCGTGCGTGACGGCGTCTCCGGCATCATCGCGCTCGGGACGACGGGTGAGTGCCCGAGTCTGAGCGAGGACGACTTCGATGTCGTCGTCGACACGGTCGTGGAGGCTGCCGGCGGCCGGGTGCCGACATTCGTGGGCGCGACGGGCTCGGGTGGCCACGGCACCGCTCGTCGACTGCGAAAGGTCGCTGAGTCGGGAGCCAGCGGTGCTCTGCTCGGCCTGCCTATGTGGCAGCCGCTGACCACCGCGATGGCGGTGGACTACTACGCCCAGATCAGCGAGGCGTTCCCGGATCTTGCGGTCATGGTCTATGCAAACGCCCGAGCCTTCCGCTACGCGTTCCCGGTGGAGTTCTGGGAGGGCATCGCCGACCAAGCCCCCACGGTCACTTCGGCAAAGGTGTCGAAGGCACCCGATCTGGAGCGCATGCTCGAAGTAACCGAGGGAATGGTGAACTTCCTCCCCAGCGACATGGTCGTGCACGACTTCGCGCAGCGAGCCCCTGCGACCACCACGGGCTGCTGGGCCACCGCCGCAGCGATGGGACCGGAGCCGTCGATCGTGCTGATGGAGGCGCTGCAGACAGGTGATGCAGCAGCCGTCGAGAAGGCGGTGGCCGACATCGCTTGGGCCAACGAGCCTGCGGCCCACCTGTTCGCCGACCAGGAGCTCTTCGCGTCCTACAACCTGCAAATCGAGAAGACCCGGATTGCCGCCGCGGGCTACTGCCGGCCAGGCCCGATCCGGCCGCCTTACAACCACCTGCCCGCGCCATACGCTGACGCATCGCGCGAGTGCGGGGAGCGCTGGCGCGCGCTGCGTGCCCGCTTGACGGACGCGGTCACCGCGTCCTGACGATCCGAATCACGACGACGAACCTGACGAGGCAAAGAACCCATGTCATCCTCCATAACGAGCACGTCGCCCTACGAGTCGGAGTACGCACCCCACCAGAAGACGCTGGCCGCGATCCGGTCGCGTGACTGGGGTCTGCTCATCGACAACGAGCTTCGCCCGGCCGCGAGCGGCGCCAGCTTTGCAACGATCGATCCGGCGACCGAGCGGCCATTGGCGGAGGTCGCCGACGGAGGTGCGGCCGATGTCGAGGCCGCCGTCCGATCGGGGCAGCGCGGCTTCGAAAGCTGGCGCCGGTACTCGCCCCAAGGGCGCGCGGCCGCGGTGCGCGAACTCGCTGGGCACATTCGCGCGAACGCCGACGAGCTCGGTCTTCTCGACGCGCTCGATGGCGGCAGCCCGGTGGCCTCGATGCGCAAGGACGCCCTCTGGGCCGCCGACATGCTCGAGATGTTCGCCGACTGGGCCCTGATGATCAAGGGCGAGACGTACCCGGGCGCCGGGACCGGGTTGCACTACTCGCGCCCCGAACCGTACGGCGTCGTGGGCCGCATCATTCCCTTCAACCACCCCATCTTCTTCGGAGCCGGCAAGCTCGGCGCACCACTGATGGCCGGTAACGCCGTCATCCTCAAGCCGCCGCCGCAGGCACCGCTGTCGGCGATCCGACTCGGTGAACTTATCGCCGAGGTCCTGCCCCCGGGCGTGGTCAACATCGTCAACGGCGCCGGCCCGGAGCCGGGAGTGGCAATCGCCGCCCACCCGGAGATCGAGCGCATCGCGTTCATCGGCAGCGAGCGGACCGGCCGCGACATCCAGCGGGTCGGCGCCGGGGCCGGAGTCAAGCACGTCAGTCTCGAACTGGGTGGCAAGAACGCCATGGTCGTCCTCGCAGATGCCGACATCGAGGCCGCGGCCCAGGGCGCGGTCTTCGGCATGAACTTCACCGCTACTCAGGGCGAGTCCTGCGGGTCGAACTCCCGGCTACTCGTCCACCGCTCGATCGCCGACCAGGTGGTCGCACGGGTGGTCGAACTTGTCGAGCAGATCAAGGTCGGCGTGCCGGTCGTCGAATCGACCGACATGGGCGCGTTGGTCTCGCGCGAGCACTTCGATCGGGTCAGCGGCTACATAGAGGCCGGGCGCGCCGAGGGTGCTGTCCTCGCCACCGGCGGCGGACGACCCGACCACCTGCCGGAGGGCCTCTTCATCGCCCCGACGGTGTTCGACAAGGTCACCCCCGACATGCCGATCGCGCAGGAGGAGATCTTCGGGCCGGTCCTGTCGGTGCTCACCTTCGACGACGATGACGAGGCGGTCCGCATCGCCAACGGTGTCCGGTATGGACTGACCGCCAGTGTGTGGACGCAGGACGTCGACCGGGCACACAGGTTCGCCGACGATCTCCAGGCCGGATATGTCTGGATCAACCACTCGTCGCGCCACTTTCCGGGCCTCCCCTTCGGCGGCATCAAGGCTTCGGGCCTCGGCAAGGAGGAGAGCCTCGAGGAGATCATCGGCTTCACTCGATCCAAGACCGTCAGCATCCCGCGCAGGGGGCATTGACGATGCTGCACCACGTAATCGAGCTCCGCTTTCACGAGGGCACCACCGACGAACAGATACAGCGGATGGCTCACGGCCTGCTCAGCCTGCGAGACCAGATCGCCACCATCCGGTCGATGAAGATGGGCACAGATCTGCGAATCCGGCCCGACAACTTCGAGTTCGCCTCACTCATCGAGTTCGACGACGAGGCCGGCTACCTGGAGTTCCGGGACCACCCGGCCCACCAGCAGTGGGTGCGCGATCAGGTCCAGCCGATCATGGCTCAGCGTGCCGGCGTCGTCTTCCTCAGCTCGTGACCGCCGCGCTCAGCCAGACTCACGCGAAGGAATTGACAGCATGACCACCCTCGAAGGCACGCCGGTGGGCGATCTGGTCGCCGCCAACCACATCCTCGTCCGTCAGGGCGTGCTCGACTCGTTCGGCCACGTCAGCATGAGGACCACACCGGGCGCCGACACGTTCTGGCTCTCGCGCAACCTCGCGCCCGGATCGGTGACGGAGTCCGACCTGCTCGAGCACGATCTGAACGGTGACACAGACGACCCTCGGAGCCCCTATCTGGAGCGGTTCATCCACGCCGAGATCTATCGCCGTCGACCTGATGTGATGGCGGTGGTACACAGCCACTCGCCCGCCGTCGTTCCATTCAGCACCGTCGCGGTGCCATTGCGGCCGGTCATCCACATGGCCGGCTTCCTGGACCCGCAGCAGACACCCGTCTTCGAGATCGCCGATGTCGCCGGTGACGCCACCGACCTCCTCATCACCTCCTCGGAGCTGGGTGCCGCGCTCGCCGAGACCCTCGGCGACTCCTCGGTGGCACTGATGCGCGGCCACGGCTCCGTCACGGTCGGCGCTTCGGTGCCCGAGGCGGTCTACCGGGCGGTATACACCGAGGTCAACGCACACGCTCAGGCTTCGGCCCTCACGCTGGGAGAACCGCGCTACTTGACCGCCGGTGAGGCAGCGGCCTCGAACGAGACCGTCGGCGGTCAGGCAACCCGAGCGTGGAACGTCTGGCGCGCGCAATCCATCACGCCGTCTACCGGGCAGGTGTGACCTCGCCATGCAGTTCCATCACCACGGATACATCTCCGGCGACCCCCGGGTACAGCCTGCCGCTGGCGTCGGGCTGACCCGGCCGAGCGGCCTACCCGACACCGTCGACGTGCTCATCGTCGGCACCGGACCCGCCGGCATGATCACCGCGGCTCAACTCTCCCAATTCCCCGACATCACGACGCGGGTCATCGAGCGCCGCGCCGGCCGTCTCGAAGTCGGCCACGCGGACGGCCTCCAAGCCCGGAGTGTGGAGACCTTTCAGGCGTTCGGATTCGCCGAACGCCTGGCGGCCGAGGCGCACCATGTGACGGAATTCGCCTTCTGGCAGCCGAACCCCGCCGATCCCACGAAGATCGCCCGAGCCGGCCGGTCACTCGATGACCCGAAGGGGCTCAGCGAATTTCCGCACATCCTCGTCAACCAGGCACGCGTGCTGGACTATTTCGCCGAGTTCATGGCCAACTCGCCCAGTCGCATGAAGCCAGATTTCGGGCTGGAGTACATGAGCCACGAAATCGTTTCGGGCTCAAAGCATCCGGTGCTTGTCACCCTTGCCCATTCCGCCGGAGAGCGTGCAGGAGAGACGTTCGAGGTCGGTACGAAGTACCTCGTCGGGGCCGATGGCGCCCACAGCCGCGTACGCCGGTCGATCGGTTGCCGATTCGAGGGCCACAGCGCCAACCATGCCTGGGGGGTGCTCGATGTCCTGGCCGAGACCGACTTCCCCGACATCCGACTACTGTCGACCATCCAGTCGAGCACCGACGGCAACATGATGGTGATCCCCCGAGAGGGGGGATACCTGTTTCGCCTGTACGTCGACCTGGGCGAAGTTCCCGACGACGCGAGCGGTGTCCGGGCCACGCCCGTCGAGACCGTCATCGCGAAGGCCGACAAGATCCTGCATCCGTACTCGATCGACGTGAAGCAAGTCGTCTGGTTCAGCGTCTACGAAGTCGGCCACCGGCTCGCCGAGCAGTTCGACGACACACCGCGCGACCACAACGGCGACCGGCGCCCGCCACGGGTGTTCATCCTCGGCGACGCCTGCCATACGCACAGCGCCAAGGGCGGCCAAGGCATGAACGTCTCGCTCCAGGACGGCTTCAACCTGGGTTGGAAGCTCGGCCACGTCCTGGACGGGCGTGCCCCCGAGTCGCTGCTCTCCACCTACGACGCCGAGCGCAAGACCATCGCGAAGAACCTGATCGACTTCGACAAGGTGTGGGCGGCAATGATCGCCACACGCACCGACGAGCTCGCCGACGTCGCGGAGGTGCCGGCGTTCTTCCGGAGCACGGAGGAGTTCCGCACCGGATTCCGGACCGAGTACCCACCATCGATGATCGTCGGCCAGAAGACGTACCAGGATCTCGCGAAGGGGTTCCCGATCGGACAGCGCTTCGCGTCGGCCAAGGTCTCACGCGTGGCCGACACCAACCCGGTCCACCTCGGTCACCACGCCAGAGCCGACGGGCGCTGGAGGATCTACCTTTTCGCGGATGAGGCTGCCTCCGGCCATGATTCCGCTCTCGAGAACGCCGCACGGTGGCTTACCACGTCCGAGCACTCGCCGTTCGCGGAGCTTCCCGATGACGTCCGACCGAACGACTGGTTCGACCTGAAGGTCGTCTATCAGCAGGACCACCATGCCATCGAACTCGGTCGCGTGCCGGACATTTTCAAGCCGAGAGTCGGGCCGTTCGGCCTGGTCGACTACGAGCATGTCTACGCCGCGATCCCTGGCGACGACATCTTCGAGGCCCGCGCGGTCGACCGCGGTGGTGTCGTCGTCGTCGTGCGACCCGACCAATACGTTGCGCATGTGCTACCTCTAGCCGCGACCGATGAACTGGCCGCCTTCTTTGCGGGGCTGCGCCTTTGAGACCCGACGAAGTCGGAACGTGATTTTCGCGAGCGAGTTCTGGCAATCAGATCTGCATGTCGCGCCCGGCTCGGTCGAGTGTGTACCCGGCCCCAGATTGTGGCGTATCGCGTTGTCGCCGTTAACGCCGCGGTGGAGGCGATCGATTATCTAGCGACAGTGAGGCCATCGGGAGACGGGAAGCGAATGAACAGGACGACAGTTGTCGGGGCACGGGCCGTTGTTGCCGCGGCCGTGGTGTCGGGTTTCGCGACAGTGCTCGGCTCCGGTGTGGCCGGCGCTGCGCCGCAGGACTGTGCGGTATCGCGGGATCTGTTCGGTGCTACGGCGACGTGCCACGACGACGGACCCGTTGGCCGGGAGTACGCGCTGATCGTCGAGTGTTTCGGTCTGCACGGTATCCCGGGCGCGTTTCCGCTCATGGCCGTGGGCCCCTACGAGGGGTCGTGGAATGGTTCGTTCGGCCCGTCCGGTCAGGGCACGGCCTCGTGCCTGGGCCCGATGAGCGTGGGGACGGCGACGAACGCTTACGTGAAGATCTATCGGGAGTGACTGCATCTCGCCGGCTGCGCGAATGTTGGGGTGAACCACGGACTTACCGTCGCCGTGCCGCTGTGGGCGGGTCGTCGGGCGTCGATGTGAGCGAACCCATTCGGCATCGTCCGGGCAGGCGCGGGCTCTGACGCGCCAGCTTTATCCGTCGACCGCGTGTAGTTCGGCACGCTGTCTGGAGGTGCGAGGAGTCCGACGGGCTTCAGGCCGTTGATGTTCCGGGCGCGGCTTGGCCCGGTCCTACCTGGATGCCCACCACGCAGGTGTCGTCGTCGGTGTCGGCGTCGCTGTTGTCGAGGAGGTCGTCGAGGCGATCCGCCAAGCTGCCGGCGAATGCCGCCGATGTGGTGAGTAGGTGCTGCACGCAGTCGTCGAGGAGTCGGTCGCGGCGTTCGATGAGTCCGTCGGTGTAGAGCAGGAGGGTGTCGTCGGGTTGGAGTTGGAGTTCGGCTTCGTCGTAGGTCGTTTCCGCGACGGCGCCGAGGATCATGCCTTTGATTTCGGGCAGGCTCGTGGCGCGGGACGCGCGGATGAGAATCGGGGGAGGGTGGCCGGCTCGGGCCCAGCGCAGGACGCGGGTGTGGGGATCGTAGAGGCCGCAGACCGCGGTGGCGAGGATGTTCTCGGTCAGGTGGTGGGCGACGACGTTGAGCCAGGTGAGCATTTGGCCCGGGCCCGCGCCGGTGGCGGCGAGCCCGCGTAGCGCGTTGCGGAGCACGACCATGCCGGTCGCGGCTTTGATGCCGTGGCCGGCGATGTCGCCGACGGATACCAGGATTTCCTTGGTGGGCAGAACGAGTGCGTCGTACCAGTCGCCGCCGACGATATGGTCTTGCTCGGCGGGTTGGTATCGCACGGCGACGCTGAGTCCGAAGGCTTCGATCGCGGGCTGTTCGGCGGGCATGATCGCTTGCTGGAGTTGCCGCGCGAGCTGGCTCTGCTCGGCGGCGTGCTGTTCGGTGTCGGCGAGGCGGTCGTGCGTGGCCGCGAGCGCGACCTCGGTCCAGTGCTGTGGCGAGATGTCTTGGTAGGCACCGCGAATCGCGAGGAGCTGTCCCGCCGCGTCGAGTACCGGTTCGGCGACGATTCGAACGTGGCGGACTCCGCCGTCGGGGCGGACCAGGCGAAACGTGGTGGAGCCGGGGCGGTGGTAGTGCAGAAGGGTGCGAAGGAAGGTTTCGACAGCGTCGGTGTCGTCGTGGTGCGTGTGGTGTGGAAGCCGTGCGAGCGGGATGGGTGCGGCGGTGGATCCCAGTCCGTAGAGTGCGAAAAGCTGGCTGCTCCAGGTGATTTCGCCGGATGTTTGGTTTTCTTCGAACCCGCCGACGCGGCCCAACCGCTGGGCGTGCTGGAGTAGGGCGGCCAGTCGCGCTGTTTCGTCCTCTACCCGCCAGATCATGAGGAGGGCGTCGCCGTGGCGGCTGATACTGAGCGCGGCGGATACGGTCAGCGGGATCTGGTCCACCATTTCGGTGAGCGTGACATGATCGGCACGGTAGGTCTCGCCGGTGGCGAAGACGTGTTCCGTGCGCTCGAACAACCGGCCCTCTACCGACGACATCGGGTACGCCTCGTGCAACAGGGCGCCGATGACGAGGCCACGGGGGCGGCCGGCGGGGTCGATGAAGCGGCTGTTGACGTTGGTGATCCGAAAGTCGGCCAGTGAGCCGTTGTCATCGAGGTGGGGTAACAGCACCAGGGCGGGGTCGAACAAGCCGTCCGCCAACCGGATCAGGTCGGTGGTCTCCGGCTGGTCCGGCCGTCGTACCAGGTCGGCCAGGTCCGATTCCAGAGGATGAGCGCACAGTTCTGCCAAGGCCTCCAGCTGTCGCTGCACCTGGGGTGGTTGCGGCTCGAGCGGTTGTGGCCAGGACACTTCCAGGACGCCGAGTAGTTTTCCTCCCGCCCCGGCCGGGATCGCTGCCCGGCCACCGTTGCGATCGCCGATCGACGGAAGTCCGGACCGCTGAAGATCTTCCACCCACACCGTGCGGCGTTCGAGCAGTGCTTGCCGGGCCGGGGTCGCCACGCCGGGCGGAACGTAGCGCCACCGCTCTGCCTCCTGGGGGTCGACTCCCGCGAACCCGACGAGTGACAGTGAGCCATCGGTGTCGGCGGACCAGATCGCCACGGCTGTGGCACCCAGGGGCGTCAGGGCGTGCTCCAAGACGGACTCCGCGACGCGCTGGGTGTCGCCGGCCGCGAGGACCGCGCTCTCGGCGGTACGCAGCCGCACTGCCGGCGAAGGCTCACCGAGGGTGGACGTGCGCAGTAAGAACTGCGCCACGGTCGCGCTGACCCGGTCGTGAGCCGCCTGGTCGACGAGGTCGGCGGCCAGCTCGACGGGCGTGATGCCTGCTTGCTCGGCGAGTGCGTCGAGTTGGTGTGCTGCGTGCGCGGGTCCGCAGCTCAGTCGCTCGATCAGGATGCCCTTGGCCATCTCGATCAATGCGCGTCCGTCGGCGGCGGCCTGGGCCTGCTGGATCTGTTTTCGCAGCCGCTCCACGGTGGCGGCGAGACGATGGACTGCGGGTTCCGGTGCCGGGCGATCCGGTGCTCTCCCGGCGGGGACGCCCGGGTTGTCGATGTCGGTCATCAGGCATCCAGGAGGCGCTGGATGCAGGTGAGCAACAGCTCCGAGTCCACGGGTTTGGTGACGTAGTCGTTGGCTCCGGACGCGAGGCTTTTCTCCCGGTCACCGAGCATGGCCTTGGCGGTGACGGCGATGATCGGCAGGTGTTGGTACTGCGGCATCTCACGGATTTTCGTCATGGCCGTATAGCCGTCCATTCCGGGCATCATCACATCCATCAGGATCAGATCGGTCTCGGAGTGGGCGATGAGCGTATCGATCCCTTCGCGTCCGTCCTCGGCGTGCAGGACGTGGATGCCGTGCAATTCGAGGATGCTGCTGAGGGCGAACAGATTGCGGGCATCGTCGTCGACGATCAGCACGGTCCGCCCGGCCAACTTGCCGTCGAATTGCTGTGGAGCGCTGGCTGTTTCGTCGCGTCGGACCAGCGGGAGCACGTCGCCTGGCGCCTCGGCGGCGACGTGCAGGGCGATTCGTTCGCGCAGTTCGTCGAGGCTGGACAGCAGCTCGAGCGACGGCCGCGTGGCACTGCTGTGCAGCAGCTGTTCGGTGCGAGCGTCGATCCGGCGCAGGTGGGCGAGTACGGGGACACTGCTCGATCCGGAGTCCTCGTTCATCGTTTCCAGTAACCGCAGGGCGGCGTTGTCCGGCATATCCAGTTCGAGTACCACGCAGTGGAAGACCTCGGCGGCCATCGCCGCTGCTGCCTCTTCGACCCCCGCCGCGGTGACGATCTGGACGGGGCCGCGCGGGTCGTTGCTGTCCGCGAGATCGGCGACCGCGTTCTGCGCGACCAGCGCCAGCAGGCCCTGGGGCCGTTCTTCCACCACGAGCAGGCGTCGCTGTTGCTGCGGTGTGGCGGGTGCGGATGTCGATTCCGGCCGGTTCTCGGTCTGCTGAGTGTCTTCGCCGCCCTGGTCCGGAGCCTCCAGGAAGTCCGGGCGGGCGACCGGCAGGTACAGGGTGAACGTACTGCCGTGGCCGAGCGTGCTGTCGGCGGTGATCGCGCCGCCGAGCAGGTAGGCGATCTCGCGGCTGATCGACAGGCCCAGGCCGGTGCCGCCGTACTTGCGGCTGGTGGTGCCGTCGGCTTGGTGGAATGCGCCGAAGATCGACTCGAGTTGATGGTCGGCGATCCCGATTCCGGTGTCGATCACACGGAATGCGATGGCCTCGCCGTGGCGGCGCACGGCGCCGGGTAGCTCGCTCGTCTCGGCCGGCTCTATCCGCAGTTGCACGGATCCCGCCTCGGTGAACTTGACCGCATTGGACAGCAGATTGCGCAACACCTGCCGAAGACGCGAGTCGTCGGTGAACAGTTCGACGGGCAGGCCCGGGGCGGTGGTCACGCGGAAGGCGAGACTTTTCTGAGTGGTCATCGGCCGGAAGGTCGCCTCGACGTATTCCAGCAATTTGCGCACCGGCACCCGCTCGGGCGCAAGGTCCATCTTGCCCGCTTCCACCTTGGACAGGTCCAGGATGTCGTTGATCAGCTGGAGCAGATCCGAGCCCGCGGAGTGGATGATTCCCGCGTACTCGACCTGCTTGGGCGTGAGGTTTCGACTCGGGTTCTGGGCCAGCAGCTGCGCGAGGATCAGCAAACTGTTCAGTGGGGTTCGCAGTTCGTGGCTCATATTGGCCAGGAACTCCGATTTGTACTTCGAGGCGATCGTGAGCTGTTGGGCGCGGGTTTCCAGCTCCTGGCGCGCTTGCTCGATCTCGAGGTTCTTCGCCTCGATATCGCGGTTCTGTGCGGCCAGCAACGCGGCCTTGTCTTCGAGTTCGGCGTTGGACCGCTGCAACTCGTCCTGCTGGACCTGCAATTCTGCCGACCGGGTCTGCAGCTCGGTGGTCAGCCGCTGCGACTCCACCAAGAGCTCATTGGTGCGGGCGTTGGCGATGATGGAATTGACATTGACGCCGACAGTCTCCATCAGCTGGTCGAGGAAGTCCCGGTGAATCGGGGTGAACGGGTGCAGCGAGGCCAGCTCGATCACGCCGAGGACCTGGTCTTCGACAACGATCGGCAACACCAGCAGATCGACCGGTGCGGTCTGCCCCAGACCGGACGAAATGGTGAGGTAGTCGCCGGGCACGTCGTTGACGGCGATCGTGCGGCGGCTGCGCGCGGCTTGTCCCACCAGCGACTGTCCGAAGGCGAACCGCGCGGGTTCCCCTGGCACACCGGGGTTTCCGTAGGAGCTGATCTGCCGCAATTCGGGTTGTTCGTTCGTGTCGTCGGCGAGGTAGAAGGCGCCGAACTGGGCGGAGACCAGCGGCGCCAGTTCGTTCATGATCAGCTCGGCCACGACGTGCAGGTCGCGCTGGCCCTGCATGAGGCTCGAGATGCGCGCCAGATTCGTTTTCAGCCAATCCTGTTCTCGGTTGGCCTTCGTGGTCTCGCGCAGCGATTCCACCATCGAGTTGATGTTGTCCTTGAGCTCCGCAACTTCCCCGGATGCCTCGACGGAGATCGAACGGGTCAAATCGCCTTCGGCGACGGCGCTGGTGACGGCTGCGATGGCTCGGACCTGCCGGGTCAGGTTGCCGGCCAGCTCGTTGACGTTCTCGGTGAGACGTTTCCAGGTGCCGGAGACTCCTTCCACCTCGGCTTGCCCGCCCAGGCGGCCCTCCGATCCCACTTCCCGCGCCACTCGGGTGACCTCGGCGGCGAAGGCGGAAAGTTGGTCGACCATGGTGTTGATCGTGGTCTTGAGTTCGAGGATCTCGCCGCGGGCGTCGACATCGATTTTGCGGGTCAGATCGCCTTGGGCGACCGCGGTCGTGACCTGGGCGATATTGCGAACCTGATTGGTGAGGTTGTTCGCCATCGAGTTGACGTTGTCGGTGAGGTCTTTCCAGGTACCGGCGACGTTGGGCACGTGGGCCTGGCCGCCGAGCATGCCCTCGGTGCCCACCTCGCGAGCGACGCGAGTCACCTCGTCGGCGAACGCGGACAGCGTGTCGACCATCGTGTTGATCACCCCGGCGAGCGCGGCGACCTCACCCTTGGCTTCCACGGTGATCTTCTGGCTCAGGTCTCCGCGGGCGACGGCGGTGGCGACCTGGGCGATCGATCGGACCTGCCCGGTCAAGTTGGAAGCCATGACGTTGACGTTGTCGGTCAGGTCTTTCCATGTGCCCGACACGCCCCGCACGGTCGCCTGTCCGCCCAGGTTTCCCTCCGTGCCGACCTCGCGGGACACGCGGGTGACCTCGTCGGCGAACGCCGAGAGTTGGTCGACCATCGTATTGATGGTCTCCTTCAGCTCGAGGATCTCACCGCGCGCGTCCACCCGGATCTTCTGGGTGAGATCACCGCGAGCGACAGAGGTGGTGACCTGGGCGATGGAGCGGACCTGTGCGGTCAGGTTGTCGGCCATCACGTTGACCGATTCGGTGAGGTCCTTCCACGTGCCGGAGACGCCTTTGACGTCGGCTTGGCCGCCGAGCCGGCCTTCGGTGCCCACTTCGCGGGAGACGCGGGTGACTTCGTCGGCGAAGGACGACAGCTGGTCGACCATGGTGTTGATGGTGTTCTTCAACTCCAGAATTTCACCGCGCGCGTCGACACGGATCTTCTGGGACAGATCGCCCTGCGCGACGGCTGTGGCGACATGGGCGATCGAACGCACCTGCGCGGTCAGATTGCCGGCCATGAAGTTCACCGAGTCGGTCAGATCGCGCCATGTGCCGGAGACGCCTTTGACGTCGGCTTGGCCGCCGAGCCGGCCTTCGGTGCCGACTTCGCGGGAGACGCGGGTGACTTCGTCGGCGAAGGACGACAGCTGGTCGACCATGGTGTTGATGGTGTTCTTCAACTCCAGGATCTCACCGCGCGCACTCACGGTGATCTTCTGGCCCAGGTCACCACGCGCCACGGCCGTGGCGACCTGCGCGATATCGCGCACCTGGCTGGTCAGGTTGCCCGCCATCGCGTTGACCGAGTCGGTGAGGTCCTTCCAGGTGCCGGAGACCTCGGGCACCTCGGCTTGACCGCCCAGGCGGCCGTCGGTGCCCACTTCGCGCGCCACCCGCGTGACCTCGGAAGTGAACAGCGACAACTGATCCACCATGCCGTTGAACACCGTCGCGATTTCGCCGAGCAACCCGTCGGCGTCGGTCGGCAACCGCGTGCCGAAGTCGCCGTCGCGTACCGCCGTCAACCCGGCCAGCAGCTGTCGTAGCTCGACCTGATCGGGAACGGGAACACTGGGGGCAGGTGCGGGCCGGGCGGACTCCGCCGTGTCGGTCATGCCAATCCTCGCTGTGTCAACCCGACTCGGACATCAATCCGAACGTCGGCCGCTGACCGGCGGTGGCTGTGCTGGCTTCTGAACACGAACGCACCAGTGAATCCTCGGACGATCAACCTATCACCTGGCGCGGTAGTACCGCGCCCGACGAGAAGACCCGGCCACAGCGACGCCTTCGCTGCCGGCGGTCATGATGGCTCGCTCGTCGCAATGGGGACGGCGAGGTGCAGGATCGTCCCGTCCCGGTGCACCTCTATCGTCAGCTGGGTAGCGACCCGACGAATGATCTGCATGCCGCGGCCTCGACTGGACGTCTCGGAATCCGGATCGAACTTCCAACTTCCCGTGTCGGCCACGACGATGTGCAGGCACCCCTGCCACCGCTCACCCAGGACCCGAACGAGTCCACCGTCTCCTCGGTGTCCGTGTTCGATAGAGTTCGCGCACGCATCGCATGCAGTCGGTCGGCGCGGGCCGGGAAGCCGATCTCGAAATCGGCAGAGCGCGAACGCGAAACGAACGCGTCACACGGACAATCGAGTTCCTCGATGCGGCCTCGATGCGTCATCGGATGCATCACTCCATTCGTCACGGCCGCCGTTACTCGGTAGTGCACCGAATTGCCGTGATTCGGGTCGCCAAACGGGAAAGTCGGTGTGGCGGTCCTCGACCGAGGAGGAGCGGCGCCCCGGCGTGGGCCGGCGCCGGTTCCCGATGTGAGGGGCTGAGTGCCGCACACAGTATGCTGGGCGTGATGAGACGGTCTGCTCGGTTGCAGCATGCGCGCGGCCTGGGAACCCACGACCATGTGTGCTGGGCTTATACGGGCATGGCGGAGTTCAAGACTCGTGCCGCCGAGTTCCTCGCCGATGGGTTGGACGCGGGTTGTCGCGTCCGCTATATCAGGCCGGGCACGGTCGGGGACATCGCCGAGGACTTGCGTGAGCTTGCGGGCTGGAGCGAGGCGTTGCGGGACGGACGTGCCGAGGTTGTGTCGCTTACCGACCTTTACGGCCCCGACGCGGTCCTGGACCCGTCCGGCCAGGTCCAGGCCTATGCCGAGGCGACCGCGCGAGCCGTGGCGGACGGGTTTCGAGGACTGCGAGTGGCGGTCGATTGCACGTCGCTGGTGAGCGATGCGACGCGGCTGGCGGCCTTCGCACGCTACGAACATCTGATCGACCGCTATATGGCCGGCCACCCGTTCTCGGCGCTGTGTGGTTACGATCGGTCGGCGGTCGAGGCCGGGGCGCTGGCCCAGCTGGCCTGCCTGCACCCGTGTACCGATGCTCGCGCGGCGGGGTTCCGGCTGTACGCTCCGCTCTCGGACAGTCACACCGTCGCTCTTGCCGGTGACCTCGACCTGGCCACCCGTGAGGTCCTCGCGCCGACATTGGAGCGATTCGAGGTGAAGCCCGAGGACGGCGAGCTGATCCTCGACGCCACCGGCGTGGAGTTCATCGACCATGTCGGGCTGACTCGGCTGGCGGATTGGGCGGCGGTGCGCGATGCGGATCTTGTCATCCGCACCCAGTGGCCCGGTATCGATCGCGTGATTCGGCTACTCGATATTTCCAACGTGCGAGCGGAGCAGCTCCTATGACGTCGACAACCCGCACGGGCCCGCGCGCAGGCGAGTTCGTCCACCCCGCCGTTTTCTATCGATCCGACGAGGATTACCTGGCTACGCTCACGCCGTTCATCACCGAGGGCCTGGAACAGCAGCATCCGATAGCGGTCGCTGTTCCCGGTCCACGGCTTCACATGCTGCGTGATGCCGTCGGATCTGCCGGCGAACACGTGACGTGGATCGATATGGCGCAGGCCGGCCGGAATCCGGGCCGGATCATCCCGGGAGTGTTGCGGCGATTCGCCGATGCCCACCCCGACCGGCATGTGCGCATCATCGGCGAGCCGATATGGCAAGGGCGCACCGCCACCGAATACCCCGCCTGCGCGCAGCACGAGGCATTGATCAACGCGGCCTTCGCCCGTCGCGACGTGACGATCGTCTGCCCCTACGACGCGACGCGACTCGCTCCCGACGCACTCGCCGACGCGTATCTGACCCACCCACTGGTCTGGGAAACCCACCGGCGGTACCGCAGCGATCGATACGACCCGGACAGCGTAGTCAGCCGATACAACCAGGAGTTGGTCGCGCCGCTCGACGCGACCGAACACCCCGTCGACAGATCCGCAGAGGTGACGGACGCCCGGCGATCCGCCACAGCCGAAGCCCGCCGGCTCGGCCTGGCCGAAGAACGAATCGCCGACTTCGAATTGATCGTCACGGAGCTGGTCACCAACAGCCTCGTCCATACCGCGGGGCCGTGCCGGTGGCGGCTGTGGCGCGAGGGCGACGACATCACCTTCGACGTGCGTGATTTCGGGCATGTGACCGATCCATTGATCGGGCGTCATCCGCCGGACCGGGACCGCTTCGGAGGCCGGGGTCTGTTCCTCGTCAACGAGCTCGCCGACTTGGTCCGCATCCACGCCACACCCGACGGCACCACCTGGCGGGTTCTGCTCCACGTCCATTCGCACTGAATCGCCGATACCCGGTCGGCGGCTTTGCCGCGCGTCGTCGGGATTGCCGTCGATCAGGAGGACGGAGCGGCGAGAGCCGTCGGAAGTTCGTCGTGAGTCGGCATCGTGCTGGACGTCAGCAGCCGGCGGTGTGTCGGTTCGGCTTTGGTTTTCGTGTCGGCGAGATGTCAGCGGGTACAACGCCGGTGAGATGTTTGCGCCGACCCGATCTCCGGCAGCCTCCGAGGCGATCCTCGGCGGGTGCCGCTTCTTTCATATCGAGGGTGCGCGCCCGAGCGGAAGGATCCATCGTGACAATCGACAACGGGTGCGGACCCCGGGTGCAGGCGCCGGCAGCGAAACGACCTTCGCAGGTGATGGGTGGGTTGTCGGCGTTCGACCGTTTCGCCACCGCGGCGTGCGGGGTCGCTTCGAGGGCAACGTTTTTCGCGTTCTGTGTGCTGCTGGTGCTGGTGTGGGTGCCCAGTTTCGTGGTGTTGCCCAGTCTGGACTCCTGGCAGCTGGTGATCAACACCGTGACCACCATCATCACGTTCCTTTTGGTGGCGCTGCTGCAGAACACGCAATCCCGCGCCAACGCCGCGGTGCAGCACAAACTCAACGCCGTCGCCGGCGCACTGGCCGATCTGATGGGTGAGCTCGGCGACGAGCATCCACGCCTGTGCCGCCACCGTGACGAACTCACCGCCGCCGTCGGCCTCGAACACCACGTCTCGGTCTCCGACTGACCGCCGATACCGCCGCGACGGCACTTCGCGTAACCGGCACTGAGGCCACAACAGCTTGCTCGACAGCGTCGATCGCGCTGCGGACCCGTTACAGCCTGCCGAATGCGGTTGCTCGGCTATCCGCACGGATGCCGGCCGTTGGTGCCCTCGGGGAGAGTCCGTCGTTCCCGCAGTTGGTGCAGGAATGCCGATGTGACCGGTGTCGGAGGGTGGTGCCGGGCGGTCGCGGCGCTGATCGCGCGGGTGAGAGCGGGGGTCAGAGGAACGGCGACCAAGCCGTAGCCGGTGGCGGTAATGGCCGCGCGGGGAAGGACTCCCACGCCCAGCCCGTGCTGGATGCCTTCGAGGAGGTATTGGATGCTCTGCGTTTCGCAGGAAATCTTGCGTGCGAGATGTGCTGCGGTGCAGGCGAGTTCGATATGGCGCACAGCAACGATTTACCTCAGCTTTCTGGGTGATCCGGATGACTGTGAGGCGCTGCTGCGGCCGCTGCGGGCACAGCCATTGGTGTCGGCAGCGGTGTCGACCGTCCCCGGCGTGCGATTGACCGGGGTTTTTGCCGAGCCGACACACCCGCATCCCTACCAAGGGGATTCGGTGGCCGCACGCGGGGCGAATCCGGATGCGCTCGAGACCGAGCTCGCGCATCTGGCGTCCCCACAGCGCCGAACTCCGGCCTTCGTCTTCGTCCATCATCTGGCGGGCGCCTTACGTTCGCCTGCCGCTCCGGTCAACGCGGTCGGTCATCGAGACGCCGACTATCTGATTCGCGCCATCAGTACCCCGGCACCGGGCTTCGACCCCAATACCCTTGCGGCCGAGCACGATCGTGGCTCGACGCGCTCGCGGTCGAACCCCTCGGCCGCATGGCCAATTTCATGTTCGCCGACACCGAGAACCGTGACCGTCTCGCCTCGTGTTACACACCAGCGGATTTCACGCGGCTTCGCACTATTGCGGGTCGAGCCGACCCGACCGGATTGCTCCACGCGAACCGCCACTCCCGAGGAGCACTTTGTGGGCATGGCCACCTTCTGAGGG
>NZ_BDAV01000003.1 GCF_001612635.1 Nocardia africana NBRC 100379 | reverse complement strand
CCTCGACGCTGAAATACTGGCTGTCCGTGGGTGTTCCGGCGCGCTACGGCAAACTGTCGGACGAGGACTTCACCCGCTGGCAGAGCTGGCTCGAAGACACCGGGGCGATCGATCACAAGCTGGATCCGAGCAAGCTCTACACGAACAAGTTCAACTCGCTGCTGCAGTCGTCGGACGCTTCCGGGAAGTAGCGCTCGCACGCGTCGTGTCACGGCGGCGGGGCGGCAGCGGCGAGCCGACCCGCCGGTACGGCATCATCGGTGCCCATGAGCGACTCCGTATCCACCGGCGGCGCCCGCGGCCCGGCGCACCGCCTCGTCCCGATGACCGGCCGCGACCCCGACGAGCCGGGACGCGTGTCCTCACCGTTGGAGCTGCTGTTCGATCTGACCTTCGTGGTCGCGGTCGGCACCTCGGCGTCGTATTTCGCCGAGATGGTGGCGGACGGGCATGCGGGCAAGGCGGTGGTCGCCTTCGTGCTGGCGATGTTCGCGATCGTCAACGCCTGGATCAATTTCAGCTGGTTCGCCTCCGCGTTCGACACCGACGACTGGCTGTACCGCGTGCTGACCATGGTGGTGATGATCGGTGTCGTGGTCTTCGCCCTCGGCCTGCCCGCGATGTTCCATTCGGTCGATGTGGGCGATCACCTCGACGTGCGGGTGATGGTCGTCGGCTACATCGTGATGCGGATCGCGATGGTGCTGCAGTGGTGGCGCGCCGGGCGGGAGTCGCCCTCCTTCCGGCATGTCGGTTACGGAAGCATCCGCTGGACGATCATCGCCCAAATCGGTTGGGTGATCATCGGATTCGTCCACATGCCGCTGCTCGTGGCCGGGGTGGGATGCGTGCTGCTCGGTGTGCTGGAGCTGCTCGTACCGGTGCTGACGCAGGGCCGCGCGAGTGGCACCCCGTGGCATCCGCACCACGTCGCCGAGCGCTACAGCCTCTTCGCCATCATCGCGCTCGGTGAGGGCGTGGTCGGCACGGTCGCGTCCTCGGGCGGGCTGCTCGGCGGCAGCGACGGTGCGGACTGGAGTGCCGACGCGATCGCCATCGTGGTCGCCGGTGTGGGCCTGACCTTCGGCATGTGGTGGGTGTACTTCACGACCCCGTTCGGCGAGATCCTCGTGCACCGCCGCAACCGCGGCTACCTGTTCGGTTACGGCCACATCCCGCTCTACATGGGTATCGCCGGTTCCGGGGCGGGCCTGCACGTCGCGGGCCTGTCGCTGCAGCACCACTCCCATATCGGTCCGGTCGCGGTGGTCCTGGCCCTGGCGCTGCCGGTGGGCGTCTACCTGCTGATGGTCTACCTGCTGCACACCCTGCTGCTGTCGGCCCCCGACCCGTTCCACCTCCTGCTGCTCACCTTCACGGCCGTGGTGCTGGCCGCCGCGGTGATCATGGCCGCGCTGGGCGCCTCGATCGCTCTCTGCCTGCTGGTGGTGATGATCTCCCCGTTCATCACCGTGATCGGCTACGAGACCATCGGGTATCGGCACCAGCGCGAGATGCTGGCGAATCTGGAGTGAGCAGGCCCAGCGAGCGGGCCCGTGCCTACCGGGGACCGGGCGACCAGTACGGCGTCCGGGCAGGCTGCTGCTGCGCGGAATGCTGCTGCGGGGGGCTCCACAGCGGGACGTCCTGATTCTGCGGGGGGCTCCACAACGGAACATCCTGATTCTGCGGCGGAGTCCACATCGGCAGGTCCTGGTGCTGCGACGCCTCCGGGGCGGAACGTGCTCGCCGCCGCCCCGGCGCTCTCACCACACTGACGATCAACAGAATCGCTCCCGCGATGAGAATGATGATCCCCAGGATCACCACCAAGCCGATGAGTGCCGCCACGAACAAAGTTGTAGCACAAGGTTTTCCGGTGGTCCCGGAAATGGGAAGGGAGCCCGACCGGAGGATCGGGCTGTGGACGGTGAAGTCTCCCGAACCCGGCACCGCGATCCGCACCCGGCAAAGCAAGAGGCCCTGACCAGTGGATTGGTCAGGGCCTCCGCCGTGTCTCCACACACGAGTCGGGGTGACAGGATTTGAACCTGCGACCTCTTCGTCCCGAACGAAGCGCGCTACCAAGCTGCGCCACACCCCGTGAGTTGAGCCTGTCGTAGCTTACAGCAGGGGGGAGCGGATAATTAAATCCGCTGGTCAGCGGGCGGGGAGGGGGCGGATGGTGGAGAGGATGCGCTTGGCGGTTTCCTTGTCCACGGACTTGTCGACGCCGGTGTCGGCGGCGACGGTCATGACGAAGTTCCCGTTTTCGCTGGGGAAGGCGAAGGTGTAGACCGCGAAGGTCGTGGCGCAGCCGGGCGCCGGCGGGGGCGCGCTACCGGTGGTCTCCACGAAGGAGCCGTGCAGCTGCCCGTCCAGGGAGACCATCGGCTCGGCGGGGGCCGGGGCGGCGACGGTGGCGTTCGACCAGCCGAACTTGGCCATCCGGGCCCCGATATCGGCGGCGGCCGCGGCCGGGTCCGCCTGGGGGGACATGGTGAGGAAGGCGTTGGTCCGGGTGTAGTTCGGGCAGTAGTTCTTGCCGTCCTGCGCCAGGCCCGCGATTTCCAGTGGATTCGATCCCGAACCCCAGGCGGCGGTGCCGATCGGATCGATCTTCCACTCCGGGGGCGCGTCGTAGGCCGCGCCGCGGTCGGTGATCTGCACGACCTGGTAGCCGGGAACCATCGGCGGCGCCGCAGCGCCGGGCTGCGGCTTCGGCGCCGTCTGCTGTGGTCGCGACGGCGGTTGGGGCGGCTTGTTTTCGCTACTGAGCGCACTGACCATCGAAGGCTTGCCCGGACCCGCGGCGGCCGGCGAGTCGGAATGCCGGCTGGCGACGACTGCTACGGTGGCGCCGATCGCCACGACGACCAGTACCCCGATTCCGCTGAGCAGCAGAGCTTTCCGTCGCCGTGGCTTCTGCTCGGCCGGTGCCTGGAGCAACTCGGTGTGCGGATGCTGAGCCGTCGGCGGGCCCCAGGACGCCTGCTGCGATGCGGGGTGCGATCCGACCCCCAACTGCCAATCCGGCTCGGGGCGACCGTTACCGGACGGCGCCGAGAACTGTTGCTGGGAGGCAGTATTCGCGCCCGGCATCGCGTTGCCCGGCCACTGCGGCATCCCGGGTCGTGCCCCGAAGGCGGTGGTGGGCGCATCGGTTCCGCCCGGCCCCGACGGTGCACCCGGCGCGCCGGAATTCCACTGCCCGCCGAAGGGGTTCGGGTTGTTCGGACCGCCGGGCCCGCCCGGGGCGCCGAAACCGTGCGGCGACGGAGCGAAGCCCGTCGGCGTGCCCTGCGATGTCGGAGGAGCGTCGGGATGACCCTGTGGCGACCACGGATGAGCCGGAGCGGATTGTCCTCCGGCAGCGTCGTTCCCGTCGACGAGCGATCCGGGCGACCGGCCCGCGTCCGGCGGCGCGGGCTTCGCAGGCTCGGCCGGAGAGCCGGGTCGTGCGGGTTCGGCCGCGCCACCGGGAGGGGTGGGAATCGAACTCGGCCGAGCCCACGGAGAGCCTTGCGACACAGGGAAATTCGCACCCGGCACTCGCCGGATAGCCAGCGTCGGCGGGGTCTCGTTCGAGTCGGGAGTGGGTTCTCGTCGCGCGGTCGGATCGTCGTTCCGCTCGAACCCACTGTTCACCGTGTACCCCTGCCTGATGTCGTGCCTCGGCACGCCACCCTAGCGCGCCACGGCCTCCGATTCCGAGACGCCATGGCCACTGTCGGCGATGGGGCCTTTCGGCGGTGCGGCCACCAGCGTCAGCAGGGTCGCCTCGGGGCGGCAGCAGAAGCGGTACGGCGCCCACGGCGAGGTGCCCAGACCCGCGGACACGTGCAGCCGCGTGTGCGCACCCCAGCGCGACGGCCCCTTCACCCGGGACCGATCGATACCGCAGTTGGTGACCAGTGCGCCGAATCCCGGCAGGCACAGCTGTCCGCCGTGGGTGTGTCCGGCCAGCACGAGGTCGTACCCGTCACCGGCGAACCGGTCGAGCACCCGGGGTTCGGGCGAATGGGTGAGTCCGATGCTCAGATCGGCCAGGGGGTTCGGCGAGCCGGCGACGGTGTCGTACCGGTCGCGGGCCAGATGCGGATCGTCGACGCCGGCCGTCGAGATCTTGATTCCGGCGACCTCGAGATCGCGCCGAACATGGGTCAGATCCAGCCAGCCGCGCTCGCTGAACGCCGCGCGCAGATCCTGCCAGGGCAGCGGATCCCCGTGCACGCGCTTGTGGTTCTTGTCGAAGTACTTGAGCGGATTCTTCGGAACGGGCGCGAAATAGTCGTTACTGCCGAAGACGAAGATGCCCGGACGGGAGAGCAGCGCCGACAGCGACTGCACTACCGCGGGCACCGCCTTCGGATGCGCGAGATTGTCACCGGTGTTGACGACCAGGTCCGGTTCCAGGGCGGCGAGTTCGCGAACCCAGGCCTGTTTGAGTTTCTGGCCGGGCGTCATGTGCAGGTCGCTGATGTGCAGCACACGCAGGCTCGACGAGCCCGGCTGCAGCACCGGCATCGTGGCCTCACGAAGGACGAAGGCATTGCGTTCGATCAGCGAGGCATAGCCGATTCCGGCCACTGCGGTACCGGCGGCCGCGGCGGCGACCTTAGCTCCGGAGCCCAGCGCTGCTCGTCGAAGTGCGGGGGACGAGAATACGGGCATCAGCCCAGAATAGGCGACCACTGTGACGAATACCGAGTGTGATTCCGCACAGGCATCCGGTTTGCCGGGCGCTGTCGTACCCGTCCACCCGGCTCGACACGCGGAAATGCGGTGGGAGGGTCCGCGAACAACGGCTAGCGTGTGGCGCATGTCGGAACTCAAATCGAAGTTGCGCGCCGATCTGACCGCGGCCATGAAGGCCAAGGACACGTTGCGCCTCAACACGCTGCGCATGCTGCTGGCAGCCGTGCAGAACGCCGAGGTCGCCGGCGCCCAGGCGAAGGAGCTCTCCGATGCCGAGGTGATCGCAGTCCTCGGCAAGGAGGCGAAGAAGCGCAACGAGGCGGCCGTCGTCTACGAACAGAACGGTCGCGGCGAGCTGGCCGCCAACGAGCGCGCCGAGCAGGAGATCATCGACGAGTATCTGCCGACCCCGCTCACCGAGGCCGAGGTCGCCGACATCGCCGATACCGCCATCGCCGACGTGGCCGAGCAGTTGGGCGAGCGTCCGGGCATGAAACAGATGGGCCAGGTCATGAAGGTCGCGACCGCGCTGGCCGCCGGCCGCGCGGACGGTTCGCGGATCTCGGCCGCGGTCAAGGCCCGGTTGTAGCTTCACCGGACAAAGCGAGAGGCCGGCGAATGTGTCGCACATTCGCCGGCCTCTCGCGTATCGCTACCGGGGGATCGGGATCGGAATCGGTGGCAGCCGCGGTATCGGCGGCAGACCCGGGAGCACCGGCGGCGCCGGCGGCGGTCCGGGGCGCGGAATCTCCCGCTGGGTGCCGTCGCTGACGAGCACGGTGATCACCGATCCGGGAATGGCCGAGCCGTTCGGCGTGGTAGCGGTGACCGTCCCCTTGGCCGCCGACCCGGGCGTGGTGACCGTCGACACCTGGAAGCCCGCGCCGATGAGCACCGAACGGGCCTCGGACTCCGACATGCCGTTCACATCCGGAATCTGGGCATTGTTCGAGCCGCGCACATATTTGTCGTCCAGCGGCGGCAGGGTGGGCGGCGGGAATTTGTCGAGTACCGGTTTGATACCGCCGAACCAGCTGCGAGCCGGTTCGTTACCGCCGAAGAGGTTGCCGTCACCGCAGGTGCGTAGCGGGAACGAGCAGATCTCGCCGGGCGTCGGGGAGTCGCCGTAGATGTAGGCGGAGCCGGCCATCGAATTGGTGAAGCCGAGGAACGCCGAGGACCGGTGGGTTTCGGTGGTTCCCGTCTTGGCCGACACCGGTGCGTTCCAGCCCACCGCGCGGGCCGAACCGGCCGCGGTACCGCCCACGGCGTCCTGGCTCAGCGCATTGGCGAGGGTGTTCGCCAACCCGGGCTCGACGACCTGTTCACAGGGCTGCTGGGTGAGCGGAACCTGCTTACCGTCGCGGTCGATCACCTCGGCGATCGGCGAGGGCGGGCACCACTTGCCGCCGGAGGCCAGCGTCGCGGCGACATTGGACAATTCCAGCGGATTGATCGCGACCGGTCCCAGGGTGAACGAGCCCAGATTCTGCTGTTTGATCATGTCCGCCAGGCTCTGATTGCCGTGGCCGGAGGTGCCCGCTTCGGTGTAGGAGCGCATCCCGAGCCGGACCGCCATATCGACCGTCGGTGTCACGCCGACGTCCTGAATGAGCTTGACGAACGCGGTATTCGGCGACTGCGCCAACGCCTCGGTCACCGACTCCGGCGATTTGTAATTACCGACGTTCTTCACGCAATAGGTGGCGGGCGGACAGCCCGGGGCGCCACCGTTACCCATACCCTTCGCGGCGAAGAACGACGGCACATCCAGCTGAGCGCTGGTGCCCAGCCCCTTCTCCATCGCGGCGGCCGTGGTGAAGATCTTGAAAATCGACCCGGCACCGTCACCGACCATCGAATACGGCTGCGGTTGGACGGTTTGATGCGCACCCTGATCCAGACCGTAGGTGCGGCTCGAGGTCATCGCCAGGATGTGGTGGGAGTCCTGGCCGGGAGCGATGATGCTCATGACCTCGGCGATATTCTCCAGATTCGGATCGGTGTTCGCCGTGACGGCGGCCTTGACCGAATTCTGCACCGCCGGATCCAATGTGGTGCGAATCAGATATCCGCCCTTGTCCATCTGATCCTTGCTGATTCCCGCATTGGCGAGATACTGCAGCGCGTAATCACAGAAATAGCCACGGTCACCTGCGGCGATGCATCCGCGCGGCAGGCCCTTGGGCTCCGGCAGCACGCCCAGTGGCTGCTCCTTGGCGGCCCGGAATTCGTCGGCCCGGCTCGGAATGTTCTGGATCAGCGTGTCCAACACCGTATTACGCCGCTCCAGCACACCCTTGGGATTGGTGTACGGGTTGAGTTTGGAGCTGGACTGGACCATGCCGGCGAGCATGGCGGCCTGCGCGACCTTCAAATCCTTCGCGTCGACGCCGAAATAGGTCTGCGCCGCGTCCTGAATTCCGTAGGAGCCGTTGCCGAACGGCACCAGATTCAGGTAGCGGGTGAGGATCTCGTCCTTGGTGAGCTCTTTCTCCAAGGTCAGCGCCATGCGGATTTCGCGCAGTTTACGGGCCGGCGTGGTCTCGATCGCGGCCCGGCGTTCGGCGTCGGTTTTCGCGACCACCAGCAGCTGGAAGTTCTTCACGTACTGCTGGTCGATGGTCGAGGCGCCCTGCTGTACCTCACCGCTCGAGGTGTTGGTCAGGAATGCGCGCAGCGTGCCCTGCCAGTCGACGCCGCCGTGTTCGGCGAAGCGTTTGTCCTCGATGGAGACGATCGCCAACTTCATATCGTTGGCGATCTTGTCGCTGGGGACCTCGAAACGTCTCTGTTCGTACAGCCACGCGATGGGGGCTCCGGTCGCATCGACCATCGTGGACACCGCCGGCGCGGTGCCCGCCACCAACTCCGCGGAAACGTTGTCCACGGCATCGGCTGCGCGGTTCGACATGTACCCGAAGCCGCCGGCGAGCGGGAACAGCAATCCGGCGACGAGTACGGCCGCTAGGACGCAGGCGCCGGCGAGCCTCGCGAGCGTTTGTGAGATCGGCACGCGCCCCAGCCTAATTGGCCCGCCGTCACACGCGCGGTGCGCGGTCGGCGGCGCGCCATGACCGCTGGTCGGGCGGCCCCCGCAGGGACGGGCGTACCAGAAAATACGGGCACGGTCTTGCGCTCGCCCCATACCTTTACCTAGATTGAGAACCCAGTGTGATAGAGCTAACACTCAAAGTGGAATGTGGTGCGGAGCGCAGCGGGGTTGGGTTGCTGTGGGCTGCACGCGATTCCGGAGCGCCGTTGACCCGGTGTTCGGACTGCAAAGGGGCACACCAAATGCACATGACTACCCCCATCGCTCGATTGGACGTGGAGCAGGCCGAAGCGAGAATCGCCTGGGTGTCCCAGGCCCGATGCAAGGAAGTGGATCCCGACCAGTTGTTCGTGCGTGGTGCCGCCCAGCGCAAGGCGGCCACCATCTGCCGGCACTGCCCGGTGCTCATGGAGTGCGGTGCCGACGCCCTCGACAATCGAGTGGAATTCGGTGTGTGGGGTGGGATGACCGAGCGGCAGCGGCGTGCGCTGCTCAAGCAGCATCCCGAGGTGACCTCGTGGGCGGACTTCTTCCGGGCCCAGCGTCAGCAGAAGGTCGCGATGTAGTCGAGTCCGGTACGGTCCGAGCCCGCGCGTGCGGGCTCGGACCGTTTTCCGGCCGGTGACGTGCGGAATCGGGGCCGCACGTCAGCGCCACTCACATCAGCGCCGCTCATGTCGGCGCCACGGAAGAATTCAGGCCGCGCCGGATCCGGCGAGCTGTTCGCCGACCGCGCGCAACGCGTCCAGATCGGACACTTCGAACGGCAGGGCGGTCACCGTCACGATCGGCACCCGCGGATGAGCGCCGGTGAAGCGGTGCAGCAGATGCTGTTCGCGCTTGGCGGTGACCGCGCGATGGGCGTGGATGCGCAGGATGTCGGCGGTCAGCGTCGCGGGATCGGTGGCGGCGTCCGCGGCCACGGCCTCCTTCGAGGTGCCGTCGGCATCGCTGCCGGCGCCGGGGCTCAGCCGGTCCGCGGCGGCGATCGCCTGAGCCGACGAGAGGGTGCACAGCACCGGATGGGTGCGATTGAGGACCAGCCCGGCCAGTGGCATTCCGTCGGTCGAGAGCCGATCCACGAAGAACGACGCCTCGCGCAGCGCGTCCGGTTCGGCCGCGGCGACCACCACGAAATGGGTTCCGGGCCGCGAGAGCATGGCGTAGGTGCGCTCGGCGCGGTCCTGGAAGCCGCCGAACATCGATTCCAGCGACTGCAGGAACAGCGAGGCGTCCTTGAGCATCTGCCCGCCCACGACCGTGGACACCCCGCGCACGGCGAGGCTCATCGCGCCGGTGACGAAGCGGCCGACGCCGCGGCCGGGCGCCATGATGACGCGGATCATCCGGCCGTTGAGGAAATTGCCCAGCCGCTTGGGCGCGTCGAGGAAATCCAGGGCATTGCGCGAGGGCGGGGTGTCGACGACGACCAGATCCCACTCGCGGCGGCCGACGAGCTGGCCCAGCTTCTCCATCGCCATGTACTCCTGCGTTCCGCCGAAGGAGGAGGCGACGGTCTGATAGAAGGGGTTGGCGAAGATCTGCTCGGCCTTGTCCGGGCTGGTGTGCTCGAGCACCATCTCGTCGAAGGTGCGGCGCATGTTGAGCATCATCGCGTACAGCTCACCCTTGGCCGTCTCGGGCAGCTGGACGCGCTGGGGCGCGTTGCCGAGGTCGCTGACGCCCAGGGATTGAGCCAGCCGCCGCGCCGGGTCGATGGTCAGCACCACGACCTTGCGGCCCTCTTCGGCCGCGCGTAGCGCGAGCGCCGCGGCGGTCGTGGTCTTACCGACCCCGCCGGAGCCGCAGCACACCACTACCCGCGCGGTGGGGTCGGCGATGATGGCCTCGATGTCCAGCAGCGGAGTCGCCGGGGGGATCAGCGGGCTCGGATGGCTCATCAGCGGACTCCCTGCGCGCTCAGATGCTCGGCCAGTTCGTACAGTCCGCCCAGGTCCATACCGTCGGGCAAGGCGGGCAGATACAAGCGGCTGATATCCACCTTCGCCAGTTCGGCGGAGCTGTCGTCCTGGGCCTGCAGGGTTGCCGAATGTTCGACGGCTTCCCGGATCAGACCCTGGAAGTCGTTGTCGTCCACCGTGATTCCGGCCTCGGTCAGTCCCGCCCGGACGGCATCCAGATCGACGTCACCGGTCGCGACCCGGGCGCGCACCGGTGCGGGAAGAAAGCCCTCGGTGGCGCGATTGACGATGACCGTGCCGATCCGGAAATCCGATTCGGTCAACTCGGCGATCGCGTCCGCGGTCTCCTGCACGGGCAACGCCTCGAGCAGGGTCACCAAGTGGACGACGGTCTGCTCGGAATGCAGCAGCGCCGAAACGCCCTCGGCCTGCCCGGCGATCGGCCCGCCCTTGGCGACCTCGGCCATGGCCTTGGTGACGTCGAGGAAGCCGGCGATGCGACCCGTCGGCGGGGCGTCGACGACGATCTCGTCGTAGACGCGCCGACCGGATTTGTCCGTGCGGACGGCGCATTCCTTGATCTTGCCGGTCAGTATCACGTCCCGCAGACCCGGTGCGATCGTCGTCACGAATTCGATGGCGCCCATCCGGCGCATCGCCCGGCCCGCGAAGCCGAGGTTGTAGAACATGTCGAGATATTCGAGGAAGGCGTGTTCGATATCGAGGGCCAGCGCCATCACCTCACCGCCGCCGTCGGCGGTGGCGATCTTGGTTTCGGTGGGCGGCAGCGGTGGCAGATCGAACAATTGGGCAATCGATTGGCGGCCCTCCACCTCGACCAGCAGTACCCGGCGCCCGCCCGCGGCCAATGCGAGTGCCAAAGCGCCTGCGACCGTGGATTTTCCGGTCCCACCCTTGCCGGACACGTAATGCAGCCGCGCTTTGTCGGCTCGGTCCGGCCACCCTAATTTCAGTCCCGGCTCTTGCGAAACGGGCACTGCTGTCGGTACTCCCACGTTCGCGAGCCTATAACCCGTTACGAAACAGCGACCAGAGGATCGCCCTACTGTCTCGTAGGCCACAGCGCACTTCCGTGCGAGCCGGCACTGTGCTGATCGGTCTGCGGCGAGTGTCTCGGCCGCACCGTTCACCGTCGGTTCACCCAGTACGCTTCTGCGACATGAGCGATGTGGCGGTCTGGGAATACGCGACGGTGCCGCTGTTGACGCATGCGACGAAACAGATTCTGGATCAGTGGGGCGCCGACGGCTGGGAGCTGGTCACGGTGCTGCCGGGGCCGACCGGTGAACAGCACGTGGCCTACCTGAAGCGGCCCAAGCAGTGACGGCCGGTACCGACTGGCGCGCCAACCTCGACCGACTGGGTCTCGCGCTGCCGCCGGTCGCCGCTCCGGCGGGCGCCTACATTCCGGCGGTGCGCAGCGGTTCGCTGGTGTACACCGCCGGCCAGCTGCCGTTCGTCGACGGCGCGCTGTCGGCGACGGGCAAGGTCGGCGCCGAGGTGAGTGTCGAGGACGCCGCGCGGGCCGCCGGCCTGTGCGCGCTGAACGCGCTGGCGGCGGTTCACGATCTGGTCGGTCTGGACGCGGTCGTGCGGATCGTGAAGGTGGTGGGATTCGTCGCCTCGGCACCGGGTTTCACCGATCAGCCGCTGGTGATCAACGGCGCATCCGAGCTGCTGGGCGAGGTGTTCGGCGCGGCCGGAGTGCACGCCCGCTCCGCGGTCGGGGTGTTCGAGTTGCCCAAGAACACTCCCGTTGAGGTGGAGCTGATCGCCGAAGTGCGGTAGGCAAGGTAGATGACCCTCACTCATCCCGCGTACGGACAACTGCGGCCGGTCACCGGTACCGCTTCGGTGCTGTTGGCCGACAATCCGAACCAGATGACGCTGGAGGGCACCAACACCTGGATTCTGCGGGCGCCGGATCGATCCGACTGTGTGGTGATCGATCCGGGGCCCAAGGACAAGGCGCACAGCGAGGCGATCGCCCGTGCCACCGACGGACATATCGCCCTGACGCTGATCACGCATCACCATCACGACCACACCGGCGGCATCGACCGGCTGGTGAAACTGACCGGAACGCCGGTGCGCGCGATGGATCCGAAATATCTGTCCGGCGCCTCGGCGCCGCTCACCGACGGCGAGGTCGTCGAGGCGGCCGGGCTGCGCCTCACGGTGCTGGGCACCCCGGGGCACACCCAGGATTCGGTCAGTCTGCTCCTCGACGACGCGCTGATCACCGGCGATACCGTGCTGGGCAGCGGTACGACGGTGCTGGAATCGCGGGACGACGCGCTCGGCGACTATCTCGCCTCCCTCGAGCTGCTCGCCCGGCACGCCCCCGGCCGTGCGCTGCTCCCGGCGCACGGCCCCGATCACCCGCAGGCCGAGCCGGTGATCGGCTACTACATCGAGCATCGGCATCAGCGCCTGAACCAGGTGCGGGCGGCGTTACGCGAACTCGGTGAGAACGCGACACCGCTACAGGTCGTGGCGAAGGTGTACGCCGATGTGGACAAACGGCTGTGGCCGGCCGCGCGCAGCTCGGTCAAGGCCCAGCTCGCCTATCTGCGCGGCCGGAACTGATCCGGATGCGCCGGAGCGCGGTGGGAAATCCCTACCGCGCCCGGCGAGCCAGCCGCTCCGAATCGGAGATCAGCACGCTCTTGCCCTCGAGCCGCAGCCACCCGCGGTGGGCGAAATCGGCCAGGGCCTTGTTCACCGTCTCGCGCGAGGCGCCGACCAGCTGGGCGATCTCTTCCTGGGTGAGGTCGTGGGTGACCCGCAGGGCACCGGCCTCCTGAGTGCCGAACCGCTGCGCGAGCTGCAACAGCGCCTTGGCGACTCGACCCGGGACATCGGTGAAGATCAGGTCGGCCAGGTTGTTGTTGGTACGGCGGAGGCGGCGGGCGAGCACCCGCAGCAACTGTTCGGCGATCTCCGGCCGCTGGTCGATCCACGCCTTGAGCGCATCGCGATCCATGGTCACCGCACGCACCTCGGTCACGGTGGTGGCCGTGGAGGTACGCGGGCCCGGGTCGAAGATCGAAAGCTCGCCGAACATATCCGACGGGCCCATGATGGTCAGCAGATTCTCGCGCCCGTCCGGGGAACGGCGGCCGATCTTCACCTTGCCCGACGTGATGATGTACAGCCGATCGCCGGGCTCGCCCTCATTGAAAATGACATGGCCACGTGGAAAATCCACCGGCTGAAGCTGTTTGGCGAGAGCAGCCACCGCGGTGGGCTCTACGCCTTGGAAGATGCCTGCTCTGGCGAGGGCCTCGTCCACGAATGTGCTCCTTATGGGAATTGACGGTGCTTACTGCGGCGTCAGCGGGTCCCTACGTGGTACGCAGGCTGCCGCCTGGCTCGGCGTCGCTCGCCACAGTGCTGGACCGAAGCGTTCGGCCGACAGTGCAGTCTACTTGCCAACCACGCAGCGTAGTGACAGACACCACGTAACGTGCGGTTTGTGAACGGGCGCGGCGTCGCGGAAAGTTCCCGGGCTCGAGTATTCGCGGGTCGGGTGCGGTGGTGTCGCCGGACGGCGGAATCGGTCTAACTGGCCTGGGCGACGTCCAATTCGTCGCGATTACGACGGCGGCCGCCGGAGCCGGCGTGTGCGGGCACGCCCAACTTCGCCAGCTCGTTGACCTCGGCATTGCTGGCCCTGTCCAGATATTGCTGGACCTCTTCACCCGGTTCGAGCAGCTTGCGCAGCCGGTTCTCGACACGTTCCATGAACAGTGCGAAAAGCATCAACACCACCGGGAAGAGCACCACAGCGAGTCCTTGCATACGGGTGAGTAAACACGGAGAAGGTCTCAGATGGAACACGGGGATTGTTCGCGATCGCGCTCACGTCGGTGCGGTTCCGTATGGTGGACGAGTGCGTGAACCCAGATCCACCGCCGTGAACGGGCACGAGACGGCCGCGACGGCCACCGATGCGGCGTCGGTCACATCGACCGAATCGAGTTCTCCGGCTCGAAAAAAACTTCCGCAGAAATCCGCGCCCGCGAACTCGAAACCGGCCGCCCGATTCGCCGGCGAAACCCGGCTGGGTCTGGTACGCCGCGCCCGGCGGATGAATCGCACGCTGGCGCTGGCATTTCCCGACGCGCACTGCGAACTGGATTTCACCACCCCGCTCGAATTGGCCGTGGCCACAATCCTTTCCGCGCAATGTACCGACGTCCGGGTGAATCAGACGACTCCGGCATTGTTCGCCCGGTATCGCGACGCCAAGGCCTATGCCGAGGCCGATCGCACGGAACTCGAGGAATACATCCGGCCCACCGGCTTCTATCGCAACAAGACGAGTTCGCTGATCGGTCTGGGGCAGGCGCTGCTGGAACACCACGACGGCGTCCTGCCGCACACGTTGGCCGAATTGGTGAAGCTGCCGGGGATCGGGCGCAAGACCGCCAATGTCATCCTCGGCAACGCCTTCGATGTGCCGGGAATCACTGTCGATACCCATTTCTCGCGGCTGGTGCAGCGGTGGAAATGGACCACCGAGGACGATCCGGTCAAGATCGAACACGCCGTCGGCGAACTGATCGAGCGCAAGGAATGGACGATGCTCTCGCATCGGGTGATCTTCCACGGCCGCCGCGTCTGCCATTCCCGTAAACCGGCGTGCGGCGCGTGCCTGCTGGCCAAGGATTGCCCCTCGTTCGGAATCGGCCCGACCGACCCCGTGACGGCCGCCGCACTGGTGAAGGGACCCGAGGCCGAGCATCTGCTCGAATTGGTGGGCCGGTGAAGTCGGTTCCGACGGCGTGGCGATGGACATTCGTCGTTCTCATAGCCGTGGTGGCACTCGCGGTCGCGGTCTGGCCGCGCGGCGACCACCACAGTCCGTCCGTGACCGCCACCGCGGTGCAGGGCGGCCCCGCGTCCGCCTCCGACGGTCAGCGTGCCGCGGCCGCGTTGGCCGACTGTCCGCGCCCGGGCGCCGCGACGGCCCAGCAGCCCGCGCCGGCCTCCGGTCCGCTGGCCGGAATCACGCTCGGATGTCTGGCCGACGGCCGTCCGGTCGATCTCGGCGCATCGTTGGCCGGGCGTCCGGCCCTGGTGAATCTGTGGGCCTACTGGTGTGAGCCGTGCGCCCGGGAACTGCCCGCGTTGCAGCGATTCTCGGCGCGCGCCGGTAACGCGCTGACCGTCGTGACCGTGCACAGCGATCCCGACGAGGGCAAGGCGCTGGCCCGGTTGCGCGACCTCGACGTGCGTCTGCCGGGTATGCAGGACGGCACCGGAAAGGTGCGCACGGCCGTGCGAGCGCCGGCCGTGCTGCCGGTCTCGGTACTGGTCCGCGCCGACGGTTCGATCGCGAAGGTGGTGGTCCGGCCGTTCGACACCGCAGACGACGTCGCCGCCACCGTCGCGCAGGAATTGGGGGTGCGGGTGTGAACGGGCAGGCAGTGCGCACCACCGTGGAAGGCCTCGTCCGTGCCCGATAGATCCGAGATGAACGACAATTCGACAGCTGAGAACCGGCCGCAACTGCTCGCCACCGATATCCCCGACTGGTTGCGCGGAGTGGCCGAACACGAACCGGCCGATCCGACGGGCGTGAACCAAGTGCTCAGACGCACCGCGGGCAAGGTGGCCGCGGCCGCTCTGCGCCCCCGCGAGGCCGCCGTCCTCGTCCTGTTCGGCGGTTCGCCGGAATCCGATTCCGGAGCCCGCGGCGGTCTCCCGGCCGACGCCGACGTGTTGCTGACCCAGCGCGCCGCCACCCTGCGCCAGCACCGCGGACAGGTCGCCTTTCCCGGCGGCGGGGTGGAACCGGGTGACGACGGTCCCGTCGGCACCGCGCTGCGCGAGGCGCGCGAGGAAACCGGTCTGGACCCCGTGGGCGTGGAACCGTTCGCGATCCTGCCCAAGATCTTCGTCCCGCCGTCCCGGTTCGACGTCACGCCGGTGGTCGCGTATTGGCGCACGCCCGGTGAGGTGCGGGTGGTCAGCGAGACCGAGGCCGCCCGCGTGGTGCGGGTGCCGCTGGCGGATCTGATCGACCCGGCGAACCGATTCGTCGTTCGCCATCCGCTGGGGTACATGGGACCGGCGTTCGCGGTCGATGGCATGCTCGTCTGGGGTTTCACCGCCGGTGTGCTCGCCGGTCTGCTTGCGGTATCGGGATGGGAGCGGGACTGGGATCACCACGATGTGCGTGATCTGCAGGCCTCGCTCGCGGCAGTGGGGATGACGTTATGAGTAGTTCCGGGTGGCTCGACCTCGCGGTCGTGATCATCGCGCTGCTGGCTGCCACCTCGGGGTGGAGACAGGGCGCGGTGGCCTCGGCGCTCGGATTTCTCGGCGTGGTGCTCGGCGCGGTCGCCGGCATCCTGATCGCGCCGCACATCCTGCAGCACATCAGCGAGGGCCGGAAGCGGGTCCTGGTCGGCGTCGTGCTGATCGTCGCGCTGGTGATCGTCGGCGAGGTGGCGGGCATGGTGCTGGGCCGCGCCGCGCGCAGCGGTATGCGGCATCCGTTCACCCGCAGTATCGACAGCGTCGTGGGTGCGGCGCTGCAGTGTGTGGCCGTGCTGGTCACCGCCTGGCTGCTGGCGTTGCCGCTCGCATCGTCCTCGCAGCCGGGTATCGCCGCCGCGGTCAACGGCTCCCGGGTACTCGCCGACGTGAATGGGGTCGCGCCGAACTGGTTGCGCCGCGTGCCGAACGAATTCTCCAAACTGCTCAACACCTCGGGCCTGCCCGAGGTGATCGGCCCGTTCGGCCGGGCGCCGATCGCCGCGGTCGAGCCGCCGGACCCGAGCGTTCTCGACACGCCCGTCGCATTGAATCTCCAGCACAGCGTGTTGCGGGTGAACGGTGTGGCGCCGAGTTGTCAGCGCGCGCTGGAAGGGTCCGGATTCGTCGTGGCGCCCGAGCGCATCATGACCAACGCGCACGTGGTCGCGGGGACTTCCACCGTGCAGGTCGACACCGCGCGCGGCCGCCTGGACGCGACGGTGGTGCTGTTCGACCCGTCCAAGGACATCGCCATCCTGGCCGTTCCCGGGCTCAACGCGCCGGTGATCCCGCTCGCCCCGTCGCCCGGAAAATCCGGGCAGAGCTCGATCGTGCTCGGCTACCCCGGCGGTGGCCCGTACACCGCCAGCGCGGCCCGGGTGCGCGAGACGCTCGAGCTGACCGGTCCCGACATCTACAAGAGCAACACCGTCGAACGTCAGGTCTACACCGTGCGCGGCCGGGTGCGTGCCGGCAATTCCGGTGGGCCGCTGGTGGACACCGACGGTGAGGTGCTGGGCGTGGTCTTCGGCGCCGCCGTCACCGACGACGACACCGGCTATGTGCTCACCTTGAAGGAGGTCGAATCCGATCTGCAGGCCGCGCCGAATTCGAACGCCCCCGTCGGCACCGGTGACTGTGTCCTGAGCTGACGCGCCGTGGCCTCGGCCGGCGTTGTGGACGGGCCGTTGCGACCGTGCAGGCGTCCGGTGCGGTGAGCAGGACGCGAACGTGTTCCCGCGCTAGGCGTATTGCGCGGTGGCCGGGTCGCCGAGCAGTTTCGACAGCTCCGTCGTCACGGCGTCCGGGTTCTCCTGGTGGGCGAAGTGCCCGGCCTGCGGGATCGTGACCACCCGGCGGTCCGGTGCGAGTTTGCCGGCGCCGCGCACCGTCGATTCGAGTATGTACTGGTCGGCGTCGCCGCGCAGGATCAGCGTCGGCACGCGGACGGGTTCGCGCATCGCCGCCAGGAAGCGGCGGCCGTCGGGGCGCCACTGACTACGGAAGGCCCAGCGCTGATATTCCAGGGCACAGTGGGCCGCGCCGGGTATCCGGATCGCCGAGCGCATGCGCTGCGCGGTGTCGACGAACTCCGTAGTGCCCGCCCACCGCGGCGCGACCCGCTCGCGCACGAGGCGTTCGATTTCGAATCCGTCCTGCCGGGTGAGCCGGCGCTCGCCGTAGCGCGGCAGCTGATACCGCAGGAAATTCGGCAGATAGGCCGCGCGCTGGCGACGATCGCGCAGCACGGCCCGCTTCAGCGCCACCGGATGCGGTGAGGCGATCAGCGCGATCGAGCGCACCACCCGCGGATGCAGAACGGCGGTCGCCCAGCAGACCAGTCCACCTTCGGCATGGCCGACCAGGGTGGCGTCGGTATGCCCGAGCGCCCGCACCAGGCCGGCGATATCACCGGCCAGCGTCCAGCCGTCGTAGCCGCGCGGCGGTTTGTCGGAATCGCCGTACCCGCGCAGATCGACCGCGACCGCGCGGTAGCCGGCCTGGGTGAGCCCGGTCAGCTGATGCCGCCACGACCACCAGAAATCGCCGAAGCCGTGCAGGAGGACGACCAGCGGCCGCGCGGCATCGCCCACCGCGTCGTCGGCACCGCCCTCGGCGATGTGGAATCGGATGCCGTTGGCGTGCACATCGCGATGCGTCCACGGGCCGTCGAAGCGGACGCTGGACGGATCGGGAAGCGGATTCGACGACACGCCGAAAGCGTAATAGCCGGACTATGCCGTCGGCTTGTCGGCCGGGCCGTCGGCGTGCGATCCGAAGCCGTGCGGCAGCACCGCCGCGGTTTCCTTGAGCGATTCGATCGTCTTCTCCGGCGCCCGCAGTTTGCGGACCTTCCGGTAGCCGAGCAGCGCCAGCACGGCCACCACGACGATCATCAGCGCGAAGACGATCAGGAACGCCGCCCACCGGTACAGCCACACATCCAGCAGCTCGGCGAGGAAGAAGAAAAAGAAGAACGAGGAGAACAGCAGCACCGTCAGCGCGCCGATGAAGAAGACGCTGCCCTGCAGACCCTTCTTGATCTCGCCGGTCACCTCGGCCTTGGCCAGCTCCACCTCGGCGCGGACCAGGGTCGACATCTGCTCGGCGGCGTCGCGCACCAGATCCCCGACGCTGGCATTCGCGGTGGTATCGACCTCGGACAGCGGAATCGAGGTGATGGTCCGGTTTCGGCCCGCGTCGTTACCGCCGTTTGTGAAGCTCAATTGCTCGACCCTTCTCCATGTCCCGGTGCTGTCCGGCCTTCACTCGTATTCGGTGGCCGCACTCGCGTCTCGCCGCGCCTGATGCGCCCGCCCACGCCGCAACAGTAGCGCCGAACCGAGCAGAGAGGCCGCCAAGGACGTCATCAACACGGCGGCTTTCGCCAGTTCGGTCGTGGCCCGGTCGGGCAACGCGAGTTCTGCCACCAAGAGGCTAACGGTGAAACCGATCGCGCCCAGTACCGACAGGGCCGACATATCCCGATTGCCGAGACCCGCGGGCCGAGCGGCGATTCCGAACCGGATCGCCAGCCAGCTCGAGCCGAAGATGCCCACGGTCTTGCCGACCAGCAGTCCGGCGATGATCGCCAGTGACAGCCGGGAGGTGAACATCTCGCCGAAAACCTTGGTGGACAACGGAACTCCGGAGGCGAACAGGGCGAACAGCGGGACGCACACGCCCGCGGAGATCGGCTGGAACAGATGCTCGAGCCGGGCCGCCGGCGCCTCGTCCTCGTCCGGATCCGGACGTACCCGGGTCAGCAGCCCGCAGATCACCCCCGCCAGGGTGGGATGAATCCCCGCCTCGTGCAGGGCGTACCACGACAGCAGCGCCAGCGGCACGTACACCAGCGGGGTGCGAATACGCAGCCGCTGCGCCACGGCCCAGCCCGCGAAGCAGGCGGCCGCGCCGGCCAGCCAGCCGGCGGCCACCGTGGTGGTGAACAGCACCGCGATCAACACGATCGCCATCAGATCGTCGACGACGGCCAGGCTGAGCAGAAACACCCTCGCCCCGGCCGGAATTCGCGAGCCGGTCATGGCCAGCACCGCGAGCGCGAAGGCGATGTCGGTCGCCACCGGAATCGCCCAGCCGCGATCCATCCCCGGCACACCCCAGCCGATGGCGAAGGCGATCACCGCCGGGGTGATCACGCCGCCCACCGCGGCCACCACCGGCAGCGTGGCCCGTTTGCGATCGGCCAGCTCACCGACGACGAGTTCGCGTTTGAGCTCCAGCCCGGCGACGAAGAAGAACACCGCGAGCAGACCGTCCTCGGTCCAGTCGCCCAACGTGAGGTCCAGGTGCAGCGGCGGGATCGCGAGGGTGGTGTCCACCATTGCGAAATAGCTGTCGCGCCAAGGAGAATTGGCCCACAGCAGCGCCACGGCCGCCATGACGAGCAGCACTGCGCCGCCGACGGTTTCGGTGCGGAGATAACGTACGAGCTCGGAGCGCAGCGCGACGATCACGGAGGTCCTCTCGGGAGCGGACGGCGACTGCGGCGGGTACTCCCGCAACGGGCTCACCAACCACACGCCGACCAGACTTCCCGGCACTCCTCGGGGAAATTTTACCGGCCCGAGTGTGGCCATTTTCCGCCGCCTCCGACCTCCGTCGCCGCGAACGGTCGAGCCCACGCCCGGTGCGGCACCGGACGTGGGCTCGGAATGCGGGGTCGATCAGGCGTTGGAGGCGCGGATGGCTTCGAACACGTTGGGGTCGACGAGGGTGGAGGTGTCGCCGAGTTCGCGGCCTTCGGCGACGTCGCGCAGCAGGCGGCGCATGATCTTGCCGGAGCGGGTCTTGGGCAGTTCGGGCACGATGTGGATCTCGCGGGGGCGCGCGATCGGACTGATCTCGCGGGAGACCTCGGCCTTGAGTTCGTCGACGAGTTGCTGTCCGGAGTTGTTCGAGCCGCCGGTGAGGATGACGAAGGCGACGATGCCCTGTCCGGTGGTGGCGTCGCTGGCGCCGACGACCGCGGCTTCGGCGACGCTGTGGTGTCCGACGAGGGCGGATTCGACTTCGGCGGTGGAGATGCGGTGGCCGGAGACGTTCATGACGTCGTCGACGCGGCCGAGGACCCACAGCGCGCCGTCGGCGTCGATCTTGGCGCCGTCACCGGCGAAGTACCAGCCCTGGGCGGCGAAGCGTTCCCAGTAGGTGGCCTTGTAGCGTTCGTCGTCACCCCAGATGCCGCGCAGCATCGACGGCCACGGCTGATCCAGGACGAGGTATCCGACGACCGCGGAGCTTGCGGAGCGGTCCGAAGATTCGGCTTCGGTTCGATTGATTTCGACCGGATTGCCTTCCTCGTCGACGACTTTGGCGGAGATGCCGGGCAGTGGTGCCATGGCGGCGCCGGGTTTGGCGGCGGTGATGCCGGGCAGCGGGGAGATCATGATGGCGCCGGTTTCGGTCTGCCACCAGGTGTCGACGATGGGCGCGGTGCCGGCGCCGATGACTTCGCGGTACCAGCGCCACGCTTCGGGGTTGATCGGTTCGCCGACCGAGCCGAGCACGCGCAGCGAGGACAGGTCGTGGGCGTCGGGAATGTCGCGGCCCCACTTCATGAAGGTGCGGATCAGCGTGGGCGCGGTGTAATAGATTGTGACACCGTACTTTTCGATGATCTGCCAGTGCCGGTGCTCGTCGGGGAAGTTGGGGGTGCCCTCGTAGACGACCTGGGTGGCGCGGTTGGCCAGCGGGCCGTACACGATGTAGGAGTGCCCGGTGACCCAGCCGATGTCGGCGGTGCACCAGTACACGTCGGCGCCGGGTTTGTGGTCGAACACGTAGTGGTGGGTGTAGGCGACCTGGGTCAGATAGCCGCCCGAGGTGTGCAGGATGCCCTTGGGTTTCCCGGTGGTGCCGGAGGTGTAGAGGATGTAGAGCGGGTGCTCGGCATCGAAGGGCTGAGCCTCGTGCTCGGTGCTCGCCTGGGCGACGGTGTCGTGCCACCACAGGTCGCGGCCCTCGGTCCACGGGATCTCGATGTTGGTGCGTCGCACCACCAGTACGTGTTCGACGCTGTGTGGGACGTCGCCGTGGGCGTAGAGCGCCTCGTCGACGGCTTCCTTCAGCGGTGCGGCCTTGCCACGGCGCCACTGGCCGTCGGTGGTGATCACCAGGCGGGCCTCGGCGTCGTCGACGCGCTGGCGCAGGGCGCTGGGGGAGAACCCGGCGAAGACCACCGAATGGGTCAGGCCCAGCCGCGCGCAGGCCAGCATCGACACGATGGCCTCGGGGACCATCGGCATGTAGATCGCGACCCGGTCGCCGGCGACCAGGCCGAGTTCGGTGAAGTAGTTGGCGGCCTGGCTCACCTCGGCCTGCAGCTGGGCGTAGGTGATCGAGCGGGAATCACCGGGCTCGCCTTCCCAGTGGATGGCGACCTGGTCGCCGTAGCCGTCGGCGACGTGGCGGTCCACGCAGTTGTAGGCCACATTGAGCTTGCCGCCGGTGAACCAGCGCGCGAACGGGGCATCGTCCCAGTCCAGCACCCGATCCCACGGCTGATGCCAGTGCAGCCGCTGCGCCTGCTCGGCCCAGAACCCCTCGCGATCCGCCGCTGCCCGCTCGTAGATGGACGCATCGGCATTGGCTGCCGCGGCGAATTCGGCGGTAGGCGGGTACACGTCTCGGTGCTCAGCGGTGGTGTCGGTCATCTCGCCTCCATCGGGCCTGTCCATCGGATACGCGTCGGCCGCAGCGTGACCGCGGCCACGATGTGACCCTAACGGACTGTGACCTGCGCCGCGTACCGGTCCCGAACGGTGGGCCCGGGAAGCGGACCCCGGTCGGCCGTGGGGTGCGCTCGGCTAGCGTGTGGGTCGTGAGCGACGTGCTGCAGCCCCTGGTCGACCTGCCCGGTGTCCGCGATGCGGCCGACCGCGCCCGCGATGCGCTCGCCGAAGTCCACCGGCACAAGGCGAACCGGCGAGGCTGGCCGACGACGGCGGCCGAGGCGGCGGTCCGCGCGGCGCGCTCCTCGGCGGCGATCGACGGCGGGGCCACCGAACTGCCCGCCGACGGCCGGGTCGCCGATCCGATTCTCGCCGGGGCATTGCGGGTCGGACAGGCCCTGGACGGTGACGCCCTGCGGAATCTGGTCGGCGTGTGGCAGCGCGCGCCGCTGCAGGCGCTGGCTCGCCTGCATCTGCTCGCCGCCGCCGATCTGGTCGACGACGAAATCGAACTCGGCCGTCCGCGCCCCGAGCCGGGTATCGCCGAGCGACTCGATCTGCTGGCTCAGACCGTGCTGACCTCGAATGCGCCGGCCCCCGTGCTGGCCGCGGTGGTGCACGGCGAGTTGATGTCGTTGCGCCCCTTCGGCTCCGCCGACGGCGTCGTGGCGCGGGGGGCGTCACGGCTGGTGGCCGTCGCGAGCGGCCTGGATCCGCACAGCCTGGGTGTACCCGAGGTCTTCTGGTTGCGACGCCGCCAGGCCTACATCGACGCCGCGGCGGGCTTCGCCGAGGGTACGGCCGAGGGGGTGGGCGGCTGGGTGGTGTTCTGCTGTGGCGCGCTGGAAGACGGTGCCCGCGAGGCGCGATCGATCGCCGATGCGGCGGCATGAGCGCGGTGGGGTGAGCGCTGATCGCGGTGGGGTGAGCGCTGATCACAGCGATTGCGAAACGGGTCCGCACATCGAAGCGGGCGGCGTAGCCGTCGTCGGCCTCACCGCCCGCTAGCACGGACTACCCGGTTACCAAGCGTGCTTCTCGGGTTGTGTTCTGCGGCCTCGGCGATCATCCGAACCCCGCCGGTTCATCCCCGCAACCTGTGCGAGGCCATTGCCGACGTGAATTCGAATTTCGCAGGCCCACAACGCTTCTGCCCTTGTCGCGGCGCGCTCCGCGTGGGTGCCTGGCGTCCGTGCTGGGAAGTGCGGATGGGAGATCGAACCTTCTCTTCCGTTTCGATCTTGGCCTTCCGCCCCTCCGTGCGTCCATTGTTACTCTGTGAGACCCCTCACATCAAGGGTCGAAAGGACATTACTCATAATCGGCGTGTGGCCCCTCGAATCGTGGTTACATCGATGGGTTGCGCGTCGTTGACCAGCCGCGATGCGTCCGGAGCGCCATCCTCAGCGGCGTCGGCGCAGCAGCCGGTAACTGAGGGCTCCGGCCAGTACCGCGCTCACTCCGACCACCGCGGTGGCGGCCACCGTCGTGGTCGACGGCGCGGGAATGCGCGACCACAGTGACACCGGATTGGAGAAGGTCAGGATCGGCCACTCCCGGGCCACCGCCTCGCGTCGCAGGTTCCGGTCGGGGTTGACCGCGGTGGGATGTCCGACCGCCGAGAGCATCGGCAGATCGGTGATCGAATCGGAGTAGGCGTAGCAGCGCGAGAGGTCGTAGTGCTCGGTCGCGGCCAGCTTCTCGATCGCCTCGACCTTGCCCTCGCCGTAGCAGTAGAACTCGACTTCGCCTGTGTACTTACCGTTTTCGACCACCATGCGCGTGGCGGCGGTATGCGTCGCGCCCAGCGCGGCCGCGATCGGGGCGACGATCTCCTCGCCCGACGCCGAGACGATCACGACGTCGTGGCCGCGGATCTTGTGGTCGGCGATCAGGTCCGAGGCCTCCGCGTAGATCAGCGGATCGACCAGTTCGTGCAGCGTTTCGGCGACGATCGAGCGCACCTGCGAGACGTCCCAGCCGGCGGTCATCTTGGTCAGATGTTCGCGCATCCGCTCCATCTGGTCGTGGTCGGCGCCGGAGAGCAGGAACAGGAAGTGCGCGTAACTGGATTCCAGGACGGTGCGCCGATCGATCAGGCCCTGCGCGAAGAAAGGCCGGCTGAAGACGAACGCGCTCGACTTGGCGATGACCGTCTTGTCCAGATCGAAGAATGCGGCGATCCGGGGCGTGGACGGAACGTCCGTCGTCTCGTACGCGCGGTTCGCTGCTGCATCGTTGCGGTGGCGCGGGTGCCCGGTATCCCCGGCGGCCCGATCGTTCGTAGCTGTTTGGTCGCCCTCGGCCGTCACGGCTCCAGAATAGGGAGCTTCCCCTCCGATGCGGCGTTCAGCCCGGCCACACGCCCCCGTCCGCGCCCCTCGAGCCGCCCGCTCGGGGCCGAAACTTCGTGACGCGATGGACTTGCATTGCGGCCGGTTTCTGGGTGTAGTATTGCTGGCACCTGGACATGGTCCAGGCGCGTTCAGCCCGACCCCCCGGGGCTGAACCCCGACGGCCCCAGCCTCCTCCCCCCCCGGCTGGGGCCGTCCTCTATTTCCGGACTGTTCAGCTGTTACTCGGCGTGCAGTGTTTGTCCACAGCCCGCGAGTTGTCCACATTCGGTGCCGGGGCCCTGGTTCGCCCTGCCGATCCGGGTGAGGCTGGCTGACATGAATTCCGTTGCAGCAGTTCCTCCTCCGGCGCTGGTGCTGGTCGGTGACCACCGGTTGCGCGACGAGGTGCGTCGCATCGCGGCCGCCGCCGACCGCGGCCTGGATGAACGGTCGATGCCCGTGGGGAGGCATGCCTGGGCCGCCGCCGCGCTGGTGATCATCGATCTGGCGGCGGCGCGTACCTGCGCGTCCGCCGGATATCCGCGGCGCTCGGGCGTCGTGCTGGTCGGCAGCGGTGAACCGGATCTCGACCACTGGCAGGCCGCCGCGGCGGTCGGTGCGGAGCAGGTCATCGCCCTGCCGAACGCCACCGAAACACTGATCGAGGCCTTCGCCGCCTACGCCTGGCGCGATCCGGGGGACGGACTCGTCCTGGCAGTCGTCGGCGCAGGAGGTGGTGCCGGCGCCTCGGTCTTCGCCGCGACGCTGGCCCTGGCCGCCGCGGCCCGGCGGTTCCGGCCGCGGATTCTGCTGATCGACGGCGACCCGCTCGGCGGCGGCATCGATCTGCTGCTGGGTCTCGAGTCGGTGCCGGGCCTGCGCTGGCCCGACCTCTCCGTCGAGGACGGCCGGGTGGCCGCGCAAGCCCTGCACGACGCACTACCCACCGCCGCACCGGGACTCGGCGTTCTGGCCTGTAGCAGACCGGCGGGCTCCGGACCGGACGAGATCGGCACCGGCGCGGCCCGCGCCGTCGTCGAGGCGGGCCGCGGCGCCGGCGATCTGGTGGTGTGCGATATCTCCGGCAGTCGGGGTCCGCATATCGACCATCTCCTCGACGCCGCCGATCTCGTCGTCTTCGTCGTGCCGGCCCGGTTGCGTGCGGTGGCTGCCGCGGGGGCCGCCGTGGCGGACATCCGCCGCCGAAATCCGAACCAGGCCTTGGTCGTTCGAGGACCCGCGCCCGGCGGGCTGCGCGGTCGCGATATCGCGGAGGCGCTGGGGCTGCCGTTGCTGGCGGCCATGCGCGCCCAACCCGGACTCGCGGCCGATCTGGAACGCGGCGGCCTCGCGCTCAGGCGCGGGCCGCTCTCGGCCGGGGCGGAGTCGGTGCTGTCCGTGCTGCCGGAGGGCGCTCGATGAGCGGCGTGGTAAGTGCCGAACTCCTCGACCGGGTTCGGGAGCGGCTGGCCGCCGAGCCCGGTGAACACGATCCGGCACGCCTGGCCGCCGCCATCCGCGCCGAAGCCGGCCGGGTCCTCGGCGATACGGACCTGCTGCGCGCACTGCGCCTGCTGCAGACGGAGATGACGGGCGCCGGCGCGCTGGAGCCGCTGCTGCACGATGCCCGGGTCTCCGATGTGCTGGTGACCGCACCGGATGCGGTGTGGATCGATCGGGGGAGCGGTCTGGAACGCACCTCGATCCGCTTCCCGGACGAAGCGGCGGTGCGACGCTTGGCCCAGCGTCTGGCGCTCGCCGCGGGCCGCAGGCTCGACGATGCGCAACCGTGGGTGGACGGGCGATTGCCGGAATACGAGCGCGCGCCCGGCGAGAGCTTCGGTGTGCGGCTGCACGCGGTCCTCGCGCCCATCGCGCAGGGCGGAACGTGTATCTCGCTGCGGGTGCTGCGCCCGATCGGCCACAGTCTGCGCGGACTGACCGAGTCCGGAACGCTCACGCCGGAGTCGGAACTGCTGCTGGAGAGGATCATTCGCGCACGGCTGGCATTCCTGGTGGTCGGCGGCACCGGCGCCGGGAAGACCACGTTGTTGTCTGCTCTGCTGGCGCACGTCGACCCCGCCGAACGCATCGTGTGTGTCGAGGACGCCGCCGAACTGTCGCCGCCGCATCCGCATGTCGTCCGGTTGGTCGCGCGAATCGCCAATGTGGAGGGCGCGGGCGCCATCACGGTCCGGGACCTCGTCCGGCAGGCGCTGCGTATGCGTCCGGATCGGATCGTCATCGGAGAGGTGCGTGGGGCCGAGGTTGTGGACCTGCTCACCGCACTGAATACCGGACACGACGGGGGCGCCGGAACGGTACACGCGAACTCGTCACGTGAGGTGCCCGCTCGTCTGGAAGCCCTTGCGGCACTGGGCGGCATGGGACGGGCGGGGTTGCACAGTCAGCTCGCCGCGGCCGTCCAGGTCGTACTCGCGATGCGCCGCCGCCCCGACGGCGGACGAGTCCTGCAGGAGATCGGCTTGGTGACCCGCGAGGGGGAGGCCGGCGTGCGCATCGAGACGGCTTGGTCGGCGGATGCCGTTGTGGCGCCGGCGAATACCGCGTTGCATCGGATGCTGAACGAACGGTTGCGGCAATGACCGTGTGCCTGCTGTGCGGCGCGGCAGCGCTGCTGCTCCTGCCGACCAGGCCCCGGCGGCACCGGCTCCGCGCCGTGTGCGGACGACGGGACGAAACGCGAAATATCCCTGGGCGCTGGCTCTTTCGAGGGATGGTGGTTTCGGCGGTGGCCGCGGCGGTCGTCTTCGGCCCCGGGACCGCGGGTGCCGCCGCGGTGCTCGCCACCACGCTGACCGTGCGCTCGAGTAAACGCCGCGAGGAACGCCGCCACGACGACGAATGCCGGAAACTGCTGGAAGGGCTGGAAGTGGTGATCGGTGAACTGCGCACCGGTGCGCATCCCAGCGCTGCCGCCGCGGTCGCGGCCGCGGAGATCGGTGGAACGGTCGGCGCGGCCTTCGCGGTGAGTGCCGCCCGGGCCCGGCTCGGTGGTTCGGCCGCGGACGGATTGCGCGGTCGTTCCTGCGCCGTCACGACCGAACTGGATCGTGTCGCGGACGCGTGGGAGGTGGCCGAGCGGCACGGCCTGGCATTGGCCGAACTGCTGAGCGCGGCCCGCGACGACCTCGCCGGGCGAATACGGTTCAGCGAGCGCACGACCGCCGCACTGGCGGGTGCGCGTGCCAGCGCCGCGGTGCTGGCCGGACTCCCGCTGCTCGGCATCGCGCTCGGACAGCTGATGGGCGCGCACCCGCTGCAGGTGCTGATGAGCCGAGGGGTCGGAACCCTCGTGTTTCCGCTCGGTGCCGGACTCATCGGTGTGGGGTTGCTGTGGGCGGATGCCATCACGCGGCGGGTATCGGTATGAACGGGCTCTCGATGGCACTGCTCTGTTCCGGTGCCGCGCTGCTCGCCCTTCCGGGCCGGATCACACCGGTCGGCCGCCTTCGCGCGGCCCACGGCGCCGCTCCCGCCCCGCGGCAGGCCCTGCGCCCGGCCGCCGGTGACCCACTGGCCGTCGCCTCGGCTTTGGATCTGCTCGCCTCATGCCTGCGGGCGGGTCTGCCGACCGCGACGGCGGCCCGCGCGGTGTCCTCGACCGCCCCGCAGCCCTTCGCCGCGGCGCTGCGCCGGGCGGCGGATCTACTGGCGCTCGGCGCGGACCCGGTTACCGCCTGGGAACGCGCGGCCCGGGAAGCGCCTGTCGCGGAGATGTACGCGCTCGCTCGGCTGGTGCGCCGTTCGGCCCGGTCCGGTGCGGCACTGACCGCTGCGGTCTCCGAACTCGCGGAGAAGTGCCGCGCGGCGGTCGAGGATGCGGCCGCGGCGCGTGCGGAACGTGCGGGCGTGCTCATCAGCGGCCCGCTCGGGCTGTGCTTCCTGCCGGCCTTCGTCTGCCTCGGCATCGTCCCGGTGGTCGCCGGACTGGCCGGTCGTGTGCTGGGCGGTGGGTTGTGGTGACCACACGAGAGATTCGGCGCGGATCCGCCGCGCCGTCTGTAGAGAAAGGGGAGACCGATGCTGGCGGCGACGCAATCGGTTGTGCGAGAACTACGTTCGCGGCTGATCCAGGTAGCGGTGACCGACGACGGTATGAGTACCGCCGAATACGCGATCGGGACGATCGCGGCGGCGGCGTTCGGGGCGGTGCTGTACACCGTGGTCACCGGCGATTCCATCGTGAACGCGCTGACGAAGATCATCGACAGGGCACTGAACACCACCGTATGAGGTGCGCTCGTCCGGGCGAACGCGGCGCGGTCACGGTCGAGGCGGCCATCGCGCTGGCGGCGGTGGTAGTGGTCGTCGTGCTCTGCTTGGGGGCGTTGCTGGCGGCGTCGATGCAGATCCGCTGTATCGACGCCGCTCGCGAAGCGGCTCGTCTCGCGGCGCGGGGTGCGGAGGCGGAAGCTCTGCCGGCGGCACAGCGGGTGGCACCACCCGGCGCCGATATCGAGTTGCGAGCGGAGGGCGACCGGATCGTGGCCACCGTCCGGGCGCGGGCGCCGCTGCTCCCGATGCTGCGGTTGGGGGCCGAAGCGGTAGCGGTCCGCGAACCAGGCGAGCCGCAATGACCCCGGCCGCAGTGCCCGCCGCGCGCCGCGGCCGCGGATGCGACGGGGGCGCCACTGTCACGGCATGTCTGGCGCTCACCGCACTGCTGCTGGTGACGGTTGTGATCGTGCAGTTCGCGGCGGTGGTCTGTGCGCGCCACCGAGCGCAGAGTGCGGCCGATTCGGCGGCGTTGGCCGCGGCGGGCGCACTGGATTCCGGCGCCGAGGCGGCTTGTGACCAAGCGGATTCGGTGGTGCGGCGAATGCGGATGCGGGTACGGACGTGTTCGGTCCGGGATTGGGATGTGACGGTCACGGTCGACGGTTCGGTCACACTCGCTCTTTTGGGCAAGCGATCAGTTGTGGCGATCGCACGGGCCGGTCCGGTGAACGCGGTAAAACGATCATGAATACCGGGCGGTTGGTGTGAGAAAGAATGGGTGACCGGAGCCACACCGCAGTGGTAAGTGTTGCGGATTTTCCATTCGGTCGGCATTCAATTCCGTGGTTGCAATTGCGCAAGCATTCGACGCTGCGAGATTCCGATAAATGCGCACATGTGAATGCGCACATGGCCGTTATTCGCTAGGGCAATGCGCCGGTTAACATGATCGACTTCCTTTTTATTCCCTCCTGTCCCATCGGCTTCGACACCGGCATGCCGGCCCGCGGTCCGGGAGCGCCGACGTCTACCGCCGGTGTCCGCATCGTCACGAAACGGATTCGGGCAGGTCATGGGCTGAAATGTTGCCCGTGGGGGTCAGTTCGGCGCCTCGTCGGGCAGATCGGCGAGGACGGCCGTCAGCAGGGCGGCCGCGCCTTCCTTGTCCAACGGGGAATTCCCGTTGCCGCATTTGGGGGATTGGACGCAGGAAGGGCAGCCCTGCGGGCACGAACAGGAGGTGATGGCCGCCCGAGTCGCGGCCAACCAGGTCCGCAGGCGGGAGAATCCGCGCTCGGCGAAGCCGGCCCCGCCGCGATGACCGTCGTAGACGAAGACGGTGGGTAGCCCGGTATCGGGGTGTTCGGCGATGGAAACGCCGCCCACATCCCACCGGTCGCAGCTCGCGACCAGCGGCAACATCCCGATCGCCGCATGTTCGGCGGCGTGCAGTGCGCCGGGTACGCGGCGCGGCTCGATTCCCGCCGCGGCCAGCAGGCGCGGCGTGACGGTGTAGAGCACGGCCTGGGTCGGCAGTGTCTGCTCGGGCATATCGAGTTCGACGAGGTCGAGAACCTCTCCGCTGGGAAGCGTGCGCAGATAACCGATCACCTGCCGGGTCACCCGGACCCGGGCCAGGGCGACGGTGACGCGGCCGTACACCTGCTCGTGCGTGCGCTCGTCGATCGCGACCGAGGTGACCATCCGGGCGCTGGTGGTCCATCCGGGCTGCTCGGGGTGGACGAAGGCGACTCCGGCCTCCAGGTCCAGTTCGTCGACCACGTAGGTCTCACCCTGATGCAGGTGGACCGCCCCGGCGTGCAGTGTCGCGGGCGCCCGGCCGGAATCCGCGCTACCCAACAGCCGGCCGCTGGTCGTGTCAACGATCGCGATCTGCGAGCCGATTCCGCCGCGCACATCCACGTCGTCGTGGGGGTACGCGCTCGTGGTCGGGTACCAGCGAGCCGGGCCGCTGCCGTTCTCCCGGCGCTTGATCAGGCCCTGCGCGGCGAGGTCGGCGGCCACGTCCCGGACGCCGAGGTCGTCGATCTCGGCGTCGGTCAGGGGATGTTCGCAGGCCGCGCACAACAGATGCGGTCCGGCGACGTAGGGATTGTGCGGATCGGTGATGGTCGCCTCGACCGGCTTGTCGAGCAGGGCGTGCGGGTGGTGGACGAGGTAGGTGTCGAGCGGATCGTCGCGGGCGACCAGCAGTACCAGCGAGCCCTGGGTGCGACGTCCCGCGCGGCCGGCCTGCTGCCAGAACGAGGCGACGGTTCCCGGGAAACCGGCCATCACCACGGCATCCAGCCCGGCGATGTCGACGCCGAGTTCGAGTGCGGTCGTAGTGGCCGCGCCCAGCAACGACCCGTCCGCCAGGCCGTTCTCCAGTTCCCGCCGGTCCTCGGCCAGGTAGCCGGCCCGATAGGCCGCCACTCGCCCGGCCAGCGCCGGATCCACCTCGGCCAGCATGCGCTGCACGTCGATCGCGACGACCTCGGCGGCCCGCCGGGAGCGAACGAAGGTCAATGTCCGCGCACCCTCGACGACCAGGTCGGTCATGATCCGGGCGGCCTCCGTGGTGGCCGCCCGCCGCACCGGGGCGCCGTTCTCGCCACTCAGATCGCCGAGCAGCGGGGGCTCCCACAGGGCGACCGTTCGAGCGCCCTGCGGGGAGCCGTCCTCGGTCACCGCGGTCACCGGCGCACCGATCAGCCGTGCGGCCGCCGCGGCCGGATCGGCGCTGGTGGCCGAGCACAGGACGACGGTGGGATTCGCGCCGTAGTGTGCGGCCAGCCGCCGCAGCCGGCGCAACACCATCGCCACCTGGGACCCGAACACCCCGCGATACGCGTGGCATTCGTCGACCACCACATAGCGCAGCCGTCGCAACATCCGCGCCCAGCGCTGGTGGGCCCGCAGTATGCCGATATGCAGCATGTCGGGATTGGTGAACAACCACCGCGCATTCGCTCGCACCCACTGCCTGACCTCGGGCGGAGTGTCGCCGTCGTAGGTGGCCGGATGGATATCGCGCAGGCTGCCGGCATGAGTCAGCTGCGCGGCCGCGCGGAATTGATCGGCGCCGAGCGCTTTGGTCGGCGATATATACAGAGCGGTCGCTCGCGAATCCCGCTGCAGGTCGGTCAATACCGGCAGCTGATAACCCAAGGATTTGCCCGACGCGGTCCCGGTGCAGACGACCACGTGCGTGCCGGCGGCGGCCAGCTCGGCGGTTCGAATCTGATGCGTCCACGGTGCGTCGACACCCGATTCCCGCAGCGCGTCGACCACGTCCGGGCCAGCCCAGGAAGGCCAGCCGGTAGTGCGTGCCGGCCGGGCCGGGAGTTCGGTCACATGGGTGATACGACTCTCCGCATCGGGCACTCCGAAAAGGACACGATTCAGCAACGATGTCCCGTAGCCGATCGCCTCGGCGGGGGCGGCGTCGGATCCCGGGCCTTTCTGATTCATCGGACCGAGACCGTTCGACGCGAAGAAAGTGTGAACCGTGTGTGCCGTCCTCGTCCGAGCTGCCAATTCAGTACCGAGTAGCGACCTGCGTCACAGTCTGTTTGCCTAACGCTCGCTCGGTTATCGCTAAGCAAACCTACTTCAAGTTTGGATTTGGGCATTGTGCCCCTCACCTGCACATTCGCAAGATCATCTTTTTTGCAAATTGTCGGTAACTCGGCTGTCGAATTGCGCGCGGACATGGTTCACTAGTTCTCGGTCGCAAGCTTCTGTGTTCGAGGGAACGGATCAAAGGTCCAAACCATCAGCAGGATCGATGTTGCGAACGGTGTGCTTGAAGCTTCCTGCAGGGGGAACAGAGTACAGCGGTCGGAACGGACCCGGTGGACCAACCTAACTTGTCCGCCGTTCCGGTATGGAAAGAGAAGGAACAGAATGGCACAGGGAACTGTGAAGTGGTTCAACGCGGAGAAGGGGTTCGGCTTCATCGCGCCCGAGGACGGCTCCGCTGACGTCTTCGTCCACTACTCCGAGATTCAGGGTTCGGGCTTCCGTACCCTCGAGGAGAACCAGAAGGTCGAATTCGAGGTCGGCCAGGGCACCAAGGGCCCGCAGGCCACCGGAGTTCGCGCGCTCAGCTGAGCGAGTAACCCAACAAGGTCCGATCTCTCGTCCCTCACCGCGAGCACGCGGTGAGGGACAAGTCATATCCGGGGGAAGTAGACTCGATGGAAAACCGGGGCTTTTCGATGTGATCGAGTGCCCACAAGGGGGTTTTTCTGCAGTTCGCAGCCATTTCGGTTCGGACGGTACCAACGGGGAAGTGCCGCGCAGAACAGCCGAGACTCCTGGGTCGCGGGCCCGCAGTGCGGACTCCACGACAGCGGAACACGGTATAAACGTCTCTGGTGGGAGATGTTTGTCTCTCCCTCTTGCCCCATCCGCGCGCCGCGCGCCTGCGCCGCGCGGGTCGACAGGAAAGGTGTGTTCGCCGGTGGCAACACGAGACCGCGGTGCATCGCCGACTCCCGATGCGGCCTCCGCCGGGCCCGATGCGGCTGCATCCGGCCGGGGGCGTCCCCTGCGTCGTCTCGTCATCGTCGAGTCACCGACCAAGGCACGCAAGATCGCGCCCTATCTGGGCCGCGGTTATACGGTCGAGGCATCCGTCGGTCATATCCGGGATCTGCCGCGCGGTGCCGCAGATGTGCCGGCCAAATACAAAGGCCAGTCCTGGGCGCGGCTGGGTGTCGATGTCGACCACGATTTCGAGCCGATCTATGTCGTCAGTCCGGACAAGAAGGCCAAGGTCTCGGAACTGAAGACGCTGCTGCGCGATGCCGACGAACTGTATCTGGCCACCGACCCCGACCGTGAGGGCGAGGCCATCGCCTGGCACCTGCTCGAGACGCTGAAGCCGAAGATTCCGGTCCGGCGAATGGTGTTCCACGAAATCACCGAGCCGGCCATTCGTGCCGCCGCGGCCGACACTCGCGAACTCGACAACGACCTGGTCGACGCCCAGGAAACCCGGCGCATCCTCGATCGCCTCTACGGCTACGAGGTCAGCCCCGTGCTGTGGAAGAAGGTCATGCCGCGGCTGTCGGCAGGCCGTGTGCAGTCGGTGGCGACCCGGATCGTCGTGCAGCGCGAGCGCGAGCGCATCGCGTTCCGCTCCGCCGAGTACTGGGATATCGCGGCGAAATTCGACGCCGGTGGCGGCGAGAGCGACGAGGCCAACCCGCGGATCTTCGGGGCGCGGCTGGTCACGGTCGACGGATCGCGGGTCGCGGGCGGGCGGGATTTCGGATCCGACGGCCTGCTCAAGGCACGCAACGGTGTCACCGTGCTCGACGAAGCCGCGGCACGGCGGCTGGCGGCTGCCCTGGAGAATGCGGATTTCCAGGTCACCTCGGTCGAATCCAAGCCGTATACCCGGCGGCCCTACGCGCCCTTCATGACCTCGACGCTGCAGCAGGAGGCCGCGCGCAAGCTCCGGTTCGGGTCCGAGCGCACGATGCGGGTGGCGCAGCGGCTGTACGAGAACGGCTACATCACCTATATGCGTACCGACTCCACGACGCTGTCGGAGTCGGCGATCAGCGCGGCGCGGGCGCAGGCGACCCAGTTGTACGGACCGGAGTTCGTGCACCCGACGCCGCGGCAGTACACCCGCAAGGTCAAGAACGCGCAGGAGGCGCACGAGGCGATCCGGCCCGCGGGCGACACCTTCGCCACGCCGGGCCAGCTGCACGCCCGGCTGGACCAGGACGAATTCCGGCTCTACGAGCTGATCTGGCAGCGCACGGTCGCCTCCCAGATGGCCGATGCGCGCGGCACCACGCTGACGGTCCGGATCACCGGCCGTGCCGGTACCGGCGAGGAATGCGTGTTCTCCGCATCCGGTCGCACCATCACCTTCGCGGGCTTCCTCAAGGCCTATGTGGAAAGTGTGGACGAGGACGCGGGCGGTCAGTCCGACGACGCGGAATCACGCCTGCCGGCGCTGACCGAGGGCCAGAACGTCAGCGCCACCGAGCTGACGCCCGATGGGCACACCACCAATCCGCCCCCGCGCTACAACGAGGCCTCGCTGATCAAGGCGCTGGAGGAACTGGGCATCGGGCGCCCGTCGACCTACGCCTCGATCATCAAGACCATTCTGGACCGCGGCTACGTCTACAAACGCGGTAGCGCGCTGGTGCCGTCCTGGGTCGCGTTCGCGGTGGTCGGCCTGCTGGAGGAGTACTTCGGCCGCCTGGTCGACTTCGATTTCACCGCGGCCATGGAAGACGATCTCGACGCCATCGCCGGCGGTCGCGAGCAGCGCGGAAACTGGTTGACCAGCTTCTACTTCGGCGGTGACCACGGCGCCGAGGGGTCGGTGGCGCGTTCGGGCGGTCTGAAGCGGATGGTCGGTGAGCGGCTCGACGACATCGATGCCCGCGAGGTCAACTCGATCAAGATGTTCACCGACGACCAGGACCGCGACATCGTGGTCCGAGTCGGGCGCTTCGGTCCGTATCTGGAGCGCATGGTGCAGAACCCGGACGATCCGGATGGCGATCCGATCTCCCAGCGCGCCAATCTGCCCGACGATCTGCCGCCGGACGAGTTGACGCCCGAGGTGGCGGAGAAGCTGTTCGCCACTCCGCAGGAGGGGCGCTCGCTCGGTGTGGACCCTGAAACCGGACATCGGATCGTGGCCAAGGAGGGTCGCTTCGGGCCGTATGTCACCGAGATCCTGCCCGAGCCGGAGGCCGATCTCGACGGCAAGAAGGGCGCCAAGAAGGCCGCCGCACCCAAACCGCGGACCGGGTCGCTGCTCAAGTCGATGGACCTGTCGACCATCACCCTCGATGATGCGCTGAAGCTGCTGTCGCTGCCGCGGGTGGTCGGCAAGGATCCCGAATCCGGTGAGGAAATCACCGCGCAGAACGGCCGCTACGGCCCGTATCTGAAGAAGGGCACGGATTCTCGCTCGCTCGCCACCGAAGACCAGATCTTCACCGTGAGCCTGGAAGAGGCGTTGAAGATCTACGCCGAACCCAAGCGGCGCGGACGGCAGGCGGCGAGCGCGGCGCCACTGCGGGAGTTGGGCAACGACTCCGCCACCGGCAAGCCGATGGTCATCAAGGACGGGCGGTTCGGCCCGTATGTCACCGACGGCGAAACCAATGCCAGCCTGCGCAAGGGTGACGAGGTGGAGTCGATCACCGACGAGCGCGCCTCCGAACTGCTCGCCGATCGCCGCGCCAAGGGGCCGGTGAAGAAGGCGGCCAAGAAGACCGCGAAGAAGGCGCCGGCGAAGAAGACCGCGGCGAAGTCGACGGCGAAGAAGACCACCGCGACCGCCAAGAAGACAACCGCCAAGAAGACCGCGGCCAAGAAGGCGCCCGCGAAGAAGGCGGCGGCGAAGTCTCCGGCGGAGTAGTAGCGGTGGCTTCGTAGCGGGCAGCGTCTCGGTGCCGGTGGGGTTGTCGGTGCGGCCGATTAGTGTGTAGCGCGTGGCAGGTGTCTTCGATCGGCTCGTGGGCCAGGACTCGGTCGAGTCCGAGTTGACCGCTGCCGCCGTGGCGGCGCGTGCCGGAATCGCGTCCTCGGCGATGACGCACTCCTGGCTGTTCACGGGGCCGCCCGGATCCGGCAGATCCGTTGCGGCACTGTGCTTTGCGGCCGCGCTGCAATGTACGGCCGAGGGCACTCCCGGCTGCGGCCACTGCCATGCCTGCACCACCACCATGGCCGGCACCCACGGCGATGTCCGGCGGGTGATTCCGGAGGGCCTGAGCATCGGCACCAAGGAAATGCGCGAGATCGTGCAGGTCGCGGCGCGGCGTCCCAGCACCGGGCGGTGGCAGGTGGTGTTGATCGAGGATGCCGACCGATTGACCGAGGCCGCGGGCAACGTGCTGTTGAAGGTGGTCGAGGAACCGCCCGAGCGGACCGTGTTCCTGCTGTGCGCGCCGTCGGTGGACCCGGAGGACATCTCGGTCACTCTGCGATCCCGATGCCGGCATATTCATCTGGTGACGCCGTCGGTGGACGCCATCGCCCAGGTGCTGCGCGAGCGCGACGGGCTGGAGCCGGAACAGGCGGCGTGGGCGGCCTCGGTGAGCGGGGGACACGTCGGTCGCGCCCGCCGGCTCGCGACCGACGAGCAGGCCCGTGCCCGCCGGACCCGGGCATTGTCGCTGGTCTCGGCGGTCGCTCGCCCGGCCGCGGCCTACGCGGCGGGTGACGAGCTGGTCAAATCCGCCGAGGAGGAGGCCAAACAGGTCAGCGCGGAACGGGACGAGCGCGAACGTGACGAGCTGGCGACCGCGTTGGGCGCCGGTGGCACCGGCAAAGGCGCCGCCTCGGCGACCCGCGGTTCCGCCGGTGTGCTCAAGGACCTCGAGCGCCGCCAGAAATCCCGCGCCACCCGCACCAGCCGCGATGCCCTCGACCGGGCGCTGATCGACGTCGCGGGCCTGTACCGCGACGCGCTGGCACTGCGTTTCGGTACCTCCGCGGCACCTCCGTCTCCGGCGATCACCCTCACCCATCCCGACCTGTCCGATCAGATCCGCGATCTGGCCGACGAGGTGCGGCCCGAGGGGCTGCTGCGTTCCATCGAAGCCGTCCTCGCCTGCCGCGAGGCGCTCGACCTGAACGTCAAACCCCGCTTCGCCGTCGCCGCGATGGTCGCCGGGCTGATCGCGGCCCGCTCCGCCTGACCGGCCGTCGCGACCAACATGCGGCGATCTGACCGAGAAAGTGCTCAAAGGATGAGCACTTCAAGGGGAAGCATGGTGTTCGACGAAAGGACGAACCGTGCGAAAACACCCTGCTGTCAACCACTTTCCCGATGCAGCCGCCTGGGCCGACTGGCTGGACGGTCACCACACCGACGACGGCGGCGCCTGGCTGATGATCGCGCGCAAGGGGTCGTCGGCACCCCTGATCACCATCGACGAGGCGGCCGAGGTTGCCCTGTGTTACGGCTGGATCGACGGTCACCGGCGCGCTCACGACGACCGCTCCTACCTCCAGTGCTACTCGCGCCGGCGACCCGGGAGCGCCTGGTCCCAGGTGAACGTCGTGCGAGCCGAGGCCCTGATCGCCGCGGGCCGGATGCGCCCACCGGGCCTGGCCGCAGTCGAAGCCGCCCGCGCCGATGGTCGTTGGCACGCCGCCTACGCGCCCCAACGCTCGGCATCCGTCCCGTCGGAGCTGACCGAGGCCCTGGCCGTGCATACCGATGCGGCGACTCGCTTCGCCGCCTTGGACCGGACCGCCCGCTACCTGCTGCTCCTGCCCCTGCTCAAGGCTCGGACACCGGCCGCCAAGGCGCGCAGACTGGCCGAAATCATGGCCACACTGCGGCGATGACCTGCCGTTTTCGTATTCGGTCCCCGGAGACGATAGACTCGCACCGCCGAAAGGCACGCCGCCTTAGCTCAGTCGGTAGAGCGCTTCACTCGTAATGAAAAGGTCGGGGGTTCGATTCCCCCAGGCGGCTCCATACTTCCTGGTAGAGCAGGTTTCTGGCTCCCATGATTGAACCGCTGGCGTCCGGATTCACAACGAATTCCCAACTAATTCGGCTGACGTCGCAGGTCAGCGCCTTCCGCTGACAGCGCGGTCGAGCGCATCGGCGGCAGCCTGCTGGGCACATCCGCGAGCCGTGTAGCGCCGCTGGTCATGGCCTGATCGACGTGCCTCAGGACGTCTACAGCGACCCGTGCCGACATCACGTGGCCGGCCGTCTTTCCGTGACACCGCGCTTACGGTTCTGCGGCGCGTGTGTCGTGGGGTAGGGCGGCGGCTGCGAGGAGTCCGATGACGGCGGCTGCGGCGAGGGTGAGCATCGCGGTGGCGTAGGCGTGGCTGCTGAGTCCGGCGACGAGGATGGTGCCGGCGATGGCGGTGCCCAGTGAGGAGCCCAGGTTGGATACGCAGCGTGAGAGTCCGGAGATTTCGCCTTGGCGTTCCTCGCTGAAGGCGGATTGCACGATGTTGACCGAGGGAGTGAGCATCGAGCCGAGTCCGAGTCCGATCAGCAGTAGTCCGGGTGCGAACGCCCATGGGTTGAGGCTGCGTCCGGCCATCGCGATGAGTACCACGACGCCGACGGCGACTACGACGAATCCGGTCATGACGAGTGTGCGCTGGGCGAAGCGTCGTGCCAGCCGGGCCGCCGACAGCGACGATACGAGCAGTCCCGCGGTGGCGGCGGTGAAGATGATGCCGGTGCGGATGGGATCGTAGCCACGTACGACCTGGAGGTAGGCCGAGACGACGAAGGAGGTTCCCATCAGGATGAGCCATTGCAGTAGTTGAGTGACCAGCCCGAAATTGGATGCTCGGCTGTGGAAGAGGCTGGTCGATACCAGGGGGTCGCCGCCGGATCGTTCGGTCGCGCGCACGTGCAGGAAGAATCCGGCCAGCACCAGAATCGCGAGCACGATCAGTATCGCGCTCCATCGTAAGTCGTTGTCGGCGGCGAGGATTCCGAGTACGAGGAGGATGAGTCCGGCCGCGGACAGGACGGTGCCGGTGATGTCCAGGGTGCGGGTGGGGTCGGGCGGGAGTGGGTCGTGCAGGCGGCGCGTCGATACCAGGATGGCCGCCACGACCAGCGCTTGGAAGGCGAATGCCGCTCGCCAGCCGAGGGTGGAGGCGATCAGTCCGCCGAGTAGCGGCCCGGCGGCGGCGCCGATTCCGCCCATCGCCATCACCACTCCGAAGGCTCGTGCGCGGGTAGTGGTGTCGGTGAACAGCAGCGTGGTCAGGATGTAGACCGGCGGGATCAACAGCGCGGTGCCCACTCCCTCGAGCACGGAGTTGCCCAGCGCCAGCACGCCCAGTCCCGGGGCGAGGGCGCTCAGTATCGCGCCGATGCCGTAGACCGAAAGACCTACGGTGAAGCAGCGTTTGCGGCCGTAGCGGTCGGTGAGTTTGCCGCCCGGGATCATCAACGCCGCCATGATCAACAGGAACAGGGTGATCACCAGTTGCACGCCGGAGACGTCGGCGTTCAGGTCGTGGCTGATGTCGGTGATCATCACCGCCATGTTCGTGCCGGCGAAACTGCAGATGAACTGTGCGAGTGCCAGCGGTGCCAGCACGCCGCGGGGGCGGGCGGGAGCGCTTTGCTCGCTCATCGTCTCACGGCTTTCCGGTGCCGGATTCGAGTCGATCGAGTTCGTCGTCGAGTGCGATCGCGGCCGCGACGAGCGCAAGGTGGGTGAATGCCTGGGGGAAGTTGCCCAATTGCTCACCCGAGGGGCCGATTTCCTCGGCGAACAACCCGACGTGGTTGGCGTAGGTGAGCATCTTGTCGAATGCGTAGCGGGCATGGTGTACGCGTCCAGCCCGCGCCAGCGCCTCGACGTAGAGGAAGCTGCACAGGTTGAATGTGCCCTCGGAGCCGCGCAACCCGTCCGGCGAGGCGGCGGGATCGTATCGGTAGACCAGACTGTCGTCGACCAGCTCCTCGTCCATCGCGTCCAGTGTGCTCAGCCAGTCCGGATCGTGCGGGGACAGAAATCCCATGCGCGGCATCAGAAGTAGCGATGCGTCCAGGACGTGAGACCCGAAATGCTGGACGTAGGCGCGTCGCTCCTCATTCCAGCCGCGCTCGAGAATCTGGTTGAACACGGCGTCGCGCGCGCGAGTCCAGCGCTGGAGATCCGCTGGTCGCGCATGCTCGGTAGCGAGGCGGATGCCTCGGTCGAATGCGACCCAGGTCATCAGCCGGCTGTAGGTGAAGTCCTTTCTGCCGCCCCGGGTTTCCCATATGCCTTCGTCCGGGCGATCCCAGTGGTCGGTCAGCCAGTCCAGAAGTTCGGCGAAGACCCGCCAGCCGGATACGCTGCCGACATCGGAGGTCTGGCCCAGCGCGTCGGCGACCTCGCCGTAGATGTCGAGCTGCAGTTGGTCGGCGGCGGCGTTGCCGACGCGTACCGGCGATGATTTGCGGTATCCCTCCCAGTGCTCGAGGATCTGCTCGTCGAGGCGCGGATCACCGTCGATGCGGTACATGATCTGCAGTGGTTCACCGGACGGGGTGCTGCCGGGTAGTCGTTCCCGTAGCCAGCGGCGGAAGGCGTAGGCCTCGGCGGTGAATCCGAGATCGATCAGCGCCCGGACCGAGAGGGAGCCGTCACGCAACCATGTGTAGCGGTAGTCCCAGTTCCGTTCGCCACCGACTTGTTCGGGCAGCCCCATCGTGAGAGCGGCGATCGGCGCGCCGGTCGGTGCGTAGGTCAGTAGTTTGAGGGTGATCGCGGAACGGTTGACCATGTCGCGCCACCGTCCGCGGTAGGTCGAATTTCGCAGCCAGTCCTGCCACCAGGTGCGGCAGTGCGCGAATTCGGCGGCTACCTCGCTGCGTTGCGGAGATGCCGGAAATTCCCCACCCGCACCGGTGGCGGTCAGCACGAGGAACGCCGTCTGGTCCTCCTCGAGGGTGAAGCTGCCGGTCGCGTCCGTGTCCTCGACACGCAGCACTATCGGGTCGGATGCTTGCAGATGCAGTGTGGCCCCGCGGCTTTCGAACATGACCCATTCGGGATCGTGTGCCACGGTGCGGTGTTCGGCGCGGCCGTAGTCGAAGCGCGGCCGACAGGACACGGTGAAGGGCAGGCGGCCGCGTAGCACCCGCACGATCCGGATCAGCCGATGGCGATCCGTCGGTGTCTCGGTGTCGATCGGTGGCATGAAGTCGGCGACCTCGCCGACTCCCGCGGGGGCCATGAATCGCGTGACGAGCACGGCAGTGTCCGGCAAGTACAACTGGCGGACGGTGACTTCTGCCTCTGGCAAATCGGCGGCGACGCGGCAGTATCCGCCTCGCTGGTGGTCGAGCAGGGCGCCGAAGAGGCTCGGTGAATCGAATCGCGGTGTGCACCACCAATTCACCGTGCCGGCCGACGACACCAGTGCCGCGGTTTGCAGATCGCCGACAATTCCGTGTTCAGCGATCGGAGGATACGCATCCATCGGGCCCTCCCGGAGGTGGCGGAAACCATCTGACAACGATTCGGCCGGATCCTCGGGGCCGGTCGACCTGAGGCGTATTCGTTTCTCATTGTGCGCTGTTGACGGGCGCGCTCCGATGGTTATGGCGAAATTGCAGCAAACCATCGGAGGCGGGCTCTACCGATGGTGCCGACGGCGCCGCGGCCGTGAGCCGACGGAGCGGCGGACGTATCCGCGGGAGCGTAGGCATCGAATTATCAGGTATCCGGAAGGCTCGCGCCGGCAGCGGTGGGCTCCGGCGTCGCCGATCGTCCGGACGTGGACGGCGGTGCGATTCGTCGGTCCTGAAGAAGCGAAAGGGCTTGGCTCACATGAAGTTCGCCGACTCCCATACCGCCATCTGCTTCGCCGACTTCTTCTACCGCGGCTCGCTGATCGACCGCGTGACCTATGTCACCGTGGACAGTGGCCGCGCCAACCTTCCGTGGCCCAGGGAATACGACGGATTGAGAGCAGACCGGTACGACACCGCGGTGGCGCGGTTGGTGCACGCACTGGGCGACGCCTCCGAGGACTTCGACACCTATTTCCAGCGAGCCGGATTCGTCCTGGGTTTGATATAGCCGAGTCGTCGCCTCCAGGCTTCACCGGTGAAGAGAGCTCGTTTCACTCCGGGATATCCGGGTATCGGATGTTTCGAGCCACCGCTGATCGCAGCCGGTCGCCGGACCGGTGCGAGGTGAGCGAAAGTGAGGAGATTGCTGTGATCACTCTCGGGGTTGTCCTTCTGGTTCTCGGTTTCCTGCTCGGAATTCCGATCCTCTGGACATTGGGCATCATCGCGCTGGTCGTGGGGGCGGCGCTGGCTCTGCTGGGGGCGCTGGGACGCCCGGTCGCCGGCCGCGCGCACTACTTCTAGCGCGCCGGGCCGCCGCGGACTGTGCGGCAGCGGTGTAAACCACGCGACCGCCCCGGAAGCCGTTTTCCGGGGCGGTTTCGCATCTACCGCGCGGACTCACCGAAGCAGGAACTCCGTGGCGACCCGCTCGAACGCCTCTTTGGCTTCGATCATCACCCAGTGCCCGCAGTTGGGGAAGATGTGCAGTTCGGCATGGGGGATCAGCCGCATCGGGATCATCGGCATATCGGGTGGGCATTGCCGGTCGTCAAGACCCCAGGTCAGCAGGGTGGGGCATTGCACCGTGCCCAGCATGGACCAGTACGGTGGCACTCCCGAGGTGGCCATCATCTGTTGTTGCGCGGCGAACGTCCGGGAGCCGTACATCGCCGCGAGCGTCTTGTGGGAGCCGGGATCCTTCGCGGTCTCCCAGCGCTCCTCGATGCGTTCGTCGGTGATCAGGGTGCGGTCGTAGACCATGCATTCCAGCCAGCGCACCAGTTTCTCGCGGCTCGGGGCGTCGGCGAATTCCTGTAGCAGTCGCGTGCCCTCGCTGGGGTTCTGGCTGAAGATGTTCGGGCCCACGCCGCCGATGGTGATCAATTTGCTCACGCGCGCAGGGTGTTTCATCGCCACGTTGACGCCGACGACTCCGCCCATCGAGTTGCCGATCATCGCGGCGGATTCGATGCCCAGCGCGTCCATGAATCGGACGACCGACGACCCCGCGGTCAGCACGGGATGCCCGTCGACGGGATCGCTCACGCCGAATCCGGGGAACTCCAGCACATAGCAGTGGAACCGCTGCGCAAACGTGCCGAGATTGCCCCGGTAGTTCCGCCACCCGCTGACGCCGATCCCGGAGCCGTGGAGCAGCAACAGCGGCGGACCGTCCCCGGCCTCGTGATATCGCAGCACACCCTGGTCCGTCGCGAGCTCACGCTTGGTCGCCTCGTAACTCACATCCATGCCGCCACAGTAGAACACGTTTCATTTCGGTGGCGGGCGTCCGTCACGCCAGGAGGACGTGCTGGCGGACGTCGATGTAGCCGTCGCGGAACAGGTCTGCGCAGCCGGTCAGGTAGCGGAGGTAGCGGTCGTAGACGGCGGGGGAGGTCAGGGCGATGGCTTCGGAGCGGTGGTCGCGGAGGGCTTGGGCCCACAGGTCGAGGGTGTGGGCGTAGTGCGGTTGCAGGGATTGGACGTCGTGGAGGGTGAAGCCGGCCCGTTCGGCGTATTCGCCGATCCACTGGGGCTGCGGAAGTTGACCGCCGGGGAAGATTTCGTCGAGAACGAACTTGCTGAAGGCCAGGTATTCGTGGGTGAGGGGTATGCCCATCTCCCGGAGTTGGTGCCGGTGGAAGCCGATGATGGTGTGCAGCATCATGCGGCCGTCGGGGGGCAGCAGGTGGTGGCAGCGGTCGAAGAACGCGTCGTAGCGTTCGCGCCGGAAGTGTTCGAAGGCTCCGATCGAGACGATCCGGTCGACCGGCTGGTCGAATTCCTCCCAGCCGCGCAGGTACACTTCACCGGTGCCGGGCGGCAGACCGTCCAGCAGGTCGCGCACGTGCTCGAACTGGTTGCGGCTCAGCGTCAGGCCGATGACACGCACGCCGTATTTCTCCACGGCGCGCAGCATGGTGGAGCCCCAGCCGCAGCCGATGTCGAGCAGCGTCATACCCGGATGCAGATCGCATTTGCCGAGTGACAGGTCGATCTTGGCGAGCTGTGCCTGTTCCAGGGTGAGGTCCGGTTCGCGGAAGTACGCGCAACTGTAGGTGCGCGTGGGATCCAGGAAGAGAGCGAAGAAATCGTCGGACAGGTCGTAGTGGGCCTGCACGTCGGCGTAGAACGGTGACAGATCGGTCATGGCGACCTCTGGTGGTCGGTTTCGGGAAACGCTCTGCTTCTGAAACGAGGTACCCCGGCGGCGGGTTCGACCCGTCCGCCGCACCATGCGCGCTCGACCAGTATGCGCCTCTCGCTACAGCGGGGTGGCGCGATCGATGGATCGGACGAGGACCGGGCGCGGCCGTCGATCGTCGCGGCGTGCCGTCCCGTTCTCCCAGGCGCGACCGCGCAGCAGGCGCACGCCGTTGAGGCCGACGATGACGGTGGAACCCTCGTGTCCGGCGACCCCCAACGGTAGCGGAAGGTGGCCGACGAGGTCCCAGGTGATCAGGACGGCGATGAAGGTCGCGGCGATGATCAGGTTGGCGACCACGATGCGCCGGGCGCGACGCGACAGGGCGATGACCGCCGGGACGGTGGTCAGGTCGTCGCGGATGACGACGGCGTCGGCGGTGTGCAGGGTGAGGTCGGATCCGTTGCCGCCCATGGCCATTCCGACATGAGCGGCGGCGAGCGCGGGTGCGTCGTTGATGCCGTCGCCCACGGCGGTGACGCGGTCGCCCGCGGCTTCCAGTTCCGTGATCGCGGCGACTTTGGCTTCCGGCAGCAGGTCGGCCCGGACGTCGGTCAGCCCGAGGTGGGCCGCGAGCTGCCGGGCAGCGGCCGCGTTGTCGCCGGTGATCAGAACCGGTGTGGCCCCGGTGATTTCGGTGATCGCGGCGACGGAATCGGCCGCCTCGGGACGCGCCAGATCGGTGATGCCGAGGATCGCGACGGTGCGGCGCTCGCGCCGCACGATCACAGCGGTATGCCCCGCCTCCTGTATCTCCGCTACGACGGCCGTGGCAGCGGTGTCGGTCGAATTCAACAGCGCGGCAGGTGATCCCACCTCGATGAGGTGACCGTCCACCGTGGCGGTGACGCCGCGTCCGGGCTGCGCGCTGAAGTCGACGGCGGGCGGCAACGTCAGTCCGCGCTCGCGACCGGCCCGGACAACCGCGGTGGCCAGCGGGTGCTCGCTGGAATATTCGGCGCCCGCGGCCCAGCGCAGGACCTCCTCGGTCGTACCCGGGCTGCCGGGCAGCACACGGATGTCGGTGAGTTCCGGGACGCCGCGGGTGAGCGTGCCGGTCTTGTCGAAGGCCACGCGGGTGGTGCTGCCCAGCCGTTCCATCACGACCGCGGATTTGACCAGTACGCCGTGCCGGCCGGCATTGGCGATCGCGGCGAGCAGCGGCGGCATGGTGGACAGCACCACCGCACACGGCGAGGCGACGATCATGAACGTCATCGCTCGAAGCAGTGAATCCTGCAGCGCCGCACCGAGCAACAGTGGCACCGCGAAGACCGCGAGCGTCACCGCGACCATGCCGACCGAATAACGCTGTTCGATCTTCTCGATGAACAGTTGCGCTCGCGCCTTGGTGCGGCCGGCCTGTTCGACCAGGGCGGCGATGCGGGCCACGACGGAGTCCTCGGCGCGGCGACCGACCCGCACCCGCAGGACGCCGGTGCCGTTCGAGGTTCCGGCGAACACCACGTCACCGGACAATTTGTCCACCGGCATGGGCTCACCGGTGATGGTGGCCTGGTCGACCTCGCTCGCGCCCGCGAGGACCGTGCCGTCGGCGGCGATGCGATCTCCGGGGCGGATCAGAATCACATCGCCCACCGCGAGATCCGCTGCCCTCACGGTCGTTTCGACACCGTCGTCGATCCGGGTGGCGGTGTCGGGCGCCAGGTCGAGCAGGCCGCGCACCGAGTCCTCGGTGCGCGCGGTCGCGAACGCCTCCAGTGCGCCCGAGGTGGCGAAGATGACGATCAGCAGTGCGCCGTCGGTGATCTGCCCGATCGCGGCGGCGCCGATCGCGGCCACCACCATCAGCAGATCGACGTCCAGCGTCCTTTCGCGCAGGGCCCGCACCCCGGCCAGGGCGGGTTCCCAGCCGCCGGTGAGGTAGCAGGCCAGATACAGCGACCACCACGCCTCGGGCGGTGTGTGCAGGATCCGGGCCACCGAGCCCACCGCGAAGAGCAGCAGAGCTGCTGCGGCCCAACGGATTTCGGGAAGCGTGAACAACCGGGTCCGCCGCGCGGGTATCGCCGTGAGCGCGGCGGGACGCGTGGCGGCCGGTGCGGACACGAGAAACCTCCGAGGGTCGGGAGCGGACAACCCGAGAATAACAGAACACGTGAAGAGGTCTTCATGTATACCTGTCGGCTAAACTCCACGGTTATGGGACATGGCGTCGAAGGCCGCGACCGGCCGATCGCCCGGCTGGACAGTGAGTCCGCCGCGCATGTGGCGACCACCCTGCAAGCCCTGGCCACGCCGAGCCGGCTGCTGATCCTCAGTGAATTGCGCCAAGGGCCACGGCCCGTCTCCGAACTCGCCGAGGCGGTGGGGATGGAACAGTCCGCGGTCTCTCATCAGCTCCGTCTGCTGCGTAACCTCGGGCTCGTCACCGGAACCCGCGCCGGGCGCAGCATCGTCTACAGCCTCTACGACACACACGTCGCACAGCTGCTCGACGAGGCGGTGTACCACAGCGAGCACCTGCGCCTCGGTCTGTCCGATCGACCGCGAACGGCCGGCTGAGGACGTCTTCTCGACGGGCGGTTCGGTGTATTCGTCGACTGTTCTTGTCTGAGTGCCCCTTCGATTTCGGCGCGCCGACGGGATGACTCGGTCGCTCGCGCCGGCCGAATCGATCCTGCTCGCCCGATCCTGCGAGCCCGGCTCACTCCGCCGCCCTCACGCCGTCGCGCACGGCAATCCGCAACGGTTGACAACGCCTCCGCTCTAGCGCACACTGCTCGTGTTAGAGAGCGCTGCTCTCATGAGCACGAGAGGGCAGTCATGCAGGAACTGTGGAAGTGGGCCAATTTGACCGTCGCCTTCGCCGTGGAGGTGGGCGCGCTGGTGATACTGGGACTGTGGGGATGGCGGGCCGGCGACAACACCGTGGCGAAAGTGGTTCTGGCGCTGGGCATCCCGCTGGCCGCCGCGGTGGTGTGGGGAATGTTCGCGGCGCCGAAGGCGAGTTTCGATGTTCCGCTGCTCGCGGTGATCACCAAGATCGTGGTTTTCGGCGGCGCCGCGGCCGCGCTGTGGGGACTGGGGCACCGGGTGGCCGCGGTGGTTTTCGCGGGCGTCGTGATCGCGAATCTGCTGGCGATCAAGCTGGGTCACCTGAATTCGTAGCGCGCCGACCCGGAGCCCGGGCCGGCGCGTACGGTCACGGCACGACTTCGAAGACGTCACCCGGATTGACGTAGTCGTAGAAGGCCTTGGCGCCTTCGGGCGTCATCCGGATGCAGCCGTGGGACTGCTCCTCGATCGGTCCGATGTGGGTGGCGATATCGCCGTTGAAGAAGACGGCCCAGCGCATTTCGGCGTTGTGCATGGTGCTCCAGTGATACGGCTCCTTGAACGCGACGTGGAAGGTGCCGGGTGGTGTCTCGTACCCGGGCCGCCCGTGCGAGATGGGGGTCGGGCCGTAGACGACGCGGCCGTTGTCCATCAGCCAGCCCTCGTTGGTCGACAGGCGCAGGCACGCGCGTGCCGCGGCCGAACACGGAGCCGAGATCTGGCCGGGCGGTGAGGGTACGAGTTGCGGAATGCCGGGGATGTCGGGGCCGCCGGGCCACACCGGGTCGGCGCCCGCGGGCGCCGTGACAGCGAATCCGGCGGCCGCGATCGCTGTCGCGGCCGCCGCTCGGATCGTCCATCGGGTGATGCTCGTGCAGTTCATATGCGTCCGACCTCTCTACCCGGCCCGCTGTCCGGCCGGACCGGGCGGCGGGCACATTCGTCGACAAGCGGGGACGGCACCGTAAGCGATCATGTGTGCTCGATCACAGTGCATAGTTGATCATTGTGACCTGCCGAGCGCGCCGATGGTACGGAAGAATCCGCGTTGTTATCACAAATCGGGCAGGCCGAGTTCCAGGTTGGGTGCGGCGATACCGCCGTCGATCTCCAGAATCTTGCCGGTGAGATAGCTGCCCGCGGGCGAGCAGAGATAGACGATGCCGGCCGCGATATCGGTCGGATCGCCCAGCCGATGCAGCGGGGTGTCGGCCTCCATCTTCGCCTTGACCTCGGGATTCTGTGCCACCACCTCGAGTGCGGAGGTGAGCACCGACCCGACCGCGATGCCGTTGACCCGGATCCGCGGCGACAGATCCGCGGCGGCCAGCCGGGTCCAATGCGCGAGCGCAGCCTTGGCCGTGCCGTAGGCGAGGAAGCCGCGCCCGGGCGCCCGGCCCATCATCGAGGAGATGTTGACCACCGAGCCGCCCTCGCCGGCGAGCATGTATGGAACCGCGGCGCGGGTGAGGGCGTGCGCGGTGGAGACGTTGAAGCGGAACGCCTCCTCGAGGAATTCCGTCGAGGTGGTCATGAAGGTGTTCGGCATCGTGCCGCCGACATTGTTGACCACGATGTCGATGCGGCCGAATTCGGTGGCGGCGGCCTCGGCCAGTGCCGTGACGGCGTCGAGATCCGACAGATCGCAGGCCACGGCCAGGGCGCGCCGGCCCGTCGCGCGGATCTGTTCGGCGACCGCGTCCAGTTGCGACCGGGTGCGTGCGGCGATCGCCACATCGGCGCCCGCCTCGGCCAGGGCCAGGGCGGTGGCGGCGCCGATACCGCGGCCGGCGCCGGTGACGACGGCGACGCGGCCGTCGAGTCGGAATTTGTCCAGGATCATCGCTAGTCCTCTCGGTTGTTGTCCTCGCAGTGTTAAGAATTAGCTCTTAACTGTCAAGGACTAGTGCTCAATTACCTGGTAGGACGTATCGTGCTCAGGGTGGAAGCAGTGAGTGCCCGGGAGCGGTTGATGGTGGCGGGGGAACGGTTGATCGCCGAGCGGGGATATCTGGTGCCGCTGCGCGATATCGCCGCCGCGGCCGGGCAGCGCAACAACTCGGCGATCCCGTATCACTTCGGCTCGCGCGACGGACTCGTCGAGGCGGTCGTGCAACAGCGGCTGGCGACACTGGAGGTGCGCCGATTGGAATTGCTGGCGCAGCGCCCGGCCGCGACCGGCGACGATGTGCACACTCTGCTCGACGCGCTGGTCATCCCCATGTTCGAACTGGGAGCACGGAACGAGAGTTCGTACTACGCAAGGTTTCTCGAACAGATTCGCACCCATCCGGCGGTATCGGACGCGGCCAACCTGGACAGCGCCGAACGGACCTCGGTGCGAGTGATCGTGGGCGGGCTGGACCGTGCGCTCTCGGACCTCCCGCCGCGGCTGCGGCATCGCCGGCTGCGCAGTCTCACCACGGTCCTGTTCGCGCTGCTGGCCGACCACGAACGCGCCGTCGAGGCGGGCCGGATCGCCGCCGACGACCGCGAGGCCTGGGATCAGGTCATCGACATGCTCGCCGGCACCCTCACCGCGCCGGTGACGACGCGTGCCCGGTGATTCCTCGCCGCAGCCCGCCGACGCTGGCGGCTCACCGCGCCCGCCGATTACCGTGAACTCTGTGGATATCGCGCGCGAGCTGCCCGGCGAACGGTCGGTGCCGCGCACCGGATGGCGCGCTCAGGGCGGGCCGGTGCTGGCGGCCGGTGCGGTGGTCGCCGCGGCTACGGTGCTGCACTTTCGCGATCCGCACAGCCAGGGGGCGTACGGGGTATGTCCGTTCCATGCGCTGACCGGGTGGTGGTGCCCGGGATGCGGCGGATTGCGCGCTGTGCACAATCTCACCGACGGCCGGGTGCTCGACGCGCTGCACAGCAACGTCTTCGTGCTTCCGCTGCTGCTCACCCTCGCACTGTGGTGGGGGCGGTGGGCCCTGGGACGATGGCGCGGCAGAGCCGACGCCGCCTTTCCCTTCACCCTTCGTGGCCAGGCGCAATGGTGGTTGATCGGGCTGCTCGTGGTGTTCACCGTCGCCCGCAACACCCCCTGGGGTACATGGTTGGCCCCGGTCTAGGCGGGCATGCTGGAAGTATGACCCAGGAGATAGCCGATTCGCTCAAGGCTCGGGTGCGCCAGAAGATGGTGCGCCAATTGAACGAGGACGGTACGCCGGACGCCGAGCAGGACGACCCACGCCAGATCGCCATCGAGAACGACCTCGAGGCCCTCGATTCCGTCGCCGACGGCGATCCGCTGGTCGAGGAGTTGGCTGCCCGCTACCTGGTGCCGTGAGCCGGACCCTGGCGCGTCATACCCGGGCGCTGAAATCCTGGGCGCTGAAATCCTGGGCGCACGGAGTCGCCCCGCGCGCCGCCTCGGTCAGCCCCGGCCGGGTTTCCGGGGCGGGGGACCACTGTCCTTCGGTGCACGTGTAGTTCCACTGCGCACCGTGTCGAACCAATCGGCTCAGGGCCTCGATCAGCCGATCGACATCGTCGGCCGACGTGCCGAGGCCGACACTGGCACGGACCGCGCCGTCCACGCCGAGCCGTCGCAGCAGGGGATGAGCGCAGAATCGACCGTCGCGGACGCCGATGCCGTATTCGGCCGACAGATACGCCGCGATCCGGCCGGGCTCGAACCCGTCGACGGTGAACGCCACGATGCCCACACTGTCGGCGCTGTCGGCGCTGTCGGCGAAGATGCGCAGTTGCCGCACGCCCGCAACGGTTGTCAGTCCGTCGCGCAGGCGGCGGATCAGATGGTGTTCGTGCTCGGCCACGGCGTGTTCGTCGAGGGCGCTCAACGCCTCACAGGCCGCCGCGACCGCCGCCGCGCCCAGGACGTTCGGCGATCCCGCCTCGTGCCGCTGCGGTGCGGGCGCCCAGTGCGCCTGCTCGGTGGTGACGGCGGTGACCGCCCCGCCGCCGGCCAGATACGGCGGCGCCGCGTCCAGCCAGTCCCGGCGACCCACCAGCACCCCGGCGCCGAAGGGCGCGTACAGCTTGTGGCCGGAGAAGGCCAGGTAGTCGATGCCGGTTCCGCCGGATTCCGCGAACGACTGCAGGTCGATGCGACGATGCGGGGCCAGCTGCGCGGCATCGACCAGGATGCGGGCGCCGTGACGATGCGCGATCGCGGTCAGTTCCGCCAGCGGCAGCACTTCACCCGTCACATTCGACGCACCGGTAACAGCAAGCAGCGCAGCGGGTTTCGCGCACAACTCGGCCTCGATCCGATGCAGCGTCCCGGTGATCGTCTCGGCTGCGGGGACCACCCGGCGGCCGCGGCGCGTCCAGGGCAGGAAGTTCGCGTGATGCTCGATGTCGAGCACCACGGTGTCGCCGGGAACGCAGCAGGCCAGCAGATTCAGCGAGTCGGTGGTGTTGCGAGTGAACACCACCACCTGATCGTCGGCGCAGTTCACCGCCCGGGCCACCGAAATCCGCGCTGCCTCATAGCAATCGGTGCTGATGCGGGAGGCGTATCCGGCGCCGCGGTGCACGCTGGCGTAATAGGGGAGCAGTTCGTTCACCCGGTCGATGACCTGGGCCAGCGCGGGGGCGCTGGCGGCGTAGTCGAAGTTGGCGTAGGTGCGGAAACCGCCCTGTACCAGGGGAACTCGCAGATCGCAGCCGGAGACGCGGGCGATCGGCTCGCCGGTGCGGCAGGCGCGAGTGGCATGGTCGGCGCGGTCCGATACCGAGCAGGCGCAGAAGGTGCCGGCGCAGCCTGTGTTCGAGCAAACCTGCTGCGGGGCAACGGTTTCGGCGGTGGCTACGGCAGTTGTCGAGACAGCAGTACGCATCGGGGCGATCCCTTTGTTCAGGGACTCCGGATGTGGAGGGTGATCGGAGTCCGCGCTTGCCGTGCTCGGTCGAGCAGCGGCCAGGTCGTCACCCGGAGCACCCCACCGCGGAGGAGGGTTGCCGACCAGCTAGCCGGGGCTTGACGCTGGTACTCGTGACCTGAGCCGAGAGTGGCAGAACTCGCCCGGCATTGTCAAGCGCCGGCCTCGCGAGCGGCAAACGCGCCGCGCCGCCCAGCGAATCGGGAGTCGCGTGAAAGCGCTTGTGGCTCAGTCCAATCCGGCTGGGCGATGATAGGTGCCGTTGTAGTACAGCAGCGGGTTGCGCATCGGTTCACCGCCGGTGTCGTCGTGCACGCGGGTGACCAACCCGACCACCAGGGTGTGGTCGCCGATGGGGATCAACCGGTGCACGGTGGCGCGCACCCAGATCGGGGTGCCGTGCAGCACCGGCTCGCCCGTCTCGAGCGTCGACCACGATTCCCGGTCGGCGAAACGCTCTGCGGCGGCGCGTGAAAACCGTTGTGCCAGATGCTGTTGATGGTCGCCGAGGAAATGGACGACGACCGAATCGGCCTCGGTCATCGCGTCGATGGACGAGGAGGTGTGGGCGATGTTGAACGAGATCAACGGCGGGTCCAGCGACAGCGAGGCGAAGGAGGTGGCGGTGAAACCCACCGGGCGTTCCTGCCGTCTCAGGGTGACGATCGTCACTCCGGCGGGATAGTGGCGCATGGCCGCTCGGTACTGCGCGGCGGTGACGCCGTCGTGCTGAGGTTCGAGATCCTGAGGGTCGAGATCGGCCAGCTCGGCGTCGGGTCGCTGGGAACTGCTCACGCCTCCAACCTACGTCCTGCCCGCGCTCCCGCAATCCCGACCGCTGTCCCGGTGCCGCCGAACTGCCCCGATACGCTGGCCGAATGAGTGATTGGAAGGCTTTCGACGTCGAGCGCACCGGTCACGTCGCGAGAGTGACGCTGACCGGGCCCGGCAAGGGCAATGCCATGGGCCCGGATTTCTGGAGTGAGTTGCCGCTGATCTTCGGCGAGCTGGACGCCGACCCGGAGATCCGCGCGATCGTGCTCACCGGTTCCGGTAAGCACTTCTCCTACGGTCTCGATCTGCCCGCGATGAGCCCGACCTTCGGTCCGCTGCTGGCCGAGAAGGCCCTGGCCGCACCGCGCACCGATTTCCTCTACGAGATCCGGCGCATGCAGGCCTCGGTGACCGCGGTCGCCGACTGCCGCAAACCCGTGATCGCCGCGATCTCCGGCTGGTGCGTAGGCGGCGGACTCGATCTGATCGCCGCCGCGGATATCCGCCTGGCCAGCGCCGAGGCCAGCTTCAGCCTGCGCGAGGCCAAGGTCGCCATCGTCGCCGACATCGGGTCGCTGCACCGGTTGCCGGGCATCATCGGCGAGGGTCATGTGCGCGAACTCGCCTACACCGGCAAGGACATCGACGCCGCGCGCGCCGAGAAGATCGGTCTCGTCAACGACGTCTACCCGGACCAGGAGGCGGTTCTGGCCGCCGCGCACACGCTGGCCGAGGAGATCGCCGCGAACCCGCCGCTGGTCGTGCAGGGCATCAAGGACGTGCTCGATCAGCCCAAGGCCGGCAAGGTGGCCGATGGACTGCGGTACGTGTCGACGTGGAACGCGGCCTTCCTGCCCTCGGAGGATCTGACCGAGGCGATCCAGGCCGTCTTCGAGAAGCGCAAGCCGAACTTCCGGGGCAAGTAGCTCGGCGGATCCGCGACGGCGCTCGGCGGGACGCATACGCCCGCGAGCGCCGTCGACCGGCACTCAGTGCCCGCCCTGCTCCCGCAGCCGCTCGAACGCCTCGGTGGCAAGGGTCTCGGCCTTGGCCCGGCCGTCCCAGCCGTCGACCTTGACCCACTTGCCGGGCTCGAGGTCCTTGTAGTGCTCGAAGAAGTGCTCGATGGCCTTGCGCTCGAATTCCGGGATGTCGTCGACGTCCTGGATGTGATCCCAGCGCTTGTCACCGGCCGGAACCGCGACGACCTTCTCGTCGCCGCCGGCCTCGTCGCTCATCAGCAGCACACCCACCGGGCGGGCCTCGACGATCACGCCGGGGAACACCGACTCGGGCAGCAGCACCAGGCAGTCCAGTGGGTCGCCGTCGGAGCCCAGCGTGTTCTCGATGTAGCCGTAGTCGGCCGGGTAGACCATCGGGGTGTAGAGGTAGCGGTCCAGCCGCACCCGACCCGTCTCGTGGTCGACCTCGTACTTGTTGCGCTGCCCCTTGGGGATCTCGATGGTGACGTCGAACTCCACGTCATCTCCTTCGTCCGATGCGTATGCGTTGATGCGGTACGGCTGCACGCCGGCGTGTGCCGCGGCCGGCTCGCCGACCGGTTCGGTGGGTTGCCGACTCGCCAGCTCGTTCGGTGGAACGCCGGCGAGGTGAGGATAGTGTGGTCGATGCGCGCATGGGTGCGGCAGGGAGCGTCCGCCTCACACGGGTGAATAGGGAGACAGCTGTCACGTGGTAGGTCGAGGTAAGAACATCGGTGGGCTGGCCGCTCGCCGCCGCCGCAATATGTGGGTCGCGGTGCTGGTCGCAACCGTTGTCGCCGTTGTCGTGGCCACGGTCGCCCTGGTGACGGTGCGGCCCTGGACCGACGAATTCCGGCACGGGGGTTTGACGATAGCCGCACCCCCGGCCCCCGTGAAGCCCTTTCCGCAGCTGAATCCCGCCTCGGTGAGTGCCCCCGAACCCAGCCGCCAGGGCCTGGCGAACGCTCTGGCCCAGGTGGCGACCAGTCCGGACCTGGGCAATTTCGCCGGATCGATCTCCGACCCCGATACGCGCACCATGCTGTGGAGCGCCGATCCGGACAAGCCGATGATCCCGGCGTCCACCCTGAAGGTCATGACCGCGGCGGCGGCCCTGCTGGTCCTGCCGCCGGACCATCGGCTCACCACGCGGGTGGTGGCCGGTTCGGCGCCCGGTGAGGTGGTGCTGGTCGGCGCCGGTGATCCGACCCTCACCGCGCAGGCCGACGGCAAGGGGTACTACCCGAACGGGCCGAAGGTGTCGGATCTGGTGGCGCAGATTCGTGCCGCCGGCCATCCGGTTGACACGGTCGTGGTCGACACCTCGCTGTACTCGGGCCCGACCTCGCCGGCCGGCTGGGATCCGGCCGATATCGCGGGCGGTTCGTGGGCGCCGATCGAACCGGTGATGATCGACGGCGGCCGTCTCGACCCGCTGGTCGAATATTCGCCGCGCTCGGCCACACCCGCATTGGACGCGGGTCGCCGCCTCGCGCTGGAGCTGGGCGCCGACCCCGCGAAGGTCCGGCCGGGCAGGGCCGCGCCCGGAGCCGCCGAACTGGCTCACGTGGAATCCGCGCAGTTGCGGGACCGCTTGCGGGACATGATGATTCACTCCGACGATGTGCTCGCCGAGACGATCGGCCGGGAGATCGCCGCGGCGACCGGTGGCGAGCAGTCGTTCGCCGGTGCCGCCTCCGCCACCCTGACGGCGTTGAAGGCGGCGGGTTTCGACACCGCGGGCGTCACCCAGATCGACAACAGCGGCCTGTCCACCGACGACCGGGTTCCGGCACGACTGCTCGACCGGATCATCGCCGAGTCGGCCGCGTCCGCGCAGCCGGGCGGTGCGGATCCGGCCGGCACCTCCGCGCCCCCGGTGGTGAACACCGGTGACAGCGCCGCGGTCGCCTCTCCGCTGGCGCCGCTGCTGGACTATCTGCCGGTCGCCGGCGGGACCGGATCGCTGTCCGTGCGGTTCGTCGACGGCGGGCCCCAACGCGCCGGTGCGGGCTGGGTGCGCGCCAAGACCGGAACTCTGTCCGTGTCGAGCGCGTTGGCTGGATATGTGTTGGATCGCGACGGGCGAGTCATGACCTTCGCGCTGATGTCGAACGACCGGCCCCCCGAGGCCAGCCGCCCGGCACTGGACGCCGTCGCCACCACGCTTCGCAACTGTGGATGCTCCTGACGGGTGGAAATGCGATGACCGGATCCGGTGACCCCGCCGATGGCCGTACCGCCGACGAGGCGGTGGTCGCCGGTCGCGAACCCACGGACCTGGCGAAGAACCCGGCCGCGAAGCGCTCGGTGCTGGCCGGCTCGGTCGATTGGCGGCTCGCCGCACGCGCGGGTAGCGCCGTCGTGCCGTCCGGTCCCCGCACCACGCGGTATTCGGCCGAACAGGTCGTCCAGGAACTGTCCGAGGCGTCCGTGCGCGCCGAGGGCCCGGTGCGCGAGGTGAGTCTGCTCCTCGACGACCAGCCCGTCCCGCAGGCCACCATCGTCGATCGCCGCGGCTGGATCCGCGCGGCCGCCGAATCCATGTCCGAACTCACCGGAACCGCCGACGACGACCGCGGCCGCTTCGCCGGGAAACCGGCCGGGGTTCAGGCCGGGGCGATGCTGGCTTTCCTGTCGACGGCGATCCTCGGCCAATACGATCCGTTCAGCGGGCCGGACGGCACCCTGTTGCTGGTCGCCCCCAACATCATGGCCGTGGAGCGCGCGCTCGGGGTCCTGCCCAGCGATTTCCGGCTGTGGGTCTGTTTGCACGAGGTGACGCATCGGGTGCAGTTCTCCTCGGCGCCGTGGCTCGGCGACTACATGAAGCAGAACGTCGACACCCTCGGCGCCGTCGGCGACGAATCGGTGAACGAGGTACTGACCAGGCTGATGGAGGAGCTGCGCCGCCGGCGCGACAACGGGGTCGGCGACGATCCGGCCGATCGCGGCATCCTCGGCCTGCTGCGGGCCACCCAGCCGCCGCCGCAGCGCGAGGCGCTGGATCGGTTGCTCATGCTCGGCACCTTGCTGGAGGGCCATGCCGATCACGTGATGGATGCCGTCGGCCCGGCCGTGGTTCCGACCGTCGCGCAGATCCGCGAGGCCTTCGATCAGCGACGCCGGCGCCCGGCCAACCCCGTCCAGCGCCTGTTGCGCGCCCTGCTCGGCGTCGACGCGAAGGTCGCGCAGTACGTGCGCGGTAAGGCGTTCGTCGACGAGGTCGTCGGCAAGGTCGGCATGCAGCGGTTCAACACCGTCTGGACCGACGCCGACACCCTGCCCCGTCCCGACGAGATCAGCACGCCGCAACGATGGATCGACCGAGTCCTGGGATGAACCCGGCGGATCTGCCCGCGGAGGCGCCGGGAACGGATCCGGTGTCGGCGGCGGAGATCCGATCGCCCGACGATGCGGAGACGCCCTCGGCATTCGGGCCGGACTGGTTGCGCGCACAGGAGGCGCGGGCGGCGGACGGGGCGCGATTGCCCGAGACCCGAGCCGTCTTGGTCATGCGGCACGCCGTACGGGATTGGCTCGCGCGCTATGCGCCGGCCGGGGTCGTCGCCGTCGCGCTCTCGGGCGGGGCGGATTCGCTGGCACTCACGGCCGCGGCGGTGGCCGAGGCCGCAGCGGCCGACGCGCTCATCGTGGATCACGGCTTGCAGGAAGGTTCGGCGGCCGTCGCGGAGGAGGCCGCCGAGGTTGCCCGTCGGCTGGGATGCCGGTCGGTCCGGGTGTGCCGGGTGTCGGTGACCGGGCCGGGCGGGCCGGAGGCCGCCGCCCGGCAGGCTCGCTATGCGGCGCTGGACGAGCTGCGCGATGGGCTTCCGGTGCTGGTCGGGCACACCCTGGACGATCAGGCCGAAACCGTGCTGCTCGGATTGGCGCGCGGCTCGGGCCAGCGATCGATCCAGGGGATGGCCGAATACGACGAGCCCTGGGGCAGGCCGCTGCTGGGCGTGCGGCGCGCGGTCACTCGGGAGATGTGCCGGGATCTGGCGCTCTGCCCGCACGAGGACCCGCACAACGCCGCCCCCGAATTCACCCGCGTCCGGCTGCGGTCCGAGGTGCTGCCACTGCTGGAGGAGGTTCTGGGCGGGGGTGTGGCGCCCGCACTGGCGCGCACGGCCGCGCAACTGCGCGAGGACGGCGAGGCGCTCGATGCGATTGCCGATCGATTGCTGATCGACGCGCGTGATGGTTCGTCACTGTCGGTCGAGACACTCGCCACGGTGCCGCCCGCGATTCGTCGTCGCGTCATCCGGGCCTGGCTGCTCGACGGTGGTGCAAAAGCCTTGACGGACAAGCATTTACGTGCGGTCGAGTCCTTGATCACCGAGTGGCACGGCCAGGGCGGCGTCGCGGTCGGCGGAGGAATGCCGGGGATCAGGTTGGTTGCCAGGCGCGAACGTGGCAGGCTGACGTTGGCGTTTGCACGATAACGACCCGAAGGGAAGCCAGCACACGTGTACGGGGACGACATAGCGTCGGTGCTGATCACCGAGGAGCAGATCCGAGCCAAGGTCGACGAGCTGGCCGAACTCATCGCGAAGCGATATCCCCCGGACGCGCCGGAGGGTGACCTGCTGCTGGTCGGCGTGCTCAAGGGCGCGATCTTCTTCATGACCGAGCTGGCGCAGGCGCTGCCGATCCCGACGCAGATGGAGTTCATGGCCGTCTCCTCGTACGGGTCGTCCACCTCCTCCTCGGGCGTGGTCCGGATTCTGAAGGATCTGGACAAGGACATCGCCGGGCGCAATGTGCTGATCGTCGAGGACATCATCGACTCCGGTCTCACGCTGTCGTGGCTGATGCGCAACCTCTCCAGCCGCAACCCCGCCTCCCTGGAGGTGGTGACGCTGCTGCGTAAACCGGACGCCCTGCGCACCCACATCGAGGTCGCGCACGTCGGCTTCGACATCCCGAACGAATTCGTCGTCGGGTACGGACTGGACTACGCCGAGCGTTACCGCGATCTGCCCTACATCGGCACCCTCAACCCGCGGGTCTACAGCGCCTGAACTGGGCGGATGACCGAATCGGTGACCGAATTCCGCCGGACTGTGGCGAAAATCACCGTTTGAGGATGTTCCCTGCGCAATCGCTATCGATGGAAGTTGCTGGTCGGTCCGGATAACGGGCTGCCTCGGCGGGGGAGATCGGTGCGTGGCGCGCACTGTGACATCACCGCTGGTCGTCGCGCGCGGTGAAGCCGTTTCATCGGCTCCCGGCGACGGCGGTCGCGTTCGCTGGAAATTTTCCGAGGCGATTGTGCTGGAGTTATGGCGGAGCTCTATGCTGTCGGTAACAAACCGTTTGGCTGTTTCTGACCCTCTATTCAGACTCGAAGGTCGAAAGCGGCTGGATTTCCAAGACCGATTCTGATAGCAAGGTGCTATGGACCCGCATTTGCGCGACCTGCGGTACTTCGTCGCCGTCGCTGAGGAACTGCACTTCACCAATGCCGCTCAGCGACTGCACATCGCTCAACCCACCCTCTCGCGGCAGATCCGCCAGCTCGAGCGTCAGCTCGACGTGGTCCTGTTCGATCGCAACCAGCGCAGCGTGGCGCTGACCGTCGCCGGTAAAGAGCTGCTCGAGGGCGCCCGCCGCATCCTGGAGCTCTGGGAGGTCACCAACGTGGCTCTCCAGGAGGCCGGCGAGGTACTGCGGGTCGGTATCCAGAGTTCGATCGGCCGCGGTCTGATCGCCGAACTGGAAAGCGCCAGCGGACATCGGCTGGCGCTGCATTCGGCGTCGTGGACCGATCCTTCCAGCGGGCTCGCGGGCCGGCAGGCCGACCTGGCGCTGATGTGGCTGCCGGTGCCCGATTCCGGGCGTTACCGCTGGCAGGTGCTGCGCACCGAGGCGAGGTGGGTGCTCCTCCCGGAGAACCACCGGCTGGCCGACCAGGAGAGCATCGACTTCGCCGATCTGATCGACGAGCCGTTCATCGCGATGCCCGCCGAAGCCGGTGCGGCACGCGACTTCTGGCTCGGCGGCGACGCCCGCGGCGGCCGTCAGGCCAAGATCGGCGGCGAGGCCGCCACCGCGGAGGAGCGGCTCGAGGCCGTCAGCCTCGGACTCGGAGTCTGCCTGCTGGCCGAGAACAATGTGCCGATGTATCGGTGGCCCGGGCTCACCGCCCGCCCGGTCGCCGGCCTCGCACCGTGTGAACTCGCCATGGTGTGGCGCGCGGACGACGACCGGCCGACCATCCTCGATTTCGCCAATCGCGTTGTCGCCGGGGGATTTTCCGTCGTCGAAGACGACCGCTAGGCAGTCCGGGGGACGCTCAGGCGGTGCGCTGCCAGGGTTGCGCCGCCTCCAGTTGAGCGGCGAGGCGTAGCAGCGTCGATTCGCTGCCGGGCGGCCCGGCCAGCTGCGCCGCCACCGGCGTCCCGGTGCGCGGGTGCAGTCCCATCGGGACGCTCACCGCCGGCCAGCCGACCAGATTCCACAGCGGCGTGAACGGCGAGAAGCGCACGTTGGCAAGCACATTGGCCAGCCAGCCGCGCGCGTGCCAATTGCGTGCCGCGGGGGCGGGCGTGGCCAGTGTCGGGGTGATCACCACATCGTGCTGCTCGAAGAAGTCGAGCAACCGCGCCTCGATCCGGTCGACCTGATTCGGCCGGACCAGCCCGGCCTTCAGCACCGCCCGGCCCAGCGCGATATGCACGCGGCTACGGCGTTGCAGCAGTTCCGGATTCGCCACCGCGCCCTCCTCCCGGGCGGCGTTGGCCACCCAGCGCACCGCGAGCGCCGTGGTCGCGCCCTGATACGGCAGCGCGGCGGCGGCAACGGTGTGCCCGGCCTCCCCGGCCAGGCGGGCGGCCGTCTGCGCGGCCGCGGCCCAGTGCTCGTCCACCCGCACGAGCGGGGACGGCGATCCGGCCGCGATCGCGAGGCGCAGTGGTGTGGGCGGTTCCAGGTCGGCCAGGGCGGGCCGGTCGGCCAGCACCGACAGCATCAGCGCCGCGTCGGCGACCGTGGTCGCGAGCACTCCGTTCTCGGTCATGCCGCCCCAGGAGTCGACACCGACCTGGGCCGGAACCACGCCGCGCCCCGGCTTGATGCCGAATACGCCGCAGCAGGCGGCGGGTATGCGCACCGACCCGAGTCCGTCGTTACCGTGGGCCACCGGCACGAGTCCGGCGCCGACCGCGGCGCCCGAACCACCCGACGATCCGCCGGCGCTGTAGCGAACATTCCAGGGAGAGCGCGCAATTCGGTCGGGCGTGTCGGAGGTGCCCCAGAGCCCGCCCTCCGGCATCTCGGTCAGGCCCACCACGACCGCGCCCGCGGCCCGCAACCGCCGAACCACCGGGTGATCGGCGGTGGCCGGCAGGCCGGACCCCGCGCGCGAGCCCGCGGCGGTGACTTCGCCGGTCACATCGATGTTGTTCTTCACCGCCACGGGCACACCGGCCAGCGGCAGGATGTCGAGATCGGCGCGGTCGGCCAAGGCGCGGCTCTCGGCCCGGGCCTGATCCGCGCGGACGGTGTGGAAGGCGCCGACCCGCGCGTCGCCGCCGGCGATTCGATCCAATGCGGCATCGATGACCTGCCCGGCCGTGACCAGGCCGTCGCGCACCGCGGCGGCGATCGCCGTGGCGGTCCTCAACTTCGCCGGATCGGGGGCCTTCTCGGCCTCCGCGGCACCGCCGCCGGTGACCGGCTCGCTGCTCGCGGGCTTCGGGCCGACCGCCGACGAGGGCGAGTCGTGGCGCCGAGTGGGCGTGGACTTCCCGGTGTCCGCAGGGCCTTCGGTAGCTGCGGACTCATCGGTGCCGGGGTGGTCGCCCGGCGGGGTCTTCGACTCCGGATCGGCGCTGGAATCGTGCTGCGGTTGAGCGTTTTCCGACGGCGACCCGGAGCCCGGATCCGCTGGGTCCGAACCGGTGGTTTCGTCTGCGTCCACTGCTACCTCCCGGGTGGCGCGCGAGACGGCGTCCGATGTCGCGTCGGTCAGTGCGGTGCCCTCGTCGTGCATATGTCGAAGCCCCCGTCGCGTTGTGGTCGATATGGGCTGTTTTCGATGTTGTCGCGCAAGTTATCACTTTCGGTGAGGCACACCGTTGAATGATCACGGGGCGTGGCGGATGCACGGTGGCCGCGGCACCCACCGGACACCGCGGCCGGACAGCTCGTTTCGCTCGTGCCGCGCTATTCGGTCCCGCTGCGGACCCGCTCCTCGTACGCCTTGCGGGCCGCCGAATCCACGTCGCCGAGGAACGTCTGCTGCGCGCCCAGGGCACGTCCGATCGCATCGCCCACCGCTTCCGGCAGCAACCCGACCACCTGCGAGATGGCGCCGGCCACCTTGGTCACGCGTACCTTCGACTTCGGCGCGACCAGCAGTTTCGCGATGGCCTCGGCGATCTCCTCCGGCTCGGCCGGGCGCATCAGCTTCGGCGCCGAAACGCCTGATCCCAGTTCGGTATTCGTCAGCGTCGGCAGCACCGAGGAGAACGACACGCCGGTATCGCGGTACTCCTCCCGCAGCGTGTCGGTGAAGCCCAGGACCGCGTGTTTGGTGGCGTTGTAGGTCGCCAGGCCGGGGATGTGGGTCTCACCGGCGAGGGAGGCGATATTGATGATGTGGCCGCTGCGCCGCGGCAGCATCCGGGCCAGCGCCAGCTTCGAGCCCAGGATGACGCCGTAGACATTGATGTCGATGATGCGGCGGGTCAGCGCATCCGGTTCGTCGACCACCTTGCCGGTGGGCATGATGCCGGCATTGTTGATCAGCACATCGACGGGGCCCAGCGCCCGTTCCACCTCGTCGAGGAAACTGCTGAACGACTGCTGGTCGGTGACGTCCACGCGGCCGTAATGGTCGAAATCGTGCTCGGTGCCGGACTGTTTGACGGCCGTCTCGTCCACATCGCCGATGGCGATCTTGGCACCGAGTTGCTGCAGCCGCGTCGCGGTCGCCAGGCCGATACCGCGGGCACCGCCCGTGATGACGACGACCTTGCCGTTGATCTTGCCGAAGTCGGTCACTTCTTCCCTCCGACCGTGTCGAGCACGTCCTTGATGCCCAGCCGGCGCATGCCGCGCGCACCCGCGGCGCGCATCGCGGCCAGCGCGAAACCGAGTTTGGTGGTGTTGTACGGGAACCACATGAGTTCTTTTTCCTGCGTGGGCAGGATCGGCACGGTGATGGCCTGTTTGCGGCAGTATTTGCGCACGCCGTCGGCGCCGCCCCAGCGCGCGCCCACGCCGGACTGCTGCCAGCCGCCCATGGGCAGCGCGAAGCTGAACATGTTGGCGAACACGTCGTTGATGTTCACCGCGCCCGCATTCAATTGGCGCGCGACGCGTTCCCCGCGGGCCTTGTCGCCGGTCCACACCGACGCGGACAGGCCGTAGATCGAATCGTTGGCCAGCCGAACGGCTTCCGCCTCGTCGGCGACCTTCATCACCGGGATGGTCGGGCCGAAGGTCTCCTCGGTCATACAGCTCATCGAATGGTCGACGTCGGCCAGCACGGTCGGCTGGTAGAAGGTGCCCACACCGGTGGCCTTACCGCCGGTCACGGCCCGCGCGCCCTTGGCGATCGCATCCTCGACGTGGTCGGAGACGATGGATTTCTGCGCGTCGTTGGCCAGCGCGCCCACATCGTATTTCGGCTCCCGGCCGTCGGCGCCCTGCCGCAGTTCGCGCACGTGCGCGGCCAGTTTCTCGACGAAGGTGTCGTAGACCGGCGCCTCGACGTAGACCCGCTCGACCGAGATGCACACCTGGCCGGCGTTGAACAGGCCGCCGAACGCGATGCCGTAGGCGGCGCGGTCGATATCGGCGTCGGCCAGCACGATCGCCGGATCCTTACCGCCGAGTTCCAGGCTGTAGGGGATGAGCCGCTCCACGCAGGCGGCGGCGATCCGCTTACCGGTCTTCGTCGACCCCGTGAACTGCACGTAGTCGACGTTGTCGACGACCGCCGCACCCGTCTCGCCGGCGCCGGTCACCACGGCCAGGACCGGCGGCGCACCGATTTCGGACCAGCCGCGCGCCAGTTCCAGCGCGGACAGCGGAGTCACCTCGGACGGCTTGAGGACGACCGCCGCACCCGCCGCCAGCGCCGGAATCACGTCGATCACCGGCATCGCCAGCGGGAAGTTCCATGGCGTGATCACGCCGACCACGGGATAGGGCCGATAGGCGGTGGTCAGCTTCTTGACCCGGGCCAGCGGGCTGTGTGGGGACGGGTGTTCGTCGGAGAGGAACTTGCCTGCCCGCCGGGCGTAGTAGCCGGTGAGGTCGACCGAGAAGCTCGGATCGATCAGCGCGTCGACGCGCGCCTTGCCGGTTTCCGACTGCAGCACATCGGCGAGATGGTCGGTGTGGTCGATGATCCAGTCCTGCAGCTTCAGCAGCCATTCCTTGCGGCCCTCCGGCCCGATGGCCTCCCAACCGGGCTGGTAGAGACGCAATTCGCGGACCTTCGCGGCCACCGCGTCGGCCGATTCGGCGGGGACGGTGCCCACCAGCTCGCCGGTCGCGGGATTGCGCACCTCGATCTCGGTGGCCACCTCGGTCGCGACCGCCGTCGCCTGCCGCCCGGACGACGCGGCCGGCTTCGCGGTGGCCGGTGCCGATTTCTTCTCGGCGGCCGGAGTGCGCGACTTCGCAGGAGTGCGCGACTTCGCGGCCGGGGCGGACTCGGCCACCGACTTCGCGGGCGTCTTCTTGGCCGCGGTGCGGCCTGCGGTCTTGCGGGCGGCCGGCTTGTTTGCGCCGGTCGACTTCCCGGGCGTGGATTCGCCGGGTGACGGTTCGGTATTCGGCACGATGCTGTCTCTCCCCACGTGCGCTGCGCTGCGAACGGTTGATGATGTGAATCACTTCACTGATCTATGATCGTGTCACAATGAATCGCGCGCTGCTTGGTCTTTGCGGTCAAGGACTCGGCTGGAATTTGGCACCAGAGCACAAAGTTCCCGCGGCCACCCGACAGCGATCGGAGGCCGCGGGACGAGATCGTGCGACACAGGGGGATCGGTGATGGCGACAGCTCCGTCCGATGTGGCGGTCCGGCAGTGGATGGCCGATTTCGTTGCCGAGACACTGCGGGGGGAGACCCTCGAACAGATGGTGGCCCGGCTCGACGCGCAGATCATCGGCCGCGTGCCGGAACTGACCGATCGAGATCTGCGCCGCGACCTGGAATCCAGCACCCGGGCGCATGCTCTGGCGGTTCTCAGCGGTCTCACCCAGGATGCGATGGAGTACGCGGTCCCCGAACAGGCACACGCCTTCGCCCGCACCTTGGCCCGTCGCGGCTACGACCTGCGGCTGCTGCTGCGGGTCTACCACGCCGGCCAGGAGGCCGCGATCGACTACATGACCGAGGTGATCGACGAACGCCGGCTGCCCGAGCAGTTCGAACGCTCGGCGCTGATCCGGCTGTTCGAACGCTCCACCCGCTGGGTGAACACCTCCGTCGAGGCGCTGACCGACACCTATATGCAGGAGCGGGAGCGTGGTCTGCGCGCGGCCCTCAACCAGCGCACCGAAATCGTGCGCACCTTGTTGTCCGGGGAGGACGTCGACGCGGACTACGCCTCGGCGCGGCTGGGGTTCCGCCTCGCGCAACGCCAGGTCGCGATCGTCCTGTGGACCGATCCCGCCGACCGCCGGGCCGGTGCGCTCCTGTCCGCCGGGGACGGGTTCGCCGGCTGGATCGACGCCCCCGGCGCGGGCGACGGCCGAGCGGACGGCGAGGATGCCGCGACCGGGCCGCCCGGCGACGGAGCCGCCGGAAACGACGGCCGCGCGGGGGACCGGGGCGCGCCGGCCGACGACCGGCTGGCCGGCGGCAGCGATGAACTCGGCCGGTTGGAACGTACGGCTACGCGGCTGGCCCATGCGCTCGGCGGGGTCGGCGTGCTCACCGTTCCGGCCGGATCGGCGGCGCTGTGGGCGTGGATCGCGGCCGATGCCGAGGCCGTCGCGGCGGTAGCCGGGGATATCGTCGCCGCGCCGATGCGCCTCACGCTGGGGTCGTCCGGGACGGGCGTGGCGGGATTCCGGCAGAGCCACCGCGATGCGATCGCGGCACGGCAGGTGGCCGAGCGCGCGGCCGTCGAACTCGGCCGGGTGCTGCCGTACGCGCAGGTCGAACCGGCATATCTGGCCGGTGCGGACGTCGCGGGGATGCGCGCGCTGATCCGGCGGGAACTCGGAGCGCTGGCCGCCCCGGATGCGAATTCGGCGCGGCTGCGCGAGACGCTGCTCGCCTATCTACGCTGCCACCGCAGCCCGGAGGGCGCGGCGGCACGCCTGGGCGTGCACAAGAACACGGTCCGCTACCGCATTCAGCGCATCGAGGAAACGCTCGGGCGCCGCATCGAGGACTGCGGGCTGCGGCTCGAGCTGGCGCTGGAATGCGTCGCGGTCTACGGGGTGTGAGTGCTCAGACCCGGTCGCCGGTCGCGCGCAGCGGCGGTTCGGCCGCCGCGGTCACCGGATGATCGGGCAGTTCAGCCAGCAACGTCGTCGTCGCCGCGGCCACGGCGGCCACCGCCTTGTCGAAGGCCGGCTTCGTGACATACGACAGACCCGTCAGGCCACCCACCTTCCGCACGTATTCCTGTGCGGCAGCGAAGATTTCCTGCTCGGTGGCGCGGGGTTCGAGCCCGCGCAGCACGGTGATGTTGCTACCCATGGCGCCGAGAGTAGCCCTCGCCAGGGGCTTGCGGCGCCCGATGAAACGGCAAATGTGAAAAATGTGTGTATCGGACTGTGGCGGAGCGTCCAGAAGCGGACCTCGGGTCACAGTCGACACGGCATCGGGAGATAACCGGACTCCCGGATGGCCGATACGACACAATCGGAACCATGGCTGCCCGCGACATGCCGACCCTGACCACTTTCCCCTACTCGGAGCTGGACGAGCGCGAGGACGACCACTGGTCCGGCGCTCAGGTTTCCGACGACGAATTGCGCGCGCTGTCCCTGGGGGCGTTCTATTCCGCCCGCTGGGACGCGTTCCACGACGCGCTGTTGCTCGGACCCGAGCGAGAACATCCGCTCGGCGACCGCCGTGAACTGGCCATCGACACCCTCACCGGGGCCTGGGGAATCACCGACGGGACCGAGGCGATGGCGTCGATGGAACAGCTCCTGGAAGGGATGCACGCGCCGCTGTACGCATTGGTCCATCCCCTGGTGAACGCGGCCCTCAACTCGCCCGAACGGGACCGCTTCGGCGAACGCGCCGATCGGCATCGGGCTTTCCTGCGGCAGGTCGGGGCGTTTCGGGGAATGGACAACCCGGAGGCGCTGGTTCGCGACTACGACATCTGGTCCCAGGCGATCAAACTCGATCTGACCGGCCATCTGGTGCAGCCGCTGCCGGCCGATATCCAGGCCTGGGACCTCGCCCGGGTGGTGGCGGTGGCGCGGATGGCCTTCACCGCGGGCTACCTCGAGGCCGATACCGCCTGGGACTATGTGATGCGCGCGTTGCCGCCGGCGCAGAAGCGCTACCGCAATTGGCGGCAGTTCGGCGACGCCTATCTCACCGGCTGGACCTACTGGCAGGCCTGTGAGGATATGGCCGTACTCAAGTCCGGCGGCACCGATCGGCGGCTCGAACTGGTCCGGCTATGGATGCGGCCGACCAGTCCGTGGCGGCGCATCGCACTCCAGGGGGAGTAGCGCGGCTCAGTCGGGGAGCGAGCGCAGGATCCCGCGGCCGTAACGCTGGAACTGCGCATCGTCGACCATCGCCAGCGAATGACGCTCGACCAGCAATTCCCACTCCGAATACAGCTGTGCCACGCCGGGGTCCGGCGGCGCTACGGCGCCGTCGGCGGACTCGCGCTGAATCGCGAAATTCACCGCGCCGACGATCCGATCGGTATCGGCCCGGTCGGTGCCCAGAAAACTCAGCGTCCTGTTGCCGTCGGTGAGGTCGATGCCGTAATCGCCACCCGGCTCGTCGCCCGAACCCTTACCGACCTCGGCCGAGATCAGCGCCGAAACCGGCATCTCGTGCGCGTAGCGGGGAGTGGATCCGATCGAGAGCAGCAGCACCCGCCCGGTGGTGACGGCCAGGAGTCCGCGTCCCCGTCCGGCCGGTGGGACCGCGGTGACCATCGCCGTCTCCAGCATGAATTCATCGGGTGTGACCATCGTGTGCAGCGCTCCGGCGGCCGAGCGGGTCTCCCGCCGCGGCGCCATCCGCCGGACCGCGCGGTCCACGTCGGCCCGGGTCGGGCCGGTCTTGCCCCAGACCGGCGCGGGTGGCACCAGATCGGGTGCCGACATGTCGATGCGCTGGGTGGCCAGGATCTGGGAGTTGATCCGCTCCACGATCACGGTCGCGGCCGGCACGTCGTGTTCGGCGATCAGCACCGGGAGCGGGGTGCGGTCGGCCGGGACGCCGGTGAGGACCGGACTCGGATAACGCAGATAGATTTCGATCACGACGGCGTCGTCGGCGCGCCGGTTCAGCCGGACCTTGAGCAGGTCCGACACCGGAACGTCGAGCACCCGCTCGCCATCGGTGCCCGGCCGCAGAACCTGGAGTCGCCCGCCGCCGTGGCGCAGTATCGCTGTGGGTGTCCGTAGCTCGACTATGTCCATACCCCCTGCGTTCGTCCTGTGTTGTCGCTCACAATAGGTCGTGCATGCCATGATTGGGACCACTTGGACGGACACCGTGAGGTGATCGCCCGGTCGGCCGGGAACCACCAGCGTTCTCCGACCGTTTACCTGTTGAACTGCATCAGCTGCCGAACTGCGCGATGTATCGAGTAGACCGTACGCGGTAACGTGGCTTGTCCGCATCCGTTCTGCCCGACCCGGTCGGTGCCGGTATGGATACGGCCCCGCCCGACGCATAGTAGGCATACACCGGAAACACCGGAAAGGACTGGCCCGCCGGCCGACGCTCTATGAACCGCAAGACAGTGTTTCGCAACCTGGCCATAGTCGCGGGCATCCTGCTCGTGATCTATCTGGTCAGCTACTTCAGCAACGACACGCGCGGCTGGAAGAACGTCGATACCTCGGTGGCGCTCACCCAGCTTGCCGACAAGCAGAACGTCAAGCAGGTCCAGATCGATGACAAAGAACAGCAGCTGCGCATCACCCTGAAACAGGGCAACGACGCCACCGGCGGCCAGACCCAGATCATGGCCAAGTACCCCGGCGGCAGCGAGGTCTCCGCGCAGATCCTGCGCGACGTGCAGCAGTCCGGAGCGCCGTACAACACCGCGGTCAAACAGGACAGCTGGTTCACCCAGGTGCTGCTGTTCGTCCTGCCGATGGTGATTCTGCTGGGCCTGTTCGTCTTCGTGATGGCCCGGATGCAGGGCGGTGGCCGCGGCGGCATGATGGGCTTCGGTAAATCCAAGGCCAAACAGCTGTCGAAGGACATGCCCAAGACCACATTCGCCGATGTGGCCGGTGCCGACGAGGCCGTCGAAGAGCTGTACGAGATCAAGGACTTCCTGCAGAATCCGGCTCGGTATCAGGCGCTGGGCGCCAAGATCCCCAAGGGCGTGCTGCTCTACGGCCCGCCCGGAACCGGTAAGACGCTGCTGGCCCGCGCGGTCGCGGGTGAGGCCGGGGTGCCGTTCTTCACCATCTCCGGTTCCGACTTCGTGGAGATGTTCGTCGGTGTCGGCGCCTCGCGTGTGCGCGACCTGTTCGATCAGGCCAAGCAGAACAGCCCCTGCATCATCTTCGTCGACGAGATCGACGCGGTCGGCCGCCAGCGTGGCGCCGGCCTCGGTGGTGGGCACGACGAACGCGAGCAGACGCTGAACCAGTTGCTCGTCGAGATGGACGGTTTCGGCGACCGCACCGGTGTGATCATCATCGCGGCCACCAACCGCCCGGACATCCTGGACCCGGCGCTGCTGCGCCCGGGCCGCTTCGACCGGCAGATCCCGGTCGGCAATCCGGACCTCGCCGGTCGGCGGGCGATTCTGCGGGTGCATTCGCAGGGCAAGCCGATCGCGCCCGATGCCGACCTGGACGGGCTCGCCAAGCGCACCGTCGGCATGTCGGGTGCGGATCTGGCCAATGTGATCAACGAGGCCGCGCTGCTCACCGCGCGTGAGCACGGCAACGTCATCACCGGTCCGGCGCTGGAGGAATCGGTCGACCGCGTGATCGGCGGCCCGCGCCGCAAGAGCCGGATCATCAGCGAGCACGAGAAGAAGATCACCGCCTACCACGAGGGTGGCCACACCCTGGCCGCGTGGGCGATGCCGGATATCGAGCCCGTCTACAAGGTCACCATCCTGGCCCGCGGTCGCACCGGCGGCCACGCCATGACCGTGCCCGAGGACGACAAGGGCCTGATGACCCGTTCGGAGATGATCGCCCGCCTGGTGATGGCCATGGGTGGCCGCGCCGCCGAGGAGTTGGTCTTCCACGAGCCGACAACCGGCGCCTCGTCCGATATCGACCAGGCGACCAAGATCGCGCGTGCGATGGTCACCGAATACGGCATGAGTGCGCGGCTGGGCGCTGTGCGCTACGGACAGGAACAGGGTGATCCGTTCCTGGGCCGCACGATGGGTACCGGCTCGGATTACTCGCACGAGGTGGCCCGCGAGATCGACGAGGAGGTGCGCAACCTCATCGAGGCCGCGCACACCGAGGCCTGGGCGATCCTCAACGAATATCGCGACGAACTCGACGCGCTGGCCAGTGCGCTGCTGGAGCGCGAGACCCTGCATCGCAAGGACCTCGAGCAGGTGCTCGCCACCGTCGACAAGCGTCCGCGCATCACCGCCTTCAACGATTTCGGTGAACGCGTGCCCTCGGACCGGCCGCCGGTGAAGACCCCGCGCGAGCTCGCCGCCGAACGCGGTGAACCGTGGCCCGAGGAAGCCGAAACGCGTAAGCCGGACCAGCAGCCCGCTCCGCAGCCGGTGCCGGCCAACGGTTATCCGCAGGAGGGGTATCGGACCCCGGCGCCGGCTCCGACCCCCGGCTACGGTTATCCGGCCCCGCAGCCCGGCAACTACCCGCGGCCCGCGGGTGGCCCGGGATATCCGCGGCAGGGCACGCACGGGTCCCGGCCCGATTACGGCGCTCCCGCCGGTTGGTCGGCCCCGGGCTGGCCGCCGCAGGAGGATCCGTCCAAGGGGGGATCGCCGCAGCAGCCGGAGTACGGCGGCTCTCAGGGATACGGCGAGCCGCAGCGCTATGGCGAACAGCAGCGTTACGGCGGCGGTCATCGCCGACCCGAATGGTCCGGAGACCAGGAGGGTTCGACGCAGAACGGCACCCAGGATCACGGCGATTGGGACGGACCGAACAGCCACCGCTGACCGGCTGCGATTAGGCTCGACGGTCGAACCGCGCTGTCGGCGCGTTGATTTACGTGATTGTGGAGGTGTCCTCGTATGTCGGCCAACAACAGCGCTCCCGCCGGGTCCGATTCGGCGTCGGGCGCGGGTGCCGCCGTGGTTGCGGAGGCACCGGCTCCGGTCGCGCTGGGGACCGGACGGACCTTCGATCAGAAGCGGGCCGAGGCCGCGGTACGTGAACTACTGGTCGCGGTCGGCGAGGACCCCGACCGCCCCGGGCTGATCGATACCCCCGCTCGGGTCGCGCGTGCCTATCTCGAAATGTTCGCGGGTCTGTACGTGGAACCGGATTCGGTGCTCAACACCACCTTCGACGAAGGACATCAGGAACTGGTGCTGGTGCGCGACATTCCGATGTACTCGACCTGCGAACACCACCTGGTGTCCTTCCACGGGGTCGCTCACGTCGGATACATCCCGGGCCCCCAGGGCCGGGTCACCGGTCTGTCCAAACTGGCCCGCCTGGTCGATCTGTACGCCAAGCGGCCGCAGGTCCAGGAGCGGCTGACCAGCCAGATCGCCGATGCGGTCATGCGGAAGCTGGATCCGCGCGGCGCCATCGTCGTGGTGGAGGCCGAGCATCTGTGCATGGCGATGCGCGGCATCCGCAAGCCGGGCGCGAGCACCACCACCTCCGCGGTCCGCGGCCTGCTGCAGACCAACGCGGCCTCGCGGGCCGAGGCCCTCGACCTGATCCTGCGCAAATGAGCGATCGCCCATGAGCGCAGTGATCACTCCCCGGGACGGGCGCTCGTGCGTGGTGATGGGCGTGGTGAACGTCACCAGCGACTCCTTCTCCGACGGCGGCCGCTACCTCGATCCGGCGGTCGCGGTCGCCCACGGGGTGCGGTTGTACGAGGCGGGCGCCGACATCATCGATGTGGGCGGTGAATCCACCCGCCCGGGCGCCGTGCGCATCGATCCCGAGACCGAGGCCCAGCGGGTGGTCCCGGTGATTCGCGGCCTGGTGGAGGCCGGCGTTCCGACCAGCGTGGACACCATGCGGGCGAGTGTCGCGGCCGCCGCGATCGACGCCGGAGTGAGCGTGGTCAACGACGTATCCGGCGGTCGCGCGGATGCCGAGATGGTGAAAGTCGTTGCCGCCGCGGAGATTCCGTGGATTCTGATGCACTGGCGGGCGAATGCCGACCATCGCCACATCGGCCCGGCCGACCACTACGACGACGTCGTGCGCGAGGTGCTGGCCGAACTCTCGTCTCAGGTGGATCTGGCCATGGCGGCCGGCGTGCATCCGAGCCGGCTGGTACTGGACCCCGGCCTCGGCTTCGCCAAGAACGCCGAGCACAACTGGGCCTTGCTGGGCGCACTGCCGGAACTGACGGCTCAGGGCCTGCCGATTCTGGTCGGTGCCTCCCGCAAGCGTTTCCTTGGTTCGCTGCTGGCCGACGAGTCCGGCCCGCGCCCGCCCGACGGGCGTGAGGTCGCCACCGCGACCATCTCCGCCCTGGCCGCCCAGCACGGCGCATGGGGCGTGCGAGTACACGACGTGCGGTCGTCGCTCGACGCCATCGCCGTCGCGGATGCGTGGCGGCGGGCCGCCGAATCCGGGCAGCGGCGGGCCGCCGAATCCGGGCAGCGGCGGGCCGCCGAATCCGGTTCACACCATCAGGGGAGCGAGTGAGTACCGATCGCATCGAGCTGCGCGGTCTGCGCGCCTACGGTCACCACGGCTGCTTCGACTTCGAGCGCCGCGACGGCCAGGAATTCCTGGTCGACATCACCCTGTGGCTGGATTTCGCGAAGGCGGCCGCGACCGATGAGCTGTCGGCCACCGTCGACTACGGCGAGCTGGCGCAACGCGCGGTCGCGATCGTCTCCGGTCCACCGCGCAATCTCATCGAGACCGTCGCCGCCGAGATCGCCGACGATGTGATGCGCGACGAGCGCGTCACCGCCGCGGAGGTGGTCGTGCACAAACCCTCGGCGCCGATTCCGCACACCTTCGCCGATGTCCGCGTGGTGGCCACCAGGCGGCGAGAGGTACCGCGGACCCCGGAGGTGGCCGGATGAGCCGTGCGGTGCTGTCGATCGGGTCGAATCTGGGTGATCGGCTCGCCCATCTGCGCAGTGTGGTGGAGGCGCTGACCCCGCAGGTGGTCGCGGTCTCGTCGGTGTACTCGACCGCGCCGTGGGGTGGAGTGCCGCAGGAGGACTACCTCAATGCCGTTGTGGTGGTCCAGGATTCGGAGTTGGGCCCGCGCGATTGGCTCGAACGCGGACAGCGGTTGGAACAGCGGTCCGGGCGGGTCCGCGAGATCCGCTGGGGCGCACGGACTCTGGATGTCGACGTGATCTGGTGCGCCGAGCGTGGCCCCGCGGGGCTGCGCCCGGTGACCAGTGCGGACCCCGAACTGACGCTGCCGCATCCGCAGGCGCATCATCGCGCGTTCGTCCTGGTGCCGTGGGCCGAAGTCGAACCCGATGCGACGCTGCAGGTGCTCGGCCGCACCCGGCCGATTCGAGAGCTGCTCGCCGAACTCGATCCGGGCGACATCGACGGCGTCCGGCTCACCGACCTGTCGCTGTCCGCGGCGGATCGATGAGTGGCGCGACGATGAACGGTGGCTGGTCATGAACGTCATGAGGCCGACCAAGATTCTGGATCTGCTGGCGAATGTCGTCATCGCCGCCGCGGTGGCGTGGGTGGCGACCCGCTGGGCCTATTCGAGCTTTCCGCCGATCACGGTGATCGCGGGTGCCTCGCTGTATCCGGTGGCGGCCGTGGAAGCGGTGCTGGCGTTCGTGATTCGCGCCCGCGTCGGCGATCACCGCATCGGTGACGGTCCGAAACAGTTGCATCCGATCACCGCGGCCCGTGCGGTGGCGCTGGCGAAGGCCTCGGCACAGGTGGGTTCGCTGGCGGCCGGCGTGTGGCTGGGCTTCCTGATCTGGGTGCTGCCGCAGCGGTCGGAGATGCACGCGGCCGCCTCGGACACACCCGGCGCCATCGTGGGTCTGATCGCCGGTGTGGTGCTGGTCGCCGCCGCGCTGTGGCTGGAGTATTGCTGCCGCGCGCCACACGAGCCACCAGACGAACCAGCTACCCCATAGCTATCACGACTGAGTAGAGTTCCGGACCGGCTGCGCGCCGAAATCCGCTATTCGAGCTACCCTTGCGGACATGGTTTCACCCTCCCGTAGCAGTGCTTCCCCGCGACAGCGGGACAACGCGGGAAAAATCGTCGTCGGCGTATTAATTCTGCTCGGTCTGATTGCCAGTGTGTTTCTGATTTTCAGCAACAATGTGCAGCTGGTTCGGGTCGGTTTGGTCGCGGCTCTGTGGGCCGCCGCGGTGGCCGCGCTGGCGGCGACCCGCTATCGCCGGGATGCGGCGATCGATCAGGCCAAGGCTCGTGACCTGCAGAAGGTCTACGAGTTGCAGCTCGAACGCGAGATCACCGCCCGGCGCGAATACGAACTCGGCGTCGAATCTCGGGTGCGCCGGGAGGTCGGCGCGGACGCCGCCGAACTGGCCGCGCTGCGAAGCGAGCTGACCGTGTTGCGCGAAAGCCTGCAGCGGCTGTTCGACGGCGACCTACTGGTCGACCGACCGGCGCTGCGCGCCGAGGCCGTACGGGTGCAAGAGCTCACCCGGGCCACCGTGGCGAACGGTAGCTCGCAGGAAACCGACACCTGGGACGCGTGGAGTGCGCCCGCCGTGCCCCTGCACGTGGTCTCGCCGGTCTTCGATCCCGATCATCCCGAGCCCCCGGCCTTCGCCAGTCCGTACGACGATCCGGTGACGGCCGAGACCGCCGTGGTCTCGGCGGAGGGGCCGGATGAGGAGGGGGAATCGTCCCCGAAGTCCGAACCGTCGACGTCTCGATCGCCGGAGTCCGGATCGGCCGAGTCGCCCGGCGACGGGCAGGTCGCCGGTGCTGCGTCCGCGGCGACCTCCGCCACGTCGGCGAACGGGGCGTCCGAGGCAACGTCGGCCCCCGCCGAATCCGGCGACGCGCGCCCGAGTTCCTCGGTGCCGCGGCTGGCTCCCGCCCAACCGGCGCCGACCATGGGTACCGCCGGTTCTCGGAGGCGTCGCCACGCCGACTCCGACGAGCACCAGCCGGGACGCAAACTCACCGTCGCGGAGATCATGGCGAATCTGCGATCGGAGCAGAACAGCTCGTAATGCCCGCGATCACGCCCGATAAACCGGTTGCATGTGACGCTCAGTATCGGTTACTTTCGCAAGAGGAGTACTGCGAAGGAGACACCGAAGATGCCGTCCACTGCCGTAAAGAACACGTCGGCCGATCCCGAGTATCACGAGATCCTGCGCGGTCTGTCCGAGGGGTCTGTGCACAAGAACTTCGATCCCTACGTCGACATCGATTGGGACTCACCGGAATTCGCGGTCGATCCGACCGATACCCGCTGGATCATGCCGGACGAGGATCCGCTGGGCCGCCACCCCTGGTACAAGGCGCAGCCGGTGGAACGCCAGATCGCCATGGGGATGTGGCGGCAGGCCGGTATCGCCAAGGTCGGCCTGGACTTCGAGCAGCTGCTGATCCGCGGTCTGATGCAGTACCTGGTGTCGGTGCCCAACGGAGATCCGGAATTCCGCTACGTGACCCACGAGGCGGCCGAAGAGTGCAACCACACGATGATGTTCCAGGAGATGATCAACCGCATCGGCGAGGATGTGGTCGGCATGGGCACCATCGACCGCAAGCTGACCATGATCATCTGGCCGGCCGTGAAGTACTTCCCGGAACTGTTCTTCACGATGATCCTCGGCGGCGAGGAGCCCATCGACCACCTGCAGAAATCGCTGCTGCGCGCCGGAACCGACCTGCACCCGATGGTGCAGCGCGTGATGCAGATCCACGTGGCGGAAGAAGCTCGCCACATCTCGTTCGCGCACGAATACCTGCGCCGCAATGTGCCCGGCATGAATCCGGCCACCAAGTTCGTGCTGTCGCTGCTCTTCCCGACCGCGATGCGGATCATGCTCGACATGATCATGACTCCGCCCAAGGAGTTCGTGGAGAAGTTCGACATCCCCGCGGAGGTGATGCGCGAGGCCTACTGGGGCAGCGCCGAGTCCCAGACCACCATGCGCAACATCTTCGGCGACGTCCGAGCGCTGGCCACCACCAGCGGCCTGATGAACCCCGTCGCCAAGGTCGCCTGGCGCCTCCTGGGCATCCACGGCCCCGCCTCCCGCTACCGCAGCGAACCCGCCCGCAAGGCCGCGTAGGGCCCGGCGTCGCCGAGTAAGTCATCCGACGGGGTGTACATCGAAACGATGTGCCCCCCCGACGGTCTTTCCGCCGCCTCGTTCGAGGAACACACCAGGAGCCGTCCGCCCTCGGTCCTCGAAAACCGATCAGGTTCACATCTACGAGCCGTAAACCTTGGCGGGTCTCGGCCCGCCTCGATTTTGGACTGACGGAGCGAAGGAGCGCAGCGACTGAGCGGAGGAGGGAAAAATCGAGGCCCAGGGGGCCGAGACCCCGCCGGAGCAAAGCGCAGGCCAAAGCTACTGAGGGAAATATCACGCGCGGGTCCTCTGGCAGGGCCCCCGGTCACTACCTATTCTCGACTCGTAACGTCCGGTACCCGCTATGCGGGACTGGAACGCCTTCCGAGAGGACAACGGTGACCTCCGATTTTTCGCGGCCCGACGAGGCCGATTCGTCGCGCCCCGCCGCGCCCGCGGTCTCGGGCTCATCCGCTGCACCCGGCAGTGATCCGGCCCCGGCCCGGCTGACGGTCGGCATCGTGTCGGCCGGCCGGGTGGGTTCGGCGCTGGGTGTCGCGCTGGAGCGGGCCGGGCATGTGGTGTTCGGGGTGTCGGCGATTTCCGATGCGTCGCGGCATCGGGCGCGGACGCGGTTGCCGGAGTCGCGGATCCTGCCGGTCGAGGAGATCGCCGCGCGCAGCGAACTGCTGATCCTGGCGGTACCGGACAGTGAACTGCCCGGTCTGGTGGCCGGTCTGGCGGCGGCGCGGGTGGTTCGCCCGGGGACGATCGTCGCGCATACCTCGGGCGCGAACGGCGTGGCCGTGCTGTCCCCGCTGACCGATGTCCGCCCGCTGGCGATCCATCCGGCCATGACCTTCACCGGCCACGACGAGGACACCGCCCGTCTGGCGAATGCCTGTTTCGGCATCACCGCGGCCGACGAGATCGGCTATGCCATCGCGCAGTCGCTGGTGATCGAGATGGGCGGCGAACCGGTGCGGGTGCGCGAGGAGAACCGGGCGCTGTATCACGCGGCTCTCGCGCACGGCAGTAATCACCTGGTCACCCTGATCGTCGATGCGGTCGCGGCGTTGCGGGCGGCGCTGGAGGGTCCGGGCCTGCTGGGCCAGCAGGTGGTCGACGATCAGCCCAACGGACTGGCGGAGCGGATGCTCGCACCGCTGGCCTCGGCCGCGCTGGACAATGCGCTGCGGCGCGGTCTGCCGGCGCTGACCGGCCCGGTGGCGCGGGGTGACGCCCTCGCGGTCTCGGCGCACCTGGAAGCACTGGCTGCGGCCGATCCGGAGCTGGCGGCGGGCTATCGCGCGATGTCGCTGCGGACGGCGCAGCTTGCCCGGACGAATCCGGATCTGATCGGTCTGCTGGAGGGACACTGATGTCGAATTCGGGAGCGAAGAAGCTGACCCCGGAACAGTTGCGCAAGCTGTATCGCCCGGGCGAGCTCACGGTCGTGCACGAGCCGGCCGCTCTTTCGGCGGTGACCTCCGCGCTGCGCGGGGTCGGTCGCACGGTCGCGCTGGTGCCGACGATGGGCGCTCTGCACGAGGGTCATCTGGAGCTGGTGCGCCGCGCCAAGCGGACGAATCAGGTTGTGGTGGTGTCGATTTTCGTCAACCCGCTGCAATTCGGTGAGAACGAGGACTTCGACAAGTACCCGCGCACGCTCGACAGCGATGTGGCACTGCTGCGCGAGGAGGGCGTGGCGCTGGTGTTCGCGCCGAGCGTCGCTCAGATGTATCCGGACGGTCCGCGCACCTCGGTCCATCCGGGTCCGCTGGGCGCCGAATTGGAGGGCGCCAGCCGCCCGACCCATTTCGCCGGGATGTTGACGGTGGTGGCGAAACTGTTGCAGATCGTCCGCCCGCACGAGGCGTTCTTCGGCGAGAAGGACTATCAGCAGCTGACGCTGATCCGGCAGATGGTCCGGGATCTGAACTTCGACGTCGATATCGTCGCGGTGCCCACGGTGCGCGAATCCGACGGCCTGGCGCTGTCCTCGCGCAACCGCTACCTGGACGAGCAGCAGCGCGAATCGGCGATCACGCTGTCCGCCGCGCTGGCCGCGGGCCGGCATGCGGCGGGGCGCGGACCCGACGCGGTGGTGGCCGCCGCCCGTTCGGTGCTCGACGGCGCGACCGGTGTCGACGTCGACTACCTGGAGTTGCGCGGTTCGGATCTGGGTCCCGTTCCGAGCAGCGGGAACGCTCGTCTGCTGGTGGCCGCCCGCATCGGCGCCACTCGCCTGATCGACAACCTCCCCGTCACCGTCCCCCACGCGTTGTCCGATGCGGCGTCCGCGGGGCCCTCCGTGGTTACGCAGGCTGCCGCCTCCGGACCCGTCGCTCCCGCCGACGGCCACAACGCTGTCCCCGATTTCCAGCCTGCCCAGGCCGACGCATAGGAAAGGCGACCACGATGTTGCGCACCATGATGAAGTCGAAGATCCACCGTGCCACGGTGACTCACGCCGACCTGCACTATGTCGGTTCGGTGACCGTGGACCCGGATCTGATGGACGCCGCCGATCTGCTCGAGGGCGAGCAGGTCTGCATCGTCGACATCGACAACGGCGCCCGGCTGGAAACCTACGTGATCGCCGGTGAGCGCGGTTCGGGCGTGATCGGAATCAACGGCGCCGCAGCGCATCTGGTGAATCCGGGTGATCTCGTCATCCTGATCGCCTACGGCATGATGGACGAGGCGGAACTGCGTGAGTACCAGCCGCGGGTGGTGTTCGTCGACGACCGCAACCGGCCGGTGGAGCTGGGTTCGGACCCGGCGCACGCCCCGGAGGGTTCGGGGTTGACCTCGCCGCGCTCGCTGACCTTCGCCTGAGCCGCGGGCAGCGGGGCGAGGATGCTGCTGACGATCGACGTCCGCAACACCAGTATCGAGATCGGCCTGTTCTCGGGCAGTGGTGCGCACGCGGAGCTGGTGCACACCTGGCGTGTGCACACCAATCCGTTGCTGACCGCCGACGAATTCGCCATGCAGGTACGGGGTTTGGTGGGCGAGCGGCTGGATCAGGTGGTCGGGGTGTCGGCCTTGTCGACGGTGCCGCCGGTGCTGCGGGAGTTGCGCACCATGCTGGGCCGCTACTGGTCGCACGTGCCGCACGTGCTGGTGGAACCCGGTGTGCGCACCGGCATTCCGCTGCTGGTCGACAATCCGAAAGAGGTCGGCGCCGACCGGATCGTGAATTGCCTTGCGGCATATCACCGTTTCGAATCGCCGGCGATCGTGGTCGACTTCGGCACCGCCATCTGTGTCGACCTGGTGTCGGCGAAGGGAGAGTTCCTCGGCGGGACGATCGCGCCCGGGGTGGAGATCTCCACCGAGGCGCTGGTGGCCCGCAGTGCGCTACGGCGCGCGGAGCTGACCCGTCCGCGTTCGGTGGTGGGTAAGAACAGCATGGAGTGCATGCAGTCCGGCGCGGTGTTCGGCTTCGCGGGCCTGGTCGACGGCTTGATCGACCGGATTCGCGACGAACTCGACGCCTTCGCCGGCGACGATGTGTCGGTGGTGGCGACGGGCCCGACCGCGCCGCTGATCGTCCCCGAATCCGAGACCATTGATCATCACGAGCCACATCTGACCCTGGACGGCCTGCGTCTGGTCTACGAGCGCAACCAGCAGCGCCGCCGCCCGTGACCGGCGCGTTGTGGGGTGAAGCACACCGCTCTTGCACGCGCTGGTCGCCCTGCTAGACTTCGGCTCGTGACTTTCCGCGTGAGCACCCAGGAGTGTTGTCGAGGCTGATTCGCCTCGGCTGATTGTCGAGGCTGCGTATCCGCCCTCGGCCATCCACTACTCCTGGAGCTTCGCTCATGCGTTCCTCTGTTATCACCTCTGCTGTTACCTCCGCCGCGAGCGGTGACGCCGCGCGTCGCCGGACGGGGCAGTTGCCGCCCGCCCGGCCCGCCAACCGGCTTACCGCCGAGATCACCGATCGCTCGGTCTCGTCCGCGTTGCCGACGCGGCTGCGCCCGGCGGATCTGCTGCGGCTGACCGACGAGGGCGCCGAGGACGTACTGGCGGGCGGCTTCGACCACCTGCTGCCCTCCGGTGGCGCGTGGCCGACCGAAAACCGTTGGGCCGTCCGGCTTCTCGCCGACGACGAGGTCGACGTCTGGCTGATCAGCTGGGTGCCGGACCGGTCGACGGAATTGCACGACCACGCCGGTTCGCTGGGCGCGCTCACCGTGCTGAGCGGTGCGCTCTCGGAATTCCGCTGGAACGGTAAGGAATTGCGTCAGCGCACGCTCGCCGCCGGCGATCAGGCCTCGTTCCCGCTCGGCTGGGTGCACGACGTGGTGCGTGCCCCGGATCAGTTCGCCGGTGTGCCCGAGCCGTCGAATCCGACGCTGTCGGTGCACGCGTATTCACCACCCCTGTCCGCCATGTCGTATTACGAGGTGACCGGCCACGGAACGCTGCGGCGCACCCGTACCGTGCTCACCGACCAGCCCGAAGGCGATGTGAAATGACGTACCCGCATCTCACCATCAACGACATGCTGGAGGCGGCACGTGCGCGATTGACGCGCATGTACGCGTTCGAATTGCCGGAGGCGATCGCGCGCGGCGCCCTGCTGGTCGACATCCGCCCGCAGGCCCAGCGGGTCAAGGAGGGCACCCTGCCGGGCGCCTTGGTGATCGAGCGCAATGTGCTCGAGTGGCGGCTGGACCCCACCAGCCCCGCGCGGCTCGCGCTGGCCACCGATCACGATCGCGAATGGGTGATCGTCTGCTCGGAGGGTTACACCTCGAGTTTGGCGGCCGCCACACTGCAGCAGTTGGGTCTGCACCGGGCCACCGATCTGGTCGGTGGCTATCAGGCGGTAAAGGCCGCGGGGCTGCTGTCGGTGGCCGCCGGCGCACCGCATCTGGCCGGTGAGATCAACGCACTCGTCTCGCTGTAATCGCCCGGGTGAGCGGGGGTCGGGCGCTCGCAAAAGGATTTCCGGCGCACGATAGGGTGGTTCGCTGTGAGCACCCCGAACAGCCCTTCGTCCGGTGGCTCCGCGGGCCGGGTTCCTGCGGGGCAATCGCATCCTGCCGCAGCGGAAGTCGACGTTCCCGAGCAGATGCGGATCCGCCGGGAGAAGCGTGAGCGGCTGCTCGACGCGGGTGTCGAGCCGTATCCGGTCGTGGTGCCGCGGACCCACACCCTCGCCGAGATCCGCGCCGCCTATCCCGACCTCGAGCCCGACACCAGCACGGGAGTGCAGGCCGGTGTGGCCGGCCGGGTCATCTTCATGCGCAATACCGGCAAGCTCTGCTTCGCCACGCTGCAGGAGGGCGACGGCACCAAGCTGCAGGCGATGATCAGCCTGAACGGTGTCGGCGCCGACGCGCTGGCGGCGTGGAAGGCCGATGTCGATCTGGGTGATTTCGTCTTCGTGCACGGCGAAGTGATTTCCTCCCGTACCGGCGAATTGAGCGTGATGGCCGATTCCTGGTCGATGGCGGCCAAATCGCTGCGTCCGCTGCCGGTGGCGCACAAGGAGATGAGCGAGGAGTCGCGGGTCCGGCAGCGCTATGTCGACCTCATCGTGCGGCCGGAGGCGCGGGAGATGGCCCGCACCCGGGTCGCGGCCGTGCGCGCATTGCGAAACGCGTTGGAGCGCAGGGGTTTCCTCGAGGTCGAGACCCCGATGCTGCAGACCCTGCACGGGGGTGCGGCGGCGCGTCCGTTCGTCACCCATTCCAATGCGCTGGATATGGATCTGTATCTGCGCATCGCGCCGGAGTTGTTCCTGAAGCGCTGTGTGGTGGGCGGGATCGAGAAGGTCTTCGAGATCAACCGCAACTTCCGTAACGAGGGCGCCGACTCGACGCATTCGCCCGAGTTCGCGATGTTGGAAACTTATGAGGCCTACGGCACCTACGACGATTCCGCGCGGATGATGCGGGAATTGATCCAGGAAGTCGCCCAAGAGGTCTTCGGCACTCAGGTGGTCACGCTCGCCGACGGTACGGAATACGACCTCAGTGGTGAGTGGAACACCGTCGAGATGTATCCCTCGCTCTCCGATTCACTGGGTGTCGAGGTAACGCCGGAAACTACTGTTCCGGAATTGCTCGCACTGGCCGATCGGGTCGGTCTGGAAATTCCCCCGGACAAGGGTTACGGCCACGGCAAACTTGTCGAGGAACTGTGGGAACACAGCTATGGCGACAAGCTCTACGCGCCCACTTTCGTGCGTGACTTCCCCGTGGAGACCTCTCCCTTGACGCGCCAGCATCGCAGTAAGCCGGGCGTCACGGAGAAGTGGGATCTGTATGTCCGCGGATTCGAGTTGGCCACGGGCTATTCGGAACTCGTGGATCCGGTCGTGCAGCGGGAACGCTTCGTCGACCAGGCCAGACTCGCCGCCGCTGGCGACGACGAGGCCATGCGGCTGGACGAGGACTTCCTCGCCGCCATGGAACACGGTATGCCGCCGACAACGGGTACCGGTATGGGAATCGATCGGTTGCTGATGGCGTTGACCGGACTCGGAATCCGGGAAACCATACTCTTCCCAATTGTGCGTCCCTCCGGTCGCTGAGTACCGGGTTTGAATGCAGATTCCCCGTCTTGGAAATTTCGTATCTAGAGGTATTCTCGACTCGGGCATCGGCCTGGTATCCGGGTCGCACGATTTCGAGAGGACGTTCATCGCATGGCAAAGAAGGTCACCGTTAGCCTGATCGACGATGTCGATGGTGAGTCCATTGCGGACGAGACCATCGAGTTCGCGATCGACGGTGTTTCGTACGAGATCGACCTGTCCGCGGCGAATGCGGCGAAGCTGCGGGACGGGCTGGACGTGTGGGTCGCCAATGCCCGCCGGGTGAGCGGTCGCCGGCGCAGCAAGCCGGTCGGTGCGACCACCGGTGCGCCCAAGGGCCGCGTTTCCATGGATCGCGAACAGAGTGCGGCAATTCGGGAGTGGGCGCGGCGCAAGGGCCACAAGGTTTCCGCGCGTGGTCGCATCTCCGCCGATGTCGTGGAGAGCTACCACAAGGAAGTCGGCCGCAACAACTAGTGCGGTCGAAAGACCCGGCTGCGTCTGTGCCGCTGCCGCCCGGAGGATTCGTGCGACGTCCGGGCGGCAGCGGCATTTCGATGCCGCAGCGGTATTTCCGTGTGTTCGCCATATTTCGGTGCGGTCGCGCCCGGACGGCCTCGGCGTGGTGATCTTGCTCGCCGCCGCGTCGGCGCGGCACCATGGGGCCTATGCAGACCACGTCACTGGCGGTACGAGGGTGGGGTAGCAAGCGGTGACGGATATTCACGAATCGTTTCTCCGGTTCATCGACGACACCGGCCGCCGGCACGAACTGAGGCTGACCCCGGATCATCAGCGCATCACCATCGGGCGTTCGCCGCAGGCCGATCTGTCTCTGGGCTGGGATGCCGAGGTGTCGCGCCTGCATGCGGCAGTGGAATATCTCGGCGCGCACTGGACGATCGTCGACGACGGACTGTCGCGCAACGGCACCTTCGTCAACGGCGAACGGCTGGCCGGCCGCCGCCGGCTCGAGGCCGGTGACCGCATCCGGGTCGGGACCTCGACGCTGTCGTTTCACGATTACACCGGCACGGTCGACGACGCGACCCGGACTTCCGTCGGCTCGGTGCCGAGTCCGCGTTCGCTCACCGATACGCAGCGCGCGGTGCTGATCGCGCTGTGCCGCCCGTACCGCGGCAATACCGAATTCGCCACGCCCGCCTCCAATCAGCAGATCGCCGACGAGTTGTATCTGAGTGTGGATGCGATCAAAACCCATCTGCGAGCGCTCTTTTCGAAGTTCGGCGTCGAGGATCTGCCGCAGAATCAGAAGCGGGTGCGGCTGGCGGCGCTGGCCATCCAGAACGGCATCATCTCGCACCGCGACCTCTGATCCCCGCCGCCCGAGGTGACGAACGATTCCGGTTACTCGCCGGTATCGATCCGGACAGCGCCCTTCCCCGCTAGCGTGTTGAAACACGTTCTAGTTTTTGGGAGGGGATCCCGATGCCGTCTCGTATCGCGCGTCTGCTGCGCCGTGGTCTCGGAGCCGCGCTCGTCCTGGCGATCTCGAGCATTCTGTGGGTGACCACCGCCGCGGCCGCCCACGCCGACTATCCGGTGGACTACAACTTCTTCTCCGGCATTCCGTACGAGCTGCGAAATCCGGGTGGCTCCCTGCCCGGGGCCGACGACTGGTCCTGCCGGCCGAGCGAAGCGCATCCCGACCCCGTCGTGCTGGTACACGGCACCGGCGGCGGGGCGCAGACGAACTGGGGCGTGTACGCGCCGCTGCTGGCCAACGAGGGATATTGCGTCTACTCACTGACCTACGGTGCCTACGACCTGCCGTGGCCGCTCTCGGCGGTCGGCGGGATGTTGCCGATCGAGGACAGTTCGGCGCAGCTCGCGGCGTTCGTGGACCGGGTGCTGGCGGCGACCCGCGCCGCGAAGGTCGATCTGATCGCGCATTCGCAGGGCAACCTGGTGGGCAACTACTTCGTCAAGCGCCTCGGAGGATCGGAGAAGGTCGACAAGTTCGTGGCGATCGCCGCGCCGTGGCTGGGCACCTTCGGCCCGGTGATCGATCCGGCTCGTGAGATCGCGCGGCGCCTGGGCGTGGGGCAGGCCTTCGACGGCGTCCTGGCGGCGAGCCCCTGTGCCGCGTGCGCGCAGATGACGGGCAGTACGGATTTCATCCGGTCGCTGAACGCCGACGGCGTCTACGACCCGGATGTCACCTACACCAATATCGAGACCCGCTACGACGAACTGGTGGTGCCCTACACCGTCGCCCTGGTGCCCGGTCCGAACACGGCGAACGTCGTGGTCCAGGACGGCTGCGCGGCGGACTTCTCGGAGCACGCCGGCATCGCGGGCAGCGACCGGGCGGCGGCATTGGCGCTCAACGCCCTGGATCCGGACGATCCGCACCCCGTGCCCTGCCACTTCATCCCGCCGATCACCGGATAGTTCCGTCGTCGCGAGCCGGGGCCCAAAATTCAGCTGTGGGCGTAGTTGCTGGGGAAACGTTCCGGGTTGGAGCCGCGTTAGAACGGTATGACTCGCGTTGTCGCCCGTTCGCAATAGGGTGGACGGACGACGGCCGTGACCCCCGCCAACTACAGTAGAGGCGGGGGATGCAACCCCAGGGCTTCATGGCAGGCTGGCGCCACAGGTGTGAAGCACGAAGCACAACAGCAGCGCCGGATGCCGTGGATAGCGGAGCAGGAAGTGAGGGAGCGATGTTCGAGAGGTTCACCGACCGCGCGCGGCGGGTCGTTGTCCTGGCCCAAGAAGAGGCTCGGATGCTCAACCACAACTACATCGGCACCGAGCACATCCTGCTGGGCCTGATCCACGAGGGTGAGGGTGTCGCGGCGAAGTCCCTGGAGTCGCTGGGAATTTCGCTCGAGGGTGTGCGCAGCCAGGTGGAGGAGATCATCGGGCAGGGCCAGCAGGCGCCGTCCGGTCACATCCCCTTCACCCCCCGGGCCAAGAAGGTGCTGGAGCTGAGCCTGCGCGAGGCGCTGCAGCTCGGCCACAACTACATCGGCACCGAGCACATTCTGCTCGGCCTGATTCGTGAGGGCGAAGGCGTCGCGGCCCAGGTGCTGGTGAAGCTGGGCGCCGACCTCAACCGGGTGCGGCAGCAGGTCATCCAGCTGCTGTCCGGCTACCAGGGCGGTAAGGAGGCGGTGGAGTCCGGTGCTCGTGGCGAGTCCGGGACCCCGTCCACCTCGCTGGTCCTCGACCAGTTCGGCCGCAACCTGACCCAGGCCGCACTCGAAGGCAAGCTCGACCCCGTCATCGGCCGCTCGAAAGAGATCGAGCGCGTCATGCAGGTGCTGAGCCGCCGCACCAAGAACAACCCGGTCCTGATCGGTGAGCCCGGCGTCGGTAAGACCGCCGTCGTCGAGGGTCTCGCTCAGGCCATCGTCAACGGCGAGGTGCCGGAGACGCTGAAGGACAAGCAGCTCTACACCCTCGACCTGGGTTCCCTGGTCGCGGGCAGCCGCTACCGCGGTGATTTCGAGGAGCGCCTGAAGAAGGTGCTCAAGGAGATCAACACCCGCGGCGACATCATCCTGTTCATCGACGAGCTGCACACGCTCGTGGGTGCGGGTGCCGCCGAGGGCGCGATCGACGCGGCGTCGATCCTGAAGCCGAAGCTGGCCCGCGGTGAGCTGCAGACCATCGGTGCCACCACCCTCGACGAGTACCGCAAGTACATCGAGAAGGACGCCGCCCTGGAGCGCCGGTTCCAGCCGGTCCAGGTGGGCGAGCCGACGGTCGAGCACACCATCAACATCCTGAAGGGCCTGCGCGACCGCTACGAGGCGCACCACCGGGTGTCCATCACCGACGGCGCGCTGGTGGCCGCGGCCACGCTGGCCGACCGGTACATCAACGACCGGTTCCTGCCGGACAAGGCGATCGACCTGATCGACGAGGCGGGCGCGCGGATGCGCATCCGCCGGATGACCGCTCCGCCGGACCTGCGCGAATTCGACGACAAGATCGCCGACGCCCGCCGGGAGAAGGAAAGCGCCATCGACGCGCAGGACTTCGAGAAGGCCGCGCGGCTGCGCGACAAGGAGAAGCAGCTCGTCGCCAAGCGCGCCGAGCGGGAGAAGCAGTGGCGTTCCGGTGATCTGGACGTCGTGGCCGAGGTCGACGACGAGCAGATCGCGGAGGTGCTGGCCAACTGGACCGGTATCCCGGTGTTCAAGCTCACCGAGGAGGAGACCACCCGTCTGCTCCGCATGGAGGACGAGCTGCACAAGCGGATCATCGGCCAGGAGGACGCGGTCAAGGCCGTGTCGAAGGCCATCCGCCGTACTCGCGCCGGCCTGAAGGACCCGAAGCGTCCGTCCGGCTCGTTCATCTTCGCCGGTCCGTCCGGTGTCGGTAAGACCGAGCTGTCCAAGGCGCTGGCGAACTTCCTGTTCGGCGACGACGACGCGCTCATCCAGATCGACATGGGCGAGTTCCACGACCGCTTCACCGCCTCGCGGCTGTTCGGTGCCCCTCCGGGCTACGTCGGCTACGAGGAGGGCGGCCAGCTCACCGAGAAGGTGCGCCGCAAGCCGTTCTCGGTCGTGCTGTTCGACGAGATCGAGAAGGCCCACCAGGAGATCTACAACACCCTGTTGCAGGTGCTGGAGGACGGCCGCCTCACCGACGGCCAGGGCCGGACCGTGGACTTCAAGAACACGGTGCTGATCTTCACCTCGAACCTCGGCACCTCGGATATCTCGAAGGCCGTGGGTCTGGGCTTCTCGCAGTCCAACGCCGAGGGCTCGAACTACGAGCGGATGAAGCTCAAGGTCAACGACGAGCTGAAGAAGCACTTCCGTCCGGAGTTCCTCAACCGTATCGACGACGTCATCGTCTTCCACCAGCTCACCACCGAGCAGATCGTGGAGATGGTGGATCTGATGATCAACCGCGTCGCGACGCAGCTGCGGAACAAGGATATGGAGATCGAGCTCACCGAGAAGGCCAAGAGCCTGCTCGCCAAGCGCGGTTTCGACCCGGTGCTGGGCGCTCGCCCGCTGCGCCGGACCATCCAGCGCGAGATCGAGGACCAGCTCTCGGAGAAGATCCTGTTCGGCGAACTCGGCCCCGGCCAGATCGTCGAGGTCGACGTCGAGAACTGGGACGGCGAAGGTGCCGGCGAGGACGCCAAGTTCACCTTCTCCGGTAAGGCCAAGCCCGCCACGGCGGAGGCCGAACCGGTCGCGGCGCTGGCCGGCGCCGGCGAGGCCGCTCCGGAGGCCTCGGGCGAGTAAGTAGCCCGCACAGATCGGTAGATGCCGGTCATCCCGCACCGCGGGGTGACCGGCATCGTCGTATGCGCACAAAATGAGTGGCGACCGCGCGGGCGAATGTTCCATTCTGGCGATGTTCGCGAGCGGAAAGAGGGCTGTGTGCTGACCGATGCCGAGGTGGAAAGCTTCGTCGCCGAGGGTTTCGTCCGAGTGGAGGGTGCGTTCTCCGCGGCCACCGCGGCCGAGGCGCGGGAGATCCTCTGGCGGGCGACCGGATGCGATCCGGAGGATTCCGGGACGTGGACGCGCCCGGTGATCCGGCTACCCGGCTTCGGGGACCCGCCGTTCGCCCGGGCCGCGCAGAGTCCACTGCTGGCCGACGCGTGCGATCAGCTCGTCGGTGCCGGTCGGTGGATACCGCAGCAGGGCCTGGGCACCTTTCCGATCCGTTTTCCCGGCGAGCAGCCGCCCGGTGACGACGGATGGCATATCGATGCGAGTTTCCCGGGCGAGGATCCGGAGGACTATCTGCGGTGGCGGATCAATGTGCGGTCGAAGGGCCGGGGACTGCTGATGCTGTACCTGTTCTCCGACGTCGGACCCGATGAGGCGCCGACCAGGATTCGGGTCGGCTCACATCTGCGCATGGCGAAGGTACTCGAACCGTACGGCGAGGCCGGAGCCGCGATGATCGATCTGGTGGACGCTTTCGCCGCGACCGCGGATCTTCCCGAGGTGGCGGCGACCGGACGGGCCGGAGACGTGTATCTGTGCCATCCATTCCTGGTGCATGCCGCCCAGGCGCATCGAGGCCGGAATCCGAAATTCATGGCCCAGCCGCCACTGCTCCTGCGCGAACCGTGCCTGCTGGACCGGCCCGACGGCGCCTGTTCACCGGTGGAGCAGGCGATCCGCCGGGGTCTCGAGCTCGGCGTCACCCGCTGAGTACGCGCGGGGACGTACCCGGGATGTGTTCTCCGGACGGATGATTCGCGCTGCCGGGAGGCAGAGGCTGAGAGTCATGGATATCGGATTGCATCTGACGAACGTCGCGCTGGACACTCCCTCGGAACGCATCGGATCGCGCCTGGCCGAGGTGGTCCGCACGGCCGAGGAGAGCGGATTCTCGGTCGTCGCGGTGGGTGATCATCTTTGGCAGAGCCCGTGGCTGGGGCAGGTGGAACAGAATGTGCTGGAGGCGTATTCGACGCTGTCGTTCATCGCGGCGCACACCTCACGAGTGGAGCTGACCGCGGTGGTGTCGGGGGTGCACTATCGGCATCCGGCGATGCTCGGGAAGCTGGTCACCACCCTGGATGTGCTGTCCGGCGGCCGGGCCTGGCTGGGGATCGGGACGGGTACCTCCACCGGCGATGTGGAGGGCTACGGCCTGCCCTTCCCGCCGCTGCGCGACCGCTACGACATGCTGGAGGAGACGCTGCGGATCTGCCGGGCCATGTGGACCGGCGAGCGAGGCGGCGCGGAACCCGTCTCCGGCAAGCACTTTCACGTCGAGCGCCCGCTGAATGCTCCGCAGGTGGTGCGGAATCCGCGCTCGGGCGGGCATCGCTCGCATCCGCCGGTGCTGATCGGCGGCGACGGTGAGCGGCGCACATTGCCGCTGGTGGCGCGGTACGCGGATGTGGCGAGTCTGCGGCCGGGGCCGCAACTGGTGAGCAAGATCGAACTGCTGGACCGGCTGTGCGCGCAGATCGGCCGCGATCCGCGCGAGATCCGCAAGAGCTGTGTCTTCGCCTTCGACCTCGGGCCGAGCGGGGGCGGGGTCGGCCAGGTGCTGGAGCAGCTGAAGCGGATGGCCGATATCGGGATCGACCTGGTGATCGGACGGGTGGCCGGCGTCGACGAACTGACGCCGCTCGAGGTCCTCGGGCGCGAGGTGATTCCGGTGGCCGCGGAATTCGGTCGCTGACCCCGAGTCACCGCGGCCGGATCACTGCCAGCCGGGGCGGACCAGGCCGGATTCGTAGGCCAGGACGACGAGTTGCGTCCGATCACGGGCGTCGAGTTTCACCAGGATTCGACTCACGTGCGTGCGGGCGGTGGCGGGGCTCATGAAGAGGCGCCGGCCGATTTCGGCGTTGGTGAGCCCCTCCGCGACCAGCGCCATCACCTCGCGCTCGCGGTCGGTGAGCTCCGACAGTGCCGCGGCGGGCGCGGGTTTGGCGTGGGTGGCGAATTCGGCGACCAGGCGTCGGGTGACGCTGGGCGAGAGCAGGGCGTCCCCGGCGGCCACCACGCGCACCGCCTTCACCAGATCCGCGGGTTCGGTGTGTTTGACCAGAAATCCGGTGGCGCCCGAGCGCATTGCCTCGAAGACGTATTCGTCGAGTTCGAAGGTGGTCAGCACCACGACCCTCACCCCGGCGAGGCCGGGATCGGCGGCGATCTCGCGGGTGGCGGCCAGGCCGTCGAGGACCGGCATGCGGATATCCATCAGCACGACGTCCGGATGCAGCTCCCGGGTCATTCGCACTGCCTGGTCGCCGTTCTCGGCCTCACCGACGACCGTGATGCCGTCCTGGGCATCCAGCAGCGCGGCGAATCCGGCACGGACCAACGCTTGGTCGTCGGCGACCAGCACGCGAATATCGTTCACGAAACCTCCTGCGCATCAGCATATTCGGGGCCGGTCATGTCGGTTCCGGTTCGACCGGAGGGACAGGTGTTCCGGGCTCACCGGTGACGTTCGCCGGGATCGGCAGTCGAGCGTGCACTCGGAACCCGCCGTCGGTGCGCGGTGTCGCGGACGCCGCACCACCCAGTGCCCGGGCCCGTTCGATCATGCCCGGAATGCCGTGCCCGCCAGCGGTTGTGGACGATTGTGGAGAATTCGGGGGTCGCGCGTTGTCCACAGTGATGCACAGCTCGGTCGGTGAATAATCCACAACCACGGTGGTTTCCGCGCCGGGCGCATGTCGCAGCACGTTGGTCAGCGATTCCTGCACGATGCGGGCGGCGGCCACGTCGACCACCACCGGCAGCCGGCGCGGTGTCCCCGAAATCCGGGTGTGCACCACCGTCCCGGCGGCGCGGGTCGGAGCCAGCAATGATTCCAGATCGCCGATGCCCACCGCCGGACCGGTCGGCGGCGCAACGGTTTCCGCGCCGGCGCGAATCGAGCGCAGCAGGCTGTGCACCTCGCCGAGCGCATCGCGGCTGACCGCTTTGATCGCCGCCAGCGCGGTCGCGGCCTGTTCGGGTTTGCGATCGAGCAGTTCCAGCGCCACCGACGACTGCACATTGATCAGCGACAGGCTGTGGGCGAGCACATCGTGCAGTTCGCGCGCGATGGCCAGCCGCTCCTGAGCCGCGCGCTGTTCGCGCTCGGCCAGCTCACGGGCACGTTCTGCCTCCCGATTGCGCCGGGCCGCCTCGGCACGCTGACGCCGCGCGATCAGCGCCGAACGCCGCTGCCGGATGCCCTCGGCGATCGCGATCAGCACCACCAGCCAGGCCAGAATGCCGACGACCGGCCAGCCCCCGGGCCCGTGGCCGCGCAGCGCGGGCACCGGCCACACCATCAGCACATATCCCAGCGGCACCAGCGGATAGGTGTACCAGCGGGAGCCGCGCGAGGCCGCGGTCAGGAAGGCGATGACCAGCGACACGAAGACCGGTCCGTAACCGTAGCCGACCAGCAGATAGGCGACGGTGACCGCGAGCACGCCCACGAAGACCGCCCGGGGATACGACGCGCGCAGCGTCAACAGCAGCGGGCCGGCCAGCAGCAGCGTGTATCCCAGCGCATCCAGTGGACGCACGCCGGACTGATGCGCATTCGCCGCCTGGCCGCCGCCCAGCTGGACCGCGGCCACGACGACGCACAGCATCACATCCCGGGCGCCGGGCCGCCTACTCGACTGCACAGTTCGAACGGTAACCCCGCCGCGCGGCAGAGCGAGCCTCCGCGCCGCGAATTACGTCCAGATACGTACACCGGGCAGGGCACCGTGACGGATGTGTCGGCGCAGGTCGAAGCGGATGGTCGAGATATGAACAGATCGAATGACGATCCGGGCGGCGAGCTCCCCGGCACGGTCACGCAGACCCGGCCGAGCGCCGCCGAGGTCGTGGTCACCGAGGCCCTCACCAAGAAGTACGGCGACCATACGGCTGTCGACGCCGTCTCCATGACCGTGCGGCGCGGCGAGATCTACGGATTTCTCGGTCCCAACGGCGCCGGTAAGACCACGACACTGCGGATGCTCGTCGGGCTGATCGCACCGACCTCCGGCGCCGCGACGGTGCTGGGCCTGGCTCCGGGAGAACCGGAGTCGTTGCGGCGCATCGGCGTTCTGATCGAAGGGCCCGGCTTCTATCCGTACCTGTCCGGCCGCGACAACCTGCGCGTGCTGGCCCGCTACCACCGGGCCGAGCGCCCCGCCGGTTCCCGCGACCGATTCGCCGAGGTGGACGAGATCCTGGCGCGGGTCGGACTCGCCGACCGGGCCGGCGACCGGTTCCGCACCTACTCGCTCGGCATGAAGCAGCGCCTCGGCGTGGGCGCGGCCCTGCTCGGTAGCCCGGATCTGCTCATCCTCGACGAGCCGACCAACGGTCTTGACCCCGCCGGAATGGCCGAGATGCGAGAACTGGTGACCGGCCTGGCCGCCGACGGGCACACCGTCGTGCTCTCGTCGCATCTGCTCGGCGAGGTGCAGGAAATCTGCGATCGGGTCGGCGTCATCTCCGGCGGCAAGCTGCTCACCGAATCAACCGTGAGTCAATTGCGCGGCGCGGCAACACTTCTGGTGCGCGCCGAGCCGATGGAGACGGCCTATCCGGCGGTGCGCCGGGTGGTGGGTGACCACCGTGCGTTGCTGACCGCCACCGGCATCAGAGTCGATGCCGGTAGGGCAATGGCGCCCGAGGTGGCGCGCGCGGTGATCGCATCCGGCGCGGATCTGCAGGAACTGCGAACCGACGAGAAGTCGCTGGAGGAAGTGTTTTTCGAGATGACCGAACAGGAGCGCCCATGAACGACGTACTGGCCTGCACCCGAGCCGAATTCGCGCGGCTGCGGAAGTGGCCCGCGTTCTGGATCGTGCTCGGCACCTGGATCGCGCTGAATCTCGTCTTCGCCTATCTGTTCAACTATCTGGCCTACACCTCGGGCAGCAGTTCCCGGATGTCGAACGGGCAACCGCGCGAGGTGCTGTTGCAGCTGATGCTGCCCGCGGCCGTGCCGGAGGTCTTCACCCAGGGCATGGCGATGTTCGGCGGTGCGCTGATGCTGGTACTCGGTGCGCTGGTGGTGGGCAGCGGATACGGCTGGGGCAGTTGGAAAACCGTGTTCACACAGGGGCCTTCGCGCGGTGCGGTGGTCGGAGGCACCGTACTGTCCCTGGCGAGCGTGGTGGTGGGCTTGGTCGGTGCGGCGTTCGTGGTCGATACCGGTGTGGCCGCGATGATCGGGGCGGCCGAGCATCAGGCGCTGACACTGCCGACGGCCGCGCACACCCTGCTCGGTCTCGCGACCGGCGTGGTGATCCTCGGTATGTGGACGCTGGCCGGCGCGCTGATCGCGGCGATCGCGCGTGGTCCGGCACTGGCGGTGGGCCTGGGGCTGGTGTGGGTGCTCGTCGTGGAGAATCTGCTGCGCGGCGTCGCCTCGATCTTCTCGCCGATCCGGGCGCTCACCGACCATCTGCCGGGTACCGCGGCGGGTTCGGCGGCCGGCGCCATGCGCAGTGTGGGCGGCGCGGCGACACCGGGCGTCCTGGACATCCTGTCCCGGCCGGCGTCGTTCGTCGTGCTCGCGGTGTACATCGCGGTATTCGCCTGCGGCACAGTGGCACTGATGGTGCGCCGCGATATGGCGTGAGCACCCCTGAGGTATCGCGCCGGAATCCTGTCCGGCCGGACAGCGGTGAGTCGAGCACGCGCGGCGAGTAGGTTCGATCGCGACGGCTCATACAATACTCACTCGACGAAAGGACAGCGATGCCTACACGCAGTGCGCGTACCGCATGGACCGGTGGCTTGCAGGACGGTTCCGGACAGGTCGACCTGGCCAGTTCCGGTGTCGGCAAATTCGATGTCTCGTTCCCGAAGCGGACCGCCGATACCGCCGAGGGCGCCACCAGCCCCGAGGAACTGATCGCGGCCGCGCATTCGTCCTGCTACGCGATGGCGCTGTCCGGTCAGATCGGCGCCGCCGGCGGCACCATCGAAAGCCTGGACGTGAACGCCGATGTGACACTCGGCCCGGATCCCGCGGGCGGCTTCCGCATCTCGAAGATCAAGCTGACCGTGCGCGGCCGGGTCTCGGGTATCGACGCCGGCGGCTTCGAGCAGGCCGCCCAGACCGCCAAGGCCGGTTGCCCGGTCAGCAAGGCCCTGGCCGGCGTCGAGACGATCGAGCTCGACGCCGCGCTCGAAAGCTGAGCCGGCGCGGGCCGAAGTAGTCGCCCCACCCGGTGGCCGCTTCGACCACCGGGTGCGGGGAAAACTACTCGGCGGATTTCCCCGCGACGTCGAGGACGACCTCGAATTCCAGCAGCGAGGCGCCCGTGGCGACCGGCTGCCGGGCCTGTCCGGCATGCGCCTCCTTGGCCGGTCCGTCCCGCCACGTGGCGAAGGACTCTTCGGAATCCCACTGCGTCACAACGAAATATCGGTTGTCTCCGGCGACCGGACGCAGCAACTGGAAGCCCAGGAAGCCCGGGGAATTCTCCACCGCGTGCGCACGATGCGCGAAGCGCTTCTCGAGTTCGGGTCCGGCTCCCTCGGGAACCTCGATCGCATTGATCTTCACAACAGCCATGAGCCCAGGCTAATGGCACTGCCTGGTCCCGCCGCGCGGCACGTATCGTCGGTGCCGATGTTGTACGACGAGGGCGGCACCGGGGTGCCGATTCTGCTGCTGCACGGATTGATGGGCAGCGCGCGGACCTGGGCCGGCCAGGTGCCGTGGCTGCGCGAATTCGGCCATGTCCACTCCTTCGACGCCGCCGGGCACGGGCGGCCGGCCCCTCCGGAGCTCACCACCGAGGCGTTCGTCGCCGACCTGGCCGCCGCGACCGCCGCGATTCCGGAGCCGATGGTGGTGATCGGCCATTCGATGGGCGGGCTGCACGGGTGGATGTTCGCGGCCGCGTATCCCGAGCGGGTGCGGGCGCTGGTGGTCGAGGATATGGCGCCCGATTTCCGGGGGCGCACCGCCCGGCACTGGGCGGAGATGATCGAGGCCTGGCCGCAGCCGTTTCCCGATGCCGACGCGGTACTCGACTATTTCGGACCGGTCGCTGGGCGCTACTTCCTCAACTCGTTCACGCCCGCACCGGACGGCTACCGGTTGCACGGTTCGGTCGCGACCTTCCGCGACATCTCCGAGGAGTGGGGCACGCGCGATTTCTGGGCCGAATGGGCCGCGGTGCGCGTGCCGACCCTGCTGATCGAGGGCGAATACACGATCACGCCGCCGGGGCAGATGCGGGAGATGGCGGCCGCTCGGCCCGGGGTGCGCCATGTGGTCGTCGGCGCCGCCGGACATCTCGTTCACGACGATCAACCTGCCGTGTATCGCGCCGAAGTCGAACGGTTTCTGCACGAAAACGTGGGTTGATCGGGTCGCGTGCGGGCCGGCTCGGTCGCAGCAGGATCTGAGGTCCGGCAGCTGCGGGCAATCGCCTTCAGTTTCGGGCAGGAGGCGACGTATGCTCCACTGAGGCCCCGACCATAAGGTGAATCATGATTAACTTCTCGATACCCGCCGACCTCGCCGCCGAACGTGACCGCATCCGGCGGTTCGTCATCGACAAGATCGTTCCCTTCGAGCGCGACCCCCGCCTGACCGCGCACGGGCCCAACGACGATCTGCGCCGGGAATTGGTCGAATTGGCGCGGGCCGAGAAGCTGCTCACCATTCAGGCGCCCGAGGCACTCGGCGGCCGCGGGCTCACCCATGTCGAACAGGCAGTGCTGTACGAGGCGGCGGGGTGGTCCACGCTGGGACCGGTCGCGATGAACTGCGCCGCGCCCGACGAGGGCAACATGTTCCTGCTGTCCAAGGTCGCGAACCCGGAGCAGGTCGACCGCTACCTGATGCCGGTGATCGACGGCCGTCAGCGCTCGGTGTTCGCCATGACCGAACCCGGTGGTGCCGGGTCCGATCCCGGCCAGCTCGCGACCACGGCCACCTTCGACGGCGAGAACTTCACCATCAACGGCCACAAATGGCTGATCACCGGGGCCGACGGGGCCAAGACCTGGATCATCATGGCCAAACTCGAGGACAACGACCACCTCCCCGCGGGCCCGACCTTGTTCCTCACCGAGGGGGATTCACCCGGAATCGTCATCGAGCGAACCATGAACACGATGGACCGCAACTACGTCGGCGGCCACGGCGTCGTGCGCTTCGAGAATCTGACCCTGCCCAGGGAGTCGTTGCTGGGGGAGAGCGGTCAGGCGCTGCGCTATGCCCAGCTGCGACTGGCCCCGGCCCGCCTCACCCACTGCATGCGCTGGCTCGGCGCCGCCGAACGCGCCCAGAGCATCGCCGTCGAACACGCCAAGACTCGCACGGCCTTCGGTAAGCCGATCGGTGAGCACGAGGGTGTGTCGTTCATGCTGGCCGACAACGAGATCGCTCTCCATCAGTGCCGCCTGACCATCTGGCACGCCTGCTGGCTGATGGACCAGGGCCACAAGGCCCGCCACGAGAGCTCGATGGCGAAATCGTATGTGTCCGAGGAACTGTTCAAGGTCGCCGACCGCTGCGTCCAGGTCCTCGGCGGCATCGGCATCAGCGACGAAACCGTGGTGGAGATGATCTTCCGCGATATGCGCGCCTTCCGCCTCTACGACGGCCCCACCGAGGTCCACAAATACGCGATCGGCCGCCACATCCTGCGGTGATTTCGGCCTCCGCTTCGCTCCGGCGGGGTTTCGGCCCCCTGGGCCGAGACCCACCATGGTGAACGGCTCGCAGATGCGCGCTTGGGTGGATCACCGACACCCGCTCGTGGTGATTGCGTGCAAGTAAGGTGGGGCGGAAAGATCACCCAAACCTAGGATTGTGTCGCATGAGTTCGGAACTGCAGGTCGATGTGTCCGCCGGTGTCGCCGTACTCACGCTCAACCGTCCCGCGCAGCAGAACGCCATGACGCCCACGATGGCGGCGGAGCTCGGGACCGCGCTGCGGCGCTGCGATACCGAGGACGCGATTCGCGCGGTGGTGATCACCGGGACTCCGCCCGCGTTCTGCGCGGGCGCCGATCTGTCCGCCCGCGTCGGTGACGTGCGCGGCACGATCGATCCGCCGCCGTGGCAGATCCGCAAGCCGGTGATCGCGGCCGTGAACGGGCATGCCGTGGGGATCGGGCTGTCGCTGGCATTGCAGTGCGATCTGCGCTACATGGCGACCGACGCCGTATACGGCCTGAATCAGGTGCGTCGCGGCGCGATGGCCGACGGCTACGCGCATTGGACACTGCCGCGCCTGGCAGGGATGGCCAACGCTGCCGACATCATGCTGACGGGCCGCACGTTCGACGGGGAGGAAGCGCGCCAGATGGGCGTGGCCAACAGCAGTCTGCCGGCCGGCGAGGTGCTGCCGACCGCCTTGGCCGTGGCGCACGATCTGGCCGCCGGTTCCGCGCCGCTGCCGACGGCCCTGACCAAGCGGCTGCTCTGGGAGGGCCTCGGGATGAGCCCCGAGGCGGTCGGCCGGCTGGAATCCGAGCTGCACGGCTTCGTCGGCAAGAGTGTGGACGCGGCCGAGGGCATGGCGGCGTTTCGCGACCGCCGCCAGCCGCAGTGGAAGGGCAGTATCAGCGCCGAATGGCCCGCGGGCGAGTTGTCGTCGCCGGGCGAGCGTCCGGGTCTCGACGGCACCGCCGGGGAACAGGCCTAGCGGGCCGGTCAGCGCCCGCCGAGGAGCATCAGCAGAAAGACGAACGCGTACAACACCATCAGTACGGTGCCGACGATGCCGACCACATAGCCGACCACCACCTGCGAACGGCCGCCGATGGTGCCCCCGGACATCTCGATCTGGTCGAGCGCCCGCTTGCCCATCACCCACGCCACCGGACCCAATGCGCCGCAACACAATAGGCTCAGCACTCCCAGGATCAGCACCGTCGTCGCATGCGGGTGTTCGACCGGGTTGCCGGTCGGCGGCTCAGGCAGCGATCCCCAGTAGTCGGGTTGATTCATGGCCACCGTGCGAGTTTAAGGTGTGGCGACCCGGAAAGCTTGGTAGACGGGCAGCTTGGAGTTTCCGCCCCCGCTCAGCGGCGCTGGCGGGCGATGTCCGCGAGCACGACCCCCGCCGCGACCGAGGCGTTGAGGGACTCGACCGGGCCCGCCATCGGGATGCTGATGATGGTGTCGCAGGTTTCGCGGACCAGGCGCGACAGCCCCTTGCCCTCCGAACCGACGACCACGACGGTCGGGGTGGTGCCGTCGAAGTCGTCGAGGACGGTGTCGCCGCCGGCGTCGAGGCCGACCACCTGCAGACCGGCCTTGGCCCAATCCTTCAGTGTGCGAGTCAGATTGGTCGCGCGCGCCACCGGCAGCCGGGCCGCGGCACCGGCGCTGGTGCGCCAGGCGACCGCCGTGACGCTGGCGCTGCGGCGCTGCGGAATCACCACGCCGTGGCCACCGAACGCGGCGACCGAACGGATCACCGCGCCCAGGTTGCGGGGATCGGAGATGTTGTCCAGCGCCACCAGCAGCGGCGCGCTGCCGGATGCGCGGGCGCTGTCCAGCAGATCCTCCGGATGGGCGTAGCGGTACGGGGGTACCTGCAGGGCCATGCCCTGATGTAAACCGTTGGCGCTCATCCGATCCAGATCGATGCGCGACACCTCCAGAATGGAGATTCCGGCATCGGCGGCGCGCTGCACGGACTCGGTCAGGCGGTCGTCGTTCTCGGTGCCCAGCGCGACGTACAGCGCGGTCGCCGGAACCTCCGCGCGCAGACACTCCACCACCGGATTGCGGCCGAGCACCAACTCCGGTCCGTCGTCGCCCTTGCGGGTGCCGGGCCGGGCGCGGTTCTGTCCCTGCGTCGCCTTGGCCGCTTTCGCCGCCGCAGCAGCGCGTTTCGCGGCGGGGTGGTTCTTGCGCATCGTGGCGGGCGGGGTGGCGCCGCGGCCCTCGAGTCCGCGACGGCGCTTACCGCCGCTGCCGACGACGGCGCCCTTCTTGGTGCCGCCCTTGCGGATCGCGCCTCGTCGCTGCGAATTTCCTGCCATCAGTACGCCTTTCGTGTCGGTCGCGACACCCGCACACGATCAGCAGGCTTCGCCGGTTGAATCATTTGGCCAGTGACCAATCCGAGCCGCCGGGAGTGTCGACAACGTCGATTCCGGCCGCGCCGAGCCGGTCGCGCACGGCGTCGGCGGTGGCCCAATCCTTTTCGCTGCGGGCCTGCTGGCGACGCTCGAGTTCGGCCCGCACCAGGACGTCGAGCGCGGATTCGGCCGCCGAGGTGTCCTTCGGGCCGGCCCAATGCGCATCCAGCGGATCGACGCCCAGAATCCCGAGCATCGCCCGCACCTGTCCGGCGGCCTCGCGCGCCGATTCGCCCGCGCCCGCTTCCAGCGCCCGATTGCCCTCGTGCACCACGCGATGAATCTCGGCCAGGGCCTTCGGGATCGCGAGATTGTCGTCGAGCGCCTCGGCGAAGGCGTCGGTCCATTTCCCGACCGCGACCTCACCGACCCGCTCGACGGTGCGCTGCACGAATGCCTCGAGTCGCTGATAGGTCTGCGCGGCGTCCTGCAGTGCCTGCTCGGAATATTCGAGCATCGACGCGTAATGCGCACTGCCCAAATAGAACCGCAATTCCACGGGCCGCACCATGGTGAGAATATTCGGCACCGAGAGGGTGTTGCCGAGCGATTTCGACATCTTCTCGCCGCCGAGCGTCACCCACCCGTTGTGCAGCCAGTACTGCGCGAATCCGTCTCCGGCAGCGCGGGATTGAGCGATTTCGTTCTCGTGGTGCGGGAAAACCAGATCCATACCACCGCAGTGGATATCGAATTCGGGCCCGAGATAGAACTCGGCCATCGCCGAGCATTCCAGATGCCAACCCGGGCGCCCGCGACCCCACGGCGACGGCCAGGTCGGCTCGCCCGGTTTGGCGGCCTTCCACAGCGTGAAATCGCGCGGATCGCGCTTACCCTCCCCGGCGCTCTCGCCCTGCTGCACATCCTCGAGTCGGTGCCCGGAGAGCGCACCGTATTCCGGAAAACTGCGCACATCGAAATACACGTTGCCACTCGACGCGTAGGCGTGCCCGCGGTCGATGAGCCGCTGCATCATCTCGACCATCTGGGTGATGTGCCCGGTGGCGCGCGGTTCCACCGACGGCGGCAGCACTCCGAGCGCCTCGTAGGCACGGTCGAAGGCGCGTTCGTGGGTCGCGGCCCATTCCCACCACGGGCGGCCCGCGGCGGCGGCCTTGGCGAGGATCTTGTCGTCGATATCGGTGACATTCCGCACGAAGGCCACGTCGTAGCCGTTCGCGGTGAGCCAGCGGCGCAGCACGTCGAAGGCCACGCCGCTGCGGACGTGCCCGATATGTGGTTCGCCTTGCACGGTGGCGCCACACAGGTACACCGACGCACGTCCAGGAACCAGCGGGGTGAAATCCCGCAGGGTCCGCGTCGCGGTGTCGAACAGGCGCAGAGTCACGACCAGCCATCCTAAGGCTTGTTGAACAACGGTATGGGTGGGCCCCTCCCATGGTCCACGGTCCATCGAATGCGATGACACCGCGGGTCCGGAAAGGATTCGGCGGGGCATGTTTTTCCGGACCGAGTCGCGGCCGAGGTACGGCCGAGAAATACGTCGCGCCGGATCGCCGACTGCGGTTACGCGGTACTACATCGCCCGTCGTGCACGAGTAATGCGGTCGCGACCGCGGCGATTCCCTCCCCGCGGCCGGTGAGTCCCAGACCGTCGGACGTCGTACCGGATACCGAAACCGGCGCGTCGAGTAATTCGCCGAGTATTTTTTGGGCTTCGGCGCGTCGCGGCCCGATCTTGGGGCGATTACCGATGATCTGCACCGCCGCGTTGACGATCCGATATCCGGATTCGCCGAGCAGGCGCCGTACCTCGGTCAGCATGGCGGCGCCGGAGACGCCTTCCCACTCGGGCCGGCCGGTGCCGAAGACCGCGCCGACATCGCCCAGGCAGGCGGCCGACAGCAGCGCGTCGCACAGGGCGTGGGCGGCCACATCGCCGTCGGAATGTCCGGAGCAGCCGTCGTCGCCCTCGAACAGCAGCCCGGCCATCCAGCAGGGCCGGCCGGGTTCGATGGGATGCACATCGCTGCCGATGCCGGTGCGCAGCGCGGTGAGATCGGTCATCCGCTCACCGCCGCCTCGGTCGCCGTGGCCGGCGCGATGTCCGCTACCAGCGCGTTCGCCAGCCGCAAGTCGAGCGGGCCGGTGATTTTGAAGGCCAGTGGGTCGCCCGGGACCACCGAGACGGTCGCACCCATCGCCTCCACGAGGCCGGCATCGTCGGTGGCGGGCAGGTCGAGCGTGTACGCCTCGCGCAGCAGTGCGGCGTCGAAGCCCTGGGGAGTCTGGATCGCCCGCAGCCCCGAACGGTCCGGCGTACCGGTGACGTCGCCGGTCGCGTCGACGGCCTTGATGGTGTCGGCCACCGGAATGCCGGGGACGACGGCGCGGTGACCGGCGTCCAGCGCGTCCACGACCCGCGCGATCAGCGACGGCGGCGTCAGGGCGCGGGCCGCGTCGTGCACGAGGATATGGGTGGCTTCCGGGGCGGCGGCCAGACCGGCGCGGACCGAGTCGGTGCGTTCTACGCCGCCGGCCACCACATCGACCGGTATCGAGCTGGCCGCGTGGGCACGGGCGGCGAGCAGTTCCCGGGCCGCATCGATCATCTCGATGGGCGCCATGATCACGATGCGGTCGACGACCCCGGACGCGATCAGACCGTTTACTGCGTGTACGAGCATGGGACTGCCGCCGACCGGGACGAATGCCTTGGGTGTCGATTCACCCAGGCGAACGCCCCGACCGGCGGCAGGTACCAATGCCACAACGCGGCGGGAGTTGAGCGTCAAGGCGATGCGGTCAGGAGGCCGCGGCGAGAACCTCGTCGAGCAGGGTCTCGGCCTTGACGTCGTCGGTGCCCTCGGCGAGCGCGAGCTCACCGACCAGGATCTGCCGGGCCTTGGCCAGCATCCGCTTCTCGCCGGCGGACAGGCCGCGGTCCTGCTCCCGACGCCACAGGTCGCGGACGACCTCGGCCACCTTGTTCACATCGCCGGAGGCGAGCTTCTCGAGGTTGGCCTTGTACCGCCGAGACCAGTTCGTCGGCTCCTCCGTGTGCGGAGCGCGTAGCACCTGGAAGACTCGGTCGAGACCTTCCTGGCCGACGACGTCGCGGACGCCGACGTACTCCGCGTTCTCTGCGGGAACCCGAACGGTGAGATCGCCTTGGGCGACCTTCAGGACCAGATACTCTTTCTGAACACCCTTGATGGTGCGAGTCTCGATTGCTTCGATCAGCGCCGCTCCGTGGTGGGGGTAAACGACGGTGTCTCCGACCTTAAAAATCATGTGTCCCGTGCCCCTTTCGATGTTCACAGTTTAACATGCGACTCGATAACGCCGCGATCAACGGCGCAGGTCAGGGGCCACAACAGGCCGACCTTGGGGCTTGACAGATCGCGAAGCGTGTGCATCTTGTTGCGCCAGAAGGGGATACGCGGCTCGCGGGTCGCCGCGGAACATTACACCGGACCGGTCCACACCGACCACCCTGCCAACTACTACGCTGCCTACTACTACTCTCCATCGTGGAGTGAGCCGGTCGACATGGAGGACAACCCGTGACTGCCCTGAAAGCCACCACAGCGTCGAATGTGACCAAGGTGTCGCGGCGCGCAATCGCTGTTGCCGCGCTGGCCACCGGTGCGGCGCTGGCGTTGTCCGGATGCGGTGCCGGCCAGATCTCGCAGACCGCGAGCCAGGTGCCCGCCGTCAACGGCAACGCGGCCACCGTCGGCAACGTCGCGCTGCGTGACGTGCGCATCCTGCTGCCGCAGTCGGAGGAATACACCAACGCCAAGGGTGGCAAGTCCGTCGTCGCGTTCAGCGCGATCAACGAGGGCTCGTCCAAGACCGACCAGCTGGTCAGCATCACCACCGACCTCGGCCAGGTGAAGATCACCCCGGCCACGCCGGAACTGGTCCCGGGCCAGACCGTCGTCGCCGCCGGTCCGGAAGCGGCCAAGGCGGCCCAGGCGGGCGAGAACTCCACGCCGACCTCCGCCCCCGCGCAGCCCACCAGCTCGGCCGCGACCCCCACGCCGGAGCACAGCGCCTCGCCGCGCCAGGAGGGCGCCGGTTCGCCCGACCAGCCGGCCGAACCGAACGCGCATCCGATCCTGGTCGAGATCACCGGACTGACCAAGGACATCGTGCCGGGCCTGACCTACGGCGTGACCTTCAACTTCAAGAACGCCGGCACCGTGCAGGTGCAGGTGCCCGTCGACGCCGGCCCGAACACCCCGCGGCACGAGGGCGCGTCGGTCGCCGAGCACGGCGGCCACTGAGCCGCGCCTGGGCGCACCTCGCCCTGCACGCCGGCCCATGTCGGCCCCTCTCTCTAGGCTGCGCACGTGGCCAAGGTGAAATCGCTGTACCGCTGCTCGGCATGCGGGAACGAGGTTGCCAAATGGGTGGGGCGCTGCCCGGGGTGCAACGAGTGGGGGACCGTCGACGAGGTGGTGGCATCCGGCGCCGGTGCGGGAGCGCATGCCGCCGGGCGCCGGGCACTGCTGCCCTCGACGGCCGCGGCGCCCATCTCGACCATCGACTCGAAGGTCACCCGCGCCCGGCCCACCGGTGTCGCGGAATTGGATCGCGTTCTCGGCGGCGGGGTGGTGCCCGGATCGGTGGTGCTGCTCTCGGGTGAGCCGGGCGTGGGCAAGTCGACGCTGCTGCTCGAGGTCGCCCACCGCTGGGCTCGCGAGCGCGAAGAGCGCGCGCTCTACGTCACCGCCGAGGAATCCGCCGGGCAGGTCCGGCTGCGCGCCGACCGGACCGGGGCGGTGCACGAAAGGGTCTATCTCGCAGCGGAATCCGATCTCGCCACGATTCTCGGCCACGTCGATCAGGTCCGGCCGACGCTGCTGGTGGTCGATTCGGTGCAGACCATGCTGGCCGCCGACGCGGACGGGGTGATCGGCGGCGTGACCCAGGTGCGCGCGGTGACCGCGGCCCTGACCTCCCTGGCCAAGGCGAGCGGTATCGCGGTGTTGCTGGTCGGCCACGTCACCAAGGACGGCAATGTCGCCGGGCCGCGCACCCTGGAACACCTGGTGGATGTGGTGTTGCAGTTCGAGGGCGACAAGCATTCCACCCTGCGTATGGTGCGTGGCATCAAGAACCGCTTCGGCAGTGCCGACGAGGTGGGCTGTTTCGAACTGCACGACGACGGCATCGCCGGGGTGAGCGATCCGTCCGGACTGTTCCTGCATCACCGCGCCGATCAGGTTCCGGGAACCGCCATCACGGTCGCGATGGACGGTAAGCGGCCGCTGCTGGGCGAGGTACAGGGACTGACGGTGTCCACCCAGGTGCCCGCGCCGCGACGCGCGGTGAGCGGGCTGGACTACAACCGCGTCTCGATGGTGCTCGCGGTGCTGCAGAGCCGCTGCGGCGTGTATCTCGGCAAGCACGACGTCTACGCCGCCACGGTGGGTGGGATGCGGCTGACCGAACCCGCCGCCGATCTGGCCGTCGCGGTCGCGATCACCGGCGCCGAACGCGATATCCCACTGCGCGCGGGCATGGTGGTGCTGGGCGAGGTCGGCCTCGCCGGTGAGGTCCGGCGTGTCACGGGGGTCGGGCGCAGATTGCGCGAGGCCGAGCGGCTAGGTTTCACGGAGGCGTTGGTACCGCCCGGGACCGACCTGTCCGGCATCGGAATGAAGGTGCACGAGGTCGCGAGTGTTCGTGCGGCACTTGCCTCGAGTGGTTTGTCGAAGCGACGACGCGAGCGTGTGGAGGCTGTGGAATGATCCCGGGCCGTTGGGTGACGCACCTGCTCGGCCGTCCCGCGCCGCGCCGCAGGTTCGTGACTCCAGCGGACGTACCGGCGGCGGATGCGGTGGCTCCGGTGGACGGGGTACCGGCGGCGGACGCGGTGGCTCCGGTGGATGGAGTTCCGACGGAAGCGATCGAGGCCGACGGTGACCCCGGTCTGAGTACCACCATCGCCCGGCTGGTGCCGGGCACCGAACTGCGCGACGGTATCGACCGCATCCTGCGCGCCCGCACCGGCGGGCTGATCGTGCTCGGTTACGACGAGGAACTGGAGCGAATCTGCGACGGCGGATTCGAACTCGACGTCGAATTCTCGCCGACCCGGCTGCGTGAGCTGTCGAAAATGGATGGCGCCGTGGTGCTCTCGACCGACGGCGCGCGTATCCGCCGCGCCAACGTCCACCTGGTTCCCGACCCGGGGCTGCCGACCACCGAATCCGGGACCAGGCACAAGGCGGCCGAGCGCACCGCCGCGCAAACCGGTTATCCGGTGGTGTCGGTGAGCCGCTCGACGGGCATCGTCACGGTCTATCTCAACGGGCACCGGCATCCGATCCAGACCTCGGAGACCATCCTCTCGCGAGCCAATCAGGCGATGGCGACGCTGGAGCGCTACCGCTCGCGCCTGGACGAGACCACCCGGCAGCTGTCGGTGGTGGAGTTGAACGACTGCGCCACCCTGCGCGATGTGCTGGCGGTGGTGCACTGCCTGGAACTGGTCCGCCGGGTCGCTCGCGAAATCAGTTCCGACGTGGCCGAACTCGGGGTCGACGGCCGGCAGCTGGCGCTGCAACTGGCCGAAGTCGTCGGCAACACCGAGGCCCTGCGCCGCCTGCTGGTCCGTGACTACATCCGCACCGAACCGGTCGACGACGCGATGGTCGACCGCACCCTGGCAGCGCTCGACGGCCTGCTCGAGGTGGATCTGCTCGAGCTCACCAATCTCGCTCCGCCCCTGGGTTTTCCGGCGACGTTCGAGGCCCTCGACACCGCCGTGGGCCCGCGCGGATACCGGGTGCTGGCCGAGATTCCGCGGGTGCCGCTGCGCCGCGCCGAACCCGTGATCGCCGCATTCGGCTCGCTGTCCGGACTGGTGTCGGCGAGCGCCTCGGATATCGAGGGCGTCGACGGCATCGACGCGCATCTGGCCCGGCAGATCCGCGAGGGCCTGTCCCGGCTGTCGGAATCCGGTGCTGTGCGATCGGCGGAGTCCGGCACGGCCTGAACCGGTGCGGGCGCTCCCGGTTCCGAGCCCGCCGAGTCAGGCGATGTTGAACGTCTCCGGCGTGCTGCGCACGGAACCGAACTGCGCCACCACCGCGTATCCGCCGGCCGGTACCGAAACGCGATCACCCGCACAACCCGGCTGCGACGTGGTGCCCGACCAGGTGAGCGTGAAGGCCGCCTGCTGGCCGCCGTTGAGCGTGCGCGGATCGGCCGGGCCGCCCTGATCGCAGTCGGTGTTCGTCCACAGCTTGCGCTGGCCGTCCAGCGACTGCACCCACACCTGCTGCAGGCCCGAACCCATATCCCGGCTACAGGCCGCGGTGGAGATGTTGGTGACCACGATGGTGAACACCGGCTGATCACCGGCCTTGTAGGTCGGCTGGCCGGCGGTCACCTTCACCGCCAGCGACTGATCCGGACAGGGGGCGGGGACGCCGCCGGCCGTGGAATTGACGGTGCCCGAGGCCGGAACCTTCGAACCGCTGGGATCGGCGGTGGTGGATCCAGCCGCCTTCGCGGAGGTGGAGGTCGCCGCCGCGGCCTTGGGGGCCTTGTCGTCTCCGCCGCCGCGCAGCAACATCAGCGCCAGCCAGATGACCAGAGCGAGCGCGACGATCAGCGCGCCGATGGCGAGCAGGCGTCGACGCCAGTAGATCTCCGGCGGCAGCGGTCCATTCGGTTCCAGCACGGCAACAACGGTAAGGGCACGATCGTGCCGTTCCGCTCAGGTACGCGGCGTGTCGGCGCCGAAATGGCGGTGACGCCGGGTACATTTTCGCGCCGCCTTCCGCGACGGCGCCGTCACCCGGCGATCACCGTGTGAGAACCGTTGTGGTTCAGACCGTTTCGCCGATATCGCCGATCACCTTGTGCAGCAGCGCGCGGCCGTCGGCAAGCTTGTAGTTCACACAGGCGATGGCGCACTGCCCGCTCGCGACCCGATCGGACACGATCTTCGAGCGATCGGTGAGCAAGCGCGCGGTCTCCTGCACGTGGCGGGCCTCGAGTTCGTCGACCTCGGCGAGTCCGTCGCGGCGGCCGGTGAGGATGGACGGCGTCACGCGCTCGACCACGCTGCGGATGAATCCGCCGGGCACGTTGCCGTCGTCGAGCGCGTCGATGGTCGCGCGGACCGCGCCGCAACTGTCGTGCCCGAGGACCACGATCAGCGGCACGTTGAGGATTTCGACGCCGTATTCGATCGAGCCCAGCACCGACTCGTCGACGACGTGGCCGGCGGTGCGGACGACGAACATATCGCCGAGGCCCTGGTCGAAGATGATCTCGGCGGCGACCCGGGAGTCGCCGCACCCGAACAGAATGGCCCGGGGCTGCTGGCCGCCGACGAGTTTGGCGCGGTCGGCGGCGCCCTGGCTGGGGTGCTGCAGTGTGCCGTTGACGAACCTGTCGTTACCCTCGCGGAGAGACTTCCAGGCACTGATCGGGTTGGTATGAGGCATGCGTCCCATTTTCCACAGCTTGCGGGCTACCGGCGAGTCCGATTGGCTACACGTGGGCAAATTTCGGATCACCGGCGGGCGGGCACGGCGGTGATGTCGTGAGCGCGAAGGCGGCGGCCGGCACCACGCGCGACCCGGTCGCGGAGACCACGCGCGACGCGGTCGCGGGCGTGGACAGCGACGTTCTGATCGACTGGTACGAGCAGTCCGCCCGGGACCTGCCCTGGCGGCGGCCCGGAGTGAGCGCCTGGCAGATCCTGATGAGCGAGATCATGCTGCAGCAGACGCCCGTGGTCCGGGTGGAGCCGATCTGGCGGGAATGGGTGCGGCGCTGGCCGGTGCCCTCGGCCATGGCGGCCGCCGCACCCGGCGAGGTGCTGCGCGCGTGGGGCAAACTCGGCTATCCGCGGCGGGCCCTGCGATTGCACGAATGCGCCCGGGTGCTCGCCGCCGAATACGGCGACGTGGTGCCCGACGATGTCGAGGTGCTGCTCACCCTGCCCGGTATCGGGGCCTACACCGCCCGGGCGGTGGCCTGTTTCGCCTACGGGCAGCGAGTTCCGGTGGTGGACACCAATGTTCGCCGTGTGGTTGCCCGAGCGGTGCACGGCCGCGCCGAGGCCGGCAATCCGCGCACCCGCGATCTGGCCGAGACCGAGGCGCTGCTGCCGGTCCGGACCGACCGGGCGGCGGTCTTCTCCGCGGCGCTGATGGAACTGGGAGCCACCGTCTGCACCGCGCGCAATCCCGACTGCGATCGCTGCCCGCTGCCGCGCTGCACCTGGGTCACATCGGGACGTCCGGCCTCGGATGTGGTGCGCCGCACCCAGAAGTACGACGGCACGGATCGCCAGGCGCGCGGCCGCCTCCTCGATGTGCTGCGCGGGGCCACCGGACCGGTCGAACGCGTGGCTCTCGACCTGGCCTGGACTCGCGATCCGGGCCAGCGCGACCGGGCGCTGGATTCCCTGCTCGTCGACGGCTTGATCGAGCAGACCAGCGACGGGTTGTTCGCGCTGGCCGGTGAGAGCGGCGCGAACTGAGCACGCGGGCGGAATCCGCCCGCCCACTGGATCTCACCCGCGAATCGGCAGCTGCACGTCCTCCGCTCGGCCGCGCAGCGAATCCGGATCGTTCGAGGCGTCGATCTGCGGAGCCGGATCCGGCGCACCGGCCATCTCGGACGCGGCGGTGGCCGGCGTCCGCAGTGTCGTGCGACGGCGGGCGTGCAGGATCGGGCGGCCGATGAACCGGCAGGCCAGGTAGATCACGAACGAGATGGTCGTGATGAAGGTCGAGACCGGCACGCCGGGCGCCAGGGACAGCAGAATTCCGCCCACCGCGGCGATTTCGGCGAACAGCACCGACAACACCGTCGCCCGCAGCGGGCTCGCGGTGAGCTGGGCGGCGGCCGCGGCGGGGGTGATCAGCAGCGACAGCACCAGTAGAGCGCCGACGATCTGCACGCCGAAGGCGGCGGTCACGCCGAGCAGCACCGCGAACACCACCGAGAGCACGCGCACCGGAACCCCGCGCGCCACCGCGACTTCCGGATCGGTGCTGGCGAAAAGCAAAGGGCGATAGACGAACGCGAGCACCGCCAGCACGCCGACGGTGCAGAGCGCGAGCGAGGTGAGACCGGTGCCACCGACGCTGACCACCTGTCCGGTGAGCAGGGAGAACTTCGATCCGGCGCGACTCGGCCCCAGCCAGAGGAACAGCACCGACAGGCCGAGCCCGAACGACATCACCACCGCGATCACCGAATCACGTTCGCGGGCCTTGGAACCCAATAGCCCGAACATGACCGCAGCGATCACCGAACCAGCGATCGCCCCGGCGCCCACGCCGATGCCGACCAGCAGCGCGGCCGCGGCACCGGTCAGCGACAGTTCGCTGGTGCCGTGGACGGCGAACGACATCTGGCGGTTCACGATGAGCGGGCCGATCACCCCGGCGAGCAATCCCAGCAGGGCGGCCGCGAGCACCGCCTGCTGAACGAAGTCGTAGGACAGCAGATCGGCGGTGGTGTGCAGATCCAGCATCTTGGTGAAGACGTCGGAGAGTTTCTCGTTCATTCGCCGGCTCCCTCGGTGTGGTGGGTGCCCAGTGCGTCGATTTCGTCACCGGTGCCGACGACCACCAGCCGGCCGCGGACCCGCAGCACGTCGACCTCGGTGCCGTAGAGCTCCGACAGCACCTCCGACGTCATCACCTCGTCCGGGGTGCCGATCCGGAACTTGCCCTCCACGAGATACAGCACCCGATCCACCAGCGGCAGAATCGGATTGATCTCGTGCGTCACGAACAGCACCGCGGTGTCGTGGGTGCGGCGGCGGCGATCGATGAGCTCGGACACCAGACGTTGATTGGCCAGATCGAGGCTCAGCAGCGGTTCGTCGCACAGCAGCACGCGCGGATCACCGGCCAGCGCCTGCGCCACCCGCAGCCGCTGCTGTTCCCCGCCCGACAGCGATTCCAGCGGCGCGTTCGCGAAATGCTGCGCACCGACCTGCGCGAGGGCGTCGGCGACCCGGCGCCGGCGTTCGCCCCGGCCGCGCCAGCCCAGGCCCCAGCGATGTCCGTCCACACCCAGCCCGACCAGATCGACGCCGCGCAGTTGCACGCCGGCATCGATCGTCTTCTGTTGCGGCACATAGCCGATACGCGGATTGCCCAGCCGGGCGGGCCCCCCGCTCACCTCGACCGTCCCCGCGCTCGGCGCGAGCTGTCCCAGCAGCATCCGCAGCAGCGAGGTCTTACCGGATCCGTTGGGTCCCAGCACCGCGACGAATTCGCCGGGCGCGACATCGAGATCGAGGCCCTGCCAGAGCGTGCGCGGCCCGAACGTCAGACTCGCACCCCGGAGGGAGACCGCGGGGGCGGCGATGCGCGCGGGCCCCGCCGCCCCGGCCGTGGGCATCGCCGTGTCCGGGGCCGAGGTCGTCGTGACGGTCGCCGCACCGTCGGTCTCCTCGCAGAACGCGCACTGCGCATCGTCGAAACGGGTAGAGCCGGGGCGGGCCGCACTGTTCGCAGCCGCGGACGTGACGTGGCCGGCGTCTCGCGACGAGCCGTCGGCGGTCGACCGGGACCGGTGCTCGTCGTCCGCCTGGGGGCGGCCGTCACCCGCTGATGGTTCGGCTCCGCCGCCGGTGTGCTGCGGCGCCTCGATTCGGGTGCGTCCGGCCATCACGACCTCCCTCAGCCGAGCGCGGCGGCCAGCGCCGTCGCGTTGTCGGTCTGCCACTTCACGAAATCGGTGTTCGCCGGGAGGGTTTCGGTGACCTCGAGGATCGGCACACCCGCGGACTTCGCCGTCGCGGCGACATCCTTCGTGGTCTTGTCCTCGGTCTGGATGTTGTAGACCAGTGCGCGAACCTGCTTGCCGGTCAACAGGTCTCGCACCGTCGCCAGATCGGCCGGGGACGGATCGGTGCCCTGTTCGACCGCCTCCTCGAAGGCGTGCGGGGTGCGGTCGTCGGTGTCGGCGGCCAGCAGCAGATAGTGCGCGAGCGGTTCGGTCTGCAGCACGGGCGTCTTCGGGTGGGCGGCGGCGGCTTTCGCGGTGATCGCGGAGATGCCGGCCAGCTGGGCGCGGAATCCGGTGGCGCGATCGGTGAAGGCCTGCTTGTGCTCGGGGTCGATGCGGCCGAGTTCGTCGGCGATCCGGCCGGCCACGGCGTCGACGGTCTTCATGTCGTACCAGACGTGTTCGTTCTCGTCGCTCGGCGCCGAGCGCAGGTCGAAGGCGGAGATGCTGGGCTTGCCGCGCCCCGCGGCCGCCTTCTCGGCGAACTCGTCGTAGTGGCCGCCGTTGTAGACGACCAGCGCGGCATCGCGGATCGCGGCGGCGTCGGCGGGGCTGGTCTCGTAGGAGTGCGGGTCCATGGCCGGGTTGTCGATGATCGACTTCACCTCGACGTCCGGACCCCCGACCGCCGCCGCGACGCTGCCCCAGACGTCGGTGGAGGCGACGATTGTCGGCTTCCCCGACTCCGAGGACGATCCCGAGCAGGCGGCCAGCGTGACCGCGGTGGTGATCCCCAGCGTGACGACAGCAATACGAGTGGCGAAACTTCTGATCACGCGGGTACTCCTGCACACGAGCTCTTAACGGAAACGATTTCCATTTAAATGTAGCGTATGTGGCGGGCCCGGGCCCCATCGATCGGACCGGCCGGGATGTGAACCGCACCACGAACAGGGCCCGCGACCGCTCGATCCGAGCGACCGCGGGCCCTGGGACGGGAATCCGGCGAGCTGCGGCTACTGCACCATGGCGGCCGCGACCGGCTGGCTCAGCAGCTGAGCGCAGCGCAACAAACCGAGATGGCTGTAGGCCTGCGGATGGTTGCCCAGGGAGCGTTCGGCGACCGGGTCGTACTCCTCGCTGAGCAGTCCGGTCGGGCCGGCGACATCCACCAGCTGGGCGAACAGCGCCTCGGCGTCCTCGCGCTTGCCGATCAGCAGGTAGGCCTCCACCAGCCAGGCGGCACACAGGTGGAAGCCGCCCTCGCCGCCGGGCAGGCCGTCGTCGTGGTGATAGCGGTAGACCGTCGAACCGCTGCGCAATTCGGCCTCGGTCGCGACGACCGTGGCCGCGAAGCGCGGATCCGAGGGATCGATCAGTCCGCTGAGGCCGATGTGCAGGGTCGCGGCGTCCAGATCGGTGCCGTCGTAGGCGGCCGTGTAGGACTGCACCTGCTCGTTCCAGCCCTTGGCCTTGACCTCGTCGGCGATGGTCTCGCGCAGTTCGACCCACACCGGGTCGATGCCGCGGTCGAAGCGCTCGGCCAGCTTCAGCGCCCGGTCGACGGTCAGCCAGCCCATCACCTTCGAATACACGTGGTGACGGGGGTTGCCGCGGATCTCCCAGATGCCGTGGTCCGGTTCGCGCCAGCGCCGCTGCACCGCCGAGACCATGGCCTGGACCAGTTCCCAGTCGCGGTCCGGCAGCGCCTTGGCCGGGTCGAGAATGCCCTTGCCCTCCCGGGCCTCGGCCAGGGCCGCGATCAGATCCACGATCGGACCGAAAACATCCAGCTGGACCTGCATATTCGCCGCGTTGCCCACGCGGACCGGCCGCGAGCCCGCGTATCCGGGCAGCTGATCGAGCACCGCCTCCGGGGGCAGTGTCTCGCCGTAGAGCGTGTACAGCGGGTGCAGGCGTTCCGGTCCGGCCAGCGTCTCGAGCACGCGGTGGGTCCAGGCCAGGAAATCCTCGGCCTCCGACAGCGAGCCCAGGGTGACCAGCGCGTGCGCGGTGAGCGAGGCGTCGCGCAGCCAGCAGTAGCGGTAGTCCCAGTTGCGGACGCCGCCGATGTCCTCGGGCAGCGAGGTGGTGGCCGCGGCCAGAATCGACCCCGACGGAGCGTGCACCAGCCCGCGCAGGGTCAGCGCCGAACGCTTCATCAGATCGGGCTTCAGCGGCGGCAGTTTCAGATCCGCGGCCCAGTCGCGCCAGTACCGCTCGGCCTCGTTGCGCCGGTCCGCCTCGCTGACCATCGCCGGTGCGAGATCGGATGTGCCGCAGCGCATTTCGAGTACGATCGGCCCCTGCGAGGGGTCGACCACCGCGCGGGCGACGTGGTGGATGCCCTCTTCGGAGATCTCCCACTGCACGCCGGGAGAGCGCAGCACGATCGGATCGTTGGTGCCGTGCACGCGCAGGCCGGCCGGCTCGCGGACCAGCGTTACCGGTACCTGCCCGAACTCCGGGCGGGGCGCGAAGGTGACCACCGCACGCGCGTCACCGGTGATGACGCGGGTCAGATCGGTGCGCTCCAGCGCGACGTCGTGCGGCAGATAGTCGACGATTTTCAAACTGGACCAACGGGTTTCGACGGTCATGGTGCCGTCGACGTAGCGCTGGGACAGCGGCAGGCTCTGGCGCTCGGGGGCGATGGTGAAATGCCCGGCCGCCGGGCCGCCCAGCAGATGGGCGAAGACCGCCGCCGAATCCGGTTCGGGATGGCAGAACCAGCTGACGGTCCCGTCCGGGGTGAGCAGCGCCTTGGAGCGCGGCGAGGCCAGCATGGTCAGCCGCTCGATGCGCGGCGCCGACGCACCCGCCAGCCAGGTGCGGCGCTCCTCGAGCAGGAACGCCAGAGCCTTGGCGACCTCCTCGGTACTGGGCACCCGGTACTCGGCGAGGCTGTCGCCGTCGCCCACCTTGATGCCGATATCCGGACCCGACAGCCGCGCGAAGGCCTTCTCGTCGGTGACGTCGTCACCGAAGAAGACCGCGGCCGAGGCGCCCTCCTGATGGCGGATGATGTCGAGAGCCGCGCCCTTGTCGGTCTGGATGACGGCCAGTTCGATGACCGCCTTGCCCTCGGTGACCTGGATGCCGACCCAGCTCGCCGGGCCCTGCCGGGCCTGCTGCAGCGCGCGGCGGCCCACCTCGGGAGTGGCGTTGCGCACATGCAGCGCGATACTGGCCGGCTTGGCCTCGACGGTGACGCCGGGATTGTCGTCGGCGATGGCCGCCAGGGCGTGGCGCACCTCGGTCAGCAACTGCTTGGCGTCGTTGTCGATGGCGTGCACGAAGCCGACATCGAACTCCGAGCCGTGGCTTCCGATCAACTGCACCTCGACGGGAAGCCGGGAAAGCGCCGCGAGATCTCGCAGCGCGCGGCCGGAGATGACGGCCGCGGTCGTGGTCGTCAGGCCGGCGAGCGCACGCAATGCGCTGACCGATTCCCGATGGGGGTAGGCCTTTGCCGGATCGGAGACTATGGGCGCGATTGTCCCGTCGTAGTCCGAAGCGACCAATAGCCGCGGCACGCGGGCTACGGCCGACAAGGCACGGCGAAGTTCGTGTGGCAGATCCTGTGCGCTCACGCATCCAACCTAGTGATCGGAGGAGATTTTTCAGGGCGCGAGAAACTTTACTGGGTCAGGTTTGCCCGCGTGTTGGCGCAGTGATACGTGCTGTTTACACGAGCTCGCCAGGCAGGTTTCGAACGCCGGACCTACATTGTCCGGCAATCCGCTCCCCGCCGCGCGCTCAGGACTTTTCGCCCAGCAACAGATCGACGGTCAGGTCGAGGCGCTCGGCCACATCGGTCGCCGAGGCGCGCCGGGTGAGCCACGCCACCAGATTCGACAACCACACGTCGCTGATCACGCGGGCGATGGCCAGATCCCGCTCGGTGGGCTCGCCCTCGTTCACCGCCCGCGCGAAGAAGCGGTCCATCACCTTGCCGACCCGGTCGACCTCGGCGGCCGCGGAGGCGTCGGCGAACATGAACGCTCGCGTCATCGCCTCGGTGAGCAGCGGATCGCGCTGCATGGCGCGGGTGACCTGGGTCAGCATCACGTGCATGCGTTCCTGCGGGGTCTGCCCGGCCAGCGGCTTGCGTTTGCTGTCGAACTGCTCGAACTCCCGGGCCAGCGCCGAGACCAGCAGATGCACCTTCGAGGGGAAATACCGATACAGCGTGCCGACCGCGACATCGGCGCGTTCGGCGACCGCGCGCATCTGCACCGCGTCGTAACCGCCCTTGGAGGCGAGCGCGAGGGTGGCGTCGAGAATCCGTTTGCGCCGCTCGCGCTGGGCCGCCGAACTCAGCTCGTCCTCGCTGAGGGTGCTGACCGTCGCGCGATTGCGGGCTCCGTTCTGCGCACCCGAGTCGGCTGCCTGCTCTCGGGAGGGACTGGCCATTCGTGAAAGTCCTTTCCTGCACGCACGTCGGTTCCGGTGGCCGACGAGCGTAGTTCAGCGGCGGCGACGGACGCCCCTTGACTTACGCCCGACCGTCACATTAGAACATGTTCTAGGTGTGGGAGTCACGCCGGAAAGGCGGTATGGAGTGTGACCATCGCCACCACTGACGAGCATAAAGCCGTCCAGGAGTCGATGCGCGGATGGGCCGCAGCGGTGCACCCGATTGCAACAATGCGCAGTGGCGCGCCCGGGTACTGGCGTGAATACTGGCCGGGCCTGGTGGGCCTCGGCGTCTTCCGCGTCGCGGTTCCCGAGGAGGCCGGCGGCGCGGGCGGCTGCGTGAGCGATCTGGCCGTGCTGATCGAGCAGGCGGCGCATGATCTCGTGGGCGGACCGGTGACGGCTACCGCGCTGGCCGGCCTCGTTGCCGGCGACACCCTCGACGAGGATACGCCCTGCGGTATCGCCTTGGGCGAGCCTGTTGTGCTGTCGCACAACGCAACCGACGCCCTGGAGGTGACCGGCACCTGGGAGACCGTGCTCGGCGCCGACGAGCGGACCGCCCTGTTGCTGCCGGTACGCTCCGGCGACCGCGAGCTGTGGTGCCTGCTGCCGGCGGGCACATCGGGTGTGACGGTCGAGCCGCTCGCACCTCTGGACCCGAGCACCCCGCTGGCCCGCGTGTCATGTGCGGGCGTCGCGGTGTCCGCCGACCACATCTTCGAACCGCCCTACGCGGTGGGCGATCTCGTGGCCGCGCTGATCGCGGCCGAGGCCGCGGGAATCGCGGGCTGGTGCCTGGAGACGGCGGTCGACTACGCCAAGGTCCGGGAGCAGTTCGGACGCAAGATCGGCGAATTCCAGGCGATCAAGCACATCTGCGCCTGGATGCTGTGCCGCACCGAACAGACTCGCGCCGTGGCGGCGGACGCCGCGGCAGCGGCAGATCTGGCGACCGCCGCGGCAGCGGCAGATCCGGCGACCGCCGCGGCTCCTGCCGACTCCGCTGACGGTGGCCGGGAATTGCGATTGGCCGCCGCTGTCGCGATGACGATCGCGTTGGACGCCGCGGTGGAGAACGCCAAGGACTGTATTCAGGTGCTGGGCGGTATCGGCTTCACCTGGGAGCACGACGCGCACCTGTATCTGCGGCGCGCGACCGCGCTGCGGGCGCTGCTGGGCGGGTCGGCGCACTGGCGGGCCGAGGTGGCGAAACTGACACATGCCGGCGTGCGGCGCACCGTGTCGGTCGACCTCGGCGACGCCGACGGCGGATCGGCGTGGGAGGCAGCGGGTCTGGACCCGGCCGAGGGGACCGTGCTGGCCGCCGACCTGGCCCGTATCGCCGCGCTGCCCGCCGGTGAGCAGCGGACCGCACTGGCCGAGGCCGGACTCCTGGCCTGCCACTGGCCGGCTCCCTACGGCCGCGATGCCGACCCGATCCAGCGGAGTCTCATCGAGGACCAGATCCGCAAGGCCGGAATCGTCCTGCCGGATCTGGCGATCGCCAATTGGGCGATTCCGACCCTGCTGCAGTGGGGTACGCCCGAGCAGATCGAGCGCTACGCGCTGCCGACGCTGACCGGTGAGGTCATCTGGTGCCAGCTGTTCTCGGAGCCGGGCGCGGGCTCGGATCTGGCGGCGCTGCGCACCGTCGCCGAACGGGTCGAGGGTGGCTGGAAGCTGCGCGGCCAGAAGGTCTGGACCTCGCTGGCCGACCGTGCCACCTGGGGAATCTGCTTGGCACGCACCGATTCCGCCGCGCCGAAGCACAAGGGCATCAGCTACTTCCTGGTCGACATGAAGAGTGCTGGAATCGAGATCCGGCCACTGGTCGAGATCACCGGGGAGGCGCGCTTCAACGAGGTCTTCCTCGACGACGTGTTCGTCCCCGACGACTGCCTGGTGGGAGAGCTCGGCAACGGCTGGCGGATCGCCCGTTCCACGCTCTCGGCGGAACGAGTGGCCATGGGCGGCAAGGGCATCGGCGACGAGCTCGAAGCGCTGATCAAGGCCGCTCCCACCGCCGGCCCGGGTGCGGAGGTGGTCGCCGATCGCCTCGGCGCACTGATCGCCGAATCGGTCGCCGGCACATTGCTGGAGGCGCGTGCGGCCGCGAAATTGCTGTCCGGCGGGGATCCCGCGGCGGAGAGCAGCGTCCGCAAACTGGTCGGCGTCCGGCACCGGCAGGCGGTGGCCGAATTCGCGGCCGAGCTGGCCGGCACGGCCGGTGCGCTGGATACCGATGTGGTGAAGGAATTCCTGCTCACTCGCTGTCTGTCGATCGCCGGCGGCACCGAACAGATCCTGCTGACCGTCGCCGGTGAGCGGATTCTCGGGCTGCCGCGCGAATCGAAGGGCTGATATCGCAGGGCCGGGCAGCAGAGCAGCCCATATCCGACAGGGAGCAAAGAATTGGACTTCACCAGAGACGAGAGTCAGGACGCGGTCGCCGAAGTCGTCGTGAGCCTGCTCGAACACGAGAGCGCGCGTGATCTCGCGTTGTGGCCCGCGCTGGTCGACAGCGGGCTGCTGGCGCTGCCGCTGCCGGAACAGCACGGCGGCGACGGGATGGGACTTCTCGAGGTCTCGACCCTGCTGACCGAACTCGCGACCGACGCGGTGGCGGTGCCGGCGCTGTCGACCCTCGGGTTCGGCGTACTGCCGCTGGTCGGCCATGTCGGAGACAACTTGGCGGCCAAGGTTTTTCCCGCCGTGGCCGAGGGCGCGATCCTGACCGCGGCACTGCACGAACCGGGCGCCCTCTTCGTTGCCGAACCACAGACGAAGGCGGTGGCCGACGGCGATTCGGTGCGGATCACGGGCCGCAAGATCGCGGTGCCGTACGCGGAACAGGCACAGTGGATCCTGGTGCCGACCGATCGCGGTATCGCGGTCGTCGACGGTGATGCGCACGGCATCGCCCGAATCGAGAGCCCGAGTTCCACCGGCGCGCCGGAATTCTCGGTCTCCTTCGAGGACACGGTGATTCCGGCGGCACAACTGCTGGACATTCCGCTCGAGGATCTGCACCGCATCGCGCTGGCCACCCTCGGCGCGGTCGCCGACGGCCTGCTCAGAGGTGTGCTGGCGCTGACCTCGGAACACCTGCGGACCCGGCAGCAGTTCGGTCGCCCGCTGGCCGAATTCCAGGCCGTCGCACAGGAAATCGCGGACGTGTACGTGGTCTCACGCACCCTGCAGGTGGCCGCGACATCCGCGAACTGGTCGCTGGCGCAAACCTTCGGCGGCGAGAACTACAGTGGTGACAAGCACCTGGAACGTGTCGACGACGATCTGGACGTGCTGGCGTTCTGTGTGGCCTCCGAGCTGCCGGCGGCCATGCAGCGGTGCCATCACCTGCACGGCGGCATCGGCGTCGATGTGACTCACCCGCTGCACCGCTACTACTCACAAGCCAAGGACATCGCCCGCTGGCTCGGCGGTGCGTCGTTCCGGCTGGACCGGTTGGGAGCCAGATGTACATCGATCTGACCGCTGAACAGCACAAGCTGCGCGACGAATTACGCGCCTACTTCGCCGATCTCGTCACTCCCGAGGAGGAGGCCGAGATGGCGGTGAACCGCCACGGCGACGCCTACCGCGCGGTGGTCAGGCGGATGGGCCGCGACGGCCGGCTGGGCGTGGGCTGGCCGAAGGAGTACGGCGGCCAGGGCTTCGGCCCGCTGGAACAGCAGATTTTCTACAACGAGGCGGTCCGCGCCGATGTGCCGGTGCCGCTGGTGACGCTGCTGACCGTCGGCCCGGCGCTGCAGTCGTTCGGTACCGAGGAGCAGAAGCGTAAGTTCCTGCCCGGAATCCTCACCGGCGACATTCATTTCGCCATCGGATATTCCGAGCCGGACGCCGGTACCGACCTGGCCGCGCTGCGGACCTCGGCGGTGCGCGACGCGAACGGTGACTGGATCGTCAACGGGCAGAAGGTGTTCACCACCGGCGCACACGAGGCCGATTTCGTCTGGCTGGCGGTGCGCACGGGTTCGGTCGAGTCCCGTCACAAGGGCATCTCGATCCTGATCGTGGACACCACCGATCCCGGCTACTCGTGGACGCCGATCATCACCGCCGATGGCGCGCACCACACCAACGCCACCTACTTCGACAATGTCCGCGTGCCGGCGGACATGCTGGTCGGGGAGGAGAACGGCGGCTGGAAGCTCATCACCACGCAGCTCAACCACGAGCGGGTCAGCCTGGGCCCGTCCGGCAAGATCGAGCAGCTCTACGAGCGGGTGCGCGATTGGTCGCAGCGCCAGGGCGTGCTGGGGGAGGCCGACGTGCGGCGCGCACTGGGCCGCCTGCATGCCATGGTGCGGGTCAACGAGCTGCTGAACTGGCAGGTCGCCTCGAATATGGAGCGCCCGGATGCCGATCAGCGGGATGTGATCGCCGATGCCTCGGCGACCAAGGTGTACTCCACCGAGGCACTGCAGGAGGCGGGCCGGCTGGCGGAGGAGATCGTGGGGCGCTTCGGCGACCTGGCCGATCCGGCCACCGCGGAACTGCTGACCTGGCTGGACAAACGCACCAAGCAGAACCTGGTCGTGACCTTCGGCGGCGGCGTCAACGAGGTCATGCGCGAACTGATCGCGCAGATGGGCCTGCGCCTGCCCCGCGTACCGAGATAGGAGTTTTCGCGTGTCGGAAACCATGACGGCGGAAGAGATCCTCGCCGCCGGCGAGAAGATCCAGCAGCTGGGCGAGTCCGCTCCGCGCCTCGGCCGCGACCCGGTGAACCAGCCGATGATCAACAACTGGGTCGAGGCGCTCGGCGACGCCAACCCGATCTACGTCGACGACGAGGCCGCCCGCGCCGCCGGGCATCCGGGCATCGTCGCGCCGCCGGCCATGGCGCAGGTGTGGACCATGCCCGGCCTGCACGGATCCCGCCCCGCCGACGATCCGATGAACGCGGTCAACGATCTGCTCGACGCCGCCGGTTACACCTCGGTGGTGGCGACCAACTGCGAGCAGACCTACCACCGCTACCTGCGTCTCGGCGAGCGTCCGGTGGCGCGGACCAGACTGCGAGAACTGGTGGGGCCCAAACGCACCGGCCTCGGCGAGGGCTGGTTCGCCACCTACCTGCTGACCTGGTACGTCGACGACGAGCCCGTCACCGAGATGCTGTTCCGGATGCTGAAATTCGCACCCGGCACCGCGAAGCCCGCCGCCGAACCCGGCGAGGTGCCGGCGGAGGATCTGGCGAAGCGGGTGCGGCCCACCGTGTCGAAGGACACCGAATTCTTCTGGGCCGGAACCAAACTCGGCGAGCTGCGGATTCAGCGGCGGCCGGACGGGTCGCTGCAGCATCCGCCGGTTCCGGCGCTGTGGAAGGACCACACCGAACAGTCCGACTACGTGGTGGCCTCCGGCCGCGGCACCGTCTTCAGTTTCGTGGTGCACCACGCGCCGAAGGTGCCCGGCCGGCAGGTGCCGTACGTCGTCGCCCTGGTCGAACTCGAGGAGGGCGTGCGCATGCTCGGTGAGCTGCGCGGCATCGACCCCGCCGAGGTCGAGGTGGGCCTGCCCGTCGAAGTGGGCTTCCAGCAGCTCGACGACGACAACACCGTGCCCTACTGGAAGGCCGTGCGATGACCTCCACGATCCAGCCGACCGCCGTGCAGGTCGGAACCACCCTGCCCCAGTTGGTGATTCACGCGGACCCGACCTTCGTGGTCTCCACCGCGCTGGCCACCCGCGACTTCCAGGACGTGCACCACGACCGCGACAAGGCCGTCGAGCGCGGGTCCAAGGACATCTTCGTCAACATTCTCACCGACACCGGTCTGGTGCAGCGATTCGTCACCGATTGGGCGGGGCCCGGGGCCGTGGTGAAATCCATCGCCCTGCGCCTGGGTGTGCCGCTGTACGCGGGCGACACCCTGACGCTCAGCGGAACCGTGGCGGCCGTGGACGGCACGGACATCACCATCGACGTGGTCGGCAAGGACAGCCTCGGCGACCACATCACGGCGAAAGCCGTTATCTCCCTGCAGGAGGCACGCCAGTGACGGGTCTGAGCCGCCGCGCCGCCATCGTCGGCATCGGCGCCACCGATTTCTCCAAGGACTCCGGCCGCAGCGAGCTGCGCCTGGCGGCCGAGGCCGTCACCGCCGCGCTCGCCGACGCCGGGCTCACGCCCGCCGATGTGGACGGCCTGACGACCTTCACCATGGATACCAACACCCAGGCCGCGGTCGCGCGGGCCACCGGTATCCCGAGCCTGAAGTTCTTCAGCAACATCCCGTTCGGCGGCGGCGCGGCGGCGGCGACCGTGCAACAGGCCGCCATGGCGGTGGCGACCGGAGTCGCGGATGTCGTGGTGGCCTACCGCGCGTTCAACGAGCGGTCCGGAAATCGCTTCGGGCAGTTCGCGACCCATCTGGCGACCGGCAATCCCAGCTCCTCGGGTGTGGACAACGCGTTCTCCTACACGCACGGCCTGGGCACGCCGGCCGCGCAGGTCGCCATGGTGGCCCGGCGCTATATGCACGTATACGGCGCGAGCAGTGCGGATTTCGGCCGGGTGGCGGTCGCCGACCGCAAGCACGCCGCGGTGAATCCGGCGGCCCACTTCTACGGCAAGCCGATCACACTGGACGACCACCAGGCCTCGCGCTGGATCGCCGAACCGCTGCATCTGCTGGATTGCTGCCAGGAGACCGACGGCGGGGTGGCCATCGTGGTCACCAGCGCCGAGCGTGCCCGGGACCTGCCGAACAAGCCCGCGCTGATCGCCGGTGCGGCCCAGGGGTCGGGTGCGGACCAGTACGTGATGACCAGCTACTACCGCGATGCCCTGACCGGCCTGCCGGAAATGGGCCTGGTGGGCGACCAGCTGTGGGCGCAGAGCGAATTGCGGCCCGGCGATATGCAGGCGGCCATCCTCTACGACCACTTCACCCCGTTCGTGCTGATGCAGCTCGAGGAGCTGGGCTTCTGCGGTCGCGGCGAGGGTAAGGATTTCGTGGCCGACGGCGCGATCGAAATCGGCGGCCGGCTGCCGCTCAACACCCACGGCGGCCAGCTGGGCGAGGCCTACATCCACGGGATGAACGGCATCGCCGAGGGTGTGCGCCAGATTCGCGGCAGCTCGGTGAATCAGGTCGAGGGCCTGGAGAACATCGTCGTCACCGCCGGCACCGGCGTGCCGACCTCCGGGTTGGTGCTGACCGCGGCCTGACGTAGGGGCACACGCCGTCGCCTATCCGATCGCGGCGCGCAGTTGTGCGCGTAACGGCCGGGCCAACTGCTCGGCGCTCTCCCGGGTCCCGGCGGCCAATTCCTTTCGCGCACCGGCGAATCGGTCGAATACCAAGCCCTCGATGACGGCGATGTAATCGGCTGCGGCCGTATCGGGATCGGCGGCGCCGAGCGAGCGGAAGAGTTCGCGAGCGTGCCGATGGGAGAACAGGCTCGCGACCAGGCGGGAGTGCAGGTCGGGGTCGCCGAGCAGGTCGGTGATCAGCATGTGGCGGGCGATCAGATGGTTACGGCGTTGCGCCAGGAGGTCGTCCAGCCATGTGGCGACCGCGGCGGCGATATCGTCCGCGCCGGTGACGGGTAGGCCCCCGGCGCGGAAATCGGTGCGCGACCGCTCGGTGATCGCGTCCACGATCGCCTCGACGAGTGCGCGCTTGGTACGGAAGTAGTACGAGGTCGAACCCGACGGCAGGCCGGCCTCGGTATCGAGCGCCCGATGAGTCAGCGCGCGCAGCCCCTCGCGAGCGATCAGGTCGATCGCCGTGCCGACGATGAGTCCGCGCCGGTCCGTTGCGCGCCCATCACCCGCCGGGCGACGCACATTCGTCCCCGGGTGCGTCGCACCGGGTCGTCCGGCCGGAGGTGGTGTGGACATCGTCACCTTCTCTCGTCTCGCGCCCGATCATCCTCTACAAGTGTAGAGGTGCTCTACAGGTGTAGAGCACTCAGGAGGGTGGAGGCCGTGGACGGACTGGTTCTCGATGACGATCAGCGCGCTGCCGCGGCGGCACTGGCTACGGTGGCCGGGCGATTGAGCCGGCGCCGGTGGGCTTTTCCGCGCGGCTTCGGTTCGCATGCCCTGCCGGCGCGCTCGCGGCCCGGTCCGCCCGGGGTCTACCTGCACGGTCGTCCCGGCCGCGGCAAGACGATGCTCATGGACGAGTTCTACGAGCGAGTGGATTCGAAACGCAAGGCCCGCTTCCACTTTCACGAGTTCTTCGCCCGGCTCCACCTCGCGATCGCCGAATCCGGCGCACTACCGCCCGCGCTGGACACACTGCTCGGCGACACCGAACTGATCTGCTTCGACGAATTCCACGTCCACGACGTCGGCGACGCCATGCTGATCACCCGCCTGCTCGAGGCCCTGTTGGCGCGCCGCATCGTGCTGGTGGCGACCTCGAACTACCCGCCCGAGGCGTTGCTGCCCAACCCGCTGACGCACGCGAAATTCGAACCGGCCATTGCCCTGCTGCGTGCCCACCTGGCCGTGGTCGCGGTCGACGGGCCGCAGGACTACCGCGCTCGAGCTTTCCGGGACCACGCCCGGACCGGATTCGCGAGCGGGCGCTACGTGCACGGACACCGGCCCGGCGCCGACCGGCCGGCCGAGGTGCCGATCGCCCATCGCCTGCTGCGAGCGCGGACCGCGGCGGCGGGTCTGCTGGTGGTCGACTTCGGGGAAATCTGCGGGAAGCCCTTGTCGGCCATCGACTTCTTGGCCCTCACCCACACCTACCGGCGCTGGGTCGTGTGCGCGGTGCCGCCGCTGCGGCGGGTTCCGGTCGATGCGGTCACGCGCTTCGTCAACCTCGTCGACGTACTCTACGACGCCGATCTGGCGCTCACCCTCTACGCCGGGGCTCCGCTGCCGGAACTGGTCCGCGACGTTGCCGCCGCCCCGGATCTGGAGCGCACCGCGAGCCGGCTGGGCCGGTTGCCCGGCGCTCGCCCACCGGGCGTCGCCGAGCCGGGCGGGTCGGCGGAGAGCGTGGCGGTCGAGCCCTCGTGAATGTCCGCCGAAGTGAAGTGCGTTCGTTTGGACGGATCTGCCGGAGACGTGCCCATTTGCTGTGCCCGTTCACAGTTTGTCCGGCTGTCGACTGGCGGCCAGGGGCATAGACCGGATCGGTCACCGTCCGGTGTCACGATTTCCCTCCTCACGGACCGTTCGGCATGTAACGATGTGCCTGTTTGTGCAGTTCGGATGTTTTCTGGGAGAGGCCCGTGGCCGGGGTGAGAACGGCGATACCACGCGCGATCGGGCTGATCGCCTTGATGGCGTGCGTCGTGTTCGCGCTGCGCGGATACCTGCCGGGCACCGGCGGTCCGCATGTACCGTCCCCGCCCTCGGCGGTGACGGTGGCACTCATGCCGGTGCTGTCCCTGGTGTCGGTGGTGATCCTGCTGGCCGGGGTACTGACCAGCCAGCACCGTCTGCCGCTGGCGATGGCCGAGGACGACCGTGACCGCAAGCGGCAGCCGTTCCGGTTGAGCCGGTTGGGAATCGTGGTCCTCATCGGCACCGCGGTCGCGGCGGTGCTGACCGCGATCGTCTGGGCGGTGTATCTGCTCGCCGGCGGGCGCGAGGAAGGCGCCGCGCCGCGTTCGAATCCCCCCGCCACCGCACAGCAGCCCGAAACCACCGCGCCACCGACGACCCAGCCGTACTCCGGCGGCCCGGAGCTGAGCGGCCACGCCGTGCTGTTCGTGGGCATATGCGCCGCGGTGCTGGTGGCGGTCGCGATCCTCGGTCTCGGCGTGGTGGCCTTCGGCGCTCGGGATCGCGGGGGCGCGCCGGCCGTGCTACCCCCACCCGTAGCCGCCGAGGCGCCGGTGTCGCTGGCACAGGTCGCCGAGATGGGCCTGGCCGCGATGATGGCCTCCGGTAAGGATGCGCGCGCCGCGATCATCGCCTGCTACGTCGCGATGGAGAGCGGTCTGGCGCAGGCCCGGGAGGTGGCGCCCCTGGCTTCCGATACCCCCTCGGAGGTGCTGGCCCGGGCGTTCGACCGCGGTGTCCTGCACGACGCCTCGGCCCGCGAACTCGTGACGCTGTTCGAGGAGGCCCGGTTCAGCCCGCATTCGATTCTCGAATGGCAGCGCATGCGCGCAGAGCAACTGCTGCGGATCGTGCTGGCGGATCTGCAGGGGGCGCGGCTGTGACCCGGATGACGATCGTGGTCGGCGCGGTGGTGATGATCGCGCTGATCGAGCTGGTCGGCCTGAGCAACCAGCGCGAGATGTTGCCGATCCTGGTCGGGGTGCCGGTGCTCGGCGCCCTGGCGCTGCTGCTGTGGTCGCTGGTCGAGCGGTCGCGTGCGCAGGCTCGTGCGGACCTCGACGACCACGACTTCGACAACGGCCCGGCCGAAATGCTGAACCGCTGGCACGCGCGTGCGCAGATGCTCGCGACCCGCGCCGACGGCACCCGGGCCGATTGGGATCGCTACCTGCGTCCGCTGCTGGCCAAGGAGTTCGAGCTGTCGAGCGGGCATCGGATCGCGAAGAACCGCAAGGCCACCGAGGCCGCCGGACGGCTGCAGTTCGGTCCGGAGCTGTGGCGCTGGGTGGATCCGGCCAATTCGTCGACGCGGGATCAGACCTCGCGCGCGCCGGGCCGGGCCGCACTGGACGAGATTCTACGGCGCTTGCAGAGCATGTGAGCCCCTTGCCGGACATGTGAAATGGGTTGGAACTAGTGCGAGATCGGATATGACGACACCTTTGGATGTGACCATCAAACGCACCGATGCGGTGCTGCGGGAGATCGCCCGCGTCGTGGTCGGCAAACGCGATGAGCTGCAGCTGATCATGGTCGCGGTGCTGTCGGGCGGCCACATCCTGATCGAGGATCTACCGGGCCTGGGCAAGACGCTCATCGCCCGGTCCTTCGCGGCCGCATTGGGTTTGGACTTCACGCGTGTGCAGTTCACCCCGGACCTGCTACCCGCGGATCTGATCGGCTCGACGATCTACGACATGGCCTCGGGCCGGTTCAATTTCCGGCGCGGGCCCGTGTTCACGAATATGCTGCTCGCCGACGAGATCAACCGCACGCCGCCCAAGACACAGGCCGCACTGCTCGAGGCGATGGCCGAGGGGCAGGTCAGCATCGACGGCGAAACTTTCCCGCTGCCACAGCCTTTCATCGTGCTGGCCACCGACAATCCGATCGAGTACGAGGGCACCTATCCGCTGCCCGAGGCTCAGCTGGACCGATTCTCCATGCAGTTACGGCTGGGATATCTGTCGGAGAAGGACGAGACCCAGATGATCCGGCGCCGGCTCGAGCGCGGCGCGATCACGCCCCAGGTGGGTCAGGTGGTGGACGCGCAAGGTCTGGTGGAGATGCGCCAGGCGGTCGAGTTCGTCACCGTCCACCCGGATGTGGTGACGTATGTGGTCGCCCTGGCCGCCGCCACCCGCGGTCATCCGCAGGTCGAGGTCGGCGCGAGCCCCCGCGCCGAACTGGATCTGGTGCAGATGGCCCGCGCTCGGGCGCTGCTGCTGGGGCGCGACTACGTGATCCCCGAGGATGTGAAGGCGCTCGCGGTTCCGGCGATGGCGCACCGGATCACCCTGCGCCCGGAGATGTGGGTGCGCCGGATCCGCGGCGAGGACGTCATCTCCGAATTGCTGCGCCGTCTGCCCGTACCGCGCGCGACGGTGACATGAGACATCGCGACACCACCTCGGCGAGCGAGGTCGATCTGCGCTGGCGGCCCGCGCCCCTGGTGTACATGCTGGCGGTCGCCGCCGCGGCCGCGCTGGTCCCGGCGATCATGCTGGAGCGATGGCAGCTGGCGGTCTTCGCGGCGCCGATGCTGGGCGTTCTCGCCACCGCGCCGATTCAGTTGTCGCGCACCAGGGTTCAGGTCGACGGCGGCGGCATTCTGCGCTGTTTCGAGACGGAGGAGGTCGAATTGCCGGTCGCCGCCTTCGTCGAGCGCGGGCACGCGCTGCTGCGCTGCCGGCCCGAGGAGGTGAGCGGGCTGGAACTGCGGGTCGAGGAGGCCTCCGATTCCGGGCCCGCGCCCGCCGGTCTGCGGCTGGCGCTGTCGACCGAGCGCTGGGGCCGCTACCCCGTGACGGTCCGGCTGACGGCGTTGAGCCCGGCCGGGCTGGCCCAGGCCTCCGCGAGCGTCCCGGCCGGCGAGGTGTACGTGTACCCGATCGCCGATCCACAGCGAATGCGGTTGCCGCGCACCGAACTTCCGGAACGCATCGGCACCCACCTGACACGCCGGCACGGGCCCGGGGTGGAGTACGCCGATATCCGCGCCTATGCGCCCGGCGACCAGTTGCGCATCGTCAACTGGCCGGTGAGCGCGCGCCGCGGCCGCCTCTACGTCACCGAGCGACTCACCAACCGGGCGGCGGATGTGGTTGTGCTGGTGGATACCTCGTTGCAGGCGCCGGGCCCGGCCTCGGACTCGATGGAGCTGACGGTGCGCGGTGCGGCGCAGGTCGCGCAGACCGCGCTGCAGGCGGGCGACCGCACCGCCGTGGTGTGCCTGGGCCGTGCGCCACGCTGGCTGCGACCCGATATCGGGCGCCGCCAGTTCTATCGCATCGTCGACACGGTGCTCGCCGTCGGCGACGAGCACATTCCCAATGTCGGCACGCTGGCGCCGCATTCGGCCGTGCCGATCGGGGCGATCGTGGTCGCGTTCTCGACCCTGCTCGACACCGAATTCGCGCTGGCCCTGATCGATCTGCGCAAACGCGGGCACGCCGTGGTGGTGGTGGACGTGCTACGCGGCACCCCGTTCAAGGACGGCCTGGATCCGACGCTGGCCCGGATGTGGCAGTTGGAACGCACCGCGATGTACCGCGATATGGGCACCGTCGGGGTGGATATCGTGGCCTGGCCCGACGGCGCCCGCCTCGACCAGGCGATGCGTCTGCTGCCCGACCATCGGCGCATGGTGCGGGTGAAGCGATGACGAGATTTCTGGCCGTGCTGTCCGGGGTGCTGCTGACCACGGCGGTGGGCATCGTGCTGCCGTGGGCCGCGATTCCGGTGTTCGCTGCGGTGGTCGTCGGCTGGCGGTTCCGCGTGGTGGCGGTGGTGGCGGTGCTGGTCGCCCTGGGCGCCCTGGCGTGGGCCGACACCGGTGCGCTGGCGGCCGCCGGAACCGGTCTGGTGGCGACGACCTATCTGCTCAACACCGCCACGCTGCATGCGCCCGCCGGTGTGGTTCCCACCACATTGCCGTCGGTGATCGGGGCGCTCGGATTCGCCGCGGCGGCGGTGCTCGCGACGCTGATTCCCGGACGGCTGGCCTGGCTGCCGCTGCTGGCCCCGGTGCTGGTCATCGTGTTGTATGCGGTGATCGTGCAGGGCGTAGTCGGACGCGAAGCCGCCCCGGATACGCCGGAACCGACGTAGCAGTCCGAGCGTGATATACCCCACAACCAGGGTGTTTGCCCTACTACGCGATGTCGTGGTTTCCTACTACGCCTTGTAGTCTGATGGCATGTGGATTATCCCGATCATCGCCGTCATCTGTTCCGTCGCGATCGCCGGCCTGTTCGCCACCGGCTTCCCGGACTGACGCCGACAGGCACCGCCCGGACCATCAGCGAACCGGGATAGACGAAACCGCCCGACCGGCACTGCCGGTCGGGCGGTTTCTTGTTCGGTGGGGCCGATCAGGCGGTGAAACTCAGCCGCACATCGCTCAGCACCGGGGCGTCGTCGCGCTCGACCACGGTGGCGGCGATGACGAGTTCCTCGCCTTCGCGCCAGATCCGCGACCGGATCGTCTCACCCGGGTACAGCACCCCGGCGAAGCGCGCCCGGAAGCCGGTCACCCGGCTCGCGTCCGAGTCCAGCACGGTATCGGTCGCGGTCTTGCACACCAGGCCGTAGGTGCACAGACCGTGCAGGATCGGGTTGGGAAAGCCTGCGGCACGGGCGAATTCGGGATCCGAATGCAGCGGGTTGCGGTCACCGCACATGCGGTAGAGCAGTGCCTGCTGCGGCAGGGTCGGGGTGAGGACCTCGAAATCGGGGGTCCGATCGGGCAGTTCGGCCTTGGTGCTCGGGCCGCGTTCGCCGCCGAAACCGCCCTCGCCCTTGGCGAAGATCGACGAGCGCGCCGTCCACAGCGGCTGCCCGTCGGATCCGGTGATCACGGTCTCGTGCGCGATCACCGCGGCCGAACCCTTGTCCCACACCTCGGTGATCCGCCCGGTGCTGCTCGCCTTGCCCTCGGCCGGAATCGGCCGGTGCACAACGATTTCCTGGCTGCCGTGCACGACCTTGGCCAGGTCGATCTCCACGCCGGGGTAGCTCACCTTCGGCGGTTCGGTGACCCGCATCGTCGGTGCGACGGTCGCGAAGGTCGGCAGTACCTGCGGCTCCCGATCGTCCAGATATCGCAGTTCGCCCGGATCGGTCCAGCGGGTCCCGGCGCTCAGGCCCAGGTGGTACAGCTGCACATCCGAGGGCGTCCAGGAGAACTCCTGGGCCGGAAGTTCCGCTCCCAGAGCGGTTTTCAAATCAATCGGCATGATGTTTCCTTACTCCGCCACGTCGCGATCGCACCCGCGGCGACCGAGGGCGTCCCCGGTGCGCCCGGCTCCATTCGTCTCGGTCCGGCCGGGCGCACGGTAGGGGATGTCCCACTGAACGGTGTCTACTTGCTCGCCGCGCCGGTGGGGGCCTTCTCCTCGCGCGCCTTCTCGACGATATCCATGACCGCGAGATAACCGAAGGTCAGCGCGGGGCCGATGGTCGCGCCGGGACCGGCATAGGTATGGCCCATGACCGGGGTCGAGGAGTTGCCGGCGGCATAGAGCCCCTCGATCACGCTGCCGTCGGCCCGCAGCACCCGCGCCGCGGTGTCGGTGACCAGGCCGCCCTTGGTGCCCAGGTCGCCGGGCACGATCTTGGCGGCGTAGAACGGGCCCTGCACGAGGGCCGCCAGGCACGGGTTCGGCTTCACGGTCGGATCGCCGTAATAGCGGTCGTAGTGACTCTTGCCGCGGCCGAAGTCCTCGTCCACGCCCTTCTCCGCGAAGGCGTTGAACCGGGCGACGGTGGCGGCGAGATTGTCCGCCGGCACGCCGAGACGCTGGGCCAGTTCCTCGAGGGTGTCGGCCTTGACGATGTTGTCGTTTTCCATCCAGCGGGACGGAAAGCGCTGGCCCGGCTGCAGCCCGGCGAAGATGTAGCGGTTGCGGTAGCGCTGGTCGAACACCAGCCAGGCCGGGATGTTCTCGCCCGGACCGTCACCCTGACCCCATTTGCCGCCGTACATGGTGTGCACGGCCTCGACGTAAGGAGCGGACTCATTACCGAATCGCTTACCGTCGGCGTTCACCATGATCGCGCCGGGCAGATTGCGCTCGGCCAGCGCGAACCACGGCTTGCCGCCCTTGAAGATGGTCGGCCCCCACCAGGCGTCCTCCATGAAACCGACGTCGCCGCCGACCTCCATGCCGGCCCGGATGCCGTCACCGGTATTGGCCGCCGCGCCCGTGGTCCACTCGGTGGTGATGGGCTTGCGCTGGTACTGCTCGCGCATCTCGGCGTTGTGCTCGAAGCCGCCGGTGCCCAGGACCACGCCGTAGCGGGCCTTGAAGATCGTCGGCTCGCCGTCCACGGTCGCCTCGACCCCGACGACCCGATCGCCGTCGGTGATCAGCTTGGTCAGCGGGGTATCGAGCAGCACCGGGACGTTCGCGTCCATCAGGCCCTTGCGCATGGCCGCGATGATCGCCTGCCCCATGCCGACGATGTGCTTACCGGTGAATTTCGCCAGATAGGTGCGGGCCCCGACGCGCATGGCCCGCATCATGCCCTTCGGGTGGCGGCGGATCAGGTTCAACCGCACGAAGTCGGCCTGCATGACCACGACGTTCAGCGGGGCCTTCGCATACGGCGGTTCCAGTTTGGCCGCCTCGGCGCCGAGCACCTTCAGGTCGAACGGTTTCGGCTCGCAGGAGCGGCCGGAGCCCAGGCCACCGGGGGCCTCGGGATGGTAATCGGAGTAGCCGGGCACCCAGGTCATCTGGAGCGGGCTGTGATCGAGAACGAAGTCGAAGGCCTCCGCGCCGCGATCGATGTAGGTGTCGATCTTCTCCTTCGGCACCACGTCACCGATGATGCTGTGCAGGTAGCGGCGGGCCTCCTCCCGGTCATCGGGCCGGCCGGACGCCTCGAGCGCCTTGTTGCCGGGGATCCACACACCGCCACCACTACGCGCGGTCGAGCCGCCGTAGTGTGCGGCCTTCTCGATGAGCACCGCACGCAGGCCGTGGTGCGCGGCGGCGAGGGCGGCGGTCATTCCGGCGGCGCCGCTGCCGACCACCACCACGTCGTATTCCCGATCAGTCATGTAGAACACGTTATAGAATCGGATCAGGTTCGGTCTATATTGGTCTGGCAGATGGGACTGCTGACACGAGAAAATGCAGGAAAACTCGTTTCAGTTTGTATCCCGTTCACCGGCTGGTCCCCAGACCGAGCGCCCCAATGGAAGGAACAAGCGTGCTGTCCGACGCGGTACGGAATGAACTGGCCGCGGAACTCGCGGTCGCCGAACGAGACCGGGTGCCGATCGATCCGCTGGTCACGCGGTACGCGGCGATCGACGTCGTCGACGCCTACGAGATCCAGCTCATCAACATCCGGCAGCGGCTGGCCGACGGCGCGAAGGTGGTCGGGCACAAGGTGGGGCTCTCCTCGAAGGCCATGCAGGAGATGATGGGCGTCGACGAACCCGACTACGGCCATCTGCTCGCCGATATGCAGGTGTTCGAAGACGTTCCGGTCGACACGTCGAAGTACCTGTTCCCGCGCGTGGAGGTCGAGGTCGGTTTCGTGCTGGGCGCGGATCTGCCCGGTGAGGAGTGCACCGAGGCCGACGTGCTGGCCGCGACGGTGGCCTACGCCCCGGCCATCGAGCTCATCGACACCCGCATCAAGAACTGGAACATCGCGTTGTGCGACACCATCGCCGACAACGCGTCCTCGGCCGGCTGGGTGCTCGGGCCCGAGCGGGTGGCCCCGGATGCGTTGGACATCAAGGCGATCGACGCGACTCTGACCCGCAACGGTGAGGTCGTCGCGCAGGGCCGCAGCGACGCGGTGCTCGACGATCCGACCATCGCGGTGGCCTGGCTGGCTCGCAAGGTCGCCTCGTTCGGGGTGCGGTTGAAGGCCGGTGACATCGTGCTGCCGGGTTCGTGCACCCGCGCCATCGACGCCCGTCCGGGTGACGACTTCCATGCCGAGTTCGCTGGACTCGGTTCCGTCCGTTTGACATTCAGCTGAGGGAGATCAAGTGCCTAGCAACGGGAAGGTTACAGCCGCGATCGTCGGCTCCGGCAACATCAGCACCGATCTGCTGTACAAGCTGCTGCGGTCGGAGCGGATCGAGCCGCGCTGGATGATCGGTATCGATCCGGACAGTGAGGGTCTGAAGCGCGCCCGCGGGCTGGGTCTGGAGACCTCGCACGAGGGGGCCGACTGGCTGCTCGCGCTGCCGGAGAAGCCCGACATGCTGTTCGAGGCCACCTCTGCCTACGTGCACCGCGAATACGCGCCGAAGTACGAGGCGGCCGGTATCCGCGCGGTGGATCTCACCCCCGCCGCGGTCGGCCCGGCCGTCGTGCCGCCGGTGAACCTGGGTGCGAATATCGACACCCCGAACGTCAACATGATCACCTGCGGTGGGCAGGCGACGATTCCGATCGTCGCGGCCGTCTCGCGCGTGGTCGAGGTGCCCTACGCCGAGATCGTCGCCTCGGTCTCGTCGGTCTCGGCAGGTCCGGGTACTCGCGCCAATATCGACGAGTTCACCAAGACCACCAGCAAGGGTGTGGAGACCATCGGCGGTGCCCAGCGTGGCAAGGCGATCATCATCCTCAACCCGGCCGAGCCGCCGATGATCATGCGCGACACCATCTTCTGCGCGATTCCCGAGGATGCCGACACGGATGCGATCACCGAATCCATCCACCGGATGGTCGCCGACATCCAGGAGTACGTGCCCGGCTACCGCCTGCTCAACGAGCCGCAGTTCGACGAGCCGAGCGTGGTTTCCGGTGGGATGGCGAAGGTTTCGGTGTTCGTGGAGGTCGAGGGCGCGGGCGACTTCCTGCCGCCCTACGCCGGCAACCTCGACATCATGACCGCCGCCGCCACCCGGGTGGGCGAGGTCATGGCCGAACAGATCCTCACGGCTCGGGTCTAGGAGGGACCAGATCATGAACTACGTATTGCAGCCGTTCTCCCAGGAACTCGACGTCCGCGTCACCGACACCTCGCTGCGCGACGGTTCCCATCACAAGCGTCACCAGTTCACCGCCACCGAGGTGCGCGATATCGTCGCGGCCGTCGACGCCGCCGGCGTGCCGGTCATCGAGGTGACCCACGGCGACGGCCTGGGCGGTTCCTCGTTCAACTACGGGTTCTCCAAAACCCCTGAGCAGGAACTGATCACGATCGCGGCGCAGACCGCGAAGCAGGCCAAGATCGCGGTCCTCATGCTGCCCGGCGTCGGCGTCAAGGAGGACATCAAGATCTCCCAGGACAACGGCGCGTCCATCGTCCGCATCGCCACCCACTGCACCGAAGCCGATGTCTCGATCCAGCACTTCGGCTACGCCCGTGACCTCGGCATGGAGACCGTCGGCTTCCTGATGATGTCGCATTCGCAGCCGCCGGAGGTGCTCGCGAAGCAGGCGCGCATCATGGCCGACGCGGGATGCCAGTGCGTCTACGTCGTGGATTCCGCGGGTGCGCTGGTGCTGGATCAGGTGTCCGACCGCATCGCCGCGGTCGCCGCCGAACTCGGTGACGACGCGCAGGTCGGCTTTCACGGTCACGAGAACCTCGACCTCGCCGTCGCCAACTCGATCTACGCGGTGAAGGCCGGCGCCAAGCAGATCGACGGCAGCGCACGGCGTTTCGGCGCCGGTGCGGGCAACACCCCGGTCGAGGCGTTCGTCGGCGTCGCCGACAAGATCGGCATCAAGACCGGTATCGACTTCTTCGCCATCGCCGATGCCGCCGAGGACGTCGTGCGCCCGGCCATGCCGCAGGAATGCCTGCTCGATCGCCAGGCCCTGATGATGGGCTACGCCGGGGTGTACTCGAGCTTCCTCAAGCACGCCGAGCGCCAAGCCGAACGCTACGGCGTCTCGGCCGCCGAAATGCTGGTGCGCGCCGGTAAGCGCAAGCTGGTCGGTGGCCAGGAGGACCAGCTGATCGACATCGCGCTGGAACTGCAGCGGGAACAGCAGGGCGCTTCCGCCTGACCGTGTCGAAATGACGGGCCGCGAACGGTATTCGTTCGCGGCCCTTTTTCGCGTTCGAGCGATCGTCCACGGTGGCCGATTCACCGGGGTTCGGCCGGATGGTGAACGGCAGTTTCCAGGTGGCCGCGGTGTGTTAACGCGCGGGTTCTTCGACGCGATCCGAATACGGGTCTGGGAGGCGCTGTACTGTTGCGCGGCAGGCAATTCTGCTCTCGGCTATCCGCGCGGACGAAAACATAGGAGTTGCTGTGAACATACGAGCGTTGATCGGCGGATCTGTTGCCGCTGTGGCGATTTCGATGGCCGGTGGGGCGGTGGCCGATGCGCAACCGTTCGTCGCCGCGAACGGGCCCACGGTGCAGAACCCGGCCGATTATCTGGTGGGCGACACGGTGTATTTCAGTGCCGGGTACGCCAATTGCTCGATGCATGCCAACGGTGATGTCGGCTGTGACATCAGCCCCGGAGTCGCCACTCTGTTCGGAATTCCCATCGACAATGTCGCCATCGATCTGCCGTTCCTCCCGGCGCATCCGACCTTCGGTCTGACCGGACCGCTCGGCCGGGCCGGTAGTCGATCCATCGACTCGGGGCCCGCCTCCGACGGCTACGACTACGGTGGCGTCATCAACTACGGCGGCGCCACCTGCAGTGCCGGCGGCCGCGGTGCGGTGCAGTGCAGCTCGAAAGGACACACCTTCAACTTCGGCTGGTCGGGCACCAACCTCAGCTGATACCGGCACGGATTCGGCGGGCCGCGAACATGGGAGCGTTCGCGGTCCGCGGTCGTCGGTGCCCGGGAGAACCTGCCGGGCGTTTCGATCGGGGACCTGGAGCGAGCCGGTTGATACACTCGTGTATCCATATGTCCAGGGAGAGGAAGCGCTCGTGACGTCCCTCGGTGCCCGGCGTTCGTCGGAGCCCGGGCACGGCCGCTCGTTGGCCCGTCGCGGCGACTCGACCGCCGGATCGGCGCCGGTCGGCGACGATCTCGCATCCGGAGGCGATGCCGCCGGGGCGAGCGGCAGCCCCCGTCGGGAAGCGCGAATGACCAAGCGGCGGGCCGAGACTCGGCAACGGTTGCTCGATGCCGCCTTCGACGCTTTCGCCGAAGAGGGGTTCGGTCGCTGCACGGTCGAGCAGATCTGTGAGCGCGCCGGATTCACCCGGGGTGCGTTCTACTCGAATTTCAGCTCGCTGGAAGAGCTGTTCCTGGCGATGTGGGAGTTGCGGTCGGCCGAGATGCTGCGCGAACTGACGGGAGTGCTGGAGTCGGAGTCCGGCGCCGATGTCGGCGATCTGCGTGCCGGGGTGGAGCAGGTGCTGCGCGCGGTTCCGCTGGACGACAAGTGGTTTCGCATCACCGCCGAATTCACCGCCCACGCCCTGCGCAATCCGCCGCTGCGTCGGGTCATGGTCGCGCGGGAGAACGCGATCGTGGCGGCCCTGCTGCCGGTCCTCGAGGCCCTGCTGAACCGCGCCGGACGCACCGTCACCGACCGCGAGGGGCTCGGCCGCGCGGTGGTCGCGGTCCACGACGGCACCTCACAGCAATGCCTGCTGGAACCCGGCGACGCCGCGGTCCGCGAGCAACGCACGACCCTGTTCACCCATGTCGCGATGGCCTACAGCGCGGCCCGGGACCTGTGATGCGCCCCCGTGGGCGGCGTCGACGAGACGCGCGCCGGGTCGCCGGGCGGCCGGGCAGGCGGTAGCGGGGCGTGTGGCCGGTGTCGCTGGCCGGGCCGCGACCACGCCGCCGGGTTCGCGGTATCGCTCCCGACCGCGCAGAATCCGCAAGCAACCGATTACCCCGCAGGAGGCGACGATGTCCGAGCGACCCGAACTGGCCGAGGCACTGGATCTGCAACCGCATCCCGAGGGTGGCTGGTTCCGCGAAACCTACCGCAGCCGGGTCGAATTCGAGCCGGACGGCTACGACGGCCCGCGCGCGTCGGCCACCGCCATCCACTTCCTGCTGCTGCCGCACGAGAAGTCCGCGCCGCATACCGTGCGCTCGGACGAGATCTGGTTGTGGCAGCGCGGCGGCCCGCTGCTGCTGAACATCGGCGGCGACGAAGTGATCCTGGGACCGGATGTCGAGCGCGGCCAACTCCTGCAGGCCGTGGTGCCCGCCGGTGTCAGTCAGGCCGCACGGCCGGCCGGTGACGAATATGTGCTGGTGAGCTGTGTGGTCGCGCCCGGATTCGATTTCGCGGACTTCCGGCTGGACTGATCGCCGGGGTGAACCCATCGTGCAAACCTCGGCGATCCGGCGGGATTTCCGCCTTTCGCGCGGAGGTTTGCACGAATCATTCAGGCCCGCCCACCACATCACTGTCGGATGCGGTGAGCGGGCCCGAGCAGCGCCCGCCTACTCGTCGATCGCCAGAATGCCCTCATCGATCGCATACTGGATCGACTTCTCCAGGTCCGGGCACGGATCCGGCCGCCCCGGACCGGCCAGCTTCGCGAAGACCGGGCAGTGTTCGGCCGGACTGACCGTCCATTGCACCGAACGCTGGTGCGAGGAGGACTTGCGCACCAGGACTTCCACTCCGCACGCCCGGCAGGCCACCGGCGTCAGGCCGTCCTCGAGATAGCGCTGCTTGTCGACGACCGTCTGGGCACGCACCTGTTCCCGGCGCTCCGGGCGGTCCGCGAAATCGGGTGCTTTGGCCCAGGAGACCATCAGGCACCCGCCTCCTGCTTGACGGCGGCGTCGGACTTGCCGGCTGCCTCTTCCTCTTCCTTCTTGCGCCGCAGATTCTCGGCGACCTCGGCCTCCCAGTGCTCGTTGGCCTTGGTGGTGTCGACCTCGAATTCGAAGCGCTGCACCATCTTCGGGTCGATATCGGCGACGTCGACGTAGAACTGCTCGTACCAGCGGCGCAGCTGGTAGACCGGGCCGTCCTCCTCGCAGAGCAGCGGATTGTCGATCTTGGACTTGTGCTTCCAGATCTCCACGTCCTGCAGGAAGCCGTCACCGAAGAAATCGGTCATCGACTTGGCCAGCTTCTCGGCGGTCTCGTCGTCGATGCCCTTGGGCTTCTCGACCGAGAGGCCGTACTGCAGCACGAACGAATCCTGCGTCACCGGGTAGTGGCAGTTGATCAGCTGGACCTTGATCTGGTAGCCGCCGTAGATATTGGTCAGCGGGTTGATCATGTAGGAGGGGCCGAAGTAGGACGCCTCCGACTTCAGCAGCGTCTCCCCGCCGTACTTGGCCGCCATGCCGATGTCCGGACGGCCCTTCGTCTCGAGGAACTGAGTGGCCACGTGGCCTTCGAAGACGTTCTTGAAGTACGTCGGGAAGGCGAAGTGGATGTAGAAGAAGTGGGCCATGTCCACCACGTTGTCCACGATCTCGCGGCAGTTGGCGCCCTCGATCAGCATGGTGTTCCAGGTGAACGGGGTCCAATCGCTGTTGCGCTCCTCGAGCGGGTTGCCGTCGGCGTCGGTGTAGGGCCCCTCGATGTAGGGGATGGTGACGTCGTCCGGCGGCGGATTGCCCTCGTGGTCGTGCCAGACGTACAGCTGGCCGTTGCGCTCGAGGGTGGTCCAGGCGCGGGTGCGGGCCAGCGGCGGCACGCGGCGCGCATAGGGAATCGAGGTGCAGCGGCCGTTGCCGCCCCAGCGCCAGTCGTGGAACGGGCACGCGATGGAGTCGCCCTTGATCTCGCCCATGCTGAGATCGCCGCCGAGGTGGCGGCAGTAGGCGTCGAGCACCTTCAGCTCGTCGTTGCTGTCGGCCCACACCACGAGTTTGGTGCCGAAAGCCTGCACGGCATGCGGCTTACCGTCGCGAAACGTCTCGGCCAGGCCCAGGCAATGCCAGCCCCGCGCGTACCGCGTCGGCGTCGAGCCGACGTCGATCTCGCGGACCTTCCCGCTCCGCTGTGCGGTTTCTGCCATCGTCATCCCTCCTCTGGAAGTACTAGAACACGTTACAAAATTGAGCGGCCCAGCGCCAGCTATTCCGTTGACTACCAGGCAAAGGTGTTCGTTGTGGGACAATGAACACCCGTTCTCGACATAAATAAGAACGTGTTCTAGTCTCAAGACAAGTATCGGTTCCGCAGAACGGAATGCGACCGATACACCCGTTCCGATTTCGATCAGGCAGGAGCAGCCCCCGAGATGACGCAAGAAGTGACCGAGCGGGTCGAAGCGCTGTTGCCGAAGCTGCGCGAACAGGCGCAGGAGGCAGAAGATCTGCGCCGGATTCCCGACGAGACCATGAAGGCGCTGCAGGAGACCGGTTTCTTCAAGCTGCTGCAGCCGCGCCAGTGGGGCGGATACGCCGCCGATCCGGTCGTGTTCTACGACACCGTGCGTAAGATCGCCAGCGCCTGCGGTTCCACCGGCTGGGTGGCCGGCATCATCGGCGTGCACAACTGGCATCTGGCGCTGTTCGACCAGCGGGCACAGGAAGAGGTCTGGGGTGAGGACACCCAGGTCCGCATCTCCTCCTCCTACGCCCCGATGGGCGCGGGTGTGGTGACCGAGAGCGGCGACGGCTACATCGTCAACGGCTCCTGGGCCTGGTCGTCGGGTAGCGATCACGCCACCTGGACCTTCGTCGGCGGTCCGGTGATCAAGGACGGCAAGCCGGTCGACTTCGGCAGCTTCCTGGTTCCGCGCACCGACTACCGCATCGACGACGTGTGGAACGTGGTGGGCCTCAAGGGCACCGGCTCCAACACGCTGGTGCTGGAGAACGTCTTCGTGCCGCGGCACCGCTTCCTCAGCTACAAGAGCATGAACGACCTGACCGCGCCCGGTCTGCAGCAGAACACGGACCCGGTCTACAAGATGCCGTGGGGCACCATCCATCCCACCACCATCTCCACCCCGATCGTCGGCATGGCCTACGGCGCGCTGGACGCGCACGTGGAGCATCAGGGCAAGCGCCTGCGCGCGGCCTACGCCGGTGAGAAGGCCAAGGACGACCCGTTCGCCAAGGTGCGCATCGCCGAGGCCGCCAGCGATATCGACGCCGCGTGGCGCCAGCTGTCGGGCAATGTCGCCGACGAGTACAAGCTGCTGGTCGCCGGCGAGGAGATTCCGTTCGACCTGCGCGTGGCGGCGCGCCGCGATCAGGTCCGCGCCACCGGCCGGGCCATCGCCTCGATCGACAAGCTGTTCGAGAGCTCGGGCGCCACCGCACTCGCGAACGGCACTCCGCTGCAGCGGTTCTGGCGTGACGCGCACGCCGGTCGCGTGCACGCCGCCAACGATCCCGAGCGCGCCTACATGATGTACGGCACCCACGCGTTCGGCCTGCCGGTCACCGACGGGATGGTGTGATGACCGCCGTCTCGGAGCTGACCTACGAGTCCACCTCGAAGTTCGCTCAGGTCCGCCCGGATCTGAAGCTGCACTACCACGAGGCCGGCGAGGGCAACGGTCCCACCATCGTGCTGCTGCACGGCGGTGGCCCGGGCGCCTCGTCGTGGTCGAACTTCGCGCGCAACATTCCGGTGCTGGCGCAGCACTTCCACGTGCTGGCCGTCGATCAGCCGGGCTTCGGGCAGTCGGACAAGCCGACCGACCACCCGCAGTACTTCGTGCACAGCGCCTCGGCGCTGAAGGACCTGCTCGACACCCTGGGCATCACCGAACGCGTTCACCTGCTGGGCAATTCGCTCGGCGGCGGCGCGGCGGTGCGCTTCGCGCTCGATTATCCGGACCGGGCCGGCAAGCTGGTCCTGATGGGACCGGGTGGACTGAGCACCAACCTGTTCGCGCCGGACCCCACCGAGGGCGTCAAGGCGCTGGGTAAGTTCAACGTCGAGCCCACCCGCGACAATCTGGAGAAGTTCCTGCGGATCATGGTCTTCGACCAGTCGCTGATCACGCCGGAACTGCTCGACGAGCGTTTCGCCTCGGCCGGCACGCCCGAAGCGCTGGCCGCGACCCGCGCGATGGGTAAGTCGTTCGCCAGTGCGGACTTCGAGAAGGGCATGCTGTGGCGGGAGGCGTACAAGCTGCGCCAGCCGGTGCTGCTCATCTGGGGCCGCGAGGATCGGGTGAATCCGCTCGACGGTGCGCTGGTGGCACTGAAGACCATCCCGCGCGCGCAGCTGCACGTGTTCGGCGGTTGCGGGCACTGGGCGCAGCTGGAGAAGTTCGACGAATTCAACCGGCTGGCAACCGATTTCCTCTTCGGTGTGAAGGAGGCCCGATGAGTATTCGTGCGCTCGGTTACATGCGCATCGAGGCGACCGACGTGGCCGCCTGGCGCGAGTACGGGCTCAAGGTGCTCGGCATGATGGAGGCGGACGGGCCGAATCCGGATGCCCTCTATCTGCGGATGGACGATTTCCCCGCCCGCCTGGTGATCGTGCCGGGCGAGAAGGACCGCCTGCAGGTCTCGGGCTGGGAGGTCACCGACGCCCCTGGGCTGCAACGACTTCGGGAGACGCTGACCAAGGCCGACGTCGCCTTCGAGGAGGGCACCAAGGACGAGCTCGCGGAGCGGCGCGTCGAGGGCATGATCCGCTTCCAGGATCCCTCCGGCAATACGCTCGAGGCCTTCTACGGCGCCCAGTACCTGGCCCGGCGCTTCGTCAGCCCCTACGGTCACAAGTTCGTCACCGCCGAACAGGGCCTGGGACATGTCGTGCTGACCTGCAACGACGATGCCGAAGCGCAGGCTTTCTACCAGGATGTGCTGGGGTTCCGGCTGCGCGATTCGATGCGGCTGCCACCGCAGGTCGTCGGCCGGCCCGCCGACGGCGACCCGGCATGGCTGCGCTTCTACGGTTGCAACCCCCGCCACCACGCGCTGGCGTTCCTGCCGCTGCCGAATCCGACCGGCATCGTGCACCTCATGGTCGAGGTGGAGAATTCCGACGACGTCGGACTGTGCCTGGATCGCGCACTGCGCAAGAAGGTCAAGATGTCGGCCACCCTCGGCCGGCACATCAACGACAAGATGTTGTCGTTCTACATGAAGACCCCCGGCGGATTCGACATCGAATTCGGCTGTGAGGGTTTGGAAGTCGACGACCACTCCTGGATCGCGCGGGAATCCACCGCGGTGAGCCTGTGGGGTCACGACTTCACGGTGGGATTCAAGTAGCGAGCGCGGAGAGGGCGACAACCATGACCGCCACGGGCGAATACCCGGAGATCGACGGCCGGCAGTTCCGGAATGTGCTGGGGCAGTTCTGCACCGGTATCACGGTGATCACCACCTTCACCGAGGCCGAGGACGCCGAGCGGGCGCCGATCGGTTTCGCCTGTCAGTCCTTCGCCGCCCTCTCCCTCGACCCGCCGCTGGTGCTGTTCTGCCCCACCAAGGGGTCGCGGTCCTGGGCCGCGATCGAGCAGTCGGGACGGTTCTGTGTGAACGTCCTGGCCGAGGAACAACAACAGGTGTGTGCCCGCTTCGGTTCCCGCGAACCCGACAAGTTCGCCGGAATCGGCTGGAGCACTACGGAGCTGGGACTTCCGGTCCTGGACGACGCGCTGGCCACGATCCAGTGCACGGTGGACAGCGTCGTCGACGGCGGCGATCACTACATCGTGATCGGCCGGGTACTGGCCCTGTCGGAGTCCACGGACTCCGGCAGGCCGCTTCTCTTCTACCGCGGCCAGTACACCGCCATCGAACCCGAGAAGACCACACCCGCCCCCTGGCGGGCCGACCTCGAACACTTCCTCACCACCACCACCCTGGACACCTGGTTGTAGGTCCGGGCAATCGCCGAGGGCGGGCACCTTTCCCGGTGGCCGCCCTCCGCTGTTTCGTGTGGGCGCGTGCTGGGCGCTGCGGCGTCCGGTGGGTGCGTTGACCGTGATCGGAGCGGTCAGCATGCTGGTGATCGTCGCGGTGTGAGATCGGCCGAGTGAGGCAGCGTGTGGATATCTTGAGTGAGACGGTGGCGGCGGTGCGGACCGGGGTGCCCGCCTCGGGACTGTTCGTGCGGCATGCACCGTGGGGGAGGCGATATCCACTGGTGCCGGGCGCCGGTTTCCACATCGTGCTGCAGGGCGAATGCTGGTTGCTGGCACCGGAGTCGGAGCCGGTGGAGATGGGGCCGGGCGATGTGCTGTTCATGCCGCGCGGTGCGGCGCATGTGATCGCGGACAGCCCGCACAGCGCGATCACCGAGGTGGCGACCCCGGGTGAGCCGCGTGAGATTCCCGGGCCGGGATCGCGGACCACCCTGCTGTGCGGTGCGTACGAGGTCAGCCGGAGTCGCCGTCACCCCCTGCTGGATCAACTGCCCGACTTCCTGCACCTGCCCGCCGATCCGGACCGCTACCCGGCGCTGCGTGCCGCAGTGGATCTGCTCGTCGGCGAACTCACCGAACCGCGGCCGGGCACCGATGCCGCGGTACCCGCGCTACTGGATACGCTGCTGCTGTTCGTCCTGCGATCCTGGTACGAGCGGGCCGAAACCTCCGGCTGGGCAGGCGCTTTCGCCGATCCGGCGGTGTCGGCCGCGCTGCGCGCCATCCACTCCGAGCCCGCGCGGGCCTGGACCGTTCCCGAGCTGGGCGCGGTGGCGGGAGTATCCCGCGCCACCCTGACCCGCCGGTTCGCCGCGACCGTCGGCGAGGCGCCGTTGTCGTATCTGACCCGCTGGCGCATGCTCACCGCCGCACGCCTGCTGCGCGAGACCGACCTGCCGATCGCGGCGATCGCGCACCGCGTCGGCTACGGTTCCGAATTCGCGTTCGCCAAGGCGTTCAAGCGCGAGTACACCCTGGCCCCCGGGCGTTACCGCCACGCGGAGGAGTTGCCGCCCGTCCTCGCGGTGTGAGGATGCGCCGATTCAGCTGAACGGAGTGGAATGCTCCTGCCGGACCCCGTCGACGTACAGTTCGACCTTCTCGTTGTAGAAGCACACCAGCCCGGCAACCTTCTGACTCTCCGGCAGGGGAGTGCGGTAGTACCAGACCAGATCGGGATATTCGGTCTCGCCGATGCGGATGTTGTAGTACTCGGCGGTGCCCTTGTAGGGACAGCTCGTCGTGGTGGCCGAGGGCGTGAGCAGATCCATCCGCACGTCGGTCAGCGGCAGGTAGTAGCGCGGGACGAGCCCGGTCTCGTAGAGGATGTGCGGCGAATCCGATTCCGCCACCACCTCTCCGCCGAGTTCCACCCGCACGGTGCGGGAACTGGCGAGGATGTCGACGCGTGTATAGGGATTGCGCGGATGAACGGAGATCGGCTCGTCCTCCTCGAACCACCGATCCATCTGTTCCCACTCCAAGCGGATGTGCTCACGCAGCTCCGGGATCGGTGACTCCGGATAACGAAGGGCCGCAGCGGGTCTGGTGGTATCACCGATCACCACGTCGTAGATGTCGCCCTCGCCGCGACTCGTGGAGTGCTTGGTCGATCCGGTCGCGACCAGTTCCGCGCGAACATCCTCCACCGGCACGTAGTACGTCGGGTAGTAGGGACTCTCCCAGACGAGCAGCGGACGAATGGTGTCCGCGACGACATGCCCACCCACATAGGCCCGAACCCGCCGGTGCCCCGCCTCGGTCCGTACCCGCCCCCGATTGGTCTCGGTCATTTCACCACGGTACGCGCGGAAGGTGACGCGATACCTCCGTAGGTCGGTCATCGGTGGTCCGATGAAGCGGGCTGCCTGTGCGAATCGCGTGCGCGAATAGCTCTGTGGATCAGTGTCCGGGCCTCTTCGCCGGTGACGGACTGAGCCGCGAGTGTGTCGAACGTCCGGTGATATACCCGGACCTCCCGCGGTTGGGTGACGTTCAGCTCTGCGGTTACCGTCTCTACCAGAACCATCGTCGAATCGAACATCCAGAACCCGGTCGTGGCCGTCTCGAAGGGTGCCATGAACGGGATGATCCCGATAGTTATTCGGGGCATGCCTTGGACTGCCAAAAGCCGGTCGAGCTGACCGAGCATGGCTTGGTTGTCTCCGACTGTGGTGTACAAGGCCTGTTCCCCGATGAGGAAATGAAACAGGTGGTCTCGCTTGTACAGGACTTGCTGACGTTCCATCCGCTTGGCTACACCGGCGTCCAAGTCGTCGGGTATCTGTTGGAATTCGATGACTTTTCGGAGAATCCCGGTGGCGTACTCGGCGGTCTGTAAGAGGCCCGGAATCAACGACGGCTCGAACGATCGAAGGATTCGTGCCTCGGATTCCCACTTTATCGACGCTTGCTGTCGCCGCTTGGTTCCGGTGCCGAGGACTTTCCGCCATTCGAGGTACGCGGTATCTATGTTCTGCCGGGTAGCGTGCAGGTCCGCCAGTTGCTCGTGGGCGTTACAGTCACGGCAATACGCGGTGATGTCTTCGAGAGACGGTTTGATGCGACCGTATTCGATCTTCGAGACCTTCGAGGGGTCCCATCCGTCGGGTTAGGGAAAGGCCGGAATCCCCTGCGGGTTTCGCGAGGGGATTCCGGCTCACCGCCGTTGCGGTCAGAGAAGGGGTACCGCAGCGGAGGGTGTCGTCCCGGCGACGGGGTGGGCCGCTCGGGACGACGAGTTCGGTCAGTCGTCGCCGACGGTGATCGCTTCGGCTTCGGCCGGGCTGTGTTCGGCCGGGTCGTGGTCGTCCACGTGGGACAGGGCCGACCGGCCGCCGAGCAGCACCAGGACACCGACCGCGGTGCACGCGGCGCCGACCCAGAACGGCAGGGCCATCTGATGTTCGCCGAGCTTGCCGGCCAGATACGGGGCGGCGGCGCCACCGACGAACCGGACGAAGCTGTAGGCGGCCGAGGCGGTGGAGCGTTCCACCGGGGCGGAGATCATCACGGCCTCGGTGATCAGGGTGTTGTTCACGCCGAGGAACAGGCCCGCCAGTACGGTGCCCACGATCAGCACCGGCTTGTGATCGGCCCAGATCGCCATCGCGGCCAGATCGGCGGCGAACAGCGTCAGCGCGGTCGCGATCATGGGCACGGTGCCGAACATGCGCTGCAGTCGCGGTGCGAAGACCACCGACGCGAGCGCCAGCAGCAAACCCCAGCCGAAGAAGATGAACCCGATCGAATAGGTGCCCATGTTCAGCGGGAACGGGGTGTAGGCGAGCAGGGTGAAGAAGCCGTAGTTGTAGAGCAGGGCGGTGATGCTGACCAGCAGCAGTCCGCGGTGCCGTAAGGCCTTGAACGGCGCCGTGATCGAGGTGTGGTGGGCCGGCTTCGGCATCTCCGGCAGCAGCACGACGATCGCGACGAACGCCACCGCCATCAGGACGGCGACACCGAAGAACGGTGCGCGCCAGCTGAATCCGCCCAGGAATCCGCCGACCAGCGGCCCGGCGGCGATACCGATGCCCAGTGCCGCCTCGTACAGGATGATGGCGCGGGCGACCCCGCCGCTGGCCGCGCCCACGATGGTGGCCAATGCGGTCGCGATGAACAGCGCGTTACCCAGACCCCAGCCGGCGCGGAAGCCGACGATCTGCCCGACCGTGCCCGACGACCCCGCCAGCGCGGCGAAGACGACGATGATGGCCAGGCCCGCGAGCAGCGTCTTCTTGGCGCCGAAGCGGCTCGACACCACGCCGGTGATCAGCATCGCGACACCCGTGACCAGCATGTAACTGGTGAAGAGCAGGGTGACCTGTGAGGGGGACGCGTGCAGCTGTTCGCCGATCGGTTTCAGAATCGGATCCACCAGGCCGATACCCATGAAGGCGATGACCGAGGCGAAAGCTACTGCCCATACCGATTTGGGCTGCTTGGTCTTCGGAGTGGTCGTCGCCTCGGTCGCGGTCGGTGATGAGAGAGTGATGCTCATCAACGCTCCTACTTCGAGACTGTGTGCGGTGCAGCCGATTTCAGGGCTTCGAGGAGATCGGTCAGCTCATGGTTCAGGTGGCTGAGCCGGTCGATGCCGAAGTCGGGCAACCGGGCCGCGAGGGCGGTGCCGAACGCGCGGCGGGACACGGACAACTGTTCGCGCCCCGCCGGCGTCAGCTCGACGACCACGGCTCTGGAGTCGTCGGGGTCTTTGGTGCGTGCCGCGAGTCCGGCGGATGTCAGCCGGCCGATCAGCGCCGTTGCCGAGGGCTGGGAGCAACCGTCGATCTCCGCGAATTCGCTGATTCGCAGCGGACCGTGCTCTTCGAGCGTGGACAGCGCCCGCACCATCGCACGCGGGAGCGCTCGGGTTCCCAGCGTGCCGGCCAGTCGAGTGAGCCGCGCGGCGGTGACGGCGATGTCGACCATGAGCACCTCGGCCGGATCCGAGGCGGAGACCGAGCTCCGGGCCGGATCGGGGAGGGTGGGCGACTCGTTCGACTGCACGACAATTATGTTACATAAGCTAACTATGTATGTACATAGCCTAACTATCTATTCTCCCGTGACGTCGCGCACAGCTCGTTTCGGCAGGTCAGCGACGCGAACACGGCTCGACCCCGCGACCGTAGGGTGCGGGGTCGAGTACGCGAGTGCGGCCGCGCGGGTTGCCTGGCGGATCAGGCGGGCCGGGCGAGCGGCCGTCCCGGCATCCCGAACAGTTCGGCATCGCCGTGCGCCCGCTTGAAGTACAAGTGCGCGTCGTGCTCCCAGGTGATGGCGATACCGCCGTGCATCTGCACGGTCTCCGACACCACCGAACGGAACGCGTGCGAGCAGTGGATCCGCGCCGACTCGAGGTCGAGCGTCGTCTCCGCCGACACCGGTCGATCCAGATCCGCGATCGCGGCGTACGCGGCCGAGCGGGCCGACTCGACCAGCACGTACATATCGGCCATGCGGTGCTTCAGCGCTTGGAAACTGCCGATCGGGCGGCCGAACTGCACGCGCGACTTGCTGTACTCCACGGTCGTGTCGAGGCATTGATCGGACGCGCCGACCTGTTCGGCGGCCAGGGCGGTCCAGGCGACCGCCCGCAGGCGGGCCGTGATCGCGTCCGCATCCCCGCCCAGCCGGGTGGCCGCCGCGCGGTCGAGGGCGACGGTGCTCAGGCGCCGGGTCGGATCCATGGTCCGCACGACGGTGCGGGTGACTCCCGGTGCGGTGGCGTCGATTTCGTAGAGCCCGTCGGCCGTCACCACCAGCAGGGTGTGGGCGTTGGCGCCGTCGAGGACGTAGTGCGCGGTCCCGGTCAGTGCGTCGCCGTCGGCCCGCACCGCGTATCCCGCGGGTCCGCGAGCTGCGCTTGCACTTCCGGCAGAGCCTGTCGCCCAGCCCTTGTCGTCCGCCCAGCAGACCGCGAGCGTCCGCGTGCCCTCGGCGACGCCGGGCAGCAATCGTCGCGCCGCGTCGGCATCACCCGTCGCGAGCAGCGCCTGGACACCGAGGACCGCTGACCCGAGCATCGGCGGGTTGTGCAGTGTGCGCCCGAGTTCCTCGATCACCACCAGCGCCGTATCGATGTCGGCGCCGACGCCGCCGAACTCCTCCGGAATCGCCAGCGCGGCCACCCCCACCTGCTCACACAGCAGGTGCCACAGCCGCTCGTCGTAGCCGAGTTCGCTGTCGATCGCCCGGCGCAGCGCGGCCCGGTCGCCATGGCGGGTGAGGACGGCGCGGACGGTCGCGGCCAATTCCTGCAGTTCCGCGGTATCGGTCATCGCCGTACTCCCGTCTCGTCGTTTCGGTGGTTCATGCGCCGGCCGCCACCGGCGTACGCAGTGCCGCGGCGATCCGGGAGCGATGGAAATCGGCAGTGCCCCAGGCGGATCGGAGCGCGGTCACCTTGGTCAGCCACAGCGACAGATCGCATTCGGCCGTGTAACCGATGGCGCCGTGCACCTGCAGGGCGATTCGCGCCGTCCGGTACGCGGCCTCCGCGCAGGCGAACTTGGCCGCCGAGACGTCGCGAGCGCGGTCGGCGGTATCGAAGCTCAAAGCCGCGCGGTACAGCAGCGGTTCGGCCATGTCGAGGCCGATCTTCGCGTCGGCCAGATGGTGTTTGATGGCCTGGTAGCGCCCGATCGGCTGCCCGAACTGATGCCGCTGGATCACATACGCGACGCTGGTGGCCAGCATCGCGTTACCCGCGCCGAGCAGCTGTGCCGCCGCCGCCAGCGCGCCGGCGTCGAACGCCGTCTCGGCCGCGGCGAGCACCGAATCGCCCTGGGCCACCACCTCGTCCGGGCTCACCGTATACAGCCGCCGTGCCGCGTCCACCGATTCGATCCGGTCGCCGCGGCGAGCCGTGCACAGCTTGTCACCGTCCACGACCAGCACCACATCGGCGGAATCGGCGTCGAGGGCCGGTGTCCGCGGCGAGAGCGCGATGGTGCCGAGCGATTCACCCTCGGCGAACCCGGGCAGCCATCGCCGCGCCGGACCGGAATCGTCGAGCGCCTGCAACAGCGCCGGAAGCACCGCGGCCGTCTCGATCACCGGTCCCGGCACCGCGGCCCGGCCGAATTCCCGGCACGCCACCACCAGATCGATGGTCTCGGCGCCCATCCCGTCGTATTCCTCGGACACGGCCAGGCCCATGGCGCCGGCGCCGGCCAGTTGCCGGATCAGTGCCCGGCCACCACGGGCGCCGCCGCCGTTCCAGTTGCGGATGACGGCGGGCGTACCCGCGGCATCACACATCTTGCGCAGGCTGTCGGCGAAGTCGCGTTGTTCGGGGGACAGTGCAAATCTCATCGGTGGGTCCATTCGGGGGTGCGGCGCGGGGAGGCGGGGTGGCACATGGCGGATCTCAACGCGGGAGCCCGAGCAGGCGCTCGGCGACGATATTGCGCTGAATCTCGTTGGTACCGGCGTAGATCGGGCCCGCCAGCGAGAACAGGTAGCCGTCGGTCCAGGCGCTGCTGTGCTCGGCCGAGGCGCCGAGCAGATCCAGGGCGGTCTCGTGCATCGCGATATCGAGTTCGGACCAGAAGACCTTGTTGATCGACGATTCCGCGCCGAGTTTGCCGCCCTCGGACAACCGGGTCACGGTGCCCAGGGTGTTGAGCCGGTAGGCCTCCGCGCCGATCCACGCGTCGACCACGCGGTTGCGGGCCGCGGTGTCGGCCGGATCGGCGGTCTCGCGCCACAGGTCGATCAAGCGCGCGGCGGTGGCGTTGAATCGCCCGGGGCTGCGCAGCGAGAGGCCGCGTTCGTTGCTGGAGGTGCTCATCGCCACCCGCCAGCCCGCGCCGGGTTCGCCGATCACGTCGCGATCGGGGACGAAGACGTCGTCCAGGAAGATCTCCGCGAAACCGGGTTCGCCGTCGAGCTGCGGGATGGGCCGCACCGTGACGCCGTCGGCCGACAGCGGGAACATCACATAGGTGAGGCCCTTGTGCCGCTCCGCCTCCGGATCGCTGCGGAACAGGCCGAAGGCCCAGTCCGCGAACGAAGCTCGCGAACTCCAGGTCTTCTGCCCGTTGAGCACCCAGCCGCCCTCGACCCGCTTCGCGCTGGAGCGGATGCCCGCGAGGTCGCTACCGGCCTCGGGCTCCGACCATGCCTGCGCCCAGATGTCGTCGGCGCGAGCCATTCTCGGCAGGATGCGCTCGAGCTGTTCCGGCGTGCCGTGTTCGAACAGGGTGGGGGCCAGCAGGAAGATGCCGTTCTGGCTCACCCGCCCGGGCGCGCCCGCGGCGTAGTACTCCTCCTCGAACAGCACCCATTCGAGCAGCGAGGCGTCGCGCCCGCCGTATTCGCGCTGCCACGACACCACCGAGAGTCGCGCGTCGGCGAGGGTGTGCTCCCAGGCGCGATGCGCCTCGAAACCTTCCCGGGTGTCCATCGACGGCAGCGGTTCCGCGGGGACGTTCGCGCGCAGGAATTCCCGTACTTCGAGCTGGAATTGCGCTGCGGCCGAATCGAGTTCGAGATCCATCTACTTGCCGCTCCGTTCTGCGGTGGTTGCGGTCGCCTTCATCGACTTGGCGGTCATACCGGCCAGCGAGTCGGTGCCGACTTCGGCGTTGTGGGCGTGGGCGAAGTGGTGCAGGCCGAAGACCGAGTCCATGCCGGCGCGCATGCCCATCAGGTCCTCGCACTGGTTGACGGCCTTCTTGGTCAGCGCCAAGCCGAATTGCGGCATGGTGGCGATCCTCTCGGCCAGCTCGAGGGTGTGCGACTCCAATTCGGAGCGGGGCACGACCCGATTGACCATGCCCCATTCGTAGGCTTGCTCGGCGCTGAACCGATCACCGGTGAACAGCACCTCCTTGGCCCGCCGCGGGCCCAGCACCCACGGGTGCGCGAAGTACTCGACGCCCGGAATGCCCATCCGCACAACGGGATCGGAGAAGAACGCGTCGTCGGCGGCGACGATCATGTCGCACACCCACGCCAGCATCATCGCGCCCGCGATGCAGGCGCCCTGCACCATCGCGATGGTGGGCTTGGGAATCTCGCGCCAGCGCCGGCACATGCCGAGGTAGACCTCGAGCTCCCGGGCGAAGCGCTGATCGCCCCCGGGCCGGTCGACGTGGTCCCACCACAGTGCGGCCTTGTTGTCGTATTCGATGTGGTGGTCGCGTCCGGGCGTGCCGATGTCGTGCCCGGCGCTGAAGTGTTTTCCGCTGCCGGCCAGGATGATCACCTTGACCTCGGCATCCTCGACCGCGCGCGTGAAAGCGGCGTCGAGCGCGTAGGTCATCACCGAATTCTGGGCGTTGCGGTAGTCCGGCCGGTTCATCGTGACCAGGGCGATCGGACCGCGGCGCTCGTAGGTGACGACCTCGCCCTCGTCCGGAATCGGCGCGGGGGTTGCGTCTGTGGTCACGAGATCTCCTCACGTAGTTGCCGCTTGAGCACCTTGCCGGCGGCGCTGTAGGGCAGCCGGTCCCGGAACTCCACGAATCGCGGCACCTTGAAATTGGCCAGGGTCTTCTTCGCGTAGGCGATGACGTCGTCTTCGGACAGGTCGGCGCCCGCCCGGCGCACGATGTAGGCCTTGCCGACCTCGCCCATCCGCTCGTCCGGCACCCCGATCACGGCGGATTCGGCGACGCCGTCGAGACGGGCCAGCGTCTGCTCGATCTCGGCCGGGTAGACGTTGAAGCCGCCGGAGATGTACATGTCCTTGAGCCGGTCGGTGATCTTGAGATAGCCGCGCTCGTCGAGGATTCCGACATCGCCGGTGTGCAACCAGCCCTCGGCGTCGATGGTCTTGGCGGTGGCCTCGGGATCGTCGAGGTAGCCGGCCATCACGTTCGGCCCGCGCAGCAACACCTCGCCGTGATCGCCGATGCGCACCTCGAATCCGGCCATGGCCGCACCGGAGGTGTTGGCGATGGTCTCGGGGTCGTCGTCGGGCAGGCACATGGTGCCGAAGCCGGAGGATTCGGAGAGGCCGTACGCGGTGACGACCACCTCGAATTCCAGTTCGCTGCGCATTCGTTCGACGAGCACGACCGGTACGGTCGCCGCACCGGTGACGGCGACCCGCAGGCTGCTCAGATCGAAATCGGCGCGGGCGGGATGTTCCAGGATGGTCTGGTAGATCGTCGGCGGACCGGTCAATACGGTGATGGCCTGCTCCTGCACCATCCGCATCGTCTGCGGCACGTCGAAGGTCGCCTGCGGGACGATGGTCGCGCCCGTGACCAGGCAGGCGAGGATGGCCGCCTTGTAGCCGAAGTTGTGGAAGAACGGCGGGATCACCAGATAGCGATCGGAACTGTTCAGCGTCGACCGCTCCACCCAGGCCCGCACCACATCGAGTGCCTGGCGCTGGGCAACGAGCGTGCCCTTGCTGCGACCGGTGGTGCCCGAGGTGAACAGGATGTCGGCGATGTCGTCGGGTTCGACCGATTCCGCGCGCGCGATCACCTTCTCCACCGGCGTCTGCGCGGCCAGTTCGGCCAGTTGCGACCAGGCGACGGCGTCGTCGTAGGCCGATTCGCCCTCGGCCGGAATGACGATGACCGTGCCGACCGCCAATCCCGGTGCGGCGGCGCGCAATTCCGCGAGGCGCCGGCGGCCCAGGAACGGATCGGCGATGAACAGTGCCTTCGCATCGACCCGGGCGATCACATCGGCGGCCTCGTCGGCGACGTAGCGGGTGTTGAGCGGGACCAGTGCGGCGCCGGTGTAGTGCGTGGCCAGCGCGGCCACCACCCAGTGCCAGGTGTTGGGCGCCCAGATCGCGATCCGATCGCCGCGCTGGATTCCACGCGCGATCAGCGCCCCCGCCGTCTGCCGCACGGCCTCGAGTAGTTGCACCCAGCTCAGGTGCACCTCGCCGTCGCTGACCGCCGCCGCATCGCCGTGGATGCGCGCGGCTTCGTGCAGGGCGAGAGGGGTGGTCTGCACAGGGGGTGTCACGTCGTCCTCGTCTTCTACACGCTGGTCGACGGGCCGAGCAGCCGGCTTCTCCGGCGTGGTGACGGCTCGGTCCGTCGGTCGATTCGCGCTGCAGAGCTCACCGCCCTACAAAGCAAGTGCTTGGTAGGTTACTCTACCGGAGTGAGTGCGATCCAGACCCCCGATTCCGCCGCCGGTGCGGATGCCTCCGGCACGGCGGCCCCCGGTACGGAAAACGCAGCCGACCAGGAATTCCGCGCCGAAGTGCGGGAATGGCTGGCCGAGAACCTGAACGGGCAGTTCCGCGAGCTGCGCGGGCTCGGCGGGCCCGGAAGTGAGCACGAAGCCTTCGACGAGCGGCTGGAGTGGGACCGCCACCTCGCCGCGGCGGGGCTGACCTGCCTGGGCTGGCCGGTCGAATACGGCGGCCGGGCGGCGACCCTGCGCCAGCAGGTGATCTTCCACGAGGAGTACGCGAGTGCGAATGCCCCGGCGCGCGTCTCGCACCTGGGAGAGGAGCTGCTCGGGCCGACCCTGCTCGCCTTCGGCACCGAGGAGCAGAAACAGCGCTTCCTGCCCGGAATCCGCTCGGTCACCGAACTATGGTGTCAGGGATATTCCGAGCCCGGGGCCGGTTCGGACCTGGCGAACGTGTCGACCAGCGCCCGGCTCGACGGTGACGAATGGTCGATCAACGGCCAGAAGATCTGGACCTCGCTGGCGCATCTGTCGGACTGGTGCTTCGTCATCGCCCGCACCGAACCCGGCTCGACCCGCCACCACGGCCTGTCCTATCTGCTGGTGCCGATGAAGCAGCCTGGTATCGAGGTACGCCCGATCATCCAGCTCACCGGAACCGCCGAATTCAACGAGGTGTTCTTCGACAACGCCCGCACCGCCGCCGACCTGGTGGTGGGCGAGCCCGGTGAGGGCTGGCGAGTCGCCATGGGCACCTTGACCTTCGAGCGCGGCATCTCCACCGTCGGCCAGCAGATCCGCTTCGCACGCGAACTGTCGAATCTGGAGGCGGTGGCGAAAGCCAATGGCGCCCTGGCGGATCCGGCCCTGGCCGAGCGCATCGATCAGGCGTGGGTGGGGTTGCGCGTCCTGCGCGCCCACGCCCTGCGGACCCTGGAATCGGCCCATCAGAACGTCGACGCCCGCACCGCCGCGGGCCAAGCCTCGGTCTCGAAGCTGTTGTGGGCCAATTGGCATCGCGGCCTCGGCGAGCTGGCGATGGATGTCCTGGGCGCCGAAGGCCTGATCGCCCGGCCTCCGGTCGGCGGCACCGGGTCCGCCCTCGATCCGCACCCCGCCGACGACCTGAACCAATGGCAGCGCCTCTATCTGTTCACCCGCGCCGACACGATCTACGGCGGCTCGAACGAAGTGCAGCGCAACATCATCTCCGAACGCGTGCTCGGCCTGCCCCGGGAAGCCCGCTGACCACCTCGCCCGGCCGAACGACCGGCCGGAAACCATTGGCCGAAGCCACTATTCGGTCGTAAGGAAGGACCTACAGTGCCTGATCTCTCGGTTCCGCCCCAGCCGATCTCCGGTCACGGGCTGCTCGCCGGCCGGGTCGCCGTGATCACCGCCGCCGCCGGTACGGGTATCGGATCGGCCACCGCCCGCCGCATGCTCGACGAGGGCGCCGATGTGGTGGTCTCCGATTGGCACGAACGCCGGCTGAAGCAGACCGAGGAGGAGCTGGCCGCGGAATTCCCGCAGCGCAAGGTCGCCTCGGTGGTCTGCGATGTGACCAGTACCGAACAGGTCGACGAACTGATCCGCGCCGCGGCACAGCGCATGGGCCGCATCGACATCGTGGTCAACAACGCCGGCCTGGGTGGTGAGACGCCGGTCGTCGACATGACCGACGAACAGTGGGACCGCGTCCTCGACATCACCCTGAACGGCACCTTCCGTTGCACCCGCGCCGCGCTGAACTACTTCCGCACCGCCGGGCACGGCGGCGTGATCGTCAACAACGCCAGCGTGCTCGGCTGGCGGGCGCAGCACGGCCAGGCCCACTACGCCGCCGCCAAGGCCGGTGTCATGGCATTGACCCGCTGCAGTGCCGTGGAGGCCGCGGAACTGGGCGTGCGGATCAACGCGGTCGCGCCGAGCATCGCCCGCCACCCCTTCCTGGACAAGGTCAGCTCCACCGAACTGCTCGACCGGCTGGCCGCGGGCGAGGCGTTCGGCCGGGCCGCCGAGCCCTGGGAGGTCGCGGCCACCATCGCGATGCTCGCCAGCGACTACACCTCCTACATGACCGGCGAGGTCGTCTCGGTCAGCAGCCAGCGCGCTTGAGTTTTCGGCCTCCGCTCCGCTCCGGCGGGGTTTCGGCCCGGGGTGCGTTCGGTGCGAAATTGGGTAGCGCTGACCTGCCCTACCTGTGCGATCCTGAAAACGTCCGGTTCCGATAGTTCGAAGGGACCACGACCCATGGGTCTGGACGGTCGACAGGAAGACAACGACGTACTGGAACTCGAGTTGATCCGCGAGGTGGTGCTCGCGCGGCGGCGGCAGGACAGCATCGTGCTCGCCGCTCTCACCCTGGGTGCCGAATTGCTCGATCACGCCGATACGCACGCGACGGCGACGCGCGCCGCGCAGATTCTGCACGAGCACGAGGTCGACGAGGCCGAGGTGGCACGCGATCCGCGTGCCGCCTTGCGCGCGGATATGGCCCGCGATCGGCGGCGGGTGCGGCGCATCGGAGTCGGCTGCGGCCCGGGGGAGGCCGATCCTGGCGAGGAGCGGCGGCGGCAGCAGACCGCACTGCTGTGCGAGGTGCGCGCCGATCTGCTGGAGGTGGTCCGGCGCTGCCGGCGGTTCCGGTTCGATGGCCTCGCCTTCGCCGACGGGATCGATCGGGGGCTGGCGGCGGCCACCGGCAAACTGGAGGGCGCCGCCGATCGCGACACGTATCTGGCGTGGCGGCGCGGCATCGTGCTCAAACTCAGCGAGATTCCGGAACCCGGCGGTCCGCCGCGGGCGATGGCGACCGTGGACGCGGGACCCGGCCGGGGACCGCTGCTCGTGGAATGGGACAGCTGTGAGCGCCGGCTCGCGCTGGTGGCACGGATGAAACGGGCCGGTATCCCGCCGCCCGAGATCTGCGATCGGCTGCTGATCGATCTGTCGATGTCCTCGCCGCTGCGCTATTCCATTCGGTGAGCCACCGCCATGGACCAAGCAAATGCTTGGTTGTATTATGGCCGAGTGACCGCATCCGAGGCCTCCAAATCCGCACGCCGCAACGAGTTGCTCGGCCTGGCCGCCGGCCTGTTCGCCGAGCGCGGCCTGCGTGCGACCACGGTCCGCGATATCGCCGATGCGGCGGGGATTCTATCCGGCAGTCTCTACCACCACTTCGACTCGAAAGAGGCGATGGTGGACGAGATCCTGCGCGGCTTCCTCGACGATCTGTTCGGCCGCTACCGCGAGATCGTCGCCTCCCATCTCTCGCCGCGAGCCACGCTCGAGGCGCTGGTCATCGCCTCCTGTGAATCGTTCGACCGCTGGCATTCGGCGGTCGCGATCTATCAGGCCGAGGCCAAAAGGCTCAGCGACACACCGCGTTTCGACTACATCGCGGAATACAACCGGGAATTCCGGGAGCTGTGGCGCAATGTGCTCACCGAGGGCGTGCGCGACGGCAGCTTCCGTCCGGAACTCGATGTCGAACTCGCCTTCCGTTTCCTCCGCGACACCGTCTGGGTCGCGGTGCGCTGGTATCAGCCCGGCGGCCGCATCACCGCCGACACTCTGGCCAAGCAGTATCTGACCATCGTGCTCGACGGGCTCACCAACCCCGAGAACCGTTCCGGCGCAGTCCATTCCGGAGCATCGCAGTCCGGCGCCGAATCCGGCACATCCGAATAGGAGCGTTACATGTCCACATCGTCCGATCGCCGCCGGTACACGCCGGTGCGCGAGGCCTACGTCATCGATGCCGTGCGGACGCCGATCGGTAAGCGCGGCGGTGCGCTGGCCGGGGTGCATCCCGCCGATCTCGGCGCGGCGGCACTGCAGGGCTTGCTGGGCCGCAACGCCATCGACCCCGGCAATGTCGACGATGTGATCTTCGGCTGTGTCGACGCCATCGGTCCGCAGGCCGGCAACATCGCTCGCACGGCGTGGCTGGCGGCCGGATATCCGGAGGAGGTGCCCGGCGTCACGGTGGACCGTCAGTGCGGATCCAGCCAGCAGGCGATCAATTTCGGCGCCCAGGCCATCATGAGCGGCACCGCCGAGGTGATCGTCGCCGGCGGCGTGCAGAACATGAGCGCCATTCCGATCTCGGCCGCCATGCTGGCCGGTAAGGAGTACGGTTTCGACTCGCCGTTCGTCGGCGCCAAAGGCTGGGACCACCGCTACGGCACCGGTGAGGTCTCGCAGTTCAACGGTGCGCAACTGATCGCCGAGAAGTGGGACATCAGCCGGGAAGATATGGAGCGCTGGGCACTTCGCAGCCACGAACGCGCCCGCAAGGCCATCGCCGAGGGCGCCTTCGATCGCGAGATCGTGCCGGTCGGCGATTTCTGGATCGACGAGGGACCGCGCGAGACCAGCCTGGAGAAGATGGCGGGACTCAAGCCGCTCAGCGAGGGCAGCCGCCTGACCGCCGCGGTCGCCAGCCAGATCTCCGACGGCGCCAGCGCCACCCTGCTGGCCTCCGACTGGGCCGTCGCCGAATACGGCCTGAAGCCACGTGCCCGCATCCACCACGTCAGCGCCCGCGGCGCCGATCCGATCTACATGCTCACCGCGCCGATCCCGGCGACCAAGTGGGCGTTGGAGCAGACCGGGCTGACCATCGACGACATCGACGTCGTCGAGATCAACGAGGCCTTCGCCTCCGTGGTGCTGGCCTGGCTGAAGGAGACCGGCGCGAACCCCGACAAGGTGAACGTGCACGGCGGGGCGATCGCCCTGGGCCACCCGCTGGGCGCCACCGGCGCGAAGCTGTTCGCCACTCTGCTCAACGAGCTCGAGCGCGTGAACGGCCGCTACGGCCTGCTCACCATCTGCGAGGGCGGCGGCACGGCCAACGTCACCATCATCGAGCGAATCTCCTGAGCCGCTTCGCCTTTCGGGCGAAACCGGTCCGGTGAAACGGAAGAGGCCCCGCGCACCGCGGGGCCTCTTTCCATATGTGGCCGGTAGCGGCCCTGCCTCCGAGTCGCGACCGGGTCGAACCTGACATCCGGCTATTGACACCGAGAGTGCTGTCGGACACACTGGCGGCACGAAGTTGACATGACTGTCACGTCACAAATTGTTCAGGAGGCAACGGTGCCTGAAGTTCCCGATATGCGCGCTCTGGGTCGGAAGGTCAGCAATTGGGGTCGGTGGGGGACCGACGACGAGCGCGGAACCACGAATCTGATCACGCCCGAGCGGGTGGTGGCCGCCGCGGCGCTGATTCGCACCGGTGAGACCTTCAAACTCGGCATTCCGCTCGACGGTGACGGCCCGCAGCCCGGCGGCGCGCGCATCAATCCGATCCGGTTGATGTCGGAGAACGGCCAGGAGCAGGTGCTTCCCGGCGGATTCAAATGGGCCGACGATTTCGTCTTCATGCCGTTGCAGGCCGGTTCCCAGTACGACTCCCTGGCGCACGTGCACTACGACGACGAGCTGTACAACGGACATCCCGGCTCCGGGGTGACGGTCAAGGGCGCGGACAAATGCGGTATCCACACCCAGTCCGGTGGTATCGCCGGGCGCGGCGTGCTGCTGGATGTGGCCCGTCATCGCGGCGTGGACTGGCTCGAGGCCGGCACCGCGATCGGCCCCGACGAGCTCGACACCGTCGCGGCCGCGCAGGGCGTGGATATCGGCGCCGGTGACATCCTGTTGATCCGCACGGGCTGGCGCAAGAAGTTCCTCACCGACGGTGACCCGCAGGGCTTCATGGCCGGTGAGCCGGGCCTGAGCCTGGCGTGTGCGACCTGGCTGCGCGACAAGGACGTCGCCGTCGTCGGCTCCGACAACTGGGCGGTCGAGGTGATGCCCGGCGAACATCCCGGCACCGCCTTCGAACTGCATATGGTGCTCATCCGCGATATGGGCCTGACCCTCGCGGAGATGCTCGACTTCGAGGATCTGGCGGGGGCCTGCGCGGGCGACGGGCGCTGGGACTTCTTCTACGCCGGTCCGCCCCTGCAGTTCACCCGCGGGGTCGGCTCACCGATCAACCCGCTCGCGATTCGGTGAGAAGGGCGCAGCTGCCATGGATTTCGAATCGGCAAGGAGTTCGGACGCATGCTGATCGGTGACATCGTCGAATACGGCGCGCGCAAACACCCCGACCGGATCGCGGTGCGCTTCGAGCAGGAGGCGATCGATTACCGGCGGTTGCGCGACGGCTGCCGCCGCCTCGCGAATGCGCTGCTCGGTGTGGCGGAGCCGGGCGACCGCGTGGCGATCCTGTCCGCGAACTGCCCGCAGTATCTGGAGTGCTACTACGGCGTTCCGATGGCGGGAATGGCGTTGACGATCCTCAACTTCCGATTGCACGAGGATCAGATCGCCGGCCTGATCGAGCATTCCGGCGCCCGGGTCCTGATCGTCGCCGCGGAATTCACCGATCTGGTGGACCGCATCCGTGACCGGATCCCGTCGGTGACCACGGTGGTGTCGATCGGCGCCGCACCGGGCACGCTCGGATGGGACGAGTTCGCCGGTACGGCGTCGGCCGCGGCGCCTGCCTACCGTCCCGATCCCGACGATGTGGCGTGGCTGGTCTACACCAGCGGGACGACCGGCGCGCCGAAGGGTGTCATGGTCTCGCATCGCAATCTGCTGGCGGGCGTGACCTCTTCGGCGCTGCAGTGGAGCGTCGCGGAGGAGACGGTTTTCCTGTTCTGCTTCCCGCTGTGCCATGTCGGCGGCTATGTGGTGCTGGTCAACCATCTGATCGGCGCCACCGTGGGCATCCTGCGTGCCTACGACAATGCGACTTTCCTGCGGCTGGTCGACGAATGGCAGGTGACCCAGACCGGCCTGGCGCCGACGATGATCAACTTTCTGCTGCAGGATCCGGCGTTGGAGCGGCATTCGCTGAAGACGCTGCAGGCGATCGGCTACGGCTCCTCCGCCATCCCGTCCGCGGTGCTGCGCGCGGGACTGGAGCGGTTCGGCTGCGACTTCTACCAGGGCATGGGTATGACCGAACTCGCCGGAAACGTCCTGCATCTGGACGAGCAGGCGCACCGGCGGGCGGCGCGCGGGGAGACCCATCTACTCGCCTCGGCGGGAAAGCCCATGCGGCTGGCCGATATTCGCATCGTCGACGAGAATTTCGCCGATATCGCGCGGGGGCAGATCGGCGAGATGGTGGTGCGCGCGGACCAGGTGACCCTCGGCTACTGGAACGATCCCCGGGCGACCGCGGAGTCGTTCACCGACGGCTGGTTCCGCACCGGCGATATGGTCCGGCAGGACGAGGAGGGCTTCGTCTACATCGTCGACCGGAAGAAGGATCTGATCATCAGCGGCGGTGAGAACGTCGCCTCGCTGACGGTCGAACAGGCGCTGTACCGGAACCCGCAGGTCGCCGAGGCCGCCGCCATCGGCGTCCGCGACGACACCTGGGGTGAGGTGGTGTGCGCCGTGGTCGTCCTGCGTGACAACGCGACCGCCACGGCCGAGGACATCATCGCCGGTTGCCGCGAACACCTGGGCAAATTCCAGGTCCCGCGGCGAGTAGAATTCGTCGATACGCTCCCCAAGAACGTCACCGGCAAAATTCTCAAACGCGATCTGCGCGAACAGTTCTCCTGATCCGTGCCGGGCCCGGCGGTCCGGTGGTGACGCTGATACCCGTCACCACCGGGCCGCTGTGTACGTTCCGACGACGCTCGATCCGCACGGCCGGGAGCTACCGAACAGCGGTGACTCCCGGCCGATTTCGGCGCCGTTGCGCGATTACCGCAGGTGTCGCGGATTCGCGATCCGCAGACGCGCGAGGACAGCGGCCGAGATCGCCCGGAGCACTGCCTCATCGGTGTACGACACCGAGCCGGAGCGCAGTCGCGCGGCCAGATCCGCCTCGGACGCACAGCCCAGCACCGCCAGACGGCTGTGCACATCCACGGTGGCGGCGGGGCCGGCGGCCAGCTCACGGGCGGCGATGCCGAGCAGGTTCGCGCACACCCGCAGCAGGTAGCGCGAGCGCGATTGCTCGGGCGGGAGCGCGGACCCGATCTCCCCGGTGAGCGTGTCGGCGACCAGCTCGAGTATCTCGGCCGGATGCGGCCGGTCGTGCACGGTCGCAGGCATTTCCGAGAGCGGGGGAGGGGAACCGGTGTCGTCGAGCAGGTCGAGAACCGCGAGCAGATCGTATTCCGATTCGCAGACCCGGCGGCCGATCGCGGCGAGTTCCAGTGACCGTTCGTCTCCGCCGAGATGCCGATTCGCCTGGAAACGGCTGAGTACCAGCCACTTCAGCGTGCCGAACACTTCCCACCAATGCAGCTCCGCCGCGGTGGGCCGGTAGCCGGCGGACCGTTCGTACCCGTCGAGGAGTTGTTCTCGACTCCCCAGCCCGCCCACGGGCGCCTCGGCGCCGAAACGCCAGGCCCGCACACACAACCAGCCCAGGTCCTCGATCGGATTGCCGAGATGGGCCAGTTCCCAATCCAGCACGGCTCGCACGCCGTCCCGCCCGATCAGGAAGTTGCCCAACCGGAAGTCGCCGTGCACCAACGCCTTCGGTCGATCGGCGGGCCGGTGCTCGCGCAGCCAGCGTAGTCCGGCCTCGACCACCGGCCGCGGATCGTCCAGGTCCCGATAGATCTGCTCGATGGTAGTGAGCGGATCGTGATCGTCGAGGATGCCGAGAGTGTCCAGCGGTATCCGGTGGATCAGTCCGAGGACGTAGCCGAGATCGCCGGCCAGTCGATCGCGTACTGCGGCGAATGCCGGATCCCGGTGCAGTTTCCGGGGAATCGACTCGCCCTCGACCCGCTCCATCAGCAGATACGGGGCGTCGATCCCGGGCGCGGTAGCCCCGTCCGCGAGGACGGCGGGCACGGGGACCCCGGCAGCACCGGCCGCCCGCAGACAGACCGCCTCGGCGTGCATGCGCGCCGGATCGCCGTGGCCGGGCGGGTCCCGCCGCAGCACGGCCCGCACCGCGCTGCCGGTCCCGTCGCGGGCCTCGATCGCGTACACCTGCCGGCTCGCGCCCCCGGTGAACTGCCGCAACTCGACGTCGGTGAGGGCCGTCCCGAGTGTGCCGGTCAGTACCGCGCGAACCCCGTCGGCGAGCGTAACCGGCTCGGCGGCAGCCGATTCCGCAGTCAGAGCCACGGCGCCGCCTCGGGGGAGCGCAGCAACCGGCGCGCGGCCGACATGCGATGAACCTCGTCGGGGCCGTCGTAGATGCGGGCGTAACGAGCCTGCCGGTACATCCGTTCCAACGGGGTGTCGGCGGTCAGCCCGAGGGCCCCGTGTACCTGGATGGCGCGGTCGATCACGTTGTGCAGCATCCGCGCACCCCAGAACTTGATCAACCCGACGCGCACCCGGTAGTCCTCACCGGCATCCATGGCACGGGCGGCGTCGAGCGTCATCAGCCGGGCCGCGTGGATCTCGGCCGCGGATTCGGCGATGTACCGGTGGATTTCGCCCTTCTCGGCGAGCAGCGATCCGTGCACGTACCGGGTGTTCGCCCGCTCGCACGTCAATTCGTAGGCCCGCTGGGCCTGACCGAGCCAGCGCATACAGTGGAAGATCCGCCCCGGACCGAGCCGGTCCTGTGCCACCACGAAACCTTTGCCGCGTTCGCCGAGCAGGTTCGCCGCCGGCACGCGCACATCGGTGAGCCGGACCTCGTAGTGATCGCTCGGATCGTGGCCCATGGTCGGGATGGAACGGACGATCTCGAAGCCGGGGGTGTCGGTCGGCACGATGATCGCGCTGATCCGCGAGTGCCGCGGCACCGATTCGGGTTCGGTCCGGGCGAAGACCGTGCAGTACGCGGCCTGGGCGGCGCCGGTGGTGAACCACTTGTGCCCGTTGAGGATCCAGGTGTCGCCGTCCAATTCGGCCTCGGTGGCGATCAGAGTGGGATCGGAGCCGGCGACCTCGGGTTCGGTGAGGCCCACAGACGGCAGGATGTCACCGGCGACCATGGGCGGAATCCAGCGGGCTCGCTGTTCGTCGGTGCCGTGCCGGTACAGCATGAGCGTGTCCTGCATGGAGACCGAACCGACCGCCAGCATGCCGAATTCCGAGCGGCCGATGATCTCGTTCAGATAGACGAAATCCAGGAACGGCACCCCGCCGCCGCCGAGTTCGGCCGGATGGCCCAGCGCCCACAACCCGAGTTCCTTCGCTCGGTCTTTCAAGCGGGCGAGCGTGGCGTGGGCGTTGTCGTCCTCGCGGGCCAGCACCGGCTCCGCGGGTACGACCTCGGTATCGATGAATGTGCGCATCCGCGAGGACAATTCGGCGATCTCGCCCTGGGGCCGGTTGACCGACATCATCGGTACCCTCCGTTCGTCGCCGACACCTCGCGCAGTGGCTGCGTCGCCGCCGAGTCGACGTATTCGTCGATCCGGGTGATGCGCCCGCCCAGGACACGCACGAACAGGCTCGCGGGGACCTCCAGCTCGCCGTGGCCGGGCAGATGGCCGCGCACGACATGCTGCTGAGCGAAGCCGTCCGCCAGCACATAGCGCCGAATATCCTCGTACCGTAGGTTTTCCACCGTCCGCGAGAGCCAGCGCAGCACCCGCAGATTCTCGGTGACGGTCTCCTCGGTGTTCGTGTCGTTGTGCCAGATCCGGGCGTCGGGCGCGTACAGCGCGGTCAGGGCCGCGGTATCGCCCGCGCTGACCGCGGCGAAGAAGCGGTCGGCCAGTTCATCCATGCGAAGGACCTCCGGGTCATTCTCGTGCGGCTCCGTGTGATGCCGCCTTCCTGGGCCGCAGGCGACCGCCCGCGGCGAGCAGATTGCTGTCCACGGGCTTGCCGAGCAGCCGGGCGATCAGCCGGGCGGCGTCGAGCGCCCGGTCGATGTCGATACCGGTCTCGATGCCTCCGTCGGAGAACAGATAGGCCAATTCCTCGGTCGCGATATTGCCGCTCGCCCCGGGGGCGAACGGGCACCCGCCGAGACCGCCTGCGGCGGAATCGAATCGGCGGACGCCGTGTTCGTAGGCGGCCCAAGCATTGGCGAGTCCCTGGCCGCGTGTGTTGTGCAGATGAATGCCGAGCTCGGCACCGGGCGCGGCCGCGCGAACCCGGTCGATCACGTCACCGGTCCGGACCGGCGAGGCGGTGCCGACGGTATCGGCCACGGCGAGTGAATCGGCGCCGGCGGCCACTGCCCGCGCCGCGATCTCGGCCACCCGCTGCGGCGGTGTCCGCCCGTCGAACGGGCAGTCGAAGGCGATGGCGATGATCACCTCCAGATGGCCGCCGGCCGCGTGGACCTGCTCGGCGATGGGCGCGATCAGCGCGACGGATTCGGCGCTGTCGCGTCCTACGTTGGCCCGGCTGTGCCCGTCGGACGCCGACACGACGTACTCGAGCCGATGCACACCGGCGGCGAGTGCGCGCCGCACCCCGCCGAGACCCGCGACCAAGGCGGAGAACTGCACGCCCGGCCACCGGTCCAATTGCGCGGCAACGGCTTCCGCGTCGGCGAGGGCCGGTATCGCGCGGGGCGAGACGAACGAGGTGACCTCGATCCGGCGCACGCCGGTGGCGACGAGGGCATCGATGAAGGCGAGTTTGGCCTCGGTGGGAATCGGCTCCTCGATCTGCAGACCGTCGCGCGGACCCACCTCGCGAATTTCGACGGCGGTCATCCGATCGTGCCTTCGCCGCGCAGAGTCGCCAGCCGGTCGGCGTCGTATCCCAGCACCTCACCCAGCACCTCGTCGGTATGTGTGCCCGGCCGGCTCGGACCACCCCAGCGCACGCCACCGGCGGTCGCGCTGAGCCGCGGCACGACACCCACACCCTTGACCGGGACGGGATCGTATCCGGCGTCGTCGCTGCCCAGGGACGGATCGACGTGGTCGACGAAGATGCCTCGCGCGGTGAACTGTGGATCCGCCATCACCTCGGCGACGGTGTTCACCGGACCCGCGACCACGCCGTGCCGATTCAGCAGCTCGATCAGATCGGCGGCGGTGAAATCTCCGGCCCAGGCCGCGATCAGCTCGTCGAGCTCGTCCTGGCGCTCACCGCGTGCCGAATGGGTGGAATACCGTGGGTCGGAAGCGAGTTCGGGCCGGCCCATCGCGGCGGCCAGCCGCGCGAAGACGGTGTCCTGATTGGCCGCGATGATCACCCACAGCCCATCCTCGGCCTGGTAGAGATTCGACGGCGCCACCCGGTCCAGCCGGGTGCCCGAGGGCCGGCGCACATGTCCGGTCTTGTGGAAATCCGGAACCGTGGACTCCTGGATCGCCAGCGACGCCTCGGTCAGCGCGGCGTCGACCACCTGTCCGCGTCCGGTCCGCTCCCGCACCAGCAGCGCCGCGAGCACGCCCTGGAAGGCGAAGAGTCCCGCCAGACTGTCGCCCAGCGACAACGCCATTCGCGGCGGAGCCTGTCCGGGGAATCCGTTGAGGTGGCGCAGCCCGCTGATGCCTTCGGCCACCGACGCATACCCGGCCCGGGACGCGTACGGCCCGGTCTGCCCGTAACCGGAGACGCGGGCCAGCACCAGCCCCGGATTCAGTTCGCCGAGCACGTCGTAGCCGATACCCCAGCGCTCCAGCGTGCCGGGCCGGAAACTCTCGACCACGACATCCGCCGTGCGCGCCAATTCCAGGAAGATGTCGCGTCCCGCCGGAACGCGCAGGTCGAGGCTCACGCACCGCTTGTTGCGCGCGTGCACGGTCCAGAAGTACTGGTGGCCGCCGGTCGCCTGACCCCAATCGCGAAGCGGGTCGGGACGATCCGGCGCTTCGATCTTGATGACGTCGGCCCCCATATCGCCGAGCAGGCGTCCGCAGTACGGCCCCGCGATCAGTGTCCCCAGCTCGAGCACCCGGAAGCTGTCGAGCGGTCCGGCCGGGTGCGCATCCGGCTCGCGGTCGTGCACTTCCGGATGCGCGGCGGGCGGTGGGTCCGATTTCATACTGCCTCCTGCGACGGTCCGGGACACCGTCTACTTGTCGTCCGGGTCGAGGCCGAGCGCGCTGACCGACATCTGGTCGAGGGTGTTGAGCAGGGCGTCCTCGTCGGCGTCCTCGCCCTGGATCAGCCACAGGTACAGGGTGTGGTCGACCATCGCGGACATGGCCCGCGCGGCCAGCTCCGGATCCAGCGACGCGCGAACCAGGCCCTCGCGCTGCCAGCGGGCGATCGACTGCGCGGTGCGCTCGATGAGCTGTCGCCGGTGGTCGTGGCGCAGCCGCCGGAAGTCCTCGTTGAAGGTCGCGACCTGTTCGACGATCGCCATCATCCGGGCGTTGCGCCGGTAGGCCGCGTAGTAGGAGCGGTTGGCGGCGATGAGCCGGGCCGCCGGCGAAAGTCCCGCGGGCGTGGGTTCGCGGCGGTGCATATCGTCGAACAGCCGCGTGCTCAGCTCGCCGAACACATGGTCCTTGGACTCGAAATAGCGGTAGAACGTGCCGTAGGAGACGCCCGCCTCCTCGCTGATCTGCTCCACACGCGTATCGAGGAATCCGACGGTCTCGAACACCTTGCGCGCCGCGTCGAGCAATGCGTCGCGTGTCTTGCGGCCCCGGGGCGTCAGGTTGTCGACGGGGGTGGGCGCGCTATTGACAGATGACTTCGGCACGGATCACACTATCCACGAACATGACATGACTGTCAAGTCAGTTCAGCCGGGAGAATCCCAGCTCACAGTAGAGGTGCGGACCCGTCACGGAGGTCGAATCGGCACCACAGCGGAAGGACTGCAATGAGCGCCGCCAACCCGAAATACGAACTACGCGGTATCAACCATCTCGCCCTGGTGTGCTCCGATATGCGCCGCACGATCGAGTTCTACTCCGGCACCCTGGGCATGCCGCTGATCAAAACCATCGAACTGCCGCACCACCTCGGTCAGCACTTCTTCTTCGACTGCGGTGGCGGCAACACCATCGCCTTCTTCTGGCTCGCCGACGCGCCCGATGCCACCCCTGGACTGGCCGCGCCCAAAGGACTTCCGGACGAGGGGGAGTTGGTGAGCGGCGTGGGCTCGATGAACCACGTGGCCTTCGCCGTGCCGCCGGAACTGTTCGACGACTACTACCAGCGGGTGCAGGCCGAGGGCATCAAGGTCAGCCGGGTCCTCAATCACGACGACAGCCCCGCGGGAGTGTCCCGTGAGGTGCACCCCGGAACCTTCGTGCGGTCGTTCTATTTTCAGGACCCGGACGGCGTACTGCTCGAATTCGCCTGCTGGACCAGGACTTTCGCCGAGTCCGATGTCTCGCACGAGCCGAAGACCGCCGCCGATCGCCGCGCCGCCGCCGGACTCTGACCCATCCACCAGCCGCGAAACCGCACTACCGAGAGGTTCGACCCATGCCCCGCCTGCGTGAAGTCCCGCGCGCCGAAGTCACCGACGAGCGAATCCTGTTCTACTACGACCGGCTGTTCGGACCCGACCGCGATCCGGCCGTCGACCACGGCACCGTCCACGCCACCCCCGGCGACTGGTGGACCGTCTTCGCGCAGTCTCCGGAGGTGTTCCGGCACGCGGTCCGCGGATTCGCCGTCTATCGCAACTCCCGCCTGGACCCGCTGCTGCGCGAACTGGGCCAGTGCCGGGCCGGATACGCGCGCGGCAGCCAGTTCGTCTTCTCTCAGCACTGTAAGCAGATGCGTTCGCTGGGCGCGCCCGAGGAGAAGATCGCGGCCATTCCGTCATGGCAGATCAGCGACTGTTTCTCCGCGCTCGAACGCGCGATTCTGGCCTATACCGACTGCCTGGTCCACGACGGCGGCCGGGTGCCGGACGAGGTGTTCGCGGTCCTGCGAGCCAACCTCAGCGATCCCGAAATTCTGGAACTGACCTACATCACCGCGCTGTACGACATGCACGCCACCATGTGCCGCGCCCTGCGGCTGGAATTCGACGACCGCCCGGAACCTGTTGTCGAGGTGCGGATTCCGGAGGGCGTGCAGGTGCGTGATCTGTCGGCCGACCTGTCGGGGGAGTAGCGCGAACCGGAAAGGCCGCCTCGCCGGGAATCGGCGAGGCGGCCCCTTTCGTTGCGGCCGAACGTCTTCGGCTACGCCGACGGGCCGGGGGTCGCCTCGGCGCCGTCACGGAGCGCGGCGATCGTGTCGATCCGCGCGATGGCTTCGTCGATGATGCGGTCGATCAGCTCGGCCACCGTGGGCAGGTCGTCGATGATGCCGGCCACCTGACCCGACGCGAGCACACCCGCCTGCGTATTGCCCTCTACCAGACCCGCTTTCAGCAGCATGGGAGTGTTGGCCGCCATGATCACCTGGGACCAGGTGAGGTCCTTCTGCTTGCGCATGGCAAGGCCGTCCTTGATCATGGTCGACCATTTCATGCCGGTCATACCCTTGAACTTGACGGCGTTCGAGACCGCGGCGGCGAGGCCGCGATAGCTGCCCGAATGTTCCAGCTTGTCGACCAACTCGGTGTTGAGCACGCGGTGCGGCATACCGTCGACCTTCAGCGAGACGACCGTGTCCTGGAGCCCGCGCGAAAGGTACTGCTGTTTCACCGAATCCGGCACACTCGAGTCCTGCGTGAGGAGGAACCGGGTACCCATCGCGACGCCGGCCGCACCGTAGGCGAGGGCGGCGGCCAGCCCGCGGCCGTCGAAGAATCCGCCACCGGCGACGACGGGAATATCGACCGCGTCCAGCACCGAGGGCAACAGGAGCGTGGTGGCCACCGAACCGGTGTGACCGCCGCCCTCACCGCCCTGCACGATCACCGCGTCCGCACCCCACGAGGCGACCTTGATCGCATGCTTGGCGGCGCCGATGGAGGGCATGACCACGACACCGTTGTCCTTCAGGCGCGCGATCAATTCCTTCTTAGGGGCCAGCGCGAACGAGGCGACCTTCACGCCCTCGCGGATCATCAACTCGATCCGGTCGGGCGCGTCGGACAGGTCGGCGCGGATATTCACACCGAAGGGCTTGTCGGTCTTGGCCTTCGTCTTGGCGATCGCGACCTCGAGTTCCTCGAGCGTCATCGTCGCCGAGGCCAGAATGCCCAGACCGCCGGCGTTGGCGGTCGCCGCGACCAGACCCGGCCCGGCCACCCAGCCCATACCGGTCTGCACGATCGGATGCTCGATGCCGGCCAGGTCGGTCAGCGGAGTCCGCAGCCGGCTCATGATGCCACTTCCTTTTCCCGGATTCCCTTGGGATCCAGCACCGTCCGGATGATCCGCAGTTCTTCCTCGGTGGGCGTGCGGGTCACCTCGGCGCTGTCGAGTCCGGCCACCTCGAACGCGGTGTTCTCGGCGACCTCCGCGGCGCTCACCCCCGGATGCAGCGACAGCGCCCGCAGGGTGTGGCCGGGCCCGCCGAAATCGAACACGCCCAGATTGCTGACCACCCGATGCAGGTGGTGGAACCGGTACGCCGGATTCTCGGGATCGATCTTGTCGTAACCGATGCCGCACACGATGTCGACGGTCTCGCAGAACACGCGCGTGCTGTGCTTGGGCACGAAGTAGCTGGTCGCGTGGTTGATGGTGTTACCCGGTGCGCCGCGCACACCGAACATCTGCCGGCTCGGCTGCTGCAGCGCGCCGAAGGCGGACAGATTCTGGTTGCCGTAGCGGTCGATCTGGTTGGCGCCCATGACGACATGCCGCCGCCCGGAGGCCACGACATCGAACACCTTGCCGAACGGAATCCAGCCCTCGGTGGGCGCCTTGGCACCCAGCGCGGGGGTTTCGGCCAGGAACAGCGCCTCGCCGTCGGAGATCAGCAGATCCGGTTCGAAGGTCAATCGCGCCAGCCGTGCCCCGATGGTGGGAGTCGGTGACATCGGACTGGCCATGATCTCGCCCGCGCCCCGGAAGATCTCGGCGCAGGCGACCGCACACACCTCGGCGCGGGTGGCAGTGGTGGTCTCGCTCATCGGCGCTCCTCGTTGGCGGCGAATTCGGCTACCGCGGAACGGTATTCGTCCTCGGTGACGTCCAGATAGCGGGCCTTGAAGGCCGCCCAGGTCTCGGGGTCCTTGGCCGCCTCGACGTAATGGCGCTGGAACTTCTCGTCGCGGCCGTAGCTGCCGGAGAAGGTGAAGTGCGCGCCGTCCGGCGCCTCCACGACGCCGTCGACCATCATGCGGTTGAGGATGATCGCCTGGTTCGGAACGGCTTTCATCAGCTCCTCGGTCTCGACCAGCCGATCCACCGACAGGAACCGCCGCTCGGCGGCGAGGCAGTACAGATCGTCCATGTACGGGTCGACGCCGGTGTAGGCGGCGTTGCCGTGCTTGTCGCCGATATCGAGGTGGACGAACGCGGCGTCCAGGGTGAGCGCAGGCATCGCGACCAGGGTCTCGACGCGGCCGTCGGCATCGGGATACGGGGACTGCACCGTGCGCAGTTCACCGTCCCAGAAATTCAGCACGTCCGAGCCCAGCCCGGCGCGGGTGGGCAGGAACGGCAGCCGGGCCGCGGCCGCCTGCAGGCCGGATTTGACCATGCCCTCGTCCATTTCGCGGGAGATCAGCTCACCGCCGGTGCGGGCCTTGGCGAACCAGGGATCGTAGAACGGGGCCGAATCGAGAGAGACGAATCCGTAGTATGCCTTGCGCACCTTGCCCGCCGAACACAGCAGACCGAGATCCGGCCCGCCGTAGGTCACCACGGTCAGGTCGGTGACGTCCGAGCGCAGCAGCGCGCGCACGAACGCCATCGGCTTACGCCGCGAACCCCAGCCGCCGAGGCCGATGGTCATCCCGCTGCGCAGCTGGGAGACGGCCTCCTCCAACGACATCCGCTTGTCGCGCATGCTATTTCGCTCCCTTCTTGGCAGCCAGATCCTCGTCGAACCGCGCCCGGATCTCATCGGCCACACCGGCGAGATTCAGCTCGAAGGTGAAGCCCTGTTCGAAGCGGTAGCTGCGGTGCACATCCTGCAGGTCGATACCGTTGAGCGCGCGCTTCGCGGCCCGGATGACCCGCCCGTCCTTGGCGGCGATGTTCTTCGCGACTTCCAGTGCGGCGGAATCGAGTTCGGCCCGCGGGACCACCTTGTGCACCGAACCGAAGTGGTGCAGCTGCTGCGCGGTCACGGTGGAGGCGGTGTAGAACAGCGTGCGCATCATGTGCTGGGGGACCAGCCGGGCCAGGTGGGTGGCCGCACCCAGGGCGCCGCGCTCGACCTCGGGCAGGCCGAAGGTGGCGTCGTCGGAGGCGACGATGACATCGGCATTGCCGACCAGGCCGATGCCGCCGCCGAGGCAGAAGCCGTTCACCGCCGCGATCACCGGCACCGGGCAGTCGTAGACCGCGCCGAAGGCGTCGTAGCAGCCGTGATTGGCGTCGATGAGCGTCTGATGGCCCGGGTTGCGCTGGATCTCCTTGATGTCGACCCCGGCGTTGAAGCCGCGGCCCTCGGCGCGGAGCACGACGACCTTGGTCTCCGGGTCGCGCCCGGCCTCGCGAATCGCATCGGCCACGCCGAACCAGCCCGCGGTGGGCAGCGCGTTGACCGGCGGATAGTCGATCGTGACGACCTCGATGCCCGAGGTCTCGGTGTGACGGTTGATCCCCATCGCATGTCCATTCGTTGGCAAAACAAGCAAGTGCTTGGTAGGTTAGCACGGTGGCAATCGAAGTAGACCTGTCCGGATCGGTAGTTCTCGTGACGGGCGGGGTCAGGGGCGTCGGCGCCGGCATCAGCCGGGTGTACCTGGACGCGGGCGCGACGGTCGTGGTGTGTGCTCGCCGCCCCGGTGAGGCGGCGATCGAGAGCTCCGGTCGTACCGCCGAATTCCTGTCGTGCGATGTGCGCGACGGTGAGGCGGTGAACGGGCTGATCGAGACCATCGTGCAGCGGCACGGCCGGATCGACCATGTGGTGAACAATGCCGGTGGGGCGCCGTTCGCCCCCGCCGCCACCGCCTCCCGTAATTTCCACGCCAAGATCGTGGAGCTCAACCTGCTTGCCCCGCTGCTGGTTTCGCAGGCCGCCAACGCCGTGATGCAGCGGCAGCCCGAGGGCGGTTCGATCGTGATGATCTCGAGCGTCAGTGGCCATCGTCCCTCACCCGGCACCGCCGCCTACGGCGCGGCCAAGGCAGGTCTGGACAGTCTGGTGTCCTCGCTGGCGGTCGAGTGGGCGCCGAAGGTCCGGGTCAATTCGGTCGTCGTCGGGCTGGTCGGCACCGAATCCAGTCATCTGCACTACGGCGACGATGCCGGGATCGCCGCCGTGGAGGCGACCGTGCCGCTGGGGCGGCTGGCGACGCCCGAGGACATCGGCCGGGTCGCGGTCTTCCTGTCCTCCCCGCTGGCCGGCTACGTCAACGGCGGATCACTCGTCGTGCACGGGGGCGGGGAACGCCCCGCCTTCCTGGAGGCGGCGACCGTCAACGACGCGCACCCGGCCGCCCGATAGCCCTCGTCCCGCGCGATCACCACCAGCAGCGAAAACCCTTACCGCACCGAGGAAATGAGAGCAGCAGATATGACCGACAACTCCGAGCGGATCTGTGCAGGACGCACCGTGATCGTCACCGGCGCCGGCCGCGGTATCGGCCGGGCGCACGCTCTGGCCTTCGCCGCGGCGGGCGCCAATGTGGTGGTCAACGATCTGGGCGCGGAACTGGACGGCGCCCCCAGCGCCGATTCGCCCGCCGCCCAGGTGGTCGAGGAGATCGTGCAGGCCGGTGGCCGGGCCGTCGTCAACGGTGACGACGTGGCGGACTGGGCCGGCGCGAAGCGTCTGATCAGCCAGGCCGTGGAGACCTTCGGCGGACTCGACGTGGTGGTGAACAACGCCGGCATCGTGCGCGACCGGATGCTGGTCAACCTGGCGGAAGAGGAGTGGGACGCTGTGATCCGCGTTCACCTCAAGGGCCACTTCGCGACCATGCGCCATGCCATCGAGTACTGGCGCGCGGAATCCAAGGCCGGTCGTGCCCGCGACGCCCGGATCATCAATACGAGCTCGGGCGCCGGTCTGCAGGGCAGCGTCGGACAGGGCAACTACGCGGCGGCGAAGGCCGGTATCGCCGCCCTGACCATCACTGCCGCAGCGGAATTCGGCCGCTACGGGGTCACCGTCAACGCCATCGCTCCGTCCGCGCGCACCCGCATGACCGAAACCGTCTTCGCCGATATGATGGCCCGCCCCGAGGACGGCTTCGACGCGATGGCGCCGGAAAACGTCTCGCCCCTGGTGGTTTGGCTGGGCAGCCCCGATTCGGCCGGGGTCACCGGGCGCATGTTCGAGGTCGAGGGCGGAAAGGTGGCATTGGCCGACGGCTGGCGCCACGGTGTCGCCGAGGACCGCGGTGCGCGCTGGCAGCCGTCCGAATTGGGGCCGGTGGTACGTGAGTTGATTGCCAAGGCAACCGATCCCGAGCCGGTCTACGGAGCCTGAGCGCCGCAACCCGCACAGCAACGATCCGCGCCGGCGAGATCGCGTCCCGCCGCCCCTTTCCGGCGGCCGCGATCCGCCGGCGTTGCTGCGTCCAATACCCTTGTGTCAGTGGGGATGACATCGGATTTCGTACTCGCCGACAGCGAGTGGGCGCGGTCGACACGACCATGGGTTGCGGGCGTCGCGGTCCCAGGAGTGATCGGGCTCACATGATCTCGCTGCGCGAGCAAACTGTCGGCAGTTAAGATGGCCGCATTCGTTCGGTCCCGGAGGTTGTAGCGACCGGGGAGAAATCTGCGCTGAGAAGTTGAGGGAAGGCAAGCGCATGACCATGGGTCGCATCGCGCGCGTTGTCGCGGTAGCCGGATTGATCGGCAGTTGCGGGGTCCTCGGCCCCCTGGTGGCCAACGCACAACCAGCCAACCCCACACCGGCGAGACCTGTCGACGCATCACAGCAGGCCACCGGGGTTTCGAAGCCGACCGGCCCGGGTATCGCGGCGCAACAGGGACCGACCGCGCCCACGCCGGGCACGCCGGGGGCTCCGGGCTCTGCGGACGACGACCGGTACGAGGGCAACCTTGCGATTCCCGGACGGTCCACGAGCTCTTCGGCAACCTCCGCCCCGGCCTCTTCGGCACCGGCGCCCGCGCAGGTGTCCGGGCCCGCGCTGCCCGTCACGCCCACGCCGGTCGTCGGCGAGGGATTCGCCGGGTTGGCGAGCATTCTCGGGACCGGTTCGGCGGCGGTGGGATCGGCTGCCGCCGGTTCGGCGGCGTCCGGCTCCGCGCTGACCGGCTCCGCGCTCGGCGGAACCGGCTCTGCCGCAACGGGTTCGGTCGGGGCCGCGACGGGTTCGGCGTTGGCCGGGACCGGTTCCGCAGCCGCGGGCACCGGATCCGCCGCCGCCGCGACCGGTTCCGCGGCCACCGGATCGGCGCTTGCCGCCACCGGTTCGGCTGCGGCGGGGGTCGGTTCGCTGCTGGCGGCAATACTCGGAACAGGTTCGGCGGCAACGGGTTCCGCGCTGGCCGGACTGGCCGGTACCGGTTCGGTCGCGACGGGTTCGGCTTTGGCCACTCTGCTCGGCACCGGTTCCGCGATCACCGGATCTGCCGCCGTCGGGTCCGCGGCCGCGATGTCGCCCCTGCTGCTTCTGCTTCTGCTGCAACCGGTTCCGCCGCCCGCGGCCCCGGCCGCACCGCCGTTGGCCATTCCGCCGGTTCCTCCGGTCCCCGCCGTTCCGGGTGCTCCGATCGTCGCCGCCGCGCCCGCCGCGGTACCACCGGCACCACCGGCCGCGCCCCCCGCGCCGGCGCCCGCTCCCGCGGCGTCGGCGCCCACACTGGCTCAACCGAATCCGGCTGTGCGGCCCACCGCGGCCAGTAGCGGCCTGCCCGAGGTGAAGACGCTGGCCGTGCTCGGCGGTGTGATCGCCATGGCGCTGGCCGCGGCCGGCTCCGGCGCGGTGAGTTTTCAAAGCGCCTCCGCCGCGCAGGCGCGCGTCGACGCCGCACGCGCGGAATTCTTCGGACCGAGGGCCTGAGGGGGCGCGAGATGACCGAGAGCCGGATTCAGACGGGCCGCTCCTACCGCCGCGTCGCCGCCGCCGTCGACGCGGTGTGCGCGGTCGCCGCCGATTTCGACGCCACCACCCTGGAGGAGGTGGTGCACGCGATCGCCGCCGAACGCGGCCGCGTGATCGAAATCGCCGACGCCCACCTCGGCCCGGGTGTCTGCGGTCAGCGCCGCAGCTATCCCGACAAGGACGTGATCGTGCTGGCCGCAGCCCTGCCCAGCCGCGACCACACCCTCGCGCACGAACTGGGCCATGTGGTGTTCGACCACCCGGGCGAACCGGCCGCCGAGGTGACGCTCGAGGCCAGCGACGACCTGATCGCCTACATGCTGTCCCAGCGCGCGCATCAGCAGATCGTCGACGACGGGCAGGACGAACAGTACGAGTGGGAGGCCGAGACCTTCGCCGGCATGCTGATGACCCGCCTGCGCGTCTTCAACAACCGCGGCGCCGGTGTCTCGGTGCTCCGATTCGACGAGGCCCTCGGATGA
>NZ_BDAV01000002.1 GCF_001612635.1 Nocardia africana NBRC 100379 | reverse complement strand
CGAGAAGGACAGGGTAGGTATGACGTTCTGGTTGACGGCCCTGCTGGTGTGGATGGCGGCCGGTGCCCGCATCGGTCGTGTCCTGGTGAAGCCCGCGACCACGGCCCGGGTGGCGATCGTGATCGCGGTCGCGGCGGTGGCCGCCGCGGCCACCCTCGGCATTCCGGAGATCGCGGTCGCGGTGGATCACGCACTGCCGCACGGGATCCACGGCCAGGCCCTGGCCGACCGCCTGGTGGTGGCGACCTGGCTGCTGTTCGCGGTGGCGACGTCGGTGGTCGCGGCCGCCGCCTGGCCGGTCGTCTCGCGCCGGAACCTGCGCCAGATCGCCTGGATGGTCTACGGTTTCGGCGCGCTCGTCATCGCCGCCACCATCGGGTGGTCGATCCTGTTCGGCTGGGTCGTGACCCTGCTCGGCTGCGTCTTCATCGCCGTGACCGGTCTGCGCAATCTGGACTGGACGGCGCTGGGCCGCGGTATCGCGCTCTACACCACCGGCACGGTGGTCGCGGGAGTGCTTGCGGCCCTGTCCGTTCTGCGGCTGGCGATCGGTGAACAGCCCGTGCGCCCGGGCGATCCGGGCTGGTTCTGGCCGGCCTGGCAGCTCGCGAGTCTGCTGATCGCGGTCGGCGCGGTGTGGATCGTGATCGAGCTGTGGATGCGAGCGCGCCTGCTGCTGCGCCAGATTCGGGCCCTGCACCGCACGATGGTCGAGCGCTTCCCCGAGGTGGTGGCGCACGAGCAGACGGTGTCGGCCACTCAGCTCAAGGCTTCCGATCAGGTCGCGCAGATCATGGACGCGCTGTATCTGCAGACCGGCGGCGGTATGGAACTGGCGGCGGCCGGGGTGCCCGCGCGTTCGACCACCGAACGTGCCGAGCGAGTGGCCCGCTGGGCACGCAATCCGCTCGGTGACGAGATCGTCGATGCCCGCTGGATCGCACCGCCGGAGGGATTGAGCCCGCGCGGCTGGGTGCAGGCGATCGCCCGCGCCTTCGAGCACACCGCGATCGACCGGAAATCAGCGGTCGCACAGGCGGATTGACCATCGATGCGGTCGGACCGATTGGGCGGGCGGTCCGATCGCACAGCGCATGCTGAACTACACAGCGCAGGCTGAATTACACAGCGCGGACCGAAGCGTCACCGCTTCGGTCTCAGGTCACAAGACAACACAGTGCGGTTCCGAGTGCCGCACTGTGTTGCCTTGTCCAACTTGCTATTCCGTGCCGTCCGGTGGAACCTCGGGCAGACCTTCACTCGCCCGGAGCTTTTCGGCCATCGAGGTCAGGAGGTTCTGCGACTCTTCGGAGAGATCGAACGCCCTGCTCGACAGCCGACGCAGTCCATAGCCCTGCAGCTGGGACAGCAGCTCCAGATCATGGTCGATCTTGGCGGCGTAGATGTCGTTGAAGAAGTAGTCCGGTTTGACCTTGAAGAACTTTGCCAGTGCGGCAACCGTCTCATCTGAGGGGTTCGTCCGCTGACCCGACCGCAACTGCGAGAGATACGGTTTCGAGATCGGATGCCCGGAGGCGGTGAGCGCTGCCGCCACCTCGGCATTGGTGTGCGGCTTACGCCCCGGGGGATGCACGGTTTCGAACAGCTTGTTCAGCCGCGCCGCGAAATCAGCCATTGTGAGCCGCCCAATTCCCTTCGCTGTACTAACAGTCGTTATCTCGGATACGTATCATTGATATTAGCGGCTGAGTAACTGAAAACCTACGCCTGATTCAGGATTTCCTTGAAGCTTCCAGGTCGGCCGTCCGGGAACTGTTCAGCGTCGGCGCGTTTGCGGGGCACCGCGCCCTCACTGGTCGAGGGGCAGTACGCTCCGGTTCTGGCCCGTCGAACGAGTCTCGTTCAACGGGCCATTGATAACCGGAAGATAGCTGACATCTCATCCTTTTGTCTGTATCGCAGTTTGTGTGGCGTACGACACGTCTCGGAGCTGTGAGGATGAACGTTCAACTGGGGACGAAATCTGTTCGGTATTACAACCGCTCGATGATTGTTCCGGTCGCAAGTGCGCCACCGGCGCACATGAGGACCATCGCGATCGACTTGTCGGAGCGTTCCAGCTCGTGCAGGGCGGTGGTGATCAACCGGGATCCCGTGCTGCCGACCGGATGTCCGATCGCGATCGCGCCGCCGTTGACGTTGACCCGGTCCATATCCGGCTTGTGCACCGACGCCCACGACAGCGGAACCGAGGCGAAGGCTTCGTTGATTTCGAAGAGATCGATATCGGCGATGCTCATGCCCGACTTCTCCAGCAGGCGCGTGGTCGCCTGCACCGGACCGTCGAGGTGGAACTCCGGCTCGGCGCCGACGAGGCACTGGGTGACGATGCGCGCCCGCGGCTTCAGTCCGGCACGCGCCGCGGCCTGTTCGTCCATGAGCAGCACGGCGGCCGCGCCGTCGGAGATCTGCGACGAGGTGCCGGCGGTATGAATTCCGTCCTCCAGCACCGGCTTCAGCTTCGCCAGGCTCTCCCGGCTGGTCTCGCGCAATCCCTGGTCGCGGTTGACGTCGAGCGTCTCGCCGGTGAGGGTGCCCTCCTTGTCGACCTGCGGGGCGCCGGCGATGGTCAGCACCTCGCGATCGAAGCGCCCTTCCGCCCATGCCTGCGCGGCCAAACGCTGTGAGCGCACGCCGAATTCGTCGACGTCGTCGCGGGTGATGCCGCGCCGCTTGGCGATTCGCTCGGCCGCCTCGAACTGGTTGGGCATATCGATGTCCCAGCTCGCGGGGCGGCGGGGCCCGGCGTTCTCGCCCACGTTCGCGCCCAGCGGGACGTGGCTCATGGATTCCACGCCACAGGCGACGCCGATGTCGATCGCGCCCTGGGCGATCTGCCCGGCGATCAGGTGGTTGGCCTGCTGGGCGGACCCGCACTGGCAGTCGATCGTGGTCGCGCCCACCTGCCAGGGGAGCCCGGCGTGCAGCCACGCGGTGCGGGTGACGTTGTTGCTCTGCTCGCCGACCTGCATGACGCAGCCGCCGATGACCTGTTCGACCAGTGCCGGATCGAGCTGTGCGCGCTCGAGGACGCCGCGCTGGGCGGCGCCGAGCACCTCGGCGGCGTGCAGGCCGGCCAGCCAGCCGTTGCGTTTGCCGATCGGGGTGCGCGCGGCCTCGACGATGACGGGGGTGCCCATAACTTCAACCTTTCGAACAGGATCCGTATCAGCACAGAAACTGGAACAAGTTCTGTGGATGTACTGAGGGCGGACTATGGCTTCTTTACTACTGATACCACCTATGCTGCAATGAAGGTAGAACGTGTTTCAGTTAGTCGAAGGAGACAACTGGTGGTTGACACCCATGTAGCTCCGAACCTCCCCGAGGGGTTCGATGCCACAGATCCGGACATGTGGGCCCGCGGCATTCCCGTCGAAGAGTTCGCGGAGCTGCGCCGGGCCGCGCCGATCTGGTGGAACCCGCAGTCTCCGGAGGTCGGCGGGTTCCACGACGACGGCTTCTGGGTTGTGTCCAAGCACGCCGATGTCAAGGAGGTCTCGCGGCGCGACGATTTCTCCACCTACGAGAACACCGCGATTCCCCGCTTCAACGACGACATCCCGCGCGAGGCCATCGAGCTGCAGCGCCACATCCTGATCAACAAGGATGCGCCCGAACACACCAAACTGCGCAAACTGATTTCCAAGGGCTTCACCCCGCGCGCGATCAACGGCCTGCGCGCGGAGCTGTCCGCTCGCGCCAAATCGATCGTCGAGGCGGCCGCGGCCAGTGGCGCCGGCGACTTCGTCACCCAGGTGGCCTGCGAGCTGCCGCTGCAGGCGATCGCCGAACTGATCGGCGTCCCGCAGGAAGACCGGATGAAGGTCTTCCAGTGGTCCAACGAGATGACCGGCTACGACGATCCGGACAGCGACGCCGACCCGGCCGCCTCGTCGATGGAGATTCTCGGCTACGCCTGGCAGATGGCGGAGGCTCGTAAGGCGGAACCGGCCAACGACATCGTCACCGCCCTGGTCAACGCCGATATCGACGGTGAGGCGCTGACCTCGGAGGAGTTCGGCTTCTTCGTCATCCTGCTGGCGGTCGCCGGGAACGAGACCACCCGCAATGCCATCACCCACGGCATGATCGCGTTCCTGGAGAACCCGGAACAGTGGGAGCTCTACAAGCGCGAGCGGCCGGTCACCGCCGCCGACGAGATCATCCGCTGGGCCACGCCGGTGAGCTCGTTCCAGCGGACCGCCCTGGTCGACACCGAACTGTCCGGGGTGCAGATCAAGAAGGGCCAGCGCGTCCTGCTGATGTACCGCTCGGCCAACTTCGACGAGGAGGTGTTCGAGAACCCGTACACCTTCGACATCACTCGCGATCCGAACCCGCACCTGTCCTTCGGTGGCACCGGCGCCCACTTCTGCATCGGCGCGAACCTGGCCCGGCTGGAGATCGACCTGATCTTCAACGCCATCGCCGACCACCTGCCCGATATCACCAAGCTCGGCGACCCCAAACGCCTGACCTCGGGCTGGCTCAACGGCATCAAGGAATTCCAGGTCGACTACAAGACCAAGGCCTGATTCGCACCCTGAAACACGAACAGGGCGGGCACCCGATGGGTGCCCGCCCTTTGTTCGTGCGGCGGCTTCACTGCTTGCGCATGGTTCCCATGGCGCGATCGGTTTCCCAGAACGCGCGCAGAGCCACGATCTTCCCGGCGTCGTCGACCTTGTAGGTGAAGACACCCTCGGCGTCGATGACGTGTCCGCCCAGCTGGGTGCGGATCAGCCCGGTGAAGGCCACCTCGTTGCCGCAGGCGAAGGAGTCTCCGAAGACGAAGTCGATGGATTCGGTCGGGGCGATGGCCTTGTCCCAGAACGCCGCGATGGCCTCGTGGCCGCGGTGACCCACGCCGTCGGGATCGAAGACCGAGGGGCCGATCGGATCCTCCACGATGCCGTCGGCGGCGAACAGTGCCAGCCACGCGTCCTTGTCCCGGGCGCGTACCGCGGCCTGTGAGGCCCGTCCGGCCAGGCGCGCCGGATGGTCGGTGGTAGTGGTAGCGGTCATATCGGACTCCCGGCTCGGCGGTATCGGCGAATTTGCTGATGGAATTGCAAATGTGCTTTCCGCCGGCAATCCGGACACCCGGAAATGCCGGCGGAATTGCGTGTCACCGTGGTTCCGAGCCCACTACCCACATCGAGAAGTACTGTGATCCGCCACCATAGGCATGGCCGAACGCTTTTCGAGCACCCTCGACTTGGTAATCGCCGGCCCGGCCCATTACCTGCTTGGCCGCCTCCGCGAAGCGGATCATGCCGGATGCGCCGATCGGGTTGGAACTCAACACACCGCCCGAGGGATTGACCGGCAGCTTTCCGCCGATCTCGGTCTCGCGCGCATCGACCAGCTTCCAGCCCTCGCCCTCGGGAGTGAAGCCCAGGTTCTCCAGCCACATCGGTTCGAACCAGGAGAACGGGACGTAGATCTCCGCCGCGTCGATCTCCTCGAGCGGATTGGTGATCCCGGCCTGCTTCCACAGCGCGGCCGCGGCGTCGCGTCCGGCCTGCGGGTTGACCTGGTCGCGGCCGGAGTAGGCCAGCGGTTCGGTGCGCATGGCCGTGCCGTGCACCCACGCGACCTTCTTACCCGACGCCTCGGCCGCCTTCGCCGACTCCTCGTCGCCGATCACGATCGCGCACGCGCCGTCGGAGGACGGGCAGGTCTCGTCGAAACGTACCGGGTCCCAGAGCATTTGGGACGCGAGTACCGATTCCATGGTGATATCGGGCTGGCGCAGATGCGCGAACGGATTCTTCGCGCCGTTGCGGCGGTCCTTCACCGCCACCATCGCGCCGATGTGCAGGGGAGCGTTGGCCCGGCGGATGTACGCGCGCACGTGCGGTGCGAAGTACCCGCCCGCACCGGCGCCGACCGGCATCGTGAACGGCACCGGATTGGACAGGGCCCACATGGCATTGGATTCGGACTGCTTCTCCCAGCAGATCGCCAGCACCCGGCGGTACACGCCGGCCTGCACGTGGTTGGCGGCCACGACGCCGGTCGAACCGCCGACCGAACCCGCCGTGTGCACGCGCAGCAGCGGTTTTCCGGTGGCGCCCAGGGCATCCGCCATGAACAGCTCGGGCATCATCGAGCCCTCGAACAGATCCGGCGCCTTACCGACGATCACCGCGTCGATATCGGCCATCGTCAGATCGGCATCTTCGAGTGCGCGATCGATTGCCTCGCGGCACATACCGGCCATCGAGACATCGGTCCGTTTCGTCACGTGATGGGTTTGTCCCGTGCCGAGTACGGCGGCTTGCTGCGTCATCGTCCTGCCTCCAGGATCGCCACCAAGTTCTGCTGCAACGCCGGACCGCTGGTGGCGTGTGCGAGGGCTCGCTCGGCGGTGCCGTTCATGATTTCGTTGGCCGCGTAGCCGATTCGTTCCAGTCCGGCGGCGAACATCGGGTTGCCCGCCAGCGCACCACCCGAGGGGTTGATGCGGGTGGACTCGCTCAGCCCGATGGCCTGCTTCAGGATCAGCTGTTCGTGGCTGTAGGTCGCATGCAATTCGGCGACATCGAATCCGCTCGCATCCCCGCCGAGCACCGCCTTGGCCGCGGCCGCGGTGGAGGGGGAGGTGGTCAGATCGCGGGCGCCGAACATCGGGGTATCGATGCGATGCGCCATGCCGGTCAGCCAGGCCGGCCGCTCGCACAGCTCGCGGGCCTTGTCGCCGCGGGCCAGCACGATCGCGGCGGCGCCGTCGGTGATCGGCGCGATGTCGTGTGCGCGCAACGGATTCGCGACATACGGTGCGGCGAGCCGCTTCTCGATCTCGGCGTCGTCGGCGGCCGAGACCGCGGCCATATCGCGTTCGGTCCAGTTTCCGGCGTCGAGACCGGCCCGGGCCTGCAGCCCGGCCACGGAGACCGCGTCCGGCCACAGCGGGGCGACCAGGTACGGATCCATCTGCATCGTCAGCACCTGCCGCAGCGTGCCGGCCGACGGCTTGCCGAAGCCGTAGACCAAGGCGGTCTCGGCCTGCCCGGAGCGCAGTTTCACCCAGGCCTCGTACAGCGCCCAGGCGGCGTCCATTTCGACGTGCGATTCGTTGATCGGCGGCACGGCGCCGATCGAGTCGATCGCGGAGATGAACGAGAAAGCGCGTCCGGCGAGGTAATCGGAGGATCCGGAGCACCAGAAGTCGATATCGGACACACCGATGCCGAGCTTGTCGTACAGCTGCCGGAAGCACGGAACCAGCATTTCGACACCGTTGGTGGTGCCGTAGGTTTCGCGGACATGCGGGGCGTGGGCGAAGCCCACCACCGCGATATCTGTTGCGTTGTCGCTCAAGGTGTTTCGCTCCTAGAGGTGGTGCCGGTAGCTGTCGTAGTCCGCGTCCGGCTCGCCGTTGGGCTCGAAGTGGTCCACGTTCTCCAGCGTGTAACCCCACTCCTCGCGCGGCTTCCACACCGCCTTCACGCGCATACCCATGCGGACTTCGCTGGGATCGCAGCCCAGCACCCGGTGCAGCACCGGAATATCGGCGCCGTCGAGCAGTACGTACGCGGTGACGTACGGCGGCTTGATCTTCTGGCCCATGAACGGCACGTTCACGATGCAGAACGTTGTGATGGTGCCGGTATCGGGCAGGTCCACCATCTCGTCGGTCGGGCGGCCGTCGATCGGGTCGGCGCCGCGCGGCGGGAAGTACACCTTGCTCTCGGCGTCGGCGCGACCGCCGATCAGGCGACCCTCGGCCAGCGCCTGCAGGTACCGCGTCTCGGTGGGCGAGGCGGTGTGCTTGTACCGCAGGTCTATCGGGGTGACGATGCCGGTGACCGGCTCGGCCGCCTCGGTATCCGACGAGGTGGAATCGGCTGGGGCCGAGGAAGTTTCGCCCGGTTCGACGCAGGCGATGTCGTGGATGCTGCCGGTGCGTTCGTCGGCCCAGCGCACCCGCACGCGCATTCCGCTGCGCACGTCGTCGGGAGACGACACGTCGAGAGCGTGCAGCACCGCGGTGTCGGCGCCGTCGAATTTCACCAGCGCCCAGGCGAAGGGGCGGTCGAACGGCTGGCCGGGCAGCGGATCGGCGACCCAGCTCCAGCTCTGCACCGTGCCGATATCGGAGACGTCGACGAACTCGGTCAGCCGCTCCGCGGTCACCGGATCGAATTCCGCCGGCGGCACGATCACCCGGCCGTCGCTGCCGCGAACGCCGACGATCCGGCCCTCGCGCAACCCGGTCAGGAACCGGCCGATGGTCGGTCCGACCGATCGGGTGTAGTCGAACTTCATCCGTAGTTCGGCGCTGAGTACCTCGGGTGCGGGTTCCGCTTCCGGACCGCTGCCTTTCGCGATTACGCCGGTCATGGTGTTCCCATTGGTCACGATATCGAGTAGAACAGGTTCTTATTCTGGTGGCAAGGGCTACCTGGAAAGGTGTCCGGCGACGGGCTCGGCGGAAGGAGTCGACGATGCGGTTCGGATTGCAGCTCGGATATTGGGGTGCGGGACCGCCGCCCAACGCCGGGGAGTTGGTGGTGGCCGCCGAGGAGGCCGGATTCGACGCGGTTTTCGCCGCCGAGTCGTGGGGTTCGGATGCCTTCACCCCACTGGCCTGGTGGGGTGCGTCCACACACCGGGTGCGGCTCGGGACGTCGGTGGTGCAGCTGTCCGCGCGCACTCCCACCGCGACCGCGATGGCCGCGCTGACCCTCGATCACCTCAGCGGTGGCCGCCACATCCTGGGGCTGGGCGTCTCCGGTCCGCAGGTGGTGGAGGGCTGGTACGGCCAGCCGTTCGCCAAGCCGTTGCAGCGCACCCGGGAGTACGTCGGGATCATCCGCCAGGTGCTGGCCCGCCAGGCGCCGGTGGTGAGTCAGGGCGCGCAGTACCGGTTGCCCTACGACGGGCCCGGCTCGACCGGCCTGGGTAAACCGCTCAAGCCGATAACCCACCCGCTACGTGCGGATCTGCCGATCTGGCTCGGCGCCGAGGGGCCCAAGAACGTGGCGCTGACGGCCGAGATCGCCGACGGCTGGCTGGCGATCTACTACACCCCGCGACTTGCCGGAATGTACGACGAATGGCTCGACGAGGGGTTTGCCCGTCCCGGCGCCCGGCGTTCTCGGGAGGACTTCGAGATCGCGGCGAGCTGTCAGGTGATCATCACCGACGACCCTCGCGCCGAGATCGATCGGATCAAGCCGGTGATGGCGCTCTACATCGGCGGCATGGGTGCCGAGGAGCTGAACTTCCACGCTCAGGTCTATCGCCGGATGGGTTACGGCGCCGAGGTCGACGAGATCACCAGGCTGTTCCGCTCCGGCCGCAAGGACGAGGCCGCCGCCGTGATTCCCGACCAGCTGATCCTCGATACCGCCATCATCGGCGACGAGGACCATGTGCGTTCCCAGCTGAAGGTCTGGGAGGCGGCGGGCGTCGGAATGCTCCTGGTGACCGTCCGCGACGTGGCGCAGCTGCACCGTCTCGCCCCCCTTGTTCAGATGTAGAACACGTTCTAGATTCGAGGAGTGACTTCGATGGAGCCGGCGCAGAAGCTGGGACTGTGGAATATCGCTGCCACCGACCCCGATCGGATCGCGGTCATCGATCCGTCGGGGCGCGAGGTCAGCTACCGGGAGCTGGCGGACCAGGCCGACCGCATCGCAAGAGGCTTGCAGGCCAAGGGTTTACAGCCCGGCGATGTGCTGGTGTCGATGGTGCACAACACCACCGAGGCGCTCGGCGTGTACTTCGCGGCCTACCAGGCCGGGCTGTACATCGTCGCGGTGAACTGGCATCTGACCGGTCCGGAGGTCGCCTACATCCTCGGCGACAGCGAGGCGAAGGTGTTCATCGCCGACGAGCGCTTCGCCGAGGCGGCGACGATCGCCGCCGACGAGGCGAATGTGCCTGCGAGCGCGCGCTATTCGGTGGGTGCCGTCGACGGGTTCCAGCCCCTGGCCGAACTCGGTGCGAGGGAGTCCGGACGTCCCGACGTCCGGACCACCGGTGCGCCGATGCTCTACACCTCGGGAACCACCGGGCGCCCCAAGGGAGTTCGCCGCCCGTTGACCGGCGCCGATCCGGATGTGGTGGGCCCGCAGGCGACCGGCTTCTTCGGACTCTTCGGCATTCAGCCCTTCGACGACCACGTGCACATCTGCGGCTCGCCGCTCTATCACACCGCCGTGCTGAACTTCGCCTCGATCTCGATTCAATTGGGGCACAAGGTGGTTCTGATGGACAAGTGGGATCCGGAGGAGATGCTGCGGCTGATCGACACACATCGGGTGACCCACAGCCATATGGTCCCCACCCAGTTCCACCGGCTGCTCGCCCTCCCGGAGGAGGTGCGGGCGCGCTACGACGTCTCCTCGCTGCGGTGCATGATCCACGGCGCCGCGCCGTGCCCGCAGGAGACCAAGCGCAAGATGCTGGAGTGGTGGGGCCCGGTCGTCACCGAGTATTACGCGGCCACCGAGGGCGGCGGCACGTCGATCTCGGGCGAGGAGTGGTTGCGCAAGCCGGGTTCGGTCGGCAAGGCGTGGCCGTACGCGGTGGTGAAGGTGCTCGACGAGGACGGCAACGAGGTCGCGCCCGGCGAGGTCGGCCAGGTGTACATGAAGATGGGCGGCTCCAACTTCGAGTACCACAAGGACAAGTCGAAGACCGAGGACGCGCGGGTGGGCGATCTGTTCACCGTGGGCGACATCGGGCATATGGATGCCGACGGTTATCTGTTCCTGCACGACCGGCGCTCGGACCTGATCCTGTCCGGGGGAGTGAACATCTATCCGGCCGAGATCGAGGGTGAGTTGATCACCCATCCCAAGGTCGCCGACGTCGCGGTCTTCGGTATCCCGCATCCGGATTGGGGGCAGGAGGTGAAGGCCGTCGTGCAGCCGGCCGAAGGAGTCGCGGCCGACGGCGAACTGACCCGGGAGCTGATGGAGTTCGCCGCGGCTCGCCTGGCGAAGTACAAGCTGCCCAAGAGCATCGACTACCTGCCCGAACTGCCGCGCGATCCGAACGGAAAGTTGTACAAGCGCAAGCTGCGCGAGCGTTACGTGCCCGCGTAGCCGCAGTCTCGCCGATCGAGTCCGGATGCCCTTTCCGTCCTGCCCTGTGTGGGCGTCCTCGATCGGGGCGCCTTCGAGCCCGCCCGGTTCCGCCGGCGGGCTCGTCGGCGTTGCAGAATACGCGTTCCGGCGAAACCCGCTGCCGCTTCGGCGGAATTAGTAAACTGTGTAAATCAAGTCTTGTCAGGCGTAAGAACACGTTCTATTTTGGTCCTGTGAGCTACAACATAGCGGACCTTGTCGAACACACCATCGACCTCGTGCCGGACCGTGTCGCGCTGGCCGACGACGTCCGCTCGGTGACCTATGCCGAGCTGGAGGATCGGGCCAACCGATTGGCGCATTACCTGCAAGAACAGGGTGTGCAACCGGGTGACAAGGTCGGCATCTACTCGCGCAACACGATCGAGGCCGTGGAGGCCATGGTCGCGATCTTCAAGGCGCGGGCAGTAATGATCAACGTGAACTTCCGGTACGTCGAGAACGAGTTGCAATACATTTTCGACAATTCCGATATGGTCGCGCTGATTCACGAACGTCGTTACAGCGACAAGGTATCGGCCGTGCGGCCGAACACGCCGAAGTTGAAGACGGTCATCGCCGTGAACGACGGTACCGAAGCCGAGGTGCCGCTGCCCGCGGATTCGGTGGAATACGAAGCGGCACTGGCGGCTTCGCACGGTGAGCGCGACTTCGGCGACCGCTCCAACGACGACATCTTCATGATCTACACCGGCGGCACCACCGGCATGCCCAAGGGCGTCATGTGGCGGCACGAGGACTGGTGGCGGGTGCTCGGCGGTGGCATCAACTTCGTCACCGGCGAAGCGATCGAGGACGAGTGGCAGCAGGCCAAGGCCGGCGCCGCCGGTGGGCAGATGGTGCGCTATCCGATCCCGCCGATGATCCACGGCGGTTCGCAGTCGGCGACCTTCCACGGCCTGTTCGACGGTGGCAAGACGATCATGCTGCCGGAGTTCGGCGCCCACACCGTGTGGCAGGCGATCGACCGCCACGGCGTGAACCTCATCTTCATCACCGGTGACGCCATGGCGCGGCCGATGCTGGACGCGCTCAAGGAAGGCAATCCGGAAACCGGTGAGCCGTACAAGCACGCGAATCTGTGGGCGATGGCCAGCAGTGCCGCGCTGTTCTCCCCGGCGCTCAAGGACGAGTTCATCGAGCTGCTGCCGAATACCGTCATCACCGATTCCATCGGCTCCTCGGAGACCGGTTTCGGCGGGCTGTCGGTGGCGGCCAAGGGCGCGACTCACACCGGCGGTCCTCGGGTCAAGATCGACGCCTCCACCGCCGTCATCGACGAGCAGGGCAACCCCGTCGCGCCCGGCTCCGGTCAGGTGGGCGTGCTGGCCCGGACCGGCAACATCCCGCTCGGCTACTACAACGACCCGGTGAAGACCGCCGCGACGTTCAAGGAGTTCAACGGCGTTCGCTACTCGATCCCCGGCGACTTCGCCCGGGTCGAGGAGGACGGCACCGTGACGATGCTGGGCCGCGGGTCGGTCAGCATCAACAGCGGCGGCGAGAAGATCTACCCGGAAGAGGTCGAGGGCGCGCTCAAGTGCCATCCGGAGATCTTCGACGCGCTGGTGATCGGTGTGCCGGACGAGCGGTGGGGACAGCGGGTGGCCGCGGTCGTGCAGTGTCGAGGCGGCAACCGTCCGACGCTCGAGGAGCTGCGTCCGGTGCTGACCAAGGAGATCTCCTCCTACAAGCTGCCGCGCAGCCTGTGGTTCGTGGACGAGATCAAGCGGTCTCCGGCCGGTAAACCCGACTACCGCTGGGCCAACGAACACGCTCGATCGCGGCCGGCCGACGAGGATTCGCAGGCATCGTCGAAATAGTCACGACGAAATAGCCACCCCGAAATAGATAGCTCGCCGAAGTAAATAACCGGCAATCGATATCGCCGCGCCCCGGCATGGCAGTGGGGGCGCGGCGATTTCGTGGCGCCGGAGGCTGGTGACTTTCGTCCGCCGCGTATCCGTCGAGTGCCATTGCATGGCCGCGGCCTGCTGAGCACGGCGTTCGTGTCCATGCCCCCACTTCCGGGGTGTTTTCTGTCGGTGGCCTGTGCCACAGTGATCCGCATGAGCGAACAAGCTTCCGCCGGCACCGTCGACGACGTGCTGCAGCAATTCGAGAGTTACCGGCGGGAGCTGTGTGCTTACGCCTATCGGATGTTGGGTTCCTCGTTCGAGGCAGAGGACGCGGTTCAGGAGACTTTCACTCGGGCCTGGAAGGCCTACGACTCGTTCGAGGGGCGGTCCAGTCTGCGGTCGTGGCTGTACAAGATCACCACGAACATCTGCCTGGACATGCTCGACGGCCCGCAGCGCCGGGCCCGGCCGATGGACCTGTCCGGGCCGTCGAGTCCGGACAGTCCGCTACCGCCGCCGCAGCCGGATTACGTCTGGGTCGAGCCGATTCCGAACGCACTGGCCTTCGGCGCCGACCCGGCCGAGCATGCCAGCACCAAGGATTCGCTGCGGCTGGCGTTCGTGGCGGCCTGTCAGCATCTGCCGGCCACCCAGCGGGCGATCCTGATCATGCGGGAGGTGCTTCGGTTCTCGGCCAACGAGACGGCCGAGATGTTGATGATGTCGCCGGCCTCGGTGAACAGCGCGCTGCAGCGGGCCCGCGCGACGATGTCGAAGGTGCAGCCCTCGGAGTCGGGCGGCTACGACGAATCCGACGACAGTCAGCGCAAACTCGTCGACGGTTTCGTCCGCGCCTTCGAGGCCTACGACATGGACGCGCTCACCTCGTTGCTCAAAGAGGATGTGGCGCTGTCGATGCCGCCCATCGAGCTGTGGGTTTCCGGCCCGGAGAACGTCGCTCGGTTCATGGTGTCGCCGGGGCCCTCGGCCTGCCGTGGTTCGCGGCTGGTTCCGCTGGAAGGCGCCAACGGCCTTCCGGCCTTCGGTCAGTACAAACCCACCGACGAACCCGGGGTCTTCTCGCCCTGGTCGATCACGGTGCTGGAATTCGACGGTCCCGCGATCAGCGGACTGAACTTCTTCCTCGACACCGACCGGTTGTTCCCGCTGTTCGGATTGCCGCCGGAGTTGCGCGACTGATCCGTCGTGGATCGTGACGGGCCCGCCGGTCGAAAGACCGGCGGGCCCGTCTTTTTCGTGGCCGCGGACGTTCTTCCGGCTATACCCTGTGGGGGTATGACGCGAATCACAGACTCGTTCCATGTCGTCGATATACCCCATAGGGGTATACAGAACGGGTCGGAAATTCAACGGGCGCAGCGGATGCGCCCGCAACCGAGGAGTGAGGATTTCGATGTCCACTCGGGTATCCGCGCCGCCGACGCGGCGCTGGTTCGCATTGGCCCTGATCGCGCTGGCTCAGTTCATGGTCATCATGGACACCTCGATCATCGGGGTCGCCCTGCCGAAAATGCAGGAGTCTCTGGGCTTTTCGCAGGAGGGCCTGTCCTGGGTCTTCAACGCCTACGTCATCGTCTTCGGCGGATTGCTGCTGCTCGGCGGACGACTGTCCGATATCTGGGGTGCGCGCCGCATCTTCCAGGCGGGCTGGGTCGTGCTCGGCGCCGGCTCGCTGGTCGCAGGGCTCGCCGGCTCGCCCGCGCTGGAGCTGATCGGACGAGGGGTCCAGGGCGCGGGCGCCGCACTGATCGCTCCCTCGGCGCTGACCCTGCTGATGATGGTGTTCGGGTCGAATCCCAAGGAGTTGACCACCGCATTCGCGTTCTACGGCGCCGCCGCCCCGGCGGGCGGTACCGCGGGCGTATTCCTCGGCGGCCTCATCACCGAGTACGCCTCGTGGCCGTGGGTCTTCTACATCAACATTCCGATCGCCGCGCTGGCCGTCGTCGCGGCCGCGGTACTCGTTCCCGGCGGGGCCTCGGCGGCCGGCGGTTCGGTCGATGTGCTCGGTGCCCTCACCGCGACGCTCGGCTTGGGTGCGGCCGTCTTCGCGGTCGTCCGCGCTCCCGAGGCCGGGTGGGGGTCCGGATCGACCTGGGCCGTCCTGGCGCTCGCGGTCGTCCTGCTGGCGGCGTTCCTGATCCTGCAGGCTCGTCGCCGGGAACCGCTGATGCCGCTGTCGATCTTCCGTGCGCCGAATCTCGGTGCGGCCAACCTGGCTCAGGTGCTGCTCGGTGCGGCCTGGGTGCCGATGTGGTTCTTTCTGAACCTGTATCTGCAGCAGGTTCTCGGTTATTCGGCGTTCCCGTCGGGTGCGGCCCTGCTGCCGATGACCGCCCTGATCATGGTCGGCATGATCGCGGTATCACCGAAGTTGTTCGCGCGCTTCGGCGCTCGCGCCATGGTCGTCACCGGACTGCTGCTCCTGGGCGCCGGGCTGGTCTGGCTGACCCTCATCCGGGCCGACGGCAGCTTCTGGATCGACGTGCTGCCCGGATCGCTGCTGGCCGCATTCGGTATGTCGCTGGCATTCGTGCCGTCGCTGCAGACCGCCATTTCCGCGGCGCGGCCGGAGCAGGGCGGGCTGGCGTCCGGGCTGGTGAACACCGGCTATCAGATCGGCTCGGCGCTGGGGCTGGCGGTGGTCACCGCGATCGCCTCGGCCGCCGGAGCCGATCGCCTCGATGACGCCGATGCGCTCACCGACGGGTTCTCGGCGGCATTCGGTGCCGCGGCGGGGATCGCGGTGCTGGCGGCGGCGCTCGCCTGGGCGACATTCCGGTCGCCGGCGCGGCGGGAACGCGTGCCGGCCGGTGTGTGACCGCCGCCCACGCGTGGCCCTCGACCCTGGTCGGGGGCCACACCCGTGTCAGTCGATGGCCTTGGCGGTCAGCCAGATGGTGATGACGACTCCGGCGGCCACCGCCATGCCGATGTGGCCGGGGGAGCGCGCGTAGTCGTAGCTCGAGAGCGCCGCGAGGGCCGCCATGACGAACATCAGCGAACGTTTCACTCTGTCCCCCCACCTCTCGGGAGTCAAGCATACGAGAGGCGGAAGTGGTTGCGCCACAGGAGAATCCCGCATATTCGCGGTCCCCCTATTGCGAGGTGTTCGCCGGTAGCCGAGGCGCACGTGTGGCGCGCGGATAGCTCGGTGGCCCAGCCTATCCGAGTCGGTCGCCGCGGCGGGTCGTGCGCCAGCGGAGCGAAAGCCGCTGGGGCGGAGCGTGTTCGGGTGGGGCGGGCGCAATGATCAGGTGGTCAATCGGTGACGGTGTGGCAGGCCTCGATGAGTGCGCGCAACTCCGCCCGCGGCGGATCGGGCCGCACCGCGAGATAGCTCGGCATCCGCGGCTCCGGGTTGCGCAGCGGACGCCAGACCACGCCCGGGAACGACACGTGCGCCGCCTGGGCCGCGTAGTACACCGTCCAACTCGGCGCGCCGAAGCCGATGGCGGCCAGCGTGTCCTGTTCGGTGGTGAACTCCGGTCCGAAGGCCGGTTCGAAGCCGGCCAGCCGGCACGAGTCGGTGACCAGGTCGTACAGGGCGGGATTGCGCGTGCGGCCGGCCAGCCGCAGCGGCAGTTCCGCGAGGCGCGCGAGATCGATCTCGCGCAACACGGCGAGGTCGTGGCGGGCGGGGAGCGCGGCCACGAGCGGGTCCGACCACAGCGGTAGTAGTTCGAGGCCGGGTTCGTCGCGCGCGCCGCGCACGATCGCCGCATCCAGTTGACCCGAGCGCACCCACTTCATCCGATCCGCGGTATCGGCGTTGACCAATTCGAGGTGGGCGTGCGCGGCGCGGTGGGTGAAGGCGACGAGAATGCCTTCCAGGCGCGTACCCAGACCGGTGCTGGTGCCCAGCCGGACCGTGCCGGTGCGTTCGACGCGCAGATCGTCGATGGCGGCCCGGGCCTGCGCCACCGCGGCGAGGACCTGTTCGGCGTGCGGAAGCAGGCGCCGCCCGCCCTCGGTGAGGCGCACGGTCCGGGTGGTCCGCTCGAACAGTGCGACGCCCAATTCCCGCTCCAGCCGGGTGATCTGCTGGCTCACGGCCGACTGCACGATATGCAGCCGCTCGGCCGCGCGTCCGAAGTGCAGTTCCTCGGCCACGGTCAGGAAGTACTGCAGTTGGCGGAGCTCCACGGCGCGAGATTAATCAGTTTCGGTGAACAGTGCCAGCGCGGTTCGACCATTTTTCGGCGCGGCCGATCGCGGTTTCCTGGTCGCAGCACATCGGAAACCGCACCGGGGAGTGATGACCATGCCGTATCTCACCGTCGACGACGTCCAGCTGTACTACGAGGATCAGGGAACCGGGCAGCCGCTGGTGTTCCTGCACGGCTGGGGTACCAGCGGGCGGGTCTGGGGCGCTCAGCAGGCCGCGCTGGCCACCGAGTTCCGGGTAATCACCGTCGATTGGCGCGGCTGCGGGCGATCGGACCGGCCGGTCGCCGGCAACGACCTGGCCGGTGTGATCGCCGATCTCGTCGAGCTCATCCGGCAGCTCGGGTTGTATCGCCCCATCGTCGTCGGATCCTCGGTCGGCGCGACCTTCGCGACCGAACTGGCGCTGGCCCATCCGGATCTGCTGGGCGGTGTGGTCGCGGTCGACGGTCCGGCCTACTGGCCCGCGCAGGGTATGCCGCTGGCCGAGATCATCGGCGAAATGCGGGACCACCGGGCCGAATTCGTCGCCCGGTGGGTGCCGAACTGGTACGCCCCGGGAACCTCGCCGGCGCTGGTGGACTGGACCGTGCGACAGATTCTCGATTCGGGTGTGTACATCGACGAACTGTTCCACCTCTTCGCGACCTACGATCCCCGCCCGCGGCTGCCGCGGCTGCGCACGCCGATCCACTACCTGCACGGCGAACTGGACGCCGAAATTCCGGTGGCGGTGGCGCGGACGTGCGCGGCCCTCACGCCGGGCGCGCGCGTCGGCGTGATCGCCGGCGCGGGCCATATGCCGCACCAGGAGCGAGCGGCCGAGTTCACGGCCGCCCTGCGCGCGGCGGTCGCCGGCTTCACTCGGCGGGCCGCCGCCTGATCACCGATACCACTGCGAGACGAGGATATTCGATGACATTCGCAACCGCCCGAATCGGTGCAGGCACCGCCGAGGTCGCCTACGACGTGACCGGTACTGGTCCGGCCGTCGTGCTGGTGCACGGCACGGCGGCGGCACGCGACCAGTGGGCGCCACTCACCGCCGACATCGCCGACCGCTATACCGTTGTGGCACTGGACTATTCCGGTTCCGGCGACACCGTCGACCACGGCGGCCCGCTCACCGTCGCCGATCTGGCCGCCGAGGTGCGCGCCGTCGCCGACCACGCCGGACTGAACCGATTCCATTTGGTGGGGCATTCCCTGGGTGCGGTGGTGGCCGCGCACGTCGCGGCGACCGCACCCGACCGGGTTCGCTCCCTGCTGATGCATGCGGGCTGGGTGCGCACCGACGCTCGGATGGATGCCGAATTCCGCTACTGGATCGAGCTGCTGCGCGCCGATGCCGCCTTCGGCACCAGCCTGTTCGCGCACATGCTGCCGCTGATGGCATTCGGTCCGCGCTACTGGGAACGGACGAGCGCGGAGGAGAACGCGACCCTGGTCGAACAGCTGGCGAAGGTGATCGCGCGCGGCGCCGCACGGCAGACCGAGGTGGATCGCACCGTGGATCTCACCGATCTGCTCGGCCGCATCACCGCGCCGACGCTGATCCTCGCCAGTGCGCACGATCGGGTCGTTCCGGCGGCGCAACAGCAGCAGCTGCTGGCGGCGATACCCGATGCCCGCTACGCCGAGATCGACGCCGGCCACGGCGCTCCGGGCGAGGATCCGGCCGGTTTCCACGCCAAGATCGTGAATTTCCTGGACGCGCAGACGGCCTGAAGGACCCGGGTGAGCGGCCGGTCGCTCGCTCACCCGGAGCGGGTCAGTTGCCGCCCGGATAATCCATCCAGAAGCCCTCCCAGTGGTGACCGTCGGGATCGACGAAGGCGCGGCTGAACATGCCCACCGCCTCCTCCTGGGCGCGTTTGTCCTCGCTGACCTCCTCGGTGGCCCCCGCGCCCACCGCGGCCGCGATCAGCGACTCGACCTCCGCTCGACTGCCCAGCGACAGCGCGTAGATCGAGCCGGTGGCCGCCCGGGTGTCGGCGATCGGGCGGTTGGTGAAGGTGTCGAAGTACTGCCGGACCAGCAGCATCAGGCAGATGTTGTCGTCGACCACCACGCAGGCGGCGTTCTCGTCGGTGAAGTCCGGATTCACCTTCCAGCCCAGCGCCTCGTAGAACGATGTGGACCGCTCCAGATCCTCGACGGGGAGATTGATGAAGATCATCTTGCTGGCCATGGTCGTTCCTCTCGCGGCATCCATACGTGTCGTCAGTACAGACGCCGCGGGCGTGGCAAACTCATCGGGCACCTCGACGTACCCCCTCTGAGCTGCATCGATGGCGCTCCGATCGGGAAAATCGCTCGCGGTCGGATGTCCCGCGCGATACCGTCCGGCCATGACGAGTGCCGTCTATCTCATCACCGGCATCCAAGCGGCCGGAAAATCGACGGTCGCGCAGGCCCTCGCCGAACGACTGCCCAGTTCCGCGCACGTTCGGGGGGACGTGTTCCGCCGCTTCGTCGTGGGCGGCCGCGCCGAGATGTCGGGCGAGCCCAGCGAAGAAGCCATGCGGCAGTTGCGGTTACGCCATCGTCTGACGGCCGCGACGGCCGACGAGTACGCCGCCGCGGGGTTCACGGCGGTGGTTCAGGACGTCGTCCTGGGCGACCTGCTGCCGTGGATGATCGAGCAGATTCACACCGATCCGCTGTACGTGGTCGTGCTGACTCCGCGTCCGGCCGCGGTAGCCCGGCGTGAAGCGGGTAGGGACAAGAAGGCCTACGGCGTCTTCACCGTGGAACAGCTCGACACCGTCTTGCACGCGGAAACGCCGCGCATCGGATTATGGCTGGACACAACGGATCTCACGGTCGAGGAAACCGTCGAAGAAATTCTCGCCCGGGCCGAACCGGTGGAGCGGCGGATCGGCCCGGGCGAGCGCCTGCGTTAATGGGCCTCGGCCAGGAGGGTGCCCAGAGCACGCAGGTGATCGGTGGCGCCGCCGAGCGCGAATTCGTTGTGTTTGGCGGCGGTGAAGTAGCACTGCACGATGTGGTCGCGGTCGATGCCGACGCCACCGTGCACATGCACGACGGTGTGGGCGATGCGGTGACCGGCCTCGGCGGCCCAGAACTTGGCGGTGTGGATCTCCGCGTCCGCCGGCAGCCCCTCGTCGACCCGCCACGCGGCCTGGGTGACCGCCAGCCGCAGTCCTTGCAGATCGATGTAGCCGTCGGCCAGCCGCTGCGCGACGGCCTGGAAGCTGCCGATCTTGCGATTGAACTGCTCACGCTCGCGGCCGTATTCGGCGACGAGTTCGATCGCGCGCTCCAGGGTTCCCAGCTGCTGTGCGGCCAGGCCGAGCCAGCCATGGTTCAGCAGCCACGCGAGAATCTCCGCGCCGTCGTCCACGGTGCCGATCAATTCGGCCGGGGTGGAATCGAATTCGACCTCGGCCTGCGGGCTGCGGTCGACCACCTGCTGCGGCGTGACGCGCGCGTCCGCCGGGTCGACCAGGAAGACCGCGGCCTTGCCGGAGACCGTGGCGGGCACCAGGATTCGCGCGGCCTGCGCGGCGAAGGGAACAACCGTCTTGGCGCCGACGAGTTTCCAGCCGCCGTCCTCGGTCGCGGTCGTGGTGGGCTTCGCCGGCTCCCAGTTGCGTTCCTCCGACAGCGCCACGGTCAGAATCGTCTCGCCCGCACCGGCTTTCGCCGCGAGCTCGCGCTGCGCCCGGTCACCCCAGCGGGCCAGTGCACCGGCGCCGAGTACGACCGACCACAGATAGGGAACGGGGGCGGCGGATTTGCCGATCTCCCGCAGAATCGCGGTCTGTTCCAGCGCCCCCAGGCCGCTGCCGCCCACCGATTCCGGCAGCGCGGCCGCGAGCACTCCGGTCTCGGCCAGCGACCGCCAGAGCTGCTCGTCGAAGCGGACCTCGGCCTTGTCCAGTTCCCGCAGCCGGTCGGCGGTGACCAGTTTGGCGCAGACCTCGCCGGTCAGCCGCGCGAGATCCTGCTGCCCCTCGGTAAGTGTGAAATCCATCGTTGTTCCTAGTTCTTCGGCGTTTCCGACGTTTCCGACCGGTCCGCGGCTCAGCGGGCGGCAGCGGGCTGTTTCAGGGCGGTCATCGCGATGATGTCGCGCTGCACCTCGTTGGTGCCGCCGCCGAAGGTCAGGATCAGGCAGGCGCGATGCATCCGCTCGAGCCGTCCGCGCAGCTGCGCGCCGGGGGAGTCCTGTCGCAGATAGGCCTGCGGGCCGAGGATCTCCATCAGCAGTCGGTAGGCCTCGGTGGCCAATTCGGTGCCGAGCACCTTGCAGGTGGAGGCATCCCACGGCCGGGGCGCGGCATCCCCGCCCGCATCGGCGCCCGAGGCGATCTCCCAGTTCAGCAGTTTCAGGAATTCCACCTTGGCGTGCACGCGGGCCAGATTCAGCCGCACCCACTCGTTGTCGATCACCCGCGCACCGCTGGAATCCTTGGTGTCGCGCGCCCATTCGGTGGTCTGCGCGACCGCCAGCGCCAGCGGAGCCGCCGAGGTCAGCGCGACCCGCTCGTGGTTGAGCTGGTTGGTGACCAGCGCCCAGCCGCCGTTCTCGGGGCCGACCATCGCCGACTGCGGCACCCGCACATCCTGGTAGTAGGTGGCACTGGTGTCGGGCCCGGCCATCGTGTGCACCGGGGTCCAGGAGAAGCCCTCGGCCGAGGTGGGCACGATGAACATGCTGATGCCCTTGTGCTTCTTCGCCGTCGGGTCGGTGCGCGCGGCCAGCCAGATGTAGTCGGCGTACTGGATGAGGCTGGTCCACATCTTCTGGCCGTTGATCACCCAGTCGTCACCGTCGCGGACCGCGGTGGTGCGCAGCGACGCCAGGTCGGTGCCGGCTCCGGGCTCGGAGTAGCCGATGGAGAAGTGCAGTTCGCCCGCGGAGATCTTGGGCAGGAAGAACTTCTTCTGCTCCTCGGTGCCGTAGTGCATGATCGTCGGCGCCACCGAGTTGATGGTCAGGAACGGCACCGGCGCACCCGCGACGGCCGCCTCGTCGGTGAAGATCAGCTGATCCATCGTCGAGCGATCCTGGCCGCCGTACTCCTTGGGCCAGCCCAGGGTGAGCCAGCCGTCGTGGCCCATCTGCTGAACGACCTCGCGGTAGACGTTGCCGTGCCCGTACTCACCGGTCTGCGACGACAGGGCCTCGCGGCGCTCCGGCGTGATCAGCTTGGCGAAATAGTCGCGGAGCTCGGCGCGCAGCTGCTCCTGTTGCTCGGTATAAGCAATCCGCATGGCGGTTACCTCGTACTCGGTGATGGTGATGGCGGATGTGACGACATCGCCCCTGTGACGATCAGCGCCGGGGCCGATCTGCCCTGACGTCGATCATTGCATATCTACTGAAACATGTTCCAGTATGGAAACCGAATCCGGCCGCTTCGGCCGCAGTGGCCCGGCCGGGCTTGTAGGCTCGGCACTACCTGGTGGTGAAGGAGTTGTCTATGAAGGTCAGTGTGGATTTCGATCAGTGCGAGGCCAACGGTATTTGCGTCGGAATCGCCCCCGACGTCTTCGAACTCGACGATGAGGACCAGTTGCACATCCTCACCGCCGACGTGCCCGAGGACCGGCTCTCCGATGTCGAGACCGCCGTCGCGCAGTGCCCCAAGGCTGCCCTGCGGTTGCAGTGAAATGGATGCTTGCCGATAACTGGAACACGTTCTAGAGTCACGGCGTGAGTGAATCGTCGAATCAGCCGGGGACGGATCTGTCCGGCAAGGTAGCGATCGTGACCGGAGCCGGCGCGGGCCTCGGGCGGGCCGAAGCGCTGGCGCTGGCCGGGGCCGGCGCCTCGGTGGTGGTCAACGATCTGGCCGAAAGCGATGCGGTGGCCGCCACCCTCGCCGATATCCGTGCGCTGGGCGCGAAAGCGGAATTCGTGGGTGGCAGTGTGGCCGAGCGCGCCACCGCCGACGCCCTGATTCGCACGGCGGACGAGACGTTCGGCGGTGTGGACATCGTCGTGAACAATGCGGGAATCGTCCGTGACCGCATGCTTTTCAATCTCTCCGACGAGGACTGGGACGCGGTCCTCGCGGTCCATCTGCGCGGCCATTTCCTGTTGTCGCGGAATGCCGCCGCCTACTGGCGCGGTAAATCGAAGGAATCCGGTGCTCCAATTTACGGGCGCCTGATCAACACATCGTCGGAAGCCGGTTTGCTGGGTCCGGAAGGGCAGCCGAATTACGCGGCCGCGAAAGCCGGAATCACCGCGCTGACACTGTCCGCCTCGCGTGGTTTGTCGCGATACGGCGTGCGCGCCAATGCCATCTGCCCGCGGGCTCGGACGGCCATGACGGAATCGGTCTTCTCCGCCGCTCCCGACGGGGATGTGGACCCTCTGTCGCCGGACCACGTCGCCCGGCTGGTCGCCTATCTGGCCTCTCCGGGCGCCGATGCGATCAACGGTCAGGTATTCGTCGTCTACGGCCCGATGGTCGCGCTGATGGCCGCGCCTCGAGTCGAGGCCCGCTTCGACGCCGCCGGCGCGGAATGGAATGCGGACGCACTCGCCGACACACTCGGCGCCTACTTCGCCGAGCGCCCCGCCGGGCGTACGTTTTCTGCGAGTTCGCTGCACGATCTCGGCTGATTATCGGGTGCGGATCATCCGACCAACTCCGGTTGATCGGCGGTCTCGCACTTGGTAGACATGGGGGTCGATGGTTGTGGGGTGCCTCACAAAGGCGTTCTATACACCGTATGAACCTGTTCTAGCTTCCGAGGTGAAGCTCGGATGAAAAGAGCAGGTCAAAAATGTCAAATTCTCTTCCGATTCGATGTGAACGTGTTCTAATCTTCGGAGCGGAAGAGGTGTGGAGGCTCGCTGGCGCAGCGTTGCGCGTACGGGTCGGCAAGGAGGAATCGCGGAATGAACGAGGTTCTTGCCGTGCCGTTGCGTGCGGTCGGCGGGTTCTTCGAACTCGTGGCCGCTGTGGCGCGGGCCTTGATACGTCCGCCATTTCAGCGACGGGAATTCGTCGACCAGTCGTGGTTCGTCGCACGGGTGTCGATCATCCCGACCATCCTGGTCGCGATCCCGTTCACGGTTCTGGTGAGCTTTACGCTGAACATTCTGCTGCGAGAGATCGGCGCGGCCGATCTCTCGGGCGCGGGCGCCGCGTTCGGCACGATCACCCAGGTCGGTCCGATCGTGACGGTGCTGATCGTCGCCGGCGCCGGCGCCACCGCGATCTGCGCGGACCTGGGCGCGCGCACGATCCGGGAAGAAATCGACGCCATGAAGGTGCTCGGTATCGACCCGATCCATCGCCTGGTGGTGCCCCGCGTCCTCGCCTCGATGTTCGTCGCGGCGCTGCTCAACGGCTTGGTCTCGACGATCGGCATCGCCGGCGGCTTCCTGTTCTCGGTCCTGCTGCAGGGCGTCAACCCCGGCGCCTTCGTCAACGGGCTCACCCTGCTCACCCATACGCCGGAGCTGGTGATCTCCGAGGTCAAGGCCGCGCTGTTCGGTCTGATCGCCGGGCTGATGGCCTGCTATCTCGGTCTCAACGTCAAGGGCGGTCCCAAGAGTGTGGGTGACGCGGTCAACCAGACGGTGGTTTTCTCCTTCATGGCTCTGTTCGTGGTGAACGTCGTGGTCACCGCCGTCGGTCTCAAGTTCACGGTGCGGTGATCCGATGGCGTTCGTAATCCAGTCCCGCTTCCCCCGTACTGTTCGACGTGTGCGGCGGGTTTCTGGTTCGATGGACGGAATCGGGCATCACGCCCAGTTCTACGCGAAGTCTCTGGCCTCGGTGCCGAAGGCGTTCTCGCACTATCGCACCGAAACCATCCGCCTGATCGCCGAAATCAGCATGGGCACAGGCGCTTTGGCGGTGATCGGCGGCACGGTGGTGATCGTCGGCTTCCTCACCCTGTTCACCGGCGGCACCATCGCGGTGCAGGGCTACAGCTCTCTGGGCAATATCGGTGTCGAGGCGCTGACCGGATTCTTCGCCGCGTTCCTCAATGTGCGCATCGCGGCACCGGTGATCTCCGGCATCGGGCTCGCGGCGACCATCGGCGCCGGCGCGACGGCCCAGCTGGGCGCCATGCGGGTGGCCGAGGAGATCGACGCCCTGGAATCCATGGCGATCCGGCCGATGCCCTTCCTGGTGGGCACCCGGGTGCTGGCGGGCATGATCGCGATCGTTCCGCTCTACGCGCTGGCGGTCATCGCGTCGTTCGTCGCGAGCCGCTTCGCCACGGTCGTCATCTACGGCCAGTCGGCCGGTGTGTACGACCACTACTTCTCCACATTCCTGATTCCCAGTGACATTCTGTGGTCGTTCGTCCAGGCGATCCTCATGGCCCTGGCGGTCATGATGATTCACACCTACTACGGCTACAACGCGACCGGTGGACCGGTCGGTGTCGGAATCGCGGTCGGTAACGCGGTGCGCGCCTCGCTGGTGGCAGTGGTGTCGGTGACGCTGCTGATGTCGCTGGCGATCTACGGCACCTCCGGCAACTTCCATCTCTCCGGGTAGGCGGTATGGCGGCAAATAAACTCGTCGAAAAGGAAGGCGCCGGAAGGTTTTTCGGCGCCGGGTGGGGTGTCAAGCTTTCGGGGGTGGCGCTGATTCTGTTTCTGGCCGCGATCGTCGCCGTCGCTCTGACGATGTTCGTGGGCGGATTCAGCACATCGAAACCGGTCTATCTCGACGCCCCGCGGGCCGGCCTGGTGATGGACAAGGATGCGAAGGTCAAGATCCGCGGTGTGCAGATCGGCCACGTCTCCGATATCGCGTATACCGGCGACCATGCTCGGCTGACCCTGGCGATCGAACCCGATCAGCTGAAGATGGTGCCGGCCAATGCGACCGTGGATATTCGGTCCACCACCGTCTTCGGCGCCAAATTTGTGAATTTCGTCGAGCCGGAGGTTCCGTCGGCCCAGCATCTGCAGGCCGGTGCCACGCTCACCGCGCAGTCGGTGACCGTCGAATTCAATACGCTCTTCCAGCATTTGACCGATGTGCTCGGCAAGATCGAGCCGGAGAAACTGAATGCGACGCTGACCGCGCTCGGCACGGCCTTGCAGGGCCGCGGCGACAAACTCGGTCAGCTGCTGGTCGACAGCGATGAGTATCTGCGCGACATCAACCCGAGTCTGCCGGATCTGCAACGCGATCTGCGGACGTCGGTGGGCGTCACCAACCTGTATGCCGACACCGCGCCGAACCTGTTGCGCACGACCGACAATGCGTCCGTGACGAGCAAGACCATCGTCGACCACAAGGACAGCCTCGACGCCGTGCTGCTGAATCTGATCGGCCTGGCCGACACCACGGGCGCGGTGCTGAAGGAGAACGAGAACGGTCTGTCGACGGCCCTCGATCTGCTGCGGCCGACCGCCGAACTGCTCAACGAATACAACCCGGCGTTGTACTGCCTCGTCGAAGGTGTCGCCGGCGCGATTCCGCGAGCCAACGAGATCTTCGGCGGCACCGGACCGTGGGTGACGTTGAACGCCAGCTTCATGCCGGGCGGCACGCCCTACACCTATCCGAAGGATCTGCCGAAGGTGAATGCGACCGGTGGCCCGCACTGCGAGGGCGTCCTCGACCGCAAACCCGGGAGCCACGCGAACTACCTGGTCACCGACACCTCGGAGGGACGGGTGTACACACCGGAACTGTCCACCCACCTGAACGGCCCCCGGGTCTTCCAGTTGCTGTTCGCGGGCCTGCCGGGGGTGGGTAACCCGTGAGGCTCAAACCGCACGCCACCAGCGTCAAACTCGGAATCTTCACGCTCGTGATGGTTCTGGTGCTGGCCCTGCTGGTCGTCATCTTCTCGCAGATGCGTTTCGCCCGGGCGAACGGCTACCACGCGGTGTTCACCAGTTCCTCGGGCATGCTGCCCGGGGCCAAGGTGCGCATCGCGGGTGTGCCTGTCGGATCGGTGAAGAGCGTCGAGGTCGGCAAGGATCATCTGGCTCATGTCGATTTCGACATCGACCGCCAGTACAAGCTCTATGTCAGCACCCATGCCGCGGTCCGCTACGAGAATCTGGTGGGTGACCGGTATCTGGAACTGATGGACGCCCCGGGCACCGCGCAGGTGCTGCACGCCGGCGGCACCATCGGCCTGGACAAGACCAAGCCGGCGCTGGACCTGGACATGCTGCTCGGTGGTTTCAAGCCGCTGCTGCGCGGCCTGGACCCGCAGCAGGTCAACTCCCTGACCGAGGCGCTGCTGCAGGTCTTCCAGGGACAGGGCGGCACCCTGGTCGCACTGCTGAACAGCTCCGGCTCGTTCGCCAAGACCCTGGCCGACCGCGATGCCCTCATCGGCAGCGTGATCGAGAACTTGAAGACGGTGCTGGCCACCATCGACGATCACAACAAGGAATTCGACACCACGCTGACCGAATTGCAGCGTCTGGTGAGTGGGCTGGCCGCGGATCGGGATCCGATCGGCGCGGCGCTGCCGCGACTGGCCGGCGCTACCGGAGACCTCACCGATCTGCTGAAGCAGGCGCGCCCGGACCTCAAGGCGACCTTCGACCAGCTGGGCCGGGTCGCCGACAATCTCGATCAGAAGTCCGACGATGTCGAGTGGGTCCTGCAGAACCTGCCCTCGACCTACAAGGAGCTGGTGCGGCTCGGTTCGTACGGCTCGTTCCTGAACATGTACGTGTGCGGAACGAATTTCCTCCTGGACGGCCCGGACGGTAAGCCGATGCATGTGAATCTGCCCGGTCTGCAGACGACCGGAAGGTGTTCGACGAAGTGAACCAGACCTCCCCGCTCATCAAACACGGCGTCGTCGGCGTCGTGCTGGCGGTCGCGATCGCGTTGTCCGCCTTGCAGTTCGGCCGGCTTCCGTTCATTCGCAGCGGCGCCGAATTCACCGCGTATTTCGCCGATGCCGGCGGTCTGGTGACCGGTGACCAGGTTCAGGTCGCCGGTGTCCGATCCGGGCAGGTCGAGGATGTCAGCCTCGACGGACCCAAGGTGAAGGTCCGGTTCAGCCTCGACGAATCCATCGTCCTGGGGAAGAAGACGACCGCCGCGATCAAGACCAACACCGTGCTCGGGCGCAAATCCCTGGAGGTCGTCCCGCAGGGCTCGGGCGCGTTGCGCCGCGATCAGCCGATTCCGTTGGACCGCACCACATCTCCGTATTCGCTCAACGACGCCCTGGGCGATCTGAGCAATACCGTGAAAGGGCTGGACACCGACCAGGTCGACAAGACCCTGGACGCCCTGTCGGACGCCTTCGCCGAGACGCCCGCGCCGCTGCGTTCCGCCCTGGACGGCATCACGCAGCTCTCGCGCAGCCTGAACGCCCGCGACAAGGCGCTGACCGAACTGCTCTCGCACGCGCAGAACGTCACCAAGGTGCTCTCGGATCGGTCGAACCAGATCAACTCCCTGCTGGTGGACGGCAACAACCTGCTCGGTGAACTGGACGCCCGGCGCACCGCCCTGAGCCAGTTGATCGTCTACGTCAACGGACTCGCGCAGCAGCTGACCGGGTTCGTCAACGACAACGAGCAGAGCCTGAAACCGACACTGGACAAGTTGAATTCGGTGCTGCAACTGCTCGAGCGGAACAAGGACAACCTGAACCAGGCCCTGGACGCCCTCGGCCCGTTCGAGGCGGCGCTCGGTGAACAGGTCGGCAGCGGCCCGTACTTCCAGGCCTACGTCTCCAACGCCTCGAGTATGACGTTGCAGCCGCTGGTGGACGCGCTGGTCTGGCCGCAGCATGTGCCCGAATCGTTCTGGAAGTACCTGACCACCCCGCCGCCCTCGATCGGGCCCGCGATCCAGGAGCCGCCGCGATGAACGCGATTCGCACGATCACGAAGGTGCCGAAGTGGGTCCGCGTCGTGGCCGCCGCCCTGGTGGTGGCGCTGGCGGGCTGGATCGTCTACGGCGCGGTGACCAATATCGGCAAGACCCACATCACCGCCTATTTCCCGTCCACCACCGGGCTGTACGCCGGTGACGACGTGCGGGTGCTGGGCGTCAAGGTGGGCCGGATCGATGCGATCGAGCCGGGCCGGGACAAGACCAAGGTGACCATGACGGTCGACCGCGGCGTCGACATCCCGGCCGATGCCAAGGCGGTCACGGTCTCGCCGAATCTGGTCTCGGCCCGCTTCGTGCAGTTGGCCCCGGTGTACACCGGCGGCCCGAAGATGCACGACGACGGCGTGATTCCGATCGAACACACCGCCGTGCCGGTGGAATGGGACGACATCAAGGCCGAGCTGACGAAGCTGTCCAAGGCCCTGGGGCCGATCGGTGAGGATCAGCAGGGCTCGTTCGGACGGTTCGTCAACACCGCGTCCGACAATCTCGCCAACGGCAATGCCCAGGCGCTGCGGGACACGCTCCACGAGTTGTCGAGCACGCTGAATACCCTGTCCGACGGACGGACCGATCTGTTCGGCACCGTCCGCAACCTGCAGCAGTTCGTCGACGTGCTCTCCAAGAGCAACGATCAGATCGTGCAGTTCGGCGGCCGGTTGGCCTCGGTGTCGTCGGTGCTGTCGGGCGTCTCCGACGACCTCGGCGCCGGATTGGACAATCTCGATTCGGCGGTGGCCGACGTCAAGCGGTTCCTCGACGAACGCGGCGGCCAGCTCACCGAGAGTGTGCAGAACCTCGCTCAGGTGACCCAGATCCTGGCCGACAAGCGTCCGCAGCTCGAGCAGGTCCTGCATTCGGGCCCGGTCGCGCTGTCGAACTTCTATCAGATCTACAAGCCCGCGCAGGGCACGCTGACCGGCGCCGTGGTGCTGCCGAACTTCCGCAATCCGTTCGCCTTCCTGTGTGGCGCCGTCGAGGCGCTCGAGGACAACGGTTCACAGCGGACCGCGGACCTGTGCAAACAACAGGTGGCACCGGTGATCAGCTCGCTGATGATGAATTACCCACCGCTGCTGGTGAATCCGGCGTCCGGGCAGCAGGCCTTCCCGAACCAGCTGACCTTCTCGCCTCCGAGCCTGGCCGACCGCGTCCAATATCCGGCGCCCGGCGAGGCCCCGGCCGAGGTGCCCAGCGGCTTGGCCGGCCTCGCGATCCCGGGAGGAGGACGATGATGCGACGCGGACGACTGCGACTCGCCGGCGCCGCCGTCGGTCTGGTGATCCTGTTGGGTGCCACCGGATGTGAGTGGGACGGCCTGAACACCCTCCCGATGCCCGGTGCGGCCGGAACGGGTGAGGGCGCCTGGCAGATCAAGATCCAGATGCCCAATGTCACCACCCTGACCCGCAATTCGCCGGTGCAGGTGGACGACGTCACGGTCGGCACGGTGAAGAACATCCAGCTCGAGGATTGGCACGCGCTGGTCACGGTGAGCCTGGAGAAGGGTGTGCACCTGCCGGCCAACGCGGTGGCCGCGATCGGGCAGACCAGCCTGCTCGGCAGTAACCACGTCGAGCTGTCGGCGCCGAAAGACGTTGCGCCGGAAGGGCAATTGAAGCCGGGCGATGTGATCCCGCTGTCGCGCGCGAGTGTCTATCCCACCACCGAGCAGACGCTGTCGTCGCTGTCGGTGGTGCTCAACGGTGGTGGTATCTCGCAGCTCGAGACCATCACCCACGAGCTGAACAAGACCTTCTCCGGGCGGTCCGATGCCATCCGCGACCTGCTGCCGCAGCTGGCGCAGCTGACCAGCACCCTGGACGCCCAGACCAAGGACATCATCGACGCGATGGGTGGGCTGGACCGCTTCGCCGGGCAGCTGAACAACCAGAAGGACCAGGTGACACGGGCAGTCACGCAGCTGCATCCGGCCCTCACCGTGCTGGCCGACCGCCGCGAGAACATCACCAAAACCATTACCGCACTGGGTGATCTCAGTGATGTGGTGAACCGGGTGATCGCCGAGAGCGGTGACAATCTGAAGGCGGATCTGGCCAATCTCCACCCGGCCCTGGAATCGCTGGCCAACACCGGAACGAAATTGGCCGACTCTCTGCAGATTCTGCTCACCTTCCCGTTCCCCATGCGCAACCTGAACAAGGCGCTCAAGGGTGACTACCTCAACCTGCTGATGACCGTCGACATCACCGGCGCGCGGCTGGATTCGAACTTCCTCACCGGCACGCCGCTGGGTGGACGCTTCGGCGGGGTCGAGGGCGCGCTCGGCACGATCGCACCCGATACCGCGATGGGCAAGGGCGACCCGGTCACCGGGCCGATGCAGCCGCCGCCGCCCGCGCCGGACACCGCCGCGCCGACGCCGAGTCTTCCCGGCCTGCCGCCGATTCCGAATCTGCCCGCCATACCCGGGCTGACGGTGCCCGCGCCGCAACAAGGGGGTGCGGGTCGATGAAACTCAGCAAATTCGTCCGGACCCAGTTGGTGATCTTCTCGATCCTGACCGTGATCGGCCTGGTCGTGATGGCGGGCGTCTACGTCCACCTGCCGGCCATGTTCGGCATCGGCCGCTACGGCGTGACCGTGCAGCTGGAGGCCACCGGCGGGCTGTATCCGACCGCGAACGTCGCCTATCGCGGCACCAACGTCGGCAAGGTCGAGGATGTGAAGCTGACCCCCGAGGGGGTCGACGCCAAACTGTCGATCGACAGTGACTTCAAGATTCCCAGTGATGTCGATGCCCATGTGAAGAGCGTGTCGGCGATCGGCGAACAGTACGTGGATCTGGTCCCGGCCGAGAATCCGCACGGCGGGAATCTGCACGACGGTTCGGTGATCCCGGTGCAGCGCACCAAACTTCCGCAGGACGTCGGCGATATGCTCGACCAGGCCGACCGGCTGCTCAGCAGTGTCGCCGATACCAAACTGCGCCAGGTCATCGACGATGCCTTCACCGCGTTCAACGGCGCGGGCCCGGATCTGCAGAAGTTCATCGACTCCGCCTCGTTGCTGGTGCAGGAGGCGAAGAAGAACACGAACGAGACCAAGGATCTACTCGACAAGATCGGCCCGCTGCTCGACACCCAGAACCAGTCCGACGGCGCGATTCGTTCGTGGACAAAGGATTTGGCGACCGTCACCGATCAGCTGCGACAGCACGACCCCTCGCTGGGGCAGTTGCTCGACCGCACCCCCTCGGCCGCGCAGAAGGTGTCGCAGACCTTCCAGGATCTGCGGCCGACGCTGCCGCTGCTGCTGTCCAATCTGACCAGCGTCGGTCAGGTCGGGGTGACCTACCACGCCGGTGTCGAACAGATCCTGGTGATCTACCCGCAACTGGTGGCGGCACTGCTGACATCCATCCGCGGGCCGACGCAATACGGCGCCATGGTCGACTTCATGCTCGGGCTCAACGACCCGCCCGGCTGCACCACCGGCTTCCTGCCGCAGGATCAGCGCCGCTCGCCGGCCCTGAAGGACACCCCGGACACGCCGCCGAATCTCTACTGCAAGGTGGCGCAGAACGCCAAGGAAGCGGTGCGCGGTATCCGCAACACGCCGTGTGCGGATGTGCCGGGCAAGCGGGCGCCGAGTCCGGAACTCTGCCACGACCCGCAGGGTTACGTGCCCGAGGGCGACAACCCGCCGTTCGGCGATCCGCACCCGGTCACCCCGTCCGGTGAACCGGCGGCCCACCCGGGTGACGCTCCGGCCGCGCAGAGCCAACCGGCGGCGGCACTGCGCACCTACGACCTGAAGAACCACACCTTCACCGGACCCGACGGCCGGACCTACCGACAGGGGGATGTGGGCCCCGACGGATCGGGCACTGTACCGTCCAGTTGGCAGGCGATGCTCGAGGAGCAACAGAAATGAGCGAATCGAATTCCACACCCACCGGTCGCGTCCGGCGCCGGGCCAGCCGGCAGGCGGGAGCGCCGACCGAGGCGATCGCGGTCGAGCGGACCGAGAGTGCGCCGGCCGCGGACGCGACCGTGAAACTCGGCACGGGATCCGCCGAAGCCGAGGCCGCCGCCGCTACTTCGAAGCCCGGCACCGCGGACGAGACGGTGAAGCTCGCAACGGCCTCGCCGGAGCGCGGGAAATCGTCCGGGAGCGGGAAGGAATCGTCCTCGGAGATCGTGTCCGACACCACCGCTGATGCCGCCGCCGAGGACGAGCCCGCGCCGCCGAAGCGCTCACTCGGCCCGCTGGGCTGGGCCGCCGCGGTGGTGGCCGTGCTGTCGTTGATCCTGCTGGTCGGCTCGGGCGGCTTCTTCGCCTACCACCAGCATCAGGTCAGCACCCAGGCCGACCAGCGCGCGGAATATGAGCAGACCGCCAAGCAGGCCATCCTCAATCTGACCAATATCAAGGACGACACCGCGAAGCAGGACATCGACCGGGTGCTCTCGGTCGCCTCGGGGCAGCTCAAGCAGGAGTACTCCGAGCGCAAGGACGCCTACGCGCAGGTCGTGCAGCAGGCCAAGGTGAAGGCCAGCGGCGAGATCATCGAAACCGCGGTCGAAAGCCAGGACGACCACACCGCGAAGGTGCTGGTCGCGGCCAAGCAGACCCTGACCAATGCCGGTGCCAAGGACCCGCAGGAGCGCTACTACCGCTTCCGGGTCACGGTCGACCGCGCCGACAACGGTGGTATCACCGCCTCGCAAGTGGAGTTCGTGGCATGAGCAAAGCTTCCGGCACACTACGTCCCATCCTGTTCGTCGGCGCGGCGGTGTTGTTCGTGGCCGCGGTCGCGATGGCCTCGGTCACCGGCTACAAGTACTGGTCCGACAAACAGATCGAGCAGGCCCGCACCGACTCGGTGCCCGCGGCCCGGCACGCGGTGGAGTCGGTGTTCACCTACGACTTCAAGACCGTCGACGCCGAGCTGCCGAAATCGGCCGACAACCTCACCCCGTCGTTCCGCAAGGACTACCTGAAGCTGATCCAGCAGGCGATCGCGCCCGGCGCCAAGGAGAAGCAGCTCACCGTGCAGGCCAGCACCACGGCGGCCGGTGTGGTGTCCGCGGAGCGCTCGCACGCGGTGGTCCTGCTGTACCTGAATCAGGTGACCACCAGCAAGGACTCCCCGCAGGGGACCGTGACCCCGAGCCGGGTCCGCGTGGCTCTGGACAAGGACGGCGGCCACTGGCTGGTCGACGCCATCACCCCGATCTGATACCGCGTTAAGCGAATCCCGTTATCCCCGTTAAGGGTTCGTCCCTACCGTCGACGGCACAGCGATTCCGAGGCGGGATCGGTGGTCGATACCGGCTCCGGTCGCGGCACAGATCTCCCGCCGGTGAAGCGCGCCTGTGCCGCGCGGTCGACGACCGTGCGGTGATCCGGCGGGTGCGGCGGAATCCGGGGTGGCGGTGTGCGGCGACCGCCGGCCCCGGCGGAGGCCAGGACCGAGATTCGGTGTGGGCGGCGCTCTCCGGCTGCCGGAGGGTCGGTTCGAAGGGTGTACCCGCCTCGGGTCGCTGTGCAATCGCCGATCGCCCTGCCCGGCCCCGCCGAGGAGCGCTTGCCGCGGGCCTAGCGCTCAGCGCCTCCCGGATCCACATCCGCGTCGGTGAGCAGCGCACTACCCGCCACCCGATCCTGGGCCAGTGCGTCGAGGAACGAGCGCGCCCAGCGGTCCACGTCGTGGGCCAGCACCTGGCGGCGCAGCGAACGCATCCGGCGGCGCTTGGTTTCGGGATCGTCCTCGATCGCGGACATGATCGCGTTCTCGACGCTGTCCAGATCGTGCGGGTTGCACAGGTAGGCCTGCCGCAATTCCGCTGCGGCGCCGGTGAATTCGCTGAGTACGAGGGCGCCGTTGAGGCCGCTGTGGGAGGCCACGTACTCCTTGGCGACCAGATTCATGCCGTCGCGCAGCGGGGTCACCAGCATGACGTCGGCGGCGACGAAGAAGGCGACCAGTTCGTCGCGGGGGATCGGCCGGTGCAAATAGTGCACGAAAGGGTAACCGACGCGGGAGAATTCGCCGTTGATCCGGCCGACCTGACGTTCGATGTCGCCGCGCATCTGGATGTAGCTCTCCACCCGTTCGCGACTCGGCGTGGCCAGCTGCACCATCACCGTCTCGGCCGGGTCCAGCCGGCCCTCGTGCAGGAGTTCCTGCAGCGCCGCCAGGCGGATGTCGATGCCCTTCGTGTAGTCCAGGCGGTCCACGCCGAGCAGGATGTGCTTGGGGTTGCCCAGTTCCCTGCGGATCTGAGCGGCGCGCTCACGCACCGACCGTCTTCGCGACAGCTCGTCGAGTTCGGCGGAGGCGATCGAGATCGGGAAGGCGCCGACCCGCACCGTGCGGAAACCGACCTGCACCACACCGAGTTTCGACCGCACGCCGACCGTGCCGCGCGAGGTGGGTTGTCCGGCAAGCCTTCTCGCCAGGTAGAGGAAGTTCTGCGCGCCGCCGGGCAGGTGGAAGCCGATCAGGTCGGCGCCGAGCAGACCCTCCACGATCTCGGTGCGCCACGGCAGCTGCATGAACAGCTCCACCGGCGGGAACGGGATGTGCAGGAAGAAGCCGATGGTCAGATCGGGCCGCAGCATGCGCAGCATCTTCGGCACCAGCTGCAGCTGGTAGTCCTGTACCCACACCGTCGCGCCCTCGGCGGCGACCTTCGCGGTGTATTCGGCGAAGCGCCGGTTCACGTCCACATAGGCGGTCCACCAGTCCCGGTGGTACTCCGGCCGCACGATCACGTCGTGATAGAGCGGCCACAGCGTGCCGTTGGAGAATCCCTCGTAGTAGGCGGCGACCTCCTCGGCGGTCAACGGCACCGGATACAACTCCAGGCCGTCCTCGATGATCGGGTCGACATCCACATCGGGGACGCCGGCCCAGCCCACCCAGGCGCCGTTGTTGTTGCGCAGTACCGGCTCCAGGGCCGTCACCAGGCCACCCGGACTGCGCTTCCACCGCTTGGTACCGTCCGGGAGACGTTCCAGGTCGACCGGGAGCCGGTTGGCGACCACGACGAAACCGGATCCGGCACCGCCGGGACGGTCTGCTGGTGCGGATTCGGTTTCCGGCGAAGGGTCTCGAGATCGATCGCTGCGTATGTCGCGCATCTGGTCCACTGCTGGATCCTCCGGTCGCCGAAATGGCGGAGCTAGGCGTGGGATTTCAGTTGTTATGAGCGCTGCGGCGCTCGTCCTATTCGCTGCGTGCGCTGGGACCGATTCCGAGCATCGACAGCAGCATCCGGCATTCGTCGGCATCGTTGGCGTAAGCGGCCACGACGCGCTGTGCCTGCCGTGCGGTCTCGTCGGCGAGCGGTTCCAGGTCGTCGTCCGCGATGTCGTTGGCGCTCTTCGCGGCCATCATCGTGTCCTCTCGGCTCGGGGTCGTGGCACGGCGGTTGGGTTCGACCGTCGTGGTGTCGGCGCCGTGCGCTGTCAATGGTATCGGTCGCCGCACAGGGGCCCGTCGACTCGGTACCGACCGCCGCCGAACCGCAACTGCGCGGGCGAGACCTGTCACACCGGCGAAACGCCGAGGCCCCCGAAACCTATAACGTTGGTAGGGAGGCGTATTTCGCCCACTGCGTGTATCGAGCACCGCACGAATCGAGTGGAAAGGGTCGCAGCACTATGCCGTTGGCCACGGTGAATGGAATCTCGCTGAACTACCAGGTGAAGGGAGACAAGGCCAAAGGCACCGACACCAAGGGGGCTGCCCCGCTGGTCGTGCTGATCATGGGCACCGGGAGCCCCGGCCGGGTGTGGGAGCTGCACCAGGTTCCGGCGCTGGTCGCTGCCGGTTACCGGGTGTGCACGTTCGACAATCGCGGCATCGCTCCGTCCTACGAGGCGCCCGACGGGATGACCATCGACGAATTGGTCGCCGACACCGCGGCGCTGATCGAATTTCTCGACGAGGGCCCGGCCCTGGTCGCCGGCACCTCGATGGGGGCGCGGGTGGCGCAGGAATTGGCTCTCGCGCGTCCCGACCTCGTGCGTAAAGCCGTATTCATGGCCGGACACGCGCGGCTCGACCAATTTCAGAAGACGCTCTCGCTCGGCGAACACGAACTCGACGCCTCCGGGGTGCGACTGCCCGCCAAATACGAGGCCGCCGTGACCGCGGTGATGAATCTTTCGCCCGCGACGATGGCCGACCCGAATTCCGCGCGCGATTGGCTGGACCTGTTCGAATTCACCGGCGGACCGGCATCGCCGGGAATCCGGGCGCAGCGCCGGATGGATCACGATTTCGATCGGTTGCAGGCCTATCGCGCGATCAAGGTGCCGTGTCTGTCCATCGGATTCGCCGACGACCGGATGATTCCCGCGTATCTGACCCGTGAGCTGGCCGAAGTCATTCCCGACGCCCGATACCAGGAGATCCCCGACGCCGGGCATTACGGGTATCTGGAACGTCCGGAGGCGGTCAATAAGATCCTGCTCGATTTCTTCGCGGGCTCGAGGTAACCGCCAACGCGTAACGTCGGTCTTGCTAGTGTCGACACATCGCTCGGGGGCTACGGCTCTGGTCGGTCGGCTCAGGTCGGTTTCGGCTCGTGCCCGCGCCCCGCGAGTTCCGTATCCAGCGCGTTCCCGTACACAGCGCCAGCATCCAGTGAGGTGAAATGAGCACCAACCCCTTCGACGACGAGGACGGCCGCTTCTTCGTTCTGGTCAACGACGAGGAGCAGCATTCCCTGTGGCCTGCTTTCGCCGAGGTCCCGGCCGGGTGGCGAGTGGTGTTCGGCGAGGACAGCCGCGCTGCCTGCGTCGAATACGTGGAGAAGAACTGGACGGATATGCGGCCCAAGAGCCTGCGTGACGCGATGGCCGCCGACGACGCGGCTCGCCAGGGCGCCCAGTCCTGATTCCGCGCCGGACGAAACTGCGCGGAGCGACGGTGATCGGCGGCTGCGTGACGCCCTGAGGGGCCTACGCAGCCGCTGCGATCCGTCGATCCCTCCGACGGTGGTGAGCAATTTTTCCGGACGGCCCTCGCCCCGGTTATGATGTCACCGCTTCACCCGCCTCCTTAGCTCAGTGGTAGAGCACCGCTCTTGTAAAGCGAAGGTCGTCAGTTCAATCCTGACAGGGGGCTCCGAGAGGCTCCGACCTGCGAATGCGGGTCGGAGCCTTTGTCGTCGGCCGAGCACGCAGGCGGGCGCCGACGAAGGTGAGCCGTGACGAAGCCGCCCGGGAGGTCAGGGCAGGTGCATCAGCTGGCGGGCCAGTCCGAACAGGCGGCTGCCGAGCTTGAAGACGGGAATTCCCAGCGGGATCAGCAGGATCGTGGCGCACAGGACGGCGCCGAGCAGGCACACCACGGCCGCCAGCAATCCGACCACCGTGCCCAACACGGCCGTCAGGATGCCCACCACCACATTGAGCAGACCCTGTAGCGCTCGCATGACGACCTTTCCGCCGTCCATTCTGCTCTTTTCCGGCGCAGCATGCTTCGACCCGCACCGCCGTGACGACAGTTGAGCGCCTCCCACCCGCGACCTGCCCCGCAGGGGTCTCGCAGGAAACTCCCAGACAACGTTCAGCGCATTCCGGGCTGCAGGAGAGACGATAGCCGGCATGAACGGAGTGGCTGGCAATCGAACCCCCGAGGCTCGGGTGCTGGTGGTCGACGACGAACCGATGATCGTCGAACTGCTGTCGGTGAGTCTGCGCTACCAGGGGTTCGAGGTGGCCACGGCCGCCAACGGCGCCGAAGGGCTGGACCGGGCCAAGCAGTTCCGGCCCGACGCCCTCATCGTCGACGTCATGATGCCCGGCATGGACGGCTTCGGCCTGTTGCGCCGGCTGCGCGCCGACGGCATCGACGCCCCGGTCCTGTTCCTCACCGCGCGTGACGAGGTCGAGGACAAGATCACCGGCCTCACCCTCGGCGCCGACGACTACGTCACCAAACCCTTCTCGCTCGAGGAGGTGGTGGCGCGGCTGCGGGTGATTCTGCGCCGCTCCGGTCACGTGGTGGAGGAGACGAAATCCTCGCGCATCCGCTTCGAGGACATCGAACTCGACGACGACACCCACGAGGTGTGGAAGGCCGGGGAACCGGTCGCGCTCTCGCCGACGGAATTCACCCTGCTGCGGTACTTCATGGTCAATGCCGGAACCGTGCTGAGCAAGCCGCGCATCCTCGACCACGTCTGGCGCTACGACTTCGGGGGCGAGGTGGGCGTGGTGGAGACCTATGTCTCCTACCTGCGCAAGAAGGTCGACACCGGTCCCGACCGGCTGATCCACACGCTGCGCGGTGTCGGCTACGTGATGCGCGCGCCCAGCCGCAGCCGGTCGTCGGCGAAATGAGCGATCCGCGCTCGGTGCGCGAGCGCGCCGACCGTGACCCGGCCGGCGCCGACGCGGTGTTCACGACGGCCTGGGCATCCGAGCCGGGCACCGATCCCGAACCGGGTGGCGTCGCCGGAACCGGCGCCGAGGGCGTCGCTGCGCCTCGGCAGGGAATCCGGCGCCGGATCTCGCGGCGCCTGGCCGCGGTGCCACTGCGGGTCACCCTGGTGCTGGCGCTGGTCTGCCTGGCCGGCCTCGGACTGCTGGTGTCGAGTGTCGCGGTGACCTCCGCCATGCGAAACGTCTTGATCGACAAGGTCGATCGGCAGCTGTTCGAGGCGGCCCACACGTGGGCCAGCCCCGATGCCCCACCGCCCCAGCATCTTCCGCAACCTCCGGGGCGGGAACGTCCGCCGGCACTGTTCTATGTGCAGGTGACCGGTCCCACCGGAAATCAACGCCTGCTGCTGAGTTCGGGGCCCACCGTTCCGGACACCCCCTCCGATCTGTCCAAACATCCCGAAACCGTGGGATCGGTGGGTGATCCCGACGAACACTGGCGAGCGATCAGGGTGGTGAACCCCCAGGGTTCCAGCATCGTCGCCTTGCGGCTCACCGAAACCGAGAACGTCGTCGACCGCCTGATCGGGTTGCAGGTGGCGGTGGGCCTCATCGTGCTCGCCGTGCTCGCCGTGGTGGCGCAGTTCGTGATTCGCCGGAGTCTGCGCCCGCTCGGTGAGGTGGAGAAGACCGCCGCGGCCATCGCGAGCGGGGATCTGCATCGGCGAGTTCCGGTGCAGGGCACCAACACCGAGGTCGATCGGCTCTCGCAGTCGCTCAACGGCATGCTGTCCCAGATTCAGAGCGCCTTCGCCGCGACCGAGGCATCCGAGGAATCGGCGCGGCGTTCGGAGGCCCGGATGCGGCGGTTCGTCGCCGATGCCAGCCACGAACTGCGCACCCCGCTGACCACGATCAAGGGTTTCGCGGAGTTGTATCGGCAAGGGGCGCTGGCGGATCCGGCCCTGTTCATGGATCGGATCGAACGCGAATCCAAGCGGATGAGCCTGCTGGTGGAGGACCTGCTGATGCTGGCTCGCCTCGATGCGCAGCGCCCGGTGGAACGCCGGCCGGTGGATCTGCTGGCATTGGCCAGCGATGCGGTGCACAACGCCCGCGCCGTCGACGCGGCCCAGCGGCCCGAGGAGCCCCGCCGGCCCATCGACCTCGACATACGCCCGGGGACAGGGACTTTGGAGGTGCTCGGCGACGAGGCTCGGTTGCGTCAGGTGCTGGGCAATCTGGTCAACAACGCGCTGATCCACACCCCGCCCGACGCGGCGGTCACCGTCGCGCTGACACCCGGGCCGGACGAGGTCGTCATCGAGGTCGCCGACACCGGGCCGGGCCTGCCTGCCGAGGACGCCGAGCGCATCTTCGAACGCTTCTACCGCACCGACACCTCGCGCAGCCGCAACAGTGGTGGCACCGGATTGGGGCTGGCGATCGTTCAGGCATTGGTCGCCGCGCACGGCGGCACGGTCTCGGTGCGCAGCGCGGTGGGACAGGGCACCACCTTCGCGGTGCGCCTGCCCCGTTCGCAGGAGTGATTCAGGCGGGGACGTTCGCGCCGTAGCCGAGATCGCGCAGCGCCTGCTTGATCTTGTCCTGCGCTTCGTCCAGCGATTCCGGGCTCGGATCGGGGTCGGCGCCGGAGATATTGAAATCGCCCAGCTCGAACGCCGGGAAGACGTGCACGTGCAGATGCGGCACCTCCAGCCCGGCGATCAGCAGGCCCGCCCGCGGCGCATCCCACGCCTTGCGCACGGCTTGGCCGATCTTCTGAGCGACCTCGGTCATCCGCGCGAACGTGGCGGGATCCAGATCCTGCCACTGGTCGATCTCCTTGCGGGGAACCACGAGCGTATGACCCTGGGTGACCGGGGCGATGGTCAGGAAGGCGACGAATTCCTCGTCCTCCCACACGAACCGCCCCGGCAGCTGTCCGGCAATGATCGCGCTGAATACAGATGGCATGGGTTTCATACTGCCCCGCCCGGCCGGGAGGCGGTGCCCGGGGCGGCGGGCTGTCCTCCCGGTACCCGCATCTGCTGTTCACCCGCGTCCCCTAAGCTGTCACGCGTGCGCGTACTCGTCATCGGATCCGGAGCCCGTGAACACGCCCTGGTCGAAGCCCTGCGTCGGGATCCCGGGGTCACCGCGATCGCGGCCGCGCCCGGCAATCCGGGGATCGGCCAGGTCGCCGAGGTGCGGGCGGTCGATCCGGCCGGCGCCGACGCCGTCGTGGGCCTCGCCCGGGATTTCGCCGCCGATCTGGTGGTGATCGGTCCCGAGGTGCCGCTGGTGCTCGGTATCGCCGACGCGGTGCGGGCGGCGGGGATCGCCTGCTTCGGACCGTCGGCGGCCGCCGCGCGGATCGAGGGATCGAAGGCCTTCGCCAAGGACGTGATGGCCGCGGCCGGGGTGCGCACCGCGCACAGCGAGGTCGTCGATCATCCGGGCGAACTCGACGCCGCACTGGATCGTTTCGGGCCGACCTGGGTCGTCAAGGACGACGGGCTGGCCGCGGGTAAGGGTGTCGTGGTCACCACCGATCGGTCCGCGGCCCGCGATCACGGCGCCGAACTGCTCGAGCAGGGCCATCCGGTACTGCTGGAATCGTTCCTCGACGGTCCCGAGGTCTCCCTGTTCTGCCTGGTCGACGGCGAGACCGTGGTGCCGCTGCTGCCCGCGCAGGATCACAAGCGCGTCGGCGACGGCGACACCGGCCCCAACACCGGTGGCATGGGCGCCTACACCCCGCTGCCGTGGCTGCCGCCGGAGACGGTCACCGAAATCGTCGACGATGTGGTGAAACCCGTTGCCGCCGAAATGGTTCGGCGCGGCGTCCCGTTCTCCGGGCTGCTGTACGCGGGCCTGGCGATCGGCCAGGCCGGACCCGCGGTCGTCGAATTCAACTGCCGCTTCGGCGATCCCGAGACCCAGGCCGTGCTCGCCCTGCTCGACAGTCCGCTCGGCGCCCTGCTGCACGCCACCGCGACCGGCACGCTGGCGCAGGCGCAGCCGCCGGTCTGGAAGGACGGCGCGGCGATCACGGTGGTGCTGGCCGCGGAGAACTATCCGGGCCGCCCCCGCACCGGGGACGTCATCTCCGGCGCCGAGGGCACGCCGGCCTCGGGCCCGGGCGCGAATGCCGAAGTGCTGCATGCCGGTACGTCGCTGCGCGCGGACGGCGCGCTGCTGTCGGCCGGGGGTCGCGTGCTGAATGTCGTTGCCACGGGCGCCGATCTGGCCGAGGCCCGCGCGAACGCCTACGAGCGCATCGCGGGAATCAAACTGCCCGGCAGCCACTTCCGGACCGATATCGGCCTCGCCGCCGTGGAGGACCGGATCTCGCTTCCCACCCGGGTGTAGTCGACACAGCGTCGGCCCTGTCGCCGGGAGCGAACCCCGGCCGGGTCAGCCGACCTGTATGCCGTGCATGGCCAGCCATGGCTGCGGGTCCACGTGCTGTCCGCCGATGAGGATCTCGAAGTGCAGGTGCGGGCCGGTGGAATCGCCGCGGTTGCCGATACGAGCGATCTGCTGACCGGCGCGCACCCGCTCGCCGACCGATACCGAGAAGTCGTACATGTGGCCGTACACCGAGATGGTGCCGTCGTCGTGGCGGATGCGTACCCACAGTCCGAAGCCCTGCGCCGGCCCGGCGTCGATGACGGTGCCGTCGGCGACGGCGTAGATCGGTGAACCGATGGGGGCCGCGATATCGATCCCGTAGTGGAAGGTGCCCCACCGGCCGCCGTATCCGGAGGTGAACACGCCGCGCGCGGGCAGGGCGAAACCGCCGATGGCCGGGGCGGTTCCGCCCGGGATGATGCCGTCGGGAATCGAGGTGGCCGGCCCGGGCAGCCAGGGTTGCGGCGTCCCGGCGACCGCCGCGGCGGCTTCGGCCTTCGCGCGTTCGAGGGTGGCCCGCGAGGCCGCGGCGACCACCTGCGCCTCGCGCATGCGCTCGCCGTTGTCGATGGCGGTCAGATAACGCTTGCTGGTTTCGGGTTCGGCCTGCACCTGAAGCGGATACGCCACCGCGATACGCTGTGCCGCACCGGGTTTCGGCGTCGAGTCGACGGGCTGCGGCGCCACGGTGTCGGCGGCGGCGAACAGTCCGATCACGACCATGCCGATCACCAGCACCCGATGCTCGCCGACCCAGCCGCGCAGCCGTGGCCACAGGGTCTCGAATTCCTCCCGCCAAGGGCGATCCCGGAAGGTCTGCTGCCAACGCCCCGCCCGCGTGCGCCATTCGACCGCCGCGACCTGCCCGGCATCGCGCGATCGGCGAGCCGAGGAACGGAGGCGATTCGCGATCGAGGGGCGGTCGCGGCGCAGCGTCGTTCGCCAGTCGGGGCGGATCACGGTCCAGCCCCCCTGGTACGACTTCGCGCGGCGTGCCTGGTCAGGCATTCTGCCGACGATAACAGGGGGCCACCCGCACGCGCAGGCAGGCGCGGCGGCGCACAGCAACGTCTCAGCCGCCCGGTGCCGGGAAACGGACTGCGCGCCGGCCGGCCGACACGGTGTTCTACCGTCGTCTGGTGCGCAGTGAATCCCGGCGGTCCACCGTTCCGACCTTCTACGTCATGGATGTCTGGAAGGCCGCGGCCGAACGCGCCCGTACCCACGGCGACGTGCTGGTCCTGGCCGCGGGCCAGCCCTCCACGCCCGCCCCGGTCCCGGTGCGGCGTGCCACCCAGGTGGCCCTCGACGCCGAATTGCTCGGCTACACCGAGACTTTCGGCATCCCGGAACTGCGCTCGGCCATCGCGGCCCATCACCGCGACACCTACGGCGTCGAGGTCGAGGCCGACGATGTGGTGATCACGACCGGATCCTCGGGCGCGTTCACGCTGATCTTCCTGGCCGCATTCGACGTCGGCGACACCGTCGTGGTCGCTCGTCCGGGTTACCCGGCCTACCGCAACACCCTCACCGCGCTGGGCTGCCGCGTGATCGAACTCGACTGCGGCCCGCAGACCCGGTTCCAGCCGACCGTGGCGATGCTGGAGGAACTGCCCGAACCGCCCGCCGGCTTGATCGTGGCCAGCCCGGCGAATCCGACCGGCACCATGATCGCCCCCGACGAGCTGGCGGCCCTGGCCCGCTGGTGCGACGAGCACGGCACGCTGCTGATCTCCGACGAGATCTATCACGGCATCGCCTATTCGGGAGTCGACGGCGATACCGAACCGGTGAGCTCGGCCTGGGAGACCTCACGTGAATCGGTGGTGATCGGTTCGGTGTCGAAGTACTTCTCGATGACGGGCTGGCGGCTGGGCTGGATGCTGGCACCCGCGCGGCTGCGTCCGGCGCTGCAGCGGCTGGCGTCCAATATGACCGTCTGCCCGCCGGCCATCTCGCAATTCGCGGCGGCGCACGCCTTCGGTCCGGAGGCGAAATCCGAACTCGACGGACACGTGCGCCGCTACGCCCGCAACCGGTCGTTGCTCCTCGAGGGGCTGCCCGCACTCGGCATCACCGAGCTGGCGCCGGCCGACGGCGCCTTCTACGCGTACGCCGATATCGGTCATCTGAGCGAGGATTCGACGCAATGGTGCGCGGATCTGTTGGCGCACACGGGTGTCGCGCTCGCACCCGGGATCGATTTCGACACCCGTCACGGACACCGCACGGTCCGATTCTCGTTCGCCGGCGCCACCGCGGATATCGAGGAGGCGCTGGTGCGGCTGGGCCGATATCTGAGCTGACGCACAGACTTTCCGTACCGGCCCACCGGAGCGCGTGGATGCGGTACAAATGAATCGGGTTGTGATTTCAACCCTTGCTATTTCGAACCGGTCCCGGCTGTCCGCTCGGATCGGATCCCGGAAATTTGCGCGGTCCCATGGTCGATTGCACAGCAACGATTCGGCCGGGATTGCACAGACGCACAGATTTGCACAGATCGCACCGATTTGGCACGGATGAACCGATGATGACTGGCACGATGACACGGTGATCACCGCGACGACCCCGAAAGGCGAAAGGCGTCGCCAAGCGTTGGTTGCGGCTGCCGCGGAGTTGCTACTCGAAGGCGGCTTCGATGCCGTGCGCCACCGTTCGGTGGCGACGCGCGCGGATTTGCCCCTGGCATCCACGACCTACTATTTCGAATCCCTCGAGGATCTGATCGCGCGCGCGGTCGAGTTCAGCGGCAATGCCGAACTCGAGTCGATGCGCCGCCGGATCGGCGAGGTCACCCACCGCAAGCGCGGCGCCGAGGCGACCGTCGACCTGATCGTGGATCTGATGGTCGGCACCGACGGACCCGACGAATTCGCGCGCGGGCGGCTGATCGCCCGTTACGAGCGTTCGGTGGCCTCGGCCCGGCATCCGGAACTACGCGAGGTGCAGCTGCGGTTACGCGCGCAGCTCGAGGACCTGCTGGCCGATGTGCTGCGCCGATCCGATCGGATGGTGCGCACCGATCAGCTGCGCCGGTTGGTGGCGGTGGTCGACGGTGCGGTGGTCGCCGCGCTGGCCGAATCCGATCCGCAACCGCGCCGGACGGCCCGCGGCGCGCTGCTGGAATTGATCGATGTGATCGCTCCGCCGGTGCCGCAACCGCTGATGGCGCCGCAGACCGTGCCACCGGCCGCGGCACAGCACATGCCGGCGGCCATGCCCCAGCAACCGAGCAGGCATCGAACACTAGACTGACTGTTCGTGAGTCTTGTCCCGAACGTCCTCGCCACCCGGTACGCGAGCCCGCAACTGGTGCAGTTGTGGTCGCCCGAGAACAAGATCGTGCTGGAGCGCCGGTTGTGGCTCGAGGTGCTGCGGGCCCAGACCGAACTCGGCGCCGCCGGTACCGACGCGGTCACCCCCGACGTGCTCGAGGATTACGAGCGGGTGCTGGGCGAGGTCGACCTGGCCTCGATCGCCGAACGGGAGCGGATCACGCGCCACGATGTGAAGGCCCGGATCGAGGAGTTCAACGCTCTCGCCGGGCACGAGCAGATCCACAAGGGCATGACCAGCCGGGATCTGACCGAGAACGTGGAACAGTTGCAGATTCGGCTCTCGCTGGAACACGTCTACGAACACGGCGTCGCGGTCGCCGCGCGGCTGGCGGAGCGTGCCGCCGAGTACCAGTCGATGGTGATGGCCGGTCGCTCGCACAACGTGGCGGCGCAGGCGACCACGCTGGGCAAGCGCTTCGCGGGTGCGGCCGACGAGGTGCTGATCGCCCTGCGGCGGGTGCGCGAGCTGATCGATCGGTATCCGCTGCGTGGCATCAAGGGTCCGATGGGCACCGCCCAGGACATGCTCGATCTGTTCGACGGCGACGCCGCCAAGCTCGCCCAGCTGGAGCAGAAGGTCGCCCGGCATCTGGGCTTCGCGAGCGTGCTGACCAGCGTCGGCCAGGTCTACCCCCGCTCACTGGATCACGACGTGATCTCCGCGCTGGTCCAGTTGGGCGCGGGCCCTTCGTCGTTCGCGCACACGGTGCGGCTGATGGCGGGGCACGAATTGGTCACCGAGGGCTTCCAGCCCGGGCAGGTCGGCAGTTCGGCGATGCCGCACAAGATGAACACCCGCTCCTGCGAACGCGTCAACGGCCTGCAGGTGGTTCTGCGCGGCTACGGCTCGATGGCGGCGGAACTGGCCGGTGCGCAGTGGAACGAGGGCGATGTGTTCTGTTCCGTGGTGCGCCGGGTCGCGCTGCCGGACGCGTTCTTCGCCATCGACGGCATGATGGAGACCTTCCTGACCGTCCTCGGCGAATTCGGCGCCTACCCGGCCGTGATCGAGCGCGAACTCAACCGCTATCTGCCGTTCCTGGCCACCACCCGCATCCTGATGGCGGCGGTGCGGGCCGGAGTGGGCCGCGAGAGCGCGCACGAGGTCATCAAGGAGCACGCGGTCGCGGTGGCGCTGGCCATGCGGGAGCAGGGGCGCGAACCGGATCTGCTCGACCGCCTCGCGGCCGACGACCGGATGCCGCTGGACCGGGCCGGTCTCGAGGCCGCTCTGGCCGATCGGACCGCGTTCATCGGCGCCGCCGAGGCGCAGGTGAGCGACGTGGTGGCGCAGGTACAGAAGCTGATCGACGCGCATCCGGAGGCCGCCCGCTACACCCCGTCGCCGATTCTGTAGCCGCCGCCGGACCGATGGTCGCGGCACCGAATCCGCCGGGCGCCGCCGTGCGTGCGGTGGCCTCGCGCGTGCTCGGCGCCGTGCGAATGGTGCGGCGGCGCAGGCGAAATCGGCGACTAGGGTTGCCGGATATGGACCCCTACACGATCTTCGCCGATATCGTCGCCGGGCGGGCGCCCTCGTCCAAGGTCTACGAGGACGACGACGTTCTCGCCTTCATGGACATCCGGCCCATGACACCCGGTCACCTGCTGGTGATTCCGAAGGTTCCGGCGCGCAGCCTGGCCGAACTCGATCCGGTGATCGGCGGCAAGCTCTTTCAGGTCGCGCAGCGTCTGGCCGCCGCGCTGCGGCAGTCCGAGGTGCGCTGTGATGGGGTGAATCTCTTTCTGGCAGACGGTGTTACGGCCGGCCAGGAGGTCTTCCACGTCCATCTGCACGTCATTCCGCGCACGCCCGGCGACGGCTTCGGGCTGCGCCATCGCGCGACGACCCCGCCGCGTGCGGACCTGGATTATCTGGCGGCATCGATCCGGGGCGCGGTCGGGCGGACGCGACCGGATGCCGCGAGCGGACAGGACGGAAAGTGGTGGCTCACCTGAGTGGCGGTGCGGGCCGGGCGATTTGCTGAGGAAACGCCTGCGGGCCGAAAGCTCCGCGCGGCACCACAGTGTGCGTTACTTTAAGTAGCAGTTGTGGTGGGCTGACGGAGGTGGGGACATGCGACGTTCATTCGTTGCTGCGGTTGTGCTGACAGTCGGACTGGGAGTCTTCGGTCCCTGGATGGGCCCACAGCCCCGCGCATCGGCGGCGCGGGTGGTCGGGAACAACGATATGAGCCCGACCCGGACGGCGCTGTTCATCGACTCGCCGGCCATGGGCCGCACCATTCAGGTCCAGGTCCTGCATCCGGCCGGCGGGGGCTCGCGACCCTCGTACTATCTGCTCGACGGGCTCGACCCCGGTGTCCAGCAGAGCACCTGGACCAATGCCACCGATGCCGAACCCTTCTTCCGCGGTAAGAACGTCAACGTCGTGCTGCCGATCGGCGGGCAGGCGAGTTACTACACCGACTGGCAGCGCGACGATCCGCATTTCGGCCGCTACCAGTGGGAGACCTTCCTGACCCGCGAACTTCCGCCCATCATCGATGCCACGTTCTCGGGCAACGGCGTGAACGCGATCGGCGGTCTGTCGATGGGCGGAATCGCGGCGTTCGTCCTGGCCGTTCGCCACCCGGAGCTGTACGAGGCGGTGGCGGGCTACAGCGCGTGCCCGGATCTGGGTATCGCGCAGGGGGCGATCATGTTCTCGATCGCCAACCGCGGCGGCAATCCGTTCGATATGTGGGGTGCGCCGGGGAGTCCGGAATGGGGCGCCCACGATCCGGCGCTGCTGGCGGACCGGCTGCGCGGCAAGACCGTCTACCTGTCCACCGGCACCGGAATCCCCGGTCCGCACGAGACCGAGATCAAACCGCAGCTGCCGGAGAACATCGTCCTCGGCGGGCCCATCGAGGCCGGTGTGGACGTCTGTGTCACCGCCTTCGAGCAGCGGCTGCGCGGCATGCGAATCCCGGCCCGGGTCGATCACAGTCCGGTCGGTACGCATTCCTGGTCGTATTGGCAGGACTATCTGCACGCGTCCTGGCCGACGGTCGGCGCCGCGATCGGGGCCTGATCGCCGGAGGCCGACGATCCGATCGCGCGGGCCCGCGACGGTCCGCGCGATCGGATTCGGCCTCGGGTTCGGTTCAGTGCGGTTGCGCTCCGGGGCGGTTGAATTCGCCGTCCTTGGCGCCGGCGACGAATGCCCGCCACTCGCCGGGAGTGAAGATCAGCGCCGGCCCGTCCGGATTCTTGGCATCCCGCAGCCCGATATTGCCGCTGGCCAGGAAGGCCACCTCGACACCGCCCTCCCCGTCGCCGCTGCGCTGCCAGACCGCCCCGGGTTCGATCTCGCGATTCTTCGCTTCCAACCTGTGCTCCTGCATCGATGTGATCGCCCGTGGCGTCCGCGCGGGCGCTGACGTCCTCGAGAGTAGGCGGTCGGACGCCGCCGCACCGGCGTCGTTTCCGAATCCGCGCGCCCGGGCATGGCCGGGATCACACCGATATGCCGACCTGCGAAATGTGGCATTCGTCTACTCGTCGCGGCAACACCGCTGGTTTACGCCGCAACCCGATCGGAAACCCCATTCATTGTGGCAGTTGGAGGGCGTCGACTGGTCAAGAGACCGAGAGGGCGTGCCCTGCCGCACTGAAGGGACGACAAGGATGGAGCACCGCATGGCACCCGTCTTCGACAGTTGCGCGGTGGTGCCCCGGCACCTCACCGTCGAGCAGGCACACAACATCCTGCACAGTCACAGCAGCTGTCCCACCGACCAATGCCCGCGCCGCAAAGCCGCACTGTTCTTCCTGATGGAGTCTCGACGTTCGGCCCGCGGCAACGGGCGTGACCTGCGCCGGCCCGCACCGCGGACCACCGGCCTGGGGTAACGCGAGCCGAGCTCGCACTCCCGCCCTCGCCGATGTGTTGGTGTCGGCGGGTGTGGGGGTGCGCGCCCGGACCGGGCCACCGCGATTACGGTGGTCACCATGGCTCTCGACAGTGGTACCGGAACCATCCAGAACGCCGGCGACACCGCGGTGGCGGTGACCCCGCCGGTGGCCAAACAGGTCCCCTCCGAACGCGTCCATCACGGTGACACCTTCGTCGATCCCTACGAATGGCTGCGGGACAAGGACGATCCCGAGGTCATCGCCTATCTCGAGGCCGAGAACGCCTACACCGACGCCCAGACCGCGCACTTGGCCCCGCTGCGTGCGCGGATCTTCGACGAGATCAAATCGCGCACCCAGGAGACCGATATGTCGGTCCCGGCGCGGCTGGGCGAGTACTGGTACTACTCGCGCAGCTTCGAAGGCAAGCAGTACGCCGTGCACTGCCGTTGCCCGATCGCCGATGCCGACGACTGGACTCCGCCGCAACTCGAGGTCGATATCGAGATTCCCGGTGAGGAAATTCTGCTCGACAGCAACGTGCTGGCCGAGGGGCACGACTTCTTCGCCCTCGGCGCCTTTTCGATCAGTCACGACGGCACCCTGCTGGCCTATTCCACCGATACCGTCGGTGACGAGCGGTATGTCTTGCGGTTCAAGGATCTCCGCAGCGGTGAGCTGCTCGGCGACGAAATTCCCGGCACCGCGCCGGGGGCGACCTGGTCGCTGGACGGAACCCACGTCTTCTATCAGACCGTCGACGAATCCTGGCGGCCCGACACCGTGTGGCGGCACCGCCTCGGCACCGGGCAGACCGACGACGTGAAAGTCTTCCACGAGCCCAACGAGCGCTACTGGGTCAGCATCGGCGCCAGCCGCTCCGAGAAGTACCTGATGATCTGGGTCGGATCGAAGATCACCACCGAGGGCTGGATCCTCGAATCCGACGATCCCGAGGGCGAATTCCGGGTGCTGCTGCCGCGCCGCGAGGGTGTGGAGTATTCGGCCGAACATGCGGTGATCGGTGGGCAGGACCGGCTGCTGATCCTGCACAACGACGTGGTCGACGGTGTGAAGGCCGAGAATTTCGTGCTCACCGAGGCGCCGGTGGACGATCCGGCGGCGATGACCATGCTGATCGGTCATCGTGACGACGTGCGGCTCGAGGACGTCGACTGCTTCCGCGACCATCTCGTGCTCTCGTATCGGCGCGAGGCGCTGCCGCGAGTCGCGGTGTGGCCGTTGACTTCCGACGGTTACGGCGAGCTGCGTGAACTGGAATTCGGGCTGGAACTGTTCTCCGCCGGCGTGGGCTCCAACCCGGAATGGGCGCAGCCGACGCTGCGGCTGGGCGTGACCTCGTTCATCACCCCGATGCAGGTCTTCGACTACGTGCCCGCCACCGGTGAGCTGACGCTGCGCAAACAGCAGCAGGTGCTCGGCGGCTACGACCCGGACGACTATGTGCAGCACCGGGATTGGGCCACCGCGGCCGACGGCACCCGGATTCCGATCTCGGTGGTGCGCCGCCGCGACAGCGAGGGTCCGGGCCCGAAACCGTTGCTGCTCTACGGATACGGGTCCTACGAGGCCAGTATCGATCCGGGTTTCTCGGTGTCGCGGCTGTCGCTGCTCGACCGCGGCATGGTGTTCGCGGTCGCCCACGTGCGCGGCGGTGGCGAGATGGGCCGGCTGTGGTACGAGAACGGCAAAACGCTCACCAAGAAGAACACCTTCACCGATTTCGTGTCCTGCGCACGGCACCTCGTCGACACCGGGGTCACCACGCCGCAGGTGCTGGTGGCCGACGGTGGCAGTGCGGGCGGACTGCTGATGGGTGCGGTGGCCAACTTGGCTCCCGAACTGTTCGCGGGCATCCTCGCCAATGTGCCGTTCGTGGATCCGCTCACCTCGATCCTGGACCCGTCGCTGCCGCTGACGGTCATCGAATGGGACGAGTGGGGTAATCCGCTGGAGGATCCGGAGGTCTACGCCTATATGAAGTCCTATTCGCCGTACGAGAACGTGGCGGCCGTGGACTATCCGGCGATCCTGGCGATCACCAGCCTCAACGACACCCGCGTGCTCTACGTCGAGCCCGCGAAGTGGGTCGCCGCGCTGCGGGCCACGAAGACCGGCGACTCTCAGCTGCTGCTGAAGACCGAGATGAGCGCCGGGCACGGCGGCGTCAGCGGCCGCTACGAGAAGTGGAAGGAAGTCGCCTTCGAATACGCCTGGGTGCTCGACCGGGTCGGTCTCGGCGAGGTCGGCTGACGGCTGCGCGTAGCCGGACCGTGCGGCCGGGCGGTCGCTCCGGGAATTCGTCGGGGCGTCACTTCGGCTGCACGGGGCCGACACCTGCCGCGCGCACAGTGGAGGCATGAGCGGCAACGACCGGGGGTTCGGGCAGCTGATCGTCTCGGTGTCGGGTATTCGCGACACCACACTGGAACAGGCGCGTGCCTTCGCCGCGGAGATGGACGGCCGCGGGGTACGGCTGTCGCTGCTGGTGGCGCCGCGGTTGAAGGGGAAGTACCGGCTCACCGAGGATCCGCACACCCAGCGGTGGTTGCGGGACCGGCGCGCCGCCGGTGACGCGATCGTGCTGCACGGCTACGACCAGGCCGCGACCAAGCGTCGCCGCGCCGAATTCGCCACGCTGCCCAAGCACGAAGCGCGCCTGCGCCTCACGGCCGCGGACCGGGTGATGGAACAGATCGGGCTGCGCACCCGGTTGTTCGCCGCCCCGCGCTGGACGGCCTCCGAGGGCGCCGTCGCCGCCCTGCCCGAGGTCGGCTTCCGCCTGGCGCTGGGATTGACCGCCATCCACGACCTGGAACGGGATACGGCACAGCGCTGCTGGGTGCACGGCGTCGGTGAGGGTTTCCGGGCCGAACCGTGGTGGTGCCACGCACTGATCATGAGCGCGGCCCGCATCGCCCGGCGCGGCGGAACGCTGCGTCTGGCCGTCTCGGCGGCGCAGCTCTCCCGGCCCGGACCGCACCAGGCCATGCTGGACGCCGTCGATCTGGCGCTGTTCCACGAGGCGGTTCCCGACGTCTACCGGTGGGAACCGTACGCCATGCCGCATGCGGCCTGAGCCTGCCCGACGTCAGCGAATATTCGCCGGGTCCTCCCCGGCCGCGCGCCGCATATCCCGCACCTCGGTGACGATCGCCTCGTCCGATACGACGGCGGTGGCGTCGTGGGTGAATCCGCCCGCCTCCTTGCGGGTGAGCGAGGTGGACAGCGGATGCGTCTTCAGCTGGTCGACGCAGCGGTGGATATCGGCCAGCAGCAGATCGGCCATATCGTGGGTGAAGCCGTGCCGGATGACCGCCCGCATGATCGTCTCGTCCTGCCGGTCGGCGGGTAGCGGATAGGCGGCGATCAGCCAGCCGCGCGAGCGCAGGCGTTCGGACAGGTCGTACAGGTTGAAGCCGGGATCGTCGCGCAGCCGCCACGACACCGCGCTGATTCCCCGGGTGGGCGTGCCGTCGTGGATCATCTCGAACAACCCGGTCTCGGTGAGTCCGTGGGCCAGATGTTCGGCGACGCGGTAGATCGCCGATTGCAGCCGGGTGTAACCCGTGCGGCCGAGCCGGATGAAGTCGTAGTACTGGGTGATGGCCTGGCCCCCGGGGCGGGAGAAATTCAGGTTGAAGGTGGCCATACTGCCGCCGAGATAGTCGACGTTGAACACGAGCTCGTCCGGGAGATCGGCGGCCGTGCGCCAGAGCGCCCAGCCGGCGCCCAGCGGCGCCAGACCGGTTTTGTGCCCGGAGGCGTTGATCGACTTCACGCGCGCGAGCCGGAAGTCCCACACCAGATCCGGCGCCGTGAACGGGGCCAGGAATCCGCCGCTGGCGGCGTCGACGTGCAGGGGGATGTCCAGTCCGGTGCGTGCCTCCAGATCGTCCAAGGCCGCGCTCATCGCGGCGACGTCCTCGAGCAGTCCGGTGAAGGTCTGCCCCATGGTGGCGACGACCATGATGGTATTCGAATCGCACTGTGCCGCAATGTCATCCGGCTCGAGTGTATAGCGGTTCCCGCGCAGCGGCACCTGCCGGATCTCGACGTCGAAATAGCGCGCGAACTTCTCCCAGCACACCTGCACCGGGCCGCAGACGAAATTGGGGACGCCCTGCCCGCCGTTCTTGCGCCAGCGCGTCTTCGCGGCCAGCCCGCCGAGCATCGCCGCCTCACTGGACCCGATGGTGGAGGTGCCTCGCGTCGACCCGGGATCGGGGCAGTGCCACAGGTCGGCGACCATGCGCACGCACCGGCGCTCGAGCTCGGCGGTCTGCGGATATTCGTCCTTGTCGACAATATTCTTGGCCAGGCTCTCCGCCATCAACCGGCGGGCGTGATCATCGATCCAGGTGGTGCAGAAGGTGGCCAGATTCATCCGCGACACGCCGTCGAGCATCAGCTCGTCGTGCACGATCTGATAGGCCTCCGGCGCCGGCATCTCGCGATGCGGAAAGTGGTGTTTGGGTGCGCCGCGATCCAGATCGGGCATCGCGAACAGGTCGTCGGATTCCGATGATGCAGACATCTCGTCCTCTCCGGTGGTCGGATCGCGGTCGAGCTCTCCCTCATCATGCCCGCTGCCGTTGCGGACCGGTCCGAAGGGGTGGGGAAAGCGGGTGAATTCCGCGCCGCGCCGGGCCCGGCGCCGATGCGGCCGGTCTCGGAAGGGGGTTAGGTTGGGTGACATGACCGACGATTCTCGGACGGCGGCCCTGCGCGAACAGGTGCGGGCGCTGATGCCGCAGGCGAAAGCCGATCTGGCCCAGTTGGTTTCGTATCGGTCCGTGGCCGATGCGCGCCAGTTTCCGCCGGAGGAATGTCACCGGGCGGCGCGGTGGGTCGCCGACGCCTTCGCCGGCCTCGGTCTCACCGACGTCGGCCTGCACGAGACGCCCGACGGGAGCGAGGCGGTCGTGGCCCGGTACCCGGCTCCCGCCGGAGCTCCCACGGTGCTGCTGTACAGCCATTACGACGTGCAGCCGCCGGTGGACGAGACGGCCTGGGAGACTCCGGTGTGGGAGCTCACCGAGCGCGACGGCCGCTGGTACGGGCGCGGCGCGGCCGACTGCAAAGGCAATATCGTCGTCCATCTGACCGCCCTGCGGGCGCTGCGGAACACGCTGGGAGACAAGGGGTATCCGGTCGGCATCACGCTGGTCTGCGAGGGTTCGGAGGAACAGGGCACCGGCGGTCTGGAACAGTTCGTTCCGCAGCACGCGGACCTGCTGCGCGCCGACGCCCTGTTGATCGGTGACTGCGGCAATTTCGCGGCGGGCCTGCCGACCTTCACCCAGACCCTGCGCGGCAACGTGAATGTGCTGGTCACGGTCGAAACCCTCTCCGGCCCATTGCATTCCGGCATGTTCGGCGGGGCGGCCCCGGATGCGGTCGCCGCGCTGATCCGGCTTCTCGCGACGCTGCGGGACGAACACGGGAACACCACGGTCGCCGGGTTGCCGGCCGATCAGGTCTGGGACGGCGCGCAATATCCGGTCGAGCAGTTCCGTGTCGATGCCGGCATCCTCGACGGCGTGCAGGTGCTGGGCAGCGGCACCATCTCGGACATGCTCTGGGCTCGGCCGGCGTTGACCGTGCTGGGCATCGACGTCCCGCCGGTGGTGGGGTCGGCGGCGGCCGTGCAGCCCAGCGCGCGGGCCCGGTTGAATCTGCGGATCCCGCCCGGAGTCGATCCGGCTCCGGCCCTGAAAGCCCTTACCGCACATCTGGAATCGCATACGCCGTGGGGTGCGCGCGTGCGGATCGAGACGGAGGGCACCGGGGCGCCGTTCCGGTCCGGAACCGGCGGCCCGGCGCGGCTGGCGATGGAGGACGCCTTCGCCGCCGCGTACGGACGCACCGCCACCATGCAGGGGCAGGGCGGTTCGATTCCGCTGTGCAACGTCTTCGCCGAGACCTACCCCGACGCCGAGATCATGCTGCTCGGCGTCGAGGAGCCGAAATGCCTGATCCACGCCCCGAACGAGAGCGTCGATCCCAGCGAGATCGAGCATGTGGCGCTGGCGGAGGCGCTGTTCTTGTCCTCGTATTCGCGGTGAGGGGTTGAATCGCTAGAAGGTCTTGGTGTCCTCCGGCTCGATGAGCGCGAATTCGGTATCGGCCGGGCGCATTTCCGACAGGCGGCCGAAGTAGATGCCCTGTGCCTCCGGCGCGATGATGCCGTAGTGGATCGGGACGGCGGTGCGCGGCGCCACGGCGCGCAGATAGTCCACCGCTTCGCTGATCTTCATCCACGGCGCGACCGCGGGTACCGCCAGCACCCCGACCGATACCGGCGGCACCCACAGCGAATCGCCCGGATGGACGAACTGCGCCGGATCGTCGGCGGTGCCGAGCTGGAAGACGGTGTTGTCGACGACCGGCAGCTCCGGATGGATCACCGCGTGCTTGCCGCCGCCGCCGGTGATCTGCAGACCGCCGATGGTGACGATATTGCCCGCGTGCACGGCCTGCCACGGCTCACCGCGCTGCTGTGCGGTCTGCGGATCGCTGAGCAGGCGCGCGCTCGGATTCGCGTCGACCAGGGCCTCGATCCGGTTCGGATCGATGTGGTCGGGGTGCTGATGAGTGATCGCGATCGCGTCGAGTCCCGTGATGCCTTCGAATCCGTGCGAGAAAGTGCCCGGATCGAACAGGATCTTGGCGCCGTTCAATTCGACGAGAACGCAGGAATGACCGAAGTGGGCTATGCGCATGTTTTCACGCTATCTCGCCCGGCCGCAGCGTGGGCCCGGAGGCGGCAGCCCTGCCCGGCGGGGCGTCCGCGAGCAGCCCCGATTAAGCTGTTGTGGTAATCCCCCCACCAGCTTGAGGAGCAACGCGTGGCACGAGTTGTGGTCGAGGTGATGCCGAAGGCCGAGATCCTGGATCCGCAGGGTCAGGCCATCGCCGGCGCGCTCGGACGCCTGGGTTTCCCGGGTGTGTCGGATGTGCGGCAGGGCAAGCGGTTCGAACTCGACATCGACGACAGCGTCAGCGATGCGGAGCTCGAGAAGATCGCCGAGGCCCTGCTCGCCAACACGGTGATCGAGGACTGGAAAGTGGTGCGGCTGCCGTGACCAGCTCTGCGCGAATCGGTGTCATCACCTTCCCCGGCACGCTCGACGACGTCGACGCGGCGCGCGCGGTCCGGCTGGCCGGCGCCGAAGCGGTGAGCCTGTGGCACGCCGACGCGGACCTCAAGGGTGTCGACGCGGTGGTGGTGCCGGGTGGATTCTCCTACGGCGACTACCTGCGCGCCGGCGCCATCGCCCGCTTCGCGCCGGTGATGGGCAAGGTCGTCGAGGCCGCGGGTAAAGGTATGCCGGTGCTGGGAATCTGCAACGGTTTCCAGGTGCTGTGCGAGGCCGGGCTGCTGCCGGGCGCGCTGACCCGCAACGAAGGTCTGCACTTCGTCTGCCGGGATCAGTGGCTGCGGGTGGAGTCCACGGCGACCGCGTGGTCCTCGCGCTACGAAGCCGGTGCGCAGATTCTGGTCCCGGTGAAGAATGCCGAGGGCCGCTACCAGGCCTCGCAGGCCGTGCTCGACGAACTCGAAGGCGAAGGCCGGGTGGTCTTCCGCTACGTGGGCGGCAACCCCAACGGTTCGCAGCGCGACATCGCCGGCATCGCCTCCCCGAACGGCCGCGTCGTCGGCCTCATGCCGCACCCCGAACACGCCACCGAGCCGCTGACCGGGCCGAGTGACGACGGGCTGGGGATCTTCCTGTCGGTCCTCGACAGCCTCGTCACCACGGCCTGAACGGCCTGTCGCTCAGGGGATCACGACCGCGGCGTTGATCGGCGCCGGGTCGTCGGCCCAGCGCCGGCCGGTGTCACGCGGTGTGATGCCGTGGTCGGTCCAGGCGGCCAGCAACTGCGCGACCTTGGTGTGCATGGTGGTGCGCAGCCGATCGAAGGAGTTCTCCGGCACGTCGTCGACCTCACCGAGCAGCAGCCACCACGCCCAGGCGACCGCACCGGCATTGGCGACGAAGTCAGGCAGCACCGGCACGCCGCGGGCGGCGAGCATGGCCTCCGCCTCCGGCGTGGTCGCGGCGTTGGCCGCCTCGACGACGACGCGGGCGCGCACATCGAAGGAGTTGTCCGGCGTGATCGCGTACGAGATGGCCGCGGGCACCAGGATGTCGACCTCGGCGGACAGCACCGCGCTGCGCGGCAGTTGCTCGACATCCGACGGCAGCCGGGAGCGGTCGATCTCGCCGAAGTCGTCGCGCAATTCCAGCAGTGCCGGGATATCCAGGCCGCCGGCCCGGTACAGAGCACCGGCGGCATCGGCCACGGTGGTCACGCGCATTCCGGCTTCGTGCAGGTAGTAGGCCGCCGCACCGCCCATCGTTCCGACGCCTTGAATCGCGACAGTCGTCTCCGCCGGCATCCGGCCCCAGGAGACGGCCGTGGCGAGGCAGGCGTGCGCGACGCCGTAACCACCGATCACATCGCCCAGCAGGAAACCGCCCTCGACCGCCGCGTTCAGTCCGTCGCGGACTCGTTCCAGGGTGGCGGCGGGGTCGGCGGCGCGGCGGATCGCGGCGTGGTAGCTCTGTCCCAGGCCCAGCTTCTCGAACACCTCGTCGATCAGATGCTGCGGAACGCCCAGGTCCTCCGCGGTCACCCAGTGCGCGTCGATCCACGGGCGCATGGCCTCACAGAATCGCTCCAGCACCAGGACGGCACGCGGATCCTTCGGGTCGAAGTCGATGCCGCCCTTCGCGCCGCCGATCGGCAGGTCGAAAGTCGCGGTCTTGGCGGCCATTCCGCGCGCCAGATCCTCCACCTCGCTCAGCGTGCACCCGGCCCGCATGCGGGTGCCGCCGGTGGCCAGGCCGCCGCGCAGGGTGTGAACGACGAGGTAGCCGACGGCGCCGGTGTCCGAATCGGTCCACTGCAGCCGCATGTACGGCTCGGGGCGGCGGATCGCGGGGGCGGCCGGGACGGTCGCGGGCACCGCCGGGACGGTCGGTGCGGTGTCCTCGGCCGGGTTGTGGATCGTCGTCACGGCGAACTACCTCCTTCGCGTTCGGATGGCCGACCACCATCCGCGCGGAACGTCGAGTCGCGCGACGATCGGCGTCCGGACCTCGTCGTCCCGGCTGGTGATTCGCTCTCACCAGCCTGAGTGCTGCCCGGTCACACGTCTATTTACGGTTCGTTCACGGCCGTGTTCAGTGTTTCTGCACAGCGTTGTCGGCCGCGCGTACGGTTTCCGCGCACCGCTTACGCTCGATGGCATGGACCTGTCGCTGCCTCGTCTACGCATGCTGCGCGAGCTGCATCGGCGCGGCACGATCACCGCGGCCGCGAGCGCGCTGCACTACACCGCGTCGGCGGTGTCGCAACAGCTGGCGCAGCTGGAGCGGGACGTGGGGCTGCGCCTGTTCGAGCGGCGCGGGCGCCGGCTGCAACTCACCGATCGCGGAGTGCTGCTCGCCGAGCACGCCGAGGAGATCCTCGCCTCGGTGGAGCGAGCGACGCAGGCGCTCGAGGAGTCCGGGGAGTCGGTGTCGGCGACTCTCACCGCCGGGGTGTGGGCCTCGGTCGCCTCGGGGCTGCTGCCGGACGCGCTCACCGCGCTCGCCCGCGCCCATCCGGGCATTCTGGTGCGGACCAGGGAACTCGCGCCGGAGGCGACGGCTGCCGCGGTCCGCGACGGCACGCTCGACCTGTCGTTCGTCCTCGACTATTCGAATTACCCGATGACCTGGGACCGCGGTCTGGAACGTGCCGTGATCGCGGTCGAGCGGCTCTACGCGGCGGTGCCGGCCGGAGCGGTGCCGACGCCGACGGTGACCCTGGCCGATCTGACGGAACATCCGTGGATCCTCGCGCCCGCTCGCTCGCATTTCGGACATGCGGTTCGGCTGGCCTTCCAGTCCGGCGGGGTCGAACCGCGCATCGACCACGAAGTGGAGGAGCAGTCCACCGCGATGGCGATGGTCGCGGCCGGTCTGGGCGTCACGCTGGTCTCGGACCTGGGACTGGCGTTGCGGCCGCCGGGTGTGGATATCGTCGGGCTCGGCGACGGCCTCACCCGGACCGTCTCGCTGGCCTACCGCACCAATACGGCACGCCGGGCGGCGCTGCTGTACGTCGTCAACGCGGTCCGCGCCGCCGCCGTCGACAAGGGTCTCGGTCCGGATCGGCCGTTGCTCGCCGCGCCGGGCCCGGAAACCATTGCGCCGCCGAATGATTCGGTCGAGGTCGCCCGCAAGGGCCTCGGACTCGACTGAGCCCGGGTGCCGCCGTGCCGGTACCGCGGCGTCAGTACAAGGTGTCCAGTATCCGAAGGTCCACGCCCTCCGCCCGGGCGATCAGGCTGGGCGGGCGGACCACGTGATTGTCGCGGTACATCCGCGCTCCCGACGGCGTCTCCAGCACCACGCCGTGCTCCAGCGCGGCTCGCATCCGGGGCACCTCGAGGGAGCCGACGGCATGGGCCATCGCCCGCAGCGTGTGCAGCGCCTCGTAGGCGGTGTTGCCGAAGTAGGTGAGTTTCGGCGCGAAGCGGCCGTGCATGTGGTGATAGCGCGCGAGCCGGTCGGGATCGGCGCTCACGTCGGGGAACAGACTGGACGCGACATAGAGATCGGTGTTGGCACCGGGGCCGGCGGCGAGCAGGAGTTGTTCGTCGACGACCGGGCTGACCCGCACTTGCGTCCCGGCCCGGCCCATCGCGGTGAACTGCTGGTTGAACCGGACCGCGTCCATCCCGACCAGCAGCATCACGATGCCGTCGACCCGGTCCAGGCGCGGGTCGGTGAGGATCGATCCGAAATCCCGGGTGCCCAGCGGCACATAGCGTTCGTAGTGGACGGCGTCGCGGTACGCGGCACGGACGTCGCGGCCGGTGGCCACCGGCCAGATGTAGTCGTTGCCGATGATCGCCCAGCGGCGGGTGCCGAATTCCCGCGACAACCACCGCATGGCCGGCAGGATGTGGCCGCTGGGCGCCTCGCCGATCATCACCACCTCGGCCGGTTCGTCCGGCAGCTCCTCGTAGACATTGGCGAACAGATACGGAACCCGCCCGCCCGTGACCCGGGCGACCGCCTGGCGTACCGCCGAGATGTGCCAGCCGGTGATGGCATCGACCATTCCGGTGGCCAGCAGCGCCGAGACCTCGTCGGCCACCTCGGCCGGGCTGCGGCCGCCGTCGATGGTCGTGACCCGTACCTGCCGGCCCAGAATTCCTGTGCCACTGTTGATTTCTTTCGCAGCCAAGGAAATCGCCGCTTCACAGGACGGCGCGACAATTCCGACGGGGCCCTGCAGCGGGACGATATTCAGGACCTCGACCACTTCGTCCGGGCTCTCGCCGAAGGAGAACATTCGGTACCCTTCTTCGTATCCGAGCGAAATGATGGGGCGGAGAAATATGTCGACCATTGTAAGTGGCGCCGCCACGCTGCACGGGGCGCTGCGCGCTGCGGAACGCGGTTGGCTCCGGCACCTCGACGCGGCACTGTGTGCCAGGCAGCTGACCGCAGACCAGTGGGCCATGTTGTCGAATCTGTCCGACCGCTCCGGTATCACCATGAGCGAGCTGGCGGTTCGCGCCCAGCTACCGCCCTCGTCGGCCACCCGCCACGCCGACGCCCTCGCCGAGCGGGGCCTGATCTTTCGCATCGCGGCCGAGGACGACCGCCGCCGCATTCTCATCGGTTTGACCCACCGCGGCAAGGATCTGGTGGATTCGGTTCGCGAGCAGGAGTCACTCGCCGAAGAGGAATTGCGTAAACGAATCGGCGCGCGAAATCACGCGGAATTGCTGCGACTGCTCGAGTTGATGGTCGAGACGCAGGCGGATTGATCCGGTTCGCGACGCCGCCGGCGACTCGGCGATATTCCGGCAATTCCGGCAGCCGTTAGGATCGCCGGTATGCCGGTCTCCACCACCGCGACGGCCTCCGGGCTGTGCGCCTTCGTCGATGCCTCGCCGTCCCCGTTTCACGTATGCCGCACGGTGGCAGCCGAATTGACGGCCCACGGATTCACCGAACTGCCCGAGGCCCGGCCGTGGGCCGAGGCGGCGGAGACGAACGGGGGAGTGGGTCGCTACTTCGTGATTCGCGGCGGATCGCTGGTGGCCTGGGCGGCGACGACCACCGATCCGGCCGGCGCGTTCCGGGTGGTCGGCGCGCATACCGACAGCCCGAACCTGCGCGTCAAACAGCATCCCGATCTGGCCGTCGCGGGCTGGCAGTTGATCGGCCTGGAACCCTACGGCGGCGCCTGGCTCAATTCCTGGCTGGATCGCGATCTCGGTATCTCGGGCCGGCTCGCCGTGCGTGAGGGCGACGAACTGGGCCAGCGGCTGGTCCGCATCGACGATCCGCTGGTTCGGGTGCCGCAACTGGCCATCCACCTGTCCGAGGATCGGCGCGGGGTGACGCTGGATCCGCAACGCCACGTCAACGGCATCTGGGGTTTGGGGGAGCGCCCGCGCTCGTTCATCGCCTACGTCGCCGAGCAGGCCGGCGTCCGCGCCGACGACGTGCTCGGGTGGGAACTGATGACCCACGACCTGGAACCGAGCCGGGTGGTCGGCCGCGACCAGGATCTGGTGAGTGCGCCGCGGCTGGACAACCAGGCCACCTGCTACGCCGGACTGCAGGCCTTCCTGGCCGCCGCCGACCGGGACGGCGGCATCACCCCGGTGCTGGCGATGTTCGATCACGAGGAGGTCGGCAGCCAATCCGACCGCGGCGCGCAGTCGGATCTGCTGCCCGCGATCCTGGAGCGCATCGTGCTCGCCCGCGGCGGTGGCCGCGCGGATTACCTTGCGGCACTGGCCGGTTCGATCTGCGCCTCCGGCGATATGGCCCATGCCACCCACCCCAACTATCCGGACCGGCACGAGCCCTCGCATCGCATCGAGGTCGGCGGTGGCCCGGTGCTGAAGGTGAATCAGAATCTGCGCTACGCTACCGATGCGGTCGGTGCCGGAGCCTTCGCCCTGGCCTGTGCGCAGGCCGGGGTGCCGCTGCAGCGATACGTGCATCGCGCGGATCTGCCGTGCGGTTCCACCATCGGCCCGATGACCGCGGCCCGCACCGGCATGCCGACCGTCGACGTGGGCGCACCGCAGCTGGCGATGCATTCGGCGCGCGAATTGATGGGCGCCGCGGACGTGGCCTCCTATGCGGCGGCGCTGGCGGCGTTCCTCACGCCGCTCGGGCGGTAGGCGATCGCCGCGATCACCAGGGCGGCGAAGGTCACCAGCACATAGCTGCTGCCGATGATCTGCTGCCACCACGCCCAGCGCAGTTCACGGTCGGCGTTGTGCGGCAGCACCCATTGCGGGCCGACCATGAACAGCACGGTGATCGCGGCGGTGACCGCGATCCACATCCGCCGCCGCGCCGGGCTTTTCGGCGCATCCGGGGTGTCCGCGGCCGGCATCCGGGCGATCAGGTCGCCCGCGACCAGGAAGGCGGGGGCGACCCACACCCAGTGGTGCGACCAGGAAACCGGCGATACCAGCAGGACCGCCGCCGAATTCACCAGTAGCGCGGACACCTGGTGACCGGCGTCGAGCAGCCGCTTCATCCACAGGGCGGCCAGTCCGATCGCGATGAGCGACAGCCCGATCCAGATACCCGTCGCGGCGCCATCGGAGACGCCCAGGCGGAAGGCGAAGCCCTTGAGCGACTGATTGCCCGCGTACTGCGGCGGTCCGATGCGATCGGTGTCGATCAGCGTGTGGAACCAGTATTCGGTGGAATCGTGCGGGAACAGCAGGTAGGCCATCGCGATCGCGCCGATCGCCGAGCCGATGAGCGTGAGGCACGCGCGCCAATCCCGGCGCAGCAGGAAGTAGAGCAGATAGCCGGCCGGAATCAGCTTCACCGACACCGTGATTCCGATCAGCATGCCGCGCGGCCAGAACGGCTTGCGGACCAGTGCGTCGAGGGCGACGGCCGCCATCAGGAGGAGGTTGATCTGGCCGAAGTTGTAGGTCTGGCGCACCGGCTCGGACAGGCCGAGCACTGCCAGCGCCCCGATCAGCAGGATCACCCGGGTGGAGCGGTCCATCCGCGGCCGCACCCGGACCAGCACGAGCCACAGCGTCACCGCGAGGCTCGCCATCGAGGTGAGCAGCACCAGCCATTCGGCGGCGGCGAGCGGCATCAGCGCGAGCGGCGCGAAGAACAGCGCGGCCAGCGGCGGATAGGTGAACGGCAGCCCGATGCCGCCGACCTTGGGCATCGGCCCGTACAGGTCGCCGCCGTCGAGCCACGTGTGCGCGCCGTTGCGGTAGACCTGGAGATCGATATAGCCGGTCCAGATGTGGGCGGCCCAGGAGACGATCGCCGAGACGACGAACAAGGCGATCGCGATCAGGAGCAGCCGTCGCTGCCGAGTAGTCAGCCCCCCTGTGGACCGCGCGGACGACGTGGTCGCGGGCAGTTCGGCCGGATCCGCGACCCTGGATCGATCGTTCACCGGCTCAGCGTACCGGTGAACAGGTGCTGCCTGGTCGGGGCGGGTTTGGCACCCACTAGACTGTGCTGGACTCCCATCCGCGTGCATTCCGTCTCTCACTCCAGCGTCGGAGCTCGTAGCTGCACGTTTGCCCGGCCGAAAGGACCTAGGTAGCCCACCGTGACTGTCCACGTCGACACCGTCAGCGCCGCCGCAGCCACCCCGGATACCCCGCAGCCGTACAAGGAGCTGGGTCTCAAGGACGACGAATACGCGCGCATCCGCGACATTCTGGGCCGCCGCCCCACCGATGCCGAGCTGGCGATGTACTCGGTGATGTGGAGCGAACACTGCTCCTACAAATCCTCGAAGGTGCACCTGCGCTACTTCGGCCAGACCACCACCGACGAGATGCGCGCCTCCATGCTGGCCGGCATCGGCGAGAACGCGGGCGTGGTGGACATCGGTGACGGCTGGGCGGTCACCTTCAAGGTGGAAAGCCACAACCACCCCTCCTACGTCGAGCCGTACCAGGGTGCGGCCACCGGTGTCGGCGGCATCGTGCGCGACATCATGGCGATGGGCGCGCGGCCGATCGCGGTGATGGACCAGTTGCGCTTCGGCGCCGCCGACCATCCCGACACCCGGCGCGTGGTCGACGGTGTGGTGCGCGGTGTCGGCGGCTACGGCAACTCCCTCGGCCTGCCCAACGTCGGCGGCGAGACCGTCTTCGACGCCTCCTATCAGGGCAATCCGCTGGTGAACGCGCTGTGCGCGGGCGTGATGCGGGTGGAGGATCTGCACCTGGCCTTCGCCTCCGGCACCGGCAACAAGATCGTGCTGTTCGGCGCGCGGACCGGTCTGGACGGTATCGGCGGTGTGTCGGTGCTGGCCTCGGACACCTTCTCCGGTGACGAATCCGCTTCGGGCCGTAAGAAACTGCCGAGCGTACAGGTGGGCGATCCGTTCGCCGAGAAGGTGCTCATCGAGTGCTGTCTCGAGCTGTACCACGCCGGGCTGGTGGTCGGTATCCAGGACCTCGGCGGTGCCGGATTGTCCTGCGCGACGTCGGAATTGGCGGCGGCCGGCGACGGCGGTATGCGCATCGACCTGGACAAGGTGCCGCTGCGCGCCGCGAATATGACCCCCGCGGAAGTGCTTTCGAGCGAATCGCAGGAGCGCATGTGCGCGGTGGTGACGCCGGACAACGTCGAGGCGTTCATGGCCGTCTGCCACAAGTGGGATGTGCTGGCCACTGTGATCGGCGAGGTCACCGACGGCGACCGCCTGGTGGTGAAGTGGCACGGCGAGACCGTGGTGGACGTGCCGCCGCGCACCGTCGCGCACGAAGGCCCGGTCTACGAGCGGCCCGTACAGCGTCCCGAGGAGCAGGACGCCCTGGTCGCCGACACGACCGCCGGGCTGGCCCGGCCGAAGTCCGGTGACGAGCTGCGGGCCACGCTGCTGAAGATGATCTCCAGCCCGCAGCTGTGCAGCCGCAAGTGGATCGTCGAGCAGTACGACCGCTACGTGCGCGGCAACACGGTGCTGGCCGAGCATGCCGACGCGGGTGTGATCCGCATCGACGAGGAGTCCGGCCGCGGCATCGCGCTGGCCACCGACGCCTCGGGCCGCTACACCAAACTCGACCCCTACACCGGCGCGCAGCTGGCGCTGGCCGAGGCCTACCGCAACGTCGCCACCACCGGCGCGACGCCCAAGGCCGTCACCAACTGCCTCAACTTCGGTTCCCCCGAGGATCCGGGTGTGATGTGGCAGTTCCAGCAGGCCGTGCGTGGACTCGCGGACGGCTGTGTGGCCCTGGGCATTCCGGTCACGGGCGGCAACGTCAGCTTCTACAACCAGACCGGCCAGACCGCCATCCTGCCGACCCCGGTGGTCGGCGTGCTCGGTGTCATCGACGATGTGCATCGGCGCATCCCGACCGGATTCGGCACCGAGCCGGGCGAGACGCTCATCCTGCTCGGCGAGACCCGCGACGAATTCGACGGATCGATCTGGTCGCAGGTCGAGCACGATCACCTGGGTGGTGTGCCGCCGCGGGTGGACTTCGCCCGCGAACAGCTGCTGGCCGAGGTGCTGACCGCCGGTTCGCGCGACGGAATGATCAGCGCCGCACACGATCTCAGCGAGGGCGGACTGGCGCAGGCCGTGGTCGAAGGGGCGCTGGCCGGTGAGACCGGTGTGCGCATCCTGCTTCCCGAGGGCGCCGACCCGTTCGTCACGCTGTTCTCGGAATCGGCCGGACGCGTTCTGGTCGCGGTGCCGCGGTCGGAGGAGACGCGTTTCACCAAGATGTGCACCGCGCGCGAACTGCCGTGGGTGCGCATCGGCGTGGTGGATCAGGGCTCGGACTCGGTCGAGGTGCAGGGCCAGTTCTCGATCACGATGGACGAACTGCGCACCGCTCACGAGGGCACGCTGCCCGCGCTGTTCGGCACCGCCGCGGAGTGAGCCGAGGCGGACCGCGACGCCGGCAGCGCCGCGGTCCGCTCACGAGGAATCCGCACTGCCGGATGTCCAGCGGCAGAGGGACGATGCCGCGCGTGGAACTACTCGAGTACCCCGGTAATTCCCGTGCGAGCAGTTGTTTGCCTCACGTGGGGAGGTCCCCGATTTCCGCACCCCGACCGCCATACTTGACGGGTGCTCGATACCGCCGGGACTCTCACAACGCTGCGTACGCGCGGCGTTGTGGTCTATCGGCGAGGCCTGCGGCTGCTGCGGCGGCTCGAGGACGACATCATCGCGCTCAACTACGTCGGACTGGTCACCGCGACAGTGTTTTTCGCCTGGTCGGTGACGCCGTCGCTACTGCCGCGCGACTGGTTGTTCCAGGGCCTGATCAGCGGTCTGAATGCCGCCATCGGGTACGGCGTGGGCTGTCTGCTGGAGTGGGGCTTCCGCAGACTGATCCGGCCGCGCTTGCGTTTTCGCACGCCGTCGCTGCGGATTCGCTACGCGGTGAAGGTGACGATCCTGACGATCTGCCTGCTCACCGCGCTCTACATGCTGGTCCTCTCGGCCGACTGGCAACGGCAGATCTACGGCCTGATGGGTATGGAAGGCACCACGCGCGCCGCCTATCTGCGCACCGGGGCGCTCAGTCTCGCGGTGGCCGCGCTGGTGGTGGCGATCTACCGGACGGTGCGGTGGATCGTGCAGTTCTTCGCACGTCTGCTCAGCCGCTGGGTGCGGGTGCCGCCGAAGCTCGCCCCGAGCGCCGGCTCGATCGTGCTGGCCGTGATGGTGGTGCTGCTGTTCAACGGTGTGCTGTCGCAGGGCTTCTTCACCGTCGCCAACTCGGCCTTCAGCGTGCGCAACGACAAGATGACGCCGTACGCGGTGCAGCCGAGCGCACCCGAGCGCTCCGGCAGCCCCGCCTCCCTCGCCGCATGGGACACGCTCGGTTCGGAGGGGCGGTGGTTCGTCTCGCACGGTCCCGATGCCTTCCGGATCGGCGCGGTGACGGGTAAGCCCGCGCGCGAACCGGTTCGGGTCTACGTCGGTCTCGGGTCGGCGGCCGAGGGGCAGACCCAGGAAGAGCTGGCGGTCGCCGAACTCGAACGCACGCACGCCTTCGACCGCAAGGTGCTGGTGATCGTCACCACCACCGGAACCGGATGGGTGAACTCGACGACAGCGGGCGCACTCGAGTACATGTACGGCGGCGACACCGCGATCCTCGCCTCGCAGTATTCGTATCTGCCGAGTGTGCTGTCGTTCCTCGCGGACCGGCAGAAGGTCGCCGTGGCGGGGAAGAAGATGTTCGACGCGGTCTACGCCGCCTGGTTGGCGCGGCCGGCGCAGTCGCGGCCGAAGTTGCTGGTCTACGGGGAGAGCCTGGGTTCGCAGGGGTCGGAGGCGGCCTTCGACGGGCTGGCCGATCTGCGTGCCAAGGTCGACGGCGCGCTCTGGGTGGGGCCGCCGAATTCGAATCGGTTGTGGAGACAGTTCGTCGAGCGCCGCGACCCCGGTACCCGCGAGGTGGAACCGATCTACGCCGACGGCCTGGTGGTTCGATTCGCCTCCGGCGCGGCAGATCTGACGAAGCCGTCGCCGGAATGGCGGCATCCACGCATCGCCTATCTGCAACATCCCTCCGACCCGATCGTCTGGTGGTCGCCGGATCTGATCTTCTCCCAACCGGATTGGCTCTCCGAGCCGCGCGGCTCCGACGTGTCCACGCAGATGCGCTGGTGGCCGCTGGTCACCTTCTGGCAGGTCGCCGCCGACCTGACCAACGCCCAGGGGGTCAGCGACGGGCACGGTCACAACTACGGCACCCTGGTCCTCGACGGCTGGGCCGCGGTACTGCCGCCCCCGGACTGGAATCCGCAACTGCAGGAGACCATCCGGACTCAGCTGGAACTGTCGGAAGCGTACGAACGCGCGGTCAAATGAGAGGCGGAATGGTCGCCGCGACGGCGCACTCGCGGAGGGCGCCATGAGTAACCACGGGTGGGTGCGTACGGTTCTGGCATCCGGCGTCGCCCTGGTGTGGAGCAATCTGGCGCTGCCGCGACTGGGACCGATACGGGCTCGCACGGTCGCCAACGCCGCGTTCGCGACCGCATATGCCGCTCTCTTCGGCGGGCGGCCGCACTGGCTGGCACGACGCGGATTTCACTGGGGCGCAGCGATATTCGGTGCGGTCGGTACCGCGTATGCCATCGCCCTCGCGGTCCCGGAATTCCGTGATCGGATCGCGGAGTTCACCGATCGCGAGCCCGAGGTGAGTACCGCCGAGTGGGTCTGCCTCCACATTCCGGTGGGAACCGTGTACAGCGAGGAGCTCATCTTCCGGGGAACTCTGGATCGGCTGGTCGACGATGCGGGGCCCGTGCGGAGGTATTGCGGCGCATTGGTATTCGGCCTGTGGCACATTCATCCGGCACGGTCCGCAGGCGACAGCATCCCGGTAACCGTCGCCGCCACCACCGCGGGTGGCCTGCTCTTCTCGTGGCTTCGCCGCCACACCGGCAGCGCGACGGCGCCCGCCCTCGCCCATCTCGCCTTGAATGCCGGCGGTGCCCTGGCCCCGCCCGCGGCGGCTGCGCTGCGCGGCCGGCACACAGCTCGTGCCTGTTGACGATTGTGGACAGTTCGCGTCGACGGTCCGACAGGCTGCCCCCGTCACCCGCCCACCACATGCGCGAGATGTCCGGGCGGCTCGCTACGCTCGGTGGAATGGCGCGACGTTCGGCTGTGGACCCTGCTCAGGTGCGTGATTCGGTGGCGGCGGTCGGAGCGTGGCTGCGCGACGAGTCGGCGGCACAGCCGGGACGGTCCGAACTTGCGGCGGCGGTGCGCGGGACCGCGCGGAGTCTGGCAGCGGCGGCGCCGGGCGCCTCGGTGGAGGTGCGGGTGCCGCCGTTCGTGGCGGTGCAATGTATCGAGGGCCCGCGGCACACCCGGGGGACGCCGCCGAATGTGGTGGAGACCGACGCGCGGACGTGGCTGTTGCTCGCGACGGGACTGCTCGATTTCGAGGCCGCGGTGGATTCGGGGGCGTTGAGCGCCTCCGGAATCCGGGCGGGGGAGTTGGCCCGCTGGCTGCCGCTGGTCGCGCTGTGACCTAGGCCGGAGCGGGTTCGGTGCGGTTGATCGGCTTGCGCTCCAACCCTTTTCGGTCGTAGAAGCGCGTCACGACCAATCCGAGCACCACGCCGATCGTGAGGCCGAGCACGGTCATCCAGAATCCACGCGTGAAGCCGGCGGCGCCGTTGCCGTCGAAATACAGCAGCGAACGCACCGCCAGGAACACCTGGTGCATGGGTTCGAAGGTGGCCAGCCAGCCGAGGTACTTCGGTGTCGCCTCGATCGGCACGGTGCCGCCCGAGGACGGCAGGCCCAGCACGATGAACAGGACCATGTTCACCAGCAGTCCGGCCGAGCCGATCGCGGCCAGGATGGAGATTCCGGTGAAGCCGACCGCGATGATCGCGAGCACCCCGTAGAGGTACAGGCCCAGCGGATTGTCCAGTGGCATCCCCAGCGCCGCGCCGATGCCGAGCAGTATCGCGGAGACCACCACCGCGGCCACCGTCATGACCGCCCATTTGATCAGCAGCGTGCGGAGTCTGGAGACGGGGGTGGCGGGATAGTGCACGTACCACGGCCCGTATTCGGTCGGGACGAACCCGAGGGCCGAGTCGATCATCGTGTGCACGATCATCGCGCCGAGCATGCCCGCCATCAGCAACAGCAGTGCGTAGAAGAACGCCGTCAGGCCCTGGCCCGATCCGCCGGGCAGGGGATGGAACTCCTGCACCAGAATCTGTAGCGGTTGCGCGAGGGTGAGGCGGGTCGCACCGGACAGTTCGGGGGCCGGTGGGCCGCCCGGCGCCGGGGTGAGCTGAGCCCGCACCTGCTCGATGAGCTGCTGTCCCACCTTGTCGTTGATCTGGGGCAGCGCCTCATTACCGAAACGCACCACGATCTGCGTGGCGTAGGTGCCCGAGCGCGGATTGGTCATCAAGGTGATGATCGGACGCTCGATATCGCCGGGTATGACACTTCCCACACCGAGAATCCCCAGCCGCTTGCTGAAATCGCTCGGGATGACGACCGCACCATAAACTTGGCCGTTCTGCATCTGCTGCTGGGCCTCCGGGAGCCCGAGTGCGCGCAGATCGATCTGGTCGGCGGGCACGGCGCTACGCAGCCCCTCGGCGACCTGATCGCCGAAGTTCACCTGCTTCTGCTGGCCGGGTGCGCCGAGAGTCTCACCCACATCCTGGTTGACCAGGGCGATCGGGAAATCGTGCAGATTCCGCTGGGGGTCGACGACATAGTCGAGATACAGCAGACCCAACAGCGCCGCCACCACTGAGAGAACCGCCACAGGGAACATCCATCGAAACGGAAATAGCCCTCGTAGATTTCGACTTTGTAGTGCGGTGTCGGTGCTCGCCACGGTCGAACCGTAGCAGCAAACAGCGCGCCACCCGGCGGATCCGGACGTGGGTTTCGCGCGGATGACCCGTAGAATGACGAGTGCCCCCCGCCCGACTAACAGGGAGCAAACGGTGACCCACGCCGATCTGTCGATCCCGAAGACCGCCGCAGGCCGAAACACCTCCGCAGTCGACGAGCCCGAGAACGAGCCCCGCGAGGAGTGTGGCGTCTTCGGCGTCTGGGCTCCGGGCGAGGATGTGGCCAAGCTCACGTACTACGGCCTCTACGCACTGCAGCACCGGGGCCAGGAGGCCGCCGGTATCGCGGTGGCAGATGGTTCGCAGGTCCTGGTGTTCAAGGATCTGGGCCTGGTCTCGCAGGTCTTCGACGAGCAGACGCTGGCGGCGATGCCGGGGCATATCGCCATCGGGCACTGCCGGTACTCGACCACCGGTTCCACCATCTGGGAGAACGCTCAGCCGATCTTCCGCACTACGGCCGTCGGCACCGGACTCGCGTTGGGACACAACGGAAATCTGGTCAACACCGCCGAGTTGGCGACGCGTGCCAGGGAATTGGGTCTGATCAACGGCCGCCTGCCGGGCAGTGCGATCACCGCCACCTCGGATTCGGATGTGATGACCGCGCTGCTGGCCCATGCCGCGGCCGACAAGAGCATCGAGCAGGCGGCCATGGAGTTGCTGCCGACGTTGCGCGGCGCCTTCTGCCTGACCTTCATGGACGAGCACACCCTCTATGCGGCGCGGGATCCGCAGGGTGTGCGGCCGCTGTGCCTGGGCCGCCTCGATCGCGGCTGGGTGGTTGCGAGCGAGACCGCCGCGCTCGACATCGTGGGCGCCTCGTTCGTGCGTGAGATCGAGCCCGGCGAACTGCTGGCGATCGATGCCGATGGAGTTCGTTCGCTGCGGTTCGCCAATCCCGAACCGAAGGGCTGTGTCTTCGAATACGTCTATCTGGCCCGGCCGGATTCGACGATCGCCGGTCGCTCGGTGCACGCCACCCGGGTCGACATCGGCCGTCGGCTGGCCGCCGAACACCCCGTCGACGCCGATCTGGTGATTCCGGTACCGGAATCCGGGACGCCGGCCGCGGTGGGCTACGCCCAGGGATCCGGCGTGCCCTACGGCCAGGGCCTGATGAAGAACGCCTACGTGGGCCGCACCTTCATCCAGCCCAGCCAGACCATCCGCCAGCTCGGCATCCGGCTCAAGCTCAACCCGCTGCGCGAGGTGATCCGCGGGAAGCGGTTGATCGTGGTCGACGACTCGATCGTGCGCGGCAACACCCAGCGCGCGCTGATCCGCATGCTGCGCGAGGCGGGGGCGCTGGAGATCCATGTGCGCATCGCCTCCCCGCCGGTGAAGTGGCCCTGCTTCTACGGCATCGACTTCGCCTCGCCGGCCGAGTTGATCGCCAACGGCGCCGGGCCGGAAATGGCCGAGGGGTCGCAGGATTCGGAAGCGGCGATGGTCGAGAGCGTGCGACGTTCCATCGGTGCCGACAGCCTGGGCTACATCTCGCTCGAGGGCATGATCGCGGCCACCGAGCAGCCGCGCACCCGGCTGTGCTGCGCCTGCTTCGACGGCAAATACCCGATCCCGCTGCCCGACGAGGCCGCCGTCGGCAAGAACGTCCTCGAGGGGATCCTCTCCGGTAAGCCGGAATCGGAACTCCTGGGCGAGAATGCCAACGCGAGCGCGCTGAGCCGCCCCTGAGTGTGACGTCGCCGCCGGGCCGGTCGTCACAGGGCCCGGCGTGTTCCTTGAATGGTCGAGTCCTCCTGTGGCGCAAGGACTTTCGATGCTGCGCCGGTCCGAGGGCTAGAGGCTCGGTGACGTGCTCGGCGGTGTGAGCAATCCGCCGAGCATCATCAGAATGCACTGCTCGGCCTCGGCGCCGGCCGCATCCGGATCGTCGGCGTGCGCGACGATCATGCCCGCTTCGGTGACCGCGGCCAGAATCAATTGGGCCAGAGTCCGGATCGGGACCGCGGGCGCGAGGCCGGACTCCACCGCCGACTCCAGCTGATTCATGATCAGCCCGAGTCCGTGGCGCGCTTCCATCTCCCGCCAGCCCTGCCAGCCGAGGACCGCCGGACCGTCCGACATGGCGATCCGGACCGTTTCCGGGCGGCGGCTGATCACGAGGAACGTGTGCAGGCCGGTCGCCATCGCGGCCAGCAGGTCGGCCGGGTCGGGCAGGGTATCGATCGCATGCCGGATCTCCTCGGTGTTGTCCGCCTCCAGCTGTTCCAGTACCGCGATGAACAGGCCGCGCTTGTCGCCGTAGTGGTGATGCAGCGCGCCGCGGGTGACACCGGCCTCCGCGACGATCTCCTCCGCCGAGACCGCGGAATATCCGCGTTCGCCGAACAGCCGCCGCCCGACCGACTCGAGACTCGCCCGCGTCGCGCGTGATCTGTCCTCCTGGCTACGGCGTGGCATGCAGCCGAGTGAACTCCACGATCAACCGGCTGAGCAACTCGGGCTGGTCCTCGGAGACGAAGGTGAGTGAATCCTCGATCGTGCGCAGGGTCGCGTCGGGCAGATCGTGCGCCAGCCGCTGTGCGAAATCCAGCCGGAACACCTTGTCCTCCGGGGCCCAGGCCAGCAGTACCGGCAGATCCCATTCGCCGAACGTGCGCGCGGCCGCGAGGGTGTGGCGCTTGTGAATATCGCGCAGGAACCGGCGCAGGTCGGCGCGGATGGCCGCGGAGTTGCGGCTCGGCAGCAGATAGGAATCGGCGATCTCGTGCGGCAGCGGCTGCTTGGTGACCAGCCCGTAGGCGATGGGCAGCCGCTGCGCCGGCCGGAAACGCAGGCTCTGCAGAACCGCGGTGAGCAGGCCGGGTACGCGCGAGAGCCGAGGCAGCGGCGTGAACGGCTGCGGGAAGAACTTCTCGTAGGCGTCGCAGTTGGTGAACACCACGCGCCCGACTCGGCTGCGATCGCGCGACAGCATGATCTGCGTGATAGCCCCGCCGGTGTCGTTGGCCACCAGGGTGACGTCGGTGAGATCGAGTTCCCGCAGGAACGCGGCGATCAGATCGGCCGCACCGGTAGGGGAGAGGTCGGCGGCGGGCATCGGTTCCGAATGGGAGCCGAACGGCCAATCCGGGGTGAGGCAGCGATGGCCGGCGGCGGCGACGTCCGGCACCACCTTGCGCCACAGATCGGCGTTGACGAGCAGGCCGTGGACGAAGACGACGGGTGAGCCGGAACCGGTGTCGTGATAGTGGATGCGGCCGCCCGGCACGGCGACGTGTCGAATCGGGCCGAGGCTGGTGCTGCTGATTCCCATGACGTGCCTTCCGGAGTGGGGGTGATGTGTTCCAGAGTTACCTACATACGGTATGTATGTCAATGGTGCATGTGACGGTAGCCTCGAATCCGTACGTGCAGCCGAACACCGGTGCAGTCTCGTTATCCGACTCGGGTAGCGTGATCAGGCATCTGTCCGCCGATTCGGTTTGGAGCTTTCCCGAACAATGACTGAGCAGACCCCGAGTGGTGCCGGTGTGAACGACACCGGCGCCGACGAGGCCCAATCCGGAGGCGCGTCCTACGCCGCCGCCGGTGTCGACATCGAGGCCGGCGACCGCGCAGTCGAGTTGTTCGCGCCGCTGGCCAAGAAGGCCAGCCGGCCCGAGGTGCAGGGCGGTCTGGGCGGTTTCGCCGGATTGTTCGCGCTCAAGGGTGGCTACCGGGAACCGCTGCTGGCCGCCTCCACCGACGGTGTGGGCACCAAGATCGCGGTCGCGCAGGCGCTGGACAAGCACGACACGGTCGGCCTGGACCTGGTCGCCATGGTCGTCGACGATCTGGTCGTCTGCGGCGCGGAACCGCTGTTCCTGCAGGACTACATCGCCGTCGGCAAGGTGGTTCCGGAACGGGTCGCGCAGATCGTCTCCGGTATCGCCGAGGGCTGCATCCAGGCCGGATGTGCGCTGCTGGGCGGCGAGACGGCCGAGCACCCGGGTCTGATGGGCGCCGACGACTACGACATCTCCGCGACCGGCGTCGGTGTCGTGGAGGCGGACGAGGTGCTGGGCCCGGATCGGGTCCGGCCGGGCGACGTGGTCATCGCGATGGGCTCCTCGGGCCTGCATTCCAACGGCTACAGCCTGGCGCGCCGGGTGCTGCTCGATATCGATCGGATGGCGCTCACCGGGCACGTCGAGGAATTCGGCCGCACCCTGGGCGAAGAGTTGCTGGAACCTACCAAGATCTATGCCAAGGATTGTCTGGCGCTGATCGCGGAGACCGATGTGCGGACCTTCGCCCATGTCACCGGCGGCGGGCTGGCGAACAATCTCGCCCGGGTGCTGCCGGCCGGGCTGGTCGCCGAAATCGACCGCGGCACCTGGAATCCCGCGCCGATCTTCAAACTGATCGCGCAGCGCGGCCGGGTCGAGCGGGCGGAGATGGAGAAGACCTTCAACATGGGCGTCGGCATGGTCGCCGTCGTCGCCCCCGAGGATGCCGATCGTGCGCTCGCGGTGCTGACCGCGCGGCATATCGAATGCTGGACCCTGGGATCGGTCAAGAAGGCCAAGGATGCCGATGCCGCCCGCGTGGCGCTGCTCGGGGAACATCCCAGGTTCTGACCCGACATGCGATCGCCTCCTCGCGCCGGTACGGCCCGGTGTGAGGAGGCGATCGTCGTTCGGCTGAGCGGTTGCGGCATGCGGAGGCAACCGGCTGCGGCGCGGCCGGGGCGGCAGTGTGCCGGGGTACGTTCAATCCGGGTCACGCCGCCCTCGGTATCACTGATACCTGCGGCGGCGACCCGTACTACGAGCCCTCATCGAGGTGAAGAACGGTCGATCTATCGGCCGAAAACGCTGCCGACGTGCGAAGGGGGAGGCCCCTCAGGCCTCCCCCTGCACACGTCGATCCGAGTCAGCGGCGCCAGTCGTCGTAGTCCTCATCTTCCTCCCAGCGCTTGAGCGATTCGTCCGAATCGTGCTCTTCGGACAGCACACCGCTCCGCCGGGGGGTGTGCCCCGACAGCTCGCGCTGAAGGCTCGCGAAGTCGGTCGACGGCGAGCTGTACTTCAGCTCGCGTGCAACCTTGGTCTGCTTTGCCTTAGCCCGGCCACGGCCCATGGCTGACCCCCTCGCGTCACTGCGGGGCGGCCTGGGGTGGTTGGCGGCCCCGTTCGAATTAATAATCTTCCTGACAGACACTTTAGCGTGTGTCAGGCGGTCGCGCTTCCAGGAGTGGGTGAAGACTCCGGAACATCGACCGTTCGCGGGGCGGTCGCGCGGGGGTTCGCCGAAATGGTGGGCTGCTACACCGCACCCGGGATTGCCCGGATGATGCCGACCCTGGCCCCGCCGCCCAGGACCGGCGGGCCGGCGAGCGCGGCGTGGGCCTCGGTCCACTCGACGCCCATACGCTGGAGAATCGCCTGCGTCAGGGGCATCCGGGCCCGGTCGTGGCCGTCGTCGATCTTGTAGGCGAAGGCGCGCCCGTCCGGCAGCGCGCCCGCGTGCACACCGTCCGCCCCGATCTTGCAGACCAGCCCGGGGGTCGCGCGCATGGTCTCGAGATCGGGGGCATCCGTGCCCGAAATCACTCGCGGATGGTGGCGAATCGCGTCCGCGACCCGGCGCTCCGGCGTTCCGGGGGCCGCGGTGGCGAGGCCGGCGTAGGCACGGGCGAGGTTGATCAGCGAGACCGGGACGATCGGCAGGCCGCAGCCGTCGATGCCGAGGTCGGTCTCGGGTTCGCCGGTGATCTCGGCGATCGTCGCCGTGACCGCCTGCTGCAGCGGATGCGAGAGGTCGAGATATCCGGTCACCGGCCAGCCGTTGATCACACAGGTCGCAAGCATCGCGGCATGTTTGCCCGAGCAGTTCATGTAGATCTTGCGCGGGGCCGACCGCCGGTCGCGACCGGCCAGTGCCTCGGCGCGGGCCTGTTCGCCCATCGGCAGATCCGGCGGGCATTCCAGACTGTTCTCGTCGAAGCCGAAGCGGTCCAGCAGCCGCCGTACCAGCGCCAGATGGTCGGGTTCGCCGAAATGCGAGGCGGTGGCGATGGCGAGTTCGGCCTCGTCGACCGGCTCGAAACCGTTGCGCAGCAAGGTGATCGCCTGCATGGGTTTGTTGGTCGAGCGCGGGAAGATCGGCAGATGTACCTCACCCAGGGCGAGCGAGGGCTCCCCGTCGGGTTCGACGATCACCACCGACCCGCGGTGGACACATTCGCGGAAGCCGGAGCGAACCACTTCCACCAGTTCCACACTCATGGCCGGTCTCCTCGCTCCACGTCACCGCATGCCGTCGCATCCGCTGCCTTCGCCCGCGCCGCCGCCCCGCTCGGCATCACCGCGTGCGGGGTACCGGCTCCGGTCGCCGCCGGCCTCGACGTCGTCCGGCTCGGTGTCGCATCCGTCGCCGCGGCGATGCCGAACCCTTCGGAGGGTGCGGCGGCCCGCGCCCGGCCGGCGGCCCGCCGCGCATGCCGGGCGATCTGCATGCGCACGTCGTCGGAGATCGTCGGTTCGGCGGCGAGCAGATGCTCCAGCCGTGCCGGATCGTGGCCGGTGAACAGGTCGCGCACCGTGATGCCGTGCTCGGGGATGTGGTCCACGTGCACCCGGTCGCCGGCGCCGATCGTGCCTTCGGTCAGCACCCGCAGGTAGGCGCCGGTATCGGCCCGCAGCGTGAAGCGCTTGACCCACTGCTTCTCGCCGGACCAGTGCCCGAAGGTCGCGCACGGCACGCGCGGCGCGCTGACCTCGAGCAGGGTGTCGCCGATGCGCCAGCGTTCACCGAGCACGGCATCGCTGACCGGCAGCCCGGATACTCGCAGATTCTCACCGAACCAGCCGGGCGCCAACGTGCGGCCCAGCTCCTCGCCCCACCGCCGCGCGTCCTCGTCGGCGTAGGCGTAGACGGCCTGGTGGACGCCACCGTGATGTTTCGTATCGCAGACGCGGTCCCCGGCCAGTCCCAGCGCACGGACCGCCACCCGGGAGGCGACCGGGCGTTTGTCGATCGCGGTCCGGCCGACCCGGCTCACCTTCGCGGGCACCTCGAGTTCGGCATGGAGCACACAGACCGCGAGGACGTGGCCGATCGCGCCGATTTCCCGGGGCGCTGCGGGCGCGCTCACCGGCCGCGCAACTTGTCCACGGCGAGCCGGCCGGCCTGCGGCTCGTCATCGGACGGGATCGAATCCGGATCGATGGCGGCGGCCATCGGACCGGCCTCCAGCCGGGTGTCGGCGGTGATGGCACGTTTGACCAGCGCCAATGCGATCGGCCCGAGTTCGTAATGGTCGATCACCGTGCCGAGGCGGCCGACCGCGCGGCCGCCGGCGGTCACCGCGTCACCGGCCGCGGGCCGGGCATCGGCGGAGCCGTCCAGGTGCAGCAGCACCAGATGCCGCGGCGGTTTACCGAGATTGTGGACACGGGCGACGGTTTCCTGCCCGCGATAGCAGCCCTTGTTCAGATGGACCGCGCCGAATTCCTCCGGGCCGCCGATCCAGTGGGCCTCGTGCGGAATGGTCCGATCGTCGGTGTCGACGCCGATGCGCGGGCGCAACGCCGCCACTCGCAGCGCCTCGAATGCCCACAGCCCGGCCGGTTCGGCGCCGGCCGCGGTCAGCGCCGACCACAGTTCGCTCAGCCGGTCACGCGGCACGACCAGGTCGTAGGAATCCGCGGTAGGCCATGGCATGCGGCGCAGGAACCCGCCACCGGGCAGCGCGACCGCGCCGTACACCTCCGGCAGCGCGGCGACGCCCAGTGCCGCGGTCAGCTCGCTCACCCGCGGCCCCAGTAGGGTCAGGACCGCGTGGTCCGGTGCGGCCTCGGGTTTCGCGTCGGCCCAGAAGACCATCTTCTGCAGAAAGTCGAGCAGTGCGGGGCCGCGGTCCCCTTCGGTATCGATCCACACCGTGCCGTCGAGTTCGGTGAGCACGAAGTGGTGCTGCACGCGGCCGTTGAGGTCCAGATCCAGATTCTCGGCGGACCGGCCGTCGCTCAGCTCGGCGATGTGCTGGCTGGAGATCGTGTGCAGCCAGCTCAGCCGTTCGGCGCCGGTGATCCTCGCCACGAAACGGTGGGAACGGTCCACGAGGGCCACGCGCTGGGCCGCGGCACGCTGTTCCCCGAAGGGATCGCCGTAATGCCAGGCGACCGCGGCATCGGGACTTTCGGGCGGGCCGGGCACGGCCCCTGGGAGACCGAGCAGTGGACTGGGGGCGGCAACCACGGACACGTTTTCCACAATAGGCGGTCGCGCCGGCCCGCGCCGCGCCACGGGTTGCCGGGGGTATGCGGTGAGTATGCCGTGGATACGCCTGTCGGCGCGGGGCTCGCCCGGGCGTTGCCCGACGATTGCGTACCCACGCCTGATGCGCTCGATTCGCCTAGGCTGCCACGCATGGTGGATCGAGTTCTGGTGACACTCGACGGTACCGTCCGGAATCCGGACGAGCCGTTGCTCTACGCGGACGATATCGGCGCGTTGCGCGGCGACGGCGTCTTCGAGACGGTGCTGGTGCGGGACGGCAAAGCAAGTGCACTGGAATTACATCTGGCTCGGCTACGCCGCTCGGCCCAGGCGCTGGACCTGCCCGACCCCGATGTCGCCCAGTGGCGCACCGCGGTGGAGTCCGCGGTCAAGGAATGGGGATCCGACCGCGAGGGCGTCTTGCGCATGATCGTGACCCGGGGCCGCGACGGCGCCGAGTCCACGCGTGCCGGTTCCGGTGAACTGTCCGGCCCGGCACCGGATCTCACCGGTTACGTGCTGGTGAGCCCGGTCGCCGAGCGGGTCAGTAAGGCTCGCGCCGAAGGTATTTCGGTGATCACCCTCACTCGGGGCATTTCCACCGACCTCGCCACCACCGCCCCGTGGTTGCTGCTGGGCGCCAAGACGCTCTCCTACGCGACGAATATGGCGGCGCTGCGCTTCGCGGCCCGCCAGAACGCCGACGATGTGATCTTCACCAGTACCGAGCATCGCGTGCTGGAAGGTCCGCGCTCGACGGTCGTGATCCAGCGCGACAAGCAGTTGCTCACCCCGCCCGCGCGGGACGGCGTACTGCCCGGCATCACCCAGCGAGCATTGTTCGCCGAGGCGGGCAAGGCCGGCTGGGACTGCGGCTACAAGTCGCTGTTCACCGCGGATCTCGTTACCGCCGACAGTGTTTGGCTACTGTCGAGCATCACGCTGGCCGCGCGGGTGGCGACGCTGGACGGCCTGCGGATGTCGGCGCCGGACTGTGCCGACGAGATCGTGGATCTGGTGAATCGCGGGATCGAGCGGGCCTGGAATATCGCCGACTGGACCTGATTCGACTGCGGTGTCGGAGCGTCGGAACCTCCGAACCCGTTACTACGCAGCAATAATTGTTGGGATGTCGTGACGTAGGACTCGTTGCTCCACGGCTGTTCCGGCGTAGGCTCTACTACGACATGTCGTAGTACGTGTGGATGTCCCGCATGACACAGGAGGCCGCCGGATGGATGTCGTCGACGTCTCACGTTGGCAGTTCGGGATCACGACCGTCTATCACTTCATCTTCGTACCGCTCACCATCGGCCTCGCGCCGATGGTCGCCGGGATGCAGACCGCATGGGTGATCACGGGTAAGGATCATTGGTATCGGCTGACGAAGTTCTTCGGCAAATTATTCATGATCAACTTCGCGCTCGGTGTCGCCACCGGCATCGTGCAGGAGTTCCAGTTCGGCATGAACTGGAGTGAATACTCCCGCTTCGTCGGCGACGTATTCGGCGCCCCGCTGGCCATGGAGGGGCTGGCCGCGTTCTTCCTGGAATCGACCTTCCTTGGCCTGTGGATCTTCGGCTGGTCGCGGCTGCCGAAACTGGTGCACCTGGCCACCATCTGGCTGGTCGCGATCGGCGTGAACGCCTCCGCCTACTTCATCATCGCCGCCAATTCGTTCATGCAGCATCCGGTCGGCGCCCGCTACAATCCCGAATCCGGGCGCGCCGAACTGGAGAGCATCGGCGCATTGCTGACCAACAACACCGCGTTGGCGGCCTTCCCGCACGTCGTCGCGGGCGCGTTCCTCACCGCCGGCACCTTCGTGGCCGGGATCGGCGGCTGGTGGATGGTCCGCAACGCCCGCTCGGGTCATCCGGAGCTGATGGCGGAGGCGCGCGGTATGTGGCGGCCCGCCGCCCGCGCCGGGATGTGGGTGATCGTGATCGCCGGCATCGCACTGGTATTCACCGGCGACATCCAGGGCAAGCTGATGTTCAAACAGCAGCCGATGAAGATGGCCTCGGCGGAATCGTTGTGCCACACCCAAACCGATCCGAACTTCTCGGTGCTCACCGTGGGCACGCACAACAACTGCGACAGCGTCACCCATGTCATTCAGGTGCCGGGTGTGCTGCCGTATCTCGCCGAGGGCCAGTTCAGCGGCGTGACGCTGCAGGGCGTGAAGGACTTGCAGGTCAGCTACAACGAGAAGTTCGGGCCCGGCGACTACCGGCCCAACCTGTTCGTCACCTACTGGACCTTCCGCGCGATGATCGGCTGGGCGATCGGTTCGGCGGCCATCGCCTTACTGGGCTTCTGGATGACTCGCCGTGGCCGGGTGCCCGATCAGAACTGGTTCAAATGGCTGAGCCTGATCTGTATCCCCACCCCGTTCCTCGCCAACAGCGCCGGCTGGGTGTTCACCGAGATGGGCCGCCAGCCGTGGGTGGTCGCACCGAATCCCACCGGTAATCCCGCCATCCGGATGACCGTGCAGCAAGCCGTCTCCGGACATACCGCCGGCACCGTGCTGACCTCGCTGATCGTCTTCACGCTGGTGTACGGCGTCCTGGCGATCGTGTGGTTCTTCCTGATGCGGCGCTATGTGATCGAAGGGCCCGAACAGCCACCCGCGGAGACGGAAACGCCTGCGGTCGAGAAACTTTCGTTCGCGTACTGAGGAGCCGAGGATGAGTCTGCCCGAATTCTGGTTCTTGCTGATCGGTGTCCTGTTCACCGGCTACTTCGTGCTCGAGGGTTTCGATTTCGGCGTCGGAATACTGATGCCGATCATCGGCCGCGGCGACGAAACGCGAAAACGCGCCGTACTCAACACGATCGGGCCGGTCTGGGACGGCAACGAGGTGTGGCTGATCACCGCGGGCGGTGCGATGTTCGCCGCCTTCCCGGAGTGGTACGCCAGTCTGTTCTCCGGGTTCTACCTGGCGCTGCTGCTGATTCTGGTGGCGTTGATCGTGCGCGCGGTGGCGATCGAATGGCGTGGCAAGATCCACGATCCGCGCTGGTACAAGTGGTGTGACGCCGCGATCGTCTTCGGCTCCTGGGTGCCCGCGTTGGCCTGGGGACTGGCTTTCGCGAATATCGTCCACGGGGTACAGCTCAACGCGCACAAGCAGATCGAGGGCGGTCTGCTCGGCCTGATCAACCCCTACGGGCTGCTCGGCGCCCTGACGCTGCTGCTGCTGTTCATCCTGCACGGCGCGGTGTTCATCGCCTTGAAGACCGGTGGCGATATTCGCGAGAGCGCCGAGCGGATCGCCCGCATGATCTGGTTGCCGGCCACCGTGGTCGCCGCCGCGTTCGCGTTGTGGACCCAGTTCGCCCACGGCCAGGGCTGGACCTGGATTCCGTTGGGCCTGGCGGTCTTCGGCCTGCTACTCGCCGGTGGTGCGGTGCTGCGGCATCGCGACGGCTGGGCGTTCACCGGCACCGCCGTCACCGTGGTCGCCGCGATCGTGCTGCTGTTCGGTGCGCTGTTCCCGTATGTGCTGCCGTCCACCATCGACGCCGCCTACGGGCTGACCGTCGACGGCCGGATGGTCGACGGGCATCCCACCGTCAGCGCCTCCTCCACGCATTACACGCTGGTGGTGATGAGCTGGGTCGCGGTGGTGCTGACTCCGGTCGTGCTGGTCTACCAGGGCTGGACGTACTGGGTCTTCCGCAAGCGCATCACCGTCGAGCAGATCCCCGCGCCCATCGGCCTGTCGATGCGCAGCGGCGCGCGGTAGGTCCCCATGGCCCGACCCGTCGATCCCCGGCTCTGGCGCCACGCCCGCTCGGCCCGCCGATATCTGATCCTCAGCGTGGGACTGTCGCTGGGGATCACGGCGGGCATCGTGGTCGCGGCGCTGATGCTGGCCCGGATCGCGGCGGGCGTGATCACCGACCCCGGGCAGCGCACGGTCGGCGCGTGGACCGCCGAGCTGGCGATCCTGGCCGCGGCGATCGCGGTGCGGACGGTGGCGAACTGGTGGCAGTCGCGGCTGGCGCATCGAGCCGGCGCGCAGGTGGTCGCGGAGTTGGAGAATTCCGTCCTGGCCGCCGGCGCGGCCCTGCCACCGCGCGAACTGGACCGGCGGCGAACCGAACTCGCGGTGGTGGTCGGCGACGGACTGGGCGGATTGCGCGCCTACCTCACCGGATATCTGCCGGCGTTGCTGCTGGCGGTACTGGTACCGCCCGTCGTGCTGGCCGTGATCGCCGTGCACGATCTCACCGCGGCGATCATCATCCTGGTGACGCTGCCGCTGATCCCGATCTTCATGATCCTGATCGGGCTGATGACCCAGGGTCGTGCCGCCGACGCCCTGGCCGCCACCACCCGGCTGTCGGACCAGATGCTCGACCTGTTCGCCGGGATGCCGACGCTGCGGGCGCTCGGGCGGGAAACCGGTGCGGCCGAGGACGGTGCGCCGACCATGCGGCATCGGGTGCGCGAGCTCGGCGAGGCGCTGCACAGGCGGACCATGGCGACGCTGCGGATGGCGTTCCTGTCGTCGATGGTGCTGGAGATGCTGGCGACCCTGTGCGTGGCACTGGTCGCCGTGTCGATCGGCATGCGGCTGGTCTTCGGGCATATGGGCCTGTACGCCGGTCTGCTTGGCCTGATCCTCGCCCCGGAGGTCTATCTGCCGCTGCGAGCGGTGGGGGAGAGATTCCATGCGGCACAGGACGGAATGGCCGCTGCGGAACGGGCTTTCACGGTACTGGAGCCGGACCCCGCCGAGGCGGGGGACCTGTCCGCGGCCGTCGCCGATGCGGAGGATGTCTCGGTGGCGGCGCCCACCGGAGTTTCGCGGGCAGATGACCGCGGTGCCCGCCGATCCGGCGAGCCGCCCGCGGTGGAGGTCCCGGTCGAACCGGGGACCGGAGATGTCGAACTGTGTGACGTGTGGGTGCGCGCACGGGACGGGTACGCGCCCGCCGGACTGTCGGGTGTGCTGCGACCGGCAGCGGTGACCGCCCTCATCGGACCCAACGGGAGCGGGAAATCGACTGCGCTGCAAGTGATATTGGGCCTGATGGCGCCGGAACGGGGTGCGGTCCTGGTTGGCGGGCGCCCGGTCGGTGAGCTCGATCCGGACGGGTGGTGGTCGCATATCGCCTGGTTGCCGCAGCGCCCGGTGCTGCTGCCCGGCACCTTGCGCGAGAACCTCGAACTCTTCGGCGCCCGTGCCGGCGCTGCCGGGCGCGGTGATGCCGCCCACGACGCCGACGCTGTCGACAACGCGTGCAGGGCAACAGGTTTCGACACCGTCCTCGCCGAACTTCCGGACGGGTGGGACACCGTGGTGGGCCCCGGTGGCATCGGTCTGTCCCTCGGCCAACGCCAACGCCTGGCATTGGTCCGCGTGCTGGCGGCAGACCGCCCGATTCTGCTGTTCGACGAGCCCACCGCCCACCTCGACGAGCACAGCGAAACCACCGTTCTCGCCGCCCTCACCGAACGGGCCCGCGCGGGCGCGACGGTCGTCGTGGTCGCGCACCGGCCCACCGTGCTGGCCATCGCCGACCACATCATCGAGGTGCCCGCGCGGCCCGCGCCCGAACCGGCGGAAACCTTTGCCGCACACCGTGAGTCGGACGATCGCGAACTCTGCCGGACGATGACCGGGGAGTGGGCGCCGTGAAATCCCTGTGGGCCGAACTGCGTGAGCTGCGGCGGGTTTCGGAGATCTCCCCGTGGCGCGTGCTCGTATCGATCTGCTGGGGGACGATCGCGCTGGGCAGTGGACTCGCGCTGGCGGCGCTGGCGGCGTGGCTGATCGCGCGGGCGTGGCAGATGCCGCCGGTGCTGGACCTCAGCGTCGCCGTGGTCGCGGTGCGGGCGCTGGGTATCTCCCGCGGGCTGTTCCGCTACATCGAGCGGCTGGCGACCCACGACGTCGCACTGCGTGCGATGACCACCGCCCGCACGGCGGTGTATTCGGCGTTGGCGCGCACCGATATCTCGTCCCTGCGCCGCGACCGCGCCGGCCTCCGAGGCCGGGAAGGAGACTCCGGTGTCGGCGCCGGACGGGAGACCGGGCTGCTGCGCCGGGGCGACCTGCTCACCCGGATCGGTGCGGATATCGATGACCTCGGCGCCGTGATCGTGCGTGCGGTGGTTCCCATCGCGGTCGCGATTCTGCTCTCGCTCGCCGCCGTCGCCCTGCTCGCCACGATTTCCGTGCCGGCCGGGGTGATTCTGACGGTGGCCCTGCTGGTTTCCGGCGGGTTCGCGCCCTGGCTCTCCGCGCGCGCGGCGCGTGACGCGGAACTGGCGGTGCAATCCGATCGTGCCGAATTCCGGGCCGCGGCCGTGACCGTGCTCGATCACGCCCCCGAACTGCGGGTCGCCGGACGGCTCGAGACGGCGATGACGGCCGCCACGACCGCCGCCGAGCGCGCGGTGCGTGCCGAGGACCGGGCGGCCTCGCGCAGCGCGTGGGCGGCCGCGGCGACCCCGTTGTCGATCGGCGCCAGTGTGCTCGGTGCCTTGCTGATCGGAATCGTGTTGTACGGCAACGGCTTCGGAGCGCCGGCCGAGCCACTGCAACCCGCACCGGCCGGTGGGATCAGCCCGATGGCCTTCGCGATACTGGTACTGCTGCCACTGTCGGCATTCGAGGCCGTGGGGGTGCTGCCCGCCGCGGCGCAAGCCCTCACCAAGGGCCGCGCCGCCCTACGCCGCATTCGTGCCCTCGACCCGGTCGAGCCGGCGTCGCGGGCTGTCCGCCCCGACGACATCGCCTCCGACGACAATGCCTCCGACGACAATGCCACCGACGACAATGCCACCGACGACAATGCCACGGCGCCGGCCGATGACGCGTCCGGTGATCTGCGTGCCCGGCTGATACGGACGCTGCCCGACCTCCCGCCGGGCCGCCGGATCGCGGTGGTGGGCCCGAGCGGGGCGGGTAAGACCACGCTGCTGATGAACTGGGCCGGACTGTTCGATACCCCGCGCCCCGGCCGCACCTTCTTCGCCGAGGATGCCCACGTGTTCGGCACCTCGGTCCTGGAGAACCTCCGCGTGGCCCGCGGCGACGTGACCGATACGGAAGCCGAAAGCGCCCTGCGCGCGGTCGGTTCCGGGCCGTGGCTCGATACCCTGCCGGAGGGGCTGGAAACGGATCTGGTCGGCGGCGCGGCCGCACTCTCGGGCGGGCAGCGCCGTCGTCTGCTGCTGGCACGCGCTCTCGTCGCCCCCGCCGACACCCTGCTCCTGGACGAACCCACCGAACATATGGAGGCGGCGGCGGGCGCCGAACTGCTGCGCGCACTGCTCGACGAAACCAGCGGTCTCGTCGACCCGGACCGCACGGTGGTTGTCGTGACCCACCAGCTGCCCGCCGATCACCGCGCCGACACCGTGGTCACGGTCGCACCCGGCGGCGAGATATCGATCACTCGCCGCGTCGCCGCTTGACTCGGCGTAACCCCAGGTCGGTGGCGCGATTCGGCTCTGCGAAAAATCCGTTGCAGCCTCTCGGCCGCGGCCGGTAGTTTCGTCTGTACACGGGAAAGGAGGTGGTTCGAAGAATGGATATTCAGAGGACGCGTGAGGTGGCTGCCGGTTGAGCGCCACAGCCGCGGTCCCCGTACCGCGGCCCGCTGCAGTGGATTCGGTCCCCGCGCGAGCGCTGAACTAATCCAAGGCAGTCACCCGGCCCCCGAGCCCCCGGTTTGTCCGACCGGGACCCGCGACGAGATCGAATCTCCGCGGGAACGGCTCGGGGGCCGTACCCGTTTCCGAGTGAGTCCCCTCATCCGTCGAGATACGCGATCGACATCGACTTGACCGACCCCGGCCGAAGGCTCTGAGGCCGGGGCTCGGATCAGCCGATGTAGCGCTGGAGGCGGGCGGAGAGGCGGGGCTTCAGGGCGCCGTCGGCCTCTACTCGTTCCTCGACGTAGCCGAGGTCGCCGCCTTCGACGATGCCGTAGAGGCGTTTGGCGCCGCCGACCACCGCGCCGGACTGGCTGCGGATCACGACATCGGTGGCCAGTTCCCAGGACGACTGGGTGAGGGCCTGGCCGTAGAAGAGTTCGACGATTCCGGAGCTGTGGGTCAGCAGGAGTTCGATGACCTCGTCGTCGCCGTCGATGCCGACCCGCCAGAAGCCGCTCTCGCGCAGATCGGGGCCGGAATAGTTGCCTTCGGCGTCGAGGACCCAGGAACGGGAATCCCAGGACAGATAGTCGCCACCGTCGTGGGAGACGATGATCTGCTGGCCGAAGTGGTAGTCGCCGCCGCGCTCGGGATCGTTGCCCTCGCCTTCACCGCGCCAGACGCCCACCAGCGGCAGCAGCGCGAGCATGGAGGCGCTCAGATCCGGACCCAGCCGCAGATTCGCGGTGTCCTCGGGCAGCGGCAGACCCGGCAGCTGCGGAATGTTGCGGCCGCCGGTGGATTTGGCGCGCTCGGCAGCCTCGGCTACCGCGTCGTCGCCACTGCGGCGAGCCGCGTCGTCGCCACTGCGGCGAGCCGCATCATCGGTACTGCGGCGAGCCGCATCATCGGTACTGCGGCGAGCCGCATCATCGGCACTGCGGCGAGCCGCGTCATCGCTCTCGCGCCCCTCGGCGTGCGCCTGTGAGGCGTGACCGTTGGTCGCTGCGTTGTCGACGTTCTCGCTCGCCGAATCGGTCACGACTCGGTGAAGAGCCGGTAGAGGACGTACAGCCCGAACCAGGCGATCAGCACGGAGCAGATGACCAGCAGAATCTCGAAGGTTAAGACCACATATCGGAGTTTAACGACCCGCTCGGCGAAGACGAAAACGGCCCCGGGAAAACGAATCCCGGGGCCGTTCGCGTGCGATGAGCGCAGTTTTCGGCGCCTGCCGTCGACGCTCGGCGTCGCTGTTACTTGGCGACGCTCACGTCGACGTTGTGAATGCCCGCCCCTTCCGGGCTGACCTTGGCCGATCCGTTGCCGGCCGACGACAGGGCCCGGATGGTCCAGGTGCCGGGCGCGGCGAAGAAGCGGAAATCACCGGTGCCGGAGGCCACGACCTCGGCGGTGAACTCGTCGCTCGAGTCCAGCAGGCGGACGAAGGCGCCGCCTACCGGGTTACCGTCCGCATCGAGGACGCGTCCGGTGAGGACGGTCTCCTTCTCGGTGTCGACGTTGGCCGGAAGGGCCTGACCCTGGGTAGGTGCTGCACACATATCTATTTACGCTCCCAACTCGATCGGTGCACCGACGAGGGAGCCGTATTCGGTCCAGCTCCCGTCGTAGTTCTTGACGTTCTTGTGGCCCAGCAGCTCCTGCAGCACGAACCAGGTGTGCGACGAGCGCTCACCGATGCGGCAGTAGGCGATGGTTTCCTTCTCGCCGTCGAGGCCCGCTTCCTTGTAGATGGAAGCCAGTTCCTCGTCGGACTTGAAGGTGCCGTCTTCGTTCGCGGCCTTGCTCCACGGCACGTTGATGGCGCCGGGGATGTGGCCGGGACGCTGGCTCTGCTCCTGCGGCAGGTGCGCGGGAGCGAGAATCTTGCCGGAGAACTCGTCGGGCGAACGCACGTCGACGAGGTTCTTGACGCCGATGGCCTGGATGGCGTCGTCGCGGAAGGCGCGGATCGACAGGTCCTGCTCGGCGGCCTTGTAGGTGGTCGCCGGGCGGGTCACCGCATCGGTCGACAGCGGACGGCCGTCGAGCTCCCACTTCTTGCGGCCGCCGTCGAGCAGCTTGACGTTCTGGTGGCCGTAGAGCTTGAAGTACCAGTACGCGTAGGCCGCGAACCAGTTGTTGTTGCCACCGTAGAGAACGACGGTGTCGTCGTTGCCGATACCGCGGGCCGACAGCAGATCCGAGAACTGCTCCCGGTTGACGAAGTCACGCCGAACCGGATCCTGCAGGTCCTTCTTCCAGTCGAGCTTGACGGCACCCTCGATATGGCCCGTGTCGTAGGCCGAGGTGTCCTCGTCGACCTCGACGATCACGACGCCGGGGGTGTTGAGGTTCTCTTCGACCCAGTCTGCGGAGACCAGGACATCGGAGCGAGCCATGTTGTTCCTTTCGATGTGACTTGCCGGGGTATGTGGAGAGATGAATCGGTGGTTTGCGGGGGCCGGTCAGTTCGTCGAGGTGCTCGAGGCGGCCGGGGTGCGCGCGGTGAACCGCTGGGTGAGCGGATAGATCTTGCAGCCCAGGCAGATTCCGAACGCCGCGTTGAGGAACGCCGCGAACAGTGCGAAGGCGGTGAAGACCGCGCCCACCACGCCGGCGCCGGCCGCGAAGCCGAGGAAGCCGACGATCGCGAAGACGAAACCGACGAGCTGTGCGAACCGCAGCGGCGGCACCGGCTCGGTTTCGGTCGCCGGTCCGATGCGCGGCGCGACGAAGGTGGCGAAGACCCAGCCGTAGGGGCTGCGCCGGGGACCGTACAGCGCGCCGAGGGCGAAGACGATCGCCTGCAGGGCGATCAGCACCGCGGCGGCGGCCGTCGAGAAAGCGGAGACGATCAGGACCAGCACGAGGACACCGGTGGTGATCCACGCCGCGAACCGCGGTCCGCGGATGTCCACCTGACCGGTGGGTGAGTTGGTGTTCTGAGGCACGGGAACTCCTGCGCTGAAGGAAGGCTTATCTGGCTTATCCGGTTGCGGGTTATCCGTCAGATAGGTCGGATCACCGGGGGATCGACGAGATCTCACACGCGGTGGAGAAACCGGTCGGCGGCAGGGATACGAAAGGCCGACCGGCTACATGCACAGGCAGCAACAACCGCCGAGGCGGCACAGATCGACTGTGCGGCGTCGGGTGAGCATCAGCTCTCGGCGGGTTTGCACGCCAAGCAGTTTACCCGGTTTCGGGAGGGAATTGGACCCGGGGTACGAAACCGGTGCGGGCACCGGGCGTGCGGACGGCTCGCGCTGCTCTCGGAGCACAGCGCGAAAAGCCCTCGTGAGCAGGAAGTTCAGGCCGCCTCGGGAACCGTCAGCGGGGCCAGTGCGCTACGCAGGTCGGTGGCCTTGGGCACACCGGAGATCCGGAACCGCTCACGCCCATGGGCGTCGAAGACGAACGTGGTGGGCAGCGACAGGACGTTGAGCTCGCGCGCGAGGTCGGCCTCGGCGTCGATATCGATCTCGACATCGCGGGGCGGCTGCACGGTATCGGCCAGATCGGCGACGACCCCGGCCACCACCCGCCGGACCGCGGCGCACGGACCGCACCATTCGGCGGAGAAGTGCAGCACGGTCGGCACCGCCTCGGTGACACCGACGGCGCTGAGCAGTTCGGCCCGCGACCCCGCAATCTCGGTGGTCTTGGCCGTTCGCACGCGGCCCTCGCGGTAACGCAGAGCGATACCCGCGGCCACCCCGGCCAGCAGGACGACGGCCAGAATCGTGAGTTCAATCATGGTCGGGCAAACCTGTCCATATCAATGCGAATATTCTCCCCTTCCCCCTCTACCACGATATTGCCGCCGATGGCCTGCACCTTCTTCGGGGGCACTCCGAACGGCAGATCCTTGGTGTCGATGGTGCGGGTGAAGCGGGCCAGCACCGCGGCCTTGTCCAGGTCGGGACCCAGTTCCGCGGCGGTGGTGGTGGGCGCCGTGGTATCCACGCCGCCGCGATAGAGGTCGGTGGCGACCAACTTGATCTGATCACCGTCGAGGAACAGGTCGGCCTTCACGCTCACCCGGTCGGTACTGCGGGTCTCGGGGCCGAGCTGGATGGTGCCGGTGAGGACCAGGGCGCCCTGGGTGGTCATGCCCGAACCGCCGGACCCGCCGGTGCCGTCGGATTTGTCGGCTGGGCGGGTGACCACCTCGAGGTCCGGGATGTTGAACAGCCGCCCCAGCTCGACCGGTTCGATCCGCATCCGGCCGGCCACCTGGTCGACCATCACCGAGCGCATGTCGTTGTCCACCAGATCGTGCATCGACAGGTGGACACCGTTCAGGGTGGCTTCGACGAGGATTTCACCGGGAATGTCGGGCCGGTTGGCACGTGCCCGGATCTCGAGGTTGCGGTAGTCGCCGCGCGCGGTCTGGGCCAGGAACGGGAATCCGTGAATGGTCACTTCGGGGTCGGCGCTGAGTTCGCCGCCGGCGCGCAGCGACCGCGATACCCGGTACTCCGAGTAGGCCGCCGCAGTGAAATCGACCACTACGGCGATCGCGACCACCAGCAGCAGCCCGACGATCAGTTTTCTCATCCACATGCTCCGAGTTCAGGCCGTCCGGGCGCGCGGAACGCGGCGGTCGCGCGCGGAGGGGTGCGAGGCGTGGGCGTCTCGAGGAGAGGTTACCCGGTACGAAGATATCTGCCCGGACCACGTGGGGCGCGCGGGTGTAGGCCCGGCAGCGGCCATCGCCGCTGGTCCCCGCACGGGTGCGGCGGAAGTGCGGAATACATGATCGGGGCTCCGCACGCGCTAATGTAGGCACGAATTACCTGTGCCGACGCGCATGGATTCGCGATTGACGTCGAGGTTGCCCGCGGACATGCCAGATTGGGAGGAGAGCCGGTGGAGCTGCTCCTGCTGACCTCCGATCCGAACCCGGAAGCCGTGCTGCCGTCCCTGGCGCTGCTCCCGCACAATGTGCGGCCCGCGCCCACCGAGGTGGCATCGCTGCTCGAGGCGGGAACCGCGGACGTGGCCCTGGTCGACGCCCGCACCGATCTGGCGGCCGCGCGCGGACTGTGCAGACTGCTCGGCAGCACCGGCTCCTCGGTACCGGTGGTGGCGGTGCTGACCGAGGGTGGTCTGGTCGCGGTCAATGCCGATTGGGGGCTGGACGACATCCTGCTGCCGGGAACCGGCCCGGCGGAACTCGATGCCCGCCTGCGCCTGCTGGTCGCCCGCAACGGCGGCGCGGCCAGCCCGGAGAACACCGGCAAGATCACGCTCGGCGAACTGGTCATCGACGAGGGCACCTATACCGCGCGGTTGCGCGGCCGCCCGCTCGACCTGACCTACAAGGAATTCGAGCTGCTGAAGTATCTCGCCCAGCACGCCGGCCGGGTCTTCACCCGCGCCCAGTTGCTGCAGGAGGTCTGGGGTTACGACTTCTTCGGCGGCACGCGCACGGTCGACGTGCACGTGCGGCGGCTGCGAGCCAAACTCGGCAGTGAGTACGAATCCTTGATCGGCACCGTCCGCAACGTCGGTTACAAAGCGGTTCGCCCGGCCCGCTCGGCCAACAACAAGGGCGGCGAGCAGGCGGCCGGATTCCCGGACGAGGGCGACGACGGCGCCGACGACTCGCAGTTGACGCAGGTCAACGGCAGTCCCTCATGAAGTCGGTGGCAGGCCGCAGAAGCGAGATGCGAGCAGATGCCCGCCCGGCGCGTTGTGGCGCGGACGATCGGCCGCGAGAAGTATTGCGCCGGAACGAAACCGGCGCCCGGGACAGGTAACCGCCGCGGGCGGGAATCACGGCGGTGGCCGAGCCGGTTGTGGGAGGAGCCGGTGACCGGAGGCCCGGTTGCCGGAGGGACGTGAACCGGATGAGCGAGGGATGGGTGTGAGCGTGCAGGTGCCGGACTGGACCACCGAATTGGCCCCAGCGACCGCGGCGCGGATCGTGGAGTTGGTCGAACGCGCGGGTGCCGCCGACGCGGTCGCGCCGATCTCCGAACAAGCGGTGCTCTCGGTGACCGCGTTCGCCCCGGCCGGGGCACCCGCCGCAGCCGAGCACGACCGCGCCGACTCGGATGCGCGGGCCCGCCATCTTGTCGTCGAGCGGGACGGAGAACTCGTCGCGTACGCGAATCTCGTTCCGGCACACGGTGATCACCCGGCGATGGCCGAGGCCGTGGTGGATCCGAGGGCGCGCGGGCGCGGGATCGGCGCGACGCTGGTCGCGGCGGCCCTGCAAGCCGGCGGCCCGGGTGCGCGGATCTGGGCGCACGGCAATCTGGCGCCGGCGCGGGCGGTCGCGGGCCGGCTCGGACTGACGATCGCGCGCGAACTGTGGCAGATGCGCCGGGCCCTGACGGAGGCTTCGGACAGCGATCAGGCAACCATCGAGCTACCGCAGTTGGAGGTGCCCGCCGACATCGTGCTGCGGACTTATGCCGGGCCGGCCGACGACGCGGAGATCCTGCGGGTCAACAACGCCGCGTTCGACTGGCATCCCGAACAGGGCGGCTGGACCGAGGCCGAGATCGCCGTCCGGCGGGCGGCCCCCTGGTTCGACCCGAAGGGCCTGTTCATCGCCGCCGATCCCGCGGATCCCGCGCGCATCCTGGGCTTTCACTGGACCAAGGTGCACGAGCCGGACGAGACCTCGGACGCGGTCGGCGAGGTCTACGTGGTGGCCATCGATCCGGCCGCCCAGGGCCGCGGACTGGGGCGCGTGCTCACCCTCGCGGGCCTGCACTACCTGCGTGAACGAGGTCTGGGCGCGGTGATCCTCTATACGGAGGCCGACAACACCGCGGCCGTGCACACCTATACTCGTCTGGGGTTCGAGACGGCCCACATCGACGCCGCCTACACCGCGCGGTGATTCACTCGCAGTAACACTGCGGCAAATCTCACAGGTTTGAACCGCAATCGCGCCGGGTTGTTCACTCTGCGTTCACTTGCCCAGGTCCCGCTGTCAACCGGACGAATCTACTTTGATCGTGGGCGGCATTCGCTGCTCGGTGCGCAAGTTCTCTGCGAACGGCCACCCACAGGACCCGTCCGGTCGTTGAGGGATCGGGCGTGTATGAAGCGTTTCCCGGAGGAACAGGTGAATTTCAAGCGCAGCGGCGCTCTCCTCGGTGTGCTGGCGGCTGCCGGCACTCTGACACTGACTGCCTGTGGTAGCGACGACAACTCGGCCGCAACCGGTAACACCAGCAAGGTCGATGTGGCCTGCGGTGGCAAGAAGGCTCTGAAGGCCAGCGGATCCTCCGCTCAGAAGAACGCGATGGACCGCTTCATCGCCGCCTACGAGCAGAACTGCGACGGCGCCAAGCTGGACTACACCTCCAGCGGCTCCGGCGCCGGCGTGAACGAGTTCATCGGTGGCCAGACCGATTTCGGTGGTTCGGACTCGGCGCTGGACCCGAAGAAGGACGAGCCGAAGAAGGCCGCCGACCGTTGTGGCGCACCGGCCTGGAACCTGCCGACGGTCTTCGGTCCGATCGCCATCACCTACAACCTCGACGGTGTCACCAACCTGACCCTCGACGGCCCGACGGCGGCGAAGATCTTCAACGGCACCGTCACCAAGTGGGACGACCCGGCGATCAAGGGCCTGAACCAGGGCGTGAACCTGCCCTCGGACCCGATCCACGTCATCTTCCGCAGTGACGAGTCGGGCACCACCGACAACTTCCAGCGCTACCTGGACGCCGCCTCCAACGGCGCGTGGGGCAAGGGTGCGGGCAAGGCGTTCGCCGGCGGCGTCGGCGAGGGCGCGAAGGGCAACGAGGGCACCTCGGCCGCCATCAAGAGCACCAAGGGCTCCATCACCTACAACGAGTGGTCGTTCGCGCGGTCGCAGAACCTGTCCACCGCGCAGATCATCACCGATGCCGCCGTGAAGCCGGTGGCGCTGAACACGGAGTCGGCCGGTAAGGCCATCGCGTCCGCGAAGATCGTCGGCGAGGGCAACGACCTGATCATCGACACCAACTCGTTCTACAAGCCGACCGATCCGGGCGCCTACCCGATTATGCTGGCCACCTACGAGATCGTGTGCTCGAAGTACGCCGACGCCGACACCGGCAAGGCCGTCAAGGCGTTCCTGACCTCCGCGGTCACCAACGGTCAGAATGGACTCGAGGACTCCGGCTACGTGCCGATCCCGGATGCGTTCAAGACCAAGCTGACCACCGCGATCAACGCCATCTCCTGATTGCGAAACCCCAATGACCGTCCACGACGAAGTCACCGCCGCGGGCCAGTCGGATTCGACCGGCCCGCGGTCGGGCAACGAAGTCCCGCCGGGAGATACTTCCTCCATGCCGAGTGAGTCGAGCACCAAGCCGGCCGGTCGCAACACCGGCGGCCACAGCCGCCGGGGGGAGACCGTCTTCCGTTCCCTGGCCACGGCCGCCGGGGCGACGATCGTCGCGGCGATCGCGCTCATCGCGCTGTTTCTGCTGATTCGCGCGGTGCCGTCGGTGGCGGCGAACAAGGCGAACTTCTTCACCAGCGCCGAGTTCAACGTCACCAACGCCGACAACATGCACTTCGGCATTCGCGACCTGTTCATGGTCACGGTGCTGAGCTCGCTGCTGGCACTGCTGATCGCCGTGCCGCTCGGCGTCGGTATCGCGTTGTTCCTGACGCAGTACGCGCCGAAGGTGTTGTCGCGTCCGTTCGCGATGCTGGTCGACCTGCTCGCGGCGGTGCCTTCGATCGTGTTCGGTCTGTGGGGTTTCCTGGTGCTGGCCCAGAAGCTGGCGCCCTTCGAACAATTCCTCAACGACAAATTGGGCTGGTTCTTCCTGTTCAAGGAAGGCAACGTCTCCATCAGCGGCGGTGGCACGATCTTCACCGCCGGTGTCGTGCTCGCGGTGATGATCCTGCCGATCATCACCTCGGTCAGCCGCGAGGTCTTCCATCTCACTCCCCGCGCGCACATCGAGGCCGCACAGGCCCTGGGCGCCACCAAGTGGGAGGTGGTGCGAATGACCGTGCTGCCGTACGGCCGCAGCGGTGTGATCGCAGGTTCCATGCTGGGTCTCGGCCGCGCGCTCGGTGAAACCATCGCGGTGCTGATCGTGCTGCGCACCGCCGCGACACCCGGGCACTGGTCGCTGTTCGACGGCGGCTACACCTTCGCCTCCAAGATCGCCTCGGCCGCTTCGGAATTCAGCCAGGCGCTGCCGACCGGCGCCTACATTGCGGCGGGCTTCGTCCTGTTCGCGCTGACCTTCGTCGTCAATGCTCTGGCTCGGATCGCCGCCGGTGGGAAGGTGAACGGGTGATGACCACCACGTTGGACAAGCCGATCAAGGCGCCCACGTTCCGTCACGTGAGCATGGGCCGCAAGGTACGCAACAATGTCGCCACCTCGGTCATGTGGCTGTGCTTCGCCATCGCGCTGATCCCGCTGGCCTGGGTGCTGATCCTGGTGCTGAGCAAGGGTTTCCACGCGATCGTCAACAGCGGCTGGTGGACCAAGTCGCAGAAGGGCGTGCTGCCCGACCAGTTCGCCGGCGGTGTGTACCACGCGATCTACGGAACGATCGTGCAATCGGCGGTCGCCGCGGTGATCGCGGTGCCGCTGGGCATCATGGCCGCCGTGTATCTGGTCGAATACGGCCGCGGCTGGCTGGCGAAGACGACCACCTTCATGGTCGACATCCTCGCCGGCGTGCCCTCGATCGTGGCCGCGCTGTTCGTCTTCGCGCTGTGGATCGCCACCCTCGGTTTCCCGCAGTCGGCCTTCGCGGTGTCCCTGGCATTGGTACTGCTGATGTTGCCGGTGGTGGTGCGCAGTACCGAGGAAATGCTCAAACTCGTGCCCGACGAATTGCGCGAGGCCTCCTACGCACTGGGCATCCCGAAATGGAAGACGATTCTGCGGATCGTCGTGCCGACCGCTCTGCCCGGCATGATCAGCGGTATGTTGCTGGCGGTTGCCCGCGTCATGGGTGAGACCGCGCCGGTGCTGGTCCTCGTCGGTTATTCGAAGTCGATCAACACCGACATCTTCAACGGAAATATGGCGTCGCTGCCGCTGATGATCTACCAGGAACTGGCCAACCCGGAAGCGGCAGGCCGGATGCGAGTGTGGGGCGCGTCGCTGACGCTGATCCTGATCATCGCCCTGCTGTACATCGGCGCGGCCGTGGTCAACAAACTGCTCACGCGGAATCGATAGAAGCGAACGGAATACGACAATGGCCAAGCGGATCGACGTCAAAGATCTCAACATCTACTACGGCAAATTCCATGCCGTGTCCGATGTGTCGCTGACCGTATTGCCGCGCAGCGTCACCGCTTTCATCGGTCCGTCCGGTTGCGGTAAGTCGACGGTGCTGCGTTCGCTCAACCGCATGCACGAGGTGACCCCGAACGCCCGCGTCGAGGGCGCGGTGCTGCTCGACGGTGAGGACATCTACGGCTCCGCGGTCGACCCGGTGGGCGTGCGGCGCACCATCGGTATGGTGTTCCAGCGGCCGAACCCGTTCCCCACCATGTCGATTCGCGACAACGTGGTGGCCGGGCTGAAGCTGCAGGGTGTGCGCAACCGCAAGGAACTCGACGAGGTGGCCGAGCGCTCGCTGCGCGGCGCCAACCTGTGGAACGAGGTGAAGGATCGCCTCGACAAGCCCGGCGGCGGCCTGTCCGGCGGTCAGCAGCAGCGGCTGTGCATCGCCCGCGCGATCGCGGTCTCGCCCGATGTGCTGCTGATGGACGAGCCGTGTTCGGCGCTGGACCCCATCTCCACGCTCGCGATCGAGGATCTGATCTCCGAGCTGAAGAAGGAGTACACGATCGTCATCGTCACCCACAACATGCAGCAGGCCGCGCGAGTGAGTGACCAGACGGCGTTCTTCAACCTGGAAGCCCAGGGCAAGCCCGGCAAACTCATCGAAATCGACGAGACCGAGCGGATCTTCTCCAACCCCACGCAGAAGGCGACCGAGGACTACATCTCCGGCCGCTTCGGATAATTGGGCGGCCGAGCAGCCGTCGAAATTTCGAAAACCCCGTCCCCGGTGGGACGGGGTTTTCTTTGCCACCCACCCGGGATGCTATGGCGCACATCACAGCACTTGCCGGGATGTGTGCTCGCTCATCTCATACCACAGTCGGTTGTCTGACACTCTAGGTAACAGTTATCTTCCTTCTTAACTAAACCGATCGTTATAGTCAGGAGGCGGGATGTCGGTGTCAACGGCGAGACCAGGACCCCAGCGGGGGATTCCGATCGCGACGCGTATGCGGATTCTCGCGTTGATCGCGATCTGTGCGGCCGAACTGCTGGTCGTTCTGGACAACACGCTGGTCAATGTGGCCCTGCCGTCGATGGCGGTGCAGTTGCAGGCTCGGATGAGCGGACTGCAGTGGATCGTGGACGCGTTCACGCTGGCGTTCGCCGGGCTGCTGCTGCCGCTCGGCCACCTCGGCGACCGCTACGGCCGCCGGAGACTGATGATCATCGGCCTCGCGGGTGTGGCCGTGATGTCGGCCGCCGGTGCGATGTCCTCCGGGCTCGGTCAGGTGATCGCCGCCCGTGCCGGCATGGGCGTCTTCGCGGCCGCGGTGTTCCCGGCGACGCTGGCGCTGATCATCAACCTGTTTCCGGAGGCGCGGGCCCGGGCCGCGGCTATCGCGCTGTGGACCGCCATGGCCGGTATCGCGGTGGCGATCGGGCCGGTGACCGGTGGCTGGCTGCTCGAGTACTTCAGCTGGCACGCCGTGTTCTGGATCAATGTGCCGATCGCGGCGATCACGATCGCGGCCGTACTCGTCGTCGTCCCGGAATCGCGGGCCGACCACAGCGGCCGGCTCGACGTGCTCGGCATCGGCCTCTCGCTGGTGGCGGTCACGACGCTGGTGTGGACGATCATCGAGGCGCCGAAGCACGGCTGGTTGTCCGGACGCAGCGTCGGCGGCTATGCGCTCTCGCTGATTCTGCTCGCGCTGTACGTGATCTGGGAGTTGCGGGTGGAATCGCCGGTGCTGAACATGCGGCTGTTCCGGATCCGGCGCTTCTCGATTCCGGCCCTGGCGATCACCGTCTCCTACTTCTGCGCGTTCGGATTCCTGTTCCTGATCACCCAGTACTTCCAGGGTGTGAAGGAAATGAGCGCCCTCGAATTCGGCATCCACTCTTTGCCTTTCGCGGCGGCGGTGGGCCTCGGCGCGCCCATCGCGACGCTGGCCGCACAGCGCATCGGCACCACCGCCACCGTGGTGTGCGGCCTGCTCCTGCTGGCCGCCGGCATGTTCTTCGCGGGCCGGGTCACCGTCGAAACGCCCTATCTGGGAACGGTTCTGGTCTCGATGATCCTGATGGGCGTCGGCTTCGGCGTTGTGCAGGGACCGGCCACGGAATCCATCATGGGCGCGGTGCCGATCGAGGAGGCGGGCGCCGGATCGGCGGTCAACGACACCACCCGCGAGGTGGGTGGCACCCTCGGCGTCGCCGTCCTCGGCTCGATCATGACCTCCGTCTACACCGGTCGAGTCGGCGCCCGCATCGACGCGATCCCGGACGCGATCATGAATCCGACCCAGAAGAGCCTGGCCCGCGACACCCCCATCAGCGTGCTGGAAATCGTCAAGGTGCCGATCAGCCCGTTCTTCGCCGGTGCGAAGGCCGACTTGGTGCACGCCATGAAGGTCGCCGCCCTGGCCGGCTCGACGGCCGCATCCTGGGCGGCGGTCGGTGCCCTCCTGGTCTGCGCGGTGCTCGTGGCAGCGCTGTTGCCCTGGAAACCGCAGCGTGGCGCGTCACTGCTGCTCGGCCGAACCGCGGAGGACACCCGGGCCGCGAAACCTCAGATCTTCTCGGTCTCGGTGTCCGGATCGGGGGGCAGCACGCCCGTCACGAGGAACACGACCCGGCGGCCGATCTCCACCGCGTGGTCGGCGAAGCGCTCGTAGTAGCGGCCCAGCAGCGTGACATCGACGGCGGCGGCCACGCCGTACTTCCACTCCCGGTCCATCAGCAGCGAGAACAGGTGGCGATGCAGATCGTCCATCGCCTCGTCGTCCTCGTTGAGCTGCGCGGCCCGTTCCGGATCGCGCGTCTCCAGGACCTCCTTGGCGGCGGCGCCCATATTCACCGCGATGCGGCCCATCTCGGCGAAGTAGCCGTTCACCGATTCCGGGAGCGCGTGATTCGGGTGCCGGCGGCGGGCCACCTTGGCCACGTGCAGCGCCAGCACGCCCATCCGATTCACATCGGAGACGATCTGGATGGCGCTCACCACCTGTCGCAAGTCGCCGGCAACCGGCGCCTGCAGCGCCAGCAGTGCGAACGCCTTCTCCTCGGCCTGCGCGATCATCTCGGCGATCCGGTCGTACTCGGTGATCACCTGTTCGGCCAGGACGATGTCGGCCTGCAGCAGCGACTGGGTCGCCCGCTCCATGGCCGATCCGGCCAGTCCGGCCATCTCACCCAGCAGATCGGCGAGTTCGGCCATTTGTTCGTTGTAGATGACACGCATGAAACCAAAGACTAGTTCCCGGCTCTGACCAAGTCACGAACGGTGGGTGAATCGTCGGTGCCGGTGCGATCGGCGATGTCGCCGCAGGTGAGCGCGGCTCACTTGCAGAGGTCGTCGCCCGCGTTGACGTGCTCGAGGTCGCTGGGAAGTGTGACCGGCGTCGCGGCGGCATCGGTGGCACCGGCCGGGGCGGGAACCGGCGACCCGAACGCGGTCGGCGTGCCGACGGTACCGGAGAAGTCCGCGCCGAGCGCCACCTCCACGATGCTGCCCAAACCCGAGGCCACGGCCAGTTTCGCGCCCGGCAACGCCGAGGCAACCGTCGCGGCCTCGGCCTCGTGCCCGGCCGAATAGCGGACCGTGGTGGTGTCGATCGTGCCGCCGGAGTAGTTGCCGACGTTGTAGATCTGGAAGCCCTCGGACGCGAATTTCGTCGCCGCCGTACTGGCCACGCCGGTCGCCCCGGAACCGTTGGAGACCTGCACCGACACCGTGCTCGGATCCACGGCGGTCAGCTGCGGCGGGGCCGGTGCCTGAGCCGGCTTGGACGGCTCCGGCGCCTTCTTCTCACCCGGCAGCGGCTGGTCGTCGATGATCGCCTTGAAGATCGCCTTGATATCCGATTCGCGAGGGATCTCGTTGCCGTAGGAGGTGGTGCCCGCGGTCGGCACGGTGAGGAACGTGATCGCGCCCGCGCTGACCTTCTGCAGCGAGCGGCCCAGCATCAGCAGATCCTTGGTGTTGACGTTGTCCATGAAGGCATGGCTGCTGAACGCGCCGATGAAGCCGTTGAGTTTGCCGATGTCGAAGAGCACCTTCGAGGACAGGGAACTGCGCAGCAGCGAGGACAGGAACAGTTGCTGGCGGTGGATGCGGTCGTAGTCGCTGCGTTCCTCACCCTGCACGTGGCGAGCGCGGACGTAGTCCAGCGCGGTCGGGCCGTTGAGGATCTGGCGACCGGCGTTCGGCAGGACCGTGCCGAGCTCCTCGTCGACCAGCGGCCGGTTGGTGCACACCTCGACCCCGCCGATGGTGTCGACCATCGACTGGAAACCGCTGAAGTCGATGCCGACGAAGTGGCTGATCTTCAGACCGGACAGTCTCTGAATCACCTTGGTCAGGCATTTCGGCCCGCCGAGGGCGTAGGTGGCGTTGAGCTTGTCGCCGTTCGCGGCGGGGAATTTCGCGTCGGTGTATTTGGCCTTGTCGTTGTCCCAGCCCTCGCATTCGGGACGGCTGACGTCCAGGTCGCGCGGGAACGAGACGGCCACCACGCGGGAGCGGTTCGCCGGAATGTGTACCAGCATGACGGTGTCGGACCGGGCGCCCTCGGCATCCGCGGTGGTGCCGGCGCCGAGCTGGCTGTCCACGCCGGCGCGGGTGTCGGTGCCGACGATGAGGAAGTTCTCGTCACCGGTCTGGCCGCCGGGATCGACGATATCGGCGGAGTTCTCGTCCAACGCCGACACCTGGGTGAAGCCGTTGTCGGTGGCGCGCAGGTAATTCCATCCGACACCGGTCATGACTAGGGCCAGGACCGCGCACACAGAGGTGGTCACCCGGGCCGCGAGCCGGGTGCGCCGCCGCCGGCGCTGCCTGCTCGCCGCCAGCCGCGACAACGGTGGCTTGCCTACCGCCTCGGGCGCGGCGGAAGCCGTTGCCTCCGCGCCGGATTCGTCGTCGGGTACGGGCAGCTGGTCGGTCACCTGCTCGGCGACCGGCGCCTTACCGGTGGCCGGCCGATCGACCGGACTGTCGGCGGCCGGGGCGCGATGGACCGCGGTGGCCTGGGCATCGGCGGAAACCGGTGCGCCACTTCGCATTGCGGCTTCCGGTCGTTGCGATCCCGGTTTCGACGCCGCGCGCGGATCGGATGCGCCCCCGGGGCGGCGCGGGTCCGCGGCCGTACCCGGCACGACCGGAGCGGCCGGCGGGCGTGTGCCCGGTGCGGATTCACGCTGCGCTACGGGTGGCCCGGGCACAGGTGGCGCGGCCTTCGGATCGGGGCCGCGCCTGCCCGGTGCCGCGGGTGTCGTGGACTGCTCGGGGCGCGGCCGGCGAGTGCGTGGGTCGGGGCCGGGTGTGCCACCCGCGACATTGCTGTCGGCCGGTGTGCGGCCGCGCGCGTTCGGGATGGCGCCCGATGCGCCGGTCGGCGCCTTACCGCGGGTCGCGGGCCCGGCTGCGGCGGGACGGGGCCCGGCGCCGGGCGTGAGATCGCGGGGGTCGCCACGGCGTTCGCTGCCGCCTCGGCCGGGCGGGTTCGCCGGCTGGGCGCCGCGACCGGCCGCCCGGTTCGCACCGGTGGCGGGACGCGCGGTGTTATCCGTTGTGCGCCCGTGGTTTCCGGCCTGGCGCCCGGCATTGTCGGACTGCGGAGTACGACCGCGGCCGGAGCCGCTCTCGCCCGCACTGCGGCGCTTGTCCGCGGCGTCGTCTTTACGGCGGCGCTCGATGCGTTCACTGTCGACCCGCTGAACCAGGTCGTGGACGGTGATCGGCTTGGAGGTCTGCGGCTCGTCCGCACGCCGGTTGCGCGGGGCGTCGTCGGAATCCGGCGCAGGGTATCGCTCCCACGGGGCGCGACCTCCGGGCCGGGACGAACGCCCGCGCCGATCGTCGTCACCCACCAACGAACCTCACTTCACTCTTCGTCGCGACCGGAGCTGTCGATTCCATCACTCCGGTGGCGGCACGCGCAGTCACATCCGGCCGAATCGGCCCCAGCCATGATAACGATTACGCCACAGTTGGCCACTTCTAAACCAGCCATCACTGTCGGCGCAGGTCGGAGAGTATCCGGCGTCAGCCTCCGCTGTGCATCACATCGGCGGCCGCGGGCACGGTGGGATCCTCGGGATCGTCGAGCCAGCCCTCCGGCAGCACCACCTTCGCGGCCGGTGAGCCCTGTCGCCCGCGTGGTCCCTGCGCGTCCGCGGGGAACGGCACGTCCGGCGGCAGCTGGTCGATCAGCTCGCGCAGCCCGCTCAGGCTGCCCACGGTCGCGAAGCTGCGGCGCAGCTGCGAACCGAGCGGGAAGCCCATGAAGTACCAGGCCATATGTTTGCGGATATCGCGCATGGCCTTGTCCTCGCCGTCGTGGTCGACGAGCAGCGTCGCGTGCCGGTACAGGATCTCGCCGACCCGGCCCAGACGCGGTCCCTCCGGAATCGGCTCCCCGCGCAGCGCGGCACTCAGCTCGGCGAACAGCCACGGCCTGCCCAGGCAGCCGCGTCCGACGACCACACCGTCACAACCGGTTTCGGCGATCATCGCGAGTGCGTCTGCGGCGCTGAAGATATCGCCGTTGCCGAGTACCGGAATGGTGGTGACGGCTTCCTTGAGCCGCGCGATGGCCGACCAGTCGGCCGTGCCGGAGTACAGCTGCGCGGCGGTACGGGCGTGCAGTGACACCGCGGCGGCGCCCTCGGCCTCGGCGATGCGCCCGGTGTCGAGGTAGGTCTGATGGTCGTCGTCGATGCCGATGCGGAACTTGAAAGTCACCGGCACACCGGCGGGTTCGGCCGCGGCGACCATCTCCCGCACGATCTCGGCGAACAGCCGTCGCTTGTAGGGAAGCGCCGCACCACCGCCGAGCCGGGTGACCTTCTTCACGGGGCAGCCGAGGTTCATATCGATGTGGTCGGCCCACCCCTCGCCGACGATGATGCGCACCGCCTCGCCGAGCGTCTTCGGGTCCACGCCGTAGAGCTGCATCGAGCGAGGGTGCTCGTCCTCGTCGAAGGCCATCATGTGCAGCGTCTTCTCGTGCCGCTCGACCACGGCGCGGGCGGTGATCATCTCGCAGACGTAGATCGAGGTGCGGCTGCCGAATTCGCGGCAGAGCTTGCGGAACGCGACATTGGTGATCCCCGCCATCGGCGCGAGCACCACCGGCGGATCGACGGGGTAGGGGCCGATTCGCAGTCCGGTTCTGGTGTCTAGTGCCGCGGTCACGACTTCCAGTGTCCCATCCGAATGACAGTGCGAGAGATCACAGGGGTGCCCTGTGCATGCGACCGGGACCGGTGCCGCGCGGCACCGGTCCCGGTCGAAGTCGTGCGGAAGAGCTCAGCTCGCCGCGGTGAGGTCGCGTTCGCGCTTGGCGGCCTCGCGGGCCAGCATGCGGTCGCGCTGCTCCTCGAACTTCAGGACATCCTTGCTCAGCTTTTCCAGGAACAGGCCGAGCCGCTCGCGAGTCTGCTCGCCGCGCGCGGTGAAGTCGTCGCGCTCGAAGATCTGCCACTTCTTCAGCACCGGCTGCACCACGTCCTCGAGGTGCTGGCGCAGGTCGTAGATGCCGTGCTTGGCCATCAGCACACCGTTGCGGCGGAAGTTCGGCATTCCGGCGCCGGGCATCTGGAAGTTCTCGAGGATCAGGGTGATCGCGTCGAGGGCCTGATCGGGCGCCAGATCCAGTGCGGCGCCGCACATGTTGCGATAGAAGATCATGTGCAGGTTCTCGTCGGCGGCGACGCGCTGCAGCATGCGGTCGGCGATCGCGTCGTCGCACACCTTGCCGGTGTTGCGGTGGCTGACGCGGGTGGCCAGCTCCTGGAAGGTCACGTAGGCGACCGAGTGCAGGAAGCCGGCGTCGGCCTCGGCGGGGGAGGCGAAGCCGTTGGTCATGTGGACCATGCGGGCCTGCTCCAGCGCCACCGGGTCCACGCCGCGGGTGACCACGAGGTAGTCGCGCATCACGATGCCGTGGCGGTTCTCTTCGGCGGTCCAGCGGCCGACCCAGGTTCCCCAGGCGCCGTCCTGGGAGAAGTTCTCGGCGATTTCGCGGTGGTAGGAGGGCAGATTGTCCTCGGTGAGGAGGTTGGTGATCATCGCGGCCTTCGCCACTTCACTGAGCTTCGACTGCTCCGGGTCCCAGTCGACGCCGCCCAGCGCGGCGAAGTTGCGCCCCTCGTCCCACGGCACGTAGTCGTGCGGGTGCCATTCCTTGGCCATCGAAAGGTGCCGGTTGACGTTTTCTTCGGCAACCGGCTCCAACTCCGTCAGCAGCTCGAGTTGAGTCAGATCCCTTGCCATACATACGCCCTTCGGTGTTGTCGTGCGATATTGCTGGTCGCCCCCCTGCTGGCCGTGCCGCCGCCGCCCATACCTTACGGCACCGTAGGTGTGATGCGAAGCGCACCTGTATGAGTTCACAGCATCGGTGATCGAACTCATAAGGGCATTCGGCACATGCCCCAACCGGTGCGAGTGTAGGTGGGGGACCTGTGCGCCAACGGTGTATCGCGTGGGAGTCGAGAACGTTAGCCGAGCATCGGATCGACGGGTCCCGGGCGAGACGACGATGGGCCGGAGCTCTCGCTCCGGCCCATCGGTGTGCCCCCACCAGGGCTCGAACCTGGGACCTGCGGATTAAAAGTCCGTAGCTCTACCAACTGAGCTATAGGGGCGCGGTCCGCAAGTCTAATGTTTTGCGCGCGGAAGTGGTAACCGGTATCCGTGTGACACTGCAGCGGTAGGTATCTGCGCTGGTCGCGCGGCCTTCCGGGGCGGGTGGCGGCTCCCGGGGAGCGGGATCGCCGCCCACGGGATCCGAGCGTCCCTTCCGACGCGGGGGCCGCTCGCCTTCCCCGGCCCCGTGGACCTGTGCCCCGGCCCGCCGGCCCCGGAGCGGCGGGGCGTTCCCGTATACCCCGCCGATTGCCGGGCAATCTCCTTGCTCAGCAATTTGTTTCAGCGCGGAAGTGTGGAAACATTGTCCAAACGTAGTGCGTGACAACATATTTGGTACGGGAGGTGATCGTGTCGGTGGATCCGCCCGGTGGCCGACCGCAGCGGCCCGGATGAGTCCCGGGTTCCAGGGTGCCGGCCGGTGGTGGTGAACATTGCTGGGGCGCGCCGGAATTCGCATATGCGGGTGCTAACCGGGCATTTGCCACGAGCGGTCCCGGTTTCCGGTGAAGTGACTCCTCGGTACGTGGCGCGTCGTCTCGTGATTCGGGGTACGGTGATCGCTTGGTGAATTCCGGCGAACCGGGAGATCTTCCGGCGGTTGGGATTCGGCCGAAGGTTGTTGTGCCAGCACATGTCGCGACCGGCCGGGCCGGTCGCGAGGTCGGAGGAGACGACGTCGCAGGAGGCGGATCCGAGACGAATGAAACGCCCGGGTGCGCACCCCCTGCGGCGCACCCGGACGTCGAAACTATACCAGCTGGTGTGTTTCAAGTATCCCTGCGAATTTTCGTACCAAAAGTCTGAAAGCCGGGCGTTAGCCCGGAATTAAGTATTTGAAAATCTAATAACTTCTCGTCGAGGACCGTCTCCTATCGGTTCCTCCGGCGGCAAGCAGCTTCGGAGGCGTTTCGAGCATGGCACGGCAGCAAGAGCGGGCCCGCCGGACACGGGCGGCGATCATCAGGTCCGCCGCCGTTGAATTCGGGAAGAGCGGCTACGCCGCGGCATCGCTGAATCGCATATTGGAGGGATCGCGCGCGACCAAGGGCGCGATGTACTTCCATTTCGATTCCAAGGAGGATCTGGCCCGGGCGGTGCTGGACGCTGCCGTCGAACGATATCGCGCGACCAGCGAAAGATGGCTGGCCAGAACGGATCTCGAGCCGCTGGACGTCATGCACGGGATGATCGACGAGGTCGCGCTGCGGCTGGAGAACGACATCATCGCCCAGGCGGAGTTCCGGCTCGTGATCGAACCGGAGTTCTATCAGGACGCGCGGGCGGGCGGCAGCCGGATCGTCAGCCGGTCGGCGCGGCTGCTCGCGGTGCGCGCCGTCGACCGCAAGCAGCTGCGGCTGGACACCGACCCGGACCGGTTCACCCGCACCCTGGCGGCCGCGCTGGCCGGACAGCGCTACATCATCGATCTGCTCGGCGGCGGCGTCGATCTGCGCACCCGGTTCACCGAGGCCCTGGAGGTGATCATCGAGGCGATGGCGACTCAGGATTGGCTCGAGGAGTTCCGCCGGCACGGATGGAAGGCCTCGGCACGCCTGGAAGATCTGAATCTGGGCCTCTGACCAGCCGATTTGGGAATAGCGCAAAGCCTGTCATAAGCTATGCGAGCTCCCAACGGAAGCCGTTGAGGTACGGACCGGAGAGATCCGGCGGGCCCCCTTCGTCTAGCGGCCTAGGACGCCGCCCTTTCAAGGCGGTAGCGCGGGTTCGAATCCCGTAGGGGGTACGGTGGCAACACCGTTGAGAGCATGCAAGGCCCTGTGGCGCAGTTGGTTAGCGCGCCGCCCTGTCACGGCGGAGGTCGCGGGTTCGAGTCCCGTCAGGGTCGCTTTGTTGTACGGCATTCGGTTCGGGTGCCCCGGCCAGGTAGCTCAGTTGGTACGAGCGTCCGCCTGAAAAGCGGAAGGTCGCCGGTTCGATCCCGGCCTTGGCCACTTTCAAATCCCCTCGACCTGTGGTCGGGGGGATTTTTCGTGTCCGCTCGCTGAGCGCGATGAGACAGATTTCACGTCTGTCTTCGTCTCGGGGAGACGAATTTCGGCAGGAAAGCCGGTCGGGGTGGGGTTCGGGGCCTACCGTCCGTGGTGTGACGAAGGCGCACGATGGTGAGGTCGGTGCGGGCGAATATGTGGCCCGGATCGCCGCGCGGTTGAACGAGCAGGTGACCGGGGTCAGCTCGCTCATCAAGGATGCGCTCGAGGAGCGCATACCGGAGTTGCGTGGGGATGCGCGGACGGTGGAGTTGCTGGGGGCCAGTGTCGAGGGGAATGTCGACACGATTCTGCATGCGCTGCGGCACGGGATCGCGGTGGAGCGGATCACCGCGCCGACCGCCGCGCTCGAATACGCCCGGCGGCTCGCGCAGCACGGGGTGCCGGTGAATGCGCTGGTGCGGGCGTATCGGCTGGGGCAGCGCGGGTTGACCGAGTTGGTCTTCGCGGAGCTGCACGCCATAGATATGGAGCCGACCACCCGGATCGCGGTGATCGAGGAGATCACCGATGTGCTGTTCGCCTATATCGACTGGATCTCACAGCAGGTTGTCGCGGTCTACGAGGAGGAGCGCGAACGGTGGCTGGAGAACCGGAACAGCGTGCGCGCCATGCGGGTCCGTGAGGTGCTGGCCCAGGACACGGCCGTCGACGTCGACGACGCCACCGCCGCGATCCGGTATCCGCTGCGCCGCCATCACGTGGCGATGGTGCTCTGGTACCCGGACGCGGACTCCGACAGCGACGACCTGGCCCGGTTGCAGCGGTTCGTCCGCGACCTCGCCGGGGCCGTCGATGTGGCTGCCGCTCCGCTGTTCGCCGCGGCCGACCGCACCAGCGGATGGGTCTGGCTGCCCTACACCTCGGATCCCGATGATCCGGCCGCGCGGATCCGCCGCTTCGCCGCCACCCGGCCGGACGCACCTCATATCGCGATCGGCGCTGTGGGAGTCGGAGTCGAGGGATTCCGCCGCTCGCACCGTCAGGCCCAGCGGGCCCGCGCGGTCGCGGCCCGGAGTGGGGCGGCGGACAAGGTGGTGGCGGCCACCGATCCGGGCTTGACCGCGGCGGCATTGCTCGGCGAGAACCCGGCCGCCGTCCGGGACTGGGTCGGCGACGTCCTCGGACCGCTGGCGACCGACACCGCGAGCGACGCCCGGCTCCGCGACACCCTGCGTGTGTTCCTGCGCACCGGATCCAGTTACAAGGCGGCGGCACAGGAGCTGGGTCTGCACTACAACTCGGTGAAGTACCGGGTGAGCCGGGCGGTGTCCCGGCGTGGGCGGCCGATCGCCGACGACCGGCTCGACGTCGAGATCGCGCTGTTGGTCTGCCATTGGTACGGAAAATCGGTGCTCATGCGCTGAGCGCGCGAACGCCCGTACCGGTTGACGCATGGGCGCTGCCGGTCGTGCGGGCAGGTGGACAGTGATCGCCACATTCTTTGTCTCGCGGAGACGACACCTCCGCAGTAATTCGTTCACGCGCGACGGTGTGGTGCAGCTCACTACTTCCTACCGTTGTGAGGTCCGTTCGAGACCGATGATTCAGGACCCTCCATGCACCTTTCCGAGTTGCCCGACCTTCGAAGCCGCCACGATCCCGGCGCACCCTGTGTGGCCGACGATCAGGTCGAGTTGACCAACGCCGAATTCGCCGATGCGGTGCGGCGGGCCGCCACCGCGTTTGCCGCACAGGGAGTTTCGCCCGGCGATGTGGTCGCGGTGATGCTGCCGAACACAGTGACGCTGGTGGTATCCCTGTTCGCCGCCTGGCGGCTGGGCGCCGCGGTGACGCCGATCAATCCGTCGCTGGTTCCGGCCGAGGCCGGCTATCAGGGTGCCGACGCCGGCGCCAAGATCCTCGTAACCGATCGGCCGATGGATATCGGGGTCACCGTGCTCACGCCCGCCGAGCTCACCGCGACCCCACCCGCCGAGATCACCGCCGAAACCCGCGACGAGGCGCTGGCCCTGCTGGTCTACACCAGCGGAACCACCGGACGGCCCAAGGGCGTGATGCTCGACCACGCGAATCTGAACGCCATGTGCGCCATGGTGATCGGCGCCTTCGAGCTCACGGCCGCCGACCACAGTTTGCTGATCCTGCCGCTGTTCCACGTCAACGGGATCGTGGTGAGCACCCTGGCGCCACTGCTCGCCGGTGGGCGCACCACGATCGCGGGCCGGTTCGTTACCGGCACGTTCTTCGACCGCCTCGAGCGCAGTGGCGCCACCTATTTCTCCGCGGTGCCGACCATCTACACGATGCTGGCCGACCTGCCGCCGGAGGTCGCCCCCGATACCTCGGCGGTGCGTTTCGCGGTGTGTGGCGCGGCGCCGGCCAGTGCCGAACTGCTGCACAAGTTCGAAAACCGTTACGGCATACCGATCGTCGAGGGCTACGGATTGTCCGAGGGCACCTGCGCGAGCGTCGTCAATCCGCTGCGTGGCCGCCGCAAGCCGGGCACGGTCGGCCTGCCGCTGCCCGGCCAGACGATCCGCATCGCCGACCCCGACGGCAATCCGGTCGCCGACGGTAGCGCGGGCGAGGTGCTGATCCAGGGCCCGAATGTCATGCGCGGCTACCTGAATCGGCCGGAGGACACGGCCCGGACGATCGTCGACGGCTGGCTGCACACCGGCGATATCGGCCGCATCGACGCCGACGGCTATCTCGTCCTGGTGGACCGCGCCAAGGACATGATCATCCGCGGCGGCGAGAACATCTATCCCAAGGAGATCGAGACCGTCGTCTACCAGCTGCCCGAGGTTGCCGAGGCCGCGGTGGTCGGCCGGGCCAGCGAGCTCTACGGCGAGGAGCCGGTGCTGTTCCTCGCCCTGAATTCCGGCGCCACCCTCACCGCGGAGCAGGTGCTCGCCCATACCCGGCGGAATCTGTCGAAATACAAACTGCCCGTGGCGATCACCTTCCTCGACGACCTGCCCAAGAACGCCGTCGGCAAACTCGACAAACCGTCGCTGCGCCGCGCGCCGACCGCCTGATCCGCCCCACGAGAAGGAGATACATCCGATGGGATTCACGAAGCCGGATCTACCGGCAGTCGATCCGGACACATTCCTGCAGAAACCGCTGATGGAACGGATGCGCATCCTCGGCGCCGACTGGGCCGAAAACGGCTTCGGCTCACCGAAGATGGTGCATTGCGTCTACATCCTCAAGCTGATCGTGCTCTATGCGATCGGCGGAATCACCGTGGCCACACTGACTTCCGGCCTGCCGGCGTTCTGGCATGTCGCCGAATGGTGGGATCAGCCGATCGTCTATCAGAAGGCCGTCGTCTGGACGGTGCTGCTGGAGGTCGTCGGTCTCGCCGGTTCCTGGGGGCCGTTGGCAGGCAAGGTGAAACCGATGACCGGTGGCATCCTGTTCTGGGCCCGGCCCGGAACCATCCGGCAACGCCCGTGGGCGTGGGTGCCCGGCACCGGCGGTGATCGCCGCACCTGGTTCGACGTCACGCTGTATCTGGCCCTGCTCGCGAGTTTGGTGCTCGCGCTGGTTCTGCCCGGCGCGCACAGTGATTCGCTCGCGGCGGTGCTGCCGGACAACACCTCCGGGCTCATCGCTCCCGCCGTGCTGATCGCGCCGATCGTGCTGCTGATTCTCAACGGCCTGCGCGACAAGGTCGTGTTCCTCGGCGCCCGCGGCGAGCAGTATCTTCCGGCCCTGATCGCGTTCACGGTGTTCCCGTTCGTGAACATGATCGTCGCGTTGAAATTGCTGATCGTGGTCGTCTGGGTGGGCGCCGGCTTCTCCAAACTCGGCAAGCATTTCTCCAACGTGGTGCCGCCGATGGTGTCCAACAGCCCGTCGGTGCCGTTCAAGTCGGTCAAACGCGCGCACTACAAGGATTTCCCGCGCGATATGCGGCCCTCCGGCGTCGCGCATTTCATGGCCCACGTCAACGGCACCTGCGTGGAGATGCTGGTTCCGCTGGTGCTGCTGTTCTCCACGAACAAGTGGGTGACGCTGATCGCGGTGCTGATCATGGTGATCTTCCACCTCTTCATCGTCTCGACCTTCCCGCTGGCCGTGCCACTGGAATGGAACGTGCTGTTCGCCTACGCCACCGTCTTCCTGTTCCTGGGCTTCCCGGCCTGGAACGGCTACGCCGTGTCGGACATGTCGCCGGTGTGGCTGGTCGTTCCGGTGGTCGGCGCGCTGGTGTTCTTCCCGGTGCTCGGCAATCTGCGGCCCGACAAGGTCTCGTTCCTGCCGTCGATGCGGCAGTACGCGGGTAACTGGGCGTCGGCGGTGTGGACGTTCACCCCGGGCGCCGAGGAGAAGCTGAACCGGGTGACCCGCTCGGCCGCCAATCAGATCGACCAGTTCATCGAATTCGGTTACGAACCGCAGTGGGCGGAGATCACCCTGCAGAAGACGATCGCCTGGCGCACCCTGCACAGCCAGGGCCGCGGCCTGTTCTCGCTGCTGATCGCGCGGCTGCCCGATATCGATTCGCGCACGGTCCGGGAGGGGGAGTTCCTGTGCAACTCGATCGTGGGGTTCAATTTCGGTGACGGCCACTTCCACGACGAGGGGATGATCCGCGCGGTGCAGGACGAGGCTCGCTTCGAACCCGGCGAATGTGTGATCGCCTGGGTGGAGTCGGAGGCGTTCGGCAGCGGCGTGCAGCACTACAAGCTGATCGACGCCGCGCTGGGCGTGATCGAACGCGGTACCTGGCGGGTCGCGGACGCGGTGGCCGAGCAGCCCTGGCTGCCGAACGGGCCGATTCCGCTGCACCCCACCTGGACTCGTGCCGCTGCGGTGCGGATCGAACCCACGCAGGACGATTTCGGAGTGGTGGCGTGACAACCGCACTGGTGGTCGGCGGCGGGCCCAACGGGCTCGCCGCCGCCGTCGCCCTCGCCTCCGAAGGTGTCGAGGTCACGGTGCTCGAGGCGGCCGAGCAGGTCGGCGGCGGCACACGCAGCAGCGAGGCGATCGTTCCCGGTCTGCTGCACGACCACTGCTCGGCCATCCACCCGATGGCCGTCGGGTCCCCGTTCCTGACGAGCCTGGGCCTCGACCGCTACGGACTCGGCTGGCGGTTGCCCGAGATCGACTGTGTGCATCCGCTCGACGACGGCAGCGCCGGGGTGCTGTACCGCTCGGTCGAGCAGACCGCGGCCGGGCTCGGTCGCGACGGTTCGCGCTGGCGCCTGGCATTCGAGCGACCGGTGCGGCGGTACGACGCGCTGAGCGAGGACATCATGGGTCCGCTGCTGCGACTGCCGCACCACCCGCTGACGTTGGGCCGGTTCGGGGCGCCGACCCTGTTGCCCGGCTCCGCCTTCGCACGGCTGTTCCGGACCGAGCAGGCACGAGCGTTGTTCGGAGGTGTTGCGGCCCACGCCTTCCGGCCGCTGCATCATCCGCTCACCTCGGCCATCGGGCTCGGGATCCTCACGGCCGGGCATCGGCACGGCTGGGCGGTGGCCGAAGGCGGATCGCAGGCGATCAGCGATGCGATGGCGGCGCTGCTGGCGGAGCTGGGCGGAAAGATCGAGACCGGGGTGCGGATCGAGTCGGCCGCGCAGCTGGCACCGGCCGACATCACGATCTTCGATCTGGCACCCGATGCCGTCGGCCGCATTCTCGGGGATCGGCTGCCGCGCCGAGTTCGTCGGGCGTTCAGCCGCTTCCGTCGCGGCCCCGGCGCGTTCAAGGTGGATTTCGCGGTGGCGGACGGAGTGCCGTGGACCAACCCGCACGCCCACCGCGCCGGCACCGTCCATCTCGCCGGGACCTACGGAGAGCTCGCCGCGACCGAACGCGAGATCCACGCGGGCCGCATGCCCGAGCGTCCGTTCGTCCTGGTCGGCCAGCAATATCTGGCCGATCCGCAGCGCTCGGCAGGCGATGTGCACCCGGTGTGGAGTTATGCGCACGTCCCCAACGGCTACCCCGGCGACGCGACCGAGGCGATCATCGCGCAGATCGAGCGGTTCGCGCCCGGCTTCCGGGAACGCATTGTGGGACAGGCGGTTCGCTCGACGACCGAGATGGCCGTCTACAACCCGAACTACGTCGGCGGCGACATCATGACCGGCGCCAAGGACATCCGCCAGCTGGTGTTCGGGCCGCGAACCACATTGTCCCCCTATAGTCTCGGCGTTCCCGGCATGTACATCTGTTCGGCGGCAACCCCACCCGGGCCGGGAGCGCACGGGATGTGCGGCGCCAATGCGGCCGAGCTCGCGCTCGCCGAGGTGGGGCGCGGGTAGCGGCCGAGGCGCCTGCCCCGCCCGATCACTTCAAGACGTTGACCGCCCGCGCGATGACCAGCGCCGCGGTGATCAGCGACAGCGCGGATTCGGCCATCATCAGCGTCTTGGCCCAGCGCGACATCGGCATCACGTCGGTGGGGCTGAAGGCGGTGGCATTGGTGAACGACAGGTAGAGGTAGTCCACGAATTCCGGTTCCCAGTCGGCGGGGGAGAGTCCGGGATTCTGCATCTGGACGAACAGGAAATCGGGTAGTTGTTTGCGAGCGTGCGCTCGCGCTGCCGGGCCGCCGCGATCGAGTTCCCAGAACCAGAGCGCGAAGACGGTGACGTTGGTCAGCCAGATCGCCGCACCCGAGCCGAGTAGCACGGGCGGATCATTGCTGAGGGTGCCGTCGATGAGCCCGGCCACGAGGCGGAACACCGACCACGCGGTGGCGATGCCGAGCAGCGCCGACAATCCCAGACCGCACCAGCGCAGCCAGATCTCCTCCCGGTTCAACCGCACCGGGCTGCTCACCACCAGCACAACCAGCAGCACTGTTTCCAGCATCGGCAGCAGCCAGACCGGGCGCAGCTGAAAGTGGCCGGGTAGCAGCAGTTGCAGGACGATGATGCCCACCATCGCGGCGGTGGCCGCCCAGCGTGATTCGCCGGCCGTGCGGCGCGCCCACGCCGGAACGTCGTCGGTGTCGTTCTCGGAACCGCTCACCCGTGCAGTATCGCCCGCTCCGCGCCCGCCGGCAGCGTGGCACGCGCTCGGGTTGCTACCTGCGCTCAGCGGGGCCGGACCCCGGTATCGCCCGGTCCGCCAGGACGACCCGCGGTGCCGTCAGACCGCTCGTTTCCGGGGTGGCAGGGGTACGAAGGCCGAAACCCGCTGCACCACATCCCGATACGCGGGCCGCCTCTGGAGACTGCGCTGCTCCATCATCGGAATGCTGACGCCCACGAACATCGCCACCATGGTCACCACACCCGTGAGAACCCACCAGCTGTCCGGGGCGGCGGAGAGTCCGAACAGGCCGAACGACAGCCAGACGCCGCACTCACCGAAGTAGTTCGGATGCCGCGACCACGCCCACACTCCGCGGTCCATGACCTCGCCGGGAGATTTGGTGGCGGCGAAGCGATGCATCTGCAGGTCGGCGACGGCTTCCAGCGCCACCGCGCCCGCGCCGATCACGAAGGCGACGACGTCGAGCACGCCGAACGGTTCGCCGGCTCGCGTCGCCACCACGTACACCGGAATCATCCCGGCGAACACCTGCAGCGTCGGAAAGACGTGAATGCCGAACAGATCCGCGGCGAAGGCGAATCTGCCCGCGCGTTCGCGCACCATCGGGTAGCGCCAATCCTCGTGGTGCATACCGGGAAAGGTCGATATCCAGTTGGCGGTGAGCCGCACCGCCCACACCAGCATGACCGCCATCATCAGCCACCAGCGAGCCGTATTCGACGGCTCGTCGCTGCGGATCCACCAATAGAAGGCCAGCAGCGGCGGGATCACGCTCCAGTACGGGTCGTAGAAACTGGAATTCTCGTAGATCCGGCTGAAGACGAAGACCACGACGGTCGCGATCAGATCGGCGATCAGCCCGTCCAGCCACAGCTGCCCGGTGCCCGGACCCCACAGCAGCCACACCAGTGCGACCGCGACGGCGACCACATAGGCCGCCGTCACTCGAATCAGGGAGCCCGTTCTGCTCATGTGCGCACTCTATGCACCATGCGGCTGGGCCGAGCGGGAATTCGCCCTAGCGGGACACGAACCGGTCCAAGCGGCGGGCGGTTTCCGCAGTGTGGAGCAGTGCGCCGATCTCGGTGCGCTCCAGCGCATATCCCTCTTCGGTGTGCGCCGCGTCGATACATCGTTTGGCGGCGGCGTAGGCGTCCCCGGGGAGATCGGCCAGGCGTTCGGCGAGTGCCATCGCCGTAGCCGCGGCATCGTCGACCGACCGGTGCACCACGCCGAGCCGTTCGGCCGTCGTCGCGTCGATCAGCTCCGCGCCGAGAATCAGCCGATACGCGGTGGCGGGCCCGGCCAGGCGGGTCAGCCGCTGGGTGCCGCCCGCGCCCGGTAGCAGGCCGATCCCCACCTCGGGCAGGCCGAGCCGGGCCGTCCCGCGTGCGACGCGGAAGTCGCAGGCCAGAGCCAGTTCGAAGCCACCGCCGGTGGCGGCGCCGTCGATCGCCGCGATCGTCGGTTTCGGCAGGTCCGCCAGGGCGGCGAACGCGTCCTGCAACAGCTGGCAGAAATTCTGCAAGCGTTGTCCGCGGTCGGGCAGTTCCCGCCAGGAATCCATCATCGCGATATCGGCGCCCGCGCAGAACACCTTCGCCGCACTGCGCACCACGACCGCACGCACCGCCGTATCGGCGCCGAGTTCGGCCACCGCCGTGGCGAATTCGCGAGCCTGCTCCTCGTCGAAGGCATTGACCGGCGGGCGGTCGAGGGTGAGGACGCCGACGGCGCCGGTACGAGACAGCGTGACCGACAAGGTATTTCACTCCATGAGATGTCGATACGCGTCCACGGCACCGGGAGTGAGCAGAGTGGGCAGCACGAAACGCACCTGTGCCCGGATGTACTGCTCCACGGTGTAGCGCGGCGCGAAATGCCAATGTTTGAGGGCCCAGGCGTGGGCGAGCATCATCAGATTGAAGACGACGAGGTCCGGATCGAGGTCGTTCATCAGCCCGGCCGCGATACCCGCCTCGACGGCGTCCCGCAGCGGTGCGGAGGTTTCGACCTCGAGCTCCTTGATCCGTTCGCGGCCTTCCGGATCGAGGGTGCGGCTCTCCCGGTAGGTCAGGACCACGGCATCGAGGTTCTCGTCGACGATTTCCACATAGTGGCGGAAACCGGCGACGAGCCGCTCCACCGGATCCGCGCCGGCCGCGTCCATGGCCGGAGCCAGTTCGTCCCGGAAGGCATCGAGAATATCGACGATGGCCGCGAGCAGCAGGTCTTCCTTACCGCCGAAATACTTGTAGATGAGCCCGACGCTCACATCGGCCCGATCGGCGAGCGCCTGCATCGACATCTGATGAAAGCCCGTGGTCTGCATGACGGCGACGGCCGCGTTGAGGAGTTGACGCCGGCGCGAGCTGGTTCGCACCGCGCGCACCGCCTCCTCGAGTTCCATCGGTGCGGATCGCTTCGCCATCGGGCATACCCTTCCGTATCTGCGCAGTCGAATGAACGACGGTTCACTCAACTCTAGAGTGGTCCATCGACGATCAGATGCCCAGTTCCTTCGCGATGATCGTCTTCATGATCTCGGTGGTGCCGCCGTAGATGCTCTGGATGCGCGCATCGACGAAGGCCCGCGACACCGCGTATTCGCGCATATAGCCGTAGCCGCCATGCAATTGCAGGCAGCGGTCGGCGACCCGCATCTGCAATTCGGTGGTCCACCATTTCAACCGGGCGGCGCGGTCCGCGGTGAGGCCGCCGGAGATGTGTTCGGCGAGGCAGTCGTCGAGGAAGGTGCGCGCGATATCGAGTTCGGTCGCCAATTCCGCGAGCACGAATCGCGTGTTCTGGAAGCTCGCGATCGAGGTGCCGAAGGCCTTGCGTTCGCGCACGTAGTCCAGCGTGTGCGCGAGCACGCCCTCGGCCGCCGCGACCGCGCCGACCGAGAGCGACAGCCGTTCCTGCGGCAGATTGCGCACCAGCTGATAGAAGCCCTCGCCCTCCGCGCCGAGCCGGTTCGCCACCGGCACCCGCATCCCGGTGAAGGTGAGCTCACTGGTGTCCTGGGCGTGCAGGCCGATCTTCTCCAGGTTGCGGCCGCGGCCGAATCCCGGTGTCCCGGCCTCGACGACCAGCAGCGTCAACCCCTTGTGCTTGTCCTCGCCGGTGCGGACCGCGACCACGAACAGATCGCCGTTCTGCCCGTTCGAGATGAAGGTCTTGCTGCCGTCGACCACGTAGTACTCGCCGTCGCGGACGGCAGTGGTGCGAATACCGGTGAGATCGCTGCCCGCACCCGGTTCGGTCATGGCGATCCCCAGGACGGTCTCACCGGTGACGACGCCGGGCAGCCAGCGGGCCTTCTGCTCCTCGTCGGTGAGATCGGTCAGGTAGGGCAGCACCACATCGTTCTGCAGGGAGAACGCGATACCCGCCGCGGCCGCACCCGCCCGCGTGATCTCCTCGATCACGATGGCGTGGTAGCGGAAATCCTCGACCCCCGGCCCGCCGAAACGTTCCGGGACCGGGAAGCCGAGCAGTCCCAGCTTGCCCGCCTCGGTGAACAACGACCGGTCCAGGCGGCCGGCGTGTTCCCAGTCCTCGTGGGCCGGGGCGACCGTCTGCCGTACGAAATCGCGGACCACGGAACGGAATTGGCGGTGTTCGGAGTCGTACTCCAGTCGTGCGTTCATGGGACCTCTTGTCAGCGGAAGGCGTTCTGGCCGGTGAAGGCCTGGCCGAGCACGAGTTGATGCATCTCCGGCGTCCCCTCGTAGGTGAGGACGGACTCGAGATTCACCATGTGCCGGATGATCGGATATTCGAGCGAAATACCGTTGCCGCCCAGGATCGTTCGCGCGGTGCGGCAGATCTCGATCGCCTCGCGGGTGTTGTTGAGTTTGCCGAAACTCACCTGTTCGGGCCGCAGTCCGACCGAATCCTTGAGCCGGCCCAGGTGCAGCGAAAGCAGCTGGCCCTTGTGCAGTTCGACGGCCATATCGGTGAGTTTGGCCTGGGTCAGCTGAAATCCGGCGATCGGACGGCCGAACTGGTTGCGCTGCATCGAATAATCGCGGGCCGCCTGCCACGCCGAGCGCGCCGCGCCCATCGAACCCCAGATGATGCCGTAGCGCGCCTCGGACAGACTCGACAGCGGCGCCTTCACCCCCCGGCCCTCGGGCATCATCGCCTCGGCGGGCAGGCGCACGTCGTCGAGGACCAGTTCGCTGGTGATCGAGGCGCGCAGCGACAGCTTGTGTTCGATGGTGTGCGCGCTGAATCCCCGGGTGTCGGTGGGCACGATGAAACCGCGGATGCCCTCGTCGGTATCGGCCCACACCACCGCGACATCGGCGATCGAGCCGTTGGTGATCCACATCTTGCGGCCGTTGAGGATCCAGTCGTCACCGTCGCGCTTGGCGCGGGTCTGCATGGCCGACGGATCGCTTCCGACATCCGGTTCGGTGAGGCCGAAGCAGCCGATGATCTCGCCCGCGGCCATACCCGGCAGCCACCGCTGCTTCTGTTCTTCCGAACCGTTGTTCCAGATGGAGAACATGGCCAGCGAGCCCTGGACCGAGACCAGGGAGCGGATACCGGAATCGCACGCCTCGAGTTCCAGACAGGCCAGGCCGTAGTGCACGGCCGAGGCGCCGCTGCATCCGTAACCCTCGAGATGCATGCCGAGTAGGCCGAGCCTGCCGAATTCGCGGGCCAGATCGCGCGCGCCGGGCAGATCGCCCGCCTCGAACCAGTCGGCGATATGCGGGGTGATGTGCTCGGCGCAGAAGCCGCGCACACTGTCGCGCACCGCCCGCTCGTCCTCGGACAGCAGCGAATCGATGGCCAGTGGGTCGAGTGCGTCGAATGCGGGGGGACGTTTCGCGCTCATGTTCTTTCCTTGTCCGGATAGGTGAACAGGCCGGCCGCGGCGTCGTCGCGGGCCTGTTCGGTGAGTTTGTAGTGCAGTTTCTTGCCGGTGGCCGACACCGGCAGCGAATCCACGAAGCGGTAGGCGCGCGGGCGTTTGAACGCCGAGAGCATGGGATGAGTGCGGCAGTGCCGATCCAGCTCTGCCACGCCCACTCCGGGCTCGGCCGCGACCACATAGGCCACCACCACCTGCCCCCAGCGCTCGTCGGGAATGCCCACCACGAGGCAGTCGTCTACGCCGGGATGTTCGTTGAGCGCCTCCTCGACCTGGACGGGATGGACGTTCTCGCCGCCGGACAGCAGCATGTCGTCCTTACGTCCGACGATGGTGACGAATTCCTGCTCGTCCCAGGTGGCGAGGTCACCGATATACAACCAGCCGCGATGGAACTTGCGGGCCTCCTGGTCGGGCGAGTCGACGTAGGCGCCCGCGCCCTTCGGGGAGCGGACGATGACCTCGCCCACTTCCGTCCCGTCCTTGGCGACGGTCTCCTCGGGCTCGGCCCGCCGGCCGTCGAATACCCGCACCACCGCCACATCGTCGTCGATGCACGCGCGCCCGGCGGTTCCGGCCATGGCCGGCAGATCGGCCGGGCGCAGGAAGGTGTTCCAGAATCCCTCGGTACTGCCGTATCCGTTGAAGATATTGGGATTCAACACCTTCTGATAGCGCAGCGCTGCCTCGCGTTCCAGCGGAGCGCCCATCGTGACGATGCCGCTCAGGCTCGACAAATCGCGGCGCCGGGCCTCCTGTGCCTGGGCGAGCATGGCCAGATTGGTCGGCGCGCCGATCAGGAAGGTCAGGCCGTAGCGCTGCACATGATCCAGGGTGGTGTCGGCGTCGAAGGCGCGCATCGGCACCAGGGACGAACCGAGGTAGAACGTGGGATTCGGTCCCGCGCAATACAATCCGCCGCGGTGGAACCACGGGGTCATGTTGAGCGTCTTGTCCTCGGGCGACAGCGGGAAGTGCATGATGACGTCGTGTGCGCTGAAGATCTCCACCAGGCTGTTGAGCGGGACGCCCTTCGGCATCCCGGTGGTGCCGGAGGTATAGAGGCGCGTGGTCTCGTCCCACACCGTGCGCTGGGTGTCGAGCGGCCGCGCCGTCGCCGCGAACAACTCGTCGAAGCGGAGCGCGCCCGGTAGCGGCTCGCCCGGGCCCGAAGCCACCAGCAGTGCGGGACGAAACTCGCTGCGCTCCAGCGCGTCTCGCACCATCGCCGTGAGGTCGGTGTCGTAGACGAAGACCCGCGGACGGTTCGACGCGAGGATGTAGGACGTCTCACCGGCGGCGAGCCGGAAGTTCATCGGCGAGCCGACGGCTCCGGCGGCCTGCGTCGCCAGATAGAGCGCGGCGAACTCGACCCCGTTGAACAGCTGATACGCCACGACGTCACCCGGCTCGACGCCGGCGTCGGCGAGGCCGGTGGCCAGCCGGTCGACCCGGTCGCCCAGTTCGGCGTAGGTGACGGTGGTCCCGGTCGCCGGATCCTCGATCGCCGGGTGGTGGGCGTAGCGGTGGACGTTGCGCCGGAAACCGTTGAGATAGGTGAAATCGTGTTCGAAGTACTGCCGGTAGGCATGCGCGTCGTACATCTGGTCCTCCGAAGGTCGGCTCGGCGCTCAGCCGGCCATGGTGAGTCCGCCGCTGACGCTGAGCACCTGACCGGTGATGAACGACGCGTCGGGGGAGGCGAAGAACAGGGCCGGGGCGGCGACCTCCTCCGGCCGGGCGAGGCGGCGGAACGGAATCGCCTTGATCAGCGCCTCTTTCAGCTTCTCGTCCTGAGCCTGGAACAGCGGGGTGTCGGTCGGCCCGGGGCAGATGCAGTTGACGGTGATGGAGTAGCGGGCCATCTCGCGCGCCAGTGATTTGGTCAGGGCGATCACTCCACCCTTGGCGCCGGCGTAGATGGTCTCCCCGGAGCTGCCGACCCGCCCGGCGTCGCTGGCCAGGTTGACCACCCGCCCGCCGCCGGCCTCCACCATGCCCGGCAGGAACGCGCTGCACATGTGCACCGGTCCCAGATAGTTGATCGCGACCACCTTCTGCGCGAATTCCGGTGTGGCGTCTAGGAACTTGTCCGTGCGATCCCAGCCGGCGGCATTGACCAGGATGTCCGGCACATCGACCTCGGCGTGCACCTGATCGCGCAGGGCCGCCACCTGCGCGGCGTCGGCGATGTCGACCTTCATCGCGACGATGCGATCGGGTTGCTGTTCGGCGGTGCGCTTGGCGGCGTCGAGATCCAGATCGGCGGCCACGACCCGGTCGCCGCGTGCGGCCAGGGCCAGGGTGATCGCCCGGCCGATGCCCGAGCCGGCTCCGGTGACTACCGCAATGCTGTTGTCGCTCATGGTGTCTCGGTCCTCAGTTGGCGTTCGCGCGGGCGGAGGGGAAGTTGGGGGCGCGCTTCTCGCGCAGGGCGGTATAGCCCTCGGTGACGTCGGGGCCCATGAAGCAGAGCATTTCGTAGGCGGCGGACTGGTCGAAGATCGGACCGGCCTGCTTGAGCCAGTTGTTGAGCGCCTTCTTCGTCCACCGGATGGCCAGCTGGGAACCGGCGGCCAGTTTGTTCGCGACCGCCAGCGCGTCGTCGAGCACCTGTTCGCGCGGCACCGCGCTGGTGACCATGCCGATGCGCTCGGCCTCGGCGCCGGCGACCATCTCGCCGGTCAGCAGGTAGTACTTGGCCTTGGCCATACCGGACAGCAGCGGCCAGAGGATCGCCGCGTGATCGCCGGCGGCCACACCGAGCTTCACATGCCCGTCGCCCAGCTTCGCGTCTTCGGCGCAGATCGAGATGTCCGAGAGCAGCGCCACCACCAGCCCCGCACCGACCGCGACGCCGTTGATCGCGGCGACGACCGGCTTCTCGCAGTTGATCATGTTGTAGACCAGGTCGCTCATCTCCTGCAGCATGTTCGCCACCCGCTCGTGGTTGCCGGCCATGCGCTCGACCATCGCCAGGTCACCGCCCGCGGAGAACGCCTTCCCGGCGCCGGTGATCACCGCCACCCGGGTTTCGGGATCGGCGGAGACATCCGTCCAGACCCGGGCCAGCTCCGCGTGCATCTGCTCGTCGGCGGCGTTGTATTTCTCCGGCCGGTCGATGGTGATCAGCAGGACGCCGTCGTCCGGGCGTTTGAACGTGAGCTGCGAGTAGGTCGAGAAATCCATGGCGCTTCCTTCTGTTCCGGCGAGTCGGCGAGCGGATCACCGGCGAATGAATGAGTGAACTGGCATTTGTTGTGAATGAACGTACATTCAATGCGTGGGTGTGTCAAGGACCACAGGCGGGACTCGGTGGCGGCGGGGCGGTCCGACGTGCGGATTCGCCGGTTTCCTGACAGGGCGGGCGCCGGGTGCGACGATGATCGGCATGGGCGACTCCGACGATCAGTGGTACTACTGCCTCAAACACCACCGCGCCGAACAGGGCAAGCGGTGCTGGTTCGCCGACCGGATGGGGCCGTATCCGGACCGTGCCACCGCCGAGCGGGCGCTCGAGATCGTGCGTGAACGCAACGCCCGCGAGGATGCCCGCGACGGGAGAGACTGAGCCGCTCGTGCCCTCTCAGGTGGGTGGGCTACGGTTCTCCAGAGCACGTCGTGCCCGGATCCGGGCATGCGCAGTCAGGTCGAATCGAGTGGAGGGCGACTTGTGAAGGTGACCGTGGTGGTGCCGACCTACAACGAGCGGGAGAACCTGCCGGTGGCGGTGGAGCGGCTGACCGCACTACCGGTCGCCGATCTGCACGTTCTGGTCGTCGACGACAACTCGCCGGACGGTACCGGTGAGGTCGCGGACAAACTGGCCGCCGAGCTCCCGTCCGTGGTGGATGTGCTGCACCGGACCGAGAAGGACGGTCTCGGCCGTGCCTACATCGCCGGCATCACCGCGGCGCTCGACCAGGGCGCCGACGTGGTCATCCAGATGGATGCCGACCTCTCCCATCCCGCCGAGGTGATTCCGGCCATGCTGGAGAAGCTCGAGACCTCCGACGCCGGTGTGGTTCTCGGCTCGCGCTACGTCGAGGGCGGCTCCACCGCGGCCGAGTGGAAGTGGTACCGCAAGGCCCTGTCGGCCTGGGCGAACTTCTACGTCAACGCGATCCTGCGGCTCGGCGTCAAGGACGCGACCGCCGGATTCAAGGCGTGGAAGGCGGACACGCTGCGTGCCATCGATGTGGCCTCCATCCACAGCAACGGCTATTCGTTCCAGGTCGAGATGAACTACCGCACGATCAAGCAGGGTATCTCGATCGCCGAGGTGCCGATCCGCTTCGAGGAGCGCACCAAGGGCGCCTCGAAGATGAGCCTGAAGGTGCAGCTCGAATCGGCGCTGATGCCGTGGAAGCTGCTGTTCGGCCGTCGCGTCTAGCGGCCAGGGCGTCCGGGGTCAGGGCACCGGCGGTCAGGGGCACCGGGGATCAGGGCACTGCCTCCACGGCCGCGTCGACCGGCCAGTCCCGCAGCGTGTCGATGAACAGTTGCCGCACGCGCGCGATGTCGGCGTCCATGTCCTGCGGATCCCAGCCACTCACATCGATCGGCGCCAGGACCGCCACATCCACCGTGCCCTTGCGCACGATCGCCGAATTGCGCCAGGCGATCTCGCCCGCGTTGCGGATGACGAGCGGGATGATCGGCACCCCGGCCTCGATCGCGATATGGAAGGCGCCCTTCTTGAAGGGACCGATCCGCGGCGTCATCGAGCGCGTGCCCTCCGGCGCCACCACGAGCGAGAGCCCGCCGCGCAGGGTGTCCACGACCGGTTCCAGCGCCGCCTTCGCACTGGTGGTGTCGGAGCGATCGATGAAGGTGGCCTCGGCGAACCGCAACAGCGGGCCGAAGACCGGGTTGGTGGTGACCTCCTTCTTCACCACCGCGGTGAATCCCGAGCGCAACACCGCGGCCAGTACCACCATGTCGAACTGGCTCTGGTGATTGAACAGGAAGACCGCCGGACGCGGCTGCCGGGCGTGTTCGGCGCCCACCACCCGCACCCGCACGCCGGTGGTGCGCAGGGTGGCGTCGGCGGCGGTGGCGATCATGGCGTCGGCCATCGCCCGGTGGCGGCGGGTCGCAGCGCGGGAGGCGACCCCGAAGGCGGCGCCGCTCAGCAGCCCGGTGAAACCGACCGCGGTGCGCGCGAAGTCGGTGATCCCGGCCGGTTCCCGCGGTTTGAAGGTGAGGGTCGGCCAGTCGCGTTCACCGGCGGTCATCGACATGCGTGGTCCCGGATTGACCGCGACCGGATGGCCGACCGCTTCCAGCAGCGGAACATCCGGAGCCGCATCGGCATAGGCGTAACTGTCGGCGAGATCGATATCGTGTTCGGCGGCGAAGCGCCGCACCGCCGCGGCCTTCTCGGTGCGCCACAGCGGTTTTCCCTCGGTGAAGCCGGTGAGGACGCCGTCGGCGGTGGCCATCGCGGTGTAGAGCACGTGGTCCACGCCGAGTTCCCGGGCCACCGGCAGCACCTGGAAACGGGTGAGGCTGGTGACGATCACCACCGTGTGCCCGGCCGCCTGGTGCTCCCGGACGAGGTGCCACGCTTCGGGATACACGTGCCCGTAGACGGTCTTGCGGAACAGCTGTTCGCCGAGTTCGGTGAGCTCTTCTTCGGTCCGGCCCGCCCACACCCGGGCGACGCGCTGCAGGAAGCGCTCGTACTCACCTTCGGTCCGCGAACCGCGAATGCTGTAGAGCAGCGTGTCGACCAGGGCCTGCCGCGAGTCGCGTCCGCGCAGCAGGCGCAGCGGTGCGGCGGCGGGGGCGAAACCCGCGACCACCGTTCCGCCGAAGTCGAATACGGCCGCCACGCGAGGGCCCTGGGGCCCGGTCCGGATGGCGGAGATCGCTTCGGAAAGGTTCACACTGTCCCCTGCGGTGCGCGGTTGGACGGGTCGAGGGCGGCCGCACGGGAGATGCGGATGCCGATGGTGCGCAGTTCGTCGGCCAAGTCGCGGCGACGCTGCGCGAGATCCGGGGTGCCGGGATCGAGCAGACCGTGGTTCTCCGCGAGTTTCAACGCGCTGGAGAACAATTCGGATGATACCGACTCGGTGCTGTGCAGCCGCTGCTGCAGCAGCATCTGGCGTCCGACGGCGAGGCATTCGTCGATGAACTGCTTGCGGTCCAGCGGTGCGGCCGGATCGGCGGCGGCCAAGCGCTCGGCCACCACGAGCTGCGCATCGAAGAACGAGCGCACCACGCGGTGCGCCATGATGAATCCGGAGTCGGCCAGCGCGCAGACCAGTTCCGCGGCACTGCCGCGCTGCTCCCAATCGCGGTCCAGCAGAAGCATTTCCGCGCTCATCGCGGCCGCGAATTCGATCCGGTCGGGGAAGAAGAATTCGAATTTGAGCAGATCGCGCAGCCGGTAGGCGGCCTCCCAGATGACCTCGATGCCGGGTGCGGCGCCGGCCTGCTGGTCGGCCACCTCCAGAATCGCCAATTCCAGAATCGCGCGGTTCACGAACCAGTGCACGGCGCTGTTGCGATAGAACGCGGCTTCCAGATGGGCGCCCGCCTCGATCGAATACACCGGTTCCAGCCCGCCCCGGTACACCGTCACCACCTTGGCCAGCGACAGCTGTTCCAGAACCACCGCCAGACCCTGATCGTCGCTCAGCGTATCCAGTTCGCCGGTCGGCAGCGCGCGGCGTGAGATGTATCCGCAGACCGGCTCCAGCGTCCGACGCACCTCGCCGAGGGTGAGCGCGCGCTCGTGCACACCGAGCAGGGTCAGCGTCACCAAGGCGTTGACCGTGACCGGCGTGACCGCGTTGATGCCGACCGCCACCTCGAAGGCCAAGCGCTGCACGGCTTTTCGCTGCCGGTCCGACACTTCCTCCGGATCCGGGGCCAGGGATTCCGTGATCGGCTGCATCGGATCGCCGTGGGCGGCCAGCCGGTCGCGCGCCGACAGCGGTGCGCCGAAGCGGACGTAGACTCGCCCCGCGGAATGCTGCTGGCTGCGGATGTAGCGGGCCAGCCAGGTCAGTCCCTCGGGTTTCTTGGTGCCGCCGACCTGCTCGGTCGCAATGGATCCCAACTCGTTGAGCCGCTCGTAGGTGATCGAGACCGGCACCAGCATCACATCGTCGATGCGCCGCGAACGGATGGCCGAGGCCAGGTAGTTCAGCAGTCCGAACCGGGGCGGGCGCAACTTTCCGGTACGGGTGCGCCCACCCTCGAAGTACCACTCCAGATTGAAGCGCTTGGCGAGCAGATAGGCGAAGTACTCCTCGACCACGGCCTTGTAGATCTCGTCGTCGCCGAAGCTGCGCCGAATGAAGACGGTGCCGGTGCGGCGCGCGATCGGCCCCATCGGCCAGAAGCTGAGGTTGGCACCGCCGATGACGTGGTTGGGGGGAAAATCGTTGCGGGCCAGTGCGTCACCGAGGACGAAGGCATCCATATAGGAACGATGCGAGGGCAGGAACACCAGCGGATAGTTGCGATTGAGCCGCCGCAGTGCCGCCAGCCCGGACCGGTCGCAGTCGATCTTCCAGGCCGAGGCGTGCACCGGCCGCATCGCCTGGGTGAACAGGTCCGAGATCAGCCGGCTCTGCGCGGCCACGAGTTCTCGCAGCGCCTTCTCGGCCCGGCGGTACACCTCCCGGGGTTCGGTTCCGGTCTCGGTGGCGATGGTGTCGAGGCGGCGCAGGAAGTCGGGGGAGTCGAGAATCTCCTCGACCACCATCCGGGGGACCTTGTACCGGTCGCCGATCACGGATCGTTCGGCGCGTTCGAGGGCCACCGTGCCCGCGCGGACGATCGCGCGCGCGAACGGTTCCGAATTCTCGGCGGCGCCGGGGTTGTTCGCGCGCAGATCGCTGAGCCGGGCGGGCTGTCCGGTGAGGATGAGATGCCGGTCGGGCGCCTTGTTCACCAGCCGGCGCTGCAACAGCCGGTGCGGCCGGCGCGGATCGCTCAGCAACGCCAGGTCGGCGAAGGTGGTGCGCCGCACGCCGTCTCGTTCGGGCGGCAGCCACAGCACCCGGATCGGGATCACCAGCGGGTCGTCGCGACGGCCGACGAGCCGGGCGGCGATGGCACTGGCGTCCAGGTCGATCTGTGTGACGGGAGCGTCGATTCCGAGTTCGGCGGCGATCCCGCCCTCGGCGAGCCAGCCGCCGATCAATTCGCGTTCCACCGGCGACACCGCGTCGACCAGGGCGACCGCCGAGCGCGGCAGATCCTTCGCGGTACTCGGAGCCGGATTCCCGGCGGCGTGATCGATCATGGCGGGCCCCTCCTCGACGGCGCTCCACCATTCAAGCTCGCGGAAGCGCCTTCGCGCAGGAAGTTGACCATGACGCCGGCAAAGCGAGTCCGATGTGTGCTCCGGCACAAGACCGAAAAGGGCAGGTAATGCTAACCTCACCTCGGATAGTTAGGTAAGCATAACCTTGGAGGAACGGTGTCGACCACGGACGAGCGGGTGCGAAACGGTTACGGGGACGGTCCGAGGGCGACGGGGCAGCTGGTAGCGGAGACGGAGGTGACGGGCCCGGCGCCGGCGATCGCACCCGCCGACGCCATGGCGGCCCTCGCGGCGGCCGACCGGTTCGGCGAGTACGTCGGCTACGAGGGGCCCGACGGCTGGGTGTTCGCCGCCGATCCGATCGGCAGCATCGAATTGGATTCCGGCGAACTGCGTGTCGAATGGGAGGGCCGGGCCACCGCCGAGTCGTGGCAGGGCCGCCCGGCCGCGGTGATCGACGCGGCGCTGGCCGCGCTGCCGCTGCGGGGGCGCAACGCCTACGGCTGGATCGGATTCGAATTCTGTGCCTGGGCGCTGGGCGCCGCCGCGCACGTGCCGGCCCGAACCACCCTCGCGCACCTGATGATTCCGCGCATCGAGGTGCGCATCGACGCCTCCGGCGTGCGGGTCTCCGGTGCGACGCCCCGCGAGACCGCGGAGATCCACGACCTGATCGCGCGGGCGAGTGCGGCGCCTCCGGCGTCGTCGCGGCCGGTGGACGTCACCATCGATCCCACCGACTACCGCGGCCGGGTCGCCGAGGCGGTCGACGAGATCCGGGCCGGGCGATATCAGAAGGTGATCCTGTCACGAAAAGTGGATCTGCCGTTCCCCGTGGACGTTCCGCAGACCTATCGGCTCGGGCGCGCCAACAACACGCCCGCGCGCTCGTTCCTCTTGCGGCTGGGCGGCCTGGAGGCGGCGGGATTCAGTCCCGAGCTTGTGGCCTCGGTCGACCGTCACCGGGTGGTGACCACCGAGCCGCTGGCGGGCACCCGCGCCTTCGGCCGCGGCGAGACGGCCGATGCCGCCGCGCGCGAAGAGCTGGTCGGTGATCCGAAAGAAATTGTCGAGCACGCCATTTCGGTGCAGACCTCGTTCGGCGAGATCGTCGCGGTGGCCGAGCCGGGCAGCACCGCCGTCTCCGATTTCATGGCGGTGCGTGAACGGGGCAGTGTGCAACATCTGGCCTCGACCGTGCGGGGCACCCTCGCCGCGGACAAGAGCGCCTGGGACGCGCTGGAAACGCTGTTCCCCTCGGTGACCGCCTCCGGCATCCCCAAGCGCACCGGCGTGGACGCGGTGTTCCGCCTCGACCACGACCCGCGCGGCCTGTATTCCGGTGCGGTGGTGACCGTTTCGCCGGGCGGTGCCCTGGAGGCCACGCTGGTGCTGCGGGCGATCTACCAGACCACGGAGGGCGCCTGGCTGCGCGCCGGAGCCGGCATCGTCTCCCAGTCGCGCCCGGAGCGTGAATTCACCGAGACCTGCGAAAAGCTGGGCAGCGTAGCGCCTTACGTGGTGGAAGCCGTCGTCGAAGCCTGAGCAGGACCGAGCCCGGCGGGAAGTGTTCCGCCGGGCTCTGCTGTACCGCCCCCGCGGGGACGCCGGGCCGGGTCCGGGTGCGCCCACCGCGAACCCGGTTGTCGAAGGACGCGGCGAGTCAGCCGAGGGCGGTCGCGGTATCCGATTCGTACCGGGCCCGCAGAACCTTCTTGTCGATCTTGCCGACGGCGGTGAACGGCAGCGCGTCGGTCTGCTCGAGGATGTCGGGCAGTTTGTAGGTCGCCAGGCCGCGGGCGGTGAGGAATTCCTTGATCTCGGCCAGGCTGGGCATCTCGCCGTCGATCACCAGGACGGCACAGACCTTTTCGCCGAGGGCCGCGTCCGGCAGGCCGACCGCGGCCGCGTGACGCACCGCGGGGTGGGCGAGCAGGTGTTCCTCGAGTTCGTCGCAGGAGATGTTCTCGCCGCCGCGATTGATCACGTCCTTGATCCGGCCCGAGACGATCAGATGCCCGCTCGGCAGTTGCCGCACCAGATCACCGCTGCGGTAGTAGCCGTCGGGGGTGATGGCGCGGGAATTGTGTTCCGGCGCACGGTAATAGCCGCGAATGGTGTACGGCCCGCGGGTGAGCAGTTCGCCCTCCTCGCCGGGGGCGACGTCGTTACCCTCGCCGTCGACCACGCGGACCTCGTCGGCGGGGGAGACCGGGCGGCCCTGGGAGATCAGGATCAGGTCCTCGGCATCGTCGAGGCGGGTGTAGTTGACGAGTCCCTCGGCCATGCCGAATACCTGCTGCAGTGTCGCGCCCAGCGCCGGCGTCACCTCACGGGCATTGACCTCGGCCAGTTTCGCGCCACCGACCTGCAGCAACCGCAGGCTGGACAGGTCGGCCTCCTCCCATTCCACGGCGGCACACCACAATTGGGCCAGCGGAGGCACCACCGCCGTCACGGTGACACGGTGGCGTTCGATGGTCGCGAACGCGTTCTCCGGGCTCGGGTCGGCGAGCATGACGATCGACGCGCCCGCCGCGATCGCACCCAGAATGCCCGGGCAGGCGAGCGGGAAGTTGTGCGCGGCGGGCAGTGTCGCCATGTACACGTCATCGGAGGTCAGCGCGCAGATCTCCGCGCCGGCGCGGGCGTTGTAGTGGTAGTCGTCGTGGGTGCGGGCGATGAGTTTCGGCAGACCGGTGGTGCCGCCGGAAACGAGCATCAGCGCGATACCGGACGCGTCGACGTCCGGCAGCGAATCGCCGTCACGCGCAACCGCTCCCAGATCGACGTGGTCGCCGGGATCGCCGAGCACGAAGATCGTGCGCAACGACGGCACCCGCTCGGCCACCGCGGCGGCCAGTTCGCGGTAGTCGAAGTCGCCGACCTTGTCGGCCACGATGTAGCCGGCGGCGCCCGACAGCCGGGTCAGATGTTCGATCTCGGCCTGCCGATGCGCCGGCAGGGCCAGCACGGGCACGATTGCGGCGCGCAGCAGCCCGAACAGCACCTCCACGAATTCGTTCACATTGGGCAGTTGAACCACCACGCGGTCGCCGGGCTCGAGTCCGGAGGCGAGCAGCCCGTAGGCCGTGCGGTCGGCGCGGCGATCGAGTTCGGCATAGTCGATCGTTCCGCTGTCGGTGTGCAGGGCGGGACGCCGGGGCCCGGTGCGGGCGGCGTTGCGCAGCAGGTCGCCCAGCGGTTCGCCGATCCAGTAGCCCGCGGCTCGGTACCTGTCGGCGAGGTCGGCCGGGAACGGTACGAAACCGTCGAGCAGGTCCTGCTGGGCGGGGGATATCGAAGTCACGGGTATGGCCTCACGGGTCGAGCTGCGCAGTATCGAGCTGTCTTAGATAGGTTAGGCAACCCTATATTAGACGCGCGGGTGTCGCGTGGCCGGTGGCCCGAAACGCCAGGGCCAGGCTCGGCCACAACAGCGCGTAGCGGCCGGTGCCCGCCTAGACTCGTGCGGGTGAGCGGTTGGAACACCACCGATATTCCGGACCAGAGCGGGCGCACGATCATCGTGACCGGCGCGAACAGCGGACTGGGCGCGGCCACCACCAGGGCCTTGGCGCAGGCCGGCGCGCACGTGATCATGGCCTGCCGCGACGAGGTGAAGGCCCGTGCGGTCGCCGACACCATCGGCGAGCGGGTACAGGTGCGCCGGCTGGACCTGGCCGACCTGTCCTCGATCCGCGACTTCGCGCGCACGATCGAGGGCGCCGATGTGCTGATCAACAACGCCGGCGTGATGGCCCTGCCGCTGCGCCGCACCGCCGACGGCTTCGAAATGCAGTTCGGGACCAACCATCTCGGCCATTTCGCGCTGACCGGGCTGTTGCTCGACAAGATCTCCGACCGCGTCGTCACGGTATCCAGCGGCGCCCACATGATCGGCCGCATCGACCTCGCCGATCCGAACTACCAGCACCGGCGCTACGAACGCTGGCGCGCCTACGGTCAGTCGAAACTGGCGAATCTGATGTTCGCCTACGAACTCCAGCGCCGCCTGTCCGCGGCCGGTTCGCCGAAGGTCTCGGTCGCGGCCCATCCCGGCTACGCCAGCACCGAACTGCAGTCGCACACCGAGTCGTTCCTGGACGCGATCATGGCCCTGGGCAACCGGATTCTCGCCCAGTCGGCCGAAATGGGCGCCCTGCCAAGCCTTTACGCCGCCACCGCGAAGGTCGAACCCGGCGCGTTCTACGGCCCGACCCGTCTCGGCGGCCTGCGCGGCTACCCCGAGCGCTGCGGTTCCTCGGCGGCCTCCCGCGACGAGGTCACGGCCCGCCGTCTCTGGGACCTGTCCGAACAACTCACCGACGTGACCTACTCGTTCGCCCGCCGCTGAGCCCGCTCGAATCGGTGTGATCGGCATCACTCGAGCGGATGTCACACCCGGTGGGTGCTGTGCCGTCATCTCTGTGTAGCGACGCCGCGGAGCGCGGCTCACTGTGTACAGGAGGATGGTCATGGAACCCCGTTTCGCTCTGTTCAGCAACGAGATCGCCGCCAAGTTCGTCAAGCGGGTGGGTAACGCCGGGCAGGTCGTCGACAACTCGCCGTTGCCCAAGGCGACGCAGGAGTTGGTCAAGCTGCGCGCCAGCCAGATCAACGGGTGCGGCTTCTGCACCGATATGCACTCCAAGGACGCGGCCGCCGCGGGCGAGACCTCGGTGCGGCTGAACCTGGTCGCCGCCTGGCGCGAGGCGATCGTCTTCACCGAGGCGGAGCGGGCCGCGCTCGCGCTGACCGAGGAGGGCACCCGCCTCGCCGATGTGCACCGCGGCATCAGCGAGGAGACCTGGCAGCAGGTGCGCAAGCACTACGACGACGATCAGATCGGCGCCCTGATCTCGCTCATCGCGCTGATCAACGCCTACAACCGGCTCAACGTCATCGCCGGCACCCCGGCGGGCACCTACGAGCCCGGCATGTTCTGACGGCCGCACGCGAATTCGGGCCCGGCACAGGATCGTTCGATCCCGTCCGGGCCCCGGCGCATCCACGGTGGCTGTGGGGACCGTCACCTCCGCCCACCCGGTCGAACCCCTCCGCGGCACGCCCCTGGTACAGTCGCCCTCGTGCAGCGCGCGTATTTCTGGTTTACCAAGCCGGCCCCGGGTGGGTCGGTCGGTGACCCGCGCTGACCTTCTCCCACCCCGAGCCGGACTGCAGACCGGCTCCACGGGATCTCGTTCGGTGGGTCGGCCTGAGAAAAGGAACCCATCATGACCACCGCAGCCGATGTCGATGCCTCACACAGTGACCTCGACGATCAGCGCACGCTGAGTATCAGCCCCCTGCTCTCGCCCGCCGAGGTTCGCCGCGAGCATCCGATCGACGATGCGCTCGCCGATACCGTGCGGGCCGGTCGCGCCGCCACCGTCGAGGTGCTCGACGGCGCCGACGACCGCCTGATGGTCGTCGTCGGCCCGTGTTCGGTGCACGACCCCGCGGCCGCCCTCGACTACGCGCGCCGCCTGGCCGCCAAGAGCGCCGAACTCTCCGATCGCCTGCACGTGGTGATGCGCGTCTACTTCGAGAAGCCGCGGACCACGCTCGGGTGGAAGGGCCTGATCAACGATCCGCACCTGGACGGTTCGTTCGACGTCAACACCGGTCTCGGGCTGGGGCGGCGGCTGCTGGTCGACATCACCGGTCTCGGCCTGCCGGTGGCCTGCGAATTCCTCGATCCGATCACACCGCAGTACATCGCGGATCTGGTGTCCTACGGCGCGATCGGCGCCCGCACCGCGGCCAGCCAGGTGCACCGGCAGCTCTCCAGTGCGCTGTCGATGCCGGTGGGGATCAAGAACGGCACCGACGGCGATGTGCAGGTGGCCGTGGACGGAGTACGCGCGGCCGGGGCCAGCCACGTCTTCCCCGGCACCGACCTCGACGGTCGCTCGGCGCTCATCCGCACCAGCGGCAATCCCGACTGCCACGTGATCCTGCGCGGCGGCAGCGCCGGCACGAACTACGACGCCGCCTCCGTCGCCGAGACCTGCCTGCGCCTGGAGAAGGCCGGGTTGCCGCAGCGGGTGGTCGTCGACGCCAGCCACGGCAACAGCAACAAGGACCACAACAAGCAGGTCGACGTGGTCACCGATATCGCCGAGCGCATCGCCGCCGGTGACCGCTCGGTGGTGGGTGTGATGATGGAGAGCTTCCTGGTCGCCGGCCGTCAGGACCTCACCCTCGGCCACGCCGACGATCTGACCTACGGCCAGTCGATCACCGACGCCTGCCTGGACTGGGAGACCACGGCGGCGCAGCTGGACCGCCTCGCCGACGCGGTGGCCCGGCGTCGCGGCTGAGACACGGTAGCGGTCACCTTCGCTCGCGGCTCGGGACGAAGGTGACCGCGCGATCGTGCGGTCACACGTGGGCCGCGTGCAGGCGGCGGACCGCCTCGTCGAGTGTGTCGTCCCGCTTGCAGAACGCGAAGCGCACCAGGCGGTTCCACGATTCACGGTCGTCGGCGAACACTTCGATCGGGACCGCGACGACGCCGAGCCGCTGCGGCAGCTCCCGGCAGAAGACCAGGGCGTCGGCCGAGCTCAACGGGCTGATATCGGCGCAGACGAAATAGGTCGCATCGCTGCGCTTGACCCGGAATCCAGCGTCGGCCAATGCCTGCGACAGTCGAATGCGCTTGTCGGACAGACTGTTACGGAGATCGGCGACCCACTGCTGCTCGTGTTCGAGGGCGTAGGCGACCGCCGGCTGGAACGGTCCGCCGCCGACGAAACTCATGAACTGTTTGGCGGCCAGCAACCCGTCGATCAGCGGTGCCGGGCCGCACGCCCATCCGATCTTCCAGCCGGTGACGCTGAAAGTCTTCGCCGCACTGGAGATCACGATCGTGCGCTCGGCCATGCCGGGCAGCGTCGAGATGCTGATGTGGGTGTTGCCGTCGTAGACGAGATGTTCGTACACCTCGTCGGAAACCACGATCAGATCGTGCTCGCGGGCCAGCTCCGCGATCGCTTCCAGGTCGGCCCGGGGCAGAATCGCCCCGGTCGGGTTGTGCGGCGAATTCAGCAGCAGCATCCGGGTTTTCGGAGTGATCGCCGCGCGCAGGCTGTCCAGGTCGAGCACGAATCCGTTGCCGTCGGGCACCAGCCGCGCGGTGCGGCGGGTGGCGCCGGCCAGGGCGACCACCGCGGCGTAGGAGTCGTAGTACGGCTCGATCAGCACCACCTCCTCGTCGGACTCCACCAGTCCGAGTACCGCCGCCGCGATCGCCTCGGTGGCGCCGACGGTGACCACGATCTGCGATTCGACGTCGTAGTCCACGCCGTAGCGGCGTGTGCGGTCCGCCGCGATGGCCCGGCGCAGAACGGGCATCCCGCGCCCGGGCGGGTACTGGTTCAGCCCGTCGGCGATGGCGGTGCGGGCCGCCTCCAACATCGCGGCCGGGCCGTCCGTATCGGGGAATCCCTGGCCGAGGTTCACCGCGTCGTGGCGCACGGCCAGTTCGGTCATCTCCGCGAAGATCGTGGCGCGGAACGGGCGCAGGCGGGCGACGGTGGGGATGGCTGACATGGTCCCAACGTAGCGATAGCGCCGCCGGGCCCGCGGCGCACACCCCGGGCCGGGGACCGGGGTCGCGCTTGCCGCTCGTTCGCTACGGTTGCGGCGCGATAGCGAAAGGCTATGTTTCACATTTCATTCGGGCTTCTGACCTGCATGGTTGTGCGGTTTCCCGGTGGCAGCTAGCCTCCCCGTGTTCTATCTCACAACCACTTCGGTGGTGGCTCGAAAGGGGCGGTGTATGGCCTCCTATCTCGACCTTCTGCTGCATCCGGCAGCGGGGACGGTCCTCGGATACATCAACGACACCCTGCACAACATCTTCAGCAACGATTGGGGCTGGGGTTCCTCGACGCCGAACTGGGGTACCGGATCGTCCACGGGGAACTGGGGACTCGGTTCGAGCACCCCGAACATGTGGACCGGTTCGTCCACTCCGTAGTCCGGGCCGCCGGGACGCTCGATGCGTTCCGGCGGCTACGCCGGATCCCGGGGCAGGCGAATGCCGCCGAGCTTCGCGGGATTGGCGACATCGTAAGTGCCCCAGACCAATCCGTCGCGGACGGTGAAGCCGACCACCCGCGGTGGTGAGCCCGGCGCACCGTTGCGCGGGGCGCGCTCGTGCAGCAGCAACCCGAGTTGTCCGTTGACGCCGACGAATTCGAACCCATCGGAGTCGGTGGGCGAGAGTTCGGCCTGTTCCACCTGATACATCCGGATGAGTCCGAGGACGAACCGCGCGATCTTGTCCGCGCCGACGATCGCCCGCGCCGCGGTCTTCGCGGTGCCGCCGGTATCGCCGATGAACACCGAATCCGGGTGCAGGGCCGCGACGACCGCCGCCACATCGCCGGAGTACAGGGCCTCGAGCAGACGCTGGACGGCAGCCAGATGTTCGGTGTCCGATACCGGTTCCGGGGCCGCGGCCAGTGATTTCCGGGCTCGCACCGCGAGCTGCCGGGCCGCCTCCGGCGTCACCTCGAGCAGTTCGGCGATCTCGTCGAACGGCACCGAGAACCCGTCGTGCAGCACGAAGGCCACCCGCTGCGCCGGTGTCAGGGTGTCGAGGACCACCAGCGCCGCGAAACGGCAATCCTGTTTGCGCACCACCGTTTCCAGCGGATCGGGCAGAGTCGAAGGCGTCACGCCGGTCACGACCGGCTCCGGAAGCCATTGTCCCACATAGTTTTCCCGCCGGACGGCCGCACTGCGCAGCCGATCGAGGCAGATCCGGCTGACCACGGTCGTCAGCCAGGCGCGCAGGTCCTCGATCTCGGACTGATGGGCGGTGGCCAGCCGCAGCCAGCTCTCCTGCACCGCGTCCTCGGCGTCGGCCACGCTGCCGGTCAGCCGATAGCCCACCGAGAGCAGATGCGCCCGATGGGATTCGAACAAATCGGCGAGCAACGCGGCAACCATTGGCCCGATTCTACGGTCGCCGGAAATCCGCTGGGCCACCGCTGGGTCGCGTGCCAGCATGAAGCGGTGGAGGACTGTGTACTGACCGACGGGACGGTGTGGTTGTCGCGCCCGGCCGAGGCCGATGTCGACGCGATCGTCGCGTGCTGCCGGCAGCCGTCGATCCCGGAGTGGACGACGGTGCCGGTGCCGTATCGGCGGGCCGACGCGGTGGGATTCCTGACCGATATCGTCGCGCCCGGGTGGGCGGCGCGCAGCCCGGTCTGGGCCGTGCGCACGGCAGCGGACGGACCGGTGGCCGGCATGGTCGGCCTCGACGCCGGCCCGCAGGCCGGGGCCGCCGAGATCGGCTTCTGGCTCAGCGACGCGGTGCGCGGCCGGGGGTTGATGACCCGCAGCGTCCGGTTGGTCTGTGATTTCGGTTTCGCCGCCGGCGGGCTCGGCCTGACGCGCATCGAGTGGCGGGCGTTCGTCGGCAACCTCGCCTCCGCCGCGGTGGTGCGGCGGACCGGCTTCCACTACGAAGGCCTGCTGCGTGGGGCCGGTGTGCAGCGCGGCGTGCGCAGGGATTCCTGGGTGGCCGGGCGGCTGGCCTGCGACCCGCCGGAGCTGGCCACCGACTGGCCGGCCCTGCGAGGGGCCGGGCCGGCGCGCTGACCGGTTCCGGCTGCGAGTGCGCTCACAGCGAACATCTGCCCAGCTCGCGTAGGGTTGATGAAGGTTTGTCGGGGGTCCCGGCAACAATGTGGGACGTATTCCCCGAGCGCAGGGGGCGCAGGGGGCCGCCCGAGAATCTGGAGGAGGTGCCGTGACGGACGGACCGCTCATCGTGCAGAGCGACAAGACCCTGCTGCTCGAGGTCGACCACGAGCAGGCCGATGCGGCCCGGCAGGCGATCGCGCCGTTCGCCGAACTCGAACGCGCGCCCGAGCACGTGCACACCTACCGGGTGACACCGCTGGCGCTGTGGAACGCGCGGGCGGCGGGACACGACGCCGAACAGGTCGTCGACGCGCTGGTCAGCTATTCGCGTTATGCGGTGCCGCAGCCGCTGCTGGTCGACGTGGTCGAGACCATGGCCCGCTACGGGCGGTTGCAGCTGGTCAAACATCCCGCTCACGGCCTGGTGCTGGTCAGCCTGGATCGCGCGGTGCTGGAAGAGGTGTTGCGGCACAAGAAGATTCAGCCGATGCTCGGCGCCCGCATCGACGACGACACGGTCGTCGTGCACCCGTCCGAGCGCGGGCGGATCAAACAGATGTTGTTGAAGATCGGCTGGCCGGCCGAGGACCTCGCGGGCTACGTCGACGGCGAGGCTCATCGCATCGATCTGGACTTCGCCACACACGAATGGCATCTGCGCGACTATCAGGAACTGGCGGCCGACTCGTTCTGGGCCGGCGGTTCCGGTGTGGTGGTGCTGCCCTGCGGGGCGGGCAAGACCATGGTGGGCGCCGCGGCGATGGCCAAGGCCCAGGCGACGACGTTGATCCTGGTCACCAACACCGTGGCCGGCAGGCAGTGGAAGCGGGAACTGCTCGCGCGCACCTCGCTGACCGAGGACGAGATCGGGGAGTACTCCGGCGAGCGCAAGGAGATCCGCCCGGTCACCATCGCCACCTATCAGGTGATCACCCGCAAGACCAAGGGCGAATACAAACACCTGGAACTGTTCGACAGCCGCGACTGGGGCCTGGTCATCTACGACGAGGTCCACCTGCTGCCCGCTCCGGTGTTCCGGATGACCGCCGATCTGCAGTCGCGGCGCCGGCTCGGGCTCACCGCCACGCTGGTGCGCGAGGACGGCCGCGAGGGCGACGTGTTCTCGCTGATCGGCCCGAAGCGCTACGACGCGCCGTGGAAGGACATCGAGGCCCAGGGCTGGATCGCGCCGGCCGACTGCATCGAGGTGCGGGTCACGCTCACCGACGCCGAACGCATGGCCTACGCCACCGCGGAACCGGAGGAGCGCTACAAGCTCTGCTCCACCGCGCGCACGAAACTCCCGGTCGTCGAATCCATCCTGGCCAGGCACGGCGACGCGCCCAGCCTGGTGATCGGGGCCTATCTCGATCAGCTCGACGAACTCGGCGAACATCTCAACGCTCCCGTGATCCAGGGCTCGACCCGCACCAAGGAGCGCGAGGCCCTGTTCGACGCGTTCCGCAACGGCGAGATTCCGGTGCTCGTGGTCAGCAAGGTCGCGAACTTCTCCATCGATCTGCCGGAAGCGTCGGTGGCCGTTCAGGTTTCGGGCACCTTCGGTTCCCGTCAGGAGGAGGCCCAGCGCCTGGGCCGGCTGCTGCGCCCGAAGTCCGACGGCGGTCAGGCGCATTTCTACTCGGTGGTGGCACGTGACACGCTGGATGCCGAATACGCTGCCCACCGCCAGCGTTTCCTGGCCGAACAGGGGTATGCCTACCGCATCACCGATGCGGACGACCTGCTGGGCCCGGCGATCGGGTAGGGCAGCCGATCGGGCCGCGGTGGGCGCGCCGCTGGGTTACCGCTGCCGGACAGATGTGAGGATTTGAGACGTGCGACGCTTCGAATTCGCGGTCGACCGCGACCATGCCCGGGCGGTGAACGAAGTCGTCCGCGATATCCGGCGGCTGCGGATCCTGGCCTTCACCGCGGCCATCGTGCTCGGCCTCGGCACCGCCGGGCTGATCTGGCTGAATCACCCGTATTCGTTCCTGCTGGCGGTGGCCTTCGCGTTGGCGACCATCAGCGCGTTGTTCGTGGCGCTGTGGACGCCGTACCGCTCGCGCATCGAGAAGTTGTATGCCGAGGGCGAGCTGGTTCCGGCCGTCGTATCCGGACGGCACCCGAAAGGGATCACGCTGCTCGCACTGGTGAACCTCGCCAAGCCCGGCGCCGTGCCGCGCTACGCGCTGATCACCCGCGTCGTGCGTGCCCTGCCGGGGCACGATACCGACGCCGGGGAACAGGTTCCGGCGGTGACCGTACGGGCCGATCGCGCGCCGCGATCGGTCGGCGATCTGCGCCAGCCGGTGAGCGCCATGCCGATCGCGTGGGGCACCCGCGACCTCGGCGTGATCGAGCGCGCCCGCGCCGCGATCAGCGATGTGGAATGGAAGTTGCTGGCCGACAATCTGGGCCTTGCCGAGAAGGTGGGCCGTGTCGATTCGCAACGGCTGCTGCTGGATCCGCAGCAGCTCCCGGAGGAACTGCGCGGTTGACGCGTGTGGCGGTTCCGGCCCGCAGCGGGGCCGACTAGCATCGGCTGATGGTCGGCACGCCGTGCCGCGAAAGGGGTGGAGGGTCGATGAAGTCGCATGCCTGGGCACGGTGTCTCACGGCGGGAGCGTTGTGCGGGGTGGCGCTGATGGTTCCCGCCCAAGTGCAACCGATGCCGGCGCAGGCCCAGCCCGCCGCCGATCCGTTCATCGGATCGCCCGGCCTCGGCGACCCCTACTATCCCGACGACGGCAACGGCGGCTACGACGTGCAGCACTACGACGTCGCCATCGATTACGACCCGCCGACCAGGCATCTCACCGGTACGGCGCGGATCGACGCGGTGTCGACACAGGCGCTGCGCGCGTTCAACCTCGACTACGCCGGCCCCGCGGTGGCGAAGGTGTCGGTGAACAACCTGCCGGCCGGTTTCACCACCGGCGGCGAACACGAACTGACCGTCACGCCGGCGCTGCCGGTGCTGCCCGGGCTGCCGTTCACGGTGACGGTCGACTACGCGGGCAACGAATCCGACGACCCCGATTCCGGCTGGACCATCTCACCGAGTGGCGGCGCCTTCGCCGCCGGTGAACCGCATTCGGCCACCACCTGGTACCCGCTCAACGACACGCCCTTGGACAAGGCGACCTTCGATCTGCAGGTGACGGTTCCGCAAGAGTGGCAAGCGGTTTCGAACGGGCTGCGGGTCAGCGATACCGTCGCCGGCGACAAGCGCACGGTGAAGTGGAGTTCGGCACATCCCTCGATCGGCTATCTCACCACCGTCGCGATCGACCACTTCGATTTCCTCGAACAACGCCGGGCGAACGGGACTCCGCTGATCAGCGCCTTCGCGCCGGGCGCGGACAAGGGCAGGGCGCTCGAGCAGCGGCTGCCGGAGGTGCTCGATTTCCTCGAATCCCTCTACGGCCCGTATCCGTTCGAAAGCGGCGGCGGCATCTACGTCGACACCGACCTGCACTTCTCACTGGAGACCCAGACCCGGCCCATCTACGCGCCGTGGACCGATTTCAACACCGTCGTGCACGAGAACACCCACCAATGGTGGGGCGATTCGATGTCGGTGCGGAACTGGTCGGATATCTGCCTCAACGAGTGTTTCGCCAGTTATACCGCCGACTATCTGTGGCCGGAGCGGAAAGAGGGTAAGGATGTCGACGCCCTCTACCGCAGCACGATCGCCAAAACCCTCGACAAGCCGGGGTATTGGGAGATTCCGCTGCAGAATCCCGGGGCCGGAAACGAATTCACCACGGTGTATTCGCGCGGACCGCTGTTCCTGCACGCCCTCCGCCACGAACTCGGCGACGACGTGTTCTTTCCCGCGGTCGCGCAATTCGTGCGGTCACATGCCTACGGCAACGCTTCCATGCCGGAATTCCGCAGCTTCATCCAAACGAAGACCGCAACGGATCTGAGCGGATTCTTCACCGCCTGGCTCGACACCACCACCCCGCCGCCGGACCAGTACCTGTACCCGGGTTCGTTGCGCGGCTGATCCGCTCGCCTCCGAAGCACTTCGGCGGCACCGTGTTTCGCCGTTCAACCCAGATCGTTCACGCGCTGCTGCGCCCGCTCCAGTTCCGTGTCGGCTCGCCGCAACGCCGCTTCGGCGGACTCCACCCCGGCGGCGGCGAATCGGCGGGATTCCTCGGCCTGGGCGAGTTCGTCGCGCAGCGCGGTGATCCGCTCGTCCAGGGCGGCCACCTCGGAGCGCTGCCGGTCGAGAGCGGTGGCCGCCGAATCCCGTTCCGCCCGAGCGGCTTCCAGAGCTTCCCGGGCGGCGGCCGGGTCGTCGGCACCGGTGTCGGCGGGTTCCTCGGCCTGTTCGGCCGGGACGGCGGCCAAGGCGGGCCCGGCCGGGCCGAAACCGGCGTAGTCGACCGCGGCGGTCAGCACGCCGGCCCGGACCTGGTCGGTCACCTCCGGGTCCGCCAGTGCCGCATTGAGGGTCTGCGCGACCTCACGCAGCACCGGTTCGGTGAGCTTCTTCCCGGCATCGGAGGCGAGGCGAGCGGCCTTGTCCGTCAACGCGTTCACCGCTGTGCGGCGTTGGCCGGCGAGGGTGCGCATCCGGTCGGCGGACAGGGTGCGCTGCGCCTCGCGCAACGCCTCGCCGAGATCCAGCAGTGCCCCCAATTCCTGGGTTGCCTTGTGCGCCAGCAGATTCACCGCCCACGCCGCGACGGTCGGACGTCGCAGCCCCGATATCGCCGTGGCCAGCTGTTTATCGCCGTTCGCGCGCGCGGTGCGGGCCGCTTCGTTGCGAGCGGCCACGAATTCGGCGGGGTCGAGGGCATAGAGCTCTGCGGTTGTCTGCTCGAGCTTCATGCTGCCGAGCGTAACGATTCGAGCGACGATATCGACTACAGATCGCGCGTGTGCGGCTGCACTCGCGGATTGTCGAAAGGTGTATCGGATCGTGAATTCCTTCGGGCTCCTGCTACTCAACCACCTGCTGCCCAGCATCGTGAACTATTCGCTGATGGGTTTGTACGGCATGCACTCGCTGCACATGTGAGGCAGGACCCGCCCGGCAGGGCGGGCGGGTATCCTCCCCACCACGTTCGCCATAGGTGAGCGGCTCGGCGAGAAAGGTTTTCGTAGGTGAAGTTCGCAGGACCGAGACCGGTCAAGGGTCTCGTGCTGGCGCTCATGGCGGTCGCCGCCCTGACTGTGACCGGCTGTTCGATGTTTTCCGATGCGGCAAAATCCGACACCGCCCGCGCGAAGGTCGGTGACTGCATCAATGTGCTGGAGGGATCGCCCGCAGATTCCAAGACCGAGCCGGTGGATTGCTCCTCGGCCAAGGCCGTCTACACGGTGAAATCGACCTCTGACAAGAAGCAGGACTGCGGGACCGAATACTCCTCGTACGAGGAGACCTTCAACGGCGGTACCACCGCATTCCTGTGCCTGGCTCCCAATCTCAAACAGGGCAGCTGCTATCACGAGGACAAGACGACCGGATATTCCTACGCCGAATGCGACTCGGCCGACGCGACGGTCAAGGTCGTCAAGCGGGTCGACGGTCAGAACGACGAATTCCTGTGCGATGCGAATTCGACCTTCCTGACGCTCTCGGAGCCCAAGACCACGTTCTGTCTGGCCAACCCCAAGAGTTAGCTCGTTTCGAGCCGTGGTTCACGGCTCGACCAGGGCCACCGACGCGATCCGGTGCAAAGTGAAGTGCCGGATCGCGCCGGTGTCCGGATCGGTGGCGTCCAGCTGACCGCCGGCCACCCGCACCGGTTCCACGATGCGCTGGGTGGCCACGCCCTGGGCGTCGACATAACCGATATGCACCGGGCGGCGCACCCGCACCGCCAGTTGCAGCAACGCCAGCGTGGCCGCGGTACTCGTGCGGGTGCCGTCGCTGCGCACTCGCTGCCCGGGCCGGCTGCGGGCGGCCTTCTCCCCGGCGCGCAGTTCGCCCACCAGCAGCCGCAGTTGTTCGGCACTGGGTGGGGTGGGCCGCCAGGCGTGGCGTTCGTTCGGGCGGGTGGACAGCCGCGCCCCGCGCGGGCGCAGATCCACGATCGCGCCCGACGAATCCTCGCCGGCCGGGCTGAACCCTGCCGCGCGCAGCTGTTCGAGCACCTCGCCCAGCGGCGCCTGCGAGATCGCCACCGTCGGCGCGACGGCCCGCAATGCCAGCTGTCCGGCCACGGGTGCGGCCAGCACCTCGGCCAGCAGCGCCGGATCCTCACTGCGCACGAACGATTGCGCCATCCCGGCGCGCAAGCGCCCGTGCCGGCGTGCCACATCGTCGATCAGGTACGTCAGCGACTGCGGAACCGGGGTGCGCGAATGGGCGGTGAACAGCTGATGCAGTTCGGCGGCGGTCATGCCGGCGTCGAGCGCACGCCGCACCGACCCTTCGCCGATGCGGTAGACGGTGGCCGCGCCCGCGGATTCGATATCGGCGACCAGGGCGATGCGTTCCCGCAGTTCCGGCACGAGCGGTCCGGGAGCGACCACGGTCAGATCGGCTTGCACCAGTACGTGATCGACCGGTTCGGGTAGCGCCGCGTCCATTTCGGCCTCGGCGTCGGCGACGGTGCCGTGCAGCAGCGCCCGGCCCGCGGAGGTCAGCGCGCCGCGGCCGACGACGCCCAGCGCCGCAGCTTCCGACAGCGTGCGCTCGACCGCCTCGATGCGGAAATGTCTGCGCCGTCGCGGCATTCGCCAGCTCAGCACCCGCGCCACATCGGCGGCGGTGATCGCCGTACCCGGTGGGAACTCCGCGGTCACCGCCAGGATCGCGCGACGGTCGGGGACCGCGTGCGCGGTGCGCAGCTCCGCCGAGAGGGCGGCCAGCGGCTTGTCGTTCACATCGCGCAGCCCGATCATCCACGGGAATCGGTCCAACTCCAGCCAGGCGTGCGCGAGCACCGCCCATCGGCGCGCCGACGGGCCCTCCAGCCAGCCGTCCGAGGCGATCGTGGGGGCCCAGTAATCCTCACCGGCGTCGGTGTCCGGCGGCGGCTCGGGAATTCCCTTGTCCAGCAGCCGCGCCGCGGCCAGCACCTCCACGAGCAGCCCTACCCGCGCCTCGTCGAGTCCGGTCTGCTTGGCGATGCGCCGCAGTTCCCGCACCCCCAGGCCGCCCGCTCGCAACACCGGCGCGGGTACCTGGGAGAGAACCTCCAGGATGTCGCCGGCGTGGCGCAGCAACTCGCCGACCTCACCGGCGGCCGCGGCGTTCACGTCGGTGGCCGAGTGCTCGCGGATCTGCGGCTGCGGGGGTGTGAGCGCGTGGGGATCGGTGACCGGCTCGCGCCGCAGCACCTGGCCGACGGCCGGGGGAAGTTCGACGGTCTCGTCGTCGATCCAGATCAGCAGCCGGCGGGCCAGGAGCCGCTGGATGGGCCGCTCCGGATCGGTGCCGGGCGCGGCGTCGCGGGTGCGGCCGCGGGGGCCGGTGGTCGCGAGCTTGTCGAGCAGAGCGCGTTCGGGGCCGCCGATCTCGCGCAGCGCCGTCTCGATCTCGGGTTCGGTCAGTGCGTCGGGGAGTTCCGTGGTGGCCCCCATCGGCCACGGCAGTGCCTCCGGCGCGGCCGGCACGACGAACAGTTCGTCTGTGCCCCACACCAGCGCGCGCTCGATCAGGCGCCCGAGCGCGGCGTCGACGGCCGCGGCGGATACCCGATCGGCGAGCAGTTCGTGCAGGCGCCGGCGGGGCAGCGGGCGTTCCTGGCGGCCGCCGCCGAATGCGTTGTGCGCGGCGAGGGTTTCGATCACGGCGAACTCGAGGGTGTTCAGATCGTCGGCGGCGCGCAGCACCGACGCCCGCTGTTCCGCGCGGGCGGCCAGCACGGTCATCGAACCGGGCAACGGCACGGCGAGATCGGGGCGCAAACCCAGCAGCCGGACCAGATCGTCGTCGCTGCGGGAGCTCAGCCAGTCGGTGAGTGTGCCGAGCTCGGCGGGTCCGGCGTCGGCCCCGGAGTGCGTCCCGGCGCCGTCGTCGGAGGCTCGGGCATCGGTCGTGGTCATCCAATCCAGACTACGGCGAGCGAACATGCCAGAATGAGGCCGTGGTGAACAAATCGAAGAAACCCTACGTCGACAACGGCTGGCCCCAGGTGGACCACGGTGACCACGCGGTTACCGAATTGTCGTCGACCCGTTCCGGTGGCCTGTCGCCCTACGGCGAGGACACCGAGTTTCCGGTGCCGGCTGACACCCTGCCCTACGTGCATCCGCACACGGTGGTCAACCGCTGACGCGAACACGAAGAAGGCCCGCGTTCCTGCGATAGGGATGCGGGCCTTTTTCGTATCCGGCTTCGTATTCGGGGCAGGCATCGCCGAGCTCGCCTCGCAAGCACGCCACCGACCGGCAGCACACTGCTCGGCACGCACACTGTGTGGCCCGGAAACGCAGGGAAGGCCCGCATCGCGAGATGCGGGCCTTCCCTTGCAGGGGGAACCTATGTGAGCGGTCTAGTTGGGCAGCAGGCCCTTGTTCGCCTCGTAGAAGTTCACGATCGACGGATCGAGTTTGGCGCCACTGGCTTTGAAGGCGTTGTACGCGTCGAGCGCCGGCTGCGGCAGCTGCACGCCCTGCGCCTGTGCGGCGGTGACGGCCTTGTCGACGGCGGAGAACACCTGCTGGTTGCCATCGGCCGGGGCCTGGGTCGAGGCTTCGCTCTCGGCGGCACCCGGCTGCCAGCGCGGGCTCTGAGCGGGCGAAGCCGGCACATCGCGCTGAGTGGCGCTGCCGTGCAGGCCGAGGCTGGAGGAGCAGGAAGGCCACGCGCCCCAACCCTGGGTCGCGAGCACCTTCTCGGCGACCGCGATCTGCTGGTCGCGGCTGGCCTGGTTGGCGGAGGGAGCGTACTGCGTGCCGCCGTGAGCGGCCCACGTCGACTGCGAGAACTGCAAACCGCCCTGGTAACCGTTGCCGGTGTTGATGCCCCAGTTACCACCGGATTCACACTGTGCGAGGCGGTCCCACTCCGAGTCGGGAGCCGCGGCGGCGTGTCCAGCGAGAGCCACACCCGCGCCACCCATGATCGCGGTGGAGACAGCGACCTTGGCGACGGTGCGACCGGTGTTGGTCTGCTTGCGATGGCGTCCACTCATATCGGGTTCTCTTCCTCTCGTACGCGCCTGCGAGGTGAGCTGTCGGGTTCGGACTGAGAGGCCGTCCGGTCCCGGCTCGCCGGGACTTCACCCCAAGGGATCGGTCGTTGCCGGCCGTTCCCGCTTCCTGCGGAAGCTTCGAAACTCGGTTGAGCTCCGAAAACCTCTGTGGGAACGTGGGTTCCCCGCCCTCGCCCCTGCTTCCGTCGGGGTCCGTACCCGCGGGGCGAGGCTCGGTGCGGCGGGCCGGTGGTGCCGGGATGTCCCGGCTGCGATAGACGGTACGACGATCCGGCTGAAAAATCACTATTTGGTAACCGGCGTGTATGGCCGGTCGTGCTGTGCCGCAAGACCTTCCGAATCCGCGTCTGCGCAGGTGAGTGCGGTGTGTCACTGTCGAGTGCGGGTCGTGACCGCGGCGTTATCGCGTCGTTATGTGATGAAGGTCACACGTGTAATTGCCCGGCGTGTTGGGGAAGCGGTCAGCGGGCACGCCGTCCCGACCACAGCGCGAACGCGATCGCGAGCAGCAGGCCGAGCGGAGTCGCCGCCATCGCTACCAGATACAGCCACAGCGGCGGGCCCGCGTCGGTCAGGATCGGCGTGAGGAAAATGGCGACGATCGCGAGCAGGCCGACCGCGAACAGGCCCACGGCCACGCGCAACAGCACGTCGCTGGAGCCCCGGGGCGCGCGGGGCGAGGAGGAGTCCGGCATGGGTGCACCGTAAAACGGATGTGCTCGCCCTATCCCCACCGGGGTAGACTCGAACCAATCGCGTCCTGCATAGCTGTGTGGGGCGCGTTCTTTTCGCACAGAGATAGGTTCCGGTGTTTCGCCGGAACCTACGTCCGTGTCCGGGGTCGTCTGCGACCCTGCTGGATTCGGACGGACCGGACAACGATGACGAACGGGTGAGCGCAGTGCCGACCGGCAAGGTGAAGTGGTACGACGTCGACAAGGGCTTTGGCTTCCTTTCCCAGGATGAGGGTGAGGACGTCTACGTTCGGTCGTCCGCCTTGCCCAAGGGTGTCGAGGCGCTCAAGCCCGGCCAGCGCGTGGAGTTCGGGATGGCCGCCGGTCGCCGCGGCCCGCAGGCGCTGAGCCTGAAGCTGCTCGATCCGCTGCCCTCGGTGCGCAACGCGCAGGGCCGCAACGACCGGGTGCGCAAGGAAGCTCCGGCCCATCCGCGCAAGGCGCCCGACGACCTGCACGGGATGATCGAGGACATGATCACCCTGCTGGAGGCGACGGTGCAGCCGGAGCTGCGCAAGGGCAAGTACCCCGATCGCAAGACCGCGCAGCGGATCGCCGAAGTGGTGCGCGGCGTGGCCCGCGAACTCGATCACTGAACCGCGGTCACGCCGCCTTGATCGACCACGCCTGATACGGAGAGAACGCTTCGTTGCCGGCCTCGTCGCGCACGAGCAGCAGCAGCTGCACCTCGACGCCGATCAGGCGCAGGTTCGGTTCCGGATGGCTGGCCACCGTCACGGCCCGGGTGCCCTGCGGGTAGTCGCGGTAGGACGCCAGGTGCTGCACGGTTTTGCCCGGATTGTCGATCTGCTGGTACTCCAGCACCATCACCCAGGGCGCGTCGGCGATGTGCCGGGGTAGCGACAGCTGCACGGGGTAGCCCAGCGGCGGATTCAATTCCGCGGTGATCTCGGTGCGCTTGCAGTCGGGGGAGACGCGGCCGTGCGGATCCGGTTCGCCGATCGTGCAGTACAGGTAGGGCGGAACCGTGACGGTCCGGCCGTGCGCGTAAGCGGTGACCGTCGGATCGGCCTCGTGCGCGTTGTGCACCGCCACCGCCACGATGCCGGCGACGGCCGCGGCGACGACCAGAACTGCCGCCAGGGCCAGCGCGAGGATCGTGCGGGTGCTGGGCTTGGTCACTGTGGCTGTTTTCCTGTCGCTAGGGGGACTTCCTGTTTGACGTGCTGCGGACGGTTACCGCCCAATCCGGGGAGCAGCGAATGCCCACGGTAGCTCACGAGGGTTTGCGCCAGACCGAGCGCCAGGACCGCGGTGACCACCGCGAAACCCTCCCAGTACACGGTCGGCAGCAGCACGCCCCCGGCGCCGCCGACCACCCAGGACAGCTGCAGCACCGTTTCCGAGCGCCCGAATCCGGAGGCGATCGATTCCGGCGGCAGATCGTCTTGGATCGAGGCGTCCAGCGAGACCTTGGCCAGTGCGCTCGCACAGGCCGCCACCAGCGCGGCGACGGCGGCGCCGACCAGGTTGTCGAGCAGCATCGCCAACACGGCGACGGCGGTACACGCCACAGTGCACTCCACCACGATCAGCGAGGGCCGCCCCAATTTCAGCCGGGCGCCGGTCGCGTTGCCGACGAAGTTGCCGATCGCCGCGGCCGCGCCGACCAGTCCGAGCATGGCGGCCTGCTGCACCGGGCGGTGTTCGGTCGATTTCGCGACGAAGGCCACGTAGAAGGTGAGGAAGCCGGTCAGCACCCGGATCGCGCTGTTGCCCCACAGGCCGGTGACCACCGAGCGGCCCAGCGGCTGCCGGCGCCGGCTCGGTTTCACCGCCGATTTCTCGCCGCGGTCCAGCACCTCGGTGCCGCCGTCGTGGCTGTGGTAGCCGAGGGTCGCCGGCACCTCGCCCTCGGTGACCTCGACCCAGGACGGAATGCGCAGGCTCAGATAGGCACCGGCCGCCGCGATCAGCGCCGCGAACACCAGGGCGCCGACAGAGCCGGCCACCGCGGCGACCGCTCCGGCCACCGCGCCCGCACCGAGCGTCCCACCGACCAGGCCGAAGACGGTGAGCCGGGAATTGGTGCGGACCAGATCGATGCCCGGCGGCAGCACCCGTGGCGTCACCGCGCTCTTGAGCACCGCGAACGACTTACTCGAGATCATCATGCACAGCGCCAGCGGATACAGCGCCCAGCTGTCGAAATTGAAGATCAGCAGGATCGCGAAGACCACCCGGATCGCGAACGACGCCGACAGCGCGAGTCTGCGCCCGCGTTGCAGCCGGTCCAGCAGCGGGCCGATCAGCGGCGCGATCACCGCGAACGGCGCGATCGTGATCAGCAGATACAGCGCCACCTTGGTCTTGGATTCGGCGGTGGCACTGGCGAAGAAGAGCGTATTGGCCAGCGCCACCGCGATCGCGGCGTCGAGGGCGAAGTTGGCCATGGTCGCGTAAACGAGTGCGGTGAGCCCGGATTCGCCCGCACCGTCGGCCCGTGCCGCGCGCTGGAAGGTGTGGAAGCCCTTCTCGGTGAGGTTCCTGGTGCGCATCGCCATCACCCGCGTCACGGTCATCTTGCGGGGGACACGTTGGCGTTCGGCGATTTTCGCGTCCTTGGGTCGCGGGCGCTCGGCCGCGCTCGGCGCCTCGGCGGAACGGTCGTCGCCGTGCGATCCGCGCGGTGGAAGGGCCCGCGGTGGCTCGCCCGTCGCCATGCGCCGGGTCACGAATTCGGGCACGTCCGGCTCACCGCTGCGGCGTGGCAGCGGGGGCAGCGGCGTGGACGACGGGGTGTTCGGCGGCGGGTAACGGTCGTAGCCGGGATGCCGCCGGGTAGCGGGATACTCCTCGCCGTCCCACGGACCGGGTTCGGTGCCGGAGGGTTCGCGGGAGGCAGTCACATGTCGATTCTCTCGCACTCGGCCGGTGCGTGGACATCGGCCGGGCTGTGATCCGATGCGTGTCGGCCGCCGTCGTGGTGACCCGGCGGTTTCACATCGGGACGAATCGGACCTCGAACATGGTGGGCCAGTATTTTCCGGTGATCAGGAAGCGGTCGGTACCGGGGAGCTGGGCGATGCCGTTGAGGACGTCGGCTCCGGTGCGCTCGGTGGGGCGCAACAGGCCGCCGGCGTCGATCTCGGCGAGTACCGCGCCGCCGACCGGGTCGATGTGCAGGATCTGATCGGTCGGCCAGACGTTGGCGTAGATCGAACCGTCTGCGGCGCAATCGAGTTCGTTGAGCCGGGCCTCGTGATGGCTGGTGAGCCGGACCGTGCCGGTGGTCGCGAAGGTGGTCGGATCACGGAAGGTGAGGGTGTCGCTGCCGTCGCTCATCACCAGGCGGTCGCCGCGGGTGCACAGGCCCCAGCCTTCGCCGTCGTAGTGGACTCGGCGGCGTTCGGTGAGCGTGCGCGGATCGCGGGCGAAGGCGGTCCCGTTCTTCCAGGTGAGTTGCCAGACGGTGTCCCCGGCGCGGGTGACGCCCTCGCCGAAATAGGCGTCGGAGAGTTTCGCGGTGGCGATCGGCGCGCCGGTGGCGAGGTCGGTCGCCCGCACTTCGGAGTCGCCTTCCATCCCGGTGCTCTCGTAGAGAACCGTGCCGTCGACCTCGAGTCCCTCGGTGAACGCGGTGCGGTCGTGCGGGCGGGTGGCGACCACGTCGACCCGCAGGCGCGCAGTGTTGTCGTCGCGCTCACAGGCCGCGGCGGACAGCATTGTGGACGCCGCGATCAGCACTGCTGCGGCCGCCGCACGGCGTTGGCATTTCATACGGCAAAATGTAGGACGTGAGCGCAGTGTCTGTTTCGGAGTCCGGTGTGCGACCGATCCTTGCGGAGGCGGTCGACCTGGCTCGCCGTGCGCTCCTGGAGTTGCAGCCCACGGGTGTGGGCGAACATCTGGGCGTCACCGGCGAGAACGAGTGTGCGGCCACCCATCACTTCGCGGCGACCCTGCCTGGGTACCGCGGCTGGCGGTGGGAGGTCGTGGTCGCGGCCGCGCCCGATGCCGACTACGCGACGGTCAGCGAATCCGCGCTGCTGCCCGGTCCGGACGCGCTGGTGGCGCCGGAATTCGTGCCGTGGGAGCAGCGCATCCGCCCCGGCGATCTGGCCCCCGGCGATCTGCTCGCCCCGCGCGTCGACGATCCGCGCCTGGTGCCCGGATATCTGGAGACCGGCGACCCGGTGGTCGACGAGGTCTGTGAGGAGGTCGGCCTCGGCCGCCGCCAGGTCCTCAGCCGGGAGGGCCGCCTGGAGGCCGCCGAGCGCTGGTACTCCGAATTCGGCCCCGACACCGAGATGGCGCGTTCGGCCCCCGGAACCTGCGGAGTCTGCGGCTTCTTCGTGCCCCTCGCCGGCGCGCTGCGTTCCGCCTTCGGCGTCTGCGCCAACGCGATGGGCGCCGACGGCCGGGTGGTCCACGTCGAATACGGCTGCGGCGCCCACTCCGACACCGAACTGCCCACCGGTGCCGGCTCCCCGCTCTACGAGGCCTACGACGATGCCGCGTTCGAAATCGTCCCGGCCGAGGAACTGACCACGCGGGACGGGTCCCCCGATGCGGAACAGCCCGCCGCCACGGAATCTGGTCCGGAGGAACCCGCCGCCGTGGCCGAATCGCCGTCGCACCCGGCGGGCGACGCTGACGTGACGGGCGACACCGGAACGGCTGCCGAAGCACTGCCCTCCACCGGCGCGGACGCGCACGAGAATCCCGGCACCGATCCCGCACCGGAAGCCGTTGCCGCCGAAGCCGATTCGAGTGGTACCGAATCGCCGTCGCCCACCGTGGACGACGTCTCCGCGACCGGCGGCAGCGGAAGCGCCGAGGCGTCGCCTGCCGGGGGCGCTCCTGCTCACACGGACGCGGTCCCGTCGGCCGAGGCCGCCGAGGACGCTCCAGCCGAGACTGCGGGGACGAGCGCGACGGCTGACGTGACGAACGCTGCCGATGACGCGGCAGATACTGACGCGGTGGCCGGGGACGCGGCGACGGGTCACGAGCCCGCCGCAACGGTTTCGGCTGCCGACACCACAGTTGCGCGTGAGCCGGCCGAGTCTGCTGTAGCTTCCGAATCTGCTGTGGCTTCGCCCGAAACAGCTTCGGACTCTTCGGCTTCGGCCGCCGAGGCGCAGGAATCGGGCACCGCGGCAACCGGCGGCGATGGCGAGGGTGCTGCGGCGGGTGTCGAAGCCCCATCTGCCACCGCAGATGCTGCTGCCGCCGACGCGGAAGAAGAGTCCGCGAAGCCCGCCGCGCCCGCCGCGCCCGCCGCGCCCGCTGAGCCCGATGCGGCCGTCGAGCCTGCCGCGGGCGAGACGGATCACTCCACCGGTGAGCGCGTGGCCGATGCCGGGCCGGTTCGTTACAGCGATGCCTGGGCGGTGTCCGCGGTGCGGGTGCAGCCGGATGAGACCGGGGCGGCGGAGGAGAACTGACGAGCGCGAGCGGGGGAGCCGTAGGGGTGACACAGGATCCGTTCGGCACCGCGGACTTGCGTGCGGGAGTACTCACCGCATGGCGGAATTCGCCGACTCGCCTGCGCGAGGACGCCGCCACCGAGGCGGATCTGGTCCGAGCCGGATATCGCGATCGGCTGCTGACCGAGCTGGCGCAGAACGCCGCCGATGCCGCGGTCAAGGCCGGGATCCCCGGACGGGTCTCGGTGCGGCTGCGTGGCCGGGCCCTGCATATCGCCAATACCGGTGCCCCGCTGGATCTTTCCGGTGTGCACGCGCTGACGGCGTTGCGGGCGTCGGGCAAGACGGGTACCGCGGTCGGCCGGTTCGGTGTCGGGTTCACGGCGGTGCTCTCCGCCGGTGACGAGGTGGAATTCCGCTCCACCACAGGGTCGTTGCGCTTCTCCCGCGCGCAAACTCTGATCGAACTGCGCGACAACGGGATCGAAATCCCCGCCGGTGCGGACGGTCCCGCCGTCCCGGTGCTGCGCTTGGCCTGGTCGGTCGCGGTCGCCCCGGAGGCCGGTTTCGACAGCGAGATCGTGGTCTGGTTGCGCGAGGACGTCGACGTCGCGGAACTGCTGGCGGCCATGCGGGCCGAGGTGGTGGACCTGCTGCTGGAACTGCCGGGCCTGCACTCGATCCGGATCGAGGACGACGAATCCTGGCGTGCGGTGGAGGAGATGGGCAACGGCCTGCAGCAGGTCGGTATCACCGCCCCGTCCGGCGAGGACTTCCGGTGGTGGCAGTACACCACCGAGCGGGCGCGCTGGCTGCTTCCGCTGCGTGACGGCCGGGCCGTAGCGGCGCCACCCGATGTGCTGCGCGCACCGACCCGCACCGATGAGGAATTGTCCCTGCCGGCTCTTGTGATCGCCGATATCGCGCTGCAACCGGATCGGCGCCGCCTGATGCCCGGCGCCCGGGTGGCCGAATTGGCCGAGGGCTATGCGGATTTCGCCCGTGCCCTGCCGCCGGCGGATCGGCTCGTACTCGTTCCGGCGCCCGGCTTCGCCCGCAGCGAGGCCGACGGCCTGCTGCGCGAGGCGCTGGTGCGTCAACTGCGCGAAAACCCGTGGCTGCCGGTGCTGGCCCCGGCCGGCCCGGGCGACGACCCGGCCGATATCGGCGTCGCGCCGCCCGGGTTCGGCGACGCGGGCACTTCCGGCGACGACGCGGCTGCCCCGGTGCGGACCGATGCGGCGCCGTCGCGTGCCAGTGTATTTCTCGGTGTCACAGCCGAACTCGCCGATCTGCTGGCGACTCTGCTGGGGCCGCTGGTGGTTCCGGAGTTGTCGGGCCGCGCCACCGCCGACCTGCTGGGGGTCCTGGACGTGCATCGCATCGGCCTGGCCCGCGTCGCCGAACTGACCGGAAGCGTGCAGCGTCCGCCGCAATGGTGGTACTCGCTCTACGACGCGCTGGAGCCGTTCGTCACCGACCCGCTCGCCGCCGAGGAATTGGGGGCGCTGGCCGTCCCGCTCTCCGACGGCCGGCTGGTCACCGGCCCCCGCACCGTGGTGCTCGACGATCAGCTCGAGGATGCGGTGGCGGTGCCGTGGGCACGGCTGGTCCATCCGGAGGCCGCCCACGAGCTGCTGGGCCGCCTCGGCGCACAACAGGCCGGTGTGGAGGATCTGCTGACCGACACCGCGCTGCGCGCGGAACTGGATCACCGCCCCGACGACGAGGAGCTGCGCGAAGCGGTGCTCGGTCTCGCCGCTCATCTGCCGGCCGGCACCACACTGCCGACCTGGCTCGGCGCACTCGAACTGCCCGACACCACCGGCGAACTGCGCCCGGCCGACGAACTGCTGCTCCCGGCCGCCCCGCTGGCCGAGGTGCTGGTCGAGGATTCGCCGTTCGGCACCCTCGACGCGGAGGTCGCGCAGCGCTATCCGGCCGCGGCGTTGCGCGCGATCGGCGTCGGCTGGGGGTTCACCGTCGTCACCGAGACCGATCCCACCGGTCCCGACCACGATCTCGACGACGAGGATCGCTGGTGGCAGGGGTTGCCCGAAGATCCACCGGAGTTCGCCGCGGTCCGGGATCTGGATCTGGTCGCCGACGACGCCTGGCCGCAGGCGCTGCGGCTGCTGCTGGCCGAACCGGCCACTCGCGGCCTGCTCGCCGACCGCGACGGTTACACCGCCTGGTGGTTGCGCCGGCATGCGCGGGTCGACGGCCGCCCCCTTGGCGTGTATCGGACCGTATCCGATCCGGTGTTCGCCGATCTACTGCCCGAACTCCCGGGTTTCACCGCGGCCGACACGGCGGCCCTCGATGCGGTGCTCGCCGACTCCGCGAACATCACCGCGCCCCTGGCCGTGGCCCTGCTCGAAGCACTGGCCGATCCGGCGAAAAGGCCCACCCCGGAAGCGGTTTCGCAAACCCATCGCCTGCTCGCCACGGCCGTGCCGCATCTGGATCTCGACGAGATCGGCGTGCCGGAGCGGGTGCGTGCGCTGTCGGGAGCGGTGATCGATCCGGATCGGGCGCTGGTTCTGGACCGCCCCTGGCTCGGTCTGGCGCTGCCGCCGGATCGGCTGGTCGCCGGCGATATCGAGCATGCGGGCGAACTCGCCACGCTGCTCGACGTGGCCGCTGCCTCCGAGGCGGTCCATGCCGAGGTTCTCGGCGCCGGAAAACACACGACCTGGGCGGACGAGCCGCTGGGCGTGCTGTTACGGCTGCAGTTCGGCCTGCCACCGTTGGCGGGTGAGCTCGTCCTGCACGATCGGCTGGAAGTCCGGCTCACCGGCGCCTACGAGGCCACCGTGGCCGTGCCGTGGTGGCGCGCGGGCGATACCACGCACGTGCAGCGGCAGCCGAGTTCGTAAAACGCGGCGCGGCTATTTCGCGTAGGTGGTGATCATTTCCGCCAGCACGTCGAGCTGGGTGCGGACCGCGGCGCTGTCGTCGTCGACGAGCCAGCGCAAAACGATTCCGTCGATGACATTCAGGGTGAATCGGCTCAAGGTCTGAACCGGAATTCGCCATTCGGTTCCGGTGGCCACGCGCCCGTGCTCGAGTACATCGGCGACGGTGGCGTCGTTGAACAGATACTGCTCGCGCGCGATCGCGAGTTTCGCTGGGGTCTGCTCACTTTCACGCAAAGCGTAGGTGGTGGTTTCGTAGGTGAGCAGTTGTCGTTGCGGTGACGACTCGATGTTCAGCCAGAGCAGTTCCAGGCTGGCGCGAACCAGATTTTGAAGGGATTCTTTTCCACTTCCGACCTGCTGCCAGACCGTTTCATTGGTCTCGACGGAATCGCGCAATTCCATCGACAATGCTTTGACCAGTTCGGTCATCAGCGCATCTTTGTTCTCGAAACAGTAGTGCACCACACCGAGCGAGACCCCGGCCGCCTGCGCGACATCGCGCGTAGTTACCCCGGCGACGCCCTTTTTCTCGGCGAGGCCGATGGCGGCCTCGATGAGGTGGGCTCGTCGTTCTTCGACGCTCAATCGGGAGGACACGGAAGCGAGTTAAGCCGCCAGGACGCGATGAGTCAATTCGCACACTGTAAAGTCGGCGCGCTCGGGCGTGGCGCGCGTCGGCCGGTGTCACAGCCCTTTCTGCGCGCCTTTGTCGCCCCGGCGGGCGCCGCGGCGCTGAATCACGAAAATGCTGTAGCCGAGCAGTCCGACCCCCAGCCCCATCAAACAGATCGGCCGCGCGTCGGCCCAGCTGTCGTTGCACCAGACCACGACCGTCGCGACCAGCCACACCAGCGAGCCGACGGCCAGAACGGGACGCGGATCGGTCAGCCGCGGCGGAATCTCGGGCACGTCGGGGGTCACGAAGTCAACGATAGCGGCGGGAACGGCGGACCACATATGTGGTGTCACGTATCGTTTCGCTCTGTGACAACGCCTTCCGATATCCGTGCGCTCGCCGGTGAACTGTCCCTGGCGGTCGTGCGGCTGACGCGCCATCTGCGCGGCCGTCGTGTCGACGCGCAGATTTCGCTCACCCAACTGTCGGCTCTGGCGACACTGGCCAGGGACGGGGCGATGACTCCCGGCATGCTCGCCGCCAAGGAACGGGTGCAGCCACCGTCGATGACGCGCGTGATCGCCTCGCTCTCGGAGTTGCAGCTGGTCAAGCGCGATCCGCATCCGACCGATGGCCGCCAGGTCATCGTCTCGCTCTCCGATGCCGGCAAGGCACTGATCCAGGACGAGAACAACGCCCGCGAGGCCTGGATGTTCGATCAGCTGTCCGGGTTGACCCCCGATCAGCTGCGGGTGCTCGACGCCGCGGTCGCGATCATGAAGCAGCTGGTCGCCGACTCGGAGTAGTACCGTCCGGCACTCAGGCCACGAAAGCGTGGTCGCTGGAGACGATTTCGCGCCCCAGCGGCATCAGCGAGACCGGGATGAGTTTCAGGTTCGCCCAGCCGAACGGAATCCCGATGATCGAGACGAACAGCGGAATGCTGGTGACCAGGTGCCCGATCGCCAGCCAGAATCCCGCGAAGATCACCCAGATGATGTTGCCGATCAGTGAGGGAGCGCCCGCGCCCGGCTTCGCCACCACCTCGCGGCCGAACGGCCACAGCACATAGGCCCCGATCCGGAACGACGCGATCCCGAACGGGATGGTGATGATCAGGATGCAGCAGAGGATTCCGGCCAGGAAATAACCCACCGCCAGCCAGAACCCGGCGAAAATCAACCAGAGCACATTCAGTACGAACCGGATGAGGGTCACGTATCCAGCATGCCAGGGCGGTGCCGTACCCACCAGAGATGACGGCACTTCCCCTGGGAGCGTGCGTGCTGCCCGGCACCGGCGCGAGCGGATCTGCGATCGGCGCGTGACCGGCGGCTTCGTCCCGCCGCGGAATCGGGCAGCGTCGAAGGTCGCGACGGCCGCCCCGGACCGAGCCGGTGGCGTTGCCGGGCCGCAGCGGTGGGCGGCAGCTCAGAAGAACCAGCCGAGGACCGGTTCGCGTTCGGCCCGGAAAGCGCGGTCCACATCCGCGACGATCCGGGAGTTCTTCGCCCGCAACCGGTTCGCGACGGCGAAGGTGCGGGCGGAGTAGGCGCCGAGGTAGAGGCTGCCCAGGACGTCGATGCCGAGTTCGAGGTCGGGAGCGCGGGTGGTGGGTTCGCATTCGGCCCGTCCGTCGCGCACCCGCAGGGCGAAGGTGCCTCCGGCGTGACGGAACGGGTCGTCCACGGCGACAACGACATCCAGATCCGTCTCGTAGTCGCGGGCGGACAGGGCGGCGGGGACGTCCATCGGCCGGGCCCACAGGCCGTCGTGACGGCTGACGGTGCGGACCAGGCGGGAGTCGGTGAGCAGGTGGGGCAGCGGGTCGTCGTCGCCGATGGTGGCCGTGACGGTGTCCACCAGATCCAGCCCGAGCAGGGCACGCCACAGGGCCGCATGCGCCTCGGCGGTGACCGCGCGCAGTTCCACCACCTCGGCGGTGAGTGTGCGCGGCGCGGAGGTGTCGTAGCGGTAGAGCGCGTACCCGTCGGGATGGGTGAGCGCGAACAGGGCGGCCTGGCCTCCGCTGCCGACCAACTGGATCAACCACGCCGAATGCGGGCGGGCCTGGGCGCCGGGCACCAGCCGCCGCCAGCGGTCGTAGATGTCCGGCGCCACGGTGATCGCGTCGTCGAGCGAGCTCAGTGTCACGCCACCGGGATCGGGCGCGGTGGGCCGGAATTCGGCGAAGCGCCGGTCGATGGTGACGCGGTTCTCCACCACACACGGCCCGTACCCGAACCGTCCGTAGATGGTGGCGCTGCTGGCGGTGAAGATGGTCAGCGGCAGTCCCGCGGCCTCGGTGCGCTCGTGCAGTTCGGTGTACATCGCACGCAGAATGCCGCGACGGCGATGGGTCGGCGCCACCGCGACACCCGCCACACCGCAGACCTCGACCGGATGCGGGCCGGGCACCGTGAGCGTCATCGTGGTGTCCCGGGTGTGCCCGACCACGCGGCCGCCCGCCACGGCCACGAGCGCACGCTCGATCGGGAACAGCTTCAGCCGCTGCGCGCTGACGACCGGATCCTCCCTGGGCGAAGCGCCGAAGGCGTTCGACAGCAGCAAGCCGATGCCGGGAAGGTCCTCCTCGGTCGCGGGCCTGAGCGTGACCTCCGATTCGATCGCCATACCTCGACCATCGCACGCCGGCACGATCCGGCGCACCCGTATTTTCATGACGCGCCATGTGCCGTGCTCACGCCGTGCCATCCCGAGACGGTGCACCCTGACGGGTTTCGGCCCAGGGGGCCGAAACCCCGCCGAAGCGAAGCGAAGGCAGAAGATCCAGATCCCGGGCCTGCCGTCCCCTCCGAGGCAGGCCCGGATCCGGTGCCCCGGCGTCACACTTCCGGGCCGCGACAACGATGCTGCCGGGCAGCGCCTGCGAGCCACTCGACGTGCGCTTGTCACGGTGCGCGAATCCGCTTGCGGCGCAGCGTTCATCGGTGCGCGATGGTGAAAAGCCATGCGCGGCAACACCCCGACATGCGCGAAGCCCGCCTTCCGGACGGAAGGCGGGCTTCGGATCAGGAAATTCAGCGACCGGCGATATCGCCGTAGTCGCGCGCACCGTAGCCGGTGTAGATCTGGCGCGGGCGGCCGATCTTCAAAGGCTCGCTGTGCATTTCGCGCCAGTGCGCGATCCAGCCGGGGAGCCGGCCCATCGCGAACAGCACGGTGAACATGCGGGTCGGGAAGCCCATCGCCCGGTAGATGACGCCGGTGTAGAAGTCGACGTTCGGGTACAGGCGGCGATCGACGAAGTAGCTGTCGGTCAGCGCGGCCTCTTCCAGCGCCTTGGCGATATCGAGCAGCGGGTCCTGCACGCCCAGCTTGCCGAGGATCTGGTCGGCGGTCTTCTTGACGATCGTCGCGCGCGGGTCGTAGTTGCGGTAGACGCGGTGTCCGAAGCCCATGAGCTTCACCCCGTCTTCCTTGTTCTTGACCTTGCGGATGAAATCCTTGACCGCGGCATCGACGGTGCCGCCGTTGATGTTCGCCTTGATGTCGTCCAGCATCTCCAGCACGGCCTGGTTGGCGCCGCCGTGCAGGGGACCCCACAGCGCGTTGATGCCGCCCGACACCGAGGTGAACAGGTTGGCGTCGGAGGAGCCGACCAGGCGCACGGTCGAGGTGGAGCAGTTCTGCTCGTGGTCGGCGTGCAGGATCAGCAGCATGTCCAGCGCGGCGGCGACCTCGGGGTCGACCTCGTAGGGTTCGGCCGGGAAGCCGAAGGTCATGCGCAGGAAGTTCTCCACCAGGCTCAGCGAGTTGTCCGGGTAGAGGAACGGCTGGCCGACCGACTTCTTGTAGGAGTAGGCCGCGATGGTGGGCAGCTTGGCCAGCAGGCGGATGGTCGACAGCTCGACCTGCTCGGGATCGCGCGGGTCCAGCGAGTCCTGGTAGTAGGCCGAGAGCGCGTTGACCGCCGAGGAGAGCACCGGCATCGGGTGCGCGTTGCGCGGGAAGCCGTCGAAGAATCGCTTCAGGTCCTCGTGCAGCAGCGTGTGGCGGCGGATCCGGTCGGTGAAGTCTTCCAGCTGGGCCTGGGTCGGCAACTCGCCGTAGATGAGCAGGTAGCTGACCTCGATGAAGTTCGAGTTCGCGGCCAGCTGCTCGATCGGGTAGCCGCGGTAGCGCAGGATGCCGGCCTCACCGTCGATGTAGGTGATCGCCGACTTGGTGGGCGCGGTGTTGGTGAAGCCCGGGTCGTAGGTGACGTACCCGGTGCTGGCCAGCAGCTTGCCCAGATCGATTCCGTCGTTGCCTTCGACGGCCTGGGCGACAGTCATGGCGTATTCGCCGCCAGGGTAGGAGAGTACCGGCTTGGCGTCGCCTGCGCCGTCGGCGTCCGAAGGCGTTTGCGCGACTTTGATGTTCTCAGCGGGCACGGAAGGATCCCTCTCAGGCTAGAACCGTAGGCGTCGGGCGCGGTCGGCGTCCGGCGCACTTACCTCAACGCTAGCCGCTCACCGGTAGCGCCGATCCGTGAGGGTCGGCATCTGCTACCTCACGGTCACCTGTGTGCGATGTGAGCTCGCGGGTCCGATCGTGCTAATGGCCCGCGCGGGTGCTCACGAGTGCTGATCGGCCGGAATCTCGGCGTGGACGCGGGGAACCCGGTAGCGGACGAAGGCGGGGAAGACGGCGGCGGCGATCAGCACGCCGATCACCACCAGGAGCCCACCGCCGGCCGCCGCCACGGCGGTACCCATGGCCGCGGCCGTGAAACCGTGGGCAACATCACCGATTCGGGGCCCACCTGCCACGACCACGGTGAACACGCCCTGCAGCCGCCCGCGCATGTCGTCGGTGGCCACCTCCTGCAGCATGCTGGTCCGCAGCGCGGCGGAGAACATGTCGACCGCACCGCCGAAGGCCAAGCATGCCAGGGCGATCCACAGGCCGGCTCCGACGCTCAGCCGATGCCCGGTCGCGCCGACGGCGAGTCCGAAGCCGATCATCGCCGCACCCCACAGCGCGATGCACACCACCACCGCCATGCCCTGGCGTCGCACGTGGCCGAGCCACCCGGAGAACACGCCGCCCGCGACCGCACCCGCCGACATCGCGGCGAAGAGCAGGCCCAAGGCGACGCCGCCGGTCACCGGATCCCCGAAGGTGTCGTGCGCCATCTGCGGGAACAGTGCGCGCGGCATGCCGAACACCATCGCGATGATGTCGACGGCGAAGGAGGCCAGCAGGATCGGCTGGGTGGCCAGGTAGCTGAATCCCTCGACGACCGTGCCCAATCCGGCCTTGCGGGCCACCCCGGTCGGCGGGACGGCGGGCAGCCGCCACACCGCCCACAGCGTGGCCAGCAGGGCGATCGAGTCGATCAGATACAGCGTCGACAGTCCGGTCACCGGAATCAGCGCACCCGCGAGCACCGGCCCGGCGATGGCGCCGAACTGCATGACGGTCATGTTCAGCGAGTTGGCCGCCGGCAGCAGATCACCCGGCAGCAGTCGCGGAATGATCGCCGCGCGGGTCGGCTGATTCATCGCGAAGAAGGCCTGCTGCACCGAGAAGAGCCCGAGGACCAGCCAGACGTTGTTCACCCCGGCGGCGGCCTGCAACCAGAACGCCACGGAGGTCAGCCCGGTGCCGACGCTGGTGATCAGCAAGAGGGTGCGCCGGTCCATGACGTCGGCGACCGCCCCGCCCCACAGGCCGAAGACGATCAGCGGCACCAGGCCGAAGATGCCGGCCAGGCCGACATATCCGGAGCTACCGGTGATTTGGTAGATCTGCTGCGGAACCGCGACCACCGAGAGCTGGGCTCCGATGACGGTGACGATATTGGTGACCCACAGCCGCCGGAAATCGATGTCGCGCAGCGGTGCGACATCGGCGAGAACTTTCACCATGGCCGGGCTTTCACCATGGCGCGGCGCCGGTCCGCGCGGACGATGCGGCCGGCGCCCGTCTTCGAGAAATCATCCCATGAATATAACGGGTCGCGGCCGATCCGCGACTCCGGCATCTCGCCCGTCGTGGCGGCGATTCCGGGTCAGGGTTGCAGGCGTTCGATGCGTGCCGAGCCGATCGCGGCCGGTCCGTCCGGCAGCGTCACCCGGATGCGGTTGTGCAGCCGGCTGCGCCGGCCCTGCCAGAATTCGATCGTTTCCGGACGCAGGATGTAGCCGCCCCAATTGGCCGGGACCGGAATCTGTTCCACGCCGTCGAAACGGGCCGTGACATCGGCCAATGCCCGGTCCAGATCCTCCCGCGAGGCCACCGGGCGGGATTGGTGCGAGGCCCACGCGCCCAGTTGCGAATTGCGCGGACGCGAGCGCCAGTACGCCGTGGTCACCTCCGAGGAGACCTGACCCACCCCGCCTCGGAGTGTCACCTGCCGGCCCACCTTCGGCCAGGCGAAGGTGGCCGACGCATACGGCACCGCGTGGAGTTGATCACCCTTCGCGGAGTCGTAATTCGTGTAGAAAGTCACACCCTCGGCGGACACTCCCTTGCACAGGACCGTGCGCGAGGCGGGGCGCGGGCCGGCGTCGGTGAGCTCGACCGTCGCCAGCACCATGGCATTGGGTTCGGTGATGCCGGCGTTGGTGGCGAGCTCGATCCAGTTGCGTAGCAACGGTTCCCAGCCGTCGGCCGGCCAGCTCTCGGTCAGGTCCGGATCGCCGCCGTATTCGGCACGCATCGCGGCGATGTCGACATCGACGCGCGGTACGGCGCCGAAGCGGTCCGGCAAAGTCGATGAATTCGCGGTCGGAAGACCCGTATCGCCCCCCGCTGAGCCCGGTGAATTCTGCTCCTCGCGCATGGTCCAGACGTTACTCCCCAGTACTGGGGGGATAAGGTTGCAGGTGATCGGCCGGAGTGGCATACGGCCGCATCCCGGCCGACCCGGGAAAGCACCGCCCCGGCCGAGCCGGGACAGCACCATCGCGCGGCCGCCCACAGATCGTGCGGCCCGATTTGCAAGGAGAGTCACAACATGACTACCAGCGCTGCGGCTCCTACTGGTCCGGCCGTACCCCCCGATTTCGTCAGTGGCCTGGAAGGCGTGGTGGCGTTCACCACCGATATCGCCGAGCCCGACAAGGACGGCGGCGCGCTGCGCTACCGCGGTGTCGATATCGAGGATCTGGTCGGTAACCACGTCACCTTCGGTGACGTCTGGGCGCTGCTGGTGGACGGCCGCTTCGGGCAGGGGCTGCCGCCCGCCGAGCCGTTCCCGCTGCCGGTGCACACCGGCGACGTGCGCGTCGACGTGCAGGCCGGTCTGGCGATGCTCGCCCCGATCTGGGGCTACCAGCCGCTGCTGGATATCGATGACGCCACCGCCCGCGAGAACCTCGCGCGCGCGTCGGTGATGGCGCTGTCCTACGTCGCGCAGTCCGCCCGCGGCATCTACCAGCCGGCCGTGCCGCAGAAGGAGATCGACGAGGCGAGCACGATCACCGAACGCTTCATGAAGCGGTGGAAGGGTGACCCGGATCCGCGCCACGTCGAGGCCATCGACGCCTACTGGGTGTCGGCCGCCGAGCACGGCATGAACGCCTCCACGTTCACCGCGCGCGTCATCGCCTCGACGGGCGCCGACGTGGCCGCCAGCCTGTCCGGCGCGATCGGCGCCATGTCCGGCCCGCTGCACGGCGGCGCGCCCGCGCGGGTGCTGCCGATGATCGAAGAGGTCGAAAAGACCGGCGACGCACGGGCTCTGGTGAAGGGCATCCTCGATCGCAAGGAGAAGCTGATGGGCTTCGGCCACCGGGTCTACCGGGCCGAGGACCCGCGCGCCCGGGTGCTGCGCGCCACCGCGAAGCGACTGGACGCACCGCGCTACGAGGTCGCCGCCGCGCTCGAGCAGGCCGCGCTGGCCGAACTGCGCGAGCGTCGCCCCGACCGCGCCATCGAGACCAACGTCGAGTTCTGGGCCGCCGTGATCCTGGACTTCGCCGAGGTGCCGGCGCACATGATGCCGGCGATGTTCACCTGCGGCCGCACCGCGGGCTGGTGTGCGCACATCCTCGAGCAGAAGCAACTGGGCAAGCTGGTGCGCCCGGCCGCGATCTACACCGGACCGGCGCCGCGCACCGCGGAATCCGTGCCGGGATGGGAGACCGTCGTCCGGTAGTCCGGCCCGTCCCCGTTCGAGCGCCTTCGCAATTGTCGTTGCGGAGGCGCTCGTCGCTTCTCTGACGTAGCATCTGCTCGCGTGGGTGGAGCAGAACTGTCGCGACGTCGGCTTCTGGCAGCGGGCGCGGCGGTAGCCGCGGGTCTCGCCGCCTCGGGATGCGCTACGGCCAAAGGGAATTCGTCGGTCAAGACGATCATCTCCACGGCCCCGCCCGCGCCGGCCCGCACCTCGGTTCCGCCGGTGGCGAGTCCGGCGTCGGCCGCGCTGCCGGCGCAGGCCGATCCGGCGGCCGTGGCCGCGCGCTATGCCGGACGGCAGCCCGCCGGATGGGGGATGGACCTGCCCGGCATCATCACCTCGATCCCCGCGCAGGGTAAGCAGATGGCGCTGACCTTCGACGCCTGCGGCGGGCCGGACAACGACGAGATCAACACCGAGTTGATGAATTACCTCGTCGCCCACAACATTCCGGCGACGCTGTTTCTCAACAAGCGCTGGATCGACGCCGACCCGGGCCGGGCCGAGCAGCTGGCCGCCAATCCGCTGTTCGAACTCGCCAACCACGGCACCCGGCACTGTCCGCTCTCGGTCACCGGCCACGCCGCCTACGGCATCGCGGGCACCGCGTCCCCGCAGCAGGCGATCGACGAGGTGTGGGGCAATCACGAGCGGCTCACCCGGCTGCTCGGGCATCCGCCGCGATTCTTCCGCGCGGGCACCGCGCACTACGACGATGTGGCGGTCGCGATCGTGCGGGATCTGGGGGAGACGCCGGTCGGTTTCAGCATCAACGCCGACGCCGGTGCGACCTTCTCGGCCGCGCAGGTTCGCACCGCGATGTCGGCGGCGGAGCCGGGGGCGATATCGATCGCCCATATGCACCGCCCGAAATCGGGAACCGCCGAGGGGATGTCGGTGGTGCTGCCGGTATTGCGTTCGCGCGGTTTCGAATTCGTCAAACTGCCCTGAGCCGGTCGCCCGGACCGGATTCACAGTTCGGCCGAGGCCTCCCAGTCCACCGCCACCGACTCCCCGCGGTCCACGGCGAAGAACGCGACCTCGAGATGCCTGCCCAGATCGACCAGTTCGATCGCCGGCAACGGCACCGGCTGCACGATCCGCACTCGCCACGGCCGCGGTTCGTCCCAGGCGCGCAGTTCCAGATCCAGCCGCAGCACCGGATCGTCGCGACCCGAGTAGTCGGCGGCGATCGGCGTGGCCGCCAGGACGGTCGCGTCGGCGCGCCGGCCCGCGGACAGGATCTTGGAAATGCTCACCCGCGTCGCCTCCGTGACGCCCGGCACGTACAGGACGAGCCGCTCGCGATCACCCGGATCGACGCGGCAGCCGACCACGTCGCCCGGTTGCATGGACTCCCGGTCGGCGTCGCTCACTCGTTGCCGGACCCGGGTCTCGTACGGCGGCACACCGTCGAGCTGGATGCGGACCCAGAAGCGACAGCCGGGTTCGATCCGGCCCGCGGCATCCGCCCGTTTCCGTATGCCGCCGAGGGGCGAGGCGGCGGATGCGGAATTCCGGCAGGGCCGGACCCCGAGAATCGTCGCCGTTCCGGGTAGGCCGCGCAGCAGCAACTCGTGGCGCGCCCCAGCGGACAGCATGCCCGCACGCAGCACGATCCCGGCCCGCTCGAGTCTCGTGGCCAGGCGCGCGCGCAGCCCGGGCCGGCCGTTGGCGGGCCGGGCCGATGCGGCGGCGTCGTCCGAGGGGCCCGTGGTCGATCCGGGAGCAGCGGATGCGGCGGAGATGCCCGCGGATTCCGGTACCTCCCGCCCGGCGTCCGGTATCTCCCGCCCTGCCATACTCATTGCCCAACGGTAACCGTCCGCTGGGCGCCGACACGGTGATACGGACATATGCCCGGTTTCGGCGAGCCTGTCGCATCGGTCCGCGCAACCCCGACCCACCCACGCGCGAGACCCACATCACGCTCTAGGCTTGAGCCCATGACCGCTGCCTTTCCGAGCATTCCCGACGATCTGAAGCCCGCCGACGGACGGTTCGGCTGCGGCCCGTCCAAGGTCCGTCCCGAACAGCTGCGCTCCCTCGTCGAGGTCGGCGCGTCCGTGATGGGCACCAGCCACCGTCAGAAGCCGGTCAAGGAAGTCGTCGCGCGCGTCCGCACGGGCCTGCGCGACCTGTTCTCGCTGCCCGAGGGCTACGAGGTCGTGCTCGGCAACGGCGGCACCACGGCGTTCTGGGACGCCGCGGCCTTCGGCCTGATCCGGGACCGTTCGCTGCACCTGACCTACGGTGAGTTCTCCTCGAAGTTCGCCGCGGTGGCCAAGCGCAACCCGTTCATCGGCGATCCGATCGTGGTGTCCTCGGACCCGGGCACCGCGCCCGAGCCGGTCTCCGATCCGGTCGCCGATGTGATCGCGTGGGCGCACAACGAGACCTCCACCGGTGTGGCGGTTCCGGTGCAGCGGCCCGCCGGCTCGGACAACGCCCTGATCGCCATCGACGCCACGTCCGGCGCGGGCGGTCTGCCGGTGAATATCGCCGACGCCGACGTGTACTACTTCGCGCCGCAGAAATGCTTCGCCTCCGACGGTGGCCTGTGGGTCGCGCTGATGAGCCCGAAGGCGCTGGAGCGAGTCTCCGAAATCAAGGATTCGGGTCGTTACACCCCCGAATTCCTCTCGCTGCCGATCGCGATCGACAACAGCACCAAGGATCAGACCTACAACACCCCGGCGCTGGCCACGCTGCTGTTGTTCGCCGATCAGATCGAGTGGATGAACAACAACGGTGGCCTGGACTGGACCGTCAAGCGGACCCTCGATTCCTCGTCGCGGCTGTATTCCTGGGCCGAGTCCAGCGAATTCGCCACGCCGTTCGTCGCGGAGCCGGCGCACCGCTCGCAGGTGGTCGGCACCATCGACTTCGACCCGTCGGTGGATGCGGCGCAGGTCGCAAAGGTGTTGCGCGCCAACGGCATCGTCGACACCGAGCCCTACCGCAAGCTGGGCCGCAACCAGCTGCGCGTCGGCATGTTCCCGGCGATCGACCCCGAGGACGTGTCGCAGCTGACACGCTGCATCGACTGGGTGGTGCAGCAGATCAGCGCCTGATCACGACGGCGCTCGGATAAAACTCGCGAAAGTCGCGGAATTTCGTCACCGAAATCCGCGGCTTTCGCGTTTACGCTGTTGTGGTGTGCGCCAACCGAAATTGTGCCGGAAGTTTGCCAGGGCACGGGCCGGTGAGCGTGGAAACAGAGCAGATTAGTCGTCCCCGGCACCGCGGCGGTAGATTTCAGGCCGCGTGTCTTGCCACACGAATCTCAGAAGTGCACTACTGTTCCAGAACGTGGGCGGTGTCGCGAGCTAGTTGGTGCTCGGCGCAGCTGTGATCGACGCAGCGATAAGGAGGTAACGGTGCGTGAACTTCGAGTGATCGGATTGACGCCCGATTCCGCGCACATCGTGTGCGTCGATGCCGAGACCGGTCAGAAGTACCGGCTCGCCGCCGATGAGAAGCTGCGTGCCGCCGCGCGTGGAGACCTTGCCCGATTCGGCCAGATCGAGATCGAAACGGAGGCGACCATGCGTCCTCGCGATATCCAGGCTCGGATCCGTGCCGGTGCGTCGGTGGAGCAGGTCACCGAGGAGTCCGGCATGCCGGCCAGCCGGGTGGAGCGTTTCGCCTACCCCGTGCTGCTCGAGCGTGCGCGCGCGGCCGAACTGGCGCAGAAGGCGCATCCGGTGCGCAAGGACGGTCCGGCGGTGGAGACGCTGATCGAGATCGTCTCGGCCGCCTTCGCCGAGCGCGGGCACAACATCGATATCGCCGAATGGGACGCCTGGAAGGACGAGAAGAACTACTGGGTCGCCCAATTGCAGTGGCAGGCGGGCCGTTCGGTGATCGCCGCGCACTGGCGCTACCAGCCGGACGCGCACGGCGGCTCGGTGGTGCCGCTCGACGACCCGGCCTCGGACCTGATCGATCCCGATTTCGGTCGCGCCCTGCGCGGACTGGCCACCATCCTCCCGGAGCCGACGCCCGAGCCCGCGCCGGTGGTCGAACCGGTGTCGGCCGGGCCCGCCCAGACCACCGCGGTGGCCGAGACCGGCCAGGCCGGTTTCGACGAATACTTCGAGCAGCGGGCCGCCGTGGGCGGCACCGCGGTGCCGGTCGGTGCCAAGAGCGCCGTGGCGGCGAATCCGTCGGGCACGACGCCCGCGGCGACCGCCCCGGCGCTTCCGGCCGCACCGGCCTCCTCGGCTCCGGCCACCCCGGCCGAGCCGTCCGAACCCGCCGCTCCCGCCGCGGATCCGGAGCCTGCAGCCCGCGCGGAGCCGGAGCCGGCGCCGGCCGCGAAGTCCACCGCCGCGGCGGCGAGCGCCAAGCCCGAGGACGCCAAGCCCGCGCCGCAGAAGCCGGCCCGGGCCAAGCGGGGTAAGGCGCCGATGCCGTCCTGGGAGGATGTGCTGCTCGGCGTCCGTAGCTCCGGGCACTGAGAGAGTTCCGGGCACCGAGAGAGCTCCGGGCACCGAGAGTCTGCCGGCGGGACCGAAACCCGTCCGGCCGTATCGAATTCGCGGCGGAGGCCATGGGTCTCCGCCGCGAATTCCGTTCCGGGGTGTTTACCGTGGCTCGGGCGTGTCGCCGCCGGAATGTGTGAAACGGGGGTTGACACGCGCGGCAGAAGTCCGAAGCGCCGGTGTTTCCGCTGTTGGGGGAGTAGATTTTTCGTATGCGCCCGATTCTCGTTGGGCGCGCAGCGAGCAGGCCGCGGCGGCGGATGTGGTTCGGCTCCCGCGGTTGCTCGGGAGTAACCACGCTTACCCGTTCGAGCTCGGGAGGTGTCGCAGGTGCCATCCACAGCCTCGTCGATCTGGTACGTCGACGACCCCGATCCGGCGGCGGTCCTGCGCTCCCACCCCGATCCCGATCCGGAGGCCGCCCTCGCACTGGCCAAACAGCTCAATCCCGGCCACGATGTGGTGCCCGCCGCCTCCGGGAGCCTGAAGGTCTGGGCCGGGCCGGATCCCGGCTCGATCTACATCGGCTGCTTTCCGGGGGTCACCGTGGTCTGCACGGTGCAGGCGGCGCGCAGCCATCCGACCCGGCTGCCGGAACTGCTGATCCGGCCGCTGGCCTCCGAGCACACCTATCTCGTGTCGTACGACGTCCCACTGGGCTGGGGTGCGTTCGCGCATTGGGAGCGCGGTGAGTTCCGGCGCGCCTTCAGCGCCACCCGGGTGAACATCGTCGAGGACGAGGGGCTGCCGCTGGTGTGGGAGCGCTCGTACTGGGCCGGCGACCATCCGATCCGGCTGCGGCCGGGCGACTATCCCGATCCCCAGATCCTGCCGTTCGACCCGCCGGAATTCGCCGACGCCGCGAACGAGGAGTGGCTCGGATTCCGTTACCGCGCGGGGTCTTCCGACGACGCCCTGCATCCGGACCGGATCGAGGTGTGCGGATTCAGCCTCTACCCGGCGGGGCAGGCGCCCGCACCGGCGACGCGGGAGACGTCGGTGACGATTCCGGCGAGTAAGCGCTGGTTCGGCTGGCTGCGCGGACGCGACCACGTGCTGTGATCGCGAAATCCGTCGAGGGCTCGAGACGTCAAGACGCGGCATCGATCAGCAGAACGAGCCAGCCGATCAGTACTCCCGCGCCCAGCCCGGCGAGCACCCAGCGGGTGACCGGGGTGTAACGCCAGCGCCACGCGGTCGGTGCGGTCCCGGCGACGGCGATCACGTTCACCGCCACCGCGAGCGTCCAATGAACATGTGCCAGTGCGACACCGAACGAATACACTCCGGCGGCGGTCAGCGCGGCGACGAAGACCGAGACCGCGATACCCGCCGCCCACGGTGTCGGTTCGCTGCCGGGGCGGCCGAGCGGTCGATTCACGATGTCCGCACCCTTTCGTAGAAGGCCATCGCCGCCGCGGTCGCGACATTGAGCGAATCGGTGCCGGGGGTCATCGGAATCCGGGCGCGGATATCGGTGGCCCGCATCGCCGCCTCGGTCAGGCCGGGGCCTTCCGCTCCGAGCAGCAGTGCCACCCGGTCGCCGGTCATCGCGGTCGCCAGATTCACCGCCGCGGGATTCGGCGTCAGCGCGATGATGCGGAAGCCGAGTTCGCGCAGGGTGTGCAGGCCGTCGGGCCAGGTCGGCAGCGAGGCGAAGGGCACCCGCAGCACGTGGCCCATCGACACCCGTACCGCGCGCCGATACAGCGGATCGGCGCAACGGTCGCCGAACAACACCGCGTCGGCGCCGAGTCCGGCCGCGTTCCGGAAGATCGAGCCGATGTTCTCGTGATCGTTCACGCCCTCGAGCACCGCGACCGTGCGAGCGGTCCGCAGGATCTCCTCCGGCAGCAACTCCGGCGGGCGGTAGGCGGCGGCGAGAACGCCGCGATTGAGATGGAATCCGACGATGTCCGCCATCACCTCGGCGCCGACGCGGTAGTACGGGACGTCCACACCGGCGAGGTCGGGGGCGAGCTGATCGAAGCGGCGGCCCACCCCGAGCAGGGCGAACGGTGGGAAACGCGAGGCCAGCATGCGCTGTACGACCACCACGCCCTCCGCGATGACCAGCCCTTTCCCGCCCGGAAGGTCGGGACGCCGGTCGGCCGAGTTGAGGTCGCGGAAGTCGGCGACCCGAGGGTCGCCGGGGTCGACGATATCGATCACGTGGGCCACGGCAACCTATCCTGCACCCTGGCCCCGAATTCGGCCGATCCAACTGTCGTGTGGAACACGGTTTGGCAAGCAACGCTATGGTGAACTCTTTATTGGTTTATCCACAGAACGATTTATCCATCGCAAACGGAAGAGGACGCATGACCAAGCCGGAAGTCGAGTTCCAGGAAGGCCCCGCGCCCACCACGCTGGAAGTGCACGATCTGGTCGAGGGCGACGGTGCCGAGGCCGTACCCGGCGGCACCGTCGAGGTGCACTACGTGGGCGTCACCTACGACACCGGCGAGGAATTCGATTCGTCCTGGAACCGCGGTGAATCCATCACCTTCCCGCTGCGCGGCCTGATCCAGGGCTGGCAGGAAGGTATTCCGGGGATGAAGGTCGGTGGCCGCCGCCAGCTGACCATTCCGCCGGAGCTGGCCTACGGTCCCGAGGGTTCGGGCCACCCCCTGTCGGGCAAGACGCTGATCTTCGTCATCGATCTGCTGAACGTCGTCGAATAGGACGCCGATCACCGCCGGACGATCTCGACCGGATCGGACAGGTTCGTCGCCAGGACGGACTGCTGGGATGTGCTGTGCGCCGGTAGCGCGGTGAGGGCCTTGCCGGTCTGATCGGTCAGATTCGCCGAAATCTGCTGCATCTGGGTGACCCCGCCGGTCACCGCTTGCAGTGCACCGTGCAGTTGCGCGGTCGCCTGATCGGTGAGCCGCGGAATCTGCCCGGCCAGGGCAGCGCCCTGGTCCAGCTGGGCGGAGGCGGAGGTCAGCCGGTTCGCGGCATCGCGCAGGATGGTGCCGAGGCCGGTGCCGGGATCGGTACTGCTACCGGTCAGCCGGGCCACGCCCGCCAGTTGAGTGTCGGTCTGTCCGGCGATCGAGCGCAGTGCGTCCAGCTTGCCGATGATGTCGGTGACCTGCGGGTCCGCCGCGAACGGCAGCGTTCGCAGCAGCGGCAGGACTTGGTCGAGCCCGGTACTCATCGCATTCGCACCCGCACTGATCTGCCCGAGGGTGAGCCCGGTGGCATCGAACGCGCCGGCCATGTTCTCGGCCTGATTCGTCGCCTGACCCAGGGCGTCGTGTACCTGGCCGAGCTGCGACGTCAGCGTCGCCGCACCGGATTTCGCCGAATCCAGGAAGCCCAGCATCTGCTGGGCGCCGCCGGTGAACTGGCCGGCGGCGTCCGAGGCCGTCCGTACGCCCGCGTCGAGCAGCTGGGAGGTGAAGGCGGCCTGCTGCATCGAACCGCGCGCGTTCGCGACCGCGGCCAGGGTCTGATCCACGCCGGCTGCCGCGATTCGCCGCGTCACCGCCGCGACCGCATCATCGACCGCGGCGGTGTCCGCGTGCTCGTTGGTGGCCACGGTCAACTGCGCCCGATGCGGCTGCGCGGTGGCGAGGGTGGCCAGCGACGACGTGAGGTCGGCGGGCAGGGTGATCACCGCGGCGTGATCGGCGGTACGCGCCCCGGGTTCGGCCACGGTCCAGGTGTCGCCCTCGGCTTGCAGGGCCTTCACGATGCGGGCACCGGCGGGCCCGGTATCCGCGTTGACGATCGCGATATCGGTCGGTGCGGCACCACCGCGGGTGACGGCGATCACCCCCGTCACCGCACCGGCGACCGCCAGCGTCACGACACCGAGCACTGTCCAGCGAAAACGTCTACCTGCCACGCCGTTCGACGGTAGCGGCGGTGAATGCGCAAGTACTGGCGGATATCTGAGGGTTCTGTGAGGGACTCAGCTCTCCGGCGGCGGCGCCGCCGGCATCGGACGGTCCGGCAATTCCAGCACCAGGCGCACGCCGCCCAGGATCCCGTCGTCGAAATAGGCTCGGCCACCGTGCAATTGGGCCTGCTGCGCGACCAGTGCCAGGCCCAGGCCGGAGCCGCCCTTGGTGGCATTGGCGCCGCGGGTGAAGCGGTCGAAGACACTGCGCCGTTCCTCGGCCGGGATGCCCGCCCCGTTGTCGTCGACCGAGATCACGATCCAGCCGTCGGGGCGGCGATGCGCGGACACCAGCGCCTGGGTCGCGCCGCCGTGACGAGCGGAATTGGTGAGCGCGTTGTCGACCGCCAGGCGCAGTCCGGTCGGCAGGCCGCGGGTGATCAGTTCGGGATCGGTCTCGATGCGGACGGTGAGATCTCCGAAGTGGCGCATCGCATCGTGGGCGGCGTGGTCGACCAGATCGCCGACATCGGTTTCGACATGGTCGCGTTCGTCGGTCAGCTCGCCCGCGGCCAGTCGCTCCAGCGCGGCCAGCGTGGCCTCCACCCGGCCCTGACCGCGCTGCAGATCGTCGAGGATCTCCGCGCGCTGCTGCTCGTCGAGGTCCAGGGTGCGCAGCACCTCGAGGTCGGTGCGCATCGCGGTGAGCGGGGTGCGCAGTTCGTGCGCCGAGACGGCGGCGAAATCGCGGGCCGTCTCGAGTGCCGCCGCGGTTTCGGCCTGGGCGAGTTGCACCCGCTCCAGCAGTGAATTCACTGCCTCGGAAAGCTTTTCGGCCTCCCAGACACCGGATCCGTCCACCCGGACCTCGGCCGTGCTGGTGCCGCTGCGCGCGCTCACCTGCCGGGTGAGATCGCGGATCGGGCGCACCGCGCCGCCACCGAACACCCAGCCCAGCCCGGCCGCCGCGGCCACCGCCAGGCCGGCCGCGAACAGCACCCAGCGCCGCTGCTCGGACATGGTGCGATAGGCGTCGGTCAGCGGGATCGCGATCGAGACGGTCCGCCCTTCGGGCTGATTCTCGGTCGTGGTCAGTACCCGGAACGGGGTGCCCTCCAGCGTGACCGTATGCGAACCCGGGTCCTGGGCCGGCAGGCGCACGCTGGTGGAGGCGATGATCTCCCCGTGGTCGCGGACCGTCACCGCCATATCCTTGTTCGGCGTCACCAACGACAGCACCCCGACCGCGATGAGCGGCTGCATCAGCACGATGCGCGAGGCGATGTTCAATTCCTGGTCGGCCTGGGCGAGATTGTTGCGGCCCAGTGCCACCACCGACACCCAGCTCAACACCGCGGTGATGATGATCGCGCCCAATGCCGCCGCCCCGGCGACGCGAGTGCGCAGCGAGTAGGAGTGGCGCAGTCCGAAGCGCCGCCGTTCCGGTTCGGTCATCCCGCACCAGCACGGATCGATTCGGCGTGGGCGCCGGTCATTTCGGCATCCGCAGGACGAAGCCGACGCCGCGAATGGTGTGCAGCAGCCGGGGCGTGCCGTCGGCCTCCAACTTGCGACGCAGATAGCCGACGAAGACGTCCACCACATTGGTGTCCGCGGCGAAGTCGTAACCCCACACCAGCTCCAGCAGCCGCTCCCGGCTCAACACCACCCCGGCGTTGCGGGCCAGCGTGGACAGCAGCTCGAATTCCCTTTTGGTGAGCTCGATTTCGTTACCGTGGAGCAGGGCGCGATAGCCGGCCACATCGATTTCCAAGGGGCCCACGGTGATCGAGCCCGGCGCCGTGGCGGGGGTGGTATCGGTGCGCCGGCGCAGCAGCGCCCGGATTCGCGCCACCAATTCGGCGAGGACGAACGGTTTCACCAGATAGTCGTCGGCGCCGGATTCCAGTCCGGCGATCCGATCGCCGACCGAACTGCGTGCCGAGAGCACACAGATCGGCACCTCGTTGCCCATCGCCCGCAGCGCGGTCACCACGCCGGCGCCGTCGAGCACCGGCATGTTCATATCGAGCACGATCGCGTCGGGCGCCTGTTCGGCCACGCTGCGCAGGGCCGCGGCCCCGTCGCGGGCGATGACCACCCGGAACCCGGACAGCCGCAAGCCGCGCTCCACCGAGGAGAGCACATCCTCGTCGTCGTCGACCACCAGCACCGTCGGATTCTCGCTGCTCGCCACGGTGTGCAGTGTAATTTGACCGCGCGGCCCCGGGGGTGGCCCGAGGCCCGCGCGAGTTGCGGATCCGGCGCCCGGATCAGTAGTTGTGGCAGGAATCGGCGACTTCCTGAATGGTCTGGCTCAGCCCGGCGGCCCGTGGGTCCTGCTGGGCGCGCTGCGCCTCGTCCGGGTGCTGGGCCAGATACTGCTGGAATTCGGCGCGGCGCTGTTCCACCGGCTGATCGAATTTGGCCTTCAGCTCGGCCTTCTGGTCCGGGTTGTTGTCCAGGATCGAGGCCAGCTGCGGTGCCTTGTCGTGCAGGGCGGCGTCGACCTGGGCGAAGCTGCAGGTCGAATTCAGCAGCGGCGCAACCAGTTCGGTCGGACCCGCCGATGCGGTGGCGGGGACCAGCAGGGCGGCCCCGGCGGCCAGGCCCGCGGCGGTGAGGGTGGTTGCGGCAAATCCGCGAATGCGCATGATTCTCTCTCCCTGTGCGTCGGCACGTACGTGTCCGGCACGGTATCGCCGGAGTCTGGGGCGTGCGTGAACCGATCCTGAGAAGACTCTGAACCGGCTGCTCGAAGCGCGCGCCCCACGCTCGACGTGCCCCCCTCAGGAACCGATACTCGAGCCGTTCGTACTCGCCGCCGGATCGGCCGTGTTCTCGGCTGCCGGGTCGGCGGTCGGATCGGTTCCGGCGAGCAGTTGATCCTCCAGCGCGATGAGCACCGCCGGATCCTCGATGGTGGCCGGCATCTCCCAACTCTCACCCGAGGCGATCTGACGGATGGTGCGGCGCAGGATCTTCCCGGACCGGGTCTTGGGCAAGGCCCGCACCACGGTGACGTCGTGTAGCGTCGCGATCGCGCCGATCTGCTCCCGGACGCGGGCGATGATCTCCGCGCGCAGCTGCGCCAGCTCGATGTCGACGCCGTTCTTGAGCACCACGTAGGCGATCGGGAGCTGGCCCTTCAGTTCGTCGGGCACTCCGATCACCGCGGTTTCCGCGACCGCCGAATGTCCGGAGATCGCGGCCTCGATGCCGCCGGCCGAGAGCCGATGCCCGGCCATATTGATCACATCGTCGCTGCGGCCGAGCACGTACAGATAACCGTCCTCGTCGAAATAGCCGGAGTCGCCGGTGAGGTAGTGCCCGGGATAGGCCGAGAGATAGGAGCGGGCGAAGCGCTCGTCGTCGCGCCACAGGCCGGTCAGCGAGCCGGGCGGCAGCGGGAGGCCGATCACGATGTTGCCCTCCGCGCCCGTCGCCACCGCATCGCCTTCGTAATCGAGAACGCGCAGCCGGTAGCCGGGAACCGGAACCGAGGCCGAGCCGGGTTTGATCGGCAGCTCCTGTAAACCGAGCGGGTTGGCGCATACCGGCCAGCCGGTTTCGGTCTGCCACCAGTGGTCGACCACCGGACAGTCGGGCAGGTCGGCCAGCACCGTCTCCCGGGTCCACTCGTAGGTGGCGGGGTCGAGCCGTTCACCGGCGCAGAACAGCGCGCGCAGCGAGGACAGATCGTGGCGGCGGGCGAGCGCGGCCTCGGGATCGGCGCGGCGGATCGCGCGCAGTGCGGTGGGCGCGGTGAACATCACATGCACCCCGTACTGCTCGACCAGCCGCCAGTAGGTGCCCGAGTCCGGCGTACCGATCGGTTTGCCCTCGAACAGGATGGTCGTCGCACCGACCAGCAGCGGGGCGTAGACGATATACGAATGGCCGACCACCCAGCCGATATCGGAGGTGGTCAACATCACCTGGCCGGGGGATACGTCGTAGATGTTGCGCATCGACCAGGCCAGCGCCACCGCGTGGCCGCCGTTGTCGCGCACCACGCCCTTGGGCTTTCCGGTCGTGCCCGAGGTGTAGAGGATGTAGAGCGGATCGGTCGCGGCCACCGGCACCGGGTCGGCGGGTTCCGCGTCGCGGATCATGTCCTCCCAGTCCAGCCAGCGGGCCGCGACGGTGGCGGTGGAATCCGGCAGGGTGTCGGTGGCCGGCTGCGGGGCGGCGAACCGGATGGTCGGAAAGCCCTCGCGCTGCTTCACGACCACATTCCGCGGCGCCGTGGTCCGCACCTGGTCGAGAGCCTGCAGCACGATCGGCGGGTATTCGAGGCGCTTGTTCGGTTCCAGGCCGCCGGAGGCGGTGACGATCAGGACGGGTTCGGCGTCGTCGATGCGGGCGGCCAGTTCGTGCGCGGCGAATCCGCCGAAGACCACCGAATGCACCGCGCCGATGCGGGCGCAGGCCAGCATCGCGATCACGGCCTCGGGGATCATCGGCATGTAGATCACGACGCGGTCGCCGGTACGCACCCCGAGCCGGAGCATCGCACCGGCGAACCGGGCGACCTCGGCGAGCAACTCGGCGTAGGTGTAGACGGCTGTGGCGCCCGTCATAGCGGAGTCATATATTAAGGCGGGCTGGTTCGCGCGACCGCCCGTTTTTGCGGAAATGCCCGTTTCGGCGGCGGTATCGGTATCGTCGTCCGTCGAGGTGGGTTCCGCTGTGAGATCCCGCACATGTCGATCGAGGGCGTTGTAGGAGGTGTTGAGGCGAGCATCGGGAAACCACCGAGCCGTCGGCCGTGCTGTGGTGTCGAGAATCTGTTCGGGCGCAACGTCCCAGCTGATCGCCTCGGCCGCGCTACGCCAGAAGTCCGACGGGTCGACCAGGCTGGTCTGGTAGGTGGGCCGGTACTCCTGCTTCGCGTTCAACCGTATGACTCCCTGCCTCGCATCGATGCCCGCCTCGATAGATCAGCCTGATTGTGGCAGACTTCACGCGACGTCCGGGCGGCCGCCGCGACCTTTGATTTTGGCTGGAACAGCCAGGTCAACGGCTGGTGGTTGCCAAGAGGTCACACAAGAAGTTATTGATCCGTTAGAATCGCATGTCACCTATTTCGGCCGTCATGGACGCAATTTCTCGGCCAGCCGCAGTTCCCGGCCCGTTCTGCTTATCGAGCCGCGCGTGCGATCGTGGAGGCTCGCCGATGGCGCGTGGCTGGGGCCAGTTTGGAAAGTGAGTTGGAGATGCGTGACGCCGCTAGGCCCGTTGGGAAGCGCTGGGCGCTCGGCAACTGGGACCTGCGCTGGAAGGTCACGGCCGTGCTGGCCGTGCCGCTGCTCGTCGCGGTGGTGCTCGGTGCTTCCAGGATCGCGTCCGAGTTCAGTGACTCGAGCCACCTGGATCAGGCGGTCGAGCACGTCGAGGCGATTCCGGCCGTCACCGGCCTGAGTGGTGCCGCGGCCACGGTCGCCGGTGGCCAGATGGCCGCGATCAGCCCGACCCAGTCGCTGGTTCAGGACGCGGACCTCACGAGACTGGACGGCGCCATCCAGACCGCGCAGAAGGCCACGGCCAAGCTGGACGGCGTTCCGGGTGCGCGCGATGCGATCGAGCAGATGATCAAGGGCGCCCAGGCGGTGCGCGATCAGGGCACCAAGCCCTCGCCGGTGCTCGCCGACGCGATCGCCCAGGAAGAGGCGATTCGCCAGAACAGCGTCCGCACGGTCGAGGAGATCGTGTCGACCGTCTCCGACCCCGGCGTCGACGCGGCCAAGCTCCGCCTGGTCGACTCGCTGAACACCCGCGCGGTGATGGTCCAGGAGATCGCGGCGTCGGCCAAGACCCTGACCGGTGACGCCAAGGGTGGTCTGCACGACTTCCAGGTCGCGGCCAACACCGAGAAGTACATGCTGGACCTGCTGGCCAAGCGTCTGCCCGAGAACGATCCCACGATCGCCGAGCTGAACGGCTTGCTGCAGAACCGGATCAACATGACCAGCGGGCCGAACGTCGATGTCGGCCAGCTGCCGCTGATGGATATCAAGCAGTCGCTGGTCGACAGCTTGAACGGCTACACCAAGATCGTCGGTTCCTCGACCCAGGACATCACCTCCCGAGTGAACGACCTGGCCGGCAACGCCCGGGCCGGCGCGATCCAGTACGCGGTCATCGTCGTCCTGACGATTCTGGCCGCGCTGATCTTCGCCGTGCTGGTCGCGCGGGCCATGATCGTGCCGCTGCGCAAGCTGCGCCTGGCCGCGCTGCGCGTCGCCGAACACGACCTCGGCTACGAGGTCTCGCGCCTGCGTGACGGCGCCAGCCCCGAGGATGTGCCGCTCGAGCCGATGCCGGTGCACACCGAGGAAGAGGTCGGCCAGCTCGCTCGCGCGGTCGACGACATCCACGGTCAGGCGCTGCGCCTGGCGGCCGATCAGGCCTCCATGCGTACCCAGGTCAACGACATGTTCGAGACCCTGGCGCGCCGGTCGAAGTCGCTGGTCGACCATCAGCTCTCGCTGATCGAGGCGATGGAGTACGACGAGAAGGACCCGCGCCTGCTGGAGAACCTCTTCCGGCTCGACCACCTCGCCGCCCGTATGCGCCGAAACGGCGACAACCTGCTGATTCTGGCCGGTACCCGGCAGCGGCGCAGCAAGTCCGCGCCGGTCGAGATCGCCGACGTGCTGCGTGCCGCGATCTCCGAGGTCGAGGACTACGAGCGCGTGAAGCTGGGCGCCACTCCGCGCGGCGCCATCACCGAACCGGCCGCCTCCGACCTGGCGCACCTGTTCGCCGAGCTGCTCGACAACGCGCTGCGCGCCTCGCCGCCGGAGACCGACGTCAAGTTCACCTTCGCCCAGGCCCACGATCAGGGTCTGCTGATCGAGGTCGCCGACCGCGGTATCGGCATGCCGCCCGCGGAGATGGCATCGATCAACCGGCGCTTGGAGACGACCGCCGAGGTCGGTGCGGACACCGCGCGGCACATGGGTCTGTTCGTCGTCAGCCGGCTGGCCGAGCGGCACGGACTCAATGTGCGCCTGCGCCCGACCTTCGACACCGCCCGCGACCCCGGCGTCACCGTCACCGTGCACGTGCCCAAGGCGATCATCGTGGCGCCGTCGGGCGGAACGGTCTCGCTGCCGGACCAGTCCGGTGAGCAGATGTCGGTACCGACCCAGCGGCCCTCCGCGGCGTCGTCGATGCAGATGCGCGGCGTCACTCGCACGCCGAGCGGCAACATGATGGTGACCGTGGACCCCGGGGTGAGCGGGCCGATCCCGATCACGCCGGCCGCGGATGCCGGAGACGATCGCACGGCGCGCACCAACGGCGCCGCCGCGGCGAACGGTTCGCTCGCGGGTGGACTCCCGCAGCGGCAGCCGGGTGGTGCGGTTCCGGGCGGTCTGCCGCAGCGTCAGCCGGGCGCCAGCGGACCGAACGCGCGTCATCCGCTCGCCGATGCCGAGCCGGGCACGGGCTTGCCGCAGCGTGAGCCGGGTGCCAACGGACCGCAGGCGCCCAAGGCGCAGCCGAACGCGAACCTACCCCAGCGCGGCGGCGCCGCTCCGGCGCAGCCGACCTCGGGTCTGGCCGCCAATATGCTCAAGCGTCAGCCGGGTGCGGCGGGTCAGCCGCCGCGGCCGGGCCGTCCGACCGGACTGCCGCAGCGGCCGCCGGGCGGCGGCAACGGCGTCCCGCAGCGCGAAGGCGGTCTGCCGCAGCGTGATTCGGGCTCGAGCCTGCCGCCGCGGGAAGGTGGCCTGCCGCAGCGCGGTGGGTCCGGCCTGCCGCAGCGTGCGCCCGCCGGTGAGGACCGTCCCGCGGCGAGCCCGCCTGCCCGCGAACTCGGCGCCAACGGACTGCCGCAGCGGACTCCGGGCACCAACGGCGCACCGTCGCGTGAGGGTGGCCTGCCGCAGCGGGAATCCGCGAACGGTGGTCTGCCGCAGCGGGAATCGTCCAACGGTGACCTGCCGCAGCGCGGTGCCGGAGGCCTGCCGCAGCGGACCCCGGGTTCCAACGGCGTGCCGTCGCGCGAGGGTGCGCCCACCGGCCTGCAGCGAGACGCCGGCAGCGGTCTGCCGCAGCGGGACGCCGGAAGCGGCCTGCCGCAACGGGATTCGGGCAGCAGTCTGCCGCAGCGCGGTGGCGGACTGCCGCAGCGCGAGGGCATCGGCGGTCTGCCGCAGCGCGATGCCGGTAGCGGCCTGCCGCAACGAGAGTCGAATGAGGGTCTGCCGCAGCGTGCCCCGGCCGCGGGCGGTCTGCCGCAGCGGCAGCCGGGTGCCGGTCTGCCGCCGCGGCCGGAACCCACCCCGGGTCTGAGTCTGCCCGGACGTCATGCGCCGCAGCGGGACAGCGCCGCCGCGGACGCGAATGCGGAATCCGGTGAGGGGCGCGAACGCGGCCGTCACAGCTACCGGTCGAATCCGCAGAAGACGGCATCGTTCTTCCAGACCCGGCTGCAGCCCGCAGCCGACGCCGGCCCGTCGGAAGGGGGGAGTCCGATCTTCGCCGAGATGATGTCGGCGTGGCTCGCGGACCCCAACCCGGACCGGTCCCAAGTCGCCGCCTCCTTCGAATCCCCAGGTGACGAAGGCTGGCAGGCTGCCCGGCGGGCGGTGGAAACCTCGTCGGAGAAGCGGACGGCGGCCGGATTGCCGCAGCGCGATCCCGGTAATCGGCTGGTTCCCGGTGGTGTCACCGGGCGGGCCGATCGCAGGCCGAGCCGCGACCCAGAGTCGATCAGGTCAAGTCTGAGTCGTCACCAGCAGGGCGTCCGGGATGGCCGCGCAATGGGAGCAATGAACCTAACCGGAGATAAAGGAGACCGATGAACCCCGATCTAGGTGGTACGAACCGTCAGCTGGATTGGCTGGTTTCGAACTTCGCCAACGAGGTTCCGGGCGTCGCTCATGCCGTGCTGGTTTCGGCGGACGGCCTGTTGATGGCCGCGAGCGCTCAATTGCCCGTCGACCGAGCCGAGCAGTTGTCCGCTGTGACCGCGGGTTTGGCCAGCCTCTCTGTCGGCGTTTCGAACCTGTTCGAAGGCGGCACGGTACTGCAGTCCGTGGTCGAGATGGAACACGGTTACCTACTGCTCATGGCGGTCGGTGACGGGTCCTATCTGGCCGTGCTGACGAACACGTCCTGCGATATCGGCCAGGTGGGCTACGAGATGGCTCTGCTGGTCGAGCGGGTGGGCCAGACAGTCCAGGCCACACCTCGCGTCACGATGGGTTCCTGATGGTGGGATGGACATAGACAACCAGCACGTGGGGAGCGCCGAGCCCAGCCTCGTCCGTCCGTACTCGCTGACCGCCGGTCGTACGCGGCCGACGGTGGAGTTGGCATTGGAGGCGCTCGTCGCATCGCATCCGGTCGCCCTGGAGCGGCAGTTCGAACTGACCAACATCGAGACGTCAATCGTGGAGTTGTGCAGAGAATCGCCATCAGTTGCGGAACTTGCTGCCCGACTGGGTATTCCGATCGGGGTGGCTCGAGTGCTCGTCGCCGACCTCATCGAGGCGGGACATGTTCGAGTTTCGGCGACTTTGAAAGACGATTCGAGCGACGATGAACGTCGCGAGCTGATCGAAAGGGTTCTCAGTGGACTCCGGCGTATTTGATTCGACGGCCCAGGTCGATACCCGCAACGCCAAGCCGACCTCCGCGAAGATCGTGGTGGCCGGTGGCTTCGGTGTGGGTAAGACGACCCTGGTCGGTGCTGTATCGGAGATTGTTCCGCTGCGCACCGAGGCTTTGGTGACCAACGCCAGTGTGGGCGTCGACAGCCTGGCCGCCGTGCCGACGAAGGCCACCACCACGGTGGCCATGGACTTCGGCAGGATCAGCCTCGCCGACGATTTGGTGCTTTATCTGTTCGGCACACCCGGCCAGTACCGCTTCTGGTTCATGTGGGACGACCTGATTCGTGGCGCCATCGGGGCGGTAGTGCTGATCGACACCAGACGGCTCGAGGATTCCTTCGCGGCCGTCGACTACTTCGAGGCTCGGGGGCTGCCGTTCCTGGTGGCCATCAACGAGTTCGACGACGCACCGCGGTACCCCCTGGAGGACATCCGCCAGGCGCTGGCCGTCCCGGCGGACGTGCCGATCATGTCGATCGACGCGCGCCGCCGCGAGCCGGTGAAGCAGGCGCTGGTCTCGGTCACCGAGTACGCGTTGCGCAAAGTGGTTCAGGGTTACTGATACGCCGACGACCGGCCGCCCGACGCGGCCGCGTCGGCGCGCGGTGGCCCCGCGACCGCCGATCGCCCGCTCCGGCGCGGTTACGCTCGGGGCGTGAAGATCTCGGCGCGCGAGTTTTTCGACGGTGTGCTCGATCCCGGTTCGTATCGCAGCTGGGATCGAGAACCGATCGAGGTCGCCACGTCGCCGGCGTATCGCGCGGAACTGACCGCCGCGGTCGAACGCAGCGGCACCGACGAATCGGTGCTGACCGGTGAGGGACGGTTGCGCGGGCGGCGCGTCGCGGTGATCGCGTGTGAATTCGGCTTTCTGGCGGGATCGATCGGCGTGGCGGCCGCCGAGCGGATCGTCACCGCCGTCGAGCGCGCCACCGAACTGGGTCTGCCCCTGCTCGCCTCGCCCACCTCCGGCGGAACCCGCATGCAGGAGGGCACGGTCGCCTTCGTGCAGATGGTGAAGATCGCGGGCGCGGTGGCCGCACACAAGTCGGCCGGCCACCCCTACCTGGTGTATCTGCGCAATCCCACGACGGGCGGCGTGTTCGCGTCCTGGGGTTCTCTGGGGCACATGACCTTTGCCGAACCCGGGGCGCTGATCGGATTCCTGGGTCCGCGAGTGTACGAAGCGCTCTACGACCGGCCGTTCCCGGAAGGCGTGCAGACCGCGGAAAATCTGTATCGGAATGGAGTGATCGACGGCGTCGTCCCGGTTCGGTTCTTCCGCCGGATCGCGCACCGCGTGTTGAACGTCGCGGTTCCTGTTGCGGGACAGGCGAATTCGCTACCCGTCGCTGCGTCGGCGCCACAGGAAGATTCGAGTACCGGGCAGCCTGCTGCGGAGACACCGGCGTGGGAGTCGGTGCTGATCTCCCGCGATCCCCGGCGACCCGGTATTCGCGAGTTGTTGCGGCAGTCGACCGATCGGGTGCCGTTGAGCGGCACGGGTCAGGGCGAATCCGACCGCACCGTCGTCCACGCCCTGGCCCGGCTGCGCGGCGAACCGTGTGTGATCTTCGGTCACGACCGGGCCGGTCAGACCGGTGAGAACACCATGGGTCCGGCGGCGTTGCGGGAGGCCCGCCGTAGTATGCACCTCGCCGCCGAACTGCGCATTCCGTTGGTCCTGGTCATCGACACCGCGGGTGCGGCACTGTCGCGGGAGGCCGAGGAACGCGGTCTCGCTCCCGAAATAGCCCGCTGCCTGGCCGATTTGGTCACGCTGAATACGCCGACCGTCTCGGTTCTGCTCGGTCAGGGCACGGGCGGCGGCGCACTCGCGCTGCTTCCCGCCGATCGGGTCCTCGCCGCGACGCACGGCTGGCTGGCCCCACTCCCGCCGGAGGGCGCCAGCGCCATCGTCTTCCGTGATACCGAGCACGCCTCGGAACTCGCTGCCGCCCAACGAGTCCGGGCCGCGGACCTGCTCACCGACGGCGTCGTCGACCGCATCGTCGCCGAACATCCCGACGCAGCGCGCGAACCCGTCGATTTCTCCCGGCGCGTGGTCGCCGCGATCGCCGGGGAATTGGCCGCCCTGCGCACGCAGCCCCCCGCCGCCCTTCGGGCCCGGCGGCAGAGCCGCTACCGCCGCCTGGGAGTTCCCGGCTGAAGAAGCACCGGTCACCTCGCTGTCGTAAGTAACCGCACATGATCCGAACACGCAGGTCCGCGTCGTTGACGGCTCGGCAAACCGCTTCTACGGTCGGAACGGTGACCTTTCGCAGCGAGAGCAGCACAGTACCGTCGGTGATCCTCAACGACGGCCATCTGATCCCGAGGCTGGGCTTCGGGGTTTTCCAGGTGCCGGAGGGACAGACCTTCGACACGGTGACCGCCGCCCTCGAGGCGGGATATCGCAGCATCGACACCGCGGCGGCGTACGGGAACGAGGCCGAGGTGGGGCGCGCGATCGCCGAATCGGGGCTGGCGCGCGACGAGGTCTTCATCACCACCAAGCTGTGGAATGCCGACCAGGGGTACGACTCCACCCTGCGCGCATTCGAAGCGAGTATGGAACGGCTGGGGTTCGAGTACCTCGATCTGTACCTGATCCACTGGCCGGTGCCGAGCGCGGACCGTTACGTCGACACCTTCCGCGCCTTCCAGTCACTGAAGTCGCAGGGGCGTATCGGTTCGATCGGCGTCTCGAACTTCCAGCCGGAACAGCTGCGGCGACTGATCGGTGAGACCGGTGAGGTGCCCGCCGTGAACCAGGTCGAACTGCATCCGGCGCTCGCGCAGAACACCCTGCGGGCCTTCCACGCCGAACACGGCATCGCCACCGAGGCGTGGAGTCCGCTCGGCCAGGGCGCCGAACTGAAGGATCCCACGGTGGGCGCGGTCGCCGAGCAGGTCGGCCGCACGCCCGCCCAGGTTCTGATCCGGTGGCACCTGCAGTTGGGCAATATCGTCATCCCGAAGTCGGTGAATCCCGAGCGCATCCGGGAGAACTTCGATGTGTTCACCTTCGAACTCGACGCCGAGCAGATGACCACCCTCAATGCGCTCGATACCGGCACCCGAGTCGGCCCGGATCCCGACACGTTCACGATGGGGCTCGACTGAGGCGCTGCGGCACTCAGGGCAGCCCCAGGTAGCGCGTGAGCTCGACGGCAGCGGCGCGCCCCGCTCGGTTCGCGCCGATGGTGCTGGCCGACGGGCCGTAACCGATCAGATGGATACGGGGGTCGGCGGCCACCTGGGTGGCGAGCCGGCCCGTCATCGTGATTCCACCGCCGGGCCCGCGCAGTCGCAGCGGTGCCAGGTGGTCCAGCGCGCTGCGGAAACCGGTGGCCCAGAGGATCGCGTCGGCGGCCTGAAAGCTGCCGTCGGACCAGCGCACGCCCTCGGGCTCGATGCGGGCGAACATCGGATGCCAGGTCAGCACGCCGCGCGCGCGAGCGGCGCGAATCCGGTTGTCGACCGGCAGACCGGTCACCGACACCACCGACCGCGGCGGCAATCCCCGACGCACCCGATCCTCGACCATCGCGACCGCACGGCGGCCCTCGTCGGCGCTGAACGGTCCCTCCCGCCAGCGCGGCTCCGTCCGCGACACCCACGTCGTGGTGGTGACCCGGGAAATCTCGTCGAGCAGCTGGACGGCCGAAATGCCGGCGCCGACCACCACGACGTGCTTCCCGGCGAACTCCGCCGCGCTGCGGTAGTCGTGGGCGTGCAACTGCCGTCCGGCGAAGGTCTCCGCGCCCGGATAGTACGGAATGAACGGCTTCTCCCAGGTGCCGGTCGCGTTGATCACGCCGCGCACGCGGAGCGTCTCGCCGGTGGCACCCGGTGACCCGGTCGGCGCTGCCGCGGCGGAAGCCTCTGCAGCCGAAGCGCTTTCGCCGACGACGGTCTCGGCATGCAACAGCCCGTCCACCAACGCGTCCGGACAGGTTGCGGTGCCGGCTCGATCGCACACCACCCGCACCGATACCGGTCGGCGAACCCGCAGGTCGAAACGCTTCTCGTACAGTTCGAAATAGTGCGGCACCGCGGTCGCGGCGGGTACGGAATCCGAGCCGGGCGGCAGGGTTTCGGTGAACGACATCCCCGGCAGGTCGTGTACCCGATTCACCGTGCTCAAAGTCAGTGAGGGCCAGCGGAATTGCCATGCCCCGCCGGGGCCGGGGGAGTGGTCGACGATGAGGAAGTCGACTCCCGGTGTCAATCCGAGCCGCCGCAGGTGATAGCCGGCCGACAGTCCGGCCTGGCCGGCGCCGATCACCACAATCTCGAAATCGGGTGCGGTCACCGCCGTCACAGTACGCGTCGGGTGCGCTGCGGCAACTGTCCGCCGCATACAGTGGAGTCGATACCGACCGGCGGGTGCGGTGAGGTGGCCCCCGGAAGAGAACCGCGCGAATGGGGAGAGGTCAGATGCTCGCAGTGAGCCGGGATGGTGACGTGGTCACCATCGAATTGCAGCGCCCGCAGCGCCGCAACGCCCTCAACGACGAGTTGGTGGCAGCGTTGCGGGAGGCCGTCACGTCCGCGGCGGCCGACGCGCGGGTGATCGTGCTGACCGGTCAGGGGCCGATTTTCAGTGCCGGCGCCGATCTGTCCGGTGTCTATTCGCCGGATTTCCTCGACGGACTGCTCGGTCTGTTGCGCACCATCGAAACGGTCCCGGTGCCGGTGATCTCCGCCATCAACGGCGGCGCGCTCGGCGCCGGGGTGCAACTGGCGCTGGCCTCCGACCTGCGGGTGATGAGCCCGGATTCCTATATCGCCATTCCGGCCGCGAAGCTGGGCATTTCGGTGGATCGCTGGACGGTACGCCGCCTGGTCTCGCTGATCGGCGGCGGCCCGGCGCGGACGGTGCTGATGGGTGCCGAAAGTGTCTCCGCTTCCGACGCATACACTTTCGGCTTCGCCAACCGCCTCGGCACGCTGGCCGACGCGCAGGAGTGGGCCAAGTCGATCGCCCAGCTCGCCCCGCTCTCGCTGCGCCACCTCAAGCTGGTGTTCAACGACGACGACACCCGCGGCGAGGACACTCCCGAACAGCGCGCCGCCCTGGAGGCAGCCTGGCGCAGTGCCGATGCCGAGGAGGCGCGGCTGGCGCGGCAACAGAAGCGCGCGGCGAAGTTCGTGGGGCGCTGATGGCCGGCACCGAGATCGTCGCGTCCGCCCGCCGAGCGGCCCTGGCCGCGGCCGGGCTGGCCGGATTGCGCTGGGTGGCGCGCGCGGCGTGGCGGATTCCCGCGGAAATGGGGGCTTCCGCCGCCGCCATCGCCCCGCTGGCGGCGCGGTCGGCGAGCTACCGCGACCGGCAGTTCCACAACACCGAACCCAGCAGCCAGATCACGCCCGGATCGGGCGCATCCCTGCTGGTCTCGGCACTCACCCGTCGCGATGTGGGGCGGCCACCCGCGGATATCCCGCTGGCGAGTGCCGAACATCCCGAACAGCCGGCCGATCTGGCCGTGACCTGGTTCGGCCACGCCACCGCGCTGGTCGAGGTCGACGGCTACCGCATCCTCACCGACCCGGTCTGGAGCGAGCGGGTCTCGCCGTCGCCGCTGGTCGGCCCGGCCCGGCTGCACCCGGTGCCGGCGCCGCTGTCGTCGCTGCCGGCGCTGGACGCGGTGGTCATCTCGCACGATCACTACGACCACCTGGACCGCGAGACCGTGCGCGCCCTGGTGGCCGGTCAGGACGCCCCGTTCGTGGTGCCGATCGGGATCGGCGCCCATCTGCGCAAATGGCAGGTGCCGGCGGACCGCATCATCGAATTGGATTGGAACACGTCCACGTCCCTCGCCCGCCCGGGTCTGGACGAGCTCACTGTCACCTGCACCGAGGCGCGGCACTTCTCCGGCCGCGGCCTCAGCCGCAATACCACGCTGTGGGCGTCGTGGGTGTTCGCGGGGCCGCGGCGGCGGGCCTATTTCGGCGGTGACACCGGATACACGAAGGCGTTCGCCGAAATCGGCGCGACCCACGGTCCGTTCGATCTCACGCTGTTGCCGATCGGCGCCTACGACGTGCACTGGCCGGATGTGCACATGAATCCCGAGGAAGCGGTACAGGCCCACGCCGACGTGTGTGTCGGAGACGCCGAGTACGGCGTGTTGGTGCCGATTCACTGGGCCACGTTCAACCTGGCCTTCCACGGCTGGTCCGAGCCGGTGCACAGACTTGTTGCGGCGGCGCGTGCAGCGGGTACCCGGGTAGCGGTGCCGCTTCCCGGCGGGCGGATCGATACCAATGCGGTATCACCGCAGGTCTCCTGGTGGGAGGATGTGCGCTAGAAACGCAGTCGACGAGTGAAGGAGTGGGCTTCATGAGTTTGATGGATACGCTCAAGGGGTTGGTGGGTAAGGGCCGCGACGCGGCCTCGCAGAACGCGGAGAAGGTGCACGGGGCTGTCGACAAGGCCGGCGGCTTCGTCAACGAGAAAACCGGGGGCAAGTACTCCGGTCACATCGACAAGGGCACCGAGGCCATCAAGAAGAACATCACGCCGCAGGGCGGCAACACCCCGCCGCCGGCTTCCGAGCCGCCCGCCGCGCCCCCGCAGACTCCGCCCGCCACCCCGCCGCAGGCGCCGCAGCCGCCGGAGGGCTGAGGGGCCGAGGCGAAATGCCCGGTACCGCCGGGCCCACTCGCCGATCGAACGACGGGCACCGGCCGGAGGTTCACTCCTCCGGCGGGGCCCGTCTTCGCTTTACACTGCGACTATGGCGGCGCGCCGCGAATTCGGGGGCATCGAGGTCGGTCTGACCAACCTCGACAAGGTGCTGTACCCGGCGACGGGCACCACCAAGGGCGAGGTGATCGACTACTACACCGCCATCGCACCGGCTCTGCTGCCGCATATCGCCGACCGTCCGGTGACGCGGAAGCGCTGGCCCAACGGGGTGAGCGAACCCTCGTTCTTCGAGAAGAATCTGGCCTCGCACGCGCCGAAATGGATCGAGCGCCGGCCGCTGGATCATTCCGATCGCCGGGTGAACTATCCGGTCATCGATTCGGTGGCGGGCCTGGCCTGGCTCGGGCAGCAGGCGTCACTGGAAATCCATGTGCCGCAATGGCGTTTCGCCGACGGATCCCGCGGTCCGGCCACCCGCATCGTCTTCGATCTCGACCCCGGACCGGGAGTGCAACTGGCCGATTGCGCCACGGTCGCGTTGTGGATTCGCGATACCGTGCGCGACGCCGGTCTCGACGCCTATCCGGTGACCAGCGGCAGCAAGGGAATTCACATCTATGTACCGCTGGACCGGGAACTGAGTCCAGGGGGTGCCTCGACCGTCGCGAAACAGCTGGCGACCGGACTGGAGAAGCTGCATCCCACACTGGTCACGGCGACGATGGCGAAGGCCGTGCGGCCGGGCAAGATCTTTCTGGACTGGAGCCAGAACAACCCCGCGAAGACCACCATCGCGCCGTATTCGCTGCGCGGGCGCGAGCAGCCGACCGTGGCGGCGCCGCGTAGCTGGGACGAGATCGCCGATCGAAAGCGCCTGCGCCAGTTGCGCTTCGACGAGGTGCTCGAACGCTGGCGTTCCGACGGGGATCTGCTCGCGGGTCTCGATCCGCCACTGGGGAGTGCCGGTGTGGCGGATCCGCTGCAGACCTACCGGTCCATGCGTGATCCCGCCCGCACTCCGGAACCGGTTCCGCCCGGCCCGCCCGACCCCGGTGCGGGGGATCGCTTCGTGGTGCAGGAACATCACGCGCGGCGACTGCACTGGGATGTGCGACTCGAACGCGACGGTGTGCTGGTGTCGTGGGCGGTGCCGAAGGGGCCACCGACCTCGCCGTCGCAGAACCGGCTGGCCGTGCACACCGAGGATCATCCCCTGGAATACCTGCAGTTCCACGGCACCATCCCGCGGGGTGAATACGGTGCCGGGCAGATGACGATCTGGGACACCGGCACCTACGACACCGAGAAGTGGCGTGCTGACGAGGTGATCGTCCAGTTCCACGGTGAGCGCCTCAACGGCCGCTACGCCTTCATCCGCACCGACGGCAAGCAGTGGTTGATGCACCTGATGAAATCCCAGGTCGCCGAGCCGGAAGACGATGAGGGGCAGGGCGGTTCGAACGACGGGCAGCGCGGCGGGCCGCCGGACCGTGCCGCCGAGTTCCCGCGCGGACTGTCGCCGATGCTGGCGACCTCCGGTGAGGTGGCGAAACTCGGCGCCCGGGACTGGGTCTTCGAGACCAAATGGGACGGGTTCCGGGTCATCACGGAAATCGACGACGGCCACGTGGTGATCCGCAGCCGGGCGGGCAATACCGTCACCGACCGCTATCCGCGAATCGCCGAGCTGGGACGGCAACTGCGGGGGCATCGGATCGTGCTCGACGGGGAGGCGGTGGTCTTCGACGCCGAGGGCGCGTCGAATCTGGCCCTCCTGCAGGCAGATCCGGCACATGCGGAACTGGTCGCCTTCGACGTGCTGTATCTGGACGGCACCTCCCTGCTGCGCAAGCGCTACGCGGATCGCCGGCAGGTATTGGAGGCGCTGGCGGAGGGCGTGCCGTCGCTGCTCGTCCCGCCGCGCCTGGAGGGGTCGGGTGCGGACGCCCTGGAATACAGCCGCGAGCATCGGCTCGAGGGAGTCGTCGCCAAACGCAAGGATTCGGTCTATCTGCCCGGCAAGCGCGGCCAGTCGTGGATCAAGACCCGCAACTGGCGCACCCAGGAGGTGATCATCGGTGGCTGGCGGCGCAGCGCCGCAAGAGAATTCGCCTCCCTGCTGGTCGGCGTCCGCCACGAGGGCGAGCTGTATTACATCGGCCGGGTGGGCACCGGCTTCAGCGACCGCGAGATGTCGGGGCTGACCGCGCGCCTGCGCCCCCTACGCCGCAAGACCAGTCCCTTCGCCAACGAGCTGACCGCCGACGAACGTAAGGACGCCGTCTGGGCGACGCCGAAAATCACCGGCACGGTGCGATATATGAACTGGACCGAATCCGGGCGGCTGTGGCATCCGGCGTGGGTGCCGGACGAGAAGTAGGTTCTGTCACAACCGGTTTCGCGATCACGCACCAGGCGGTCCGGTTGCGCGCGGCGACCCGTTTTCACCGCGCGTCTCGACGGCCTGGCGCCACGAGATGTCGGCGCCAGACCCTCCGCGACGTCCGGTTGGCCGAGTCAGTTCGTGGTGGCGGTGTACCACTTCGTGGTGCCCGCCGGAGCGCTCAGCGTGCTGATGAGATCGATCGCGGCGACGATCAGCGTGGGTCCGCCGACCACCAACGAGCCGATGATCGCGCCCGCGGTGGCACCGGTGATGAATCCCGGAATCGCTCCCACACCGCCTGCCGCAGCGCCGACGACCAGGCCGATCACTCCGCCGATGGCAGTACCGATGAAGCTGCCGATCGCGGTGCCGAGCCCGAATTGCGTTGCGAACGCGTTCATCGCGCTCTGATTCTCCAGCGGCGACGCCACCGGCGTCACCGGCGCGGGCCGCGCCGCCGCGGCGTCCTTCACCACGGTCAGATCCAGGACCCGGGCGTCGTCGCGCACCTGGTGGGGCATCGGATACTCCACGCCGTCCTGCCGGAAGGACAGCGGAAGTGTGACGAGCGCGCGGCCGTCGGCGTCGGTGACGTCGACGGTGCGCCCGTCGGCGTCGACGCGGAAAAAGCCGCCGTCGAGGGTGGTTTCGACGGTATTGCCCGTCAGATGGGTTTCGTAGCGCACCGTGGGTGCGCCGGTATCGGCATGGACGGTACCTGCCCCGAGGGCGACGGCCACTACTGCCGGAAGGGCAAGAGCGGCGAACTTGCGCAGAAACATTCCGGTTCCAATCTCCATCAGGAAGACACTCGGCAGCCGAAAACGACGCGCGCTGAGAACCCAATACCCCCGACGTATCTCAACCCCTGCGCGTGGAGCCGCGGTCCGGCTAACTCATGGAAGTAACCGTACCTTCACTCGGTCGCAAAGTGTGGCGAATTCGATCGCCTGACTTGGTATTTCGCTAGGGAAAACCGTTTGCCCATTTCGACACGAGATAGCTGAAGCTTTGCTACGGCGAGTTCACAGAAACACGCCGATCGCCGCCGCGCCTCCGCATACCACCACCGACAGAACGAGAGCGAGGTAATCGGCCCGGCGGGGACCCGCCGGATGGGCGGTCAATTCGCCCGTCCCGCCGCGGGCCGTGATGGCCTCACCCAATTCCCCGGCGCGGCGGGTGGCGACGGCCATGGCCGCGGTGAGAATGTCCACGAGCGGATTCGCGGCTCCGCGCGCCATGGACCCGTCCTTGGGGCGGAGCCGGCGCGCGGCGCGCAACACCCGGATCTCGTCCATCAGCAGCGGCAGCCCGCGCAGGGTCAACGCCACGACGACCGCCCATTCGTCCACCGGAATCCGCAGAAACCGCAGCGGCGCCCCGAGTTTGGCCAGGGCGGGCGCGATCTCGCTCATCGGGGTCGTCCAGGCGATCAGGAACGAGGTGGTCAGCAGGACCAGCCCGAACAGCGTGACCTGGACATACCGCAGGACGGCGGCGCCACCGGTGGGAATGGTGATCAGTCCGCCGAGCACGATCAGTGCCCAGAACCACCACGGCAGCCGCGGCAGCGTGCCCAGCGGCAGCCTGGCTACCAGGCCGATCACGACCAGGAAGGCGACCACCACGCCGAGGACCGGCCACGCGGGCTGCAACATCAGCAGCACACTGATGAAGAACGCGACGATCATCTTGGTTCCGGCCCAGAGCCGGTGGATCGGGCTGTCGACCGGAACTTCGCGCAGCAGCACCATACTCATCGCGCACCTCCGAGGGCGTCGCCGTGCCGGCCCCGGCTGTGGCGCTGGGTGCCCCGAGCTCGATCGGGGTCGGGCCGGCCGCCGTCCGTCGCACCGTTCGTTCCCGGCTGAACGGGTTCGGATCGCGGGCCCGCGATCCCCGCTTCCCCGCGCCCGTCGCCGTCGGCCGGCGGGCCGAAGACGGGTTCGGCCGGTCCCGGGGCCGCCACCGCCGGGGCGCCGGCGGCATCGGCCGGGCTGTCGGCGGCGGCCGCGACGGCCGGCAGGCTTTCCAGGATGAGACCGGATTGCAGGTGGACCGTCCGGTCGCAGACACTCTCCATATCGGCCACATCGTGCGAGATGACGATCAGCGTCAGCCCCGAATCCCGCAGCCGGGCGAGCAGTTCCACCACCTCCGCGCGGCCCTGCGGATCGAGTCCGGCCAGCGGTTCGTCGAGCACCACGACCTGCGGGCGGCTGGCGACGATCGCGGCGAGGACCACCCGCTTGGCCTGACCACCCGACAATTCCTCGATCGAGCGCGAGGCCATCGCCCGGTCCAGCCCCACCGCGTCGAGAGCGCGGCCCACCGCCCCGGAACCGGTGCCGTGCCCGCCCCAGTCCTCGATCTCGGCGCCGACGGTCTGACGCTGCAGTTGCAGCCGGGAATGCTGGAAGGCCAGCTCGACCGCGCCGATGCGCTTGTGCACCGGACGCGACCCGGTGTAGTCGCACAGCCGGCAACTGCCGGTGGTCGGCACGACGAGGCCGGCCATGATCCAGGCCAGGGTGGATTTTCCCGATCCGTTGCCGCCGACCACGAGCAGCGTCTCGCCGCGGTGGACGGTCAGATTCACCCCGCGCAGTGCGGTCGCCGCCCACGGCGTGCCGCGATTGTAGGTGTGGCGCACGTCCCGCAGTTCCAGCAGCGGTTCGCCGATCGGGCGGCGCCGCAGCGTGCGCGCCGGACGCGGCCACGCCGGCAGATGGTCGACCTGGCGGCCACCGGAGAGATGGATGACCCGGTCGGCCGCCGCCGCGTCGGCCTCGTGGTGGGTGACCAGGACGACGGCCATCCGGTGCCGGGCGGGCAATCCGGCGAGCAGCGCGACCAGTTCGCGCCGGCCGTCCGGATCGATCATCGAGGTGGCCTCGTCGGCCACGAGCAGCGCGGGATCGCGAGCCAGGGCGGCCGCCACCGCCAGCCGCTGTTGCTGGCCGCCGGACAGGGTCGCGGTCTCCGCGCCACCGAGCCCGCTCAGCCCGACCTCGCACAGCAGCGCCTCGACGTCGACCGCCCGCGCGGCCTCGGCGGGCAGACCCCACACCACGTCGTCGGCAACCAGCACGCCGAGTGTCTGACTCTCGGGCCGCTGCAACACCAGCGCGGTGCCGCCGATCACGCCGAGCCCCGCCGAACCGGGACGCTCGACCGTGCCGCCGGTGGGCGGAAGTCCGGCCAGCAGCCGGGTCAGCGTCGACTTGCCGGAGCCGTTGTGACCGACGACGGCGACGAATTCGCCGACCTCGACGGACAGGTCGATATCGGTCAGCGCATCGGCACGCGCTCCCGGATAGCGGAAGGACACGCCGCGCAACCGCACCGGAACCGGTGCGACCGCGCGCGTATCGGCCGGCGCGTCCAGCCGATCCCGCCCCGGCAGCCACTCCAGCCGATCCAGGACCGATCCGAGGACGAACCAGGAGAACACCGCGGTGAACACCACGCCGAGCAAGACGCCGCCGCCGATGTAGAGCCACCACCAGGCCAGCACACTGTCGGTCACCGAGACGACACCGTTGCCGAGCGATTCCAGCTGTGGCTGCCGGGAGAGCATGTGATCGATGCCCGCGGCGATATTGCGCACGTTGTCGAAGACCAGCCGGCGCGAGGCGGCGAACAGGTAGAGCATGCCGACCGAGAAGGCCGCCCAGATCAATCCGGCCAGCGACGACAGGCACAGGACGGTGATCAGTCCGCGTCGCCGCCGTTTGACGGTGCCGATGATCCCGCCGATGGTCGCCGCGCTGACCACGGTGGCCGCCGGAACCAGGCCGGCCGCGACGAAACTCACCAGGGTCGAGGCCACGGTCGCGCCGAGGATGGCGCGCAGCCGGTAGCGCTGCGCCAGCAGACCCATGGGCACCGCGGCGACCAGATTGAGGGCCGCCGCGTAGGGCACCACCGAGCCGATGGTCACCAGCCCGACGGTCACCCCACCGAGGACCGCCGCGGTGGCGAGTTCGACGGGGCGCAGCGGGCCGTGAGCGATTCGCGGCTCGGCGCCGGCGGAGGGAGGCGCGGTCACGGCTCAAGTCTGCCAGCACCGGCGGACTGCGGGACGGCCCTCGCCGGGGCGCCGGCCGCACGCGGACCACGTCTGCTGGTCATGACGTATGGACCGGTTCCGGTGCGCGCAGCACGTAGTCGTCGGGATTCAGCGACCGGGTGCGCATGCGGTACGCGGTGACGGTGCCGGGCCAGTTGTTGGTGATCCGCCCGGCGGCATTGCGGTACCAGCTCGAGCACGCGGTCCACGGCGTGCGCAGCAACCGGCGCTGGGTGTGCGCGTCGAAGGCGGCCGCGGTCTCGGGCTTCACCTCGAGACAGGAGCCCGGATGGTCGCTCAGATAGGCCACGGCCTGCCGGATGTAGCGGGCCTGACATTCGATCATGTAGATGATCGAGCCGACGCCGAGATTGGTGTTGGGCCCGTACATCAGGAACAGATTCGGAAATCCCGGCACCGTCATCCCGAGATAGGCCCGGGCCCCCTCGGCCCACACCTTCTCCAGTTCCGCGCCGTCGCGCCCGGATATCCGGATCGGCCAGAGGAATTCGCTGCCCTTGAAGCCGGTGCCGTAGACGATCACATCGGCCGGGTGCACCGTCCCGTCCGCGGTGCGCACGCCCTCGGGCACCACCTCGGCGATCGGCTCGGTCACGACGTCCACATTCGGCCGCACCAGCGCCGGGTAGTACTCGTTGGAGAACAGCACCCGTTTGCACAGCACCGGATAGTCGGGGGTCAGCTTCGCGCGCAAGTGCGGATCGGGCACGTCGTGGCGAAGCGCGCGGGTGCCCAGCCAGGTCGCGATGCGCCGGATCGGCGGAAAGGCGGCCAAGCCCAGGGCGAAGAACTCCAGGAAGCACCACACCCACAGGCGTTGGGCCAGCCGCAGCCCGGGGACGTGTTCGAACAGCGCGTGATGGATCGGCCGGTACTCGCGATCGGTGCGCCGCACCACCCAGGCGGCGGTTCGCTGGAAGAGCGTCAGCTGCGCCACCTCGGGGGCGATGGCGGGCACGAATTGAATTGCGCTGGCGCCGGTTCCGATCACCGCGACCCGCTTTCCGGCGAGGTCGACATCGTGATCCCACTGCGCGGAATGGAACGACGGCCCGGTGAACGTCTCGATGCCCGCGATATCGGGCAACCGCGGGCGCGACAGCTGTCCGACCGCGCTGATCAGCACGTCGGCGGACCGGATGTCGCCGTCGGCGGTGCGGACCGTCCAGCGCCCGGCGTGCTCGTCGAAGCTCGCCTCGGTGACGTCGGCATCGAATCGGATCCGCTCGAGCAGCCGATGTTTCATCGCCACCGCATGCAGGTAGCCGAGGATTTCGGTCTGACCGGAGTAGCGATGCGGCCAATCCGGTTTCGGTTCGTAGGAGAACGAGTACAGCGGTGAGGGCACGTCGCAGGCCGCGCCCGGATAGGTGTTCTCCCGCCACACCCCGCCCAGGTCGCTCGCCCGTTCCAGAATGGTGATGTCGTCGAAACCGTTGCGCTGCAGCTCGATTGCCGCACCGAGTCCCCCGAACCCGGCTCCGACGATGATGATCGACGGCTTGGTAGCGGGCATGCGCGCGCTCCTCGAATCGAGAACAGTATCTCCACTGTAGGCGCGTGCCGCCGCCTCCGAACCCCGTTCCGGAAACCCTGCTCAGCGCGGTTGTACGCGGATTCGCCCGCCCATCGGCACGGTGCGGACGATCGAGGTCAGCCGCCGGTCGGCGACGGCGTGCAGCACCACGGACGGATCGGGCGCGTAGTCGATCGGAACGTCGCCGGGCTCCTCGACCTCCCACGCCCCGCCGATCGCCGAGGCCACGCTGGGCGCCACCACCAGCGGCCGCCCGCCGAACAGCGTCGTGCCCATGGCGTGCATATGTCCGGTGAGCACGCCGAGGATCCGCGCATCACCGGCGACGGTGCGCTCCAGCCGTTGCGGATCGGCGAGCCGGATGGGATCGACCACCGTCGAGTACATCGGCACCGGCGGGTGGTGCATCGCCACCAGCACGGAGGAGTCCGCGGGCGTGGCGGCCAGCAGCCGGTCCAGCCACGCGTAGGTTCGCTCGCCCAGTTCGCCGCCGCCCGAACCGGGAATCGTGGAATCGAGCAGTGCCACGGTGAGCCCGCCGATATCGACGGCCTGATTGATCGGTCCGTCCTCGGCGGGGCCGTCGAGCAGCGTCTGCCGCAGATTCGCGCGGTCGTCGTGGTTGCCGGGCAGGACGTACAGCGGGATGTCGGTGGTCAGCGATTTGCGCGCCTGTTCGTACTGGGCGAGGGTGCCGGATTCGGTGAGGTCGCCGGTCACGAGGATGGCGTCGGGCCGGCGCGGTAATCGGTCGAGGTAGCCGAGGACGGCGGCGACTCGGTCGGCGTTGCGCGGATCCAGGTCGAAGTGAGTATCGCTGAGCTGTGCCAACAGAATCATGGCGTCCGCTTTCTCGTGGGATCGCACCGTTGCGCCCGTCGCCGGGAACGACCTGTGCGAGCCCGTGTGGAATCGGCCCCCGGGTGTGATCGCTTCGGCCGCATGCGTGCCGATACGGCACTTGTCCAGAGTAGAAGGTCCTCAGCGTGCCGTCTGCGTGACGGAGGCCACCTTTTATAGCGAACCGCTATTCTACGGCGATCTGCGCGAGCAGGGCGGCCGGATCGTCGATGATCGGCCGCGACCCCGTCGAGAAGAAGTCCGCACCCGGTGTGGCGGTCAACGCGAGTTCGGCATCCGCCCGCCACGGCGCCTCCACTCGCAACGACAGCGAGTGCAGATGAGTGCGCGCGTACTCACCCGACTTGTCGAACAGCGGATCGCCCGCGATCGGATAGCCGATCCAGGCCAGGTGGACCCGGATCTGGTGACGCCGACCGGTGATCGGCCGGGCCAGCAGGACCGTGTGCCGATCGGTCCGGGCCACCGTGGTGAACTCGGTCCGGGACGGATAGTTCTTACCGGCCAGCAGATCGCTCTCGTCGACCGTCCATACCTGCCCCTCCCGCCGGATGGTGTCGCGCGGTGCCGCGATCCGCACCCGGTTCTTGCGCCCGACACTCAACGGCAGGTCGATGACACCGGTATCGGGCAGATCGGTGGCAGCGGTGACGACCAGATACCGCTTGTCGGCCGTGCGCTTGGTGAACTGCCTGGTCAGTCCGCCGTGTGCGGCCAGATCCTTCGCGAACAGCACCAGGCCCGAGGTGACCTTGTCGATGCGGTGCACCGGGTAGAGGGTGATCCCCTCGGCCGCGGCCAGCTCGACCAGATCGGTGTCGTGGCGCTCCCCGGTCACGGCGATCCCGGCGGGCTTGTTCAGCGCGATGATCGCCTCGTCCTCGTCGACGAGGCACTGCTGCGCCAGCTGCTGCCAGCCCATCTCCACCGGGTGCGTCTCCACCGGGCCAGATTAGTCGGCGGTTCGATGGCCGAATATCGCCAGGAGGGGTCGGCGCCGCCCGGCCCGGTGTGCTAGAGCCAGGCGTCGTCGAGGTCGGTCGTGGTGCGATCCATCGCGTCGAGCAGATCGAAAAGCGGTGCGGTACGGGGCAATTCCCAGTGGAAGAAGTACCGTGCCGCGACCCGCTTACCGCGGTGGAAGTCCTCGGATCCGCGCGCGGCGGCCACCGCCTGCTCCAGCCAGATCCAGGCCAGCACCACATGCCCGAACGCCTCCAGGTAGGCGGACGAATTCGCCAGTGCCGCTTCCGGATCGGCGTCGCGCCACACCGTGGCGGTGGTGGTCGCGATGCGTCCGGCCGCCGCGGCCAGCGCATCGGCGAAATCGCCGAGTTCGCCGTCGCCGGTCGCGCGCGCCCGGTCGACCGTTTCGCCCATGGTGTCGAGCAGCAGGGTCAGTGCCGCACCGCCGTCCGCGACCACGGCCCGGCCGAGCAGGTCCAGGCTCTGAATGCCGTGTGTCCCTTCGTGAATCGGATTGAGGCGGTTGTCGCGGTAATGCTGTTCGACGTCGTAGTCGCGGGTGTACCCTGCGCCGCCGTGCACTTGGATGGCGAGGTCGTTGGCGGCCAGGCACCACTGGCTCGGCCAGCTCTTGGCGATCGGCGTCAGTACCCGCAGTAACAGGGCGACGCGCTGCGCCTCGTCGGCGTCCACGGCGCTGCGCTGGCGGTCGATCAGCGTGCCGCAGTACAACTGCAGGCCGAGCGCGCCCTCGGCATAGGCCTTCTGCGCCAGCAACATCCGGCGAACGTCCGGGTGCTGCGCGATCGGGACCTGCGGGCTCGCCCCGCCCTTCACCGTCACCGGGCGGCCCTGCGGCCGGTTGCGGGCGTAGTCGAGGGCCTTGAGGAAGCCGGTGTAGCCCAACGCGGTAGCCGCCAGGCCGACGCCGAGGCGCGCCTCGTTCATCATGTGGAACATGTAGGTCAGTCCGCGATTCGGCTCACCCACCAGATAGCCGACCGCGCCCGGTGCGCCGCCGGGCGTGAACGCCCCGTCGCCGAAGACCGGCGCCGTGTTCACCGTGCCGCGCCAGCCCATCTTGTGGTTGATCCCGGCCAGCACCACATCGTTGCGCTCACCGAGCGAACCGTCCTCGGCGGGAAGGTATTTCGGCACGATGAACAGCGAGATGCCGCGGGTTCCGGCATCCGATCCGGGTATGCGCGCCAGGACCAGATGCACGATGTTCTCCGACAGGTCGTGGTCACCGCCGGAGATCCACATCTTGCGCCCGAACAGCCGGTAGGTGCCGTCGTCCTGCGGAACGGCCTTGGTGGTGATGTCGGCCAGCGAGGAACCCGCCTGGGGTTCCGACAGTGCCATCGTGCCGAAGTAGCGCCCGGTCAGCATCGGCCGCACGAAGCGGTCGAGCTGCTGCGAATCCGCGTGCGAGGCGAGCAGGTTGGCGTTGCCGATGGTCAGCAGCGCGTAGCTGGCGGTCGCCACATTGGCGGCGTAGAACCACGCCATGCAGGCGGTGAAGACCGTATGCGGCAATTGCATACCGCCCACTCGCTCGTCCATCGCGGCACCGACGAATCCGGCCTCCGCGAAGGCCGACAGCGCCGTCGCCACCTCCGGAATGATGTGCACCTTCTCGCCGTCGAAGGTCGGCTCGTGCAGATCGCCCCGGCGGTTGTGCGGGGCGAAGTACTTCTCGGCCAGCTCCCGGCTCAGCGCGAGCACCTGATCGAAGGTCTCGCGGCTGTGTTCCCGGTAGCGCTCGCGCTCGGTCAGCCCGGTCACGTCGAGCCACTCGTAGAGCAGGAAATCGAGGTCGCGAGCGGACATGATGAGCGAATCCATATCCCCAGACTGCTGGGCGACGCCCGCGCGCGCAAGGTGCGCGGGCGTGCCGTCGCCGGGACGGCTCCGGCGTGGCATGGCCGGGGCTCCGCGGGTGGCGCCGGGGAAGCGGGGTCAGCCGGCCCGGGCGACGAGCGGGGCGATGAAGCGCTCCAGCATGTCGCGCTCCTCGGCCTCGTCCCGGCCGGGCACTGTGAGCAGAGAGACGATTATCCGGGTCAGCCAGCGGGCCAACTGCGACCGATCATCATGTGCCGAGGGCGTTTCCGGGGCGAACAGCGAGCGGGCGAGGGCCTCGATCACCTCGGAGGTCTGGGCGATCTGCAGGGTCGCTCCGGCGTCGCCGGGCCGGAACCACGCGATCAGCAGCGGGTCCGAACGTACCGCGCGGAGGCTGGCCAGCACTGCGGCGACGGCGCGTTCGCCGGGGTCGGCGATCATCCCGATCTCGGCGGTGACGCGGGCGCCCACCCGCCGCGCCTCGCGATGCACATACGCCAGCTGCACCGCCTGCCGGCTGTCGAAGTAGCGGTACAGCGTCGCCCGCGAGCAGCCGGCGGCCTTGGCGATATCGCCCATCTGGGTCGCGTTCACGCCGCGTTCGGAGAACAAACTCGCCGCGGCGTCCAGGATCCGCTCGGCGGCCTGCAGGGAGCGCGGATGCGCCAGCCAGTCGCTCATGCTGTGCCTTTCGTCGGCATGAGCGGGCGCTGCGTGGTTACGCTTCGCTCCCGCCTCCGCGCCTGATCGCTCATGCCGGCACGAAGGGGACGTTGACCGGCCAGCGCACGTAATTGCCCTCGGTGTATCGGACGCCGTCCGGATCGACGCTGAAGTCCGGGCAGCGGGCCAGCAGTTCCCGCAGCGCGATGGTGGCCTGCATGCGGGCGGCGGCCGCGCCGAGGCAGTGGTGGTTGCCGTTGCCGAAGGTGAGAATGTTCTTCGGATTCCGCGTCACGTCGAGTTCACTTGCGTCCGAACCATATTCGCGCTCGTCCCGATTGGCCGACGCGTACAGCATCAGCACCCGCCGGCCCGCCGGGATGGTGACGCCCTCGATCTCGACATCGCGGGTGGTGGTGCGGGCCAGACCCTGCACCGGCGAGGTCATGCGGAGAAATTCGTCGACCGCGCCCGGTATCAGGCCGGGATCGTCGAGCAGACGGCGGCGCTGCTCGGGGTAGCTGGTCAGCAATTGCACCGCGCCACCCAGATTTCCGGTGGTGGTGTCGTTGCCGCCGGTGATCATCGTGAACGCGAAGCCGATGATCTGCAGGATTTCGCCGAAGTCGCCGTCGGCGCCCAGTCCGGAGGCCACCAGATGGGAGACGGTGTCGTCCGCCGGTTCGAGTTTGCGCTTCTCGATCATCGCGATGAAGTACTGGCTCAGCTCACCGACCGCCTCCTGGGCATGCTCGATGCCGCCGGTCGCCGAGGCTGCCACGATCGCCTCGCTCCACCGATCGAACTGCGCCCGGTCCTCTTCCGGCACACCGAGATAGTGCGCCACCACCATGGTGGGCAGCGGTTTGAACAACTCCACCGAGATGTCACCGCCACCGGCCGCGCGCAGCTTCTCCACCCGCTCGATCACGAACGCCTCGACCGCGGGCCGGATCTCCTGGACCTGCCGCGGCGTGAACCCCTTGGCCACGCGGCGCCGGAAGACGGTGTGGTCGGGCGGATCGGTGAAGACGAACGGCCGGTTCTCGCCGAGCCCGATCTCGCTGAGGTTGTTGTAGTCGACCGTCAGACCCTGGGCCGAGGAGAACGTCTCCGGATCGCGCACCGCCGCGTAGATATCGGCGTAGCGCGAGAGCACGTAGTAGTCCTCGTGCGGGCGGTTCTCGGGAACGACGTGGTGCACCGGATCGGATTCGCGCAGGGCGGCGTACATCGGCCACGGGTCGCGCCAGGAGTCGCCGGAACGCAAGGTGAAGCGTGCCTCGTGAGACATCGTCTTGCTCATGTTTCGACGGTAAGACAAAACGCCACGCATGTCTAGAACGTGTTTCATCGAGTGGCGGTCCGTCCCTCGCTCACCGAAGCCGATACCGGGCGACCCGCAGGTGAGATCGGTACTGTGGGCTCACCAGCGCCGCACCTCGGACAAGGAGCGCCCATGCCAACCGGTCCCGCTCTGCGAGAGTTCTTCCGGCGCAAGCCGATCGACCAGATTCAGGACGAATCCGCCACCACCCTCCATCGCACGCTGGGGCTGTGGCAGCTGACCGCCATCGGGGTGGGCGGGATCATCGGCGCCGGCATCTTCACCCTGGCCGGTGCGGTCGCGAACCAGACCGCCGGCCCGGCCGTTCTCGTGTCCTTCCTGATCGCCGGTGTCGCGAGCGCCGCCGCCGCACTGTCCTACGCCGAATTCGCGGGGCTCATTCCGCGCGCCGGTTCGGCCTACACCTACGGCTACGCCGTACTCGGCGAGCCGGTGGGCTGGTTCATCGGCTGGGATCTGCTGCTCGAATACACCGCGATCGTGTCGGTGGTGGCGATCGGCATCTCCGGTTACATCCAATTCCTGTTGGGGCAGTTGAATTTCGAGCTCCCCGAATGGATGCTGGGTGCGCCGGGAACCGGGCACGGCCACGTGGTGGATCTGTTCGCCGCGCTGCTGTGCCTGCTCATCGCCGCCCTGTTGAACCTGGGTATCCGGGCCGCGGCGCGATTCGAAACCTTCGTGGTGGGCCTGAAGCTCGTGGTCGTCGTGGTGGTGATCGCGGTCGGGTTCTTCCACATCGATTCCGCCAACTACCACCCGTATTTCCCGTTCGGAATGTCCGGCGCGGTCACCGGGGCGGCGACCGTCTTCTTCGCGGTCTTCGGCTACGACGCGATGTCGACCGCCGCCGAGGAGTCGGTGGACGCCAAACGCCATCTGCCCAAGGCGATCCTGCTGTCGCTGGCGGTGTCGATGGTGCTCTACGTGCTGGTCTGCCTGGTCCTCACCGGAATGCAGCGCTACACCGACATCGACCCGGAGAGCGGGCTGTCGACCGCCTTCGAATCCGTCGGCCTGCCCGGGCTGGGCAGTCTGATCGCGGCCGGGGCCATCGTCGGCATCATGACGGTGCTGTTCACCTTCATGCTCGGCGTGACCCGCGTCTGGTACTCGATGAGCCGGGACGGCTTGCTGCCCCAATGGTTTGCCAAAACCCATCCGGTACGCCAGGTGCCCACGCGGATCACCTGGATCGTCGGTGTCGCGTCGGCGGTGATCGCCGGGCTGCTGCCGATCGGCCAGGCGGCCGAGCTGACCAATATCGGCATCCTGCTGGCCTTCATCGTGGTCTGTGCGGCGGTGATCGTGCTGCGCTATCGCAGTCCGGATCTGCCGCGCGGCTTCCGCACGCCGGGCATGCCGGTGGTGCCGCTGCTCGGCATCGGCTTCTCGATCTGGCTGATCACCTATCTGCAGCCGGTGACGTGGTTGCGCTTCGCCGTCTGGTTCGCCGTCGGCGCGATCGTCTACCTGACCTACAGCCGCCGCCATTCCCTGCTGGCGACCGGCTCGGATGCGCCCGAAACCCCTGCTGCGCGGCCGTAGGGATTGTATCGAGATACCAGCGATATCTGCGGTATTTCGTGAATTTATCGTTTTGTTATTCGAATTGGTGTGTTTCGTATTTGGTTTCGTCCCGACCGTGGCGAATCATGGCTCCCCGGATCCAACGATCGATTGATCACCGTGGTGTTTCGGAAATCTGCTCTCGCTACGAGATTCGGAGGAACGCATCATGGCAGGAACCGAGGCGGGTCGATGTACCCGCTTTCTGGGTCGTAAGGCCTGGTCGACCGCGACGACGCTGGTCGTTCTGTTCGGCGCGGCGGGCACGATGGTGGCGACCGCCGGCCCGGCGCACGCGGACTCACCACCACCCGCCCCGGTCGTACCGGGAATTCTGCTACCGCCGCAGTTCATCATTCCCGGGCTCTTCCCGGAAATCCATCCGGCCCCGCCGGAGCACATGAAATCGGTCGGTGAGCGCGCACTCGAGGCCGCCGAGTCCAAGATCGGCTCGGCCTACCGCTCGGGTGCCGCGGGACCCGACGACTTCGACTGCTCGGGTCTGGTGCAGTGGGCGTACCGGCAGGTCGGGGTGGACCTGCCGCGGACGAGTTACGACCAGCTGTCCGCCGGTACGCCGGTCGACCTGGACGCACTGCAACCGGGCGACCTGGTGTCGTTCTACGGCGGCGGACACTCCGCCCTCTACGCGGGTGACGGCGCGGTCGTGCACGCCGCGACGAGCGGCGAGGGTGTCATCCGATCGGCGATCGCGCAGATGCCGGTGACCGGCGCCCGCCGCTTCTGACGCCATCGGCGGGTGCCACGCGGCTCGCCGATCCAGGGGTTCGAATCCGCCGCGAGGATATGTTGCGCGACAATGTGGTCGAGATCGGGTAATCGAGATCGACCAGCATGGGACTGCAACGTGAATCGCGGAGGAGGGGGCCGGTGGCCGAGACTCGGGCGAATGCCGACGAGCCGTTCGGGCCGGTGCGCCCCTCGGATGCGGTCGACGGCTGGGAGTTGGCCGGTGACGGCACCCGTTGGTGGCTGGTCAAGGCATTCGGCGATGCTCGCGGTCTGGTGAAGCCGACCACGCGGACCACCTGCGCGTGGCGTATCGAAACCGCCGACGGCCGGATGTTGCGCGAGGTCAGCGCACGATCGGTCGCGGAGGCGAAAGTCGCTGCGGAAGAATGGATCCGGAAGACGATCGGCTGAGCGTTCGCTCGGCCGATCGTCCGGACGGCCTGCGCTATCGGCGGCTCGACTGCCGCTTCGACATCGCCTGCAGGCTGAATGACGCGGCCGGCTGAGCGGGTGCGGGGGATTCCTCGGTGTAGGCGCGCGGCCACGCACGCCCGCTGTCGGCGAGATCGAGATCGCCCGTGTCATCGGCATCGTCGCGACGCGAAGGTCCGTCGACCTCCGCGAGTCCGACGAGTACCACGAGCATGATGGTGACGAGCGTGACCACCATGATCAGCGGGGTGAGCAGCTGCACCGAGTCGACACCGCCGGTCGGCTCGGACATGGTGTCCATGCGGTGCGCCGTCATGGATGCCATTCCGGTGTAATGCATTCCGCATACCGCGAGACCCATGATGAGCGCCGCGCCGATGGTGGCGGAGAACCCACGCACGTGCAGGACGAACCACAGGGCCGCGGTCGCGGCCACCACGGCGATCAGCAGCGACAGGGCCACCAGCCCGGTGCTGTATTCGATGTGGGCGCCGGCGTTCATGGCGTGCATGCCGAGGTAGTGCATGGCCGCGACGCCGAAGCCGGTGATCATGCCGCCGAGGGGGAGTGCGATCACCTCCCGGTGCCCGCGCACCACGATCGACAATCCGGCCCACACCACGACGATCGCGATGGCCGCGCTGAGCAGCGTCATCGGCACGTTGTAGCGGATGGTCGTGCCATGGATCGAGAAACCGAGCATGGCGGTGAAGTGCATGACCCAGATGCCGGCGCCGCCGAGCGAGACGGCCGCGGCGATCAACCAGCCGCCCGGCCAGCGCGAGGCCCGGGCGTGGGTGGCGCAGCGCAGCGCCAGAACGGATCCGATGACGGACATGACATAGGCCAGGACCGGGGTCACCCAGCCATGGCTGAAATGGTCGAGCTCGAGCACGAGGTCTCCCGAAGCGAAAGAGGGGTTATCGATTCGTGACCGGACGATAGTTCACATTCCTCATGATCGTTACTCGCGCCCGTTCGTATCCGGGCGCGGTCGAGCTTGCGCGTCGCCCGGCAAATACGCAGGTGACACAGGTTCACGGGGTGTGTGCACGGGATTTGCCGGACTGTCGCCCGATGGACACCGAGCCGGAGGTGTGTTCTGGCGCACTTGCGCCACCTCGGGGACCTATGGCCCTTGACAGGTTTATCGGACGAATCCGGACGTTCAGGACTACCGCAATACGTTACGGTTCAGATATGATACGAAAATCATAGGATATGTTTTCGGAAGTACTGGAGGTTCCGGGATGGATGCGCAGCGGTATCGGCGGATGGTCAATCGGGTCAATCCGATCGTGGTCGGGCTGCAGCGGCTGGGAATCGGTTTCGGCCCGATGCAACTGCTCACCGTCACCGGTCGGCGCAGCGGGCAACCGCGCACCTTCCCGATCGCGGTCAACGAGTTGAGCGGGGCGCTCTACATCGTGCAGGCCTATCCCCGGGCGGTGTGGGTCGCCAACGTGCGGGCCGCCGATTCGGTCACGCTGACGCGCGGGCGGAAATCCACGATCGCGCGACTGGTCGAGGTTCCGGTCGGGCAGCGCGGGGCGCTGCTGCGGGAATTGGTCGGATCCGGGCCCGCCAGTGTCGGAAACCGTTTCGTCACAACTGGTTTGGCCGATGCGGCAACGCCCGACGGGGTGGCGGCGGCGGCCGGGCGCATCGCGGTGTTCCGGGTCGAACCGCACTGACCCGCCGGGGGCTGTCCGCGCCCGGATATCATATGAAAACCGTATGAATCGACCGGAGGGTGCCGATGAGCTCGGAGACGGATCGCGCGGCCGCGCAGCAACGGCGCCGGCTGGCCGTCGACGTCAAGGATGCGCTGCGCGACTTGAACATTCAGCTCGCGCTGCTGAATCGGCGGTTCGGCGGCCGGATCGAACTCCGTGACGTGGACTGGACCTGCCTGGACCTGATCAACCGGCGGGGTCCCGTCTCGCCGACCGCCCTGGCCCGGCTCACCGGCCTGCACCCGGCCACACTCACCGGTGTCCTGGACCGGTTGCAGAAGGGCGGCTGGATCGTCCGGGAACGTGACCCGGAGGCGAGCGACCGGCGCGCGGTCACCCTGCGCGCCGTCCGCGAACGCAATTCCGAACTGTTCCAGGTGTTCTCGGGCATGAACCGGCGCATGGACGAGGTGCTGGAGCGGTACTCGGAGACGGAGCTGGAGGTGATCGCGGACTTCCTCCGGCAGACCGGGACCGCGGGGGCGGATTCCGCGGCAGAGCTCGGCGCCTGATCGGCGGCGCGCGTCCGCGCCCGGCCGGTGCCGGTGGCGCCGGCCGTTCATCGAGTACGAGTAGGCTCGGGTGATCGGCGGGTCTCCGCATATGTCCTCGTCGGTGGGCGTTCGCGCCACCACACACCAATCCGAGGATGTAGGTCATGGCTATTACCGAGATCGGCGCGTACGCACATCTCAGTCCCGCCGATATCGAGGCGCTGGGTCGTGAGCTCGACCGGATTCGCGCCGATGTCGAGGCCGACCTGGGGACTCGCGACGCGAACTACATTCGCCGGACGATCGTCTTCCAGCGCACCCTCGACGCCGCCGCGCGACTGATCATCCTCGCCGGTCGCGGCCGCCTCGCCTGGGCGCTCGGCGCGGCGGGCCTGGCGACGGCCAAGAGCGTCGAGAATATGGAGATCGGGCACAACGTCTCCCACGGTCAGTGGGATTGGATGAACGACCCGGAAATTCACTCCAACACGTGGGAGTGGGATATGGCCGGGCTGTCCGCGCAGTGGCGCTACGCCCACAACGTCCGCCATCACCTCTACACCAACGTGCTGGGAATGGACGACGATATCGGCTTCGGCGTGATGCGGGTGACCAGGGACCAGCGCTGGCGGCCGCGCCTGCTGCTGCAACCACTGCAGAATGTGCTGCTGGCGGCGACCTTCGAATGGGGTATCGCCTGGCACGACCTGGACTCCGTCCACGACCGGGTGACCGATACCGCCGAGCGGGCCGGCCAGACCCGCGCCTTGCTCGGCAAACTCGTCCGGCAAGCCGGCAAGGATTACGTGCTCTTTCCGGCGTTGAGCGGAAAGCGATGGCGGCGCACGCTCGTCGCGAATCTCGGCGCCAACGTGCTGCGCAACCTGTGGGCATACCTGGTGATCTTCTGCGGCCATTTTCCCGACGGTGCGGAGAAATTCACTCCGTCGGTGCTGGACTCGGAAACCAAGGCGGAATGGTATCTGCGCCAGATGCTGGGCACCGCGAACTTCGACGCCGGGCGGGTGCAGGCCTTCATGAGTGGCAATCTGTGCTACCAGATCGAACATCACCTGTTCCCGGATCTACCCAGCAACCGGTACCGGGAGATCGCCACTCGCGTGCGTGCGCTGTGCGAAGAATTCGATCTGCCGTACACCACGGGTCCCCTGCTGCGGCAGTATGCGCTCACGCTCCGGACGATCCACAAATTGGCACTGCCGGATCGCTTCCTCACCGCCACCTCCGACGACGCCCCCGAAACCGCCTCGGAGCGAAAGTTTCTCGGACACCGCCCGTTCGCGGCCGCCGAGGGCACACCGTCCCGGTCGCGACGGGGGCTGCGCACCGCACTGCGGGTGGTGGCGGCGCAGGCCGCGCTGCCGGCCGGATGACCCGGCGGGCTCACCTCATCCGTGTGGCCGCACCGGCAGTTCGGTGAGTCCCCGCATGAGCAGGCTCGGCTGCCACCGCGGCGTGAACCACGGCGCCAGTGCCAGCTTCGGAAAGCGATCCAGCAGAGCGGTGAAGGCGACAGCGGCCTCCATCCGGGCCAGGGGAGCGCCGACGCAGAAGTGAATTCCGTGGCCGAAAGCCACATGGCCGGACGGTTTCCGGTTGATATCGAGGGCCTCCGGTGAATGGTATCGATCGGGATCGCGATCGGCCGCCGAGAGCGCGACATAGACCAATTCGCCTGGGGGGATGACGGTTCCGCCGATGTCGACGGGTTCCTCGGTGTACCGGACCGTGGCCCAGCCGACCGGGCCGTCGAGTCGCAGGAACTCTTCCACAGCGGCGGGGATGCCGTCCGGGTCCGCCCGCAGCGCCTCGAATTGGGGCCGGTTGCGCAGCAGTGCGAAGGTGCCGTTGCCGATCAGGTTCACCGTCGTCTCGTGTCCGGCGACCAGTAGCAGAAAAGCCATCGCCACCATTTCCTGATCGGTGAGGCGGTCGTCTCCGTCGTGTTCGGTGGCCAATCCCGACAGCAGGTCGTCGCCGGGCCGAACGCGTTTGTCCGCCAGCAGCGCCGTCAGATATCCGCCCATATCGGCGGATGCGCGGTCGCGGTCCGCCAGATCTCCGGCGGCGCCCACCAGAATCTTGGTCCACAGTTGGAAATCGTCGCGATCGGTGAAGGGAACGCCGAGCAATTCGCAGATCACGGTGACGGGCAGCGGGGTCGCGAACGCATGGAGCAGATCGACCTCGTCGTGCCCGCCCACCTCGTCGAGCAGTCCCGCGGTGATCTCCTCGATGCGAGGACGCAAGGCCGCCACCCGCCGCGGCGTGAAGGCCTTGTTCACCAGCTTCCGCAGCCGGGTGTGTTCCGGCGGATCGGTATTGAGCATATGGGTGCTCAACGCCTGCGCGTCCGAATTCGACAGCACCGCAGAGCCTTTGCGCCGGAACAGTTCGATGGTGCCGGCCGAGTTCTTCCGCAATCGCGGATCGGCCAGTGCCGCCCGCGCTTCCGCATGGCCGACGACGACCCAGCACGGAATCCCGAGCTCGTGCGTGAATCGCACGTGGTGCACCGGCCCCCGCGCCCGCCAGTGCTCGTAGTACTTGTGCGGATCGTCGTGGAAGTCCCGTTCCACCAGTTCGATCTGCTCGGATACCTCGGCCTCGGCCATACTGTGCTCCCTGCTACCGGCGCCGAACGGCGCTCCCCACGGTGTCAGCCCAGTCGTAACGGTGACCGTATCCAAAGTACCGAAAATCGCGCCGGAGCGCGGATGACCGATTCGCGTAGAAACCGTTCCGCCCGAACCGCTTTCGCCGGTCACCGGCGAACATATCGGGTGACGACGCCGAGCAGGCGCGGGACGACCACGTACACGGCGGCCGGGACCACGAATGCGGTGAGAACGAGCGCGCGCAGCACCGGAGGCCAGCCGGCCGTGAACGGCGCCATCGCGGTCATGCCGAGGGCCACCATGGGGAAGTGGCAGTCAGCTTTCCGTCCACTGCCGCAGCTTCTCCGGATTGCGGATCGCCCAGATCCGGGTGATCCGGCCGTCGGCGATGTCGAAGGCGTAGACGGTCGCGATGGTCCCGCCGATCTGTGCCACCAGGCCGGGCTGGCCGTTGACGGTCCGCTCGAGGAGGGTGACTTCCGCGGCGCGGGAGGCGATCTCGATCCATGCGCGTGCGATCTGCTCACCACCGGTGATCGGATGACGGAAGGCCACCACCCGGCCGCCGCTGTCGGCGGTCGCGACGGCCCGTGGATCCAGGATCTCGATCAGTGCCTCGATATCCTTGGTCTCCCAGGCGCGTTTGAAGTCCCTGACGACCTCGGCCCGCTCGTCCCGGGACGGACGTGCCGAGGTCTGGACGCGACGGCGTGCGGAGGAGGCCAGCTGGCGGCAGGCCGCGGGCGTGCGGCCGACGATGTCGGCGATCTCGGCGAAGGAATACCGGAAGACATCGTGCAGGACGAAGGCCACCCGCTCGGCCGGCGTCATGGAATCGAGCACGACCAGGAACGCCATACTGATCGATTCGTCGAGCGTCACCCGGTCGGCCGGATCGGCCGGTGCGGGCGCACCCCATTCGCTGCGGTCCGGGACCGGCTCCGGAATCCACTCCCCGACGTAGCGCTCGCGCCGCGCCCGCGCCGAACCGAGCAGATCCAGGCAGATGCGGCTGGCCACGGTCCGCAACCAGCCACCGGGTGCCGCGACGGCCCGCTGTTGTTCCGGGGACATGGCGTACCAGCGCGCATAGGTCTCCTGGACCACGTCCTCGGCCTCCGCGAGGGAGCCGAGCAGCCGGTAGGCGAGGTTGAGCAGTGCTCGCCGCTCACTCACCACCGCGCTCGCTTCCGGATCGGTCATGGTCTCGCTCCCTCGCTCGGTAAGGTCCGTCCACTGTTGGACGAAACAGCGCGGCGAAATGTGAGATTATGCGCGTCGCCGCGAGCGAGGTGCCGGCCGTCGGTTACTCCCGAGCGCGGGTGTCGAGGTTGTATGCTGCCGTTCGCCGGTGACAGTCGGGGGGAGTGCCCAGTGAAAAACGCGATGTGGGTGGCAATCTGGGTCGGCGTGGCGGCGCTGTCGGCTTGCGGTACGGACGATGCCGGTCATGGACGAGTCGCGGCCTCCTCCGAACCGGTTGCTCAGCAGGTCACCGAATCGCCCGGTCAGCAGGCCGGATGCCCGCAGTCGCCCGCGCCCTCGGCGGGGCCGTACACCGCCACCACCGTTGCGGTGCGCGAGCAGACCGCGACGCTGACGACCGACGTCACGCTGCCGCAACTCGAGGGCGGTGACGAGGCGGTTCGCGAGAGGTTCAACGCGGCGATGCGCGCCTCGCTGGCCGACCTGCGTGGGGGCGCGGCGGACGGTGCGCTGCACGACGCCCGGCTGCGCTGCGGGGAAACCAGCCGCGTCACCCGGATAGGGGCGCATGTCGTCGCGGGCGTGTTGATTACGGATCACACCTGGGAGGGCGGTCCGCACCCGGTCAACCAGATCGGCACCGTGGTGCTCGACACCGGCACCGCCCAACCCGTCCTGCTGCCGACCGCCCTGCGCGACCCGGATCGGAGCTGGAACGCGCTCGCCACGACGGCCCAGAGCCTGGTGCCCCCGGACGGGCCCACACTGTTCACCCATGCTCCCGGCAGTGACGATTTCGCCAACTGGGTCCCTTCCCCGGAAGGGCTCACCGTCTACTTCCCGGTCGCGCACGCGCGGGGCGACTACTACCCGGTTCAGCTCCCGTGGAACCGAATTCGGGATCTGTTCGACCCGGCCGCGTTGACGACACTGTCGAGCTGACAATCCGCGGTACGCGATCACATCTTCGCTCCGACGAGCTGTCGATAGTCGGCATTGCGGGCGACCAGTTCGTCGTGTGGCCCGCTGTCGACGATCCGCCCATCCCTCAGGAACAGGACGGTGTCGGCCTCGCGGATCGTGGACAGGCGATGGGCGATCACCAAGAGCGCGCATTCTTTTCGCACATTCTGGATGGTCACGTTCAGTGCCTTCTCGGTTTCGGCGTCGAGCATGGCGGTGGGTTCGTCGAGCATCATCAGGACCGGCCGGCGGATCAGCGCTCGGGCCAGTGCCACCCGTTGGCGCTCGCCGCCGGAGAGCAGGACCCCGTGCTCGCCCACGGGAGTGTCCAGCCTGCGGGGCAGCCGGGAGACGAGATCGGCCAGCCCGGCGAGCTCTATCGCGCGCCGCAGGTCGTCGTCGCCGAGGCCCGGCTGCCGGTAGGTCAGGTTGTCTCGGAGGCTGCCGAACAGCAGTGGCGCGTTCTGCTCCAGCAAGCTGATCTGCGAGCGCCACGCCCGGCGCGGGCGACCGGCGTAGGACCGGCCGTCGAGCAGGATGTCTCCGCCGTCCGGATTATAGAACCGGCTGACCAGGGAGAATACGGTGGATTTTCCGGCACCCGAGTGCCCGACCAGTGCCACGTGTCCCTGCGGAGGTACCGCGAAACTCACGCCGTCGAGAATCGGCCGCTCGTCGTAAGAGAAACGCACGTCTCGGAATTCGAGTGCGGGACGCCCGGTCCCGGTGTCGAGCGCCGAATCACCGTCGACGCTGTCCTGCGGGATCTCGTCGACATCCTCGGCCGGCAAACCCAGCGTCGATTCGATCCGGCTCAGCGCGCCCAAGGCCTTCTGCAATCCGACGGAGCCGTTGAACAGATCGCCGACCGGAATCAGCAGATTCATCGCGAGCAGCATCATCGTGACGAGGCCGCTCAACTCCATCTGATGATTCGCCACCCGCACGCCGCCGACCAGCAGGGACACCACGAACGACCCGGTCACCGCCAGGTGCATGGCCGGATTGCCCAGCGCCTTCAGCCGGGCCGCGCGCACGCCGGCGGCGAACGCCGCGCCGGCCAGTTCGGTCAACCGCTCGTGTTCGCGGTCCTCGGCATTGTTGACCTTCACCGTGCGCACGCCGTTCAGCGCGCGCTCGATATCCGCCGACAACGCGCCGACACTCTCCTGCAGGCGAACCGAAGCCACTTCGATTCGCGTCATGACAAGCAACATCGCACCCGCGGCGACGCCCACGGTGACGAAGACGATCGAGAACAACAGCCAATCGAGATAGATCATCAGCGCCACGGTTCCGGCGAGTGTGATTGCGCCCGTGACTATTTGGACGAGACTGCTGCCCACGGCATTGCGGATCACAGTCGAATCGAGCGTGACGCGGGAGATGAGATCACCGACCCGCTGTGACTCCAGAGTGGGAATTCTCAGCCGCAGCAGATGCCCCACCAGGTGATTGCGCAGGGACAGGAGGACGGATTCGCTGGATCGCTCGAGCAGGTAGCCGCCGCCGGTATCGGCGACGGCATACAGCAGGTAGGCCCCCACCAACGCCGCGAGCGACCACGCGATCGGCGCGCCGGAGGACGCATCGCGGACGACCTGTCCGGCCAGCAGCGGTTGCGCCAGCGACAATCCGGTGCCGCCGAGAAGCAGCGCAGTCGCCGCCAGCAGCGAATGACGTTGTGGTGCGAGAATTCCGAGAAGTGCGCCCACCCGGCGCGGCCAGGAATCGCGCGCTCGAGCCCCATCGTCGTCTGACATCGTTCCCCCACTCGTCCGAGCCGACCGCTGTCGTCCAGCTCAACGTAGTCGCAACCGGCCAGATGCCACGCCGATCGAGAGGGTTCCCGAAACTCCCTCCGATGCAAGAGTTCCGACCCGAACCGAGCACGAAGACCGATGTGCCACGCACGGAATGCACGAGCGGTGCATTCCGGACATTCCGATGCCGAGCGGAGGCGTTACTCTCCCGCGATCGGGGGTAGTTCCCGAGTGGATCGGACGACTACCTCGTGTCGTCGTACGGCGCCCTGCCAGGGTGCCGACTCGATCGGGGGCGTCGGTAGTGCGGCCGGTCCGCCGTCACACACGGCAGCGCGGTTGTTTCGTATGCTCGTTGGTAGCCAATGGGGAGGGTCGTCGGTGCCGGGCCCGCGGGTCCGGTGATGGAGGAAGGTCCTCGCGGATGGACAGGCGCGAGGTTGCCGACATAGCGCGGGACTGGTCGGCGGCCCTGGTCGATTGCGGTGGCGTGCCGACCTCTCTGCCGGACGTCCAGCAGTTGACCGGGTGGATCGTCGAACTGGAAGCCGCCATGGCGGCCGAGCCGTTCGATCCGTCGCCCGCCTACCGAGTCGGGGTCGAGATGGTGCGGTGGAAGTTGACCGACCCCGCCTTGATGACCCCGTCCGCCACGGTGCTGGCCGGTGTGCTGGACCGATCGCAGCGGCCGGATCGAACGCAGCGGTTCGGCGCGCTCCTCGGCGAACTCGGCCGCGGCTACAGTGCCGAACTCTTGAAGGTTCACGCGGACAGCCAGGAGATAGCCGACCAGCGTTTCCGGGTGGTGTTCGACAACGCCGCGGTGGCGATCGCCCTCTACGACAGCAACGGCATCACGCTGGAGGCCAACCCGACCACGGCCCGGATGGTGGGGATGAAGCCGGAGGAACTGCCGGGGGTGGCGGGTCTGGATCTGATGCATCCCGAGGATCGCGGCAAGCTCCAGCAGGTGGTCGTCGATCTGTATCAGCGCAGGCATGGCACGGTGCACTTCGAAGGCCGCTTCTGCCGCCCCGACGGCACCGTCTGCTGGGGCTCCTGGACGATGACGCTGGTGCGCGGGGCGGGTGGTCGCGATCTGCGACTGCTCGCCGTCGGAGAGGACATCACCGAGCGGCGGGCGATGGAGCGCAAACTGTGGTGGCAGGCGCGCCACGATCCGCTGACCGGTCTGCCCAATCGGCACTGCCTGCTCGAGCAGTTGGAGGCCATCGTCGCGACGGCCGGTCCCGACGACCACATCGGTCTGTGCTTTCTCGACCTCGACGAGTTCAAGCTGATCAACGACCGCTACGGCCACCGCGCGGGCGACAGCGTCCTGGCCGAGGTCGGTCGCCGGCTCGACGCGACGATGACCTCACCGGCCGTCACGGTCACCCGCATCGGCGGAGACGAGTTCGTCGCGCTGCTCGCACCGCCCTGTGACGAGAAGACGGCGCACGCCGCCGCCGAGGCCATGCTCGCGACACTGCGGGAACCGGTTCCGGTCGGTCCCACCGATCTGCTGGCGATGTCGGCCAGTATCGGCGCCGTCGTCGCCCCGGTCGCCGGCGCGAATGCCGAGAAGCTGTTGAACGACGCCGACGTGGGCCTGTACCGAGCCAAGGCCGCCGGCCGTGGCACCTGGGTGCTGCATCGCGACGAGAGCAGTCGCGCCGCCGAATAGATCAGCGCCGGGTCATCGCGAGTTCTCCCCGTCGGGCAGCTCGCCACCATCGTTGCCCGGAATCGAGACCCCGGCGCATCGTGCGCACGGCGGGAACCTGTGAGAGCAGGTGCATCTGATAACGCCACGGCATTTGCAGCCCGTGCCGGACCGCCATCGCATAGGCGAACTGCACGGCGTTGCGATCGAGATACCGGTCGGCGTGTTCGAACCAGGTCATGCTGGCACGGGCGGCGGCCTGTATCGGGCGCATCGCCGCGCGCCGCTGTGCGTCGTAATCCTCCAGCGCGCCGGCGATCTCGTCGTGTTCGTACAGACTTTGTGCGAGCACGATGGCGTCGATGATCGCCAACCGGGTGCCCGAACCGATGGTGAAGTGCGTCGTGTGCGCGGCATCGCCGAGCAGCACCACATTGTCGTGATACCAGGATTTGTTGGTCACCTCGGGAAAGCAACTCCACCTGGCGAATTCGCCTCGCGTCTTGCTGATCAACGAATGTCCGTCGAGAACGCGCGCGAATATCTTTTCCAGCAGACGCACATTCGCGGCGTTGTCCAGAGAATCGAATCCCGATTCGTGCCACGTCCGCGGTTGGCACTCGACGATGCAGGTGCTGATCTTTCCGGCGATCGACGGGTAGGCGTGGAACCAGATCCAACCGGCCGGGGTGTGTTCGAAGGCGAAGGTGAATCGGGTGAAAACCTTGTCGGTGCCCAGCCAGATATAGCGATTCTCGCCGAGTGTCACCGACGTTCCGAAGCGATGATCGTCGAGCTGGCGCACCCGGCTGTTGGCGCCATCGGACGCGAGGACGAGATCGGCGTCGTCGAAGCCGGACAGATCGTGGATCTCGCGGCCGTGCTGGACATCGACGCCGAGGTCGCGCGCCCGCCGGGACAGCACATCGAGCAATGCCGCTCGCCCCATGCTGAATCCGTACCCCGGGAAATATGCGGTCCCCTCGTCGCCCACGTGGATCGCCTGTTCGCGCCAGAGGACCGATCCGGCCCGCACCGCCCGGGCGCTGTCGGGATCGTTCCGATACAGGACGTCGAGCAGGTCGTCCCAGTACACGACGCCCCAGCCATAGGTGGACCCGGGAGGATCCCGGTCTATCACCGTGACGGCATGGCCCGGGTCGCGCCGCTTCATCGAAATGGCGAAGTACAGTCCGGCCGGCCCGCCACCGATACACACGATTTTCATTCGGTCACCAGTCCCAGCGCGGTTGGTCGATCCCGGCCGTCACATGAACGGTCTCGGATGCGACCGAGCCCGGCACGCTGTGCGTGTCCGGGCTCGGTTGTCGGCACTAGAAGCTTCCCCAGCCGCCGCCGAATGGGTTCCACCAGTTGCTGCCCCAGCCGCCGCCTCCCCAGCCGCCGCCTCCCCAACCGCCGTTACCCCAGCCCCAGCCGTTGCCCCAACCCCAGCCGTGGCCCCAGCCCCAGCCGTGACCCCAGCCGCCGCCGTTGCCCCAGCCGGGGCTGTCGACAGGTTGGGTGGCGGATGTGGGCGTCGCTGTTTCGGTGGCGGACGCTTGCGTCGCGGCCGCGACGACCGGAACCGCAGCGACCGCGGCTATTCCGGCTGCTGCTGCCAACCGAGCGAATTTGGTGTGTGAATTCCTTTTCTTGATCATGATGGGCTCCAGATAGCTGTCCCGACCTGCTGGAATTCTACGCGTTTTCGCCGAATGCAAAAGTTGCCGAAACAACCTGTTTCACAAACTCGGCCCGCCGGATTCCGCCACTGTCGCCGGGTGATCGGCGACGCGGATCCGTTCAGGCTGCCGCGTGGTCAGTGCGTAGGTGACCGGCCACATCATGCCCCGGCCGAGGCGCGTGGTGTCGTTGTAACCCACTGTCGCGTAACGAGTTTCAATTTCGCGGCCGACGGTCGCTGCTGTCGACCTCGAAGTCGGTGACGGACTCGGGCTGCACGTCGATCACCGGTGGTGTCGCGACGGCGCCGGTGAGCTCGGCGTAGAACTCCTCGGCACCGACCGGCCAGCCGTCGTCGCCCACGAAGGACCATGAGCCGTCCTCGTGGTGGAGGTAGCTGCCCGGTCCGGCCGTCGGCGCGGGCACCCGACCGGGGGCTTCCTCGCCGCCGTCCCACAATTCGGGTGTACCCACAACTGGTCCTCCTCGTAGGCTCCGGAGCGGCGAGAACTAATCGTCGGCGCCCACCCGCGCGGGCTCGTCTTCGAAGCAGTTGGAAACGATGCGCCAGAATGCCGATGCGGGCATGGCCTGAAAGTTCCAGTCATCGGTCTGCTGGTGCACGGTCGTGACGATCAAATCGATGTCGAAGTCATCTCGTGTTGCCGCGCCGGTGGATTCGACCTTGTCGATGACGAATCGCTTCGCAACTTCGCGCGAATGGCCGCTGAGTCGTGACCCGGCCCGGCCGAGAGCCGATGACTGCATCATTGTGCACACCCTGTCGTAGAACTGCGGGTGAGCCCGGCGGTCGCTGCACCGAGCTCACCCAACGGAGTATCGATGATTCACCGAAAACGCTTGACGCAGAAAAGCTTAGGGCCCGGCGGCCAATGTCCGGTTGTAGCCGAAAACACAATTCGGGGCGAAGGATTGTCGCCACACCAAAACCGGATGAGTCAGGCTCCGATCGGCCTGCTCGGCAACGGGGACGCTGCCCTGCCCACCGCGGACTCGTCGGCCGGGTGCGAGGCGAGGTCGGGGAATGTGTTGATCGCCTGCAGAGCGGCGACGAATTCGGCGAGCCGGGTCGGGCTCGACAGTGAGCAACCCAGCCGCTCTTCCAGTCGGCGCATGCGATATCGAACGGTGTTCTCGTGGCAGTACAGGGTGCTCGCGGTCTGCGCGGCCGAACCGTCGGCGTCCAGCCAGGCGCGGGCAGTGGCGAGGTGGGTGCCGCGTTCGTCGTCGGGCAGGGTGAGCACGCCACCGAGGACCCGCCAGACGAATTGCCGTGTCGAATCCAGATTGGCGATGACCAGAGCGCTGATCGGCGTATCGGAGATCTGGTTCACGCCGACCGTGCCGGCGGGCATCGTCTCGAGGGCGGTGCGGGCGAAAGGAGCCGCACGCGAAGTCATATCGAGTCGTTCGAACTCCGGACTCACACCGACCCGAGCGGCCGCAGTGGCGGAGACGACCTCGAGAATTTCGGCAAGGGTTTGGCCGCTGCCACGGTAGATGATGCCGATCTCACGATCGGGCTGCGACCGCCATGCCGATGCGGTACCACGCCGACGGAGGACGTCTTCCAGATGGACCTTCGCCTTGTCGGCGATCGGGGTCGACTCGGCGGCGACAACCACGAATGCCCCTTCGAAAGGCAGTCCGAGAGTCTGCGATCCTCGGCCACCATGAGTGCGGTCATCTGATCCCGGTAGGCCTCGGTCACTGCTGTCGAGAATTCCAGGTTCAGCAGCCACAGAGGTCCTCGGCGGTGCCCGCGAGGACATGGAAACGGGACTTACCTGCGACTTCCTGTTGGGAAGGGTAGTCGAAGCCGACTGTCGGCTGTGGAACTCGAATGTCCACAGTGCCCTCGGCAGGATTCGAACCTGCGACACCCGCTTTAGGAGAGCGGTGCTCTATCCCCTGAGCTACGAGGGCGTAGACCGTGCGCGACAGTGTGAAAGATCCCGCTTCACAACGGGTTTCGCACTTGCCTCGCAGTGATCCACGATGCCTGTGCCTCCCGGGGGTGACGATCAGGCGTGGTCAGTCTAGCGTGTGGCGGGCCGGTGGCCACCTCGCCATGGCGGCGACCGATTTGCGGCGTCTCAGCGCGGCAGGGAGAGGAAATCCTCGACCGGTCGGCGCGGGGTGGGCGGGACGAAGGTGTCGTGGGGTGCGGTGCCCAGGCGGATGAGTACCTGGGGGATGCGAGCGGGGTCGGGCAGCAGGGTGCGGATCGCGCGGACGGCCGCCGGGATTTCGGTGATGTGGGTGAGGGGGCAGGTCGCCAGTCCGGCCGCAGTGGCCGACAGCAGGGCGGTGGACAGGGTTTCGCCGGTCGCCAGCCAATCGTGCGGGGTGTTCTCGGCGGTGCTGAGCACCACGAGGGTGGCATGGTCGGGCTCGCCGGTGCGGTGCGGATCTCCGGGCGGGATCGGAAAGTCGCGGCCGACATCGACCAGTGCCGCCTCGGGGGCGGTGGGCAGAGCGTAGGACGGTATCCCTTCTGGGACGTCGAAATTACCTGTCCACCAGCGTAATTCGTTCTGATACGGGGTGTCGAACTGTTGCAGGGAGGCGGTCTGCTCGGAGGCGGCGGCGAGCCGGGGACGCACCGAATCGTCGACGGCGTTCAGGTGCACACCGTCCACCTCGGACACCTCGCGCAACTGTCGCACCAGCTCCGGCCGGTCGGGCGCCGACATCGGGAGCCGGTCGGTGCGGCGTGCGCGGATCGCGGCGGCGAGGGCGCGTTCGCGATCCGACGGTGGGCGCGGCGGCTCGAATTCGGCGACGGCCAGCAGGTCGTGCAGCCCTTCCTCGGGAACATAGGACACCGCGATGGGATGCCCCTGCTCGGCGAAGGCGACCCGGGCGTGGTGCAGGTTGGCGCCGCAGCTGATCACCTCCTGCCGCCCGCTCGGATCGGCCACCTTCAGTTGCCGGGTGGAATCACTGAACAGGTGCAGACGGGCCCCGTCGAAATCCCACCGCCAGGGCTGGGTGTTGTGCACGGACGGGGCGCGGGCCGCCAACTGCAGGGCCGCGACGATGGTCGAGCGGTCGGGAACGTGCTGCATGATGCCTCCCAGAGCGATATTTCGTCGGGTGCATTCGCCAGAGTATTGCCAGTATCGCAGTTGTCACCATTCCGGCCGGTAGGGTGGGGGTGTCTTCGCCCTGGAATGCTCGTGAACCGCTCGGAAGGTGGGACGCATGGCCTCGAAGGCGCCCGTGGTGGTGGGAGTCGACAGTTCCGACGATGCGTTGCGGGCCGCGCGCTGGGCCGCCGAAGATGCTGCGCTGCACCGGGTTCCGCTGGAAGTGGTGTCGGCGGTGCCACCGGTTCCGGAGGACCGGGCCGGGGACGAGGGAGTGTGCGCCTACCACGAGCGCACCCGCGAGCAGGCCCAGCGCGCCGTCGCGGCGGCCGCCCGGGCGGCGGCCGATATCGCGCCGAAAATCGACATCGACACCGCCGTCATCGATGCGCCGATCATTCCCGCGCTGCTGTCCCAGGCCGACGAGGCCCGTCTGGTGGTGGTCGGCGCGCGCGGGCTCGGGGCCTATCAGCGCAGCCTGCTCGGCTCGGTGAGCACCGCATTGGTGCGGCACGCGCGCGGCCCGGTCGCCGTGGTGCCGGCGGATCCGCTGCTCGGGTCCGAGCGGCCGGTGCTCGTCGGATACGACGATTCCCCGTGCAGCGCACAGGCTCTCGCGATCGCCGTCGACGAGGCGCGGCGGCGCCGGACCGATCTGGTGGTGGTGCACACCTGGCAGCGGTTCGGCGATTACCCCTCCCCGGCGGCCCTCGAAGAGGAGGGGAATCGGCTCCTCGACGCCGCCCTGGCCGCGCACGAGGATCCGGACGAACCGCTGTCGGTGCGGCGGGTCGTCGTCGAGGATCGGCCGGTGCGGCGCATCCTCGGCGAATCCGCCGCGGCACAGCTGGTCGTGGTCGGCAGCCACGGTAAGGGCGGATTTCCCGGGATGACGCTGGGCTCCACCAGTCAGGCGCTGATGCACAGCGTCGAGTGCCCCATCATCATCGCCCGGCCCCGGAGCGAATGATCAGGCGGTGAGCTCGGCCAGCAACTTCCAGGTGCGCAGCTGATCGTCGTCGCCGCCGATGTCGCTCTGGTGGATCAGCAGTTCGGTGGCGCCGCGTCGACATACGCCCGCAAGCCGCGGGTGACGTGGTCCTCGTCGCCGATCAGCGCCAGATCGACCGCGTGCGCGACCCCCTCGCGGTCGAGAACCGCGCGATAGGAGTCGAATTGCTCGTAGAACCCCAGCGCTCGCGCCGCGGTCTCGCGCACCTGTTCGGCGCGATCGGTGACGACCACGACCACACCGGCGACCACCTGCAGCGGCCGCACCGGATTCGCCGGGCGGGCCCGCTGCAGCGTGGGCACGATATGTGATTCCAGCGTGCGCGGCCCGGCGAGGAACGGAAGGACGCCGTCGGCCGATTCGCCCGTGGCCCGCAACGCCTGCGGGCCCATGGCGGCCACGAGCAGGGGAATATTCCCGCCGCCGCGCACCGTCGTGGGGATCGGCGGCCGGGCGTGCACCCGCTCGCCCTGGACATCGACGGTGCCGTCCTCGATGGCCTGGCGCAGCGCGATCAGATATTCGCGCAGCCGCCGCACCGGTTTGTCCTCGCGGATGCCGAACGCCGCCGATTCCAGTGGGGGAGCGCCCAATCCGATGCCCAGGCGGAAGCGTCCGCCCGACGCGGCCTGCGCGGTCTGGGCCTGGGACGCGACCACCAGCGGATGGCGTGGATTGATCGGCACGACGGAGGTGCCCACCTCGATCTCCGGGACGGCGAGACCGACCACCGCCGCGAGGGTCAGCGCATCGAGATCGAATTTCTGCCCGAACCACACCGACCGCACACCCGAGCGCTGCGCCGCGGTGGCGAGTCGGAGGACCTCGTCGACGTCGTTGGCCGCATCGGGCCGCGGCCACACCGAAACCCCGATCGGAACTGAAAGGCTCATCGGATCGAGGCTAATCCGCGCATCGGGCGATCCCACTGTTGCGCTCGAACGGATCGAAACCGTTGCCCTGGCCGCGATGTGCGCGTCGCCGGCACTCGGTCTGCCCGATTTCTGCGGTTTTTCCGGGTTACCATCGCAGGATGGGGCGTCGTGTATCGGGTGTGCTGGCCTTCACTGTCCTGGTCCTGATCGCGATCGCGACGGCCTGGGAGCAACAACCGCACGGATATCGCGACGCCGCGGCTCCCGCTACGGATTTCAGTGCCGAGCGCGCGCTGGCGACGATTCGGGAGATCGCCTCGCGGCCGCATCCGGTCGGCACCGCCGAACACGACCGGGTGCGCGAACATCTCGTGGAAAAGCTGCGAGAACTGGGGCTGGACACCGAGGTTCGGTACGGAGTGGGCAAGTATCCGGTGGATCCGCATCGTGCGGTAGCGGTGCTCGGGCAGACCGGAAATATCGTCGCCCGCTGGCCGGGACACGCTGCGACCGGCACGATCTACCTTGTCGCGCATTATGATTCGGTGCCCTCCGGCCCCGGCGCGAACGACGACGGGGTCGGTGTCGCCACCATCCTGGAAGCCGTGCGTGCGCTGCGAGCGAGCGGACTGCAGCCGCGCAACGACCTTGTGGTGCTGCTCACCGACGCCGAAGAGGTGGGCCTGCTCGGCGCCGAGGCCTTCGCGACCTCCGGCGGCGCCGACCCGCGCGGCGGCGTGGTGATCAATCACGAGGCGCGTGGCGCCGGCGGTCCGCCGATGCTGTGGCGGATCAGTCGTCCCGACGCCGATCTGATCAGCGTGGTCACCGGCGTGCCGCATCCGAACACCGATTCGCTGTCCACGGCCCTGGGCGGTGATCAGACCGGGAGCAATACCGATTTCGCGGCGCTCGACCCCCACGGCTTCCGGGTGCTCGACTGGGCCTTCGCCGGTCGGAATGCCTACTACCACAATCCGTTCGACGATCCGGGCCACGTCGATCTCGCCACCGTGCAGCAATTCGGCGACAACACCACCGCCGGGGCGCGCGAATTCGCGGGGCGGGATCTGCGGAGCGCGGCCGATCAGCCCGACCGCGCGTATTTCCCGCTGCCCTTCGGCGTACTGGTCGTGCTGCCGCTGTGGGTGGTGGTCGTGGCCGCGGTGGCCTCGGTGCTGCTCGTGGCCTGGGTCGTGTGGCGGATCCGCCGGACCGGGGAGGCGACGATCGGCCGGACTCTGGGCGCGGCGGCCACCGCGCTGGTGGCGGTTCCGATCGGAATGGGCGTCGTCTACGGGGTCTGGAAAGCGATCACCGCGATCCGGCCGGAGTATCGCGTGCTGTTCGTCGATCCGTACCGGCCCCAGTTCTACGGCGCGGCCCTGGTGATGGCGTGCGTGGCGGTACTGGCCGCCTGGTATGCCCTGTCGCGGCGGCTGTTCGGGCCTTCCGCGACCGCCGTGGGCGTGCTGGGCGCGGTGACGGCGATCGGTGCGGTGGTCACGGCTCTTGCGCCGGCCGCGGGTGTGATGGTGGTGATTCCGGCGCTGGCCGCCGTCGTCGGCGTCGTGCTGAGCTTCCTGGTGCCCGACCGCCTGCGGTTGCCGGTGCTCACCGCGTTCCTCGTCCCGGCGGCGGTCTTCGCCGGTGGCACCGCGTACGCGGCGCTGCAGACCGGACTCGCCGCGGCCGCGTATCTCGCCGCGCCCGTGGTGCTGATTCTGGGCGGATTGTTCACCCTCACCCTGACCGATGCGTGGCCGAGCCGGCGCGGCGCCCTGATCCCCGCGGCGGCGGTGGTGCTCACGGTCGCGCTCGCCGCGGCCGGGACGGTGGTCGACCGGTTCGACGCGCGGCATCCGCTGATGTCGCAACTGTCCTACGCGCTCGATACGGACAGCCGCGAGGCGCAGTGGATTTCCGCCACGGCGCCGGACCGATGGACCCGCGGCTTCGTCGAATCCGGCGCTCCGCACGGGGCATTCGCGGAGCTGTGGACCGACGCGTCGGCCGCCGGTGCCGCCCCGGCGCACGATCTGCCCGCCCCCGCCGCCGACATCCTGTCCGATCGCACCGAAGCGGATCTGCGCACCGTGCGGCTGCGGCTGCGATCCACCCGTGGCGCCACCTCGGTCGCGCTGCGATATACCGGGCAGGTCCGCTCACTGACGGTCGCGGGACGCGACATCACGCCGGTGCCCGCCCAGGGGGTCCGTTTCTACGCGCCGCCCGCCGAGGGGGTCGAGGTCGAGCTCACGGCGCCTGCCGGACCGCTCACCCTCCGGGCGGTCGATTACAGCCCGCTCCCCGATGCCCATCTCGCCGACCCTCCGGCGGATATCTACTACCGGCAGGACAGCACGGTCGCGGTGTTCACCACCATCCGGTTGTGAACCGCGGTGGCGCATCAGGATCCGGCCACGCCTTCGGCGTAGTCGGCCGGGTCGAAACGCCGTGTCTTCCACCGGAAGAGCAGCGTGGCGCCGGGCCAGTTGTTGGTGATGCGGCCCGAGGCGTTGCGGTACCAGCTGGAGCAGAAGTTCCACGGCGTATCGGCCAGGCGCTTGCGCAACCAGTCGTCCCAGGCCTGTTCGGCGGCGGGCTGCGCGGCGAGGAAATGTCCGGGTTCGGCGGACAGATACTCCACCACCTGCCGGATGTAGCGGGCCTGCGATTCCAGCATGTAGATGATGGAGCCGGAACCCACATTGGTATTGGGCCCGTACATCATGAATAGATTCGGGAAGTCCGGCACCGACATGCCCAGGAACGCGCGCGCACCCTCCGGCGCCCATTCGTCGGACAGTTTGCGACCGCCGAGGCCGTAGATGTTCATCGGCGCGAGGAATTCGGTGCCCTTGAAGCCGGTGCCGTAGATGATCACGTCCACCGGATGCTCGACGCCGTCGGCGGTGCGGATTCCGTTCGCCGTGATCGCCTCGATCGCGGTGGTCTCCACACTGACATTGGGCTGGGTGAGGGCGGGGAAATACTCGTTGGAGAACAGGCCGCGCTTACAGCCGGCGGCGTAATCCGGAGTGAGCTTGGCGCGCAATTGTTCATCGGGTACGGAATCGGCGCGATGGCGGTCGGCGATCGCGATCACCGGATGTTTGATCCACGGCACATCGGTCAGGGCCAGCGCCATGACCTCGAAGAAGGTCCAGATGGCGAAGCGTTCGGCCCACCGGCTGGGCGGAAAGTACTTGAACAGCGCGTGGTGCAGGCCGGTGTATTCGGTATCGAATTTCGGCAGCACCCAGGCGGCGGAGCGCTGGAACAGGGTGAGATGCCCGACCGTCGGCTGAATGGCCGGAATGTATTGGATCGCACTGGCGCCGGTGCCGATGCACGCCACCCGCTTACCGGTGAGGTCGACGCTGTGGTCCCATTCGGCGGAGTGGAAGGCGGGACCGGTGAAGGTGTCGATGCCGGGGATATTCGGCATCGCCGGGCGCGAGAGCTGGCCCACCGCGGGGATCAGCACGTCGGCGGTGAGGGTTTCGCCGTCCGCGGTGCGCACCTGCCAGACACCGCGGGCGGGATCGAATTCCGCATCGGCGACCTCGATGCCGAAGCGGATCTTGCGTGGAAGATCGTGCTTCTCGGCGACCGCGCGCATATACGCGTGGATATCGCGCTGCTGCGAAAAGCGGCGCGGCCAATCGGATTTGGGTTCGAACGACCACGAGTACAGCGGCGAGGGCACATCGCAGGCCGCGCCCGGATAGGTGTTCTCGCGCCAGACGCCGCCCAGATCCCCGGCCTTCTCGACGATGGTGAAGGTGTCGATACCGGCGCGCTGCAATTCCAGCGCCATGCCGAGGCCGGCGAACCCGGCGCCGATGATCAGGATGGACGGCGTGGCAGTCATAGTCGAAGAGTAGAGGGCCGGGCGGTCGTTTCCGAGAGATCAGCGGCCAAAGAATCCACATTTCCGGCCATGTCGCGGCTGTCGCGCCCGACCGGACAGCCGGCTCCGCTGGACAGTTCCGGCCCGTCGAATTTACTATCTATAGCAGTTCCTCTTCAAAAAGCCTGTCCCGGTGGGCATTTGACGTTTTCGACGGCGCTGCAGGGGGTGTCGTCGCGCGTCCGGCGGCCATCCGGGACGGATCTGCCGTATCCGGGTGCACCCGGGACGGCAGGGACGGCTGCACGTGGCGATCAGGGGTTCGCCACGTGCAGCCGATTCATCCCATGTCTGTGCTGTTCGTGCCGCGTGTCGCGGAAAAATGGACCATCCGGTCGGCCCGATGATCGCTTCGTCCGGTTTCGGCTATCCTCGCGGCAGGTGTGACGTCGTTCACCGGTGAAGGAGTGCGGGTACTGATGTTGAGCACGATGCAGGACGATCAACTGTCGCTGGCCACCCTGCTGCGATATGCGTCCACGTTCCACGGCGATGCCACGGTGTCGACCTGGACGGGCGATGGGGTGCGCACCATGACCTATCGGGAATTGGGTGCGGAATCGGCGCGGCTGGCCAATGCGCTGCGTGGGCTGGGGATCGACGTGGGCGACCGGGTCGCCACGTTCATGTGGAACAACAACGAACATATGGTCGCCTACGCCGCCGTGCCCGCGATGGGCGCCGTGCTGCACGCGCTGAACCTGCGGCTGTTCCCCGAGCAGGTCACCTTCGTGGCCAATCACGCCGAGGACAAGGTCGTGATCGTCGACGGTTCGCTGCTGCCGATGTTCGCCGGCTATCTGCCGACGCTGAAGACCGTCCGCCACGTCATCGTGGCCAACGGAAACGCCGCGGATCTGACCGCGCCCGAGGGTGTGCAGGTGCACTCCTACGCGGAACTGCTTGCGGGACAGCCGGATACCTACGACTTCCCGGTCATCGACGAACGCTCCGCGGCCGGGATGTGCTATACCTCCGGCACCACCGGCGACCCCAAGGGCGTGGTGTATTCGCACCGGTCCAATGTCCTGCACGCCATGCAGGTGCTGACCAACGCGAGTATGGGATTCACCTCCTCCGACATCGTGCTGGCCATCGTGCCGCTGTTCCATGCCAACGCCTGGGGTCTGCCGTACGCCGCGCTGCTGTCGGGGGCGAGCGTGCTGATGCCCGACCGCTTCCTGCAGCCGGCGCCGCTGCTGGAGATGATGGCCGCGGTGCAGCCGACCTTCGCCGCCGCGGTGCCGACCATCTGGGGCGGCGTGCTGGCGCAGTTGGAAGCGAAGCCGCAGGACATCACGCATCTGCGCGAGGTGGTCGTCGGCGGGTCCGCGCTGCCGCCGGCGATGATGCGGGCATTCCAGGAAAAGCACGGCGTACGACTGCTGCACGCCTGGGGAATGACCGAGACCTCTCCGCTGGGCAGCGTCGCGCACCCGCCGAAGGGTGTGACGGGCGAGGACGAATGGGAGTACCGCTACACGCAGGGCCGGTTCCCGGCCCTGGTCCAGGCGCGTCTGGTGGGCGACGACGGTTCGGTGCTGCCCAACGACGGTGAGGCCGTGGGCGAACTCGAGGTGCGCGGCCCGTGGATCGCGGGGGCCTATTACTCACCGGAGGGCGCGTCCGTCGACCCCGACAAGTTCGACGACGGCTGGCTGCGCACCGGTGACGTCGGCAAGATCACGCCCAACGGCTATCTCACGCTGGTGGACCGGTCCAAGGACGTGATCAAATCCGGCGGCGAATGGATCTCCTCGGTCGATCTGGAGAACGCGATCATGGGCCATCCGGCTGTCGCGGAGGCCTCGGTGATCGGAGTGCCGGACGAGAAATGGGACGAGCGGCCGCTGGTCGCCATCGTCCTCAAGGAGGGCGCCAGCGCCGAACCGGCCGAGTTGCGTGACTTCCTGGCGGACAAGTTCGCCAAATGGCAGCTGCCCGAACACTGGACCTTCATCGACGAGGTGCCCAAGACCAGCGTCGGCAAATTCGACAAGAAGCGGTTGCGGGCTCGCTACGCCGACGGCGAACTGAGCGTCACGACGCTGTAATTCCGAGCGTCCCGACGCTGTGATACCGAGCGTCTCGACGCTGTGATACCGAGCGTCCCGACGCTGTGAACGAATCCTGCGGCCGCGGCCGGAACATCCGGTCGCGGCCGCGGTGTGCGTGGGGTCCGACGGTGCCCGCCCGGGCCGGTCGGCGGTATCGCGAACCTGTTGGCGCTATGTCAACAACGTGTCGTAGGCTGAGCACCGACGTCCGGTGGGCGTCCGATCACGTGCAGAAAGGGTTGGCGATGACCGAGACGAGCAGCGCCGAGACGAACAACGACACCCCCGCGTTCGCGGATGTGGTGAACGGCGCGCTGGAGTTCACCATCCCGATCGCGCACAAGATGGGTGTGCGGGCACTCGAGGTGCGGCCCGGTTTCGCGGCCACCACCGTGCCGATCGAGGGCAACGGCAACCACTTCGGCGTCATGTACGCCGGTGTGCTGTTCACCGTCGCGGAAATCCTCGGCGGTGCGATTCCGATCGCCACCTTCGACAGCGCCGAGTACTACCCGCTGGTGAAGGACCTGCAGATCTTCTTCCGCAAGCCGGCGAAAACCGATGTGCGCGCCGAGGCTTCGCTGTCGGAGGAGGAGATCGCGCGGGTGATCGCCGACGCCGAGGCCAACGGCAAGGCCGACTTCACCCTCGAGGCCACGGTCACCGACGCCGACGGCGTGGTCGTCGCCGAGACTCGCGGGCTCTATCAGTTGCGCGCGCACGGAAAGTAGCGAGTCCGGCGGGAGCGATCCCGCCCGCACGGTTGCGGTCGACCGATCGTGTGCGGCGGGGTTACGGTGAGGGCGCGTACCGTCGAAGGGGCGGTGTCGTATGCGCCCGACAGGGGTGCCCGTGGGGCCACGCAGCCGTAGCCTCCTCGCGGACCCCGGCTCCACCGGGCGGGGACAGAGAGGTCCGGCGTAATGGGCGTGCACCGCCATCCGATGCGAGACAGTCGGCGCGGCAGGGGGATTCGAGCATGACGGTGAATCTGTTACGCACGCTGATCGCTCGGGCGTGGTCCGAACTGGAATATCTGCGGCTCGCGGTCGGCAGCGGTGTGGTCGGCATCGACTCGCCGTTGACGTTGCTGTCCGCGGGTGACGCGCTGCTCCGCCACGGCGCGCTGCCCGCGCTGCTGCGGCTGGCCGCCGCCCGCTACGGCGATCGCGCCGCCGTGATCGACGAACTCGGCACGCTGAGCTATCGGGAACTCGAGGACCGCTCCAACCGGCTGGCCAACGAATGGCGCAAGCGCGGGCTGCGCACCGGCGAGGGCGTGGCGATTCTGGCCCGCAACCACCGCGGGCTGCTCGACGCGGTCTTCGCCGCGGCCAAATGCGGGGCCCGAATCATCCTGTTGAACACCGATTTCGCCGGGCCGCAACTGCGCGATGTGGCCGCCCGCGAGGGGGCGGATCTGCTGGTGTACGACGAGGAGTACGAATCCATCCTGGGCGATCTGAGCCCGCGGCGCGGGGCTTATCGGGCCTGGTCCGAGACCGGGCACACCTCCAGCCTGGAGTCGCTGATCACCGCCGGCTCGCCCGCCACGCCGCCGTTCTCGCGCTCCGGCGCCAAGATCGTTCTGCTGACCAGCGGCACCACCGGTACGCCCAAGGGCGCGCCGCGGTCGGAGCCGCGTTCCCTCGAACCGCTGGGCGCGATTCTCAGCAAGGTGCCGTTCCGGACCCGCGAGGTGACCGAATGCCCGGCGCCGCTGTTCCACACCCTCGGCTTCGCGATGTCGTTGCTGGCCATCGGTTTCGGCTCGACGCTGGTGATCCGGCGGCGATTCGATCCGCAGCGGGTGATCGACAGTCTGGCCGAACATCGCGCCACCGCGCTGATCGTGGTGCCGGTGATGCTCGCGCGAATCGTAGAACTGGGCCCGCAGGCGGTGAGCGAGCGGGATCTGTCGGCGCTGCGCATCGTCTTCGTCGCCGGATCGCAGCTGGGCGCCGAGCTCTGCCGGCGAGTAACCGCCATTTTCGGGCCGGTCGTCTACAACCTGTACGGGTCCACCGAGGTGGCCTACGCCACCATCGCCACCCCGGAGGATCTGGCGGAGGAGCCGGGCTGTGTGGGCTCCCCGGTGGCGGGCGCGGTGATCGAGATCCTCGACGAGCAGGGCGAGCCCGTGCCGCCGGGGACTTCCGGACGGATCTTCGTCGGCAACGCGATTCCGTTCGACGGCTATACCGGTGGCGGCGGTAAGGAGCAGATCCGTGGCCTGATGGCCACCGGCGATGTCGGCCATTTCGATTCCGCGGGAAGGCTTTTCATCGACGGCCGCGACGACGACATGATCGTCTCGGGTGGGGAGAACGTGTTCCCGGCCGAGGTCGAGGAATTACTCGACGCCCATCCGGACGTGCGAGAGGCCGCCGTCATCGGCGTGCCCGACGACGAATACGGCGCCCGGCTGGTCGCTTTCGTCGTCCGCACCACCGAAACCCTCGGCGCGGAGGAGATCAAAGCGCATGTGAAGTCGAACCTGGCGCGCTACAAGGTGCCTCGCGAGGTGGTCTTCATCGACGAACTGCCGCGCAATCCCACCGGCAAGGTCCTCAAACGGCGGCTGCGGGAATGGGGATCCGGCGCCGGAGCGTGACGCCGGGCCCGGCGCCGGACACAGCCGGCGCCGGAACCGTACAGATCAGCAGTTACGCAGTTCCGGGCTCTGATTGAGCAGTTGAGCGCGGGTGGAGATGAAGGTGGAGTAGGTGTCGCCGCCGACGGCCGACAGCGGGAAGGCCGCCACCCGATGGCAGTTCTGGAAGGCGAGCTTGATGCCGAAATGCCGCTCCAGGCTGCCCCGGATCGAATCCGACGCCATCGCCCGCAGCAGTTGGCCGCGGGCCGTCTCGTCCGGCGGGGGAACCTGATTGTCCGCGAATTCGGCTGTGCCGGAACGCAAGTCGGCGGCCACACGGCTGACGACCTCGTAGGCGTAGGGCAGTGAGGTACGAACGCATTCGACGAATTCCTCGTCGCTGACCGGACCGCTTTCGGCGCGTTCGAGCAGTGCGGCTGGGACATCCAATGACATGACGCTCTCCTCGTGGGATGGCGGGTGATGTCCCACGAGTCTAAACGACAAACGTTGTCAACAAGAACCGATTGGCCGCGAAAGTGCCGAGTGCAGAGCGGCTTTCGTCTCCTCGGTGAGCTTGCGCACCAGGTCGGCGGCGGGAACGGCCTCCGCGAGGGTGTGTGCTTGCCCGGCCCACAGGTTCACCGCGTCGGGGTTGTCGGCGGCGCGGGCCTGGGCGCGCAACGGTCCGGTGGCGTAATGGATTTCGGGGTAGGCCGCCGGCGCGTCGGGGTTGTCGAGCATGAACTGATTGCGCAGGCCACGCGCCCGGCGGCCGCTGAAGGCGCGGGTCAGCATGGTCGGCGTCTCGATCGCGAGCGCATCGCGGTGCAGCGCCCAGGTGCCCGCCTCCGGACAGCGGAGGAAGGCCGTGCCCAGCTGTGCGGCCACGGCGCCGGCGGCGAGGACCGCGGCGATGCCCGAGCCGGTGGCGATGCCGCCCGCCGCGACCACGGGCGTCGGGACCGCCGCGCGCACCAGCTGCACCAGTGCCAGGGTGGTGAGCGGATCGATGCCGTCCTCCTCGGGCCGGTCGGCGAAACCGCCGCGATGCCCGCCGCCCTCGGCGCCCTGGGCGACGAGGACATCGGCACCCGTCTCGGCGGCGACCCGGGCCTCCGGCACCGAGGTCACCGTGACCCACACCTCGGACCCGGCGCGATGCAGGCGCTCGATCTCTGCCTCCGAGGGGCAGCCGAACGTGCACGAGACCACTGCCACCGGCTCGGCGGTGAGCAGGTCGAGCTTCTCGTCCCAGGCGTCGGCGTCGAAACGCGCCTCGCCGAGCGGGAAATGGCGGCTCACCCGGTCGAGGTAGGCCGCGAAGTGGTCCGGCGGCGTGGGCGCGCCCGGAACGAACAGGTTCACGCCGAAGGGCGTCTCGGTGAGCTCACGCAGCGCCGCGATGCGCGCGGCGGTATCGGCGGCACTCAGATATCCGGCGGCGAGGAATCCCACTCCGCCCGCATCGCCGACAGCGGCGGCGAGTTCCGGGGTGGACGGGCCGCCGGCCAGCGGCGCCAGCACGATCGGGGTGCGCACGGTGTCGAGGATCATCTCCTCAGTCTGACCCCGGCCGCGCACGTCGGTAACGGCGCCTGCGGCACCAAGATCAGCCCTCCACCTGCGAATTCCTCGCGGGAGGTTGCGAAAAGGTCACGACGGAGTACAGTTTCCGTCACAACAGATGCCGAATCGTTACCGAATGTCAGGTTTCGACCCGGCGTCGCCGCCGAGTTGATCGACGCTAGGACGAGCCTTGCCGCAGCACCGTGAGACAGCCAGTTCCGTATCCGTTCAGGACCTGCTCGGTGAGATCTCCGCCGGTAGCGGCGCGGCCGAGCGTCCCACCCGCCATCGCGCCCAGCCGCGCACGGGCGACCGGATGAAGCTCGCCGCCAGCGCCGCCGTCGCGACCGGCGCGCTGATCGGCACCGCCACCCAGTTCGCGCACGCCGCGCCGCTGCTGCCCGGCGGCCACAACGACACTCCGGAACCGGTCGCGCTGAAGTCGGCCTCCGAACCCGCGCACGAGGCCGAGCAGGCCGCACCCGTCGCCGCCCCGGTCGCCGCCGAGACGCCGGCCGCGCCGCAGGCCCAGCCGGTCGCCGCGCCCGCGCCGTTCGGTCTGCAGAATCTGCCGCCCGAGGTCGCCGGTCCGCTCTCGCACGCCGAAGAGGTGCTGAAGGGTATTCAGCAGCAGCTGGCGCCGGCCCAGGCCGTCCGGCCGGTGGCCGGGGTCGTCAGCTCCGGCTTCGGATCCCGGTGGGGCGCCATGCACTACGGTGTCGACTTCGCCGACGCGATCGGTACTCCTATTCATTCGGTGGAGAACGGCACGGTGATCGATGCCGGTCCCGCCTCCGGCTTCGGGCTGTGGGTCCGGGTGAAGCAGGACGACGGCACCACCGCGGTGTACGGCCACGTCAACGACATCCTCACCCATGTCGGCCAGCGCGTGAACGCCGGCGATGTGATCGCCACCGTCGGCAACCGCGGCAACTCCACCGGCCCGCACCTGCACTTGGAGATCTGGGATCCCAGCGACGTCAAGATCGATCCGGCTCCCTATCTGGCGAGCAAGGGCGTCGTCCTGTCCCAGCAGTCGTGGGGGGCGGGCGAATAGCGCCCGCGCTGTCGTCGGCCGCCCGGCTCGGCCGGCCGCGGGGGGTTGATGCCTTGACTGGTTTGTACGAGCTGTTCGATTCCGGATCCGTGCACGGCCGCGCCTATACGGCTCTGGTGCAGCATCCGCGGTCCAGCCTGTCGGAGCTGGCGCAGTATCTGGAGTGCTCCCGCGAGTCCGTGGGGGCCGCCCTGGACGAACTCTGCGAGATGCAGGCCGTGGTCCGCATCGAGATCGGTGACACCGTCCGCTGGGACGCCCATGCCCCCGAGGCCCTGTCGGAAGCCGAATCCCGCCGCCGCCAGGCCGAAACCGCGCGCATGCACGAGGCCGCGGCCCGGCTGGGCGAGACCTTCCGCTCGGTGCGGCGCACCGCCCGCGGCGACGGCACCGTCGTGCCGATGTACGAGGCCCGCGAGGTGGTCGCCGAATTCGAGGATCTGCAGCGTGCCGCGCGCAGCCGGGTCCGGATGATCGACCGGGGCCCGTATCTGTGCGAGGGCGAGCGTGCCGCGCGGCTGTTCGACCTGCGCTCGGCGCGGATGTCGGCGGGCGTGCGCTATCAGACGCTCTATCAGGACACCATCTATCAAGACCCCGATCGGCTGCGCTTCGCGCTGCAGGCCAACAGCGCCGGGGCGCAGGCGCGCACCCTGCCCGATCCGCCGTTCAAGGTGATCATCGCCGACGACGACCGCGCGGCGCTGATGCTGCACCACGACGAACGCCGCGGCGATCCGATGGGCCTGCGCATCGCGGCCTGCCCGACGCTGGACGCGATCGTGCACACCTTCGAGGTGCTGTGGTCGCTGGCCGCGCCGATCTCGGTGAATCCGGACCAGCCGCTGGACGAACGCGACCGGGCCATTCTGACCCTGATGGGCCTGGGCGCGACGGACGACACCATCGCCCGGCGGCTGGGCATGTCACGGCGCACGGTGGTGCGACGGACAGCCAGCCTGCTGGAGCGACTGGGTGCCAGCACCCGGTTCCAGGCGGGCGTGCAGGCGATCCGCCGCGGCTGGCTGTGACAAGCTGGGACCTGTTGTGACCAGTGCCACGGAAGTCGACACGAAGCGCAACATCGAGGCACCCTGGCAGCGATGAGTAGTAGGAGTACCGGCGGGTCACCAGTTCGATCCGGCGCACTACGCCGTGCTTGCCATCCTTATATGATTGCTCGGACCGCGCGAGGGGGTGTTCGACCGTGCGGACCTGCTGGACGCGAGAGGTGAAGACACTCGAATGGATACTGCCCGCCGTTCCGCTCGTGGAGGTCGTCGCCGCAGGTCGGGCAGCCCCCTTTTCGGCCAGCTGCTGACCGCTGCGGTCGAGTCCTCCGCCGATGCGGTCGCGATCCGGTTCGCGCCCACCGACGATCCGGCCGACGCGCGGCAGCTGACCTATCGAGAGCTCGACGAGGCATCGTCGCGCCTTGCCCGGGAACTGATCTCCCGCGGCATCGGCGCCGGCGACGTGGTGGCTATCGGCATCGCCCGCTCGATCGAATCCGTCCTCGCGGTCTGGGCCATCGCCAAGGCCGGAGCGGCCTACGTTCCGGTCGATCCGTCCTATCCGCCCGAGCGCATCGCTCATATCGTCGCCGACTCCGGCGCCGTACTCGGCCTGACCACCGGAGCCCATCGCCGGGCGCTGGGGACGGGTGTGTACTGGCTCGAACTCGACGATCCGGTGGTCTCCGAGCGGATCGGCGCGCGCCCGGCCCATCCGATCTCCTACACCGACCGGATCCGCCCGCTCACCGAGGATCACCCGGCCTACGTGATCTACACCTCGGGCTCCACCGGCCGTCCGAAGGGCGTCGTGGTGACCCATGCCGGACTCGGCGGTCTGGTCGCGGCCGAGCGCGAGCACTACGACGTGACCGAGGATTCCCGTGTCCTGCACGTCTGTTCGCCCAACTTCGACGTTTCCATCCTGGAACTGCTGCTGACCTTCTCCTCGGGCGCGACCCTGGTGGTCTCGCCGCCGGAGGTGTTCGGCGGTTTCGAGCTGGCCGATCTGCTCCGCCGCGAACAGGTTTCGCACATGCTGATCACCCCCGGCGCGCTGGAATCGGTGGATCCGGCCGGATTGCCAGACCTCGAGGTCGTGGTCGTGGCGGGCGATAAGTTCGGCCCGGAGCTGGTGAGCCGCTGGGCGCGCGACGGGCGGCGCTTCTACAACGGCTACGGTCCGACCGAGGCGACGATCCTCGCCACCTCCAGTGCGGAAATGATTACCGGCGAGCCGATCACGATCGGCACCCCGATCGCCGGCGTCGGCGCGTTCGTGCTGGATTCGCGGCTGCGGCCGGTGCCCGCCGGGGTGGTCGGCGAGCTGTACCTGTCGGGTCCGGCGCTGGCACAGGGATATCTGGGCCGCCCGGGACTCACCGCGGAACGATTCGTGGCCAGTCCCTTCGGCGCCGAGACCGGCAAGCCGGGGGCACGGCTGTATCGCACCGGTGACCTGGTGCGCCGCAACGAATCCGACGGCACCATCGAATATCTGGGCCGCTCCGATTTCCAGGTCAAGATCCGTGGCTTCCGCATCGAACTGGGCGAGATCGACAACGCGCTGACCGCGCATCCGGATATCGATTTCGCCGCGACCATCGGCCGCACGCTGCCCTCCGGCGCGACGGCGCTGGTGTCGTATGTGCTGCCGCGTCCCGGTGCGGCGCTCGATATCGCGACCCTCGACGATTTCCTCGCGGGCTCGTTGCCCGGGTACATGATTCCCGCGGCGATCATGCCGCTGGACGAGATCCCGCTGACCCCGGTCGGCAAACTCGACCGCGCCCGGCTGCCGGAACCGACCTTCGCCGCACGCGAATTCCGCGCTCCAGCGACCCCGGTCGAGGAGATCGTCGCCGAGGTGTTCGCGGCTCTGCTCGTCCCCGGCGAGGGCGACAATCCCGGCCGGGTGGGCGCCGACGACGACTTCTTCGAACTCGGCGGCAACTCGCTGCTGGCGGCGCAGGCGGCGGCCCGGATCGGCTCGGCCCTCGGTGCCCGGGTGCCGGTGCAGCTGTTGTTCGAGGCGTCGACCGTGGCCGCACTGGCCGAACAGGTGGAACGGCACGCCGGTACCGATACCGGTGAGCGGTTGCGGCCGATGCCGCGCCCCGAGCGCATCCCGCTGTCGTATGCCCAGCAGCGGATGTGGTTCCTCAACCGCTTCGATCCCGCCGGTGCGGTCAACAACATTCCGGTCGCGGTGCGGCTGAGCGGTCGCCTCGACGTGGACGCGCTGCGCTCCGCGGTGCGCGATCTGGTGGAGCGGCACGAAGTGCTGCGCACCATCTATCCGGAACTCGACGGCGAGGGCTACCAGCGGGTGCTGCCCGTGTCGGATCCCCGGGCGATCCCCGAGATTCCCCTGGTCGAAGCGGGCGAGGACGAGGTGCCCGCCCTGGTCGCCGAGACCGTGTCCGGCGGCTTCGATGTGACCGCCGCGCCGCCCGTGCGCCTGCGGGTGCTGCGGATGAGCGAGACCGAGCACGTCCTGGTGTGCGTGGTCCACCACATCGCCGGTGACGGCTTCTCGATGGGGCCCCTGACCCGCGATCTGATGACCGCCTACCTCGATCGCGTGCGCGGCGGCCATCCGGAATGGACGCCGCTGGCCGTCCAATACGCCGATTACGCACTGTGGCAACGGGAAACGCTGGGCAGCGAGGACGATCCGGAGTCGGTGCTCGCCGCGCAGATCGACTTCTGGCGCCGCGAACTCGCCGCCCTGCCCGAACAACTGGACCTGCCGGCCGATCGGCCGCGTCCGGCGGTCGCGTCCTATCGCGGCGCGACGCTCGACTTCGAGATCGATCCGGATGTGCACGCGGCACTGAACCGCCTTGCGCACGAACATCATTCGACGTTGTTCATGGTCGTGCACGCCGCGCTGGCGGTACTGCTGGCCCGGCTGTCGGGCACCCGCGACATCGCGATCGGCACCCCGGTCGCGGGGCGCGGCGAGGCGGCGCTGGACGATCTGATCGGCATGTTCGTCAACACTCTGGTGTTGCGCACCGAGATCGACCCGGCGCGCAGTTTCGACCAGGTGCTCGCCGATGTCCGCGGCACCGACGTGGCGGCGTTCGGCCACGCCGACGTGCCGTTCGAGCGGTTGGTCGAGATCCTGGATCCGGCGCGTTCGGCCGGGCGGCATCCGCTGTTCCAGGTGATGCTGACCTTCCAGAACCTGGCCCGCACCGAATTGGAGCTGCCCGGGCTGGCCGTCTCCGGTGTCGACCTCGACATCGAGCTGGCCAAGTTCGATCTGCAGCTGGCGATGGCCGAGAGGATCGACGAACACGGTGTGCCACAGGGTATTTCGGCCGCCTTCAGCTACGCCACCGACCTCTTCGACGAGGCGACGGTGCGCGATTTCACCGACCGGTTCACGCGCATCCTGAATGCCGTCGCCGCCGACGCCGCGGCCGTGGTGGGCGATATCGACGTGCTGGCCCCCGGTGAGCGGGAACTCGTTCTGCACGAATGGAATTCGCCCGGCGCACCGGTACCGCCGGTGACGCTGGTGGATCTGATCACCGCGCAGGTCCGGCGTCGGCCGGGCGCGGTGGCGGTCCGCTTCGGTGACACCACGCTGACCTTCGGCGATCTGCACCGGCGTGCGAGCCAGGTGGCCCGGGCGTTGATCGCCCAGGGCGTCGGGCCGGAATCGCTGGTGGCGGTGGCGGTTCCGCGCACCGAGGAACTGCCGGTCGCCCTGCTCGGCGTGCTGCTCGCCGGCGCCGCCTATCTGCCCATCGACACCGGCTATCCGGCGCAGCGGCTGGAGTTCATGCTCGGCGACGCCGCGCCGGCATGTGTGCTCACCACGGCCGAGCTGCGGGAGGCGGTGCCCGCCGCCGGCCTGGCGACGGTGCTGCTGGAGGAGACCGGCAACTTCGCCGGCGGCCCGATCGCCGACGCCGAGCGGCTCGCCCCGCTGCGGCCGGCCGATCTGGCCTACGTCATCTACACTTCGGGCTCGACCGGCGTGCCCAAGGGGGTGGGCGTCACCCATCGCAACGTGCTGGAACTGTTCGCCAACACCCAGCTGCTGTTCGATTTCGACGAAACCGACGTGTGGACGCTGTTCCACTCCTTCGCCTTCGACTTCTCGGTGTGGGAACTGTGGTGCTCGCTGGCCAACGGCGGCGCGGTCGTGGTGGTCGACCACCTCACCTCGCGGTCGCCGGAGCTGTTCCGCGAGTTGCTGATTCGCGAACAGGTCACCGTGCTGAACCAGACGCCCTCGGCGTTCTATCAGCTCGCCGAGGCCGACCGGGCGGCGCACAGCCACACCGGCGACGCCGCGGTGACGGTCGCGGCCAAATTCGCGCTGCGCTACATCGTCTTCGGCGGTGAGGCGCTGGATCTGCGGCAGCTCGCGCGCTGGTACGAGCGGCACGGCTCCGCTACGCCGCAACTGGTGAACATGTACGGCATCACCGAGACGACCGTGCACGTGTCGTTCCTGGCACTGGACGAGGGCCTGGCCGACCATCCGGCCAGCGTCATCGGCCGGGCGCTGCCGGGCCTGGAGACCTATGTGCTCGACGACCGGCTGCATCCGGCGCCGGTCGGCGTGGCCGGTGAGATGTACATTGCCGGACACCAGCTTTCGCGCGGGTATCTCGGGCGTCCGGGCTTGACCGCGGCGCGGTTCGTGGCCAACCCGTACGGTGCGCCCGGTTCCCGGATGTACCGCTCGGGCGATATCGGCCGCTGGGCCGGCTTCGACGGCGAGGCCGCGCTGGAATACGCCGGCCGCAGCGATCAGCAGGTGCAGCTGCGCGGCTTCCGCATCGAACTCGGCGAGATCGAGGCCGCGCTGCTGCGCTGCACCGGAGTCGCGCAGGCGGTGGCGATGGTCCGCACCGGTGAGCACTCCGGTGAGCGGCTGGTGGGTTACGTTGTGCCCGAGGCGGGTTCGTCGCTGGATCCGGCCGGACTGCGCACCGAGGCCGGCGCCTTCCTGGCCGGCTACATGGTGCCCGACGCGGTGGTCGTGCTCGACGCGCTGCCGCTGACGCCGAACGGCAAACTCGATCGTCGCGCCCTGCCCGAACCGGCGGTCGTCAGCGCGGCCGCCTTCCGGGCGCCCAGTACGCCGATCGAACAGGCCGTCGCCGACGTGTTCGCCGATCTGCTCGGTGTCGCCGGATCGGAGACGACCGGTGTCGGCCTCGACGACGACTTCTTCGCCCTCGGCGGCAATTCGCTGCTCGCGACCCGTGCGGTGGCTCGTATCAACGAGGCGCTCGACGCCAACCTCGTGGTTAGGGAGCTGTTCGAGGCCTCGACCGTGGCGGCGCTCGCGGCACGGATCGTGCCCGGTGCGGCCGCCGGTGCGGTGCGGCCGCGCCTCGAACCGGCCGCGCGCGGGGAGCGGATTCCGCTGTCGCCGGCCCAGCAGCGGATGTGGGTGATCAACCAGCTCGACCCGCAATCGCCGGCCTACAACATTCCGCTGGCGATTCGGCTCACCGGCGATCTCGATGTGGACGCGCTGCGTCAGGCCGTCGCCGATGTGGTGGAGCGGCACGAGGTGTTGCGCACGCGCTATCCGGCGAGCGGTCCGGGCGGGCTGCCGTATCAGGAGATCCTCTCGGTCCGCGAGGCGTTGCCGGAGGGCCTGCCGGTCGAGGACACCGCCGCGCCGATCGACCGTATCGCCGCGCTCATGGCGACCGGATTCGATGTGACCCAGCAGGTTCCGGTGCGCGCGCTGCTGCTGCGCAACGGGTCCGACCAGGTGCTGGCCCTGGTGATCCACCACATCGCCGGCGACGGTTCCTCGATGGCCCCGCTGGCCCGCGATCTGATGACCGCCTACGTGGCCCGCACCGGCGGCCGCGAACCGGGCTGGGCGCCACTGGAAGTGCAGTACGCCGATTTCGCGATCTGGCAGCGCCGGGCCATCGGCACCGACGACGACGCGGATTCGGTGGCGGCGAAACAGCTCGCCTACTGGCGGGATCGGCTCGCCGGGGTGTCGGGCACGCCGCTGCTGGTGCCCGACCATCCGCGTCCGGCCACGCCGTCGATGCGCGGCGAGTCGATCGGTTTCGCGATCCCGGCCACGGTGCACGAGGGCCTGGTTCGCATTGCGCGCGAACATAATTCGTCGCTGTTCATGGTGGTGCACGCCGCGCTGGCGGTGCTGCTCGCCCGGCAGTCCGGCACCGCGGATGTGGTGGTCGGCACGCCGATCGCGGGCCGCGGCGAGCGCGCGCTCGACGATCTGGTCGGCATGTTCGTCAACACGCTGACGCTGCGCACCGGTGTCGACACCACCGACACCTTCGACGCGCTGGTGGAAACCGCGCGCGACACCGATCTGGCGGCCTTCGCGAACTCCGATATCCCGTTCGAACGGGTCGCCGAGGTCGTGGCCCCGGGCCGCGGTGGCGCGCAGAGCCTGTTCACGGTGGTGCTGTCGTTCCAGAACACGCAGCAGCCGACGCTGGAACTGCCGGGCCTGACCATCGCCGCACTCGACACCGATGCCGTCGCGGCGAAGTTCGATCTGCAGGTGACGGTCGAGCCGCGCCACGAATCCGACGGCTCACCGGCGGAACTGGTCACGGTCTTCACCTACGCGCGGGACCTGTTCGATCCCGCGACGATGCGCACGCTGGGCGATCGATTCGAGCGCATCCTCGCAGCGGTGGCCGCCGACCCGCAGATCCTGCTCGGCGCGATCGACCTGCACGACGAGTCGGAGGTCGCGGCCGAGGCGGCCCGCACCGAACCGGCCGAGACCGGCTCCACCGTGGGCACCGCGCTGGCGCAGGCGCTGGCCGCCGCGGTCGAGGACGATCCCGAGGGACCGGCGCTGGCCTGGGGCGAGGAGGCGGTGTCCTATCAGGAACTCGACGCCCGCTCCTCCCGGCTGGCCCGGGCTCTGATCGGTCGCGGCTGTGGTCCGGGTACCGGCGTCGCGGTCCGGCTCGAGCGCGGTACCGAGTCGGCGGTCGCGGCCTGGGCGGTGCTCAAGGCCGGTGCCGCGCTGGTCCCGGTCGTGGACGGCGGCGAACTGCCGGCGGAGGTGGAGGTCAAGACCGGAGTCACCGTGGCCGCGGCCCGGCCGAAGGCGGGGCCGAACGGTATCGACTGGCTGGTCCTCGATGATGCGGCGGTCGCCGCCGAGATCGCGGGCGAGTCGGCGCGGCCGGTGACCTACGCCAACCGCACCCGGGCACTGCGCGGCGCCGATCCGGCCTTCCTCGGCGCGGAGGGCACCCACAGTTACGACGCGCTGGCCGCTGCGGTCGGCCGGCTGCGGGCCCGCACCGAGCTGGACTTCGAGTCCCGCACCTTCCGGCAGGGCCGGGCCGACGGCATCGCCGCACTGCTCGAGGTGGTCGGCGCGGGGACGACCGGCGCGTCGATGGTGGTGCCGGCCGAGGCCGGCACCGAGGGGCTCGCCGACGAATGGGTCACCCACCTGTTCATCGATCGCGCCGGTCTGGACCGGCTGGATCCGGAACCGTTGGAAGACCTGCGGGCCGTCGTGCTCGAGGACGGGCCGGCGCCGGCGGCCTTCGGTTCCGCCGAACTGGTACTGCTGCCGGACAATGTGCTTCGCTGAGCAACCGATGGCACGATCGCGGGAAAGTAACGCCCGCCGCGGCCGGAATCGATGGACAAGGGTGGCCTGCGTGCAGGCGCATGCGGCGACGACAGGCAGGATGAGATAGGTGGTACGGGTGGTCAGCGGACAGTACGCGCTGGAAGTGACGGCATGACGCGCCCCGCTCGGGTCCGGCCGACACGCACTCGCCGGCCACGCGTCACCACCCTGCCCCAGCTCATGGCCACCGCGGTCGAGGCCGACCCGACCGGTACGGCTCTCGTGTTCGCCGATGCCACCGCCACGCTGGCCGAGCTCGGTTATGCCGAGCTCGACGAGCGTTCGACCCGGCTGGCCCGGCTGCTCATCGCCCGTGGCATCGGCCCGGAGGACCTGGTCGCCGTCGGTATTCCGCGCTCGGTCGAATCGGTGGTCGCGGTGTGGGCGGTCGCCAAGACCGGTGCCGGATTCGTACCCGTGGATCCGAACTATCCCGCCGACCGCGTCGCGCACATGGTCTCCGACTCCGGTGCGAAACTCGGCCTGACGGTGTCGCCGGTGCGGATGGACCTGCCCGATTCGGTGGAGTGGCTGACCGTCGACGCCGGTGATGTCGCCGCGCGGCTCGAGGAGTTCTCCGGCGATCCGGTCACCTACGCCGATCGGTTGCGGCCGTTGCGCGCCGAACATCCGGCCTATGTGATCTACACCTCCGGCTCGACCGGCAAGCCGAAGGGTGTCGTGGTCACCCAGGCCGGGCTGTCGAGTTTCTGCGATGAACAGCGCGAGCGATACCGGGTCGGAAGCGACTCGCGCACCCTGCATTTCGCATCGCCCTCGTTCGACGCCTCGGTGCTGGAACTGCTGCTGGCCATCGGCGGTGCGGCCGCCATGGTGGTGGCCTCGCCGTCGGTGCTCGGTGGCGACGAATTGGCGAATCTGCTGCGGCGCGAACGGGTCACCCACGCCTTCGTCACGCCCGCGGCCCTGGCCTCGGTGGATCCGGCCGGGCTGGACGACCTGCGCGTCGTGGTCGCCGGTGGTGAGGCCTGCCCGCCGGAACTGGTGCGGCGCTGGGCGATCGCGATCGAGGGCGGCACCCGCGAGTTCTACAACGGGTACGGCCCGACCGAGACCACGATCATGACCAACATCAGCGCGCCGCTGGTGCCGGGGGAGACGGTCACCATCGGCGCGCCGGTGCGCGGCATCACCGAATACGTGCTCGACGACCAACTCGCGCGGGTTCCGCGCGGCGCGGTCGGCGAGTTGTACATCACCGGTGCGCAAGTGGCGCGCGGCTACCACCTGCGCCCCGGCCTGACCGCGGCCCGCTTCGTCGCCAACCCGTTCGACGCCAACGGTTCGCGGCTGTACCGCACCGGCGACCTGGTGCGCTGGACGGCCGCCGGCGAACTGGAGTATCTGGGCCGCAACGACTTCCAGGTGAAGATCCGTGGTTTCCGGATCGAGCTGGGCGAGATCGACGCGGTGCTGGCCGCGCACGACTCGGTCGACTTCGCCGTCACCGTCGGCCACACCCTGCACAGCGGCGCGACGATTCTCGTGTCGTACGTGCACGCCGCCGACGGCGCGAAGGTCGACACCGACGAGCTGAGCGAGCATGCGGGACAGAGTCTTCCGGCCCACATGGTGCCGACGACGATCATGGTCCTGGACACGATCCCGCTGACCCCGGTCGGCAAGCTGGACCGCGCGGCGCTGCCGGAGCCCGTCCTGGCCGCCCGCGAATTCCGCGCGCCCTCGGGTGCGCTCGAGGAGATGGTGGCGGCCGTCTTCACCGATCTGCTCGACCCGCCGGGGCCGGTGGGCGCCGACGACGACTTCTTCGAACTGGGCGGCAACTCGCTGATCGCCACTCAGGTCGCGGGCCGCCTGGGCGCCCAGATCTCGGCGCGGGTGCCGGCCCGGCTGCTGTTCGAGGCGGCCACGGTCGCCGAATTGGCGCAGCGGCTGGAACCGCTGAAGGGTGCGGGCGGGCGCCTGGCGCTGGCGCCGATGCCGCGTCCGGAACGCATTCCGCTCTCGCTGGCCCAGCAGCGGATGTGGTTCCTCAATCAGTTCGATCCGGAGTCGGCGGCCAACAACATCCCGTTCGCGATCCGGCTCACCGGCGCGCTGAACGTGGAGGCGCTGCAGGCGGCCGTCGCCGACGTCATCGAGCGTCACGAAACGCTGCGTACCGTCTACCCGTCCGCGGACGGCGCCGGACATCAGGTGATTCTGCCCGCGGCGCAATCGATTCCGGATCTGGCTCCGAAGCCGGTGACCGAGGACGAACTGCCGCAGTGGCTGGCCGGGTACCTGCTCGCCGGATTCGACGTGGCCGCCGAGGTGCCGCTGCGCATCGCGGTGGCCGAACTGGCACCCGACGACCACGTCGTGGCGGTGGTGGTCCATCACATCGCCGCCGACGGCGCCTCGGTGGCGCCGTTCATGCGCGATCTGCTGGCCGCGTTCCTCGCCCGGCGCAACAGCGCCCGGCCGAGCTGGCAGCCGCTGCCGGTGCAGTACGCCGACTACGCGCTGTGGCAACGGGCGCTGCTCGGCGACGAGAACGATCCGGATTCGCTCGCGGCCCAGCAGATCGACTACTGGCGTACCACCTTGGCCGGCATTCCGGACCGGCTGGATCTGCCCGCGGATCGCCCGCGCCCGCAGATCGCTTCCGGGCGCGGCGCGGAATACACCTTCGACATCGCGCCCGAGCTGCACGCCCGGCTCGAGGAACTCGCCCAGCGCACCGGCACCTCGCTGTTCATGGTGGTGCACGCGGCATTCGCGATCCTGCTGGCCCGCTCCAGCGGCACCGACGACATCACCATCGGCACCCCGGTCGCCGGTCGCGGTGAGGCCGAACTCGACGCGCTGGTCGGCATGTTCGTCAACACGCTGGTACTGCGCACCCGCATCGACGCCGCGACGACGGTCGAGCAACTGCTGGCTGCGGTGAAGGACACCGATCTGGGCGCCTTCTCCCACGCCGAGCTGCCGTTCGAGCGCCTGGTGGAGGTGCTCGACCCGGTGCGCTCGCAGGCGCATCATCCGCTGTTCCAGGCCGCGCTGTTCTTCCAGAACATGCAGAAGCCGCAGCTGCGGCTGCCCGGGCTGGTCGCCGAAACGGTCGAATTCGACGGCGCGGTGGCGAAATTCGATCTGCAGCTCACCGCGGTACCGCGAACCGACGCGGGCGCCCCGGCCGGCGTATCGGCCATGTTCACCTACGCGCTGGATCTGTTCGACGAGCCGACCGTGGCCGCCTACGCCGACCGGCTGGTGCGGGTGCTGGAGGGCATCGCCGCCGATCCGGCGGCTGCCGTGGGCGATATCGAACTGCTCGATCCGGCCGAGCGGCTGCGAATCCTGCGGGACTGGAACGACACCGCGCATCGGGTCGAACCGGAACTGCTGCTCGACGGCTACCGGCGGGCGGCACTGCACAATCCGGACGCGGTGGCGGTCACCTACGAGGGTGCGCAGCTGACCTACGCCGAATTCGACGCGCAGGTCAATCAGCTGGCCCGCCTGCTGATTTCGCGCGGTGTCGGCCCCGACGCCCTGGTCGGCCTGGCGATCCGCCGATCGCTGGATCTGGTGATCGGCATGTACGCGATCGTGGCGGCCGGTGGTGCGTACGTGCCGCTGGATCCCGATCATCCGGTGGACCGCATCGCGCACATTCTCGATACCGCGCAGCCGGTCTGCGTCGTGACCACCGTCGCCGATACGGTCGCGGTGCCCGCGCGGATTCCGGTGCTGCGGCTGGACACCATGGACCTCGGCCGCTTCGATCCGAGCCCCATCCGGCCCGGCGAACTGCTCGCGCCGGTGCGACCGGACCATCCGGCCTACGTCATCTTCACCTCCGGTTCCACCGGTCGGCCCAAGGGCGTCGCGGTCTCGCACGCCGCGATCAACAATCAGATCGAGTGGATGCTGGCCGCGTATCCGCTGGGCAGCGGCGACGTCTATCTGCAGAAGACGGCGACCACCTTCGACGTCTCGCTGTGGGGCTATTTCATGCCGCTGCGGGCGGGTGCGGAGCTGGTGGTGGCCACCCACGACGGCCATCGCGATCCGCTGTACGTCGCGGAAACGATTGCGGCGCATGGTGTTACGGTCACCGACTTCGTCCCGTCGATGCTCACCGTCTTCGCCGCGCACATCGCGCCGGGTAGCTGCCCGACGCTGCAGGACATCTTCGTGATCGGCGAGGCCCTGCCGCCGGAGACCGCCGACGCCGTGCACGCGGTGTGCGATGCGCGCATCCACAACCTGTACGGACCCACCGAGGCCGCGGTATCGGTCACGTACTGGCCGGTCGGCGAGGACGACCGCCCGAGCGTGCCGATCGGCCTGCCGCAGTGGAACACTCGCGTCTACGTGCTCGACGGCCGCCTGCATCCGGTGCCGGTGGGCGTGCCCGGTGAGCTGTATCTCGCGGGTGATCAGCTGGCCCGCGGCTATGTACGCCGCCCGGACCTGACCGCGGACCGGTTCGTGGCCAACCCGTTCGGCCACGGCGAGCGGATGTACCGCACCGGCGATCTGGTGCTGTGGCGCGAGGCCGACGAGACCCGGCCCGCCCGGCTCGACTACATCGGCCGCACCGACTTCCAGGTGAAGTTCCGCGGCCAGCGCATCGAATTGGGCGAGATCGAGACGGCGCTGCTGGCGCTGCCGGGCGTGAGCCAGGCGGTGGCGCTGGTGATGGGCTCGGCGCTGGGCGATCAACTGGTCGCCTACGTCGTGGCACAGCCGCGCGCCACTCTCGACCCCGAGCGCCTGCGCACCGGCGTGGCGGATTCGCTTCCGGCCTACATGGTTCCGGCGGTCGTGGTGGTTCTCGACGCCTTCCCGCTCAATCCCAGCGGCAAACTCGACCGCAAGGCGCTGCCCGAACCCACCTTCAGCAGCCGCGAGTTCCGGGCGCCGAGTACTCCGGTGGAGGAGATCGTCGCCGAGGTCTTCGGCTCGGTGCTCGGACTGGACCGGGTCGGCGCGGACGACGACTTCTTCGCCCTGGGCGGCAATTCGCTGATCGCCACGCAGGTGGTGGCCCGGCTCGGCGCCGCGGTCGGCGGCCGGGTGCCGGTGCGGTCGCTGTTCGAGACGCCCACGGTGGCCGGACTGGCGGCGACCCTCGATTCCCAGACCCACATCCGGCGCGGCGTGGAACTGGGTTCGATCGAACGCCCGGAACAGCTGCCGCTCTCGCTGGCGCAGCAGCGCATGTGGTTCCTCAACCGCTTCGACCAGGCCGAAACCGCAGAAGAGGCCGTGCATTCCGGTTCGGCGGCCTACAACCTGCCGTTCGCGCTGCGCCTGACCGGCAGCCTGGATGTGGAGGCGCTGGGCGAGGCCCTCGACGACGTGGTCGCACGGCACGAGGTGTTGCGCACCGTCTACCCGGAGACCCCCGAGGGGCCCGTGCAGGTGATCCTGCCGGCCGACACCCGGCTGGGCCTGCGGCCCGAACGCACCGCCACCGCCGCGGTCGCGGATGCGGTATACGGCCTGGCCGCAACGCCTTTCGATGTCACGTCCGAGGTTCCACTGCGGGTCCGGCTGCTGGAGATCTCCGATCTCGCCCCCGGTTCGCGACGCGAATACGTGCTCGCCGTGGTGGTTCACCACATCGCCGCCGACGCGTCCTCGATGGGCCCGCTGGTGCGCGATGTGATGACCGCCTATGCCGCCCGCACCTCCGGCGCGGCGCCGGACTGGGCGCCGCTGCGCGTGCAGTACGCCGATTACGCGCTCTGGCAGCGTGCCGTTCTGGGATCGGAATCGCAATCGGATTCCATTGCCGCCCAGCAGATTTCGTACTGGCAGCGTGAGCTGGCCGGCCTGCCGGACGTGCTGGAGCTGCCCACCGATCGCCCCCGTCCGCCGGTGGCGACACTGGCCGGTGCGCGCGTGGACGTGCGGATCGAACCCGAGGTGCACGCGGGCCTGGTCGACCTGGCCCGCGCCCACGGCGCCACGCTGTTCATGGTCGTGCATTCGGCGTTCGCGCTGCTGCTGGCGCGGCTGTCGGGCGGCGACGACATCGCCGTCGGCAGCCCGGTCGCCGGTCGCGGTGAGGCCGAACTCGACGATCTGATCGGCATGTTCGTCAACACCGTGGTCTTCCGGACCCGGGTCGAGCGCGGCGAGCCGTTCACCGAACTGCTGGCCCGCCAGCGCGAAACCGATCTGCAGGCCTTCGCCCACGCCGACATTCCGTTCGAGCGGCTGGTCGAGGTGCTCAACCCGCCGCGTTCCACCGCGCATCACCCGCTGTTCCAGGTGGGCCTGTCGTTCCAGAACGTGGCGCGCACCGAACTGGAACTACCCGGATTGAGCGTCGCCGGGGTGGACGCCGATCTGGACGTCTCGCAGTTCGACCTGCATCTGATCGTGGCCGACGCGTACGACGCGCACGGAAATCCCGCCGGCATCGGCGGTTTCCTCACCTACGCCACGGACCTGTTCGACGCCGCCACCGCCGCATCGATCGTCGAGCGGCTGTCGCTGCTGCTGGCCGGTGTGGTCGCCGACGCCGGTACCCCGGTCGGCGACCTCGACATCCTGACCGCGGCCGAGCGGGCCGAGCTGGAGCGTGCCGCGACCGGCGCGTCGCATCCGGTCGCTGCCGCGACGCTGCCGGAACTGCTGGCGGCGACGATCGCCGCGCGGCCGCACGCCGTGGCGCTCACGGCCGATGCCGACGAGCAGTTCGGCGGTACGCCTGCCGAGCTCACCTACGGCGAACTCGGCGAGCGCGTCCAACGCCTTGCCCGGCATCTGATCTCGCTCGGTGTCGGCCCGGAAGCCCGGGTCGCGCTGGCCCTGCGGCGCGGGGTCGATCTGGTGGTCGCGATGTACGCGGTCTCGGTGGCCGGCGGCGCGTACGTGCCGGTCGATCCGGATCAGCCCGCCGAACGCGTCGGCTACATCCTCGATTCCGCCGACCCGGTGTGCGTGCTGACCACCTCGGACATTCCGGACCTGCCCGGACGCAGCGCGCCCTCGGCAACGGCTGCGGCCACCCGGGATTGGCGCGGGCGCTCGCAGTCGATGCCCGCGCTGGCCGATTCCGGCCGGTCCGCGGCGCGCGAGGGCGTCGTGCGCCTCGACGAAGTGGATCTGTCCGGTCTGTCCGCGCGGCCCGTCACCGACGCCGACCGGATCGCACCGCTGCTGGCGCAGCACACGGCCTACGTCATCTTCACCTCCGGTTCGACCGGCCGCCCCAAGGGCGTCGCGGTGCCGCACGGCGCGATCGTCAACCAATTGGTCTGGAAGACCGCCGAATTCGATCTCGGCGCCGACGACGCGGTCCTGCTGAAAACCGCCGCGACCTTCGACCTGTCGGTCTGGGAGTTCTGGTCCGCGGCGGCCTCGGGCGGACGCCTGGTGATCGCCGCGCCGGACGGACATCGCGATCCGGCCTATCTGAACGATCTGATCCGGCGCAGCGGCGTCACCACCCTGCATGTGGTGCCGTCGATGCTGGACGCACTGCTCACCGAGGCCCGGACGAATACCGTGCCGGAGGTGACCAGCCCGCTGCGGCGAGTCCTCGCCATCGGTGAGGCGCTGCCCGCGGCGCTGGCGCAGCGGTTCGCCGCCGCCCATCCCGAGGTCGAGCTGTACAACCTGTACGGTCCGACCGAGGCCGCGGTCTCGATCACCGCGCACCGCGTCGGCGCGGCCGACGAGCTGTCGGTGCCGATCGGCGCACCCGAGTGGAACAGCAGTGTGTACGTGCTGGATTCGCGCCTGCATCCGGTGCCGGTGGGCGTTTCCGGTGAGCTGTATCTGGCCGGTGCGCAGCTGGCTCGCGGCTATTTCGGCCGGGCGGATCTGACCGCGGACCGCTTCGTGGCCGATCCGTTCGGCGAGGGCGGCGCGCGCATGTACCGCACCGGCGACCTGGTGGCCTGGACGGCGAACGGGGAGCTGGAATATCGCGGCCGCACCGACTTCCAGGTCAAGGTGCGCGGTTTCCGCATCGAACTGGGAGAGATCGAGGCGGCGCTGCTGCGCCTGCCGCAGCTCGCCCAGGCGGTCGTGGTGGCGAAGTCCGACCCGCGCACCGGCGATCGGCTGGTCGCGTATCTGGTCTCCGCGGACCGGGAACTCGATGTGGCGCAGGTGAAGTCGGCACTCGCCGCGGCGCTGCCGAACTACATGGTGCCCGCGGCCTTCGTGGTGCTCGACGCGCTGCCGCTCACCGTGAACGGCAAACTCGACCGGAAGGCGCTGCCGGAACCGGAATTCGAGACCACCGCCTTCCGTGCGCCCTCGACTCCGGTGGAGGAGATCGTGGCCGGCACCTTCGCCGAGGTGCTGGGTATCGACCGGGTCGGGCTGGACGACGACTTCTTCGCCCTCGGCGGTAACTCGCTGCTGGCCACGCAGGTGGCCGCGCGGATCGGCGCCGCGCTCGAGGTCCGCGTGCCGGTGCGCGCGCTGTTCGAGGCGGCCACTGTGGGCGCACTGGCCGCCCGGGTGGAGCGCACCGGAACCGAGCGGCCGCGACTGCCGCTGGTCGCCGGTCCGCGCCCGGACGCCGTTCCGCTGTCCTACGCTCAGCAGCGGATGTGGTTCCTCAACCAGTTCGACACCGCCGCAACGGTGTACAACATCCCGGTCGCCATCCGGCTGTCCGGTGCGCTCGATGTGGTCGCGCTGCGGCAGGCGGTCGCGGATCTGGTGGCCCGGCACGAGGTGCTGCGGACCATCTATCCGGAAACCGAGTCCGGCGGCGCGGTGCAGCAGGTGCTGGCGCCGAGCGCGGTGACCATCGATCTGGAACCGGTGCAGATCGGTGAGGAGCGGGTGGCCCACGAGGTGGGACACCAGGTCGCGAGCGGATTCGACGTGACCACCGAGATCCCGTTCCGGATCCGGTTGTTCCAGCTCTCGGCGAGCGAGTTCGTCCTCGTCTTCGTCGCCCACCACATCGCGGCCGACGGCTGGTCGATGGGCCCGCTGACCCGGGATCTGATGACCGCGTATGTGGCCCGGGCCGCCGGACAGGCGCCGTCGTGGGCGCCGCTGCCGATCCAGTACGCCGATTACGCGCTGTGGCAGCGCGCCGCACTGGGCGCCGAGGACGATCCGGAATCCCTGGTCAGCGCCCAATTGTCTTATTGGACAAGCGAACTCGCCGACCTGCCGGACGAGCTGCGGTTGCCCGCGGACCGGCCGCGGCCCGCGGTGCAGAGCTTCGCCGGCGCCAAGGTCGACTTCGCCGTCGATTCGCAGGTGCACGCGGGTCTCACCGCACTGGCGCAGCGGCACAATTCCACCGTGTTCATGGTGGTGCACACCGCCCTGGCGGTCTTCCTGGCCCGCATGTCGGGCACCGAGGACATCGCCATCGGTGCGCCCATCGCGGGCCGCGGTGAGGCCGAACTCGACGATCTGATCGGCATGTTCGTCAACACCCTGGTCCTGCGCAGCCGGGTGCGGCCGGGCAGCAGTTTCGCCGAACTGCTGGCCGACAACCGGGAAACCGATCTGCGTGCCTTCGCCCATGCCGACGTGCCGTTCGAGCGGCTGGTCGAGGCGCTGGACCCGGAGCGCTCCACCGCCCGGCATCCGCTGTTCCAGGTGGCGCTGTCGTTCGAGAATCTGGCCGCCACCAGTTTCGAACTGCCGGGCCTGAGCTTCACCGCGCTGGACCCGGCCGCCGACACCGCGAAATTCGATCTGCTGCTGACGCTGCGCGAACAGCGCACCGGATCCGGCGGTGAGGCCGGGATCTTCGGCGAGTTCACCTACGCCACCGATCTTTTCGACCGGGACACGGTCGTCGACTTCGGCCGGCGGCTGGGCCGGATCCTCGCCGCGGTGGCGCACGACGCCGATATCGCGGTCGGCGATCTCGACATCCTGGTCGGCTCCGAGAGCGAGGATCTCGCCGCCCGCACCGGGCTGCCCGCGGTCCCGCCCGCCACGCTGCCGGATCTGATGGCGGCCGCGGTCGCGGCGAATCCGGACGGTCCCGCGGTGGTCGTGGGCGGACGCGCGTTCACCTATGCCCAGCTGGATCTGGCGTCGACCAAACTGGCCCGCCGGCTCATCGAACTGGGTGCCGGGCCGGACAAGCATGTGGCGGTGGCCATTCCGCGCTCGCTCGAGGGTGTGGTGGCGCTGTGGTCGGTGGCCAAGTCGGGTGCGGCGTTCGTGCCGATCGACCCGACCTATCCGTACGACCGCATCGCGCACATGGTCGCCGACTGCCGCGCGGATTTCGGAGTCACCGTGCGGGCCGAGGTCGCGAACCTGCCGGACACCGCGGGCGGCTGGATCGTGCTGGACGATCCCGCTTTCGCCTACGAGGTCGATTCCCTGTCCGGCGCACCGATTTCCGATGCCGAACGACCGGTCCCGCTGCGCCCGGACAACACCGCCTACCTCATCTACACCTCGGGTTCGACCGGTCTGCCCAAGGGCGTCGTGGTCACCCACGCGGGCCTGGCGAACTTCAGCGCCGAACAGCGGGAGCGCTACCGGCTGGATCGCGATTCGCGGGCGCTGGCGTTCGCCTCGCCGTCCTTCGACGCCTCGATGCTGGAGCTGTTGCTGGCCATCGGCGCGTGCGGGGCGCTGGTGATCGTGCCGCCACGAACCTTCGGCGGTGAGGAACTGGCCGAGGTGATCCGCGAACAGCGGGTCACGCATGCCTTCCTCACCCCGTCGGTGCTGGCCTCGCTGGAATCGGACGCGCTGGCCTCGATGCAGGTCATCGTCGCCGGCGGTGAGGCCGTGCCGGCCGATCTGGTCGCGAAATGGGGTGGCGCGCCGGACGGTTCGGGCCGCCGGTTCCACAACGGGTACGGCCCCACCGAGACCACGATCATGACCAACATCAGCGATCCGCTCTCGCCCGGTGACGCGGTGACCATCGGCGGGCCGATCCGCGGCATGCGGGCGCTGATCCTCGACTCTCGGCTGCGGCTGGTGCCCGAAGGCGTCGCGGGCGAACTGTATCTGGGCGGCATCCAGCTGGCCCGTGGTTACCACGACCGGCCGGGCCTCACCGCCGCCCGGTTCGTCGCCGACCCGTACGGCCCGCCCGGGCAGCGGCTCTACCGCACCGGCGACGTGGTGCGCTGGCGCCGCGGCGAACCGGTGGTGGAATATGTGGGCCGCAACGACTTCCAGGTCAAGATCCGCGGTCTGCGCATCGAACTGGGCGAGATCGACAGCGCGCTGATCGATCAGCCCGGTGTCGACTTCGCGGTCACCGTGGGGCACCGCACCGCCACGGGCACGACGATTCTCGTCTCGTATGTGCGCTCGGCCGCCGGTGTGCCGCTGGATGCCGAGGCGCTGACCGCCGAACTCGCCGCGCGGCTGCCGGAGTACATGGTTCCGACCGCGATCGTGGTCCTCGACGAGATTCCGCTGACCCCGGTCGGCAAACTCGATCGCAAGGCGCTGCCGGAACCGGTCCTGGAGGCCAAGCGCTACCGCGCACCGCAGACCGCCACCGAACAGGTGGTCGCCGAGGTGATCGGCGAGGTGCTGGGCGTCGATCGAGTCGGCGTGGACGACGACTTCTTCGCCCTCGGCGGCGACAGCATCGTTTCCATCCAGGTCGTGTCCCGGGCGCGGGCCCGCGGTGTGCACTTCACCCCGCGCGACGTGTTCACCGCGCGCACGGTCGAGGCACTGGCCCGCGCGGCCACCGTCGAGGCGCCGGCCGCGGCCGAGCAGTCCGGGCCGATGCCGTTGCCGCCGGCCGCGATGCGCGCGCTGGAACTCGACCCCTCCGGTCGCGACCTCCGGGCGATCGCCCTCGATATTCCGGCCGACTGCGATCCCGAGCGGATTCGTGCGGCGGTGACGGGTGTCCTCGAACGGCATGCCGTACTGTCCGCCCGGCTCGATCTCGAGGCCGGCGCCCTGGTGATTCCGGAAACTCCGGTCCCGGCGGTCCTGCGGCAGTTCGTTCCCGGGCCCGACGCCGTCGACCTGGCGGTGCGATCGCTGAAGCAGGAGCTCGATCCGGCCGACGGGCGTACCATCGCCTTCGCGCTCATCGCGCCCACCGAGCCGGGTGAATCCGCCGGTGCCGCAACGAGTCTGGTCGTCGCGGCGAACGGTCTGGTGGTCGACGACACCTCCTGGCGCATCGTCGTCGACGAGTTGTCCGAGTCGTGGGCGGGCGGGCATTCCGCGCCCGCGGCCGTCGACGCCGGTCCGCTGGGCGTCGGTCGCGCGCTCGCCGCGAGTGCCGTAGCGCCCGAGACCGTGGCCCAGCTCGACTGGTGGCAGCGGCATCTCGCCTCCGCGCCCGCCGATGCGCCGGTCGAGGGCATCGATCTCACGGCGCGCGGGCGGGTCTCGCTGGTCATCACCGCCGAGGGCGCGGCCGCCGTGGACGCGGTCGCGCACGCCTATCACGCCACCATCGAGGATGTGCTGCTCACCGCCTTCGCGCTGGCGCAGGAGCGGGGCGCCCGTGCCGATGCCGGTGATCTGATCGGCACCGTGGTGCGGTTGGCGGCCGACGGCCGTACGGTCGCCGGTGCCGAATCCGCCGGTACTGTCGGTGGTTTCACCTCGACCTATCCGCTGCTGGTCGGCCTCACCGGTATCGACGTCGAGCAGGCGCTGCTCGGTAACCGCGCCGCGGGCGACGCCATCGCGCAGATCAAGGAGTTGCGGCGCGGGGTGCCCGATTCGGGTGTCGGCTACGGTCTGCTGCGGTATCTCAACGCCGACACCGCGCCCGCGCTGGCCGCGGCCCCGCAGGGCCGCACCGCGTTCCGCTACCGCGATCTGCGTCCGGCCCGGCCGTATCCGCACCTGCCCGCGGCCGATCTGCTGCTCGACATCACCGTCGACGCCACCGAGGACGGGCTGCTGGCGCGATTCGATTACGCGGCAGCCGTTTTCACCGTCGACCAGGTGAAGGAGTTCGCCGGGCTGTGGGTGCGGGCGCTGGGCGGTCTCGCCGAGCACGGAACCCATGCCGACGCCGGTGGTTTCACCGTTTCCGACTTCGAGCTGGTCCGCCTGGACGCCGCCGATGTCGCGAAGTTGTCGCAGGACTACCCGGATCTGGCCGATGTCTGGCCGGTGACGCCGCTGCAGTCGGGCATGCTGTTCCACGCCCTGCTGGCCGACACCTCGACCGACGTCTACATCACCCAGTTCACCCTGGATCTGGGCGGTGCGGTGGACGAGCGGCGGCTGCGCGCGGCCGCGCAGGCCGTGCTGGACCGGCACGACAATCTGCGGGTCGCCTTCGCCGCCGACGCCACCGGGAATCCGGTGCAGGTGGTGCTCGATCGCGTCGAGGTACCGTGGCGCAGTATCGATCTCAGCCATCTGGCGCCCGAGGCCGCCGAGGCGGAGGCGGTCCGGATGTGTGAACTCGACTACGGCCGGCGGTTCGCGATGGACCGGGCGCCGCTGCTGCGGTTCACCCTGTTCCGACTCGGCGCCGACTCCTACCGGCTGCTCGTCACCAGCCACCACATCCTCATCGACGGCTGGTCGACACCGCTGCTCATGCAGGATCTGCTCACGCTGTACGCGGTGGGCGCACGGTCGCGGCAGCTGCCGCCGGCCGGGTCCTACGGTGACTATCTGCGCTGGTTGATCGCGCAGGATCCGGCGGCCGCGCGGGCGCAGTGGCAGCGCGCGCTGGACGGGATCACCGAGCCGACGCCGCTGGCACCGGTCGACCCGAGCCGTCAGATCTCCGCGGGTGTGGGTGAGATCGGCTTCGAGCTGTCGGTCGCCGACACCACCGAGCTGACCCGGCTCGCCGCCCGGCTCGGTGTCACGGTCAACACCGTGGTGCAGGCGGCGTGGGGTCTGCTCATCGGCCGCAGCATCGATCGCGACGACGTCGTCTTCGGCGCCACGGTCTCCGGGCGCCCGCCCGCACTGCCGGGTGTGGAGACGATGGTCGGGTTGTTCCTCAACGCCATTCCGGTGCGGGTGCGCCTGGGCGCCACCGACACGCTGGCCGGCCTGCTGAGCCAGTTGCAGGCCGAACAGGCCGCGCTGCTGGACTTCCACTACCTGGGCCTGAGCGATATCCAGCAGGCCGTCGGGGTGGAAGGGCTGTTCGACTCGCTGGTGGTGTTCGAATCCTTCCCGGTCGACCGCGACGGACTCGACCGGGTCGGCTCGATCGACGGTATGCACGTCACCGGCATCGGCGCGGTCAACGGCACGCACTATCCGGTGACGGTGATCGTGGTGCTGGACAACCAGCTCCGGATCAGCCTGAAGTATCTGCGCGACGTCTTCGACGAGGCGGCGGCGCAGGCGCTGTCGCAGCGGCTCGCGGCGCTCATCGGCCGCTTCACCGATACGCCACAGGCCCGGGTCGCCGATGTCGACGCACTGCTCGACGGCGAGCGCGCCGCACTGGAGGCCCGCAACGCCACCGATGTGCCGCAGCTGCGCGATCAGGCGACGCTGCTGAGCCTGTTCGACGAGCAGGTGGCCCGCACCCCGCAGGCGCCGGCGCTGCACTTCGGCGACGTGACGCTGAGCTACCGCGAACTGGATCTGCGCTCGCGCGCCCTCGCCGCCGAACTGATCGGCCGGGGAGTGGAACCGAATTCGCTGGTGGCCGTGGCCATGCGGCGGTCGATCGATCTGGTGGTCGGCATCTACGCGGTGCTGCGGACGGGTGCGGGTTATGTCCCCGTCGACCCGGATCACCCGGCCGAGCGCAACGAGTTCGTGCTGGCCAACGCCCGTCCGGTGTGTGTGCTGACCACGGGCCGCGACGGCTTCGCCACCGACAGCGGGGTCCCGGTCGTCGACATCTCCGGATTGGACGGCGAGCCGGAATCCGTTGCGGCGCTGCGGTTCCCGTACGTCCATCCGGATGCGGTGGCCTATGTCATCCACACCTCCGGCTCGACCGGCCGGCCGAAGGGTGTGGTGATCACGCACCGGCAGATGACCAACCAGTTCCGGTGGGCGCAGCGGACCTATCCGCACGACACCGGCGACGTCGTCCTGCACAAGACGCCGATCACCTTCGACATCTCGACGTGGGAGTTGTTCTGGCCGTTGCAGACCGGTGCGGCGATCGTGATCGCCGAGCCGGACGGCCACCGCGACCCGGCGTATCTGTCGCAGGTGATCGAACAGCGCTCGGTGAGCACGGTGCACTTCGTGCCCTCCATGCTGGACGCGTTCCTGGATCCGGCCGCGAATGCGGCGGTGACGCGCGGTTATCCGTCGCTGCGACGGGTGTTCGCCGCCGGTGAGGCGCTGTCGGCGGAGACGGCGCAGCGATTCGGCGCCACCCTCGGGGAAGCCGAACTGGTGAACTGGTACGGCCCGGCCGAGGCCACCGTGGTCACCGCCTGGCCCGCCGGGGACGCCGACGGTGTTGCCGTTCCGATCGGCACACCGGTCGCCAACACCCGGGTATACGTGCTGGATCGGCAGCTGCGGCCGGTGCCGCCGGGCTCGCCCGGCGAGCTCTACGTCGCCGGTGTGCAGCTGGCCCGTGGGTATCTCGGCGCACCCGCGCTGACCGCCGAACGGTTCGTCGCCCACGAGGGCGGGCAGCGGCTCTACCGCACCGGCGATATCGTGCGCTGGCGCGACACCCCCGCCGGCGCCGCGCTGGAATATCTGGGCCGCAGCGATTTCCAGATCAAACTGCGTGGTCAGCGCATCGAGCTCGGGGAGATCGAGGCGGTGCTGGCGGGCTTCGCGCCGGTGCGGCACGCGGTGGTGTCGCTGGTGCGCAGCTCGTCGGGGGACCGCCTGGTCGCCTACGTGGTGCCCGACGCGGGCACGATCGAGGAGTCCGAGCTGCTGGCCTACGCGCGGGAATCGTTGCCCGCGTACATGATTCCGGCGGCCGTGGTGGTGCTCGACGCGCTGCCGCTCAATGCCAGCGGCAAACTCGATCGCAAGGCGCTGCCGGTGCCGCAGTTCTCCGGACGCCCCTACCGGGCGCCGTCGACACCGCTGGAGGAGGCGATCGCCGGGGTCTTCGCCGAGGTGCTGGGCGCCGACCGGGTCGGCCTGGACGACGACTTCTTCGATCTGGGCGGCAACTCCCTGGTCGCGACCCGCGCGGTGAGCCGGTTGCGCACGCTCACCGGCGTCGAGGTCCGGGTGCAGTGGTTCTTCCTCGGATCCACCGTCGCCGCGCTCGCGCAGCGCATCGTCGCGGCGATGAGCGACGAGCACGACTACGACCTGGAATCGGATGCGGCACTGGGTGTGCTGCTGCCGATCCGGGCGCAGGGCGAGGGTGAGACGCTGTTCTGCATCCACCCGATGTACGGATTGTCCTGGTGCTACGCGGGTCTGACCCAGTACGTCGCGGACCGGCCGATTCTGGGCCTGCAGTCGCCGGCACTGTCGGAGGACGGCTACCTGCCGGAATCGTTGCAGGAGATGGCCGATCGCTACGTCGCCGAGATTCGCGCGGTGCAGCCGCACGGCCCGTATCACCTGCTCGGCTGGTCGCTGGGCGGTGTGCTGGCCCATGCCGTCGCGACCACTCTGCAGGCGGCGGGTGAGCAGGTCGGCTCGGTGAGCATGCTCGACAGCCACGCCGAGATCGACGTCGCCGATTTCCGGACCGCGATCCGGGAAGCGCTGGCGGAGATCGGTATCGGCGCCGAGGCCCTGGTCGGCAACGGCGACATCCACGACCTCAGCGACGAGGCGGTGGCCGCCCTGCACGCCACCATCCCGCCGGATATGGCCGTGCTGACGCCGGACCGGGTACGCCGCATCTACCGCAGCGCGGTGCGGTCGGCGGAGTTGATCGCCGACCATCGTCCGGACGTATATCGCGGCCGCCTGGACTATTTCAGCGCGGCCGGACACGAAACGGCGGCGCAGAACTGGCGGCCCTACGTCGAGGGCGAGATCGCCGATCACCGGATCGGCGTATCGCACGACCAGATGACCTCGCCGCCCGCGCTGGCCGAACTCGGCCCGGTGCTGGCACGAGTGCTGGCGCGCGGGGCCGGTCCTCGCCCGGACGGGTCGTCTCCGGCATGATGGGGCGGCGCATACGTAACGGACCGGTCTGGTCAGACGACTAGACAGGCCGTAGGGTCGGGCGAAATCTCGACCGTCCGGGTGGCGCCTCGCCGGGCGCCCCGCGGAAGAGCTGAAACCGAATTCGAGCAGATAGCGAAGGTGTGAACATTGATTCGTCGACACTTCCGGCGTAGTGGCCTGAGAGCTGCTGCCGTGCTCGCGGCCACCGGGGTCCTCACAGGCGTCGTGGCCGGAGTCGGCGCAACGTCCGCCTCGGCGGACGATCCGGTCATCGCCTCGAAGTCTCTGTTGGCCGACCCGCAGTCGCCCGACGGATCGCGTATCGAGAAGGCCACCTACAAGGACGACCGCAGCATCCGGCTGTACGTCCACTCGGCGGCGATGAACCGCACCTTCCCGGTCGATGTGCAGCGCCCCGCCGACGCGTCGGTGCCGCGCCCGACCCTGTATCTGCTCAACGGCGCGGGCGGCGGCGAGGACGACGCGTCGTGGCAGAAGAAGACCGACATCGTCAACGGCTTCCTGTCCGACAAGAACGTCAACGTCGTGCAGCCCATCGGCGGTAAGTGGAGCTACTACACCGACTGGCTGAAGGACGACCCGAGCCTGGGCCGTAACAAGTGGAAGACCTTCTTCACCGAGGAGCTGCCTCCGCTGATCGACGGCGCGCTGGGCACCAACGGCGTCAATGCCATTGCGGGCCTGTCGACTTCGGGCACCTCGGTGCTGAACCTGGCGATCGCCAAGCCGGGTCTGTACAAGTCGGTGGCCGCCTACTCCGGCTGCGCGGAGAGCAGCACCGAGGTCGGCCGCGAAGCGGTGAAGCTCACCGTCAACACCTGGGGCGGCGGCGACGTGCGCAACATGTACGGCGAGGACGACAACCCGGCCTGGCAGGACAACGACCCGCTGCTGCACGCCGATCAGCTGCGCGGCGCGAACCTGTACATCTCCTCGGGTAACGGCCTGCCCGGCCAGTGGGACACCCTCAACGGCCCGTACGCCCTGCCCGGCGCCTACGGCCTGGGTAACCAGCTCGTCATCGGCGGCGTCATCGAGGCCGCGACCAACTACTGCAGCCACAACCTGCAGACGAAGCTGGACTCGCTGAACATTCCGGCGACCTACAACTTCCGTAACTCCGGCACCCACTCGTGGGGCTACTGGCACGACGACTTCCTCGACTCGTGGCCGGTGCTGGCCCGCGGTCTGGGCATCTGACCGCCCCGAACGAACCACCGAATCCGCCTCGATCGCCGCCGCGATCGGGGCGGATTCGCCGTTTTCCGGGGGCTGGCTCACTAAAAAGTTCGGTTGCCCGTAAACTATTTTTCATGAATGCGATCACCGTCGAGACCGGGCCGGGAAGCCGGAATCGGCTGCGTTCGCTCGCGGTTCTGCTGGGCCCGGCTTTCGTGGCGGCGATCGCCTATGTCGATCCCGGAAATGTGGCCTCCAACATCAGCGCCGGCGCGCAGTACGGCTACCTTCTGGTGTGGGTGGTCGTCATGGCGAATGTGATGGCCGCGCTGGTGCAGTATCTGTCGGCGAAACTGGGCGTGGTGACCGGCCGCTCGCTACCGCAGATCGTGCGCGAACGAGCGGGGCGCCCGGTCCGGCTGGCCTATTGGGGGCAGGCCGAATTGACCGCGATGGCAACCGATCTCGCCGAAGTCGTCGGTGGCGCGATCGCCTTGAAGCTGCTGTTCGGCCTGCCGCTGCTGCTCGGCGGTGTGATCACCGGTGTGGTGTCGATGGCCCTGCTGGCCGTGCAGAACCGCCGCGGGCAGCAGCCGTTCGAGCGGGTGATCATCGGCATGCTGGCGGTGATCGCGATCGGGTTTTTGGCCGGTGTGGTGATCTCGCCGCCCTCGCCCTCCGGGGTGGCCGGCGGACTGGTGCCGCGTTTCGACGGTTCGCAGAGCGTCCTGCTCGCCGCCGCGATGATCGGCGCCACGGTCATGCCGCACGCTATTTATCTGCACTCCGGCCTGACCCGGGACCGGCACGGCCGCACCGAGCCGGGCCCGCGCCGCAGTCGCCTGTTGCGCGCGACCCGGATGGATGTCGGCCTGGCGATGATCATCGCCGGTGCGGTCAATCTGGCGATGCTGCTGATGGCCGCCGCCACGCTCGGCGGCCGCGATGTCGACTCGATCGAGTCCGCCCACGCCGCGGTCCGCGACGCTCTCGGTCCCTGGGCCGCGCTGCTGCTGGCCGTGGCCCTGCTGGCCTCCGGCCTGGCGTCCACCTCGGTGGGCGCCTACGCCGGCGCGATGATCATGGACGGGCTGCTGCGCCGCAAGGTGCCGCTGCTGCTGCGCCGCGTCGTCACCCTGATTCCCGCTCTGCTCATCCTCGCCGCCGGCGTGGACCCGACCCGAGCGCTGATCGTCTCGCAGGTGGTGCTGTCCTTCGGCATCCCGTTCGCGTTGATCCCGCTGGTGCGGTTCACCGGTGATCGTGTCCTGATGGGCGCGGACGCCAATCGTCGGGCGACCACCGTGGCCGCGTGGCTGATCGCCGCGGTGATCAGCGCGCTGAACCTGCTGCTGATCTATCTGACCGTGGCCGGCCGATAGCGGCCGTCACGCCGTCGTCCGTCGGTAATGCGCCGCGATCTCGTCGCTGGTGGTCACCCATACGCCCGGATGGTTCACCACGTATTCGAGCGCCTCGTCCAGGTAGCGGTGCCGGAACGCCTGACCGGTGACGAACGGATGCAGGGCCAGCGCCAGCACCCGCCCGCTGTCGGCGGAGTCGGCGTAGAGCTGGTCGAGTTGGTCGCGGACCATGCGGACGAAATCGGGGCCGGTGAGGCCCTTGGTGACGAAGATGCCGATGTCGTTCAGTTCCACCGAATACGGAACACTCAGCAGCCCGGGCACATTCAGCCGATAGGGCTGATCGTCGTTGGTCCAGTCGAGGACGTATTCCAATCCCAGTTCGGCCAGTAGCTGGGGCGTGTGGAAGGTTTCGGTGAGGCCGGGCCCCATCCAGCCCCGCGGCCGGCGGCCGGTGGTCTTCTCGATGGTCGTGACGATATCGGTCAGAACTCGGCGCTCCTGCTCCAGCGACAGTCCGGTGTGCAGATGGCTGTTGCTGCTGCCGTGTGCGAGCCAATCCCAGCCGCGCTCCTTCCCGGCCGCGATGATCTGCGGATACCGTTCGCCCACATCGGAATTCAGCAGCGCGCTGGCCCGAATTCCGTACTTGTCGAGCAACTGGATCTGGCGCCAGATGCCCACCCGCGGGCCGTAGTCGCGCCAGCCGTAGTTCAGCGCGTCCGGCGTCAGCGCGGTGGTGCCCTCGTAGGTCGCGGTACCCGGCAGGTCGACGTAGAAGTGTTCGATATTGAGGCCGACGTAGAACGCGACGCGTTTACCCTCGGGCCAGTGGATCGGCTCGCGCTCGGTGATCGGGGAGTAGTCGTACAGTGTGATGTCCGTGCTCATGCCGGTATCGTCGAACCTTGACACAGATGTGAAGGTCAACCGAAAGTCGTTGTGAGGTAGAGCATATGCGAATCGGTGAGTTGGCGGCGCGGACCGATACCTCCCGGCGGCTGTTGCGCTACTACGAGGAGCAAGGGCTGATCCGGGTGCGCCGCTGCGCCAACGGCTATCGCGACTACGACGAGCGCCTGGTCGATCAGGTCCTGCACATCCGCGGGCTCCTGGACGCGGGCCTGCCCACCCGGATCATCAAGCAGATCCTGCCCTGTCTGGACGACCCGCGCGACATCCATTTCGCCGATGCCACACCGGAGATCATCGCCGCCCTCGAACATCAGCGCGACCGCCTGACCCAGCGCATCGACCTGCTCGCCCGCAACCGCGACGCCATGACCGCCTACATCGGCGAACTGCGCGGCTGCGCCCGCACGGCGTCGTAGACCGGCTCTCGGCACGTATCGGCGGACTCAGCTCGCCTGGGCCCGCTCACGTGCCTTGGATGCCGTCATCTGCCCGATCCGCTGGAAGGTGTATCCGGTCAGACTTGCGATGTCTCGCAAGGGAATTCCCTGCTCGGCGAGCTCGACGGCCAGCGCCTGCGCCTCGGCTTGGTTCTCCCGCTCGATGCGCTCGATTTCCGCCCGCCCGGCGCGGATACGCGCGGCGCGTTCGTTGATATTGCGCACGCCACCGAGGTCATCGATCACGACCTCGATATCGATCGTGGAGGGGGCCACGTCGAGGGTCACGGTGACATAGTCCCGTGCTTCGTCCGCGACGTCGTCGAGCCTCCGAGCCTGGGTCTGTGCGTCCTCGCCGAGCGCGGGAATGGTCACCGCCCACCACCGGCCCTCTCGACCGGTCACGTGTGCCTCGTATCTCATCGCGTCTCCTCTCGACAACTGCAGCCGTCGATCGCCTTCCGGATGCTGCGCACCACGCCGGCTCGGATCGTCGTATGCCCATCCGGAACAGTGACCGAATGTGCCCAGGCCGGGCACTGCCACACGCTGTGACTGCCCTTGCCCTGGCGCCTACGGCTCCATCCCGAACGGATGAGCTCGTGGAGGATCGTCCGGGTCGGCTGTTCGCTGATCACCAGTATTGTCTACTCATTGGACAATTGCAAGTCAAATGAGTAGACAATCGCTGGCTCAGCGGCTCAGGCTCCCGTCTCCGCGGCGCGGCGGTAGCCGCGCACGGCCGGGTAGCCGAAGACCACGATCATGCCGAGCACCCAGGCCAGGGTCTTCAGCAGGGGTTCGGCGACGGGGCCGTCCCAGCAGAGTCCGCGCATGGCGTCGATGGCGGTGCTCATGGGCTGGTTCTCGACGACGTTCTGCAACCAGGTGGGGTAGGCGAAGACCGGGACGAAGCCGGAGTTGAAGAACATCAGCAGGGTGTTGATGATGCTGACGATATTGACCAGCATCACGCCCTCGGAGACGGTGGCCAGCGCGGTCACCATCACCGCGAAGCCCACGCCGAACAGCACCGGGATGCCGATCATGGCCAGGGACGCCAGCGGGCCGTTCCAGAACCGGAAGCCGATGCAGACGCCGACCGCGATCACGAAGAGCGTGGTCACCAGGACGCGCAGCGCCTCGGCCAGCAGTCGTCCGGTGAGTCCCGCGGCCCGGTGGATCGGCATCGTCCAGAAGCGGCCGAGCAGGCCGGTGTACTTCTCGGTCTTGAAGCCCAGCGCACTGACCACCGCTCCGGACATCGCCGCCACCAGGGTGATCAGGGGGACCGTGCCGTAGACGCTGGGCATGCCGGTGGCGGCGCTGATCGAATCGCCGAGCACGATCCGGAACATCAGCAGCGTCAGGGCCGGGTAGATCAGCGTCTGAATGGTGGTCGCGGGGTCGCGCGCCCACACCATCAGCAAGCGCTTGCACTGGATCAGGCTGTGCCGTGCCCAGGTCGCGACGGACCGCTCCGATCGGGGCGCGATCGCCGGCAGGGGAGTCTTCCAGCCCAGAGCTTCTTCGGGCGCCTCGGTGGTATCGATGGTCAGACTGCTCACGATCGCCTCACACTCGCCCACACCGCCAGCGGTACGAACGCCGCCGCCAGACTGATCAACCACACCAGCGGCACCCACAGCACATGCCAGCTCACTCCGCCCGCGGCCATATCCCGCAGGGCGAACGAGAACTGGGAGACCGGCTGATTGCGGGCGAACGGCCGGATCCACGCCGGGAAGCCGGATTCCGGGACGAAGCCGCACGACAGCATGCCGAGGATCAGTGTCGGCAGCGTCAGCGCCTGACTCAGCGCCTCCGGACTCTTGGTGAAACTGCCCAGCGCGTCCGCGCCGATGGCCAGCACCGTGCCGACGGCCAGCGAGAACGCGCAGAACAGCACGGCCTGGCCGAGTCCGGCGGTGAACCGGAAACCGATCATGTATCCGAAGATCAACGCCGCGATCAGTGAGGTCACCGAACGCACCAGACCCGCGCAGATGCGGGAGACCAGCGGAACCATCGGCCCGATCGGCATGGTCTGCATGCGGGTGTGCAGCCCGGTCATCGATTCGAAGGCCGCGATCTGCGCATTCGACATCATGGTGAACGACATCGTCTGCAGCACGATGATCGGCATCACGAACTGCGCGTAGTCGATGCCGCGGAACTGCATCACATACCGCAGCGGCAGATAGAACCCGAGGGTGAACACCAGCGGCGTGATCACCGCGACGACCAGTTCTCCCTTGGTCGCCATCGTGCGCACGATCCGCCCGGTCAGCGCCCGCCACTGGGCGAAGCTGGAGATCCGCGCCTCGGGCATCTGTGCGAAGAGGCGGGCCTCGGCGGCCACCGGCGCGCTCATTGACGTCCGCCGGAATGACCGGTGATGGACAGGAACACGTCGTCGAGCGAGGGCCGCCGCAGCGCGATATCGGCAAGTTCGAGGCCCGCGGCGTCGAGGCGGCGCACCGCCTCGGCGAGGGTGCTCGCCCCGTCGGGGGCCGGGATGGAGATCCGGTCGCCGGCGAATTCGTGCCGCAGGGCCTCGGGCACCAGCTCGCCGAGGGCGGTCACCGCCTTGCGCAGCTGCGTCGGATCCAGCGGGACCACCTCGCAGTAGCTGCCGCCGGTCTTCTCCTTGAGTTCGTCGGCGGTGCCCTCGGCGATCACCGTGCCCTTGTCGATGACGATGATGTTGTCGCTGAGGACGTCGGCCTCTTCCAGATACTGCGTGGTCAGCAGAACCGTGATGCCCTGCTCCTTGAGCGCGTTGACCAGATCCCACACACCCTGGCGGCTGCGCGGGTCCAAGCCGGTGGTCGGCTCGTCGAGGAAGACCACCTCCGGGCGCACCACCAGCCCGCAGGCGATGTCGACGCGACGGCGCATACCGCCGGAGTAGTGCCGCACCGCGCGCTTACCGGCGCCGACCAGGTCGAATTCCTCGAGCAGGGTGTCGGCGCGGCGGCGGGCGTCCTTCTTGGGCAGACCCATCAGCCGGCCGAACAGTTCGAGGTTCTCGCGTCCGGAGAGGTTCTCGTCCAGCGCCGCGTACTGCCCCGTCATCATGATCGAGCGCCGCACCCCGGCCGCATCGGCGACCACGTCGTGCCCGGCCACCGAGGCGCTGCCCGAATCGGGCCGCAGCAGGGTGGACAGGATCTTGACCGTGGTGGTCTTGCCGGCGCCGTTGGGTCCGAGGATGCCCAGCACCGAGGCGCGGGCCGCGGTGAAACTGATGCCCTGCAGCGCCTGCACCTCGCCGAAGGATTTGCGCACATCATCGACCACGACGGCCGGATCGGCGCCGGAGGTGCGCACACCGGCACCGCCGGCCGCATCGGAGCCGGCGTGAGACGCTGCCGCGTCGGTACTTGCCCGAGACGCTGCCGCGTCGGTACCTGCCCGAGACGCTGCCGCGTCGGTGGCGCCCGAATCCTCACGCGGTGTGTGCGATTCTGCGTTGTCCAAACTCGGCATCAACTCTCCACTATCGGCCGGGCCGCGACCGGATTGTCCGGAACGCTGATCTTTGTCCCGGTTGATGGATACCTTCCACCGGGCGCGATGTTACTTCGTCCGACTGTGCTGCCGTCGCTGCCGCGGGGTCGCGCCCCCGCCGGGGCCTCGAAGTATTGCGTCGCGGTGGTTTTTCTACCGTGATTTGAAACAGGGTGTTGTCGGAATACTGCAGCGCGGCCAAACTGTGGCGTTGCTCACACTTCCGTCACCGAATCGGCCCCGATCACCATTGTCGCTGGTCCGGACGCGGACCGGGCGGTTCGTAGGATGTTCGCGGTTGTTGTCGCCCGCCCGCAGCGCACCATAGTCTGACGATCAGGGGAGCGGTATCCATTCGTCCGCACCCGCCCGCGGCATCGTCGCCCGCCCGCTGCTGGTGCACACGTCGAACGCATGCCGAGGTCTCCGCCGGCGAGAGGGTGGCCAATGGCCGAGATGCTGAAGTCCCACGATCCACGCACCGGCGAGCTCATCGGGGAATATCCGATCCTGGACGCGGCCGCCGTCACCGACGTCGTGCGCGCCGCCCGGTCGGCCGAGACCTGGTGGGCGGCAATCGGATTCGGCGGGCGCAAGCGCTGGCTGCTGGAGTGGAAGCGCAGTATCGCCCGCAATGCCGGCGAACTGGCCGAACTGATCTGCACCGAATCGGGTAAGCCGCGCGTCGACGCCGCGATCGAGATCATGCTCGCCGTGGAACATCTGAACTGGGCCGCGCGCAATGCCGAAAAGCTGTTGGGCCGAAGCAAACTCGCCTCGACCTGGCTCACCCGCAATCAGCGCGCGTCGGTGGGCTATCTGCCGCTCGGCGTGGTCGGGGTGCTCGGCTCACCGAACAATCCGGTCTTCACCCCGATGGGCTCGATCGCCTACGCGATGGCCGCCGGCAACGCGGTGGTGTTCAAACCCAGTGAGCTCACCCCGGGCGTCGGCGTGTGGCTGGCCGACAGTTGGGCGGCGCTGGCGCCGAACAAGCCTGTCCTGCAGGCGATCACCGGAACCAGCGCCACGAGTGCCGAACTGTGCCGCGCGCGGGTCGACAAGATCGCCTATGCCGGCTCGGAGGCCGGTGCGCGCGAGGTGATCGAACTGTGCGCGCCCACCCTGACGCCCGTCGTGGTCGAGAAGGCCGGCAAGGGCACGATGATCGTGCACGTCGACGCGAAACTCGACACCGCGGCCGAGGCGGCGGTGTTCGGCGCCATGTCCAATGCGGGACAGAGCCCGGCCGGTATCCAGCGGGCCTACGTCGCGGACTCGGTCTACGAACCGTTCCTGGAAAGGGTCGTCGCCCAGGCGCGTTCGCTGCGTCCCGGCGGTGACCGCAAGGCCTCCTACGGGCCGATGATCATGGACGCCCAGGTCGATGTGGTCCGCCGCCAGGTCAAGGATGCGATCGCACGCGGCGGCCGGGCGGTGGTGGGCGGCCTGGAATCGATTCGTGAACCGTATATCGAGCCGATCGTGCTGACCGACGTGCCCGAGGACAGCCAGGCGATCACCGCGGAGGCGGTCGGGCCGGTGCTGATCGTGAATCGGGTGGCGAATATCGACGAGGCCATCGACCGCATCAACGCCGCCGATCAGGGACTGGCGGTCTCGGTGTTCACCCGCGACGTGCGGGGTGTCGCCGAGTTCGCCGAACGCATCAGAACCGGTGTGGTGACGGTGAATTCGACCATGGCCTACGCCGCCAATCCGGCGCTGCCCTTCGGCGGTGTCGGCGAGTACGGGCAGGGGCACACGCACGGTGCCGCCGGATTGCGCGAATTCAGCCGGACGCTGGCCATCGCAGAGAAGCGCTACCGGGCGCCGGTGGATCTGTCGAGTTTCGACCGGCACCCGCGCCATCTGCGGCTGACGCGGGCGATCTTCCGGATCCGCCACAGCCGCTTCTAGCCGCGGCCGCCACGCCTGGACCGTTACGCCTCGGCCGGTTCGCCCTGCGCCGCCTCCGGCGGTGAATTCCAGCCCAGCAGAACCGCTTCCATCAACGCGCACACGCGGGCGACATGTTCCGGCCGATTCTCGAAGCGCACACGCCGCCCGACATCGACCACCTGGGCGATGGCGGCATGGACGCGGCAGCGCGCCTCGGCCGGGTCGTCGTCGAGCAGATGCGCCCACTCGAGCACGTTCTGTCGCTGCACCGAACGCAGTTTCTGCTGTTCGGCCGCGGGCAGATTCGAGAATTCGGCGAAGTAGACCGGCAGGATCTCCGGCGTCGAGAACGTCAGCCGAGCGAACCGGGCCGCGATGCGCAGCGCGGCATCCGAGCGGCTGGTCGCCTCCGCCAGTGCCTCGGAATTCGCGATCGCGACGCGTTCCCCGGTGCGGTGGAACGCGGCGGCCAGCAGATCGGATTTGCTCGCGAAATAGCGGTAGACGCTGGACGCGTTGATCCCGACCGCGGCGCCGATCTCCTCGATACTGGCCTCGTGATAGCCCTGGCGGCCGAAGATGCGGATCGCCTCGGTGAGCAGCTGTTCGCGTTTGGAACTCAGCGGCAAACCGCGCACGGGCGCCCCCGCGGCCGCCGGATCGGGCAGCGGCGGCAGGTCGGTGTGCAGCAGCGACCAGCACATATCGAGCATCAGATCGGTGAGCCGCGCGTTGGACAGTGCGGTGCGATGCGCGGTGATGCTGCCGATCACGCCCAGCATGCCGGTCGCGATCAGTTCGACATCGGCGGGCGGCGCCTCCGGACGCAGCGCGGCGACCGCGGATTCGATCAGATCCTGCAGTTCGTCGTAGATCACCCGGATGCGGGCGCGGTCCTCGCGCTCGAGGTAGCGGCGCTCCCAGCGGTACAGCCCGCCCTCGCGGCGGACATCGATGGTGTGTTCGGCCAGTGCGCGGATCAGCGCGGTGAGACGCGATTTCGGATCGAGCCCGGGTTCGTCGGCGGCCTTGGCGGCGTCGAGCAGTTGCTGGGCGCCGGCCTCGGCGGCGGCCACCAGGAGTGCGTACTTGTTGGCGAAGTGGCGGTACAGCGCCGGTCCCGAGATGCCCACCTCGGCGGCGATCTCGTCGACGCCGACCGGGTGATAGCCACGTTCACTGAAGGCCCGGGCGGCGACCCGCACGATCTGTGCCTTGCGATTCTTCGGCCGACGCCGGGGTGTCGTGGGCGTACCCGGTCGCGCGGATGCGAGCCCGGCCTCGCTGCGATCCGCGACCATACACCTCTCCTTCTGCATTTCGGCTCACCGTGCCGAGTGGTTGACAGCGCCGGACAAGTCAACATAAGTTAACCACAATTCGCAAAGTTAACCATCATTCTCGTCTCGTCGCCAGCGGCGGCGGCCCACCTGGGAGTAACCATGAGCGATCACGACCACACCCCCGGCCTCACCATCGTGCGGGACGATCGCGTTTTGCGGGTGACCATCGACAATCCCGGTCGCAAGAACGCCCTCAGCTACGACGCCATGATCGCCCTCGGTGACACGCTGGGCAACGTGGCGCGGGATTCGTCGATCCGCGTGGTCGTGCTGACCGGTGCGGGCGGTGACTTCTGCACCGGCGCCGATCTGGCCGCGGCGGCCGCCGAGAAGGAGCGGGGCATCACACCCGAGATGACCATGGACGGCGCGAACCGCATGATCCGCTCGATCATCGACGCGCCGGTGCCGGTCATCGCGCGAGTGCGCGGCGCCGCCGCGGGAATCGGTGTGGCGCTGGCACTTTCCGCCGATTTCACCTACGCGAGCGAGGAGGCCTATCTGCTGCAGGCCTTCATCAACATCGGGCTGATGCCCGACGGTGGCGCCGCCGCGCTGGTGGCCGCCGCATCCGGCCGGGCGCTGGCGGCGGAGCTGGCGCTGCTCGGGGAGCGGCTGCCGGTCACCGAGGCGTACCGGCGCGGGCTGTTGGCCGGGGTCCTGCCCGCCGGCGAACTCGACGCGAAGGTGGAAGCGGTCGCCGCCAAACTCGCCCACGGCCCGCGCCGCGCCCTCGAACTCACCAAGCGCGCCCTCAACCGCGCCGCGCTGGCCTCGCTGGACGAGGCGCTCGCCGCCGAGAAGGCCGGGCAGGCGGAGTTGCTGCGCGGACCCGATTTCGCCGAGGGTGCCGCGGCGATGCTGGGCAAGCGCAAAGCCGTGTTCGCGCACTAGGAGGCCCCGGCCGCACCTCCCGCCGGGAGCGGCCGTCAGCCGCCCACACTGTCGTCCTCCGGAAACGCCGGGTCGAGCGTGGCGTCGAATACCGGGTCCGACGTCGCCGCGGGATAGTCGTAGCCCACCCAGCGGTTGCGATTCGCCCATCCGACCAGGTCGAATCGCCAGCGGAACGGCCAGGTCCGCGAGACCGTCATGAACAGCACCGCACCCAGCGCCGCGTAGTCGTCGTGTGCCGACAGCAGTGCCCGCTGCTGGCGCGGGGAGGCGGTGAAGAACGCCTCGAACATCGAGATCGATTGCGCTGTCGTCAGCCGCCCCAAGCCGTAGAGGCCGCGCGTCCGCATCCAATACACCAGGCGCGCCTGCCACGGCCACAGCGCCGCGACCGGATCGGAGCCCGTGCGCACCGCCTCGACCAGCGTGTCGACCAGGGCGAACGAATCGGCGACGCTGTAGCCGGTGCACGGATGCATCATTCCGCCGCGGGAGCCGAACGGAACCGGGTCGTTTCCGCGCGCGGAACCGCGCATCGGCGGGGGTGGCTGATCCAGTGGATAGTGCGCGGCCTCGGACGGCTCGTCGCCGCGCAGCCGGATGCCGTGCGCGGCCAGCCGATGCAGGGTGCGCCGGCGCAGTTCGTGCTGCGGCATACCGCCGCGCAGGCCGAGACTGGTCTCCTCGAAGATCACCGTGCCGTCGCCGAGCGGGACCGCGTACAGGAACGAGGGCGGCTCGTCCGGACCGGCGCCGTTCTCGTCGCGCCAGTCCAGCAGCAGACCTTCGCCGTCGCCGATCATCGGCGCCGCCCGCTCGGCATCGACGAAGATGCCGTGGGCGCTGGCGGTGCGCCGTGCCCCCGGCGAAGCCAGCCCGCGGGTGTCCACCACCGTGGTGGCCGTGATCGTGCTGCCGTCCTGCAGGTCGACGCGATGAGCGTCGACGGAGGTAGCGCGACCGGCCAGCACGGTGGCATCGTCCAGAGGTAGCGCGTCCCGTAGCCCGGGCTTGGACAGCACGCAGTACGGCCTCTCGATTCGGTGCGGCGTCTGCGTCCAGACAGTGGGCGCCTCGATGCGCTGGGCGATCGCGCTGTGTGGCAGCCACGCGGGAAGTTCGTCGACCCAGCAGGAGAAGGTCGGCGGCCACAGCCGCTCGGGCCGCGGATCCACCGCCACCACGTCGAGCCCCGCTCGCATCGCGCGGTGTGCGACGGCACGGCCGGTCGGCCCGAGCCCGACCACGCACAGATCGGCTCGACGGACATGCTGCGCGCTCATGGCCGCATTCTCCCAGCCCGGCCCCGCATCGCCGCGCGGGCCGTGGATGTTACGCCCCGAAAAATCGTGGCGTAGCAATTCGCGTCGTGAAATGCGTTGGGGCAGTTCATAACCTGAGACCACGGGCGCCGTCGGGGGTGCTCGCGAACTGCTGGTGGGCCAGGGAGAACGATATGCGAAGGTTTCGAGACACGGGGCGGATCCCGCGGCACAGATCCGTGCCGCGGATGATGACGACGGCGGTGGTGGCGGCCGCCGCCCTGCTGCTGTGCCAGGGGAGCGGTGCCGCCGATCCCGCGCCGGCGCCCGGCCCGACCGGCTCGGACTCCGCGATCGTCCGGGTCCGCACCGACGATCCGCGCCATCAGTCGTTGTTCGTGCACTCCGCGGCGATGGGGCAGGACATCGAGGTGCAGGTGCAGCGGGCGGCCGACACCAGCGTCCCGCGTCCGGTGCTGTATCTGTTGCTCGGCGCCGGCGGCGGTCTCGACGGCTCGACCTGGGCCACCAAGACCGATGCGCTCAGATTCCTCGCCGACAAGAACGTCAACGTGGTGACGCCGATCGGTGGCATGTTCAGTTACTACGCCGACTGGCAGCGCGACGATCCGCACCTGGGTCACAACAAGTGGCGGACGTTCCTGACGCAGGAACTGCCGCCGCTTCTGAACACGTATCTGGATGCCAACGGCCGCAACGGAATTGCCGGCTATTCGATGTCGGCCACCACGACCTTGGCGCTCGCGGCGACCACCGGGGACCTGTTCTCCGCGGTGGGTTCCTACAGCGGATGTGCCCAGACCTCCGATCCGGTCGGACAGGAATTCGTCCGGCTCACGGTCGAGACGTGGGGCTGGGGCAATGCCGAGAACATGTGGGGACCGCCCGGCGATCCGGACTGGGTGAGCAACGATCCCTACGTGCACGCGGAGGGCCTGCGCGGCAAGGCCATCTATATCGCGAACGGCAGCGGACTGCCCGGGCCCTACGACACCTTGAACGGCGAATACTCGCTGCCCGGGGAATGGGGTTACGCCAATCAGCTCGTGCTCGGCGGCATCATCGAATCGGCGACGAACTACTGCGCCCACAATATGCAGGCACGGCTGAACTCACTGAACATCCCTGCCAGCTACGATTTCCGGCCGACCGGCACGCACTCCTGGGGCTACTGGCAGGACGACCTGAAGAAATCGTGGCCGGTGCTGGCCTCGGGCCTGGGACTGTGACCGATGTGCGGCGAGCGCAATCGCACTGCGCGCGCGGTACTCGCGCTGGTCCTGGGGGCGTTGATCGCCTGGGCCGGCGCCCGTGCGCCGCAGGCGGCCGCCTTTCCGGCCGAAGTGCCGAATGTGCCGGGCGCCAACGATTTCGGCTGCCGGACCACCGCGGACAAGCCCTATCCGGTGATTCTGGCCCACGGCGCGGCGACCGACGCCGGGCGCAGCTTCGCCGTACTCGCACCGCAATTGCACCGGCTCGGCTACTGCGTGTTCGCGGCCGATGTGGGACGACTGCCGTTGTCGAATCTGGGTGCCAACGGTGTGCCCGATCCGAAATGGGCGGGACTGGGCCCGGTGGCCGCGGCGGTGGAGGGCAACGGCATCTACGGCGTGGCCGATATCGCCACGCAGGCAACGGAATTGGGCGCCTTCGTCACACGGGTCCTGGATGTGACGGGAGCGGCGAAGGTCGTCATGGTCGGCCATTCCACCGGCGGCACCGATATTCGTGAGTTCGTGCGCCACCATCCCGAGCAGGTGGCGAGCGTGGTCACCGTCGGCACGCCCTATCGCGGATCGACCTTCGCCGGCCTGCCGGCGATGTTCCCCTTCTACGGCGCCCTGGGTATGGACGGACCGGCGGTCGCGGCGCAGGTCTTCGGGCCCGCCGGAGCCGAACAGGCGCCGGGAACCTCGACCCTGAACCGGTTGAACGCCGGCGGTGAGACCCAGCCGGGGATCCGCTACACCGCCATCGCCAGCCGCGACGACACGGTCATCACTCCGCCGGAGACGGCCCTGTTGAGCGATCCGCAGGGCGGCAACCGAAACATCTGGCTGCAGGACGGCTGCCCTGCCCTCGTCGTCGCTCATGACGCGATGCTGTCGGATCAGCGCGCGCTCGCCTACATCACCGCCGCCGTCGCGGGCACACCGCCGCCCCCGCCCTGCTGAACCCGGCCCGATCGGCTACTTCGGCGTCACCCAGGTGGTGATGTCGGCGTGCACGACCTCGACCCCGTGCTTGTCGTAGATCGACACCGGGACGACCACCTCGGTCCCCTCGGTGAGGGTCTCGAAGTCCGGGATCCGGTCGAGCTTCGCGATCGCGCGCAGCCCGGATTCGGCCTTGGCCAGGTATTGCACGTTCATCGCCTTGGGGATCCAGCGGTGGGTGGTCGGCACCGTCGCCTCGCTCAGCATGCCCATCGCGACCTCGGCCAGATTGCAGGCCGCGATCGCGTGGAAGGTGCCCAGGTGATTGTGGATCCCGAACCACTTGGGCGCGGTGACCTCGCACAATCCCGGTTCCAGCCGCACCACGTTCGGCACGACGGTGCCGAAATAGGGCACGCGGGCGATCATGCCGACCGAGAACAGTGCATGGCCGAGGCGGTTGTCGGGCAGCTTCTTCCAGCCGCGATAGGTGGCGGTCTCTTTCGTCATGTCAGCATCTTACTGTGGAGTAAGTTCGACGCGCCGCCGCATGGTCCGGTACCGTCCGACCAGGGCCGCGGCGCGTCCGACGGGGCGGACGACCCCCGATTTGGAGTGGGTGGGGGACCTCGGGCATACTGTTCGGGTTGCCTGCAGCGGTGGTGTGTGTCCATCGCCGGTAGGTGAGCAGGACCCACTGAGTATCGGCGTCGAGTCCGGCGCGGGTACGTCCGGGACGAAGTTCCGAGACCCACCAGGTGAAAGATGCCCGGGGTCGAAGAATGAGCGGAATGGCGACACGCCCGACCGCGTGGACCGGAAGAACCATGACAGATGAACAGCGGCGATGGATCGGGTGCGCCCCGGTCGTGTTGGTGGCTGATGCGTCTTCGTGTGTTCGGGCTGTGCAAATGAGGGTGGTTCGGGAGCGAAAGCTCCTGGGTCACAACGTAAGCGGAGAAAAGGACACTCAGCGTGGCGGGACAGAAGATCCGCATCAGGCTCAAGGCCTACGACCATGAGGCGATCGATGCGTCTGCGCGCAAGATCGTCGAGACGGTGACCCGCACCGGTGCCCGCGTCGTCGGGCCGGTGCCGTTGCCGACCGAGAAGAACGTGTATTGCGTCATCCGCTCGCCGCACAAGTACAAGGACTCGCGCGAGCACTTCGAGATGCGCACGCACAAGCGGCTGATCGACATCCTCGACCCGACGCCGAAGACGGTCGACGCGCTCATGCGCATCGATCTGCCGGCCAGCGTCGACGTCAACATTCAGTGACGGGGATTGCAGATATGACTGACAAGAAGCAAGGACCGGCGACTGACGCCAAGACGCGGCCCGCCGCGGGCATCCTGGGCACCAAGCTCGGTATGACCCAGGTGTTCGACGAGAAGAACCGCGTCGTTCCGGTGACCGTCATCAAGGCCGGGCCGAACGTCGTGACCCAGATCCGCACCGAGGAGCGCGACGGCTACTCCGCCGTTCAGCTCGCCTTCGGCGCGATCGACCCGCGCAAGGTGACCAAGCCCGTCGCCGGGCAGTTCGCCAAGGCCGGTGTCACCCCGCGTCGCCACGTCGCCGAGATCCGCGTCGCCGACGCCGCCGCGTTCGAGGTGGGCCAGGAACTGTCGGCGGATGTCTTCGAAGAGGGCACCTACGTCGACGTGACCGGCACCAGCAAGGGCAAGGGCTACGCCGGTGTCATGAAGCGCCACGGCTTCCGTGGCCAGGGCGCCGCCCACGGTGCGCAGGCCGTGCACCGCCGGCCGGGCTCCATCGGTGGTTGCTCCACCCCGGGTCGCGTGTTCAAGGGCATGCGGATGGCCGGCCGGATGGGTAACGATCGCGTGACCACGCAGAACCTCTCGGTCCACAAGGTGGACGCCGAGAACGGCCTGCTGCTGATCAAGGGCGCGATCCCGGGCCGCAAGGGCGGCATCGTGATCGTCAAGAGTGCTGCGAAGGGTGGTGCCCGGGCATGAGCACCGACACTAAGACCAACCTGACGCTTCCGGTCAAGGAACCGGGCGGCAAGACCAACGGCACCGTCGAGCTCCCCGCGGAGATCTTCGACGCGACCGCCAACATCGCGCTGATGCACCAGGTCGTCGTGGCCCAGCAGGCCGCGGCTCGCCAGGGCACGCACGCCACCAAGACCCGCGGCGACGTCCGCGGCGGTGGTAAGAAGCCGTACCGCCAGAAGGGCACCGGCCGCGCCCGCCAGGGTTCGACCCGCGCGCCGCAGTTCACCGGCGGTGGCACCGTGCACGGCCCGCAGCCGCGCGACTACTCGCAGCGTCTGCCCAAGAAGATGAAGGCCGCCGCCCTGCGTGGCGCCCTGTCGGACCGGGCCCGCAACGAGCGCATCCACGTGATCAGCGAACTGGTCGCCGGCCAGACGCCGTCCACCAAGGCCGCCAAGAACTTCCTGGCCGAGCTGTCGGACCGCAAGAAGGTGCTGGTCGTGGTGGGCCGCGAAGATGTCACCGCGTGGAAGAGCGTGGCGAACCTGCAGGGTGTGCACCCGATCGCGCCGGACCAGCTGAACACCTACGACGTGCTGCTCAGCGACGACGTCGTGTTCAGCGTCGAGGCGCTCAACGCGTTCGTGCACGGCCCGGCCGAGTCTGCACAGGAGGAAAGCAAGTGACCACCATCGCCGACCCCCGCGACATTCTGCTCGCGCCGGTGATCTCCGAGAAGTCCTACGGGCTGATCGAAGAGGGCACCTACACCTTCCTGGTGCACCCGGACTCGAACAAGACGCAGATCAAGATCGCCGTCGAGAAGGTTTTCGGCGTCAAGGTCACCAGCGTCAACACTGCCAACCGTCAGGGCAAGCGCAAGCGGACCCGCTTCGGTTACGGCCAGCGCAAGAGCACCAAGCGCGCGCTCGTGACCATCTCGGCCGACAGCAAGCCCATCGAGATCTTCGGAGGCCCGGTCGCCTAAGCGGTCGGATCTTCAGAAAGCAGAGAAGAACTCATGGCAATCCGTAAGTACAAGCCGACTACGCCGGGTAGGCGCGGGTCGTCCGTTTCGGACTTCGCCGAGATCACCCGGTCCACTCCCGAGAAGTCGCTGCTGCGCCCGCTCACCAAGTCCGGTGGTCGTAACGCGCACGGCCGGATCACCACCCGTCATCGCGGTGGCGGTCACAAGCGGGCCTACCGTCTGATCGACTTCCGCCGGTTGGACAAGGACGGCATCCCGGCCAAGGTCGCTCACATCGAGTACGACCCGAACCGCACCGCCAACATCGCCCTGCTGCACTACGCCGACGGCGAGAAGCGCTACATCATCGCGCCCAAGGGCATCGCCCAGGGCACGCGGATCGAGTCCGGCGCCGGCGCCGACATCAAGCCCGGCAACAACCTGCCGCTGCGCTCGATCCCGACCGGTACCACCATCCACGCGGTGGAGCTGCGTCCGGGCGGTGGCGCCAAACTCGCTCGTGCCGCCGGTATGAGCATCCAGCTGCTGGGTAAGGAAGGCGCCTACGCCGTCCTGCGTATGCCCTCCGGCGAAATCCGCCGCGTCGACGTGCGCTGCCGCGCCACCGTCGGCGAGGTCGGCAACGCCGAGCAGTCGAACATCAACTGGGGTAAGGCCGGCCGTATGCGCTGGAAGGGTCGCCGCCCCACGGTCCGTGGTGTCGTCATGAACCCCGTCGACCACCCGCACGGTGGTGGTGAGGGCAAGACCTCCGGTGGTCGCCACCCGGTCTCGCCCTGGGGTAAGCCCGAAGGCCGTACTCGTAAGCCCAACCGTCCGAGCGACAAGCTCATCGTCCGCCGCCGCGGCAAGAAGCGTTAAGGAGGAGGTTAAAGATGCCACGCAGCCTCAAGAAGGGCCCGTTCGTCGACGAACACCTCCTCAAGAAGGTGGACGTCCAGAACGAGAAGGGCACCAAGCAGGTCATCAAGACCTGGTCGCGTCGTTCGACCATCATCCCCGATTTCATCGGCCACACGTTCTCGGTCCACGACGGCCGCAAGCACGTGCCGGTGTTCGTCTCGGAGAACATGGTCGGGCACAAGCTCGGTGAGTTCGCGCCGACCAGGACGTTCCGGAGCCACGTCAAGGAAGATCGGAAGAGCAAGCGGCGATGAGCGAACAAGACACCACGCTTCAGAACCCGACCGCGCGCGCGACCGCGAAGCACGTTCGCGTCACTCCGATGAAGGCTCGCCGCGTCGTGGACCTGGTCCGCGGCAAGCGGGTCGAGGATGCGCTGAACATCCTGCGCTTCGCGCCGCAGGCCGCCAGCGAACCCGTCGCCAAGGTCGTGGCCAGCGCCGCGGCGAACGCCGAGAACAACTTCGGCCTGAACCCCGACACCCTGGTCATCTCGACGGCGTATGTCGACGAGGGCGCGACCATGAAGCGTTTCCAGCCGCGCGCCCAGGGCCGCGCGTTCCGGATCCGCAAGCGCACCAGCCACATCACGATCGAGGTCGAGAGCGTCGCCAGCGCCGCCCCGGCTCGTAGCCGCCGGAAGGGAGGGGCTAAGTAAATGGGACAGAAAATCAATCCCCACGGCTTCCGCCTCGGTATCACCACCGATTGGAAGTCCCGCTGGTACGCCGACAAGCAGTACAAGGAATACGTCAAGGAAGACGTAGCCATCCGCAAGCTGCTGAGCACGGGTATGGAGCGGGCCGGCATCTCGAAGGTCGAGATCGAGCGCACTCGTGACCGCGTCCGGGTGGACATCCACACCGCGCGTCCGGGCATCGTGATCGGCCGTCGCGGCGCCGAGGCCGACCGCATCCGCGCCGAGCTGGAGAAGCTCACCGGCAAGCAGGTTCAGCTGAACATCCTCGAGGTCAAGAACCCCGAGTCGGATGCGCAGCTGGTTGCCCAGGGTGTGGCCGAGCAGCTGTCCAACCGTGTGGCGTTCCGTCGCGCGATGCGCAAGGCCATCCAGTCGGCCATGCGTTCGCCGAACGTCAAGGGCATTCGAGTGCAGTGCTCGGGCCGCCTCGGCGGCGCCGAAATGTCGCGCTCGGAGTTCTACCGTGAGGGTCGGGTGCCGCTGCACACGCTGCGCGCCGACATCGATTACGGCCTGTACGAGGCTCGCACCACCTTCGGCCGCATCGGCGTGAAGGTGTGGATCTACAAGGGCGACATCGTCGGCGGCAAGCGTGAGGTCACCGCCGCCGCCGCGCAGCCCGAGCGTCGCGAGCGTCGGGAGCGGCCGAGCCGTCCGCGCCGGTCCGGTTCGGCCGGTACCACCGCGACCAGCACTGAGGCCGGACGGGCAGCCACCGCGGTGGCGGAGGCTCCGGCAGAGAATCAGGAGGGCTGACCCATGTTGATGCCCCGCAAGGTCAAGCACCGCAAGCAGCATCACCCCCGTCGTACCGGTATGGCCAAGGGCGGCACCTCGGTGGCGTTCGGTGACTTCGGCATCCAGGCTCTGGAGCCGGCGTACGTCACCAACCGGCAGATCGAGTCGGCGCGTATCGCGATGACCCGCCACATCCGTCGTGGCGGCAAGATCTGGATCAACATCTACCCGGATCGCCCGCTGACCAAGAAGCCGGCCGAAACCCGCATGGGTTCCGGTAAGGGTTCGCCGGAGTGGTGGGTCGCGAACGTCAAGCCGGGTCGCGTGATGTTCGAGATGTCTTACCCGAACGAGGAGACCGCTCGTGAGGCGCTGCGCCGCGCGATGCACAAGCTCCCGATGAAGTGCAGGATCGTGACCAGGGAGGAGCAGTTCTGATGGCTACCGGAACTCCGGCCGCAGACCTGCGCGAGCTCAACGAGGACGAGCTCGTCGCCCGCCTGCGTGAATCGAAGGAAGAGCTGTTCAACCTGCGCTTCCAGATGGCGACCGGCCAGTTGCAGAACAACCGGCGCCTGCGTGTGGTTCGTCACGAGATCGCGCGCATCTACACGGTCATGCGTGAGCGCGAGCTCGGCCTGGCCTCCGGTCCTGAAGGCAAGGGAGACGCGGCATGAGTGACGCCAAGGGCCCGGCCAAGACGCCGGCCAAGCAGGAGGAGCGTGGCTCGCGCAAGGTGCGCATCGGCTACGTCGTCTCCGACAAGATGAACAAGACCATCGTGGTCGAGCTGGAAGATCGTGTGAAGCACCCGCTTTACGGCAAGATCATCCGCACCACCTCGAAGGTGAAGGCGCACGACGAGAACGAGATCGCCGGTGTCGGCGACCGCGTGCAGCTGATGGAGACCCGTCCGCTGTCGGCCACCAAGCGGTGGCGGCTGGTGGAGGTCCTGGAAAAGGCGAAGTAAGCCTCTTCCCGGCCTCGGCTGTGTAGTCGAAATACGAAGGCCCGCTTTCCGAACGGGAAGCGGGCCTTCGTGCATTCGCAGCCGCCGAGCGCCCTGCCTTCGTCTTCCGAGGCGAGGTAACCACACCGGCAGGCGAATACTCGCCGCATTCGTAAGATCGTTGGATGCGGATTCCCGACTCCATCCGGGCCGATGTGCGCACCCTGTGGGATTACAACCTCATGGGGCATGATGTGCGGCCGGTGGATGTGGGGATCGGGCTGGGGAGTCATGACATCGGGGTGGCGACGTATGCGGCCGAGCTGTTTCGGCGGAGGATGTTCTCGACGATCGTGTTCAGCGGCGCGAACGCGCCGACGACGGTCGCCGAGTTTCCGGCGGGAGAAGCGGTCCACTATCGCGAACACGCTGTCGCGCTGGGGATTCCGGACGACGCTGTGCTGGTCGAGTCTCGGGCCACGAATACCGCTGAGAACGTCGACTTTTCGCGTGCGCTGCTGCGCGACTCGGGTCGCGTCGTGCATTCCGTTCTGCTGATCTGCCGGCCGTATCAACAGCGCCGCAGTTATGCGACCTGCCGGAAGCGGTGGCCGGATGTCGAGGTGGTGTGCGGGTCGCTGCCGGAATCGCTGGACGATTATGTGGAGCGGATCGGTGATGTGGAGCGGGTCGTCACGATGCTGGTGGGGGATACACAGCGCGTGTGGCGGTACGCGGCCGAGGGATGGGCGATCGAGCAGGATACTCCGGAAGGAGTTCGCGCCGCATTCGACCGGCTGGTGGCGGCCGGGTTCATCGGACGTCTGCTTCCACCACAGGGGTAGCCGGCCCGCGGCACATCCACCCGCGGTGAATGAGCGTCCTGCAACGCGCACCGCGAATCGGTAGATTGCTCGGGGTTTCGGGTCGTCGTCGGGAGGAGCGAAATCGTGGGTGGGGCGCTGGCGGTCGGCGAACTCGAGGTGTGCTGATGCGGGTGCTGATCGCAGGCGCCGGAATCGCCGGGTTGACCGCGGCGGCCTGCCTGCACCGGGTGGGGATCGAGGCTGTCGTGCTGGACGCGGTCGGTGAGCTTCGCCCGCTCGGCGTCGGAATCAATCTGCTTCCGCATGCGGTGCGCGAGCTCAACGAACTGGAACTCGGTGCGGCACTGGCCGATTGCGCTATCGCCACGTCCGCGGCGGTGCATCTCGACCGGTTCGGAAATCACATCTGGAGTGAGCCGCGTGGACTCGCCGCCGGGCATCCGTGGCCCCAATACTCGGTGCACCGCGGCGAATTGCAAGGGCTGCTCCTCGATCTGGTGCGCCGTCGGCTCGGGGACGATGCCGTGCGCGAAGGAATGGTGCTGCAATCGTTCGCCGAGGAGGCCGGCGGGGTGCGGTGCCAATTCCTCGACCGCGCCGCAGGCGCGGTCGTCGAAGAGACCGCGGACGTGTTGATCGGCGCCGACGGCCTGCACTCCACGGTCCGCGCGCAGTTGCATCCGGACGAGGGCGGGCCGCTGTGGAACGGCATTCGAATGTGGCGCGGCGTCAGCGAGATTCGCCCGTTCCTGGATGGGCGGACGATGGTGCTCGCGGGTTCCAATCGCGCCGCGAAATTCGTGATGTACCCCATCTCGGGTGGTGCGCACCGGCGTGGCCGATCGCTGGTGAATTGGGTCGCCGAGGTGCGCGTGCACGATACCGGCGTACAGAGCCCCGACTGGAATCGCGCCGGGCGGTTGGCGGATGTGCTGCCGCACTACGAAGGGTGGCACCTGGCCGGTGTCGATGTGCCGGCGTTGCTCCGCGCCAGTGCCGAAGTGCTCGAGTATCCGATGGTCGACCGAAATCCGTTGGCGCGCTGGGGTTGCGGACGCGTGACGCTGATGGGTGACGCGGCGCATCCGATGTATCCGGTGGGATCCAACGGCGGGTCGCAGGCGATTCTCGACGCTCGCGCCGTGGCTTCCGCGCTGGCCGCGGCCGCCGACCCGATCGCCGGGCTCGCGCGTTACGAGCAGGTCCGGCGGGAGGTGGTCAACGCCATCGTGCTGGCGAACCGGGATATGCCGATGGACCGCGTCCTGCACGCCGTGGCGCAGCGGGCGCCGAACGGCTTCGGCCGGATCGAGGATGTTCTCACCGCCGCCGAACTCGCCGCCCTGGCCGACGCGTACCGCCACACCAGCGGCGCTGCCCCCGACGGCGCAGACGCCGCGCGTTACGCCGCCGGCGCCTCGGCGGACGACTGCCGGCCGTAGGACTCCGAGAGTGTGTGCCCGGTGCCGAGGGCGGACACACGCTGTGGTGAGGCCGGGCCGATCGAGCGCAATCGGCGTCCGAGCGGTGTCATGCCGTCGATCCGCGGCCGGCCGGTGAGATAGATACTGCCGGGTGCATGGCGCACCACGCCGACCACCGCGAGGGTGACCGCCAGGACCGCGGCGAACAACAACACCGTCGCGCCCGCGGCGCCGACCGCGTCGTGGAGCCGGGGGTAGAGGGGGATCAGCAGTTCCAGCACGATCGGATGCATCAGGAAGACCGCGAAGGAGCGATCGGCGCCGTAGCGTGAGATGCGGCCGACGATGCGGTACTTCGGGCGCAGCCAGGACCACCAGGTGCTCACGGTGTAGAGGCCGACGATCAGCGCGACGAAATAGACGGCCATGTAGGGGTTGAAGACGTTGTCGGCTTCCCACGGTGTGGTGCCGCCCGCGACCGCGCGCCGATAACACCATTCGGCGCCCGCCCCACCCAGGACCGTGCCGGCGATCAGCAGCGGGCCGAAGCGGCGCACGGCGCGGTCGACGGTGCCGATATGCCATGCGGCGACCGCGCCGAACAGGATGTAGAACTGGTACGGCAGTACCGTGACGTAGAGGTGGTCCCACACGTGCGCCGCCATGCCGGTGAGCGTCGGCGGGTGCGTCAGCGCCCACAGCATGCCCAGTTGCACGAGTGCGCTCGTCCCCAGCACCCACCTGTGGTGGCCGGCCGTCCAGCGCACGAACCGGAGCAACAGCGGAAACAGCAGGTAGATCTGCATCGACACCAGCAGGAAGTACAGCTGATACCAGGCTTCGCCGGTCACCAGTTCGATCGCCAACCGGCGTACGGCTCCGGCAGCGGACTCCTGATGGATGCCGGCGACGACCGAATAGGCCCAATAGAACACCGACCAGATGACGTAGGGGATGCCGACCAGTGCGAAGCGCCGGCGCCAGAAGTGCGGCGCGTCGAAGGACCGGTCGGCGTATTGGTAGATCAGCACGAATCCGGTCAGCGTGAAGAAGGCCTCGCGGGGAAAGTGCAGCAGCACCATGGCCCCGTTCGCCGACACATTGTTCGGGTCACTGGATCTGTCGATCACGTGAACGGCGATCACACAGGCGAAGGTCAGGATCCGGAACAGGTTGACCTGATGCAGATAGGGCCGCGACGGCTGAGGCTGCGCGGCCGCTCCGGAGTCGGTCGTGGCGGAGGTGGGCTTACCGCGGACCGATGTCGCAATCGCCGTACTCATCGTGCCGTGATCCGTGGGCAGGAGCACCGTCCGTCGCGCGGCAAGGTCGCCGACGAATGCGCTCGCGGAAAGGTGTCGATCATCTGGTTCCTCGAGTCGGTCGTCGCACTCCATGATTACGACCGAGCCTGTGAGGTTCCTTATCGGCCCCTTCGAGGCGCCTGAACCGCCTGGTAGCGGGGGTGCGAATCGGCGCTCAGCCGCCGACCGCCACGGGCATGCTGATGCGGCGCGCGGCCTCCAGAATTCCCAGTATCCGGGAGCCAGGCAGGCCGATGGCGGCACCGATCGCGGCGGGAGTCCACGATTCGTCGGTGAGGGTCAGGATTTCGGCGAGCTGGTCGACCGACAGCTTGGACAGGCCGCGGCGGCGGATCTCGTGCGCGACCGAGCGGATGGCGACCTCACCGGTCGCGTCCTCCGCCGAATCGACAGCGACGGAATCCACAGCGACGGGATCGACAGCGACGGGATCGACAGCGACGGCTTCGATATCAGCGAATTCGGCCTCGTCCACCTCCGTGTCTTCGGTGTGGGAGAGGTCGTCCGTCGGCGTTGTGCGGTCGAGTTCGGCTGCCGCCGCAACGGGTCGCGGTGTTTCGGCGACCGGCTCGCCCAGCACCAACTGCACGGCGTCGTCCACGGCCCGCCGCGTGCGCGTCCGGCGCGGTTCGTCGGAGACGATCCGGAGCCCGGCACCGTGCGATCCCGACCGCTCATCGGAGGGCGCGGGCGCCTCGGCCTCCACGACGTCCGTCGGCGCCGGAGCTTTTTCCGTCGGCTCGTCGGCCTTACCGGTCGCCGCGTCGGCGGAGTCGTCGGTCGCTGTCGCGTCGGTGACCACCTCGTAGGCGGCGGCCGGCTCGGCGGGAGCCGGCTCGGCGGGAGCCGGGCCCTGCGTGGTCGACGATGCGTGTGCCGCGTCCGCCACCGCAGCCGGCGGCCGGCAACTCTCCACCGCGTCCGCGAGCCGCAGCGCGGCATCCCATCCCGCCATCGAAACCGGTTGCAGCGCAGCCGTCGACGGGAGCTGGGGATAACCGGGGAATTCCGCGGACCCGGCGCCGTCGGGCAGCGGACGTGCCGGCGCCCACTCCGGGAGGTCGTCCGGGCGGTAGCTCGGGCGGTACCCGGTCGGCGGGAGATCGGAGTCGATGTCCTCCATCGGGATGTCGTCGATGAGTTGCGCGTAGCGCGCGGAGACCCAGGCGTGCAACCAGATCACGACGCCGACCATGACCGGCGCGACGGCGGCTTCGGCGGCGCGTGCCGGTTCGCCCGCGACCAGATGCGGGCCGGCGTTGAGGGCGATGGTGACACCGAGCAGCGCGGTTTCCAGGAAGACGACCTTGCCGCGGTCGATGTCGCGGCCCCACCGGGCGGCGGTGGTGGCCACGACCATGATCGTGATGATCGGGATCGAGATCATCGCTTCGAAGCCGTAACTGAGCCAATAGAGCGGATCCGACATGTCGCCGCTGGGCACGAGGTTGTGCTGGACGTTCACCCCCGCCCAGACCATGCCGAGAACGACGACGCCGATCAGCGCGCGCGAGGACCATTCGGCGCGGCGGAACAGTTGCGCCAGGCGCGCATCGGGATTCGACACCCGCATGCGCGCCGCGCGGGCGCGCCGGTGCCAGCGGGCGTCCGCGTCGTCGGCCCGGCGCAAGGCCAGGGCGACGCGGCGATCGCGCTTCTCGGCGGCCAGCTGGGTCGTCACCGCGCGTTTGCGTTGCCGGCGGCGCTGGGTGCGAATCCATTCGGCGAGTTCGCGTTCGGCGGCGATCTCCCGATCGGACAGTTCGGCGAACAGTGCCGGGTCCGCTTGCAGGGGCAGCTTGCCTCGCGCGGTCGCCACCCGCCGGGCCAGCGCGTCGAGCTCCGCCCGCGGGGAGTGCTCGGGGGTGCGCCGGCGCCGGGCCGCACCCGTCGGTGGTTCCTCCACGGAGATCTCCCTGGCGTGCGCGTCTGCGGCAGTCCGTTCCGCGTCGCGGAGCGGGAGGTGCGCGGAGTCCGCCGGAGGGACGGCGGTCGTGGTGGTCGACTGCTCGTCGAGCATGGCGTGCCTTTCCCGGCAGCGGCCGCGCTACCGAGGTCGATTACCCGAGTACTCGAACATATGTGTGATCGAGGTGAGAGAGTAATCGCCGACCATCGACGCGGTCAACGCTTTCACCGAACATCAGTTCGGGCGAATAGGCAAATGGGCTGTTCGGCGCGGCGATTTGCGAATTCGGCTGGGACAGCGGAATTTCAGTGCATCGCGGTGTGCCAGACAATGGCCGCCGCGAGCGCGCCCGCGCCGTTGAGCGACCAGTGCAGGGCGATCGGCGCCAGCAGACTTCCGCTGCGCCGGCGCAACCAGGTGAAGATCACACCGGCGGCCGCGGTGGCCAGGACGGCCAGTGCGATTCCGGCGATCTGCCCGCCGGCATCACCGCCGAGCAGCGTGCTCAACCCGCGATTGCCACTGGTCAAGCCGAGCGACGAGGCGATATGCCAGAAGCCGAAAAGAAGTGACCCGACGAGGAATACGCCGCGCGCGCCCGTCGCCCGATCGAGGGCGCCGTGCAGGACGCCGCGGAAGGCGAGTTCCTCGGGAATCACCGTTTGCAGCGGAATCACGATCATCGAGGCGATCAATGCGCCGGACAAGGTCGCATATCGATTGGCGAGAAAGAAGGGCCGCGTAATGGGCAGTAGTGCGCCGATCACCACGGCGCCCACGACAATCGCGACCGCGCCCAGCGCATACAGCGTTCCGCGGCGCCACTGCCGCGGTGAAAGTCCCAATTCCGCCCAGCCGAGCCCGCGTTTCCGCATCAACAGCACGAGAATCACCGCGGCCGCGGGAACGGTCGCGATATTGGCCCATTGTGAGGTGAAATGCGCAACGAGATTGGTGCCGGCGAGCACCGCCACCACGACGGCGACGTCGAGGTAGGCGTGTAACCGGCGCCCCGGGCCGACCGGGGCCGAGGACTGCGCAACCCCGTTATCGTTTCGAGACATCGTCGCCAGTCTACGTTCATCCGGGCGGGCGTGCCGTGTTCGGCGTGTCACGATCTCCGCGACGCCGGTGCCAGTGCCGCGGCTCGAACGTGTCGCGCCGCTATCCGGCCCGTCCGGCGCTCCAGCCCGCGTAGTCCGTCCACGCCTGCAGCGTCCGTGTGGTGTCGAACACCCGCTCGGCCCCGCTGATCGGGTCGGTGAAGGCGAGCCGCGCGGCCAGCAGCTGCAGCGGCCGCGTGAAATCGTCCACCGGGCGATCGGTGAGGTCGGGATAGAAGTCGTCCCCGAGGATCGGGATGCCGAGCCCGTTCATGTGCAGTCGCAATTGATGGGTGCGGCCGGTGTGCGGGCTCAGCCGGTAGCGGCCGAGGCCGTCGCGGTGCTCGATCAGCTCGACCAGCGTTTCCGCGTTGGGTTCGCCCTCGACCTCGAACGCGCGAAGGACGGTGCGCTCCTTGACGATCCGGCTGCGCACCGTGCGAGGGAGGCTGAGTTCGGGATCGTAGGGTGCGATCGCCTCGTACTGTTTGTGCACCCGGCGCTTGTGGAACAGGGTCTGATACGCCCCGCGCCGCGCCGGATCGACGACGAACAGGATCAGTCCGGCCGTGGTCCGGTCCAGTCGGTGCGCGGGCACCAGATCCGGGAGGTCCAGATCGCGCCGCAACCGGACGAGCGCGGTCTCGAGGATGTGCTGTCCGCGCGGAATCGTGGACAGGAAGTGCGGTTTGTCTACGACCAGCAGATGGTCGTCGCGATACACCACGGTGACGTCGAAAGGTACCGGTGTCTCGACGGGGAGATCGCGGTGGAACCACACCGCGCCCCCGGGAACATAGGGTGCGTCCGGCTCGATCGGGCCGTCGAGATCGACGATGTCGCCCTCGGCGAGCATCTCGTCGATGCGCGCGGCGGGGACCCGGGGGAGCCGATGGACCAGATGGTCGCGAATGGTCGCCCAGGTTCCGTCTTCGGGTAACCGCAGCCGCGCCGGATCGAGTCCGTGACGCTTCGGCAGCGGCGGCTGTTGCCGGCGTCGCACCCATCGACCCTAACGACAGCGGCGCGGAGTCCGGATCGGAGGTCGCTATCTGTGCGTCCTCCGAGCGGGCGGAGCTGTCGGGCGGATCGCTCCAGCGTCCGCGGTGGCGGTCCCGGGCGACGGCTGCCCGGGACCGCATGGCGCACTAGACGGTGCAGGGCAGGTTCGCGTAATAGGCGATCGTGCACTCGGATTCGCGGGTCAGCTTCCAGGTGCCGTCGATGTCCTTCCACTTCAGCTCGATGTACATGGCATCGAAGCCGGGGACGTTGATCTGCAGGTTGTGGGTGAGGGTGTCGCCCTGCACGTTCACCGGCGCGACGGCCTGCCACTGGAATCCGGGCACGGAGGCCATTACGCCGCCGACCTGGTCGACCAGACCCAGTCCGGCCTCGCCGGCCTCCAGCTCGTTGGCGCGGGCGGAACGCGAGCCGTTCGGGTCGAGCACCAGCTCGAGCTTGCTCTGCAGCTCCCCGACGCCCGGGGCGGCGGCGTGGACGGGGGCGGCGATCGGCGCGGCGACGGCCGGGGTCACGGAGGCGACGCCGCCGGCGAAGATCACGGCGGTCAGCGAAAACGCCGCAACGGCACGGGTTTTGATCTTGATCATGGTCGTATCCGATCAGTTGTGGGACAGGAGTGCCGTGCCTCGCAAACGTTCCGCGAGGGCTGGCACCGGTAAGCAATATAAGGTAAGCCTATGCAAAGGTAGGTAATACTCAGTCGACTTCGGGAGGATTCGTTCTTCCCGATATGTCGGATCTGCGCAGCTGAACGCCCCGGCAGTCGGCTGAGCGGTGGCTGGAATCACAGAACGGGAGTACCAGTGAAGACGCTTCTCGTGGTCGGGGCCGGGCCGAAAGCGATGGCAGTGGCGGCGAAGGCTCGGGTGCTGCGGGACCTGGGGCTACCCGCTCCGCGCGTGGTCGTGGTGGAACCGCATGCGGTGGGCGGCAATTGGCTGCCCACCGGCGGATGGACCGACGGCCAGCACCGGCTCGGCACCAGCCCCGAAAAGGATGTCGGCTTCCCGTACCACTCCACCTGGGCGCCCGGCCACAACCGCGCGATCGACCGGGCGATGATCGCCTACAGCTGGAATTCCTTCCTGGTCGAGAACGGCACCTATGCCGAATGGATCGACCGGGGCCGGCCCAGTCCGCACCACCACGTCTGGGCCAACTATCTGCAATGGGTCGCCCGCAAGGCCGAGGTCGAGATGGTGCTGGGTGCGGTGCGCCGGATTCGCCCCGCCGCCGACGGCTGGCTGGTCTCGGTGGCCGACAGTTCCGGTGTGGAGACCGAAATCGACTGCGACGGACTGATGATCACCGGACCGGGCGACAGCCGGCGCGCGCTGGCCGAACACCCGAAGGTGCTGAGCATCGCCGACTTCTGGGATCTCGCGGGCAAGCGCCGGCTGCCGGTCTCCTCGCGGGCGGCGGTGATCGGCGGCGGTGAGACCGCGGGCTCGGCGGTGGACGAACTGGTCCGCCACGACGTCCTCACGGTCTCGGTGATATCGCCCGCGGCCACCATCTACACGCGCGGCGAAAGTTATTTCGAGAACTCGCTGTTCAGCGATCCGGCGAAGTGGCGTGCGCTGAGCCTGCAGGAGCGCCGCGACGTCATCCGCCGCACCGATCGTGGCGTGTTCTCGGTGCGGGTGCAGGAAAACGTGCTGGGGGACAATCGCGTTCATCATCTGCAGGGGCGCGTGGTCCGGGTCGCCGAGCGCGGTGAGGGCGTGGCGCTCACGCTGCGCAACGAATTGCGTCCCGATCAGGTGCACGCCTTCGATCTGGTGGTCGACGCCACCGGCGGTCAGCCGCTGTGGTTCCTGGATCTGTTCGATTCCGATGCCTCGGATCTGGTGGAACTGGCGGTGGGCGGGCCCGTCACCCGCGCTCGGCTGGAGGCGGCGATCGGCCACGATCTGGCGGTGTCCGGCCTCGACGCCAAGCTCTACCTGCCGAATCTCGCGGGGATGGCGCAGGGGCCGGGGTTTCCGAACCTCAGCTGCCTGGGCGAGCTTTCGGATCGCGTGCTGGGTGAGGTGCCGGCCCGCGCGGCCGCCGGGGCGGCCCGGGTCGCGGCCGGCATGATCAGCCAGCGCACAATAGGCTAGGCTACCCTTAGTTTGAGGGAAGAGGTTCGGTTCATGCGTATCGTGTCGTTCGGTTATCAGACCTGGGGTCGTAAGACGCTGCAGGCTCTGATCGATTCGGAACATGAGGTGGTGCTCGCGGTCACCCATCCCGCGAGTGAACACGCCTACAAGGGCATCTGGTCCGATTCGGTCGAGGAGCTCGCCCGCGAACACGGCATTCCGGTTCACCTCACCGAGCGCGCCGATGCGGAGACCATCGATCTGGTCAAGCGCGCCGAGCCCGACATCATCGTGGTCAACAGCTGGTACACCTGGATGCCGCAGGAGCTGTATCTGATGCCGCCGCACGGCACGCTGAACCTGCACGACTCGCTGCTGCCGAAGTTCACCGGTTTCTCGCCCGTGCTGTGGGCGCTGATCAGCGGCGAATCCGAATTCGGCCTCACCGTGCACCGCATGGACGACCAGCTCGACACCGGCGACGTCATCGTGCAGCGTTCGCTGCCGATCGGCCCGACCGCCACCGGAACCGAACTCGTCCTCGCCGGAATGGAATTGATTCCGGGTGCGCTGCGGGAGGCGCTGAACGCGATCGAATCCGGCACCGCGGTCTGGCGGCCGCAGAACAAGGCCGAGCGCACCTATTTCCACAAGCGTTCCGAGCGTGACAGCCGCATCGATTGGCGCTGGGACGCAGCGGATCTGGAGCGGTTCGTGCGGGCGCTGTCCGAGCCGTACCCGCGGGCGTTCTCCTACTATCGAGGCGAGAAGGTGGAGATCACCGCCGCCGCGCTGTCGCAGGCCCGCTACGGCGGAACCCCGGGCCGAGTCGTCGTGCAGGAGGGCGGGGGCGTGGTGGTCTGCGGACCGGACGCACACCGTGGCGGCAATCTCGGTCTGGTCGTCACCCGCGTGCGCACCGCCGACGGCACCGAACACGACGGCGCCGAATTCTTCGCTCGCGGTGGTTATCTCACCGACGCCCCGCGATGACCTCACTGTCGGCGCAGGAGCCGGCCGCGGGGGAGCTGTCGGCGGCACAGCGCCGGATCTGGTTCCTGCAGACCCGCGATCCGGAGGACACCACACTCAACTGCTGTGCGGTCTACCGCCTCGAGGGTGCCGTGGGCCCGGCCCGGTTGCGGTCGGCGATCACCGGAACCGTCGCGCGGCACGAGGTTCTGCGCACCATCTACATCCCTGATGAAGACGACGAGCCGCGGGCGGTCGTGCGATCGGACGCGACGCCGTCCTGGCAGGAGGTGGATCTGCGCGATCTCGGCGCTGCCAGTCGCGAGCGCCGGGCCGAGGTGCTGATCCGCCGCGAGGCGGGACGTCCGTTCGATCCGTCGACCGAGACACCGTTGCGCTGCTTGCTGATTCGCACGGACGAGCGGCGCTACCTCCTCACTCTCGTGGTGCATACGATCGCGTGGGACGAGGACTCCTGGCAGATCTTCTTCGCCGAGGCCGGTGCGCGCTACGACGCGGCAACGGATCCGGCCGCGCCGGCGCCCCGCGGAGACGACCGGGTGCGCAGCCCCCGCGACGCCGAAGGCGGTGACGCCCCCGCGCCGGCGACCGAGGCCGCTCGCAGCTATTGGCGCAGCACGCTCTCGCCCTTGCCGCAGCCGCTGGAATTGCCGGGCCGCGTCGTCGCGACCGTGCCTTCGCTGCGCACCGCCCGGATCCGCGCCGGATTGCCGGCCGATGTGGCCGCGCGGGTGACGGAGTTCGCGCGCCGGGAGGGCGCCACGCCGTTCACGGTTCTCCTCGCGGCCTTCGACGCGCTGATCCATCGCTATACCGCCGCAACGGATTTCCTGGTCTGCGTCCCGACCGGCGTGCGGCACCCCGACGAGACCGGTATCGGGTACTTCGGCAATACGTTGCTGCTGCGGACGACGGTCGACCCCGCGGACAGCTTTCTCGACTGCCAGCGTGCGGTGAACGACCGCGCGACAGCGGCTTTCGAGCACCGCGGCACGCCGATCGACCAGGTGATCGCCGACCTCAACCCCGAACGCGGCAGTGGTCGCGACGGACTGGAGCAGGTGGCCCGCATCGAATTCGGCATCCGACGGACAGCGACGCTCACCCTGGAGGGTATCGCGGCGGAGGCGGTCGAGGTCGGCAGCCCGACGACCCGGATGCCGCTGTCGCTCACCGTGATCGCCGCCGCGGACGTGCCCGAGCACGTCGAAATCGTCTATCAGGAAGACGAATTCGACGCTCGCATCATCGAGCAGTTCCTCGCCCACTATGTACGCGTGCTCGCGGTGGCGACGGCCGAACCGGAGCGCCGCATCGGCGAGCTGGACATCTTCGGAGCCCGCGACCGGGAGGGAATCCTGGAGCAGTCGCACGGCGAACTCGTCGAGGTCGCCCCGACCACGCTGGTCGACCTGTTCGAGCGGCGGGTAGCGGTGAATCCCGAGGCGGTCGCACTCATCGATGCCCGTGACGGAGATCGCGAACTGAGCTACGACGACCTCGGCCGGCGCGCGAATCGCCTGGCGCATCATCTGATTCGGCGGGGTATCGGCACCGAGGACGTGGTGGCGCTGCGGCTGGGCACCTCGGTGGATTTCGTGGTCGCCGTCCTCGCGGTGCTGAAGGCCGGTGCGGCCTATCTGCCGATCGATCCGGCCTATCCGGCGGATCGGGTGGAATTCCTGATCGCCGATGCGCGGCCCGCACTGGTCCTGGACGCCGAGGATCTGCGGGCGGCCGAACGGGACGCCCGCACGTCGCCGCGGCACGATCCGCACGACCGCGATCGGGTGCGTCCGCTGCGGCCCGGCAATCTCGCCTACGTCATCTACACCTCCGGCTCCACCGGAACGCCGAAGGGGGTGGCGGTATCCCACGCGGCGATTGCCGAACATCTCGTGGGGTTCTGTGCGCAGTGGGGTGTGGACGCCGAGGATCGGCTGCTGCAATCGTCGTCGATCAGCTTCGACGCCTCGCTGCTCGACATCTTCGTACCCCTCACCCTCGGCGCCGGCCTGGTGATTCCGAAGGTGGACGCGTTCGATGACATACCGTATGTGGCGGAACTGATTTCGCGCTGCGGCGTGACCGTGCTGCATATGGTGCCGTCGATGCTCAGCACCTTGCTGATGCTGCCGGAGGTGAGCCGGTGGCGCGCGCTGCGCCATGTGCCGGTCGGCGGCGAGGCGCTCTACGGTGAGGTCGCCGACCGGTTCGCCGGCATCTTCGAGGCCGAACTCCGCAACCATTACGGGCCCACCGAGGCGGTCGTCTCGGCCACCCATCTGACCGTGGAGGGCCCGCAGGGAACCCGGATCGTGCCCATCGGCCGTCCCAACCGCAACGTCGCCCTGTATCTGCTGGACGAGCGGCTGCAATTGGTGCCGACCGGCGTGGTGGGCGAAATCTACCTCGGCGGTGCGCAGTTGGCGCGCGGCTATCTCGGCCGCGCCGCCGCCACGGCCGAGCGCTTCGTGGCCGACCCGTTCGCGCCCGGCCGGCGGCTCTATCGCACCGGAGATCTGGCGCGTCGCAACGGAAACGGTGAACTCGAATTCCTCGGCCGTGCCGACGAACAGGTCAAGGTGCGCGGCCACCGCATCGAACTGGCGGAAGTACAGGCCGCCGTCGCCATGCATCCGGAGGTCGCGCACTGCGTGGCCGCCGCGGTGACCGACGAGGTGCTCGGCACGGTACTGGCCGCCTACCTGGTGCCGGCACGCCACGAAAGTGGCGGTGCCGCAGTCGATACGGAAGCAGTGCGAGCGCATGCCGCGGCCGTGCTGCCGCCGTACATGGTTCCGGGCGCCTTCGCGGTCATCGACGAGATTCCGCTCACCGAACACGGAAAACTCGACCGCCGCGCCCTGCCGGCGCCACAGCGGTCGCCGGTGGAGCTGTATCGGGAGCCGAATACCGCGGTGGAGACACGGATCGCGGAATTGTTCGTGCGGATGTTCGGCCGCGAGCGGATCGGCGCCGAGGATTCGTTCTTCGAACTCGGCGGTCATTCCCTGCTGGCGGTGCGGCTACTGGCCTGGATCCGAGCCGAATTCGGCGTGCGGATCGGCGTGCGCGCCCTGTTCGACACTCCGACGGTGGCCGGACTGGCGGCCCGAGTCGAGGCATCGACGACCAATGTTAGCTTAGCCTAAGCTACGATCCGAGAGAGCCGGGATCGCGAGTCGCCCGGAGCGAAGGACAAGGAGCTGTGCAATGAACCCAGGTCGAACATCGGCGCGTCGCCGAGTGCGCGCATGCGGCGCGGTGCTGCGAACCACGGTGCTGGCGCTGACCCTGGGTCTGGTGACGGCCGTGGCCGCCTGTGGATCGGGCGCGGACGACGCCGATTCCGGTGCGGCCGTGATGATCAAGCACACCATGGGCGAAACCACCGTCGACGGCACGCCCAAGCGCGTGGTGACCCTCGGCCCGGCCTGGCTGGACGCGGCCGTCTCCCTCGGGGTCACCCCGGTCGGCTATCTGGTGCCCGGCGCCGGGGCCGGGATGACCGTGCCGTGGCTGCCGCAGCAGTTGCCGCAGCAGTCCAAGGCCCTGAACATGGGCGGCGATGTCGTCGAGCAGATCGCGGCGCTCGAGCCCGATCTCATCGTGGCGCCGGGCTACATGATGGACAAGGCCATGTACGACAAGCTGTCCAAGCTGGCCCCGACCATCGGCCCGCTGACCTCGGCACAGATCGATCCGTGGGAGGACCAGGTGCAGGCCCTCGGCAAGGCGCTGCACAAGCAGGACCAGGCCGAGAAGGTGGTCGCCGACGTGCACGGCAAGGTCGACGCGGTCGCCGCGAAACATCCTGGCCTGAAGGGCAAGACCTTCCTCACCTGCATGCTCACCACGCCCACCCAGCTGATGGTGCTGGCGGATCCGAAAGACGGTTCCGCGCAGGTGTTCACACGGCTCGGGATGACGATGCCGGCGAAACTGGTCGCCGAGGCCCCCTCGGGCGGACGGCTGGCGCTCTCGCCGGAACGGCTCGGCGATCTGACCTCCGATCTGCTGGTGTGCGGCGCGGCGCCGGGCCTGCAGGAGAAGTTCACCCAGCTGCCCGGCTACGCGGATCTGCCGTCGGTGCGCCAGGGCGGAATCTCGTTCGTCGACATGATCACGATCAACGCCATCAACCAGCCGACCGCACTGTCGGTGCCGTATCTGCTCGACAAGCTCGAACCGACGCTCGCTACCGTCGGCAAGTAAGGACTGAGTATCCATGTCTGATTCGCCCGTGCCGACTACGACCGCGCCGGCCACGATTGCTCCGAAAACCGCTGCGGCCGTGACGGAGTCGCGAACGGGCGGGCGGGGTATCCCGTTGTCCCCGGCTCAGCAGGCGGCCCTGCTGCCGGAACGCCTGCGCGGCGTCGCGGCGACGAATCTGTTTCTAGCCCTGGAGATCACCGGCGACCTCGACCCGGGCGGCCTGGACCGGGCCGCGGTCGCCGCGGTGAGCCGGCACGACATTCTGCGCACGGTCTATCCGGACGATCGCCGGATTCCGTACCAGCGCGTCGTCGACGCGCCCCAGACGGTGGTCGAGACGGTCGAGACCGCATCCTCGGAACTCGACGCCGCGCTGCGCTCCGATGCCGCGCACCGCATCGATCCGGTGCGCGAGCTGCCGATCCGAATCAGACTGCACCGCACAGCCGATCGGGACATCCTGGCCATCACCGCCCACCCGGTCGCCGCCGACGACCGCAGTATCGAACTGCTGGCGGCGGAACTGCTCGGGGGAACGACAACCGAGCCGGTGACGCAGTACCGCGGCTACGCGATGGCGCAGATGAAGTCGCTCGTCGCCGATGCCGCCGCCGACCCCGACCTCGGGTACTGGCTGGACCGGCTCGCCGATCTGCCGGAGCGGGCGACCCTGATCGCGGCCGGTAACTCCGGCGCGGAATCGGAGCCGGCCGCCGCCGCGACCCGCACACTGCGAGTTCCGGCAGCTGCCTTCGGTGACCGCGACGTCGAACTGTCCGTGGTCGCCGCGCTGGCCGCGGTGCTCGGTGCGGCGGGCCTCGGTGGTGATGTGCCCGTCGGCATCGTAGACACGGGACGCGCTGGGGCACAGTATGTTTCAGCCCTCGGCGCCTACGCGAACCATCTGGTACTGCGCATCGACACCGACGCGGCGCCCAGCGCACGGGCGTTGCTGGCGCAGGTCGCGGAGCTGGCCGTCGCCGCGCGCGCCCATGCCGCGGCCCGGATCGAGCGGATCACGCATCAACTGCGCGGGGCCGCCGCCGTCGCCGCCGGTGCGCCCTTCCAAGTACTGGTCACCGTTCGAAGCGAGGTGTCCGGCCCGAATGCGCGCGAGATCGCCCGAAGGGTGGCGCGGCCGCACGGAGTCGACATCGTCGCCGATGTCGTCAACGGAGCCGACGAGGTGGCGGTGACGCTCGAATTCCCGGTGGCACTGGCCGGGAGCACCGACATCGATGCGCTCTCGAGCGCGATCGAGCGGTGGCTGCTGAATCTCGCTGCCGAGCCGGAGACCTCGCTGCGCGCGGACGAGCTTCCCACGGTGTTCGAACGGAGCGCGGCGTATGCGGGCGGCACCGGGCTCGGCGGAAAGCCCAGCACCGATGCCGAACGGCTGATCGCCGACACCATTCGTGAGGTGCTCGAACTCGACGAGGACGACGACATCGGCCGCGCCGACACCTTCTTCGCCCTCGGCGGTGACAGCATCGCCGCGCTGCGCATGGTCACCCTGCTCGGCGAGCGAGGCTACGTGCTCGACGTGCAGAAGGTGTTCGAATTCCCGGCCGTGCACGACATGGCCGCGCAGTTGACCGAGGCCCCGGCCGCCCCGGTCGCCGAACAGAGCGCACCCGTCGCGCCGATGAGCGCCTCGGGCCTGGATCCGGCCGCGCTGGCGGCACTCGGCAAGAAGTTCGCCGCGCGGTGAGCGAGGTGGAGATTCTCGACGTCGTCGCGCTGTCACCGCTGCAGCGCGGGCTGTATTCGGTCAGTTCGATGGCACAGGGCATCGATCCCTATCTGGTGACCTTCGCGGTGCGAGTGGAAAATCTGGCCGATCCGGCGGGGCTGCGCGCGGCCTTCGACGGCGTCCTGGGGCGCTATCCGCATCTGGGCGCGGCCGTACTCGCCGAGGATGTGCCGCATCCGGTACTGGTCATCACCTCGGAGGGGCGAATCGGCTGGCGCGAGGTCGATCTGCGCTCGGCCCCCGACCCCGAGGCGGCGGCGCGGGATCTCTACTGGCAGGAGGCGCGCCGGCGGCTCGACCTCGACCGCGGCCCGCTGTTCCGGGTGGTCGCGGCCCGCGTCGGCGAGCGCGATTACGAACTGGTCTGCACCGCACACCATATCGTCGTCGACGGCTGGTCGATTCCGCTGCTGTTCTCCGATCTGATCGCCCTGCATCGCGGGGAGGGCGCGGCACTGCCCCCGGCTCCGCCGCTGCGGGAGCACGCGGCCTGGCTGGCGAGCCGCGATACCGAGGCCTCGGCCCGGGCGTGGACCGCGGCGCTCGACGGGCTGGCTCCGATGCCGATGCTCGGGCCACCGGCGCCGGCGGATCTCGATCTGCCCGTCGTGGGCGAGGCGCGCGTGGACGCGGCGGGGACCGACCTGCTCCTCACCTGGGCGCGAGCCCATGGCCTCACCCTGAACACCGTGCTCCAAATGGCTTGGGCGCGAATACTGTCCGGGATCACCGGCCGCGACGACGTGGTGTTCGGCCAGACCACCTCCGGCCGCGACGCCTCGCTGCCGAATGCGGAACGCCTGGTCGGCGCGCTGGTCACCACGATTCCGGTGCGAGTCCGGATGGACGACCGCGCGCCCGCGCAGGTCGGCGCCGAACTGCAGCGCTCGGTGGCGCGGTTGCGGGCGCACGAATATCTGGGCATCGCGGAGATCACCCGCCACGCCGGGGCCGGGCAGCTGTTCGACAGCCTGCTGGTCTTCGAGAACTCCCCGGTCGGCGCGGTCGCACCGCGAATGCCGATGGGCGGCGGCGCCACCATGACCGCACGCCGCGTCGACTCCCCGAGCCACTATCCCCTCGCCGTCGTACCGGTGCTGGAGCACGGCGAGCTGATCTGCCGCGTCGAAACCCGCCCCGACCTGCTCACCACCTTCGACCCGGATCGGATGGCGCGCCGGCTTCTCGCCGTCGCCACCCGGATCGTGACGGCGCGGCGGTGCAGCGCGGTCGATGTGCTGCTCGAAGACGAGCCCGCCGCGCTGACGGACGACGATGCCGGTGGCGCAAGCCGGGCGAGTTCTGCCGCCGGGTCCGCGCAGGCATCGCCGAGCGGTGCGGCGAGTTCTGCCACGGTGCCGGAGGCGTTGCTCAATGCCGCCGATGCGGCCGCCGATCGGATCGCGGTCGTCGACGCGACGGGCGAGCACACTTTCCTCGAATTCGGTTCCGCGGTCCGCACATTGGCCGCCGAGCTGGCTGCGGCGGGGATCGGTTCCGGCGACGCGGTGGCGGTCATGCTGCCCCGCGACCGCCGAGTCCTGCACGCACCCTTCGCCGTCGGCCTCGCCGGCGCCACCTGTGTCCATGTCGATCCGGCCACCCCGGCCGACCGCGTGGCCTATCTGCTGAGCACCAGCGGCGCGCGCATCGTGCTCGCCGACGCGGACCGCGCCGATGCCCTGGCCGAGGTCCGCGCCCAGGGTGTGGACTGCCGCCACGCAATCCCCGACACCGACGGGAGTCTCGTTTTCCCGGCCGCCGATGCGATCGATCTCGCGGCCGCGCATGGGTGGCCGGGCTCCGGCGAGACGCGCGCCGCACGGCCCGTCCCGCCATGCCGGGTACCCGCATCGGAACGCAACGGTGTTTCGAGCCGGACGACGGACATTGTGCCGCAACGGCTCTCGGACGCGCCGTTCTACGTGGTGTTCACCTCCGGCACGACCGGCAGGCCCAAGGGAGTCGCGATATCGCATCGGGCGCTGCTGAATCACTGGGCCAATCACGAGCGGCGGATCTTCGCGCCGATCGCCGCCGCCACCGGGCGCACGCTGCGCATCGGCCACGGCTGGTCCACCGGATTCGACGCCGCGTGGCAGCCCACGGTCGCGCTGCTGAGCGGCCACACCGTGGTCCTGCTGGGTGACGAGGTGCGCACCGACGCCGAGCGCATCGTCGGCGCCATCGGCGAATTCGGGATCGACATCTTCGACACGTCGCCGTCCATGCTGAACCGGCTGATCGCCGCCGGACTGTTCCGCACCGATCCCGGGACCGGCGCCGAGCGCTGTCCGCTGGCCGTGCTCGCGCTGGGCGGTGAGGCGATCAGCCCGGACACCTGGCGGCGCCTGCGGGGATTGGCGACCACCCGGGTCATCAACTTCTACGGCCCGACCGAGACGACCGTCGAGGCACTGATGGCCGATGTGCACGATCACGCCGCGCCGACCATCGGCCGTCCGTTCGACGGAATGACCGCCGAGGTGCTCGATCACCGGTTGCGGCCGGTGCCGCCCGGTGGGCAGGGCGAGCTCTACCTTTCCGGGCCGCAACTCGCGCTCGGTTATCTGGGACGGCCCGCCGCCACCGCGGCCGCCTTCGTCGCGGGCAATGACGGCGGAAGGCGTTATCGCACCGGCGATCTCGTGCGCCGCGCCGACGACGGCACCGTCGCCTACGAGGGCCGGGTCGACCGGCAGGTCAAGATCAACGGATACCGCGTCGAGCCCGATGAGGTCAGCGTGGTGTTGCGCGAGCTCGACGGTGTTCGCCACGCCGCGGCGCTGGCCTTCACCGAGAACGGACGGACCCGGCTGGGGGCACTGGTGGTCGGCGACGGCACCGTCGCACGCGTGCGTTCCGCTCTCGCCCGCCGGCTGCCGCAATTCCTGGTCCCCACCCGCATCGTGTTCGTCGACGAGATTCCGTTGAACCGCAACGACAAACTCGACGTGCACGTGGCGACCGAACTGCTGGCCCGCCCCGCCGAGACCGGCGCCCGCGCCGAACCGCGGACCGAGACCGAGCGCACCCTGCTGGCGCTGATCGAGGCGATGAGCGCCGGCGCGGGGACGCGGATCGGCATTCTGGACAGTCTGGTGGACCTCGGTATCGACAGCATCGGCGTCATCGATCTGGTATCGCGGCTGCGCGGCGCCGGCTACCGAATCTCGGCGCGAGAAGTGCTGGCGGCGGCCGATCTTCGTGACCTCGCCGCGTGTCTGGACGATCCGTCCGAGGACGTGCCGGGCGATGCCGGGGTCACACCCGCCGGAACCGTACTACCGCTCACCGACCTGGCCCTCGAGATTCTCGGCTACGGTGACTACCGCTATCTCGCACAGTCGCAGGTGCTCTCGCTGGACGGGGAGATCACGCCCGAGGCGATCGTGCGGCGGCTCGAGGAATTGGCCACCGCTCATCCCACACTGCGTTCCCGCCTGGAGACCGGCGCCGACGGCCGGCCGGTATTGATCGCGCAGGACCGCTCGAGCGCGGCCGCGTCGTTCGTCGTCGCGGAGCCGGGCGAAAGCCCCAGTGCGGCAGATTATCTCGCGGCAACCGTGCAACGGCTGGATCCGGACGCCGGTCGCATGGTGGCCGCGACCCTGGTGCCCGGTGACCGGCCGCGACTGGTGCTGTCCATCCACCACCTGGCGGTGGACGTGGTGTCCTGGCTGATTCTCGTGGATGATCTGCGCCGCCTCGACCAGGGAGTGGACGCGGTGAACGAGTCCGGACCCGAACGGATTGCGGACTCCGGCACCCGCGCGGCGCTCGGCATTCCACCCACGCTGGGCACACCGCTCGGCGGCCGCTACACCGATCCGCGCCGTGATCGGGCGGGCAAGGCGATCCAGCGGATGGTCGAACTGGGCCCCGACGACACCGAGGCACTGCTCGCCCGGTGCGCGGAAAACGATGTGCCCCTTGATGACCTGCTGCTGACCGCCTGCGCACGGTTGGTCGCCGATACCGCCGACGCGACCGGCCGCATCGCGGTGACCCGGGAATCGCACGGCCGCGACCCCGGCGACGACACCCGCCGCGTCGGCTGGTTCACCGTCGAGGAGACGGCGCTGGTTCCGGTGTCCGAACTCGAGACCTGGACTCCGGCGGCCGGCCGAGCGCCGGTCCACCATCGAACCCTGAACGCGCGCGGGCAGATTCGCCTCAACCACCTGGGCCGCTTCGACATGCTGCACTTCGGTAGCGGCCCGTGGACGCCGGTGCCGCTACCGGACCTCACCGCCGAATTCGGTGTGGCCGGACATCCGGATCTGCCGCTGCGCTTCACGATCGACCTCAACACCGCGGTGGTCGCGAAGGATTCGCGCCCGGTTCTCATCGCGCATATCGACGTGAACTCCGCGGTGCTGGACGAGGCCGGCGCCGACGCGCGGGCCGAGCGCTGGCGCGCCGTACTGTGCGATTTCGCCTCCGGAATGTCCGAAGTCAGCGCCCAGCGACAGGCAGGGTGACAGCTATGGGAGGGAAGGACCGATGACGGTTCAGACCGTGGATCCGGCCGAGCCGGAGGCAGCGCGGCCGGTGCCGCGCACCACGCCCGGCGCGCCGCTGGAACCGGACCGGGTCGCGCTGAAACAGCAGCGCCGCGCCGACGGCCTGGCCCGCAAACAGGTGCTCGCGCCGGTGAACGGCGCGTTGTCGCTGGCGAGCCTGGTCGTCGTGGCCTCCTCGATCTGCGCGGTGGTGCCGTTCATCCTGATCGTCGAGGCGTGCCGGGAACTGCTGTCCGCCCCGATCGACAAGGATCGGGTGTGGACGCTGGTGATCGCCGCGGTCGTGGTGCTGGTGCTGCGCGGCCTGTTGCAGGCCGCGGCGCTGGTCTGGACCCATCTGGTCGATGCGAGATTCCAGCTCTCGCTGCGACAACTGCTGGCGGCCAAGCTGAGCCGGGTGCCGCTGGGCTGGTTCACCGACCGCAGTTCCGGTGAGGTGAAGAAGTTCCTGCAGGACGATGTCGAGGCCCTGCACTATCTGGTCGCGCACGCCCGGCTCGAATTCGTCGGCGCGGTGACGGTGCAGGTGGTGGCGCTGATCTACTTGTTCACCGTCGACTGGCGGCTGACGCTGATCCTGCTGATTCCGCTGGTGCTCTACACCCGCGGCCTGGCGGCCATGATGGGGAAGGCACATCAGGAGCGCTTCGCCGTCTTCGACGCGAACGAACGCGCCATCGAACAGTCCATCATCGAATTCGTCGACGGCATTCAGGTGGTGCGGGCGTTCGGCCGGGCCCGCAAGGCGCACAGCACCTTCCAGCGAGCGGTCGACAACACCGCCGCGAGCCTGCTGGCCTGGAAGACGCCGATGACCAGACTGCAGTCGGCCGCCGAGATCCTGCTGACCCCGGTCCTGCTCATGCTGGTCGTGGTGGTGGCCGGCGTGGGCTTCGCCGATCTGGGCTGGACCGATCCGGTCGACATCCTGCCGTTCTTGCTGCTCGGCATCGGCCTGGGGAGTGCGTTGCTGGGCATCGGGTTCGGCGGGCAGGCGCTGCGCGAGGGTGGCGCCGCGGCGTTGCGCCTGCACCAGCTGCAGCAGCTGCCCGAACTCGAGGTGCGGGCCGACGGCGACGAGGCTGCCGATGTGGCCGGTGACGCTGCCACCACGGGGCTCGCGGTCCGGTGCGAGCGGGTGAGCTTCGGTTATCGCGCCGATCGCGCCGTCCTGCGCGAGGTCGACTTCGCGCTCGCGCCCGGTTCCATCACCGCACTGGTCGGCCCGAGCGGTTCCGGCAAGTCGACCCTGGCCCGGCTGCTGCCGCGCTTCTTCGACGTGACCGCGGGGCGAATCACGATCGGAGGCAAGGATGTCCGCGAGTTCTCCACCGCCGAGCTCTACCGCACCGTGGGCTTCGTCCTGCAGGACGTGCGGATGATTCGCGGGACGATCCGCGACAACATCGCGCTGGCCCGGCCCGACGCGAATGCGGCCGCGATCGAGCGGGCCGCGCGCGCCGCCCAGATCCACGAGCGGATCCTGGAACTGCCGCGCGGCTACGACTCCGAAATCGGTGTCGACGCGGTGCTGTCCGGTGGTGAGGCGCAGCGCCTGTCGATCGCCCGCACGCTGCTGGCCGACACCCCGGTGCTGGTACTGGACGAGGCCACGGCCTTCGCCGACCCGGAATCCGAGGCCGCGGTGCAGGACGCGCTCGCCGTCCTGGTCGCGGGCCGCACCGTGCTGGTGATCGCGCACCGGCTGCACACGATCACGGGAGTCGACCGAATCCTGGTGCTGGACAACGGCGAACTCGCCGAAACGGGGGACCACGCGACGCTGTCGGTGGCCGGCGGGCTCTATCAGCGCCTCTGGGAACAGAATCAGGCATCGGCGGGCGCGGCGGCCGGTTCCGACTCCGAAGGAGAACTGCGGTGATCAGGAAGATCTTCGCCCTCGTCCCGCCGGAACTGCGCCGCTACGTGCCGCGCCATCTGGCCCTCATCGGCGCCGGCGCGCTGGGGCAGATCGCGGCCTATCTGCTGCTGATTCCGGTGCTGCAGGCGCTGTTCGACGGTGATTTCGGCCGCGCGTGGCGCTGGACCGCCTGGCTGGCGCTCGCGGTGGTCGTCGCCTCGGTGTGCTCGTACCAGCAGTTGCTGGTGGGCCTGCGGATCGGCGTGGGCATGCTGCGCGGCGTGCAGACCCGGCTGGGCGATCATCTGAGCACGCTGCCGCTGGGCTGGTTCGCCACCGCCAACGCCGGATCCCTCTCGCGGATGGTCGTCGGCGGCGTGCGCGAAATCCTCAGCGTGGTCAACTATCTGCTCGCACCCGTGCTCACCGCGGTGCTGGTTCCGGTGGGTGTCGCGATCGGCGTCGCCTTCGTCGACTGGCGGATCGCGCTGGTCATGCTGATCAGCCTGCCGGCACTGCTGCTGGTGAGCCGCTGGGCGAACAACAGCTACACGCGTGCCGACCGCCGGCTCGATGCCGCTGCGGCCGAAGCCAATTCGCGGGTCGTGGAGTTCGCGCAGGCACAACCCGTGCTGCGCGCCTTCGGTGCGGTGGGCACCGGCAACCGGGCACTCACGCGCGCGCTGCGCGAACAGGAGGCCGCCGCCAAGCGCTTGACCGTCGCCAGTGTGCCGGGGCTGATGGTGTTCGCGCTGTGCGTGCAGATCGTCTTCCTGACCGTGGTGTCGGTGGTGGTGGCCCGCGGGACCGGCGGCGACCTCTCCATTCCGGCCACGATCGCGCTGATCGCGGTGACCTCCCGGTTCATCGAACCGATCAACCGGGCCGCGCAGCTGAGCACCGCGATCCGCAGCGCCGCCGACGCCGCCGACCGGATCACGGACTTCCTCGCCGAGCACGATCTGGCCGAGGCCACCGAACCCGTGACCCCGGGTGCGCCCGAGATCGTCTTCGACAACGTCGGCTTCGGCTACCGCGAAGGCGAAAAGGTCATCGACGGCGTATCTTTCACCGTGCCGAGCGGAACCACCACGGCCATCGTGGGCCCGTCCGGCGGCGGGAAGAGCACGCTGCTCAAACTGGCCTCCCGGTTCTACGACGTCGGTTCCGGCAGCATCACCGTCGGCGGCCACGATGTGCGCCGGCAGCCCTCGGAAATCCTGCTGCGCCAGGTGTCGCTGGTCTTCCAGGACGTCTATCTGTTCAACGAGACCATCGCCGACAACATCCGCATCGGAAATCCGGACGCCACGGCCGAGCAGGTGCGCCGGGCCGCCGAGATCGCCCGGGTGGACGAGATCGTCGACCGGCTGCCCGACGGCTGGGATTCGGCGGTGGGCGAGGGCGGCGCGGCGCTGTCCGGCGGTGAGCGCCAACGGGTTTCGATCGCCCGCGCGCTGCTCAAGGACGCGCCGATCGTGCTGCTCGACGAGGCGACCAGCGCCCTCGACCCGCACAGCGAGGCGGCGGTGGTACGCGGCATTCACGAACTGACGCGGGACAAGACGGTCGTCGTGGTGGCGCATCGGCTCGACACCATCGCCCATGCCGATCAGATTCTGTTCGTGGAGGCCGGCCGGATCGTCGAACGGGGCACGCACGCCGAACTTCTCGTACTCGGCGGGCGCTATGCCGGATTCTGGTCGGAGCGGTCCCGCGCGACCGGCTGGCATCTGGTGTCGGCTTAGGGTTTTCGCACCGTGCGGGCGGCGGTCACGGATCGATGCCGTGTCCGCCGCCCGGTGCGTGGTGGCTCCGGTGGCCGTATGTGGGTCACCGCCAATAGCCGCGCGCGGCGATATTGTGTTTCGGCAGTTTGGCTTTCAGCGATTTGGTGACCGCGCGGGTGGTGGCCGCATCGCAGGCGGCCCACGCGAAGGCATCGGGGGAGCAGGTCACCGAGTCGGCCGCCTGCCGCAGCAGTTGGCCGTAGTTGACTCGCTGCACCCACGTCACCTCGGTCTTCGGGCCGGTGCGCACCGGTAGCGACTGCTCGGACTCCTCCTGCCATTCCAGCCAGACCCGGGACGGCGTCTCACCGATCGCGTCCAGCAGCGAATTGATCGCCGGCAGCGAGGCACTGTCGCCGAAGATCAGGAATTCCGACGGAACCGGTTCGGGCACCGCGAATTTCGAGCCCATGACGGTGGCGTCGATCTCGTCGCCGACCGCGGCCCGCGCGGCCCACCGCGAGGCCGGGCCGCCGTGCAGCGCGAACTCGATATCGAACGCGTCGTTGCCGGGATCGGGGTCGACGAGGGTGTATCCGCGCTGTTGCAGGGTGCCGTTGTCGTCGGGGAACCAGATGCGGATCCACTGCGTGGGATGCACGGGGTGGTCGGCCAGCAGCCCGCCGCCGGTGAAGCCGAGCCGCAGATATTTGTCGCCGATCTGCCGCACCGAGGTGACGGTCAGCCGGTAGTCGTCCGCGCGCAGTGCCTTGAGGATGACGCCGTTGATGCCTTTGCCCATGGGGCTAGGGTAGCTGGGTTAGGTTAGCCAAACCACACCCCAACGACAGTGGGGGTCGGTGGGCTACTATGCTCTAAGGTTAGGCAAGCCTAGCCTTTGAAGTAGGTGGTGAGGCCCGATTTCCGGCCGGTGAGGAGTTTGTCTGATGCTCGGCAAGGCTGACGTTCGTGACATCGTGGCGGCGGAGCTGGGCGTCCGAGCCGAATCGATCGGATACGACGACGATCTCGTCGGCCTGGGCATGCATTCGATGAAACTGATGCGCCTCGCCGGTCGCTGGCGCAAACAGGGCTACGAGGTCCGCAGTTCCGAACTCGCGCTCTCACCCACGATTGCCGCCTGGGCCGAATTGCTCGGGGCCACCCCGGAACCGGCCCCCGCGTCCCGTGCCGACGGCGCCGGCGACTCTGCCGAAGGCGCGGCCACAGTCACCGACGGTGAGGAATTCGCCCTCGCCACCATGCAACACGCGTACTGGGTCGGCCGCCGCCAAGACCAGCAGCTCGGCGGTGTCGCCGCCCATCTCTACGTCGAATTCGACGGTCGCGGCCTGGATGTCGATCGGATGGGCCGCGCGGTCGACCGCCTGGTACGCCGCCATCCGCAGCTGCGGGTGCAGTTCACCGACGCCGGCACGCAGCGGGTGCTGCCCGAGCCGCTGCTCCCGGTGTTCCGGGTGGAGGATCTGCGTGCGGCCACCGATCCGGACCGGGAACTGGAACGCCTGCGCCAGGCCAAGAGTCATCAGCGGATGGATGTCGAAGCCGGCCAGGTCGTCGACATCACCCTCACCCTGCTGCCCGACGGCGCCCACCGCGTGCACGTCGATGTGGACATGCTCGCCGGAGATGCGTTGAGCTACCGGCGAATTCTCGACGATCTGGCCGCGTTGTACGACAGCGACGCCGATCCGGCCGATACCGTCGGCTACACCTTCCGCGAATATCTCGACGCCAGAGCCCGCCAGGCGCCGGACAATTCGGCCGCCAAGGCCTGGTGGGAACAGCGACTCGCCGACCTCCCCGATATCCCCTCGCTGCCGGTGCTGGCCGAGGACGAGCGCGCCGATCCCAGCCGCAGCATCCGGCTGCACCACTGGTTCGAGCCCGAGGCCAAGGCCGGTTTCGAGGCACTCGCCCACAGCCACGGCGTCACCCCGGCGGTGGCGCTGGCCACGGTGTTCGCCGAGACCATCGCGCGCTGGTCGGCGCGGCAGCGCTTCCTGCTGAACGTCCCGCTGTTCGACCGGGAGCCGCTGCACGACGACATCGACCGCGTGGTGGGTGATTTCACGAATTCGGTACTGGTCGACGTCGATGCCCGCCGGCCGGAATCGATGGTCGACCGCGCCAAGCGCCTGCAGCGCGAATTGCACACCTGCGCTGTGCATTCCGTATACGAAGGACTGGACGTGCTGCGCGATCTCGGAAGATCGCGCGGCGGCCCGGTGACGCCCTCGGTGGTGTTCACCTCGGGGCTGGACCTGGGTGAGCTCTTCTCCGATCGGGTCGCCGCGCTGTTCGGCGAGCCGGTGTGGATTCTGTCGCAGGGCCCGCAGGTCGATCTCGACGCGCAGGTCGCCGAACTGGGCGGCGGTCTGCTGGTGAACTGGGACGTGCGGCGCGACGCCATGCCCGAGGGTGTGGTCGCGGCGATGTTCGCCGAGTTCCGCCGCCTGCTGCTGGCCCTCGCCGAGCCGGGTGCGGACTGGAACGCACCGCTGACGATCGATCTGCCGGCGCGGCAGCGCGCGGTGCGCGCACGGGTGAACGACACCTTCACCGACTGGCCGGCGCGCACGCTGCACGGCGAATTCTTCGAGCGGGCCCACCGCAAGCCGGAGGCCGAGGCCCTGCGCTGGCGTGGCGGCGCCTGCGACTACGGCGACCTGGCCGATCAGGCGCTCGCGGTGGCCGCCGCGCTCATCGATGCCGGCGTGCGTCCGGGCGACACCGTCGCGGTGATCGTTCCCAAGGGGCACCGGCAGATTCCGGCCGTACTCGGTGTGCTGGCAGCGGGGTCGGCCTACGTGCCGATCGGCACCGGTCAGCCGCCGGCGCGACGCGACCGCATTCTGGCCCGCGCGGGCGCCCGGGTCGCGCTCACCGACGCGGCGCTCGAGCTACCGGACGATGTCACCGCCATCGGTCTGACCACCGCGCTGTCCGGCCGTCGCCTCGACCGCGCCTACGTGAGTGATCCGGACGGCGTCGCCTACGTGCTGTTCACCTCCGGATCCACCGGTGAGCCCAAGGGCGTGGAGGTGAGTCATCGGGCCGCCGCCAACACCGTCGACGCCCTCGCGGCTCATTTCGGCCTGGACGCGCACGCTCGGCTGCTCGGCCTGTCGTCGCTGGAATTCGATCTGTCGGTCTTCGACATCTTCGCCCCGCTCGCACTGGGCGGTGCGCTGGTGTGCGTGGACGCCGAGATCGAGCGGGACGCCCAGGCCTGGGCCCGGCTGATCGCCGAACACGAAGTGAGCGTGCTCAATTGCGCGCCCGGCTTGATCGCGATGCTGCTGGACTCCGCCGACGCGCGGGCTCTGCACACCCTGCGAGTGGTCGTCACCGGCGGTGACCGCGTCGGCACCGAACTCGCGCATCGCCTGCGCGCCCTGGTGCCCGGCCTGCGTTTCGCGGGTCTGGGCGGAGCCACCGAGGCCGCGATTCACTCGACCGTCTGCGAAGTGACCGACGACTTCCCGGCCGACCGCGCCACCGTGCCCTACGGCATGCCGCTGGCGAATGTGGCGATGCGGGTGGTGAACGAGCGCGGCGAGGACTGCCCGGACTGGGTGGTCGGCGAATTGTGGATCGGCGGAACCAGTGTGGCCGACGGCTACCGCGGCGATCCGGAACGCACCGCGCAGCGTTTCGTCGAATACGGCGGCCTGCGCTGGTATCGCACCGGCGACCTGGCCCGCTATCTGCCCGACGGCACCGTCGACTTCCTCGGTCGCGCCGACCATCAGGTCAAGATCCGCGGCTACCGGGTGGAACTGGGCGAGGTCGAAACCGCACTGACCACACTGCCGTCCGTCCAGCAGGCCGTCGCGCTGGTGACCGATTCCGGCCGGCTGGCCGCCGCGGTGCGGGCGGATGCTGCGGACACCGCCGACGAACTGCGGGCCGCGTTGCGGGATCTGCTTCCCGCCCACATGATTCCGGATCTGATCGAGATCGTGGCCGAGATCCCGCTGACCCCCAACGGGAAATTGGACCGGGCGGCGATCCGGCGGCGGGTGGAGGCCGGCGCGCCCGATGCCGCCGCATCCGCGGTGCCGCCGGCGAACGAGGTCGAGGCGGCGCTGGCCTATATCGCGGCGCAGATTCTCGGCGTCGAGACCGTCGGTGTGGAAACCGATTTCTTCGAGGTCGGCGGCAATTCGATTCTGGCGACCACGCTGACCGCCAAGGTGCGCGGACTGCTCGCGGTCGAGAAATTCGGTGTCACCGCCGTGTTCGGCGGACGGACCGTGCGTCGCATCGCCGCGCGGTTGCAGGCCGAGGAGACCACCCCGGGCCGCTTGGCGCAGGTGTCGCGAATTCTGCTGGAGCTGGCCGAAGTTCCGGTGCCGCACACCGGTTCGGCGCGGTCGGATTCGGCCCTCGCTCCGGCGGGCGACTGAGCACCGCAGCACAGGCCCCCGAGTTTTCTCGTAGACAGATTGGTTCGTCAGATGCGTTCGCTGGAAGACCTGCAGGTAGCGATGGCGGCTCGGCTCGCCGAGGAGGGTTTGGCCACCGCCGCGGCCGTGCCGGTACGCCGGAACCCGGAGCGGGCGCCGCTGTCGTTCGGACAGCGTTACGTGTGGGCGCATCAACAGATTTCGCCCGGCAGCTCCGCCTACAACCTGTGCCTGGCGCTGACGTTCACGGCTGCGGTGGACGCCGCGCCGGTCGATTCGGGAGCGCTGCGCACGGCCTTCGCAGCGCTGGTCGAGCGGCACGAGGTGCTGCGCACCACCTACCACACCGATCAGGACGGTGAACCCTACCAGCGGATTCATGCCGATCTGCCGCCTCGGCTGGTGGAGGAGGATCTGTCCGGTCTCGCCGAGGAGCAGGTCCGGCAGCGGTTGCGTGAGCTGACCGAGGCCGCGGCCCGCGAGAGCTTCGATCTGACATCGGAGTCCTCGCTGCGGGTGACCCTCGTGCGCATATCCGCCCGCGAGCTGGTCGCCGTAGTGGTGATTCAGCACATCGCGTGGGACGGTATGACACTGCCCGCGCTCTCGCGCGATGTGGAGAACTTCTACCGGCAGGCACTGACCGGCCCGGTCACGGTGGAGCCGCTGCGGTTGCAGGTCGCCGACTTCGCCGAATGGGAGGCCGGCCGGTTCGCCGCCGACGACCATGCCGAGGATATCCGCTTCTGGCAGAACAGCTTCGACGGTGAACTGCCGGAACTGCAGCTGCCCTACGATCGCCGCCCGGTCGCGCCCACCGAACGCGGCGCCCGCTGCGATCGCCCGCTGAGCACCGCCGCCGACGCGACGCTGCGGCGCCTCACCGCCGACCTGCGCACCACCCCGTTCTCGGTGTTCCTCGCCGCCTACTACGTCGCGCTGCGCGAGATGACCGGGCGCACCGACATGGTCATCGGCACCACCGTGGCCAACCGCGAAGAGTCCGGGATGGAGCTGCTGATCGGCAATCTCAGCAATATGCTCCCGCTGCGCATCGGCGGCCGCGACGATCAACGCTTCGCCGAGCTGGTCGAGCAGGTGCGTGGCGTGATCACCGATGCGTTCGGGCACAAGCATTTTCCGCAGGAGGGCATCGTCCGCGCGGTGAACGCCGCGACCGGCAATGTCGGCTCCCAGCTGTTCGACACGATGGTGCTGTTCCTGCACCAGAAGATCGACGGCCCCCAGCTGCCGGACGCCACCACCAGCTGGGAGCTGATCGACAACGGCGCGGCCCTGCTGCCGCTGGTGGTGGAGACGTTCATGCACGGTGATCGGACCGATGTCCAGATCACCTATCGCACCGACCTTTTCGATCCCGTCACCATCGATCGCCTGCACGAGTACATCGATCTCGTGCTCGCCGCCGCGACCCCCGACGCCGAGGTGTCCGAGCTGGCCACACTGTCGCCCACCGATCGCAGGGCGCTGGCGCAGTGGTCGCACGGCGCCGCGGTGCCGATCGAGGCGGACACCGCCGACGCGATGATCCGTGCCTCCGCGCGCACCTACCCGGACCGTACGGCCGTGGTGTTCGGCGATATCGAACTGACCTATCGCGAATTCGATACCCGGGTGAACCGGCTCGCGCGTCTGCTGCTGGCCGACGGCGTGCGGCCCGGCGATCGAGTCGGCGTCTACGCCGAACGCAGTGAGCGGCTGCCGATCGCGTTCGCGGCGGTGCTGCGCGTCGGCGCAGTGTATTTCCCGATCGACCCCAGCTATCCGCTCGACCGCATCGAGTACATGCTCGGCGATGCCCAGCCGGCGCTGCTGCTGACATCGGCGGGCACGAAGTCGATCCTCGAAACCGATGTTCCGGCAATCGATCTCACCGACCCGGCGGTGATCGAACGCCTGTCCGCGCTGGACGGCTCGGAACTGTCGCCGGACGAGCTGCCGCGGCCCCTGCATCCGCTCGACCCCGCCTATCTGCTCTACACCTCCGGCACCACCGGCCGCCCCAAGGGCGTCGTGATCCATCACCGCGGCATCGCCAACCACGTGCAATGGATGCGCGACTACCTCGGCTTCGGCGAGGAACGCATCCTGCAGAAGGCGCCGATCGGCTTCGACGTCTCGGTCTTCGAGCTGGTGAACGCGCTGTGCACCGGATCGGCGACGGTGCTGCCGCCGCCGCAGTGGTGGCAGGCCGATGTGGAGGCGCTCGCCGATATCATCCACCGGCACCGCATCACGCAGATCTCGTTGGTGCCCAGCGTGGTTCGCGCATTCATCGATGCCGGTCCCGATCCCGCGCGGCTGCGATCCATGCGCTACGTGTACCTGGGCGGCGAGGCGGTGCCGCCGGCGCTGGTCGAGGAATCGAGCCGCTTCTTCGGCGGTACGGTGCTCGGTCTCTACGGCCCCACCGAGGGCTCGATGGATCTCATGCATGAGGACTTCGCCGGGCGGACGAACACCGAAGGGCCCGCCGGCACCGCGCTCGAACCGGCGCTCATCGGTGTGCCGGAATGGAATTCGTCGGTCTACGTGCTGGACGAGCGGTTGCGGCAGGTCCCGCCCGGGGCGATCGGGGAGCTCTACCTCGGCGGGGTGCAGCTCGCGCAGGGCTACCACCGCCGCCCCGATCTGACCGCCGCGGCCTTCGTGGCCTGCCCGTTCGCCGGTGAGCCGGGAGCCCGGATGTATCGCACCGGCGATATCGTGCGCTGGAATTCGCGGGGTCGCATGGAATACCTGGGCCGGGTCGATGATCAGGTCAAGGTGCGCGGACATCGCATCGAGCTGGGTGAGATCGGCACGGTGCTGCGCCGCGTACCCGGTATCGCCTCCGCCGTCGCGATCACCGTGCCGCAGGGCGGGCAGGGCCACGCCCTGGCGTTGGTGGCCTACTATGTGCCGGAGGCGAATTCGGAGTTCGCCACCGGGGGCGACGCCGAGAATTCCGAGCGCATCAAAGCCGCACTCGCGCAACGCCTGCCGGAATACATGGTCCCCACCGCACTGGTGAAACTGGCGGCACTACCGCTGACCGCCAACGGCAAACTCGACCGCCGGGCCCTGCCGCAACCGGATCCGGGTGGCAGCACCGGGCACGGGCGGGACCTGCGGGCGGGCACCGAAGCCGCGGTCGCGGAGGTGGTGCGGTCGGTTCTGCACCTCGGCGCGACCACTCCGCTGGCGGCCGACGACGACTTCCTGGCCCTCGGCGGCGATTCCATCAGCGCGATCCGGATGGCCGCGGCCCTGAAGAAGCACGGATTGCTGATCACGACCAGCGCGCTGTTCGACGCGCGCACGATCGCCCGGATCGCCACGGCGTGCGAGCCGATCGTCGAGAGTGCCGGTCCGGCGCTGGTCGACGCGGACAGCCCGGCCGCCTGGATTCCGCTCAACCCCATCGCGGCCCAGCTCATCGAACAGTCCGACGACTACCACGCCTATACCCAGGCCACGGCGGTCGTCGCCCCCGCGCACAGCACGCGCGAGCAGATCGCCGAGGTCGTCTCGGCGCTGCCCGCGCGCCATCCGATGCTGCGTGCCCGGCTCGGCACCGATCCGCAGGGCGCCACGGCCTACTACGTCCCGGAACCGGACGAGCCGACCGCCGCGCCCACCCTCGCGGAGGTCGTGATCGATGACGAGAACTGGGACCGCAGCGCGGGCGCGCGGCTGAACCAGCAGCTGGCCGAGCTGAGCGCGCAACTGGAACCCGGTGCGGGCCGTATGCTCGCCGCCGCCTGGGTGCACTCCGCCGACGGAACGCAGGGGCGGCTGCTGCTGGTCGTCCACCACCTGGTGGTCGACGGCGTGTCCTGGCGGGTCCTGCACGACGACCTGCGTGGTCTGTGGGGTGTCGAGGCCGCGACGGTCGAGCCGCAGCCGGGGACCTCGGTCAAGACCTGGAACACCGGCCTCGTGCGGGTGGCGAACAGCGACGCCGTCGTCGCGACGCTGCCGTACTGGCGCGCGGCCGCCGAAGCGGTGGATCCGCTGCTCGGCAGTCGCGCCCTCGATCCGGCCGTCGACACCGTCGCGACCGTGCGCGAGGTCACCACCACCCTCGACGCGGACGACACCGCATTCCTGATGAGCGCGGCCACCACGGCCTTCGGCTGCGATTTCCTCGACATCCAGGTCGCCTCGCTGGCGGTGGCGATCCACCGCTTCCGCCGCCGCCGCGACCGGGACGCCGATGCGGTCGCGGTGACGATGGAACGGCACGGCCGGGTCGAAACCCTCTTCAGCGGTGTGGATCTCGCGAACACTGTCGGCTGGTTCACCACCGCCTACCCGGTGGCGCTGCGTATCCCGGACGCGGGCGAACAGGTCGAATCCGCGGTGAAGGCGGTCAAGGAGCAACTGCTCGCGGTGCCCGAATCGGGGATCGGCTGGGGCTTGCTGAGCCGGCTCAACCCGGAAACCCGCGCCGCGCTGGCGGGTTCGCCGTCGCCGCAGGTGAGTTTCAACTACATGGGCCGCTTCGCCGCGTCCGGCGCCGCGGACCGCGAATCGGTCCGAACCTGGGATGCCGCACCGGAATTCGGCTACCTGGGCGGTCACGCGGATCCGGCCATGCCGGCCCCCGCGCTGCTGGACGTCAACACCGTGGCATTGGCCGACGGGGACAGTGTGCGGTTGCATGCCTCCTTCCGGTTCCCGGCAGGGCCGCTGTCCGAGGACGAAGCCGGCGAACTGGCCCAGCTGTGGAGCGAGGGCCTGGGCGAACTCGTGAAGAGCGTGCGCGACAATCCGATTCGCCGCCTCACGCCCAGCGATGTGGTCGCCGACGAGGTGACCCAGCTGGACCTGGACCGCTGGCAGGCGCTGTATCCCGGCTGCGTGGACATCTATCCGCTGGCGCCGCTGCAGGCCGGTCTGTACTTCACCGCCCTCGGTTCGGCGGGCAACGACGTCTACAACGTGCAGACGCTCATCGGGGTGCGCGGCGAACTCGACCTACCGCTGCTGTCCGCGGCCTTCGACACCGTGCTGAACCGCTACCCCAATCTGCGCGTGTCGATTTCGGTATCGCATGCCGGACAGCCCTATGCGGTGGTCGCCGACCACATGCGCATTCCGGTGCGCGAGATCGACTTCGCGGACCTGCCCGACGCGCAGCAGCGCCTGCACGAATTCTTCCGGGCCGATCAGGCCGAACATTTCGACCTCGCCCAGGGGCCGCTGCTACGGATCACCGTCGTGCATCTGCCCGGCAACCGGCACACGGTCCTGCTGACCTCGCACCATCTGCTGACCGACGGCTGGTCCGGGCAGTTGCTGCCGCGCGAGATCTTCGCCGAATACGCCGGTCGCGGGGGAGCGCCGCTCGGTGATCCGGAGACCTTCGCGCGCTTCCTGCGCCTCACCCGGGACCGGGAGGAGGCCACCGAGGCGGCCTGGCAGAGCTATCTCGAGGATGTGCGACCCTGCCTCGTCGCCCCGGCCCGCACGCCCGACCGTGGCGGCGTACCGGAGGGGCGCACGTTCGTACTCGACGACGAGACGGTCGCGCGCGCCACCGGGCTGGCCGCGGAGCAGGGCGCCACCTTCAGCCTGGTCTGCCAGCTCGCCTGGGCCAACGCGCTGCGTTACGTAACCGGCGAGCAGGCAACGGTTTTCGGTGAGGTGGTGTCGGGCCGGCCCGCCGATCTCGACGGCGTCGACCATGCCGTCGGCTGCTTCGCCAACACCATTCCGGTCGCGATCGACCTGGCCGGCGACCGGACCTGGCGCGACCATCTCGCCGAGATGCAGCGGCACCGTGTCGATCTCATGGAGTACCACCAGTACCGGCTCACCTCGGCGATGCGAACGGCGGGTCGGTCGGGCCCGGCGGCGCGCAAGCTGTTCGACAGCATGTTCGTCTTCCAGTCCTATCCGCCGGGCCGCGACGAGCTGGAAATCTCGGTGCGCGAGGGCGGTTTGGAGCTGGTGTCGTTCGAGGGCGGCGGCGCCACCGACAACGCGCTGCTGCTGATGATCTTCCCGGCCAATTCCCTGCTACCCGGCGATGCCGTGCAGGCGGTGGTGTTCTACGCCGAGGACTGTTTCGAAGCCGACGATGCCCGCATCATCGAGACCGCCTTCCGGAATACGTTGCGCGCCATCGCCGAACAGCCCGACCGCGCCGTCGCCGACACCACGGTGATCGACGACGAGGACCAGGGCCTGCTGGTGATGCGGCGGATGTGGCAGTGACAGATATGAGGAGTCTGACGAGCATGGCAGCAGCACCCGGGTGGATCCGGCAGTTCCACGCACCGCGTGGGGCGAGCGCACCGCTGATCATCTGCCCGCACGCGGGCGGCGGCGCATCGACCTACCGGCCCTTCTCGAAGCAGTTGCGCGAACATTTCGATGTCGGTGTGCTGCAGTACCCCGGCCGCCAGGACCGCGCTCGCGAGGCCGCACTGCGGACGCTGCCGGAACTCGCCGAGGGAGCCTTCGACGAATTCGCGCTCTCACCGTGGAATCGCGACGAGCCGATCACGGTGCTGGGCCACAGCATGGGATCGATCGTGGCCTTCGAATTCGTCCGCATCGCCGAATCCGAAGGTGTGCCGGTGCGATTGCTGGCGGTCTCGGGTGCGGTTTCCCCGGGGCGGGTGGCCGAAATGCCCGACCATCCCACCGAGGACGAACAGTTGCTCGACCATATGGCCGGACTCGAGGGCACCGGCTCGGATCTGCTGGGCAATCGTGACCTGATGCGGATGGCGCTCCCGGCGTTGAAGGCCGACTATGCCGCCTTCGACCGCTACTCGTGCCCCGAGGACGTGCGGGTGCAGGCTCCCATCCAGGCGATGGGCGGCAGCGACGACGAGTACGTCACCATGGGCGACCTCTACGGGTGGCAGCAGCACACCGACTCGCACGTGTCGGTGTCGATGTTCGACGGTGGCCACTTCTACCTGCACGACCACGTCGAGGGCATCGCGGAGCTGCTGATCGCGGAACTGGAGACCACATCATGAGCGAGGCGGATCCCATCGTCGTCAGCGGCCTCGCCGTCGAGGCGCCCGGTGGCATCGAGACGCCCGGCCGGTACTGGGCGGCGCTGTCGCAGGCCCGCGATCTGACCGGGCCGTTCCCGCGCGACCGTGGCTGGCCGCTCGCCGAACTGCTGAACCTGTCGCGCCACGAAGGCTGGGCGGCGGTCTGCGATGCGGGCGGGTTCCTCGCTCGCGCATCGGAATTCGATCCGACGTTCTTCGGCATCACACCGCGCGAGGCGGTCGCGATGGACCCGCAGCAGCGGGTGGCACTGCGGGTGGCCTGGCGGGCACTGGAGAACGCCGGCATCAATCCCGCGGCCGTCGACGGTGATGAGGTGGGCTGCTATATGGGTGCCTCGCCGACCGAATACGGGCCACACGCCGCCGAGGTCAACGACTACTCGGGGTACCGCGCGGCCGGTGCCGCCCTGGGAGCGGTGGCCGGGCGGATCTCGCACTGCCTCGGCCTCGGCGGCCCGTCGATCGTGGTCGACACCGCCTGTGCCTCCTCACTGTCGGCGGTGCACATGGCGGCGGCGGCGATCCGCGCCGGGGAATGCGACTGGGCGCTGGCCGGTGCGGTCTGTGTGATGGGTTCGCCCGCCGCGTTCTTCGAATTCTCCAAGAACAACGCGCTGGCCGCGGACGGGCAGTGCAAACCGTATTCCGATGCCGCCGACGGCACGCTGTGGGGCGAGGGCGCGGGTGTGGTCGTGCTGGAACACGAATCGCGGGCTCGCGCGGCGGGTCGCCGGATCTACGGGCGATTGCTCGCCACCCGTATCAACCACAACGGCGCCGGGGCGCCGATCGCCGTGCCGAGCAGCCGCGCGCAGGAACGGCTGATCCGCGCGACCGTTGCGGCGGCGGGTATTTCGCCCGAGGTCGTCGGCATGATCGAAGGCCACGGCACCGCGACCGCGGTCGGCGATCCACTGGAACTCGAGGCACTGGATCGCGTCTACGGATCGGGGTCCGCGCGCCTGGGCTCGGTGAAATCGAATCTGGGCCACGCACAGGCGGCGGCGGGCATGCTCGGGCTGATCAAGGTGCTGCTCAGCGGTCTGCACGGACAGATCGCGCCGACCCGCTTCGCCGACAATCCGACCGGCAGGGTGGATTGGGACGCGACCGGCTTGCGGCTGGCCGCGAAACTCGAGGACTGGCAGCCGCACGACGGCGTGCGCTACGGGGCGGTGTCGTCGTTCGGGGTCTCGGGCACGAATGCCCATGCGCTGCTGGCCATTCCGGCCGAAGAGGAGAGTCATGTCTAGCTACCGCCTGCCCGACGGCAGCGTCCCGATCCTGCTGTCCAGCGACAATCCGGACCTGGTGGGACGAGAGGCGGCCGCAGTCGCGGACTACCTGGCCGACCATCCCGACGTGACTCCGGACCGCGTGGCCGACATGCTGTTTCGTACCCGGTCGCCGCGCCGCCACCGCGCCCTGGTCATGGCCGACGCGCAGACCGATGTGATCGCCGCGCTGCGCGCCGTGGCCGACGGCCGACCGCATCCGGCGGTGGTGCGATCGGAGCGCGCCGCGACCGCGCAGCGCGTGGCGTACGTCTTTCCCGGCCAGGGCAGCCAGCGCCCCGGCATGGGCGCGATGCTCTACGAGCACTCGCCGGCCTACCGCGATGCTGTCGACCAGTGCGACAAGGTCTTCCACGATCTCTACGGCTGGTCACCGCGCGTCTATCTGCTCGAGGCCGAGCAGGCGGCCGACGACAAGGCGCTGACCGTGCAACCGGCGCTGTTCGTGCAGATGGTCGGCGTGGCCGCGATGTGGCGGGCCGCCGGGGTCGGCCCGGGTATGACGGTGGGACATTCGCAGGGTGAGATCGCCGCCGCCTACGTCAGCGGGGCGCAGACCCTGCGGGACGCGGTCCGGATCGTCACCACCCGGGCGCGTATCGTCGACGACCGCAAGCTCAGCGGTTATTCCATGGCGGTGCTGGGCATCGACCGCGACGAGTGCGAGGACCTGATCGCGCGGCAGGCCGACTTCGTGGAGTTGTCGGTGATCAATTCCCGCCACATCATCGCGATCTCCGGTGAACGCGACGCCGTCGTCCGCATCGTCGAATCCTTCACTTCCGCAGGAAAATTCGCGAAGGAAATTCGCGTCCGGTATCCGGCGCACACCTCCTATGTCAGTACCGGGCGCGACGTGCTGGCTGCCACGGTCGGTCCGGAGATGGACAACCACGCCTTCATCGACACCGAGATCGACTGTATCGGCGCCACCATGGGCGACCGCATCCATTCCGGCCTGTCGATCGTCGATTACTGGTATCTGAACCTGCGTAATCGGGTGCGTTTCGACCTGGCGATCCGGAAAGCCGCGGAGGGCGGCGCGAGCACCTTCATCGAAATCTCCGAACATCCGACCCTGATGCTCGCGATTCAGGAGAATCTGGGGGAGATTCCGGGGCAGCGGGAATTCCAGGCGCTGGGCACCTCGCGCCGCACGGCCGAGAATCTGCGGGAGTTCACCCGGAATCTGGCGACCGTCGCGGTGCACGACGCGAATTATCGGTGGGAGGCGCTGCGCGAATCCGGTGACGGCGGTGTGCCCGCGCTACCGCTGCTCGATTTCCCCCATACACAGATGAGCGCCAAATCGCTGTGGGCGCCGTTCGACTACGCTCGCACTGTCGAAGAGGCCACCGCGGAAACGGAATCCGGTGGTCCGACGGCCGCGCCACAGCGGGTGGTCGAGACCTGGACCAGATTGCAGCGGCGCATGATGGTGCCGCCGCGGACGCTCGCGCTGGTCGATCCCTCCGGCGCACACGCCGAACTCGCGGCCGCCGTTCGCGCGGCCGCGCCGCGGCAGGGCGCCACGGTGGTCGAGCCGGGTACCGATGCCCGGCCGGACACCCTGGTGGTGCTGGCCCCGCCGCCGTCGCCGGACGGTCCGGTACACGATGTATCCGAATTCCTCGGCGGGCGAGGCTGGTTGGGCGAGCTCGACGGCATCGGCGACATCTGGCTGGTGACCAGTGGCGGTGAGCACGTCGTCGACTCCGATCTGCCGGATCCGTTCCATGCCGCCGCGCAGGCCGGATTCCGTTGTCTGGCGGCCGAACACGTGGGCGTCGCCTTCCGCCACGCCGATCTGGGCGCCGGGACCGATGCCGCCGCGGCGGCGAAAGCGCTGCTCGGTGCGATCCATATCGCGGGGGAGCCCGAAGTGGCCGTGCGCGAGGGCGCCTACTACGGGAAACGGCTGATCCTCGACGACACCGCCGGTGATATTCCGCCGCGCGGGGAGGAACTGCGCGAGGTCGTCATCGTCGGTGGCACCGGCAAAGTCGGGCTCGACTGCTGCGAGCGGTTCGCCGCCGCGGGCGCGGGCCGGATCACGGTGATCAGCAGGACCGGGGGTTCGGCCGCCGGCGCGGCGCGCATCGCCGAGATCGGCGCCCGATACGAATCGGAGATCGTCGCGCGCCGCTGCGACGCCGGTGACGCCGACGCGCTCGGCGATCTCGCGGCGGAGTACGCCGCGAGTCCGGCGACCCTCATCGTGCACGCCGCCGTGGACTACGAAGCCGCGGCCGCCGATCCGAATCCGGTCACCATTCGCGCCGCGGCCGGCGCCAAATCCGGAGTGCTGCACAATCTCACGCGTATCTTCCCGCGCACCGTCGACGGTCGCATCGTGGTGTGCTCGTCGCTGTCGGCCACGCTGGGCGGGCGCGGGCATATGGTCTACGCCGCGGTCAACCGGATGCTGGACGCGCAGGCCGCGCACTATCGGGCCGAGGGCATCCGATGCTCGTCGGTGCAGTGGGGGCTGTGGCGGGCGGTCGGCGCCGACCACGCCGAAGCGCTGGCCCGCATCAGCGGCACCGGTTTGCTGCCGATGGACCCGGCGGTGGCGGTCGCCGCCGGCTTCGCGCCGCGCGCGGGCACCGTCCTGGTCGCCGCCGCACAGTGGGGTCGCATTCGAGATCTGTTCTCGGTGTTCGGTTTCGCGCCGCTGTTCGCCGAACTACCCGACGACGAGCCGGAGCCGGTAGTGGTCACGGTCGCCGAGCCGGTGGCCGCACCCGAGCCCGCCGCCGACACCGCCGCAGCGCCGCGCGGTACCGCCGACACCGTGCGCGATGCCCTGCGGGTGGTGATGGGGTTGGAACCGGACGAGGCCGTCGACGGATCGGTACCGCTGGTGGCGCTGGGCCTGGATTCGCTACAGGCGCTCGACCTCCGCAAGCGGGTCGAGTCGGAATTGCGGCGGGATCTCCCGGTCACCGCCATTCTCGGTGGCGCCTCCCTCGACGAGGTGGTGGCGCTGCTCGGCTGAGGCCGAGACGGTGGAATTTCGTCGAATAATCAAGTCAGCCTTACCAAGTGATGGGCGCTCGGACGGAGAGCTATGGTGTCGAATTCAATGGGTGGTCCGGCGGATACGGACAACGCGATCGTCGTCGACGGTGTGGAGAAGACCTTCGGCGCGGTGCGCGCGTTGCGAGGTATCAGCTTCAGCGCCCCCGCGGGCAGTGTGCTGGGCGTGCTCGGGCCCAACGGCGCGGGTAAGACCACCACGGTGTCGGTGTTGTCGACGCTGATCCGTCCCGATGCCGGCAGTGCGCGGGTAGCCGGCTTCGACGTCGTCACCCAGGCCGCCCAGGTCCGGTCCTCGATCATGCTGACCGGCCAGTACGCGGCGCTCGACGAAATGCTCACCGGCCGTGAGAATCTGGTGCTCTTCGCCCGTCTGATGGGCCTGCGGCGCAAGGCCGCCGCGCAGCGCGCCGAGGAACTGCTGGAACAGTTCGCGCTCACCGAGGCAGCGGAACGCCGGGTCGGCCGGTACTCCGGTGGTATGCGCCGGCGCATCGACATCGCCTGCGGATTGGTCCGCACGCCGCGCGTCGTATTCCTCGACGAACCCACCACCGGGCTGGACCCCGTCAGCCGCCAGAGCTTGTGGGCGCTGGTGCGCTCGCTCAAGGAACAGGGCGTGACGATTCTGCTCACCACGCAGTACCTCGAGGAGGCGGATGCGTTGAGCGACAACATCATCGTCGTCGACAAGGGCACCGTGATCGCCGAGGGTACCGCGGATCAGCTCAAGGCTCGCTCGGGCGACAGCTACTGCGAGGTCGTCCCGGTCGATGCCGCGAATGTGCCGGCCGTGGCCGCCGCGCTGGCGAGTCTGGGCGAGGTCACGATCGCCGAATCGCGAGACCGGGTGTCGGTGCCCGCGCCCGGCGGCGCGGTGACGCTGTCGGAGGCACTGGATCGGATCAACGCCGCGGGAATCGCATTGATCGACATCGCGTTGCGCCGCCCCTCCCTCGACGAGGTCTTCATCCAGCTGACCGAACCGGCCGAAGAGGTCCCGGCATGACCGCGGCGACCGCCGAAACTCCCGAACTGTTCCGGGTTCCGGCCGGTGTGCAGTGGAGTGCGTTGAGCGGCCGCATGATTCGCACCGCGCTCCGTGAAGGCGATCTCGTGCTGGCCTTCGCCGCGCCCGTGGTGTTCTTCGTCTGCTTCTACGTGCCGCTGCGGCATTCCATGGAGGCCGGCGGTATCGACTACGCGCAGTACCTGCTTCCCCTGATCGCGGTCTTCGCCATGTTCTTCACCTCCATGTTCGCCGGTGACCGGGCGGCACGAGAGGTCGTCGGCGGCATGGCCACGCGGCTGCGGGGGATGCCGGTGCCGCCGTGGGTACCGGTGACCGCGCGCATGTCGGCGAATCTGGTGCGTGCCGTCGCCGCCTTCACCGGGGCGCTGGTGATCGGCACCCTCTTCGGATTCCGGTTCCACAGCGCGGATTCCGCGCTGGTCTTCGTACTGGTGGTCCTGGCATTCGGCGCCACGCTCGTGATCGCCACCGATGCGCTCGGCACCATCACCCGCAACAGCGAACTCAGCGGCACCGTCCTGTTCGGCCCGCAACTGCTGCTGGTGATGACGTCCACCGGATTCGTTCCGGTCCAAGGCTTTCCGGGCTGGATCCAGCCGTACGTGCGCAACCAGCCGGTCTCGCAGACCACCGACGCGCTGCGTGGACTGGCCGCGGGGACCTACGGCTCCGCACTCGGCGTGGCCGCGATCTGGATCGCGGTGCTGCTGGTGGTCGCCGTGGTCCTGGCAGTGCGAGCGGAAGGGCACCGGGCATGAGTGAGGTGATCGAAGTCGCCGGCATGCGGAGCGGCGATTCTCCCGTGCTCGGCAACCGGATCGGCGATCTGGGATCGCAAACTCTGGTCGAGACCGGTCGCCTGCTGCGGCGCTGGTCGCGGCAGCCGGAGGTGGTCACCAGCACGCTGGTGCTGCCGATTCTGCTGCTGCTCATGTACGACCTGGTGCTGGACAAATCCCTCGGCGCCGCCGGTGGTGCCGACCCGATCTACGGTTTCGTCCCGATGATCGCCGTCGCCGGGGCGATGTACGGCGCGATGGGTACCGGCATGTCGTTGTACGCCGAGCGGGAAAGCGGTCTGCTGCGCCGGTTCTGGGTGCTCCCGATGCATCGCTGGGCCGGAATGTCCGGCCGGCTCGTCGCCGAATGCGCTCGCGCGCTGGCCGCGACGGTCGTGGTCGTCGCCGTCGGGATGGGCCTGGGCCTGCGGTTCCAGCAGGGCTGGGGCGGTGCGATCGGTGTCCTGCTGGTGCCGGTGATCGTGATCGCCGGATTCACCCCGCTGGTTGTCGCGGTCGGGGTGAGCAGCGCCGGCGAGAAGGTGGTGCAGCTGTTCGCGATCGTGGTATTGGTCGGCATGTTCTTCAATTCCGGATTCGTGCCGGTGCGGAACTACCCGGGATGGTTGCAACCGGTCGTGCGGGCTCAGCCGATGAGCTGCGCCATCGAGGCGATGCGCAACTTCACTCTCGGTGGACCGCTGCTGGTTCCGGTATTGCAGACCGTGGCATGGTCGGTGGGCCTGATTGTGGTTTTCGGTGCCGTGGCCATTCGCGGTTACCGTCGCGCCGCCCAGAGTTGACCAGTCCTCCGCCGCCTCCGGACATGCCATTAGCTCGAAAATAGCGAGACACGCCGACTGTCATTCTGATTCCCAGAATATCGATCCGTCTTTTTCGGTACTGTCGAGATCCGTTTGTTCGTTCCGATAGGCATCCCGAAGCTCAGGAAGGACGAATCGTGCGGAGCCGGATACGCAGTTGTACCGCTGTCTTGTTCGGAGCTCTCATCGCCGTCGCGGGCGGAATGGTCTCCGCGCCGCATGCGTGGACGCAGCCGCCGGCGCAGGCCGCCGCCGATGATTTCTATGTTCCCCCGGTGCCGCTGCCTCCTGGTCCTCCTGGAGCCATCGTACGAGCTCAGCCCGCATCGCTGATACTGTCGGCGCCGGGGCAACCCGGCGTCGTCCCGGCGATCTCGACACGCATGATGTATCTGAGCAGCGACACGCACGACGCGCCGACCGCGGTGACGGGAACGTATCTGCAGCCGACGCTGCCGTGGAACGGTCCCGGGGAACGCCCATTGGTCGCGTACGCGGTCGGCACGCAGGGGCAGGGCGATCAATGCGCGCCCTCGAAAGTGCTCTCGCAGCTCGTCCAATACCAGCCGCCGTTCGACATCATCGCCGAATACGATGTGTTGGCGCTGTATTCGCTGCTGTCGCGCGGGATGGCCGTCGTGGTCACCGATTACCACGGATTGGGCACACCGGAAATGCATGACTTCCTGAATCGGAAAGCGCAATCCTATGCGGTACTCGATGCGGCGCGGGCGGCGCAGCAGGTGCCGAACAATGGCCTGGGGCCGCGGCCGCCGGTCATCCTCTACGGCTACTCCCAGGGCGGTATGGCCTCGGCCGGCGCGGCGGAGCTGCAACCGAGCTATGCGCCCGAACTGAATATGCTCGGCGCCTACATCGGCGGCCCGGTGGTCGACCCCGAATACTTCATCGGGTTCAACGAGGGCCAGCCGAGCCTTTCCGGTGCGGTCGGCTTCACCCTCAACGGCATCGTCGCGGACTATCCCGATACCCGCCCGGAGCTCGACGCCGAACTCAACGACGCCGGTAAGGCGCTGATGCGCGACGCCGCGGGCAAGTGCGCCATCGCGGTGTCGGTGGACAATCCGCAGCAGCATACGGCCCAATTCACTTCCAGCGGACAGCCACTCACGACCGTGATCGACCGATCTCCGGCGTTGAGCCAGGCGTTCGCCGATCAGCGCATCGGCGGCGGCACACCGTCGGCGCCGGTGCTCATCGCGTCGGCGCGCAACGACGAGGGCGCGCCGTACGCGCCGATCCGAGATGTGGCCGCCGCGTGGTGCAGTCGCGGCGTGCCGGTGCAGATGGACGCGAATGCTCAGCTTCCGCCGATTTCCGGTGTCGTCGGCACCCACGATCTCGCGTTCTTCCCGTCTTTGGCGGCGTCGCAGATGTGGCTGACCGATCGGCTCGCGGCGGCGCCCGCGGCGTCCAACTGCGCCGCGCTGCCGTAGCGGCCGTGCCCGGATGGGGCGCGGACGCCGCCCCGGGGCACCGATGTTCGATCGCTCGACGAACGAGATACATCCGCTGACAACGCAGGGAAGGATCGATCGTGAGGGGCCTGATCCGCAGATGGAACGCAGTGTTGTTCGGCTCGCTCGTCCTGATCGGAGGCGCGGTGATGTCGGCGCCACCCGCGGTGCCGCAACCGGCTACGCAGGCCGCCGCCGATGATTTCTACATACCGCCGCCGGTACCGCCGGTGCCGCCGGGCGCGATCCTTCGTGCCCAACCGGCGGCGCTGGCGATGTCGGCGCCGGGCCAGCCGGGTGTCGTGCCGGCGGCGTCGACGCGAATGATGTACGTCAGCAGCGACACTCACGACGCTCCGACCGCGGTCGTGGCCACCTATCTGCAGCCGATGGTGCCGTGGACCGGCCCGGGTGAACGCCCGCTGGTCGCATACGGAGTCGGCTCTCAGGGCCAGGGCGATCAGTGCGCGCCGTCGAAGGTGCTCCCGCAACTGGCCCAGTTCCGGCCGCCGTACGACCTCATCGCCGAATACGACGTCATCGCGCTGGCGTCGTTGCTCGCGCGCGGCATGGCCGTGGTGCTGACCGATTATCACGGCCTGGGCACGCCCGATGTGCACGATTTTCTCAATCGGAAAGCACAGGCGTATGCCGTACTCGATTCCGCGCGTGCCGCATTGCAATTGCCGGGCACCGGACTGAATCCGCACTCGCCGGTCATTCTGTTCGGCTATTCTCAGGGCGGTATGGCCTCGGCCGGTGCCGCCGAGCTGCAATCGAGCTACGCGCCCGAACTGAACGTGCGCGGGGCCTATATCGGCGGGCCGATCGTCGACCCGGAGAATTTCATCGGCTACAACTACGGCCAACACGGTGTCGGATCCGCCGCGCCGTTCACCCTCAACGGCATCGCCGCCGACTATCCCGAAACGCGTCCGATTCTCGATGCCGAAATCAACGATGCCGGAAAAGGGCTGATGAACGACGCTCTGGGCAACTGCGCCATCGCGGCGTCACTCGACATTCAAATACGACGAATTACGCAAATCACCACCAGCGGAGAACCTCTCACCGCTGTCATCGACCGGTCGCCGGCCCTGAAAGCGGCATTCGACGAGCAGCGCATCGGAACCATGGCGCCCTCGATGCCGGTACTCATCGCCTCGGCCGTGAACGACGAGGGCACACCGTATCCACCGGTTCGCGCCGTGGCCGCCGGGTGGTGCGCCGGTGGCACTCCGGTGCAGCTGGACGCGAATCCACAACTGCCCGCTGTCACCGGTATCGTGGGTACTCACGACCTGGCCTATTTCCCGTCGCTGGCGGCCGCTCATTCCTGGATGACCGATCGGCTGGGCGGTCTGCCCGCGCCGAGTAATTGCGGCGCCCTGCCGTAGCGAGCCCGACAGACGCCGCCCGCCGACCGGGGTGGGCGGCGTCGCGTCGTCTCCGATCGGAAACCCGGGCCCGAAAATTGCGGTCATACCTTGGCGGTTTCGGGGTATCTGCACGTCCGTAGGTCTTTTTCGCTGATCTCTGGACAGCCTGGCACGAACGGCTACTCTGAATATTTCAGGGCCTACGCCGCTTCAAGTTTCAGGCCGGCGCCGCTTCGCGCGGCCGCATTCTCGATCTGGTGTCACTTCTGGATAGCGAGAAGTACATGGCGATCTTCGAACAATCCCGAGCCCGCGACCCCAAGCGCTACCTGTGGATGCTGGGGTTGATAGCACCGGCTTGTGCCCTGCTCCCCGGTCCGCTGGTGGTCCTCACCGGATCGCCGGTGTTCTGGTGGATCGGGCCGATCATCGTCTTCGTGGTCATTCCGTTGCTGGACTGGGCGATCGGAAACGACGGCAGTAATCCGCACGACGAGGACTACGAAGCGCTCTCCAACGACCGCTACTACCGTTGGTGCACTTACCTGTTCCTGCCGATGCAATTCTTCGGCCTGTTCGTCGCGGGTTATCTGTGGGCGGACAACGTGCTGTCGTTCGTCGACAAACTCGGTCTCACCATCACACTCGGGGTGGTGTCCGGTATCGGAATCAATGCCGCGCACGAACTCGGCCACCGGTCCGAGCATCTGGAACGGTGGCTGTCGAAGATCGCGCTCGCGCAGTCCGCGTACGGGCACTTCTTCGTCGAGCACAACCGCGGCCACCACGCCCGTGTCGCGACACCGGACGACCCGGCCAGCGCCCGCTTCGGCGAGTCCCTGTGGGTGTTTCTGCCGCGCAGCATGTTCGGCGGGCTCCGCTCGGCGTTCCGGCTCGAACGGGACCGGCTGGCACGCAGGGGCAAACGGTGGTTCAGCCACGAGAATCACCTGCTGCAGGCTTGGGCGATGAGCGTCGTGCTGTTCGGCGGCATGATTCTGTACTTCGGCCCGCGGGTGATCCCGTGGCTGGCCTTGCAGGCGTTGATCGGCGCCCTCCTGCTCGAGACGGTGAACTACGTCGAGCACTACGGCCTGCTGCGCGCCCGGCGCGCCGACGGCAGCTTCGGGCGCTGCTCGCCGCGCGACAGCTGGAACAGCGACAGTCTGGTCACCAACATCTTCCTGTTCCATCTGCAGCGCCACAGCGACCACCACGCGAATCCCGGGCGCCGCTACCAGACCTTGCGCAGCGTCGAGCAGGCGCCACAGCTTCCGATGGGGTATGCCGGGATGGTCCTGCTGGCCGCGGTGCCGCCGCTGTGGCGCGCCGTGATCGATCCTCGGGTGCTGGCCCACTACGGCGGCGACCGCAGCCTGGTCAACGTCAAACCGCCGCGCAAACGGCCGTTCGAGAAGGCCGGCGAGCGCTCACGCTGAGTTCCGCCCGCGATTCGCCGTGCCGTGCACAGCGCGGATTTGCGACGTGGTCGAGGGATCGGCCGTGCCGAACACCGTTCAGCGGTTACTCTCGATGATCGAGACGTTCTCGTGCGAACGTCGTCGGATAGGCCCATGCAAACCTCGAGCCGGATCGGTGGTCGCCGGTGATCAGGGAGGAGCCGTTCGCGATGGTGATGTTCGAGTCGACGAAACGATCTACCGCGCCCGGCGGGGCGCCACGACACCCCCGCGGGGGTGATGCGCGATGACCGGGCCCTCACCTCTCAACGGTGGCGAACCCGCCCTGCTGAACGGTTCGGTGACGCTGGTCGAGGGCAGCACCTTCTGCCTGTCCGACCGGGTCGGCGACGTGGAATCGGGAACCTCGCAGGGCCTGTTCTATCGCGATGCCCGAGTGGTGTCGCGCTGGGAGCTGCGGGTGGACGGGCAGCGGCTCGAACCGCTGTCGGTGCTCAGTCCCGAGGCCTTCACCGCGCGCTTCATCCTGCGGCGGCCGCCGCGGTCCGGCGCCGCCGATTCCAGTCTGCTGGTGGTGCGCGAACGACTCGTCGCCGACGGTATGCGGGAGACGGTCATCCTGGAGAATCTCGGCCGCGAACCCACGGCCGTGGTGCTCGAACTGCGGGCCGACGCCGACTTCGTGGATCTGTTCGCGGTGAAGGAGGGCCGGGCCGGGCACGGACGCGCGGAAATACTGGTCACCGACAACGAACTGCTGCTCAACGACCGCTCCGATCGCGCACGCGGCCTGGCGGTCTCCTCCTCGGAACTGCCGACCGTGCTGCCCGGCTCGCTGACCTGGCGCATCGTCGTGCCCGCCACCGGGCGCTGGCAGACCGAGATCCTCGCGCAGCCGACGGTGGCCAATCAGCGGGTGCATGTCGCGCTGCGCCCCGGCGAGCACTATCGCAGCAGCGAACCGGGCCGCAAGATGGCCGCGTGGCGCGATACCGCCACCAAACTCACCACCGGCGATCCGCAGCTCACCGCCATTCTGCAGCGCACCGAAAGCGATCTGGGCGCACTGCAGATTCGCGAGGAACGCCGGCATCGCACCTTCGTCGCCGCCGGCGCGCCGTGGTTCATGACGCTGTTCGGCCGCGACTCGCTGCTCACCGCGTGGATGGCGCTGCCGCTGGACTCCTCGCTCGCACTCGGCACCATGCAGCAATTGGCCGAAATGCAGGGCCAGCAGGTCGACGCGCTCACCGAGGAGGAGCCGGGCCGCATCATGCACGAGATCCGCCGCGGCCCGGCGGGCGGACTGGCCCTGGGCGGTGAGGTGTACTACGGAACCGTCGACGCCACACCGCTTTTCGTGATGCTGCTGGCCGAGACACGGCGGTGGGGTGCGTCGCCGGACGCCGTGCAGACACTGCTGCCGGCGGCCGACGCCGCCCTCGATTGGATATCGCACTTCGGCGACCGCGACGGTGACGGCTTCGTCGAATATCAGCGCGCGACCGACCGCGGCCTGATCAATCAGGGCTGGAAGGACAGCTTCGACGGCATCAACGACGCGGCCGGACATCTCGCCCAAGCGCCGATCGCATTGTGCGAGGTGCAGGGCTACGTCTACGCGGCGATCCTCGCCCGCGCCGAACTGGCCGAGGAATTCGGGCAGTCGGACAAGGCGGAGAAGCTGCGCGAACAAGCCGCCGAATTGCGGACGAAATTCTCTGAAGCCTTCTGGATTCCCGAAAAGGGCTGGTATGCCGTCGCTTTGGACGGCAACAAGCGCCGCGTCGATGCGCTCACCAGCAATGTCGGGCATTGCCTGTGGTCGGGGATCGTGACCGACGAACACGCCGAACAACTGGTGCACCATCTGGCGACCGCGGAGATGGATTCCGGATTCGGTTTGCGCACATTGGCTTCCGGTATGGGCGCGTTCAATCCGATGAGTTATCACAACGGTTCGGTCTGGCCGCACGACACCGCCATCGCCGTCGCCGGTCTGCTGCGTTACCGGCACATCCCGGGCGCGGTCGGGCTGGCTACCCGGCTGTCCAACGGATTACTCGACGCCGCAACCGCTTTCGGTGGTCGCCTGCCCGAGTTGTTCTGCGGTTTCCAGCGTTCGCGCTTCTCGGCGCCGGTGCCGTATCCGACCTCGTGTTCCCCGCAGGCCTGGGCCAGTGCCGCGCCACTGCTGCTGGTCCGTTCGTTCCTCGGGCTCGAACCCGACGTGCCGCATCGCACGGTGACCGTCCTGCCACACGTTCCCGCGCGCTGGGGCAGAGTGGAGCTCACCGATCTGCGCCTCGGCGGAACGGCGGTGGATCTCGCGGTGGACGGCGAGCAGGTGATCGCCACCAACCTGCCCGAGGATTGGCGACTGATCACCCACTGAACCTCACAGGGCTGAACCTCACAGGGCGACGCGCTGGTCCTCGGGAAGGAAGAGTTTGTCCGACGGCTGGACGCCGAAGGTCGTGTAGAACTCCGGCAGGTTGCGCACCACCTGGTTGCAGCGGAATTCGCCGGGGGAGTGCGGATCCGTGGCGACCTGCTGTTCGAGCGACTGCTGGGTCCGCTTCTCCCGCCAGTTGCGGCCCCAGGACTGGAACATCGGAGTGTAGTCCGGGGTGTGGCGGCCGTTCTTGGCTTCCTCGATGCGGAAGGCGGCCAGCGCGATCATCAGTCCACGCAGGTCGGCGAGGTTTTCGCCGACGGTCAGCTGGCCGTTGACGTGATCGCTGGGCGGCAGTCCCTCGGGCACCAGCGCGTTGTACTGATCGATCAACTGTTTCGTCTTGGCGTCGAACGCGGCCCGGTCCTCCGGGGTCCACCAGTCCTCGCGATTGCCCTCGCCGTTGTACTTCGAGCCCTGGTCGTCGAAGCCGTGCCCGATCTCGTGGCCGATGGTCGCACCGATCGCGCCGTAGTTCACCGCCGGTTCGGCGTCGGTGTCGAAGAACGGGGCCTGCAGGATCGCGGCGGGGAAGTTGATGGAGTTGGAGGTGGTCTCGTAGTAGGCGTTGACGGTCTGCGGCGACATGTCCCATTCGGCCTTGTCCACCGGCGTCCCCAGCTTGGCCATCGAACGCTTCGCCTCGAAAGCCTCGATGGCGAGAAGCGATTCGACCAGCCGGCCGCGGGTGACCTTCAGCTTCGAATAGTCCACCCACTTGTCGGGGTAGCCGATCTTGACCGTGATCTTGTCCAGTTTAGCGATCGCGGCCTCGCGCGTCCGTGGCGACATCCAGGAGGAGTTGCGGAAGTTGTCGCGGTAGGCGGCAAGCAGATTGTCGACCAGTTCCTTGGCACGCGTCTTCGCCTGCGGCGGAAAGTATTTCGCCACGTACAACTTGCCCAGCTGCTCACCGAGACTGGCGTCGACCACCGCGACCGCCGACTTCCACAGCTCCGGGCGCTGCGCGATTCCGCTGGTGGCCTTCAGGTAATCGAAGTTCGCGTCCGACAGTTCCTTGTTCATGTACTTGGCGTATTTGCGCAGAAGGCTGAGCTTCAGCCATTCCCGCCAGATGGTGATATCCACCTCGGTCCACAGCTGCCCGGCCGCGGTGACGAACGACGGCTCGCCGACGACCATCGTCCCGAACAGCTCCTTGGGCCGGTCGGTGCTGCCGGCCAGCCACGGCTCCCAGTCGAAACCCGGTGCCAGCGTGGTCATCTCGTTCCACGCCATGAGGTTGTAGGTGGCATCGGAATCGCGGGTGCGCACGTTGTCCCAGTAACCCGCGGCGATGCGCTTCTCGAGATCCAGGGTGCGCTCGGCCGCGCCGTCCGGGTCGGGCAGGCCGGCGCCGGTCGCCAGTTTGTGCAGCAGCGTCTGGTACGCCGAAAGATATTGCGCGAATTCGGGTTTGCGGTAGTACTGCTCGCTCATTCCGAGACCGGATTGGCTCACCGAAGGAATGTAGGCGTCGGAATTCTTGCGGTCGATACTCACGCCCAGCCCGATCAGCCCGCCCAGCGGCAGCTCGCCCATGACCTTCGCCAGGTCGGCCTTGGTCTGCGCCCCGTCGATCCGCGCGAACAGCGGTTGCAGCGGGGTGGTGCCGAGCTTCTCGAGTGTGTCCAGATCCATCCGGGCGTCGTAGAGGTCGCGGATCTGCTGGCCCTCCGACCCGTCCTTCGGATCGTGGATGCCGTCGATGACCTCGCGCAGCTGTCCCTCGATCCGATCGGACACCTCGGCGAAGGTGCCGTAGGAGACCTTGTCCGGCGGCAGCTGGTAGGTGCGCAACCAGGTGCCGTTGATATTGCGGTAGAGATCGTCCTGCGGCCGCACCGCGGGGTCGAGGCCCGACAGGTCGGGGCCGGTGAGGGGTTTCGGCTTCGCGTCGTCGCTGTTGCACGCCACCAGGGCGGTGGCCACCGGCACCGCGCCGAGGGCGATCAGGAACGAGCGGCGACCCAGGCGGACCTGGCGACCGGACGATGTCACAGAAAATCCTCTCCCCGACTTCATCGTGCACCTGCGCGACGCCCATCACGACGGCTCCGCCCGGAGGCGGGGCCGGTTGCGTCGGTGAGAGGCTAACCGAACCCGCTGAGTAACGCCTGAGTTCGGCCGCCACGCGTGGGGTGGCCACCCCGCACTCTCGGCTCGGCCCCGATTTGGGTGCGACCTGCGGCTTCGCTACACTTGACCGGTTGCCTGCGGGCATTGTGCCCGCACTTCGGCCGCGAACCCACAGTGGTTGATCCTTCCGATCATGCAAAACCGCTGGCAGGCGCTGCCCCGCTGAGCTTGCGGGAGCGGGCCGTCAAGGTCCGTCGAAGGGCAACTGACCATGCCCGTCGGGTCGGTAATCCGGCGTGCATTACGTCCAGGTCTAGGAGGAGCTGAAGTGATTCAGCAGGAGTCGCGACTGCGCGTCGCCGACAACACGGGTGCCAAGGAGATTCTGTGCATCCGCGTGCTCGGCGGGTCGTCGCGTCGCTATGCCGGTATCGGCGACGTCATCGTCGCCACCGTCAAGGACGCCATCCCCGGCGGCAACGTCAAGAAGGGTGACGTCGTCAAGGCGGTCGTCGTGCGCACCGTCAAGGAGCGTCGTCGTCCGGACGGTTCGTACATCAAGTTCGACGAGAACGCCGCGGTGCTGATCAAGGCGGACAACGATCCGCGTGGCACCCGCATCTTCGGCCCCGTCGGCCGCGAGCTGCGTGACAAGCGGTTCATGAAGATCGTTTCGCTGGCCCCGGAGGTGCTCTGACATGAAGGTGCACAAGGGCGACACCGTGATCGTCGTCTCGGGTAAGGACAAGGGCGCCAAGGGCAAGGTCATCCAGGCCTACCCGGCGACCGACAAGGTCCTGGTCGAGGGCGTGAACCGGATCAAGAAGCACGTCGCGAACTCCGCGAACCAGCGCGGCGCCAGCTCCGGCGGCATCGTGACCCAGGAGGCGCCCATCCACGTGTCCAACGTGATGGTTGTCGACTCCGACGGCAAGCCGACCCGGGTGGGTTACCGCACCGACGAGAACGGCAAGCGGGTGCGCATCTCCCGTCGCAACGGGAAGGACATCTGAGCATGACCACGGCAGAAAACACAGAGAAGATTGCTCCGCGTCTGAAGCTGCGCTACCGCGCGGAGATCAAGGACGCGCTGAACAGCGAGTTCAACTACGCCAACGTGATGCAGATCCCGGGCGTGGTGAAGGTCGTCGTCAACATGGGTGTCGGTGACGCCGCCCGCGACGCCAAGCTGATCAACGGCGCCGTCAACGACCTGGCCCTGATCACCGGTCAGAAGCCGGAGATCCGCAAGGCCCGCAAGTCCATCGCGCAGTTCAAGCTGCGTGAGGGTATGCCGATCGGCGCGCGCGTCACGCTGCGCGGCGACCGCATGTGGGAGTTCCTGGACCGCCTGGTGTCCATCGCGCTGCCCCGTATCCGCGACTTCCGCGGCCTGTCGCCGAAGCAGTTCGACGGCAACGGCAACTACACGTTCGGCCTCAGCGAGCAGTCGATGTTCCACGAGATCGACGTGGACTCCATCGACCGTCCGCGCGGTATGGACATCACGGTCGTGACCACCGCGACCAACGATGAGGAGGGCCGCGCCCTGCTCAAGCACCTCGGCTTCCCGTTCAAGGAGAACTGAGCATATGGCTAAGAAAGCTCTCGTCAACAAAGCCGCCGCGAAGCCGAAGTTCGCCGTTCGTGGCTACACCCGCTGCCAGCGCTGCGGCCGCCCCCGCGCGGTCTACCGCAAGTTCGGCCTCTGCCGCGTCTGCGTCCGTGAGATGGCGCACCGCGGCGAGCTGCCGGGCGTGCACAAGAGCTCCTGGTGAGCCGGCGCTGCTGAGGCAGCGCCCGCGCTGAGCGCGACAATCGAATCGAGAAAGGGTACGGACTCGGCCGAGTCCGTACCCTTTCTCGCGTCGGAACGAGGGTCCCGAACTCGGTGCGGGTGGTCGCACTCGCCGGATGTGAAACATGGTGCATCGCAAGGTCTTCGGACGCCGGCGTCGCTCCGATCGCGTGAACCGATCGGGATGCTGATCGGCGGCACTCACCCCGATTTTGGCTGCTGGAGCCGCTCGCCTACACTAGACCGGTTGCTCGGGCACCCTCGTGCCCATATGCGTGCGCATTGCTCCGGGTGACAGCATTCCAATCCGGTCGGCAATGGTGTCGGCCGGACCAGCCGAAATTGTCGTAGGCCCACGACCGCCCCGCGTGACGGTGCTGTATGGGAACCGCGGCGAGAAAGGTAACGGTCAACACATGACCATGACTGATCCGATCGCAGACTTTCTGACCCGTCTGCGCAACGCCAACTCGGCGTACCACGATCAGGTGAAGGCTCCGCACTCGAAGCTCAAGGCGAACATCGCCGAGATCCTCAAGCGCGAGGGCTACATCGCCGACTACCGCACCGAAGAGGCGAACGTCGGCCAGACCCTGATCGTCGACCTGAAGTACGGCCCGAGCCGGGAGCGCAGCCTGCAGGGTGTGCGTCGCGTCTCGAAGCCGGGTCTGCGGGTGTACGCGAAATCCACCAACCTGCCCAAGGTGCTGGGCGGTCTGGGCGTGGCAATTATCTCCACGTCGAAGGGCCTGCTCACCGACCGTCAGGCCAAGCAGCAGGGTGTGGGCGGGGAAGTCCTCGCCTACGTCTGGTAAGGGAGGTAGGAACAATGTCGCGTATCGGTAAGAAGCCGATCTCGGTTCCCGCCGGCGTCGAGGTGACCATCGACGGCCAGCAGGTGTCGGTGAAGGGGCCCAAGGGCACCCTCTCGCACACCGTCGCGGAGCCGATCACCGTCACCAAGGCCGAGAACGGTGAGCTGGAGGTGGCCCGTCCCGACGACGAGCGCCGCAACCGCTCGCTGCACGGCCTGAGCCGCACCCTGATCAACAACATGATCGTCGGCGTGACCCAGGGCTACGAGAAGAAGATGGAAATCTTCGGCGTCGGTTACCGCGTGCAGCAGAAGGGTTCGAACCTCGAGTTCGCCCTCGGCTACAGCCACCCGGTTCCGGTCGAGGCTCCCGAGGGCATCACCTTCCAGGTCGAGGCCCCCACCAAGTTCTCGGTGTCCGGCATCGACAAGCAGAAGGTCGGCCAGATCGCCGCGGTGATCCACGGCCTGCGCAAGCCCGACCCGTACAAGGGCAAGGGCATCCGCTACGCCGGTGAGGTCGTTCGCCGCAAGGTCGGAAAGACGGGTAAGTAAGCCATGGCACAAACTGAAGCTCAGAAAGCCGCCCGCAAGCCGGTCGGCAAGGATGCGTCGACTCGTCGCCGGGTGTCGAAGACCCGTCGGCATTTCCGTCTGCGCAAGAGGGTCCTCGGCACCGCCGAGCGTCCGCGTCTGGTCGTGTTCCGCTCCTCGCGGCACCTGCACGCCCAGGTGATCGACGACTCCGTCGGCAAGACCGTCGCGTCCGCGTCCTCGATCGAGGCGGATGTGCGCGCGCTCGACGGTGACAAGTCCGCGAAGGGCAAGAAGGTCGGCGAGCTGCTGGCCGCCCGCGCGAAGGCCGCCGGTGTGGAGGCCGTGGTGTTCGACCGCGGTGGCCACGACTACCACGGCCGCATCGCCGCTCTGGCGGATGCTGCTCGCGAAGGTGGGTTGAAATTCTGATGCAGATTCAGCTCATGGACCGAATGAACATGAACGGAAGGAACGTCTGATGCCGGGACGTCAGCGGCGTGACGGCGGCAGCGGACCCGCCGGACAGGGTGGCAGTGGCAACGAGCGCGATCAGCGCGGCGGCGGTCGCGACCGTCGCGGCGGCGGTGACCGTCGCGACAATGCCGCCGAGAAGAACCAGCTCGAGCGTGTCGTAGCGATCAACCGCGTCTCCAAGGTCGTGAAGGGTGGTCGTCGCTTCAGCTTCACCGCCCTCGTGATCGTGGGCGACGGCAACGGCCTGGTCGGTGTCGGATACGGCAAGGCCAAGGAAGTTCCCGCGGCCATCCAGAAGGGTGTCGAGGAGGCTCGCAAGGGCTTCTTCCGCGTCCCGATGATCGGCAGCACCATCACGCACCCCGTGCAGGGTGAGGCTGCCGCCGGTGTCGTCATGCTGCGTCCGGCCTCGCCGGGTACCGGTGTGATCGCCGGTGGTGCGGCGCGTGCCGTGCTGGAGTGCGCCGGTATCCACGACATCCTGGCCAAGTCGCTCGGTAGCGACAACGCCATCAACGTCGTGCACGCCACGGTGGCGGCTCTGAAGATGCTGCAGCGTCCGGAGGAGGTGGCCGCTCGCCGCGGTCTGCCGATCGAGGACGTTGCCCCGGCGGGCATGCTGCGTGCGCGTGCCGGACAGGGAGTCTGACATGGCACAGCTCAAGGTGACCCAGATCAAGTCCACGATCGGCGCCAAGAAGAATCAGCGGGAGTCGCTTCGCACCCTCGGCCTGCGCGGTATCCGCCAGACCGTGGTCCGCGAGGACAACGCCCAGAACCGCGGGCTGATCAACGTCGTGCGCCACCTCGTTTCCGTTGAGGAGGAAACCGCATGACCCCCATCAAGCTCCACCACCTGCGGCCCGCCCCGGGCGCCAAGACCGAGAAGATCCGTGTGGGTCGCGGTGAAGGCTCCAAGGGTAAGACCGCCGGTCGCGGTACCAAGGGGACGAAGGCTCGCAAGAACGTGCCGGCCCGTTTCGAGGGCGGCCAGATGCCGATCCACATGCGCCTGCCGAAGCTGAAGGGGTTCACCAACCCGTTCCGCGTCGAGTACCAGGTCGTGAACGTCGGCGATATCGCGCGGCTGTTCCCGCAGGGCGGCACCATCGGCAAGGACGAGCTCGTCGCTGCCGGTGCCGTGCGTAAGAACCAGTTGGTGAAGGTGCTCGGCGAGGGCGAGATCGGGGTGGCCGTCCAGGTCAGCGCCGACAAGTTCTCCGGCTCCGCCAAGGAGAAGATCACCGCCGCCGGTGGTACCGCCACCGAACTGGGCTGACAGTTACCGGTAATGCAGTCGGGGCGCCGGACGGGTGAGAGCCCGTCCGGCGTCGCTGTTAGAGTTCAAGTGTTGTCTGCCAACCAGTCTGCCCCGTTGTCGTGGCACAGGACCGGCCCCGCCCTGTAGGGCACCGGTATGTGCCGAGGTGACGGAAGTGGGCGTGACCCCCGTGTCGTCAGCCAGGAGGATCTGTGCTTTCCGCCTTCGTGTCGGCCTTCCGGACCCCGGACTTGCGGCGGAAGATTCTCTTCACGCTGGGCCTGATCGCGCTGTACCGCGTCGGCGCCTCGCTACCGTCGCCCGGCGTCGACTACAAGGCGATCCGTCATTGCATCGACGTCGTCTCCGGCGGTGACAATGCCGGCATCTACCAGCTGATCAACCTGTTCTCGGGTGGTGCGCTGCTGCAGCTGTCGGTGTTCGCGATCGGGATCATGCCCTACATCACCGCGAGCATCATCATCCAGCTGCTGACGGTGGTCATCCCGCGGTTCGAGGAACTGCGAAAAGAAGGCCAGTCCGGCCAGAACAAGATGACGCAGTACACGCGGTATCTGTCGATCGCGCTCGCGATTCTGCAGGCCACGGGTCTGGTGGCCCTGGCCGCGCGCGGTCAGCTGCTGCGCGGCTGCCCGCAGGACATCCTCGCCGACACCAGCATCTTCGGCATGATCATCATCGTGCTGGTGATGACCGCCGGCGCGGCGCTGGTGATGTGGTTCGGCGAGCAGATCACCGAGCGCGGTATCGGCAACGGTATGTCGCTGCTGATCTTCGCCGGTATCGCCGCCCGCATCCCGAGCGAGGGCAAGCAGATCCTCGACAGCAAGGGCGGCCTGATCTTCGGGCTGGTGTGTGTCGCCGCCTTCGTGGTGATCGTCGGCGTGATCTTCGTCGAACAGGGCCAGCGCCGGATACCGGTGCAGTACGCCAAGCGTGTGGTCGGCCGCAAGATGTACGGCGGCTCCTCGACCTACCTACCGCTGAAGGTCAACCAGGCGGGTGTGATCCCGGTGATCTTCGCCTCCTCGCTGCTGTATCTGCCGAACCTGGTCGCCCAGCTGACCCAGTCGACCAACTCCGACAGCTGGTGGCAGAAGATCATCCAGAAGTATCTGGTGAACCCGGGCAACCCGGTGTACGTCGTGATCTACTTCGCGTTGATCGTGTTCTTCACCTACTTCTACGTCGCGATCACCTTCAACCCGGAGGAACGCGCGGACGAGATGAAGAAGTTCGGCGGCTTCATTCCCGGTTACCGTCCGGGTAAGCCGACCGCCGACTATCTGAACTATGTACTGAGCCGAATCACCCTCCCCGGTTCGATCTATCTCGGTGCTGTTGCCGTACTGCCCAACCTGCTGTTGCACATCGGTGGTGGCGGCGGCGGTTCGAACTTCCTGCCGTTCGGCGGCACGTCGGTGCTGATCGTCGTGAGCGTCGGCCTCGATACGGTCAAACAGATCGAGAGCCAACTGATGAACAGAAATTACGAAGGGTTCCTCAAGTGAGACTCGTACTGCTCGGACCGCCGGGTGCCGGTAAAGGGACACAGGCCGAACTGCTGTCGGACAAGCTGGGTGTTCCGCACATCTCCACGGGGAATTTGTTCCGTGCGAACATCTCCCAGCAGACCCCGCTGGGCCGCGAGGCGCAGAAGTACCTCGACGCCGGCAACCTGGTGCCCAGTGACGTGACCAATCGCATGGTGGAGTCCCGCATCGCCGAGCCCGACGCCGTCAACGGTTTCGTGCTCGACGGCTACCCGCGCACGGTCGACCAGGCCGAGGCCCTGGAGAAGATGCTCAAGGAGTCCGGCCACGCGCTGGACGCGGTCCTGAGTTTCGAGGTTCCCGAGGAGACGCTCGTCGAGCGTCTGGTCGAGCGCGGCCGCACCAGCGGACGCACCGACGACAACGAGACGATCATCCGGAACCGGATGAACGTGTACCGCGAGGAAACCGAGCCGCTGCTCGAGCACTACGACGGTCTCGTGGTCGCCGTCGACGGTGTCGGTGAGATCGCCGAGGTCAACACCCGCGCGCTCCGAGCCCTGGGTCGCTGAGGCGAATGGTTTTCGGCCTCAAGCAGAAGAAGGTGGTGCCGTTCCGCACCGCCGGTGAGCTCGATGCCATGGCCGCGGCCGGCGCGATCGTCGGCCGTGCGCTGGTGGCCGTGCGCGCGGCCGCCAAGCCCGGCGTGTCGACCTTGGAATTGGACGAGGTCGCCGAGCAGACCATTCGCGAAGCGGGCGCCGTCCCGTCCTTCAAGGGCTATCACGGTTTCCCGGGATCGATCTGCTCCTCGGTGAACGACCGGGTGGTGCACGGGATTCCGTCGAAGGACGAGGTGCTCGCCGAGGGCGATCTGGTATCCATCGACTGCGGCGCGATTCTCGACGGCTGGCACGGCGATTCGGCGTGGACGTTCGGCGTCGGCGAGGTCATCGAGGCCGATCGGCTGCTCAGCGAGGCCACCCGGCTGTCGATGGACGCGGGGATCGCGGCCATGCTGCCGGGCAATCGCCTGACCGACGTCTCGCACGCCATCGAGCTGGGGACGCGCGCCGCGGAGAAGGAGCACGGCCGCGCCTACGGCATCGTGGACGGGTACGGCGGACACGGCATCGGCCGCCAGATGCATATGGATCCGTTCCTCGCCAACGAGGGCGCGCCCGGACGCGGTCCGAAACTGGTGGTCGGTTCGGTGCTGGCCATCGAGCCGATGCTGACCCTCGGCACCACGGAAACCACTGTGCTGGACGATGATTGGACCGTCGTCACCACCGACGGCAGTCGCGCCGCGCACTGGGAGCACACGGTGGCTGTCACCGAGGACGGTCCGCGGATCCTGACCGTTCGTCCCGAATAATTCGTTTCGCGACGCACCCGTGGCCTCGTCGGCGCGGGTGCGTCGTGCTGTCAGCGGGCTGTCACGCGGTGCGCCCGGTCATGGTGGTGAGCGGTACCACGCCGGTCCAGCCGCACGGGCGGTCGCAACTGGCGACGACGGTGGGCGCCCCGGCGAAGTCGGCCGAAGCCCGTGCGGGATAACCGCATTCGGGGCATTTGCCGAAGTAGTCGAGAACCTCGTGCATTCCGGGGTTCATGGCGATACTGCGTTCCGTCACGGGCCCTCCCTCCAAATCGGCGTACGGCGTCGAGACCGCACGTGGAGATGAATATTTGCTGGTCGTGAACCTAACTCGCGGGCCGGTCCGGTCGATCGGTTCCGGGTTGCGCATTGGACATCTCACAAACGGTGCGGCGAGGCGCTGCGGGTGTGCCACAGCTGTCCGGCGCCGCGCTCGCCCGTGCCGGGTCGATTAAGCTGCTCGACGGCGTAACCGTGTATCGAGGGGGGACTGTGGCCGGTTCGGTGATGGCCGAGGGTAGCGATCGGGAATTGGTGGCGGCGATCGGTGATCTGGCCGCGCGGTCCGGGCTGGGCCGGCATCACCGGACATATCTGCCCCGTCCGCCACGCACGGGCGGCAAGATCGTGCTGATCGTGCTCGCGATCGCCGGGGTGATCGCGGCGGTGGTGTCGTTCGCGGTGAGGCAGCCGGTCCTCGGAATTCTGGCCGCGGTCTTTCCGATCGTGTTGATACCGGCGCTGATTCGGGCATTCCGCTACACCCGCAGCTACGAGGGCGCCCGGCTGGACCTCTACGAGCGGGGACTGGTCGCGGCCCTGCTGGGCCGGTTGTGGGCGGTGCGTTACGACAGCACCACCGTGTATCAGAACATCGTGCGGCATATGCGCAACGGCCATCACATCGGTACCACCTACGCCTATACCCTCACCGATCTCGCCGGAACGAATTTCGTTGTCGGCGACGGGATTTCGGATCCGCAGCAGTGGGGGCCGGCGATTCAGCAGGCCGTCACCGAAGCGCAGTTGCCGCAGGCGCTGGCAGCCCTGCAGGCGGGACATCGGCTCGTCTTCGGCGAGCTGTGGATGACGTGGTACGAGGTCGGCTCACCGCGCAAGTCGGCGCCGTGGTCGCAGGTGAATCAGGTGTCGATTTCCGAGGGCCGGCTCAGCGTCGATGTGGCCGGGCGCTGGTTCGCGCTGACCTCCGCGATGGTGAGCGATATTCCGAACTTCCTGATCTTCGAGGCCCTGGCGACCCACCTGACGCGGGTGCACGGCGGCAGCCGACACTGAATTTCCTTGGGCGCCACCGGATATTCAATCTGGTGTGCTGTTGTTGCTACTGCGCGCGTCGACGGTGGAGGTGGCAGTGGTCAACGAACGGCTTCATGCCGACATGATGACGGTGCTCGAGGGGCTCGACGAGCAATTGCGCGGGATCGCGGAGATCCAGATGCGACGCTCCCGGCTGACGGCCACGGCGAGCACCTGTGAGCAGCGAATTCAGGTGACGGTCAATGCCGATGGACTGCTGATCGACACGAAGTTCGCCGACGACATCGCCGATCTGACCTACGACGAGATCGCCGCGGGGATGACCGCGGCGGTGCAGCAGGCCGCGGCGGAGGTGCTGCGACTCGGCGCCGAACTGATGCGGCCGCTGCGTGAGCGCAAGGCGCAGTTGCCGAAATTGTCGGAATTCGTCGAGGGCGCACCGGATCTCGGGCAGATGATGCCCACCGCGCCACCGGCGCCGACCCGGGTCGAGGACTATCGCGACGTTCCGCCCGCGCATCCGGTGGACGGCAGCGCGCACCGCTCGATGGTGTCCGACGAGGACTGATTCCCCGTGAGCCTGTACCTGCCCCCGCCCGTGCGTCCGATCGCCTGGGTCGCCGGCTCGAGCTGGCCCGACGGTGACGAAGACAAGATGTGGGCGGTTTCGCGGGCCTGGGAACAGGCGTCGAAGGATCTCGCGGCGCAGGTCTCCGGTATCGAGAGCGCGAAAACGGCGGCGATGGCGGCATTTCCGGCCGGCGATGCCGCCGATCAGATCGGCAAGTTGTTCGATGCCTTCCTGCAGGGTGACCAGTCGCTCGCGACCCTGGCCGAATCGTTCAAGACCATCAGCGATTCGACCTTCGATGTCGGTACCGAACTGCAGTCGGCGAAAATCAACATCATCGTCTCGTTGTGCCTGCTGCTGGTCGAGATCGCCTGGGCGTGGCTGTTCCCGCCGACCGCGCCGGCGGTGGAGGCCGCCGCGATCGGCACCACGCGATCGATCGTGAAATATATCGCCGACGCGCTGCAGAACGCACTCGAGCGCGCATGGGCGAAACTGGGTTTCGCCACGCGCGGTGAACTCAACGGCGCCTCCCGTTACTGGTTCAAGCACATCCTCTCGGCCGATACCTGGAAGGGGATGAAGGGGCAGACCTGGAAGTACAAGGCCAAGACGATTCTGCCCACGGCGAAGGGCATGGGTGTCTACACGCTGAAATTCGGTGAGGGGGCGCTCTGGGGCCCGGTGACCAACGCGATCGTGCAGGGCGCGCAGATCGCCGACGGTAAGCGGCACGGATTCAACTGGAAGGAATTCGGGGCATCCTGGGCGGCCTCGGCATTGAGCACCATTCCCGGTCGCGAACTCGGTCGCTACATGGGCTTCGGGATCGGCAATCTCGACAAGAAATTCGGCGGCGCGATCACCAATATGCCGTTCCGGTCGGGGATGTTCCTGCAAGGGGCGACCATCGGTGCCACCGCCGGTGTATTCGGCAACATATTCGGCAATCTCGGCGCGGGTGCGGTGACCGGCGATATCGCGGGTGCGTTCGCGGGGCCGGAAGGCTGGGTAGGTAGTGCGGCCCGCGGTGGAATGGTCGGCGGTATGCGCGGTCTCGGCACGAAGACCACCACCAATACCCAGGGCGACCCGAGATTCAACCTGTGGATGAATGCGAAGGCGCCGTGGGCCCCGCCGAAGACACCGCCCCCGAACAACCCGCTGGCGCCGCGACCGGTGGCGGGGGAGACCGGGGCGGCGTCGACGCACTCGGGTGGCACGACGAATACCGCGACGACGAACTCGGGGGGAAACCACCAGCAGGGCGGTGGTTTCCGCGACCCGTCCGATCCGAATTACATGACTCCGTCGCGCCCGGCTCCCGTCGCGCCGACCCGAACGGCCGGTGTCAGTGGTGGCGGCAACCATTCGGGCACACCGGGTTTCGGTGGACACCACCAGTCGACGTCCGGTGGGGGCGGTGGTGGTTTCCGTGATCCGTCGGATCCGAATTACATGACGCCGTCGCGTCCGGCGCCACCGTCGCCGGTGAATGGTGGGCACGGTGGTGGTTTCCGTGATCCGTCGGATCCGAATTACATGACGCCGTCGCGTCCCGCGCCACCGCCGCCGGTGAACAGTGGGCAGGGCGGTGGTTTCCGCGACCCGTCGGATCCGAACTATATGACTCCGTCGCGTCCGGCGCCGCAGCCGCCGGTGAACGGTGGGCAGGGGGGCGGTGGGTTTCGCTCACCCTCGGATCCGAACTACATGGTGCCGTCGCGTCCCGCGCCACCGCCGCCGGTGGGCGGTGGCGACGGATCCGCGCCGCATCCGGCCGGCAGCTCCGCGAATGCAGCCCCGGGCTCTCGCCCGGCGCCGACAGTCAACGCCGCCCCGGGAGGGAATTCGAATAATCCGCCGAACTTTTCCCGGCCGTTT
>NZ_BDAV01000001.1 GCF_001612635.1 Nocardia africana NBRC 100379 | reverse complement strand
CCTGCGCCGGTGGGGAATTCGTCGGGGCATCCGAATAATCCGCCCAACTTTTCCCGGCCGTTCACCCAGCAGGGACCGCCGACCGCTGCCGTGCCGAATTCCTCCACCGGAGGGCAGACCGGTGGTGGTTTCCGCGACCCGTCGGATCCGAACTACATGACCCCCTCGCGTCCGGCTCCCGCGCCGCCGGTAAACGGTGGGCAGGGTGGTGGTGGTTTCCGTGATCCGTCGGACCCGAATTACATGACCCCCTCGCGACCCGCGCCACCGCCGCCGGTGAACGGTGGGCAGGGTGGTGGTTTCCGGGATCCGTCGGATCCGAATTCCATGACCCCGTCGCGCCCGGCTTCGCCTCCACCGTCCGATCCGGCCGAGCCGCAGGATCCGGGGAAGCCGCTGGGGCCGGGTAAGGACTATCGCGCGAAATCGCGGCCGAAGAAGGTGTCGGAAACCGGTCCGATGCCGGGGCACTACGCCGCCCCGGATGCGCCGGGTGAGGAAGCGTGGTTGGCGGCGGTCGAACCGCCGCCCGCGCCGCGCGCGGCGGCCTCGGACGATCCGGGCGCGGGCGATCCGGGCGCGAGCGATCCGAATGTCGACAAGCCGTTCCAGATGTAGGCACACAGGTAGGGACTGACAATGGCGGAGAAGATCGAGGTGGACGTCGACGCGCTGACCAGAGCCGCCGACCTGCCCGAGAACGTCTCACACAAGGTGCGGGGCGTGATCGACACCCTGCACAGCACGCTGGCCGGAATCGAGAACGACTCCGCCAACCAGCCGTGGGGAAACGACAAGTCCGGCAAGAAGTTCGCGGACGGCGACAAGGGGTACAAGGCGACGCGGGCGAACATGGTCGACGGTGGCTACAGCATGGCCGATGCCCTGTTCCAATTCGCCGAGGGTGAGCGTTCGGCCGCCGACCAGTTCAGAGCCGCCGAACAAGGTTCCACCGAAGGCCTCGGAGGCCGATCATGACGTTGCCGAATGCGGACACCACCGAATGGACCCAGATACTCGGTGCGGCGAATTCCGGTGTGCTGCAGTTCGATACGAAAGACATCAAGGCCGCCACCGATGCCGCGGCACAGCTGATCGCCAATCTGGAAGCACTGGCGCAATCGGTCCACGACACCCGCGCGCACGAGGTCGGTGCCTTCAGCATTCTGCAGTCCAGTCGTGATCTCGCCGGGGTCTACAGCAATCACGGCGCGGCTCTGTACAACTCGCTGATGACCCATGCGAATGTGGTCCGCGATCAGTTCGACACCTTCGTCGCCGCCGGTAAGACCTTCGCGGCGCACGAGCACAGCTCGACGTTCAATTTCGACACGCTGGCCAAACCCAAGGACGTCACCAGCAATGTGACCCCGCCCAAACTCTCGTCGAACGGGGGGAGTCTGGTCGCCGACCTCAGTGAGGATCTGGTCGACGACAGCTGGTCGATGCCGAGTTTCCCCCAGGCGATTCAGGGCTACGGCGGTAAGACCGACTCGGTGACCATCAATATCGAGAATCCGGACAGCCTGGATTGGGATCAGATGATCCAGCTGGGCCAGACGATTCACGCGCAGCCGCCGATGGATCTGTCCGGTTTCTGGGATTCGATGTCGAAGCTGCTGTCGAGCAATATGGCCACCTACGCGGACCAGATCGCGAAGCTGCAGGCCAGCTGGACCGGTACCGCGTCGGCCGCGGCGGTGACCGCCGTACGCAATTACAAGGACAGTACGCAGGATCTGATCGACGCCATCAAGGTGACCGGTGCGAGTTTGCGGTACACCAGCGACTGGCTCGAGGCCACGCGCAAGTCGATGCCCTCTCCCGGACAGCCGGAGAAGACGGGCTGCAAACATCACCACACCGACGAATACCGCGCCAATTACAAGAAGTACTACGCGGAACCGATGAAATCGACGATCTCGACGATTCCGACGATCGCCATTCCGGGCCAGGCGAGCGGTGGTAGTACATCGGGCAGCGGATCCGGGTCGGGCAGCGGCTCGGGCTCCGGCAGTGGATCGGGCAGCGGGTCCGGAAGTGGTTCCGGCTCCGGCAGCGGGTCGGGCTATGGGAGCGGGTCGGGATACGGAAGTGGTTCCGGGTCCGGCAGTGGGTCAGGCTATGGGAGCGGGTCCGGCAGCGGGTCGGGTTACGACAGCGGTTCCGGTTACGGCAGTGGCTCCGGCTACGACAGCGGCTCCGGTTACGGCAGTGGCTCGGGCAACGGCAGCGGTTCCGGGAACGGCAGTGGCTCGGGTTACGGCAGCGGTTCCGGTTACGGCAGCGGGTCGGGCAGCGGCGCCACCTCACAGCAGCTGCAGGCGGCCTATCAGCAGGGCTACCAGGCCGGATACGAAGAGGGTTCGCACAGTTCGGGTTCGGGCACCGGCGCCGGCTACGGCGGCGGCTACGACAGCGGTTCGGGTTACGGCGGTGGCTCCGGCTATGGCGGTGGCTCCGGTTACGGCGGCGGTTCCGGGTACGGCAGCGGGGACGGATACGGCAGCGGCGAGGGTTCCGGCAGCGGCCAAGGCTATGGTGGCGGCGCGGGTTACGGCGGCGGTTCCGACTACACCGGCTCGGGCTACGGAGGTGGCACGGGCGGCGGTTACGGCGGCGGATCCGGGGCGAGTTCGGGTTCCGGTCGCAGCAGCAAGAGTTCGCAGATTCCGGGCAACTACGACAGCATGCCCGGCAGCGGCGAGTCCAACCAGCAACTCCCGAATCTGAGCGACCTGCTCAATTCCGCCGGACTCGGCGACACCGGCGGATCCTCGGGCGGCAGTTCCGGTCCCAGCAGCACGCCGTACTCGGGTCCGAGCGGCAGCGGCACCGGCTCGTCGACCGGTACCGGATCCACCTCGGGGACGGGTTCGTCGACGATTCCGTCGAATCTCGGCAAAACCCAGCAATCCGGGGCCGGTGCGGCCAAGAACGGGCAACAGCAGTTGCCGTCACTCGACGATCTGCTGTCCGGCCTTGCGGGAGAACAGAATACGGAGGCCGGAACGGGCACCACCGGCGACAGCCTCGGTCGGACGGTGCCGTCCTTCGGTGATTCGGCGACGACGGGAAGTGCGAATCCGCTGGGATCGCTGCTGTCCGGCGGGACGGGCGCCGCCAACCCGCTCGAGTCGCTGCTCGGCGGGACCACGGGTGGCTCCAACCCGCTCGAATCGCTGCTCTCGGGCGGCGAACAGGCGTTGAACCAGCTCGGGCAGACGGCCCACGACAGCTTGGCCGGCTTGGGGCAGCTGCTGTCCGGCATCCCCGGATTCGACCAGTTGCTGGCGAGCAATCCCGATCTGCGTCACCTGCTGGCCGGTATCCCCGGTCTGGACCAGTTGGTCTCGGGATCGACCGGGCTGGACCAACTGCTGTCCGGCAATCCGGACCTGAGCCACCTGCTCTCCGGGATTCCCGGCCTGGATCACCTGCTGTCCGGTACGGGTGGCACCGATCCTCTGCACTCGCTGGCGGAACGGCTGCGGGATCTCAGCCACACGCCGGGTATGGAGGGCCTGTCGGATATCGCGGCACAACTGGATCCCGGCGGGGGCGGCAGCGCCGGCGGGGGAGGCGCCGATGCCGGCGGGGGAGCCGGTGACGGCGGTGGGGCCGGTGACGGTGTGGGGCCCGGCGATCCGGCACCGCCCGAGCAACTCGAGCAACCGCGGCAACCGGACAAGTTCCCCCGCGCATCGCTACCGGCCGACGTCTCCACCTACGGTGCCGGACACCACGATTCGTACGACCAGCAGACCGGTCAGCCCGGACAACCCGGCCAGCCCGGCATGGCGGGGACCCCGGCGTCCAGTGCGGGCAATTCCGGACCGCAGGGTCAGCACCGGCGGCCGAAGTACCTGACCTCGACGGACTGGCTCGACGACGCGATGGGCGATACCCCGTTCCGGGTCAAGCCGGTGATCGAACCATGAACGAGGACATGTGAACAGGTGGACTCTGACGGACCTGGAATTCAAGGTGTTGTGCGACACTCGATTCTTCGGTCTGGTGCCGTCGATGTTCAGCATCACCAGCCGTATCCCGTATCTGGACGACTACGAGCGCGAATGGCGTCGCACCCGCGCGGAATTGGAGAACCGCGGCGACAGCGCCTTCGAAGCGATCGTGGACACCATGGTGCTGCCGGAGGTGCTGGTCGGCGGCGAGGCGTGGGAGGACTCGGATTTCGACAATCCGAACAAGCGGGTGCGCTTCTATGCCGGGCGGCTCGGTTCCCGCGGGTTCGTCGTGGTGCAGTTGCCGGGCGAAACCTTGAAACACGCCGAGGGTTTCACCATCACCGCCTGTGATCCGCGGGCCCTCGGTGAGACGGTCGTCGGCCTGCTGCCGGCGGCCGAACCCGGGCGGCTCGGGCCGATCGAGATCGAGATCGGCGAGAGCACCGGGCGGGTCTCGGGCAGTGGTTCGATGGTCGCCGACGACGAGGACGACTACCGCGGCCTCACCAGTGCGGCCTTCTTCGACATTCCCGCGACCCATACCGGCACTGTTCGATTGACCCAGGGCAGATCGAAATTCGGTCCGCGCGGCCGCATCACGGTGGCCCGGCTGTGGCGAGATCTGCCCGATGACGGTCGCTATGTGATTCCCCTGGAGGAACCGGCGCCGGTAGCCGTCGGGATGGGTTCGGCGGGCCTGGCCGACTGGATCGATACCGAGGCCGAGCACATCGTGCAGCGGATGAACGACTATCAGGAGGTGGACGAGTGAGCGTGCCGCTCACGCCTCGAGCAGCAGCGTGACCGGCCCGTCGTTCACCAGTGACACCTGCATGTGCGCGCCGAAGCGGCCGGTCGCGACGGTGGCGCCCAGATCGCGCAGGGCGGCGGCGAATTCGGCGACCAGCGGCTCGGCGACCGCTCCGGGTGCCGCGGCCGACCAGGAGGGCCGGCGGCCCTTCGCGGTATCGGCGTAGAGGGTGAACTGGCTGACCACCAGGATCGGCGCGCCCAGGTCGGCGGCCGAGCGTTCGCCCTCCAGAATGCGCAGGCGAAACAGCTTGTCCGCCAGAGTTTTCGCGAGCGCGGCGGTGTCGGTGCCGGTGACGCCCACCAGCGCGAGCAGGCCGTGCGGCACTCCCATCGCGGGCGGGTCGATCTCGCCCACCACCTCGTCGTCGACGGTGACCCGGGCCGAGCTGACGCGCTGTACCAGGATTCGCATGCCCTCCATCATCGGATACCGGCCGCGGCGGCGGGTTTCGCGGTGGCTTCCGGGACCGGCCACCCGGAGTTCACGTCGGCGCCACTGATGATTTTCCCGGGACTGCCATCGTCGAAGACCAGCGTCGACGGGCGCCGGCCGGCAGTGCGATGGAGGGACGGACGATGGCGGACGAGATCGAGGTCGAGGTGGCGAAACTCCGCACGGCCGCCGGGAAGACGCAGGATGTGCGCGACCACATCGAACAGGTGCTGACGAGACTGCAGGGCAGGACCACCGCGTACGGAAATTGCTGGGGAGACGACGGTCTGGGCAAGCAGTTCGCCGGTACCGGTAGCGGGGACGGCTACCTCGCCGCGCACGACAACATGGTCACCGGCGCGCGCAATTTCTCCACCGCCTTCCAGAAGTTCTGCGACGGCCAGAACGACAGCGCCACCTATCTGGAGACCATGGAGCACGGCAACACCTACGGCTTCAAGTGATCCAACAGCCGCGGATCGGGTGCCCATGACGAACGAGCATATGAAGGCCGAGCTGGCGGGAATCATCGGCGAGGCCAAACAGCAACTGCGCGTGATCGCCGAAATCCAGCGTGACCGTGCGGAATTGACCGGTACCGCGTCGGTGCGCAAGAACCGGGTCACGGTCAGCGTGAATGCCGACGGCACCGTCATCGAGACCAAGTTCGGCGCCGGAATCGAGGATCTGAGCTACTCCGAGATCGCGCGGGCGGTGACCGAGGCGGCCCAGCAGGCGGCGAAGAATCTGGCGCAGCGGCATCGGGAACTGATGGCGCCGCTGCAGGAACGGCGGGCCCGGTTGCCCAAACTCACCGATCTGATCGAGGGCATGCCCGATATGCGGCTGCCGACAGCACCGGAACCCTCACTGGCGCCGCCGGATTCGCCGGACCGCACCGCCGCCTACGGCGAGGACGAGCTCCGGTTCGCGGATGCGGAGACCTATCCGGTCGAACCGGAACGCCGGGTCACCGACTCCAGTTGGTGACCCGGGGTAACGGCGCATGATCGAGTTTCCCAGCTGGCTCGAGTGGCTGGGTGCGGCCATCGGGATGGAGTGGCCGCACGGCAACGAAGACGATATGTGGGCGCTGGCCGGCGACTGGCACACCGCCGCCGGCGAACTGCGCGAAATCCTGAGCCTGATGGACGACGCCAAGTCCGCGACGCTGGCCGCGTACCCCTCCGGCGACGGTCAGCAGCAGATGATCGACACGTTCGACAGCATGCGCCACGGCAAGGATTCGCTGGAGGCGCTGGCAGGGTACTTCGATCAGGTCGGGGATTCGGTCTACGGCGGCGGTACGCAGATCGAATACACCAAGCTGATGTTCTATTCGACGCTGGTGATCACCGCCGCCGACATCGCCGCGGTGTGGATCTTCCCGCCGACGGCTCCCGCGGAGGAAGCCGGCATCATCGTCGCGACCCGCGTCGCGGTGCGGATGATGATGCGCCGGGTGCTCGACGCGATGGCCGGGTGGGCGGGCCGGCTGGCCGAAAACGCGTTGGTGCGCTTCATGTTCCGGCATGTGCTGCTGAACGCGGCCCTCGGCGCGATCCAGGATTTCGCGGTGCAGCAGTGGCAGGTGTGGGAGGGGCACCGCAAGAGCATCGACTGGCAGCAGCTCGAGGTCACCACATTCGCCGCGGGTGTCGGTGGCGCCGCCGGTGGCGCCTTCGGTGAGGCGATGGGCAAGAAGTTCGGCAACGCCTTCCGCAACGAGGCCGGCGACGTCACCTCGAAGTGGGGCGTCAATCTGACCCGCGCCGGGATCGGTGCCGGGTCGGGCCTGGTCAACTCGGTAGCGGCCTTCGGCGGCTCGGTCGGCTGGCAGTTCGCCTCCGACCTGGCGCACGGCGATCTGGACACCGCGCTGAAGAACCTGAAGAACACCCACGTCGATTGGCGTATGTTCAGCGCCGGTGCCGTCACGGGCGGGGCGTCGGCGCTGAATCACAATTTCGCGCACAGCCATTTCGAGAACTCGCCGTTCTGGAAGCTGAACGCGCCGCGCGCCGATCTGGGCAATATCGGTGATCTGCACGGCTCCACCCACGACGGCACCGTGCCGAATGTGCATATCGACCCGACGAACGGCATTGCGCCGCACGGTGATTCGACTACCGATGCGGGCGGCGAGCGGGGATCTTCCGGGCCCGTGCGCGGCGGGCCGGTGACCAACGGGCACGTCAGCCACGCGGGCGCGCCGGCGACCACCGCGGGCGCCCACGAACGGCCGGCATCCGATGCCGGTGGTACGACGGAACAGACTGCGCCACAGGATCGTTCGGAGACCGCCGGGAGCGGCCTGTCGACACCGGCGGAGCGTTCGGGGTCCAGTTCGCCGTCCGAATCCGCGTCGTCCAGCGGTTCGATATCCGACTCGTCCCCGACTCCGGCGGCCCGCAACGAGGTGGCCGGCGGCGCTCACGATTCCACGACCACGGACACCACGGCGTCGTCGAGCGGCGGACCGCACGAAACCACTACTCCGGCAACGACATCCGGTTCGGAATCCGCCTCCCATGCGTCGGGCGCCACCTCTGCCACGCGCGAACCCGGCGCGGTGGCCGGTCCTTCCGCTTCGTCCGGACCGGCCGAGTCGGCGAGTTCCGCCGCCGCGTCGGGTCCGGCCGCCTCTTCCGGCCCGAGCGCGTCGTCGAGTCCGAGCGCGTCGTCGGGTTCGAGCGCGTCGTCGGGTTCGAGCGCGGCGTCGGGTTCGAGCGCATCCGCACCCGGAGCGTCGACAGGTTCGAGCGCGACAGCCGGCGCATCGACGGGTTCCACCACCGCATCCGGCGCATCGCCGATCGACGCTCGCGGATCCGCGTCCGGCGGTGCCGAGGCGCCCCGGACCGGTGAGGCGCGCACTCCCGACGCCAGAGCGGGCACCGACGGACGTGCCGCCTCCGATCCCGCCCGCGGTTCCGCCACCGACGCCCGGCCGCAGGGACGCGCCGGTGCCGCCGACGCGTCCGCTGCCCGCCCCGCCGCCGATCCGCGCGTACAGGCCAAGGTCGGCGACTCCGAGGGCCCGCGCGCCGCGAGCCGGATCGGCGCCGGCGAGGGCGAGCGGGTCACCGCCAAACCGGATCGCGCGGATACCGCCCAGCCGCGAGACCGGGGCGACACCGCCCAGCCGCGAGACCGGGGCGACTCCACCCAGCCGCGAGACCGCGCCGGCGCTGGACCACGCACGGACCAGACGCGTGGTTCCGAACCGTCGCGCGGCGCGAACGACCGTCCCGAAACCGCCCGCACGCCATCCAAATCCGATCAACCCGCCGCGCAACGCCCGGACCGAGCCGGGGCCCGCGGCGAGATACGCTCACCCGAACGCGTCTCCACGCCGCTGCGCGATCCGGAAGTGGCCGGGACACCTGATGAGGCGGGAACGCGCGACGAGATCGGTACTCACGACGAGGCCGGAACGCGTGATGAGATCGGAGCTCGTGACGCGGCCGGAACTCGTGACGCGGCCGGGACTCGTGACGCGGCTGGGACTCGTGACGACGCGACGACGGATGGCGACGCCGGAACCCGCGACGAGGCGACCGCGAACGACGAGCCGGGGACCCGTCGTGCCGACGCATCGGACTCCAGCGAATCCGATGCCCCGCAGGCCGATCGGCCCGTCCGCTCCGATGATTCGTCCGAGCAGTCGGCCGATTCCGCGCGCGGAGACGGCCGAGATCTGCGCGATTCGTCCGAGCCTGCGCTGCGGGAACCCGAGCAGCGCGATGCCGATACGTCGACACCGCGCGATCGGGATGAGACGGTCCAACCGGACCCTGAGCGGCGTGACACCGAGACATCAACCCCGCGCGATCCCGACGGCGCCGAGGCTCGGGGAGCCGAACATTCCGGCCCGAGGGATGCCGAGCATGTCGGTTCCCGTGATTCGGACGGTGTTCTCCCGCAAGACGACCGCACTCCCGTGCGCGATTCCGAGAGGGTTGCACCGGGCACCGACGAGTTCGTCACCTCTCGGGACACCGACTCGTCGGTGCCCCGAGATGCCGATGCGGTCGGACCACGCGACGCCGATACGGTCGGACCACGCGACGCCGATTCGGGCGTATCGAACCGCCCGGACGAGCCCGGTGTGCGGCGCGACGCGGCCGACGACGCGGCAGCGGGGACCGCGCGCGACGACACCGGCGATCCGGCTCGAGACCCGTCGCATTCGGACGAGTTCCGACCCGAACATGATGGCGCTCAGGACACATCGAACGCCGAACACGGCGGCCCGCGACGGCGCCCCGCGGCCGACACCAACCACGACGGGACGGTGCGCAAACCGGTCGGCGACGAGTCCGACGACGGCACCCACCGCGACGAGGCGAACGGTGACCGGTCCGAAGACCAGTCGGTGCCGGGCGCCCCGCCCATGCCGGCGCCGGTCGGCGACCACCAGCCGGTGCGTTCCGGGCGGAGCGAGCAGACCGACCACGCCGGTGCGCCGGAAGCGGCGAAACCGGCTACTCCGCGCCCGGAGTCGACCCGCGGCCGCTGTGCGGAGTTGGCGCTGAAGCTGATTCGCGATCTCACCGGCAGCAAGACGATTCGGTTGCCCGAGCGGGCGGTCGGGCCGGAAGGGATGACCGCCGCGGAGGTCCAGGCGGACGCCGGTGGCCGGATGGTGCAGGTCAGCGACCACGACGCGATCGCCCGGCGGCTGGCGCGGATGCGCAAGGGGGCGTCGGCGCTGGTGGTCGACGGCTATCACGCCGGGCCCGGCCGACGAGTCGTCGGTGCGCACGCCTACGTCATGGTCCACGAGGGCGGCGGGCGGATCGTGGTGCGCGATCCGAGTACGGGGGTGGTGACCGACCATCCGGCGAGCGTGCCCCACGACTTGCACGACACCCACATGATCCTGTTCGACCACCGTGGGCGGCCGATCCACGCGCTCACCCGGGAGCACCGGGAAACCCTTGTACGGCAACAGGATCCGACTGCGGTGCGGATTCGGCAAGCGCTCGACGACAACGTCGGCCGGGTGCACGAACTGCTGCTCCGAACACCCACCGGCAGAAGGATTCTCGGCGAACTCACCGATCGCCGCTATCGCGAGCACATCGATCAGGGATCGCACGGGGACGGCAGATACGGGTCGTTCCGGCGCCGCGACATCACCGCCGTCCTGTACGCCGAGGGACGCGGCCAGATCGCTCAGGCACTCACCCTCGCGCACGAGAGTGTGCACGCCGAGCGCTATCTCAACGGTGAATCTCCCGCCGATCGGCCCTTGGAGCTGTCGCGCGACGACTACGTGCGCGAGATGGTGCACGAGGAGGCGATGGCCTCCGGACGCCGGTTCCAGCTGGCGGCGGAATTGCGCGAACTCGGTTACGACATCGCCGAACACCCGGCCGAGGTCGCCTACCGCCATGCCTACGAGCGAGCGCTGCGCGGGCTCGAAGGGCCCGGAGCGCACGAGATCGCGCACGAGGTGGCGGTCGACCATCTGCGCAATTTCCTCGAGCACGTCCCGCCCAACGACAGCGGCAGAACCTACGCCGACTACTACCGTGACATCTGGGATCGCGCCCACGACGGCGCCCGGACTCCGGCCGATCAGAGCATCCGTTACGTGCCCGACGATCCCGTGGCCCGCGATCGCATCCGCTCGGCAGCCCTCGAGCGGCATATCGCCACCGTCCGACTGAACGAGCACGCGCAGGAGCTGGCTCACGTCGCCGACCGGGTGGCCGACCGCATCCCCTACGACCCGACGATGCGCCGAGACATGCTGCAGCACGTGATCTCCGATCAGCTGCGCATTGTCGGGCGCGAGCTGGGGCGCGACGGGCTCCCGCCCGAGCGCCGAGCCGAGTTGCAGCGGCTGGCACACGATCTGCGGCGGATGTCGGACCTCGTCGATCGGCATCACAATGCGCTGGCCGAGGTCGACCGGCTGCGGTCGGCCGCCGCCACGGACGTCGCGCGCCGCCTGCTCGGCGACATGATCGCCGACGCCCCGGGCGCCGAAGTGCTCGGCGATCACTTCGCGGTGATTCCCGGTGAGCCGGAGCAGATCATGGTCGCGGCGGCACCCGGCGACCACGAGCGCGTCATGCGAGCGGCGCCGCCCGAGATCGCGGAACGACTGGCCCGCCCGGGTGTCGAGCCCGAATATCTGGCCGTGGACACCCGCCACAACGGCGAGATCCGCTACGAGCGAGTCGACCAGCCGGGGCCGGCCCGGGACGAACCCGCCGAACCCGTCGAGCCTCAGAACCTCGCGGGCCAAGCCTCCGAGGCGATCGTCGCCGAGCTGGAGCGCACACTGGCGGAGGTGCCGGTGGGCGCCTGGGCGGTCGACACGCTGCGCGCCCACGGCGTGACCATCGAACACGACTCCGGTGGCGGTCATCGGTACGAACCCGCCCGCAACCGGCTCACCCTCGATATCGGCGGCACCGACGGCGAGCAGATGGCCGCGCTGGTCCACGCCGCCATCCACGTCGAGCGGGCGCACGAGCGCAGTACCGCAGACGGTGTGCTCGACCGCGATCGGATGTCGCGCGAGGACTACGTCTCGCACATGCTGGACGAGGAAACCGACGCGCACGCAATGGAATACCACGCACTCGCGCAGCTGCGCGAGGCGGGCCACGACATCGCGACGAGCCCACTGGAGCGGATCTACCGCGACGCGTTCACCGCCGCGCGCGAGCGGGCGGCCGCGCGCGACGACCTGCCGGGCGATGCGGCGGCGCGGGCCGCCGAACTGGACCGGATCGCGAACCGGGCCGGCGTCGACGCCATTCGCCCGGCAATGGGCGATCATGCGCCCGACGGCGGCGCGAGCTACGCGCACGGTTACGGCGAGGCATGGGATTCCGCGCATCCGGGCCGCGAGGATACGACCACCGGGCAGCAGCCTCGCCCACCGGCCGGTCCGCCCGAACCGCGCGAAGGGGCCGAGGCGAGCTATGCCAACCATTACGGCGGCGACTCCAGCTACGGCATCAAGGGATGGGTGACCGAGCACGGAGTGCTGCACGTCGAGGTGCGCGTCGGCCCTGATACGCCGTCCGGACGGGAGATGTTCCGGGATTTGATGAACGAGATCGGCGACCGCGTCAAGGCGATCCAGGCCGAATGGTTCGACGGCGGGGCGCTGACCGACAATCTGGACAGTTTCAACGCGGGAGTGCAGGAGGGGCTCACACCGGAGGAGGCCGCGCGCCGGACCTTCACCGGCACCCTGGCCGAGGACTTGGGCTACACCGAGGTCACCTTCGGCGATCCGGAACTTCCGGGTGACTCCGGACTCGAGGGCAGGCTGGGCGAGAACACCGGTGTCACAGTCGTTTTCCGCCACCCCGACGGATTCGACGCCGCTCCGCACGTGGACAGTCCGGAGTTGCCCGAGGGCGCCGGTGGTGCCGGTCGTCCACCCGGTGAGACGCCGACACCCGGCGCATCCCCGGGCGAGCCGCCGCGGCGGAGCGAGGTCGTCGTGGCCGTCGACGGTGAACAGGTCCGGTTGCGGCTGGTCGCCGATGGCAGCGGCCGGTGGCGGGTCGAATCCGTCGAGCCGGTCGGCGAAGGTGAGCACGCGCCCGGCGGTGAGGTCGAACCGGCGAAGCCGGGGCGGCTGCGTTCGCTGTGGCAGCGGTTCACCGGCGGATACGAGGGGCACTATCCGAAATATCCGTCGGGCAGCGGTCAGGACGGCAAGTACCAGACCGAGATGACCGAGGATTTCGGGCATCTGTTCGACATCCACGCGCTCGAGACCCTCGGCGACCACGACATCAGCATCAATTACGCACGGTTGCTGAAGGAGTCGTTCACGCTCTGGATCAACCGTGAGCACGCGCCGCTGCTGAACCACCTCACCGCGCGCATGGATCTGCAAGCGGGCGACCATATTCCGATGCGCACTCGCGACGGGCGGGAGTACGCGTACTGGAACGAGGACGCGGATCCCGCCGAGGTCGCGGCGATGCACAAGTATCTGCGCGATATCGGTCTCGGTCATCTGGTCGACGACTCACAGCCTCGGGACCTGCCCGGCGCTTCCGCAGCGCATGAAGGTGAAGGGCCGCAGGGCAATCCGGCCGACGAGTTGCGCGCCGCTGCCGATCGCCTGGGCATCGACCTGACCGATATCAGCCCGGAGACGCTGCGTCGCGCACTCGATACCGCCGAATACCAGAATCTGCGCCGGGCCGCCGTCATCGAGGCCCTGCGCGACGCGGCGCATCGCTACAACGCCGAACACGCCGATATCCCGTACCGGCCGCAGTCGATCACGGACCACAATCCGCTCGGCCGGTTCCTCAAGGAAGTGGTCATCGCCCAGGGCGACGATCCCGGCCTGCTGAACTGGCGCGGCGTGAACAACGGCGCAGAGTCCGGCCGCGACTTCGATGTGCTGAACGTCGAAAACCCCGACGAGCGCATCGAATACGACCCGGAGGAGGAGTCGGGCCGTGACCAGGGCCTGCGCACCTACTTCGAGAATGCGCTGCGGCGCGACCAGATTCGCGACGAGCGGGCGACCTGGGCGGATCTGCTCGCCGCCGAACTGTCCCGGCTCGAACCGGATCAACTCGACCGCGCGTTGAACGACCTGCGCGACGGTGTGCACGAACGCGCCGGGGAAATCCGCGATTTCGCAGACCAGGTGGCGCGGTTCCGGGCCCGATTCCCCGCCGGCGATATTCGCGAGCTGCCGCCGGAGCGGCCGGGTGAGCCGGGCCGGTTGGTGGTCCTGGATGTGCACGGCGATCACGAACAGACGCTCGCCGGGGCGCTCGACCGCTATCCGGGGCTCGCCGCCCGCCTCGACAACGGCGAGGTGCGGGCGGAGAAGTGGACCGTCGTCGTCGACGCGAACAACCAGGCGCACGTCCGCCACGTCGGCGATATCGAGGGCCGGGCGATCTCGGTGGACGTCGAGGGCCGGCATCTGGACGGACTGCTGGTCCGCGACGCCGACGGCACCTGGCACGTCACCCAGCCGTCCGCCGCGCCCACCCCGGTCGCGCCGCACGCCCGCACGGCGGAGCACATCCTTTCCGTGCGTGATGATCTCGCGCGCGAGCTCGGTTTGGATCCGGAACAGATCACCCCCGAACTCATCGAACACGAGCTGCGCGCCAACGACCTGCGCGCGCTCCAGATCGAGGCGCTGCTGGACCACGCGCGCAGCAGCGACGCCATCGAGTCCTTCCACGACCTGGCCAATGCGCGCGACCGGCTCGCGCAGACCGCCGGCATCGACGATGCGCAACACGCGACGCCGGAGCGGGTCGCCGAGTCCATCGCCGATCGCGGCACGCGTAACGCGCTGCGCAAACAGCAGGTCGAGCAGCTGGTCAAGTACTACGACAAGCTGGCGAGCTATCTCAAAGGGCGTGGCGAGGATCCGGCGCATCTGGTGGAGGCCCGCGACACCCTCGTGCGCGCGCTGGGCGGCGAACCCGAGGACGTATTCCCGAAGAAGTACTCGAAGGAACTCGAGTATCAGCCCAATCCGCAAGGCATCGATCCCGGCGAGCTGACCTCGCTGATCCGCGGTCGGCTCCGCGACCCCGGCACCCGTGCGGCGCTCACCGACTTCGTCCGTACCCTCGCGGACACGGACCCGTTCACGAACGGTCTGCGTTTCGATCCCGCGACCGATCCGCGGGTGTTCGACGGTGACGTGCCGATGCACGATCCGGAGGCGCTGATCCAGCTGCGGGAGATCATCGGTGACGGGCAGCGGCTGTTCGGCACGCCCGACCCGGACCAGCCGGTCGCCTCCGGATCGCGGCCGAATCGCGATTGGGCCCGGCTGCTCGGCCACGACCTCACCGATGCCACCCCGGAGCAGTATGTGCGGGCCTACGAGGCCTATCGGGACGGCAAGATCGAAAAGCACGAGCGGCTCACCCCGGCACAGCGCGAGCAGGTGCATCGCGAACTGCGTGAGGAGGTGCGGCAGCGGGCCGCCGATCTGAAGGCGCTGGCGGAACTGAACGATCGCTACCACCAGGCGGTCGCCGATCTGCCGGAGAACCGGCAGGCGACCATCGATCGGCTCAGCCGGGAATGGGCGGCGGCCTGGACCGAGCGTGAACGGGCCCGCGGCTATATCGAGGACCATGCCCACGAACTCCGCGTCACGCCGGAGCAGTTGCTGTCCGACGACCTGAAAAACGGCTCGGCCCTGCACGATCTGTTCGGCGAACTGGGGTCGCGCACCGTCCGGGGCGAGAATCTCGCCGACTTCCGGAGGCGGTTCGAGGAGTTCTCGCGCCGGCACGAGGCGCTGTTCGAGGCGACGCGCAGATTCCACGACAACGACGTGCGAGTCGCGGATCTGGACGCCGAACTGCGCGCCGCCGTGGAACGCGATGTGGAGTTGTCCGAAGGCGACGAGGGCGACGGTAGCGCGGCCGCCGCCCCGCCGCAGGGACCGCCGTCGAAGCCGCCCAGCTCACCGGGGGAGGGTGCGCAACCGCCGGAGCCCGAAGGTGGGGACTCCGACGGTGCCGGGCCGCACCGGAGCGACAACGGTGCAGCCCCAGCCGATTCCGCACCTCCGCGCGTCGAATCCCCTACCGAATGGGGCATGCGGATGCGCGCGGAGAACGCGAGCTGGGACGCGCGCATGGCGGCCCGGCATGCCGTCCGCATGCGCGAACTCGCCGACGAGATGGCCGTCCGCGATCCGGACGGTCCCGAAGGTCCCCGGTCCTGGGCCGCCCGGATGCGCGCCGACCAAGCGGAATGGGAGGCCCGGCAAGCCGCCCAGCACGCCGACTGGTTGTGGGAGATCGCCGGGGACCACCGCGGGCCCGAGGCCGGTGAGCCCGCGCCGAACACCAGCGACGACGCGGGCGTGAAACCGGAAACCCCTGCGTCCGAACCGAAGACGCACCCGGACGTTCCTCCGGAATTGCGGGATGCGGTGGACCGTGCGGTGGCGGACTTCCCTGAGGTATTCGATCGTCCCCGCACGTTGACCGAACTCCACGAGCAGTTGCGTGAGGGCACGTCGTTCGACGATCTGCTGGCGATCCGGGAACTGACCCATCTGCACAACGGGACCGAGCCGCCCGCGCTGTCACGGGAAAATCTGGAGTCGTTCCTGCGCGAGATCTGGGACGACCGCGCCGAGATCGACAACTACCTCGACGTCTACAGCCGATACGCCGAGCGTGCCGGCGACGTGACGGTCGAGAATCCGCAGGGATTCGTGCGCGGGCTGCTCAGGATTCTCTCGGAACGTGAGGGCGTCGGCCGGGTGGCCGTCAATCAGGCTCGCGGCTTCCTGATGGCCGGTGACACCGAGCCGGCGCCCGATCAGGTCGGGTTCGTTCACTACCGGCGTGTGGGTTCCGACGGCGAGCACAACTTCCGCGTGTACGTCGACGCCAACAACGATGCGGCGCCGGAACTGATGCGTCGGATCGTGCACGAGATCATCGACGATCCGGAGAACTTCCCCGGTGTCCCGGTCGCCAAGATCGGCGGCCCGTTGGAACCCCGGGCCGACGGATTGGTGATCTACGTCCAGGATCGCGCTGCGGCGCGCCGGGTGGTCGACTGGCTGCGCGAATTCCAGGCCGCACACCCGGATGTCATCGGCTGGGATGTTCCGGCGATGACGCGGCAGGTGCTGCCGGGTGTGGGCATCGGCGCGGATCCGCCGGGCGAGCTGCGGCGCAACCACAGTTTCGGATCGCTGCGAAGCATTCTCATCCGCGAAGCCCTCGATGCCCACCGGACGGGGACATTCGAGGACTTCCGTGCCGAGGTGCTGGACCGCTTCCGCGCACGCGGCATCGATATCGACCGTCCGCATATCCACGCCGGCGACGAATCCGGCGAAACGCTGCTCGACCCGCCCGCGCGAAACGCCGAGCATGCCGCACCCGAGGCCGGAGCGCCGAAACAGAGTGGCGCGCCGGATATCCGGGAATCGCGCCAGGAGAGCCCGCCGGACGCCGAGTCGAATCGCGACAGCGCGCCGGTCGCCGCTGTCCCGAAGCAGGAGGACGCACCGGGGGCCGGGAAGCCGAACGACGCCGCAGCGGCATCTGCGGATAAGGCCCGGGAGCCGGAGAACGGAGTCGACGAGCCGCAGCCGGGTGCCGAGGTGGCGAAGCAGGACCCGGCCGCGACCGAGCCACCCGAATCGGAACGGCAGCCCGAAGGTGCGGAACAGCGGGCGTCGAGAGTCGAAGGCGCCCAACCCGACCCGATCGACGCCGCGCTCGCGAAGCAGGACGCCGCACACGGCGAATTGCGCCGGATCGCACGAGAACTCGGCCTTCCCGACCGCGGCAACGCGCGTGAGCTGGAGGCCGCGATCCTGCGCCGGATCGAGGACGAGTCGGCCGAACATCAGGCCACCATCGCCCGGAACGATCTGCGTCCGGACCAGTGGGCGGCAGCCCGCGACCGCGCCCAGCAGCGGCTGAACGAGCTGTACGGCCTGCGCCGCGAGATGATGCGCGCCGCCCGGGACTACCAAGCCGCCCGGATCGAGGAACGGCAGCTTCGGGCCGCGAATCCCCAGAGCCCGCCGGATCCCGCCGCGAAGTCCGCAGAACCCGCTCCGCAGGCCGAGCCGGAACCCGGCGCGCGGCCCGCACCCGATGCGGCCGGTGGTGGGACCGATGGTGGCGCCGGTGGTAAACCTCCGACGAGTGGAGGATCGGACGACAGCGTCCGGCCGCAAGGTGACGATGGGTCCGAAAACGCACCAGGACAACAGGATTCGAGCACCCTGCCCGTCCCGCCTCAGCCCGAGCCGCCCGAGCCGCCCGGTGGCGAACGGCCCGCGCGCGAGGCGTGGCATCAGGACGGCCCGCAGCGGGAGCATCGTCCGGTGACGCGTGCCTTGCGCAAGGCGCTGCGGGAGCTGGCGGATGCCGGCACCACGCGCGTTCGCGCCTGGACACGCATGACCGCGCGCGCTCACGATCTCGGTCTGCGGCCGGACGAGATACGGCGCGAGATTCTGCGCGAGACGATCGCTCGCACGGCCGATGCTGCCGGCACCACCCCCGCGGCGCGAGGCGAATTGCGTGATCTGCTCGGCGATCTCGACCGCGGCGCACCCCGGCTGGAGGTCGACCGGCGCGCCGCGCGCCTGGGCGTGCCGCTGCCGTCCGACCATCAGGTCGCCGACGCGATCCGCGACAGGTTGGCACCGCCGGCCCAGCGGCGTGCCGAACTGTCCATCGAACTCGGCGATCGCCGCACCGTCGATCCCCATCGGCTGGAGCGGCTCGCCCGCGAATTCGGCGTCGATCCGGAGGGACTGTCGCGATCCGACCTGCAACGCGCGGTCCGGGACGCGGTGAACGACCATCGCGACACCATCTCCGAGCGGCAGCGGCGCGCGACCGTCGAATCGGTGGACCGGTATCGCACGGCGGCGGCGAACGAATCCGCCCGCAGGGCCGCCGCCCAGCATGCCGCCGAACGCGAAATGCTGCAGCTGCGAGCCGGTTTCGACGATCGCGGCCCGCGGATCTCCGGAGTCTCCTACCGGCGCTTCCGGTTCGACGCCCCCAACCACATACGGGTGGACGGCGCCCCCGGCGAGCGCGGCCGGTGGGTCGGAGTCGGCGCGAGCCACGATCCGGAGCTCCGGTTGCCGGCGCGAGATCGCGTGCGGCATGCGGCCGAGGGGTTCGACGCCGTCTACTACCGGCTCGAGCTGGATCACAACGGCCGGATCTGGGTGAGCGAGCACCATCCGGCATCGACGGAACCCGTTGCGGCGCGGCCGGAAACGGCGCGTCGGCCCGGTGACTGGATCCCCGGCGGTGACGAGCACGACCACGAGCCGGGTACCCGGGCGCTCCGCCGGCAGCTGCGCGATCTCGGCGCGGAGCTGGGTCGCCGAAACGATCAGGTGGACAAGAACTTCGCCAAGATCGTCCAGCTCGCCGAACATCTGGGTATCGACGACGCCTGGCGGATGCGGCCGCGCGAGCTGGCCGGTGCGGTGCGCGATCTGATCGCGCAGCGTCGGGCCCGGGCCGACGAACTGTGGAATCGCGCGGACATCCCCCGGGCCGATCTGCGGAAGTTCTTCGAGGACCGCCGCGCGGAGGAAGCGCGGGCCGAGGAGACCGAATCGCTCGGTAAGGCCCTGCTGGGGCTGTTGCGGGTGCACGATCAGACGTTGGTGGCCGCGCGTGACCGCGTGGCGGCCGATGCCGCGCTACTCGCCGCCCGCGACGTCCTGGCCGGTTACGACGGCCTGCCGCTGGACGCCGACGGGCGCCCCGTGGATCCGGCGAATCCGAAACGGGAAGTGGCGCGGCTGGTTCCGGGCCGTGACGGCACACCGGACCGGCTCGTGGTGGTGGCGCCGGGAGCGAATCCGGATCATGTGCTGGATCCCGCTGTCCGCCGCGCCCTGCTCGGTGACGACGGCGAATTCGTGTTCCAGCAGGTGCGCGTGGACGCCGACGGGCACGTCCGGCTCAGCGACATGCACCGGCCGCCGGCCGGACTCGACACACCCGCGCACCGTCCGGCCGAACTCGAGCAGCCGCGTCGTGCCGGGACCGTGCCGCGTTCACCGGATTCTGCCGAGCCGCGGGCGGAAGACGGGCCCCAGCCGGCGGGCGACCGGCCCGAGCCGGTGGCCGACCCGCAGGCCGCACTCGACGCCAAGGTGCTCGAACGTGCCCATGTGGCAGCCGATCTCGAGTTCTGGCGCAGCAAGGTCGACCATCGTGCCGACCCGTTCGGCGATGTGGATCTGAGCCGCAACCGCTGGTCGGAAACCTTGCGTCAGTTGCGCGGGGACACCGGGCGTTACGTCAGCGACAGCGCGGGCCCGGACAGTCCCGACGTCGCGCGGCACGAGCAGCTCAACCCGGAGCAGGAGCGGGAACAGACCGACCACGTCGACAAACTGGCCGAGGCGCTGGACCGGCTGTTCCATTTCGAGGACCGGCTCGACGCCATCGACCGCGAGATCCACGATCTGGAACAACAGGGCGCCCGGCACGACGCGTCGCAGGCCGAAGCGGTCCGCGACGAACTGGGCCGGGTCGCCGACGAGCACCGGGCCGCCGTCCAGCGTGCGAAACCGTTGCGGCGCATCAGGGATGAGCTGTCCCGGCTCCTCGACGATCCCGCGCAGCGCACTCCCGAGAACCTGCGCCGGCTCGCCGATGCCGAGGAAGCGGTGGAGCACGCCGAACACGAGATCGACCGCTTCAACGACGAGCGGGTCGCTCTCACGGGTGCGTGGCCCGATGCCGTCGCCGATCACTGGCGGGCCGCGGTGGGCACCGACGAGACGCCGGCATTGCGGCGGATCAGCGAGAACGTGTGGGTGGACCACGGTCGCGCACCCGACGAGGACGGAACCGGCGGCCGCCCGGCCCGCTTCATCGTCGTCGCCGGTCGGGCCGCATTCGACCATCCGGACGTGCCGGTCCACGCCGACGATCCGGCCGGGCCACGACGACCGGCCGACGATCGGTTCGACGCGCCGCTGCTGGACGCGCTGGCACGGCATCCCGAACTGGCTCCGCTGCTGAAGGATCCGGCCACCACCGTCGATCGGCTGGCGGTCACCGGCGAGCTGGCCGGCGGTGATCGTGACGGCGCCGGTCAGATTCGCGCGCGCATCGAGACCATGGCGCCGGTGGAGATCGAGCGCACGGGCCTGCCCGCGCACGGCCGCCTGGGTGAAGACGCGCTGCCGTTCGCGGGCGACACGATGGTGCGCTGGCGCGGTGCGGACGGACGGTGGCACGACACCAGGGAGGGCCAGGCCCGCGGTTTCCGCGCCTACCAGCCGGAACTGCCACGCGGCACGAAACTGGACAAATACTGGCAGAAGGAGGTCGACGGCTGGCGGCTGCCGCCCAAGGGGTGGGCGGCGTTCGGCGGTACCGACAACTCGCACATCCCGTACCGGCAGCGTGAGGAGAAGATGCCGGACGGGTTCAGCGGCACACTCGGCGCCGAACCGTTCCAGAACATGGTGGAGCCGTTGGTACTTCGGCTCCTGACCGATCACTGGCCGGAGCTGAGCTACGAGCAGATCCTGACGCTGAGCGAAGCCGGTCGCGCCGAACTATGGTGGCATCAGGGACCGGGGCCGAAGCCGGAGCCGCCGCCGGGCTGGGACGAGGAAGCCCATCACGGCATGCCGCTCGACGGCGCGCTGTACACCATCGGGAAGCGGTGGGTGCAGCTCTACGACATGGCGCGCAAGCATCCGTGGGTGCTGGGGCCGCTGCAGCGCCGCCCGGAGATCGGGGAGTGGGTGCGCGGGCACACCACCTGGCTGCCCGACGGCGCCTTCGATCCGGATCATCCGGTGCTGCGCAAAATTCCGATCGTGCGCTCGTTCCGCGGTTGGAAGGGCTGGCGCGCCGGGCCGCGGATCGATCTGCAACCGCCGCATCGACCGTGGTCCGCCGCCGATCACGTGCCGCCGCGTGACCGCGTGGAGTGGTCCACGCCGCGCCAGAACCGTGATGTCGCGCGCTGGAATGCGGTGCAGCGCTGGGCGGATCGCGTGATCGGCGAATTCGCCGACGATGCCGGCAATGCCGATGTGCACCGGATCGTCGACCTGCTGACCCGGGCCCGCGACCCGCTGCTGGACCCCGCCGATCCCGGCGGCGCCCGGCTGGAGGCGCTGAACCTGGCGCGGCATCCGGACGGCACTCCGCTCACCCGCGCGGAGCTGACCGAGCGCATCCAGCTGGTCAAGGACCACCTCATGCGCAACGAGATGTGGGTGCGCGACCACGCCGACCCGACCGGCCGGATGGTCAAGAAGACCTACGACCGGCTTCCCCATGTGGCCGACGCCTGGCTGCGGCTCACCGGCGAGGGCGACGGCGACGGCCGGACCACGCCGTACAACGAAGATCTGCTGCTGCTCGACGACGCCTATGTCGAAGCCAGATACCTCGCCGACCACGACGACGCCACCTGGCACGACGCCGACCTGGAAGCGGCCCGGTACGGCTACGACTGGGACACCAACCGGCGCCGCCTGAGCGGACATCTCGTAATCCGTGACGGGGTGCCCGTCCATCCGGACGAATTGCCGCCCGATGCGCCCGAGCACGACGGCGACAAGACACTGCGGATGTCGCGGATTCCGTATGCGGTCGATGCGCCCGCACCCGACCCCTCGTGGCTCTCGCCGCGCGAACGCCGCGCCGCCGAGATCCTCGCCGAAGCCGGTGCGCGGCAACGCTTCCCGGGATTGCCCCGCAACCCGGTCGAGGCCTTGAAGGAATTGGCGGCGCGAGAGGCGGGACCGCTGCGCGCCCTGCCCGCCCCCGGTGCGCGCGACCCGCTGCTGGATCTGCTGCTGCGTGCGGGCCGCGTGGAGCAGCTCGCCGACGCCGACCCGGGCGAGCGCTTCGTCTGGGCGGAACGCCTCGGCGAACCCGAAGCCGCCGTGGAGTCGAAGCAACTGCCCGACACCCTGCGCCGGCTGCGCGGCGATCTCACCCGCCGCCTGGACGACCTCGGCGCCGGTCCCGATGAGCCGAATCGCACCCGGCCCGCTCTCGGCGACGGTGCGGGCGAGAGAGGCACGGACGCTCCCGGCGCCGACGAGCGCGGCGTGAATGGGCGTAGCCCGGACGAGTCCGGTGCGGACGGGCGTGGCACCGGTGAATCGGACGAGGGGGATACGGGCGCGAGCGGTGCGAAACCGGATCGCCCGGATCGCCCCGGTTCGGATTCCGGTGGTGCGGTGGCACCGCGCGCGGACGAGACACGGGCATCCGGTGACGGCCCGCTGCGGCAGTCGGGGCCGATGCGACCACACGAATTGTCTTCGAGCCGGCCGGAAGTCGAGCGTCTGGCGACCGAACGGGCGCGCCTCAGCGACGAACTGGCCCGGTTACGCGCCGAACGGGACGCCGCCACCGGCAGCGAACGGGAACGCGCGGCACGAGCCTACGAGGAGGTGCGTGCCCGGGTCTTCGCCCTCACCGAGCGGATCACCGATGCGGCCGGACCCGATTTCCTCGCGGCGCAGGGAGCGCGGCCGGTGACGAACCGCGTCGGAATCATCGAGGGCGACCATCCGACCGTGATCGTGGTCGGCCTACGCTCCGACGGTTCCGGTGGTTCTCCGCACCGTGCCGAACTCGATGCCGCCGCCGACGCCCACCCGGAACTGGCACAGGCTCTGACCCACCCCGACGTCGAGATCCGCTACATCCGCCTGACCGTGGATTCCCAGGGCCGCGCCCACGTCGCCCCCTTGGAAGCGCCGACCCGGCCCCCGCGTCCGGACTCGGAAGCCACACCGCGCGTGGCGGATCCGAATCCCGTCCCCAATCCACCCACGCCAGAGGAGCCCGGCACCGCCCCGCAGCGAGAGGCCCGCAACCAGCAGGCACCCGCCGCCGATTCTCCGCCCGGAGAAGCAAGGGCCGAGCAGGCCGGCGCCGCGAAAAATGCGCGCAGCCAAGCTGATACGCCGAACCTCGCTGTCGCCGGCGAGCGTCCGGTGGTGCCGGTGCGCACCGGCGATCCATCGGAAGGCGAAGGCGGAGGCGCGAATACGAATCGAAACTCGTCCCGCGACGCCGATGCCGGGGAATCCGAAGGGAAGGGAGATCCCGAAGAGGAGCGGGCGGAGGAACCGCGGAACACACAAACGCGCGGGGGCGGTCGGCGTGGGTCCGGCTCGGACGGAGACGGACCGGACTCGGAGTCCGGAGACAGCGGTAGTCGCGCGGGTACCGGTCGGCCGGCGGGGCAGCAACCCCCGGACGGCGGTGCTCCCGATCGCCCGGGCGGCCCGACCCCGCGTGCTCGCGATCCGCGCAAGCCGTACATCACGCCGGTCCCGCACGTCCCGCACAACGCCGAATTCGACTGGCCGGATTACACACCGAAGCGCATCGACGTCAACCTCCCGCCCGCGCCGATCCCCACCCAGCCGCCGCATCAGCCCCCGCCGCATCAGCCGACGCCACCTCATCAGCCGCCGCGGGAACCCGGCCCGGCCCAACCCGGCGTAGGCCATCACAACCCCGGCGGTGGCCATCACGACCCTCACGGTCACGACCACGATCACCATGGTGATCCCAGTGGGCACGGCCACGGGCATGATCACGCCGACAACGACCACCACGGCGACCACAACGGGCACGGTCACGGCGACCACGGCCATGATCATCACGGTCACGGCCATCACGACCACGACGGTCGCGGGCATGGCCATCACGACCACGACCATCACGGGCATGGCCATCACGGTCACCGTCACCAGGGCCACGATCACGGTGGTCCGCAGCACCATGGCCCCGGCCATGACGGCGGGCGTCACGAGGATCACGACCACGTCGAGCGTCCCGGCCCTGGCGATGGCAGTCCGTGGCACGACCGCCATGACCCGGATCGTGTGGGTGACAAGGGCGACCATCGTGATCCGCGGCACCACGGCCACGGTGGACGGGCTGGCTACGGGCTGCCCGGCAGTGGTTACGACGGTTCGCACGTCCGGCCCGAGGGACACGACCGCGGGCCCGATGCCGTCCAGGGCTCCTCGAATCCGGATGCGCCGCGAATTCCGAGTCCGGTGCCGCACGCTCACTCGAATATCCCCGTGCCGCCGTGGCTTTCGGATTCGGGGGACCGGCTCGGCGACGAGAATCCGCGACAGTCCCTGTCGCGCGCGGGGAGCGACCAGGGCGTGAAAGCCGCCGGAACCGCTCCCAACCCGTTCGGTGCGCCGGTGGGCGCGGCGCAACAGCCTGCCGAATCGGCTTTCCCGCAACAGGTTCCGCCGCACCAAGACCTCGGCTCGAATGCGCCTGCCGGCCATTCACCTGCGGCGACCCCTCTGAATCCCGTCGGCCAGGGGCATGGCGGCGCCGATCGGCACGGCACCGGGAACAGTGACGGCATGGGATACGACCCGGTATCCGAGCACGGAAACAGTGACGGCACCGGGTACGACCCGCGATCCGTGATCGGACACGACCACGATCGTCGTTTCTCGGTCGATCGCCCGTTCTCCCTCGGCGATCCCGCTGCAGGCCAGGCGGGACACTTCGGGGCACAACAAGTTCCGGCCATCCAACCGCAGGACAACCTCCCGCAGAACGGCTTCCCGCCGTTCGCCCCACCGATGCCGAACGGCGGGCCCCCGGCCTCCACCTCCACTCCGCGCCACCCCGCGCATCCGAATGGTTTACCGGCTCCCGCACGGCCTCGCATCCTGGTGCAGGAGTTCAGCGGTCACCGATGTGCGGAGGTCGATCCGCTCACCGGTTCGCTGCACGAGGCGGCCGAGCCGATGGGCCCGTTCAGCGGGGTGTACGGCGATCTGGACGGTGTGGAGTTCGTCTTCTTCCGCACCGACGATCGGCTCTTCCTGCGCGTGGCCGGCCGGTTGATCGATGCCGACGATCTGGCGGTCGTCGTGCACTGGCAGCGGGCGGGCCGCCGGCATACCGAGTTCACCGTGACCCGGGCGGGACTGACGGTGTGCACCGTGCGGTATCGCCAGCGCAAACCGGAACTCGACCTCGGTTTGTGGATCCGCGATGTGCTCGACAATCCGGCCCGCCGTACGCAGATCTTCGCCGAAGTCCGGGGTGTGTGGTGAAAAGCGCAGCACCGCACACTGTTACCGACCATCGCACCGATGAGGATGTCCGCACCCGGCCGCGCCGGACGGTGGACGCGAACGAGGAGAACACCGCGACGTGACCCGCCCCGACGACCACGACCCGGTCCCGCAGCCGGAATCCGACCCGGCCGCCACTACGGACACCGCACGCGCCGACCGGCCTTCGCACGACAACGCCGCCGAGGACGAGCCGGACGTCGGCTTCACCCTGGGCGGCGGGGTCCCCGAATCCCTCGCGACGGCAGTGGATCCGGAGGCTCGTGCCAGGGAACTGGCGCACCGGATCGCGCGCGAATTGGCGGCGGTCGCGCCCGAGGGGTGGCACGAGCTGACCGCCGTCTTCGCCCTGACGGTGGTGGTCGGCGGTGGTGAGGTCGTCTTCACCGACGATCAGGACCGCGTGCTGCGCGCCGATCCGCCCGAGTCGGTCCTGGAGTTGGTGCGTGAGCACCGCGACCTGTCCGCCGCCTTCGACAGCGGCCCGTGGTGGCGCCTGTTCGTCCGGTTGGACCGGGAGGGACATCTGCAGGTCGACTACGACTACGGCGACGAACCGTTCCCCGACGATCAGCTGCTGGCGCCGGAGGCGTATCTGGCCGATCTGCAGGCATATCCGCGCGATCGGGTGCCGGTCTGGCTGGGCGCCTACATCGGGCACGGTGACCGGCAGTCCCGCCCACCGGCCGTCGCGGCCCGGCAGGCGCGCGCCGATCGAGCCGAGGGGGTGGTTCCTGTGGTGTCGGACGACGACTTTCCCGATCTACCCACGCTGTGGAGCCGGTGGGCGGTGATGGCGGCCGCCTTCGTCGCCGCCGGATCGCAGTGGGGTCCGCGCGTATTGCCCTCGCTGGGCTGGTTCGAGGGCGCGCGGCGCGGCGGCAGCACGCTGTATCTGCTGCCGGGTGGCCGTGCCGTGCTCTCCGGTGGGGTGTGGGAGGCGCCGGCGCTCGATGCCGCCTACAACGGCGGTGCCCCGCTGCCGCGGCTGTATGCCGGCGCACCGGAATGGGTATCGAATTCGGTGCTGAACCCGCGCTTCGGCGACGGGTTGCTGTCGTTCTGCTACTGGTGGGAGGACGGGCGGTGGTATCGCGGTGAGTCACCCTCGGCCGATCATCTCAGCGACGCGCTACCGGGCGTGTGGACCTCGGCCACCGTGGCGCAGGTGATCCGCGGCCTGATCGACGGCGACGACGACGTGCACTCGGCGGTGGACACTCTGGTCGCCGCGGCCGAGGCGAATGTGGTCACCCGTGAAACGCTGGTCGCCGTCTTCGGTGACGACGGCGGCTTCGATGTCGACGGCGCATTCAACCAGCTCACCCTGGCCGGTGCGACGCCGACGGGCCCGGCGCCGCTGCCTCGGCCCGAGGCGCTCGACCGGGTGCGTGGTCATATCGGCGAGGCCGGGATCGACACCGGCGGATATCCGCTGGATCGACTGCACGCCGACCGGCTCTCGGTGGGCTGGATGGTGTATGTGCCCGCCGAACCCGACGACGTGGCGATCGGCCGGGCCGTGTTCTACGTCGCCGACGACGGTGTGCTGGAACAATCCTCGTCTTCGGTCGCGCCGTCGCTGTATGTCGAAGGTTTCGAACAGCGGTTCCGGGAGCGGCGCGGCGCGTTGCGGGCCGGGTGACACTCGCCGCCGGTGTTTCACCCCGCGTTCAACCGCCGTTGCCACCGGTGTTGCTCGCGCGTCGCAGGATGTTCGAAAGATGATGTGGGACTTGCTATTCGGCGTATCGGCGCGGGCGGGGGACGACCTGCGGCCGGTATCGCCGACGGGGTGAACACGCAGCTTCCGCCGCTGCCGAATTCGAGGAGCACGACCGATGGCGCCCGATCCGACTACGCCCGTCGCTACGGGTAATCCGTGGCCGGCGTTGAGTGACTATACGAAGAACCACACGTCGGGCAACGACGCGTTGAAGTTCGAGCCGGACGTGGCCCTGGAAGTGGCGGCGGCCGCGGAGAACACCATCGCCGCGCTGAAGACGTTGCAGCTCTACACCGACGACCTCACCGCCGGCTCTCCGGTGTCGAATCTCGCGTCGGGCACCGCACTGGGGAAGAAGTTCGGGACCGAGGCCACCGATCTGAAGACGATCTTCGAGGACCACAAGACGATCCTCGGCCAGATGATCGACACCTTCATCGCGGCCGGCAAGGCCTACGGCAAGATGGACGGCTTCAACTCCGCGCTGCTGGACAACGTCAGCGGCAAACCGGACTACATGTGGGACGCCGACGGTCTGGACCCGATGGGTGACCCGCCGAAAGTGCCGGGCACCAACGACGATCTGAAGAATCCCGTCAATGCGATGGACAACAAGGCGGGGCTGCAGTCGTTCCAGTCCTCGACCATCAGCCCCGAAGCGCCCGACTACATGAGCTGGTACGACCTGTTCCAGGTCGGCAACTACATCCGGGTCAACAAGGTGGCCGAGAATCTCGCCCACCACGCGGGTACTTGGTGGTGGATGGCGACCGAGGTGAACAAGGTGTACTCGGATCTGCTCAACAAGATCGACTCGGTGACCGCCGACAAGTGGAGTGGGCCGGGTAAGGAAACCGCGGTCGCGGCGGTGCAGGCCTACGGCAAGAGCATCCCGGGGCTGTCCACCGCGATCAGGGGCACCGGTGATCTGCTGGTCTACACCTCGGGGTGGTTGAACGAGACCCAATACAGCATGCCGCCGAACAACGATGCCGACGCGAAGACGCAGCAGCAGTGGATCCAGACCGTTCGCGAGAGTTTCCGGCGAACCTATGTCTTCGGGATGAACCAGTCCTCGTCGCACGTTCCGGTATTGCCCGCGGCCGCAGCGGCATTCGGCCAGATTCCCGCCGATCCGTACAACCCGACCGGGCAGAACCCACCGGGTAGTCAGAATCCCCCCGGGAGCCAGAACCCGCCGGGCAGTCGGAATCCACCGGGCAGCCAGAATCCGCCGGGCGGCAGCACCCCGCCCGGGGGTTCGACCCCGCCTGGCGGTACGACTCCGGGCGGCACACCCAACGACGCGCAGGCCAAGGCCGCGCAGGAGGCCGCCGCCCGGCACCAGCGGGAGGCGTTGGCGCAGCAGCAGAAACAGGCCGCGGAATTCGAGAAGCAACAGAAGGAAGCGCAGCAGCAGCAACTGAAGGAACAACACCAGCAACAGCAGCAGCAGGAACAACAGCAGAAGCAACAGGAACAACTGCAGAAGCAACAGGAGCGGCAGCAGGCGGTCGCACAGCAACAGCAGGAACAGCAGCAGGTCATGTCCGCTGTGCAGCAACTGATGTCGGCCGCACAGCAGGGTGCGCAGCAGCTGATGCAGGCGTTTCAGCAGGTTGCCCAGACTCTGACGCAGCAACAGCAGCAGGACGCGCTGGCCAAGGCCGGGCTGGGCGATATTCCGGGATTGGGTATTCCGGGTATGGACGGCTCGGATCCGCTGTCCGCCCTGGCCGGTGCCGGAGGGGGCGCGGGTGGCGGCGGTGGCGGCGTGCCCGGCGGTGGTGCCGGGGTGCCGGGGTTGCCCACGCTCAATCGCGATCTGGCGCAGGCCTCCAAGTTGTTCCCGCGCGCGAGCACGCTCAGCACGGCGTTGAGCGCCAACACCGTCGACTCCGCGATCGGCCGGGCCGGCGCCGCGCCGATGGCGGGCACTCCCGGCTCGCCGGGCGCGGCCGGGGCGGGCGCGCAGAACCAGCAGGGCAAGGAGCACAAGCGGCCCGCCTATCTGGACTCGGTGGAGCATCTCGAGGACGCGCTCGGTGATGCGCCCGTGGTCGTGAAGCCGGTCGTCGAGAAATGAACCGCAGCTGGACCTTCACCGATCTCGAATTCGTCGTCATGTGGCGGCATTTCGGTGACGAGGGGCCACCGCGTCCGTTCGTCTACACCACCGATATTCCGCTGGAGGACGACTTCCAGCGCGAATGCACGCGCCTGCGCGACCGCATGCTGGCACAGCCCGACCACACCCTGTTCGACGCGGTGCGCGACTGCACCCGGCCCGATCTCGCCGTTCTGGTCACGGGCTTCGACGGCCACGACCCCCATCGCGGCGAGGGAGCGGTCCGGCTGCTGGCCGCCCGGCGCGAGGACCGCGGCTACCTGCTCACCCAGCTGCCCGGCCGCACGCTGTTGCACGCCGGTGGATTCACGATGGTGCAGTGTGATCCGCTGCGGCTGGCCGATATGGTCGCCGATGCCCTGCCACCGGTCGACGCCGGTGGCTCCGGGCACATATCGCTGCCGCCCGATCCGCAATCACCGGCCGGCGCCACCGAAGCGCACTACGTATCGGCCGACAGTGCGGGCGGTGCCCCGCAACTGTGGGACAGCTACGACGAGCCCGACGACGCCGCCGGGCAGCGCTTCCTCGACATCGTCCCGGAACGGTCCGGAACCATCGAAATCGCCCAGGGCGTCTCGCGTTTCGGCCCGCGTGGTCGCACCGTCCGGCATCTGGACTGGCGCGACCTGTCCGGCGACGGCCGCTATGTGATCCGGGAGGGCCCGCCGCGCACCGCCGCCGGCGTGGACCGGCAGGGACTGATCGCCGCGATCAATGCCGAGATCATCACCGTCGTCCGCGCGATCAAGGACGAGCGCGTCTGATCGCCCGGCGCCACCGTGCCCGTTTCCGACCGACCAGGAGGAGGCTGATGTCCACCGCGACCACGCGATCGGGAGCGATCGCGGTAGAAACCACCGAGCAGGGACTGCCGCTGCGTATTTCGATCGAGGCGAGCGAATTACGCCGCGATCCCGCCGAATTGGCCGCCGAACTGCTCCGGCTGTGCTCGCGCGCGGCCGATCGCGCCGGGCTCGCGCGGCGGCGCCAACTCGCCGAGGCCGGGCTGAGCAGCGACCTGCTCGCCTTGACCGGACTGCCCACCGCGGAACAGGTCGAACGGCAGGAACTGATCGACGAGCAGGAGTACGACACGGAGCCGCAGAGCTGGCTGAGGTCGGTCGAGTGGTAACCCACGACGCCCGAGACGACGCGAACGAGGGGGAACCGATGGCGAATATGCCTGATATATCCGGTGTTTCGGTCATGGACGAGTTGGTCGCCCGCACGGAGCGGCAACTGGAACGCATGCGCGATCTGGGGGACCGGATGGCGGGGGTGCGCGCCCGCGAAACCTCACCGGACGGCGCCGTGACGGTGGAGGTCGACGGTAACGGCGCATTGCTCGATCTCGTTTTCTCACCGTTGGTGAATCGGCTCACCCCAGCGGAATTCGAGCAGGTGGTAGTGTCCACCGCGCGCAGCGCCGCCGCCCGTGCGTTCGCGCAACGCGGTGACCTGATCGCCGCGTTCAACGAGGACAACGGCGCCGGTACGCGCGAGATTCACTGACGCGTAACGCGTTCTTAAGCTCCGCGCGTGCCAATCTACGTCGTCGCCTGTTGCAATTGCTCGGTAGATGTTCGATCCGCCGGTTACGTGAGCGCGAATCGGCTTACCGGGCAGGGGCTTTCAGATGGGCGAGTTGGTAGCAGTACCGGAGGCGATCCGTCGCTACGGGGACACGGCGGCCGCTATGGCCACCGAAACACTCTCCGCGGGCACAGTGAACCAGGCGGTGGCCATCGCCGCGGCCGTTCCGGTCTTCGGATTGATCGGACAGGACTTTCTCGCGACATATGCGCTGGCACAGGCGAATCACCTGAGTTCGGTGGTCGAGCTGGCGACCGTGCACGCCGGTACCGCCGTCACCGCGCATCAGAGTGCCGCCACCTACGCGGCAACCGACCAGGACAACGCCGACCTGCTCGGCGGAATCGGCCGCGCGTGATGGAACCGGGCCTGGACCGGTCGATCGTCGATCTGTTGCGCCAGAGCGCGATGGGGTCGATCGTGGACCGGCCGGTCAACGACGTACTGCGTGAGATGGGGCTGCCGGGCCTGCCGCAGCTGCCGCCGGCGCCACCGCTGCCGCAGCTACCGCCGTTGCCGGTGCTCGACCTGCACGCGCTGACCAAACCGATCACGGATCTGGCCAGCAGTTTCGGCACCGGCAAACTCGGGGCCGGTCCGGGCGGCGACCCGACGCAGGTGCTGTCGCAGATCTCGACCGTGCTGCAGACCGTCGTGCAACTGGGCACCACGGCGATGCAGACGGCGATGTCGCTGTGGCAGGGCGCGGGCGCCCTGTCGGCGGCGGCCAAATCGACCCAGGCGGCCGCCGACGGCGCCGCGGTGGCGGGGCAGGGTGCGCAGATGTCGCTGGGCACGACCGCCGCGGCCGGCAGCGTATTCACCGGAAATGCGCTGATGACGGGCATCACCGCGAAGTATCTGACGTCGCTCGCGGCGGCCGCGCCGTTCATCGTGACCCCGCCGGGGCAGGTGTTCGTGCTGGCGATGTCGGCGCAGACGCTGGCCGAGGCGCTCGCGGTGGTCACCAAGACCCGGGTCGAGCTGGCCGCGCACAGCGCGAAGATGGCGCACACGGGCCAGAAGGTCGAGATCACCAATGTGCCGCACGGGGTGTCGAACGTCGCGGCCCAGCGGGTCGCGGTGCCGCAGGCGTCGCTGAAGTCCGTGGCCGGTACCACGTCCCGGCTCAGCGCCACGCCCTCCGGTCTGTCGACGGCGACCAGTGCGTCGAGCTCGAGCAGCGCCGCCGGCTCTGCGACGCAATATGTGTCGCAGGCACTGCAGATGGTGCAATCGTTGTCCGCCGTCGGCGGGGCCGGCGCGCAGGCGGCGACGAGCCTCACCGGCCGCGCCGCGAAACCGATCGCGGCCCCGGCTCCGGCGGCGGGCGGAGCTCCGGCGGCGGCCGGATCGGGGGCCGGCGCACCCGGTGGCGTCGGCGCCCCGGCGGTCGGCGCACCCGAGATGTCGTCGCCGCTGCAGGCCGCGCGCACCCCGTCGATCATGACGGAGGCGGCCGTCACCGCGAGCACCGAATCCGCGATCGCCTCCTCCGGCACGGCCGGCGGCCCGGGCATGATGCCGATGACCCCGGGAGCGGGCGCGGCCGGAATGGCTCGTGCCGCTTCGGATTCCAGCAGCGCGAGCGATGCGGTACGCGGTCAGCTCGTCACCGCCGCACACGGTAACGACGTCGTGGGCGATATCGCCGGAGTCTCACTTCCCGTGGTCGGCGCCGCCGACGCGGTCACCACCACCCCGGACACCGAGCCGCCGGACAAGGCTCTCACCCTCTAGGAGTTCGCGATGGAATTCGATCCCGTAGTCGCGGCGCGCACCGCCGCCGATCTCGACGCACTCGCCGACCGTCTGGAGGCGGGCCTGCGGGCCGATACCCCGGCGCTGTCGGTCGCCGCTCCCGGTATCGACGAGGTGTCGCTGCGCGCGGCGACGACCCTGACCGAGGTCGGCGCGTCGTTCGACTCGTCCGGCACTCTCGGCGTGCAGGAGCTGCGCAAACTGGCCGCCACCCTCCGGGCGCAGTCGCGCGGGCTGTCCCGGATGGACAGCGACAACGCCGCCGACCTCGGCGCCACGGCCTGATCGGGGCACGACGACATGGTCGAACCGCCGGGTGACGGCTTCACCGGGGTGGTCTGGGAGGCCAGGCCGACCGAGCGGCTGGCGCGCGAACTGACGACCGGTCCGGGGTCGGTGCCGATGGCCGAGGCCGCGTCGGCCTGGGGGCGGCTGGCCGCGAACTTCGGTGCCGCCGTGGCGGATTACGACCGGATCGTCGCCGACATCCGCGGACACTGGCAGTCCGACCACAGTGACGAAGTGCTGGAACGTATTGCGCGGATGCGGGATTGGCTGCTCGACGCCGCGACGGCCGCCGGGCGCAACGCCGCCCACGCCGCCGAACAGGCCGCGGCGTACGAGGTGGCCCGGCTGGCGATGCCGCACATCGCGGAGATCGCGGCGCTGGAACAGGCGATGCACACGGTGCAGGCCATCGGGGCGGCGATGGGCGCGCCACTGGTCGGCGCCGCCGCCGATATCAGCGCCGATCAGGACGTGGCCAAAGCCGGCGCCGCCCGGGTGATGCGCACCTACGAGGCCGCCACCGAACCGCTCGCGATGCCGTGGCAGCAGATCGAGCCGCCGGTGCTGGCCACGGGCGACGCGCTGGCGGGGGAGCAGGCGGCCGCCGCGGTGGCCGCCGAATCGGCACCCGCTGTACCGGCGATTCCCGGTATGCCCGCCATGTCGAACCTGGCCGCCTTCGATATGCCGCACACCCTGACCGGCACCCGTGTGCAGACCGTCGCCCGCGTGACCCAGTCCACCGAATTCACCGCGCTGCAAGCCTCGCCGGCACAGACCGGGACGGCGACCGGCCAAGCGGTCCCCGCCGCGGCCGGCCCCGCCGCCGTGCAGTCCGAGGAGGAGCGCACCGTCCGGGCCGGGGCGGCGGACGCACCCGGCGCCGGCGAATTCGAGATCGATGCCGGATTGGCCGCCGCCCCAGCGGTTCTCGGTGGCATCGAGGCGCCGCCCGGCACCGCGAGCCCCGCGTAAGGAGTGTTATGGCGACCCTGACCAACGACGCCGTCCTGGCCGTCGCCGAGTTGCTCGGCGTCCAGACGTTGCCGCTGGTGCTGGAGGTCGGGCCACGGCAGGACTCGATCGACGCCTTCACCGCCGCGCGAGCCGAGGCGTTGCGCGGCCTGCGCGGTGCCGGACTCGTGGACCGCTACGACGACGTCGAGCCGGAACTCGGTGCGGCCCTGTCGATCCTGGCCCAGCCCGAGTCCGAACTCGCGGCGCGCATCGTCACCGCGAGCGGGACGCGTCGCGTGTCGGTGGCGCGGCGCGGCGCCGGGCACGCGGTCGCCGTCCGCACCGGCGACGAGATCGACGTCCGCACCATCTGGGCGGACGAGGACGGTGGTGCACTGGCCCGCCCCGTTCTGGACGTCCTCGGTCCCGCCGAACCCGCGGATATCGCGAGTTTCAGCGCCCCCACCGACGAGCTGGCGCAGCGGCTGGACAACGCCACGGCGGCAACGGAATTCGCCGAAGCGCTGTACGGCGTGGACGTGGCCGAACGCGCGGCGATCGAATTCGGGATGGCGCTGTCGCAGTGTCACGCCCACGCCGAGATCGTCGCCTACGTCCACGCCGACGGCATCACCACCCGATCCTCCGGCGCCGTGGCGGTGTACGACACCGCCCGGGGCCGGATCGCGGCCAGCCCGGGCGCCGCATCCGACCGGCGGATGTGGACCACCTTCACGCCGGGAACCGATCACCGCGTCGCACAGGCGATTACGGCGCTGATCGGCACCTTGCCCGGGGGAAGGTGGATGCCCTAGCTCGCGAAATCCCGTGCCAGTGACCACCTGTACTACCGACCACCCGTATTACCGGAAAACACAGAGAGGGGCCTGACGATGGCCGGACAGCAAATCAGTAACGATGCAGCGAGTACTTCGCAGGCGCAGACCGATATGGCCAACTCGGTCGATCGCATCCGCGCCACCATCGCCCGCGTGACCGAGGCGGTCGATTCCGCCAAGCGCGGCTGGCAGGGCGACGCGTTCTCCGCGTGCAACAAGGCCGCCCAGGACTGGGACGAGGAAGCAGCGAAGCTGAACCAGATCCTCAACGAGATGACCGAGGAAGTCGGCCACGGTAACAAGACCTACACCGGCCTGGAGAGCGAGAACGAGAACGAGTTCCGTCAGCTCATCTCGCAGACCGGCGGTCTGACCAACCTCGGCGTCTGAGGCGAATCCAGCACAACCGTTCCACCCCGAACGTACGAAAGGTAGCGACATGCTGTACGAAAGAGCAGTTCTCCAGGAGCTCTCCGACCTCCTGAACGGCTTCCACAAGGACCTGCAGTCCGAGGCGAGCAACCTGCAGGACTGCGCGGCCAAGCTGGCCCACGCGTGGGAGGGCAACGCCGGTCTCGAGGCGTTCCAGAAGTCGAAGCAGAAGTGGGACCAGCAGTTCGGTGACATCAACGGCGACAGCGACCCCAGCACCGCCATGGGCAAGGTGTCGGCGCTGTCCAAGGCCGTCGCGGCCGCGATGAACAACGCGACCGCTGCGGACAAGGTCGTCGCCAACGGCTTCGGCGGCTGAGTCCGGCACACTTCTCACCGCGAGGGCCCGCCCGATGTCCCAGATCGGGCGGGTCCTTCGCTGTTCGGACCCGCGGCTGAACCGTTCAGGCCGGAACGGCTGAATTCGCCCCCACGAACCGCAGTTCCTCCGGCGTAGCCACCATGTACACGCTGGTCTCCCCGCTCTCGGTGCGCACGGTGACCAGGTTCGGGGTGACGGGGTCCTCGATGAGGGTGACGTCGGGCTCGAAGCCGTCGGCCACCGGGCCGTGCTGGCGCAGCACCATCACGGTGGCGTCGGAGTGGTGCCCGCTCGGCGCGATGCCGTCGAAGACCACCATGGTCGCGAATCGATACGAACTGGCCTGCTGGGAGCCGGCCGACCAGGTCGCGAGCGTGAGCGCCTGCGGCATATCGACATACCCGACCATCGGCCGCCATTCGTCGTGCCGGTTGGTGTGCACCACCACACTGGCGCCCAGCGCGATCGCGCGCAGGATCACCTGTTTGGCGACCAGCGGGGAGCCGATGACCTCGACCCGGCGCACGTGCCGGCTCACCAGCGGCAGCGCCACGCCCTGTCCCGAGTTGTCGGCGCCGATGAGCTGTCCGCAGCCGGCGATAGGCATCGGCACCCGGTCCAATGCGTCCGGTGGTCCGAGGTAGCTGTCCAGCGGCAGCGCCGGCACTCCGGTGCCCAGCGGCAGGCTGAAAAGCAGTGCGCGCCGCTGCTTTCCGGGCAGCGGAATCAGTCCGGCCGTGCGCACGCGGCACGGCGCGTCGCGGGTCGCGAAGCGTGCCGTCGCTGTCACGGCGATCGACGCGTCGGTGGTCGCGGCCGTGGTGGGGCCGGCACCCGGCACGCGCTGCAGTCGCACGGTGATCGTCGAGGTCACCGTCGGCGTCGACCACACCTCGGCGATGCCACGGGAGCCCAGCGCCTCGGGGGTCATCCGGTAGGTGGTGTGGTGAAAACCGTTGTGCACCACACTGTCCGTCGTTTCCTCGAAGTCCTCCGGCGCCGCGCCGAGGGTCAGCTGGGCGACCGCCTGATTCATCTCGGTCGCCGAGAGCGCGACCGCCGACAGCCCGCGTGCGGCGAGCCGATTGGCCACCCGGCGCGTGGCCACGACCGCCGAGCGCAAGGTGCCTTCCGCCCCGCCGCCGCGCCGATCCACGGCGGCGGCGTTGGCCAGCGGATCCAGCCGCAGGACGACCCAGACCGTTCGATGCGCCACGGCCGGCAGTGGCCCGAGGATGCTCTCGTAGGCACGTGCCACCGCACCGGTGCCGGCACTGCGTGCTCCGGTGCTGATCACATCGATGGCGGCCAGCCGGATGTCGAACTGGTCGAGACAGCGGGCGATCTCGGCGAGCGGCAGCATATCGTCGCCGAGCAGGCCGCTGGGGCTGAGCCGGGTCACCGTTCGCGGCTGTGCGTCGATCCGCAACATGGTGATGAGCCGGTCTCCGTCCCAGCGCATTCCGTAACTTCCGCCTTCGGCCAGTGGAACATTGAATGGCGAATGTTGAACGGCGGTCGAACGATTCCGAAACAATTGCCAACGAAAGGTAATTCCGCGTGCCAGTGATTGCGCGAGAGAAGTACCGCGAATCGGCGCCGGCGCAACGATCACCACAACGGCGGCGACAACGACCGGAACCCACCACAGTGGCGTGAAAACCCTTGCCACGAACGCCCCCACAGCCGCTGTGACCAGCACCGGAAGCACCAGGCGCAGGGGGAGCAGGTGGAAGAGCCAGAATTCCGTCGAGCGCAATTGCGGTGCGTTCGAGCGTGATTCGGAAGCGTCGGAGGAATCGTCGTGAGGCGGTCCGGCTTTTTCTCCGCGCGCGGTGGAGTTCATGCGCACATAATGGACCGAACTCGTTCGGCTTCGCTAGTCTGTCGAAGCGCGGCCGATTCGGCTCGCGCACTCGAATCGGGTCATCGGAATCAGCCAGTGGATATCGGGAGGCGGTTGTGCCGGCGCAGTTGACCACCCGTGCCCAAGTCAACGGCTACCGGTTCCTGCTCAAGCGCTACGAGCACGCGCTCGTACGCCGCGACGTGCGGATGCTGCACGATCCCATGCGCACCCAGTTCCGTTCGCTCGTCATCGGCGCCGTACTGGGACTGCTGGGCGTGGCCGGCGCCGCGATCCTGGCCTTCCTGCACCCGCAGGGCTCCGTGGGCGACTCGAAGATCGTGATGGGCAAGGATTCCGGTGCGCTCTACGTCCTCGTGGACGGAACGTTGCATCCGGTGCTCAACCTGGCCTCGGCGCGGCTCATCACCGGCGCCGACGCCTCGCCGGCCTCGGTCAAGGACAGCAAACTGACCCAGCCGCGCGGTCCGCTGCTCGGCATTCCCGGTGCGCCCGGCGCCCTGCCCGGATCCGGCGATCCCCGGCGGTCCACCTGGACGATGTGCGACAACCTGCTGCCGTCCTCGACGGGAGGCGCGGCAGCGGCAGGCCCGCTCACCACGGTGATCGCCGGGCCTCTGGACAATCCGGCCGGTGGCACCCACGCGGTGCCGGTGCGCGCGGATCAGGCGCTGCTGGCCACCCACGGCGGTAAGACCTTCCTCGTCTACGACGGCAAGCGGGCCGAGATCGATCCCGGCGATTCCGTGCTGATCCGCTCTCTCGGATTGCGGGATCAGCGTCCACGCCCGATCGGCGGCGCGTTGCTCGATGCGACCGAACCCGTTCCGCCGCTGACGGTTCCGGAGATCGACCGGCACGGCACGCCCGGTCCGGGCAAGCTGTCGGACGTGCCGGTCGGCGGTGTGATCCGAGTACACGGCGTGGACGCCGACGAGTTGTACGTGGTTCTCGCCGACGGCGTGCAGCCGGTCACGCCCTTCGCCGCGGGGCTTATTCGCGACGCGAATTCGCAAGGGATGAACGAGATCTCGACCGTGCCGCCGGATCGCATCGTCGGTATCCCGGTTCTGCACCGGCTGCCGATCGACGATTTCCCACAGCAGGTTCCGGCTGTGCTCGCGCCCGACGCCGATCCGGTGGCCTGTCTGTCGTGGAGCCGCGCCGCCGACGACGCGCGCGCCACCGTGACCCTGCTCGCGGGTCGTGCGCTGCCCCTGCCCGCGGATGCGGAGCCGGTCGTCCCGGCGACCGCGGACGGCCCCGGCGATCGGATCGACGGTGTCTATCTGCGTCCGGGCACGGGGGAGTTCGTGCGGTCGGTCGGCGCGGAGCCGGGCGCGGTGAGCAACGGCCCGCTGTTCTACATAGCCGACAACGGGATTCGATACGGTATTCCGGACGCCGACACGGCCAAGGTCCTCGGATTGCCGAAGACTCCGAAGCCGGCGCCGAAGCCCATCGTGGAGGCGTTGTCGGCGGGCCCGGCACTGACCCGGCAGGACGCGCTGACCAGTCACGACAGTCTGCCGCAGTGCCCGGACGGGGGGCCGCGCGCGACAGCGTGCGCCCGGCCGATCCCACCACCCGGGAAGAACAACTGATCGCCACCGGCCGCCCGGCGGGGCGACCGGTTCGCCGAATGTGATGCGGCTCAGCGCAATCCGCCGAGCACGCCTTCCAGCGCCTTGGCCATGTCGGCGCCCTCGATCCGCATGAGCACCGTCTCGTCCACCGCCGACAGATCGATGGATTCGTCCGTGGCCAAACGGAATTCGCGTTCCTCCTCGGCGGCTTCGATCACATTGCGGATGAACCGGCCGTTACCGGCGAGGTCCACCGCACGCCGCTGCTCGCCGCTCTGGTCGGTCACCTGGCGCTCGTAGAGCTCCCGGCACGCGGCCTGGAGCAGTTCCAGCGCGTCCTCGGAGACCTCCGAATCCCGTTTGCTCGCAATGAACTGACCGATCCGGCCGAGTTCCTCGGGCGTGTAGGACTCGAACTTCACGCGCTTGGCGAAGCGAGACGCCAGACCGTCGTTGGAGGCCAGGAACCGGTCGATCTCCCCGTCGTAGCCGGCGATGATGACGATCAGCCGATCGCGGTCGTTCTCCATCCGGGCCAGCAGGGTGTCCACGGCCTCGCGGCCGAAGGCGTCACCGCCGGAAAGACCGGTTTGAATCAGCGTGTACGCCTCGTCGACGAACAGCACCCCGTCCATCGCGGAATCGATCAATTTATTTGTTTTTATCGCGGTGCTTCCCAAATGTTCACCGACGAAATCCGAACGCTTTACCTCTACCAGTCGATCGGTTTTCAGCAAACCCAACCCACAGTAAATTTTCGCCACCACCCGGGCAATCGTCGTCTTACCGGTTCCTGGCGGGCCGGTGAACGCAAGGTGTTGTCCGCGTGGCTGGCTGGACATACCTTTCTCGGCGCGGATTTTCGCCAATTGCGCGGTGGCCTGGAGTTTCGCCACCTGAGTTTTCACCGCGGCCAGGCCGATCTGCTCGTCCAGCTCGGCGCGGGCGACCTCGAGCAGGCGCTTGGCCCGATCACCGCGCTCCTCGGTCTCGACCTGCTCGGCCGTGGGCGCCGAGGCCGGATCCCAGCGGTCGGTGCGCGCGTCGATCAGTTCTTTCGAGGTCACCGTGAGGCGGTACTTGCGGTCGCGCATGGCCTGGGTGTTCGCGGCGAAGTCGGGCGCCTCCGAGAACACCTTCTCGAACAGGGCCTGGGCCTCGTCCTCACGGCCCATCTCGCGCAGGCACAGCCCGCGGCAGAACCGGGCGGTGGTGGCGGCGGCCGGAATCGGGCCGCTCTCGGCGGCCTCCATCCGGCGGATCGCCTCGCCGAACAGGCCGAGCTGCGCGCAGGCCGTGCCGACCATCACGTGCGCGCCCGCGGCCAGGTAGGAGTCCTGCCAGTCCGCCGAACCGGCCAGCACGGTCATCACATCCGGCCAGCGCTGCGTCGTGTAGTGCAGCAGGCCGCGGACGTATTGGCAGATCCGGTCGTCGAGGTCCTGATCGGGCTGCGACAGCAGGCCCGCGCGGTGCCGGGCCAGCTCGTCGAGCACCTGCTCGGCCTCGTCGTAATCGCCGGCGGAGATCAGCTGGGTCGCCTGCGCCAGCCAGATCTCGGTGTATCCGGCCAAGGGATAGTCGATGTATTGGCCCACCACGAACCGGCCCGCCAGCTGCCGCGGCGCCAGGCCGAGCCGGCGCTGCTCGCGGTAGAGAGTGGAGCCGCTGGTCTTGTAGAGGTTGAACACCACCTCGGGGGTGATCTCCCCGGCCGCGGCCCGGCCCAGCCAGGCGTCGCACATGCCCGGATCCCATTCGGTGGCGCGCTGGAATGCGAGCTTCGCATATTCGAGATCGGGCGTGGATTCCTGGCCGTCGATAGCGATGCCCAATGACAATACGCCGGCATCGAAGGCGCGTTGTGCTTGGCGGTTGCCGGTCATACGGACAGTCCCCTAAACGCGTGAATGTGCTAATTCTCGCTCAGCATACCGGCTGCCGTGACAGCCGATCTCGGTTAAGTTTGGAACGTCGCAATACAGCGACGAAAATCGTAGGGAGTTCTGTAATCCGTGACCGAGTCGTCGAGCAGCGGCGTGGGGGCCGTTGACCCGGAATTGTGCCGAGTGTCGGTGATCGGCGGAAATACTCAACTCGATGTGGGCCTGCCCGCGACCGTGCCGGTCGCGGCGTACATCACCGACCTGGTCGAGCTGATCGATTCCCGCAATCCCGACCTGACCGAACACGACGAGGGCGCGCCCGTGCGCGCACAGCACTGGACGCTGGCGCGGATCGGCCGCGACCCCATCCCGCCGCACCAATCCCTCACCGACGCAGAGGTTTTCGACGGTGAATTGCTGGTGTTGCGCTCGGTGACCGCCAAGGAGGCGCCCGCACTCTTCGACGATGTGATCGACGCGGTCTCGCGGCTCACCGCCGAATCGGGAAACGCCTGGTCACCGACGGCGGCGCGGCGAATGGGGTTGGGCGCCGGGCTGATCGCGGTACTCGTCGCGGTGGCGGTCCTCGTGTCCGGTAAGGGCACCGGCATCTGGAACGGATTCATCGCGCTCGGCGCGGGTGTACTCGCCGCCGGCGCCGCGGTGATCGTCGCGCGCCGCTATCCGGCCGAGCGCACGACCGCGATCGTGTTGTCGCTGTTCGCGATTGCGCTGCTGAGCGCGAGCGCGGGGCTTCTCACACCGGGATGGGTGGGGGCACCGCACGTCCTGTTCTCGGCAGTGGCGGCACTGGTGGTGGCGCTGGCACTGTATTCGATGACCCGCGCCGGATCGCTCGTGGTGGCCGCGGTGGTCACCAGCGCGGCGGTGCTCGCGGTGGCCGCGGCCGTACGGATGGTGTGGGACTTCGACATCGCGAAGATCGCCGTCGGCGTACTGATCGCCGGACTGGTGCTGATCACGATGGCTCCCCGGGCGGCCGTGGCCGCGGCGCGCCTGCCGGTTCCCCCGGTGCCGACCGCCGGCGGGGCCATCGACCCCACCGATCACGAACCACGCCCGACCATCGCCGATATCGGTGTCATCGGTGCGACCGCGCTGCCCTCGGCGGCGGGGCTGGAGCGCCGCGCCCACGCGGCCAATCAGTACCAGTCCGGTGTCCTCGTGGGCGCCACGCTCGCAGCGGGTTTCGGTGCCGTCCTGGGTGCCGACCCGCTGGGCGGGTCGCGCTGGCAGGGGTTGATGCTGGCGGCGATCACCGCGGTGGTGCTGTGCCTGCGTGGCCGGGCGTACGCGGACCTCACCCAGGCGTCGACGATGATCGCGGGCGGCACCGCGGTGGCGCTCGCGGTCGCCGCCGGAGTCGCTGTGGCGCACCAGGAGTGGCGTGCGGCAGGCGCGGGACTGTTGCTGATCGTCGCCGCGGCGGTGGTCGCCTTCGGTGTGCTCGGACCTCGCGCGGACGTGTCGCCGGTGCTGCGGCGGGCGATCGAGATCTTCGAATACCTGCTGATCATTGCCATCGTGCCGCTGTCGCTGTGGCTGATGGACGTCTATTCGGCCGCCCGGAACATCTGAACGGGCCGATGACTGTGCTGCGCTACGGAAGAGACTGTCGGGCAGCGGCTTTCGCCGGTGGGGCCACTCGCGGGCTGCGCGCTGCCGCCGCCGCGGCGGTACTCGGCGCGTCGCTGTTCGGCGGTGGTCCCGCGAGCGCGGTCGCCCCGCCGGCGATCGACGAGGACGCCCTCGGGCAGGCGCTGGCCGTCAACGCGAAGAACGGTCCGCCGGACCAGACCGAGAAGCGCGCGGTATGCGCCGAACCGTATCTGACCGGGGCGATTCCGCGGGATCCGCCACTGCCCCAGCGAATTCTCGATCTGGACCGGGCCTGGAAGTTCAGTCGCGGCGCCGGGCAGAAGGTCGCCGTCATCGATACCGGGGTGAACCGCCATCCGCGCCTGCCGGACCTGCAGCCCGGTGGTGACTTCGTCACCGCCGGCGACGGCACCGAGGACTGCGACGGCCACGGCACCCTGGTCGCCGGCCTGATCGCCGCGCGCCCGAGCCCCGCCGACGCCTTCTCCGGGGTCGCCCCGGAGGCGCAGATCCTGGCCATCCGGCAGCTGAGCCTGCAGTACGAGGCGAAGAACCGCACCAACGACGAGACCGGCAAGGTCGCCGCCGGCGGATACGGCGATGTGCTGACGATGGCGGCCGCCGTGGTGCGCGCGGTCGACATGGGCGCCACCGTGATCAACATCTCCGAAGTATCCTGCACCCCAGCGGGTTCCGAAACCGCCGACGGCGCACTGGGCGCGGCGGTGAAATATGCCGCCGACCGCAATGTCGTCGTGGTCGCCGCGGCGGGCAACCTCGATCAGGCCGCCTGCTCGGCCCAGAACGACACCAGCGGCTGGAACGGAGTGCGCACCGTCATCAGCCCGGCCTGGTTCTCCCCGTACGTGCTCTCGGTCGCCTCGACCGATCCGGACGGAGCGACCTCGCCGTTCTCGATCCACGGCCCCTGGGTGGGTGTCGCGGCGCCCGGCCGGTCGATCATCTCCCTCGACAGCAAGCCGGGCGGAACCGGCCTGGTCGACACCGAACACGGCGACGAGGGACCGCTGACCATCGACGGCACCAGCTTCTCGGCCGCCTTCGTCTCGGGCCTGGCGGCCTTGGTACGCAGCAGATTTCCGGATCTCAGCGCGGCACAGGTGATCGACCGGATCGAGCGCACCGCGCACAACCCGGGTGCGGGCCGCGACGATCGGGTCGGATTCGGCCTCGTCGATCCGCTGGCGGCACTCACCGCGCAACTGCCGCCGCCAACCGGGCAGGCCGCGCAGGTGCCACGGGCGATCGCGCCGCCCCGCCCGGATCCCGGCCCCGATCCGCTGCCGCGCCGGGTCGCGATCATCGGCTCCGGCGCGCTGCTGGCCCTGCTGGCCGTCGGATGGGCTGCCGCCCTGCCGTATCGGCGCCGGCGACCCGAACCGGTCGCCGACGATCCGGCCGCCGGATACCTTTCCGCCACCCCGGCTCCCGCCGGGACCGACTCGCCTCGAGGAGAGTAGGCATGTCCACCGACGGATTCGTGCGCCGACCGCGGATCGCCCCGCCGCGGGCACCGGGCGGCGAGGTGGCGCTGACCGCGCCGCCGGAGATTCCGCGGCCGGTGCCGCCCGCCCTGCTGATGCGGCTCATGCCCGTGGTCATGGTGGTCGCGGTGGTCGGCATGCTCGCGATGATGGTGATGATGGGGCGCAACCTGCTCGCCAACCCCTTCATGCTGATGTTCCCGATGATGATGCTGATGTCGATGGTCGGCATGATGGCGGGCATGCGCGGCTCCGGTGGGCCCAAGCGCGCCGCCGAACTGAACGAGGAACGCAAGGACTACTTCCGCTACCTCGACCAGGTCCGCCGCGATGTGCGCAAAACCGGTCGCGCACAACTGCAATCGCTGATCTGGAGTCATCCGGAACCGGCCGATCTGTGCGCGGTGGCCGGCACCCGCCGGATGTGGGAACGCCGCCCCAACGACCCGGATTTCGGGCATGTGCGCGTCGGTGTCGGCAGTCACCGGCTGGCCACCAAACTGGCACGGCCGGAAACCGGTCCGCTCGAGGACCTCGAACCGGTGTCGACGGTGGCGCTGCGCCGCTTCGTGCGCACCCACTCGGTGGTGCACGGCCTGCCCACCGCCCTGTCGCTGCGCGCGTTCCCGGCGATCAACATCGAGGGCCGCCCGGACGAGACGCGCATGCTGGTGCGCGCCATGCTGATGGAATACGTGACCTTCCACGGCCCCGACCACGCCGCGGTCGCGATCATCTGCGCCGACCCGGACGCCGAGGCGTGGTCTTGGGCGAAATGGCTTCCGCACCTGCAACATCCGGTCGACCGCGACGGTATGGGCGCGGCCCGGATGATGTATCGCTCGCTGGCCGAACTGGAGACCTCCATGGCGGCCGAACTGCTCGAGCGCGGCCGGTTCATGCGCAACGCCCAGCCCACCGCCGGGCGCATCCACCTGCTGGTGATCATCGACGACGGCTACGTCAGCGGTACCGAGCGGATCGTCAGCGACGCCGGCCTGGACTCGGTGACCGTGCTCGACCTCACCGCGCCGCAGGCCGGGCTCGCGGTGCGCCGCGGACTGCAACTGGTGGTCGCCGACGGTACCGTCGCCGCGAGATCCGCCGCGGGCGTGGAACAGTTCGCCACCTCGGACCCGGTGACGATCGCCGAAGCGCAGACCCTGGCTCGGGCGCTGGCTCGCTACCGGATCGCCACCGCGGCCCAGATCGTGAGCCTCGGTGACGAATCGCGAGCAGTGCCCGGCCTGATGGAGCTGTTGAAGATTCCCGATGCCGCGCAGATCGATCCGGCCACGGTGTGGCGCCCGCGCAACGATCGCGAGCGACTGCGGGTGCCGATCGGTATCACGCCCGACGGCACCCCGGTCGAGATCGACATCAAGGAGTCGGCCGAGAACGGGATGGGTCCGCACGGATTGTGCATCGGCGCAACAGGTTCGGGTAAGTCCGAATTCCTGCGCACGCTGGTGCTGTCCATGGTGACGACCCATTCGCCGGATCAGCTGAACATGGTGCTGGTCGACTTCAAGGGTGGCGCCACCTTCCTCGGACTCGAATCGCTCGCGCACGTCGCCGCGGTGATCACCAACCTGGAGGAGGAGATCGCCCTCGTCGACCGCATGAAGGACGCGCTGTCGGGTGAGATGACCCGCCGCCAGGAACTGCTCCGCTCGGCCGGCAACTTCGCCAACGTCACCGAATACGAGCGCGCCCGCGCGGCCGGCGCCGACCTCGACCCGCTGCCCGCGCTGTTCATCATCGTCGACGAGTTCTCCGAATTGCTCTCGCAGAAACCGGATTTCGCGGACCTGTTCGTCATGATCGGCCGCCTGGGCCGCTCCCTGCGTGTGCATCTGCTGCTGGCCTCGCAGCGGCTCGAGGAGAACAAGCTGCGCGGCCTCGACTCGCACCTGTCCTACCGGATCGGCCTGCGCACCTTCTCCGCCAACGAATCGCGCGCGGTGCTCGGCATCACCGACGCCTACCACCTGCCGAGCGTGCCGGGCTCGGGCTACCTCAAAAGCGATGCCGACGATCCGCTGCGGTTCAACGCCTGTTACGTCTCCGGCGCCTACGAATCACCCGCGGGCAATGCGCCGGGCCGCACCGGCGGCGGGCAGCGCGGCGGCGGGCAGGAGCCGGTGGTCTTCACCGCGGCGCCGGTGCCGATGCGCACACCGGTGGCCGCCGCCGCGGCGCGCGGGCCGCTGGGCCGGCCCGAACTTCCGCCGCCGCCCGGATCGCCGGAGGCGGAGCGGGACCTACCCGGCACACCAGCCGAAACGGTGCCGAAGACGCTGCTCAACGTGGTGGTGGACCGGTTGCGCGGTCACGGTCGCCCGGCACACGAGGTGTGGCTGCCGCCGCTGGACGAATCACCGTCGGTGGACATGCTGCTGCCCGATCCGGACTGGCGCTCGCCGGTGAACCGGCACGGCCGGTTGTGGTGGCCGATCGGTGTGATCGACAAACCCTACGAGCAGCGTCGCGATGTGCTGATCGTGGATCTGTCGGCGGGACAGGGCAATCTGGCCGTGGTCGGCGGTCCGCAGTCGGGTAAGTCGACCACACTGCGTTCGATCATCATGGCGGCCGCGGCCACCCACACGCCGGAGCAGGTGCAGTTCTACTGCCTGGATTTCGGCGGTGGCACGCTCGCGGGTCTGTCGGACATCCCGCACGTCGGCTCGGTGGCCGGGCGCATGGATGTCGACCGGGTGCGCCGCACGGTCGCCGAGATGGTGACCCTGCTGCACCAGCGCGAGGAGCGGTTCCGTGAGCTGGGTATCGAGTCGATCCATGAATTCCGCCGTCGCAAGGCCGAACTGGCGCAGCGGAGTCCGGCAGAACGAGCGGCGGATCCGTTGGCGCAGGATCTGTTCGGCGACGTCTTCCTGGTGGTCGACGGCTGGGCGACCATCCGCGCCGAATTCGACGTGCTGGAACCGGCCTTCAACGCACTGGCCGCACAGGGTCTGTCCTACGGCATCCACCTGATGATCGGCGCCACTCGCTGGGGTGAGATCCGCCCGGCGGTCAAGGATCTCGTCGGCACCCGGCTGGAACTACGCCTCGGCGACCCCAGCGACTCCGAAATGGACCGGCGCACAGCGGTTCTGGTGCCAGTGGGCCGCCCGGGCCGCGGTCTGACGCCGGAGAAGTTGCACATGCTGGTCGCCCTGCCGCGCCTGGACTCGAGTTCCGATCCGGCGACGCTCTCCGACGGTATCGCGCTGGCGCGCAGCCAGTTCGCCGAGCTCTACGGCGATCGGCGCGCGCCCGCGGTCCGCATGCTGCCGCTGCGGGTACCGCGCGAACAGGTGCTCGCCGAGGCCGCGAAGCACGGCATCGAATGCAGCGCCACCCGCGTGGTGGTCGGTCTCGGCGAGAACGAATTGGCGCCGCTGGTACTGGATTTCGACGCACAGCCGCACCTGATGGCCTTCGCCGACGTGGAATCCGGCAAGACCACGCTGCTGCGCAACATCGTGCTCGGCATCACCGAGAATTCGACGGCCGAGCAGGCGCGCATCATCCTGATCGACTATCGGCGCACCATGCTGGGCGTCCTGGAGGGCCAGCAGCTCGCCGGCTATTCCACCTCGGGCCAGACCTCGTTCGACATGATCAAGGAGGTCGCCGCCTATCTGCGGCAACGGATTCCGGGTTCGGACATCACCCCGCAGCAGTTGCGTGACCGCAGCTGGTGGACCGGGCCGGAGATCTACATCGTGGTCGACGACTACGACATGGTCGCCACCGGCGCGGGCAATCCGCTCGAACCGCTGCTGGAATTCATCCCGCAGGCCCGCGATATCGGGATGCACCTGATCGTGGCGCGGCGCTCCGGCGGTGCCTCCCGGGCGCTGTACGACAAGGTGCTGGGCATGATGAAGGACCTGTCGGTCGACGCGCTGCTGATGTCGGCGCCCAAGGACGAGGGCAAATTGCTCGGCGACGTGCGGTCGGCCAAGTTGGCACCGGGCCGGGGCACGCTCGTATCCCGTGCCCGGGAGAACGAAATGGTGCAGGTGAGTTACCTGCCGCCGGTCTGAGGTCAGGGCACCGGATCGCCCCGGTCCGCGTGCAGGTGTCGCCGCACGATCGGTTCCGGTAACCCCCAGCTGTCGGCGCGGCGTTCGAACAGCGCCGCCGACGGTCCGCTGACCGCGGGGTTGGCGATGCGGGCCAGCCGGAATCCCGCCGCGCGGTAGTACCGGTGCAGGTCGGTATTCCTGGTCCAGGCATCGAGCCGCACCCAATTGCGGTGGCGGACAAGCGCCAGCGCGGCGGCGTGGGCCAGCAGCGCCCGGCCGACACCGTATCCGGCGAAGCGCAGATCGACGATCATGTAGTGCACGATCACCGCGTCGGCGATCTCCCGTCCCGACCACAGTCCGGGGTCGGCGCGATCGTTCACGGTGACGGTTCCCGCGAATTCGCCGTCGACCTCCGCCACCCAGGTCTCCCCGGCCGAGACCGACCGGCCGACCGCATGGGCGAACCGTTCGATCGGCAGCCCCCGGCCTTGCCGGGTCCACTGGTCCGAACCGCGTGCCGCAAGCCAGGCCGTGCGTTGGAGCCGTAGTCGGCAGATGCTGCCGAGGTCGGCCGAGCGGGCCTGGCGGATGCGGATCGTCATGGTGAACCGGGTACCAGCGAGTGACCGAAGGAATGGGAATTGCCCGGAGGATGCGGCGCCCCCAGGGTCTTGCGGATGAGGGCGGTACCCTCGTCGTCACCGAGTTCGTAGGCCAGCCGGTTGCGCGCGGCCAGCGACCGCTGGCGGGTGACCCGCATGATGCGGATATTGCTGGCGCCGATGCGCAGATGGTCGAGCAACATGGTGCCGGCTCCGACACCCAGGACGGCGGCTTCGTCGGCACTCGCCGGGCGGGCCACGACCGTATCCCGATGGGCGGTTTCGGGATATCCGCGCGCGGCCAGCCGTCGCGTCGTGCCCTCCGGAATGTCGTGCGGGGAATCGATTCCGGTGAGTTCGGCGAGGTCACGCGGGTAGTAGCTGACCTCCCACGACCACGGTTCGTTGTCGAGGTACTGCACCACGGTGCGAGCGACGACCCAGGAGTCCTTCGGCACGCCGAGCCAGTGCGCGACATCCGTACCGGCCGGTTCCATCCGGGCGCTGAACTGTTTGGCCGGTTCGCGCCCGGCGGCACGGGCGGTCTCGGAGAAGATGTCGTGGGCCGACTTGGGGCGGTCGCGCCGGATGTGGCTGGTCACCACGGATTCCAGGACCTCTTGGCTACGCACGATCGTGCCCCGGGAAGTCGCTGTGAAGAGTAGGTTTTCGGCGACGAGCACCTGAATCGCGTTGCGCGCGGTCGTGATCGACACGTGCATCTGGTCGGCCAGCTCGTTGTGGCTGGGCAGGCGATCACCAGGTTTGTACGTGCCGTCGCGGATCGCCTCCCGCAGGACGTCGGCGATTCGCTGGTACCTCGGACCGGCGGCCATCTCGCTCCTCGGTTGTACCTTCAAGGAAGAAAAGTCTACTCTGCTGGTTGACGGGGCAGTGTGACCCTTGACACACACATTCAGAGGTTTATTGTAATGAACGTCCTGACCATTGGTTGTACGGCGACGACGGCGAGGCAACGTGGCTGGTTTGGAGACGTCCCCGATGGTGGTCGTGGCATTGCCCGACACACCACACACACCGACGGCCGTCGACTTCCTGACGACCGAAGTTCTGCCGAGTTCGGATCTGTTGTTGCGTGCGTGCCGGGGGCACCGCGTGATCGGCGGCCCGATCCTGTGGTTCGCGCGCGACTTGGCGGTGCTGTTCGAACGCCAGCTCGGCCGCGGCGGTTCCACCCCCGATCCGGATTCCCCCCTGATGATCGAAATCGGCAGACGCCGAATGGAATTGGTGATGGCGATCGACGATTGGATCGTCCGCGCCGTGCCGCAGCAGGGTTCGGGCGCCACCTTGCACACCGAAACGATCGGCGCCGTCATCGATCGGCTGGCCGAAGCGTCGGTCCGCGCGCATCACGCGCTGATGACCCTCGACGCCGATGACGATGTCCTGCACGGCGCCTGGCATCACCTGGCCGAATTGGCCGACGGCTACGACGATCTGGTGCGTGACGTCCTCGCCGGCCGGCGTCGCCTGCCGACCTGGTGAGTCGGCCTAGTAGCTCATCGATCGGCACGAACCCGCCATCCGCGGCGCGCGGCTGTGCCGCGTCCGATCGGCCGGCAGCGGTGCCGGATTCAGCCGGGTCACGCGCCGTGATCGTGACCCACCGGCCAGTTCGGTGAAGCGAATCGTGTTCCAGCCGAACGGCATCAGGTGGACCAGTTCGCCGCGCTCCTCCAGGCGCTCGGCGAGTTCGGACACGATGTCCAGCGCATCCGCCAGGCCGGTGAGTACGTCGTTGTGCGCGCCACCGACGGCGTGTCGATCCTTGCGTGCCCACGGCGCCACGCTTTCGACCACGATGTAACCGGCGTCCTGGTGTACCGCAATGGTTTTCACGACCTCGACCGCGGCCGGAAGTGCCGCGGCGTCGCCCGGCTCGACCGCGATCTGCAGGACGAGGCAGTCCACGAACAACTTCCGGGCGCGCACGGCCGCCGGATCCAGCGCGACCGCGCACGGCCCCGCCGCGGTGACCTCGTATTCGAAGAGGTGACACGCACTGCTCACGATGCGCATCGTGCACCTCTGTTCGCCCTCATCGTCATACCGGCAACCCTAAGCGGTGGATACGCGCGATATCAGTGTCGTATCCGACGCATTCAGTACTGTTTGCGACATGGATGTCGCGGTTTTCGTCGTGGACGGCGTCGGAGACCTCGGTCTCGCCGCCGTCCTGGAGGTTTTCAACACGGCGAACGCGCTCGTCGACGATCCGGAGCTGGAGCCGGAGCCGTGGCGGGTGCACACCGTCGCGCTGGGCAGCAGTGTCCGCTCGGGGCACGGCCATCTGATTCCCACCACGCCGCTGGCCGAGGTACCCGGCGACATCGGCCCGATCGTCGTGCCCGCGGTGCTGGCGATGGACGCGGACGCGGTGGTCGACCTCATCGCCGCACCCGCCAACCGGCCGGTACTGGAACGCATTTCGCAGGCGCACCTCGCGGGGACACCGCTGGCCGCCGCGTGCACCGGAACCTTTTTCCTGGCCGAGGCCGGGGTGCTCGACGGGCTGCCCGCGACGACGAGCTGGTGGCTCGGTCCGGCCTTCCGCCGTCGCTATCCGAACGTCGACCTGGACGAGGGTCGCGTCCTGTGCCGCTCCGGTCATATCGCGACGGCCGCGGCGGCGTTGGCGCACCTCGACCTCGCCTTGGCCACGGTGGCCGGTCGCAGTCCCGCCCAAGCCGAACGCGCGGCCCGGATGCTGTTGGCAGGCCGCGGAGGCGAACAACGCGACTACATCGTCCCGCAAGTGATCGCGCGTGGGAATTCGCTGGTGGCGGCGTTCGAACGCTGGGTGCGCGGACATATCGCCGAGCAGTTCCTGATCACCGACGCCGCCCGCGAGCTCGGGGTCACCGTGCGCAGCCTGCAGCGTGCGACGCAGGCCGAAATCGGGATGTCACCACGGGATTTCGTGAACGAGATCCGGCTCGAGCGCGCCACCCGGCTGTTGCGCACCACCAACGCCACCGTGGAGACGGTGGCCGCGCGGGTCGGCTATCTCAATGCCGGCACCCTGCGCGGCCTGTTCCGGCGCCGCCGCGGCCGCAGCATCGCCGAGGTCCGGGCGACCCCGCTCAGCTGGCAGGACCCCGGCGCTCGGTAACCGCAGCGCTCGGTAACCGCAGTGCTCGGTAACCGCAGTGCTCAGTAACCGCCGAACCGCCGATGGTCGGTGGCGAAATCGTCGGCCACCGTGGCGGCCAGTTCCACCAGCGCACGCTTGGTGTTCTTGTGCAGCCGAGCCAGATCGATCTCGGCGCCCTCGGCCAGATGCGGGTCGTAGGGGATGACGTGCACGGCACGGCACCGGGCCAGGAAGTATTCGCGCAGATGCTGAATCGCCACGTTCGGTGACCCCTCGCGCGGCAGATTGATCACCACGACGGCATTGCGCACCAGGTGATCGTGTCCGTGCAGCGAGAGCCAGTCCAGCGTCGCCGCCGCGCTGCGGGCGCCGTCGATCGCCGACGACGAGATCAGCACCAGCGAATGCGCCAGATCCAGCACACCCGCCATCGCCGAATGCATGAGTCCGGTTCCGCAGTCGGTGAGGATGATGTTGTAGAACCGCTGCAGGACGCGCAGCACCTGGCGGTACTCGTCCTCGCTGAACGATTCCGACGCCGCCGGATCACGCTCGCTGGCCAGCACTTCCAACCGGCTGGTGGCCTGCGAGGTGTGCCGGCGCACGTCGCCGTAACTGCGAATCTGCTGATCCAGCAACAGATCCCGCACCGTCGACCGGGTCTGCAGCGGCACCCGCTGCGACAGTGTGCCGAAGTCCGGGTTGGCGTCGACGGCGATCACGCGGTCGCCACGGATGGAGGCGAAGATCGAGCCGATGCCCATGGTGGTGGTCGTCTTGCCGACGCCGCCCTTCAGGGACAGCGTGGCGATCCGGTAGTCACCGCGCACCGGCTGCCGAATGCGCGCCACCAGTTCCTGCAAGCGCCGCTCCTCCGCGGACATACCCGGATTGATGGCACCGCCCGACATGTGGTGCACCGCGCGCCGCCAGCCCGAGCCGGGGGCCTTCTTCGCCCGGCGCATCGGCACATCCTCCAGCGACGGCGTCACGCCGTTCGGTGGGTATTGCTGCGGCGGCCGGCCCTGCTGATACTGCGCCTGCTGCTGGTGGGCCTGCGGGTTGGGGGCCTGCTGATACTGCTGGGGCGAATTCGCCTGCGGTCCCGGCGTATACGGATTCGGCTGCGCGTACTGCTGCGGCTGGGAATACTGATCCGCCTGCCGTGCGGCCCACTGCTGTTCGGGGCCGGTCGCCGGTCCCGGGACCTGCGGCGCGCTGTGCCATTGAGCGTCCGGGGACGGCTGTGGGATCCGAGGCTGCGACACGCTCTGGGGGCCGGCGACCATCGTCGATTCGGAATTCGGCACCTGCGGCATCGGGCCGGAATGCGCTGTGTGCGTTCCGAAGTCCGGGACGGGCGGCTGCTGGTACGGCGATGCCTGGGGTGCGGCCCCGTACTGCGGGCCCGTGCCGTCGGGCGCCTGCGGCTGCGCTTCGGACTGGGGTGGCGCGGCATCCATCCCGTTCCACGCGATCGCGCCCGTGTCGGGGCCGTGGGGTGCGGAATGGTGCTGGGCGGCCACCGGTTCGGAGGCGAGCCGATGCCGTCCGCTCCACTGCTGACCGGCCGATTCGGCGCCACCGGTGCTCGCGTTGCCGGGGCCGTAGAATCCGACACCGCCGACCACCGACGACGCGCCCGAATCGCTTTCCGGCGCATGGGTTCCCACGGTCGGCGGGTGGAGATCCCGTGTACCGGACGCCGAATCGCCGCCGGCCGCGCCACCCTGCGGAACGGCGGCGTTGCCGGCTGCGAAGGCATCCCACGTGCCCGCGCCACCATGACCCGTATCGTCCGTTGCGACGGGGCGTTCCGTACCGGGGATATTCGAGAGGGCGGTCTCGCCGGGCGCACCCGAATCCGGTGTCGGCCCCTGCGCGACCGAAGCCTCGGCGGCGTCGTCGCGCCCGGGCGCGGAATCGGCCGGCATGGGCGACTGCTCCATTGTCCGGCCGAGCCAGGCGGGCGCCTCCTCCGTGCGGCCGGAAGTCCCGGCGCCCGCGGTCTCGGCGTGTGCACTCGCGTCCGGATTCGATCCGAGCCGGCCGCCCGGCGGAACGTCGGCAGGCAGAGGGGAAGCAATCCCGGCGGGAATTTCGGTCGGCGCGGGGCGGGCATCCGCGGACTGCTGCGGCAAGTCCGGTGCGGCTGCGGTCGCCACGGCCGCGGTGTCGTTCGATGCGGGCGGAAAGTGCTGTGCACCAGTGTTGTCCGGGCGTGACGACGTGTCCTCGTACCCTTCCGGCACGCCCAGTCGCGGCGGCGGTCCGGAACGGGTGGGGGGAGCCGGACTCGGCCACTCGGGCAGCGGCGGCGGAGTCGGGGCCGGGGCCGGCTGCTGGGGCGGTGGCGGCAGGTCTGGCCGCCGCGACACCCGTACGGTCATCTCCGCGTCCACGCCGTCGGCGGCCGGAAGGGGAGTGCTCGGCAGATGGTGTGGTGCAGGCGGAATCGGCGGGCGGGCGGGAGTCTGCGGTGGTGCGGAAGGAAACTCGCCGGACAGCGGTTCGGAGGGGAGGTGGCCCGGCGACTGATTCGGGGGTGGCGTGGTCGGTTCCGGGGGCACCGGTGTGGGATTCGGCTGTGCGATCCCGGGCGGGCGGCCGAAGTCGTGGCGGGTCGGCGCTGCGAAGGCGGACGAGGAATCCGCCGTCGGCGGCTCTGTGGGAAGGTGCGGCGTCTCCCGCGTCGGCGCGGGCGGCGTCGATGGCGACGAATTCCACGGCCCCGGCGGTTGTGTCGGGGGCTGCTGCATCGGTGGCTGCGGCTGTGCCGGCGGCTGCGCGAACTGATTCTGTTGCTGCGCACGGAAGTCGGCCGGGATCAAGCCCTGGGCGCCGTTCGGAGGGTAGCTCTCGGGCGTCTGCTGCCACGGCACCGGCTCGGCGCTCGGAGAACCGTTGCTGCGCAAGGACTCCGGTCCCGGCTGCGCATCACCGTGCGGCCCGGTGGTTCCGGGCGGCCCCCACGAGGGCGAGTGCTCACCGGCGGCCGGCTCGGCGTCGGCCTTGTCCTTGCGGCGGGATTTCCGCCACTTCCGGTCGGACTCCTTCTTGTCGGACTCCGCCCGGTCGTCGGATTTGCGGGAGAACAACCGTCGCGGCCCGCTGTCCTCCGGGATGTACTCCTCGTGCGGGAGGTTCTCGACCGGCGCTTCGTACCCCGTTTGCGTGACGTCGCTCTCCGACAGCCACGGGGGCAGCATCGGCAGATCGTTGTTGTTGCGACTCACGGCAGTACCTCACCGCGGTTCGTCGCCGGGGCCTCGCCGAGGATCGGGTTCGAGGGCGCTGCGTCCGTAATTCGCTCGCTGCGCACGCTCACGGGTGTCCCCCTGGGATCTGCTGGACCGATTTCCTGGACAGCCGGTAGTTTACGCGAGGGCTATCGGCCGTGACGGGCGTCCTACCCACAGCCGACAAGCCGGTCGGCCGACGCGCCGCGCCGCCTGCCGGCGGGTTCGGTTGCCCCTTATTTGCGAGGTCGGGAGCGTATCGAAATGGCAATCACCGCGGGCGATGATCCCCGCGCGGCCCGGTTGGACGAACTTCCCGTCCGGCCGGTCCATCGCACACTCGTCGCCCTCGTGGGCCTGGGCCTGTTCTTCGATCTCTACGAACTGTTCCTCGCCGGCACCATCACCGGCGTGCTCAGGCAGCAGCTCGCGCTGTCGACCTATCAGCTGAGCGGCATCCTCGCCTCGGCCTTCGTGGGCCAATTCCTCGGCGCCCTGGTCATCGGCCGGCTCTCCGACCTCTTCGGCCGCCGCCGGATGTTCATGATCAACATCGGGGTGTACGCCGGATTCACCCTGCTCGGCGCGTTCAGTCCCAACGTCTGGTTCCTGATGGCGACGAGGGTACTCGCCGGACTCGGGATCGGCGCCGAGATGACCGTCTCCGACACCTATCTGTCGGAGACGATGCCGCCGCAGGTCCGCGGCCGGATGATCGCCATCGCCTACACCATCGGATTCTGCGCGGTCCCGACCGTCGGATTCCTGGCCCGGTGGCTGGTTCCGCTGCAACCGTTCGGCACCGACGGCTGGCGCTGGCTGTTCGTCTTCGGCGGGCTCGGCGCCGCGCTGGTGTTCGTCGCCCGTCGCCACATGCCCGAGTCTCCGCGCTGGCAGGCCCAGCAGGATCAGGCCACGACCGGCCCGGCGGCTGCGAGCGGGCGGGCGAAGGTGGCGTTCGCCGACATTCTGCGCGGCGCCAATCGCGGCCGCACCCTGCTGTTCTCCGCGGTGATGATCCTGCAGGTGTTCGGCTACTACGGCTTCGGCACGCTGGCGGTGCTGGTGTTGCAGCACAAGGGGTTCACGGTGGTGAACTCGCTGGGCTATCTGACCGTCACGTATCTGGGCTATCCGCTGGGTTCGCTGCTGTCGATTCCGCTGATCGAGCGCACCGAGCGCAAGTATCTGGTGCTGGCGTCGGCCGCGCTGATGGCGGTGTTCGGCCTGGTCTTCGGATTCGCGACGAGCGTGCCGCTGATCCTGCTGTCGGGCGGCCTGTTCACCCTGGCCAGCAACATCTTCTCCAACGCCCTGCACACGTACCTGCCGGAATCGTTTCCCACGACCGTGCGCGGCACCGCCTCGGGTACGGCCTATTCCCTGTCGAAACTGAGCACCGCCGTCCAGCCGTTCGTGCTGCTCCCGCTGCTGGACAGCCACGGCCCCGGGGCGGTGTTCACGGTGATCACGGTCGCGCTGGTGCTGATGCTCGGACTGATCGGGGCGTGGGGCCCGCTGACCGGGCGCGGTCCGCTCGCCGACCACTGACCAAAGCGGCGCGAGCGGTGTGCAGGACCGCCACGAACGGGGCGAGGGGACCGCATTTGGCCGGATCGCGGGCGCGCGGGTAAGCTTGGTCGGCGGTGCACCTGCCCGACGTCTGTGCTCATGCGACTACGTGTCCGCATGGGGCTTACGAAGAGTATGGCACCGGGTCGACTGGAGTGCACCGGTAACTGCAGTGACAAGCTAGCCGAAGAGTTGAGACCACACAGGGTTTCAGCGTAAGCGGGATCGCGGAGGATATGGCGAAGAAGGACGGGGCCATCGAGGTCGAGGGTCGAGTTATCGAGCCACTGCCGAATGCGATGTTCCGCATCGAGCTGGAGAACGGTCACAAGGTTCTCGCGCACATCAGCGGCAAGATGCGTCAGCACTACATCCGCATCCTGCCCGAGGACCGTGTGGTCGTGGAGCTTTCTCCCTACGACCTGTCCCGCGGTCGCATCGTCTACCGCTACAAGTGAGTTTTCCGGGGAGCGATCCCCGGAGGGAGTTCGGGAGTCTCGGCTCCGGACTCTCGTGGCATTTCGGGGCTCTGGCCTCGGGATCTGCGACAAAAGACTTCCCCAGTCATACGACTGGGGAACACCTGTGTTCACACCCGTGTGAACCACAACCAGATTGGACGGACGTGAAGGTTCAGCCGAGCGTCAAGAAGATCTGCGAGAAGTGCAAGGTGATCCGCCGTAACGGCCGGGTCATGGTGATCTGCGACAACCTGCGTCACAAGCAGCGTCAGGGCTGACCTGGACTGCGCCCCGACGCAGGGGTTCACCAGCCAAGCACCGAACGCAGTTCGGATTGGCACAGAAAAGAAGACCTCCCAGCGCCAGTCGCCGTCGGCGAGCTCGCCGCCTCGGAAACGAGCGGAGAGCGGACGGACGACCTACCCCCGGAACGGAGGCCGGGGCCCCATTCGAGGGGACGGACAGGGAGCAGACCTCCGCAACAGTTAAGGAAGCTGCCACATGGCACGTCTGATGGGCGTCGATCTCCCGCGCGAGAAGCGCATGGAGATCGCGCTGACCTACATTTTCGGCATCGGTCGTACCCGCGCCAAGGAGATCCTGGACGCCACCGGCGTCAGCCCCGACCTGCGGTCGAAGGATCTCAGCGACGACGACGTCACCCGGTTGCGCGATTACATCGAGGCGTCGGAGTTCAAGGTCGAAGGTGACCTGCGCCGTGAGGTGCAGGCCGACATCCGCCGCAAGATCGAGATCGGCTGCTACCAGGGCATCCGCCACCGCCGCCACCTGCCGGTGCGCGGACAGCGGACCAAGACCAATGCGCGCACGCGCAAGGGTCCGAAGAAGACCGTCGCCGGCAAGAAGAAGTAGGGATAACCGATGCCTCCGAAGAGTCGGGCCTCCGGCCCCAAGAAGTCCCAGAAGGCGCGTCGCCGGGACAAGAAGAACGTTCCGCACGGCCACGCGCACATCAAGTCCACGTTCAACAACACGATCGTCTCGATCACCGACCCCGAGGGCAACGTGATCTCGTGGGCGTCGTCGGGCCACGTCGGCTTCAAGGGTTCGCGTAAGTCGACCCCGTTCGCCGCGCAGCTCGCCGCCGAGAACGCCGCCCGCAAGGCGCAGGAGAACGGCGTCAAGAAGGTCGACGTGTTCGTCAAGGGCCCGGGTTCGGGCCGTGAGACCGCGATCCGCTCGCTGCAGGCCGCCGGCCTCGAGGTGGGCACGATCTCCGACGTCACCCCGCAGCCGCACAACGGCTGCCGTCCGCCCAAGCGGCGTCGCGTCTAGCGGGAAAGGATTAGCGAAAAATGGCTCGTTATACAGGCCCCATCACCCGCAAGTCGCGTCGTCTGCGTGTCGACCTCGTCGGAGGCGACCAGGCGTTCGAGCGTCGTCCCTACCCGCCCGGCCAGCACGGCCGCGCGCGGATCAAGGAGAGCGAGTACCTGCTCCAGCTGCAGGAGAAGCAGAAGGCCCGCTTCACCTACGGCGTCATGGAGAAGCAGTTCCGCCGCTACTACGAAGAGGCGAACCGTCGCAAGGGTAAGACCGGCGACAACATGCTGCAGCTGCTCGAGTCGCGTCTGGACAACGTCGTGTACCGCGCCGGTCTGGCCCGGACCCGTCGCCAGGCCCGCCAGCTGGTCTCGCACGGGCACTTCCTGGTGAACAACCGCAAGGTGAACGTCCCCAGCTTCCAGGTCTCCCAGTACGACATCATCGATGTCAAGGAGAAGTCGCTGCCGACGCTGCCGTTCCAGGTCGCCCGTGAGACCCAGGGCGATCGCCCGATCCCGGGCTGGCTGCAGGTCGTTCCGAACCGGCTGCGGATCCTGGTCCACCAGCTTCCGGAACGCGCGCAGATCGATGTGCCGCTGAACGAACAGCTCATCGTCGAGTACTACTCGAAGTAAGCCGTTCGTGCTGCTGGTGGGTGAGCACCGTACCCGACGTGCTCATCCACACCCCAGTTCGTGGGCGTCAAATAGCGGGCGCCCCTGAAGGAGGAGATCCTCATGCTGATTTCACAGCGACCCACACTGGCCGAAGAGGTACTGGCCGAGAACCGCTCGAAGTTCACCATCGAACCCCTCGAGCCGGGCTTCGGTTACACCCTCGGCAATTCGCTGCGCCGTACCCTGCTGTCCTCGATTCCGGGGGCCGCGGTGACCAGCATCCGCATCGACGGCGTGCTGCACGAGTTCACCACCGTCCCGGGTGTGAAGGAAGACGTCACCGACATCATCCTGAACCTCAAGGGCCTGGTCGTGTCGTCCGAAGAGGACGAGCCGGTCACCATGTACGTGCGCAAGCAGGGCCCGGGCACCGTCACCGCCGGTGACATCGTTCCCCCGGCCGGTGTGACCGTGCACAACCCGGATATGCACATCGCCACCCTGAACGACAAGGGCAAGCTGGAGATCGAGCTCGTCGTCGAGCGCGGTCGCGGTTACGTCCCGGCCGTGCAGAACAAGGCCTCGGGTGCGGAAATCGGCCGGATCCCGGTGGATTCGATCTACTCGCCGGTGCTGAAGGTGACCTACAAGGTCGAGGCCACCCGTGTCGAGCAGCGCACCGACTTCGACCGGCTCATCCTGGACGTCGAGACCAAGAACTCGATCTCCCCGCGGGATGCGCTGGCGTCGGCCGGTAAGACCCTGGTCGAGCTGTTCGGCCTGGCGCGCGAGCTGAACGTGGAGGCCGAAGGTATCGAGATCGGGCCCAGCCCGGCCGAGGCGGACCACATCGCCTCGTTCGCGCTGCCGATCGAGGACCTGGACCTCACCGTGCGCTCGTACAACTGCCTCAAGCGCGAGGGTGTGCACACCGTCGGCGAGCTGGTTGCGCGGACCGAATCGGATCTGCTGGACATCCGCAACTTCGGCCAGAAGTCCATCGACGAGGTCAAGGTCAAGCTGCATTCGCTCGGCCTGTCGTTGAAGGACAGCCCGGCCTCCTTCGATCCGTCGAGCGTCGTCGGCTACGACGCCGCCACCGGAACCTGGAGTGACAGCGGCTCCTTCGGCGATGCAGACAACGGCGAGCAGGACTACGCCGAGACCGAACAGCTCTAGGCCTTCCGGGGTGGCAGCCCCGTTCGGCCTTTCCTAAGGAGAACAACCAATGCCCAAGCCCAAGAAGGGTGCTCGCTTCGGCGGGTCGGCGTCGCACCAGAAGGCGATCTTCGCCAATCTGGCCACGGCGCTCTTCGAGCACGGTCGGATCACGACCACCGAGGCCAAGGCCAAGGCGCTGCGCCCCTACGCCGAGAAGCTGGTCACCAAGGCCAAGGCCGGTTCGCTGGCCGACCGCCGCGAGGTGCTCAAGGTGATCCGCAACAAGGACGTGGTGCACGAACTCTTCGCGAACATCGGACCGTCGTTCGAGGGTCGCGAGGGTGGCTACACCCGGATCATCAAGACCGTGCCCCGCAAGGGTGACAACGCGCCGATGGCGATCATCGAGCTGGTCCGGGAGAAGACCGTGACCAACGAGGCCGATCGCGCTCGCCGGGTCGCCGCCCAGCAGGCCAAGACCGAGGCGGCCGAGGCCAAGGCCGAAGAGGCCACCGAGGCGAAGGCCGACGAGGCTGCTGAGGCGAAGGCCGACGAGGCCGCCGAGGCGGAGTCCACCGAGGCTCCCGCCGAGGACAAGGCGGAATGAGTTGGTCCCCGCCACGTGCGGGGACCTCTCGATCTGCGTCGGGAATTCACGAGTGAGCCCGCCGTCCCCTCCGGGTCGGCGGGCTTCGCTCATGTTAACCAGGAAATGGCTGTGACCATGCAGGATCCGGCAGCAACCTCGGTTGCGGTTCGAGTACGGCTCGATATCGCCTACGACGGCACCGATTTCACCGGCTGGGCCCGCCAGCCCGGCCTGCGGACCGTGCAGGGTGTGCTCGAAGAGTCGCTGAGCAAGGTCCTGCGCGAACCGATTCAGCTGACGGTGGCCGGCCGGACCGATGCCGGAGTCCACGCCGAGGGGCAGGTCGCGCATTTCGACACGACCGCGCTGCCCGACTGCGACAAGCTGCTGCACCGGCTGGCGCGGTTCCTGCCGAAGGATGTCCGGGTCACCGGAATCCGCCCGGCGCCATCGGAATTCGACGCCCGCTTCTCCGCGATCCGCCGCCACTACGCGTATCGGCTCACTACCGCGCCCTACGGGGCCCCGCCGCTGCTGGCCCGCAGCGTGGTCGCCTGCCGCCCCGGCGTCGATCTCGAGGCCATGCGCGAGGCGTCGCGAAAGCTGTTGGGGCTCCACGATTTCGCCGCCTTCTGCCGTCGGCGCGAAGGGGCGACGACGGTCCGCGAATTGCAGCGCTTCGATTGGGTCGCGACGCCGATCGGTGGTCCCGGCGTGGCCCGGGCCGGTTCCGAACGCGAAGCCGCCATGTTGACCGCCTATGTCAGCGCCGACGCGTTCTGCTGGTCCATGGTCCGCAGCTTGGTGGGTGCGGTGCTGGCGGTGGGGGAGGGGCGCCGCACGCCCGAATGGGCGGAAAGCCTTCTCGCGGAACGGGAGCGATCCAGCTCGGTCACCGTCGCCCCCGCCCACGGATTGAGTCTGATCGCCGTCGAGTACCCGGCGGATGCCGACCTCGCCGCCCGCAACGCCGAAACCCGGGAGATGCGTACGATCCCCGAGCCGGACGGCTGCTGCGGTAGCTGACGGCCCGCTACCTGCCCCGGACAGCCGACGGCCCCGCGGAGTCCGCGGGGCCGTACGAGTCGCTATTCGAGGGTTGTACGTCTCTCACCTCCTCCGCGCTGCGACGAACCTCGGTTCCGCCCGCGCCTCCGGCCACCGTGCACCGGTGAAGGGTGTTGTGCGGCTTGCACACTCAGCTGTTCGCCGATGGCGCGGGCACATCCCTCTCGCGGCCGGTCAGCTGCTCTCGGAGCGGCCGGCCTCGATGGTCTTCGGGCCCTGGCTCATGCCGCCGATCTCGATGCGCCGCGGCTTGGCCTTCTCGGCGATCGGCAGGGTCACCGACAGCACGCCGTCGTTGTAGGTGGCGCTGATGTTGTCGGTGTCGATGCCCTCACCGAGCGACAGCTGGCGCATGTAGGTTCCCGCGAATCGTTCCGACGCGATCCATTGCACATGCTCGTCACCGGGCAGGCTGCGCTGCGCCTTCAGCGTCAGGGTGCCGTTGTCCACGCTCACGTCGACCGAGCCGGGATCGACACCCGGGAGATCGGCGTTGAGGACGTAGTGGTCACCGGCCTTGAACAGATCCATCGGCATGAAACGTGGCGCGCGCGTGGTTCCGGCGGCATCTCCCAGGAGCTGCCGGGCGACGGTGTCGATGTCGTGGAACGGGTCGAACCTCAGCACAGGAATCACCTCCATATCCAGTGGTGACGCCCGCCTCGGCGGCGAGCGCCGTAAGCTGTCCGATGCCAAATTTAGCACTCGCTTGGGGAGAGTGCCAGATTGCGTGACCGGGATTTTTTTCGGTGCCGGGCGGAATAGTCGCCCGCGCAACGGAGTTCGCAACGACTATGACTGAGGCTGCGCGAACCAGGAATATCGGCACATTCGGCGTATGGCGGTACTACTCCGGTTTCGAACCGGGACAGGCTCGTGAGCTGGAGGGGCTCGGGTACAGCACGTTGTGGCTGGGCGGCTCGCCGCCGGCGGATCTGCCGGCCGTGGAGGCGCTGCTCGAGGAGACCGAGACGCTGACGGTCGGCACCAGCATCGTCAACATCTGGTCCGCGCCCGCCGAACAGGTGGCCGAGTCCTTCCATCGCATCGACCGCCGCTTTCCGGGCCGGTTCATCCTCGGCTTCGGCGCCGGACATCCCGAGCAGGATTCGGATTTCCGCAAGCCCTACGACGCGCTCGTCGACTATGTCGACGTCCTCGACGCCAACGGAGTCCCGAAACAGCAGCTCGCGCTGGCGGCGCTCGGACCGCGGGTGCTGAAGCTCGCCGCCGACCGCACCGCGGGAGCGCTGCCCTACCTCGTGACCGCCGAGCACACCCGGCGGGCGCGCGAAATCCTGGGTCCCGACGCGCTGCTCGTGCCCGAGCACAAGATCTCGTTCGACACCGACCCGGTCCAGGCCCGCCTGACCGCCCGCCCGCGCACGGAGTTCTACCTGAACCTGCGCAATTACGTGGCGAATCTGCGTCGGCTCGGCTTCGACGACGAGGACCTGACCCCGCCCGGCAGCGATCGGCTGATCGACGCGCTGGCGCTGCACGGCTCGGCCGACCAGATCGCCGACGCGCTGGTCGAACATCTGAAGGCGGGTGCCGATCAGGTCGCCATTCAGGTCACCGACGAGGACCACATCGGAGTGCTGCGCGCGCTGGCGCCGGCGCTGGCCGCGCGCGTCTGACCGTCGTTCTCGCGACCGCCGCACCACCTCCGATATCCGAGGCGGTGCGGCGGTCGTGCGAGATGCCGTCGCGGCTCAGGAGCGGACCAACCGCGCGATGGCGTCGGTGGCCTCCTTGATCTTCGCCTCGGCCTCGGGACCGCCCTGGACCGCGGCGTCGACCACACAGTGACTGATGTGGTCCTCGAGCAGGCCCATGGCCACCGCCTGCAAGGCCTTGGTCATGGCCGAAACCTGGGTGAGGATGTCGATGCAGTACTTCTCCTCTTCGACCATGCGCTGCAGGCCGCGCGCCTGCCCCTCGATCCGGCGCAGCCGCTTGAGGTAGTCGTCCTTGGCGGTGATGTAGCCGTGGGTGGCGTGGTCGTGCCCAGGCTGCGCGGCCGCCTCGGCGGTCCGAACCGTGTTGCTCTGATCCTCGGTCACCGACTGTTCCTCGCTCCTGCCCTGGTGGTTCATACCCCCCTAGGGTACATTATTCGGGGCGTACTGTCAGGGTAGCGGGCGCGAGGTGAGGCGGCGGGGGCCGCCGTCGCGGCGTACGCGAGAATTGCGGATATGAGTTCGGATCCCCGCCCCGCACTGGCCATCATCGGCGGTAGCGGCTTCTACGATTTCTTCGGCGACGATGCGACCACCCTCGAGGTCGAGACACCCTACGGTGAGCCGAGCGCGCCGATCACGGTCGGGGAGGTCGAGGGCCGCCAGGTCGCCTTCCTGCCACGGCACGGGCGCAAGCACGAGTACTCTCCGCACACCGTGCCGTATCAGGCCAATATGTGGGCCCTGCGCTCGATCGGCGTACGGCGGATCTTCGCGCCGTGTGCGGTGGGCAGCCTGCGCGCGGACTGGGGGCCGGGCACCGTGGCGGTCCCCGACCAGCTCGTGGACCGGACCTCCGGCCGCGCGCAGACCTACTTCGACAACGGCGGCATCCACGTCTCCTTCGCCGATCCGTACTGTGACGACCTGCGCGCGGTCGCGACGCGGGCGGCGGTGCCCGAACTGCCGATGCAGCCGGCCGCCACCATGGTCGTGGTGCAGGGCCCGCGCTTCTCCACCCGGGCCGAGAGCCGCTGGTTCGCCGGGCAGGGATGGGAACTGGTGAACATGACCGGATATCCGGAAGCCGTTCTCGCTCGCGAACTCGAAATGTGTTACGCGGCAATTGCTCTGGTGACCGACCTCGATGCCGGACTGGAGGCCGGAGAGGGTGTCAGCGCGGCCGCCGTCTTCGCCGAATTCGAGCGAAACCTGGTGCCGTTCAAGACTCTGGTGCGCCGCGCGGTCGCCGGTGTCGAGGGCATGGAGACCTGCGAACACTGCACGGTGCACGCCGGGGTGGCGCTGCCGTTCGAACTGCCCTGACGGACCGGCCCACGCCGGCGCACCGCATCGAACGCTAGGGAATGCCGGGTTCGCGCAGATCGATGCGGGCCAGCGCGAAGTGTGGTGCGCCGGTTCCGTCGGGACCGTGGGGTAGCGGGGAGACCTCCACGTCCACGGTGATCCAGCCTCCGGTCGTATCCGCCAGCCGGAGGTTCGGCAGCGTCCACGACGGCGCGCCCGCCCGGATCGCCGTGCGCGCGGCGATGATTCGCTCCCGGTCGCCGGGATGTGGCAGCGTGCGCTCGTCCGTGGCGCCGGACCAGTCCAGCCCCGGCACCGGCGCGCTGATCCACCGGATCACCCGGACCCGCTCGGTGTCGACCACCGCCAGATACATGCCGGGATTGCGGCTGACCAGCGTCTCGACCGTCGCCGCCTCGAACGACTTCGGCTGCGGTGCCACACTGTCGGTGACGTCGGCCAGAATGCCGCGCCACAGATAGGGATCGGCGGCCGAGTTGCGTGTCGCCATCATCAAGGTGCGCAGTCCCTCCGGCGTGCGCACGCAGATTTCGCCGCACCAGCGCGATCCGGGCGTCGCGCGCGCCACGATCGCGGCCAGATCCAGGGCATCGTCGAAACGTTCGACGTGTTCGAAGGATTCGGCTCCGATCCAGACGCTGCGCTTGCGGTCGAATGCCGGGCCCAGGCCCGCGGACCGCACCTCCGTGCGCCGGGTGCGCGCGTCGAGCAGATGGGTGGCGACCGGAGGCGGCGCGGGCGGGTCGCCGGGGCCCACCCACATCTGCACCCCGTGTACCCGATCGTCCGGCCCGGTCAGCGCGATCGCGCAGGCGCGATGGCCGGACCAGGCATGACGGGATTTCGGCAGCTGCCGCTCGACGGTCTCGCCGCTCGCGGCGGCGGCGGTGAGAATCGGCATCAACCGGGTGGGTACGGTGCGTGCCAACGACTTCCAGCGCCGCGGTGCGGTATCGACGGCGAGGACCGACCAGGTGGGCGGCACGTCCAGTGTTTCGATCAGCAACCAATGTCCGAGAATCACAAGTTTCGCCCCCTCCTGATCGATCTGCGGTGCCCCTGTCGGCCATAGCCGTCCGATATGGCGCACGACGATTTTCTCCCGGGGCACAGGGTATCGGTGCCGCCGGCACGGTCGGCGAGCAGGCCGTCGCTGCGGCGAGTGTGCCGACTAGGCTGACACCATGGACGATCCGCTGCGGTTGGAGGTCATCATCGCCAGTGTGCGGCCCGAGCGGTTCGCGCCCGTGGTGGCGGACTGGTTCCTCCGCACGGCCCGCGCCGACACCGGCCTCGACGTCGGGGTCATCGATCTGGCCCACACCCCCCTGCCCACCGACCTGACGACGACGCCGCAGGTCGAGGCGTTCCGTGAGCGGATCGGCGCCGCGGACGGATTCGTCGCGGTCACCTCCGAGTACAACCACGGCTATCCCGCCTCGCTCAAGACGGCGCTCGACAGCGCCAAGCGCGAGTGGCGGGCCAAGCCGATCGGCTTCGTCGGTTACGGCGGACTGTCGGGCGGGCTACGGGCTGTCGAGCAATTGCGCCAGGTCGTCGCGGAAATCCACATGGTCTCGATTCGCGAGACCGTGAGTTTCCACGAGGCCAAACGCAAATTCGACGCGGACGGCAACACCGCCGACGGTGCCGCCGTCGACGCCGCGCAGCGCCTGCTGCGGCAATGGGCTTGGTGGGCACGTCATCTGCGCACGGCGCGCAGAACCGACCCGTATCCGGGGTGAGCCGATCCGGGCGGCCGCGTCGACCGTGCTAAGGCCCCGGATCGCCGAAATTACCTGTGCGCCTGCGCGACTCGCTGCCGCGGATCCTGCTGCGGCATCGGGCGACGGCCGCGCGGGCTGCCGATGTAGGTCGTCTCCCGGGGAATCGAGACCAGCGTCAAATCGACCTGGGTGGTCCCGGTTCGCATCACCACGTGGTTGCCGATGGCGCCCGGCTGGTGGATCGACAGATCCGGGTTGGTGGCGGGCCAGCCCATCGGATCGCCGGTGACGTAGATGGTGGTCACACCGGCGTGCGGTGCGGGCGCGAGCACACCGTCGACCACGGCCGCGGTGAATCCGGCGTCGCTCTGATGGGTTTCCACCGCGATGGTGAGCCGCTCGGGGTTGCCGATCGTGGTGACCAGCTGTTCCCATGCGTGCGGGCGATCGGTGCGGATGAGGATGCGCTCGCCGACGGCCAGCGCGCGGAACACCAGCTGCTGCGCCAGATACAGCTCGCCGGCCACGTACACGGTCGAAATACCCTGTCCGACAAGGCGAACCGCGACACCGTTGCCGTCCTCGTCGGAGCCGATCAGCTGACCGCAGCCGGAGGAGGGCAGATGCAGGACGCCCACCACGTCGATCGGGTACTGGCTCATCGGGACGGTGTCGTCCAGGCCGGGAATGGCGATCGGCAGGTGGGCCAGCAGGCTCTGGCGATGCCGGCCGTTCAGCGACACCATGCCCTTGCGCTTGGTCTTCTCCGGCAGCTCGCGAGCGGTCAGTCGCCAGGCCGCGCCGATGTTCACCGTCTCGGGTGAACTACCCGGTCGCAGCCGGACCGCCACCGTGGTTCCCCGCGACGGCGCGACCCACAGCTGTGCCAGCAGATCCGAGCCCAGTTGCTTGGGATCCACCGCCGCGCCGATGTTCACGCTGTTGCCCAGTTCCGCGTAGCGCCATCGATGGGTGAGCGCCCGCGGGTCGACACCGGCGCTGATCTGCCAGACGGCCTTGCGGATCTCGGGCGCGGTGAGCACGCGCGACGCGCAGTCGGCATCCTCGAGCGCACGCACGATGCGCTGGGTGGCGATGGTGACCGCCCGGCCCGCGCCCTCCGTGCCGCCGCCGCGCCGGGCCGCGGCCTCCGGACAGGCCAGTGTGTCGAAACTGATTGCGAGCCAGACGGTTCGGTGCGCGGTCGCGGGCAGCGGACCGAGCAGCGATTCGTAGATCGGCCCCGCGGGCGTGCCGGAGCGGCTGCGGTGACCGTGGCTGATGATGTCGATACCGGACAGCAGGATGTCGTGCTGGCTCAGGCACTGTGCCAGTTCGGGCAGCGGCAGCAGATGCGACGCGTGCACGGTGTTGCGGTCGATCCGGGTCAGGCCGCCCTTGGGCGGCAGCACCTCGACGACGGCGACGACGCGGCTGCCCTCCCAGTACAGACCGAGTGAGCGGCCGTCCGGGCCGCGGAAATCGACGGTGTCACCGAGGTCGTAGTCCTGGCGGGTGACGTAGCGCCACGCGGTCGCGATCCACGACGCGATGGTGCGCTTGCCGATCGGGACGAGCAGCACCAGGCCGGCCACGATCGCCGCGCCCAGTGCGTACCAGCCGGGTACACCCACCGCGAGTACGACGACGCCGACGACCAGTCCCAGTAACTGTGCGGCCAGCAGATTCGGCAGCGAGATCCGTCCGAGGAGCGGGCGGCTGTTGGTGCCGCTGGATTCGGCCATCGTCGTCCCCCAAGTACCCGGTGTCGGCCGATTCTTCCATGGCCGAGCTGAACTTCAGTCCTGCTGAACTGTACTGTGTTGGGCGAACGCGAGCACTGTTCGGGGGAGGACTCATGCCTTCAAAGCCCACTACGCGCTGGCAGGTGAGCGGTTATCGCTTCCTGGTCAGGCGAATGGAGCACGCCCTGGTACGCCGGGACGTGCGGATGCTGCACGATCCGATGCGCTCGCAGTCGCGTGCCTATGCTGCCGGGCTGGTTCTGGGTGTCGTCGCGCTGGCCGGCTGTGGCGTGCTCGCGCTGCTGCGGCCGCAGGGGTCGATCGGCGACAACAAGATTCTGCTCGGCAAGGATTCCGGCGCGGTCTACGCCGTCATCGACGGTGTCGTGCACCCGTCGTTGAATCTGGCATCGGCGCGGCTAGCGGTCGGTGAACCCGCAAAAGCGGTGTCCATCAAGGAATCCGAGCTGTCGAAGAAGCCGCGGGGGGCGCTGATCGGCATTCCGGGCGCGCCGTCGTCGCTGAATTTCGACAGCAGCGGCAAGGGTCGCGCGTGGTCGATCTGCGACGAGCTGAAGAACGACGGCAGCCGCGAACTGACCACGACGGTGCTCGCCGGTGATCCGTCGCTGGGTTCCAAGGCGACCAAGCTGGATTCGGGGAAGGCGCTGCTGGTGCAGGGCCGCGACGCCGCCTATCTGATCTACGACAATCAGCGGGCCCGGGTCGACATGAACGATCCGAAAGTGACCGAGGCCCTGGGCATTCGGGGAATGACTCCGCGGCCGATCAGTGCCGGCCTGCTCAACGCGGTGCCCGAGGTGCTGCCGATCGTGCCGCCGAAGATCACCGACCCGGGTGGTACCCCGAGCTATCCGCTGGGCAACCACCGAATCGGTGATGTGGTGCATGTGGAGATCAAGGACCAGTCCTACGTGGTCCTGCGCGACGGCCTGCAGGCGATCTCGCCACTGACCGCCGACATCATTCGCAACTCCAATCCGACGGCTTCCGAGCATCCGGAGATCAGCCAGTTCGACAGCACCCAGGCGCCGGTGTCGACCGAACTTCCGGTGCAGCAATATCCGGCACAGCCGCCCACCATCGTGGACCCCAAGGATCAGCCGGTGGAATGCATGTCGTGGAAGCCGCTGTCCGGCGCGGCCGACAAGGCCGACGGCAGTAAGCGCGCGGAATTGGCTGTGCTGACCGGACATTCGCTGCCGATCCCGGACAGCGCGCAGACCACGCCGCTGGCCCAGGCCGACGGCTCCGGGCCGAACGTCGATGCCTTCTACTCCACGCCCGGCTCGGGATTCTTCGTCCAGACCACGGGTATCGAGGCCGACAGCCAGCGCCGTGACAGCATGTTCTTCGTCGCCGACACCGGTGTGCGCTACGGCATCAAGGACGCCGCGGCGCAGAAGGCACTGGGTATGGACGCCGACAAGGCCAAGCCCGAGCCGGCGCCGTATCAGATCGTCGGCCTGCTCGCCGCCGGTCCGACGCTCGGCCGCCAGGAGGCCATGGTGGCCCACGACGGCGTGGCGCCGGACCCGAATCCGGCCAAGCAGCTGGTGCGTTCCAAGCAGGACCAGTCGGCACAGCAACCGCAGAACTAGCCGGGCCGGCTACTGCCGGGCGGGTGTCTCGGGTAGCGCGCTCTCGCTCGTGCCGAAGCGAATTCCCTTGGCCTCCTTGCCGATCAGTGTCAGAAATGCCACCGCGATCAGCACCGGCACGATGGTCACCGCCAGGGCGAACGGATACCCGTGACTTTCGGCCACCCGCTCCTGGATCGGCAGATTGAGCGAGGCGAGCAGATTGCCCAGCTGGTAGGTCACGCCCGGATAGAAGCCGCGGATCGCATCCGGCGACAGCTCGGTCAGATGCGCCGGGATGACACCCCAGGCGCCCTGCACCACCAGCTGCATCAGAAACGATCCGAGGCACAGCATGGCCGCGGTCGTCGAATACGCGAACAACGGCACGATCGGCAGTCCGAGCAGTGCGCAGAAGATGATGGTGTAGCGGCGACCGTACTTCTGCGACAGGCTGCCGAACACCAGACCGCCGATGATGGCGCCGATGTTGTACACCACCGCAATCCATTTCGCGGTCGCCGAGGACAATCCCGCGCCGCCGTTCTCGACCGCGGACAAGAAGGTCGGGTAGACGTCCTGGGTGCCGTGGCTCATCCAGTTGAACGCGGTCATCAGCAGGACGAGATAGGCGAAGCGGCGGATCACGACCGGGTTCATCACCACATCACGCACCGAGGTCTGGGTGAGCCGCATATGTTCGCGGCTGCTCTCCCACGCCTCCGATTCACCCACGCGGGTCCGGATCACCAGGATGATCAGGGCCGGAATCACCGAGAGCGCGAACAGCCAACGCCAGGAAAGGCCGAGCCAGTTCATCACCAGCAGCGAGGCCAGCGAGGCGAGCAGGTAGCCGAACGAGTAACCCTCCTGCAGGAGTCCGGAGAAGAAGCCGCGCCGCTCGGCGGGAATCTTCTCCATCGCCAGCGCCGCGCCGAGGCCCCATTCGCCACCCATGCCGATGCCGTAGAGCAACCGAAGTATCAGCAGCACAGTGAAATTCGGCGCGAACGCGCACAGGAATCCGATCACCGAGTAGAACGCGACGTCGACCATCAGCGGAATGCGCCGGCCCACCCGGTCGGCCCACAGACCGAACAGCAGCGCACCCACCGGGCGCATGATCAGCGTTGCCGTGGTGATGAACGCGACGTCGGATTTCGGCATATCGAAGGAAGCGGCGATATCGGCATAGACGAAGACGACCAGAAAGAAATCGAAGGCGTCCATCGTCCAGCCCAGTTGGGCCGCGATGAACGAATTGCGCTGATCGGGAGTGAGACGTTGCCTGCCGGCGACTGTCATGGCTGTTCCTGCCCCTCGTGCGACGACCCGCGACGGTCGTACCGCCGGACCGCCGCTGCCAGAAATACTGAGTCATCGCCGGGCCGCCCGTGTCGATCTTGGGCGGATTTACCCGTGCCGACCAGGGCATATCGCCTATAACGGACGAACTTACTGCGCGCCCGCCGATGAATCCGTCCGCCACGCCTCGTCGCAACACCATGGACACTATGCAGACGACCAATCTCGCCGAACTGTACGAGCTGGATCCGCTGGACTGGTCGGCCGTCGTGGCCGGTCTGGACGCCGGGTTCCCGCAGGCGCCCGGGACGGGCGGGCCCGATCGGCACACCTGCTGGCTGGCGACGATCGATCCGGACGGCAGTCCGCATGTGACCGCGGTGGGCGCGTTGTGGGTGGACGGCGCCTTCTGGTTCGAAACCGGCCCGCGAACACGCAAGGCCCGCAACATCTCTCGCGATCCGCGCTGCACGCTCAGCGTGGCGTTGGATACGTTCGACCTCAGCGTGAACGGCACCGCCGAACGCGTCACCGACCCGGCGACGGTGGCACAGCGGGCCGCCGACTGGGCAGGCGAGGGATGGCCGTGCCGGGTCGACGATTCCGGCACGGCCCTGACCGCCGACTTCAGCGCGCCCTCGGCCGGCCCGCCGCCCTGGTACGTCTACCGCATCGTGCCGCGCGCGGCGACGGCGCTGTCGACGGTCGAACCGGGCGGCGCGACGCGCTGGCGGTTCGACGAGCCGCGGTGAACCTCACTCGCCGCGATCACCGAAGCGGCGGCGCAGCGGGAACGACGCGAGATATCCGAGCACGGCGAGCACGGCGATGACACCGGTTCCGATCAGCGCCACATTGCGGGAGGTGTGGTCGGGGGCCGGGGGAGTGGTCGGCACCGGAAGTTGCCAGCTCTTGGCGGCGCTGGGCCGCTTGGGCGGCAACGAATTCGGGACCTGTGCGGTGAGCGCGGCCACCGGGTCGACCGCGCCGTATCCGACATACGGATTCCAGCCCTCGGCGGGTGCGTGGGCGGTGGCCTCGATGCGCTTGATGACATCGAGCGCGCTCAGTTCCGGATAACGGGCCCGGACGAGGGCCGCCACCCCCGCGACATACGGTGCGGCGAAACTGGTTCCGGAGATCGGCTCGGCCTTGCCCTGCTGATCCACCTTCGCGACGGCCGTCCCCTTGCTGCGCGGATCGTCCCAGTGTGGGTCGAGCGAGGTGAGATTCTCGCCCGGTGCCGCGACGCCGACCCACGGGCCCGGCACGGTGAACTTCGAGGGCTGGCCGTTGTCGTCGATCGAGCCCACCGACAGCACATAGTCGTCCCACCGCGCGGGCGAGACGTTCAGATCGACCTTCGTCCACGGATCCGCACTCGGATCCAGCGGATCGATGACCGGGTTGGTGCCCTTGCACTTGTCGTTGTTACCCGCGGCCGTGACGACCACGACGTTCTTCTCGACGGCGGCGTAATGCACCGCGGCGCCGAGGTCGTCGTCGGGAATCGCCCCGGCCTGGCAGGCCACCTCGGACATGTTGATGACCGTCGCGCCCATATCGGCCGCCCGGCGCACCGCCTGCGCCAGGGTGTGGGTGGTGCCGTATCCCTCGGGCATGGCGTCGGGCCCCTTGTCGCGGCCGGCGCCCTTCTTCTGGAAATAGCTCGAGGTCTGCCGGATGCTCAGAATCTGCGCCTGCGGTGCCACACCCGAAAACCCTTGGTTACCGATGCGCGTCGCGGCGATGATGCCCGCCACGAAGGTCCCGTGCGCGTCACAGTCGTCGGTGCCGTCGCTGGCGGAGACGTAGTCACCGCCCGGGATGATGCCCGGCAGCCGGGGATGGCGCATCACGCCGGTATCGATCACGGCGACCAACTGCCCTGCGCCACTGGCGAACTGCCACGCCTTGTCCAGTTCCAGGCTGCGCTGCGCGGCCGGCACGGTCGGGCCGTCCCCGCCGGTGCTCGTGCTGGCGCAGGGTGAGTTCGCCGGCTGCTCCGTGGGGTCCGGCGGCGCCGGGTTACCGCCGGACGGCAGCGCCCCCGGATTCACCACCGGTTTGTCCGCGATCGCCGCACCTGCCCCCGTCGAGGCACTCAGCCCCAGCACCGCGACGACAGTCGCGACCCGAATTACTCTGCGCCCGAACCTTTTCGGATTCATGCGCGGCTCAGAGCGATCGAACGAGCGTGTACAGCTCGGCTACCCAGAACACCAGCGGCAGGACGGCGGCCACGAAGCCGTACTCCAGCAGCTCCACCGCGCGGCGCATCGGCGGCGTCGCCGACTGGTTCGGCACGATCGTGCCCAGGATCAATGCGGCGATGAGCATCACCATGGCGGCGCCGAACACCGCGAGCGGTTGTTCCACCACGAAGGCCGCGCCGACCGTCATGATCAGCAGAATGGCCGCACCGCCGGCGAGCAGCACCACCGCCAGCTCGGCGCTGACGTAGGTGCGGCTGCGGAACATCAGCACCACCGCGCAGACCAGGGCCAGCGCGATACCGGGCCAATAGGGGCTGTCCGCGGACGGATCGGTCGCGGCCAGCGCTCCGATCACGGTCACCAGTGTGGTCGCGCCGACGAGGCCGGCCAGATACATCCGCGCGCGTTCGGATTTCGTGCGCAGCACATCCATGGTGGGCAGGGCGCGGTGGTCGTCGGGATCGTCCTCGGTGGGGTCGATCGGAGTGCCGGGCGAAGGCACCGGCGGCAGTGGCAGTTTCGCCAGCAGCATCGACACTCGCGGTGCCAGCGACAGTCCGCCGAGTGCGAGCGCGGCGGCGACCGCGCCGATGGCCTTGACCGGCTGGGAGGTGAGCAGGCCGACCAACGCGGCGGGGATGGCGAAGACGGAAAGCGTTGTGGCGCCGATGAACAGGGCCAGACCGACCCCACTGACGCGCCAGGCCAGCAGTGCCGTCGCGCCGACGAGTACCGAGCCGAGCAGCAGATTCGCCCAGCCGTAATGGTCGGGCACGATCAACATGCCGGCGGCGAACGCGCTCGGCAGCGCACAGCCGCCGAGCACCAGCGCGGAGGCGGTGTCGCCGTACATGCGGCTCATCACCGTGCCGGCCACCACCAGCAGAATCGTCAGCACCGCGGCGATGGACCCGGTGATCCAGCCCGCCATCGCATCCGGCGCGGCCAGCAGGCCGGTGCATCCGGCGAGCATGGTCAGCACCGCGATGATCGATCCGGTGATCCGCGCGACCTGCGGTGACCAGCTCCGGAAATGGTCGGCGTCGGCGATCGCGACGTTGTACATGATGTCGTCGAACAGCGGACTGGGCGCGACGTGGTCGGCACTTTCCAGCATGAGCAGTTCGCCGTCGCGCACGCCCTGTTCACCCAGGCTGAGCGAATTGGAGAACGGCGGCTGCCCGATGCGCGCCAGCACCCATTCGGCCGGCTGGAATTGTTCGCCGCTGTTGTCGAAATCGTTGGTGCGGCTGTGCTGCGCCACCATGTCGACCACGCTCGGAATGACCAGTGCGACCGGAACGTCGACCGGAATCGCCATATCGACCTGCGTGTGCTTGGCCAGAATTGTCACCCGCGCCAGATCGGGCGCCCGGACGATTCCGCGGCTCGAATCCTCTTCGATATGGTCCAGTCGCGCGTGCGTCACGCTTCCCCCAACTCCGTCTCTACCTGGTGTTTCAGCATGCGCTCCGGTTTGCGGTCGCGCGGCCGATCCGTGCAGAATGCTGGTCGAACTGTACGACATGTCGGCCGCTGCCTCTACACTGAGTCCGCAGTACAGCCGCCGAAGGGGGATCTTCCGTCGATGAGCACTGTCAGGTTCCAGCGTCGTGCGCGCCGGGAGGTTCCGAGGTCACCGGGCGGCGAAGTGACACTGCAACCGCCGCCGGAGATTCCACGCGCGATACCGGGCAGTCTGCTGGGCAAACTGATGCCCGTCGTGATGGTCGTCGGCATGGTCGGAATGATGGCCATCATGTTCACCCGCGGTGGAGGTATCGCCTCCAACCCGATGAGCATGATGTTCCCGATGATGATGGTCTTCTCCATGGTCGGCATGTTCGCCGGTCAGGGCGGTAAGGGGCAGAAGGCCGCCGAGGCCAACGAGGACCGCAAGGACTATCTGCGCTACCTGGACCAGGTCCGCAAGGACGTCGACGAAACCGCTTCCCAGCAGCGCGCGGCGGTCGAATGGAGCCATCCGGAACCGGGTTTGGTGTGGATGCTGGCCGGCACCAGCCGCATGTGGGAACGCCGTCCGGGGGACAAGGACTTCTGCCACGCGCGCATCGGGCTGGGCGGTCAGCGCCTGGCCACCCGCCTGGTCTCGCCGGAAACCGGCCCGGTCGAGGAACTCGAGCCGATCGCGGCCGTATCGCTGCGTCGTTTCGTGCGTACGCATTCCACGGTCCCGGACCTGCCCACCGCCATCGCGGTCAAGGGCTTCGCCACCATCCAGCTCAACGGCGACCGCGCCCAGGCGCGCGATATGACTCGCGCGATGTTGTTGCAGCTGTGCATGTTTCAGGCACCGGACCAGGTGCTGGTCGCGGTGGTCTGCGGTCCCGACACCGCCGCCGAATGGGAGTGGACCAAATGGCTCCCGCACACCCAGCATCCGGATTCCCAGGACGGCGTGGGTACCGAGCGCATGGTCTACGGTTCGATCCGTGAACTCGCCGACGGCCTGAATCCGTTGCTGCACAACCGCGTTCGCTATTCGCGCAACCAGCCCGCCAATCAGAATCTGGTCCACATCGTCATCATCGTCGACGGTGGTCTGCTCGAGGCCGAAGAGGATTCGCTGCGGGAATCCGGGTACGAGGGCGTCACCATCATCGATCTGTGCAGTTACGCTCCGCGCCTTGCGGTTTCGCGCGGCATTCAGATGGTCGTCGAGAACGGTGAATGCGTCGGCCGCGGCGCCACCGGCAACATGGAACGCTTCGCCCTCATCGACCGCATCAGCGCGCGCCAGGCCGAACAGGTCGCGCGCCGCCTCGCTCCCTTCCGGGTGGCGGCGGTCCAGCGTGGCGGCGAGGCCGTGGCCGAGGAGAGCGGAGAGGTCATCGACACCTGGGCCAAGCTGATGGGCCTGGGTGATATCGGAACCTTCAATCCGGAAAACGGATGGAAGCCGCGTTACGGCCGTGACCGGTTGCGGGTGCCGTTCGGTGTCGGCGCCGACGGCTTGCCGGTTTACCTGGATATCAAGGAGGCGGCCGAGGGCGGGATGGGACCGCACGGCCTATGTATCGGTGCCACCGGTTCGGGTAAGTCGGAATTCCTTCGGACGCTGGTGTTGTCGATGCTGGCAACGCATTCGCCGGACCAACTCAACCTGGTTCTCGTCGACTTCAAAGGTGGTGCGACCTTCCTGGGCTTGGAAGGTGTTCCGCATGTGGCGGCCATCATCACCAACCTGGAGGAGGAAGCCGACCTCGTCGACCGTATGAAGGACGCGCTGGCGGGCGAGATGAACCGCCGCCAGGAAGTGCTTCGTGACAAGGGCAATTTCGCGAATGTCCTCGAATACGAGAAGGCTCGCGCGGCCGGCGCGGACCTCGACCCGATGCCGGCGTTGTTCGTCGTGCTCGACGAGTTTTCCGAACTGCTCAGTCAGCACCCTGATTTCGCCGAACTCTTCGTGATGATCGGTCGTCTGGGCCGATCGCTCCACGTGCACCTACTGCTGGCCTCACAGCGCTTGGAAGAAGGCAAGCTCAAAGGCCTCGAATCACATCTGTCCTATCGCATCGGATTGAAGACGTTCTCGGCCAATGAATCTCGCCAGGTTTTGGGCGTTCCCGATGCCTACAACCTGCCGAACAGTCCCGGTGGCGGATATCTGAAGTCCGATTCCGGTGAGATTCAGCGATTCCAGGCTTCCTACGTCTCCGGCCCCTATGTGGGTGGCGGATCGCAGCGAGAGGTGACGCAGGCAGGAATTGTCGGCGGCGAGATCGACATCAATGCACGGCCTTTCATCGCTGGGCAGGTGCCCTTCAGAGCCAGCGACCGGCTCCCGCTGCCGCCCGAGCCCAGCATGATCGAGGAAGTCCAGCAGGACGAAAGCGCCGAAAAGATCTCCAACCTGGGCATGCTGGTATCGCGCATCCAGGGACACGGTCGCCCCGCCCACGAAATCTGGCTGCCACCGTTGGACGAGGCGCCGACACTCGACCAGCTCATTCCGCGCTCGATACTCACCGGTGAGTACAGTCCCGTCGCGAGTTTGCGCACCGCCATAGGAACAGTGGACCGCCCGTACGATCAGCGCCGCGACCCCATGGTGATCGACTTGTCCGGGGCCCGAGGCAATGTCGCCATCGTCGGTGGCCCCCAGTCCGGTAAATCGACCGCACTCCGGTCCTTGATCATGGGTATGGCGTTGACCCATACCGCCGAACAGGTGCAGTTCTACTGCCTCGATTTCGGTGGCGGCACGCTGGCGGGGCTCGAGGGCCTCCCGCACGTCGGTTCGGTGGCGGGGCGCCTGGACGTGGACAAAGTCCGCCGCACCATCTCCGAGATGACCACCATCGTCCGCCAGCGGGAAATACGTTTCCGCCAATTGGGCATCGAGTCGATGGCCGACTTCCGCCGTCTACGCGGCACCGACCCATCGAGCAGTCCCGCGGCCGCCGGGGCACACGAGGATCCGTTCGGAGACGTCTTCCTGGTGGTCGACGGCTTCGGCTCCATCCGCCAAGATTTCGACGCCCTCGAACAGCCGATCATGAACCTTGCCACGCAGGGTCTCTCGTACGGCGTGCACGTCGTGATCGCGCTGAACCGCTGGGCCGAAGCGCGCCCCGCCCTCAAGGACCAGATCGGCACCCGCATCGAACTTCGCCTGGGTGATCCGATGGATTCCGATCTCGGCCGTCGCGTCGCTGCCTTGGTTCCACAGGGCCGGCCGGGCCGCGGTATGACTCCGGACGCAAAGCACATGCTGACGGCTTTGCCTCGTGTGGATGGGGATTCGAATCCGGAGAACCTCGGTACAGGCGTGGCGGAGTCTGTTGCAGCAATCGCGCGGATGACCCCTGGTCGACCGGCGCGGCAGGTCCGTATGCTGCCTGAATTGCTGACGCGCGAGGACATTCTCCGGAGTCTCGGCAACTGGCCCGCAGGTGTGGACACCCGGCATCCGAACCTGCAGATCCCGATCGGCTTGAACGAATCCGAGCTTGCGCCGGTCATGCTGAACATGTCCGAGCAACCGCATTTCTTGATCTTCGGTGACAGCGAATGCGGCAAAACGAACTTGTTGCGCAGCGTGATCAGGGGGATCCTCGAATCGAACATGCCCACACAGGCCAAGCTGATCCTCGGCGACTATCGCCGAACCCTGCTGGGTGTGATCGAGACCGATCATCTGGCCGGCTACGCGCCCTCCTCGGAGATACTCGAAAAGATGATGGCCGAGCTTGCGGGCCTTCTTCGCAAGCGGATGCCGGGGCCGGACGTGACTCAGCAGCAGCTGCGTGAGCGTTCGTGGTGGACCGGGCCCGAGGTCTATGTCGTTGTCGACGACTACGACCTGGTATCCACGTCGAGTGGCAACCCGCTCGGGATCTTGGCCGAGTTCTTGGCGCACGCAAAGGACATCGGCTTCCACCTCATCATCGCCCGGCGGTCGGGTGGAGCCTCGCGGGCGCTGTACGAGCCCCTGGTGTCGAGAATGAAGGATGTGGGCACGACGGCCCTCATCATGAGCGGTAACCGTGAAGAGGGCGTCTTGCTGGCAGGCATCCGGCCGAGCGAAATGCCGCCGGGCCGCGGCACGCTGGCGACGCGCGCGGGGACCAGTCTCATCCAAACGGCCTGGAGCCCGGAATGATTGTGGACAACCTGTCCGAGAGATGGCACGCTAGGTGCCAATTGGACACTCTCGGCCAGTGGCAGCTGTCCGATGTCGAAGGGGGAGGTGGCGAACCGTCGATCATGACGTATGACCGTTTGAGTAGCCGATCGCTTGGTCTGGCTCGGTCTATTCGAGGCAAATGGTTGGAACCGGCAGTGCTCGGGCTGCGTCCAACTTTCATGTAGAGACCACCACTGCCGTCATCAGCAGACGACGGTGAGGACAAACCAGAGGAGCTTATTATGGCGCAGTCATTCAATCTCGATGGTGGAAAACTCGACGAATTCATCAGGCAGATGAACGATCTTCACACGACCATCGACGGCCACGTGCAGACCGCTCGTGCCACGGCGGGAGAGTTGGCGCATCACCTGCAGGGTGGGGCAGGCGATGCCCTTCAGGCGACGTTCGAACGTTTCCTGGACGCAGCGAAGCTGATGAACGACAGTCTCCTGCAGAACGCTGACAACTTGCAGGATGTCAACAAGAAGTATGGTCACGTCGAAATGGACCAGCTGCACCACCTCAAAGAGGTGGATTCGCTTCTGAACATGTGACGGTGAGCTCGTCCGACCTATTCTGACTACAGACATTCATAAGGGGTAACAATGGCCGACTTCGGCTCGATTTCATACAACTTCGGCGGCATCAACGACGGCGGTAGTCAGCTTCACACCGTTGCCAAGAACATCACCTCCGAACTCGAGGACATGGAACGCAAGTTCCAGGCGTTCATGAGTGAAAACTTCGGAGGTGCTGGCGCCGAGGCATTCCAGCAGGTCCAGGTCAACTGGAGCCAGCAGTCCAACGAAATGTCCGCGGCGCTCGCGCAGCTCGGCGTCAAGACCGTCAACGCTGGTGAGGCGATGCAGGGCGCGGACATTCTGGCCGCGAAAATCATCGGCGGCTGATCACGAGGCTTATCGGAAGGGCTGGCCGTATTCCGACGGGAATGTGGCCAGCCCTTTCTGCATCGCTACTCGGAGCGCCTTCAGTTCCTACTACATCCATTCACTGTTTGCCAGTAGTGCGTACTCTGCGGCCGCGCGTTGCTGCGCATCGTCGAGCTGCCGGCTCCATGTGACCGCGACATAGTTTCGGTACTGTATCGCGCAAGTGAATTGTCGATAATAGCCGTTCTCGGGAAGCTGCTTGCATTTCGAGTTCGGAAGGCTCTTGGGAGTCGAGCGGGCGTCGGGATCGGTCAAGAGCTTGTCATAGGCATCGCGGGCAGAGGATTGGCCGGCGCTTCGATACACGATGGCACCGCCGTCTGCGTTCCGCACTATTCCCTTTCCGAAAGCCTGTGCGTTGCCCCCGGCATTGAAATCCCGCGACATCAGACTGTAGGCATCGGAAACGGCGAACCGATCGATATGTGTGGATTCGTAGAGTGCTTTCGCTTCCGCTCTGTCGGTTTGAAGTTGCAGAAAGCCCCGCTCCTCGTACGTGCCCAGTGATCCGTTACGAGGAAGATAATACTTGTTCGGGTTGATAACTCTTCTCATCATGTCGTCAGGGCCCGGTTCGAGTTTGAGCACTTGCTCGGGTGACAAAGGCGACAGCGAGTCGAGCATCGGCAACTGTTTATCGTACGTCTTTTCGACGAGAGTCGTGAGATTGTCCAGTTTCCCGTCCGGGATCTGCGCGAACGTGCTGACTACATACTGACCTCGGGCAACGACGGAGCCGATGGTAGGCGTCCCGGGCTGCCAATGGGAATGAGCCTCCGGATATTTACCCAGACGTACAGATTGGTTTCGGTCCGGTGCTACATCGAAGTCCGCCTTCTCGATTTCCGAGGCGGCGCGATTCGCGCTGTCGTTGCTCGGAAACTGCATTATGGCGAGCGTAATCAGCGTTGCAGACGGTATAGATTGGCCGGTCAGGTCCGGCTCGTGGTCGCTACTTCCTGAAGCGAACCCGAACATGGGCTTGAACCGAATCGCCGCCGCAGCACCTGCTTTGGACAGTACTCGTTCGAAATCCCAGCTCTTCTCCAAGTTCTGAGCGCCGGTGCCGTACTTCAGGTTTGGATCTACATCGAGGCCGGTTACCATGTGGTTCATCAATCGAATTTCAGCCAGCGCCGAGCCGTTCTCTACCGTATGGCTGTACTCCTGGTAGGTGTCGATGGGTTCGGTGGGATATTGTCCGGTGTCCAGATGTCGGACATCGATCTCCCCCGAAACTGGAAATCCGGACTTGATGTCGCCGCAACCCGCCATTGTGATCAAAGTGGCAAAGGTGAGCAGCAGGGAGCGTGAGATTTTGCTCATGATATGGCTCGATTCATGGCGTGATTCCGCGGCTAGTTCGAGTTTTCCAAGATCGCGTATTGGGCGGATGCCCGCTGGTGGACGTCGATGAGTTGGTTGGAACTGATTTCCGCAACGTACTCGTTGTATCGCAGATAGCAGCGAAATCTGAATCTTCCGTAATCATCGCCCCGGTATTCGTAGCATCGAATCCAGGGGAGATTCTTGGGTGAGCCGACCAGTCGATCGAGCTTATCCGGAGCGGAGTGCGCAATGAGCAACTTCTGTGCGGAGGCGGCGTCTTTCGCGCGATACAGCCGACTCCCGTTGCTGGCCATCCAATCCATTCCGGTCACAGCGAACAAGTCGGCGTCGGCGCCGGGATCCGATGACATATGAAGCGCGGCGTGCCGGTCGTAAAACCCGGGGGCGTCCTTGGCGCTCTCGGTGGATGAGCGCCGCAGTGTTCTGCCGAGCATGTTGTCGTGGTCGACCGGCGCTGTCGCGAGTTGCTCGGGGGAGGTCGGCGTGAAGCGATCTATCGCCGGCGCGATGACCGACAGACTTTTGGTGGTCAACTCAGTTAATTCTGCACGCGGGTCTTCGTGTAGTTTCTGTTTTGCGCCGTCCGAAATGCTCAAATAGATCACGAATCGGCCGTGTGCGGTGTATGAATCCAAATATTCTTCACCGGGAACCCAGTAGGAAAGGGTGCCCGGATGCCCGTCGATCGCCACCGGCTGAAAGTCCATTTCCGGCGATCCATGGATGTGATCCGAAAGCGTGCGATCGTACAAAGACTTGGCTGCGCCTGTTGCGGAATCCTGGTCAGTGAACAGGAGTACTGAGTACGAAATGGTCTGGGCTATTCCGAGGTCCCTCTCGGACCTACCCCATGTGTAGTAGCCCGCGATGAAGCCTTTCGCGTCGTCATCCAGGTTCTCGGAGTCGATGCCGGCGATAGACGGGTCCAGCCACGCGTGTACATCGGAATCGGTTACGCCGGCCTGATACTTGAAGCGCGGGTCGATTTCCATTGCGAGGGGAGCAACGCTACCGAGTCTCTGACCCTCCATAATTCTGGCTCGGGCAGGGTTCGGGCTTCCGACCTTACCCGGTGACGTGGTGAAACCTCCGACGTCGAGATCGTTCACACTGACATGTGGAGACGGATCTATACGGTCGGATTTCCCCTGATCTGAGCCGCACGCAGCGCTGAACGCAATGACGACCGCCAGCAGCGTCGCTGTCGGCATACTCGATCTTCGCAATATCCCTCCCCATGCATTCCTGCATTTCTGCGAATGAAATCGCAATCTGCGGTAGCCGCCTACCGCACGCGCTCATGCAATAGTGGTACCAGTTTGGTGAGCATGGTCTGCTCGGAATTCGTCCCCCAGTTTCGAATCGCCGCAACGGTCGAAGCATCATCTAGTGGAACAACGGTGGCGCGTGAGCTGGTCAACTGGAAGGGCAGCCCCAGAAGTCCACCGCCTCCGGCGCTCTTGTCGCTGCGTACCGCGAGAACGTAGCTGTCGTCCGAAAATTTGAACGCGTCGTAGTCCGTGTCCGAAATCGGACGCGGCGACGGCTCGTCCCCCTTCTTCGAATAGTTGAGGTTGTAGACGAACCCCAGGTCTTCGAGGAACTTCGTCTGCGGCGTGCCCTCCAGGTAGATGGCGAGTTTGCCGTCGTTGGTGACATCGACGATCGTGATGGTTTTGCCCGCGAACGTCGGATTCGCTGCGCGCGCTTGGGCAACCGACGTGTACGACGCTGCCGCGGTCGTCGTCGCGGCTTCCGCTGCCGAGGTGGTCGTCGGCCCCGTCCCGCCGGAATTGCCCTGGGTCGCCCACATTCCGATGCCGGCGGCCAAGGCTACGGCGGCGAGCGCTCCGACTCCGCCGAGGAGTAAGGGTTTGCGGCTCTTGGGTTTCGGTTCGAGGAGGCGGGAGAGGTCGGGGTCGGGGCGGTGGCCGGTGTGGGTGGGGATTCCGGATTGGGTCTGGTGGGGGAGTTGGGCACGGGGATCGGTCTGCGGTCGGGGATCGAAGACCTGGATGGGGTAGGTCGGGGAGGTGGTGGTGCGGACCGGGCTGTGTCCGGGGGTGAGGGCGTTCGCGGCGGCGTCGGTGAGTTCGCGGCAGCTGGTGAAGCGGTCGGCGGGATTCTTCGCCAGGGCGCGCGCGATGACGTGGTCGATCGCCGGTGGGAGCCCGGAGTTGACGGCGGTGGCGCGGGGCGGGGGCTCGTAGAGATGCCCCATCATGACCATCGCGGGCTGGGTTGCGGGATACGGGTTCTGGCCGGTGATCAGCTTGTAGAACGAGCAACCCAGGCTGTAGATGTCGGCTCGGCTGTCGACGGCCATGCCCTGGAGTTGTTCCGGCGGCGCATAGGCGATCGTCGCGACGAAGCTGCCGGTCTGGGTGAGTTCGGTGGCGTCGTCGGCGGATTTGGCGACGCCGAAATCGGTGAGCAGGACGCGTTCCTCGTCGTCGTCCTCGGGGGTCGACAGCAGGAAGTTCGCGGGTTTGACGTCGCGGTGCAGGAGTCCGCGGCGGTGCGCGTAGTCCAGGCCCTTGCCGACCTCGGTGACGATGCGCAGGGCGCGCAGCGGAGTCATCGAATGCGGATCGCGGGCCAGTTCGGCCGAGGCGTCGGTGCCGTCGACGTACTGCATGGCGATCCACAGCTGGCCGTGTTCTTCACCGCGGTTGTAGACCGACACGATATTCGGATGGTCCAGGCCGGCAGCGAGATTGGCCTCACGTTCGAATCTGCCCCGGAATTCGTGGTTGGACGACAGTTCACCGCTGAGCACCTTGATGGCGTCCATGCGCGGGAGGCTGGGATGTTTGGCGAGATACACCGTGCCCATCCCGCCGGCGCCCAGCTGGCGAACGATCCGATACCCACCGACGATGGTGCCGGGACTCATCACCATCAGTAACAAACTCCTGGTAGTTCGGCGGGCCGCGTATCGTCGCGGAGCTTACTGGACTTCGAGGTGGGCGGTCGAGTCACGGCTGCCACTGGCTGTTGGCGAACAGCGCGTACTGCGCGGCCGCGCGTTGATGGACGTCGACCAGTTGATTCGAGGTCACATAGCCGACGTAGTTGCGGTACGCGACGATGCAGGTATAGCGCTTGGAGCCGCCGTCGGCATTCTTCGTACCGTTCTCTACACATGCCGAATCCGTCAGCCCGGGAACCGGATCGACGGCGGGGCCGCCGCCCTGGAAGGTGATGCGTTCGGTGACAGCCTTTTTCGCCGAGGCGACGTCGGCGGCGCGCAACACCAGAGCGTCGGAGGTTTTGGCGAATTCGTCGGCCTTCAAGGCGGCGACGCTCTGCGCGGCGGCTTTGCGGTCGGAGGTGTAGTGCAGAATTCCGTGCGGGCCGAATACGCCGTTGTCGTCGCCGTACTGGGGACGCCCGGACTGGCCGGTGTTGAGCGCCCGGCTGAGCAGGTAATCCGGATCCCAGGGAAGTTTGACCGTGTCCTCGTCGGAGATCGGCTGCAGCCGGTCCAACAGGGGGAATTCGACGTCGAGGGCCTTCTCGGTGAGGGAGGTGAGGCTGTTCAGGTTCGGCGTCGGCGTGAGGGCCAGTACCGACACCACATAGGAGCCGTGCGCGAGGAAGGAGCGGATCGATGGTGTTCCGGGGAGCCAATGCGCGTGCGCATCGGGATATTTCGCGAGCGGAACCGGCTGGTTCTGGTCTTTGTGGGCGTTGAAATCGGCGTTGTAGAAATCGGTGGCGGCCCGGGTGGCGCTCGCGGCGTCGTTGAACTGCATGACCGACAGTGCGAGCACGGTGGAATAGGGCTTCTCGGGTTTCGGCCAGCCGGAGAAACCCCAGCCCGCGTCCTTGTCGCTCGCCGCGGTCGAGAATCCGTACACCATGTGGTCGCGTTTGGCGACGGCCTCCATATCGTCCTCGTTGCCCAGCGCATCGGGCAGGACGCCGGCGGAGAAACTGCCCGCCTTCTCGCGCTTCGTCAACGCCGGGTCGACCTGATCCGCGGTCACCACGTACTCGGCGAGGCGCATGCCGGCGGCCTCGGGCGCGTTGACGAAGCCCGGCCGATAGTCCACGTGGATATCGAGCGGCCGCACCTCGTAATTGCCGACATCGAGCTTGCGGACATCTATTTCCGACGGGCCCGCCCAGCCGCCGACGGTCGCGCCGCACCCGGTCGCTGCCAGGAGTCCGACGAGACAGGCCGCGGCAGCCGCCGCCCGGACCGATCGTGTGGTCATTTCGGATCCGCCTTCACCAGAATGGTGTACTGGGCCGAAATGCGTTGCTGCGCATCCAGTAACTGCTCACCCCATGCCAGCGAGGCATACCTGCCGTAGTACACCGAGCAGTAGAAGCGGACGGCCAACGCCTCCTTGCCGTTGTATTCCCGGCATTTCGCGACCGGAAGATTCCGCGGGGGCGCCGCCTGCTTGAAATGTTTTTCCGCTCCGCCCAATTCGTCGCGGATATCGGCGGCGGCCGCCGCATCGCGGGCTCGGTACAACTCGTTGCCGTAATCGGCGAAGCGGTCGACGCCGTCGCGGTCGTACCACACCCGGGACTCGCCCGGATCGCTACTGAAATGCAGCCCCGCATGTCCGAGATAAACCCCGGGCGGGTTGAGCCATTCGCCGGTCGCCTCCTTCGGCCGGATCATGGTCCTGCCGAGCATCCCGTCGATGTCGACCGGGTGGTCCATCAGCTTGTCCGGCGGTGTCGGCTGAAATTTGGCGAGCGCGGGCACAACGGTGTCGAGGCTCTTCTGCACGCGCGAGACGAGCGCGGGGAGATCGACCTTGTTGAACCAGTTCTTGGCCTGGTCGTAGACCGAGGTGTAGACGACCAGCCGACCCGCCGGATACCAGTTGGCGATCGCCTGTTTGGTCGGCACCCAATGCGCATGCGCCAGCAGATAATTGGGGATCGCGACCGCTTGCGTCTGGGGGTCCCGGCCGAAATCACGCCGCTCCAGCGCCGCGGCGACCTCGGTCGCGCGCTGCTCGGTCGGGAAGATCATGGCCGCGTTGACCAGCTCGCTTCCCAGGTTGTCCGGATCGTCGCGGCCGTAGGACGCGAAGCCGCCGATCAGGTCCGGGGCGTCTTCGGCGAAGTTGCCCAGGTCGGTGAAATCCTTCATCACCGACGTCTTGGGATCGAGGAAGACCAGGGTGTCGAGTTTGCCGGTGTGGGTGAAGGCCGGGTCGATATCCATCGGCAGCGGCATCGCGCTGCCGAGTCGTTCCGCCTCGTAGAACGCGGCCTGACCCGGATTGGCGGGTTTGCCCATGTCGCGCGGCGTGGCGTCGTACGGCCCGACGTCGAGACCGCTGAGATCGACGGTCGGCTCGGCGGCCGGAGCGGGAGTCGGATCGGAGCCGCATCCCGTCGCGGCCAGCGCCAACGCGGTTACGGCGGCGGCCAGCACGCGCACGGAATTTCGCATAGTCCCCTCCCACAGGCTCCACGCCGGCGAACACTGGTGCCTGCTCGGCCGACGCTGCGAAGAAGATAGCACCCGCCTGCGACGGGTGCCCTTCACCGGCGGCGGTACCCGGTGTGCGGGCGTCGGCGTGGGCCGGGTGTCACGTCCCTGTCCGCAGATCGCCGACGAACTTCTCGCAGACCGCGGCCATGGGCTGCCAGCCGCCGGTGGGGTATTGGCAGCCGACGCTGACCTGCAGGCCGGAATCCACCAGAACCTGCCAGCGCACCGTGGTGCCGTCACCGGGAGTTTCCTCGTAGGACAGCCCGGGGCGTCCGCCGAAGATCACGTTGCGCTGCAACGGCCCGACCGTGCCGGCCGGCCGCTTGGCGATCTGGGTTTCGAGCGCGGCGGCGACGTCCTCGATGCCGGAACCCGCTGCGAGGTCCTTCTGGACCAGCGAAATGCGTTCGCGCGCACCGTCGTTCGGAGAAAAGTCGACCCGGGCGGCGGTGCGATTGGTGATATGCCAGCCGGCCGGGACCACCGCGCCGACCCGCCCGAAGGTTTCCGTGGGTGGTGCCGGCGCCGCGGACGGGGAGGTGACGGCGGACGGGTGCGCCCGGGTGGGTTCGGCCGTATGCGACTCGCCGCCGGATCGGGTCAGCACGACGGCCGCCGCCACGGCGGCGACGACCACCGCCGACACAGCGGCACCGACGAAGAGCGGAGTGCGGCGCTTCGGTGGCGGCGCGGTGGCGGCCGCATGGTCGTGCAGGGAGCCGACCCACGGTGTCTGCGGGGCGAACTGCGCGGGTTCGGCCGTGGGAGGCATCGCGGGCCCGCCGCGAACCAGGTCCACACCGGACATCGCGCGCAGGTCGACACCGAAGCCGTAGCGCCGGGACAGTTCCGCGCGCATCGCGTCGAGCAGTGCGGGTTCGGCGGTACCGACGACCACGAGATAGCTGGGTTTGCGGCCGCCGAGCAGGCGATCGACGACATCGACGACGGCCTGCACGCCACGGCCCTCGGCCAGGTCCGCGGATCCGATCGTCGGCTCGTATTCGCAGGCCTCGATCCAGGTCTCGGTGCCCGACCGGCCGGTGAGGGTGACGGTCGTGGTGAGTGGATTCAGTTCCACCACCGCGATGCGCTGCTGCTGCGATGTGCTCGCGGAAAGTCCGGCCACCCGCAATGCCAGCGGCTCGACGCCGATCTCGCCGACCAGGCGGCGGGCGCCGGCTTCGAGCGCGGCGCGGCGGCGCGTGCCCCACTCCGACGGGCTCACCACCGTGAGCCGTTCACACGCGGTGGGCAGCCGCAGATTCGTCAGCACCGCGCCGAAGATCGCGGCGAAAGCGTCGGCGACGGTCGGCAGCATCGGGACGAAGGCGATGCGGTCGGCCGCGGCCAGCCGCACCACCGAGACGGCGGGGGAGGGCGGCTGAAGTGGTTCTCCCACAACCAGACTCGCGCCGTCGCTGGCGGGGACGATCGAAGGAGCGCCGTCCCAATGAGTGGATTCGCTGCGCGCCCACAATCGGCTGTCGGTCAGTACCAGATCGACCGTGGACATCAGCTCCCCCTTCCAGGCTGGGTCTCGCGGCATAGTACTCCAGCACGGTGACGCGCCCGCGCCACCCGGGGCCGGTCAGAAGCTGTTGGCCAGCAACGCATACGCCGCGCCCACCCGCTGATCGATATCGTCGCGGCTGTTGGCGTTGACGACCTCGACGTATCGCCGGTAGGGCACGTAGCAGCGGAATCTGCTGTCCTTCTGAGGATCTCCCGCACTGGTGAGCGTCAGGCATCTGGCCCCGGGCACCGACTTGGGCGCGTCGGCCGGCTCGTACTGCTCACCGGAACCGGAGATCAGCCCTGTGATCATGCGCGCGCCGGCATCGGCGTCGCGGACGCGCAAGACCGAGCTGTTGTCGGCGACGGCGATGGCATCCATGCCGGTGTCGTCCACGAGGCGCTGGCGTGTGGTCTCGTCGGAGGAAATGTGCACGAATGCCGGTGCGGCATAGACCGCGAAGCGATCGGCATCGGGTGTGCGGTTCGATCGGTCGCGCACGACCGCGCGGGCGAGCAGGCCGTCCGGATCGACCGGCAACGCGTCCAGTCCGCCGGCCGGCGTCGCCTGGAAGTGATCGAGTGCCGGCACCTCGGCATCGAGGGTCTTCTGGACCCAGGCCAGCAGATCGGCCTCCTCGGAGCGGGGGCGCTCGATGAACAGCGAGATCACGAACTGCTTGTAGGCCATGAAGGTGCCGATGGTGGGGATCCCCGGACGGTAGTGGATATAGGCGTCCGAGTATTTCGGCAGTGCGAGTTTGCGATTGAGGTCGGGTGCGACGCCGAAGTCGACATCCTCGAGTTCGCGCGCGGCCTGCCGGGCAGCGGACTCGTCCGGGAAGCGCAGCACGAGATCGGTGACCGAGGTCGCCGCGGCCGCGCTGTCCAGCGAGCCGGGCTTGTCGGAACCCGCCGCGACATAGGCGACGATCATCTTGTTGCGGTCGAGCACCGGTTTGGAGACCGCGGCCAGCAGGCGGCGGGTGGCCTCGGTGCTGTCGGCGACGACGCGCCCGCCGGCGCCGATCGTCAGCGAGGGGTCGATGCGGACGGCCGGGACCACGGCCTGTGACATCCGCATCCCCTCCGCCAGCGTCCCTTTGCTGCCCGCGGTGGCGTCGTAGCTGTGGCGGTCGACCGGGTACGGGCCGACATCGAGGGTGCGGACATCGATCTCGGCCGCGATCGGGGTGCCCTGCACGCCGCAACCGGTCAGCACGGCCAGCAGTGCGGCGCAGGTGAAAACCAGAAATCTGCGAATCGTTCGGTCCACGGACCGCCCCCCTTCTCCCGGTGCTCTCTCCCGGTTCTCCACCATCGAAATTACCGGACCGGACCCCGCAGCGGGGACTCATGGACAACGATTGCCTTAACCTTGTCCGTGTGGTGACCGCTGCGCTGATCTCGCTCGGAGGCCGATTCCGTTGATGGATCGGCAGGTCGAGGTTGTCGCCGGTAATCATGTCGTCGTGCGCGTCGCGGGGGCGGTTGTCGTTGTCGCGCATCGTGATCGCGGCCGGGTTCACCCCGACGCACCGGCGATGCGGGCCGCCGAGGCGCTGGCGCAGCTGGTGTCCGAGGCCTCCGAGCACGCCCCGCAAGGACCCGGCCGGATTATCGCGCGCGAGGCCACCCGCTGGTTGATACAGGAGGCCGAGCAGGTCGACGGCAGCCCGGTCGACCTGGGCATTCTCTCCAGCTCGGATACCGGCGGGGTCGCGATCTTCCTGCACGGGTCGGTCACCGCGGTCCTCGCGGGCGCCCGGGGTGTCGAGTACTACCGCGGCGTGGATGCCGCTTTCACCGTCGACCGCTTCACCGAACCGCCGGCCCACGCCGCGGCACTGTTCATCGACGACGAGCGCGGCCGGATTCCGGAACTGCCCGAACGCGGCATCGGCTCCTTGGTGGAGGGTGTGGCAGCCGCCGCGGGTGCGGTGATCTGGTTCGAGGGCGAGCGGACACGCGCGCGTGATCGCATCGCCCGTCCCGCCGCTGGTGCGCACCATCGCGCCGAGCCCTCGCCCACTTCGCAATTGGACGCGCCGCGGGCCGAACCGCAACTGCCCCCGCCGCCGACCCGGCCGGACCGGACACCCGATACCGATGCGCGGCAAGGGATATCACATCCCGAACCGGCGGAGGATCCCCGTCTGGCCGAAACCCGGTTGCGCGGTACGAATCCCGCCCCCGGTCCCGATCCCGAATTGGAACGCCGGATGGAGGCGACCGCTCGCGCGACCTCGCTGACGGTGCGGGTGATGGGGTTCAAGTGCGCCCGTGCCCATCCGAGCGATCCACGCTCGGCGTTCTGCACGGTCTGCGGGATGCCGGTCGACCAGACCCAGCAGCCGGCCGAGGTCGTGCGGCCGCCACTGGGCATGCTCGTGCTCGATGACGGCATGACCTATCTGCTCGCGGCCGATGCCGTGATCGGACGGGACCCGGAGAACTCGGAGGCCGCCCAGCGGGGTCTGGTGCCGGTCAAGATCGAGGACTCCTCCGGCGGAATGTCGCGGGCCCACGCCGAAATTCGATTGATGAACTGGGATATCACCGTCGTGGACCGCGGTTCGACCAACGGCACCCGGGCTCGGCCGGCCGGATATCGCGATTGGATTCGGCTGCAACCGAATCAGCCGATGGTGCTGGCGCAGGGCTCCGAGATCATGCTCGGCAATCGCGTCCTGCGATTGGAGCCGGCCGCGCCCCCTCCGTTCGGCTGAGTCGATCGAGCCGTTCGGCTGAGTCGACCGAGCCGTTCAGGAGTAGCGCGCCTCGCAGATCTCCTGTGTGCCCAGCACGCCGGCCCGGAACGCGTCCACCCGGGAGAAGCCGCTCGGCACCGTCTTGCCCTCCACATCGCTGGCCGCCAGCCCATCGCTGAGCAGTCCCGACACCGCTTTGTCGAGATCGCCGGGAGACAGCGCGATATCGCCCTGGCCGGCATCGCGATGCGGATCGGCGAGCTTCGCGGTGATCACCCCCGACAGACAGGCGGCCCGCAAGCCGGTCTTCGCTCCGGTCAACTGCTGGTGCGCGTTGCGCTGCACCGCGAGCGCGTAGCGGGAGACGAACACGACGTAGGCGTTGTAGTCGCCGCCGATACGAGTCGGAAAGCCGTCCTGCTCATCGGTATTCGCGGCGCCGCGCTGTGCGAGGGCCGGAATGTCGGTGCCGATCGTATTGGTCGCGGGGCAGTAGGTGACGGGCACGGTGTCGGCGCCGTTGCTGCAGTGCATGAGGGCGCCGTGATAGTCGTAGGTCGGTTCGGACGGGATCGGCATGATCGCCGCCATCGCCTTGCTCAACTCCTTGAGGCTGTCCTTGGAGATCGCCAGTTCGCCGCGGTTGACGTCGTCGCCGAAGGACTGCGGCAGATTCTTGCGGCGGCGATCGATGTCCTTCATATCGATCGCCTTGCAGCCCTTGGGGCCGTCGGTGAAACCGATCTGCACCGCGGTCACCCGCTCGAAGGCCGAGCCGTGCACCGATTCCGGATCCTCGGGATTGGCGTCGCGGATGGCGACCGTCGCGGCCAGCACGTTGTTGAGGCCGTCGGAGGTGTTGATCGTGAAATGCGCGGCCTTGTCCTCGGCGACGTGACGCATGAACGCCCCGGCGAAACAGTCGGCCTGCTGCTCCTTCACGATGACCGGATCCTTGGCGGTGACGATGCGCGACATCGTCTGGATGGCGTGGCCGTATTCGTGCGCGAGCACCATCACCACGGCCATCTTCCCGAAGCTGTCCTGCATCATCGGCAGCAGAACCCCGCGGTCCCAGCCGACGGAATTGTCCAGCCGACAGTAGGCCGCGTTGACCAGGTGATAGGTCGTGTCCTTGCAGAACTGCGTCTCCTGCGAGCGCGGCGCCTTCGCGCTCCAGGAATAGAACTTGGTGACGGGGGTGAAGTCACCCTGGAATTCGTTGTGATACTCGTCGCGCCAGTAGCTTTGGATGTCGTCGATGGCGTTGAGCGCCAATGTGTCCACCGCGCCCTTGTCGCCACCGGTCGCGGTCAGCGCGGAATCGGGAACACCGGAACGAGGACCGCTGGGGCCGCTGGTGGTGGGCAGTCCGGCGACCTGGAACGGGTCGTCGTAGATGGAAACGGCGTACCCACCGGTCGTCATGGTGCATCCGGCCAGCAGGCCGACCGCCAGCACCAGTACGGCGAGGGTCGCCGTCACCGGGCGTTTCGCCATCTCCCCATCCCTCCCCGGGCCGGTCGTCGCTGCGTCACCTGCGCCGCCCCCGGCGATCGGGGGCACGTTCGAGCCCCACCGATGTCACGGCCATCGCATATTATCCGGCTCATGTCATTACCGGGGGCGCAGAAGATCACCGTGCGCCATGAGGGAACCGATCGGATCTTCGAAAACACTCAGCAGGTGACCCTGGGCCGCGCGCCCGAGGTGACGGTGTTCGTCGACAGTCCGCTGGTCTCTCGTGTGCACGCGACACTTGGCTGGCAGGGGGGCGCCTGGGTGCTCTCCGACAACGGCAGTACCAACGGGGTTTTCGTGGACGCCCAGCGGATCACGCGTCCCGTTCCGGTGGATCGGCCGATGCTGGTCCGGCTGGGTGACGCGATCACGGGGCCGCTGGTTCATCTGCTGCCGGAGGCGCAATTCCGGCCGCCCGCGCCGCCCACCCGGGCGCAGTCGCCGGGCCGTGCGCCGAATCCGCCCACCCGGGACGCCGGTCCACGAGGCGGGGGGCAGCACGAGGGTGGTCAGCGTGGCGGGGGTCAGCACGGTGGGGGACAGCACGGTGGCGGGCAGCAACAGCGCCGGCAATCGCCCCATCCCACACCGCAATCCGGGCAGTTGCGCCGCCCGCCCGCGCCCCAGCCGCCGTCGCGGCCCGCACAAGGGCCGAATCAACGCCCGTCCCAACCGATTCCGGCGGCTCACGGTTCGGGCGGTGTGCCGAACGTCAATATGACCACCAAGGCCGACACTTCGGCACTGCCGCCGGTGCGCGCGCGGGCCTCGACCGCGCCGATCGCACGGGCCGACCGCATTCCGGCCGGCGGCCTGACCATCGGCCGCACCAGCGACAACCAGATCGTCGTCAACGATCCGCTGGCCTCGCGCCGGCACGCCCGCCTGATCAAGAGCGGCGAGGGCCTCGTCCTCGAGGATGTCGGCTCGGCCAACGGCACCTTCGTCAACGGCCGCCGCGAGCAGCGGGTCGCGCTGCGCGAACGCGATATCGTCACCATCGGCAACGTGGACTTCGTCGTGCAGGAAGGCACGTTGAAGCACCGCAAGAAGCCGGTCACCGAGCAGGGATTGAGCGTGCACGGCGTCGGCTTCGTCGTCGAGGGCAACAAACAGCTGCTCGTGGACGTCAACATGCAGGCCGGCCGCGGCACCCTGACCGCGCTCATCGGACCCTCGGGCGCCGGTAAGTCGACGCTGTCGAAACTCATTGCCGGAACGACACATCCGTCGGCCGGTGTGGTCACCTTCGAGGGCCGTAACCTGCACGCCGAATACGAGGCCATGCGGAGTCGGATCGGCATGGTCCCGCAGGACGATGTGCTGCACCGCCAGCTCACCGTGCGCCAGGCGCTCGGATTCGCCGCCGAACTGCGGCTGCCGCCGGACTCCTCGAAGGCCGACCGGCAGCAGGTCATCGACGGTGTGCTGAAGGAACTGTCGCTGACCGAACATGCCGATACTCGCGTCGACCGGCTCTCCGGCGGTCAGCGCAAGCGCGCTTCCGTCGCGCTGGAACTGCTGACCGGTCCGGCCCTGCTGTTGCTCGACGAACCCACCTCCGGTCTGGACCCGGCGCTGGACCGGCAGGTCATGACCATGCTGCGCGAGCTCGCCGACGCCGGGCGCACCGTCATCGTGGTCACGCACTCGGTGGCCTGCCTGGACATGTGCGATCAGGTGTTGCTGCTGGCGCCCGGTGGCAAGACCGCGTTCTGCGGACATCCGGCCGGGGTCGGCGACTTTCTCGGGACCAGCGATTGGGCGGAGATCTTCGCGCGGGTCGCCGCCGAACCCGATCGCGCCTTCGCGAACTACCGGTCCCGGCAGGCGGCGCTGCCACCGCCACCGCCGGCGGTGCCGCGCGGTGTGATGGGACAGCCACCGAAATCCAGTGGCTGGAAACAACTGTCGACACTGTCGCGACGGCAGGTCCGGCTGATCCTGGCCGACCGCGGCTACCTGGCCTTCCTCGTGGTCCTGCCGTTCGTGCTGGGTGTGCTGTGCCTGGTCGTGCCGGGGAAGAACGGTTTCGCCGCCGCCCCACCGATCCTCGGGCCGGACGGCCAATTGCATCCGCAACTCACCGGGGGAAGTGAATCTCAGCAGCTGCTGGTCGTTCTCATCCTGGGCGCATGCTTCATGGGGTCGACGCTGACCGTCCGCGACCTGGTCGGGGAACGCCCGATCTTCCTGCGGGAGCGCGCCGTCGGCCTGCTGCCCTCGGCGTATCTGCTGGCGAAGGTGATGGTTTTCGGTGTCGCGGCACTGCTGCAGTCCGCGGTGCTGGTGGCCATCGTGCTGGCCGGGAAGAACCCTCCCGGGACGGGGGCGCTCATCCCGTCCGGCAGTGTGGAGCTCTATGTCGATATCGCGCTGACCGCGGTGACATGTGTGGTCGTCGGATTGTTGTTGTCGACCGTGGCCAAGTCGAACGAACAGGTCATGCCGTTGCTGGTGGTCATGATCATGTGTCAGCTGGTGATGGCCGGAGGCATGATTCCGGTGACCGATCGCGTGGTGCTGGAACAGCTTTCGTATGTCTTCCCGTCGCGCTGGGGATTCGCCGGCGGCGCCTCGACCATCGATCTGCGCACCCTGTTCGTCAACGCCCAGCCCGATGCGATCTGGCAGCACAAACCCGGTTTCTGGTTCCTCGACGCCGGCATGTTGATCGTGCTCACCGCGGCGCTGTCCACGCTGACATGGTGGCGTCTGCGGCTGAAGAAGTCGGCCGCGTGAACGGGGCCGCGGACGAGCATCGACAGGGAATGTCCGCACTAATCGGGCCTGCCCCGAGCGTGCCGACGCGACAGCAGGCACACTTATGCATGTGACGGCTCGAGTTGGGGCGATACATCTCGGATGGGATGTGGTGTCCGTGGCCGCCGGTGGCGGTGGGATACCGATCCGCCCGGTCCAGGTGGAAGGCACATATACGCCGCCTGCGTATTTGCTGGCGGACAAGTCCGGACGGCTGCACACCGCGGGCGTGGACCGGCAGCGGCCCGATCTGGGCATCGCGGTCTCCGACGTGCGCGACATCCTCGGGCATCAGCAGATCCGCATCGCCGGGGCGACCTGGCCGGCGGAGTTGGTGTTCCGTGCCCGGCTCTACAACCCGCTCGCCGCGATCGGCACCCGGTTGCGCGGCAAGCCCGACGTGGTGGCGTTGCCGTTCCCGGACGACTGGGCCGACGGGAAGGTCGAGGAGTACTGCCGTCTGGTCGAGCAGATGGATGTCGTCACCGACCCGCTGCCCGAATCCGTGGCGCTGTCCGGTTACGTGCGGGCCCTGGGCCTGGTGCAGCCGCCCGCGCACGGCCGCCGCGGTGTCGGCGCGACCGGCGTCTACTCCGACGGCCGGGTCTGCCTGGTGGTGGCCGTCGACGGGGACGACGAGCAGCCCACCGAATCGGTCGGGGTCCCGATCACGCCGGATTCGATGCGGGACGCGCATTCGGCGGACAACGTCGTCATCGAGGTGATGGCCGCGGCCCGCTCGATCGGCGCCGACACCTCGACGGTGCTGCTCACCGGCAACGTGTGTTTCAACGACGCGTTGCGGCTGGCGTTCCAGAATCATCTGGGCAACCGGCTGCGGGTGGCCGATCATCCGATGCACGCCCTGGTGCTGGGCGCGGCGCATCTGCTGGTCACCGACAGCGAATACGCCGAGGCGGAGCAGGGTCCGGTTCCAGCGCCGAATCCGGCTGTGCCGAATCAGCCGGGTCCGCCCCGACCCGGTCCGATGCAGGCGGCGTCGAATCAGCCCGGCCCGAATCGCGGTGTGCCGCAAGCCGATTCCCGGGCCGAGAACGCGGGCCGGCACGCGTGGCAGGACGCGGGATTGCCCGACCCCGCGCGCCCGCCCGCCGAACCGCAGCATCGTCCGGAGCCACCGAATCCGCAGGGGCTCGCCCAGGGCCGGCACGCGGCGCGCGATGCCGGGCCCATATCGGGCCCGCTGCCTCTGCCGGCCGGTGAGCCGACCACCCGGTTGACCCGGGAGGCCGGCCGGCTGGAAAGCAGGTTCACCCGCCCCCCGGCCGGCCCGGTCGATGATCAGCGGACCACCGAAACCGGTGGTCGGTCATCGGCCGGGGAACCACCCGACCACGAGGAACACGCCCACAAGGGCAAGCTGTGGAGCAAGGTCAAGGACAATCTGTTCGGCGCGCCGACGATCGTCGGGGCGGTGGCGCTGGCGGCGCTCGCGATCCACGCCGACGGTGAACCGAATCACATGGCGCGGCCGCTTCCCGACCACATCTCGGCGGCGATGCCCGGGGCCTCCGGCGCGCGTACCGGCGGCGCGGCGGCCCTCGACGCGCGATCGCGGGCCGGGACCGGCGCGGAATCCGACTTCGGCTCCTGGCCGGCCGTGGACAAGGTGGCACGCGCGCCCGAGCCCAGCCCGGCCTGTTCGGTCACGCCGAACGCCGTCGAGCGCCCGGGACCGGATATGCGGACGGTCGCCGACCATCCCTGTGCGCATCTGGCGGTCGACAATCTGCACTACGTGGTTCCGACCGTCCCGGGTGCGTTCGACTCGGGCCCGCCGATTCACATCTGACGAGTGAAGAGGCGATTTCGGGACCCCGATCCGGTCCTGGTATCGTCGTCGTTCGGCGTGCGGTACGTCGCGGATTCGTCCGTGCCGTCCCACGAGCCCCGGGTCTCCACCGGCCGCCGGGATCACTCGACCGTTCGCCTGGCTGGCAGAACATCAACGACAGACAGGGAAGCACTGTGCCTACGTACAGCCCGAAGGCGGGTGACGTGACCCGGCAGTGGTACGTCATCGACGCCACTGACGTAGTGCTCGGCCGCCTTGCCGTGCAGGCAGCGAATCTGCTGCGTGGCAAGAACAAGCCGACCTACGCCCCCAACGTCGATGGTGGCGACTTCGTCATCATCATCAATGCCGACAAGGTTGCCGTTTCCGGCAACAAGCGCGAGGACAAGCTCCTCTACACCCACTCCGGGCACCCCGGTGGCCTGAAGTCCCGGTCTGTCGGGCAGCTGCTCGACACCCGGCCGGAGCGCGTCGTGGAGCGTGCCGTCAAGGGCATGATCCCGAAGAACAAGCTGGGCAACCAGATCGCGCGCAAGTTGAAGGTCTACGGCGGCCCGTCGCATCCGCACGCGGCCCAGCAGCCCGTTCCGTTCGAGATCAAGCAGGTGGCCCAGTGACCGCTCCTGAGGAATTCAACGAGGAATACGTCGAGGACGCCCCCGCGGAGGTCGTCGACGAGGGTGCCGGCTACGACGCCGAGTACACCGAGTCCGAGGGCTTCGCCGCGCCGGTCGTGATCGACCGCCCGGTGCAGACCGTCGGCCGCCGCAAGGAGGCCGTGGTCCGGGTTCGCCTGGTCCCGGGTTCCGGCCAGTTCGTGCTCAACGGCCGCACCATCGAGGACTACTTCCCGAACAAGGTGCACCAGCAGCTGGTGAAGTCCCCGCTGGTCACCGTCGAGCGCACCGAAACCTTCGATGTGCACGCCCGCCTGGTCGGCGGCGGCCCGTCGGGTCAGGCCGGCGCGCTGCGTCTCGCCATCGCCCGCGCGCTGATCGAGGTCACCCCGGACGACCGTCCCGCCCTCAAGCGGGCCGGCTTCCTGACGCGTGACCCGCGTGCCACCGAGCGTAAGAAGTACGGCCTCAAGAAGGCCCGCAAGGCTCCGCAGTACTCGAAGCGCTGATCTTGCAGCGCGCGGCCGCTCCCACTCGCACCCGCACGGTGTGCCGGTGGGAGCACGGCCGACGCGACCCCGTACGAGAGCAGGCGTCCAATCCCGGGCGCCTGCTCTCGTGCTGTATCGATCGACGGTAGGCCGGGGCGGGCAGCCTGCGTCCGACGCAGGGTCTCCGCGCTCACCGCAATTCAACTCGAGGGGCGAGATAGATGGGGCGTTTGTTCGGTACCGACGGAGTCCGCGGCCTTGCCAACGACTCGCTGAGTCCGGAACTGGCACTGCAGATTTCGGCGGCCGCGGCACAGGTGCTGGGCCGGGGCAGATCGCGCGCGGTGGCGGTGGTCGGCCGCGATCCACGCGCCAGCGGCGAGATGCTGGAGGCCGCCGTGACCGCCGGTCTGACCGCCGCCGGAATGAGTGTGCTCTCGGTCGGTGTCCTGCCGACCCCGGCGGTCGCGTATCTGACCGCCGCCTACGACGCCTGCCTGGGCGTCATGATCTCCGCCTCGCACAACGCCATGCCCGACAACGGCATCAAGATCTTCGCAGCGGGCGGTCACAAACTCGACGACGGCATCGAGGACAAGATCGAGGAACTGGTCCGCGCGAAGGGCTTCGTGCGTCCGACCGGTGCGGGCATCGGCCGGGTGCTCAGCCTCTCCGGCGTCGACGGTCATGTCGAGGACCACTACAGCCTGGCCGGCACCCATGAGCGCTACGTCGAACATCTGGTGGAGGCCACCGGCCGCGATCTGTCCGGCGTCACCGTGGTCGTCGACTGCGCGCACGGCGCGGCCTCCGATGTCGGCCCGGCCGCGTACCGCGAGGCGGGCGCGCGCGTGGTCGCGATCAACGCCGAGCCGAACGGGCTCAATATCAACGAACGGTGCGGATCCACACATCTCGAGAACATTCGGCGTGCGGTGCTCGAGCACGGCGCCGACCTGGGCCTGGCCCACGACGGCGACGCCGACCGCTGCCTCGCCGTCGATGCCTCCGGCGCCGTGGTCGACGGCGACGCGATCATGGCGATTCTCGCCCTGGCGATGCACGAATCGGGCGAGCTGGTACAGGACACCCTGGTGGCGACCGTGATGAGCAATCTGGGTCTGCACATTGCACTGCGCGATGCCGGAATCACCGTGCGCACCACGGCGGTCGGCGATCGCTACGTGCTGGAGGAGTTGCGCCGCGGTGGCTACAGCCTGGGCGGCGAGCAGTCCGGACATCTGGTCTTCCCGCGATACGGCACGACGGGCGACGGACTGCTGACAGGTCTGAAACTGATGGCACGGATGGTGGAAACCGGGCGTGGTCTGGCCGATCTGGCGAGCGTCATGACGACCGTGCCGCAGGTGCTGGTGAACGTCCCGGTCGCCGACAAAGCCGCGGTCGCGGCCGCGCCGGAGGTTCGCGAGGCGGTGGCCGAGGCCGAGCGCGTCCTCGGTGACAACGGCCGAGTCCTGTTGCGCCCGAGCGGGACCGAACAGCTGATCCGGGTCATGGTCGAGGCAACCGATTCCTATCGCGCCAAACAACTCGCCGACGATCTCGCCAAGTGTGTCGCCGCGGTCTGAGCGCCGGGAGCGCGTCGCGCGGCGCGATGAACGGGGTGCGTACGCCGCGTAGGGGTGCGGCTGTATAGGCCTTGTCGAGCGGTGGGCGCTGCGGCCGCGATCGCCGCACTCGCGCATCATCGTCCGAATATCGGCTGGTCATCGCAAGTGTCGGTGATCGGCGGCGGATTCCGGAGGGGGCCTGGGAAGGTCGTCGGCGCGCCGACGGTCCCGGAGATCGGGGCGCAACTGTCGGCTCCGGGAAGTATGGTTGGACGCAGATCATGACGCGACAGCGAAGCTTGATTCCGTGAGGGGGAACAGTGGACCCGCTGAAGCTTGACAAGTCTCCGACGCTCGACGACTCCGCGAATTCGGCGCCGCCGACCGCCACCGCATCCGCTCCGGATGCGGTGATGCGGGTCGATCCCGCGGCGATGGCGGCCTATACGGCCATCGCGAATACCGTTTCCCAACAGCTGGCTTCGGCGGCGTCCGTGACGGCCGGCGCGGTCGACCCGCAGCAGCTGGCCACCGACCTGGGGCTGGTGGGAGCGGACTTCGCCGCCAAATTCGCGGCCGCCGTCTCCGAACACGCGCAGGCGCTGTCCACCGCCGGCAAACTGGTCTCGGCCTACGGGCGTGGGCTGCACACCTATACCGCTGGTGTCCAGGGCACCGACGAGGATTCGGCCATCGCGATCACCCGGACGGAGTCGCGTTCATGAGGCGCCCGACCGCATTGCGCCGCCGGCCCAACGCCGCGCGCAACGACACCACCACGCCCACAACGACATCCGATCCGTCCGTGGATCCGCCGATCGTCGCGACCCTGGTCCGGCCCCTGCTGGACCTGCGAGCCGCACTGGGCACCGGTGTCGCGACGCCTGCTGCGACCATCACCGGCGCTCTGTCCAGCGCGTCCACACAGGCCGCCGACACCGAGGGACCACACCGCGACGGCGTCCACGCGCTGGAATCCACGTGGACGGGTCCGGGCTCCGACGCGGCGGTACCGGCCTTGCGCACCACCCAGACTCAGATCGGTGACATCTCCGACCGGGGCCCGGCCTACCTGGGTGTCCTGGCCGACGCCCACGCGACCAGTGCGCGGGCGGCCGGCCGGATGGACCGGATCATCGCCGATTTCCGGCGCGACGCTCGAACCATCCTCGGCAACGCGACCGCCGCGCCGGATACCGATGCGGTGATCAACCGGGCCACCCAGGCGCTGCGCGACGCGATCACCACCGTCACCGCCGCACGCACCGAAATGGACGATCACTCGCGCCGATTGGACGAGATGGGTCCGCTCACGGTCACCACGCCTGCCGGACTGAATTCCTCGCAGTCGTGGGGAGATACATCCGGTACGGTGCTGCCCAGTGCCTACGGCGCGATTCCGGGCCAATACGGCACGGCCCCAGCACAATACGGTGTGGCGCCCGGACAGCAGCCGATCGATCCGGCTCAGCTCGCGCAGCTGCAACTGCAGCAGCTGCTCGTGCAGGCCGGTGTGCAGGTCGGCACCTCGGCCATCAATGCCGGCGTGGATATCGGTACCCACCTGATCGACAAGATCGCCGAGGTCGGCACACACACCATCGACACGGTGGCCTCCTCGGTCGACCAGGCGATACCGCAGCTGATCAACCCGGACCACGCCGGCGGCGACAAGACCAATCCGGCTGGCACGTCCGGAAATTCGGCGAAGCTGTTCGACTTCGGCCCCGGCAAGGCGACCCCCGGAACGACCGGTCCGGATTCGATCATTCCGGGCGCTCCGGCGCCCGACAAGGTGCCGGCCGACAAGACCCCGGCCGACAAATCCGATCCGCCACCGCCCTCACCGTCGTCCATCCTTGCACTGCCGGCGGACCCGGCACCGATGCCGAAACCACCGGCACCCGCACCCGCACCCGCGCCGGCTCCGGAGCCGGCGCATCCGGGCGGGGTGGCCGGAGGTATGGCCTTGCCCCCGCCGGCCGGTAGTGGACAGGACCACAAACCTCGCGACGGTCAGCTCGGTGTCACCGTGCCGGCGGCCGAGACAACCGTTCCCGCCGCCGTGATCGGCGACTTCGGCGATGACACGGTCTGAGCCGGACCCGCAGCAGGACAATCCGTTCGACCTCGGCCTGCCGATGGTCCGGACTCCCGTCGGTAAGCAAGGCCGCAAGCGGCGGCCGGGCCGGCGGAACCCGAACCGGCCGGCCGCGGCGGCCTATCGTGGCGCCGTGGCCGTGCCGCCGGCGCGGCCCGGACCGGAGCCTGCGGCCTATCCGTCGGGGGAGTGGGAACAGTGGCTCGAACCGGCACAGCGGACGACGCCCGAACCCGAGCCCGAGCTGGAACCGGAACCGCGGCGCATCCCGGTCGGAGGGCCGCTGACCGATCCCGACCTGGTCGACAAGTCGACGCTGGTTCCGCACATCGTCGACCGCTCGGGCGGTAACCCCGGTCCCGCGCTGCGACGTCCGCGTCCACGCCAGGCCGGGCCGCGCCGCGATCATCGGCGTGGTGAAAAGCTGCTGGCCGCACTTACTTTGATCGGTGTCGGCATCGTCGTCGTCTCGGTGGTGCTGACCGTCATCCACACCGGGAAGCGGTCGCAGCCGGCCGCGACGAGACCGCCGATGGTCGCGGCGGTGCCGGTGCCCACCTCGGCGAGCACAACCCCGCCGCCGTCCTCGACCACCACGGCGGCGCCCTCGACGATCGCCACCGACGGCTGCGAGCAGCAGCGCACCGCGGAAGTGGTCTCCGGTACCGACCCGGGAGGCACCGCGAGCGGCCCGGACGCCATCCTGGCTTTCGAGCGGGCGTACTACGTCCAGCGTTCGGGGTATGCCGCGCGCGCCGTCGTCGCCGATGACTCGTCGGTGCCGCCGGCCGACCAGATTCAGCGCGGTATCAACCAGGTGCCGGTCGGCACCCGCTACTGCGTGCAGATCACCCGCACCGGCGAGGAGGGGCAGTGGGAAGTCCGCCTCACCCAGCAGAAGCCGGACGAGCAGCCGCATGCGTTCACCCAGATCATCAGCACCCGAGCGGAATCGGGCCGCACGCTGATCACCGGCATCGCCGCCGGCTGAACCGCGTCGAGGAGTCAGAACCGGGCGTGCACGAACCCGGTGAACGGCACGAGGAAGCCACCGATCTCGCAGACGATCAACGCGTACATGGCCGATCGCAGCGGCAGCCCGACGGCGCCGCGGAATTGGTTCGTCGTATCCCGCCGCAACCCGTGCAGGCAGTACGAGCCGATGGCGCCGGCGAAGAAGCCGAGAACAACCAGCGCCGCAACGAGATTCACCGCGGTCGGCCAGTCCGACAGTTCCACGAAGACCGCCAGCAGCAGCGCGGCGAAGCTGTACATCAGGGCCGCCCGATGCGCGATATCGACGTAGGGGTGTGCGTGCCCCTCCGGTGAGGTCCGCATCCCGTGGTACTTCCACACGCCCAGCAACAGTGCCCAGACGAAGAGAAGGCCGGCGATCAGGAGGGTGATCCGGGTGTCCACACCGAGCTGTATCTGTTCCATGCGGATCTCCTGGGCGGCCGCGTGCGGCATCGCGATCGCAACGCCGAGCAGGTTCTGGTTCAACGGTCTTCGGTGAGTTGTCCGGCGGCCATGTGCCAGCGCCGGGTCGCCCGCACGGTATCGAGCATGCGGCGATCGTGGGTGACCAGCAGCAGCGTGCCGTCGAACGAGTCGACGGCCTGCTCCAACTGTTCGATCGCGGGTAGATCCAAATGGTTGGTCGGCTCGTCGAGTACGAGCAGATTGACCCCGCGCGCCTGCAGCAGCGCCAGCGCGGCGCGCGTGCGCTCACCCGGCGACAGGGTGTCGTTGGCGCGCAGCACGTGCGGGCCGCGCAGCCCGAATTTGGCCAGGAGCGTGCGGATCTCCGCCTCCGGCCAGTCGGGTACCTCGGCGCCGAAGGTGTCGGCGAGCGAGGCTGTTCCACGGAACAGGCCACGCACCTGATCGACCTCGCCGATCGCGACCCCCGACCCCAGCGAGGCGGTCCCGGCATCCGGCGTCACCTTGCCCAGCAGCAACGCCAGCAGCGTGGATTTGCCCGAACCGTTGGGACCGGTCAGGACGATCCGATCACCCCAGTCGACCTGCGTGGTGACCGGACCGAGTGCGAACTCACCGCGCGAGACGACGGCATCGGAGAGCGTCGCCACCACGGAGCCGCTGCGCGGTGCGGAGGCGATCGACATCCGCAGCTCCCACTCCTTGCGCGGCTCCTCCACGACCTCGAGCCGTTCGATGCGGCGCTGGGTCTGGCGCACCTTCGAGGCCTGCTTCTCGGTGGATTCGGCCCGCATCTTGCGACCGGCCTTGTCGGAGTCCACCTTTCGCGGATCGCGAGTCTTGCGGCGTGCATTGCGCACCCCGTGTTCGAGCCAGTTCCGTTGCATCACTTGTCGCGCTTCCAGCCCGGCCTTGGTGTCGGCGTACTCCTCGTAGGCCTCACGCGCGTGCCGGCGGGCGATCTCGCGTTCGGCAAGATACGAGTCGTAGCCGCCGTCGTAACTGCCGACCTGCTGCTGGGCCAGATCGAGTTCGACGATCCGGTTCACGGTGCGCGCCAGGAACTCCCGATCATGACTGATCACCATCAACGGTGTCCGCACCCCGGTCACGAAGTTCTCCAGCCGGGCAAGGCCCTCCAGGTCGAGATCGTTCGTAGGCTCGTCCAACAGCAGAATGTCGAAGCGCGACAACAGGACCGAGGCCAGTCCGGCGCGGGCCGCCTGCCCACCCGACAGCACGGTCATGGGCGTGTCGAGGCCCTGCGGCAAACTCTCGGTGAGTCCCAGTTCGGCGGCCACCTCGGCGGCTCGCGGCTCCAGGTCGGCACCGCCCAATGCGAGCCAGCGTTCCAGGGCGGCCGAATAGTCCTCGGCGGCAGCATCGTCGGTCGCCAGCCGTTCCGCCGCGGCGTCCATCGCCCGCTGCGCCTCCGCCACTCCGGTCCGGCGGGCCAGGAATTGGGCCACCGTCTCCTCGGCCAGGCGTTCCGGTTCCTGCGCCAGGTAGCCGATGGTCGCATCGGGCGGGCTCAGCGTGATCCTGCCCGTCTGCGGCGTGCGGGCGGCCAGCATCCGCAACAGCGTCGACTTGCCCGCTCCGTTCACCCCCACCAGGCCGATCACATCGCCGGGCGCCAGCACCAGATCCAGGTCCTCGAACAGCACCCGGTCTCCGTGCCCCGCCGACAGGCCGTGCGCATGCAGAGTCGTACTCACACTCACGAGTCTGCCGGGTTCGGGGTATCACCCTGAGTCCGGGCTGGGGAAATCAGGGTCGGGATGGGTCTCGCGCCCGATGCGCGCGGGGGTGCGCACACAGCACAGTGGAATCACCACGCACGACCGTGACAGGAGGAGAGCGTCATGACCGCCCCCACCCGCCGCCTCACCCGATCGAACTCCGACAAGTGGATCGGCGGCGTCTGCGGTGGCCTCGCCGAATACTTCGGCTGGAACGCCAACCTGATTCGCCTGCTGTTCGTCCTCTCCTGCCTGCTGCCCGGCCCGCAGTTCATCGTCTACCTGGTGCTGTGGCTCATCATCCCGAAGCAGTAACGGGCGCGACAGGACAGTAGTTATCCACAGGCAAACCCGCGGCCGACCTCGGCGCCGGTCAGTTATCCACAACATGCCGGGCCGGGGATGCGCGGTACCGCTTCCGGATGCCAGGATGGAACAAATTCCCGCACGTCCCTCGAGGAGCACATACATGATCCATTCGGGCGATCTGCCGGGCCTGGACCTGCCGGAAGTCGACGCGCACTCGGACCTCGGCGGCATCGGCGCCGTGGAGCTGAACCACCCGTCCCAGGACATCGACGCCGACGGCATCCTGGACACCGAAACCTTCCACAGCGACCACTCGATGGAAGTCTGGTCCGATATGGACCACGACGGCTACGCCGACCACGTCAGCATCGTCGACGACGGCGGCGACTACTCCGCCTGGGAATTCCACCACTATCCCGACGGCCGCACCGAGTGGGTCCAGGTGGACAAGGGCAAGATGGGCAAGTGAGCGGCGAGGCTTCGGTTTTCGACCGCCCGCCCGGCAAGTAGATTCACCGGGTGTGCGTCCGGGCGCGATCGTCGGTTCGTCATGGAACCGGTCGCTGTCCGTGTGCGTCCAAGAGAGTACGGGAAGACTGGGGCATCGGCCGCAGGTCAGCGAGGGAGGGGAGCTAACGATGGCTTCGGATGGCCACGTCAAGGTGGACGTCGTATCGCTTCAGCGGATGGCGACGAATCTCAAGGGCTCCGCAGGCGTACTCGATAACAAGACCACGGAGTTGACTTCGCACACCTTCGGAGGACCGCAGGCCGGCCGTGCCTACACTGCCGACGGCGTCAAGATCAACCACTCGCTGGGACACCTGACCACCTGGCTGAAGAATTGGCAAACGGCGATCGCGAAGATGGGGGAGACGATGAGTACCAGCGCGAACACCTACTCGACGGTCGATGACTCCAACGTCGAGAAGTTCAATGCGACGGGTGTGAACTTGAACCCGACAACGCCCGCCGCGGCGCGCGTGTGATGTGGTCCCGATGTCGAGCGCAGTGCGCCCGTGGTGGTGAATCCTGGTGACTCTCAACATTTCTACCGACGCTTCGGCGGATAAGATCCTGGACGAAGGTTGCACCGGCCTTATGTTCTTCCAGGAATATCTGCCCCGGTACGCGCGGGTCAACAAGCTTCTCGGATTCGGCCGAGCCGACATGCCGTCCTACGAATCCTTGTGTGCCAAATACGATACCGAGCGGGGCATGGATCTTGCCGCCCTGGACGGTGTCGCGCAGGATCTCAGCCGTGTGGTCGGCGAGGCCAACACCGAACTGGAACTCCAGAAGACGCAGCTAGGCGCCTTGCCATCCATCTGGCAAGGCACTGCGGGCGATGAAGCCCATGCTTTGCTCGATCAGCAGGTCCGGCGTGCGCAGACGGACTACGACCAGGTCAAGGCGGCGGCACTGGGTTTGGCGTTTGCGCCCGCTTCGTTGCGGAATGCGATCTTGGGCAAGGCGGAAGCGGTAAAGAAGTACTGGAGGGAAGACGGTCCGGATTTCGATGGTTCCGCCGGTCGTCAGAAAATCGACTGGATGATCATGGTGGCGGCCGAGTACAAGAACCCCGGTACTTATGCCCCAGCGGTGTCCAGGCCGCTTGCCGAGGAATACGGGCCCACCGCCTCGGACTGGCTTCGAACGGTTTTCGTCCACGGAGTGGACGAAACCGTCCAATCTTTCGATGCCCTGTGTGCGAAAACGAAACAAACGATCGAGCAACTCTACGGCGGCATATCGGATACCCTCGACAGGCTCGACGTATCGGCGTACCCGATGCCGGCAGGTACTCCCCAGCCGAGCAACCCGGGGCCTTCTCCGGGCAATCCAGGGCCTTCTCCGGGCAATCCTGGGCCGGCGCCCGCCAATCCGGGTCCGGCTCCGGCGAATTCGGTTCCCGGTAATCAATCGACACCGGGGAATACCGTTCCATCGTCGGTCTCGCCGACGATCACCTCCGGACTCGACGGACTCGCGCAGATCAGTCAGGTCGCATCCCAGCTCTCTCCGGTGGTCAGCACGCTCGGGCAGTCGCTGACCCAAGGGGCGACGGCGTTGTCCACTGCGATCCAGCAAGGGTTCGACGGCGCCCTGCAGCAAGTGCAGTCGCTGCTGCAGCCGCACGACGCGAAGGGGTCCGCGGACGGTAAACCGAATGCCGAATTCGATATCGCCGGAAGGCATCTGAAGTTCGAGATGGGCCCGAACGGTGAGCTGAAGGTCGTGATGTCCGACAGTTCGGGCGACGAGAAGACCTACAGCATGAAGCTGGATGAGCACGGTAACCCGGTGATCAATACCGAGGAGAAGAAGCCGGGTGAGGGCGGGGACGCGGGGCAGCCGGCCGACTCGCCAGCGGGTGCCGGTCAGCAACCCGGGGAGCAGGAACCCGGTGAGGGCCACAAGCCTGATGGCGCCGACCATAAGCAGGACAGCGGTGTCGGCAAGCCCGGCAACGATGATCAGGCCACTTCGCCGCCGAAGCCGACCGGCCAACAGCCGCCGACCGGAGGTGGTCAATCGAGCGACAACGGAGGTAGCCAAGCCAATCCGGTCGTCCCGCCGACTTCACCCCCGCCGCCCCGCCGGGACTCCGAGACCGATCACAAGCCATCGGCCGTTCCGCCGCAGGCGCCGCCGCCCGATCCCAACAGTTCGGGTGCGGAACTGGCCGAGGCCGGCCCACTCTGAGTCGTCGCCGCTGAGCACCCGGGAGCAATGAGATGGACCTCGCCCGCCACCTCGAAGAGGTGATGTACGAACACAACCGCTGGCTGCGCAACCACAACGAGGATTACGAGGAAGCTCAACGCCGACTCGTCGCCGACGGAGCGCATCTCGCCGCCGATATCGATAGAGGCATCGCCGAAGCCGAACGCCTGGCCGCCGCCGAAGCCGAGGAACGCGAGCGCCAGGAAGAAGAGGCCCGCGAGCAACGCGAAGCGATAGCCCGTGCCGCCGCCGCCCGCAAAGCCAACCAGGCCGTCGCCCCGATCGACGACGAAGACGAGGACGACGCCTATTACCGCCGCAAGAGCTGGCTGGTCTGAACCGGCAGGCTTCCGTCCGCCACGGCCGGGTCGGTCGGTCCCAGATCGTTGTCCCCGTTGTCGTCGAAATGATCTTCTTCCGCCAGACGGCGGTTGGCATGCCATTTCCGGAAGACTCCGCAAGGGTTGCCGGCGATCATTTCCCCTTCGGACATCATCCGTCCGTCGGCCCACCACTTTCGGCTCCGCCCGAGGCGAGGGGTATGCGCCGATGCGACCTCGCGCCACATACGGCTCGGCGACCAGAACTGCTGAGTCATCTGGACTCGATCTTGTCGCCGAGTTCGCACGTCACACCTGTCACCGCTACTGCTGTGCGAGATTTGCGAGCTGTTGCAGTGTGGGAAGCTCAGCGTCCGGCGCGTTGGGCTGGATCATGCCCGACATGTGGTCTTCGGGGAAGGCGCGACATCTGTCGAGGATTTCGAGCGGTGGAACGTTCTGTTCGTAGCCCTCGGTAATGCGAAGTTTCCACAGGCCGGCGGCGATTTGTGCGGTTCTGCCGGCTGCCGCGCGGGGCAGGTAGCCGGCCGCGTCGTTGGTGGTCGACGCCCACAGGTAGGCAATAAGGTTGCCGCCCTTGGTAATCGGCAGATACCGAATCGGTGAGTCGGTGGTCGAGGGGTAGGTGGCAGCGGGAGTAGAGACGAGTGGTCCCCAGCCCTGCGCGCGGTTCACCGGTGTGCCGTCGGGGAATTCGCCGTCCTGAATGAGGGGTCCCGGCGCCGCAGGCCCGCCCGGGTTGGTGCGCTGGTAAAGAGTGTCGAGGTTCGGCGCGTCGAGGACAGGTGCGTCGGCGGGGATGTAGCCGCCGATGGGGTCTTCGGGCGCACCGACCCAGCGCTGTACAGCATCGACGGGACGTAATCCCTGCTTGCACGCGGCGTCGAGCCGCTCCCGCCAGACATCCATCCAAGAGAACTCGTCACGACTCGAGATGCGAACCAGGCCGGCGGAGTTGTGGTGCTGCGACGCCCAGATGTGACCGACGAACTCACCGCGGATCAGGATCGGCCAGTAGAACAAGGGCTTACGAGTCCATGGCTCGTATCGCCCTTCGAGCGGATTGCGCTGCGGCTTCGGTTCCGGATACTCGGGCGTTCCCGGCGGCGGGAGGGGGCCCCAGTTGTAGCTGGTGTCGTCCCAGGAGTTCACTGTGGTGGGTCCCGTGTACGAGGGTTTGTCTGGTCGATTCCCCGAGTATTCGGTCATTCTTCGAGTCGGGAAATTTCGGGGTTCTGCGTCATGTTTGGTAGGCGATCGGACGGCGCGACCAGCGATCGTAACCTGGTGACAGGTCGGGCGGCGGCGGGAGGGGGCCACCACCGGAGGGGACGACGGGATGAACTCGGAATTCGGCTGCATGTGTCACCTTCGGGCTCGGATATCTACTACGACCGAACGGCCCCCTCGGGCGGCAGAACTCTCGCGCGTATCAGGTATCTGACTCCGGTGTAGCGGTCGCCGACCGGATTGGGCACGACTTCCACGATCTGATAGCGAGTGCCCCGCTGTAAAAACCGGCGGATCGACGGCGTTTTCGGCGAGATGCAACGCGGTTGACGGCTGGGACTTATCGGTCGGAGTGAATCTCTAATTGAGAATCTGTAAAGGGTACTCCTCGGCTGCGTAGAGACTCTGCAACTTGCCAGGTGAACCGTTGTTTCGGGCGGTAATGTGTGCTCTTGTCGGATATCAAGAATATCCTGCCTTCTACTGCGCCGATCTCTCCGGCACCTGCCACGGGTGCGCCTGCAAGGAGGCTGGAGTGATGGAATTGCCCGAGGATATGCCATGGTGACCAGTAGAGATTCCCGAAAGCATCCATGACAAATATCGCTCGACCACCTTGGGGGGTCCAGAGCGTAGCGCTCCCCCTGGTATCCAGGGGTTGCATATTACTGTCGTAAGCCAGGCCTTTTTCGAACGCGATTCGATAGGATGCCCGTTCCTGATCGGTCAGATAGCGCACCTGTTTTCCTGGCCAGATGGTATTTCCGGGGAGGTTTTCGCCGTGGAACTCCGGTAGCAACGGAGTGGTCTCGAACCGTGGTTTTTCTGCAGGGTGAGTACCGGACCCGGAGGGCTGGAGGGGGGTAATTATCTCCGGTGGCAGAGTTGTTGCATCGAGGAGTTCCTCGATGATTTCGGTCGGCGATCGCGGATCGAGCGCTACCAAAGCGGTTCTCGTTTGATCATCGTTGTGAGGCCAGATCAGGCCGATCTCGACTCCGGACCCGAGTTTCATCAGAAGGTAGTACCGGCGTTCGCCCGGAGGCTGCCCGAATGCCTGCCCGACTCTGTCCTGAATATAAGGAAAGGGTGCGTTTATTATGGCGATAAGAGGGGCGTTGAGAAACTCCGGCCAGCGAAGTATGGGTACGGTCTGGAACCGTGGTTCAGGCCACGGCTTCATTTCGTCCAGTCGGCTCAACACGCGACTTAAAAAGTCTCGTATCGCAGCTTCGTTATGTGCTGTAGGTATTGATGTTATGGGTCCGCGGGTCTGAACAGCATGTTGTATCGCTTCATATTCTTCCTGCGGAGTCATATTCCACAGGGGTTGGACAAGAAGCGCCCGCGCCGTGCCGTCCACGGCATCAGGGCCGAGATCGGGGTAGTACTCGCTGTTGTAGACGATAGCGTCCACAACGGACCGCCACATCTCGCTCATAAGAACCCTTCTACGATGCGTCCGGTGTCAGTCTGATCTGGTCGCGTGTTATTTGAACTCCCATCGCTCGCAACCGGTCGACCACCTGCAACGTGTAACCGTGGCTGGGACGATAGTGGCCGCTGCTATCGGTGATCATTTGGAGTTCACCGTTTATGACGACCAACTCTCCGGCACCGGCGACCGGCGCCCCAGCGAGAAAGCTGGAGTGATGGAACACGCCGGGCTGTTGAAAGAGTGAAGCGTAGAGATTTCCATGCTCATCCATAACGAAGATGGCGTTACCCTGCCCGTTCCAGACGCTCACACCCGACCTGGTATCGAAAAGTCTTCCCTGCGCATCGTAAATCCGTCCTTCGTGGATTCTGAGGCGAAATTGCTGGCGACCCACATCATCGTAATACCAGACTCCCGTGGGCCACCGACGTCCAGGAATCTCTTCGCCGACGTACTGATCCATCATCCTCGTCGTAGCCAGTGGGTGATTCAGATCGCCACCGTGCTGCGTAAACCATCCATCAGCCGGGACATGGTGCCCAGGATGCTGGTTGGTACTCGGACCGTTGTGAGGGCCGGTGTCTGATGGTGTATCGGGACCATGTGAGCCCGGTGAGGCGCCATGGGTATTTCGACCTATACCCAGCGTGCCCAACAGGCGTCGCCAAGCGGTGCGACTTCCGCGATCGGGGGCCGGGTGTGAATGTTGAGCAGGCGGCGATCCCAGCGCTTGGTGGGGCGCCGGGTGTTGGGTGGTGGGGCCAGTGTGCGGTGGGCCCGAAGACGTCCGGTTCGAGTTTGTGTGCGTCGCTTGCTCTCTGGCCGGATGAGCGGTGGGTTGCGATGGATTGTTGTCGCCCGTCGGTCGGGGCGTGTTGCGGGCATCGGGCCCCGGAACCGGATGGCGTCCGGGACCGGCCGACGGGTCGGGATGTGGCCGGCCCGGTCGCTCGGGTTGTGTCCGCGCGGCGGGCTCGGGGCGGGCCGGTGACGGGTCGGCCGGCCGACGCGAGGGGCGCGGTGTTTCCGGATGAGGTGTGGTGCCCTCCGGGTGGGTTCGTGGCCCTGCCTCCGGGCGCGGTGCCGGCTCGCCGGGGCGATGATTCGGCCGGGGCGTCTCCGGGTGGGATCCGTTCGGCTGTGGGGTGTCCGGGTGTGGGTGATTCGGGCGGTGTGCTTCGGGGTGCGGTGCCGGGTGGGTGCCGGGCGACGGGGTTGCGCTGCGCCGCATCCATTCCGGTGGGCGCATCGAATTCGCGAGGAAGTTCGGGTCGTGGTGGGCCCAGCGGGGTGGGGTTGCCGGTTCGGGTTCGCGGCGCGGCGACGGGGTTTCCGGGTGTTCGGTTGGGCGGGCTGGGCGTTCGGGGGCGCCGGCGGGACGATCGTGGGGGGTGTCGCTGGGACCGTGCGGGGGCGTGTTCCGGTCGTGCGGTGTTCCGTCGCTCGATGTGGGAGTGCGCTCGCCCGGGCGCTCGGGGTGAGCGGCGCTTTCCGCGGACGAGTCGTGAGCGGTCGCGGCGTCGCGCGGCCGAGAAAATGAATGCTCTTGTGCGGCAGGGTCTTCCGTTCGCCGGGCGCGATGTTCCTCCCAGCGGCGGACTTCCAGATCGTGCGGGCTTTCCCCGGGCGGGTGGGCGCGGGCCGCCGAGATCTCTTCCGGCGTCGGCTGATAGCGGTCGATGTGGGGGTTATATCGGCCGGAGTAGAAGGGATCCATGTGGATCATCCGGCCGTCGTTGTGCCGGGCGACGTATGTGTGCACCGCGGGGTCGAAACCCGGGCGGTGCGGAGGCGGCTGCGGCGGCGCTGCGGGCGGTTCCCCTTCCGCGCTGCGGTCGGTGCCGGTCCGCGGGGTTTCGGCCGCTTCCGCATCGGAACGGTCGTCGTGTGCGCTTACCGAATCGTCGGTAGGGCGCTGCTCGCCGGTTCCGCGGGCGGGGGTCTCTGCGGCGCCGGGATGTTCGGAGGTACGAATCGACGGATCGGCAGGCGCGGATGAGGCGTCCCGAGTCCCGTTGCGCGCCTGGGAATCCGAATGATTCGCGGCAGCGCCGGACGGTCGCTCGACGGCCGGCTCAGCGGTGTTCCGGTTCGGCGCGTGCGCGTTTCGGTCATGCGGAGCCGGTGTGCGGCTCGGCTCCGGCGTGCGTGCCGGTGGGCTCGGCTCCGGTCGCCGCGGAGAGTGGTCGGCGGCGGTCGAGCCGGGCGTGTGACGACCCGGCTCCGGGCGGCCCGTGGCGCGCGGCGCGGACGGCGCGGGACGTGCGGGCTCGGTTCTGCTCGGCGAGGGAGTCTCGGTTCGCGCGTTGTCGCGCGGGACACGGGAATTCTCCGGGCGCGCCGCGGTCTCGGGGCCGATGTGCGGCGCTGCCGTTCGTGGGTCGGAGTGCGGTGTATCCGTGTGGGCTGGGGTGTGAGCCGGGGCGTTCGGTCGATGCGACCCCTCACCGCCGGCGGAGCCGAGAGATCCCAGCGACCCCATCGAGGGAGTCGCCGACGGCGTCGTGGCCGCGGGGGTGTCGGCGGTCGCGGCGTGTGTGGTCGCCGGGGTGGCGTCGGCCGGAGTCGGCGTCCGGTCGCCGCCGGGGTGCGGCGCTGCGGCCGGGTCGACCGAACTGCCGTGCGGCGTGGCCGTGGGGTGTGCCGGATCGGGTTGCGGTGAAGGTGACTCGTGTCGGCCGACAGGCGTTCCGGCGTCCGGGTGTCGCGACGGATCCGGTGCTGCCGTGGGGGAATCGGGGTGCGCGGCGGAGGGCGGCGTCGCCGGATCCGAATGCGGCGCGCCGCCCGGTTGATCGGTTCCCGGCCTGGTCGTCGCCGGTGCATCGTGCGGGGGCGAACTCGCATCCGGATGCTGAGGTGCGGCATGGTCCGGCGCCGGTTGGGTGCCCGGCGGTGTGTCGTGGGAGGGCGGCGAGGTCTCGGAAGCGCCCGGATGCGTGGTCCCGGCGGCTTCCGCCGGGGCCGGCGCGTCGGTGTCCCAGTTCAGGCTCGACCCGGGGCGAGAGGCCGCTTGTTCGGGAACGGAATGTTCCACCGGTGCCGGATGACCGGACGGGCCGTTCTCCGTGCCGGCGGTGTGCGGCGCCGACGCCCCATCCGTCGCCGGCGTGTCGTGTTGCGGCGCAGGGGGTTCCGTGTGCTCGGGGAGACCGTTTCCGTCGCTGGGCCGGGCGGTTCGGTCCGGGGCCGGCGTCGAATCGGTGGTGGGCGTGGCCGTCTCGGTGCCGGCGGGCGCGGGCTGCGAGGTGTGAGGAGATGGTTGTGCGCCGGTGTCGCCGGTATGTGCGGGCCCGGCCGGCGCGCTGTCGTGAGCCGGCGACGGTGCGGGCTCATTGTCGTGCGGGCCACTCGAATGCGACTGTCCCGCAGCGGAATCGGAACGTCCCGCCTCACCGGATTCCGTCGTTCCGGATTCGTGGCTCGCGGGAGCGGTTCGCCCCTCGTGCACCTGCCCGAGCGCACCCTGGGCCGCCCCGGCGACCGACGACGTCGCAAGCGTGGTCGGGTCGACCTCGAATTTCCCGCCGAACGGGACGCTCGCCGCGGTCCCCGCCACCGATCCGGCCGCGCCTCCGACGGCATCCGCGGCGGTGCGCGCGGCGAACTTACCGGCGGTCGACCCGGCCTTGTCGACGAGACCCTTGGCCAGACCGTCCGAGCCCAGCTTCGCGCCTACGGCCCCACCGACAGCACCCGAGACACTCTCGGCGAACAGCCCTTTCACTTCCTCGCCGGTGAAGCCGCCGCGCTTGCCCTGTGCCATCTGCAGCAGGCTGGCGCCCGCGTCGACACCGGCGCCCTGGGCCACACCGATGATCGCGGCCTTGGCCAGCGCCCGGGTGGAAATCTTCTGGATCAGCCACTTGATGATCTGGCGAATGGTCAGGCGCGCGGCGACCTGCGCCGCAGCCTCCTCCGCCGCGGCGACGGGTGCCCCGATACCCGTACATGCCGTGGCGATCGCCTGGATCATCTGGATCGCGAAGATCACCAAGGTCGCGATGATGACGTACTTCGTATGTTCGATATCGGTGGCGGTGTCGTCGAGGTCCTTGCTGAGACCCTTGACCTCCTCGATCAGCCCCGGCCACAGGCCTTTGTCGCCCGCGACCTGATCCCAGAATTCCTTGATCGCCTCGTGCGTCTTGCCGTCGACAGCGGCCAGGGCCGACGTGGTGACCGATCCCGCATCGGTCTGTATCTCGGTCAGCGCGTCGGCGAGCTGGTCCCAGCCGTGGGCGAGCCGCCGCATCGCGGTCTCGTCACCCTTCGGCCAATCACCGGCGCCGACTACATATTTCGCGACCCACTGCAGTTCGGTGGGAATTTCGATACCCATGTGGCGCGCGGATCAGAATTGGGTCTGGGTGATCGCGCCGGCGTTGGATTGGTCCTGCGCCTGCAGCGTTTCGGCAGCGGAGCGCATATTGCCCGCCATACTGCTGAGAATCGCGGCGAGGTTGCTGCCGGTCGTGACGGCCTTACCGGCCGGGTCGACGTACCCCTTCGCGAACTTCCCGCCGATTTCGTCGTCACCCCAGCATTCGCCCTCGGCCTCGACGATCCGCTTCAGGTTCTGCACCGCGGTGATCACCCGGTCCGAGACGTCGTTGTAGCGGGGCTCGGTCGCCCGCAGGGCGGCCGGATCGACCTTGAACGTGCTCATCGCTCCCCCCGCAGGTAGCCGCGGTTGCGGTAATAGTCGTCCTCGTCCTCGTCGTCGAACGCCCTGGGCTCCGACGAGTCCGGTTGCGCCGGTGTGCTCGCCGCCGGATCGGGCAGCAGCGTGTTCATCAGATCCTTGATGCTGGGCGCGCCCGGAAGGATGTCGGAGAGGTCGGGTACGTCACCGGCGACGTCCTGGATCGGCGCCAATGCCTGCTGCGACAACTCGCCGGCGCGGCGAGCGGCGGCCTGCGCGGCCTCGGCCATCGACCTCCCGAGTTTCTCCGGGGTCGACCGCTTGAACGCCTCAGGTTCCAGATGGACCTCCACCACCACGCCCGCGACATTGGCGACGACGCGGACCAGATTGTCCGCGGACCAGGCCTCGGCTGTCGTCGCGGCCAACCGCTCCTGCACATCGGCGAGTTCGCGCTTCTGCTGTTCGAAGGTGGCCAGAAGGGAATCGACCTCCAGTCGCAACGCCTCGTTCCGCGCCCGCGCGGCCTCCTGCTCGGCGTCCGCCATCTGTCCACCCCTCCGTCGAAAACCAGCCGTCAACATATCCGACGCGGCCCGGCGAGGATCGGTTCCCACCGTTCTCGTGCGCGCCGGGCGACGGCCTTCTACTTGCGCAGTGCGCGGGCTACCTGGACGAGCTGCAGGGGCGAAACATGTTCGGGCTCGGGCTCTTCGGTGGCTTCCGGGTCGACTGCGGAGGTGTGCGGGATGTCGGCTTCCGGGTCGGCGAAGGGCTGGTACTTCTTGTCGCCCAGGAGTTGGTAGCTGAGGTAGCCGACCAGGAGGGCGCGGGTGATGCGTTCGGTCTTGGGTTCGTACTTGGCGGCGCCGAGGGCGGCCAGGGCGCGGCGGCCCTCGACGATGCCGTTGTGGGTGGCCTTGTCGACGGTGCGCAGTGACATCGGCCCGCCCCAGGCGGTGGCGAGGGGCTGCGCGGTGCAGTTGCCGGTGGAGATGTCGGCACCGCCGGCGACGATGAGGGCCGGGGTGTCGATGCGGGGGGCGAGGGCTTCCGCGCTCGGGGCGGTGGGTGCCGGATAGAGGGCCGCCACGGCGCCGACCTTGCGTTGCGAGGCGGCGATGACGGCGGCGCCCGCGCCCATCCCGTGCCCCGCCAGGGCGAGCTTGTCCGGATGCACGCTGATCTTGCCGCTGCCCAGCCGCACGCCCGCGCAGATGTCGAGGGTGGTGAGCAGGTCGGTGGCCAGGTTCAGGTGCGAGGGGAGCGGGCCGCGTTCGGTGTCGGGTGCGGCGGCGACGAAACCCCAGGACGCGAGGTGCTCGAGCAGTCGGCGATAGTTGCCGGCGCCGGCGAGCCAACCGTGTCCGAAGGCGACCGCGGGCAGGTTGTGGCCCTCTTCGGGGGTGTAGACCACGCCGGGCTGCCCGGCGATGCCGAGGTTGCCTCGCATCACCCGGTGCGGACCGGGGCTGGTCAGAATGCTCAGAAGCGATTTCACAGACACCGACACGGGGGTGAACTCTACCGAGCGCCGCCCGGAATGCGGCACTGTCGCGAGCGGAGCGGCCCGGACATGCCGTCACCTGCGTCGATAGCGGGCCGATTCGCGTGTCCACGCGGCCCAAGTAGGCTGGGACACCATGTGCGGAATCGTTGGCTACGTCGGGTACCGGGACGCGCTCGGCGTCGTCGTGGACGCACTGCGCCGCATGGAGTACCGGGGCTACGACTCCGCGGGCGTGGCGATCCTGGACGGCGCGGGCAGTCTCGCGGTGGAGCGCAAGGCCGGTCGGCTGGCCAATCTGGAGGCCGAGCTGGCCGAGGCCGGAACCGCCGCGTTCGCCGGTACGACCGGTATGGGGCATACCCGGTGGGCCACGCACGGCGCGCCCACCGACCGTAACGCGCACCCGCACCGCGACCTCGCGGGCCGGATCGCGGTCGTGCACAACGGCATCATCGAGAACTTCGCCCCGCTGCGGCGCGAGCTCGAGGAGTCCGGGGTCGAACTGCGCAGCGATACCGACACCGAGGTCGCCGTGCACCTGGTCGCCCAGGCCTATGCGGCCGGACCCACGGCCGGTGATTTCGTCGGCAGCGCACTGGCGGTCCTCCGACGGCTCGAGGGCGCGTTCACCCTGGTCTTCACGCATGCCGACCATCCGGGCACGATCGTGGCCGCGCGTCGCTCGACACCGCTGGTGGTCGGTGTGGGCAAGGGGGAGATGTTCATCGCCTCGGATGTGACGGCGTTCATCGAGCACACTCGCGAAGCGGTCGAGCTCGGTCAGGACCAAGCCGTCGTGATCACCGCGGACAGCTACGTGGTCACCGATTTCGCCGGCAACACCGAGGGTGTGCCGACCCGGCCGTTCACCATCGACTGGGATCTGGCCGCCGCCGAGAAGGGCGGCCACGACTACTTCATGCTCAAGGAGATCGAGGAGCAGCCCGCCGGGGTGGCCGAGACGCTGATGGGCCATTTCGACAACGGCCGCATCGTGCTGGACGAGCAGCGCCTCGCCGACCAGGAACTCCGCGAATTCGACAAGGTGTTCGTGGTGGCCTGCGGCAGTTCGTATCACGCCGGCCTCCTGGCCAAGTACGCGATCGAACATTGGACCCGGGTTCCGGTCGAGGTCGAGCTGGCCAGCGAATTCCGCTACCGCGACCCGGTCCTCGACCGGTCCACGCTGGTGGTCGCGATCTCGCAGTCCGGTGAGACCGCCGACACGCTGGAGGCGGTGCGGCACGCCAAGGAGCAGAAGGCGCGCGTGCTCGCGATCTGCAACACCAACGGCGCTCAGATTCCGCGCGAATCCGATGCCGTGGTCTACACCCGCACCGGCCCGGAGATCGGGGTCGCCTCCACCAAGGCCTTCCTCGCTCAGATCACCGCGAATTACCTTGTCGGCCTTGCCCTCGCGCAGGCGCGCGGCACCAAGTACCCGGACGAGGTGGCCCGCGAATTCGGCGAGCTGGAGGCCATGCCGAAGCTGGTGGAGCGGGTGCTCGAGACCGCGCCGCAGGTGCGCGAGATCGCCCGCCGGTTCGCGCATCAGTCGACGGTGCTGTTCCTCGGCCGCCACGTCGGCTACCCGGTCGCTCTGGAGGGTGCGCTCAAACTCAAAGAGCTGGCCTACATGCACGCCGAGGGTTTCGCCGCCGGTGAGCTCAAGCACGGCCCGATCGCGCTGATCGAGGAGGGCCTGCCGGTGATCGTGGTGATGCCCTCCCCGAAGGGACGCGCGGTGCTGCATTCGAAGCTGCTCAGCAATATCCGCGAGATCCAGGCCCGCGGCGCCCGCACCATCGTGATCGCGGAGGAGGGCGACGATACGGTCCGCCCGTTCGCCGACCATCTGATCGAGATCCCGGCAGCCCCGACCCTCTTCCAGCCGCTGCTGTCGACCGTGCCGCTGCAGATCTTCGCCGCCGAGGTGGCGCAGACCCGCGGCTACGACATCGACAAGCCACGCAACCTCGCGAAGTCGGTCACCGTCGAATAGCGGCGGGCGACGGCGTAGCGTCTACCGCACCGTGACGGTGCCGCGCATTTCGGGATGCAGCGGGCACAGGTAGCGGTAGACGCCGGGGACGGCGAAGGTGTGGCTCCACTCGCCGCCGGTGAAGATCGGGCTGTTGATGCCCATCGCCGCATCGCCGATGCCCTGCACGGCATGCGGCACCTTGTCGGAGAACTTCCAGGTCACGGTGTCGCCGGCCTGCACGGTCACGGTATCGGGGGAGAACTTCATATCCTCGACGTGCACGGTGACCGAGGCCGGTTGGGGGGAGGTCGGCGAGGCTGCCGCGGTGCCCGGCGAAGTGGCCGCCGCGGTCGTGGTCGGCGGCGTGGAAGTCGTTGTGTTCGAACCGCATCCGGCGATCAGCACGGCGGCCACCAGCGCTCCGGCGGTCGGGAGGAGACGCGCTGCGCGGGTGCGTACGGTGCTGTGTGCCATGGGTACGAGCCTAGTCCGACGGTTGCGTCCGGTTCGCCGCACCCGCGCGCGGTTCCGGCGGCGACAAGGCCGCGGGCATGCGGGAACCGGAGGCTCCGGGCGTACTCTGCTGGAGGTTGTCGATTCGAGCGCGATCCCGACGAGGAGGCGAATGATGGCACCGGCCCTGCGAGGATACTTCACCGTCGACGAGGTGCGAGCGGCCGAAGCCGACCTGTTCGAGCGGGTCGCCGCGGGGGTGCCGATGCGCCGCGCCGCATACGGATTGGCGAATGTGGTTGCGGCCGAACTGCGGGAACGAACGGGAGGGGTCACCGGGCGGTCCGTGACTCTGCTCGTCGGGTCGGGGGACAACGGCGGTGATGCGCTCTGGGCGGGCGCCGCGCTGCGCCGGCGCGGGGTGGCGGTGACGGCCGTGCTGTTGTCGCCCGAGCGAGCGCATGCGGAAGGACTCGCGGCGCTGCGCCGGGCGGGCGGGCGAATTCGTGAGGCCGGCGCCGGATCGGCCGCCGAATTGCTGGGCGCGCCGGACCTGGTGGTCGACGGCATCGTCGGAATCTCGGGCCGGGGTGCGTTGCGACCGCGGGCCGCCGAACTGGTGGCGGCGGTCGAGGCGCCGATCGTCGCCGCCGACCTGCCGAGCGGGGTCGATCCGAATACCGGTGCGGTGGACGGCCCGGCGGTGCGGGCCGCGGTGACGGTGACCTTCGGCTCGTACAAACCGGTGCACGCTCTCGCCGCGCCGTGGTGTGGGCGAATTCAGCTGATCCCCATCGGTTTACGGCTGCCCGAACCACGACTGGCCGCGCTGGAGCCGGGCTCGATCGGTCGTGACTGGCCGGTGCCCGGACCGCACGACGACAAATACACGCAGGGTGTGACCGGCATCCACGCCGGCAGCGACACCTATCCCGGTGCCGCGGTGTTGTGCACCGGCGCCGCGGTGGCCGCCACCTCCGGCATGGTGCGCTACGCCGGAACCGCGGCCGCCCAGGTTCTCGCGCAATTCCCGGAAGTCATTGCCGCCGATAGTATTTCCGGCACCGGGCGGGTGCAGTCCTGGGTGTTCGGGCCGGGGGCGGGCACCGACGACGCCGCGCGCGAGCGCCTGGCGGAAATCCTGGCCACCGATCTGCCCGTGGTGGTCGACGCCGACGGATTGACCCTGCTGGCCGCCACCCCGGAACTGGTGACCGGTCGCGGCGCGCCGACCGTATTGACCCCGCACGCAGGCGAATTCGCGCGTCTCACCGGCCGTGAAGTCGGAGCTGACCGGGTGGCGGCGGTCCGCGAACTCGCCGAGAAATGGCAGGTGACGGTCCTGTTGAAGGGACGGTCCACGCTGGTTGCCACCCCCGGCGAGCCGACGCTCGTCAACGAGGCGGGCGGCTCCTGGGCGGCCACCGCCGGCGCCGGGGACGTGCTGTCCGGAGTGATCGGCGCCCTGCTGGCGGCGGGACGGGACCCGGGGTGGGCGGCGGCGGCCGCCGCGCGCGTTCACGCCCTCGCCGCCAACCTCGCCGCCCACGCGAAGGTGGATGCGGGAGCGCCTATTTCGGCCACCCCGCTCCTGCACCGGCTACGAGCGGCGGTACGAACCCTGCGTAGTCTCGCCGAAACCGCGGACGTACTGCGGGCCGATCCGTTCCTGCCACGCGAGCTCGACGCCGAAAGACGGTAGGCGCCGGGGCGCGGAGACCGAAGCGCCGGCGGCTCGGGTCCTGCCGGTTCTCACCCGGTCAATCCCCTTGGGCCGCGAGCGTTACCGACTCCCATTCGCGCCACGTCGACAGTCGCGACTCGTAATCGGCGGTCGCGATCTGCAGCGGCGCGGCACCGAGGAACAGGCGCAAGGGCGGCTTGTCGGCGTCGACCACCGCCAGGATCGCCGCCCGTGTGGCCGTCGGCTCACCGGGTTGCTGGGCCGACCGGGTCCGACTGCGCGCCGCGCGCACCTCGTCGTATGCGGGGTTCTCCGCGCTGTGCACCGACGACGGGCCGGCCCAATCGGTGCTGAACCCGCCCGGCTCGATCAAGGTGACGTGAATGCCGAAACCGGCGACCTCCTGCGCCAGCGACTGCGAGAACCCCTCGAGCGCCCACTTCGACGCGTGATAGGCGCCGAGATTGGGGAAGGCGCTGATCCCGCCGATGCTCGACACCTGGATGATGTGGCCGCTGCCCTGCGCGCGCAGAATCGGCAGCGCCGCCTGGGTGACCCACAGTGCCCCGAAGACGTTGGTCTCGAGCTGGGCGCGGACCTCGTCCTCGGTGAGTTCTTCGATCATGCCGAAGTGGCCGTAGCCGGCGTTGTTGACCACGACGTCCAGGCGGCCGAACCGCTGGGCGGCCTCGGCGACCGCGGCGAAGTCGCCCGCGCGGTCGGTGACGTCCAGCTGCAGCGGCAGGAAGGTGTCGGGGTAGGCGGCGACGATGTCGTCGAGTGTCTCCAGCTTGCGCGCGGTTCCGGCGACCCGGTCGCCGCGCTCGAGGGCTGCCAGAGCCCATTCGCGTCCGAATCCGCGGGAGACGCCGGTGATGAACCAAACCTTGCTCATGAAACCCCTCTGGTGGATGGGTGGTGGCGGGCGGCGTATGCCCGCGTGAACCACGCTAATGAGCTGGAGTGCACTCCAAGCAAGGGGTGATTTGGGCCCGATCCGATATCACCCGGGCGCGCCGGACGGGCGCGGCGCGCCGCGTGGCAGGATCGGTAGCCGTGAGTAGCGCTGATCCGCAGGTGGAGACCGTCGTCGATCTGGATGCCATCGCACACAACGTGCGGATACTGCGCGAACACGCGGGCGATGCCGCGGTGATGGTGGTGGTGAAGGCCGACGCCTACAACCACGGCGCGGTGCAGGCCGGCCGGGCGGCATTGGCGGCGGGGGCGGCCGAACTGGGCGTGACCACCATTCCCGAGGCGCTGGAGTTGCGCGCGGCCGGTATCACCGCGCCCATCCTCAGCTGGCTCAACACCTCGGACGCCGATTACGCCGCCGCGATCGCCGCCGATATCGAGATCGGAGTCTCCTCGACCGCCCAGTTGCGGGCGGTGGAGCGCGCGGCGCGCGCGAGCGGAACGACCGCGACCGTCACGCTGAAGCTCGATACCGGCCTGAACCGCAACGGCGTCTCATCCACGGAATACCCGCACGTGCTGCGTCTGCTGCAGGAACTGGTCGCCGAGCGAGTGGTGCATCTGCGGGCGATGTTCTCCCATCTCGCTCATGCCGATCAGCCGCAGCACCCGGTCATCGACGTGCAGCGGGACAGATTCGTCGAGGCGATCGCCCTTGCCAAGGATTACGGGCTGCAGCCCGAGCTGGTGCACCTGGCCAACTCCGCGGCGACCCTCACCCGGCCCGATCTGGCGTTCGACATGGTGCGGCCCGGTATCGCCGTCTACGGCCTCAGCCCGATTCCGGAGATCTCCGACTTCGGCCTGCGCCCGGCCATGACCTTCCGGGCGCGGGTCGCCCTGGTCAAGCGAGTGGCGCAGGGCGAAGGCGTGTCCTACGGGCACGAGTGGATCGCGCCGCACGACACCACGGTGGCGCTGATTCCGGCCGGTTACGCCGACGGCGTGCCGCGCGGGCTCGGCGGCCGGATCGAGGTGCGGATCGGGGATGCGCAGTATCCCAACATCGGCCGGGTATGCATGGATCAGCTCGTCGTGGACCTCGGCGAGAACCGGCAGGGCGTGCAGGAGGGCGACAGCGCGGTGCTGTTCGGCGGGGCCCCGGGCGATCCGCACGCACAGCGGTGGGCGGAACTGATGAACACCATCCATTACGAGATCGTGTGTTCCCCGCGTGGCCGTGTCGTGCGAGGCTATACCGGACAGGCAGGGGTGGTGTGATGGAACCCGAACGGGCACATCGGTTTCGGAACGCGCGGCGGGTACGGTACACACTGCTGCGGGGCGGGGTGGCGTCGGCGACTGTGCTGGGCGCTCTGGCCGGTGCGCAGGCGCTGCGGCGAATGGGCGCCGCCGTCGCCTGGCCGGCTCGCGGGGACGATCTGCGCGACGAGGATTTCACGCTGCTGGACCGCGATCCCTCGCGCCGGGTGGTGGCCGACGACGGCGTACCGCTGGCCGCACGTGTCGTCGGCGCCGAGAATCCCGCTGCCACCGTCGTGTTCGTCCACGGCTTCTGTAACAGCATGCACTCGTTCCACTTTCAGCGCCGCGATCTGGCGCGACAGTGGGGTTCGCGGGTTCGCATGGTGTTCTTCGATCTGCGCGGGCACGGCAGCTCCGGCACGCCGAGCAGTGCGAGCTGCACGGTCGCCCAACTGGGACGCGACCTGCTGCGGGTGATCGAGGATTGTGCTCCCCACGGCCCGCTGGTGCTCGTCGGGCATTCCATGGGCGGGATGGCGATTCTCGCGGCGGCCGCCCGGGATCCCGAATTGTTCGAGCGCCGCGTGCTGGCCTCAGCGCTGCTGTCCACCACCGCGGCCGGGGTGACCCGCGCCGGCGCGGCACAGCTGTTGCGCAGTCCCGCGATCGACGGGTTCCGGGTGCTCGTCCACACCTCCCCGGCGCTGGTGCAGGCCGGACGGGTCACGGCACGTCAGCTGATCACCCCGGTCCTGCACGTCAGTTCGTTCCACGGCGACGTCAGCCCCACTCTGTCGCGGTTCACCACCTCGATGATCGATCGGACACCGGTCGAGACCATCGTGAAATTCCTCGAAGCCCTGCAGGTGCACGACGAATCGGCGGCGCTGCCGGTGCTCGCGCCGCGGCCGGCGCTGGTCGTCGGCGGCGACCACGACCTGATCATCCCGTTCCGCAATTCGCGTGCACTCGCCGCCCGGCTGCCGGACGCCGATCTGATCCGGGTCACCGACGCCGCGCACATGGTGCATCTGCAGTATCCCGAGCTGATCAACGCCGCGCTGGACCGATTGCTGTTGCGCGCGGGCGTATTCGGCGGCGCGTCCGTCGAATTCGGCGCGGGCCGGGAGGCGAGCAATGGCTGAGCGTCGCGACCGAGCCCCGGAAGAGCAGGGCGAGGCGGAGCGCCGGGAACTGCCCACGGTCGCCGATACCGAGGCGCTGGGCCGGGAACTGGCCGCCGAGCTGCGGCCCGGCGATCTGGTGGTGCTCGACGGTCCGCTGGGTGCGGGCAAGACCGCGCTGACGCGGGGGATCGCGGCCGGGCTCGGGGTCGAGGGCCGGGTCAGCTCGCCGACCTTCATCATCGCGCGGCAGCATCGCGCGGGCGCGGCGCCGGGATCGATACCGCTGGTACATGTCGACGCCTACCGGCTGGGCGGCGATCTCGACGAGCTGGACGCCCTGGATCTCGACGCCGATCTGCACGAATCGGTCGTGGTGGTCGAATGGGGTCTCGGCGTGGTCGAACATCTCGCGGACCGGCATCTGCGCGTGCGGCTGCACCGGGAAGCGGAATCGGAGACCCGCACCGCCACCTGGGAGTGGGTCGGACAGTACTGATCGGTTGTGATGCTCGCCACCGATGCGCCGCGGGCGAATACGCGGCAGCGCGGAATTCGGCCTCACCGCAGGGTCCGGACCGCAGGCCGCCGCACCGGCGCCCCGGCAGTCGTTGCGGCACTTGGTCGTTGACGAGCGCCGCGCGGCCGCCCCGTCACGACGTGCGCACATCCGACCGGCAGCGGTTTGCCCCGCAGTTGCGACATGCGGATACGCCGACGGCGCTGATGGCATACGGGAGGTGACCAACCGGTATCGTTGAGGCAATCATGCTTGTACTTGCTGTCGACACCGCGACGCCTGCCGTTACAGCAGGACTGGTGGAACTGGAGCAGGCCGCCACACAGCCGCAGGTCCGCACTCTCGCCTCCCGGGTGACCGTGGACGCGCGCGCCCACAACGAGGTGCTCACCCCGCAGATTCTGGCGTGCCTCGAGGAGGCCGACCGCACGCGCACCGATATCGGCGCGGTCGTGGTGGGTATCGGCCCCGGCCCGTTCACCGGCCTGCGGGTGGGGATGGCGACCGCCGCCGCGTTCGGTGACGCCCTGGGCCTGCCGGTGCACGGCGTCTGCAGTCTCGACGCCATCGCCGCGGAGGCATGGCGCGAGGTGCCGGGCGGCCAGGACGACCGTTCCGGCGCCGAACTGCTCGTGGTGACCGACGCCCGCCGCCGCGAGGTGTACTGGGCGCGGTACCGCCGCAGCGGGCGGGTCGACGGTCCCGGCGTGTGCAAACCCGTCGACCTGGATTCCGGGGACGCCACCGCGATCGCCGGATCACCCTCGCACGTGGACTTTTTCGATCTGCCGGTGCTGCCGGTGGAGACCCCGTCGGCGGCGGGGCTGGTGCGGTGTGCCGCCCGCGACATCCTCGCGCGCGCGACGCCGCAGCCGCTGGTCCCGCTGTATCTGCGCCGTCCCGATGCGGTCGAACGCAGCTATCAGGCGGTGCGATGAGTACCGAATCCTCGCCGGTGGTCCATATCGAACCGATGGGCCCGGCCGATATCGCGCGCTGCGTCGAACTGGAACTGCTGCTGTTTCCGGAGGACGATCCCTGGCAGGACGTGGCTTTCCGCTCGGAGCTGGCCGGTTCGCACAATCGCTATCTGGTGGCGCGTGACGACGACGGACGCATGCTCGGGTACGCGGGCATCGCGCTGCTGGGCACGCCCGACCATCCCGAGGCCGAGATCCACACCATCGGCGTCGATCCGGACGTGCACCGCGGGGGTATCGGGACCGCTCTGTTGCGGGCGTTGCTGGCCGAGGCCGGGCGGCGTGGTGGGCCGGTCTTCCTCGAGGTGCGGACCGACAATGCGCCGGCCATCGCGCTCTACGAGAAGCACGGCTTCCACATCATCGGCCTGCGCAAGAGCTACTACCAGCCCAGCGGCGCCGACGCGTTCACCATGCGCCGCCCGGCGATGACCGGGTTCCCGCATCCGGGCGCCGAGCGCGCCCACGACTCCGAGGTCCTGTCATGATCGTCCTGGGTGTCGAAAGTTCCTGTGACGAAACCGGCGTCGGCATCGTGCGCCGCCATCCGGACGGCACCTGCGAACTACTCGCCGACGAGGTCGCCTCCAGCGTCGATCAGCACGCGCGGTTCGGTGGCGTGGTTCCCGAGATCGCCTCGCGCGCCCATCTCGAGGCCATCGTGCCGGCCATGCGGCGCGCGCTGTCGACGGCGGGCATCGCCAAGCCGGATGCGCTGGCCGTCACCATCGGACCGGGGCTCGCCGGTGCGCTGCTGGTGGGCGTGGCGGCCGCGAAAGCCTATGCGGCGGCCTGGGATATCCCCCTGTACGCGTTGAACCATCTCGGCGGGCACGTCGCCGTCGACACTCTCGAACACGGTCCGATGCCGCCGTGCGTGGCCCTGCTCGTCTCCGGCGGGCACACCCATCTGCTGCACGTGACCGATCTGGCAGAGCCGATCGTCGAACTCGGCAGCACCGTCGACGATGCCGCCGGCGAGGCGTTCGACAAGGTGGCGCGGCTGTTGGACCTCGGCTTCCCGGGCGGTCCGGCGCTCGATGCCGCTGCGGTTCACGGTGATCCGGCCGCGATCGCTTTCCCGCGCGGGATGACCGGGCCGCGGGATCCGCGGTACGACTTCTCCTTCTCCGGTCTCAAGACCGCCGTCGCCCGCTACGTCGAGGCGGCCCAGCGCACCGGGACCGAACTGCCGATCCCCGATATCGCGGCCTCGTTCCAGGAGGCGGTGGCCGACGTGCTGACCATGAAGGCGGTACGCGCGGCGCAGGACGTCGGCGTGGACACGCTCGTGCTCGGTGGCGGCGCGACCGCCAACTCCCGGATCCGCTCGATGGCCGAAGAGCGGTGCGCGGCCGCCGGTCTGACCCTGCGGGTGCCGAAGCCGCGCTTGTGTACCGACAACGGCGTCATGATCGCCACCCTGGGCGCCCACGTGATCGCGGGCGGCGCCGAGCCGTCCCCGTTGACGGTCGCGACCGACCCGGGTCTTTCGGTGTCCACCAGCCAGATTCGCTGAGGCCGTCCCGAAAAGAACTCCCCGGCTCAGTCCTGAGGCCGCACGGTCGTCGTGCTGGGTGCTGCCGACCGCCCGGACGGAGCGGATTCACCCGCCTCGGCGGGCTGGGCCGGATCGGTATCCGCGGACCCGGAACTCGAATGCGGCACCGGAATTCGGGTGCTGCCCGGCTTGGTCGGCGCGGTCCCCGGGGTGGGGCTGTCCGGTGTGCTCGTACCGGGCGTAACCGGTTGCGGTGTGGTGGTTCCCAGTAGCGGTCCGAGCAGATGCGGCAGGTTGGGCAGCGGGATCTGTGGCAGATTCGGATCCGGCCGCAGTACCGGCGCACTGGTCGACGGCGTGACCGGCGGCACCTGATCGGCATTGGTGGTCGGCAGCGAGCTGCCCGGCGCCGAACTGCCCGGCGGGGTGGTGCTCGTCGGCGGATGCTCGGTCCGGCTCTGCCCGGTGCCCTCCGTCGATGTACCCGTGGGCATCGGGGACGACGACGCGGGCGGGGTGGTCAGCTGAGCACCGGTCGTCCCCGCCGGGGTCACATCCTGGTGGGCGGTGGGCACGAGCTCCTTGACGCCGTAGCCGACCACGAGACCGACCACCACGACCGCACCGACGAGGGTGCCGATCAGTTTGGTGAAGGTTCCGGCCGACCCGTCGCTACCGAGCGCGATCGGGGAGAAGGCCGAGGGCTGGGCCGTATCGGCCACCAGCGCCGCACCTTTCGCGGTCACCGCCTCCGGCTCGGGAACCGAGACCACCGGAATGTCGAGCAGTGCGCCGAGTCCCTCGACCAGCGAGGCGATATTGGCGCCGCCGCCGATGATCGCCAGCGCCTCGGGGGTTTTCGGCGCTCGTGCGAAGACCGCGCGGGCGTAGTCGGCCGCCTCGTGCAGCAGATCGGCGATCAGTTCGCCGAAATCGGCGCGGGTCAGCTTCAGCGGCTGCCCGGCGACGTGGTCGATGGTCACCGCCGGGGCGATCGACAGATGCTCCTTGGCGGCCCGGCTCCGGTTGATCAGCATGGTCCGGTTGGGCCGGGTACCCCTGCGGGCGAAATGGCAGTCCAGCAGGTGGTGGTAGATCAGCTCGTCCACCGCGGCGCCGCTGATGGTTTCGGTGCGCTCCGAACGCAGCACGGTGTCGTCGGCCAGATCGGCCACCGTGACCGTCGTACCGGAGGCGCCGAGGTCCATCACGGCCACCGTCTCGTAGCGGTCGAGGAGGCCGGTGTCACGCAAATAGGTGAGTGCCGCAGTACTTTCGGGGATGAGCTGCACATCCCGGCGCTGCTTACCGATCGCGGCGCGAATCGCCATCGCCTGCTCACGATCGCGGTAGGCGACCGCGATGGCCCCGGCCGGGACGGGCTGGGTCTGCGGCGCCGAGGCGCCGGGCGTGTGCGTGCCGACCCGGTGCAGGTAGTCGCGCGGCATCTGCGTGGTCATCAGTTCGATCGACGAGGCGACCAGATCACCCGGATCGGAATGTGCCACATCCGCCGACACGACGCGGTAATCGAAGCTCTGGGCACCGTTGGGCGCGGTGGTGACGACGGCCGAGCAGACGACTTCGTTCCCGGCGGATATACCGAGGGATGTTCGCATGTTCACCTCCCTTCTCGAGCTGGTCGAGCGGACGGCCTTGGTGGTACCGACCATCTCGAACGGACATCAGGGGCATCCGCTGTGCGGCGAATACTCCGCGCGCGGATCGGGGCGGGTCTTCCTCCGTCTGGGGGGCGGTCCGGTGAGGCGCCATTCCGTCAGGCTGTCGGTCCCATCAGATGCGATCCGTTTTCAGGGTCGGGACCGGCCGTCGATCACGTGCGGTCTTTTCTCGTCTCAGGTGTGCGCGAGGTCGTCGCGCGATGGGTGAAGCTTTGGTACTCAACGGATCGCGTGACGGTTACGGCCGATGGACGCGCCGTAACGACACAACTGTCGTACGACATGACCGATCACGGAACCGTCTTACATACTGTCACAATCCGTTATCCGAACGTTACAGATTTTTTGGATCAATTGCCACGCCCTCGGGCGTGTCGCAAAGTCAGCACTGCCCACCCTTGAGCGCTGGCACTCTCGTGTATAGAGTGCTAGTCGGCACTGGTTGTGCTCAGGTGCCAGCTCGACTTTGGGCAAGGGTCCCGGCACCCGCGACGACGGGGCTGTGCGCAGGGTCGGCACGGCGGTAGTGGTAAGACTCCACGAACGCCGCATCAACACCGTGACCAAACCGTGAGTCCGGGGAACAGCCCCGGACGACCGAATCCCCTGAAAGTGGAGGGCTCAACGTGGCGAGCGTGAACATCAAGCCGCTCGAGGACAAGATCCTCGTCCAGGCCAACGAGGCCGAGACGACGACCGCCTCCGGCCTGGTCATCCCCGACACGGCGAAGGAGAAGCCCCAGGAGGGCACCGTCGTCGCCGTAGGACCCGGTCGGTGGGACGAGGACGGCGAGAAGCGCATTCCGCTGGATGTCAAGGAAGGCGACGTCGTCATCTACAGCAAGTACGGCGGCACCGAGATCAAGTACAACGGCGAGGAGTACCTGATCCTGTCGGCGCGCGACCTGCTGGCCGTCGTCGACAAGTGATGACCGACCGATGACCCACGCGGCCGTCGCGATCCGGATCGCACCGTAACGATCACTGCCCCGGTGTCCCACGCATGGGCGCCGGGGCAGTGATCGTTGTGGTTCCGGATCGCGGTCGCTGCTTCCGGCCGCGGGTCGTCGCAGGCCCGTCCACCACTCCCACCCCAAGGACATCTCAACCATGGCAAAGCAGATCGAGTTCGACGAGAAGGCTCGTCGGGCAATGGAACGCGGCGTCGACAAGCTGGCCGACGCCGTCAAGGTCACCCTCGGCCCGCGCGGCCGGCACGTGGTGCTGGCCAAGGCGTTCGGCGGCCCCACCGTCACCAACGACGGCGTCACCATCGCGCGCGACATCGACCTCGAGGATCCGTTCGAGAACCTCGGCGCGCAGCTGGTCAAGAGCGTCGCCACCAAGACCAACGACGTCGCCGGCGACGGCACCACCACCGCCACCGTGCTGGCCCAGGCCCTCATCAAGGGCGGTCTCAAGAACCTCGCCGCCGGCGCCAACCCGATCGGCCTCGGCGCCGGCATGAGCAAGGCCGCCGACGTCGTGTCCGAGGCGCTGCTGGCCGCCGCCAAGCCGGTCTCCGGTGAGAAGGCCATCGCCCAGGTCGCCACCGTCTCCTCGCGTGACGAGGAAATCGGCGAGATGGTCGGCAAGGCGCTGACCACCGTCGGCAAGGACGGCGTCGTCACCGTGGAGGAGTCCTCCACGCTCAGCACCGACCTGGAGATCACCGAGGGCGTGCAGTTCGACAAGGGCTACCTGTCGGGCTACTTCGTCACCGACCCCGACAAGCAGGAAGCCGTCCTCGAGGACGTCCAGGTGCTGCTGCACCGGGAGAAGATCAGCTCGCTGCCCGACTTCCTGCCGCTGCTCGAGAAGATCGCCGAATCCGGCAAGCCGGTGCTGATCATCGCCGAGGACGTCGAGGGCGAGGCGCTGTCCACCCTGGTCGTCAACGCCATCCGCAAGACCCTCAAGGTCGTCGCGGTCAAGGCGCCGTTCTTCGGTGACCGCCGCAAGGCGTTCCTCGACGACCTGGCCGTCGTCACCGGTGGCACCGTGATCAACCCCGACCTGGGCATCAGCCTGCGCGAGGCCGGTCTGGACCTGCTCGGCCACGCCCGCCGCGTGGTCGTCACCAAGGACGAGACCACCATCGTCGACGGCGCCGGCACCCAGGAGGCCATCGATGCCCGCGTCGCGCAGCTGCGCGGCGAGATCGAGGCCACCGACTCCGACTGGGACCGCGAGAAGCTGGAGGAGCGGCTGGCCAAGCTGTCCGGCGGCGTCGCGGTCATCAAGGTCGGTGCGGCCACCGAAACCGCGCTCAAGGAGCGCAAGTACCGGGTCGAGGACGCGGTCAGCGCGGCCAAGGCCGCGGTCGAGGAGGGCATCGTCTCCGGCGGTGGTACCGCGCTGGTGCAGGCGGCGACCAAGCTAATCGAACTGCGCGACTCGCTGACCGGTGACCAGGCCATCGGCGTCGAGGTCGTGCGGCAGGCGCTGCGGGCGCCGCTGTACTGGATCGCCACCAACGCCGGTATCGACGGCGCGGTCGTCGTCAGCAAGGTCAGCGAGGGCAAGGACGGCTTCAACGCCGCCACCCTGACCTACGGCGACCTGATCACCGACGGTGTCGTCGACCCGGTCAAGGTCACCCGCTCCGCGGTCCTCAACGCCACCTCCGTGGCGCGCATGGTGCTCACCACGGAGAGCGCCGTGGTCGACAAGCCGGCCGAGGAAGAGGCCGACGACCACCACGGTCACGCGCACTGAGTCCTCGGCCTTTGTATTTTGGGCCTCCGCTCCGGCGTGGTTGCGGCCCCTAGGGCTCGTCGGTGACGGGAAATCTCTGTCACGGCAAACGGCCCGTTCACGTACGAAACGTGAACGGGCCGTTGGCGTTTTCGTGGTGAGATCGCGAGTGGATACTCGCTGAAGCCACCCCGCGCCATCCCGGCTGGGCCGGGCTGCGTGCCGACTCAGACCTAACGAGGTCGGCCTTCCGGACCGACCTGTGTCGGGAGGGGTCAGGCGCCGGTGGGTACCTTGTCGAGGAAGCCGAGGATCTGGCGGATGCGGCCGTCGTCTCCGAGGGCGGCCACGTCGAAGCCGATCACCAGCGGTTCCTCGCCCGGCCGGCCCAGGTGCCAGGTGAAGCGGGCGATGCCGTGGTGGCTGTCGATCGGGCCGCCGAGGGTGAATTCCAGTCCGGGGAACTGCTGCTGGACCGCGGCGACGGCCGCGTCGAGTCCGGCGTGGCCGCGCACCGAGGCCAGTGGATCGGTGTATTCGGCGTCGTCGGTGAGCAGGTCGGCGATCTGCGCGGCGCGGGCGGTGGGATCGGTTTCGTTCCAGACGGCGAGGTAGCGTTCGACCAGGTCGTTGATGTCGCTCACGGGATTCTCCTTCGTGGTGGTGATGTTCCGACCACAAAGTTATGGAGTTCCGGGCGACCGGGAATCTGTCGCGCTTAAGTACTTTCGACGGTGTTCCCTACCAATCCATTCGGCGATGGTCCCCGTGGCGGGGCGGACAGCAGTCCGAGGACCAACCACTCGACGGGCTGTTCTCACCTGTAGTGCTCGGCGAGGGCGTGGAAGGCTTCCTTCGGCTCCCAGGGCATTCCAGGGTAGGTGTGGGCCGGAGCGCCATCGTCGAGCATCTTGACGATGCCGTAGGAGCCGAGGTCCAGATCGCTGCGGGGATCCGGCCGGTGCGGCAGTTCGAAGCCTGCAAAGCTGAACCAGAAGACGGTGTCGATGCCCTCCTGCGCGAAGACGGGGAGCAGGTCGTTCATGTAGCGGACCTGTTCACTCTCGTCACGGACTGTCCCTGGTCTGACGCGGCCATCCGGCTCGATGACGGTCCAGCCGCCGGCGCCGAGGTCGGCCGCGCCCCGGAAGGTGCAGCAGCCGACTTCGGTGACGACCACCGGCTTGCCGTAGGAGAAGTACTGCCCGAGTTGCCGGCGGTAGGTGAGAGCGTTGTGGCTGTTGCGGTAGGCGTCGACGCCGACGATGTCGAACGGACGCCAGTCGATCTGCTCGATTGGGATCGACGCGTAGCTGATCGGGCCGGCGAACCTGGGGCGGACGGCCTCGACGACCTCGGCGAGGAAGCCGTTGACGCGGTCGGGGATCTCCGCGAGTGCGGCTGCCCTCGCTTCGGGCGCGGCCCGCATGGCCTGCATGCGGTCGGAGAAGGTCTGCCCGGGGAGGTAGCCGCTGGCGAACAGGCTCAGCTCGCATCCCGTTGCCAGGACGACTGTGGCTCCGGCACGGCGAAGCACCTCGGCCCGGTCGGCGCAGTCGGCGAAGTAGGGCAGCATCTCCGCTTCGGTCATCTCGCAGGGGAACGGCGAGTACCAGACATCCAGTCCGGCCGCGACCGCGTACTCGGCCGCGACGCTGAGGCGTTCGGGGTCGCCACCGGTGACACGTACGGCAGTGCAGTGTAGGTCGTCGGCGATGATGCGCATCTCGCGCTCCACGATGCGGGGGTCGAAGGCGTAGCGGGTGCTGTTGCCGTCGGGGAACGTTCCGGTGTCGTACTGCACACCCTTGCCGCGCATGAGGGCTCCATAGGGTTCGATATGTACCTTAAATGTGCGAATAAGATACACGCTGTGCCCAAAAACGAAGCCGGCGGCGCGCGCCCTGCTGAATCCGAGCGCAACTCCTCCGTCGATGACACCGGTGTCCGGTCGGTACAGCGCCGCAGGGGCGCCGCCCTGGAAGCCGCCCTGCTCCAGGCAGCATGGGAAGAACTCCTTGCCGTCGGCTATCACCAACTGACCTTCGAGGCCGTGGCGGCCCGCGCCGACACCAGCAGAACCGTCCTCTACCGCCGATGGCCCTGCCGCCGCGACCTGGTCCTGGCGGCTCTGCGCCACCGGACACCGCCGCTGCCGCCACCCGCACCCGACACTGGGGCACTGCGCACCGACGTCCTCGCAGTGCTGCACCGCCTCACCCTGCGAATGACGGAACTCGCACCCGTATTCGACGCCCTCGCCGACGAACGCACGCGCGACAGCGATCTCGCCCACTACCTCCAGGACCGCACCCAGCAGGCGGGCCGGTCCGCAATGGCAACCGTGATCGACCGCGCCGCACAACGCGGCGAACTCGATCGAGCATCCGTGCCCGCACGTGTCGCCGTGCTGCCTGTCACCCTGGTGGTCGGCGACATGCTTCTCACCCACCGCCCCCCTTCTCGAGCAGCCATCACCGAAGTAGTGGACCAGGTCTTCCTCCCCCTGATCGCCCACTACTGTCGTTTTCCGACTACGGCGAACCAACGAAAGCCGTCGAGAACGTGATGTTCACCCGATCAAAACTTGCCGGAGCGTCATTCATGGAGGGCTGTAAGGGCCCCTGGGCCATCGCCCTGGAAGGGGCGGTGTCCTTGTCGTTCCCGCGATTCCCCGGGCTCAGTTGAAGGCGGGGCCGGGCTCCTCACCGTTGCGGCGATCGAGGGGCCGAATATGTCGTGCGGCGGGGGCGTGATCGTCGGCGATCGCGGCTAGGAGCCGGGTGCGGAGGGTGGCGGGTGGCTGGACGGCCGACGCCGAGGCGAACAGGGTAAGAGCTTCTCTGGTCAGTTGCACTTCCGTGTCGAAGTCCGCGCGCAGTACCGAGTCGCCGGAGTCGAACAGCTCCTGCACCGCGCGCTGGTCCTCGTCGCCGATCGATCCGAGCGCGACCGTATGCGCGAGATCGATCTGGCTCTCGTTCATCTCACGTCACTCCCAAACTCTTTTTCAGTCGTGTCAATCCGTCCCGTATCCGGGACTTGACGGTCGGTAACCCTACGCCGAGGTAGGCAGCCACCTCGGCATACGTCCGGCCGCCGAAATACGCCAGGGAGATCGCCTCGCGCTGGGTTTCGGTGAGGGTGGCAAGGCTCTCGCGTACGGCCTGTTGTTCGAGCCGGCGGCCGACTTCCTCGGTGACCTCGTCGAATTCGTGGCCGAGGGTCGCGGCGCCGTAGGTGACCTCACGCTGGGCGTGCGCCTGTTCGGCGCGGACGCGGTCGACGGCGCGCCGATGCGCGAGCGTCATCAGCCAGGTCACCGCCGAACCCTTGGAAGGGTCGAAATTGGTTGCGGTGCGCCAGATCTGGAGGTAGACCTCCTGGGTCGTCTCCTCCGCGTAACCGGAATCGTGGAGGACACGCAGCACCAGGCCGAATACCCGGGCGCTCGTGCGGTCGTAAAGCTCGGCGAATGCTTGCCGATCGGACCGGCCGCAGCGCTCCAGAAGTGCCGCCAGCTCGATACTTTCGCTTGCGCGTGCCGTGATCGCAGAGTCCACACTCGGTGTGGCCACCCGACCGTCCCCGATGGATCCTTGGAACGAGTCGTCCTCTGCGGCCGGCGGCCGCGTTGTCACAACGCTCCATTCTGTGTCATCGGCCACTACCGTAGCGCGCCGCTATGACCTCCTTCCAGGTGGGGTGCGTCGGGCAACGCACCTGTGGCCCAGCGGATTTCGCGCCAAAAACGACACGCCGACGAGTGTGTGGAGACACGCCGTGACACGCCGATGACTTTCACGAAACGCTGAGGCTTGGGTGCGGCTGTTGGTCAACATGCGGCAGGCGAATCGGCGGTGGCCGAGAACCTGCGCCTGTACCGGTGTCGCCGGCCACGTTCAGTGGCCGGGTGTTTGCTAGGTATTCGGCGCCCCAGCTGGTTCGGATCGGTCCGGTGCGACCGAATTTCGCGAGCGCCGGTCAGACGGCCATCCGGCGGCGATTGCGCCGGGCGTGGAGCTCTCGTTCGGTCTCCGACATGCCGCCCCAGATGCCGTACGGCTCACTGACCTTCAGGGCGTGGCTGCGGCACTGCATGAGCACCGGGCAGGTCCGGCAGATCTCCTTGGCGCGCAACTCCCGCTGGGTGCGCGCGCGTCCGCGCTCGCCGTCGGGATGGAAGAAGACGGAGGAGTCCACACCGCGGCACGAGCCGCGCATCTGCCAATCCCAGATGTCGGCGTTGGGACCGGGGAGGTGGGTGGGCATGGGCATGGTGAACTCCTCATGGTGCGAGCTCGTCGGCGTTGTCGAGCGGTGCTTGTCAGCAGCGGTCTGTCCGGACCCTGGGCGGGGGCGACAGTGACCTCGCCGAGATCGGGCTCGGACCGTATCGCCGATCTCCGGCGATCGCAGTACGCGGTCGCCGCAATTTCGCGCGGCGCCGACGACGGCGATGAAGTACGTTAGGTCGCGCAGTGAAATCACGTCAATAGATACGTCGACAGTGATCGCAATTCCGGCAGATCTCAGATTTAACCTGCACGCTGTTTACTTTCCGGACCGGGAAAGCGATACTGACCGGTTGACTTGTTTCGCGAGTATTGCGACGCGTCCGTGGATTCTCGCATTCTCCCAGTTCACGCGGTGTTTAGCGGAAGAAAAGACCTGTTGTGCTTGCCAACGCTGGGGAGTGTGATATGTGATGTGGCACACTGGGCTCGCGCGCGCGGAAGAAGTCCGGATGGCCGCGCCGGGGCGGGCAGGTTAATAATCCGAAAAGCGTGCGAATTTCACTGCGGTGCGCCGATGGTTAGCTCGTTGCAGATTTACCTGATGGAAACACGCCGCCCCGATTTTTCGCTGAGAAATAGCCCGTAGGCGGTGCGGGCCGCGATCGGGCGCCGGATAAGGTGCGCTGGTGTTGGATTCGTCCCCGCGCGTCGAGGGGTTGCTGGACGCCGGGCCCGCCCCCGTACTGGTCGACGCGGCGTTCGGCGCCCGCCCCGGCATCGCGCTCGCGGATCTCCCCGTCGCCGCCGATCCCGCCGGGACCTGGTTGCGGGCGGTCGTTCTCGGTGGCCGAGGGTGGTATGCGGCCGCACGCACCGAATTGCTCCGGGCCGCCCGGCTGACCAGGGATCCGGTACTCGGCTCGCTCGTGGCCTCGACCGAGGCTTCGCTGCTGCGCCAGCTCGGCTGGCACGCGCGCGCCGCGGTCCTGGACGGACGGGCGGCGGCGCTGGTCGCCGATCTGCCGGTGGAGGGTGCGGTCGATCCGATGCGCGCCGCGGCGGTCTGCGACGCGCTCACCGGATTGGCCGCGGACGCGCTCGGTACCGGGCAGCCGCAGGTGTCCGCGCGGTTGCTGCGGCGCTGTCGCCGCGCCATGGATCGGGCGCCCGCGGACCTGCGGACGCTGGTGCGCTGGCACTGGGTCAGCGCCGAAACCGCGCTTGCCGCACCCGGTATGGGGCTGGTCGCCGAACCCGCGCGGACGCACGCCGAGGCGGCGGTGGCCGCGGCCGAGCGCCTGGGATCGGTTCGCCATCAAGTGAAGTCGCGGCTGCTGCTGGCCGCCGCGGCGGCGGGCGACGGTGACATCGATCGCAGCCGCGCCGTTGCCGAGCTGGTCGATTCCCTCTGCGCCGCACACGGATTGCTGCCGCTGCGCTGGGCCGCCGCGATGTTGCGGTCGGGGGTGTGCGAGCCGGCCGAGGCCCGCCGCGCGGCGGCCGAAGCCGGTGTGTACGCGCGGATCCTGGCTGGTCGGGGCGGTCGGCTGCGGGTCGGGCCGGAAATCGGGTGAGCAGTGATCCCCCATGTTGTCCGACTCACATAGCTGAGCCGCTATTGTTGGTTCCGTTCCACCGACCGGTGGAAGCACCGGTCGAATTCCGGCCGTGCCACTTGTAACGCCAGGAATATCTCTGACGATGACGCACTCGGGCGAGGAGTTGGACGCCGCCGTAGCTGCCGCAGCTCAGGGCGACCGTTCGGCTTTAGCCCAGGTACTGGAAATCATCCGCCCGCTGGTAGTTCGTTATTGCCGCGCGCGGATCGGTTCCGCGGAGCGTGGGCAGCTCTCCGCGGACGACGTGGCGCAGGAGGTCTGCTTGGCTGTGATGACCGCCCTGCCGCGTTACCAGGACCAGGGGCGGCCGTTCATGGCTTTCGTGTACGGAATCGCCTCGCACAAGGTCGCCGACGCACATCGCAACGCCGCCCGTAACAAGGCGGACGCGATGGCCGAAGTACCAGATGTCATATCCACCGACCAGGGGCCGGAGCAGCGCGCTCTCGAATCCGAAACGAGCCGGCAGATGAACAGTCTGCTGGCCACGCTACCGGAGAAGCATCGAGAGATCCTGATCCTGCGTTTGGTCATGGGTTTGTCAGCAGAAGAAACTGCTGTCGCCGTGGGCAGTACGGCGGGAGCTATACGAGTGGCTCAGCATCGGGCGCTCGCGAAACTCAAGTCACAAGTGGCGAGGGCAGGTGAAATGTATGGCTAGGGATGGCGAGCGCGGTCGGGGCGACTGGAAGGCGCGGCTTGGATCGCCGAACAGCGGTCCCTATGCCGAGGCATCCGGGGAGTCCGGTGATTCCGGGCCGGTGGATATCGCAGCGGTGCGCCGCGACGATGCGCTGATCGACGCCATCGCCGGCGACGGTCCCGTCGCGACGGACAGTGCCGAGGAGTATCAACTCGCGAGCCTGCTCGCGAATTGGCGTGCCGATATCGTCGACACTCCGATGCCGGCCGGTCCCGATCTGGACGCCGTGGTAGCGGCTGTCAACCAGGAGATCGGAGCGCGGGAGGCGAGGGTCAACGCCCATCGCCGCGGCAGATTGCGATTGGTCCGTCCGTTGATGGGAGCCGCAGCCGCGGTCGCGGTGATCGCCGGTGGGACGACGGCGTTCTCCTACGGCGCGCAGCCGGGCGATCCGTTGTGGCGAGTGAAGGAGGTCGTGTTCAGCCAGCAGGCGCAGACCACGATCGCCCAACGCGCCGACGACGATATGACCAAGGCGCAGGCGCTGATCGACCAGGGACACCCCGAACAGGCCAAGGCACTGTTGGAGAGCGCTTCCACCAACACGACCCAGGTCGACGACAATTCGCGCAAGCAGGATCTGCAGCTGCGCTGGCAGCATCTGCTGGATCAGCTGAAGACCACCGCACCGCAGGTGGCCGCCGCGCTGGAGTCGCTGGAGCCGAAGGCGAATACGACGCCGACCACACCGACAGTGGTCGCGCCGACGACGCCGGGGCAGTCCATCAATCCGGGGCAGCACGAGAGCACCGGCTCCAAGCCGAGCACTCCGGGCCCGGAGATCATGCGGAGCCAGACCGCGCCCGAAACGGGTGCGAACGGTTCCGCACCGGGAACGCCCGGCACCGAGCCGGGTAGTGGTGCCAAGCCGCCGACGCAACAGCAGCAACCGCCGACGACTGCCGAGCCGCCGACGAACCAGCCGCCGACTCAACAGCAGCCGCCGACCAACGAGCAGCCACCCACTCACGAACAGCCGCCGACGAACCAGCCCACCGCCAATCCGCCGACCAGCAGCATCGGCGGAGGGGCGGTGGTCCCGCCGACGCAGCCGCAGCAGACCGTCGCGCCGATCCATCCGTCGGCGCCCTCGGTACCGACGGTGGTCGTGCCGCCGGCCGGTGGGGGATTGCACACCGGCATCAACTAGAGCGACATATCCGATACGAGAACCGATCGCCGATCCCGGCGGTCGGATTCGTGTTTTCTGGGGAAGGTGCGCGCGGTAGGTGTGCACCAGCAGTGGGAATCCAGCAGCAGAAGTGCGGAAATTCACACGCCGAACGTGCGCGCGGCGGTGCCGGGCGCTACGCGGCGAACGGGTCAGGCGTCGAACCCGTCGAATCCGTCACCGTGCAGGGCTTCGTTCATCGAGGCATCCGCATATCCGCGGCAGTAGTCCCACGTCACGTAGGCCTCCGGCGTCGGATCGTAGGCGGGCTCGTGCGGGCGGACCGTGCCGTCGACCAGCAGTTGCAGCAGGTTGGCGCGCAGCATGTCCCAATCGTGGTAGTGGTCCTGCCGGCAATCCTCACAGCTCACCACGAGACCGCGGATGCCCCGGTGGGACAGCAGCGCCTCGTACACCGCGAGATCGGCGAGATCCTCTTCGACCGCTAGGCGCTCATGGGGGTCCAGCGGCTCCCCAGGCTCAATGGCATCGAGCGCGGCCGACGGGTCGGAGGGATCTCCGGCGAAGGGGTCCGGCGGCAGGCCAGGTGGTAGATGGTCACGCACAATCCCACGGTACGCAGAACCACCCCCTCCGCGCCAGCGCTGAAGGCATTTTGACGCGCTTGTTGCGCGGCTGTCACCCTCGTCCACCACTGTGTCGGAGGCGACGAGGTCGCCCCCGCAGGCGGCCGATACCATGGATACACAGGCGCCGGGTAGCACGCTTCGGCTCCACCATCCATCAGCTGTTCTCGGTCGGTACCGAGGTCCCGGAATGCCGGGCCGGAGTGCCGTATCGGTGCTTTCGAGGTCCAGGAGGGGTCGATCAGATGAGTAGTCCCGTGATGGGCGAACGAGCCGTCCGCCCGCATACGGGTGGTGACGATCCGAACAAGATCGCCATGCTCGGCCTCACGTTCGACGACGTGCTGTTGCTGCCGGCCGCTTCCGATCTGATCCCCAGCTCGGTCGAGACCTCCAGCCGGTTGACCCGCGAGATCACCCTGCGCACCCCGCTGGTGAGTTCGGCGATGGACACCGTCACCGAGGCTCGGATGGCGATCGCCATGGCCCGCGCCGGCGGTATGGGCGTGTTGCACCGCAATCTGTCTGCCGCCGATCAGGCCGCCCAGGTGGAGACCGTGAAGCGGTCCGAGGCCGGAATGGTCACCGACCCGGTCACCTGCCGCCCGTCCGACACCCTCGCCGAGGTCGACGCGATGTGTGCGCGGTTCCGGATCTCGGGTCTGCCCGTGGTGGACGAGACCGGTGCGCTGGTCGGCATCATCACCAACCGCGACATGCGTTTCGAGGTCGACCAGAACCGCCGGGTCGCCGACGTGATGACCAAGGCGCCGCTGATCACCGCGCAGGAGGGCGTCACCGCCGAGGCCGCCCTCGGCCTGCTGCGCCGGCACAAGATCGAGAAGCTGCCGATCGTCGACGGCAACGGCCGGCTGCGCGGCCTGATCACCGTCAAGGACTTCGTCAAGACCGACCAGTACCCGAACGCGACCAAGGACCGCGACGGTCGACTGCTGGTCGGCGCCGCGGTGGGTGTCGGCGAGGACTCCTGGTCGCGCGCGATGAGCCTGGCCGATGCCGGGGTCGACGTGCTGGTCGTCGATACCGCGCACGGCCATCAGGCCCAGGTCCTGCAGATGGTCGCCAAGGTCAAGAACGAGGTCGGCGACCGGATTCAGGTCGTCGGCGGCAATGTCGCCACCCGCGAGGGCGCAGCGGCGCTGGTCGAGGCCGGCGCCGACGCGGTCAAGGTGGGTGTCGGTCCCGGCTCGATCTGCACCACCCGCGTGGTCGCCGGCGTCGGTGCCCCGCAGATCACCGCGATTCTGGAGGCCGTGGCCGCGTGCCGCGCCGCCGACGTGCCGGTGATCGCCGACGGCGGCATCCAGTTCTCCGGTGACGTCGCCAAGGCCATCGCCGCCGGTGCGTCGACGGTCATGCTCGGCTCGCTGCTCGCCGGCACCGCCGAATCCCCGGGGGAACTGATCCTGGTGGGCGGCAAGCAGTTCAAGAGCTACCGCGGCATGGGCTCGCTGGGCGCCATGCAGGGACGTGGACAGGGCAAGTCCTACTCCAAGGACCGCTACTTCCAGGACGACGTGCTCGCCGAGGACAAGCTGGTTCCGGAAGGCATCGAGGGGCGGGTGCCCTTCCGTGGTCCGGTGAACCAGGTCATCCACCAGTTGGTCGGCGGTCTGCGGGCGGCCATGGGCTACACCGGTTCACAGTCGATCGCCGATCTGCAGCAGGCGCAGTTCGTGCAGATCACCGCGGCGGGTCTGAAGGAGAGTCACCCGCACGACATCACCATGACGGTCGAGGCCCCGAACTACACCGGCCGCGGCAAGTAGGAGCCGGGCGAAGGGCGAGGACGACGTCCTGCCACGGCGGCTCGTGCACACGGTCGCCGCGGCGGCTGCTTGCCGGACAGCGGCGGCCGACGCGGGCTCGGGTCCGCGAGGCGGCCTGCGGGATCGGAAAGCTCGCCGCTGTGCGGGGTGGCGGAAGTGCTTCCGGGACAAGGCGTGTCGTCGGCACGGGGCCGATCCATCGCCGTCTGTGGGATACCGGTCGGTCGTGTCGATGCGTGACCGCGCCGGACCGGTTCCCATGCCTGTCGTCCGACACGGACCGCCCCCGGCGTATGGCGTACGCCGGGAGCTGGGAGGATGGACGCGCGTCGGTGCGAGATCGCCGCGACGTCGTGGCGCCGGCGTGCACGTTCGTCGCACACACCGGCGTGGCAGAACACACTAAGGAGAGACATCAGTGCGGGACATGGTCGAGATCGGCATGGGTCGGACCGCCCGGCGTACCTATGAGCTGGACGATGTCGACATCGTCCCCTCGCGGCGCACCCGGTCGTCGAAGCAGGTGTCGCTGGCATGGCAGCTGGATGCCTACCGATTCGACATCCCCGTCGTCGCGCATCCGACCGATGCGCTGGTGTCGCCGGAATTCGCGATCGAACTGGGCCGTCTGGGCGGACTGGGCGTCATCAACGGCGAGGGCCTGTGGGCGCGGCACGCCGATGTGAGCGCGCGCATCGAGCAGCTGGTCGAGGTGGCCGAGCACAAGGGGCCCGAGGCCGCGGTCGAACTGCTGCAGGAACTGCACGCCGCGCCGATGCAGCCCGATCTGCTGGCCGCCGCGGTCGCGCAGGTGCGCGCCGCCGGGGTGACGGTCGCGGTGCGGGTGAGCCCGCAGAACGCGCGCGCCCTCACCCCGAGTCTGGTGCAGGCCGGGATCGACCTGCTGGTCGTCCACGGCACCATCATCTCCGCCGAACACGTCGGCGGCGCGAGCGCGGTGCCGGCCGAGGATTCCGGCTCGTCGGTGGAACCGCTGAACCTCAAGACCTTCATCGCCGAACTGGACGTGCCGGTCGTGGCCGGTGGTGTCAGCGATCACCGCACCGCCCTGCATCTGATGCGCACCGGCGCCGCCGGCGTGATCGTCGGTTACGGCTCGATGCCCGGCGCAACCACCACCGGTGAGGTGCTCGGTATCGGCGTCCCGATGGCGACCGCGATCGCCGATGCCGCCGCGGCCCGCCGCGACTATCTGGACGAGACCGGTGGACGCTACGTCCACGTGATCGCCGACGGTGACATCGTCTCCTCCGGCCAGCTGGCCAAGGCCATCGCCTGCGGTGCGGATGCCGCGATGCTGGGTGTGCCGCTGGCGCTGGCGCAGGAGGCGCCCGGCCGTGGCTGGTACTGGCCCTCGGCGGCCGCGCATCCGTCGGTGCCGCGCGGCGCGCTGCTGCAGTTCGCCGAGCCGGACGAGCAGCCCGCGCTGGAGAAGGTGCTGTACGGCCCGTCCAGCGATCCATGGGGATCGGTGAATCTCGTTGGCGGCCTGCGTCGTTCGATGGCCAAGGCCGGATACTGCGATCTGAAGGAATTCCAGCGGGTCGGCCTCAGCGTGCGGGCCTGAGATCTCGCGCGGTGACGCGGCTCAGTTGAGCCGGGTCAGCACCTCCCCGCGCAGGAAGTCGCGAATCGCGGCATTGACCTGCGCGGGGTGGGTCATGTTGACCGCCTGGCGGGCGCCCTCGATTTCGCAGAATCGCGATCCGACCAGCCGTCGTGCCATTTCCAGCGCATGCGCGCGCGGGATGCCGGCCCGCGTGGGGTGGATGACCAGTGCGGGGCAGGTGATTTCGGACAGCCGATGCAGGATCGAGTCGCGGGCCAGCAGGCATCCGGCCGCGGCCTCGAGTTCGTGCGGATCCCGCGCCAGCCACCGCTCGGTCCATACCGCCCGGTGCCCGGCGTCGTCCCCGATCAGCCACTGCGCCATGTGCTCGGCGAGGGCATGCCGGATGGTCGGCTCCCGCCAATGGTCGAGGAAACGGCGCGAGGTCGCGAGTTCCTGCGGGGTCGGACTGTGCGCTTCGGTGGAGATCAAGATCAGCGCGGCCACTCGTTCGGGAGCGAGCAGGGCGGTGCGCATGGCGCTGAACCCGCCCTGGGAGGTGCCGCCGACCACCGCGCGTTCGACGCCGAGCTGGTCCAGCACGGTCAGCGCGTCGCGGGCCGCCGTCCAATAGGTGAAGGGCAGCCCCTCGTCGCGGGTGCGGCCGTGCCCGCGCGCATCCCAGGTGACGATGCGGAACTCCGGCGCCAGGGCGGCCGCCTGTAAGGCGAACATCGTTCGGTCCATGAAGAATTCGTGCCCCAGCAGCACCACAGGACCACGGCCGCCGGAATCCTCGTAATGGATTTCGGCATCGATCGCACGGGCGAATGGCACGAGCACGAGGATAGCCGTCGCCGACTGCCGCTGCTCCGCCTTCGTGATCGTCGCGGAGGAAGGCGAGCGGGGATATGTGTTGGCGGATAGGCCGTTTCGCCACCCCGTCCGCCGCCGGTCGATACGACCGGCATCGAACCGGTGAAGTGGGGGCGATCACGGCCTGGAGTCGCAGGCTCGCCCGCCCTCGAGGTGCGCCGATGCGCTCACTAAACTGTGCGGGTGGCAGAAACCCAGCGACCAGTTCTCGTCGTCGACTTCGGGGCGCAGTACGCGCAGTTGATCGCGCGGCGCGTGCGTGAATCCAGCGTCTACTCGGAGGTGGTACCGCATACCGCGACCGTGGAGGAGATCGCCGATCGGAAGCCGCTGGCGGTGATCCTGTCCGGCGGCCCGTCCAGCGTGTACGCCGAGGGCGCGCCGCAGCTCGATCCGCGTCTGTTCGACCTCGACATTCCGGTCTTCGGCATCTGCTACGGATTCCAGGCGATGGCGCAGGCACTCGGCGGCACGGTCGCGCACACCGGCACCCGTGAGTACGGCCGCACCGAGCTGAACATCGACGGCGGCGTGCTGCACGGCGGACTGCCGACGGTGCAACCCGTGTGGATGAGCCACGGCGACGCGGTCACCGACGCGCCGGCCGGCTTCGAGGTCACGGGGACGACGGCCGGTGCGCCGGTCGCGGCCTTCGAGGATCGCGCTCGGCGGCTGGCCGGTGTGCAGTACCACCCGGAGGTTCTCCATTCGCCGCACGGCCAGCAGGTGCTCAGCCGGTTCCTGCACGAAATCGCCGGCATTCCCGCGTCCTGGACCCCGGCCAATATCGCCGATGCGCTGGTCGAACAGGTGCGCGAGCAGATCGGCGACGGGCACGCGATCTGCGGCCTGTCCGGCGGAGTGGATTCCGCGGTAGCGGCCGCGCTGGTGCAGCGGGCCATCGGAGACCGGCTGACCTGTGTATTCGTCGACCACGGCCTGCTGCGGGCCGGTGAGCGCGAACAGGTGCAGCGCGACTTCGTCGCCGCCACCGGGGCAAAACTGGTGACCGTCGACGCGGTGGAGAAGTTCCTCGGTGAGCTGAAGGGCGTCACCGATCCGGAGGAGAAGCGCAAGATCATCGGCCGGGAGTTCATCCGGTCCTTCGAGGATGCGGTCGCCGAGGTCGTGAAGTCCACCGGCACCGAGGAGGGCGGCAACGGACCCGCGGTCGAATATCTGGTGCAGGGCACCCTGTACCCGGACGTGGTCGAATCCGGCGGCGGCTCCGGCACCGCCAACATCAAGAGCCACCACAACGTCGGCGGGCTGCCCGAGGATCTGGAATTCGAGCTGGTCGAACCGCTGCGGCTGCTGTTCAAGGACGAGGTTCGCGCGGTCGGCCGCGAGGTCGGGCTGCCCGAGGACATCGTTGCGCGCCAGCCCTTCCCGGGGCCTGGGCTGGCGATCCGCATCATCGGCGAGGTCACCCCGGACCGGCTGGAAACCCTGCGTCAGGCCGACGCCATCGCGCGGGAGGAACTGACCGCCGCCGGTCTGGACGCACAGATCTGGCAGTGCCCGGTGGTCCTGCTGGCCGATGTGCGCAGTGTCGGCGTGCAGGGCGACGGCCGCACCTACGGCCATCCGATCGTGCTGCGGCCGGTGTCGAGTGAGGACGCCATGACCGCGGACTGGACCCGCCTGCCCTACGAGGTGCTCGAACGCATCTCCACCCGCATCACCAACGAGGTGGCCGAGGTCAATCGCGTGGTACTCGATGTGACGAGCAAGCCGCCGGGCACCATCGAATGGGAATGAGCGGCGGTCTCGGCCGATAGCGGAGAAGGGGCCCTTCCAGCACCGGCTGGAAGGGCCCCTTCTTTGGGTCGTGCGGCCTCCGCCGGACGCTATTTCTTCCTTCGCGGCGAGATCACCAGGACGATTCCCACGACCACCGCCACACCCACCACGATCCAGCCCACCGGCACCGCACTGTGGAACGGCCAGGACGTGGGGCCGATGAAGGCCCAGACGCTGACCAGCAGGGCGAGTATCCCGGCCAGCAGCAGCGAGAACGACGGTCCGCGCCTCGTTTCGGCCCGAGTGTCGGCCGTTTCGTTGTCAGCCACGTTTCACCTCCGCGTTTCCGGCGTGGACATCGACGTCGAGAGTGAGAATCGGCCCGTCGGCCGGTCCGGTGGGCCCTTGCGGGCAGGACACGTCACCCATGCTCGCGTTGCAGGTGGCGTGGAGCCGCATCGACTCCGGCACCAGCACCCGGAAGTCGCCCATCTGGACATTCACGTGGACCGTGCGATTCTCGGTGAGGGGCAGTTGGCGCAGATCGAGTGTGCCCGAGCCCATGGTGATCTTGTACTCCGAGGCCAGATCGGCGGTCGTGGCCGGGGTCCAGACATGGTCGCCCATGGCCCCGCGGTCGAATTCGACCGGACCCACCATCGAGGCGAGGATGACGAATCCCGCCAGCGGCGCCAGCACCACCATCAAGCCGTAGCCGCGGCGCAGAAAGGCGCCGACGATCAGGCCCAGACCGACCACCGCCAGGGCGACCGCGCCGATTCGCGCGGGTGTCATCCAGTCCGCTCCGGCTGCGGCCACCGCGCCCGCGGCCGCTGCCGCCAGGACGGCCAGGCCGATCACCACCGGCGTGAGCCGGGACCGCGGCCGCTGGACAGGCACGACCGCGACCGGGCGTTCCTGCGTGGGAGTGGGCAGATCCCAGGCCATGGGCGCCACGCCGAGCGGATCCCAGCCGGCCGGAGTGGGTCCGACATGCGCCGGGTCGGGGATCGGACGGTTGCCGTACGGGCGTGGGCCGGGCGGAGGTGTCGGGCGGGGGTGTGCGCTCCCGCCGGACCCGGGCGAATCGTCGGGGCCGGACTCGTCCTCGGCCGAGGGCCCCTCCGAGCCTGTCGCCGTGCCGGATTCGACGGCGAGTGGCCGGGTCAGCGCGACCGTGGGGCGATCGTCGGCCGATGTCTCGTCGGACGTCGCTTTGCCGGCGGTCGGCTCGTCGGAGGACGAGTTCCCGTCGCCGGGCGAGTCCGGCGCGGCGGCACCATGTTCGGAGGAACCGGAATCTGCCGCGGCACCCGAGCTGTCCGGTCGTCCGGAAGCTTCTTCCAGCGGAACGACTTCCGCAGCACCACTTTCGGTCACTTCGTGTGCCGAGCTCGTGCTGTCCGGCGGTGCGGCGCCGGCCTCATCTGCAAGACTTTCCGGCGTATGCGGATCGACCCGCAGTGGCACAGTGGCGGCGGTTGCGCCGATGGGTTCGGCTGCCGTCGAAGCGTGTGCCGGCGTGGCCGGAACCTGGCCGCCCGCAACGACATTCGGGTCCGGTTCGTAGTGGTCGGGCAGCTTGGTGAACGGTCCGTACGGGCTTCCGCTCCACGGGGACCCACCCGGGAAGCTTGCCCCCGGATATCCCGTCGCCGCGATGCCACCCTCGGCCGTCAGCGGATACGATCCGTCGATCGGCGGTTCCGGTTGCCGCATGTACAACAACCACCAACCGGCCACCATCAGCGCGAAACTGATCACCCCCGAGCCGCCGAGTCCGACACCCACCGGGCCCATCGTGGTGACCGCGATCGCCAGGGCGACGATCAGCACGATGGTCTTGGTGGACGACTGCGAACTGTGCCCGCGGCTGAGCAGGCCCTCGGCGGGTGACACCGCGTCACCCGCCGGGGGCAGCAGCAACCATGCCGCCAGATACAACACGATGCCCGCACCACCGAAGATCGTCGACACCACGAACGCGACCCGGATCAGTACCGGGTCCACGCCGTAGCGACGGCCGAATCCGGACGCCACGCCGGCGACCGGGCTCTGTCCCGGCAGCCGTGTCGGACGCGTCCGCCACAGGTGCTGGAGCTGTTCGCTGAATCCCGTCCGGCTCGTGCCGCCGGTCCCGCCGCTCGCTGTGGTCATAGCTCAATGGTGGCCGTGAGCAGTATCGAATGGCATCGGGGTTCACCCTGAAAACGAACCTGAACTACATCTGCCGGATACGCCACTCAGAGCACGGTCGGATCCGCGAAGACGGCGCCGTTCCCGTCGACCTCTGCCGCGGACACCTCGATCCTGCTGTAGGCGCGGATGGTCAGCGGACCGCCGCACCCCTGCACCATGAGATGGAAGTCGCGGCTGACGAGATAGTCGGTCTCCCCGGCACCGAGGTGCTTCCGACCCACCTCGACATCGGTGATCTTCCCGGGCGTGACCGACACGTTCACCCCGATGCCGGCGGAGACGCTCGGACCGAGCGTCACACTCGCACTCGGCTCCACCAGATCCGGGCTGATCGTCGCTCCGGCGCTCAGCGAGGCCGAGGCGTCGGCGCTGAAACCGAGGTCGATATCGACCGCGCACGCGACGTAATACCCCGCCTTCAACGTTCCGGTGCCACTCGGAAGCCGCGCGTAGGACGTGTTGTCCAGGAACACTTCTCGATTGGTGGACATGCCGTTCAGCGCGGTCACCGGATGGGCCGCGTAATCGAGATGGCCCACGGTGAAGCTGTACCCATTCGGTGCCGGATAGGTGTTCTCGTGACCGCCCGGCCCCGCGGCCGAGGCGGCCGTGGCCGGCACCAGCGCCAGCGCGAGAGCCGTGGTGGCGGCGGCGTAGACAGATGTGATGGACATGCGAATTCCTCCCCGTACACGCCGGGCGAACCGGCGAGATCAGCTGTCCGCGGCGAAACGACTACCGGGACGTATGCCGCCCGCCGTCAGCGAGCGACGCCATCGACGGTAGGAATCGAGAGCTCGCCGGCACCCGGAGAGATTCCGGTCGATACGCCATATCAGCAGGTGATCGGGTCTGTTGCGAAATTCCGGTCCGGCATCGGCGCCGCGGGCGGCTACCGCTGGACCGGTGCGGCCGTCGCTCGGCTTGTCCGGACCGGACGCGCTCGATCTACGGCGCCACCAGCCCCGTTCGATAGGCGATGACGACCAGTTGCGCGCGGTCGCGAGCGCCGAGTTTGACCATCGCCCGGCTGACGTGGGTGCGGGCGGTCGCCGGGCTGAGGAACAGTTCGGCGCCGATCTCGGCATTGCTCATGCCCTGGCCGACCAGGGCCAGCACCTCCCGCTCACGGTCGGTCAGTACCGCGAGCCGCTGTTCGGCGGCCCGGTCGGCGGCGCGCCGGGCCGTGAACTGGGCTATGAGGCGGCGAGTGATACGCGGCGCGAGCAGAGCCTCACCGGCGGCGACCACGCGGATACCGTGTAGCAGCTCGGCGGGACCGGCATCTTTGAGCAGGAAGCCGGCGGCGCCGGCTTGCAGTCCCTCGAACACATAGGCATCGGTGTCGTAGGTGGTCAGGATAAGAATCCGGACATCTCGCAGCCCGGTCGTGGCGGCGATCTCACGGGTGGCCTGAATGCCGTCCATCGTCGGCATGCGGATATCCATCAGCACGACATCCGGACGCAGCGCACGGGCTTTCCGCACGGCGTCGGCGCCGTTCGCGGCCTCTCCGACGACCGTGACGTCGTCCTCGATATCGAGCAGGAGCCGAAACCCCGACCGCACCAACTGCTCGTCGTCGACGAGCAGGACCCGGATCGGAGTGCCACCGTCCGCGTCTGCCGTAGTGCTCACAGCTTCACCGTTTCCGTCCTGGCCAGGGGCAGCCGGGCCGTGACCGCGAATCCTCCGTGCGGGAGCGGGCCCGCGTCGAGATCGCCGCCCAGGAGCCGGCATCGCTCGCGCATACCGAGGATGCCGCGCCCGTCGGTGCCCGCTCGGGCGGTGGCCGGGGAGGGCGCGGCCGGCTGCCGCCCGTCGTCGGTGACCCTGACCGCCACCGCGTCGACACCGTAGTTCACCTCGACCGACACGCGCGTCGCACCGGCATGGCGAATCACGTTGGTGATCGATTCCTGCAGTATCCGATATATCGCGGTGCCGACCGCGCCGGGTATGTCGGGAGGCGGTGCGGGCGTGTCGAATTCGACCTCGAGCCCGGCGTCGCGGGCCGTGGCGGCGAGTTCCCGGATCTGCGCGAGGCCCGGTTGCGGGGCGCGGCCGTCGTTGTCGTCGCGATGAACGGTGTCGTCGCGAAGAACTCCGAGGATCGCCCGCATTTCCGTCAGTGCCCGAGAGCTGGTCCGCTCGATGATCCGCAGGGTCTCGCGCGCTTGTTCGGGCCGTTTGTCCAGCACGTGCGCGGTGACACCGGATTGGACGTTGATGACGGCGATCGCGTGCGCGACCGTATCGTGCACTTCGCGGGCGATGCGGAGCCGTTCCGCGTCGACCCGGGCGCGGGCCTCCTCCTCGCGAGTTCGTTCCGCCAGCTCGGCACGCTCGAGCGCCTGTGCCGCAACGACTTTCCGCGAGCGGACACTCTCGCCGAGCGCGGCGCTCATCACCGCGGCGCCGATCCGGAAATAGACCCAGCCGATCGCGGCCGGTGGTTCGACGTCCGAGGCGGCGGGAAGCCAGATCGCGGTCAGGGCGGCGATTCCCACGCCTGCCACCACCAGCGAGCGCCGCCCGTCACCGTGTGCGGTGAGGGTGTAGAGCGCGACGAACAGCGCCAGCCACCCGGGTCCGTCCGGGAAGTCGAGGGCGTAGTAGACCGCACTGGTGAGCGCGGTGACGGCGAATACCGCGACCGGCCGTCGGCGCCGCACGACCAGGACGGCGCCCGCGGTGATCAGCAGGAGGTAGCCGAGATATCCGAAATCCGAGAGCGGGCGCAGCACCTCCTCGGGCCGGCCGCTGTTGCGGACGATGGTGCCCTGGACCTGCATCACGGTGATGAAGACCGCCAGCAGCAGATCCTGAGACCAGTCCGGCAGGCGCAGCGGTGTGACGCGGTCCGGCATGTGGCGATCATAGAAGCCCGCACCCGACCGGGACGTCGTGTCGAGCACGCGGCCTGCTACGTCACGGTGCGTGATCGCACGTCGGTCGTCTACGCCGAACGGCGTAGTCGTCGTCGATCCCCGGCCGATGCCGCGGGGTGGGGCGCGGCGCGACGATCGTCGCGTCCGCAGCCGATCCCGTCCGTGACCCGCACGGCAGGCGGCTGTCGCTCGACCGGAAGGATTCGCGATGTCCACACTCGATGTATTCGCCGCGCTCTCGACCACCCACGTCTCCGTCGTCGCCGGGTACGAAGTCGGCGTCGGCCGGACCGTTCCCACCATCGCGGCCTTCGTGGGCTTGATCAGTGTGATCGCCGGTGGCCTGGCGGTCTCGGCTCGAACCCGCCGCGCCGGCACCCGCCGGTCCCGGTCCGTCACGGCGCTGGCGCTGGGAGCGATCGCCGTGGTCGTCGGCGGGATTCACGGGGCCGATGCCGCCGGTGGTTTCGGGACCGGCAACGGGCTCGCCGGTGCGATCGCCGCGGTGGTGCTCGGACTGGGCGGCGTGGTTCTGGGCGGCCTCTCGCTGGTGCGTGCCCACCGCTTCGGATGACCCGGCGTCGCCGGCACCCCGAGATCGGGAATCCGGGTATTTCCCGATGGTCGGTTGTCGGGATGACGTGCCAGTATCGAAGGCATGTACCCCTCCATGCCCGCATTCGACGCGCGTTCGGGGTTCGACGGCCGCGTGGGGTTCGAACCTCGGGCCGGTGTGGACGGTCTCGGGCCGGACGGCCGGGGCGCCGATCCGGTGGTCGAACAGCCGCGGTTGCTGCGGCGGTCCGGTGGCCGGGTCGTGGGCGGGGTCGCGGGCGGTATCGCCGACCACCTGGGGGTCGACGTCTTCAAGGTGCGGATGGCGTTCGTCCTGCTGTCGGCCTTGATGGGCGCGGGGATCGTGGCCTACGGGCTGCTGTGGATCTTCACACCGTCGGGTGCGGACGGGCCGCCGCCCACGGCTTCCGAGCGGCGGCAGGCGGTCGGGCTGGTACTGCTCGGGCTGGCGCTGTCGGTGTCGATGGCGTGGTTGTTCAACGGGACCGCGGCGCGGGTGGTGGCGCCGATCATCGTGGTCGCCGTCGGCGCGGCGCTGGTGTGGCGCGAATTCGATGCCGAGGGACCGCGTTCCATCCTGGGCCTGCCCGCACGGCCGACCGTGCTCACCTGGACACGAATCCTGGCCGGGGCGACGCTGATCGTGGTCGGGCTGGGCGTGGTGGTGCTGGCCCGCATCAACCTGAGCTCGCTGGGTTCGGCACTGATCGCGGTCGCGGTCACCCTGATCGGCGTCGGTCTGCTGACGGTGCCGCTGTGGTTGCGCATGATGCACGCCCTCAATGCCGAACGCTCGGCACGCATCCGCAACGAGGAACGTGAGGAGATCGCCTCACATCTGCACGATTCGGTCCTGCAGACCCTGGCGCTGATCCAGCGGCAGGCCGACGACCCGCAGGAGGTCGCCCGGCTGGCCCGCAGCCAGGAGCGGGAACTGCGGAAGTGGTTGTTCGAGGATTCCATGCCCGCGCAGTCGAGTTTGGCCGCCGCCCTGCGCACGATCGCCGGTGAGGTGGAGGACCAGCACGGGGTGCAGGTGACTCCGGTGACCGTCGGCGACGTCTCGATGGATGTCGGCGATACCGGATTCGGCCTGCCGAAGGAACATTTCACCGCCCTGCTCGGCGCTACCCGCGAGGCGCTGGTCAACGCCGCCAAACATGCCGGTGTGCCGGCCATCGACGTCTTCGCCGAGGTGGAACCGCATCAGGTCAGTATTTTCGTGCGCGATCGTGGCACCGGGTTCGATCCGGCCGCGGTCCCGGCGGACCGGCAGGGCCTGGCGAAATCGATTCATGCCCGGATCGAGCGCCGCGGCGGCACCGTCGAGGTGCAGACCGCACCCGGTCGCGGCACCGAGGTGCGAATCATGATGCCGCGCAAGGATTCCGAGGGCCAGGGCGAAACCGGTGGCTGCGACGGCGCCGAGACCGAGATGCCCGCATCCGGCGAGGCGGACCGGGTCGGCGATGCGCAGGGCCGGTCCCAGCAGCCCGAGACACAGCAGCCCGAGACACAGCAGGCCGAGACCGGGGGACCGCGAGGGGAGGCCGCGGAGACCGGCCCCCGCCGGTCGCACTAGCGGACGCACCCGCGAAGTGGGCAGAATCCGGGCGGACGGTGATGCCGCCGTCCTCGATGCCGGTTCCGAGCACCCCGACCGCCGATGTGGTACCGATGAGTTGGCGCTGCCGCGCCCGGCAGCGGGCCGGCTCGAGGTGAGGAGAACTGTGACGATCCGGGTTTTTCTGGTCGACGACCACGCCGTGTTCCGGTCCGGGGTGCGGGCGGAGTTGAGCCGCGAAGCCGATATGGATGTCGTCGGGGAAGCGGGCACCGTGGCCGAGGCCGTGGCCGGAATCGACGCCGCCCGACCCGATGTGGTGTTGCTGGATGTGCACATGCCCGACGGCGGAGGTGTCGCGGTCCTGCAGGGCATCGACGATCGTCCGAACGGTTCGGCGTCGGGCAACGGCCCGGTATGTCTGGCGCTGAGCGTCTCCGATGCCGCCGAGGATGTGATCGCGGTGATCCGCGCGGGCGCGCGCGGGTACGTCACCAAGACCATCTCCGGTTCCGAACTGGCCGAAGGCATTCGGCGCGTCGCGGGCGGTGACGCGGTGTTCAGTCCGCGGCTGGCCGGTTTCGTGCTGGACTCGTTCACCGGACGCTCACCGGCTCCCGAACCCCCGCTGGACCCGGAACTGGATTCGCTGACCCCGCGCGAACTGGAGGTGCTGCGCCTGCTGGCGCGCGGCTACACCTATCGCGAAATCGCCGAAACCCTGTTCATCTCGGTGAAAACCGTGGAAACCCACGCCTCCAACGTGCTGCGAAAGACCCAGCAGTCCAACCGCAATGCGCTGACTCGCTGGGCGCACCGGCGGCGCATCGACTGAGTCGCGCCTACATCGCGGCGACGAGCACCACGATCAGGATGAGCAGTCCGATCAGCAGCCCCACCGCGATCGCGAGCGGCGCCGCATTGGGCCCGAACTTCGTGAAGTCGATGTCGACGAGTTTCGATTTCCCCAATTTCTGTTGCTGCGCAACGGAACCGGTCGCGGCGACCCGCGGCGGGCGGGGCAGCGGCGCGGAATGCGGACTGCGCAGTCCGGCCGCCGAATTGCGGGCCGCCCAGGCCGGAATGGTGCCGTCCTCGGTGCGGATCGGAGCGCCGAGGATATAAGGCCCGGTGCCGGGACCGAATGCGGCGGTGAGGATTTCCTCGCGGGCTTCGGCCATGGTGGGGCGACGCTGCGGCGCCGGTTCCATCATGTGCAGCAGGACCTGGGTGAGCGGCCCGCTGCGAGTGGGCGGAATGATCTGCGCCATCGCCGCGCGCGTGACGATGACGTCGTTGTCGTCGTCGAATCCGTACGGCGGATGCCCCTCGATCGCGGTGTACAACGTTGCGCCGAGGGAGAATACGTCGCTGGCCGGCCCCGGCTGAGCACCGCGCGCCACCTCCGGCGGCAGATAGGACGGGGTGCCGGTGATCACGTCCTCCGGTTCGTCGAAAGCCTCGCCGGCACTGGAGATACCGAAGTCGCTGAGTTTGGCCATCCCCACCTCGGAGCCCCGATCGGCGACGAGGATGTTGCCCGGTTTGATATCGCGATGCACGATTCCGGCGGCGTGGGCGGTGGCCAGCGCATCGGCCACCTGCGCGCCGATCTGCGCGACTTCGATGGGGGAGAGGGTGTCGGCCAGCGCCAGCGCCTTGGCGACGCTGCGTGAGGGCAGATACTCCATCACCAGCCACGGTTCGCCCGCCTCGAGCACCACGTCGTAGACGGCGATGGCGTGTTCGTGCGAGAGCTTGGCCGCGACCCGGCCCTCGTGCACGATCCGGTTGCGCACCTCGGTCGCCTCGGCCTCGCTGAGTCCGGCGGTGGTGAGCACCTGCTTGATGGCGACCTCGCGGTTGAGCAGCCGATCGGTGGCGAGCCATACCGCACCCATGCCGCCGCCTCCGAGTTTGGACTGCAGGCGGTAACGGCCGGCGACGAGATAGTCGGGGCCGACGATGGGGCGGGCGCGTTCGGTCACGGCGCGAGGATAGCCGAAAACCAGGACGACCGGCCTGCTTCGGACCGGGGTCGGCGGCGGTCACAGCCCGGCGGGCGGCCTGCCGGACGCCCCCGAGAGGTGGTCTGGGCAACAGCCACGATCGGTGACGGAACAGTCGCACTGGGGCTGATGTGACACGTGGGCCGGTGCGGCTTGACGGAGACCGGTCGGAAGGTTCTACTGTCACCGGATCGAACGTATATTCGATTAAGATCGATAGCTGAAACGGTGCTGTGCCCTCTCGCCGGTGCTTCTGCGCTGCCGAAGGGTGGTGGGGTCCGATGCGGCGAGTGAGGCGGAGGAGGAGCGGAATGTAGCCGGTGCGGCGGTGCGGTGCATCGAGTGCGGTGGAGTCCATTCGGTGAGAGATAGGTGGTCGGCGAGATGGGTTCGGCTGGTGATGCGCGGGCGGTGCAGCTGGCGGAGCTGCGTCGGCGGATGGCCGCGGTCCCGGCCCGTGGGGTCGAGGTCGTGGAGCGCCCGCCGACAAGTGCTGAACTGCGCAGAGAGCTTCTTCCCGTACCGCCCGCGCTGGCCGGTCTCCTGCCCGAGGGCGGAATGCCGAAGGGGGCGGTGGTGGCCTACTCGGGTGCGGGTTCGCTGCTGACCGGCCTGCTGGCCGCGGTGACCGGCGAGGGTGGTTACGCCGCGGCCGTCGGCTTGCCGCGACTCGGACTTCTCGCCGCCGCGGAGATGGGCGCCGATCTGGGCCGGCTGGCCGTGGTGACCGAGCCCGGTCCGGATCCGGTGGAGGTCGCCGCAGTGTTGCTGGATGGTTTGGATCTGGTGGTGGTCGGCCTGGCCGGTATGTCGGTGCCGCCCAGCCGGACTCGCATTCTCGCCGCCCGCGCCCGCAGCAAAGGGGCCACGCTCGTGGTGACCGGTGGCGCCTGGAGCGGTCCGACGCTGCGGATCGACACCCGGGTCGCGGGCTATTCGGGCCTGGGGCGGGGCCGCGGCCGGCTGCGAACGGTGCGCCTGGACGTCTGCGTGCGCGGCCGGTCCGCGCCGGAGCGCACCGGCACGCTCGACCTGTGCCCGCGCGACGGCCGGGTCGAATGGCTTGTACCGGAATCGGATTCGCCGCCGACGGCGCTCTCGGCGGTGGGGGCGTGATGAAGCGCCCCGGGTTTCGCGTCCTGGCGGTGTGGTGTCCGGACTGGCCGGCCGCCGCGGCGGCTGCCGTGGCCGACCTCTCACCGCTGCGGCCGGTGGTGGTGTTGCACGCGAATCGGGTGGTGGCCTGTTCGGCGGTGGCCCGCGACGCGGGGGTGCGGCGCGGTCTGACCAGGCGCGAGGCGCAGGCGCGGTGCCCGGATCTTCATGTGGCCCAAGCCGATCCGGACCGCGACGCGCGTCTGTTCGAACCGGTGGCGACGGCCGTGGACGCGACGGTGCCGGGAGTGGAGGTCTTGCGTCCCGGCCTGCTGGTACTCGCTGCCCGCGGCGCCGCCCGCTACTTCGGTTCCGAGGAGGAGGCCGCCGAACGCCTGGTCGACGCGGTCGCCGCCCTCGGTGTGGAATGCCGGATCGGCATCGCCGACGAACTGTCGGCCGCGGTGATAGCCGCGCGCCGGGCGCAGATCGTCGCGCCCGGCGCCGCCGCGAGGTTCCTGGCGCCGCTGCCGGTGGGCGAGCTGGCCGTCGAGCCGAGCCTGGCTCCGCCGGAACGTGCCGAACTGGTGGATCTGTTGCATCGCTTGGGTTTACGCCGCATCGGCGATTTCGCGGCCCTCACGCCCGCCGAGGTCGCCTCCCGGTTCGGCGCCGACGCGATCCGGGCGCACCGGTGTGCCCGCGCCGAGCCGGAGCGCCCGCCCTCGGCGGCCCCGCCCGCCCCGGATCTGGTGGTGGAGTATCGGTGCGATCCGCCGATCGAGCGGGTCGATGCCGCCGCCTTCGCCGGTCGCATGCTCGCCACCCGGCTGCACGAACGCCTGGCGGCGGCCTCGGTGGCCTGCACCCGGCTCGAGGTCCACGCCGAAACCGCGGCCGGGGAACACCTGTCGAGAATCTGGCGCTGTGCCCAGCCGCTCACCCCGGAAACCACCGCGGACCGGGTGCGCTGGCAGCTGGACGGCTGGCTGACCCATCGCGCCCTGACCCGGGGGAAACGCGGGCGGACGGGTGATTCCGAACCGCCGCCGTCCGCTCCGATCACGCTGCTGCGCCTGGCACCGGTCGAGGTGGTGGCGGCCGGTGCGCTGCAACTCGGACTCTGGGGCGGGGTCGGCGAGGAGGATCACCGCGCCCGCCGCGCCCTGACCCGGGTGCAGGGTCTGCTGGGCGGTGAGGCGGTGCGGATCGGTGTCCTGAGCGGCGGCCGCGGTCCCGTCGAACGCGTCACCTTGATCACCTTCGGTGAGGAATTGGTTCCCGCCGCCGATCCCGGCCTGCCGTGGCCGGGCCGGCTGCCGCAACCGGCCCCCGCGGTGGTGCTGGTCAACCATCCCGAGGTCCGGCTGGAGTCCGGCGACGGCAGTCCGATCTGGCTCACCGACCGCGGCATGTTCACCGCCGACCCGGCCGAATTGCACTGGGGCAGTAAGTCGTGGCGGGTCGCGGGCTGGGCCGGCCCTTGGCTGCTGGACGAACGCTGGTGGGCCACCGGCGATTCCGGAGGCGCCGTCCGCACGCAGATCCTGCTCGACACCGAGGAGCGTGCCCTGCTGTTGCTCGGCTACGACCACATCTGGCACGTGGAGGGCCTCTACGAATAGTGCCGGCCCGGGTCGCGGGGCTATGGAACACCCCACACGCTGCGGCGACGGCGCCCGCGGCGACGTACCCTGGCTGATCGTGGAGTCGAACGTCATCCGGGTGCCCCTGGCGGGGGTGCAGATCGCCTATCGGGATTCGGACAGCGCGCCGACGCCGCATCCGCTCTCGGAGGTCCCGGTGGTGCTGGTACACGGGATGGGTGGCGACGGCCACACCTGGGATCGCTTCGCCACCGCGCTGATCCGATCCGGACGCCGGGTGATCATCCCCGATCTGCGTGGACACGGCCGCAGCGAACACACCGCCTCCTACCGGTTCGAGGACTTCGGCGCGGATCTGCTGCGCCTGTGCGATCGGCTGGAGCTGACCACCGTCGATCTGGTCGGGCATTCGCTGGGCGGATACGCCTGTTCCTGGGTGGCGATCGAACGGCCGGCGCTGGTCCGGCGGCTGGTCCTCGAGGAGCAGCCGCTGCCGCTGCGCTCCGGTGACGAACAACTCACTCTCACCCGCCGGCTGCCGTCCGTGCCGGAGCTGTGGCACGCCACCACCAGTCTCCTGCGTCACCCGCGTGCGGTTCTGGCCTTCGACCGGTCGATGACCACTCCGGCGCTCGAGCAGTTCCGCAAACCGCATCCGGAATGGTGGGAGGGGCTGGCGGATATCACCGCGGCCACGGTGATGTTGCGCGGCGGTCCCGGCGGCATGGTCGACCCCGAGAAGTTGGAGATCTTCCGCACCAGCGTGCCGGATTGCCGGGTCGAGGCCTTCACCTGCGGGCACAGCATCCACCGCGACCGGTATCGGGAGTTCGCTTCGGTGGTGCTGCCGTTCCTGGAGCACTGAACGTGGGAGCCGATGCCCGTTCCGCACCACCCACCTCGCCGGCACCCGCGAGCGATTTCGACGGGCTGCCGTGTTCGGCGGCAGCGGCCGATATTCCCCTGCCGGGCAGCGCGACCCGGGTGAGCGGCTGGCTGTGCATCGAACAACCCGGCGCCTGGGGCCGCGATGTGATCGGCGATGCGGTCCTCGGCGCCGAGCTCACCGCCGAACTGGCCGCCCGCACCAGGGCCGCGCGCGTGCGTCCCACCCTCATCCGGCGTCCCGGCCGCGGCGAATTCACCGGTGTGCGAACGGTTCTGCTCGCCGCCTCCCGGCCGGGCGAATCGTGGTGTGAGCGTCTGACCGTCACCGACCCGAGGCAACTTCTCGATATCGACCTGCACGTGCTGAACGGCCCCGCGCCGGGCATCGGTGAACGGGTGACCGATCCGCTGACCCTGGTGTGCGCCCACGGTAAGCGCGATCAGTGCTGTGCCCGGCTCGGCCGTCCGATCGCGGCCCGGCTGGCAGCCGAATATCCGGATCGGGTCTGGGAGTGCTCGCATACCGGCGGGCACCGGTTCGCTCCCGCGATGGTGATCCTGCCCGAGGGATTGACCTACGGCCGGGTCGACGGCGAGGACGCGGTCCGCGCGGTGGCCGAGGTCCGGCGTAACCGCCTGTCGCTGACGGGGTTTCGCGGACGAAGCGGCCTGTCGCCGGTCGAGCAGGTGGCGGAGATCGCGGTGCGGGAACAGGTGCCGGCCGCCCTCGATCAGCTGACGGTCTCGGCGGTCGAACGGGAGGCCTCGGCCTCGGATCCGGCGACCTTCGCCGGCGCCGCGGAGGTGACCCATACCGACGGCCACCGGTGGCTGGTCACCGCGCGGACCGTCGGCTATCCGCCCCGCCAGGCGAGCTGCGGTGCCGCCCCCAAACCGGCGTCGGCGATCATCGCGGACGAAATCCGCCGGATCGCTTGACATTTCGCCTCTGCCGCCGCGTTCACCAATAGGTGCCGGGCACCAATCGTGCGGCGCGGCGCAACGTCGAGCGCGTGATCCGTCCCGCCGCCGACGGCGTGCGCTGCGGTTTCGCCTGCAGCGCGGGCACTTCCGACTCCGGTTCGTCCTCGACCGGCAGTTCGCCCTTGGCGGCGGGGGAGTCCGGCAGCGCTCGGTAGTACCGGTGCATGACGCGATCCTTGATTCCCGGCGCGAACAGGGTCCCGTATTCGGCCAGGGTGCCCACCGGCACGTCGATGCGCCGCGGTCGCTCGCTCAGCGCGCGCACGATGGTGGCCGCCGCCCATTCGGGAGATTCCGAGGGGCCCTGTTTACCGCTGGGCGCGATCATCGGCGTCCGCACCAGTGGCATGTGAATGGTCGTGAACGTGATGTTGTCGGAAAGCATCTCGGCCGCCGTGACCTCCGCGAACTTGTCCAGGGCGGCCTTGCTGGCGAGGTAGGCGGCGAACCGCGGTGTGGCGACCTGAACACCCGCGCTCGAGATGTTCACGATGTGGCCGAATGTGCGCTCCCGCATCTGGGGCAGCAGTGCCAGCGTCATTCGCACCGCACCGAAGTAGTTGACCGCCATGGTTCGTTCGAAATCGTGCAGCCGGTCGGTGGATCGGTGCACGGCGCGCCGGATGGAGCGCCCGGCATTGTTGACCAGCATGTCGACGTGGCCGTGCGTGTCGAGAATCGCCTTCACGGTGCGGTCCACCGAGTCGGAATCGGTGACATCGCACTGGTAGGCGTAGGCCCGCCCGCCCGCGGCGGTGATCTCCTCGACCACGGCGTTCAGTTCCTCGTCACGCCGTGCGAGCAGCAGCACCACGGCCCCCTTGGCGGCGACGGCGCTCGCCGCCGCCCGTCCGATTCCGGAGGAGGCGCCCGTGATGACGACGTGTTTCCCGGTGAGATCCCGGCGTGCCCGCCGACGGGACGGATAGCCGTGTTCGGCCGCGTGGTTGTCCGACATCGCTGCTCCCTTGCAGGTCGTTTCCCCCGAACTTACTCCAAAGTAAGTTCCGCTGCCAAGGGTAGCGCTCTTTTCCGCTCAGGCGGTCAGCCGGTCGTCCTCGCTGATGAACAGCGTCGCGACCACGCTGATCACCGCCGTCGCCACCAGATAACCGCACGCGAGCCAGGGAGTTTTGCCGCCCGCCGCGATCAGGGCCGTGACGATCATCGGGGTGATGCCCGAGGCGTAGATCCCCGAGACCTGATAGACGAACGAGAGTCCGGTGTAGCGCACCTCGGGCGGGTACAGCCCGGCGTACAACGTGCCCTGCGCGCCGTAGAACAGCGCGTGTGCGACACCGAACACCGCGATGATCGCGAGGGTGAAGACGACGATATCGCCGGCCTCGAACAGCGCGAATACCGGATATACCAGCACGCCGTAGGCGGCGATACCGGCGATGTAGACCCGGCGCGGCCCGAACCTGTCGGTCAGCTTTCCGGACACCGGAATGAGTGCGGCCATCACGACCGCGGCGATGGTGACCGCGAGCAGTACCGGGACCTGTTCGAAGCCGAGATGCCCGGTCGCGAAGCTGATCGCGAAGACGCCCCAGGTGTTGAACGCCGCACCCTCGCCCCACCGTGAGAGCAGGCCGAGCACGGTGTTGCGCCGGGTGCGCGCATTCCGGAACAGTTCGACCACAGGCACTTTCGAGATCCGATTGAGCCGGTCGATTTCCCGGAACGCCGGCGTCTCGTCGATCTTCAGCCGCACCACCAGGCCGATGACCACCAGGACCACGCTGGCGCCGAAGGCGATGCGCCAGCCGTAGTCGAGAAAGGCCTGTTCGCTCAGGACCGAACGCAGCAGGGCGAAGACGCCGGTGCCGAGCGCGAGGCCGAGCGCCAACCCGATCTGCGGATAGCTGCCGAACCGGCCGACCTTCTTGCGGGGACTGTGTTCCACCGCCAGCAGCACCGCACCGGCCCATTCCCCGCCGAGCGCGAAACCCTGCAGAATTCGCAAGGCCAGCAACAGAATCGGCGCCGCGATACCGATCGCGGCACTGGTCGGCAGCACGCCCATCAGCGCGGTCGAGCCGCCCATGATCGCCATGGTCAGTGCGAGGGTGCGTTTGCGCCCGATGCGGTCACCGATATGGCCGAAAACCAATCCGCCGACCGGACGCATCACGAAACCGACCGCGAAGGTCGCGAAAGACAGCATGGTTCCGACGAATGCGCTCGTATCCGGGAAGAACAGTTTGTTGAATACGATGCCCGCGGCAGTGGAATAGAGGAAGAAGTCGTACCACTCGACCGTGGTGCCGATCAGGCTCGCCGCCACCGCGGTTCGGGTTTCGGCGGCGCCGAGATGTCCAGGCCGCTCCTCGTGCTCCCCTGCGGCGCGCGTACTCGCCGGCGCGGACTCCAGTACAGACATGGGGTCCCTTTCCTTCCCGCCGTCGATTCGCGCAGTGACATTAGGGCGAGTCGATATCCGCGAAAAGGATTCGAATCAGCGAGATTCCAGCGGCGTATATCGCGGCGGTCTGCCCCGGGCCGCGGCCTACGGCGTTTTCGCCCGGTCAGCCGGCGACGGTCGAGGCCCGCGGCGCAGCCGCCGTCAGCCGGACCACCGCGTCGTACGCGGTCGTGCCGGGCTCGGCGCTGTAAGCCACCAACCGCTGTCCCGGCACATTCGGGACGGCCAGCACCACGTAGTCGAGCGTGAAGGCGCCGACGAGCGGGTGATACAGCCGTTTGTGCCCGCTGACCTTGTGCCGCAGTTCGTGATCGGCCCACAGTTCCCGGAAGGCAGCGCTCCCGGCGTGCAGGTCGGCCACCAACCGGCGCAGCGCCGGATCGTCCGGGCGCCGGCCGGTGGCCGCGCGCAGATGTGCCACCGAGTCGGCGGCGATCTCGTCCCAGTCCGAAAAGCGTTGTCTGGATTCAGGATCGGTGAAGACATAGCGAACGTTGTTCGGACGGCCGGAGCCCTCGACCAGATGGCCGAAGATCGCGGCGGCACCGGCATTCCACGCCAGGACGTCGCTGTAGCGGTCGATCACGTACGCGGCCGTCGGCTCCGACAGCAGTTCCAGCATCCGGCGGGCGCCGGGCGACAGCTCGTCCGGTTCGGCCGGCTGCAGCCGCATGTCGCCGCCGAGCGCGAACAGGTGCTCGCGCTCGTCGGCGGACAGTCGCAGCGCATTCGCCAGCGCGGCCAGCACGCTCGGTGACGGATGCGGGGCACGCCCCTGCTCCAGCCGCGTGTAGTAGCCGGGGCTGACCCCCGCGAGCCGGGCCAGTTCCGCGCGGCGCAGCCCTGTCGTGCGCCGCATGCCTTCCACGCGGATACCGACCGCCTCGGGCGCGAGGGCGGTCCGGCGCGAGCGCAGGAACGAACCCAGCTCGCTCGCCTGTGTGCCTGCCACCCGGATCCTCCTACCCATCGCGCCTCGCTCAGGGTAGCCCTGACAGGTGCACCCTCGGCCCTTGTCGGGCGGCCGGCCCGGGATCGATGCTGACGACGTGAGTACACCTGTCACCCTGTCGAATTCCGGCATCGAGACCGCCGAGGCGTCCGGACGGGCCCGGTGGACGCTGTTCGCGGCCTCCTTCGGATTCCTGATGGTCAGCCTGGACGCCACCATCGTGAACGTCGCGCTGCCCACGCTCGGGCACCGGCTCGATGCCGGCCTGAGTCAGCTGCAATGGGTGGTGGACGGTTACACGCTGGTATTCGCGGCGTTCCAGCTGATCGGCGGGACGCTGTCGGATCGGATCGGGGCGCGGCGCGCGTTCGGCGCGGGGCTTACGGTGTTCGTCGCGGCCTCGCTGGCCTGCGGTCTGGCGACGACTCCCGCGATGTTGATCGCCGCCCGGTTCGCACAGGGCCTCGGTGCCGCGATCCAGCTGCCGGCCTCTCTGGCGATGGTCCGGCACGCCTACGCCGACCCCGGGCGGCGCGCGCGGGCGGTCGGCCTGTGGGCGGCCGCGGGTGGAGCGGCGGTGGCAGCCGGACCGGTGATCGGCGGCGTATTGCTGGCGACGCTCGGCTGGCGGTCGCTGTTCCTGGTCAATCTGGTGATAGGCGCCTGTGGGCTGTTGGCCACCACCCGGGCGGCGGCGGCGCCCGCGAGCACCGGCCGTGGCATGGATCCGGTCGGGCAGCTCACGGTGGTTGTGGTGCTGTGTGGTTCGACCTACGGCTTGATCGAGGGCGGTCACCGGGGCTGGACCTCGGCGCCGGTGCTGACCGGCTTGATCGCGGCAGCCGCCGGTGCGATCTTCTTCGTCCGGTGGGAGCGCCGGGCGGCGGACCCGATGTTGCCGGTGGACCTGTTCGCGCATCCTGCCTTCTCGGCCGCCTCGGCCGTCGGTTTCGTCCAGAACTTCGCCTACTACGGCATCGTCTTTCTGCTGTCGCTGTTCCTGCAGGAGCAGCGCGGTGATTCGGCGCTGGTGACCGGACTGGTATTCCTGCCGATGAGCCTGGCGGCACTGTCCGCGAATCTGCTCGGAGGCCGGATCACGGCCGCGGTCGGCCCGCGCTCGCCGATCGTCGGCGGGCAGCTCGCCTTCGCGGGTGGGCTGCTGCTGCTCGTCCTGGCCGGCGCGGATGCTCCGCTGTGGATGATCTGGGTGGCGACCGTCCCGGTCGGCTTCGGTGCGGGAACGGTCGTGCCGGCGATGACCAGTGTGGTGCTGGAGAGCGTGCCGGCCGACCGGGCCGGCGTGGCGTCCGCGCAGCTCAACACGGCACGGCAGGTCGGCGGCGCGGTCGGGGTCGCCGTATTCGGCACGCTGGTGGCCGGTGATTTCCTCGGTGGCCTGCGGACGTCGCTGGTGGTCGCCGTCGTCGCACTGCTCGTCGCCGCGGTGGTCGGCGGGATATTCGTCCGGACCCGCTGATCTGAGGCAGCCTTCCGAATGCCGCGCCCGCGAGTTAGCATCGGTATCGAATATACGTTCGAATCGACGAAGGTGTGCGGATATGGGCTGGGGAAACGGCCCGCCCACCTGGGCGGAAATGGAGCGGGTGCTCTCCGGTCTGCCCGGTCGCGGGGCCACACCGCCGGGGGACGGCGGGGACAGCCCGGCGTGGTCGCATACGCGCGGCGAATACCGGGCGGGGATGCGGCCGGAGCCGAGCGGTCCGCTGGTGCCGTATGCGGAATTGCACACGCATTCGGCCTACAGCTTTCTCGACGGCGCCTGCCAGCCCGAGGAATTGGTGGAGGAGGCGGTGCGGCTGGGGCTCGAGGCTCTGGCGCTCACCGATCACAACGGCTTCTACGGGGTGGTGCGTTTCGCCGAGGCCGCCGCCGAATGGGGGCTGCCCACGGTGTTCGGCGCCGAATTGTCGCTGGGTGAAACCCACGACGCGGCAACGATATTCGGCTCCGCTCCGATGGACGATTCACAACCGCGCACCGGCGAGCCGGACCCGTCCGGACCGCATCTGCTGGTGCTGGCGCGCGGGCAGGAGGGATATCGGCGGCTGTCGCGGGAAATGTCGGCGGCACATATGGTGGCCGGTGAGAAGGGGATTCTGCGGTACGACCTGGATCGGCTCGCCGCCGCCGCGGACGGTCACTGGCATATTCTCACCGGCTGCCGCAAAGGTCATGTGCGCCGGGCGCTGGAGCGTGGTGACGCCGAAGCGGAGGCGGAGCTGCGTCGGCTGATGGATCTGTTCGGACGCGACCGGGTGAGCGTCGAACTCACCCACCACGGAGTGCCCGACGACGACGAACGCAATGCCCGGCTGATCGCGCTGGCCGAACGGTTGGGCGTACCGGTGATCGCCACGACCGCAGCGCATTTCGCCACCCCGGCCCAGGGGCGCCGGGCGATGGCGCTGGCGGCGATCCGGGCACGGCGCAGTCTGGACGACATCGACGGCTGGCTGCCGCCCACCGGCGGCGCGCATCTGCGGTCGGGTGCGGAAATGGCCCGGCTCTTCGCCGAATGCCCGCAGGCGGTGGCCGGGGCGGTCGATCTGGCCCGCGAATGCGCCTTCGATCTGCGCTTGATCGCCCCCGAATTACCGCCGTTCGACGTGCCGCCCGATCACGACGAGAATTCCTGGCTGCGCGAACTCACCCTCACCGGCGCGCGGGATCGTTACGGCCCGCCGGAGGGAAATCCCAAGGCGTACCGGCAGATCGAACACGAACTGCGGATCATCACCGAACTCAATTTCCCCGGTTATTTCCTGGTCGTGCACGACATCGTCCACTTCTGCAAGGAGAACGACATCCTGTGCCAGGGCCGGGGGTCGGCGGCCAATTCCGCGGTCTGCTACGCGATCGGCATCACCAATGTGGATCCGGTCGCCAACGATCTGCTGTTCGAACGCTTCCTGGCGCCCGAGCGCGACGGCCCGCCCGATATCGATCTCGATATCGAATCCGATCGCCGGGAGGAGGCGATCCAGCACGTCTACCGCAAGTACGGTCGCGAATACGCCGCCCAGGTGGCCAATGTGATCACCTACCGCGGCAAGTCGGCGGTGCGCGATGCCGCTCGCGCACTGGGGTTTTCACCCGGACAGCAGGACGCCTTCAGCAAACAGGTGAGCCGATGGACCGGGGTGGCGTCCGAGACGCACACCGATATTCCGGACCGCGTCCTGGAACTGGCGGGCGAGATCGAGGGCCTGCCCCGGCATCTCGGTATTCATTCCGGCGGCATGGTGATCTGTGATCGGCCGATCGCCGACGTCTGCCCGGTGGAGTGGGCGCGCATGCCCGGCCGCAGCGTGCTGCAGTGGGACAAGGACGATTGTGCCGCAGCGGGTCTGGTGAAATTCGATCTGCTCGGCCTGGGCATGCTCTCGGCCCTGCACTACATGATCGATCTGGTGCGCGAGCACACAGGTGAGGTCGTCGAATTGCACGCCCTCGATCTCACCGAATCCGCCGTCTACGAGATGCTGGCGCGCGCGGATTCGGTGGGAGTGTTCCAGGTCGAGTCGCGCGCCCAGATGGCGACACTGCCGCGACTGCGCCCGCGTGCCTTCTACGATCTCGTCGTGGAGGTCGCGCTGATCCGGCCCGGTCCCATTCAGGGCGGTTCCGTGCATCCCTATATCCGCCGGCGCAACGGCCGGGAGGAGGTGACGCTCGATCATCCGGCGCTCGAGAGTTCGCTGGCCCGCACTCTCGGAATTCCGCTGTTCCAGGAACAACTCATGCAGATGGCGATCGATATCGCGGGTTTCACCCCCGCCGAGGCGGACCAGTTGCGCCGCGCGATGGGATCGAAACGGTCACCACAGCGCATGGAGCGGCTGCGCGGCCGCTTCTATCAGGGCATGCGCGATCTGCACGGAATCACCGGAGAACTGGCCGATCGCATCTACGAGAAGATCTACGCCTTCGCGAATTTCGGTTTCCCGGAAAGCCATTCGCAGAGTTTCGCCGCGCTGGTGTTCTATTCGGCCTGGTTCAAACTGCATCATCCCGCGGCGTTCTGCGCGGGGCTGCTGAACGCGCAGCCGATGGGTTTCTACTCTCCGCAGTCGCTGGTGGCCGACGCCCGCCGGCACGGGGTGGTGGTCCACGGGCCGGATATCAATCACAGCCTGGCCGGAGCGACGCTCGAACAGCACGGAACCCAGGTGCGGCTGGGCTTGTCCGCGGTCCGGCACATCGGTGACGAATTGGCCGAAAAGATCGTCGCCGCACGGTCTTCCGGTCCCTATCGATCGTTTCTGGATCTGACCGGGCGGGTCGAGTTGACCGTGCCGCAGGCCGAGGCCCTGGCCACCGCGGGTGCGCTCGGCAGTATCGAGTCCGCATCCGGACGCGGGCTCGACCGCCGGCAGGCGCTGTGGGCGGCCGGTGCGGCGGCGGGGGAGCGGGCGGATCGGCTGCCGGGGACCGGGGCGGTCACCGACGCGCCGGCGCTGCCCGGGATGAGCGACCTGGAGATGGCGGCCGCCGATGTGTGGGCGACCGGTGTCTCGCCCGGCCGGTATCCCACCGAATTCCTGCGCCCGCGGCTGGACGAACTCGGTGTGGTCGCCGCCGATCGGCTGCTCGCCGTGCCCGACGGATCGAAGGTGCTGATCGGCGGTGCGGTGACGCATCGGCAGCGACCGGCCACCGCGTCCGGGGTCACCTTCATCAATCTGGAGGACGAGACCGGCATGGTGAACGTGGTGTGTTCGGTGGGTCTGTGGCGCCGTTATCGGCGCATCGCCCAGGGCGCTCCCGCGCTGCTGATCCGGGGGCGGGTACAGAACGCCGAGGGAGTGGTGAGTGTGGTGGCCGAACATCTGCAACGCATGGACCTGCGCATGGCCTCGAAGTCGCGCGATTTCCGCTGAACCGTCGCGGCTACGCTCGTCGCACCGGCCGAACATCGAGGAGCAGCACGTGGCGACCGTGGTCCGCGCGACCATCAAACCCAACAGCCGCAAGGGCCCCCTCGTCGAAACCCTCGACGACGGCACCCTGCAACTGTACGTGCGCGCTCCCGCGGTGGAGGGCAAGGCCAACAAGGCCGCGATCGAACTTCTCGCCGAGCACTACGGTGTGCCCAAGTCGGCCGTCCACCTCACCGCGGGCGCCACCTCCCGCTTCAAACGTTTCGCGATCGACATCCGAGGCGTGTGAGGGCCCTACACGGCCCCCGGAAACCCCAGCTGCCGCCACGCCTCGTACACCGCGACCGCCGCGGCGTTGGACAGGTTCATCGACCGGCGACCGGGCAGCATGGGGATGCGCAGCTGATCGGTGATGTGCGGGTCGGCCAGCACGTCGGCCGGCAGGCCGGTCGGTTCCGGACCGAACAGCAGGACGTCTCCGGCCCGGTAGGAGATGTCGGTGTTGTGCGTGGTGGCGTGCGTGGTGAAGGCGAAGACGCGCTCGGGCCGCAGCGATTTCCATGCGGCGGAAAGGTTTTCGTGCACGGTCACCACCGCGAGGTCGTGGTAGTCCAGTCCGGCGCGGCGCAGCTTCGGCTCCGACAGATCGAATCCGAGCGGCTCGATCAGATGCAGTTCGCACCCCGTGCCGGCCGCCAAACGGATCGCATTGCCGGTATTCGGTGGGATACGCGGTTCGAAGAACACCAGCTTGAGCACACCGAGACGGTACCCGCCCGGCATGAATGGCACGCGTCGGAGCCCGCTCTCTCGCGCGCGGGACCGCCGCCGACATCCCCGCCGCACCCTCGGCCCGACGAGGCCGACCTCGTGCTCTGATCGCGGGGGCCGCCCCCGCTCCCCGGTGGCGGCACGACCGGACATGCGAGAATCGCAGCCGTGACCGACGTGCCGACCACTCATCCGCAGCAGTCCAGCCCGGCGAGCCGCTTCTTCCAGGTTCATCTGCCGATGCTGCTGGTCGTGGTGGTGCTGCTGGTCGCGGTGGTCTTCGTGGCCCAGGACCGATGGCGGCGTGGTGCGTTCTTCATCGGCGGGGCGACCCTGCTCGCGGCGGTGTTCCGGTTGTGCCTGCCGACGGCCCGGGTCGGGCTGCTGGCGGTGCGCAGCCGCCCGTTCGACATCGGCGCCTATACCGTGCTCGGTGGCGCGATCATCGTGCTGGCGGTCACCATCAGCAGCCTCGGCGTCGGCTGAACCCAGGGGGCGAACTCAGGACGCGCGGGCGTCCTGCGCGGCGCGCGCCAACTCCATGGTCTGCTCCAGCAATTTGCCGATCGCCTCGATCTCGGTGAGGAAACCGTCGTGGCCGTCGCGCGAATGCACGACTTCCAGACCTTTGCAGCCGGGCAGTAGGTCGGCCAGTTCCTGCTGGGTCCGCAACGGATACAACCGGTCCGAGTCCACGCCGCCGACCACACACGGCACCGGGGTCGCGGCCAGCGCGGCCTCGATGCCGCCGCGTCCGCGTCCGACGTCGTGCCGGTTCATGGCCTCGGTCAGCAGCACGTAGGTGGCCGCGTCGAACCGCGCGACCAGCTTGTCGGCCTGATGTTCCAGATAGCTCTGTACCGCGTAACGGCCACCGTCCCAGGGGTTTTCGTCGCCCTGAGCGGTGTTGGCGAACCGGTGGTCGAGCTCGAATTCGGTGCGGTAGGTCAGATGCGCGATCCGGCGTGCGATGCCCAGCCCGGCCTGCGGGCCGCGGCCGGTGCCGTGATAGTTGCCGTCCTGCCAGTCCGGATCCGACGTGATCGCGGCGATCTGGGTGGTCTGGGTGCCGATCTGATCCGCGGTGGCGCGGGCGCCGACCGCCAGCACCAGGGCCGCGTCGACGCGATCGGGATATCCGACCATCCATTCCAGCACCCGCATGCCGCCCATCGAACCGCCGACCACCGCGGCGACGCGGGAGAGGCCGAGCAGGTCCAGCAGCGCCACTTCGGCGCTCACCTGGTCTCGAATCGAAATCTGCGGAAAGCGTGCGCCCCAAGGCTTTCCGTCCGGCGCGAGGGACGAGGGGCCGGTGCTGCCCTGGCAACCACCCAGAACGTTGGTCGCGATCACGCACCAGTGGTCGGTGTCCAGTGCCGCGCCGGGCCCGACCAGTCCGTCCCACCAGCCCGGCAGGGCGTGCAGATCGTCGGGCTGTCCGCAGACGTGCGAATCACCGGTGAGCGCGTGTTCGACCAGCACCACGTTGTCCAGGCCGGGGGCCAGTTCGCCCCAGCGCTGCACGGCCAGTTCGACACCGGGGACGACCGCCCCGTTCTCGAGCCGGACATCGCCGATCCCGATGATCCCGACCGTGCCGTCCGGCGGGGGTAGCAGTGTCGTTGCGCCCGGGCGTGACGTGCTCGATTCGATACTCACGGTCACCGTGCCGTCACCACGTCGAGCCGTGCCATGCCGTCTACTCCCATGCCGTCGAGTCCCATGGTCCGCATCGGCTCCCGGACCTGCCGGAACACGGCGACGGCGGACGCCGGGTCGGCGCACGGCGAGAGCGCACGCGTGGTCGAGGCGGTACGGAGGGCTGGGGCACACACATCCCCGATGGTAGCGATACGCCTGTGCCGCTCCGCCGCCTCCACGCACTTGTCGACGGTGGGCACGGTGGGCTCACTCACTTGTTGCTCCTGACAGTCGCGCTTGCCCTCGGCTTTCGAGAGCCCGGTCAATCACCCGGAGCACCCCACCGCAACTGGAGGGTTGCCGGCCAGCGAGCCGGGGCTTGGCGCTGGCACTCATGACCTGCCGTGGATGGTAACAATCGGCCGCGACGGGGGCGAGGGTTGGGCTCGCTCGATTCGAGGCGGACGTTCGTGGCGTATGTCCGTTTCTTCGGCCGGCGCATATCGGTCCGATGTGACGTGGGTAGCTCTCAATGGGACCGCCCCTGTCAGTGAGACCCAGCGCACCAGTACGCTTGTCTTGTTTAGCACCAGGCGTCTCGTGGACAACGCGGGGCGTATACGTTGTCTGTTGAACAGCTGGGGTCCGCTCACAAGCGTGCTCGCCTGGCCGTGCAATGGGAGCACACCTTCCTTAGGAGGACACGAAGATCCATGTCCAAGATCAAGGTTGAAGGGACCGTCGTCGAACTCGACGGCGACGAGATGACCCGGATCATCTGGCAGTTCATCAAGGACAAGCTGATCCATCCGTACCTCGATGTGAATCTCGAGTACTACGACCTCGGCATCGAAACTCGCGACAAGACCGATGACCAGGTCACCGTCGACGCGGCCAACGCCATCAAGAAGCACGGCGTCGGCGTCAAATGCGCCACGATCACCCCGGACGAGGCCCGCGTCGAAGAATTCGGCCTCAAGAAAATGTGGCGTTCGCCGAACGGCACGATTCGTAACATTCTCGGCGGCACTATTTTCCGCGCGCCGATCATCATCTCCAACGTTCCGCGTCTGGTGCCCGGCTGGACCAAGCCGATCATCATCGGCCGTCACGCGTTCGGTGACCAGTACCGCGCCACCGACTTCAAGGTGCATCAGGCCGGCACCGTGACGATCCAGTTCACCCCGGAGGACGGCTCCGAGCCGATCGTCCACGAAGTGGTGAAGATGCCCGAGGACGGCGGCGTCGTCATGGGTATGTACAACTTCAAGAAGTCGATCGAGGACTTCGCGCGGGCGTCGCTGAACTACGGCCTGCAGCAGAACTACCCCGTCTACATGTCGACGAAGAACACCATCCTGAAGGCCTACGACGGCATGTTCAAGGACACCTTCCAGGAGATCTTCGAGACCGAGTTCAAGGACGAGTTCGACGCGGCCGGACTGACCTATGAACACCGGCTGATCGACGATATGGTCGCCTCCGCGCTGAAGTGGGAGGGCGGCTACGTCTGGGCCTGCAAGAACTACGACGGCGACGTGCAGTCCGACACCGTGGCGCAGGGCTTCGGCTCGCTGGGCCTGATGACCTCGGTGCTGCTCACCCCGGACGGCCGCACCTGTGAGGCCGAGGCCGCGCACGGCACGGTGACCCGGCACTTCCGCCAGCACCAGCAGGGCAAGCCCACCTCCACGAACCCGATCGCCTCGATCTTCGCGTGGACGCGGGGTCTGGCGCATCGCGGCAAGCTGGACAACACCCCCGAGGTCATCGGCTTCGCGCAGACCCTCGAGGACGTCGTGATCAAGACCGTCGAGAGCGGCCAGATGACCAAGGACCTGGCGCTGCTGGTCGGCGGCAACCAGGGCTACCTGACCACCGAGGAATTCCTCGGTGTGCTCGATGCCAACCTGGCGCGCGAACTGAGCTGAACGCTCGCGACCGGCCGGTATCCGGCGCGGTCGGTAGACATATCCGGGCACCCGCCCCCACCGATCCCGGTGGCCGCGGGTGCCCGAATTGCTTTCCGCACCCGATCGCGCGTGTGAGGTATCCGACAGCGCTTCATGCGGAACCCGCGACGGCGCGAGATTCGTTGTCCCGCAGTCGTTCCGGTGCTCGGCGCGAGGCGTCGGCGGGCGGGAGCGGGGTGCGGTGAGTCGAATCACCCCGGCCGCCGGTATCGCCGCGTCGACCGCGCGTGTTGGCCACACCCATGGCCGACTCAGCTTCGGTGCGCACCGCACCACCTGTCGACTTCCCACCGGAGTCACCCGCGAGTGCCGCGTCGTCCCGTGCGGCGCTCGGCTCCGGGGCGGCGCCGGAGACTCGCACCGGATGGCATATTCCGGCGATGCTCGCGCTGGCGCTCGGCGGTTTCGGGATCGGCACCACCGAATTCGTCACCATGGGGCTACTGCCCGACATCGCCGCGGACCTGCATGTTTCGGAGCCCACCGGCGGACATGCCGTCTCGGCGTACGCACTGGGCGTGGTGGTCGGCGCGCCCGTGATCGCGGCGCTGTGCGCCCGGATGCCGCGCAAGCGCCTGCTGATCGCCTTGATGATCGCGTTCACCGCCGGGAATATCGCCTCGGTGCTGGCGCCGGCCTTCCCGGCTCTGGTCGCGGCCCGGTTCGTCGCAGGTCTCCCGCACGGCGCCTACTTCGGCGTGGCCTCGCTCGCTGCCGCCTCACTGGCTCCGGTGGGGCAGCGGGCCAAGGCCGTCGCCGCGGTGATGCTGGGCCTGAGCGCCGCCAATGTCGTGGGTGTCCCCGCCGCCACCTGGCTCGGCCAGGGACTCGGCTGGCGCGATGCCTACGTGGTCGTCGCCGTCCTCGGGCTGGCCACGGTGTTCGCGATCGCCCGCTTCGTGCCCGATCTGCACGGGGTGCGGGTGACCGATCCGCGCACCGAGCTGACCGCGCTGCGCCGCCCGCAGGTGCTGCTGACGCTGCTGGTCGGCGCGGTCGGCTTCGGCGGCATGTTCGCGGTCTACACCTACATCACCTCGACCCTCACCGATGTCGCCGGCATGGGTCAGGGCCTGGTGCCGATCGTGCTGGCACTGTTCGGCCTGGGCATGGTCGCGGGCAATATCGGCGGCGGCGTCCTCGCCGATCGCGGCGTGGACCGCTCGGTATTCGTCGCGCTGATCGCGATGGTCGTCATCCTCGCGATTTTCGTTGCGGCAGCCCACAATCCGTTCACCGCCGCCGCGGGCGCCTTCCTCGTCGGCGCCTCCGGAGCCGCCTTGGCACCCGGCCTGCAGACCCGGCTGATGGACGTCGCCCACGACGCCCAAACCCTCGCCGCCGCCCTCAACCACGCCGCCCTGAACATCGCCAACGCGGCCGGCGCCTGGCTGGGCGGCCTGGTGATCGCGGCGGGCCTGGGTTACACCGCCCCCGCCGTCGTGGGCGCGGGTCTGGCTGTCGCGGGGGTGTTCCTGTTCACCGTCACCGTGTGGTCGGCCCGCCGGGTGCCATCGCACCACCAGGCCGTCGGCCGCGGCTGATCGTCTGCTCGGGACCGCTCGTCTGCGCATGGCCATCCGCCCGCGACCGGGCGGCAAGCGCCGCGTCGTCGGGGTATGGCAGCGCGCGAGACGCTGTGATCGTGCCCTACTCCTGGCAGTGAGAAGCCGCCCCGGCAGCTCGCTACGATGACGGCGTGCCGCATACCGCTGACCGGACGGTGACACGATCGCTGCCGAAATCATGAGTGCCGCTGATGTTTCCGTCACCGATTTCGATGCCGACTTCGGTGGTCTGTATCGCGCCACGCCTCGGGCGGTCCATCGATTGCCCTCTGCATTCCCGGCTGCCCTGCTCGGTTCCGGCCGCCCGTTGACACTGCGAGGTTCCGGGCATTCGTGTGCCGGGCAGACCGTGACCGATGACGAACTGCTGGTCACCTATGCGCCCGATACCGCGATCCGGGAGATCAGGGATCTGGGCGACGGATTGTTCGAGGTGCCCGCGGGTGCGAGCTGGCTCGGACTCGAGTGGTACCTGAACCGGCAGGGGCGAACCTTCCCGATCCTGCCGGATCACCTGCACATGTCGGTGGGGGGCACGTTGTCGGTGGGCGGCGCCGGAGTCGAGTCGATCCGGTCCGGCTGGCAGATAGACCACGTGGAGCGCATTCAGCTGATCGACGGGACCGGCAGGAGCCGTTGGTGCTCCCGTACCGAGCATGAGGAACTGTTCCGGTTCGCTCTCGGGGGACTGGGCACGGTCGGATTGATCGAGCGGGTAGTTCTGCGGACCGCCGACCATGAGCCCCACGTGCACGAGCATCGGGCCGACCATGCGAGTCTCGGCGAGCTCGCCGAGCACACCATTCGAGTGGCGGACCGCACCGACGTCGACATCTACTCGGGAATGGCCGGCCGTGGCCGGATCCGATCGGTCACCGGTTGGCGGGGTTCCCGGCCGGCACAGCCCTGCGACGGCGAGGACTGCGCTGTGATCACACAGTCACCGATGAAGGAGATCGACCCGCCCGCAACGTGGCAACCTCTCGTCGATCGAGCGCGGATGTGGGCGGACTACGTCGTCCCGGTCGACCACTGCGTGTCGATGGTCGAAACCGTTGCGGCGCAGCTCGATCGAGCGCCGTTCGATGGTCCGGCGACCCGGGTGTACATCCTGGTCGTCCGACGGCCCGCCGATGCTGTCCCCTTCGCTTTCGCGCCCGTACTGCCCGCTCCCGTCTCGGTCGGAGTCGGGCTGTACGCCACCGTCGATCGTGCTCCGGATGCGGTAGCCGATGCCCGGAAGACATTCCGTGACCTGCAGCGACGCTGTTGCGAATTGGGTGGCCGCCCATACCTGTACGGAGTCGCCGACCTCGACGACGCGAAGGCAACCGGCCTCTACGGCGACGATCTGAATCGGCTGGCCGAACTGCGTTCCTCGTTGCGGCTCGAGCACGTCAACGCGCAACTTCCGATCGTCCGAGCGGCCGGGCGGACGTGACTGCGGTCGCTTCCGAGGTGGATTCCCACATCGGTGTTCCGTAGACGTTCAATTTGTCGATGCCGTGCTCGGATGAGAAGCCCAGCCCGAGTGCCGTATACCGCCACGCCGCACCCCGGTCCCGCGCGGCGTGCGCCATCGCGTCGATCGCCCGCGTGGTGCCGTGGTGCCGTGCCGCCAGCGCACGAGCCAGCGCCGTGATGTCGTCCGACGGCCTCGTAATCAATGAGACCGTATAGGAAGGAGTTTCGTTGCCGCGTCGGCTGCAGCACACGAAATAGTCGAAGTTGTGCAGGTCGGCCGCATCCACGCCACAGGCGGTGAACTCCGAGAGCGTCTGCCAGGCGGGATCGCCGAAATGGCGTACCAACTTCATCGGTACGGCGACGTTTCGGGTGCGCGCCCGGAGATAGATTTTGTACGCCGGATCTCCGTGCGCGCAGAGCTCGATGGCGAGTCCGGCGTAGCGAAAAAGATCGTCGTTCTCCGGTATGGGACTGAGTCCCTCGAAGCCGGACCACTGGCGGCCGAGGGTCTCGATGACGTCGGTTCGCGCCCTCGGGCTGCAGTACACCTTGAGGCCGCCCAGGCGATCCGGTTCGGCGCGGTGATGCACAATTCCGAGCCACATCGCCGGGCGCGCCCCCGGCTCGATGGCCACGGGATCGGGATACACCGTGGTGACGAAGGAATGGAGCAGGTCGGCCGCCGCCGGGTCGCCACCCGGCAGCCACGTGACGAGCTCGGTGATCGTGGCCAGATATGCCTCGAGCCGAACGGCGAAGTCCGGCTCCCACGTTGTGGTTTCCGTGATGTAGCGAAGCATCTGGGAGTACCGGCCCAACCCGCCCGTCACGCTGGCCTCGAACGGAAATCCGGAGCTGGTGATTCCGCTCGAACGCACCCCGTCCGGGGTGCGCGCCTCCAATCGACCGCCACAGGCTCGAAACAGCACCGACCGAAGGGATTCCGGTGTACAGCCTGTCCCGATCCGCTCGGCGACATCGACCACGAAGTCACCGGTCGATGTCGCCGCCGCGACTGTCATGTCTCTTGCGTGTCGTTATTGGGCTGCCGTGCAGAGGTCGTCGACGATGCGGCGAGAACCTGGGTCGGTTGGACCATGGAATGCGGCTGCGGATTAGCTTGCTGGTCGGAATCTCCCGACCCGGCCGGCCGGAAGAACCCTTCGAAACGGCCGAATGCGCCATTGTTGTAGTTGGGAAGATCTTTGAGCTCGACGTGTCGCATCTGGCCGTCGGTGATTATGTAGTAGTTGTCGGTTCCCTCGCGCACGATCACCGCGCTGCGATCGGCCCACTGCACCACGTCGCCGGTGTGCAGATTCGAACCGTCGACCGGTGTCGCCTGTGCGAAAGCGCTGCCATAGGCCGCGGCCGCATCGCTGCCATTCGGATTGTTCAACGCCCGGTTCACCGCGTCGGCCACGATCGAGGGAACCTTCTGTGGCGCACTGCCATCCGGCAATTTCATATCGACCATCGAATTGCCGGTATGCGGGGGCGTGCCGGAAGCCGGCGTGGCCGAGACGGCCGAGGCAGGATTCGTGTACGCGGCCTGTTGCGCGGTGGCGCCCGCAGCGGGCCGGCTCGCGTTCGCCCCGGGCAGCAGGGGGTTCGTTTGGTTGCCGGCACCGCCGGTCATGGGGTTCTGGGCGTACTGCGAGTAGGGGCTGTTCTGATTTCCCGCCGGGTTCATGAAGCCGCCCGCCCCGGAATTCGGATTCATGTATTGCATGGGATTCATGGCTCCCAAGAGCGGGTTCGAGGGCGCGGGTGTCGCGGCGGTCGGCGCCTGGCCGGTGGTCCCGTTACCACCGGTCTTGCCGGTGATGGCGTTCGCTATCTGGTCCCATGCCGAGGCGGAATCGGACGAGGTGGTGCCGCTGGACGACGCGGTGCCGTCTCCGGTGCCGGTGCCGGTGCCGGTGCCGGTGCCGTTCGTTCCGTCGAGGTTCCAGGGGTCCGAGATACCGGTGGAATCGGTCTGGGATCGGCCGTCGGACAGGTTGCCGAATATGTCGCTGTAGTCCGTCTGGTTGGCCAGGTCGGCGGTACCGGACGTATCGGCGACGGGCGTGTAGGGCGTCGCCGCCGGCGCTGCCGGTGCCGCAGGGGCCGCCGGTGCGGCGGGCGCCTCCGGTTTCGCCGGTCCCTTCGGTCCCGGATCGTCGACGTGGTCGGCGTCCTTCTGAAATTTCATCGCCGTATCGTCGTAGATCTTGTTCCACTGGTCCACGGCAGTTTGGATTGCGCTGACGTAATACTTTTGCTCGGCTTCCGGCGTGAGGACGAAATTCGATGAATTATCCTTACGCGTGTAAACCACATCCGGATTGTCGTGTCCTGCGGTGTAGGTTATCTCGTTTCCGTTTTGCCTGGCGGTGCTGTTCGGATCGCTGCCCGGACTCAAATCCAACTGAAGGGCCTTGTTCAGGGTGTCCACGACGCCCGCGAGGTCGTTCGAGCACGCCTTCAATTTCTCCTGATTGTCCTTGGTGGTGAAATTCACATCTTTATTTTTTGCGTCGAAATCTTCTTCGCGTTTCTTGAATGTCTCGTGGAATTCACTGTACCTGTGGACGATATTCGACCAGCCCTGGGGCTTTTCAGCCTGATGGTGCTCCAGAATGGAGCTGAAATCCGGCGCGTCCTTCGGGTCGTGAGAGCCGAGCGAGTCGAAACCTCTTTGCATCGTATCCTGCGTGTCTACGATCAGGTCGTACAGCGAGTCGCTTCTCCCCTTGGGAACCCATAGAAACACGTCCCTGAAATGCTTCTTGCCGTCGCCGGGGAGGAATCCACCCTCTGCACCGTAGGTCGGTTTGGCGTCCGTTTTCGTGTCGGTATATGCCTTTACGGCGGCGGGATCGTCGCTTTTCAGTGCTTTGGCGAGCGCGGGATATTGCTTGTCTGCGTCCGACCATCCGTCGCCGTTGACGAGATCTTCTCGGGTGTTCTTGTCGAGCGCATTCCATACAAAAGTGAATTGTTCCGTTGTGAGGCCGTCGAGTTTCTTTACGAAATCTTTCGCTTCATCGTCGGTGTAGTAGTCGTTCCAGCCGGCGACCGTGTGGGTATCTTTGATCTTCTTGGCCAGATCAGAAGCCTGCTTCTGCTCATCGGCGGTCATCGTCATCGGATACTCCTGTCTACGGCTGCAGCGTCGAGCCCGGGACCCACAGGGAAGCCGGAATATTCGTCGGACGGTCTCGTCACTGCATCGTGTCGGGCCGAAACCACATCGATAGAACCGGTACTCGTCGTCCGCACCATGCTCTCGAGTTGTGGATGTGCCGCAATCTGATCATGGGCATACAGTGCGTCACGGAGCACTTGGCGATCATCTCTGCCCGCGAGTAGCAGCGATACCAATTCGTCGGCTCGCCGTTCGAATGTCCGGCCACGTTCGATATCCGCGTCCACTGAGGTGTACCGGAGACCGGTAGCGACCGGAGATGTCACCGGCGGATGTGATGGAACAAATGGCGCGAATACAGTCATGGACGGTGCGACGCCGTGCTGCTGGGTTGTGGGAGAGTGTTCTCGGGTCCCGATCCGGGCTTCTTGTCCGGTACCAAATGATTTCAGGGCATCGCGCCGCCGAGTTCGCTGTGCGGCTACTTCCGTCTCGACCCCGGTTACCGCCTCTCGGACCAGTTCGTCGGCAGCGTGAGCCAACCTCAGGCAGGCAGCTCGGATATCGGAGTCCGGTATCGTGGTTGCGAGTTGTCGTGATGCAGGCGAACCACCGATGTCCAGCCGGTCGACCAGACCTGCCCCGGGCCGGGACAGGTCGACCGCGGTCTCATTCGCCATCACTCGGTCGGCGATGGTCACAGTGTGGCCCAATGTGGCGCGCACATAGTCGTCCACCATTGCCGACGATGCGAGGGCACGCAGCTGTCCGCGTTTGTTGCCGGAGGCATGGCGAGCAAATTCGGTGAGGATACCGGCCGGGTCGGGGCAACCTTCGACCATCGCCATGGCCGCGCGCCCCTCGGTGTTCAGAATCGAATCCCATTGCCACGGCACCAAGACCTCGGAAGGGACGAAGAGTCCGGGCGGTAGCCATCCTCGTCCCTCGGTGGAGGTCAGCAGGACGACGGCGCCCCTCGCGTTCCTTACCACGCCGGTCGCCCACTCGACATCCGGCGCCGTGTCGCCCACTGCGTAGAGCACCGCGCTCAACAATGTTCGCGCCAGCGTGAGATCGTCGTCGTCGGTGTTGCCCACCACCAGCGCCGGCCGGCCCTGCCGTCGCCCGCGAGCGGCAGACACCGACACCTCGAATGGCCCGGCCCGCAAAGGCATCGGTGGTCTGGGAGGCGGACCCGCGGGGACAGGGCCCGCGGGTGCGGGGCCTGTCGGTGGTATCGGCGGCGCGGCGGGTGCGATCGGTTCGGCGGACAGCTCGCCTGCCCCGTATCCGGTGGCGGAGGGGCCGACAGTTACGGGCACGACATGGCCGTCGGGGTGCCCGTGGTCGATGAATGGTGTCGAAGCATCGGGGTGGTGTTCGGGGCCGGGCGCCGGATGAGAAATGCCGACAGACGTACCGATATGCGGCCCGGGAAGCGCGGGCCCGGAAAGCGCAGCGCCACCATCGTGACCGAGTTCGGGTGTGGATGCCGCAGGCCTCGGATGAACGGCGTCGACGGAAGGTGTGTGGTTGTCGTCCGGCATACGCTGCGGCACAGCCTCCGGGATGTTCGGTGCCCTGCGTTCGGGTGCGTCGCTCGCGCTGCCCGGACCGTGCGTTACCGGGCTGGGCCCACTGTGCGGGCCGGTCTCGGCGATCTGCTGTCCGCCGGAGAGTTCGCTGAGCTCCATCCGATCCGCTGCGGCCCGTAGATCGCGTGCGGTCCGCTCGGCCGACCCCGCCTGGTCTTCGGCCTTCTCATGGCGATTCCGGTAATAATCCTCCAGCGCACCGTGCAGCGGATCTGCGATAGTCCCGTAACCGTTCGGGAACTCATCGAGCCAATCCTTCGGAATCTCGCCCCACTTGCGCATCGCGGCGGCATACCTGTCGAGCTGCTCGGCGTACCTGCGCAGCTGATCAGGGTCGAGATCCAGAAAATTTGCCATAATCGGCCAATCCTCCCGCCAGCCGTCCCGATCTCATTCTTCTCGGTTCCCACTGGTGGGGGCCTTCGGTGCGTCGATCTCCGCCCGCCACTGCCGCGCCTTCTCGGCCAGCGGCACATGGTGACGGTCTTCGTTCATGGCGATGTGATACTGGCGGCGCGCGTCGGCGCTACTCTCCCGCACAGCGGACACGATCTCGAAGGCGAGTTCGTCGTTGCCGAACCGGTCGCAGGTACCCGGCGCCAGATACAGATCGGTCAACTGGCCGTAGACGTTGACCTCGGGAATCACCATGCCGCTGGGCGAGGGGCGGCGTGCGACCATCTTGTCGGCGCGCTCGCGCATTTCGGCGATGCGGTGCTTCAGCTCTCGCCCCATCGCCATGGCCACGCGTACATCGGGGTGAAGTTCTCGCATCAATCCTCACGTTGCTTCCGGTGGACACCTCGGCAGGCCGGGGTCCGAGCCTTCCGGCTCGCCGTACCGGGCTGGAAGCGGCTCGTCACCGACTGATCGACGTTCAGTCTCTCAACTCGAGGCGCTTCTGAACGGTGGCTGGATTTCCCACTGCCGGGAAGCGCCTGCTTGTCGCCGCATCAACCTCCCGGTGCGACGGCCTCCGGCGTGGTTGAGTGATCCACGGAACGCGGTAGTACTCGACCGGGAGGTCAGGATGGACCCGCAGGGACAGGGGAGTGGCGGTGACGCTGCGCGGCGGCGGGCGGCGTTGTATGCCGCCGCTCGGACCGCGGTGACGACGTTCGTGCTCGTCGTGCTCTATTTCGTCCTGCCCTTTCGTCATGTGAACGAGCTCGGTCCGCTTCTGAGCCTGTGTGGTGGTCTGGTGCTGGTCGTCGTGCTCATCGTGCGGCAGGCCACGCGCATCGTCGCCGCGCCTTATCCCGGACTGCGCGGCGCCGAGGCGCTGACCATGATCGCGGTGGCCTTCATTCTCATGTTCGCCACGACCTACGTCCTGATGTCGGCGGGCGCGCCGGACAGCTTCACGGTGCTGCTGACTCGGATCGACGCCCTCTATTTCACGGTGACCGTGCTGGGAACGGTCGGTTTCGGCGATATCGCGGCGACCTCGCAGGCTGCCCGCGTCGTCGTGACCGTGCAGATTCTGGCCGATCTGGCGCTCATCGGCGCCGGCGTGCGAGTGGTGCTGGCCGCGATACAGCGCGGGCGTGCGGCGCAAGAGCGTGAGTAAGTTTCATGCACGTGTGTATGTAAGTGTAGGATTTCCGAATGGCCAGATCTGTCGTCGGTAAGCCGCCGCGTCGTACGCAAGAGCAGCGCAGCAGCGAGATGCGGGTACGGCTGCTCGACGCGACCATCGATTGCCTGGTCGAATACGGCTATGCGGGCACCACGACGCCGCGCGTCGCAGAGCGGGCCGGGGTGACTCGCGGCGCGCAGGTGCACCACTTCGGGTCCAAGACGGATCTGGTCGTGGCCGCCATTTCGCATCTGGCGCAGCGGCGCACCGAGGCGGCGATGAAGGAGCTGGGCCGGTTGCGTGGCGGTGACGACCCGATCGGCGCCACCCTGGACGCGATGTGGGAGCTGCATCAAGGGCCGCTGTTCATCGCGGCCATGGAGCTGTGGGTGGCCGGGCGCACCGATCCGGTGCTGGCCGCCGAGGCCGAGAAGGTCGAGCCGTTCGTCAACAACGCCGTCCTGATGGCGGTATCGCAGTTGGTTCCGGATGAATTGCGGCGCAAGGAAGTTCGTGATTTCGCCTATACCGCGATGGACACCCTGCGCGGAATCCTGGTCTCCAACTTCGTATCCCCGGATCCCGAGCGTGCCCACCGTCGCTGGCAGCGCGCGTCCGCGCACTTGCGCCGCGCTGCCGAATCCGCCCTGCCGGGCCTGGGCATCGGCGGCTGAGCGCAGGCTTCCGTAGCGCGCGCCACCCGCTGACGTCCGTACCGCCACGCCGCCACGCCGGTGTCGGCGCGCACGCCGCGGGCGATCTACAGATACACCTGTACGTATCAACACAAACGTTCTAACTGGGTATACCCGCTGTCATCGCGGCAACCTCCCGCGCCCTATTGCGCCTTTACATACAGCTCCGTATGTTTGTTTTCAGTTCGATCGGAACGGATCGACCACTGCCGCTCGCCGGGGCGGCCGACTGGGAGAAGGGTGGTTCGATGACGAACAAGGTCTACGTCGTCGGCGTCGGAATGACGAAGTTCGAGAAACCGGGGCGGCGGCAGGTCGAGGAGGCCGACGGGACGACTCGCGCGTGGGACTACCCGGATATGGCCCGCGAATCCGGCACCAAGGCACTGGCCGACGCCGGAATCGACTATCGCGAGGTGCAGCAGGCCTACGTCGGCTACGTCTACGGCGAGTCCACCTCCGGTCAGCGCGCGGTCTACGAACTGGGGATGACCGGTATTCCGGTGATCAACGTGAACAACAACTGTTCCACCGGATCCACCGCGCTCTACCTTGCGGCCCAAGCGATTCGCGGCGGGCTGGCCGACTGCACACTGGCGCTGGGCTTCGAGAAGATGCAACCGGGCTCGCTCGGTTCCACCTGGGACGACCGCGAGCAGCCGATGGCCAAGCACATGATGGCACTGGCCGAGATCTCCGAGGTGCTGTTTCCGCCGGCGCCGTGGATGTTCGGCGCCGCGGGCCGCGAACATATGAAGCAGTACGGCACCACCGCCGAGCATTTCGCGAAGATCGGATACAAGAACCACAAGCATTCGGTGAACAACCCGTATTCGCAGTTCCAGGACGAGTATTCGCTCGACGACATCCTGGGCGCGCGGATGATCTACGACCCGCTCACCAAACTCCAGTGCTCGCCCACCTCGGACGGTTCGGGGGCGGTGGTCCTCGCCTCCGAGGATTTCGTCGAACGGCACGGTCTGGCCGGGCGGGCGGTGGAGATCGTGGGCCAGGCGATGACCACCGATTTCGCGTCCACCTTCGACGGCACCGCGAAGAACCTGATCGGCTACGACATGAATGTGCAAGCCGCGCAGCAGGTTTACCAGCAGTCGGGCCTGGGTCCGCAGGACTTCCAGGTGATCGAACTCCACGACTGCTTCTCCGCCAACGAACTGCTGCTCTACGAGGCGCTGGGCCTGTGCGGCGAGGGGGAGGCCGGCAGCCTCGTCGACGGCGATCAGACGACCTACGGCGGCACGTGGGTGGTCAACCCGTCGGGCGGCCTCATCTCCAAGGGGCATCCCCTGGGGGCGACCGGTCTGGCTCAGTGCAGCGAGCTCACCTGGCAGCTGCGCGGTGACGCCGACAAACGTCAGGTCGAGGGCGTCACCGCCGCACTGCAGCACAACATCGGCCTCGGCGGAGCCGCGGTCGTCACCGCCTACCAACGCGCCGAGCGCTGAAGGAGTACGAACATGGGTCACATCGAAGCCACCAAGAATCTCAACGCCACCCCGGACGCGCTCTGGGCGGTCGTCTCGGATCCGCAGACCTGGGACAAATGGTTCACCATTCACGAGCGCTGGATGGAGGAGCCGCCGGCCACGCTGACCACGGGGTCGAAGCTGGTCGCCAAGATCATGATGCTCGGCATGGCGAACAAGATGGAATGGGTTGTCGAAGAGGTGAATGCGCCGAACAACCTGGTGCTCAGCGGCGCTGGGATGGCCGGTGTGAAGGTGAAGTTCTCCTTCGACATCGCACCGGAGGGAGCAGGCAGCAAATTCTCGGTCTCCGGCGATTTCGAGGGCGCGCTCATCAAAGGCGCGCTGGGCAAGGCGGTCGAGAAGGACGGCGCCAAGCAGCTGGACACCACCCTCGAACAGCTCGACGCCCTGGCGACGGCCTAGCGATATGGCCACCGAAACAGGGCCCCGGCCCGTGGAATTCGACGACGCGGGCCTGAACGTCTGGTCCGACGAGGAGCGGTTCGAGGTCACCCGGGAGCGGATCGCCGAGTACGCCGCCGCCACCAACGACCCGATTCCGGCTCACCTGTCCGGCGATATCGCCTCTCCCGTCTTCGCCATCGTGCCCGTCTTCGAGGCGATGATGATGCCGGTGATCGACGTCGTGCCGATGGACATCTTCGGCCGAGTCGTGCACGGCGAGCAGGACTTTCACTTCCATCGCCCGATCCGGCCGGGTGATCGGCTGGTCTCGCGGGCCAAGGCGGTCGGCTACGAGGGCCGGGAGAACGGCACCACCATCACCATTCTCATCGAATGCCGGGACTCCGACGGGGAGCTCGTCAACGAGCAGTATCTGACCGCCTTCTTCCGCAACATCGATGTCGGCAAGCGGGTCGGCGAGAGCGCGCCGGCGCACAAGTTCGACCCCGCGCTGGAGGCGCAGCCGCCCCTGGCCCGGGTCGCCGCCCACGTGGACGACGATCAGACCTACCGCTACGCCCCCGCTTCCGGCGATCCGGTGCCGCTGCACCTGGACGAGCAGGTGGCCAAGGATGCCGGACTGCCCGGCATCATCGCGCACGGTCTGTGCACCATGGCGATGTCGTCGTGGGCGGTCCTCACCGCGGTGGCCGGTTCCGATGTGCACCGATTGAAGCGGTTCGCGGTGCGCTTCTCGAAGATGGTGTTCCCCGGCGACGAGCTGGAGACGCAGATCTGGAAGGCCGGCTCGACCGGCTCCGACACCACCTACGCGTTCCGCACCGCACGCGGAACCGATCTCGTTCTGACCGACGGCCTGGCGGTCGTCGCCGACAACTCGTAGTCGAGGAGACTGTCATGGGTGTATTGGATGGGCGGGTCGCCGTCGTCACCGGCGCCGGCCGCGGCATCGGCCGCGAACACGCGCTGTTGTTCGCGCGCGAGGGCGCCTCGGTCGTGGTGAACGATCTGGGCGGGAGTAACGCCGGAGAGGGCGCCGACGCCGGGCCGGCGCAGGAGGTGGTGGAGGAGATTCGCGCCGCGGGTGGGAAGGCGGTCGCCAACACCGACAACGTGGCGCAGTGGGACGGTGCGAAAAACCTGGTGGACCAGGCGATCTCGGAGTTCGGCACGCTCGACGTGGTGATCAACAACGCCGGCATCCTGCGTGACGGGTTCATCGCCGGGCTGGAGGAATCGCAGTGGGACGCGGTCATAGCGGTGCATCTGAAGGGCCACTTCAACGTGCTGCGCCACGCCGCGGCGTATTGGAAGGACCAGTCGAAGGCCGGTAAGCAGCCCACTGCCGCCGTTGTCAACACCGCCTCGGCCTCCGGCGTCACCCTGCCCAACGCCGGCCAGGCGAACTACGGCGCGGCCAAGGCCGGTATCGCCGCGTTGACGCTGGTCGCCGCGGAGGAACTGGAACGCTACGGCGTGCGCGTCAACGCCATCGCCCCGATGGCGCGCACGCGCCTGACCCTGGCCACACCCGGTATGGGGGCGATCTTCGCCGCCGAGGTGGGCGAGGGCGAATTCGACGCCTTCAGCCCGGCCAACATCTCGCCGCTGGTCGCCTACCTGGCCACCGAGAAATGCCCGGTCACCGGCAAGGTCTTCGCCGTGCAGGGCGGCGCCATCTCCGAGCTCGGCGGCTGGCACGACGTGAAGACCATCGAAACCGACGGCCCCTGGCTGATCGACGACATCGCAGCCCGGCTGCCCTGACGCTGGAGGAGAACGACGATGTTCGAATGGTCCGAGACCGACGAGATGATCCGCGCCGCCGTGCGCGCCTTCATCGACAAGGAGATCCGGCCGCATCTCGACGCCCTCGACAGCGGTGAGATGCCGCCGTATCCGATTCTGCGAAAGCTGTTCGGCGAGTTCGGCATCGACGTCATGGGTGCCGAGGCGATCGAGAAGATGCTCGCCAAGCAGCGGGCCGCCGAGGCCGCGCCGGACGAGGCCGGACAGCGCGAGAAGAAACCCGGGTCCGGTGGCGACCCGTTCGGCGAACAGCAGTCGTTGATGGCGGTGCTGATCAGCGAATTGTCCGGCGTCAGCATGGGTTTGGTCGCCGCGATGGGTGTCTCGATCGGTCTCGGCGCGGCCACCATCATGTCGCGCGGCACGCTCGCGCAGAAGGAACGCTGGCTCGCCGATATCGTGACCTTGAAGAAGGTGGCGGCCTGGGCCATCACGGAGCCGGATTCGGGCTCGGATGCCTTCGGCGGCATGAAGACCTCGGTCAAGCGCGACGGCGAGGACTACATCCTCAACGGCCAGAAGACGTTCATCACCAACGGTCCCTACGCCGATGTGGTGGTGGTCTACGCCAAACTCGACGAGGGCGACGGCACCGACAAGCGCGATCGCAAGGTGCTGACCTTCGTCCTCGACAAGGGGATGGAGGGCTTCACCCAGGGCAAACCGTTCAAGAAGATGGGGTTGCACTCCTCACCCACCGGCGAATTGTTCTTCGACAACGTGCGATTGGGCAAGGACCGCTTGCTCGGCGAGACCGAGGAACACAAGGGCGGCGACGGGCGTGAAAGCGCGCGAACGAGTTTCGTCGCCGAACGGGTGGGCGTGGGCTTCATGGCGCTGGGCATCGTCAACGAATGTCACCGGCTCTGTGTGGAATACGCCAAGACTCGCATGCTGTGGGGGCAGGAGATCGGCCGCTTCCAGCTCGTGCAGCTCAAGCTCGCGAAGATGGAGATCGCCCGCATCAACGTGCAGAACATGGTCTTCAACACTCTCGAGCGCGCCCGCGCGGGGAAACCGCCCACCCTGGCCGAGGCCTCGGCGATCAAACTGTACTGCTCGGAGGCGGCCACCGAGGTCGCGATGGAGGCCGTGCAACTGTTCGGCGGTAACGGCTACATGCAGGAATACCGTGTCGAACAACTCGCCCGTGACGCCAAATCGCTGATGATCTACGCCGGCAGCAACGAAATCCAGGTCACCCATATCGCGAAGGGGCTCCTGGGCCGGTGATCGCCCTGTGATGGCGGCCGGCGGATCGGCGCCGAGGGGTTCGAACCGATCCGCCGGCCTTTCTCACACCGCCCGCAGACGCGTGCGGCTGGCATAGACGTGCTCGGCGATGAGGGTCGCGATGCGGTCGGGAGCCTCCAGCATCGGGACGTGACCCACGCCGTGCACCAGGATGCGGTCTGCCGTCTCGGGCAGTTCCCGCAGAAATCGCTTGGCGTACATGCGGTTCGGGATGATCCGGTCGTATTCGCACATCAGCAGGCGCACCGGCGTCCGTACGGTGGACAGATCGTCGAGAACCGCCATCCGCATACCGCTGACGATCAGCGGCAGCATGGCCGCGCAATGAGTCGCCGACATGATCGCCGCTTCCACTCCGCGTCGCGGCGCCGCGGCGACGTTCTTGCTCAGCAGCATGGCGGTGGCGCGCCGGACCGGCGCGCTGAACCGGATCCAGGCGGGCAGGCGCTTGCCGATTTCGACGATCGGCAGCAGCGTCAGGAACTCGAGCCCCACCCGCAACTGCGCCGGCGACGGATTGTGCCACCCGCCGGCGGGTGCGATGGCGGTGAGCGTGCGTGCCCGGCCGCGGCGGGCCAATTCGAAGCCGACCCAGCCGCCGAGTGAGTTGCCCGCGATATGGCAGGTGCGCCAACCCAATTCGTCGAGCTGTTCCTCGACTCGGTCGGCGAGCAGATTGACGTCGATGTACCAGCCGCTGAGGTCGGGGCCGCCCCAGTGGCCGGCCAAGGCCGGAGCGAATACCTCGCAAGTAGCGGACAATCGGGACGCGACGTCTTCCCAGCAGTGCGGCGACATCAGGAAACCGTGCAACAGCAGCAGTGGATCGCCCGATCCGGTGTGCAGGGCTTTCATCGGCGCAAGGGAGGTGGCGGGTTGGGTGGTGCCGGACGTCATCGTCGTCACCCCTTCCGAATCGGTGGCGGCCTGCTCGGCGTGGCCGCGATGTCCGCGAGGACGGGTTGATTCCCGCATTGTACGGTCGATGAGTGGCCAGCATCATCAGTTCCGTCAACGTCAACGGCATACGCGCAGCTACCGGCAAGACCGGGAAGGGGATGCTCGAATGGCTCGCAGTGACCGAGGCCGACATCATCTGCCTGCAGGAGACCCGGGCGACCGATGAGCAGACTCGCAAGGCGCTGGCGCCGGTCCTCGACGCCGGGTGGTTCCTCGCCCACGCCGAGCCGGGCGCCAAGGGTCGCGCCGGGGTGGGAATACTGTCGCGCCGCGAGCCCACGCGGGTGCGGATCGGCTTCGGCAGCAGCGAATTCGACGGCGTCGGCCGTTACGTGGAGGCCGATTTCGACGACGTCACCGTCGCGAGCGTGTACGTGCACACCGGTGAGGCCGACACTCCCATGCAGGACGAGAAATATCGTTTCCTCGGCGAACTGGGCGCGCATATGAAGGCGCAGACCCGCGATTTCGTGATCTGCGGCGACTGGAACGTTGCGCACACCGAACTCGACATCAAGAATTGGAAGGGCAACGTCAAGAACTCCGGCTTCCTGCCGGGGGAGCGGGCGTGGATCGACGAGATGCTGGCCGCGGGCTATGTCGACGTGGTCCGCCAACTCCATCCGGGCGTGGCCGGCCCCTACAGCTGGTGGTCGTATCGCGGCCGCGCCTACGACAACGACGCCGGGTGGAGGATCGATTACCATCTCGCGCGCGGTGCGATCGCCGGCCGCGCGAAGCAGGCCGTCGTCGAGCGCGCGCCCGAATACGCGCTGCGCTGGTCGGACCACGCTCCGGTCACAGTCCAATACCGCTGAACCCTGATCGACCCCTTGCGGTGGGAACATCGGTTCCGCACCGCGTCCCCCGTCAGCGTGGACGGGACTTCCGCAAGTCCGGCAGCACCGATGAACAGGCACCGATGAACATGTCCGACAAGAGAATTCGCATCCTGATGGTTCTGGGTGGGCTGGTGATCGCGGCGATCGTGGCCGGCGTCCTGGGCCTGCGCGGCGGTTCCACCAGCCACGACACCGCGAGTTCGGTGGCGGCGACCGTGCACTCCACCAAGGCCGCGCAGTCCACCACCCAGTCCGCCAAGCCCGCGCCCGGAAACGGCGCCACCCCCGCCGCGTCGGCGACCCGGGCGCCGGGCGTGCCCGATCGCGCCTACGCCACTCTCGCCGAGATCGACGCCGGACGCTGGCCCGGTTCGGCGAACGCGCCGGGCACCAAGGGCGGCGATCAGTGGATGAACCGCGCGGGGACCCTGCCGAAGACCGACTCGAGCGGGAAGGCGATCACATATCAGGAATGGGACGTCAACCCGAAGCAACGCGGCCAGACCCGGGACGCCGAACGCATCGTGACCGGCAGCGACGGGTCGGCGTACTACACCGGCGACCACTACCAGACCTTCACGAGGATGCGCTGATGGCCGAAACCATGTCGTTGTCGCAATTCCTGGCCCCGCCGGCATCCGGCTCCGACGCGATCGCGGCGCGGCACAACGCCCACCGGGCCGCGACGGGGCCGGTCCTCGGTGCCCTCGATGTCGGCGCCGGACCGTTCAGCGGGGTGCGATTCCAGGTCCCCGACGGGTATATCGCCCGCGAGGTCCGGGGCACGAAGATGCGCACCACCGCCGGAGTCTTCGACGAATTCGCCGCCGCCCTGCAGTTTCCCTACTATTTCGGCGACAACCGCGACGCGTTCGACGAATGTCTGCGCGACCTGGACGAATTCGTCGGCGAAGCGCCGGGATACGTTGTCGTGATCCGTGATTCGAGCGAGTTGCTGGCCGACCAGCGCGAAGATCTGGAATGGTTCGCCGACGCGATGACTCGGGCGGCCGAATACTGGGCCGTGCACGGCACGGTCTTCCGGGTGGTGCTGCAGCAGCATCCGGCGGTGCTGTCGCCGGTCGAGCTCACCATGGCCGACCCGGCGTGAGGTCCTTTCAGCGGAGGCGCTGTGCGAGGTCCTCGCCGAGGAGGACGAACACGTCGGTCGTCTCGTCGATGAGCTGTTCCCGCGTCATATCGATATCGCCCTGCAACCAGCTGGTGAGTGTCTGCACCAGCCCGCCCACCAGGTAGGTCGCGCGGAAACCGATCGCCGGGTCGGGCGTGGGCGTGCCGAGGCCGTAGAAGTCGATGCCGCGCGCGGCGACCAGATTCGCGAACGAGGCGATCGTTTGCAGCGTGCGGGAGCGCAGCTCCGGCGTGGAGGCACTCACCGCGAGCGCGACCTGGGCCTTGCGCGGATCGTCGGTCAGCACGTGGATACCGGCCGCGACGGCGGCGTGCGCCATCGTGCGCGTATCGGAGCCACCTGCCACCTCCTGCAGCGCCCGCACGATGGCGTTCGCGAGTTCCTCGGCGATGCCGTCGAACAGCGCGGTGAGCACCGCGTCGCGGCCGGTGAACTGTTCGTAGTAGTAGCGCTCGTTCAACCCGGCCTGGGCGCACAGCCCGGCGACCGTCAACTTGTCCACGCCCTGGGTGCCGATGATCTCGAGAGCCGCGTCGAGCAGCGCGGCACGCCGGCCCGCGCGCCGTTCGGCGGCCGAGATACCGCCATAGGTCCGCTGTGCCGTCACGGTCCGATTGTGGCACGGACGCATTTCTGGCATGGACTCTTGCCAGAACGAGGGTTTCTGGTGGATGCTATTGCCAGATTCCATGCGAGGAGGGCGACGATGCCTGGTCCGGGATATTTCTCCGACGATTCGATGATCCGCCGGGTGATGCGCAAACGGGCCGTGGGACTGACCTACGGCCTGCGGGCGCTGGTGATCGGCGCGGTCCATCCGCTGCTGTTCGTCGGCACCGCCGAGAACACCGCCCACCGCGCCACTCCCTACACGCGGCTCGCGCTCACCGGCCGCCTGTTCGAGGCGGTATTCCTCGGCGACAAGGACGAGGCGGACCGCGCGCTGGCGTTCACCCGGAAACGCCACCTTCCGGTGGACGGTGTACTGCCCGAGGACGCGGGCCCGCATCATCCGGCCGGTTCGCACTACTCCGCGCTGGACCCGCATCTGATGTTCATGACCATGGCGTTCACCGCCGACTCCGCAGAGGTCATGCACGACCTCCTGGTGCGCAAGCTGACCCCGGGCGAGCGGGAGGCCCTCTACCAGGACTACGTGCGCTGGGGTGAGTTGTTCGGCATGCGGCGGTCGGCCGCGCCCGCCGACTATCCGGCCTTCCGGCGCGTTTTCGATGCCTACCTCGCCTCCGACGAGCTGTATCTGACCGACGAGGCGCGGCTGGTCGGCTCGTATCTGGCGGGCGCACAGGTGCCGCATCCGCTGCCGCGCCCGTTCCAGCAGGCCAGCAGCGGGGCGCATCTGCTGGTCCAGGGCTCGCTACCGCCGCGGATCCGGCGGATGTACGACATCCGATGGGGCCGGCGCGAGGAGCTCGCCTATCGCGGGCTCGCGCAGGCCGTGCGCACCGCCCATCTGCGCCCGCCGCTGGCGCCGCCGGTACTGCGCGACACCCTCTCCGGCCCGAGTGCCCCGGTCTATCGCCTGATCACGCGGCGGGAAAAGGACCTGGTCGCCAGCGGCCGGTCCAGCATGCCGGGGGTCGATCCGCGGAACTACGCCCAACGGCACGCGGTCTGAGCGGCGCCACCCCGCTCCCTCGGGAAAAACCACTTGGGCGTGCATGGGAAGATCGGTTCATGTCCAGTCCTGCCCCCAGCGAACGCAAGCAGCGGGTCCTCTCCGGCGTCCAGCCGACCAGCGACTCCTTCCACCTCGGCAACTACCTTGGTGCGCTGCAGTATTGGGTGCCGCTGCAGGACGACTACGAGGCGCTCTACTTCATTCCGGACATGCACGCCATCACGGTGTCCCAGGACCCCAAGCAGCTGCGCAACCGCACCGTGCGCAGTGTCGCGCAGCTGCTCGCGATAGGTGTCGACCCCAAGCGGTCCACCCTGTTCGTGCAGAGTCAGGTGCCCGAACACGCCGAGCTCACCTGGGTGCTGAGCTGCATCACCGGCTTCGGCGAGGCCAGCCGGATGACCCAGTTCAAGGACAAGTCGGCCAAACAGGGCTCCGACAACGCCACCGTCGGACTGTTCACCTATCCGATCCTGATGGCCGCCGACATCCTGCTGTACCGCCCGCAGCTGGTACCGGTCGGTGAGGATCAGCGCCAGCACCTGGAGCTGACCCGAAACCTGGCGCAGCGCTTCAACACTCGTTTCAAGAAGACCTTCGTGGTCCCCGAACCGCATATCGTCACCGGCACGGCGAAGATCTACGACCTGCAGGATCCGACCTCGAAGATGAGCAAGTCCGCCGCCAGCGACGCGGGCCTGATCAATCTGCTCGACGACCCGAAGGTGTCGGCGAAGAAGATCCGCTCGGCCGTCACCGACACCGAACGGGAGATTCGCTACGACCCGGAGACCAAACCGGGCGTCAGCAACCTGCTGGTGATCCTGTCCTCGCTCACCGACACGCCCATCGTGACACTCGAAAAAGGCTTCGAGGGCAAGGGATATGGCGAGCTCAAAGCCGATGTGGCCGACGCCCTGGTGGAATTCGTGACACCGCTGCAGGCGAAAGTGCAAGAGTATCTGGACGATCAGGGCGAACTCGATCGCATTCTCGCCACCGGAGCCGAGCAGGCGCGCGAGATCGCCGGTAAGACCCTCGCGCAGGTGTACGACCGAGTGGGTTTCCTGCACCGCTGATCTGCGCCGCGCGAGGCCGTGTGTTGCGTTGAACAGGTTCGGGAGGACAGGTGCTCGACAAGCTGAAGGCGCGGATCCAACGTGAGGTGCGAGCACGGCCGTGGCTGGACCACGCCGTCCGCGCCGGCGGCAGCTACCAGCGCCAGCGTGGCGACTACTTCGCGGCCGGCATCACATACTTCACCGTGCTGTCACTGTTTCCGCTGCTGATGGTCGCCTTCGCGGTCGCCGGATTCGTCCTCGCCCGCGATCCGCACCTGCTCGACGAGTTGCGCGACAAGATCGTCGAGAACATCCCGGGCTCGTTCGGCGGCCAGGTCAACGATCTGATCGACCAGGCCATCAAGTCCCGGACCAGTGTGGGCATCATCGGTCTGTTCATCGCCGCCTACAGCGGACTGGGCTGGATGGCCAACCTGCGCGCCGCCCTGACCGAACAGTGGGAACAGCCCGCGCACGAAGGCAATTGGCTCAAGACCAAACTGTCGGACCTGCTGGCCCTGGCCGGACTCGGTGTCGCGATGGTGGTGTCGCTGGGCTTGTCCGCGCTGTCGTCCAGCGGGCTGGCGCTGCAGGTGCTGGAAAGCGTCGGTCTCGACAAGGCGCCGGGTGTCTCGTGGCTGTTGCGATTGCTGACGCTGGTCCTCGCGGTGCTCGCGTCCTGGGCGGTGTTCGTGTGGATCATCGCCCGGCTACCCCGCCAGCCGGTGACCTTCCGCAGCGCCGTGCGCGCGGCGTTCATCGCCGCGATCGCGTTCGAGATCTGGAAGCAGGTGGCCTCGTTCTACCTGCAGAAGGTGCTCACCAGCCCCGCGGGCGTCGCCTTCGGCTCGATCATCGGTCTGATGGTCTTCGCCTACATCACCGCCCGCATCATCCTGTTCGCCACCGCCTGGGCGGCCACCGCCCGGGAGAACGAGGTGGAGGCCGAGATCCCCGCGCCGGGACCCGCGGTGATCGAGCCGCGGATGCACGCGGGCATGTCGGCGAGCACGGGCCTGGCCCTGTTCGGCGTGGGCGCGGCGCTGGGTTCGATGATCGGTATCGCGCGCCGGAAGCGGTGAGGCGTCCCGTCGGGCCGAAAGTTACTGTCCGCCTGGCTGTCTCGGCGGCGAACCGTCCGCATCGGGGCCGAAGTCCGGCTCGGTCTCCTCGGGATCGGGGAACCGCTCGGCATAACGGCCGATGATGTTCGCCCCCGCTTCGTCGTCGCCGACCGTCTCGTGCACCGTGGCCGCGATCTGCTCGCGCATCCGCACCTGGGCGCGCTGCAGGGTGCGCATCAGCTCAGCGGACAGCGCGGCGGGTTCGGTGCCGCGAACGGACTCGGCGAAGCGGATATCGGTGGGGATTCCCTGGGCGTCCACCGTCACCGCGATGCCGCCTCGTGAGGTTTCGGTGACGCTCAGACTCGACATCCGGTCGTGCAGTTCCCGGTACTGCTCGGCCTTGTGCTCGAGGTCGTCGGCCCAGGCCGTCAGCTGATCGGCGGCGCCGTCCGGGTCGTTCGGATCCACGGGGACCATCCTGACACAACGGACAGGTTTGCCGGGCGCTGGAACCGGCAACCGATCCGATGCGTCGGAGTACAGGACGCGACAAGTCCGATTGAGGGGAACCAGTGGATTCATCCGGTTACGATCAGCTGCGCGCGCGAACCGACGCCCTGCAGGTACAGGTCGATTCGATGCTCGAGAGCTACGAGCATCAACTGCGCGATATCGCCACGGCCCGAGACACTTTGGCCGCCACGACCGCCGAAGGGTGGTCATCGGACAATCTGATCCGCGTCACCAGCAATTCGGCGGGCATCCCGATCGGGGTGTGGGTCGACCCTGCCGCGTTCAAACGCACGACCCCGGAGAAACTCGGCGCCGCCATCACCGAGGCGGCACAGGCCGCCGCCCGCGCGGCGAAGTCGGAGGTCGGTGCGGCGATGGCCCCGATCCTCGCCGAGGAGAAGCGCTTCCACATCACGAATCCGCTCGGCGAGGATCTGGACCTGGAGCGCGTCGTGGGCGGCATCCTGCCGCCGCCACCGCAGCCGGCGGCCGACCCGGAACCGGCCGCGGAGCCGCCGCGTGTCGCGGACGACGACGAGGACAACGGTCCGCACTGGAAGGGTTGGTGAGCCGGAAATGACCAGCGGCAACGAGTTTCGCATCGAGCTCGACGAATTCCGGCGGCACGCACCGCGTCTGGGCCAACTCGGCAAACAGCTCGAGCAGGATCTGAAGAATCTCACGGTCGACCTGGGTGAGGTCACCGGCGCATGGGGAGACGACATCTTCGGTTCCGCGTTCGCGCAGAACTATCTACCGAAAGCCGAACAGGCGCTACAGGACATAGCGAAGGCGGCGCTGATGTTCGCACATCTGGAGGAGTCGTCCGGCGCTGCCGCCGACACGCTCGAGGCCGCCGACGAGGGACTCGCCGGGGTGCTCGACAAGGTCCGCGACACCATCGAGAAGAACGGCATCAACAGGGGGAAAGCGTAAGCGATGGGCATCGAGATCCCCGACTATCTGAAGCCGGTCGCCGCCCTCGTCGCCTGCGAGTGGCCCAAGGCCGACGAAACCGCCCTGCTGCGGATGGCCGACCACTGGGAACACATGGGCGACACGCTGTCGCAGATCCGTGCGGAAGGCGACGCCGTCACCACCGCGATTCTCGCCCGCATCGACGGCCGGACCCACGAATCCATCCAGCAGTTCTGGCGTACCGCGGGGGACGACCTGGACGGTCTGGTCACCTTCTGCAAGGCGATCGCCATCGCCTGCCGGGTGATGTCCGTACTGATTCTCGCGGTGAAGCTCTACATCATCGCGATGCTGGTCGAACTGGCGATCAACCTCGCGATCGCCGCCGCCGCGGCCGTCGAGACACTGGGCGCGAGCATGGCCGAGGCGGCCGCGGCCGAGGTCGCGACCCGCGTGGTGATCCAGCAGGCGCTGAAGCAATTACTGACGCGCATCATCAAGGAAACCGCCATCGAGGGCTTCAAGGGATTCATGAAGGGGGCCGGTAAGGAGCTGGCCTGGGAGGCGGGGGAGAACGCACTCGGCCTGCGCGACGGCTTCAGCCTCGACGACATCGGGAAAGCCGGTCTGCACAACGGCATTTCGAGCGCGGCGAGCGGTGCGCTCGGCGGCGCTCTGCGCAAGGTCGGGGTGGACGAGCACAACAAATCCCCCGACGGGCGCAACCCGCACACCCATGAGCCGGAGAGTCCCGGCGCGCCGAAGACCAAGGAGCGCAAGAAGTTCGAGGGGAAGGTCGGCGACTTCGGGGAGAAGGTCGCCGGAGAGGTCGTCGAGGGTCCGCAGGACGACAAGAAGCGCTTGAAGACCGATGCCACACAGCTGGCGAAGAACAGGTTCGGCCACGACTCCGGCAGCGGCGGCGATGCCGAGGTACCGCAGCCGGCCGTGAGTAGCGCCGCAGTGAGCGGCAACTCCGGTTTCAGTCTCGATCTTGACGGTGACACCTTCTACCGGGAGGAGAACGGCGGCCGGTTGCGCCTCGACTGACGCCGAAACGGCCTATTGCGAGCGCCCGCGCATCGGAGCAGGCTGAGATGCACCGGTGGCGCCGCCGGGCGCTGCCCCGAGCAGAGAGGGGGTGGGTCGTGTTCGCACGGTCTACCACGATTCAGGCGCAACCCTCCGCTATCGACGCCGGAATTGCGCATATGCGGGACGAGGTCATGCCGGTGCTCGAGGAGACCCCGGGCTGTACCGGTTTGTCCCTGCTGGTCGATCGCACCTTCGGTCGTTGCATCTCCACCACGGGCTGGGAGTCCGAGGCCGCGATGCACGACAGCGAGAGCGCCTTCATGGCCGCGCGCGACCGGGCGGTGACGGTTTTCGGCGGTACCGCCGCACAGGTCGCGGAATGGGAGATCGCCGTCCTGCACCGGGACCATCGCACGATGCCCGGAGCCTGCGTGCGCGTCACCTGGATCAAGACCGATCCGAGCCGCCTCGACATGTCGACCGACGCCTACCGCAACTACATCCTGCCGGGGATGGAACAACTCGAGGGATTCTGCAGCGCGAGCCTGCTGATCAACCGCGCGTCCGGCCGTGCCGTCTCCTGCGGCGTCTTCGACAGTGCCGAGGCCATGCAGCGCAACCGCGAACAGTCCGCGGCACTGCGGGTCGACGCGGCCCGCCAGGTCGGCGTCGAGGCGATCGACGTGCGCGAGTTCGAACTGGCGCTGGCCCATCTGCGGGTGCCCGAGCTGGTGTGAGGGCGGCGCGGAGCGGTGCCGAAGTTACTTCGGCACCGCCGGCCGCTTCCAGCTTCGCGGCGAGCCACCGTCCGTCCACGAACTGCATCGTCAGCAGAACCGAGATCCGGCTGCTCCGTTCGGTCGAAACACTGAGCGCCGGACACGTGGGATCGCGCCTGCGACTGGGCGACGACATCCTGCACGGTACGGAGCCGGACGCAGGTGCCGCGTGCGGCGCGTGAGTCGCGCTTCCGGCCCATGCGCAATGAGCGGCGGCCGCGAGTTCGCCGCAGCTGCTGAACCGCTCCTGCTGATTCTTCACCGTGGCCCGCGCAGTCACCGCGCCGAAAGCCGTTGGCAGCCAGGGGTTCTGCTGTCCCGCCGGGGAAAGCCCCCGGTGCGCCGTCCGGAATGCGGGTCGGAAGGCGCCGGTCGGTGCAAAGCTTCCTGGGATTATGCGGAGATCGAATGAAATTCCGCGGTGGACGCGTCGTGACGGTTCGCGTGATGGTGTGCTGGCGGCGTCGAATCGGAACCTGTTGGGAGGCAGGCATGTCGGAGTACGGGTCCACCTTGCCGCGACGGCAGCTCGGAAGGTATCTGCGCAACGGGCGTGAGGAATGCGGGCTGACCCTGCATCAGGCCGCCGCGCTCATCCAGCGCAGCGCGAGCACCCTGCAACGCATCGAGCACGGCATGGTCGCGCAACTGCGGGAGGTGGATATCGAAGCCTTGTGCAAGATCTACGGCTTCGAGGGGGACGCCGTGCTCGCGATGAAAGCTCTTGCGGTCCAGGGCAAAGAGTTGAGCTGGTGGTGCGAATACGGAGACGTGATTCCGGAGAACTTCGACTTCTATGTCGGGTTGGAGGCGTCGGCGCGAAGTTTGAAAACTTACGAACCGGAACTCGTTCCCGGTCTTCTCCAAACGCCCGCGTATGCCGGCGCGATGTGCTCGACTGCTCATCCGGAAGACACCGCCGAGGAGCATGCGCGCCGGGTGCAACTGCGGATGCGCAGGCAGACCAGAATCACGCGCAAGTATCAGCCTGCCGTGCTGGACGTGATCCTGCGGGAATCGGCCCTCAGGTGTGTGGTGGGCAGCCCCAAAGTGATGTCTGCGCAGCTGAAACACCTCGCGGACGTGAGCTGTCGCCCGAATGTCAGCGTGCAGGTACTGCCGGATCGCGCCGGGTTTCCTCTCGGCGAAGCAGTCGGCTCGTTTGTGATCCTCGACTTCGGCAAAGACCGCGGCGGGCAGCTCGCAGAGCCGCCGGTTGTCTATGTCGAAGGCTTCATCGGGGATATGTATCTCGAAAAACCGGTAGCGGTGCAGCGGTACCATCAAGCCTACGAAGGTCTCCGGCAAAGCGTGATGGATCCGGTCGCGAGCCGATCCCTGCTCCGGCAGATAGCGAAGGAGTACGTGTGATGGTCGATCTCGCGGGTGCGCGGTGGTTCAAGAGCAGCCGTAGCGGCGGCTCCAAGAACTGTGTCGAAGTAGCGTTCCTGGACGATAGCCTTGTAGGAGTGCGGGATTCGAAGAATATCGCCGGTCCGGCGTTGATCTTCACCGGGGCGGAGTGGACGGCGTTCACCGCGTCCGCAGCCCGGGGTGACCTCGACTTCTGATAGCGCCGTCGCCCGCGCCGAGGTCTGGTGGTGCCTTCAGTCAGGTCGGGCAGTGAACTCCGCTGCGCTCTGATAGAACCGCGAGATCGCGGTAAGCAGCTGCGCGGAACTGGCTTTCATCGCCTCTACCGTCATTCCGCCCACGTGCGGGCTGAGCGTGGTGTGCGGATTCGATGCCAGGGGCGACGCGAATTCTGTTCCTTCCGTGGCGAATACGTCGACAGCCACGTGGCCGAGACCGCAATCCGGGTCGCGCAGTGCCGCATCGAGAGCGTCTTCGGGAACCACCTGCGCCCGTGAGGTATTGACCAGGATCGAGCCGGGTTTCATCCACCGCAGTTCCCGCGCGCCGATGAGCCCGGCGGTCGCCGCGGTGGACGGTACGTGGACGGAGACGATGTCGCAGCCGGTCATCAGCTCGCGGAGGGTGGCTGTCCATCGCGCGGGCCAGCGCTCCGCATCCCGCGCGGTGAAGCGCGGCGAGCCGTGGACCCAGATCTCGGCTCCGCACGGTCGGAGTCGTGCCGCCACTTCCCGTGCGATCGCGCCGTTCCCGATGAGGCCGACGCGCGAATCCACCAGGCTCCGAACCGGAATACCGCCGATCGCCGCACTCCAGTCACCGGCGCGCAGTGCGGCGTCGCGCGTGCTGATTCCGCGCAGAGCGTCGAGCATGAGACCGATCGTCAACTCGGCGACCGCGCCGGCATTCGCGCCCGGCGTGGACAGCACGGTGATGCCCCTGTCGGCGGCAGCGTCCAGGTCGAAGCTGTCCACACCCGAGGCGGCCTTGGCGACCAGGCGCAGCGGTTGGTCGTGCGTGTTCGCGGTCAGTCGCTCGAAGACGTCGCAGGTCAGCGGTATGCCGGCGCGGCATTTCAGCGCGTCGTAACCGCCGTGGCCGTCGAACGCCGTCACGATGTCGTCCGCACGGAAACCGTCGATGTCGATCGAGTCCCACCGGCGGGAGATCTCCGAACGCAGCTTCGGATCCGCTACTCGCCGCAGGTTGACCGTCGGGGCGAGTCCGAGTGCCGCCAGGGCCTCGAGTTCCGGGATCGCGAGCTCGCCCGGTGCGGGATCGATGACGAGGACGCGAGGGTGTGCGGGCCGTTTCCTCGGCTCGGCGGTTCTCACCGCACGCTCGCAAGCCGTCTGGACGGGCCGGCTACCGCCGCGACCGTCCCATGCGTGACCACCCGAACAAGCCCAGCGCGATCGCCAACCCCAGCGCGCCGATGATCCCGATCGTGCGCAGGTTCGAGTTGCCGTGGGGCGTCGTCGGCGCGGCGGCGGTCGGGGTGTCGTGGGCCGGCGGGGACGCCAGGGCGACGTTGGTGTTCGAGTCCGCACCGGCGTTGCGGTCGGGGAGGGAGCCGATGGTCGAGCCGGAGGGGAGGGCGAAGGCGTAGTCCAGCAGGCGGGCGGCCTGCTCCGGCGGGCGGATGGGCAGGACGTCGGCCTTGAGCAGGGTGACGACGAGGCGGTGGCCGTTGCGTTCGGCGGCGGTCACGAAGGTTTGCCGCGCGTCGTCGGTGTAGCCGGTCTTGCCGCCCAGGTCGCCGTCGTAGTCGTAGAGCAGGCGGTTGTCGTTGGCGATGGGGAAGCCGGGGTGGTCCTTGTCGTCGGGGATCGCCGGGTTCGCGGGATAGCCGGGGAAGTCGTACTGCTCGGTGTGGATGATCGAGGCGAAGGTGGGGTTCTGCATGTCGTGGCGGAAGATCGTCGCCAGGTCGTAGGCCGAGGTGCTCATCCCGGGGCCGTCCAGGCCGGAGGGGGTGGCGGCGCGAGTGTCCATGGCCTGCAACCGTTTCGCCATCGCGTTCATCTTCGCCACGGTGGCTTCGTCGCCGCCGAGCTGGGTGGCGATGGCGTGGGCGGCGTCGTTGCCGGAACACATCAGCAGCGCGTGGAACAGCTGGTCGTTGGTGTAGCGGCCGCCGGGGCCGATGCCGACCCGGGTGCCGTCGGCATTCGCGTCGTCCTGCGTGCCGATCACGACCTGGTTCGGGTCCAGCGCGGGAAGTGCGACAGCGGCCAGCAGCGTCTTGATCGTGGAAGCCGGCCGGTAGCGGCCGTGTGGATCCTTCGCGGCCAGCACCTTGCCGGTGTCGAGGTCGGCGACCAGCCAGGCGGTCGCCGAGATGTCGGCGGGCACCGGTGGTGCGCCCGCCGGAACCACCACCCCGCAGCGTCCGAGTTTGTCGCCGCCGATCGGATCGGACGGCACCGGGAGCGGTGATGGCGTCGTGCTCCCGGGCACCGGCACCTCCGACGTGTCGATCGGCGGCGGCGGAGCGGTCTTGTTCGGGCACGAATCCGTATTCGGCGTGGTGAACGGCGTGGACGGCGGCGTGGGGGCCGCGTCTGCCACGTCGAGCCCGGTGACCGCGGTGGCGCCCAGCAGCCCGGCAGTCAGTACGGCGGCCGCCACCGCGCGGGATCGGCGGCGGACGGTGCGGGACATGCGGGTGTTCATCGATATGCAGCTTATGCGGCGTTGCGCGATGGTGCCGCGAACACCCGCGGCCCGAAGTATTGACAGAGACGGGGAAATGAGAGCTACTATCAAAATGTAGACACAGCCAACTGAATGGACATGTCATGAACCTGCGGAGATCATCGGAATCGCCCGCACTCGCCGGGGCCGCGGCGCGAGACGAAGCGACCGACAGCCCGCAAGCGACCGGCGGGCCGTCGGCCTTGGGCCGCGAAGTGTCCACTGTCGATGCGCCGGGAGTGGATGCGCCGGGCGCCGGCCGGGCGCGCTGGCTCGCCCTCGGTGCGCTCGCGCTCGCGATGCTCACCATCGGCCTCGACACCACCGTGCTGGTCGTCGCGCTACCCACCATGGCCATCGACCTGCACGCGAATACCGCTGCGCTGCAATGGTTCACCACCGCCTACACCCTCGCGCTGGCGGCCGTGATGCTGCCGGCGGGCGCGCTCGGCGACCGCTACGGCCGCAAGAAGTTCCTGTTGGCGGCGCTGGTCGTCTTCGGCGGGGCGTCGCTGTGGTGTGCGCTGGCGACCTCGGCGGGGATGTTGATCGCCGCGCGCGCGGTACTGGGCATCGCGGCGGCCGCGATGATGCCGCTGTCGATGTCGGTGCTGCCCGGCCTGTTCCCGGACCAGGCCGAACGCCAGCGCGCGCTGACGATCTGGGTCAGTTCCACCGCATTGGGTCTGCCGCTCGGGCCGATCGTGGGTGGCTGGCTGCTGAACCACTTCTGGTGGGGTTCGGTCTTCTTGATCAACGTGCCCCTGGTCGTGGTCGGACTGATCGCGGTCGCGCTCCTGGTTCCGGAGACCCGCAGCGATACGGCCTTCCGCATCGATCTGCCCGGTGTGCTGCTCTCGGCCGCGGGCATGCTGGGATTCACCTACGGATTCATTCGATTCGGCGAACAGGGGTGGGGTGACGGCGCGGCCTGGGCGGCGGTGGTCGCCGGTGCGGCGCTGCTGGCCGGCTTCGTGTGGTGGCAGCGGCGGATCGCGCACCCGCTGGTCGACATCGCACTGTTCGGCAACCGTGGTTTCCGGTGGGGCACGGCGTATTCCGTCTTCGTGAACTTCGCGATGTTCGGCATGTTCTTCACGGTGCCGCAGTACTTTCAGGCGGTGCTCGGCGTCGATTCGCTCGGCAGCGGGCTGCGGTTGCTGCCGCTGATCGGCGGGCTGGTGGTCGGCACGCGCGCGGTCGACAAACTGCTGCCGAAACTCGGGGCGCGGATCGTGCTCAGCGTCGGCTTCCTGATCCTCGGCGCCGGCCTAGCCATGGGGGCCATGACCCAGGTGAGCAGCGGCTACGGTTACACCGCCGCCTGGACCACGATCCTGGGCTTCGCGATGGGCCTGGTCATGCCGGCCGCCATGGGAATGGCGATGGGGCAGCTCGGCGCCGAGCGCGCCGGTTCGGGTTCGGCGCTGCTGCAGGCGCTGCGCCAGGCCGGCGGCACCATCGGCGTGGCGGTGCTGGGCACCGTCCTCGCCACGCAGTATCGCTCCGACCTGGGCTCCTACAACCACGAGCCGGTCTCGAACGGTGTGAACGCGGGTGTCGCGGTGGCTCATGCCACCGGCAACGCCGACATGCTCGCCCAGGTGCAATCGGCCTTCGTCTCGGGTATGGGCGCGATGCTGTGGCTGTGCGCCGGAGTGTGCGCGGTGGCGGCGCTGCTCGCCGCGATCCGGACCCGAAGCGGGGAGCCGGACCCGCACCCCGGCGCCGATGCGGGAGAATCGGTGCATGTCGGCTGAGTCGAACGCACCCGCTCGGGCCCATTCCGGGGCGACCACGTCGCCCCGGATGGGGCTGCGCGAACGCAAGAAGCAGCGCACCCGCCGCACCATCCGCGCGGAGGCGATGAAACTGTTTCAGCGGCAGGGGTATTCGGCGACCACCATCGAGCAGATCGCCGAAGCCGCCGATATCTCGCCGAGCACGTTCTTCCGCTATTTCCCGTCCAAAGAGCAAGTGGTGCTGGCCGACGACGTCGATCCGATCATGATCCACGCGCTCGAATCCCAGCCGCCGGAGCTGACGCCGCTCGCCGCGTTCCGCCAGGCGATGCGGGACACCTTCGACAATCTGGACCCGCAGGACTGGCAGTTCGAGCAGGACCGGATGAAGCTGATCTACAACGAGCCCGAGTTGCGCAGCGTGATCATGCAGGAGACCGAACGCAACGTGGATCTGGTCTCCGCGCTGCTCGCCCACCGCGTAGGCCGCGACCCGGGCGACTTCGAGGTCCGCGCCTTCTCCGGGGCGATGATCGGGGCGATGATGACCGCGTTCGGCCGGGAGGGGCTGGATCTGGACAAGATCGACCGGATCGTGGAATTCATGGAGGCGGGCATGCCGCTGCGACCGGCGGCTCCCTCGGAATCCGGCGACTGACCGCTCCCGCACTCAGGACGCGGCCAGCTCGGCGGCGGCGCTGTCGTCGGTCATGGTGGCGAAGAAGCCGCCGATCACGTCCTCGATCTCGGAAATCGACTGCGCGCAATACAGAATCGGCTGATAGTGCGTGATGTCGTAGGTCGCGGTGCCCATATCGTGAATGTTCAGCGGACGCAGCCGGGCGTGCCGGAACTCCTCGATCTCGCCGTACGAGGACAGCAAACCCGCACCGTAGCAACGCACTTCGCCCTTTTCGCGCACCACGCCGAATTCCATGGAGAACCAGAACACGTCGGCCAGGAACTTCAACGCCGCTTCGGTCTCCAGCCGGGCGGCCGCGGCGCCGACTTCGGCATAGATCGCGGCGAACCGCGGCGACGCCAATTGATTTGCGTGCCCGATTATTTCGTGGATCGAATCCGGCTCCGGCGTGTACAGCGGAGCGGAATGGTGGCGAATGTACTGGGTGGAGTGGAAAATTCGATCGGCGAACGAGCCGAAGAACTCGCGCAACGGCACCAGCCCCGCCGCCGGCACATAGCGAAAGCCGGTGAGCGGAACCAATTTCGCGGTCACCTCGTCCAGCTGCGGAATGTGATCGGCGGGCAGGTCCAGCCGCCGTGCGCCCTCGAGCACCTCCGCCGACGCGTAGGTCCGATGTTTGCGCGTCAACTCCGCCGACACGATGCGCCAGACCTGCTGCTCCTCCTCGGTGTAGTCGATGCGCGGCAGCGTCTCGCCCTCCCGATACGCCAGCGCCAGCGCGGCGATAGCGTTGCGCCGCGCCCGATACTCCGGATCGTGCACCCCCGGATGCTCGGCACTCAAATGCACCGTGACATCGCCGTCGCTACCCGTGGTAACCGGCGAATACAGCTGACCTTCGGTGAACATGCCTCAAGGCAAGCACCCCGCCCCGGATCCGACAACAAACCCCCGGCAAACTGAGCAAATTGCCTAGTTGCGGCCGGTCCACCGGCCACCGCGCTCGAAGTGACCTTTCCGGACTCGATCGTCAGTCGATACTTCCTCTCGGCACGACCCAGACATGTGGCTGACGCGTGACCGAGGCGATGTGTTCGAAGTCTTCGTCATAGTGCAGGATCGTGGCTCCGTGGTACTCGGCGACTGCCGCGGTGAGTAGATCGACGATCCCGGCGGCGCGGTGTTTTCCGTGTCTGGCGAGCAATAGCTGCACCTCACGAGCCCGGTCGGCGATCGGCTCGGTAACCGGAAGCGTGGTGAATCGTGCCCGGCGGCTGTGCGCGATGTTCTGGACGTCTGCCAGATTTCGACCCGAGTAGCCGGCTTCGAGATCGAGCGTGACGCACGTTGCGGCCGCACGATCGGCGAGCAGACCGGCGATGACGGTCCGGACGCCGGGGTCGCTCAGGCGGGCATATGCGGATGTATCGATCAGGTGCAGACGCAGTGGGATCGGTTCGATCACCGCCGAGCCCCGCGCATGACCTCGGGGTCGCCGATATCGGGACCGACTCCGAAGCCGTAGGGATCGTTCAGAATCTCCTCGACGCGTCGGCGACGTTCGGCGACGAACCGGAGCGCCGCGTTGACGGTGTCCTTCTTGGTGGTGGTGCCCAGCTCCTTCGCCGCCAGGGTCAAGGCCTCGTCGTCCAAGTCGATCATCGTCTTCATATTTACCACGGTATGTCCGCCCCCTTATGACGAGCAATACTGGTTGATGCAACCGTTATTCGGCGCCACCGGCCATATGGATGGGTGCGTGCGGGGCGGCCCGGCACCGGATACGAAAAGGCCGCCCGCATCGAAAGATGCGGGCGGCCTTCGTGTTTCGGGCTCTGCTACCTCAGGGTCGGGCGAACAGGAGGGCGCGCTTGACCTCCTGGATGGCCTTGGTGACCTCGATGCCGCGGGGGCAGGCGTCGGTGCAGTTGAAGGTGGTGCGGCAGCGCCAGACGCCTTCGACGTCGTTGAGGATGTCGAGACGCTCGCGGGCGCCCTCGTCACGGCTGTCGAAGATGAAGCGGTGGGCGTTCACGATCGCGGCCGGGCCGAAGTAGCTGCCGTCGCTCCAGTACACGGGGCAGGAGGTGGTACAGCAGGCGCACAGGATGCACTTGGTGGTGTCATCGAAGCGGTGCCGGTCGGTCTGGGACTGGATGCGCTCGCGGGTCGGCGCGTTACCCGAGGTGATCAGGTACGGCTTCACCGCGCGGAACGCGTCGAAGAACGGCTCCATGTTCACCACGAGATCCTTCTCCACGGGCAGGCCGCGGATCGGCTCGACGGTGACGGTGAGCTCCTTGCCGTTCTTCGGCAGCATGTCGCGCATCAGCACCTTGCACGCCAGCCGGTTCACGCCGTTGATGCGCATGGCGTCGGAACCGCAGACACCGTGCGCGCAGGAGCGCCGGAAGGTGAGCGTGCCGTCCAGGTAGGACTTGATGTAGATGAGCACGTTCAGGAAGCGGTCGGTCGGCAGGACCGGCACCTGGAACGAATCCCAATGCGCGCCCTTGTCGTCCTCCGGGTTGAACCGGGCGACCTTGACCGTCACCATGGTCGACCCGTCGGGCACGGGGGCCGGCTTCTGCCCGGCCGGGGCTTCGGCTACAGCAGTCATCAGTACTTACGCTCCATCGGCTCGTAACGGGTCTGCACGACCGGCTTGAAGTCGAGCTGGATGTCGGCGATCAGCTCCGCCGGCTTACCGGGCTCGACCTGCTTGTACGCCATGGTGTGGCGCATGAAGTTGACGTCGTCGCGGTCGGGGTAGTCCTCGCGGGCGTGGCCGCCGCGCGATTCCTTGCGGTTGAGCGCGCCCACGACGGTGACCTCGGCCAGCTCCAGCAGGAAGCCGAGCTCGACGGCCTCGAGCAGGTCGCTGTTGTAGCGCTTGCCCTTGTCCTGCACGGTGATGTGCTGGTAGCGCTCCTTGAGCGCGTGGATGTCGGTCAGCGCCTGCTTCAGGGTCTCCTCGGTGCGGAACACCGCGGCGTTGGCATCCATGGTGGCCTGCAGCTCGGTGCGGATGTCGGCGACCCGCTCGTTGCCGTGATCGCTCAGCAGCAGCGCCAGCCAGTCTTGCACCATCTGCGCCGGGTTCTCCGGGAGCTCGACGAATTCGGTGCGGGCGGCGTACTCCGCGGCGGCGATACCCGAGCGGCGGCCGAACACGTTGATGTCCAGCAGCGAGTTGGTGCCCAGGCGGTTCGAGCCGTGCACCGACACGCAGGCGCACTCGCCGGCGGCGTACAGGCCGGGGACCACGTCGGTGTTGTTGCGCAGCACCTCGCCGCGGATGCGGGTCGGGATGCCACCCATCACGTAGTGGCAGGTCGGCATGACCGGCACCGGCTCCTTCACCGGGTCCACACCCAGGTAGGTGCGGGAGAACTCGGTGATGTCGGGCAGCTTCTCCTCGAGCACGTCCTCGCCGAGGTGGGTCACGTCGATGAAGACGTAGTCCTTGTTCGGGCCGCCACCGCGACCCTCGAGGACCTCCTTGACCATCGACCGGGCCACGATGTCGCGGGGCGCGAGGTCCTTGATGGTCGGGGCGTAGCGCTCCATGAAGCGCTCACCGGAGGCGTTGCGCAGGATGCCGCCCTCACCGCGGACGGCCTCGGAGATCAGGATGCCCAGACCGGCCAGGCCCGTCGGATGGAACTGGTGGAACTCCATGTCCTCCAGCGGCAGTCCCTTGCGGAACACGATCGCCATACCGTCACCGGTCAGCGTGTGCGCGTTGGAGGTGGTCTTGTACATCCGGCCGGAACCGCCGGTGGCGAAGATGATCGCCTTGGCGTGGAAGACGTGGATCTCACCGGTGGCCAGCTCGTAGGCGACCACGCCGGTGGCGACCGAACCGCGGTCGGTCTCGCTCATCACCAGGTCGAGCACGTAGAACTCGTTGTAGAACTCCACGTCGTGCTTGACGCAGTTCTGGTAGAGCGTCTGCAGGATCATGTGGCCGGTGCGGTCGGCGGCGTAGCAGGCGCGGCGCACGGGCGCCTTACCGTGGTCGCGGGTGTGACCGCCGAAGCGACGCTGGTCGATCTTGCCCTCGGGCGTCCGGTTGAACGGCAGGCCCATCTTCTCCAGGTCCAGCACCGCGTCGATGGCCTCCTTGGCCATGATCTCCGCGGCGTCCTGGTCGACCAGGTAGTCACCACCCTTGACGGTGTCGAAGGTGTGCCATTCCCAGTTGTCTTCTTCGACGTTGGCCAGCGCGGCGCACATACCGCCCTGGGCCGCGCCGGTGTGGCTGCGGGTCGGGTACAGCTTGGTCAGCACAGCGGTGCGAACCCGGGGGCCGGCCTCGATCGCCGCACGCATCCCCGCGCCGCCGGCACCGACGATGACCACGTCGTAGCGGTGCTCCTGAACCGGTCGAGTCTCACTCATCGCGGAGGCGTTCCTAACTGATGTTGGGGTCGAAGGTGAAGATGACGTAGGTGCCCACGCCCATGATCAGGACCATGGCGACGACCAGCAGGGTCTTCAACCAGAAGCGGGTGGAGTCCTTGCGGGAGTAGTCGTCGATGACCGTGCGCAGGCCGTTGCCGCCGTGCAGCTGCGCCAGCCACAGCATGGCCAGGTCCCAGCACTGCCAGAAGGGGCTGGCCCAGCGGCCGGCCACGAAGCCGAAGTTCAGCCGTTTCACGCCGCCGTCGAGCATCAGCATGATCGTCATGTGGCCCAGCACCAGCACGATCAGCAGCAGGCCGGAGAAGCGCATGAACAGCCACGCGTACTTCTCGAAGTTGTTGCCGGAGGAGCGGCGCGGGGCGCGCGGCGAGTCGAGGCTCGCGGGCCGGTCGTAGGACTTGCCGAGAACAGGTGCGGTCATATCAGTGCTCCGTCAGCAGGTAGAAGAACTGGCGGCCGACGCCGGCGGCGGAGACCAGAACCCAGATGGTGAGCACGATCCACAGCATCAGGCGCTGGTACTTGGGGCCCTTGGACCAGAAGTCGACGAGGATCACGCGGACGCCGTTGAGCGCGTGGAACAGCACGCAGACGACCAGGCCCATCTCCATGAGGGCCACGACCGGGTTCTTGTAGGTCTCGATGGCCCGGTCGTAGGTGTCCGGGCTGACCCGCACCAGAGCGGTGTCGAGTACGTGGACGAACAGGAAGAAGAAGATCGTGACACCGGTGATCCGGTGCATCGCCCAGGACCACATACCCGGGTCGCCGCGGTACAGGGTCTTCCGCTTCGGCTGGGCCGGAGCTTCCAGTGTGGTCGTCATAGAGTGCGGTGCCTCCAACGTCGTTGATGGACACGCCGGCGAGCCGGCAGTCGGATCCGGTCGCAGCTTCGGCATACGCCGAGCATGTGAATCTGGAGAAACACCAGCTCATCTCGGGCGCTGACATCCGGAGGCGGTGGCCGGCGGTGCGTTGCCAAACCTGGACCGATCTGTGGAGAACTCTAATCCCCGGCGATTCGCGGAACTAATTCGGCGTGCCGTGCGTTGAGCCTCCAAGCGGGGAGTTAGGTTTGCCTTGCCTGAATGTTCGACAGCGTCGCGATGCCATTTCTACGCTGTCATATCAGCCATTCGAGCGGAGGTCCGATATGCCGGAAATTGATTGGGATTCCCTGCGTCACAACGCATTTCGAGTAATGCGTAATGCGTATGCGCCGTACTCCGGCTTTCCGGTCGGTGCCGCCGCTCTCACCGCCGGCGGTTCCATTGTGAGCGGCTGCAATGTGGAAAATGTCTCATATGGGCTCGGCGTCTGTGCCGAAACTGTACTCGTCGGTAACTTTTGTTCCTCCGGGGGCGGCCGTTTGCTGGCGGTCGCGGTCTGTGATTCGCACGGGGAAATCCTGATGCCCTGCGGACGGTGCCGGCAGGTGCTCTACGAGCACGGCGGGCCGGAACTGCTCGTCGACCATCGCGACGGACCGGTACCGCTGGCGAGGTTGCTGCCGGACGCCTTCGGGCCGGACGATCTGGCCGCCGGCCGGAAATGATGTGAATTTCCGCACCCCGAACGGGATCTGGAAGGCTTTTCGCCATGACCCATACGGCGGTGTCGGTGATCGCGGCCAAGCGCGACGGTGCGGAACTCGACGACGAGCAGATCGATTGGGTGGTCGACGCGTTCACCCGCGGCGAGGTGGCCGACGAACAGATGTCGGCTCTGGCGATGGCGATCGTGCTGCGCGGCATGACCCGCCGGGAACTCGCCCGGTGGACCGCCGCGATGATCGCCTCCGGGCAGCGGATGGACTTCACGGACCTGCCCCGGCCGACCGTCGACAAACACTCGACGGGAGGGGTCGGCGACAAGATCACCCTGCCGCTGGCGCCGCTGGTGGCTGCCTGCGGGGCGGCGGTCCCGCAGTTGTCGGGGCGCGGACTGGGCCACACCGGCGGGACCCTGGACAAATTGGAATCCATTCCGGGCTGGCAGGCCGATCTGGACCCCGCGCGGATGCGTGCGATCCTCACCGATCCGAAGATCGGCGCGGTGATCTGCGCGGCCGGGGCGGATCTGGCGCCCGCCGACAAGCGCCTGTACGCGCTGCGCGACGTCACGGGCACCGTGGAATCGGTGCCGCTCATCGCCAGTTCGATCATGAGCAAGAAGATCGCCGAGGGGACCGGCGCACTCGTCCTGGATGTGAAGGTCGGCAGCGGCGCGTTCATGAAGAACTTCCGTGACGCCACCGAATTGGCCACGGCCATGGTCGAGTTGGGGACCGACGCGGGGGTGCGGACGGTCGCGTTGCTGACCGCGATGGACACCCCCCTCGGGCGTACGGCGGGCAATGCCCTCGAGGTCGCCGAATCGGTGGAGGTGCTGGCCGGTGGCGGCCCGGCCGATGTCGTCGAGCTGACCGTGGCCCTGGCACGAGAAATGGTGGCGCAGGCGGATATTCGCGATGTCGATCCCGCCGATGCGCTGGCCGACGGACGCGCGATGGATCACTGGCGGGCGATGGTCGCGGCGCAGGGCGGCGATCCCGACGCGCCACTGCCGCGGGCGCGGCACACCGAAACCCTGGTGGCGCAGGAATCGGGCGTCCTCACCCGGCTGGATGCGATGGCCGTCGGGCTCGCCGCCTGGCGGCTCGGTGCCGGACGCGCTCGTCAGGGTGATCCTGTGCAGTCCGGCGCGGGCGTCGAAATGCACTGCAAGCCAGGCGATTCGGTGACGGCCGGGAAGCCGCTGTTCACCCTGCACACCGACTCCGAAGCGGCCGTACCCGCGGCGATCGCAGCACTGCGGCCGGGATTCGACATCGGGCCGGTCCCGCCGGCCGCGCATCCGCTGGTCCTCGGCCGGATCGGGCTCTGAGCACACGAGTGACCTATTTATTGTGCCGATAACCAACGGCACGTCACTTGGGTTGCTATTCTGTGCTCGCACGACCGCAGAATCCGGCTGGTGACGAAGTACCGCCTGCGTGCGGACGGCATTCGATTGCCTAGCGAAGGACGTGTGCTCGTGGGTGCTGTCGCTCTCGGACTCATCTTCGTGTTCATCCTGGCCGCCGGCGGATTGCGGTCCGTCGAGGTCGGCTGCCAGAACACGCAAAAATTCCATCTGAAGAACATGTGGCTGTGCGCGGTGGTGTCCTACGCCGTCGCGCTGGCCGGATTCTCGGTCTTCCTCGTCATCTCGACCGTGGTCTCGCATTCGCCGTGGCCGACCTGGGACGATGTGGAACGGATGCCCTGGTGGGCGCCGTTCGGCGGGCTGATCGGGGGTGTCGCGGTGCTCGGCATGATCACCGTGGCCAAATATGTCGGTGTCGCCACTTTCAACGCCGTCGTCATCGTGGCCGAAATGCTGGTCGCGCTGGTGATGGACGACCTGGGCGCGATGGGGTTCGCCGAGCGGCACGCGACGCCGCCGCGGCTGCTGATCACCGTGGCCGTGTATCTCATGGCGAGCGATTCTCGTGAGGCCGCGCCCCGCCGACCCGAGTTCGCCCCGGCCGGGGAGGCGGCACGATGACCGCCCGCACCACGGTCCGGCGGGCGGCCCTCGGCCGCGGGGCGATGATTCTCGTCTTCGTCCTCATGCTCGTCGGCGGCGCCCTGCGCTCGGTCGAGGCCGGATGTCAGAACTCGCTGAAACTTGCCTTGCACAACGTCTTTCTGTGCGGCGTGATCTCCTACGCGGTGGCGCTCGCCGGTGTCGGCGCGATTTTCGCTGTGACACTGGCGGTTTCGCCGCGTCAGCCATGGCCGTCCCGAGCGGATCTGAAGGCGATGCCCCGATGGGCTCCCTTCGGCGGGCTCACCGGTGGCGCCGCCATCTTCGCGATGATCACCGTGGCGTCCAGCGTCGGCGTGAGTACGTTCAATGCCCTGATCATCGCCGGTCAGATGCTGCTCGCGGCGGTCATGGACCATTTCGGTGTCATGGGTTTCCCGCGCCGGCCGGTCAGCGCGCAGCGACTGGCGGGCTGTGCGCTGATCGTCGTGGGCGCCTATCTGATGGCGAAGTACTGAGCCGGGTCCGGCTACGCGCGGGCGACCATCGGGCAACGACAGTCCGGCGGGTAGATGCACACCGGGCAAGTTGCCTGCGCGGGCCCGCGAATGCGGATAGCGTCGTTACATGACTGGACCGATGCCTTTGACTCTCGCCTCGATCCGCCAGGCCCCCAAGGCCGTGCTGCACGACCATCTCGACGGTGGCCTGCGTCCCGCGACCGTGCTCGAACTGGCCGAGGATTGCGGATACGACCAGCTACCCGCCACCGATGCGGAGGCGCTGGCGCACTGGTTCCGCGAAGCGGCCGACAGCGGATCGCTCGAGCGCTACCTCGAGACCTTCGCGCACACGGTGGCGGTGATGCAGACCCCGGAGGGACTGCGGCGGGTGGCCCGCGAATGCGCGCTGGACCTGGCCGCCGACGGCGTGGTGTACGCCGAGGTCCGCTTCGCGCCCGAACAGCATCTCGAACGCGACCTCACCCTCGACGAGGTCGTCGAGCACACCCTCGTCGGCTTTCGCGAGGGCGAGCAGCTGGCCGCCGAAGCCGGCACCCCCATCCGGGTGACCTGCCTGCTCACCGCCATGCGTCATGCCGCCCGGTCCCGTGAGATCGCCGAACTGACGGTGCGCTTCCGCGACCGCGGCGTCGGCGGGTTCGATATCGCCGGCGCCGAGGCGGGCTATCCGCCCTCGCGGCATCTGGACGCCTTCGAATACATGCGGGCCAACTGCGCGCAGTTCACCATTCACGCCGGAGAAGCGTTCGGACTGCCGTCGATCCACGAGGCGCTGGCGTTCTGCGGCTGCGATCGGCTCGGGCACGGAGTGCGGATCACCGACGACATCTTCGACAGCGACGGCGCCGAGCCCACCCTCGGGCTGGTGGCAAATTACGTTCGCGACAAACGGATTCCGCTCGAGCTGTGTCCGTCGTCGAATGTGCAGACCGGTGCCGTGCCGGCCCTGGACAAGCATCCGTTCGACCTGCTGGCCCGGTTGCGGTTCCGGGTCACGGTCAATACCGACAACCGGCTCATGAGCGATACCGACATGAGCCGGGAAATGCTGAAGCTGGTCGAAACCTTCGGCTACGGGTGGAGCGATCTGGAACGGTTCACGATCAACGCCATGAAGTCGGCGTTCATCCCGTTCCCGGACCGGCTGCGCATCATCGACGAGGTGATCAAGCCCGGGTACGCCGTGCTGATCGGATGACCGCCCTGTCCTCGGACGACTGCTGCGCCTCGGGAACCGGCTAGGCCTTCTCCAGCCGGTTCTCGAAGGCCTGCTCCAGGGCTCGCCAGCTCTCGGCCTCGGCGGTGAACGGCGGGCTCGGCGCCAGCCGGGTCGGGTCCGGCTCCAGCAGATAGGAGACGTACCAGCCCAGCGGCGTCGACTTCGCCAGCGCCTGCTCGACCGAGTCGTCACCGGCGTAATCGGCTGCGTCGGTGAACAATTCGACCGCCAGATCCAGTTGGTCGATGTCCACCGCCTTGGGGCCCTGCCCCAGATCGTCGGCCAGGCCCGGGAGCACGTAGATGTTCTCCTCGGTGACCTCGACCTCGAGCGAACCGTCGGTCGCCGCTGTGCGGACCTCACCGTAGGTGCTGACCCGTGCCAGGTCGTGGTCGTGATCGTCGGCCAGGTAGCGGGCCAGTGCGCGCTCGGAGGGGAAAACGGTGATGGTGCCGTTGCGGCCGAGGAACACCGGCTCGTCGTCCAGATAGCAACGCAGGGTGAAGAATTCGCCCTCGGAGGTGACGATCTTGACCGGGTCGATGCCGACCTCGTGCCAGAAGGTCTCCTCTTCGTCCTCGTCGTCTTCCTCGTCGGTGTCCTCGTCCTCGTCGAGGTCGACCGGCTCGATATCGTCGTCGTCGGTGTCGGCGACGTCCTCGGCGTCGACGACGTTCTCCTCGGCGGCCAGCAGTTCCGCCTCGGCCACGGCCAGCGCTTCGGCGTCGACCTCCGGCGAGGCCACCACCGAATCGATGGCGTCGACGACCTGGTCCCAGTCCTTGGCGATCGCGTTGCCGACCTGGTCCCACAGCTGTTCGCCGTCGCGGCCGACGAACGCGGTCACACCCGCCGGCAGTGCGCCGAGGACGGGATGTGAGCCGAAGAACTTGGTGACCACCTCGAGTTCGCACACCTCGCCGATGGTGCGGACCATCTCGAGGGTCTCTTCCAGTTCCGCGATGGTCTCCGGGTCGGGTTCACCGGCCGCCAGTTCGGGCACGCCGACCAGATCGAAGACGTGCTCCTCCTGGGGTTCCAGCTCGGCGGCGGACAACCCGACGACGACCTTCCAGGACGGATGGTCCACCAGATCGTTGTCGTCGTTGGTACGGATGAACGCGGCGAGCTCCGCGGGGGAGTCGAATCCGTAGAGCTTGTCCTCGTGACCGAGGAATGCCTCCCACTCGTCGTCACCGTCTCGCCAGCGCGGTGCCCACAGGGTGACCAGATCGCCGTCGGTGAGACCGAGCTCGATCGGGACGATGTCTCCAGAAGCCATGAACGGAAGCCTATCGAGCCGTTGCCTTCGGCACTATTCGGCCCGCCCCCCAACGTTTCCCGATTCGGGTGCGGTGAAGGCGGAATTCAGGGTGGCGACCACCTCCGAGCGCTGCTCTCCCGCATTCTGCGCAGCTTGCTGGCACGCCCAGATGATCAACTGGCCCACCTCGGCCGGTGAATGGGAGGTGACGGCCTCGGACAGGTCCAAGCCCACGAGGGCGCCGTCGCTGTCGACCTCGACGCTCACCGAACCGTCCTCGGCGGTGAAGCGGCCGCGCACGTTCTTCAGGTTGTAGAGCGCGGCCTCGAGGGCCTCGAGTTTGTTCGTCGCCGCGGCGACGAGGGCATCCATTTCCGCGCTCACAGTGCGTCCTTTCCGGTCATACGGGCCTCATCCAGCTGGTGGGTCCGGTGTCCTCGTCGTCCATGCGGTCGAGTTCGTCGACGGCTTCCTGACGGGTGGGCAGGCCCAGCTTGTCCAGGATCTCGGTGGGCATGCCGGATTCGGCGAGCAGTTCACGCCGGCGGGCCTTGGCGACGATCGCCGACCGCTTGGTCAGCCGCAGGATCTCCGCCGCCAAAGCCTGTGCGCCGTACCGGTATTCGCTGCGCTCGAATTTGATCTCGACCGGAATGCCCTGATCGGTGGCCCGCACACTGATGGTGCCGGCGCGATTGGTGCTGGCGGCGACCGTGACGCTCGGGATCTGCTGGTGCTGCGGCTGGCTCATGACGTCGGCCTGTAGAACCCGTGGAACGCCATTCCCATGTTCTCCGTTCGAATCGGGTCGATCTGCACCGGATCACCGGCCTCGACCATCTGTCCGTTACCGACGACCATCGCGACGTGCCCGTCCCAGATGGCCAGATCGCCCGGCATGACCTCGCCCGGACTCACCGGTGTGGCGCCGGCACTCTGATCGCAGGCGAGCCGGGGCAGATCGACGCCGGCCTCGCCGTAGGCCCACTTGGTCAGGCCGCTGCAGTCCAGGCCGGCCCCGGGGGTGTTGCCGCCCCAGACGTACGGCGTGCCGCAGGCGCTGATCGCCGCCTTGACCGCGGTGGCGGCCTTCTGATTGGGCGCCTCGACCTGACTGCCGTCGGGCAGGGTGATCATGACGCCGCCGTGGCGGCCCGGCTTGTCGGCGCCGGACTGCTGCGCTCCGGGGGTTTTCGTGGCGCCCGAACTCGACCGCGACCGCGTCGCCGCGGAGGCCGGGGTGGTCATACTGCTCATCATCGAACCGCCGCTCGACACCAGCCCGCCGAGCAGTGAACCGGCCGTCTGCGCGCCGGTGCTCAGCGCGGGCGCGGCGACCGAGGCCGCGGCCACCGGGGTACCCGACATGGACGGCGTCGGCGGGGGCGGGGTCAGTTCGGTCATCGAGGCGGTGTGCGTGTCGAGTTCCGACCGCACCCGGCCGACCACGCCCAGCGCTTGGCCGAAATGGTCGATCGCGGAGTTGACCACCGTGATCAGTCCCGGGGGAGTCGTCACCGCCGGCCCCAGCGCCGTGACCGACTGCACGAACGACTGGACGATTCCGTCGAGTTCCTTCTGGCCCGTCTGCACCGAAGCGGCGGCCTGACTGACCACATCGGCCATATCGTTGCCGCGATCCGACATCGCGGCCGCCGAGGTCTGCACCTTGAGCGCCTTGTCCATCGCCGCGTCGCCACCACCGCCGTTCCAGGCGTTGGTCATCTGATTGATGCTCGCGCTGCCGGCCTGGTGAATTCCGTCGAGGTGGATGGACACCTGGCGCAGCGCATCGGCCGGGCCGCCGGCGGGCAGCACACCGGAGCCGAAGCTGGTGAGCAGATCGATGAGTGGTTGGGCGAGTGCGTCGAGATCGATGACGCCCGTCATCCGATCGGCCCTTCCGCGGCGCGCAGTGCGGCGGCGTGGGCGGCGTCGGTTTCGGAGTAGGTGGCGGCGGCGCCCGTCGCGGCGGCCCCCACGCTGCCCATCACCGCGGACAGTTCGCCGATCCCCGCGACGTGCCCGGCGTGGGCCGCGGCATAGGCAGCGACGAAATCGCCCCCCACCAGTCCGAAGATCGGGCCGAGCAGGACCGGGTCGGCTCCGGCGGCGCCCGCCGCGGCCACACCCATTTCACCGGCCAGTCCCGCAGCTGTGGCACCGTAGGCGGCGACGCCCTCGGTGTCGACCGAGATCTTGTGCATCAACATCCCCCATCGTGCTGGTCTGGTGGCAGATTACGTCATCCGAGTAGTTCGACGCATGCCCCTGCGCAACGGTTCCCACTCCGGATGCGGAAATCCGCCCTCGGTTGAGGATTTCGAACCCCGACAGACCTTATCGTTCCCTCATGCGTACGCATATCGTGGAACACCCGCTGACGGCCACCCTCCTGACGGCCATGCGCGATGCCCGCACACCCAACGCGGGTTTCCGGGCGGCACTGGCGGATCTGACCGGATTCCTCGTCTACGAAGCGCTGCGGGAAGCCCCGACGCACAGCTTCGACATCGACACCCCGGTCGCGCCGACCCGGGGCACCCGGCTGGCGCAACCACCTCTGCTGGTGCCGGTGTTGCGTGCCGGCCTCGGCATGGTCGACGCCGCCAGCGCGCTGATTCCGGAATCCCGAGTGGGTTTCGTCGGCGTGGCGCGCGACGAGCAGACCCATCGTCCGGTGCCGTACATGGAATCGCTGCCCGCGGATCTGTCGGGCCTGCCGGTCTTCGTCCTCGATCCGATGCTGGCCACCGGCGGATCGATGCGCCACACCCTGGAACTGCTGTCCGCCCGCAACGCCACCGACATCACCGCCATCTGCGTCGTCGCCGCCCCGGAAGGCATTGCCGCACTGGAGAACTCGGGCCTGCCGGTGCGATTGGTGACCGCCGCGGTCGACTCCGGACTCAATGCCGACGCCTTCATCGTGCCCGGCCTCGGCGACGCCGGCGACCGCCAATTCGGTCCGCGCCACGACTGATGCCGCGCGGCGGTGGGCCGCGAAACGATGGTGCGTGCGCGGGTCGCCGATCCGGTGTGACAGCGCGACGCCCGGCCGAACTGCCGACGGTCGCGCGGCGGTCTGCGCCGAGGGGTCCCGGCGCGGAATCGGGCCGGGCGGCTCGGGCGGCTCACAAATTTTCGCAGAAGACCCGTAGCGCCGAGAGTCGATCTGCTGCGATCGCTTTCGATCGATCCAGTGCATCGCGGTCGGGAACCGGTTCGACTACTTCCAGATAGCACTTGAGCTTCGGCTCGGTACCCGAGGGACGGATGACGATGCGCTGCCCATCGCCCTCGAAGATCAAGGCGTCGGTTCGCATCCTGCCGCGCACCGTGGACAGGTCGGTGCAGGTGACCGGGACACCCGCGATGACGTCGGGCGGCGTATCGCGCAGGCGCGTGACGGCTTGCGCGGCGGCCGGCTGATCGGCCAGTCGCAGCGACACCTGGTCGCCGGCGTGCAGGCCGAACTCCACGGCGTAGTCGTCGAGGACGTCGAGCAGGGAACGTCCCTGCTCTCGCAGACGGGCGGTGAGGTCGGCGGCGGCGACGGCGGCGGTGATGCCGTCCTTGTCGCGCACGGCGGCCGGATCGACGCAGTGTCCGATGGCCTCCTCGTAGGCGTATACGAGGCCCGCTCCGGCGCGGGCCAGCCATTTGAATCCGGTGAGTGTTTCGGCGTAGCGGGCCCCGCGCGCGGGCGCGAGCTTCCCCAGCAGCCGCGACGACACGACGGTGGTCGCGACCAGCGCGTCCGGTGCGGCGTTGCGCAGGACGTAATCGGCCAGCAGCACACCGGTTTCGTCGCCGCGCAGCATGCGCCATCCGCGCGGGCCGGGGACCGCGAGCGCGCAGCGATCGGCATCGGGATCGAGTGCGACGGCGAGGTCGGCGTCGATCTTCTCCGCGAGCGCCAGCAGCAGATCCGCGGCGCCCGGCTCCTCCGGATTCGGAAAGGCCACCGTCGGGAAGTCCGGATCGGGCGCGAACTGTTCCTCGACCACGTGGACGTCGTGGAACCCGGCGGCGGCCAGCGCGGCCATCGCCGTCTCGCCGCCGACGCCGTGCATGGGAGTCAACGCGATCCGGATATCGGTGCGCTGCACCGTCATTCGGTCCCCGGCGGCCGGTTCGCCGTCCGGTGTCCCGCCCGCCGCGTGGTGGCCCGCATGGACCGGAATCGTTCGTGCGCCGCCGATCGTCTCGGGCACGGCGGCGGCTCGTGCCAGGTAGCGGCGAACGAGTTCCTCGCCGAGTTCGGCTCGGGCGGCGTCCGCGGGGAGCGACAGGATCGACGGCGACGGGGCGCCGGCGGCCGGATCGGTGCGCGCGATCGGTTCGGTGACCGCATCGATGCAGCGCTCGATCTCCGCGTCGGCGGGCGGGATCAGCTGCGAACCGCCGTCCAGATACAGCTTGTACCCGTTGTCGGTGGCGGGATTGTGGGACGCGGTGATCTGCACTCCGGCGACCGCACCCAGCTCCCGTACCGCGAACGCCACGATCGGCGTCGGCAGTGGACGCGGCAGCAGCAGAACGGAAAAGCCCGCTGCCGCAAACACTTCCGCGGTGACCGTGGCGAACTCCGCGGAGCCGTGCCGGGCATCGCGACCGACGATCACCAGGCCGCCGCCGAGGCAGCGGTCCCGGAGCCATGCGGCCACACCGGCGCTCGCGCGTGCCACGGTGCCGACGTTCATTCCGTCCGGCCCGTCCTGCAGAGGGCCGCGCAGACCGGCCGTTCCGAATCGCAACATGCGCCCGCCTACAGCCGTTCCAGCACACCGCGCAGCAGTTTGCCCAATCTCGGTGCGGCGGCCTGCCCTTCGGCGAGTACCTCCTGATGGGACAGGGGTGCGCCGGTCACGCCCGCGGCCAGATTGGTCACCAGCGATATGCCCAGCAGCCGCAGCCCCAGCGAGCGCGCCGCGATCGCCTCCAGCACGGTCGACATGCCGACCAGGTCGGCGCCCATACCGCCCAGCATGCGAATCTCGGCGGGCGTCTCGTACTGCGGCCCGTTCAGGCCCGCATAGACGCCCTCACCGAGCGAGGGATCGATTTCCCTTGCCAGCGTGCGCAATTCGGGATCCCAGGCGTCGACCATGTTCACGAACGCGGCCCCGGTGAGCGGGGTGCGCCCGGTGAGATTGAGGTGATCGCTGATCAGCACCGGCTCGCCGACGCGCAGGCCCGGGCGGATACCACCCGCGGCGTTGGTGAGGATCACCGTCTCGGCACCCGCCGCGGCCGCCGCGTGTACCGCGTGCACCACCCGATGCGGTTCGTAGCCTTCGTAGAGGTGCTGGCGGCCCATCAGCAACAGCACCGGCACCTCGCCGACCTGCACCGAATGGACGATGCCCTGATGTCCCTGGGCCGTCGGCGGTTCGAAGCCGGGCAGCTCGGTCATCGGAATCGACGCTCGCGGCGCTCCGATCTCGGTGGCGGCGGACTGCCAGCCGGATCCGAGTACCACCGCGACCCGATGACGCGTGACTCCCGTACGTGTGGCGATCGCCTCGGCGGCCTGTTCGGCAAGCATGGGCCCACGATAGTGCGCCGGCAGGCCGGTTGTGCGCGTCGCGGGCCGGACACGGGTGCCGCCGCCGGGCGCGGTCGCCGGGGCGAGGGCAGGATGGTGCCGTGCGTGAACTCGTGGTCCTCGGGACGGCCAGTCAGGTGCCGACCCGCCGACGCAATCACAACGGATATCTGTTGCGCTGGGACGGTGACGGCCTGCTCTTCGACCCCGGCGAGGGGACACAGCGGCAGATGCTGTTCGCGGGGGTTTCGGCGAGTGGCATCACCCGGATCGGCCTGACCCATTTCCACGGCGACCACTGCCTGGGCCTGCCCGGGGTGCTGGCGCGGCTCAATCTGGACCAGGTCACCCATCCGGTCGACATCTGCTTCCCGGGATCGGGCGCCGAGCTGCTCACCCATCTGCGCGGCGTGGTACCCGCGTTTCCCGGTCTGCGCGAACATCCGATCGACGCGGACGGTCCGGTGCCGCTGCCGGACGCCCCGTTCACCTTCGAGGCGGTGCGGCTGTCGCATCGCATCGACACCTTCGGCTATCGGCTCGTCGAACCCGACAGCTATCGGATCCTGCCGGAGCGGCTCGCCGAATTCGGCCTGGCGGGTCCGATGGTCGGGACCCTGCAGCGCGAGGGCGCGGTCCGGCTGCCCGACGGTCGCACGGTCACCGTCGACGAGGTCTCGGCCCCGCGGCCCGGCCAGCGCTTCGCCTTCGTGATGGACACTCGAATGTGTTCGGGGATAGCGGAATTGGCCGAAGGCGCCGATATGCTGGTCATCGAGTCCACCTTCCTGGAGGCCGAGGCGCAGCTGGCCGACGATTTCGGCCACCTCACCGCGGGGCAGGCGGCACGGGTGGCCGCGGAGGCGGGCGTGCGGACACTCGTCCTGACCCATTTCTCGCAGCGCTACGGCGATCTGGCCGGGCACCGGGCCGAGGCGGAGCGGTATTTCGACGGGGACCTGGTGATCGCCGAGGATCTGATGCGGGTGCCGATTCCGCCACGTCGCTGACCCGTACCCGGGCAGGGTCGCCGGCCCGTACCCGGGGCAGTGATGACAACTCGTCGGTAACTTGGCCGGGGGTGTGATGCGGGCGTTCATCCGGAGCTGCATATTCTCTGCCTATGCCGTACTTGGACCGTGACGGGGACGTATTCGTGCTCTACCTCGGCAACGAGGGTCAGACCGACAGCGAGAACCGCTTCCATCCCGACTGGATCGACGCCATCCACGCCAAACTGGACGAGGTCGAGGCCGCCGAGGGGCCGGCGGCGCTGGTCACGGTGGCCACCGGAAAGTTCTTCAGCAACGGCCTGGACACCGATTGGCTGTTCGGCAACATGGACAAGATGCACTGGTATCTCGACCGGGTGCACACCGTCTTCAGCCGGCTGCTGGCCTTCGGCATGCCGACCGTCGCCGCACTGAACGGCCACGCCTTCGGTGCGGGCGCCATGCTGGCCACTTCGCACGACTTCCGGGTGATGCGCTCGGATCGCGGGTACTGGTGCCTGCCCGAGGTTCACCTGGGGATGCCGTTCACGGTCGCGATGAACGCGCTCGTCACCGAACGGCTGGCCAATCAGGTCGCGCTCGAGGCGATGACCACCGGCCGCCGCTACGGTGCCGCCGACGCGATCGCCGCGGGCATCGTCGACGAGGCGGCCGAGGCGGACGGCGTCTTGGCCGCGGCCGTGGCGCGGGCCGCGGCACTGACCGGCAACCGCAAGCCGAATCTGCCGGTCATCAAGCGTGCGCTGCACGGACGGGCCCTCGCGGGCCTGAATACCCCCACCACACCGGAGAATCTCGCCTTCGGCTCCTGATAACCCGATGATCATCGCGTGGCGCACAGTGCGAGACTGTGTGCCATGCCACGCAGCGGGGACGAACGCAGCTGGAGTCGAACGGACCGGTCGGCGCACCGGGCCGCCGCACCCGGCTGCGCCCGCGCCGACGAACCTGGCGCCGATGACGCCGGCGACGGTAACCCCGGTACTCACGGCGTCCGCGCCGGCGATGCCGACGCGGCGGTGGCCCCGGCGGATCCGGACCTCCTCGCCGCCGCCGATGCCGCGGTCACGGCCGCCGCATCGGATCTGATCGCCCTCTCACATTCCATCCACGCCGAACCCGAGCTGGCGTTCGCCGAACACCGCAGTGTCGCCAAGACCCTGGCCCCGCTGCGTGAACGCGGTTTCGGTATCGAGACGCCGGTCGCGGACCTGGACACCGCCTTCGTGGCCACCTTCGGCAGCGGTGATCTGGTGGTCGGAATCTGCGCCGAATACGACGCGCTGCCCGAGATCGGTCACGCCTGCGGCCACAACATCATCGCCGCGGCCGCCGTCGGCGCGGGGCTGGCGCTGGCCGAGGTCGCCGATCGGTGCGGGCTCACCGTGAAGGTGTTCGGCACGCCGGCCGAGGAGAGCGGCGGCGGCAAGGTGCTGATGCTCGAGCGCGGCGTCTTCGACGGGGTCGCGATGGCCCTGATGGTGCATCCGGGTCCGCTGGACATCGTGGGTGCGCGGTCGCTGGCCCTGGCCGATCTGTCGATCACCTTCCACGGCCGCGAGGCACATGCCAGCGCCGCGCCGGAGTACGGCCGCAACGCCGGGGACGCCGCCACCGTCGCGCAGGTCGCACTGGGTCTGCTGCGTCAGCATCTGCGCCCCGGCCAGCAACTCCACGGTATAGTCGAGTCGGGCGGTGTTGCCCCGAATATCGTGCCCGGCCATGCGGAACTGTTGTACTACCTGCGGGCAGACGACTCCGCATCCCTCGACGATCTGCTGCAGCGCGCCTCGGCCTGCTTCGAGGCGGGAGCGCTGGCTACCGGATGCACCCATGAAATCCGGGCGCTGGCGCCCACATATACCGAGCTCACGCCGGATTCCGCACTACTGTGTGCCTACCGCGAGCAAATCCTCGGTATGGGTCGTATGCCGCTCGCGCCGGACCTCGAGGCAGCACGGCCGCTGGGCAGTACCGATATGGGCAATGTCACGAACGTCATTCCCGGCATCCACCCGGTTATCGGCATCGAGGCGAGCGGCGCGGTGACGCACCAGCGGGAGTTCGCCGCGGCCTGTGTGACGCCGTCGGCCGATCTCGCGGTGGCGGATGGGGCGCGCGCACTGGCCCGTACCGCAATCCAGGTTGCGGGCGATCAACTACACAGGGACAGGTTGTTGGAGCGCAGTATTCAGCGACAGGAGGAAATTCGGTGAGCACGATCGGCCGGTCATCACCGGCGGGCCGCGAAGGAGATGCCGCGGCGGGCCGCGGCGACGAGACCGCCACCGGTTCGGAGGACGACTCCGCGACCGGTTCGCGCCCTTCCGCGGCGGCGGGCCGCAAAGCAGCAGCCCCGGGCCTGCAGAGCAAGGCGGCGGGCCCGGAGGCCGGTACCTGTCGGCACACCGGGCTCGCGACCGGACGGCAGGCGGAGATCACGGCCGGACAGGCCGCGGTCGAGGCGTGGCTGCGCGACCACGGTGACGATCTGATCGGCTGGCGCCGCCACATCCACGCCAACCCGGAACTGTCCCGCGCCGAGCACCGCACCACCGAATTCGTCGAGTCCTGGCTGGTCAAGGCCGGTCTGGAACCGCGCAAACTGCCCACCGGCACCGGTTTGATCTGCGATATCGGCCCGGCCGGGCCGCGCCTGGCCCTGCGCGCCGATATGGATGCGCTGCCGCTGCAGGAGTACACCGGGCGGCCGTTCGCCTCGGCCGTCCCCGGCGTATCGCACGCCTGCGGTCACGATGCCCACACCTCGATCCTGCTCGGCACCGCCCTCGCCCTCGCCGAGCTGGACGAACTTCCGGTCGGCGTCCGGCTGGTCTTCCAGCACGCCGAGGAGGTCATGCCCGGCGGTGCCATCGATATGGTCGCCGCGGGTGCGATGGACGACGTCTCCCGCGTCTTCGCCCTGCACTGCGATCCCCGGCTCGAGGTCGGCCGGATCGGGGTGCGGGTCGGCGCCATCACCTCGGCTGCCGACACCGTGGAACTCGTGCTCGACTCGCCGGGCGGGCACACCTCCCGGCCGCATCTGACCAGCGATCTGGTCTACGCCATCGGCACCGTCATCACCGGCCTGCCGGGTCTGCTCAGCCGCCGCATCGATCCGCGAACCAGCACGGTGATGGTGTGGGGCGCGGTATCGGCGGGTAAGGCGCCCAATGCGATTCCGCAGACCGGCATGCTGACCGGGACCGTGCGCACCGGGGACCACACCACCTGGTCGCTGCTCGAGCCGATGGTCCGCGAGATCGTCGACGGGCTCCTCGCGCCGACCGGTGTGCGGTACCAGCTGAACTACAAGCGTGGCGTGCCGCCGGTGGTCAACGACGAATTCTCCACCCGGATGTTCGAGGACGCGATCCTCGGCCTGGGCCCGGACGCGCTCTCGGATACGCCGCAGTCGGGCGGTGGCGAGGACTTCTCCTGGTACCTCGAGGAGGTTCCGGGTGCCATGGCGCGGCTGGGCGTGTGGTCGGGCGAGGGCCCGCAATTGGACATCCACCAGCCGACCTTCGACATCGACGAGCGCGCGCTGGCGGCCGGCGTGCGCGTGATGACCAATCTGGTCCTGCAGGCACGCTGACCGGGCGGCCCGCCGGGTGCGAACTCGGCGGGCTACACCCAGGCGGGGCCGGGCCGGCTACATCGAGCCGAAGGTCCCCGGGCCCACGTTGCGGCTGTTGCGGGTGCGCAGCGCGTGGACGTAATCGGCCGGGGCTCCGGCCTTTTCGGCCGCGTCCGCGATCACTCCGATGTAGCGGGCCGAGGGCAGCCCGCCCTCGTAGGCGTCCAGGACGTACAACCACGCCAGGACCGGCTGTGTACCCGTGCCCGAATTGGGCGAGACCCGGAGCCGGATCTTCTTGTGGATACCGAAATCCGAACCCTCCCACCGGTCGAGGCTCTGCTCGTCCTCGGCGGAGACGTCGTACAGCACGACGAACACCCGGGAGCCCGGATCCTCGACCACCGTCGCGAGCGGCCCTTCCCAGCCGATGTCGTCGCCGGCGAAGGTCAGGCGCCACCCTTCCAGCCAGCCCGTTCCGTAGACGGGGGAGTGCGGACAGCGCTTGAGCATCTGCTCCGGGTCCATATTGGATCCGTAGGCGGCGTATATCGGCACCTGGCAAGAGTATCGAATGTAGGGACCGCTTGTTTCGATCCGGCCGGGTTCGGTCCCTGCCTGTCTTCGGCGAGGCGGGCGTATGTCCGGAGAATTGCCGGAAGGTGACACGCGCAACGTCACCCATGACGCGGTCAAAACGATGAGGAGCAGGACCGATAACGTTGACGGCAGTGCCGGAGATCCCGGCCGCACGGCTCGATAGCGGAGGTACACATGGCCCGCATTGCAATCATCGGGGGCGGCCCCGCCGGCTACGAGGCGGCGCTGGTGGCAGCTCAGCACGGAGCCACGGTCACCGTGATCGACTCCGACGGTATCGGTGGCGCATGCGTGCTGTGGGACTGCGTCCCGTCCAAGACCTTCATCGCTTCGACCGGGGTGCGCACCGATCTGCGGCGCGCGCGTGATCTGGGCATCACGCTGCACATGGCGCAGGCGCAGGTGCGGTTGTCGGAGGTGAACTCCCGGGTGAAGGCGCTGGCGCAGGCGCAGTCGTCCGATATCCGGTCCAAACTGCAGGCCGCCGGCGTCACCATCCTCAACGGCCGCGGTCAGCTGATCGACCAGATCGCCGGACTGGCCACGCATCTGGTGCGCGCGACGCTCGCCGACGGCACCGAGCGGGTGATGGAGGCCGAGATCGTCCTGATCGCCACCGGCGCCAGCCCGCGGGTGCTGCGCGGCGCCGAACCCGACGGTGAACGCATTCTCACCTGGCGTCAGCTCTACGACCTCAAGGAGCTGCCGGAAACGCTGGTCGTGGTCGGCTCGGGTGTCACCGGCGCCGAATTCGTCTCCGCGTACACCGAGATGGGCGTGAAGGTGAAGCTCGTCTCCAGCCGCGACCGGATGATGCCGGGCGAGGACGCCGACGCCGCCCTGGTCCTCGAGGACGCCCTGGCCGAACGCGGGGTGGAGCTGGTCAAGCAGGCCCGTGCCGACGCCGTCGAGCGGACCGCGGACGGGATCGTGGTGAAACTGTCCGACGGGCGCACGGTCACCGGCTCCCACGCGCTGATGACGGTCGGTTCCACGCCCAATACCCAGGACCTGGGCCTCGAGCGCATCGGTATCGAACTCGATCGGGGCGGTTATCTGCGTGTCGACCGCGTGTCGCGGACCTCGGTGCCCGGTATCTACGCCGCCGGTGACTGCACCGGCCTGCTGCCGCTGGCCTCGGTCGCGGCGATGCAGGGCCGGATCGCGATGTATCACGCGCTCGGCGAGGGTGTGCAGCCGATCCGGTTGAAGACGGTCGCCTCCGCGGTGTTCACCCGGCCCGAGATCGCCACCGTCGGTGTCAGCCAGACCGCGATCGACAACGGTGAGGTGCCCGCGCGCACGGTGATGCTGCCGCTCAACACCAATCCCCGAGCCAAGATGTCGGGCCTGCGCCGCGGCTTCGTGAAGATCTTCTGCCGGCCCGCCACCGGTGTGGTGATCGGCGGCGTGGTGGTCGCACCCATCGCCTCCGAACTGATCCTGCCGATCGCGATCGCGGTCCAGAACAACCTGACGGTGAACGACCTGGCGCAGACGTTCTCGGTATATCCGTCGCTGTCCGGATCGGTCACCGAGGCGGCGCGGCAGCTGATGCGTCACGACGACCTCGATTAGTGGGCAGCGGCTGTTTCAAATGCACTGCCCCGCTTGACGTTTTGCCGGACGGAGTGCGGCTTCCCACAGTCGGGTAGCACCGGTTGCCTGAAACTTGTTCGTATGGTTCACTTCCGGCAGAGATGTCACTGGTGGGCGGTTGGCAGGTTCACGTGCGGGGGGAATGAATGCAAATCTTTCCCGGGCCGGGAATCCGCGAGCGGCTCGCGGACCGCAGCAGGGTGCGGACCGGACATCGATGAGGGACCAATGGAGACGGCCCCATCGGACGGCGTTCGTCGGTCGGTGGCAGTGGCCGAGCTCGGGAAAGGGATTGCGAGACAGTGAAACATCGTAAGCCGAGTCGGGCGCAGCGAGCGATGGCCACGACGTCGTTGCCACTGGCCACGGCGGCCGCCGTGGCAACCATCCTCGCGTCGGGTACGGCGAGCGCCGCGCCGGCCGATCAGCCGAGCGTGCCGACCACTCCGGCGCAGCCGGGCGCCACCAACGAGGCACCCGCGCAGGACAACAACAACGGCCAGAGCCAGGACGCGCCGGGCACGCAGCAGAATGCCCCGCAGCAGAACGGCACTCAGCAGAACGGGCCGCAGAACAACAACCAGCAGAACGGCCCCCAGCAGAACGGCCCGCAGCGCAACGGAACTCCGCAGCCGGGCGTCACCACCCCCAATCAGCCGGGTGTCACCACGCCGAACCAGCCGGGCGTCACCACCCCGCAGCCGGGCGTCACGACCCCGAACCAGAACACCCCGAAGCCGGACCAGAACCTGGCCTCGCCGACGCAGCCGGGTGTGACCACTCCGCGTGTCGCGCCGCTGCCGGTGCCCGGCCAGGGCAGCCAGGTGCAGCCGGCCGTCGTTCCGGACCAGCCTGCGCCGAACGGTCAGGCCGACCAGCTGAAGCCGGGACAGCAGGCGCCGGACCAGACCGTGGGCACCCCGAACAAGCCGCAGTCCCACGACGGCAGCATGGACACACTGCGTAGCCAGCAGGGCAACTCGTCGCCCTCGCAGCAGGCGCAGTGGACCTCCCCGAGCCTGCAGTCCGCACCGGCCGCACCGGTCGTGCAGATGAACGGCCCGCACACCGAGGTCGGCGCCAACGTCGACGGCGGCGGTCTGCTGCCGGGCTATGTGGCCAACACCCACCACTTCAGCAACCTCGACGGCTATGTCGGCACCGTCGGCTACAGCACTCCCAACGGGGTGGGCGACGCGGGTGTGTCGGTGGAGTTCGTCGAGGCGAACAAGGTCAAGATCACCTCGTACACCCACGCCACCGGCTTCGACGATCTGAAGTCCGAGAACTACGTCGACACCACCGAGGCCAATGCGGCCAAGGCGGCCGTCGAGGGCTGGATCAAGCAGCAGCCGGGTGGCGCCGCGGCACTGGATGCGGCCGCTCAGATTGGTAGACTCCCGCAGGGTGATATCGCTCCGCAAACGGTGAATGTCGCTGGTGCGACCACACAGTGGGGTGGCACGGTCCAGTACTGATCGGGTACTGATACAGACTGAATCGACGCGTGGGGCGGTCGTTCGCGACCGCCCCACGCGTGTGTCTCGGGGAAGGAACGGGTGATGGCCTCCGGCGACGATCAGGGCCGGGACGAAGGCGAGTCGGAATTCGGCCCGCCGGTTTCCGGATTCGGACCACCGCTGAACGATTTCGGGCCGCCGACGGGTGAAACGGGTGCGATCGGCTGGGCGCCGGTCGGGGAACCGGAACGTCCCACCTTGGGCTGGCAGCCCGCCGACGCTCCCGCCACGCCGTCCGTCCCGCCGCCGCCCGCGCAATATCGTGCGCCGGATTCGACCGCTGCGCCGGAGACCGTTCGCCACCCGGCACCGGAGGCGCCGCGCGCGCCCGAAACCGTGCGCGCGCCCGCGCCGGAAACCATGCGGACGCCCGTGCCGGAAACACGCCGCATCCCCGAGCCCCCGCGCCCGGATGCGCCGCGCTCCCCGGAGACGGTGCGATACCCGGAGGCCGGCGGTACCGAGGCGGACCGTGGAACCTGGTGGCGCGCAGACGATTCCGGCTTCCCGCCCACTCCGCCGCGGGAAACCACGGGATCGCTGTGGGACGACGACGAGCTGGCGAAGAAGCTCACGGTCCCGCGTGGTGGTGCCGAGCAGAAATCGGGTTCCGGTTCGCTGTGGGACGACGATGACCTGGCCAAGAAGCTCGTGCCCACGCGGCCGGTCGCCGGGCCGGAACCTGTCGAGGTCGGCCGCAACAAGACGGTGTTGATCGGTGGCATCGGCGCGGCCGTCGTGTTGATCGTGGCACTGATCGTGGTCGTCGTCTTCGCCACGGGTGGTGGTGACGACAAGTCCGACAACGCGCAGGCCGGTGGGGCGGCCACTGCGGGCGGCGGGGCCGACTGCCGGGCCCGCACCGAGGGCAATCTGATCTACGGCAACGGGCCGGGTGACACGTCGAGCGGTGCGAACGCCATCTTCGGTTATCAGCACGCGTACTACACGGATCGCGATGCCGAGAAGGCGCACACCTTCATCGCCCCAGGAGCCAATGTGCAGGCTCCGCCGGATTTGCAGAAGACCATCGACGAGCACATTCCCAAAGGCACGACGTACTGCCTGCGCATCGCGACGACCACGCCGAACCAGTTCAACGTCGAAGTCTCGGAGTTTCACCCCGACGGTACGAAGTCGCTGTATCTGGAGGTCATCACCACCGTGAATCAGGGAGGCCGGAATCTCATCCAGCTGATCCAGTCGTTCTAAATCTCACAGTATGAGAATCTGAGTTCATATTGTGGATGGCGCTGTGCGAAAGTGGAGGTACATCCTTTTCGTTCGGAGGTTTCCATGTCGCCGCATACTCCACCCCTGTCCCGCCGGCTGGACGGTCTGCAGAGTTCGGCGATCCGGGATCTGCTCAAGCTGACCTCCCGGCCGGACATCGTCAGCCTGGCCGGTGGCCTGCCCGACGAACAGCTGATGCCGCGCGATGCCATCGCCCGCGCCGCCGAGTCGGCGCTGGCCGACCCGTCCCGGCTGCAGTACACCGAGTCCGCGGGGTGGGGGCCGCTGCGCGAGGTGCTCGCCTCCCGGGAGTCGGTGCGGCTCGGACGGCCGGTGCCGCTGGAGGAGATCTTCGTCACGCACGGCTCGCAGCAGGCGTTGTCGCTCCTGGGGGAGGTGCTGCTGGATCCGGGCGCGCTCGTGGTGGTCGAGGATCCGGCCTACGTGGGAGCGTTGCAGGTGTTCCGCGCGGCCGGGGCGCGGATCGTGGCGATTCCGCTGGATTCCGAGGGTATGCGCGTGGACGCGCTGGCCGAGCTGCTCGAAAGCGGTGAGCGCCCGGCGCTGGTGCATACGGTGAGCAATTTCCACAATCCGCGTGGTGTGACGCTGAGCCCGCAGCGGCGGCGCGAACTGGCGGCGCTGGCCGAACGGTACGGCTTCTGGGTGGTCGAGGACGATCCGTACGGTGAGTTGTGGTTCGACCGGCCCGCGCCGCAGGCCGTTGCCTCCTACTCGCCCAACGTGATCCGGCTGTCGAGCGCCTCGAAGATTCTGGCGCCGACGCTGCGGGTGGGCTGGATGATCGCCCCGAATGCGGTGTGCCGCGGCGTGGAACTGCTGAAGCAGGGCGCCGATCTCTGCGGTTCGGCGCTCACTCAGCAGATCGCCGCGGACCTGCTGGCCGACGAGCCGTGGCTGGGCGCCCACCTGGACAAGGTGCGCGGCATCTACGGCGAGCGCGCCACCGCCCTGGTGAACGCGGTTCGCACCCGATTCGGCGACCGGGTGGTGAGCACCGACGCCGCCGGTGGCATGTTCGTGTGGCTCGACTTCACCGACGGCACCGACACCGTCGAACTGCTGCCGCGCGCGATCGACCACGGCGTGGCCTACGTCCCCGGTTCCGCCTTCGCGGTCTCGCAGCCCTACCGCGGCTCGATGCGCCTGTGCTTCACCACGTCGGATGCGGCCGTGCTCACCGATGCGGTCGACCGGCTGGGCCGCGCGGTCGACGCGGCGGTGTAGCGCGGCAAATCTACTGCGCCCACCCGTAGGTGCGTTCGACAGCCTTGTTCCACTCGCCGTAGAGGCGATCGCGGTCGGCGTCGGACATGGTCGGCTGCCACACCTTGTCCTCGGACCAGTTGGCGCGGATGTCGTCGGTGCCGGACCAGTAACCGACGGCCAGACCGGCCGCGTAGGCGGCGCCGAGTGCGGTCGTCTCGGTGATCACCGGCCGCACCACCGGCACATCCAGGATGTCGGCCTGGAATTGCATGAGCAGTTCGTTGGCCACCATGCCGCCGTCGACCTTGAGGGTGGTCAATTCGAGGCCGAGATTCTCCGCCTCGGCATCGGCGCGCATCGCGTCGATCACCTCGCGAGTCTGAAATGCGGTGGCCTCCAACACCGCCCGGGCCAGATGCGCCTTCGTGACGAAGCGGGTGAGTCCGGTGATCACGCCGCGCGCGTCCGGCCGCCACCGCGGTGCGAACAGCCCGGAGAAGGCGGGGACGATATAGGTGCCACCGTTGTCGTCGACGCTGCGGGCCAGCGGTTCGATCTCGGCCGCCGATTCGACGATGCCGAGGTTGTCGCGCAACCACTGCACCAGTGAGCCGGTCACCGCGATGGACCCCTCCAGCGCGTACACCGCGGGCTGGTCGCCGAGCCGGTAACACACCGTGGTCAGCAGGCCGTGTTTGCTGAACACCGGCGTGGTGCCGGTGTTGAGCAGCATGAAGTTGCCGGTTCCGTAGGTGTTCTTCGCCTCGCCCGGTGACAGGCAGGCCTGCCCGAAGGTCGCGGCCTGCTGATCGCCCAGGATGCCGGCCACCGGAACCCCCGCGAGCGGGCCGGCGGAGATCTCGGCGTACACCTCCGAGGAGCTGCGGATCTGCGGCAGCATCGAGACGGGAACGCCGAATTCGGCGCAGATCTGCGAATCCCATTGCAACGTCTCGAGATTCATCAGCATCGTGCGGGAGGCGTTGGTGACGTCGGTGAGGTGGCGGCCGGTCAGCTTCCACAAAATCCAGCTGTCCATGGTGCCGAAGCACAAATCCCCGGCCTCGGCTCGCGCGCGCACCCCCTCGACGTTGTCGAGAATCCAGCGTAGCTTGGGCCCGGCGAAATACGTGCTCAGCGGCAGTCCGGTCCGGTCGGCGTAGCGGGCGGGGCCGATGTCGCCGGCCAGCTCGTCGCACAGCGCCGCGGTGCGGGTGTCCTGCCAGACGATGGCGTTGGCCACCGGCTTCCCGGTGGCACGGTCCCAGACCACGGTGGTTTCGCGCTGGTTGGTGACGCCGACCGCGGCGATGTCCCCGGCGTCGATCCCGGCGTCATCCAGGGCGGCGCCGATCACGAATTCGGTATTGCGCCAGATGATTTCGGCGTCGTGTTCGACCCATCCCGGCCGCGGGAACAACTGCTCGTGCTCACGCTGCCCGAGGCCGGCGATGCGGCCGGAGCGGTCGAACACGATGCATCGGCTCGAGGTTGTCCCCTGATCGATGGCGGCCACGAAGCGTCGCATCCGTGCAGGCTACTAAACCTGGCACGCGCCGCGCATCACATCGCCGCGGGGCCCGGCGGTGGACTAGGGTAGTAGCGATTACCGACGGGTAACGCAGGACGATCCCACCGAACAGTGCGGAGGAAGTCGAGCGATGAACGAGAAATCACACGGTCAGCACACCGGCGAACTGGGGCCCGAGCAGCGGGAGGCCAGCTGGGAAAGCTTGGGCGCCAAGCATTTCGACGTCATCGTGGTCGGTGGCGGGGTCGTCGGCGCGGGCATCGCCCTCGATGCCGCGACCCGGGGCCTGGAGGTGGCCCTGGTGGAGGCGCGCGATCTGGCCTCGGGCACGTCGAGCCGTTCGTCGAAGATGTTCCACGGCGGCCTGCGCTACCTCGAGCAGCTGGAATTCGGGCTGGTCCGCGAGGCGCTGCGGGAACGTGAGCTCAGCCTGAAGACACTGGCCCCGCATCTGGTGAAACCGCTGCGGTTCCTCTATCCGCTGACCCATCGCGGCTGGGAGCGGCCCTACGTCGCCTCGGGCCTGGTGCTCTACGACACCATGGGCGGGGCGAAATCCGTTCCGGGACAACATCATGTGACCCGGTCGGGTGCGCTGCGCCTGGCGCCGGGGGTGCGCCGGGACGCGCTCATCGGCGGGGTCACTTACTACGACACCGTGGTCGACGACGCCCGCCACACCATGACGGTGGCCCGCACCGCCGCGCACTACGGTGCGGTGATCCGCACGTCGACCCAGGTCGTGGACTTCCTGCGGGAGGCCGACCGGGTGGTCGGAGTGAAGGTGCGTGACAGCGAGGACGGGCGCACCACCGAGGTCCGCGGGCATGTCGTGATCAACGCGACGGGCGTGTGGACCGACGAGTTGCAGGCGCTGTCGCATGTCCGCGGCCGATTCCATGTGCGCGCGTCCAAAGGCGTGCACATCGTGGTGCCGCGTGATCGGATCGCCAGCGACGCCGCGCTGATTCTGCGCACCCAGACCTCGGTACTGTTCGTGATTCCGTGGGGCAGCAACCACTGGATCATCGGCACGACCGACACCGACTGGAATCTGGATCTGGCCCATCCGGCGGCCACCAAGGCCGATATCGACTATCTGCTCGAACGGATCAACGAGGTCCTGGTCACCCCCCTCACCCACGACGACATCCAGGGTGTGTACGCCGGGCTGCGGCCGCTGCTGGCCGGGGAGAGCGACGAGACCTCCAAGCTGTCCCGCGAGCACGCGGTGGCGCAGATCGCCCCCGGCCTGGTCGCCATCGCGGGCGGGAAGTACACCACCTATCGCGTGATGGCCTACGACGCGGTGGATCTGGCCGCCCGCGACATTCCGCAGCGGGTGTCGTCCTCGATCACCGACAAGGTGCCGCTGCTCGGCGCGGACGGCTACTTCGCGCTGCTCAACCAGACACCGCAGCTGGCGCAGACCTACGGTGTGCACCCCTACCGGATCGAACATCTGCTCAACCGCTACGGCGCCCTGATCACCGATGTGCTCGATCTGGCCGAGGGCAAACCCGAACTGCTGCAGCCGATTACCGACGCGCCCAGCTACCTGCGGGTGGAGGCGGTCTACGCGGCGGCCGCCGAGGGGGCACTGCATCTGGACGACATCCTGGCCCGGCGCACCCGGATCTCCATCGAGTTCTCCCACCGCGGCACCGAATGCGCCGAGGAGGTGGCGCGGCTGGTGGCGCCGGTGCTGGGCTGGGACGAGGAGCAGATCCGGCGCGAGGTCGGTACGTACAACGCCCGGGTCGATGCCGAGGTCCGGTCGCAGACCCAGCCCGACGACGTCTCGGCCGATGCCCTGCGCGCGGCCGCGCCGGAACCTCGTCCGGAGATTCTCGAGCCGGTGCCGCTTCCGCAGGGATAGGCGTTCCGGGCCGCGCTAGGGCGCGGTCGACACGGGCGCCGAGGTGTGGCCGGAATGCGCGGGGCTCGTACTCGCCGAGTGCTGCAGGGCATAGGTGAACAGCACGGTGGCCGCGATGGCGATGGCGGTGATCAGCAGCTGGGTGACGAGCCGTGTGCTACGACGCATCGCGGTGCTCGCATATGTCATCTGCCCTGCTTCCCGACCGGTGACGATCTGTGTCGCCCCCTATGTCGCATTCACGCTCCGAAACGTTAGCGGCAGAAGGAAATATAGCTATCGGTCGGCAAACATTGTGGTTCGTCCGGTCAGTGGCCGGTCCGGCGTGCCGCCCTCGGTTCCGGAGTCTCGGGTGCGGGCTGACAGCGGGGGCAGAAGTAGATCCCGCGTTCGGTGGCGGTGGCGGAGGCGGCATCCGGGCCGAACATGCGGACGAGGAGCATCGATCCGCAGCGTCGGCAGGGCTGGCGCTGCCGGCCGTAGACCATCGCGGGCCGGGGTGGATGGTGGGCCGCGTGCTCGAGGATGCGGTGCGCGGCGTCGACGAGGCCGGGGAGGTCGGGTACGTCCCCGACCGGGGTGGCGGGGTGGACCCGCTCGGCGAAACAGATCTCGCTGCGGAAGATGTTGCCGACTCCGGCCATGACGGTCTGATCGAGCAGTGCGAGCCCGATCGGCCGCTTCGAGTCCGCGCGCAGCCGGCGGACCGCTTCGGCCGCATCCCAATTCGGGCCCAGCAGATCCGGGCCGAGATGATCGACGGCGGTGTGCTCGTCGGCGAGCGGCAGCACCTCGACCAGGCCGAGGGAGAATCCGACGGCCTCGGCGTCGTCGGTGGCGAGAATCAGTCGCGCGGTGAATCCGGGTTTGGTCCATCGCTGGCCGGGGCGGTAGATCCGCCAGGTGCCCTCCATCTTCAGATGGGTGTGGATGCTGACTCTCTCGGTGCGCACGAACAGGTGTTTGCCGTAACTGCCGACGCTGTCGACCCGGCTGCCGCGCAGATCGAGTGTGGCATAGCGCGGGACGCGAAAGTCGCTGCGGGTCAATGTCTTTCCCACCAGCGCGGTCCGCAGCCGCGCCGCCGCGAGGTAGACGGTATCTCCTTCCGGCATCGCCGCTCACCCGCTGTGGCGCCGGCGGGTGCGCGCCGGTCTCATGCGGTGCTCCGGAGCCGGAAGCCCCGGGGAGTGGTGTGGAATCCGGCGTCGGTGAGGAAGGTGGCGAAAGTGTTGCCGTGTACCGATTCCCCGTCGACGCGTTCGACGACCAGCGAGTCGATCCGGCGGTCGTGGACCAGCGCCGCCAGTGCGGCCGCGGCCTCGGTCCGGATCCGGGGATCCTCGGTGAAGGTGAGCAGCGTCTTGCCGCCGCGTTCCAGGTAGAGGGCCAGTTCGCCGGCGGCCAGGACGACCAGGGCACCCGCCTTGCGGCCCGGGCGATGTCCGGCTCCCTCGCCCGCGTTCTTCGGCCACGGCAGGGCGGCGCCGTACGGATTGGCCGGATCGCACGCGGCGAGCGCGACCGTGCCGGCCCGGCCGGTGTCGGCGCCCGACCGGTCGGAATCATAGGAGCGCAGCCGATCCACCACATCGGTGGTGGAGAACTGCGCCCCGCCGAGGGTGTCGACGAAATAGCCGCGCCGGCAGCGCCCGCGATCCTCGAATTCGGTGAGCACCCGGTACATCAGCGCGAAGCCGCCCGGAATCTCCTCGTTCTGCACCGAACCCCGGGTCAGTACCCCGTAGCGTTCCAGCAGCAGATCGGCGGTGGCGTGAGCGCGAATCGTGTTGTCCGGCAGGCGCTGTGGCAGCAGCGACCATCGACCGGCCACCGCGGGAGGGCCGGTCCGGGTCGGCATGGCCGGTCGCGGCAGGTACATCCGCCCGCGTGGGGTGCGCCGCGGGGTGCGGTGGGCGGTGGTGCTGCGGGTGGTGCCGGACAGCCGCGCCCGCACCGGTGCGAAGGTGTCGCCGGACAGGTATCCGGCCCACACCAGCTCCCACAGTGCCGCCGCGACGGCCGCGTCGTCGAGCACCCCGGTGGCGTCGGACAGTTGCCGGAAGAAGTAGGCGCCGCCGGCGACCGCGACGATCCCGTTGCCGCCGGACGCACCCGATTCGGTGGCGACCGCGGCGTCGGCATCGAGCGCGATCGCGTCGCCGGCCCGCACCACCACCTCCGCACCCAACGCCGTCAGCAGCCGCACCTGCACATCGGTGAAGTCGATCTCCTGCGGCGGTGCCAGCGTGACCGGCGCCTGATCCGCCGGATGCAGGGCGATCCAGCCGTCCTTGGCGGTGATGGCGCCGTGGCCGGACCAGAGCACCTCACCGGAGGCGGTGAGTTCGTCGAGCATCGCCGGTGCGTAGTCGCGCACCCGCGACGGCAGAATGAGCGACTCCCACGCCGACGCCGGAATCGGCACGCCCGCAAGCTGTTCCACCACCGCGGCCACACCGTCCACGCCGCGCAGCGTCGAGGTGCCGATATGCTGCCATGCCGGCAGGAACCGGCCGAACGCGCCCGTGGATACCGGCTCGACCTCCTTGCGCGCCGCGGCCAGCGAACGGCGGCGCAGCCGTCGCAACACCTGCGCGTCACACCATTCCGCACCGGCCGAACCCGGCGTGAATTCGCCCTCCACAACGCGCTTCTCGGCGCCGAGGTGATGGAGGGCGGTGGCGGCCACCGCCGGGCCGATCCCGAAGCGCCGGGCGACGGCGTCGAGGGTGAACGGGGCGTGGGTGCGGGCGTAGCGGCCGATCAGATCGCCCAGCGGATCGGCGACCGGTTCGATGAAGGCCGCCGGGGTGCCGATCGGCAGGGGAACGCCGAGGGCATCGCGCAACCGGGCGGCGTCCTCGATCGCCGTCCACCACCGCGATCCCGCGAACGACACCTCGAGAACGCGCCTGGCCTGCAGCAATTCGGCGAACCACGGTCCCGGGTCGGCGGTGCAGCGCGCGGCCGCCTCGGCCGGGGTGAGCGGGCCGAGCAGTCGTAGCAGGTCGGCGAGCCCTTCGGCGTCGCGGGCATGGCGTTCGGGGGTGAGCCGCTGCAGTTCGCGTTCGGTCAGTTCGAGGACCGCGGCGTCGAGCAGTTCGCGCAGTTCCACCCGTCCCAGCAGTTCGGCGAGCAGGCTCGAATCCAGCGACAGGGCGGCCGCGCGGCGCTCGGCCAGCGGGCTGTCGCCCTCGTACATGAACTGGCCGATGTAGTCGAACAGCAACGCGTTGGCGAACGGTGAGGGGGAGGCCGTCTCGACCTCGACCAGTCGCAGTTTGCGCCGCGCCACATTCGTCAGCAGATCGCGCAGGGCGGGCAGATCGTAGACGTCACGCAGACATTCGCGCACCGTTTCCAGCAGGATCGGAAAATCCGGGAATTTCCTTGCCACATCGAGCAATTGGGCCGCGCGCTGACGCTGCTGCCACAGCGGCGCGCGGCGGCCGGGATCCCGGCGCGGCAACAGCAGCGCCCGCGCCGCGCATTCGCGGAAGCGGGACGCGAACAGGGCCGACCCGCCCACCTGCTCGGTCACCACGTCGTCGATCTCGTCCGGTTCGAAGACGAACAGTTCCGCACCCGGCGGATCGTCGGTGGTATCGGGCAGCCGTACCACGATGCCGTCGTCGGAGGCGGTCGGTGCGGCGTCGACCCCGAACCGCTCCCGCAGGCGCGCACCCACCGCCAGCGCCCAGGGCGCATGCACCGGTAGACCGTAGGGCGAGTGCAGGATCAGCCGCCAATCACCGAGCTCGTCGCGAAAGCGTTCGACCAGCAAGGTGCGGTCGGTCGGCAGATGACCGGTGGCCTGCCGCTGCTCGGCCAGCAGGGAGACCAGATTCGCGGTCGCGAAATCATCCAGGCCGGCGGCATGGACGAGCTGTTCGAGTTCGACCAGTTCGCCGCCCTTCGTACCGGCCGTGGCTCCCGCGCGGGAGCGGGAGGGCGCGCGTCGGGTGGCGCCGTTGCCGCTGGGATCTGCGGGCGTCCGGCGTTGTCGCGCAGGACTTTCCGGCTGCGCCGCCGAGAACTGCGGCTGCTCGCCGTCGATCGAATCGGCGCTGTTCCCCACGGCCCGGCGCGAGAACTGCTGCCGCCCGCCGCCGCGCGTCGCCGGCCCGCCGGAGTCGAGGGCCTCACCGTCGAACGCCGCGCCGGAGCCGCCCGCATCCCGTACGAGTTCCGCGATCCGTCCGGCTGGTGCGCGCTCGACCGCCCGACCGGCCGTGCGGACGAATTCGCCCAGGGCCGCGCCCAATTCGGCCGGACGCCCGAGGGAATCGCCGTGCCAGAAGGGGAGTCGGCCGGGCAGGCCGAACGCGGGGGAGACGAGGACCCGGTCGTGGGTGATCTCCTCGATGCGCCAGCTGGTCGCGCCGAGGGCGAACACATCGCCGACGCGCGATTCGTAGACCATCTCCTCGTCGAGTTCGCCTACCCGCGAAGCCTTTTCGCCGACCATGAACACCGGGAACAGGCCGCGGTCGGGAATCGCGCCGCCGGAGGTCACGGCGAGGCGCTGGGCGCCGGGACGTCCGGTCAGGGTGCCCGCATCGCGATCCCACACCAGGCGCGGACGCAGCTCGGCGAATTCGTCGGAGGGATATCGACCCGACAGCAGGTCCAGCACCGATTCGTATGCCGAGCGCGGCAGGGTGGCGAAACTTCCTGTCCCCCTGACGGTTTCGAACCACTCATCGACGTCGATCGGTTCCAGGGCGCAGGCGGCCACGGTCTGCTGGGCCAGGATGTCGAGGGGGTGGGCGGGGATCTTCAACTCCTCGATCTGTCCCGCCGTCATCCGCATCGACGCCACCGCGCAGTGGATCACATCGGTGCGGTGTTTGGGGAAGATCACCCCGCGCGAGATCTCACCCACCTGATGTCCGGCGCGACCGACCCGCTGCAGCCCGCCGGCGACCGACGGCGGCGCCTCGACCTGCACCACCAGATCCACCGCGCCCATATCGATGCCGAGCTCGAGGCTGCTGGTCGCCACCACGCACCGCAGCCGGCCGCTCTTGAGGTCGTCCTCGATGATGGCGCGCTGTTCCTTGCTCACCGAGCCGTGATGGGCCCGGGCCAGCAACGGCGCCGCCCCGTGATTGACCTCGGTCGGCGAACCGAGCTGGGCGGGCGGCGCGTGCTCGCGGCGTCCCGCGACCTCCTCCGCCTCGTCCGGTCCGGCGAGCCGCTCGGCGTATTCCTCGTTCAGCCGCGCCGTCAGGCGTTCGGCCAGCCGCCGCGAATTCGCGAAGACGATCGACGAGCGGTGTGCCAGCACGAGATCCACGATCGCGGCATCCACATGGGGCCAGATCGAGCCCGGCTGATCGGATTCGTCCGGCTCGGTCATATCCGCCACCGGCACCCGCACCGACAGGTCGAACGTTTTCGGCGCCGGCGGCGACACGATCGTGATCGGCGCCGAGCCGACCAGAAAGCGCCCCACCTCCTGCGGCGGACGAACGGTGGCCGACAACCCGATGCGCTGGGCGGGGCGCTCGGTGAGCTGGTCGAGCCGGGCCAGCGACAGAGCCAGATGCGCCCCGCGCTTGGAACCTGCGATCGCGTGGACCTCGTCCACGATGACGGTGCCGACCTGCGACAACGTCTCGCGGGCCGCCGAGGTGAGCATGAGGTACAGCGATTCCGGGGTGGTGATCAGGATGTCGGGTGGCCGGCGCTGCAGGGTCCGCCGGTCGGCCGGGGTGGTGTCGCCCGAGCGCACGCCGACGCTGATCTCCGGGGCGGGCATACCGAGCCGGGCGGCCGTGCGGGTGATGCCCACCAGGGGTGCGCGCAGATTGCGCTCGACGTCGACCGCGAGGGCCTTGAGCGGCGAGATGTAGAGCACGGCGGTGCGTTGCGGGCCGTCCGTGGGTTCGCGGGTGGCGAGCCGGTCGATCGCCCACAGGAAGGCCGACAGGGTCTTGCCCGACCCGGTCGGCGCGATCACCAGCGTGTGTTCTCCGGCGGAGATCGCCTCCCAGGCCCCCAGCTGGGCGGTCGTGGGCGCGGGGAACGCGCCGTCGAACCACTCCTGGGTCGGCCGGGAGAACTGCTGCATGGGTTCAGTGTGCACCCGGGCACCGACATCGAGTCCCGGCGGCGATGTCGGGCGGGGCATTGCCCGGGGTTCGGGGTGGCAGACGCGGACGGATCGACCCCGGTCCACGGCTGCTCCCGATAGGCTGGCCGCGACCGCGGTGGCTACCGACGATGGGACCGACATGAGCGAGCGCCCCGACACTGTGACCGAGATTCCGGCCGATCCCGCGCAGGTCACGAACGATCCCGGGAACCCGCCCGTCCCGCCCGGCACGCTGCTGCTGGAATTGGTGCCGGTCCCCGTCCGCGACATCGATCGGGGAATCGAGTTCTATCGCGATCGGGCCGGCTTCCATCTGGATGTGGACGTCGCTCCCGCGCCCGGGGTGCGGATCGCGCAGCTGACCCCGCCCGGTTCGGCGTGTTCGATCCTGCTGTCCGAAGGCGTCCCCACCACGGCCGGCGCGGTCGGTTCCCTGCGCGGACTGCATCTGGTGGTGGCCGATATCGAGGCGGCTCGCGCGGACCTCGTCGCGCGCGGCGTCGCCGTGGGGCCGATCGAAGATGTCGGTGGTGGTGTGCTGTACGCCCATTTCGCCGACCCCGACGGCAATACCTGGAGTCTGCAATACATGCCCTGGCGATAGCCGGGGCCATTCATTGCCGAACGGTTGCGATCGGCCGGCCGGACCCCACATCAAACCGCTCGCCCGCTAGTGTTTGAGACCATGTGTAACAGTAACGCGTTACAGCGACGTGGCCTGGCGATCGGATGCGGCGGCACGGTCGGCGCGGCCTGGATCGTGGCGGCGCTCGCGGCGGTGCGAGACGTCCTGCAGTGGGATCCGCGCGAAGCCGATGCGCTGATCGGCACGTCCGCCGGCGCGGAAATGGTGACGATGCTGGCCTCGGGAGTCTCCGTCGACGATCTGGTGGCGATGCAGCGCGGTACCGTCGCCGATCCGGTCCTGGCCCGGCATATGGCCGACGCACCGGGCCGCTTCCCGCCGCTGCCGCGACCCCGCCTCGGCGCACCGCGAATGGCCTTGCACGGCAATCGTTCCCGGCAGGCCCTGCTGACCGCGGGCAGCCGGCTGCTGCCGGTCGGCGGCGGCGATGCGAGCTGGCTGCAGCGCCTGGCCACCGATCTGAACGGCGATCGCGACTGGTTCGCCCATCCGGCCGCGTGGCTGGTCGCGATGGACTACGACTCCGGCGAGCGGGTCGCCTTCGGCGCACCGGAGGCACCGGCCGCGACGGTAGGCCAGGCGTTGCGGGCGTCGTGGGCGGTTCCGGGTTGGTTCCCGCCGGTGCCGATCGCCGGCCGGCGATTCGTCGACGGCGGCGCCGCCTCCACCGCCTCGGTGGATCTGCTGCTGCCGCTGCGCCTGGACGAACTGGTGGTGCTGACGCCGATGGCCTCCACGCGGTCTGTGCCCGCCGGCGGACCGGGACACTGGCTCGAGCGTCGGCTCCGCGGGCCGATGAGCGCGCAACTGGACTCCGAGATCGCCGCCGTGCGCGCGGCCGGCACCCGCGTGCTGCGGCTGGCGGTGACCGCCGCCGACCTGGCGGTCATGGGCCCGAATTTCATGGACGGCCGCCGCCGCGGCGAGACCTTCGAACACAGTCTGCGCAGCACCCGCCGCGCTATGGAACGGAGTGAATTCGCATGAACCTGTTCGGTAACGGTTATCCGCCGATCGACCTGGCCGCGGCCCGCGTTCTCGTCACCGGCGCCGGTCGCGGTATCGGCCGGGCCACCGCGGAGTTGTTCGCGCACAAGGGATCCGAGGTGGTCATCGCCGATGTGGACGCCGCGGCCGCCACCGCCGCGGCGGCCGATCTCGGCGCCCGCGCGGTCGAACTGGATGTGCGCGACCGGGCGCGGTGGGACGAGGTTGTCGCCGATCTTGGGCGGATCGACGTCCTGGTGAATAATGCCGGTGTGATGCCCGCGGGCCCGTTCCTGAGCGAGCCGGATGCGGTGGGACACACCACGATCGATGTGAACGTCTGGGGGCTCATCCACGGCATGCGGGCCGTCGCACCGGCGATGATCGATCGCGGTCGCGGTCATATCGTCAACGTCGCCTCGCTGGCCGGGAAAATCCCGCTGCCCGGGTTGGCGGTGTACAACGCGAGCAAATTCGCCGCGGTCGGCCTGTCGGCCGCGACCCGGCTGGAATTCGCCGAAGCGGGGGTCAGCGTGAGCTGTGTGCTGCCCGCCGCGGTGCGCACCCGGCTGTCCTCGGGCCTGACCCTGGGTCGCGGGCTGCCCACGGTCGACCCGGTCGACGTCGCCGCCGCGATCGTCAAGACCTGCCGGTCCCGGCGGGCCGAGGTGGCGGTGCCGCAGTATCTCGACCCCGTCGACATCGCGCTGGCCGCCGCGCCCGAATCGGTCGTGCGCATGGTGCGCGGACTCTTCGACGGCGACCGGGCCCTGCATCCGGGCGATGCGGCGGTGCGGGCCACCTACGAGGACCAGGTCCGCGCCATCGCCCGCGAACCGGAGCGCTGAACGCTCAGCCGAACCGAATCCCTTGTGCCAGTGGCAGTTCGGTGGAGTAGTTGACGGTATTGGTGGCGCGGCGCATATACGCCTTCCAGGAGTCCGAGCCCGATTCGCGCCCGCCGCCGGTCTGTTTCTCACCGCCGAACGCGCCGCCGATCTCCGCGCCCGAGGTGCCGATGTTCACATTGGCGATGCCGCAGTCGGAGCCGTCGGCGGCGAGGAACCGTTCCGCCTCGCGCTGGTCGCCGGTGAAGATGGCCGATGAAAGTCCCTGTGGCACATCGTTGTGCAGGGCGATCGCGGAGTCCAGATCGCGGTAGGTGAGCACGTACAGAATCGGCGCGAAGGTCTCCTCGCGCACGATCGCGGTCTGGGCCGGCATCCGAATGATCGCCGGGCGCACATAGTAGGAATCGTCGCCGCCGGCCTCGACGCGCTCACCGCCGCAGATCAATTCGCCCCCGTCGGCGAGGGCACGCTCGATCGCCGTCCGCATCGCGGCGTGCGCGCGGCCGTCGATCAGCGGTCCGACCAAGACCGAGTCGTCGAGCGGATTGCCCACGGGCAGTTGGCGATACGCCGCGCTCATCCGCTCCAGCAGTGGTCCGGCCACGTCCTCGTGTGCGATGACCCGCCGCAGCGTCGTGCACCGCTGTCCGGCCGTTCCCGCCGCGGCGAAAACCACGGCCCGCGTGGTGAGGTCGAGATCCGCGGACGGGGTGACGATCGCGGCGTTGTTTCCACCCAGCTCGAGCAGGCACCGGCCGAACCGCGCCGCCACCCGCGGTGCCACCGCCTGTCCCATCCGCACCGAGCCGGTGGCGCTGACCAGGGCCACCCGTTCGTCGTCGACGAGCTGGGCGCCGACGTCGGCGCCACCCTGGATCAGCTGGTGGATCCGCGGGTCGGCGCCGACGTCGAGGGCCGCGCGCCGCAGCAGCGCATCGCAGGCCAGTGCGGTCAGCGGCGTCGTCTGCGAGGGTTTCCACACCACGGTGTCGCCGCAGACCAGCGCGATCGCGGTATTCCACGACCAGACCGCGACCGGGAAGTTGAACGCCGAGATCACCCCGACCACCCCGAGTGGGTGCCAGGTCTCCATGAGCCGATGCCCGGGGCGTTCGGAGGCCATGGTGCGGCCGTAGAGCTGGCGGGACAGACCGACGGCGAATTCGCAGACGTCGATCATCTCCTGGACCTCACCGCGCGCCTCGGCGCCGATCTTGCCCGCCTCCAGGGTGACGAGCTCGGCCAGCGCGTCGAGATTGTCGGTCAGTAGTCGTCCCAGGCGCCGCACCACCGCGGCGCGCTGCGGCGCCGGGACGGTGCGCCACGCGCGAAAAGCGCTGTGTGCCTTGTCGATCGCGCGGGTCACGTCGAATGCCGAGGTGACCGGGACGCGCGTCAGCTCACCGCCGGTGATCGGGGTGCGGGCGGGCAGGTCGCCCGAATCGACCGGGTCGACGCCGAGTTCGAGCAGCACGCGCGCGGCCCGATCGCGCAGTTCGCCGGTGGTGGGCAGAACGGGTGCGGATGTCATGTGCGGCTCCGTTTCCGAAATCGGTTGATGAGGGACTTCGCACCGGTGGGAGATCGTTTCCGGCCCCGGCCACCGCCCGCTGGGTTAGCCTTCGCTGATGGCGGATGCACCTGCGAAACCTGTTCTCGACGACATCGATCGGCTCCTGATCCGCGAATTGATGGCCGACGGCCGGGCCACGCTGTCCAATCTCGCCGAGAAGGCCAGTCTGTCGGTATCCGCGGTGCAGTCGCGCGTGCGCCGGCTCGAGGCGCGCGGCGTGATCCGCGGATACTCCGCGAAGGTCGACCCGGAGGCGCTGGGACAACTGCTGTCGGCATTCGTCGCGATCACTCCTCTCGATCCCTCACAGCCCGACGATGCTCCGGCCCTGCTGCAGCACATCCCCGGCATCGAGGAATGTCATTCGGTGGCGGGGGAGGAGAGCTACATGCTGCTCGTCCGGGTTGCCTCGCCCCGGCATCTCGAACAGTTGCTGCAGGAGATCCGCGCCACCGCCAATGTCCGCACCCGAAGCACCATCATTTTGCAGACATTCTATGACAGATGAGACCTGATCGTAATTTATCCGTTTGTTCGTAGTGAAACCGTAAATATTTTCGTATCCTGTGGGAGTGACCCTCGAACTGGAGCGCCCCGGAACGGCCGACGCGGAGGTCACGAACCCGGCGTCGGTCACCGCCTCGCGCGTACACGACATCCTGTCCGCCCACATGCTCGCCGACGGATTCGATCTGGTGCTGGACCTGCGCAGATCGCGGGGACTCGACCTGGTCGACGCCCGCGACGGCACCGTCTATCTGGATATGTTCGGCTTCTTCGCGTCGTCGGCGCTGGGGATGAACCATCCGGCGCTGGCGGCGAATGGTCGTTTTCGCGCCGAACTCATCATGGCCGCACTGAACAAGCCCAGTAACTCCGACATCTATACGGTGCCGATGGCGCGCTTCGTCGACACCTTCGCCCGCGTCCTCGGTGATCCGGCGCTGCCGCATCTGTTCTTCGTCGACGGCGGCGCCCTGGCGGTCGAGAACGCGCTGAAGGTCGCCTTCGACTGGAAGAGCCGCCACAACGCGTCGCACGACCGCCCCGCAGACCTCGGCACGAAGGTGCTGCATCTGACCGGCGCCTTCCACGGCCGCTCCGGCTACACCCTGTCACTGACCAACACCGACCCGATCAAGACCGAACGATTTCCCGCCTTCGACTGGCCGCGCATCGAGACCCCGTATCTGCGGCCCGGCGTCGACATCGAGGCCGCCGAGCGGCGTGCGCTGGCGCAGGCCCGGGCCGCATTCGCTGAAAATCCGCACGACATCGCGTGTTTCATCGCCGAGCCGATTCAGGGCGAGGGCGGGGATCGGCATATGCGGCCGGAATTCCTGCTGCGCATGCAGCAGCTGTGTCACGAGAACGACGCGCTGTTCATCGTCGACGAGGTGCAGACCGGCGTGGCGATGACCGGGTCGCTCTGGGCCTACCAGCAGCTGGGCCTGCGACCGGACGTGGTCGCCTTCGGAAAGAAGACGCAGGTCTGCGGAATCATGGCCGGTGGGCGCGTCGACGAGGTGCCCGACAACGTGTTCGCGGTGAGCTCGCGGCTCAATTCCACCTGGGGCGGCAATCTCGCCGATATGGTGCGGGCCCGGCGCATCCTCGAGGTGATCGAATCCGAAGACCTCGCCACCCGCGCGAAGGAGCTAGGCGCGCTGCTGCTCGACCGGCTGCGCGCGCTCGCCGACCGGCACGAGCGGCTCACCGATCCGCGCGGGCGCGGGCTGATGTGCGCGGTGACACTGGATTCGGCCGAGCTGCGCGATGCCGTCGTCGCGGAACTGCGCGAGCGCGAACGGGTACTGTTCCTCGGAACCGGCGAGCGCGGTATCCGGTTCCGGCCGCCGCTGACGGTCACCGCCGAGGAGCTCGAGCGGGCGGTGGAGGCTCTGGACCGCGTCCTGACGGGGATGGCCGATCGGTGACGATTCCCGGGCTCGCGCGAGCGTGTCCGGACCGTCGTTGTGGCACTTCACCAGCGCTTTTCTGCTGGCAGGTAGTCAATAAGGGTACTGGTCGGTAGCCCCCACTGGAATTCCGCCGGGATGCGCCACTGGTTACACTCCGGGGCATGACGAGTGTCCAGAGTCAGCCTTCGCCGGGTTCGGCGGGCGCCCCCGATATCCACACCACCGCAGGGAAGCTGGCTGATCTGCGCAATCGGCTGGAAGAGGCCAAGCACCCGATGGGTGAGGGCGCGGTCGAGAAGGTCCACGCCAAGGGCAAGCTGACCGCGCGCGAGCGCATCCTGGCCCTGCTGGACGAGGGTTCGTTCGTGGAGATGGACGCCCTGGCCCGGCACCGCAGCGTCAACTTCGGCCTGGAGAACAACCGTCCGCTCGGCGACGGCGTGGTGACCGGCTACGGCACCATCGACGGCCGCGACGTCTGCATCTTCAGCCAGGACTCCACGGTGTTCGGCGGCAGCCTCGGCGAGGTCTACGGCGAGAAGATCGTCAAGGTCATGGACCTCGCGCTCAAGACCGGCCGCCCGTTGATCGGCATCAACGACGGCGCCGGCGCTCGCATCCAGGAGGGCGTGGTCTCGCTCGGCCTCTACGGCGAGATCTTCCACCGCAACATCCAGGCCTCCGGCGTGATCCCGCAGATCTCGCTGATCATGGGCGCCGCGGCCGGTGGGCACGTGTATTCCCCGGCGCTGACCGACTTCGTCGTGATGGTCGACCAGTCCAGCCAGATGTTCATCACCGGCCCGGACGTGATCAAGACCGTCACCGGCGAAGAGGTCACCATGGAGGAGCTGGGCGGCGCCCACACCCACATGGTGAAGTCCGGTACCGCGCACTACGTCGCCTCCGGCGAGCAGGACGCGCTGGACTGGGTCAAGGACCTGCTGAGCTACCTGCCCAGCAACAACCGCGCCGAGGCCCCGCGCTTCCCGGCCAGCGACCCGATCGCCGGCGCGATCGAGGATTCGCTGACCGAGGAGGATCTCGAGCTCGATTCGCTGATCCCGGATTCGCCGAACCAGCCCTACGACATGCACGAGGTCATCCGGCGTCTGGTCGACGACGACGAGTTCTTCGAGGTGCAGGCCGAGCGCGCGATGAACGTCATCGTCGGCTTCGCCCGCATCGACGGCCGCAGCGTGGGTTTCGTGGCCAACCAGCCCACCCAGTTCGCCGGCTGTCTCGACATCGACGCCTCGGAGAAGGCCGCGCGGTTCGTGCGCACCTGCGACGCGTTCAACATTCCGATCATCACGCTGGTCGACGTTCCGGGCTTCCTGCCGGGCACGGGCCAGGAGTACAACGGCATCATCCGCCGCGGCGCGAAGCTGCTCTACGCCTACGGTGAGGCGACTGTGGGAAAAATCACCGTCATCACCCGCAAGGCCTACGGCGGCGCGTACGACGTGATGGGCTCCAAGCACATGGGCGCCGATGTGAACCTGGCGTGGCCCACCGCCCAGATCGCCGTGATGGGTGCCTCGGGCGCGGTCGGCTTCGTCTACCGCAAGAAGCTGCAGCAGGCCGCGGCGGAGGGCGCCGATGTCGACGCACTGCGCCTCGAGCTGCAGAACGAGTACGAGGACACGTTGGTCAACCCCTACGTGGCGGCCGAGCGCGGCTATGTCGACGCGGTGATTCCGCCCTCGCACACCCGCGGCCAGATCGTCGCGGCGCTCCGCTTGCTCGAGCGAAAGATGGTTACTCTTCCGCCGAAGAAGCACGGCAACATTCCGCTCTGATCCGACGATATGCGCGGTAGCGGAGGCACACTTTCCGGATGAGTGATGCGTTCGCACCGCGCACGATCGCCGCATCCGGGCGAAGATGGTAGGAAAAGGCCCTCATTCGATGAGGGCCGCACGAATACCCTTCGCGGCGTGGGTTCGTCCCGCACCGTGAACGCCGGCCCCTCGGGGCAGGCACAGAACAGGAGGAGTTGGCGCTGTGACGGCTGTGGCTGACGAAGAGATATTGCGCGCTGCCGAATTGGATTTGGCGGTCGACGAATTCGGTGACGACGACACGAAGCTCGCATCCGTCACCGCTGCCGTCGAGGTCGAGGCCGGTCACGGGCCGGTGATCCGCGTCCTGAAGGGTTCGCCCACCGACGAGGACCTCGCCGCACTGGTCACCGTGTTCGCCGCCGCGAGCGCGAATGCCGGCGCGGCACCGCAGGATCAGGGTCCGGTGGACAACTGGGGCCGGCCCACCATGATGCACCGCGGTACCTCGCCGTTCTCCCCGTACGCCTTCCCCTATCTGTCGCACATCCGCGGCTGACGTGACGGGATTCGTTCTCGGTTCCGCCTCGCCCGCGCGGCTGCAGGTGTTGCGTGCGGCCGGGCTGGATCCGGTGGTGCGAATATCCGAGGTCGACGAGGACGCGGTCGCCGCGGCACTCCCGCCGGACACACCACCCGCGGGCGTGGTGACCGCGCTCGCCAGGGCCAAGGCCCACACCGTCGCCGCCGCGTTGATCGCCGACGCCGCCGCATCCGCGCACGATCCGGCCGCCCCGGATTCCTACGGCCTCGTCGCCGCGCGGGCTCCGCGATTGGTGGACGATTGTGTTGTCGTCGGCTGCGATTCGATGCTGCTGGTCGGCGGCGTCCTGCAGGGCAAGCCCCATACCCCGGACGTCGCTCGCGCCCGCTGGGCCGAAATGGCCGGGCGCAGCGCCGATCTGCTGACCGGCCACTGTGTGCTGCGCCTGCGGGACGGGGCGATCGTCGCCGACGCCCAGGACTGCAGCACCACCACCGTGCATTTCGCCGAACCCGGCCCGGTCGAGCTGGATGCCTACATCGCGACCGGCGAGCCACTGCGGGTGGCCGGTGCTTTCACCCTGGACGGAATGGGCGGCTGGTTCGTCGACCGCATCGACGGTGACCCGTCCAGTGTCATCGGAATCGGCCTACCGCTACTGCGTCGCCTCCTGGGCGACGTGGGCGTCGGTATTGCGCAACTGTGGGTCCGTGCGCAGCTGCGGGCCGACGCGATTGGCTGACGGCGTCGGTAGTCGCGGTCCGGTCCCGGCCTGATCGGGGATGTGGGCGGGATCCGGCAGGGTGCTCGCCAGTGCCTCCAGGTGGAGCACGCACAGTTCCGGGCCCACGAACGGGTGCAGCCGCACGTTGACCGCATCGCGGCCGCCGTTGCGGTCCAAGACCTCGCGCATCAGGCCCTGATGCACCCCGCAGACCACCTCGGAGTGGGTGCGCGCCAATTCGCGCAGCGGGCAGGCGGTCAGGCGGATGTTGAGCTGCTCGCCGGTTTCGGAGGCGGGATCGCGCTCGGGAGCGAAGCCCAGTTCCGAGCTCACCGTCACCGCGACGTCGCGCGCGTCGTCGAGCGTGGTGATGGGCTGCTCCAGCTGTTCGACCTTGGCGCCCCAGGCCCGCCCGGCCGTCACGGCCAATTCGGAGCGGCGGCGGGGATCACTGCCGAGCTGATCGGCCAGCACCTGCGCCAGATCCTGATAACCGACCGATCGCTGTACCGCCGTGTATCCGATGCGCGGGCGGCCGCGGCCACGGGGCGGCTGCTGGAATTGGCGGACCAGCGATTCCCGGGTGAGAACATCCAGATGAAAACGGACGGTGGTGACGTGCTGTCCGGTGATGCGCGCCAGTTCCTGGGCATCGAGAGGCTCGCTGGCGCCGCGTAGGATCGCAAGCAGGCGCCGTCGTGGCCAAGAATCGGACATAGCTCACCCCTCCTCCCATGTGACTTTATCGGACGAAGCTGCGACTTAATCGCGCTTCATCCGATTCGTGATGTGAAACCGACGGCGCACCATGTTCGCACCTACGATCGGAACTGCCCAGCCGCCCATCGTCTACCACGCGTGAAGGATCTTCCACCGTGCCCGTCGCTCCGGACTCTCACCCATCCTTCGGCTCTCATGCATATCCACAACGATTGGTAACCACCGAGTGGCTGTCGGCAAACATCGGTACGCCGGGCCTCGCGATCGTCGAGTCGAACGAGGACATCCTGCTCTATGACATCGGGCATGTACCAGGAGCGGTCAAGATCGATTGGCGGGCCGAGCTTACCGATTCCCTCACTCGCGACGTGATCGACGGCGCCCGTTTCGCCGAGCTCATGCGTGCCAAGGGCATCGCCCGCGACGACACGGTCGTCGTCTACGGCGACAAGGCCAACGGCACCGCCGCCGCCACCGCCTGGGTCTTCGGCCTGTTCGGGCATCCGGACGTGCGGCTGCTGGACGGCGGCCGGGACGCGTGGATCTCCGAGGCCCGCGACACCACCTTCGAGGTGCCCGACGTCGGGCTGGGGGAGTATCCCGTCGTCGAACGCGACGATCGGAGCGGCCGGGCCTTCCTCGCGGACGTGCGCGCCCGTCTGAACGACGGCGCAGCGGGGGTGGGACTGGTCGACGTGCGCGCGGTGGGGGAGTACACGGGCGACGACGACCGCATCCGGGACCGTCCGGAGGAACAGTCGTTGCGCGCCGGGCACATTCCGACTGCCGTCAACATCCCGTGGACCGCGGCCGTGGGCGGCGACGGCCGATTCCGCAGCCGGCCGGAGCTGGAGGAGATCTACGCGCCGCTGCTCGGCGCCGAGGACATCATCGTCTATTGCCGCATCGGCGAACATTCGGCACACACCTGGTTCGTGCTGACTTCGCTGCTGGGCGTGGCGAATGTGCGCAACTACGACGGCTCGTGGACCGAGTGGAGCAACGCCGTGCGCACGCCGATCGTCAAGGGAAGTGAACCGGGTTCGGCTCCGGCCGCCGTGTCGGCGGCGGCACAGTCGGTCTAAGGTGTTGTTCACGTCACGGGGGTCCGGGCTACTGTTCGGTAGCCCTATCCCTGTTCGGAGTCTGTTGGCAGACTGCCTACACTCACCCGAGACGTAAGTTGTCCAAAGCACAGGAGGCTCAGTGCCCAGCCATGCCAGCGCGCAGATCACGAAAGTCCTGATCGCCAATCGGGGCGAGATCGCGGTGCGTGTGATCCGGGCCGCCAAGGATGCCGGTATCGCCAGTGTCGCCGTGTACGCGGAACCCGACGCCGACGCGCCATTCGTCAAGTTGGCCGATGAGGCATTCGCGCTCGGGGGGCAGACCTCGGCCGAGTCGTACCTGGTCTTCGACAAGATTCTCGACGCGGCGCGCAAGTCCGGCGCCGACGCGATCCACCCCGGTTACGGCTTCCTGTCCGAGAACGCGGACTTCGCCCAGGCCGTCCTGGACGCCGGGCTGATCTGGATCGGCCCCTCGCCGCAGTCGATCCGCGATCTGGGCGACAAGGTCACCGCCCGCCACATCGCCGAACGCGCGCAGGCGCCGATGGCCGCGGGCACCAAGGATCCGGTGAAGGACGCGAACGAGGTTGTCGAGTTCGCCAAGCAGTACGGCGTCCCGGTGGCCATCAAGGCCGCCTTCGGTGGTGGTGGCCGCGGCATGAAGGTCGCCCACACCATCGAGGAGATTCCGGAGCTGTTCGAGTCCGCCACCCGCGAGGCGACCGCCGCCTTCGGCCGCGGCGAGTGCTTCGTCGAGCAGTACCTCGACAAGGCCCGCCACGTCGAGGCCCAGGTGCTGGCCGACAAGCACGGCAACGTGATCGTCGCCGGTACCCGTGACTGCTCGCTGCAGCGCCGGTTCCAGAAGCTGGTCGAGGAGGCGCCCGCGCCGTTCCTGTCCGACGAGGTCCGGGCCAAGATCCACGAGTCCGCCAAGCGGATCTGCAAGGAGGCCGGCTACTACGGTGCCGGCACCGTGGAGTACCTGGTGCAGGGCGAGACCGTGTCGTTCCTCGAGGTCAACACCCGCCTGCAGGTCGAGCACCCCGTCACCGAGGAGACCTCGGGTCTGGACCTGGTGCGCTGGCAGTTCCGCATCGCCAACGGCGAGGAGCTGACCATCACCGAGGACCCGACCCCGCGCGGACACTCGATCGAATTCCGCATCAACGGTGAGGATGCCGGCCGTGGCTTCCTGCCCGCACCGGGCCCGGTCACCGTCTACAAGGAGCCGTCGGGCCCCGGTGTGCGCGTCGATTCCGGCGTGGTCGCGGGCAGCGTCATCGGCGGTCAGTTCGACTCCATGCTGGCCAAGCTGATCGTCACCGGCGAGAACCGCACCCAGGCGCTCGAGCGGGCCGCGCGTGCGCTGGCCGAATACGAGATCGAGGGCCTGGCGACGGTGCTGCCGTTCGACCGCCACATCGTGACCAACCCCGCCTTCGTCGGTGACGGCACCAAGTTCGACGTCTACACCAAGTGGATCGAGAACGAGTGGGAAAACACCATCGAGCCCTACACCGGTGCCCAGCCCATCGAGGACGAAGAAGAGGGTGCGCGCCAGACGGTGGTCGTCGAGGTCGGTGGTCGTCGCCTCGAGGTGTCGCTGCCGGGCCAGTTCAGCGTGGGCGCGGGTGTGGCCGCCGCCGGTGGCAACGGCGCCGGCGTGATCCGCAAGAAGCCCAAGCCGCGCAAACGTGGTGGCGCGGGCGCCTCGGCCGCATCCGGTGACGCCGTGACCGCGCCGATGCAGGGCACCGTGGTCAAGGTGGCCGTCGAGGAGGGGCAGTCGGTGGAGGCCGGTGACCTGATCGCCGTGCTCGAGGCCATGAAGATGGAGAACCCGGTCAACGCGCACAAGTCCGGTGTCGTCACCGGGTTGGCCGTCGAGGCCGGCGCCGCCATCACCCAGGGCACCGTGCTCGCCGAAATCAAGTAGGCGGCAAGCGTTTTCGTGAAAGCCCCGCTCCGCAACGGAGCGGGGTTTTTGCGTTCCGGGGAGAGCAGTCGGCAACCTGCTCCGGGACGGGCCCCTCGGCGAGCACGAATCGCATGCCGGTGCAGGATGACGCCGCACCGCTCGTGGTGCCGGATACCGGAGCCGCCGCCGGGCCTACTGCTGCGCGCCGCAGGCCGGCCCTTTCTGACACGAGACCTAACCGGCGTGCGGTGAGTGTTGTTTACCGGGCTCTGTCGGTTTGTCGTGCTTGTTCCCGGAATACCCTGCGGCATGGGGGATTTGGAAGGGCGGCGGCAGCACGCCGGTGGGGAAGGGCAGTGGCCGGCGCGGTGGGATGACCGCGGTGGTGTATTCCGGGGTCGCCGGCGCCTCGCTGGCCGGTGCGGGAGTGGTGGCTTCCGGGCGTGTGGTCGACTGCTGCTCGGAGGGAGCGCCGGAACCGCTGCTCAGCAGTGCCGTGCATCCGGCGACGACCGCGAGGGCGACGATGGCCGCGCCGATCAGCGCGGCGGCGCCGGTGACCGCCGAGCGCCGGGGCGGTGTCGATGAAATGTGCTGTGCCGCAGCGTTTTCGCGTCGGAAGGAGCTACTGCCGACCAGGGTGGGCCGGGCATTGCGGACGGAAGCCGGATGGTGGGCGGCCGCCGCGTGACCTGCCCGTGCCGCCGGCGGGCCTGCCGGTGCGCTCGCGTCCGGCAGCATGCGAGTGGCCCGCACCGATGCAGGCGGGCGGTCGGCGGCGATGCCCGCGGCTGCGACGGCTGCCGGATCGGAGCCGAACTTCCTGGTTGCGGGTGGGCGTCCGGTGTGCCCGGATGCGGCGGGTGCGGGACTCACACGATCGCCCGTGGTGGGCGCCGGACCGGAATATCCCTGCGCGGCGCCGTCCTGCCGAGTGGCCACGAAGGTGGGTCCGACGTGCCGGGTCGTGGACGCCGGTCCCGGCTGGGCTGTGGTCGGCTGTTCGGAGTGCAGCGTCGGCGGTGTGCGGTCGGCGATAGTCATTCCGACGGCGGCCCGGGCCGCGGCCGCGAGTTCGCCCGCGGTGCGGTACCTGTCGTCCGCGCGCTTGGCCATACCTCGCGCGACCACCGCGTCGAGGGCGGCGGGAATGCGCCCGTCGACCGCCGAGGGACGCGGCGGAGGCTCGTGCAGATGGGCGTGCAACTGCCGGACGGCGTCGGTATCGCCGAACGGCCTACGCGCGGTGAGGCATTCGTACAGCACGCAGGCCAGCGAGTAGACGTCCGAGCGGGAGTCACCGTGCCCGGTGAAGCGTTCCGGTGCCATATAGGCGAGCGTGCCGACCGTGAAACCCGTTGCGGTGATCGTGCTTTGGCCGGCCGCGCGCGCGATCCCGAAGTCGATGAGATACGCGAACCCGCTCGTGTGCACGATGATATTGGCGGGCTTCACGTCCCGGTGCACCATCCCGGCCGCATGTGCGGCATCGAGCGCCTCGGCGATCTGCGAGATCAGGTCGACCGCCTCCGGGACCGCCATCGCACTCGACCGCACCAGCCGCGCCAGATCCACCCCCGGGATGTAGGCCATGTCCAGGTAGAGCCGCCCGGCGTAGGCGCCGAACCGATGGATCGGCGCGATATGCGGATTGTCCAGATGCGTCCCGATCCGGGCCTCGCGCTCGAACCGTCGCCGGTAATCCGCGTCCTCGGCCGCGCTCCCGGACAAGATCTTCAGCGCGACGGTCCGCGCCTCCGCCGGGTCGTACGCCAGCCACACCTCCCCGGCCGACCCCCGGCCGAGCAGCCGATCGAGCCGGTACCGCCCGAATTCCCGCGCGGTCATCGCATCCGCCCGATGTGCGTACCCGGCCGGAAGCCGCCGACGGCACGAGGGCCGGCCGGTGACGTCCGCGCCGGGAGCCGCGCGTCGCGAATCTGCGGCCGCGTCTCGGTACTCGGCTGTGGTGCTCGACCGCTCCTCGCGGCGACGAGCGGGGCGGCAGCGGTTCCGATGCCGCGCTGGCGGAACATGAGACCGACGATAGTGCCGATGGGCGGCCGGCGGTACCGGGGGTGGACGGCCGCGGCGACGAACCCGCTCACCGGCGCCCCGCGCGGTAATCTCGTGCCATGGCTGATTCCCCCGACGTCCGCATCGGTACCGCGGAGCGCGAGCAGGCGATGCAGCGCCTGTCGGAGCATTTCGCCGCCGGGCGGTTGTCGGTCGCCGAGTTCGACGAGCGCAGCGGACTCATCGCCGCGGCGGTGACGCGGGGCGATCTGGCGCCGGTGTTCAGCGACCTCCCGGCGGCCGTGCCGGAGCCCCCGGAACCACCGGAACCGGCCGCCGCCCAGCCGGGTGGGCGGCGCGAATTCGCCGGTTCGATGATGGGCCTGGTGGTGATCATCGCGCTGGTGCTGTTCTTCACCACCCACACCTGGCTCTGGTTCCTGCTCATCCCCGCGGCCGGCATCATCACCGGCGGGCTCCAGCAGCGCGGCCACGATCGCCGGCTCCCCGACGGCGACGACCACCGCATGCTCGACCGCCGCCGTCGGCGCGACCGTCGCCGGAGGAGGTACTGATGGAACCGATCGAAATCAACGCCGGCAGTTGGTATCTGCGTGCGCTGCGTGCCGACGACCGCATCGACGACCGCCCGGCACTGGCCGACGGCGGCATCACCGACCCCGGCTATGTCGAACGCCGTGCCCGCGAATGGGCGGAACAGACCGGATATTCGTGGGCGGTGTGCGAACCCACCACCGCGGAACTGGTCGCCGAGATTGTGGTGACGCCGCAACCCGATGGCACCGCCGAGATTTCGGGCTGGTCGCGCGAGGGCTACGATTCCGCGCTGCAGTCCGGCCTGACCGCGGTGAGCCGCTTCGTCGCCGGAGCCTTGGGTCTGCAACCGCTGTGACGCTCGCGGAAGACGCGGCACCGCAACGCTTTTCGCGGCGATCGACAGGTTGTGCCGAGTAATTCGGTGGATTGCCGGGTGCGCGTACCCGTACGGTGAAGACTCCGAAATCAAGCACTGGGGAGGTGCGCGATGTGGGAGTGGAGTAGATCGGTCGCGGAACGGGCCACCGCGACGGCGTGGACCCGGTCGGCAGGAGAGCCGGAGCCGACCGTCGTGGATCCGGAGGTCTGGGCCGAACAGGCGGGGCAGCCGGCGCCGGACGAGGCCGGCGAACCGGCCTCCGACGCCGTCATGGCATGCGGTGGAGCGGACGGACTCGTGCGCTCGATCCATCTGCCGGAGTACGACCTGGCCCGATGAGACGACCCGGGCTGCGGGTGCCGCCGATGAGCCGGCACCCGCATCTCGGACGACGCGAGAGAGCCATCGCGGAGCGGCATAGCGGCCGCCCGAGCCCGCTGGAGTAGCCTGCGAGGCGTGCAGAGGTCACCGTTGGACGCCGATATCCTGCGACATGCCGTCGCCGAACAGCCCGACCTGTCGTTCTTCTCCCGCATCGATGTGGTGGAGTCGACCGGTTCGACCAACGCGGATCTGATCGGCGAGGCCGGCGATCCGTCCTCCGATCGACGGGTGCTGGTCGCCGAATATCAGGACCGGGGTCGCGGCCGCCACGAACGTTCGTGGGTGAGCCCGCCGCGCGCGCAGATCGCGATGTCGATTCTGGTGCGGCTCGGCGGTATCGAGCCGGCCGTCCTCGGCTGGCTGCCGCTGCTGACCGGTGTCGCCGTCGTCGACGCGGTCCGCGAAACCACCGGCCTGGACGCAAACCTCAAGTGGCCCAACGACGTTCTGATCGGCGGCCGCAAGGTGGCCGGCATCCTGGCCGAGGTGGCCTCCGGCGCGGGTGCGCCGGCGGTCGTGGTCGGCGTCGGGCTGAACGTCAGCCTCACCGAGGACGAACTGCCTGTGCCGCATGCCGTTTCGCTGACCCTGGCCGGCGCGGAGAATGTCGACCGCACAGCGTTGGTCCTCGCCCTGCTGCGTGCCTTCTCCCGCCACTTCACCGAATGGCGGACGGATAACTGGAATGTCGCAGCGCTGGCCGACGCCTACCGGGCCCGCTGCGCCACCCTCGGCGCCGACGTGCGGGCGGAACTGCCCGGCGGTGAGGTCATCACCGGCGTGGCCACCGATATCGACGCCTACGGCCGCCTGATCATCGGGGATCGGTCGGTCTCGGCGGGCGACGTCACTCATCTTCGCCCGGCATAACGGGACGAATCAGGGGGTAGGGTTCGCATATGAGTTATCCGGAGGAGCTGCTCGCGCCGGACGAGCAGCTGCTACTGCACCGTCATCCGCATTGGAAGATGTTGTTCTTGCCGGCGCTCACCTTCATCCTCGCCACGGCGCTGGCCGGATTCCTGAGCGGGCTGGCCTGGCGCAACACCGAGGGCACCACGCGCAACGTCGTTCTCATCGCGATCGTCGTGGTGTGGGCGCTGCTGGTCGTGTGGCGGTGCCTGTCGCAGGTGATCCGTTGGAAGTCAACGCATTTCATCATCACCGACCGACGGGTGCTGGTGCGCGAGGGCGTGCTCACCCACACCGGCATCGATATTCCGATGAACCGCATCTCCAGTGTGCAGTTCCGCCACGGGTTGTCGGACCGGTTGCTGGGCACGGGCACCCTCATCATCGACGCCGCCTCGGGTGATCCGTTGGAGTACGACGACATTCCGAACGTGCAGAAGGTGCATTCGCTGCTGTACCACCAGGTCTTCGACAGCCCGCACGGCGATCCGGGCCACGAGCAGTATCAGGACCCTCGCTACGGCCGCCGCCGGTAGCCGCGGCCGCGGTACGGTGGCGCACGCCCGATCGGCCCGGTTCGCCAGTAATCTTGTGCTGTGACCGCCGTATTGCTGGCCGAGGACGATGAGGCCATCGCCGCTCCGCTGTCGCGAGCGCTGGGGCGCGAAGGCTATTCGGTAACCGTCGAGAGCTTCGGCCCCGCCGTGTTGCGCCGCGCGCTGGAGGGTGAACACGATCTGCTCATCCTCGACCTCGGGCTGCCCGGTATGGACGGCCTGGAGGTATGCCGCCAGGTCCGTGCCCGGGGCGCCGATCTCGCGGTGCTGATGTTGACCGCCCGCACCGACGAGGTCGATTTCGTGGTCGGTCTCGACGCCGGCGCCGACGACTATGTGGGCAAACCGTTTCGCCTCGCCGAACTGCTGGCTCGTGTGCGAGCCCTGTTGCGGCGCAGCGGCATCGGCGACGAGGCGGTGGAGATCGGCGGCGTGCGGCTCGAACCCGCGGCGCGGCGCGTGCTGGTCAACGGCCACGAGGTGAATCTGGCCAACAAGGAGTACGAACTGCTCAAGGTGCTCATCGACCGCGCCGGGCAGGTCGTGCCGCGCGAGACGATTCTGCGCGAGGTGTGGGGCGATGCCGATCTGCGCGGGTCCAAAACCCTCGACATGCACATGTCCTGGCTGCGCCGCAAGATCGGTGACGAGGGCCCGGTCGCGGAGCGGCGCATCGTCACCGTGCGCGGTGTCGGTTTCCGCTTCAACACCGATTGATCGCCGATGCGGCGCCGAATTCTGCTGTCCATGCTGGCGGCCCTGACCCTCACCACGGTGGTGCTGGGTATCCCGCTGGCGTTCACCGCGTGGCAGTGGGTGGCCGATATCACCCGCAGCGACCTGCGGGCCCGCCTGGATCGCATGTCGGTGGAGATCGTCGGCCAGGAACGTGAGGACGGGCTGGTCCACGGTGTGCTCGATCTGCGCTCGGTGCGGCCGCTGATCCCGGCCGACGGACGGCTGACGATCATCTATCCGACCCCCGAGGACGCCGCGCTGCGGGTGGACGCGGGGGCGCCGGTGGTACAGAACCCGGTGGTGGAATCGCTGTCGATGGGCACGTCCGGCTCGCTGCGACTCGAGGTGCCGGCCGCGCCCATGCATTCGATGCAGCGGCAAGCGGTGGGCGCGGTGGCGCTGGTGGCCCTGGCCTCGCTGGCGGCGGGCGCCGCGGTGGCGGTGGTGACCGCGCGGCGGGTCGCCGATCCGCTGCGAGATGTGGCCGCGCGGGCCGCGCGGCTGGCGAAGGGTGATTTCCGGCCCGATCCGCGCCGCCACGGGATCACCGAACTCGACCGGGTCTCGGATGTGCTGGATTCGGCCACGGTCGAGATCGCGGGCCGGCTCCAGCGCGAACACGCGCTGGTCGCCGACGTCTCCCATCAGTTGCGCAGTCGCCTGACGGCGGTGCGGCTGCGCCTGGACGAATTGTCGGCGCATCCGGATCCGGCGGTCGTCCAGGAATCGGAGGAGGCGATGGCGCAGGTCGATCGGCTCACCGAGGCGATCGACGAATTGGTTCGCGATTCCCGCGACCAGGATGCCGCCGATCACGAACCGGTTCCGGTGGTCGCGGAATTGCGCGGGGTGGTCACCGAATGGCGGCATCCCTTCGCCGAGGCCGGTCGCAAACTCGTGCTTTCCGGCGATCCGGCCCTGCGCGCACCGGTGACCGGATCGCGGTTGCGCGAGGCGGTGGCCGTACTGGTCGACAACGCGCTGGTGCACGGCGGCGGAGACTGCACCGTGTCGGTGCGCACCGTCTACGGCGGGCCCGACCGGGAACCGCTGGTCGCGGTGGAGGTGGCCGACGAGGGCGAGGGGGTCAGTGACGAACTGGCCCCGCACATCTTCGACCGCGGCTTCTCCGGCGCCGGATCGACCGGGGTGGGTTTGGCGCTGGCGCGCGCGCTGATCGAGGCCGATGGCGGCCGCCTGGAACTCCAGCGACGGCGTCCGGCGCTGTTCGCGGTATTCCTCGGTAAGCCGACCGCGGGGCGGTCGGGTAACGGCGTCATCGGGGAGCCCCGCTGAACGGTGGGTTCAGCTGAAGCCGAGCGGTTTCTCTTCCTCGTACAGCTCTTCGAATTCTTCGACCAGTGCGTCGATTTCGTCGGGGAACACCCAGCGCTTCATCGCCCAGAATCGGAACACCATCTGCAGGATGTTGCCGATGATGAAGGCGCTGACGAAGTCGGCGATGTTCTCCACGGTCAAGCTGACATCGGGAACGTGCAGATGGAAGAAATACCGCGAAACCCACAGCGGGACATTCGACAACAGCACGCCGATGGCGCTGACCACGAAGAACAGCAGGGCTTCGTGGTGTTTCTCACGACCGCCGCGACCCTTGAACGACCATTCCCGGTTCAGGATGTAGGACGCGATGACCGCGATAACCCCGGAAATGATCTTGGCCGTGATCGGTTTGGATTCGAGAACCGTCAATTTGAGGATGTAGAAGATACCGCTGTCGATGACGAAAGTGGTCGCTCCGACAATCGCGAACTTGATCAGCTCGTGATGGCGAACAGCGAGGTCCCGTAGTGTTTTAGGGAGGATGTTGACCACATCGTCGACAAATGGCACCCGGTGAGTCTACGTCCGTCTCGCGCCGGGCAATCAACCCGCACTCATCCCCGCGTGTGGGCGCATGACAACATGGTGGGCTGTGAGCGAGCGTAGTGGGCCATCGATGGACCCCTCCACCGGGGTGCAAGAGGTTGCCGAAGGTGAACCGATGCCGGTTTCGCGCAGTTTCGAAGGTGGTGGGATGCCGACCGTCGCGATGATCGGCGGCGGGCAGCTGGCGCGGATGACGCATCAGGCTGCCGTGGCGCTGGGCCAGTGCCTGCGGGTCCTGGCCGACCGACCCGACGATCCGGCGGCGCAGGTCAGTCCCGAGCTGGTGCTCGGATCGCATACCGATCTCGCGGCCCTGCGCAAGGTCGCCGTCGGTACGCACGCGGTGACCTTCGATCACGAACATGTGCCGACCGAGCATCTGCTGGCGCTGGTGGCCGAGGGCGTGAACGTCCAGCCGCCGCCGGCCGCGCTGGTCTACGCCCAGGACAAGCTCGCGATGCGGCGCAAACTGGCCGAGATGGGCGTGCCGGTCCCGGCCTTCACCGCGGTCGAGAACGTCGCGGATGCCACCGGATTCCTCGCCGAACACGGTCCGTTCGTGCTCAAGGCGGTGCGCGGCGGCTACGACGGGCGTGGCGTGTGGATGATCGACGACGAGGCCGAGGCCGAACGCATCGTCACCGATCAGCTCGGGCACGGTGTGACGGTGCTCGCCGAGCAGCGGGTGGATCTGAAGCGTGAGCTCTCGGCGATGGTGGCGCGCTCGCCGTTCGGGCAGGCCGCGGCCTGGCCGGTGGTGGAGACCGTGCAGCGCGAGGGCCAGTGCGCCGTGGTGATCGCCCCCGCGCCGGAGCTCTCGGACGAGGCCGCGACCGAGGCCGAATCGCTGGCCCTGCGGCTGGCCGCCGAACTCGGCGTCACCGGTGCGATGGCCGTCGAGCTGTTCGAAACCCACGCCGGCGACCTGCTGGTCAACGAGCTGGCCATGCGTCCGCACAATTCCGGGCACTGGGGGATGGACGGCGCCGTCACCGGACAGTTCGAGCAGCATCTGCGGGCGGTTCTGGACTATCCGCTCGGTGCCACCACGCCGCTGGCGCCGGTGACGGTGATGGCGAACATCCTCGGCGCGGCCGAGGCGCCGGCGATGTCGATGGACGAGCGCCTGCACCACCTGTTCGCCCGGATTCCGGAGGCGAAGGTGCACCTCTACGGCAAGGGCGAGCGCCCGAAGCGCAAGATCGGGCATGTGAACATCCTCGGTGACGATGTGGCCGAGGTGCGGGAGAAGGCCGAACGGGCGGCGCACTGGATGTCGCACGCGGTGTGGACCGATGGATGGGATCCCCATGAGTAACGGAACCGGGTTCGATGGTCGCACCGCGAGCTCCGCTCCGGCGGTCGGCCTGATCATGGGCAGCGATTCCGACTGGCCCACGATGGAGGGCGCCGCGGAAGCGTTGGCGGAGTTCGGGATTCGCTTCGAGGTCGGTGTCGTCTCGGCGCATCGCACGCCGCAGCGCATGCTCGACTACGCCCGCGAGGCCGCCGGTCGCGGCGTCAAGGTGATCATCGCCGGTGCCGGTGGCGCCGCCCACCTGCCCGGCATGGTCGCCTCGGCCACCCCGCTGCCGGTGATCGGCGTCCCGGTGCCGCTGAAGTACCTCGACGGTATGGACTCCCTGCTGTCGATCGTGCAGATGCCCGCCGGCGTCCCCGTCGCCACCGTCTCCATCGGCGGCGCCCGCAACGCGGGCCTGCTCGCCGTCCGCATTCTCGCCGCCGCCGACCCCCAGCTCCGCGCCCGCATGGAACAGTTCCAGGCCGACCTGGAAAAGCTGGTCCTCGACAAGGACGAAGCCCTGCGCACCCGCCTGCTGGGCTAGGACGGATTCATTCCGCGGCCCGGCCTGCGCGCAGGGCCGCGATGGATTCGATAAGACCCGCGCGTTCGAGCGCGTCGAGGACGTCTTCGACGGTCTCCGGAGGATTGTTGCGTGAATCGGCAATCGACTGTATGCAAGCCCAGACGATTCGATCATCGAGTGACATCTGGTCCAGAATGAACTCGTCGGGGCTCTTCGCCTCGATGTGCCACTGCGCGAGATACTCGTTCGGAAAGTCGTCCAGGTTGGCGGTGACGATGACTCGTGCACCCGCCTTGATCGCGGCGGCGAGTACGTGGCGGTCGTCCGTGTCGGGCAGTTTCAGGCCCTCGATGAGCGGTTCGTAGCCTTCGACCAGACAGTCGGGAACAGCCCGGATGAGCAACTGCCGAAGCCGCACGAGCTTGTCGGGTGCGATATCGGGTCGCTTGGCGGACAGGTTGACGAAGGTTTCGTCGAGAATGCGCGCCGACCATTTCGCCTGGACCAGGCCCGACCGCGCGAGCCGAACCATCATGTCGCGCAGCGTATTTCCGTAGAGAACGTTGGCGTCGTAGAGCACCACGAACGCCACGTCAGATGCCCAACTCTTGCCCCAGGGCGCCGAGTTCGTCGGCTGCGGACCTGCTCAGGGCTTCGGTCCGCTGCTGGTATGCCTTCAAGTCGTCGAACCGGACTCGCCGGTGGCGACCGACGAGCCGGAACGGGATCTCGCCGGACTCGAGGAGGTCGACCAGATACGGTCGCGACACATTCAGCATGTCGGCTGCCTGTTGGGTGGTCAATTCCGCGTTGGACGGGACGACGGTTACCCCCCGACCTTCTGCTGCCTGGGCGAGAATGAATGCCAACAGGCTCACGGCTTCGCGCGGGAGAATCAAGGCGTCGCGACCGGTCTCTCCGGAGGCGACGATGGTCTGTTCGTCCGGGTGGCGCATGAGATAGTCCTTGATCCGGCGCATGGCACGCGCTGCGACTTCCGGATCGATGGCGCCGGGCTCTGTCCGTTTGGCTGTTTGCATCCCCATGAGTCGCTCCTTCCTGATCGAACTATACGAAATATTCGCAATATTCGAAACAGTCGACGGTCTGCCGCGGTGTTGCCCGGTTGTCTCGCTACCGTTTAGACGTGCCCAGCGACAATTCGTCCCCCGTTCGTGCTACCGACGCGGCGGAATTTCGGCTGGCTGTGGTCGCTCACGCGTTGCGGCTGTTCGCGGAGCAGGGGTACGAGGCGACGACGGTGGACGAGATCGCGGAGGCGGCGGGGATTTCGCGGCGGACGTTCTTCCGGCAGTTCCGGTCGAAGGAGGATGTGGTCTTCGCCGATCACGAGGAGCAGCTCGCCCGGGCGAAGGCGTATCTGACTGCGGCGCAGGGTGATCCGTGGGATGCCGTGCGGGAGGCGGTGGTCGGGATCTTCGAGCGGTTCACCGAGACCAGGGAGCTGGCGGCGCGGCGGTATCGAGTCGTCCGGCAGGCGCCGGCGCTGCGCGATCGCGAGATCGTGACCGTCTTCCGATACGAGCGGCTGTTCACCGACTATCTGCGCGATCGGCTGCCCGAGGTGCCCGATCTCGCGCTGATCCAGTTCAGTGCGGCCGTCACCGCCACGCACAACTACCTGCTGCGCCGTATGGTGCGTGGCCGATCCGAGGCGAGCGCGGCCGATCTGCGCGCGGCGGTCCGGGCGATCGTGCCTCCCGGTGCGGCCCCGGAGCCGGGTGAGATGGTGGTGGCGGTGTTCCCGCGCGAGATGCCCGCCCGGCAGGTCGCCGACCTCCTGGCCGACCGCCTCGATACTCTGTGAACCGGGCCGCCGGATCGACCATATGGCACTGAGTGCCACGCATGATTCCGACCATCCCCTCACGTTGAGGCCCTTCGACGGCGTATACTCGAATCCGACTGGCACTGAGTGCCGAGGTGCGCCAGTGTAGTGCCGGGATTCGCGGACCAGGCGAATCGAAACCCACGACCAGGAGTGAACCCATGGCGGGCAACCCCGATTTCGAACTGTTCAAATTGGACGACATCCACAACGAGTTGCGCGAGGCGATTCGCGGCCTGGCCGAGAAGGAGATCGCGCCGCACGCGAAGGATGTCGACGGCAACGCCCGGTTCCCGCAGGAGGCCTTGGACGCGCTCAACGCCGCGGGCTTCAACGCCGTGCACGTCCCCGAGACCTATGGGGGCCAGGGCGCCGACTCGGTCGCCACCTGCATCGTGATCGAGGAGGTCGCCCGCGTCTGCGGTTCGTCCTCGCTGATCCCGGCGGTCAACAAGCTCGGCACCATGGGCCTGATCCTGCAGGGTTCGGAGGAGCTCAAGCAGCAGGTGCTGCCCGATATCGTCGCGGGCAAGATGGCGTCCTACTGCCTGTCCGAGCGCGAGGCCGGTTCCGATGCCGCCGGTATGCGCACGCGCGCCCGCCGCGACGGTGACGACTGGGTGATCAACGGCTCCAAGTGCTGGATCACCAACGGCGGCCAGTCCACCTGGTACACCGTGATGGCGGTGACCGATCCGGAGAAGGGCGCCAACGGCATCTCCGCGTTCATGGTCCACAAGGACGACGAGGGCTTCGTGGTCGGACCGCTCGAGCACAAGCTGGGCATCAAGGGTTCGCCGACCGCCGAACTGTACTTCGAGAACTGCCGCATCCCGGGCGACCGGATCATCGGCGCCGAGGGCACCGGTTTCAAGACCGCGCTGCAGACCCTCGACCACACCCGGCCCACCATCGGCGCACAGGCCGTCGGCCTGGCCCAGGGCGCGCTGGACGCCGCGATCGCCTACACCAAGGAGCGCAAGCAGTTCGGCAAGGCCATCGCCGATTTCCAGAACACCCAGTTCATGCTCGCCGATATGGCGATGAAGGTCGAGGCCGCGCGCCTGATGGTCTACACCTCCGCCGCGCGCGCCGAGCGTGGTGAGAAGAACCTGGGCTTCATCTCCGCTGCCTCCAAGTGCTTCGCCTCCGATGTGGCGATGGAGGTCACCACCAACGCCGTGCAGCTGTTCGGCGGCGCCGGCTACACCACCGACTTCCCGGTGGAGCGGATGATGCGCGACGCCAAGATCACCCAGATCTACGAGGGCACCAACCAGATTCAGCGTCTGGTCATGTCGCGCCAGCTGCTGCGCTGATCGCGGATCCGCTCGACGACGCGGGCGACGCCGGGGAACGACTCGGCGCCGCCCGCGTCGCCTTGTGACATCGAACCGAGGCGGCACCGCCTCGTGGCGCGTCGCGCGCGGCGCGTTGTCAGGACGCGTTACGGTATCGAGACGCCGAATTCAGTGAATTACCGGCAATTTTCGCTGGTAGAACGGTAGTGCCACGAAAATCTCTGCGAAGTACTTTCAGATGCAATTTCAAATGTTCGTTCAATCGCAATCGGGCGAATTCGGAATTGTCCCAACGGCTTTCGCAGCGCACTATTGATGCATGGCAGGCGTGGAGATCACCGACAGGTTCGTCCGCCGCACCCTGGACAACGGGCGAATCGAAGAGGTCACCTGGCTGGAGCTGACCGAGGTGCGCATCATCACCACCGCCGACGGCCCCTTCGCCGACGACGTGTTCTTCGTGCTGATCGGTGTACGCGGGAACGGTTGCGTGGTCCCGCATTCCGCCGCCGACACCGAGTTCCTGGCCCGCCTGCAGAAACTACCGGGTTTCGACAACGCCGCCGTGATCGAGGCGATGGGGACGGTCGGCGACCGCCAGTTTCTGGTCTGGCGGCGCCGCATCTGACGCGGACGTCGCACACGACCGCGCCGCAGGAGGATCGCTAGGCGACCAGGTCGGCGTATTCGCGATGGTCGCCGATGTACTGCTCCACGTACCAGCAGGTCGGCACCACCGCGAAGCCGTTGTCGCGACAGTCGGTGAGCGCGTATTCGACCAGTTGCGCCGCCACCCCGCGCCCGCGGAATTCCGGGAAGGTGAGGGTGTGGTTGAGATCGCGAATCGGCTTCTCGCCCGCGCCGCTTTCGTTGTAGTCCGCGTAGCCCGCGAGAGTGTCGTCGATGTAGATCTCGTAGCGGCCGGCGGCCGTATTGTGCTCGAGCCTGGTCGTCATGTCAGGTAGAACTCCCTCGTCGCCACGATTTGTTCCGGCCCCCGATGTGGCGCCCCGCTACAGCACCGCACCCGGGTTGAGGATGCCGTGCGGGTCCAGGGCCTCCTTGATGCGCCGGGTCAGATCCATCACCTCCGGCCCGACCTGGTCCGGCAGCCACGCCTTCTTCAACCGGCCGACCCCGTGTTCGCCGGTGATCGTGCCGCCCAGCGCGATGGCCAGATCCATGATCTCGCCGAAGGCCTGATGTGCGCGTGCGGTCTCGTCCGCGTCGGCGGGGTTGTAGACGATCAGCGGGTGGGTGTTGCCGTCGCCGGCGTGCGCGATCACCGAGATCAGCACCTCGCGCCGCTCGGCGATTTCGGCGATACCCGTGACCAGCTCGCCCAGACGCGGCAGCGGCACGCCGACGTCCTCGAGCAGGAGCGGACCCTTGCGTTCCACCGCGGGAATCGCGAATCGCCGTGCGGCGCAGAACGCTTCGCCCTCCTCCGGGTCCTCGGTCCGGAAAACCTCGGCGGCTCCGGCGTTTTCGCAGGCCTCGGCGATGATCGCGGCCTCCCGGGCGCGGTATTCGCCGGGGGCGTCGGAGCGGGCCACCAGCATGGCGGCGGCCTCGCGATCGAGTCCCATCCGCATCTCGTCCTCGACGGCGTTGATCGCCACCGAATCCATGAATTCCAGCATCGAGGGCCGCAGCCGGGCCGCGACCGCCTCGATCGCCGCGGTGGCCGCGGTGAGGGTGGAGAACGTGGCGACCACGGTGCTCTGCTGCGGCTGCGCGGGCAGCAATCGCAGCGTCAGCTCGGTGATGATACCGAGCGTGCCTTCGCTGCCCACGAACAGCTTGGTCAGCGACAGCCCGGCGGAATCCTTCAGCCGCGGCCCGCCCAGCCGTACCACCGTGCCGTCGGCGAGCACCACCTCCATACCCAGGATGTAGTCGGTGGTGACGCCGTACTTCACGCAGCACAGCCCGCCCGCGTTGGTGGCCGCGTTGCCGCCGATCGAGCAGATCTCGAACGACGACGGGTCCGGCGGATACCACAGTCCGTGTTCGGCGGCGGCCCGTTTGACCTCGGCGTTCAGCAGTCCGGGCTGGGTCACGGCGGTGCGGGTGACCGGATCGACCGTGATCTCCCGCATGCGCTCGGTACTCACCAGCAGTGCGTCGTCCTGTGCGGTCGCGCCGCCGGACAGTCCGGTCCCGGCGCCACGCGGCACCAGCGGAACCCGATGTTCGTGCGCCCAGCCGACGACCGTCGCGACCTGTTCGGTGGTCAGCGGCCGGACCAGTGCCGCCGGCATCCCGGCATGTGGATCGAGTGCGCGGTCGTGGCGGTACCCGGCGAGGATGTCGGGATCGGTGACGACCGTGCCGTCGGGAAGCCGGTCTGCGAGTGTTGCGATGTCCACACCCCGAACCTACGTGCTCGCGCGGGATCCGTGCGCAGTACACTGCCGCGGTGTCCGATGCCAAGCTAGAGATCCAGATGCTCCACGACCGGATCATGGTTCGCGTTTCCCAGGAGGAGGGCGAACGACGCAGCAGCGGCGGCATTCTGATCCCCGCCACCGCGCAGGTGGCCAAGCGGCTGACCTGGGGTGAGGTCAGCGGGGTGGGGTCGCACGTGCGCAGCGTGGGCGTCGGCGACCGCGTGCTGTTCAGCGCCGAGGACCAGTTCGAGGTGGAGGTGCAGGGCCAGGCCTACCTGGTGCTGCGCGAACGCGACCTACACGCGGTGGCGAGCGAACGCCCCGAACACGGCACCGGCCTGTATCTGTGAGCGACACGACGATGCCCCCGGTCGTGCGGCCGGGGGCATCGAGCCGATCAGCGGGTTCGCCGGGGCAGCGCCAGCGCGGCGGCGAGCACCACGCCGAGGACCACGATTCCGGCCACCGCGGCCATCTCCATGGCGGTCACATAGCTACCCGTGGTGTGCACCGCGCCCAGCGCCGAGAAGAAGATGACGCCGAGAACCGTTGCGCCGATGGCGTTTCCGAACTGTTGCGCGGTGGTGAGCACGCCGGCCGCCATCCCGGCCTGCGGCGCGGGGATGCCCGAGGACAGCACGGCCGAGACCACCGACGGGATGGTCATACCGTTGCCGAGGCCGACGATCATCATGCCCGGAACCAGCGCGAGGGCGCTCACCTGCGTGCCCATGCCGGCCAGCACCGCCAGGGTGATGCCCAGACCGGTCAGGCTGGTGCAGGTTCCGATCACCATCACCCGGTTTCCGAAGCGGTTGGCGACCCGCGGCGCGAGGAACAGTGAGCTACCCGCGAAGCACAGTCCCAACGGCGCGAACGCCAGACCCGCACGCAGCGGCGACAATCCGAGGCCGCCCTGCAGCATGAGCGTCAGGCACAGCATGAAGCCCGCGAAGAAGGTCAGATAGCCGCCCGCGATCACCAGACCGAGACTGAAGCCGCGTTCGCGGACCATGGCGGTGTCGAGGACCGGTTCGCCGCCCCGGCGTGCCAGCCGGTTCTCGTAACGCAGGGTCGCCAGCAGCACCGGCGCCGCGGCCGCCATCGACACCCAGGTCCACAGCGGCCAGCCGTCCGGCCGGCCCAGCGTGATCGGAATCAGCAGCAGTGCCAGCGCGGCGGAAATTCCCACGGCGCCAACGGGATCCAACCGTGCCCGGTGAGTGCTGCCGGCGCGGGGGAGCCAGCGTGCGGCCAGGGCGGCCGCGACCACTCCGATCGGCACATTGATGTAGAAGATGGTCCGCCAGCCCCAGCCGAACAGATCGGCGTCGAGCAGGATGCCGCCGAGGACCTGTCCCGCGACCGCGCCGAGGCCGATGGTGGCGCCGAACGCGGCCATCGCGCGCGGCCGTTCGAGCGGCGGGAACAGCGTGTTGATCAGGGCCAGCATCTGCGGCACCATCAGCGCCGCGGTGCCGCCCTGCAGGACGCGCGCCCCGACCAGTGCCCAGGCGTTGGGGGCGAGGCCGCAGAGCAGCGACGCCACCGTGAACGCCAGCATGCCGATCACGAACAGGCGCCGGTGACCGAACAGGTCGCCGAGCCGGCCGCCCGTGATCAGGCCCGAGGCGTAGGCGAAGCCGTAGCCGCCGACGATCAGTTCGAGCGCCGCTTCGCCCGCGTTCAGGTCGTGTTGCAGCGAGGACGCGGCGACATTGACGACGAACCAATCGAACATCGCCATGAACATGGCGCTCAGCACCACCGGCAGGACCCGCCAGCGGGCCGGGTAGGGCACGACGTCGGCCGGCGGTGTGCGCAGAAGTGTTGGGGCGGTAGGGGTTTCGAGGGTGGACATATCGGACTCCCCGGAATCGGTCGAGAGTGTCGACGGCGCCGCGCTGCGCCGCGGGATGCGGATCGGTATCCGCAGGGGTTGTAACTAACCGGTTGGTTAGAACTATTCCAGCGCCCGCGCCGCCGTGTCAACCAGTTGGTTGGTTAGCATCGATGGCATGCCCCCGCGCGATCCCGAGGCCACCAAGGCCCGCATCTTCGAGGCGGCGACCGAGGAGTTCGCCGCCCACGGCATCGCCGGTGCCCGCGTGGATCGCATCGCCCGCAACGCCAAGGCCAACAAGCAGCTGATCTACGCCTACTTCGGCGACAAACAGCACCTGTTCGAGCAGGTGCTGGAGAAGGCGATGCTCGATGTCGCCGCGGCGGTGTCGACCGATATCGACGATATCGACGCCTGGGTGGACGCCCATATCGCCTACCACCGCGAACATCCGGAGTTTCTCCGGCTGCAGATGTGGGAGGCGCTGGAACTGGCGCCGGATGAGGTGACCGCCGGTGAGGCCCGCGCGCGCCGCTACCGGGACAAGATCGAGAAGGTCGAGGCCGCGCAACGGCGCGGACTGCTGCGCGACGATATGCCGCCCGGATATCTGCTGACCCTGCTGACCGGGCTGATCAACTATCAGCAGGCACTCCCGCAATCCCGGCGGTTCGTCGTCGGCGGCCCCGACGACCCGGCGGAGCTGCGCAACTGGGTGCGCGACGCCGCGCGCCGGATCGTGGCGCCGCGCGAGGATGCCTGAGCCGAACGCTCGCTAACGGCGCGCGGCCATCTCCTGCTCGAGGCCGGCGAGGTCGGTGGTGAGCGAGCCGCCGGCGAAAGCCATTGCGGCATAGGACCGCTCGGCCGCATCGGGATGTCCGGCGCCGCAGGCGTCGGTCACCATGATCGGCAGATAACCCAGATCGATGCCGTGTCGCACCGTCGGCTCGATACCGACCTCGAGAGCGATCCCCGCGATCACGACGGTATCCAGGCCCAGGTCGCGCAGGGCGATATCGAGAGGCGTGCCCGCGAACGCCGACATGGTGATCTTGTCGAAGACCACCTCGTCCGGGCCCGGCGTCAGCTCCGGAACCAGCTGATACGGCGGTGAACCCTGCGGGAACATCGACCGCACCCGGCTCGGATCGTCCACCCGCTGCCACGCCATGGCAGTCCGCAGCTGCGCCACCCCGGATGCGGCCGGCGGCAGTGACATGTGCCGGGTGTAGAACACGCGAAAACCGTTGGCCCGGGCAGTGTCTCGAAGCCGGACGCAACCATCGACGATCTGCTGCCCCGCGGCGATCTGACCGACGATGCCGACCTGCATGTCGTAGATCAGCACCGCGGTCCGAGCCGGATCGCACGCGTCCGCCACCGTCAGGGGAATATCGAGTCCGAAGGCATGCCGCATATGCTCACCTGGTTCGATCGTAGGGTTCGGCCGTGTCGACCGACGCGTCCATGAGCGCCTCGAGCGGGAGCGGCGCGGTCACCGGAACGTAGGTCCATTCCAGAAAGCCCTTCTTGGACAACGGGAAATCGTCCACATAGCGCCGGGCCTGCGCGACACTGTCCACCTCGAAGACGATCACCACACCCGATTCGTCCGCCCGGGCGTAGTTCTCCCGGACGATTCCAGCCTTCCAGAGGCGCCACACATTGGCGACCTCCTCGGGCAGATACGGTGTGATGGTCTCGAGCGTGACCCCGGGTTTGAAGCGGTCGAAGGCGATAACTTTCATGAGAACCATGCAAGTCCGGTGATTACAGTGTTACAAGGGCGCACTTTTCGGTAAGTAGGTGAGCGCGATGTCGCAGCGGCGGTATTACTGTCCGGTCGAGGTCACTGTCGACCTGATCGGCGGGAAGTGGAAACCGGTGATCCTCGCGCATCTGAAGGAAGGTGTGCGGCGCTATGGTCAACTGCGCCGGGCCATGCCCTCGACCAGTGAGAAGATGCTGGTGCAGCAGTTGCGCGAGCTCGAAGCCGACGGTCTCGTCAGCCGGACCGTGTTCGACACCGTCCCGCCGCAGGTGGAATACGATCTGACCGCCGAGGGGCGCAGCCTGGTCCCGGTTCTGACCGCATTGTACGAATGGGGTGAAAAGCGGTGTGAGCGAACGGGTATCGCCCTCGGGTGAGCGGGCTCGCGGCCGATGCTGCGGCGTCAGTTGCCCGCGGTCAGCACCTCGGTGCGCGCACCGTCGACCACGACGGCGTCGTCGTCGGTCAGCGCCCAGTGCGGCGTTCCCGCCGCGCGCAAACGGGCGGCCAGGCGGGTGCCGTGGCCGTCCGGATCGGTGGCCGGTGAATCCACATGCGGCACGATCGCCCGGTCCACCACCCCCAGCCCGTCCCAGCGTGGATCGATACCGCAGGCGGTCCGCACCTCGGCCGGGTCGTCGGCGTCCTCCAGACCGTGCAGATCGGGAGTGAGCAGGCAGGCTCCCGCGCTGTAACCGGTGTAGGCCAGCGCGTCCTCGGCCAGCAACTCCCGCAGAACGAGATCGGCCGCGCTGCGGGCGAATTGGGCTCGCAGGACGAAGGTGTTGCCGCCGCGGACCCACAGTGCCGGATAGCCGCGCAGCACCCGCTCCAATTCGGCGCGGCGACCGACGTAATCGCGCAGATCGACCACCTCGGGCCGGAAACCGCTGCGCCGCAGGGGGACCAGATCGCTGGTCACCGCGCCGGACCACGCGGACGGCCACGCGTCGCAGGCGTTCGGAATCACCGCGATCGGTCCCGGGCCGCCGACCAGCTCGGCGAACCGGTCGTAGTGGGCGCCGAATCGATAGCTGGACAGGAAGAGTCGCACGGCGAGTCAGAGGGTGAACGCGAGATTCGCGGCGATCCGCTCACCCAGTTCACGGTCGCCGCCGACCTCGATCTCGTCTCGATGATCCGCGGCGGCGGTGCGTCCGCCGCACAGGCGGGCGAACAGGCTCGACGTCAGCCGAATCACGGTATCGGCCGGACGGTCCAGGGCCGCAACGACTTCCGCGCGCCCGTCGACGCGGATGTGGACCGAGCGCGCGACAGGGCCGGTCGTCTCGATCGTGATGCGGGACCCGTCGGGCGCGCCGCCACGCTTGACCACCACGCGCCCGAGGAAGGGTTCGATCTCGTCCACGGCGATCTCGGCGCGCCGCCCGCCCTCGTCCATGCCCAGGGCTTTCGCGTCGCCACCGAGCGCGTCGGTGATGTCGAGCTGATGCATCCAGCAGTCGAACAGCCGCACCCGCATGAACCGGCCGTAGGACACGACCCCGATCGGGGACTGGATGTCGGCTGCCCAGGCAGCCTCGTCGACGGCCGCCAGCGCGGCGCGGCGGCGGCCGGTCACCTCGGTGAACCGCCGCAGCAGTTCGTCGCCGCGCAGCGGCCGCAGCGATTCCAGCCACATCTCGTTCAGCGCCCCGGTGTCGTTGCGGACGTGACCGAAGGCGCTGACGTCGCTGTCCACCTGCGGCAGCGGCTCGCCGAGCAGCATCGATTCGGTGCCGACGACGTGGGCGAGCACATCGAAGATCGTCCAGCCCGGTAGCGGTGACGGCAGTCGCCAGCGGTCCTCGTCCAATCCGGCGGTCAGCTCCGCCAGCGCATCCCACTGGCCGGAGAGCGCACTGGTCAGTTCGGTGCGGTCGAGTGAGGCTGTGCTCATGAACGAGTCTCCCTGTCGGTCGGGTCGAGTCGGTCCGGCTCCGCGCCGAGCCGGTCGAGCCCGGCGCGCAGCGCGGCCGCGGTGGCCGTCGGATCGTGCGGGCGCCGCAGCAGGAAGCCGCGAGCGAAGGTGAACAGGTCGCCACCGCGGCGCGGCACCACGTGCAGGTGGACGTGATGCACTGTCTGGAAGGCCGCTTTACCGTCGTTGAGCACGAGATTCGCGCCGTCGGCGCCGAGATCGCTGCGCCGCAACGCCTTGGCGATGCGATGGCCCACCCGGAACAGATCCGCGCCCAGCTCGGCGTCGAGTTCGTCGAGGTGGGCGGCATGGCTTTTCGGAATCACCAGGGTGTGTCCCCGGGTGATCGGCCGGATGTCGAGGAAGGCGTACACGCGCTCGTCCTCGTAGATCCGCGTCGCCGGCGCGTCACCCGCGACGATCCGGCAGAAGATACAGCCATTCACCAGGCAGACATTACGGCGTAAGGCGCACCGGGCATAGTCCGCTTCTGTGCAGCGTGAGCGGGAAATCGGCGGAAAAGCCGCGGTGTGGTGTGACGTTGATCTCAACTAATCTCACCGGCCTGCCGGGTACAGTTGCGAGAATTATTTCGGAACTTACTGAAAAGTAAGTTCTGCTCGGCCAGACCCAACAGGCGGCCCACCTGGATATCAGGGGGCCAGCTTGCCGTCACAAGTAAGGAAGTTGACCAGTGGAGACAACGCAGGGCGCGAACGAGGGCGCGCAGCCCGGCGACGACAGTCGCACGTCGCACCGCACGCGTGTCGGTGTGGTTCGTGAGACCAATGCCGACGAACGACGCGTCGCGTTGGTGCCGAAGATCATCCCGAGCCTGGTGAAGCAGGGTGTGCAGGTCGTCGTCGAAGCCGGCGCGGGCGTGGGGGCATTGATTCCGGACGAAGCCTACGAGGCCGCGGGCGCGACGATCGGTGATCCGTGGCAGGCCGAGGTCGTGGTGAAGGTGGCCCCGCCCAACGACGCCGAGATTGCCAAGTTGTCGCAGGGCCAGACGCTGATCGGATTCCTGGCTCCGCGCAACGCGGACAACAAGATCGGGGCGCTGCAGGATGCGGGCGTGCGCGCGTTCGCGGTGGAGGCGATTCCGCGGATCTCCCGCGCGCAGGTGATGGACGCTCTGTCCTCGCAGGCCAATGTCGCCGGGTACAAGGCGGTGTTGCTGGCGGCGTCGGAGTCGACGCGGTTCTTCCCGATGCTGACCACCGCGGCGGGCACGGTGAAGCCGGCGACGGTGCTGGTGCTCGGTGTGGGTGTGGCGGGTCTGCAGGCCCTGGCCACCGCCAAGCGCCTCGGTGCGCGTACCACCGGTTACGACGTGCGGCCCGAGGTGGCCGATCAGGTGCGGTCGGTGGGTGCGCAGTGGCTGGATCTGGGTATCGACGCGGCCGGTGAGGGTGGTTACGCCCGCGAGCTCACCGATGACGAAAAGGCCCAGCAGCAGCAGGCTTTGGAGGACGCGATCACCGGCTTCGACGTGGTGGTGACCACCGCGCTGGTACCGGGTCGCCCCGCGCCGCGTCTGGTGACCGCCGCCGCGGTGGAGGGTATGAAGCCCGGCAGCGTGATCGTCGATCTCGCGGGGGAGACCGGTGGTAACTGTGAGTTGACCGAACCCGGTAAGACGGTGGTCCGCCACGGTGTCACGATCTGCTCGCCGTTGAATCTGCCGGCGACGATGCCCGAGCACGCCTCGGAGCTGTACTCGAAGAATATTTCGGCGCTGCTGGAGCTGATGCTGACCGACGGCAGGCTCGAGCCCGATTTCGGTGACCAGGTGATCGCCGATTCCTGTGTGGCCGGTGCGCCGAGCCGTCCCGCCGACTCCGAGGAGCAGGGCTGATGTATACCGAGCTTTTGGCCAATATCGCGATTCTGGTGTTGTCCGGTTTCGTGGGTTTCGCGGTGATTTCCAAGGTGCCCAACACCTTGCACACGCCGTTGATGTCGGGCACCAACGCCATTCACGGCATCGTGGTGCTGGGTGCGCTGGTCACGTTGGGCAAGGTCGAGCACCCGTCGGTGATCACGCAGATCATTCTGTTCGTCGCGGTGGTGTTCGGAACGCTGAACGTGGTCGGTGGTTTCGTGGTGACCGACCGGATGCTGGGGATGTTCAAGGGTAAGAAGCCCGCTGCGGGTGAGAAGGCGGGTAAGTAACCGATGGATAATCTGGTCAATATCCTTTATATCGTCGCGTTCTCGCTGTTCATCTACGGTCTGATGGGCTTGACGGGCCCGAAGACCGCGGTGCGGGGTAACTGGATCGCGGCGGTCGGTATGGGCATCGCGGTGATCGCGACGTTCATCTCCATTCGTGACACCTCGAACTGGATCATCATCATCGCGGGCCTGGTTGTCGGTGTGGCACTGGGTGTTCCGCCGGCGAAGTTCACGAAGATGACCGCGATGCCGCAGCTGGTGGCCGCGTTCAACGGTGTCGGTGGTGGCACGGTCGCGTTGATCGCGTGGTCGGAATTCCTCAACAGCAAGGGCTTTTCGCAGCTGCACGAGCAGCCCACCGTGCACATCGTGATCGGTTCGCTGTTCGCGGCGATCATCGGCTCGGTGTCGTTCTGGGGCTCGCTGATCGCGTTCGGCAAGCTGCAGGAGATCCTGCCCGGCCGCCCGATCGGTCTCGGCAAACTGCAGCAGCCGGTCAACCTGCTGCTGCTCGTGGGCGCGGTCGCCTCGGCTGTGGTGATCGGTATCGGCGCGACCAAGGATGGTGCGCCGTGGTGGTGGATGGTGCTGCTGCTGGTGCTGGCCGCGGTGCTCGGTTTGATGGTGGTGCTGCCGATCGGTGGCGCGGACATGCCCGTGGTCATCTCGCTGCTGAACGCCCTGACCGGTCTGTCGGCCGCGGCCGCCGGTCTGGCGCTCAACAACACCGCGATGATCGTGGCCGGCATGATCGTCGGCGCGTCGGGCACCATCCTGACCAACCTGATGGCCAAGGCGATGAACCGCTCCATCCCGGCCATCGTGGCGGGTGGTTTCGGTGGCGGCGGCGGTGCCGCGGCGGCCGGTGGCGGTGAGCAGAAGCAGGCCAAGGCCACCAGTGCCGCGGATGCCGCGATCCAGATGGCCTACGCCAACCAGGTCATCGTGGTGCCCGGCTACGGTATGGCCGTCGCGCAGGCTCAGCACGCGGTCAAGGAGATGGCCTCGCTGCTGGAGGCCAAGGGTGTCGAGGTCAAATACGCCATCCATCCGGTCGCGGGCCGGATGCCCGGGCACATGAACGTGCTGCTGGCCGAGGCCGAGGTCTCCTACGACGCGCTCAAGGAAATGGACGACATCAACGGCGAATTCTCGCGCACCGACGTGGCGTTGGTGATCGGCGCCAACGACGTCACCAACCCCGCCGCGCGTGAGGACTCCTCGAGCCCGATCTACGGCATGCCGGTGCTCAATGTCGACCAGGCCAAGAGCGTGATCGTGCTGAAGCGGTCGATGAACTCCGGCTTCGCCGGCATCGACAACCCGCTGTTCTACGCCGACCACACCTCCATGCTGTTCGGCGACGCCAAGAAATCCGTCGGCGCCGTCACCGAAGAACTCAAGGCGCTGTAACACCGGAGGTCCTCCACCCCATCGGTGGTGGCGCAGGTTCGACCCGAAACGGCCCGCAGCACATCCGCTGCGGGCTGTTTCCGTTCCTTTCTGTTGCGCTTTCCGGGCAACGGCGGGCGCGCGCCAGTTCCCAGCGGCGTGGGGCGGACTAGAGTGGCCCCCAGAGCGCGGTGGTGTCGGGAGCGTGGCACAACAGCCGGAAGGGGCCGAGATGACAGTGCGGGAGCGATTCGATCTGCCCGCGGTGGGCGATGATTCGGCGATCTACGGGACGCCGTATCAGACTCCCGAGGGCGCCACGGTCATCCCGGTGACGCGCCCCGGCGGAAAATTCCGGCGCGCCCGGCCGCTGGGCGTCTTCGTGATCCAGGACGGGAACACCGGCTGGCACGCCGTCACCGACGACACGGCCATCGCGCTGCTGGGCATCTTCGTCGGTTTGGTGGCGACGACGCTGTCCTTGATCGCGGTCGTGCGGAATCCGCCGTGGCCCGACGTCACCATCCGGATCGACCGCAAAGAGCGCTGACGAGAATCATCGCCGCCAGGCGTCGGTGCGCTCGGCATTGTCGAGAAACGCGTCGACCATGCGGTGGTTGAGCGCCGCGAGCAGACGCAGATCCTCGGTGGACCAGTCCGCCAGCGCCTCGCGCATGTGGCTGCGGCTCACCGCGCGGATCGCGTCGACGGTGGCCCGGCCCTCGTCGGTGATGCGCACGCGCTGTGCCCGGCGGTCCTCCGGATCGGTCACCCGGTCGACGTAGCCGGCTCGTTCCAGGCGCTGGATCTGGCGCGTGACATGCGGCGCCTCCACGTCCAGGCAGGCCGCGAGTTCCCCCATGCGCATGGGCTCCGCGGCGTCGGCGAGCATCCGCAGCAGTGGCACGTTCGCGCGGTCGAGGTTCACCCCGGCCGCGGCCACGGTGCGATCGTGCCGTCTGGCCCGGGTGAGCAGGTGCGCTATCCGGGTGAGGGCGCGCTCGAGCTCCACGATGTAGTCGGCGTCGACCACCGATTCGGGACTTCCTTCGGAACGCGGCACAGGGTTATCCTACTACCCAACTTACTTAAGTTAGGTAAGTATAAAGATAGGGAACTCAGATGACATCGACCGTCACCGGCCGATCCACCGGAACCGATTCCGACACCCGTGCGCCGGCGCACCTGGTGGTGACACTGCTGGCGCTGTGCGCGGCCGGACTCGTGGTCTCGCTGCAGCAGACCGTGGTAATTCCGTTGCTGCCCAGGCTGATCGGGCAACTGCACACCGACGTCGCGGGCGTGACCTGGTTGTTCACCGCCGCGCTGCTCACCGGAGCCGTTGCCACACCGCTGCTTTCACGCTTCGGCGACATGTACGGCAAGAAGCGCATGGTGATGTTCTGCATGGGACTGCTGATCGCCGGTTCGGTGGTCTGCGCGGTGGCGAGTTCGCTGGGCGTCTACATCGTCGGCCGGGCGCTGCAGGGCACGTCGTCGGCGCTGATTCCGCTGGGAATCGGCATCATTCGCGACACCTTCCCGCGCGAACGCCTCACCACCGCGATCGGCGTCATCAGCGGCACCATGGGCGTCGGCGGCACCGTCGGCATGCTGGTGACCGGTGTCATCGCGGACAAGACCACCGATCCGCATCCGGTGTTCTGGATGACCGCGGTGCTGGCCGTGGTCGCCACCGTGCTGGTCGGGGTGAGCGCCAAGGACGTCGGGCAGCGCCACGGCGGGCAGCCGGACTATCTGGGCGCGGTCCTGCTCGCCGGTCTGCTGGTGTGCCTGCTGCTGGCCATCAGCGAGGGGCCGCGGTGGGGCTGGGGAGAGACCAGCGTGATCGGCCTGTTCGCCGCGGCCGCGGTGCTGGCCGTGGTGTGGGTGCTGGTGGAACGCAAGGTCGCGCAGCCGCTGGTGCGCCTGCCGCTGTTGGTCGGCCCGCGTTCACTGTCGGCCAATATGGCCTCGGCGCTGCTGGGCTTCGCGATGTTCGGCTCCTTCACCCTGATCTCGAACTTCGTGCAGACCCCGGCCGACAAGGTCGGCTACGGTCTGTCCGGGTCCATGCTGGCCGTGGGTCTCTACGGCATTCCCAGCTCCGTGCTGATGACCTTCTTCTCCTTCCGCGCCGGGCGCATCGTCGCGCGCATCGGCCCCGCCTTCACCCTGGCCATCGGCGCGGCCTTCGCCGGTGCGGCGACCGGGTGGCTGGCGTTGTCGAATGCGCACGGCTACGACATGGTCATCTCGAATACGCTGCAGGGCATCGGCTTCGGGATCGGCTACGCGGCGCTGGGAACGCTTGCCGTTCAGCATGTTCCGATGAGCGAGAGCGGAATCGCCAGCGGGATCAACTCACTCGTGCGCACCGCCGGTGGCAGTATCGCCGGCGCCATCACGGCCTCGATCCTGAGCGCTCTCACCATCGGCCACACCGGCGTGCCGTCGCTGCACGCCTACGTGATCAGCTTCGCCGTGCTGAGTGCCGGGGCGTGGCTGGCCGCGGCCGTGGCACTGGGCAACGGCCTGCGGCACAAACACGAACGGTAGCGGTCGTCAGGACAACCGTCCCAGTGCGGGGAGCAGCACAAAGCAAGCGGCAGTGCCGACCAGCGCCACCGCGATGCCAGTGCAAAGCTGTCGCGCGCGCCCTCCGCGAGCGCAGAGCACGGCAGCGGCGATCAATTCGATCACGTACAGCAGGACGAGCGCGATGATCAGGTATCCGTTGATGAAGAACGGAATCACGTTCAGCGTGAGGCAAACTGCCGCCCCTCTGAATGACAGCGGGCCGAACCAGGTTTCGCGCCTGTGCTGCGGATCGGAGCGTTCTCGGGTCACAGGACGCTCCTATCTGGTCGCGAAATAGAGGCATCCGATGATGACAGACGACCCGAGCCATATGCCCGCGGTGGTCACCGCGGCAAGAGCTACGCCGCGGACGGGCCCCCGCGCCTTCCATCGAAGGAGCGAGGCGATGAGGGCACCTACCACCGAGGAGGCGAGACACGAACCGAAGATCGTGCCGTCGGTGTCCGAGTGCATCACCCGCGCCACGATCATCATGACCACCAGCTGCAGCAGAAAGAAGCCCGCGACGCCCCAGGTGGCGAGGCACCAGAACCGCGCATCTTCCGACGAAGAGGGCGTCATTCAGGCCGTCCCTGCGGGTATCCGCTGCACTGGGGCGGTGGGCGGCGCCGTGACCGGACCGAACGAGGCCGACGGCTTAGGATTCCCTGGCACGTCGTAGCGGTCGTTCCAGTCGGTGAACGGACCGAAGGCCGCACCGCCCACGCCGATGTCGTGGTGAAACGGCAGATTCATGGCTGGGCCGAGTGAGCTCCCGGATCGAGCCGGGTCCAGCGCGATCGTTTGCGTGCGACCATCGGGGGTGTCTTGATACACCTCCAATGATGGGTAATCGGTGCGCGTCCCGTTCACTTGGACCCCGTTCGGACCGGGCTGGAACACCAAATCGCCGTTGACCGTGACATCGTGGCCATCCAGGCCGGAAGGTTTGGTCATCCAAGAGGGCGGCAATGGGTTACCCGCGTCGTACTGGATGCGGACCGACCCGTCCGGGTTCTGCCACACCTTGCCGTCCGGCGCACCAACTTTGACCTCGCCCGGGCTGCCGTCGTTGTTCTCGCGGACAGACGGGTTCTGGCGCATGACGACGATGCCGTTCTCGTAGTCGACATACGTAGTGACCTTCGTATGTTCGGGATCGAAGTTCGGGTCGGCCGTTCGATTGTTCCCCAAGTCGCGAGCGCCGGGATTGAGATTGAGCGGGTTGGGGTCCGGGTCGGAGACGTCACGTTGCTCGATGTACTGAGACGATCGGACCACCCCCTGCCCAGGAACGGGCGTGATCTTGACGACACGGATCTCGGGCCCGACTCCCTTGAACTCCGGGGTATAGCTGTTCGGGTTCAGGGCCTCGGCTGTATTCCAGTCGGATGCGGTTGTCGGCGGACGTCCGAACAACTGCTGGAACGCCGCGGCAGAGGTACGGATCCGATCCGGATCGGCACGGGAATCCATCGATTTGAAGCTCTGATCGGCCACCTTGATCGCCGTCAAGGTAGTCGTCGATGCCATCCTCGTCAGTTCGTCGTTGGCCGTGGCAATGGCGGCGCTCCATTGCGCGTCGGCGGTTCGGAGGCTGGCGACCAGTCCCGGCAGGCGAGAAAGCTGCACGCCCGCTTCGGAATTCGGATCTTGTATTCCGGTTGCGCTCCAGTCGTCCGCGACGGCAACCGGCGGGACGACGTAATGCTGAAAGATCGTCTTGATTTCCGCTATCGGGTACTGAAGGTCGCGAGCTGCGCCGGCGCAGGCGGCACTGAGGTCATCGTATGCGGTGGCAATCGCTCGCATCTGAGTCTGTTCGCGGTCGGCTTTGTCTTCGGCGGCTCGGGCCGCCGCGCCTTGCCACGCCAGATCGTCGTGGATGGTCTTGTGCAGCGTGCCCGCTACTTTGACGATGGCGTCGGCAATCTGGCCGGCCCGGTCGGCGACGCCCTGCAGGCCCGAGGTATCCATGGCCAGCACTTCTTTCGGAGTCGGCATGCCGGCTACCGGCCCGCGTGCGGGTCGCCGGAATTCAGATCCGCGACAGCAGCGAGGCGCTGAGCGGCGTCTTGGTCGTTGCCGTGAAAGCTGTCTGCACACGTCACCAACAGGGCCGAGAACTCGTTGAAGCGCGCCTTCAGAACGTCCTTGGCTTGCGTACTTGCCGCATTGGACTTGCCGAGTTCGGTCCCTACCGACAAACCCGCGAGCAATTTCGCCACCGGATCGGCGTCGAGTTTCGGCGCATTGTCGACATCGGTCGGTAGTAGCGCCAACTCTCCCGCCGCGGCCCGCAGTCCGTCCGGGTTGACTTGAAATGTCATTTTCCCCTCCTCGTGTCAGCATAGGGCAGGGAAGCGGGTCTCGCTGTGGATGACGACTGCGACGACCGAGCGCACAGTTCGGGTCAGTAGTACTCCCGCACGTCCCCCCTTGCGTTCTCGAACACATCGTTATCCCGGATCTTGAACTGCACGCTTCGATCGGGGCGGGGCGCAGGATCGCCGTATTGCCCGGTCCGGGACAGCATCGTTGGCCGGGCCGAGTTGATCCGGCCGAATCGTTTCGGCACCTTCGACGTCGAATACGATTGCAGCAGAGAGGGTTTGCCGATCCGCTAGAATCACCCGGTGTCGTATCGGCATGCGCGGTCGGTGACGGGTTGGCCGAAGCGGGAAGCATCGCGTACGCCTGCTATGGGCAGCGTCCAGGGCGAGACGCTGAGCGTGAGTTGGCCAAGAAGATCGGCAAAGACTTCGCGCGCGCAGTCGATCAATGGCCGGATTTCGACACGTGGCGATTTGTGAGGAACGCGCCTGTCGGTCCGGTTGCGTCGCAGACCGTGGTGAAGCTTCAGCGGACGTTTGGCCCCCAATCCGCGCGGCCGCTCACGATTCGGGTCTTCGATATCGACAAGCTATGGACAGACATCGTTGCCACACTCGACATGCCGTCCTGAACGAACTCTTCCCCGGAGCGCCGGGCATCGCAAACGTGGAGCTGGCGGATCTGATTCCATTGCTGGACACGCTCGATACCACGAGTTCGGCCTGTTCCGGCTCAACGTGTCGATCGTGGCGGCGGGTGCGGCGATCGCACTGCCCTCGCCGACGGCGGCGTCGGTGCGGCACCGCCGCTGGATCGTCGCGCCACGCGACAGTTTCCGGCCGGCCGAGGAGGCGATCCTCGACGCGGTCGCCGCCTGCACGGGTGGATGGTCATGGACCCGATAGCTTCCCTGCCACCGAAATATCAACTGCTGCAAGCATGTCGCGGCGATATCCGCGCCGGTCACCCGCTCCTGCACGGCGCGCACCGGCTCGCTGTCCTGCACGCCCAACGGCGGCACTGTGACCGCGACGGCGCCGATGCCGTCGACCGGGCCAGAGAACTGCTCATCGCCGAACTCGATCACTGGATCACCGGCCGCTTCCCACCCGCGCACGGCGCCGCATCGATTCACACCGAAACCTTGGGCTCGGTCATCGACCGGCTCGCCTACTACACCGCCAGTGTCGATGCGGCGTTCGCCGAGGCGCGCGCCGCGGAATTACGGTATCTGTGGAGAAAGCTCGGCGAGCTGGCAGTTGCCTACTCCGATCTCGTCACCGACGTTCAGAGCGGCCTGCGCCGCTTGCCGGGCTGCAGTTGACCGATTGGGCGTGGCTGGCCGCGGCCGTGGCGCTGGGCAACGGCCTGCGGCACAAGCACGAACGGTAGTGGTCAGGCGACTTTCAACGTTCCGCCGTCGATGATGTAGTCGGCGCCGACGATATTGCCGGCCCGGGCGGAGACGAGGAAGGTGACCAGCGCGGCCACCTCCTCGGGCTCCGAGATCCGCCCCGAGGCGATGCCGAAATTCTCGCCGATGCCCGCGAGCAGGTCTTCGTGCGAGATACCTTGCGCCGCAGCGAGTTTTCCGCCGAATCCGTTCGGGTCCCGCCACAGCGGAGTGCCCACGACACCGGGGGAGACGGTGTTGACGCGCACGCCGCGCGGGGCCAATTCCTCACTGAGGCGTTTGCTCAGCGAGGTGAGCGCGGCTTTCGCCTCGCTGTAGCCGATCGGCCCGGCCGCGGGCAGGCGCGAGTTGATCGAGGAGATGTTCACGATCGAACCGCGGCGTTCCAGCAGGCTGGGAAGCGCCGCGCGCGTGGTCCAGATGGCGCTGAACAGATTGAGGTCGAACAGGGTTCGCCACTGTTCGTCGGTGATGTCGGTGAATGCGCCCAGTCCCAGCCGATCCGCGTCGCCGCCACCGACATTGTTGACGAGGATGTCGATGCCGCCGAGGTCGCGCAGCGCCGAATCGATCAGCGTGGTGGCGCCTTCCGAGGTGCCGAGATCGACCGAATAGGCGGCGACACCGGCCTTTTCGAGTTCAGGCGTGACGGTGCGCGCCCCGCCGACGACCAGTGCGCCCTCGGCGGTCAGCGCCTCGGCGATCGCCAGTCCGATGCCACGGCTCGCGCCGGTGACGACGGCGGTCTTACCGGTCAGTTCGAGATCCATGAGCTTCCCTTTCTTGAACTTCGGGTCAAAAATTGAGGTGGAAAAAAAGGGCCGCGGCAGCGGCCCGGACATCAGAGTGTGGTCAGTGCGGTCTCGATGATGCGGTGCAGGGATTCCGCATCGCTGGTCTTGGCCATGACGCGCAGTCCCACGATGGTGTTCATCAGGAATTCGGCGGCTGCCCGCGGATCGACGTCCTGCGCCACGTCACCGTCGCGTCGCCCCCGATCGATCCGATCGGCCAGTGCGGTCATGGTGTTCTCCTGCATGGTCCGGACCGCCTTCGTGATCTCCGGATCCTGCGCGGAGAATTCGGTAGCGGTGTTCACCGCCAGGCAGCCACGCCGAACAGGCTGTGCGACATCGGAATCCACCAGAAATCGCATGAAGGCGCCGATGCACTCCCGTGCGGTCCCCGGCCGCGCCATGAACCCCCCGGCCACTTCCGAGCCCATCCGGTCGTAGCGGTCCAGCACCCGCTCGAACAGCTCCCGCTTGCTGCCGAACGTGTTGTACAGACTCCCCTTTCCGATCCCGGTCGCCTCGGCCAGCTGCGCCGGCGAGGTATTCGCATACCCATGGGTCCAGAACGCGTCCAGAGCCCGATCCACCACGGTCTCGGTCTCGAAGTTACGCGGTCTGCCCATGCCCCCACGCTACGAGTTTTTGTCCTCTAGGTCAACAACTCGGTTCGTGTCCCCGACGGTCCCTGCGAACCAAGCGCAGAGCAGGACGGCTATCAGGGGGAAGGTGAAGGCGAGGGTGAGGGAGGTGAGTTGGGCGAGCCAGCCGATGACCGAGGGGCCGGCGAGGAAGCCGAGGTAGCCGAGGCCGAAGACCTTGGACATGTCGGTGGCGGCCGTGGCGGTGCCCAGATTGCCTGCGGCGGTGAAGATCTGGGGGACGCCGCCGGCGAGGCCGAGGCCGGCGAGGATCCAGCCGGCGAGGCTCAGTGGCAGCCACGGCGAGGCCATGATGACGGCGAGACCGGCGGCGCCGAGGACCGAACCCCAGCGGACCACGGCGATGCGGCCGAAGCGTTCGCTGACGCGGTCCGCGGTGAAGCGGCCGACGGTCATCGCGATGGAGAACGCGCCGAACGACAGGGCGGCGGTGGCGTCGCCGACCCCGAGATGTTCGTGCGTCTGCAGGGCGCTCCAGTCGTTGGCCACGCCCTCGGCCATCAGGAGGGCGAAGGCGATGGCGGCCAGTGCCAGGACTTTCGGCGGGAGCCATCGCCGGATGCGTCGCCGCACGGCGGAATCGCTACCGGCTCGCGAACCCGAGGTCGCCGCGCCGGCTCCCCGACGTGCCGTGGCCGATTCGGTCACAGCCACAACATGTCCGGCCGCGTGGCCCGGGACCGCCGCCGCGGATTCGGCGACTGCGGCTGCCGGCTCGACGTGCGAGGTCGCGTGCGGGCGGGGGAGCAGACTCGGCACACTGGCCAGCATCACCAGCAGGCCGAGCACCGCCGCGACCGCGAAACTCGCCCGGATATCGGCGCCGGCGTGCATGGCCGCCGCGCCGGCGAGTGAGCCGACCAAGCCGCCGCAGGAGAACAGCGCGTGGAACGCCGCCATGATCGGCCGGCCGTAGACCCGCTCGACCTGCACCGCCTGGGCGTTCATCGACACGTCGAGCGCGCCGTTGCCGAAACCGAAGAGCGCGAGCGCGATGCCGAGCTGGATCGGCCCGGTCGCCCACGCCGGCGCGCTCACCGCCACGACCAGCCAGCTGACGGCGGCGCCGACCAAGGTCCGGCTGCCGAAGCGGTCTGCGAGCGGGCCCGCCGCCTGCATACCGACGATGCCGCTGCCCGCCATCACCAGGATCAGTAATCCGAGAGTTCCGTGCGAGACCCCGGTGCGGTCGGTGATGACCGGAATGTGCACCACCCACATCGCGGCCAGGAACCCGTTGAGCGCGAAGGTCGCGAACACCGCTGCCCGCGCGCGGCGAGCAGCCGGAGCAACCGTCCCGCGCCGGGTCGTCTCCACCGATGAATGCATCGACTCGACGGTACCGGGCGCACACCGATTGTTCACCGCACGAGAGGCCGTGCCGGGCCGTGCGGCTCGGCACGCGGAACCCCTTGGGGCCCAACACCCGAAGCGCCTGACCCGAGGGTACGACTCCGGAGCGGAGGAGTGCGTCGAAGCGTCGTTGATTCGGCGGCGCCGACCGCGGTCGGCGGCTCCCCGTATCCCGGACGATCACGGCATCGTCGACGTCACCGCACGGGCCCCGGATGTAACCGGTTTCGATTCGAGTGTATGACCTACCACCGACACGTTTCTGCGCCGCGCCGGGTTCACTGCCGCCTCGGCCCGCGTCGTTCCGGTCGCGTCACTATTGTCGGGGCGGTGACCACACAGCAGGACTATCCGGTGCTCTGGCCGGTGCCGACCCGATGGGCCGACAACGACCACTACGGCCACGTCAACAACGTGACCTACTACTCGTACTTCGACACCGCGGTCAACGCGTGGTTGATGGCCGCGACCGGCACCGACATCCGGGAACTGCCCGCGATCGGCGTGGTCGCCCAGACCTCGTGCCAGTATCTGGGCTCGCTGAGTTTTCCCGACCAATTGCGGGTCGGACTGCGAATCAGCCGCCTCGGACGCTCCAGCATCACCTACGACCTGGCGATCTTCCGCGTCCTGGACCCCGGCACCGCCGCCGACACCGTGGGTGAAGACCTGGAGCTGGCCGCCACCGGCACCTTCGTGCACGTCTACGTGGACAACGAGACCCGCAAATCGGTGGAGATCCCGGCGATCATCCGCCGCGCCGCCGCCGCTCTGGTGACCGACGAGACCTAGACCCGGCCCAGCAGGGTCAGCGGATCCTCGAGCAGTGAGGCCACCGTCGACAGGAACCGCGCGCCGAGCTCCCCGTCGATCATGCGGTGATCGAAGCTCACACCGAGCGTGGTGATCCACCGGATCGCCGGTTCGTCGCGGTACACCCACGGGCGTTTCCGGATCGAACCCAGGCACAGAATCGCGCCCTCACCCGGATTGACCAGCGGCACACCGGTATCCACACCGAAGACACCCACATTGCTGATGGTGAAGGTGCCGCCGCGCAGATCGGCCGGGGTCGCCGAGCCGGCCCGTGCCACATCGGCGAGCCAGCCGATCTCCCGGCACAGTTCGCGCAGGCTCAGCGACTGCGCCTCCTTGATGTTGGGGACGAGCAGCCCGCGTTCGGTGGCCACGGCGATGCCGAGATTGACGTAATGCTTGGTGACGATCTGATTGGCTTCGGCGTCCCACCAGGAGTTGATCCCCGGGAATTCGGCGATCGCCGCCAGCGTCGCCTTCGCCACCAGCGCCAGGGGAGTGAGCGACAGGCCGGTGAAGGAGTCGGTGCTGCGCAGATGGTCGAGCAGTTCCATCGAGGCGGTGAAATCGGTGGTCACGAACGCGCTGGCCTGCGGAATGGTGCGGGCGCTGGTGGTCATGGCCGCGGCGATGCGCTTGCGGACGCCGCTGACCGGGGTGCGGGTCTCGCGTTCGCTCGGCGTCGGCCGGATGACGCCGCCGTCGGGCCGCATGGTGGGCACCGGTGGCGCGGCCGGGCGTGGCCCGTCGGCGGCTTCCTCCTCGGTCCGCACCCGGCGCGGCGGCGGCGATACCGGCACCGCGTGGCGCACGTCCTCGACCGTCACCGCTCCGCCCGGACCGGAGCCGGCCACGAACGCGATGTTGATACCGAGTTCGCGAGCCAGCTGGCGGGCGGCGGGAGTGGCGGGCGGGCGGCCCGGGAACTCCGGCGGGATCTCCTCGTCGCGCGCCGATGTGGCCGAATGTGGCTTCGCCGCACCGTTTTTCGACACGGAGCGACGCCGGGTGGGGGCCTCGGCGCCGGGGCCGTAACCGACCAGCACCGACGTGCGGCCTTCGGGGGCCGATGCGGCAGCGTCACCGGCCGCATCGGTACGCACTCTGATCAGCGGTGCGCCGACCGCCACCGTCTCCCCGGGCCGGGCCAGCAGCTCGGCGACCTGCCCGGCGAACGGACACGGTAGCTCGACCTGCGCCTTGGCGGTCTCCACCTCGGCGATGGTCTGGTTGAGTTCGACGGTATCGCCGACGGCCACCGACCAGGAGATCAGTTCGGCCTCGGTCAAGCCTTCCCCGAGATCGGGCAGCCGGAACTCGAGTATGTGATTGTTGTCGTCCACAGCAGCGTCTTCCAACGGGCACCTCTGTCCGAACTGGTATCAAGCGGCGAACGTTCGATCGACCGCGTCGAGAATGCGATCGGGGTCTGGCATGTGGTGCCGTTCGAGCTTAGCCGGGGGATACGGGATGTCGAAGCCACCGACGCGCAGGACCGGCGCCTCGAGATAGTAGAAACACCGTTCGGCGATGCGGGCGGCGATCTCGGCGCCGAGCCCCGCGAAGACCGGCGCCTCGTGCGTGACGATCAGCCGGCCGGTGCGGCGCACCGATTCCTCGATGGTGTCGAAATCGATCGGCGACAGGCTGCGCAGATCGATCACCTCGAGCGAATGCCCCTCTCCGGCCGCGATTTCTGCCGCGGTCAGCGCGGTGGCGACCATCCCGCCGTAGGCGACGATCGTGGCGTCGTGGCCCGATCGGCGGATGCGTGCCCGCTCCAGCGGGAGCGGATCCGCGTCCAGCGCGGCGAAATCCAGATCGGCCTTGTCCCAGTAGCGCCGCTTCGGCTCGAAGAAGACGACCGGGTCGTCGCACGCGATCGATTGGCGCAACAGCCGATACGCGTCCTCGGGCGTACTCGGCGACACCACCCGCAATCCGGCGGTATGCGCGAAATACGCCTCCGGCGACTCCGAATGATGTTCGACCGAACCGATTCCGCCGCCGAAGGGAATCCGGATGGTGATCGGGGCGCGGACCTTTCCCTGGGTGCGGTAGTGAATCTTGGCGACCTGGGAAACGATCTGGTCGAAGGCCGGGTAGACGAATCCGTCGAACTGGATCTCGCACACCGGCCGGAAACCGCGCAGTGCCATGCCGAAAGCCGTTCCGATGATGCCGGATTCGGCCAGCGGCGTATCGATGACGCGATTGTTGCCGAAGTCCTTCTGCAGCGTGTCCGTCACCCGGAAGACACCGCCGAGCCGCCCGATGTCCTCACCCATCAGCACGACTTTCGGATCGTCCTCCAAGGCCCGGCGCATCCCCGTGTTCAGCGCGTTCGCGAAGGTGGTGATCATGCCCGTACTCCTTCCTCGAAACCCGCCAGGTATCCGGCGTACTCGTCGCGTTCGGCGGCGATCAGGGGATGCGGGGTGGTGTAGACGTGCTCGAACAGCTGCATCGGATCCGGATCGGGCATGTCGATGGTCGCGGTGCGGACCGCCGCGGCGACCGCGTCGGCACGTTCGGTGACCTGCCGTTCGAAGTCGCTGTCCCACAGGCCTTCTCGTTCGAGCAGCCGTCGCATGCGGTCGATCGGGTCGCGGCGGCGCCACAGTTCGGTTTCCGCGGCGGATCGGTAGCGGGTGGGATCGTCGGCGGTGGTGTGCGGGCCCATCCGATAGGTGATCGCCTCGATGAACGACGGCCCGCCACCGGCGCGGGCGCGGGCGACGGCCTGGCGGGTCACCGCCAGCACGGCGAGCACGTCGTTGCCGTCGACCTGCACGCCCGGAATGCCGTATCCGTAGGCGCGCCGGACGATGGGAGTCTGGCTCTGCAGCTGCACCGGCTCGCTGATCGCCCAGTGGTTGTTCTGGCAGAAGAAGACCACCGGCGCGCTCCAGGAGGCGGCGAAGCCGAGCGCCTCGGCGATATCGCCCTGACTGCTGGCCCCGTCGCCGAAGTAGGTCAGCACCGCGATCTCCGCGCCTTCCAGATGCGCGGCGTAGGCGTAACCGGTGGCGTGCAGGCCCTGAGAGCCGACGACGATGTTCGGATTGGTCATGTTGATCTCGTCCGGATCCCAGCACGAATGCGACACGCCCCGCCACAGCCGGGTGATGAGAGTGGGATCCACACCGCGGCAGTAGGCGACACCCGCCTCGCGGTAGCTGCAGAAGACGTAGTCGTCCTCGTGCAGCGCGCGGGCCGAGCCGATCTGCGATGCCTCCTGCCCCAGCAGCGGGGCCCACAGACCCAGGTGGCCCTGCCGCTGTAGTGCGGTGGCCTCGACGTCGATGCGGCGGGTGACGACCAGGTCTTCGTAGAGTTCGCGAAGTTCGGCCGGACCGACATCCGCGACCACGGCCGCGTGCTCGCGGTCGAGGACACGGCGCCCGTCGGGCTGGACCAGTTGTACGGGATAGGGGTTCGTCCCGGTGTCGTTCCCGGTTGTGGTGTGGTGCGTCGTGGTGTGGTGCACAGCCATCACCTCCTTGTCGCCGCGTACGACGGGGTCTCCGTCCCTCGCGATCCGGCACTGCTCTTCGCCAGCTGTGTGCTGTACTTCACAGCATCCACGATTGAGCGTGATGCGCAAGTGGCGACACGCGAACTGCGCAGAATGCTCGATCAGAAGGGGTCCCGGACTGTCATACTGCGTTACATGCCCAGTGCCGAACCCGCTCCGGCGACTATCGACGCCACCGACGCCCGGCTGCTGCTGGAACTGGTCGCCAACCCTCGTGCCACCGGGGTGGAACTGGCCACGCGGCTGGGGCTGTCCCGCAACACCGTGCAGGCGCGGCTGGCCCGGTGGGAGGCGGCCGGTGTGCTGGCCGGATTCGAGCGGCGGGTGGACCCCCGCGCCCTCGGCTACCGGCTGGCGGCCTTCGTCGCGGTCGTGGTCGATCAGCATCGGCTCGCCGACGTGGTGGCCGAACTCGCCGAGATACCCGAGGTGACCGAGGTGTGCGGCACGACCGGACAGACGGATCTGACCGTTCGCGTGGTCGCCCGCGACGCCGACGATCTGTATCGCATCACCGGCGCGATTTTGAAGATCGCGGGCGTGCAGCGCACCAATATGGCGCTGGTGATGCAGCAGTTGGTCGGACCGCGCACCGCGCCGCTGCTGCAGCGCCTCGCCGGAGCCGACGAGCCGGCAGGATCGCGACAGGACGCCGGGCGAAACGACGCGGGGAGATCCGATCCCGGGGAGAATTCGGTCCAGTTCCGGCGCACTGGCCGCTGACGGCAGGGCCGGCCGCCCGCGAAGATAGCCCGGTGACTGCCACCGCCGATTCCGCATCCCGCCCGCCCGCAGTTACCGAGGCGCAGACGGAACTCCCGGCGGCGGTCGAGGGCGAGCCCGGCCCCGCGGGTGCGGGACAGGCGATCGGCGCGGGCATCATCGCGGCACTGGTCGGCTTCACCAGTTCGTTCGCGGTCGTGCTGGCCGGACTGACCGCGGTCGGCGCGACGCCGGCGCAGGCCGCCTCGGGCCTGCTGGCCGTCTGCGTCACCCAGGCGGTGGGCATGTGGATCCTGAGCCGGCGCTACCGCATGCCGATCACCCTCGCCTGGTCGACTCCCGGTGCGGCGCTGCTGGCGGGCGCCGGTGCGGTAACCGGCGGCTGGCCCGCGGCGGTGGGGGCGTTCGCGGTCACCGGGATATTGATCGTTCTCACCGGTTGCTGGTCCCGGCTGGGCCGGCTGGTCACCGCGATCCCGGTCGAGATCGCGCAGGCCATGCTCGCCGGCGTCCTGCTGCCGTTGTGCCTGGCGCCGCTGCGAGCCCTGACCACCTCGAGTGCGGTGGTGGTGGCGCCGGTGCTGGTGGTGTGGGTGGTGCTGCAGCGGTACGCGCAGCGGTGGGCGGTGCCCGGGGCCTTCGCCACCGCGGTGGCGGGCGCGGCGATCACGATGGTCGCCCGGCATCGTTCGATTCCGGTCGCCGATCTGGTGCCGAAGCTGGAAATCACTGTGCCGCACTGGAGTTGGCAGGCGATCATCGGGATCGCGATACCGCTGTACGTGGTCACGATGGCCGCGCAGAACATCCCCGGCGTGGCGGTCATGAGCTCGTTCGGCTACCGGGTGCCGTGGCGGGCGTCGATGACGATCACCGGACTGGGGACCATCGTCGGCGCGCCGGCGGGCGGGCATGCGATCAATCTGGCCGCGATCAGCGCGGCGTTGGCGGCCGCGCCGTCGGCCCATCCCGATCCGCGGCGACGCTGGGTGGCCACCATGGCCGCTGGGGCGTCCTACCTGGTGCTGGCCCCGGCCGCCGCGGCGCTGGTCGCCCTCGCCGCCGCCGCGCCCGCCGGTGTGCTGGAAACCGTTGCCGGACTTGCCCTCGTCGCCACCTTCGCCGCCGCCCTCACCGCGGCGCTCGGGGTGGCCGAACACCGCGTCGCGGCCACGGTGACCTTCCTGGTCTCGGCCTCCGGGATAGCGGTGTTCGGCATCGGCGCCGCGTTCTGGGCGGTGGTCGCGGGCCTGGTCGTGCGATGGATGCTGACCCGCCGGGACGCGCCCGTGTCGTAGGCTGACACGTGTTCGCGTCACGGGTACATCTGTTGACTGAGGAGCCGGGCTTGACCGCGGTACTGATCTCTCCCGAGGAACTCCGGAAATCGCTGGCGGACAGCGAGAGCCGGATGCATCTGCTGGATGTGCGATGGGCGCTGGGCGATCCCGACGGTCCCCAGCACTATCTCGCCGGCCACATTCCCGGCGCGATCTTCGTCGATCTGGAGACCGAGCTGGCCGCCCCGCCGTCTCCGGCGCACGGCCGCCACCCGTTGCCGACGCTCACTCACCTGCAGAAATGTGCCCGCAGCTGGGGGCTGCGCACCGGGGAGCCGACGGTCGTCTACGACGCCACCGGCGGCATGGCCGCCGCGCGGGCGTGGTGGCTGCTGCGCTGGGCGGGCCTGCGCGACGTGCGCATTCTCGACGGCGGCCTGCCGGCGTGGGAGCGCGGCGGCGGCGATCTGGCCGTCGGCGCCGAACCCGACCCGACGCCCGGCGACGTGGTGCTCACGCCCGGCAACATGCCGGTGGTGGAAGCCGACGAGGTCGCGGGCTGGCGGGGCGCGCTGCTGGACGCGCGGGCCGGGGAACGCTATCGCGGGCAGGTCGAGCCGATCGACCCCCGCGCCGGCCACATTCCCGGCGCGGTGAGCCTGCCGACCGCGGAAAACCTCACGCCCGAGGGCACTTTCAAGTCTCCGGACCAGTTGCGGGCGCGCTTCTCCGACCTCGTGTCCGGTCCGGTGGCGGTCTACTGCGGTTCCGGGGTGACCGCCGCGCACCAGATCGCGGCGCTGTCGGTCGTGGGAGTGTCGGCCGCGCTGTACCCGGGTTCGTGGTCGCAGTGGTCGTCGGATCCGGAGCGCCCGGTCGCCACGGCGCTGGATTGAGACGGTCGCCGATCAGCCCACGGCCCCGGCCGCGAGGGCCGCGCGCCAGTCGCCGTATTCGCTGATGTCCTTGCCTTCGGCGGCGGCGCTCCCATCACATCCGAATGCGGTGTGCCAGGTGCCGTCGTCGAGTTCGACGGCGCCCAGTTGCATCGGCGCCGGTAGTCCGGCGAGGAAGCGGCCGAGGGCGGCGGGGGAGAGCAACCAGCGCTCACCCGCCACGGACACACCGCCCTCGCAGCGGGTCACCGCGGGTTTCGGTGGTGTGGTGTCCAGGGCGGCGAGGCGATAGGCCGCGGCCGTGCGGACCGGTCCGGCCCAGCGCGCGCCGAGTGCGTGCAACTGGTGTTCCAACGGCTGGCCGCGCAGATGCGCCCCGAACACGATCAGCTCGCACACCGGCGCCACCGTCAGTGGCCACGGCCGCGTGATCTCCGCATCGCCGGTGATCGAGACGGCGATGTCCAAGGCCACCGCATCCTCGAACGGCCGCGCGAAAACCGTGACACCGAAACGGGATTCGCCCGCCATCCCGGCGGGCACGGCCACGGCACACAGATCGAACAGATTGCAGAAGTTGGTGTAGGTGCCCATGCGGGAGTTGATTCCGATCGGATCCGCCTCGACCTGTGCGATGGTCGGATGCGTCGGGGTGGTCGGCGCGAGCAGGGCGTCGGCGCCGCTCAGGCTGTCCATCGCGAGGGCGCGCAACCGCTCGAGTTCGGCGCGGTCGGTGACGAGCCGATGCGCCGGAATGTCGCGGGCGGCCCGGATGATGCTCGCGACGGTGGGGTCCACGGCATCGGGTCGTGCGTCGATGAATTCGCCTACCGCGGCGTATCTTTCGGCGACCAACGCCCCGTCGTAGAGCAGCCGGGCCGCGGCCAGGAACGGTGCCGGGTCGATCTCCACGATGGTCGCGCCGCGCTGCCGGAGCGCGGTGACGGTCCGGTCGAAGGCCGCCCGCCACACCGGGTCCAGGTCCGGCAGCTCGGCGAAGATCGCGACGGTCGGGCGCGGCGGCGCCGCCAGTCTGGTATCGGCGGGCCAGGCGCGTCCGGGCGCACCGGCGGCCATCACCGCCATCGCCTGATCGGCCCGTGCCGGGTCGGCGGCGAAGATCGTCACGCAATCGTAGGAACGGCAGGCCGGGACGACCCCCTCGGTGGAGACGACGCCCACGGTCGGTTTGATACCGACGATGCCCTGCAGCGCCGCCGGAACACGCCCCGACCCCGCGGTATCGGTGCCGATGGCGATATGGGCCGCACCGGTCGCGACGGCCACCGCCGAACCGGAACTCGAACCGCCCGAGATGAATGCGGGACGCCGCGAGTCGGGGACGGGTCCGTAGGGCGAGCGGGTGCCGACCAGGCCGGTCGCGAACTGATCCATATTGGTCTTGCCGGCCACGACCGCACCCGCGGCGCGCAGGGCCGCGACCGCGGGCGCATCGCGGTCGGGCAGATAGGAGTAGTCCGGACAGCCGGCGGTCGTCGGCAGGCCGGCGACGTCGACGTTGTCCTTGACGGCCACCCGCAGACCCGCCAGCGGGCCGGTGCCCTGCGGACCCGGGTCTTCGGATCGGTGAATCCAGATGCTCATATCGGACTCCTCACCCTCGTTCGTGCAACTCGCCCGCTGCCTGCCACGAATCACGCTCGGCGGCAAACGCTTCCGCCTGCACGGCGCGGAAGTCGGCGATGGATTCGGCGTTGGCGGACAGGAAGTCGCGATATTCGGCGAGGCGGAATTCGCCCTCCTCCGCCCGCAGTGCGCCACGACCCCGGGCGACGTCGGCCCGCAGGTCCAGTAGTTCCTCCGCGGAGACCGGATACCAGCGGATGCGGTCGAAATATCGCAGCAGCCAGGGATCCTCGGCATCGCCGGTCGAGCTGTGGTTCCACACCTGCGTGGTACGGCCGACGAATTGATATCCGCCGGGGCCCTCCATGCCGTAGATGCACAGATAGGCGCCACCGATGCCGACCGCGTTCTCCGGCGTCCAGGTGCGGGCCGGATTGTATTTGGTGGTGACCAGACGATGGCGCGGATCGGTCGGGGTCGCGACCGGTGCGCCGAGGTACACGTCACCGAGGCCGAGCACGAGGTACTCGGCGGCGAAGACGGTATCGAAAACATCTGCCACCGTGGACAATCCGTTCATCCGGCGAATGAACTCGATATTCCACGGGCACCACGGCGCATCGGCCCGCACGCCGTGCATATAGCGGGTGATGGCCTCGCGCGTGGCCGGATCGTCCCACGACAGCGGGAGGTGCACCGTCCGGCTCGGCACCACCAGTTCCGCCGCCGGGGGCAGCGCGGATTCGGCCTCGCGCAGCAGTCGCAACAGTTTCGGCACGGCCAGCCGGTCCGGATCGAAACGCACCTGCAGCGAACGGATTCCGGGCGTGAGTTCGGTGATCGCCGGCTCGGCGTATTCGAGCAGATGCCGGTGCAGGGCGTGAACTCGGGCGCGCAGACCGAGATCCAGTGTCATATCACCGTATTCGACGAGGACGCCGTCGTCGCCCGCGCGGCGATAGGTGACGGCGGTGGTGTCGTCGGCGTCGGCGCGGCCCAGGATGCCGTCGTCGCGGTCACCGCCGTCGGACAGCACGATCGGCCAGTCGGCGCGCCGGGCCGGACCCAGGGCGCGGATCGAGGCGGCGCGGTCGGCGCGCACCGGGACGAAGCGCACGGTGTCACCGGGGCAGAGCTGGCCGAGTTTCCAGCGCTCCGCCGCGACGACCGTGACGGGACAGACGAACCCGCCGAGGCTGGGGCCGTCCGGACCCAGCAGGATCGGCGTATCGCCGGTGAAGTCCAGGGCGCCGACCGAATATGCGGTGTCGTGGATGTTCGAGGGGTGCAGTCCGGCCTCGCCGCCGTCGCTGCGCGCCCAGTGCGGTTTCGGGCCGATCAGCCGCACCCCGGTCCGATCGGAGTTGAAGTGCACCTCGTAGTCGGTGCCGAGGATGGTGTCGATATCGGCCCGAGTGAAGAACTCCGGTGCGCCGTGCGGACCCTCGGTGACCGCGAGTTCCCATCGCCGGGTCAGCACCGGCTGCTCGGCCATCGGCACCCCGGAGCCGATGGCGCCGGTCGCCTCGCCCAGGGGTAACCGGTCACCGGCGCGAAGGGCGGCGCCGGTCCCGCCGCCGAACCTGCCGAGCGTGAAAGTGGCTGTGCTGCCGAGGTATTCGGGAAGGTCCAGACCGCCCGCGAACAAGACGTAGGTCCGCATACCCGGTCCCCGCACGGCGCCGACCTCCAGCGTGCCGTCCGCCGGGACCTCGACGGTGCGCCACTGGCGGACGCGCTCACCGTCGACGGTCACCGTCGCGGGGGCGCCGGTCACGCACACCCGGGTCGCGGTGCGGAATCGCAGTGCCGGCCCGGCGAGGGTGCATTCGAGTCCGGCCGCGCCCTCGTCGTTGCCCAGCGCGCGGTTGCCGAGCCGGAACGACAGATCGTCCATCGGCCCCGACGGCGGGACGCCGACGTGCCAGTAGCCGACGCGGCCCGGCCAATCCTGCACGGTGGTCAGCATTCCCGGCCGCACCACCTCGATGTCGGCGCCGGATTCCAGAGTTGTTGTGCCGGTGTCGATGTCGGTTGCCGTCGTCATCGCGTCACCACCATGCGGACCGGCGTCGGATCGAATCCGTTGCACGGGTTGTTGATCTGCGGGCAGTTCGAGATCAGGACGAGGGTGTCGATCTCGGCGCGCAGCGTCACCGACTTACCCGGGGCGGAGAGCCCGTCGACGATGCCGAGGGTGCCGTCGGCCTCGACCGGAACATTCATGAACCAGTTGATGTTCGAGACCAGATCGCGTTTGCCGAGCCCCCATCGCAACGCCTCGGTGAGGAAGTTCTCCACGCAGGCGTGCTGATTGCGGGTGTGGTGGCCGTAGCGCAGGGTATTGGATTCCTGCGAGCACGCGCCGGCGATGGTGTCGTGGTTGCCGACCTCGTCGGCGACCACGGTCATCAGTGCCGTCCCCGATTCGGCGCGGAGCACGCTGCCGGTGGTCAGGAAGATATTGCGCTGGGCCGCGACCGTCGCCTGGGCGCTGTAGCGGTCGGCGTGATCGGCGGCCGAATAGAGCAGGCAGTCCACCGCCTGATTGCCGTACAGGTCGATGATCTGCCACTGCTGACCCGCCCGGACCACGGTCGACCACGGTGCGCAGGCGGCGACGGTCTCGTCCAGGACGACGGTGCGTTGGGTAACGGTGGTCATGCGATCGCCTCCGGATCGTGTGCGGCCAGCCAGGCCTGTTCGGTGTTCTCCACGGCCCGGCGATATTCCGGTTCGGCCTCGTCTGCGCCGTCCGGCTCGCCCGCGCCGCGCCAGGCGACGACGTCCAGCGCCGTGGCGGGCCGGTCGTCGAGCGGATGCCTGCCGTTGGCGATCAGGGCGGTCAGTGGCAGGTGGATCAGCAATTCGACCCAGCGGCCCGGACCGGCGCTGCCGGTGGCGGTGAGGGTGCCGTCCGCGCCGACCCGCACACCGCGGAACAGCGCGATCGAGGGGCCGATATCGCGCGGTGTGAGACCGTGTTTCGCCCCCGCGACCCGCATCATCTGTCGTACCTCGGGGGTCGGCCCGCACAGCGTGTCGTGTCGGCCGGACGTGTCGGCGACGATCGTGGCGAGGACGCGACCCTGATCCGACAGCAGCGGATGGCCCGGGCTCGGGTAGGCCTGCCACGGCACCTTGATCGTGTCGGCGACGTTCAGCCGTTCCCAGGGCGCCTCGGCCCGCAGGAGCAGCAGGTGCGCGCCGGCCGCGCCGTCCGGATCGGCCAGCCGGAGCCGGGTGCCGCGGGCGAGCACCGCGGTGGTGTAGCCGTTGCCCGGAACCCGTTGGGCGAAGGTCACTGTCGCGGGATCGAGGCCGTCCGGCAGGTCGGGGCCGGTGACGGTCGCGGCCGCGGCTTGCGCTCGCGCGTGGTCGCGGGCGCCGACGGTGGAGGCGGTTGCGGACATGATGTCTCCTCGCAGAGTCGGATGGAATGTCGCTCAGGCGGGTTGCGGCGCGGGCCGGGCTTCGGCCGTCGCAGCACGGGGTGTGACGATGCGGTGCACCACCGCGCCCACCGCGACGGTCAGGAGCAGGAACAGCGGTGCGGCCCAGAGCATCCACCAGGCGCCGCCGGCGGGCGTGTACACCTGCGCGCGGGGCCAGGCCAAATTCACCGCCATCGCGATGCCCCACAGCACCGCCGCGACGTTCACCGCGATGCCGTAGCGGCCCAGCGAGAACAGGCCGGGTTCGGCCGGAGGCAGCCCGCGCAGCCGCCGGACCAGCAGCGGTACGGTGACCAGCAGATACGCCACGTACAGCGTCACGATGCAGACACTGGCCAGCGTCGCGAACAGCGCGGCGTTGCCGAGGTTCACCACGAGCAGCGCCACGGCGAGCACGCCGATGATCACCGCGGGCAGGATCGGGGTGCCGAAGCGCGGGTGCACGGTGGCCAGCCGGGACGCGAACGGCAGACGGCCGTCGCGGGCCATCGAGAAGATCAGTCGCGACCCCGCGGTCTGAATGGCCAAGGTGCACACCGTGATCGCCACCGCGACACAGCAGAGCAGTACGGTGCCGGCCGGACTGTCCAGTTTGGCGGTGATCACGTAGGCCAGTCCGTCGGTGGCCAGGTGACCGTCGCTGATGCTCGGCGCGGCCATCAACGCGCCCAGCAGGAGCAGGCCGCCGCCGAGAGCGGAGGCGGCGAGCGCCAGCAGGATGGTGCGCGGCGCGACCCGGCGCGGATTCTTCGTTTCCTCGGAAAGCTCTCCGGCGGAATCGAATCCGACCATCACATAGGCGGCCATCAAACCCGAGACCAGAAACGCCGCCCAGTACGGTCCGGGCGCCGCCTGGTCGGTCTGCAGGACCACATCGGCGCCGCGTTCGGTATGGGTGAAGAACAGGGCGATGACGGCGAGCACGCCCACGATTTCGACGGTGACGCCGATCGAATTGATGCGGGCCATCAGATCGATGCCGATCACATTGATCACCGTGGTGATCACCAGCAGCACGCTGCCCAGCAGAACCGCGTTCGCCGCGCCGTCGGTGGACGTGAGAGCGGTATCGGTGCCGACCAGCTGGAATCCGCTCCAGATCGAGGGCAGGACCACCTGGAGCGCGATGGCGGCCGCGGCGGCGGTGACGATCTGCGCGATGATCATCATCCAGCCCGCGAACCAGCCGACCATCTCACCGGCGAGCCGGCGCGACCACTGGTAGATGCAGCCCGAAATGGGATAGCGCGCGGCGAGTTCGGCGAAATTCAGGGCGACGAGGAACTGGCCGGCGAACACGATCGGCCAGGTCCAGAAGAACGCGCCGCCGCCGAATCCGTAACCGAATCCGAAGAATTGGAAGATGGTGGTGAGGATCGAGACGAAGGAGAATCCCGCGGCGAACGAGGCGTAACGGCCGAGTTTGCGATGCAGCACCGGCTGATATCCGAAGCGTTCGAGATCGGCGCTGTCACCGGTCGGGGATTGCGAGGGTGGATCGAGTGCGATGGCCATGGGCTGTCCTTCGGCGTCGCGGCCAATATCTATCAGGTGACAGTTTTGCGGGCCGGATCGCGCTTTCGGTGACGGCCGTGTATCGCTTGCGGTAACCCGCGTAACGTCTGCGTTGCCGTTATTTCTATCGAGTGACAGATATTTCACAACCGCAGGTGGGACGCCGTGCAGGGCGCGGTGCCGGTCTTCGCGGCCGTGGCGATGGCAGGATGAGACGGTGACACACCTGGGGCCGGGCCGTCCTCGCGTCGATCAGCGCAGTCGTCGCGGGCGGACGCCGCGCGCCGAGATCCTCGACGCCGCAGCGGAACTGTTCACGGCCAACGGGTACGGCAGCACGTCCACGCGCGGCATCGCCGACGCGGTCGGCATCCGGCAGGCGTCGCTCTATCACCACTTCGCCGCGAAGGACGACATCCTCGACGCGCTGCTCGCCGAAACCATCACCGGCCCATTGGAATTGGCCGAGCGATTGGGTGCCGAACCCGAGCCGGCGGCGGTCCGGCTGTACGCACTGGCCCGGGCCGACGTGCGCCAGCTGTGTGCGGCCAAATGGAATCTCGGCGCCCTGTATCTGCTGCCCGAACTGCGCAGCGACCGGTTCGCCGACTTCCGCGACCGCCGGGCCCGGTTGCGCCGCCACTACGAGGAACTGGCGGCGGCGGCGATCGAGGCCGCACCCGCCGGTGTCCCCGGCGCGCATGTCCTGCCCTTCCGGATGGTGGAAACGGTCATCAACATCCGCTCCGACGAGGGCACCGCGCCCGACTATGCGGAAACCACCATCCCCGACGCCGCGCTGCGCCTGCTCGGCGTCATCGACGACCCCGCTGTGCTGCGCGCCGCCGCCGAGCAACTACTCGAGCGACTCGACGCGGGCGAATAGTCGCCTCAGGGACAGTGCCGGGCGATCCGAGCCAGCGCGGTGTGGTCGGCTGCGGTGATCGGCAGCCGGTACTGCGCTGCCGTGGTGAGGTACTTCCCGGCGTAGAAGCAGTGATAGGCGCCGGCCGGTGGGAGCCAGTCGGCGGGAGTGCGATCGCCTTTGTCCATATTGGCCGGGCCGTCGACGGCCAGCAGGTTGAATTCGATGTCGTTGGCGAAGCGCACCCGCTGCTCGGGCGACCAGGCCGCCGCGCCCAGATCCCAGGCGGCGGCCAGCGGGTAGACGTGGTCGATCTGCACCTCCCGGGCCCGCGCCTTGTCGAAGGTGATCGAGCGGCCGGTGTACGGATCCCGCAGCGTGCCGGCGAGCACCACACAGTCGTGCGTACCGGGCCGGAATCGCACCTCGCGCAGCTGCCGGGCCAGCACTCCGTTGCGCGAATCACACCCGTCGTGCCCGCCCGGCCCGTCCTGATCATCGGACCACGCCGGCCCGAACACACAGCCGTGCCCCGCTCCGCAGTCCCGGTCGTATCCGCCCGGATGCGGCCGCCGCGCCACCACGGCCACCGCACCCAGCAACTGCTCGATCCGAGCCCGGCCCGGACTCCCCGGCGCGGGGTCGGGCCCGCCCACGATCCCGCACGCCGTCATCGCCATGACCACGATCACCACCGCTGCCCACCCCGCCCGACATCCCCACCGCATATCCCAGATCTACCTGCCGCGCCCGACAACTTCGGCGCCGAAAGACCTGTACGGGGTGCGTTCGTGCGATACGTCCGGATCGCGCGCCGCGGCGGCCGCACGATCGCTTCTGCCACGTCGGCTGCCACAGTCGCATCCCCGCCTCGGCCGTCTCGGTGGAGGATGCGCCGACACCGCGTGCAAGAGCATCCCTGCCGCTGTGCCGCCGCGCACACGGTCGCACCCCACCACCGGCCACGACCTGGCGTGTCGGTGCGGGCTGATTGGATGGAAGGCATGCTGCACGGTTTGTGGTCGCCGGGGTCGGGGTTGGTGCTGTGGCGCCTGCCCGGGTCCGCGACGCCACCGGAGCAGGACTCGTTCGGCGAGCTGCCCGATCCGCTGGGGACGATCGCCCGGTCGGCGCGGTTCCGGCATCGGGTGCGGGTGCTGGTCCCCGGCGCGGCCGGACCGGAAGTGATCGAGGTGCGTGGGCACGCCTTGGCGCCGGAGGTGGCCGCCCGGGTGCTCACCCAGGCGCTGCCCGAGACGGCGGTGGCGGCGGATCTGCGATTTCTCGCCCATGCGGCGCGGGGACTGCGGCGCTGGGTGCGGGCGGGGCGGATCGTGCCCGAACTGCATCGCGCCGACGGCGAGTGGTGGGTGCGGTGGCGGCTGGTCGGTGGCCGGCGGCAGCGGGCCTGGCTGGCCGAACTGGCCGCCGCGATGCCGCCCGCGCTACGGGTGCCGGATGCCCGGTCCGCGGCCTCGATCCTCGAGGATTTCGTCGCCGAACTCGCCGACCCGCTCGTCCGGCTCGAGCTGAGCGTCCGGGAACCGTCGCATCCGGTGACGGCCGCGCTGGTCGCGGAGGTTCCGCTGGAGTCGGGATCGCATCGGGTCGCCTCGGTGCTCGAGGAGTGGCGCGCGAGCCTCACCGTCGGCGAGCCCGAACTCGTGCTGCGCCTGCTCGAACCGGACGACGATCCCGACGACGATCCGCAGGCGGTCGACGCCCTGTGGCGGCTCGAAGTCTGCCTCCGATCCGAAGGTGAAGCGCCGCAACCGGTTCCGATCCAGGGCGATCCCGCGTCGATCCGGCTCGCCGGGGAGAAGGTGGCGGCCGCGCTGCAGGCCTACCCGCGGCTACAGCAGGTCCCGCGCGATCCGTACGGGATGGATTTCCTGCTCCCGACGCCGGTCGTGCAGGAGCTGGTCGCCCACGGCGCGCACGAATTGCGTTCGGCGGGTGTGCATCTGATGCTGCCGCGCGCGTGGCGCATCGTCTCGCCGAGTATGCGTTTGCGGGTACAGTCCCCGGCCGCCACCGAAACCGCGGTCGGACTCAGTGGGTTGGTCTCCTATCGCTGGGAACTGGCCCTGGGAGATACGGTCCTCACACCGGCGGAAATGAGCCGGCTCATCCAGGCCAAATCGGATCTGGTGCGGTTGCGCGGCCACTGGGTGCAGGCCGATCAGCGCAGCCTGGCCGCGGCGGCCGCCTATCTGGAGGGCAAGGTCGACGAACGCCCGGCGACACTGACTCAGCTGCTCGGGGAGATCGCGGCCACCCAGGTGCGCCAGGTCCCGATCGAGGAGGTCACCGCGACCGGCTGGGTCAAGGAACTGTTCGACGGTGTCCACGCCGGCGACCCGGTCGACCCGCCCGCCGGCCTGAAGGCGCAGCTGCGCCCCTACCAGCTGCGCGGACTGTCCTGGCTCGCGACGATGAACCGCCTCGGCTGCGGCGCCATCCTCGCCGACGATATGGGCCTCGGCAAGACGGTACAGGTGCTCGCCTTGCTCCTGCACGAGAACGAAAGCGCCGCAACGGATTCCGTCCCGGGTCCGACCCTGCTGGTGTGCCCGATGTCGGTGGTCGGCAACTGGCAGCGCGAAACCGAGCGTTTCGCCCCGGGCCTGCGGGTGCTGGTTCATCACGGCTCGTCGCGCCGCTCGGGCGCGGAATTCGATGCGGCCGTGGCCGATTCCGATCTGGTGCTGACCACCTATGCCCTGCTGGCGCGCGATGTGGAGGAGTTGAAGCGCCAGCCCTGGGAACGCGTCGTCCTCGACGAGGCCCAGCACATCAAGAACGCCGCCACCCGCCAGGCTCGCGCCGCCCGCGCGATCCCGGCCCGGCACCGGCTGGCGCTCACCGGAACTCCGGTGGAGAACAGGCTCGAGGAATTGCGGTCGATCCTCGATTTCGCCGCGCCGAACGTACTGGGCAAACCATCGGAATTCCACGCGCGCTTCGCGGTGCCGATCGAACGCGAACACGACGAGAACGCCGTCAGCCGCCTGCGCGCCGTCACCGCGCCGTTCGTGCTGCGCCGGGTGAAAACCGATCCCTCGGTCATCTCGGATCTGCCGGACAAGTTCGAGATGACGGTGCGCGCCAACCTCACGGTCGAGCAGGCCGCGCTGTATCAGGCCGTGGTCGACGACATGCTCGCGCAGCTGAAGGCCTCCCGGGCCACCGGTTCCAGCGCCGTGAACATGGCTCGCCGCGGTGCGGTCCTGGCGGCGCTCACCCGGCTGAAGCAGGTGTGCAACCATCCCGCGCACTTCCTCGGCGACGGGTCGGCGCTGCTGCGGCGGGGACGTCACCGCTCCGGAAAGCTGGCCCTGGTCGAGGATGTGCTGGAGTCGGTACTGGCCGAGGGGGAGCGGGCGCTGCTGTTCACCCAGTTCCGGGAGTTCGGCGATCTGATCACGCCGTACCTGAGCGAGCGGTTCGGCACGGCGATCCCGTTCCTGCACGGCGGTGTCGCCAAGAAGCGCCGCGACGGGATGGTGGAGCGCTTCGCCGAGGCCGACGGACCGCCGATCATGGTGTTGTCACTGAAGGCGGGCGGTACGGGCCTCAATCTCACCGCCGCCAATCACGTGGTGCACCTGGATCGCTGGTGGAATCCGGCGGTGGAGAACCAGGCCACCGACCGTGCCTTCCGCATCGGCCAGCGCCGCGATGTGCAGGTGCGCAAACTGGTCTGCGTCGACACCATCGAGGAGCGGATCGACGATATGCTCACCGGCAAACAGGAATTGGCGAATCTCACCGTCGGAACCGGGGAGAACTGGATCACCGAACTGAGTACCGACGAATTGCGTGATCTGTTCATGCTCGGTGCGGAGGCGGTCGGCGAATGAGTCCTACGCCCGATTTCCCGGTTCCCGATTTCAGTGCCTACGGGAAGCGCCGGCCGGTGCGCGGCGGCGTCCAACCTCGCAGCCGCCGTGGGTCTTTCGCGCGAACCTGGTGGGGCCGGGCCTTTCTGGAAGCCGTGGAGCAGGTCGCCGACGCCGGTCGGCTCTCGCGCGGGCGCACCTACGCGCGCTCCGGACAGGTCGTCAGCTACCACATCGAGCCCGGAGCGGTGGCCGCCGAGGTTCAGGGCAGTCAACCGCGGCCGTTCACCTCGGTGCTGACGCTGCGGGTGTTGCGTGACGACCGGCTCGACGAACTGATCGAGCAGGTCCGCGGCACCCCGGGCATGCTCGCCCAGCTCGCCTCCGGCGCCCTGCCGCAGGAACTGGGCCCGCTGTTGCTGCCCGGCACCGCCGCCGAACTCGACTTCTCCTGCACCTGCCCGGACGACGGCTGGCCGTGCAAACACGTCGCCGCGCTGTGCTACATCGTGGCCGAACGCCTCGACGAATCCCCGGACATCATGCTGACGCTGCGGGGTCTCGATCTCGACACCCTGATCCGCGGGGTGCAGGAGGACAGCGGTCCGACGATCTCCGACGACATCTACGGCGAGAACGTGGTCCTGCCCGACCTGCCGTCACCGCAGTTCCGTGCGGCGATCGAGGACCTCGATCCGATTCCCCTGCGGCAGGCGTTGCGGATGACCAGCGAGGACGAATCGGTCGCCGAGGCCGGTATGCGAGAACTGCGTGCCCTGTACCGTGCTCTCGAGAGCTCCGGCTAGCCATATGCTGGCCTGGTGCCCGAGGATCTCGTCGACGATCTGAATGCCGCGGTCGCGCTGCGGCGTCCGGTGCGCCGGGTGGTGTCGCTGGTGCCGTCGCTGACCGAGGCCATCGCGGTGAGCCGCCCGGAGTTGCTGCTCGCCGCCACCGACTGGTGCACCCATCCGCCGGGGCTGGCGGTGGAACGGGTGCGGGGGACGAAGAATCCGAATCTGCGCCGGATCGCCGAGTTGGCGCCGGATCTGGTGGTGTGCAACCAGGAGGAGAACCGCCGCCTCGATGTCGAGCGGCTACGGGATGCGGGAATTCCGGTGTGGGTCACCAGAATTCGCACCGTGGACGAGGCGTTCGCCTCGATGACGCGGCTGTTCGCGATCGCTCTGGGTGGTGCCGTGCCGTCCTGGCTGACCCGGGCCCGCGAGGTCTGGTCCGCACCCGCGCCGAACCCGCCGATCGATGCGGTGATCCCGATCTGGCGCAAGCCGTGGATGGTGGTCGGCCGCGATACGTTCACCGCGGACCTGGCCGGTCGGCTGGGGCTGAACCTGGTTCATGCCACGGGGTCCGAGCGCTATCCCACGGTGACGGACGCCGAACTGGTACGAGGCGTTCGGCTCGCGGTCCTGCCGGACGAGCCGTACGTCTTCACCGCGACCGACGGCCCGGAGGCGTTTCCGGGGATTCCGGTCGCCCTGGTGAGCGGCCGCGATCTCACCTGGTACGGCCCGTCATTGGTCGAGGCGCGCGAACGGCTGACCGCTCAGCTCGCCCGCGTGGTCGGCAGCTGAGCCGGGACCTGTTCGAAGGTGTAGTCGCGCAGATCGAAATGGTTGGCGCGCCAGGCCGCCTCGACGGTACTCATCGGTTTCAGCGGCACATCGCCGTGTTTGTCGAAGTAATAACTGTTGGAGACCGCGCAGCTGTCCTGCCAGAACACCTGTCCGCCGCGTCGTTCCAGCATCTCCCGGAAGTACCGCTCGTTGGCCGCCGCGGTGACCTCGATGCGGTCGGCGCGCCGACCGCGCGCATGCCGGAGCAGCCGCACGATGTGCTGGGTCTGCATCTCGATCAGCGTGAAATACGACGCGCCGTTGTATCCGTAGGGCCCGATGATCGAGAAGAAGTTGGGAAAGCCCGGCACGCTGACACCCTCGTAGGCCTGCAGGCGGTTCTCGTCCCACCACTTCTCGAGGTCACGGCCACCGACACCGGTCATGGCGAAGGTCGGCATATTGCCCGATTCCATGACCTTGAAGCCGGTTGCAAGAATCAGCACGTCGGCCGGGTGTTCGGTTCCGGTCGCCGTGCGCACGCCCGTGGGGGTGATCTCGGCGATCGGATCGGTTTCCAGCGTCACATTGTCGCGATTGAAGGTCGGCAGGTAATCGTTGGAGAAGCCGGGCCGCTTACATCCGAGCGCATACCGCGGCGTCAGTTTGTCCCGGATCGCCGGGTCGTGCACCTGGCGCCGCAGATGGGCCAGCCCGGAGCGCTCGCCGAGTTTGGCCAGGGGCAGATTCGAATAGTAGTGCGCCGACAACGGGAAGGTCAGTTCGACGAACGCCTGGCTGACCAGGCGCGAAATCGCCTGTCCGCCGGGCAGATACCGCAACGCCCAGCGGGCGGGCGCGGGCAGCGTGGCGTCCGGCCGGGGCAGGCACCAGATCGGCGTGCGCTGGAAGACCGTCAGCTGGGCGACCTCCGGGGCGATCGAGGGAATGACCTGCACCGCGGAGGCCCCGGTCCCGATGATCGCCACGCGCTTACCGCGCAGGTCCCGGTCGTGGTCCCAGCGCGAGGTGTGCATGGTGATGCCCGAAAACGATTCCACGCCAGGGATATCCGGTAGTTTCGGCCGGGTCAGCACTCCGGTCGCGCCGATGACGTAGCGCGCGGTCACGCTCTCACCGTCGCTGGTGCGCAGCGTCCACACCGAGGCGTCCTCGTCGAATTTCGCGGCGGCGATCGTGGTGCCGAACCGGATGCGTGGTCGTAACCCGTATTTGTCCACGCAGTGTTCGGCGTAGTCCTTCAGTTCGTGGCCGGGTGCGTAGATGCGCGACCAGCGCGAACTCTGCTCGAACGAATACTGATAACTGAACGAGGGAATGTCCACGGCGATGCCGGGGTAGGTGTTCCAATGCCAGGTGCCGCCCACGCCGTCGGCGTCGTCGACGAGCAGGAAGTCCCGGAAGCCGGCCTTCCGTAACGCGATGGCCACCCCGATACCGGAAAATCCGGCGCCGACGATGATCACTTCGTGGTCGATGGCCATGACTGCTCCCATGCCGTCCTCGGCCAGGGCACCTGACTGGCCGCACCTGCCACCAATTAACCGTGCGGTGGCCGGGATGTCAACGGCCGGCCGGATCAGGCCGGGCCGTAGGCCCGCAGGAAGGCGTCGGCGGCGCCGTCGGCGATCTCGTCCAATTCCGCCGGTTCCACTGTGCGGGTGCCGAGCCGGGACCGAGCCTCGAGCGGTCCTGTCAGGAGAGCGAGGAAATGTTCGGCGGCGAGTTCGGGATCGCATCGGCGCAGCCCGCCCGAGAGCGCGAGCCGCGCGAACCGGTCGGCCAGGGTCTGAGCGAGCCGTAGCGAGGTGCGCTCCTGCACGGTCAGTACCAGGTCGGGAAAGGTGCCGAGTTCGGCATAGGCCAACGCGCGCAACGCATGCGACCGCGGTCCGGCGCAGATGTGCACCAGCTCGCGCGCGGTGGCGGTGAGTGCCGGACCCGGGTCGCCGTCGACGGCCCGCAATGCCTCCGTGGCGACGAGACATTGCGCGCCGACCTGGTCGGCGGCCGCCTCGACCGTACTGCGGAACAGCGTCTCTTTATCGCTGAGGTGGTTGTAGACGGTGGGTTTGGCGACCCCCGCCTCGTCCGCGATCTCCTGAACACAGGCACGGCCGTAACCGCGCCGGGCGAAGACGTCGAATGCGACGTCCAGGATCGCCTGGCGCTTGTCGATGCGTCCCCGCGCGGCCGGTGCCTTCGTCACCTTCGCATCGTACGTCCAATCCGATGAACTTCTCGGTCAGCTCTTGTGGACTGACTATATAGTTCATTAGATTGAACTCATCGGTTCAAACGAAGAGGTACGAATGATCATCCACACGCTGCGCTTCGCCTTCCGGCCCGAAACGTCCGAGGCGGACAAGGAACGGGTCTTGGCAGCCATCCGCCGCACGGCTTCGGTCGAATCGGTGTCGTTCTCGGCCGTCGGCCAGGCCGTGCTGAACGACCCCGACGACGGCTACACCCACGCCTACTACTTCGGCATCGAGGATCTGGCGGCGCTCGAGCGGTACATGCACGACCCGGTCCACCTGGCCGGTGATCCGGAGATCATTCCGCACTTCGCGAAGCTGCATATCGGCCCCGACGTGTCCGACGACCCGGACCCGGAGTTGAGCGCGAAGATCTCGGCAATCAACGACCGCAAACTCGCCATGTACCCGGAATGGAAGGAACTGATGGCGACGATCCCGGAACTGCGCTTCGGCTGAGACCACTGCCGCTGCTGAGCACGAAATTTCCTGGGAGACAGCGCAAGTGGTGAGCCGTGCGCCTCAGGCGAGCAGTTCCGCGTCGATGCCGTAGGTGCGCTGGGCGTTCGTGCGGAAGACCTGCTCGAGTTCCTCGGCGCTGCCGCCGCGGTCGGCCAGGACCTCGATCACCGCCTGCGCGCTGTTGGCGATACTCGTAATCGGTTTGTCCACAGGGTAATTCGAACCCCAGATGAGCCGCTGGGCGCCGAAGACGTCGAAGGCGTGGTGCAACAGCGGCGCGGTGCGGTCCAGCAGCTCGGAGACGGGGGTCGGAAGGCCCCGCATCGGCACCGGATGGCCGAGGATCGGCATGGCCAGCCCGCTGACCTTCGCCATCACATTGGGATGTGTTGCGAGAGTGGCGATATCGTCGCGCCACTGCACGAACAGTTCGCGGCGCCGGCCCGGCTGGGTGCCGGTGTTCTTGCCGACCGGGCCGAAGATCCCGGCGGGCGTGCCGAGATGGTTGAGCACGATGGTCACCTCGGGATAGCGCCGGGCCAGCGCGGTGACCTGCGGAATCTGATGCGAGTAGACCCACGCCTCGAACGACAGACCGCGTTCGGCCAGGACCGCGAAGCCGTCGAGGAAGGCCGAATCGGTCAGTGCGCCCTCGGCCCGGCAGAACGACCGCACCCCGGGATCCGGATGGTGGGCGACCATGGTGCGGATACCGCGGAACAGCGGTGACGCGGACTGATGCTTGTCGATGAGCTCGGCGAATCCGGGCGCCGCCGGATCTCCGCTGCCGATGATCGCGCCCAGGGCCGGGGTATCCACACCGAACGGCAGGCTGGCCACCCACCGCGTTTCGTCGGCCTTGGCGTCCGGGGCGCGTCCTGCCCATTCCACCTCGATGTGCACCAGCGCCTCCACCGGCACCGCGCCCAGGTCCTCCCGGTAATCCGCGGGCAGATACGGCCGCAGATACGCATCGGGAGTGCCGACGAAATCGCGGTCGCGCTTGGGAGCCAGCCGTGCGGCCTTGTCGACCGGCACGGGCACGAACCGGAACAGTTTCGCCAGCATGCTGAAATCCCGCGGGGTGTTCAGCGGATCCCACTGATGGATGTGCGCATCCACAACGCTGATACCGGCGAGGTCCATGGCGCCCTTCCGTCGCGTTCGACTGTCCGCTCTCCGGCATTGTCACACGCCCGCACACACCGGCGGGTCACATCCGAACCCTTGTCACACATTGCGGCGGTATTGCCCGCCGACGGTGAAGAAACAGTCGGTGATCTGCTGCAGAGTGCAGACTCGCGCGGCGTCCATCAGCACGTCGAAGACGTTGTCGTCGCTGCGCGCGGCGGCCTCGAGCCGGGCCAGGGCCGCCTGCGCCGGCTCGCGATGCGCGGTGACGAATTCCTCGGTGCGCCGCAGCTGCGATTGTTTCTCGGCCTCGGTGCCGCGGGCCAGTTCCAGCACCTGATGGGTCTCCCCGTTCGGATTGCGGAACGTATTCACCCCGATGATGGGCAGCGTGCCGTCGTGTTTGCGGTGTTCGTAGCGCATCGATTCGTCCTGGATGCGCCCGCGCTGATATCCGGTCTCCATCGCGCCCAGGACCCCGCCGCGTTCGCTGATCCGCTCGAATTCGGCGAGCACCGCCTCCTCCACCAGATCGGTCAGCTCGTCGATGACGAAACTGCCCTGCAGCGGATTCTCGTTCATCGCGAGGCCCCATTCCTTGTTGATGATCAACTGGATGGCCAGGGCGCGCCGCACCGATTCCTCGGTGGGGGTGGTCACCGCCTCGTCGTAGGCATTGGTGTGCAGGCTGTTGCAGTTGTCGTAGATGGCGATCAACGCCTGCAGGGTGGTGCGGATATCGTTGAAGTTCATTTCCTGGGCGTGCAGCGAACGCCCTGAGGTCTGAATGTGGTATTTCAACTTCTGCGAGCGGTCGTTGGCGCCGTATTTGTCGCGCATCGCGATCGCCCAGATCCGCCGGGCCACCCGCCCGATCACCGAATACTCCGGGTCCATGCCGTTGGAGAAGAAGAACGACAGATTCGGCGCGAAATCGTCGATCGCCATGCCGCGCGCGAGATAGGCCTCGACATAGGTGAATCCGTTGGCCAGGGTGAACGCCAGCTGACTGATCGGATTCGCGCCGGCCTCGGCGATGTGATAGCCGGAAATCGAGACCGAGTAGAAGTTCCGCACGCTGTTGCGGACGAACCATTCCTGGATATCGGCCATCATGCGCAGGCTGAATTCGGTGGAGAAGATGCAGGTGTTCTGCCCCTGATCCTCCTTGAGAATATCGGCCTGTACGGTGCCGCGCACCGTGGCGAGGGTGCGGGCGCGGATGCCGGCGGCCTCGTCGCCGCTCGGCTCGCGTCCGTTGTCCTCCCGAAACCGTTGCAGCGCTCGATCGATCGCGGTGTTGAGGAAGAAGGCCAGGATCGTCGGCGCCGGACCGTTGATCGTCATCGAGACCGAGGTGCTGGGTGCGCTCAGGTCGAAGCCGTCGTAGAGGGCCTTCATATCGTCGAGTGTGGCGATGGAAACGCCCGAGGTGCCGACCTTTCCGTAGATATCGGGACGCGGGGCGGGATCGTGACCGTAGAGCGTCACCGAGTCGAACGCGGTCGAGAGGCGTTTGGCCTCGGCATGTTCGGAGAGCACCTTGAATCGCCGGTTCGTGCGGAACGGATCGCCCTCACCGGCGAACATGCGGGCCGGATCCTCGTTGTCGCGCTTGAACGCGAACACGCCGCCGGTGAACGGGAACCGCCCCGGCAGATTCTCCGACCGCAGAAAGCGCAGCAGCTCGCCGTGATCGGTGAAACGCGGTAGCGCCACGCGCGGTATCGAATTGTCCGACAACGTGGTTCGCCGCAGCGGTGTGTGAATCTCGCGGTCGCGCACGCGGACCACCTGTTCCTCGCCGCTGTACGACTCCACGGTGGCGGGCCAATCCCGCAGCAGCGCGGCCGATTCCGGGGTGAGATCCTCCTTCGCCCGCGCGAGCAATCCCGACACCGTTCGCCGCGTTGCCGAAAGATCTTCCGCCGCAGGGTTGTCGGTATCGGCCGCCTCCCCGGTCGCCCCCGCCTGCAGTTCCGCCAGCACCTGTTCGAAGCGCTGCACCCGCTGGGCCGCGACCACCTGGCGCCGGGTCTCGCCGTGGTAATCACGAACGGTCTCGGCGATCTCGGCCAGGTAGCGCACCCGTCCCGGCGGAATGATCTGCGCGAATCGGGTGGACGCGCGAGTGTCGACCCGCGGCAGCACCCCGGTCTCCAGCGGCAGGCCGCGCGCACCGAGCAGCCCGGTCAGATGCTGATAGAGCGCGGTCACCCCGTCGTCGTTGAACGTCGCCGCGCTGGTGCCGAATACCGGCATATCCCCCGGCGCCGACCCGAACGCCTCGCGGTTGCGCATCAGCTGGCGCGACACGTCGCGCAGCGCGTCCTCGGCGCCGCGGCGCTCGAACTTGTTGATCGCCACCACATCGGCGAAATCGAGCATGTCGATCTTCTCGAGCTGGGAGGCGGCGCCGAACTCCGGCGTCATCACATACATCGAGATGTCGACGTGGTCGATGATCGCGGCATCGCCCTGGCCGATACCCGGCGTCTCGAGGATTACCAAATCGAATCCGGCTGCCTTGCAGGCGAGAATCATCGCGTCGATATTGGTCGGCAATTCGTGCGCGCCGCGGGTGGCCAGCGACCGGAAATAGACGTGGTCGCTGTCGAGCGAGTTCATCCGGATGCGGTCGCCCAGCAGCGCGCCGCCGCCGCGGCGCCGGGTCGGGTCGACCGCGAGGATCGCCACCCGCAGTTTGTCCTGCTGATCGGTGCGCAACCGCCGCACGAGTTCGTCTGTGAGCGAGGACTTTCCGGAACCGCCGGTGCCGGTGATGCCGAGGACCGGCACGGTCCGACCGGCGGCCGCGGCCCGCAGTTCGTCCAGATCCGCGGCGGGCAGCGCATCGGCCTGCAGGCAGGTCATGGTGCGCGCCAGCGCATAGCGCTCACCCGCCAGCACCGCCTCGATGGCGGCCGGTTCGGTCGACAGGTCCACATCGCAGGCCCGGACGAGTTCGTTGATCATGCCGGGCAGGCCGAGTCGCTGGCCGTCCTCGGGGGAGAAGATGCGCACCCCCGCCGCCGCCAGCCGTTCGATCTCCTCCGCGACGATCACGCCGCCGCCCCCGCCGAAGATCTTGACGTGCCCCGCCCCGGCCTCCCGCAGCGCGGTCGCCAGATATTCGAAGTATTCGACGTGCCCGCCCTGATACGAACTGACGGCCACACCCTGGACGTCCTCGGTCAGCACCGCGTCGACCACCTCGTGGACCGCCCGATTGTGGCCTAGATGGATCACCTCGGCCCCCTGCGACTGCAGGATGCGCCGCATGATGTTGATCGCCGCGTCATGGCCGTCGAACAGGGCCGCGGAGGTCACGAAACGTACGGGATGGACCGGAACGTGCAGGTCGGCCATGTAATCCTCCACCAGAGGCCGGCGCGGGAGCGCCGGGCGCCTACGCTTGGCGTCCCGATAGTAGGACGTCAAATCAACTGTACTGTGATGTGGACCACGACGCCATCGGTGGCATAAATCACATGGCTTCCAATACTTGGATGTCCAACTATAGGATGGCCGCGTACTGCGTCGGCTCCGGCGTGGAAGGCATCGACCGCATCGAGAACAGGACTGGCATGGTTCGCGAACTGACTCATTTCATCGGCGGGCAGCGGGTGGCCGGGACCTCCGGTAACTTCGGCGACGTCTACGACCCCAGCACGGGGCAGGTTCAGGCGCGGGTGCCGTTGGCGAGTGTGTCCGAGGTCGAGGCGGCCATCGCGAATGCGGCGCAGGCGCAGCGCACGTGGGCCGCGTTCAATCCGCAGAAGCGGGCCCGGGTGCTGATGAAGTTCGTCGCCCTGGTCCAGGACGAGATGGATTCGCTGGCCGCGCTGCTGTCGAGCGAGCACGGCAAGACCATCCCGGACGCCAAGGGCGATATCCAGCGCGGACTCGAGGTGATCGAATTCGCGATCGGCATCCCGCACCTGCTCAAGGGGGAGTACACCGAGAGCGCGGGCACCGGGATCGACGTGTATTCGATGCGGCAGCCGCTCGGTGTGGTCGCCGGCATCACCCCGTTCAACTTCCCGGCCATGATTCCCCTGTGGAAGGCCGGACCGGCGCTGGCCTGCGGAAATGCCTTCGTGCTCAAGCCGTCCGAGCGCGACCCCTCGGTGCCGCTGCGGCTGGCCGAACTGTTTCTCGAGGCCGGGCTGCCGGCCGGTGTGTTCAACGTCGTCAACGGTGACAAGCTGGCGGTCGACACGCTGCTGAACGACGAGCGGATCAAGGCCGTGGGCTTCGTCGGCTCCACCCCGATCGCGCAGTACATCTACGAAACCGCCACCGCGAACGGCAAGCGTGCCCAGTGCTTCGGCGGCGCCAAGAACCACGCGATCGTCATGCCGGACGCCGATCTCGACGATGTCGCCGACCAGCTGATCGGTGCCGGCTACGGCTCGGCGGGGGAACGCTGCATGGCCATCTCGGTGGCGGTGCCGGTCGGTGAGGAGACCGCGGATCGGTTGCGCGCCAAGCTGGTCGAGCGCATCGGCAAGTTGAATGTCGGCCGCTCCGACGATCCGGGCGCGGACTTCGGGCCGCTGGTCGGGCGCGACGGGGTGGAGCGGGTGAACAACTACGTCCAGATCGGTGTCGACGAGGGCGCCGAGCTGGTGGTCGACGGCCGGGGACTGAAGGTTCCGGGTGCCGAGGACGGATTCTTCGTCGGCGCAACGCTTTTCGACCGCGTCACTCCGCAGATGCGGATCTACAAGGAGGAAATCTTCGGTCCGGTGGTCGCGATCGTGCGCGCCGCCGATTACGAGGAGGCGCTGCGGCTGCCGAGCGAGCACGAATTCGGCAACGGCGTCGCGATCTTCACCCGCGACGGTGACACCGCCCGCGATTTCGCCGCGCGCGTGCAGGTGGGCATGGTCGGCGTCAATGTCCCGATTCCGGTGCCGATCGCGTACCACACCTTCGGTGGCTGGAAGGCGTCCGGCTTCGGCGATCTGAACCAGCACGGCCCCGACTCGATCCGCTTCTACACCAAGACCAAGACGGTCACTCAGCGCTGGCCCCAGGGCCTACGGACCGCGCCGGCCGCGGGTGCGGGTGCCGATCACTTCGTCATCCCGACGATGGACTGATCCGATGTTCGTACTCGACGAGGACGAACAGGCGATCGTGGACACCGCGCGCGGTTTCGCCGACGAGCTGCTCGCGCCGAACGCCGTGGAATGGGACGAGCACAAGCACTTTCCGATCGATGTGCTGCGCAAGGCCGGGTCGCTCGGCATGGGCGGCATCTACGTCGGTGAGGACGTCGGCGGTTCCGGATTGCGCCGCGTGGACGCGGTGCGGATCTTCGAACAGCTCGCCACCGGCTGCCCGGCCATCGCGGCCTACATCTCCATCCACAACATGGCCGCGTGGATGATCGACAGCTACGGCACCGAGGCCCAGCGCAATCGGTGGCTACCCGGGCTGACCTCGATGGATCTGCTGGCCAGCTACGCGCTCACCGAACCGGGCGTCGGTTCGGACGCGGCGGCCCTGAGTACCAGGGCCGTTCGCGACGGCGACGACTATGTGCTCACCGGGGTCAAGCAGTTCATCTCCGGCGCGGGCAGCACCGATGTGTATGTGCTGATGGCGCGGACCGACGACGCCGGCTCGCGCGGCATCTCGGCGTTCATCGTGCCCGCCGATACGCCCGGACTCTCCTTCGGCGCCAACGAGAAGAAGATGGGCTGGAACGCACAGCCCACCCGGCAGGTCATCCTGGACGAAGCCCGGGTACCGGCGGCGAATCTGCTCGGCGGTGAGGGCAACGGCTTCCGGATCGCGATGAACGGCCTCAACGGCGGCCGGCTCAACATCGCGGCCTGCTCCCTCGGCGGCGGCCAGACCGCGTTGGAGCGGACCGTGGCATATATGGCCCAGCGCACGGCATTCGGGGCCCGGCTGCTCGACAACGCGGCGCTGCAGTTCGACCTCGCGGATATGCGGACCTCGCTGGAGGCGGCGCGGACCCTGCTGTGGCGGGCCGCCGCAGCCCTCGACGCCGATGCCGCCGACAAGGTGGAGCTGTGCGCGATGGCCAAGCGTTTCGCCACCGATGCCGGATTCGAGGTGGCCAACAAGGCCCTGCAATTGCACGGCGGCTACGGCTATCTGGCCGAGTACGGAATCGAGAAGATCGTGCGCGACCTGCGCGTGCACCAGATTCTCGAGGGAACCAACGAGATCATGCGGGTCGTGGTGGCCCGCTCGGTAGTCGGCGCGGCATGAGGAAAGATATGACCGAAGCAGAAGTATTGTTCGACAAGCGCGACGGCGTGGGCCTGATCACGCTCAACCGGCCCAAGGCCATCAACGCGCTCAATCACCCGATGGCGCAGGCGATTCTGTCGGCCCTGCGCGAGTGGGCCGTCGACGACGAGGTCCGCACGGTGGTGCTCACCGGCGCCGGGGAACGCGGCCTGTGTGCGGGCGGTGATATCGTCGCCATCCACACCGACGCGAAGAACGCGGTGGCGCACGGTATTTCGCGCCGCGACAGCGCAGATTCGCCGAGCGGCCGGTTCTGGCGCGACGAGTACATTCTCAACGCCTTGATCGGCAACTACCCGAAACCGTATGTGGCCGTGATGGACGGCATCGTGATGGGCGGCGGTGTGGGGCTGTCCGCCCACGGCAATCGCCGCATCGTGACCGAGCGGTCGATGGTCGGCATGCCCGAGACCGGTATCGGCTTCGTTCCGGATGTGGGTGGCACCTATCTGCTCGCGCGCACACCGGGCGAACTGGGCACCCACGTCGCCCTGACCACGGCGCGCATGGGCGCCGGGGATGCGATCGCGGCCGGATTCGCCGACTGTTTCGTTCCCGCCGAACGCATTCCGGACCTGCTCGCCGAACTGCGCCGCACCGATGCCGATGCCGCGATCGCGGCCTTCGCCCAGCCCGCGCCGGTGTCGGATCTGGCCACGCAGCGGTCCTGGATCGACGCCTGCTACAGCGCCGACACGGTCGAGGAGATCGTCGCGCGGCTGCAGCGCCACGACGCCCCCGAGGCCGCCAAGGCGGCCGGCGACGTGCTGGCGAAATCGCCGGTGGCGCTGAAGGTCACGTTGCGTTCCCTGCGCAACGCCCGCCGGGCGGCGAACCTGGAACAGGCGCTCGACGAGGAGTACCGGGTCTCGGTGGCCGCGTTGACCACGCACGATCTGGTCGAGGGCATCCGTGCGCAGGTTGTCGACAAGGACCGCAACCCGCAGTGGTCGCCCGCCACCCTCGCCGAGGTGCCGGAGGCACTGGTGGACAGCTATTTCGCCGATCTGGGCGACCGGGAACTCGGACTGAGCGGAGCAGAGTGATGAGCGTGACGAAGGTGGCCTTCCTGGGCCTCGGCCATATGGGTGGCCCGATGGCGGCGAATCTGGTGCGTGCCGGATATCAGGTGCTGGCCTACGACCCGGTGCCGGCCGCGCAGGAGCAGGCCCGTGCCGATGGGGCCGAGGTCTTCGATACCGCCGCGGCGGCCGTGGCCGAGGCGGAGATCGTCATCACCATGCTGCCCAACGGCCGCATCGTGCTCGACGTCTACGACGCCGTGCTGCCGTCCGCCAAGCCCGGCACCCTGTTCATCGACTGCTCCACCATCGATGTCGCCGATGCCAAGCGTGCCGCGGAAGTCGCTGTGGCAGCGGGACATCGGGCGCTGGACGCACCGGTGTCCGGTGGCGTGGGCGGTGCCACCGCCGGCACGTTGACCTTCATGGTCGGCGGCGAGGCCGAGGACTTCGCCGCGGCGCAGCCGGTGCTCGACGTGATGGGCGGCAAGGTCGTGCACTGCGGCGGCGCGGGCGTGGGACAGGCCGCCAAGATCTGCAACAACATGATGCTGGGCATCTCGATGATCGGGCTGTCCGAGGCGATCGTGCTGGGCGAGAAGCTGGGCCTGACCCACGACAAGTTCTACGACGTGGTCTCCACCGCCTCGGGGCAGTGCTGGTCGCTGACCACCTATTGTCCGGTCCCCGGCCCGGTGCCGACCAGCCCGGCGAACAACGAATACCGGCCCGGATTCGCCACCGCGCTGATGAACAAGGACCTGGGCCTGGCCGCGAATGCCCTGCGCGACAACGGTGTCGAGGGGCGGTTCGGTCTGCTGGCGGCCGAGATCTACGAGCAGTTCAACCGGTCGGCGGGGGACCTGGACTTCTCCGCTATCGTCACCGATATTCGTCGCCGTTCCGGCGCGGAGCCGGGCCAGGATTCCGGCGAGTAGCCGAGAAAGGGAAACAGTGACCGACTTCGAGACCATTCTGCTGGAGCGCACCGGACGCGTCGCGGTGATCACCCTGAATCGGCCGAAGGCACTCAACGCGTTGAATACGCAGGTGCTCACCGACATCACCGCCGCACTCGACGAGGTGGAGGCCGATGCGGGCATCGGCGCGGTGGTGCTGACCGGGTCGGAGAAGGCGTTCGCCGCCGGCGCCGATATCAAGGAGATGCAGTCCAAGACCTATATGGACATGTTCCTGGCCGACTTCTTCCAGGGCTGGGACCGGGTCGGCGCGTTCCGCAAGCCGATCATCGCGGCGGTGGCCGGATATGCCCTGGGCGGCGGCTGTGAACTGGCCATGATGTGCGACATCCTGATCGCCGCCGACACCGCGAAGTTCGGCCAGCCGGAGATCAAGCTGGGCGTGATCCCCGGTATGGGCGGCTCGCAGCGCCTGACCCGCGCGGTCGGCAAGGCCAAGGCCATGGACCTGATTCTCACCGGCCGCACCATGGACGCCGAGGAGGCCGAACGGGCCGGACTCGTGGCCCGTGTCGTTCCGGCGGCGGAACTGCTGTCCACCGCGCGCGAGGTCGCCGAGACCATCGCCGGCATGTCGCTGCCGTCGGTGATGATCGCCAAGGAGGCCGTGAACCGCTCCTACGAAACCACGCTCACCGAGGGCCTGCGTTTCGAGCGCCGGGTGTTCCACTCGCTGTTCGCCACCGAGGATCAGACCGAGGGTATGACCGCATTCGTGGAGAAGCGCGCGGCGAACTTCGAACACCGCTGAGCGCTACCCCGACAGCCGAGCACCGCTCGCAGTCGACGGCCCGGCCGTCGCCGCACGTACTCGCCGGATAGGCGAACACGGGTGGCGACGCCGGGCCGCTTCCGTCGAGTGGTCGCGGGCTCGGCAATTTCCCGTACGCTCGTCGGCGTGAGATGGGTAGCCGCCGTGATCACCGTGGCCATCGCTGTGCTGGTGGCGGGGTGCGGCGCGTCCGGGCCGTCGCCGGTCGCGACGAGTTCGGCCCCGGCGCCGGCCGCCGCGCAGGCACTGGCCGTCGGCGAATGCGGGTCCGCCGCCGATGCCGATATCGTCGCCGCAACCGGTGTGTCCGGGTTACAGCGGGTATCGGCCAATCCGCTGCGCTGCCGCTGGGAGGCGGCCGGGGGCGCCTCGGTGACCTTCGAATGGTTCCGCGCCAGCCCGATCGCCGCGCATACCGCCACCGATCCCGCGGCCCACGCGGAGCCGCTGCGGATCGGCGACCACACCGGCCGGCTCTTCTCCACACCGCAGTGGTGTGAGGCCGCCGTCGATTCCGGTGCCGCGGATTTCGTCGACTGGCGTGCCGACGAGCCGCAACCGACTGCGGCACAAGCCTGTTCGGCCGTGCGGCAGCTGGCCGCGGTGACCCTCGCGAAGGCGGGGTGACGACGATGCGCCGGGCGCGCCGCCTCCTCGTCGCGGTGGCCGTGATCGCCGCCGCGGCCGGATGTTCCTCGGGGCCGCCGCCCGCGCAGCGGCCGGTGCGGGCCGAGGACGAACTACTGCAGGGTTGCGGTCCGGAAACCGATGCCGAGATCGCGAATCTGGTGCACGCCACCGCCGTTCGCCGCGAGAGCGGACCCACCGTCTGTGCCTGGGAGGGCACCTACCCCGACGGCGGCGTCGTGGACATCACCTACGCCTGGTTCGCGCAGGACTCGTTGTTACGCGACGGCCAGGTCGCGGCGGCGCTCGGCTACCGCACCGAGCATCTGGTCGTCGGCAGTTTCGGCGGCCTGATCTGGCACGATCCCCGGGACCCGGGCAGCTGCGGGGTGTCGGCCGCCGATTCCGGGACCGTCACCTACTGGGTGCAGAATCGCTCCCGCCGCGCCACGCCGGACCCGTGCGCCGCGGCCACGGACGCCGAGAAGGCCACCGTCAAACTCGACGGATGATCCGCCGCTATCTCCCGGGTGCGGGTTCGGCACTGCTGCCCGCGACCTCCACGGGACGAGCCGGTGTGCCGTCGTGCACGGGCGGCGCCGCATCGTGCCCGGTCACCAGCAATCCTGTCACCGTCGCGCCGAGGGCCGCGGTCACCGCCAGCGCCGCGACCACTTTGCGCCGCGAGACCGCCGGTCGCGGCGGCGAGGAGGCCGCCGATACGCACTGCGGCGGGGTGAAGCGGATACCGCGCACCCGGCGCGCCGACGGTTGTTCGGTGGCCATCAGCACCGCGCCGCGCGCGGAGACGAAATCCGGCTCCGGATCGTAGATCACCGGCAGATCCAGCAGCCGCTCGAGCGACTCCCGGATACTCGGGCTGCGGGTGCAGCCGCCCAGCAGTGCCACCGCCCGCGGCGGGACCCCGGTCTCCTCGATCAATTGCCGCACATACGACACCGAATGATGGATCCCGGCCGCGACCAGATCGTGGAAGTCGCTGCGCGTCACGACGATTCGCGTACCCGAACGGGGATCGCCGACCGTCACCACCCGCAGGGCGCTGAGCTGTTCCTTGTATTCGCGCCCGGCGGCATTGTCGATCTCGACACCGCCGTGGGCGAGGTGCCAGCGCAGCAGGGCGTCGTGGCCGTCGCCGCCCAGCAGTGTGCTGCGCTTGGCGGCCAGGATTGCCTGGGTGCGGCAATCGGCCTCGGTGAGGGTGAGCCCGGAGCTGCCGAGGTCGTAGAGCAACACCGTGCCCTCGTCGGGCAGCTGTCCGCTGAACCGCAGATAGCGCAGCTGGGCCGGCGGTTCGTCGATGATGGTGAGCCGGCTGCGTCCGGCCGCGGCCCGGATGGCCTCGGCGTGCAGGGCGCACCGCGAGGTGACGGCGATGCCGGTGACGAATTCGTCGCGGTCGGCGGCGGATGCCCGCATCGCGTCGATGGCCCGGAAGACCGGCTCCTCGACCCCGGCGCCCGCCCGGCGGGCGACCACGCAGCGGTCGATCGGCGGCAGATGGGGCTGATCGGAGTGGGTGAGCATGGCGCGCGCGCCACCAGCGCCCGCCGACACGCCCAGGACCAGCACCATGGCGTCCATGGTGAACCTTTCGGCCGCCGATGGGAAGGCAGCGGCCCGGGATGTCGCTGCCGGAATGCTGGTAACCCGGTCGTCAGGCCCAGCGAGTCGGCGTGTCGCCGCTGTCGAAGTCACCCGCCTCACGCCGGAATTCCGCCAGCAACTGCAGCAGGAGGTGGAGACGCTCCGGAGGCAGGCCAGGCCGGGCGAAGACCTTGTCGTTCAATTCCCGGGTGGCCGCCGCCGCCAGATCACGCCCCGCGGCCGTGATCTCGATCAGGGTTGCCCGGCGGTCGCTGGGGTGTGGTACTCGTTTGACCAGTTGCGCGGCTTCGAGCCGGTCGACGGTATTGGTGACACTCGTCGGGTGGACCTGCAGCCGGGCGCTGGCCGTCGCCATCGGCAGGGCCCCGGTCTTGCTGAAGCTGAGCAGCGTCAGCAGCTCGTAGCGGGAGAAGGTCAGTCCGGACGGGCGCAGCGCCTCGTCCACCCGGGCCATCACGATCTGCTGGGCACGCACCAGCGAGGTCACCGCCGCCATCCCGTCGGCGACATCGCCCCAGCCGTGCGAGGTCCACTGGCGGTGGGCCTCTTCGATGGGGTCCAGCGGAAGCGGGCGAGGTGCGGCCATACCGCCGAGTGTATTTGCCCGTTCGCTCCCACGCTGCGGTCCGGAGTCGCCGAATCGGTGATTCAGGACAGTCCCGAAAGATCACCGAGGACAACATGGTTGCGATCGGCGGTGCTGCCCAGGGTGTATTCGGGCATCAGGCCGAGATATTCGGCCCGGCTGCGGGTGCTCCACCGCCGCGCGTCCGCCGTGCGGGTTTTGTAGAAATTGGCCATGTAGCCGCCCTCGTAGAGGCGCAGCAGCGTGTAGCCGCCCGGATACTCCTTCACCGCCCCCACTTCCAGGAATTCCACTCGGAGCGGGATGTCGGGGCTGGTGCGGCGATTGCGGTGGGTGTGGCCCGCGTGGTGGAAGAACACCCCCGGCGTCGATTGATACAGCTGCTGCAGGGTGAGCGCGTCCGATCGATTCAGCACGAAATTCGGCCCGGCGAGATTGGTCAGCCCCGATTCCGCGGTCACCGGATGATGTCCGAAGACGATTGTCGGCCGATCGGGATCGCGGTGCAGCGATTCCCGCAGTCGATCGAATTGCTCGGGACCGATACTGCCGCCGGATCCGTCGAGTTCGGTGGTGTCGAGTCCGATCAGCCGCAATCCGCCGAGCCGGTGTTCGGTGAATTGCGCCGGGGGAAGGAATGATTCGCCCCAGCAGTCGTAATGATCCGCGGTCACCGCGGGACAGGCGGCGTAGTCGGCGCCGGTATGCGGCCGGTCGTGATTGCCGCGCGCGGCGAACCAGTCGCGCCCCTCGATTCCCCAGGCGTCCAGCCGGTTTCGTACCGTCCGGGTCTGCTCGGCGGTGGCTTCCGCGGTCAGATCGCCGGCCAGGATCAGATGGTCGGCGCCACGATCCGGCCGGCGGAGATCGTCGAGCAATGCCGCCAGCATGACCTCGGGGTACGGCGGCAGTCCCGGTTCCTGCCGCACGCCCGGTGGCAGGCCGGCGGCGATGATGCCGCTGGTCTCCTCGCCGATGTGGACGTCGTTGCAGAGCGCGAGGGTGCGCAGCAGCCGGCCCGGGGGAGCCACCAGAGTGGTGAATTCGCCGGTGCATTCGGGTGCGCCCGGCACATGGGTGACCAGCTCCGGCGCCGGTACCGCCCGCGCGCCGTCCGACCACGCCTCGAATCGATACCGCCGCCCCGGTTCCAGACCGTCGATCTGGGCGTAGTGATACGGCGTCCGATCGGCGCCCGGCACGGCAACCGCCCGGGCGGGGCCGGTGGAATCCGCGGGAGCCAACCGGATTTCGGTGCCCGCATCGACCGGCACCGGTGCTCCCGAGCCGTCGGCGGCCAGGGTCGTCCAGGTGATGATCGCCGACGTGTCGGTGATCGTGACCACCTCGAGATCGGTCGCTTGCAGTGAATTCGCCTGTGCCCGAGCCGAACCCGGAAGCACGAGCGGTGCGGCGGCCGCGGCGGCCAGCGTCGCGAGCAGCCGCCGGCGATTGGGCCCGCAACAGGTCATCGTCGCTCCCTCGTGGGTGGTCGGTTCCGATCCACGGCCGACCCTACCCAGACCGACGCCATACCGCGTGTCGTGTCGCGACCTCACCGGGTAGGTTGGCTAGCCGGTCGACTCGGCGCGATTTCCATCGGAAGGACGGTTCATGGCAACGGCGCAGCAGCACGAACGTCGGTGGAAACTCGTGCTCGGCGTGGTGGCGCTGGCCGCCTCGGCGATGGTCACCGCCTGTTCGGCGTCGGCGGACGAGCCGGAGATCGTGGTCTACAACGCGCACGATCAGCGCCTGACCCGGCAGTGGGCCGACGCGTTCACCGAGCAGACCGGGATCCGGGTGGCGCTGCGCGACGGCGCCGATGCCGAAGTCGCCGACCAGGTGCTGGCCGAGGGGGACCGATCGCCCGCCGATGTGGTTCTCACCGAGAATTCACCGGCCATGGCCCGGATGGAACGCGCCGGGCTGTTCGCCGACCTAGACCCCGCCACCCTCGCGCAGGTGCCCGAACGGTTCCGCCCGAATTCCGGTCACTGGACCGGAATCTCGGCGCGCGCAACGACTTTCGTCTTCCATCCCGCTGCGATTCCGGCCGGCGAGCCGCCCGCCGGATTGCTGGACCTGCAACAGCCGCAGTGGCACGGCCGCTGGACCGCCGATCCGCACGGCGCGGATTTCCAGGCGATCGTCGCGGCGTTGCTGGAACTCGACGGCGAGAACGCCACGCGCGCGTGGCTGCAGGGGGTGAAGGACAACGCGTCCGTCGCGCCGAACGGTTTCGCCGCACTGAGGACGGTCGGCGCGGGAGGGGCCGGCGGTGCGCTGGTCCTCGCCACCGACTGGTACCGCGCTCAGCTCGCGCCCGAGCGGATCACCGGTCCCTCGGTGCCGCATTATTTCCGCGGCGGCGACCCGGGCGGATACCTCTCGCTGTCCGGTGCGGGGGTGCTGAAGTCGAGCCGGCACGCCGCTGACGCACAGCGGTTCGTGCGATTCGTCACGGCCGCGGACGGGCAGCGTCTGCTCAGCGGTGGTGCGGCCATGGAGTATCCGGTGGCCGCCGGTGTACCCGCCGATCCGGCGCTGCCGCCGCTGGATTCGCTGGACCCGCCGCACGTGAATCCGAGCGAACTCGATCCGGACAAGGTCGAGGCGCTGATGCGTGAGGCGGGGCTGCTCTGATCCGCTAGGAGGCGGTCAGGTCGTAGCGATACCTGCTGGTCGGAATGACGTCGAGATCGCGGTCGGCGCCGAAGGTCGCGACGCTGGCCATCATGCGACCGGCCCGGCGCTGCAACTCCGCGTCGTCACCTCCGCTGCCCCAGAATGCGTGCTGGTCGGTCATCGCGTCCATCGGGAACAGTTCCTCGACCAGCGCGTCCACCCGCGGGCCCGGAGTGACCGCGGCGACCACGGTGTTCTGCACATAACCGAAGGTGGCCTGGGTTTCGATGGCCACGGTCGTATGCCGATCCTGCCAATTGTGCAGCCATTCGGCGCGGCTCAGCTCCTTCGGAATCCGCAGCAGCGCGATATTGGCGAGCGCGTCGTAGCGGGTGCCGTCCGGGGGCCGCGCGGTGGTGAGCGGTTCGCGTTCCTCCACGATCCAGCCGTTGATCCGCGCGGAGACACCGCTGAGCACATCGGTGATCGGCCCGTTCTGCCCTTCACTCCAGACGCCGACGATCGCGGCGACCGGTTCGTCGTAGGTGCTCACCCGCAGCTGCGCGGCGGCGACGTCGGCATCGCCGATGTTGACCTGCAGTTCGGTCGCTCCCGCGGCGGCCAGCCGCCGGTGGAAGTCCGGTGCGTGCAGGATGTCCGCGAGATCCGGCCCCCAGAGGGCGTACATCAATTTCATGCCGGATCCTTTCGGGGAACTGCGTTCGGCTGCGACGACGGTAGTTCCGTCTACCGCGCGACACTCGCGATTCGCCGAAGCCGGTCCCGCTCACCGGGACCGAATCGGATGCCGGATCGCCGCGATCGTGCGACGGTCCGGACGGGTCGGTCGCCTACAGTGAGAGCGACATCCGTCCGGTGAGAGGAGACCAGGTGCGCCGCATACTGTTCGCGATGACGCTGTGTGCCGCTGTACTGCCCGCGCTCGCCTGTTCCGCCGGGGCCGACCACGCGACGACAGCTACCTCGGCGCCCGCGTCCGCGCCCGCGGCGGCCGACCACGGCAGCAACGGCACGATCGAGGTGGTGGCCACTCACGGTCCCGAGAAGTACGCCGCCGCCGGACTCGCCGCGGGCATCACCACCTGTCAGGCCGGTTCGGTGCTGGCGACGCTGACCACCGGCCGCGACGGCAAGGCCCACCAGGATGTGGCCGCCGATTGCTATCAGGTCCAGGTGACGTCGGTGCCGATGGGATGCCGGTTGGCCACCGACACCGCCAAGAAGGTCGATGTGGTGGCCGGCCGGACCGCGACCGCGGAGTTCGGATTGACCTGCGCCTGAGCGCCGGTCACCGGTTGGCGAGTTCGGCGAGCCGGTAGGCCAGCGCCGTACGCACCGCCGGAACGCGGGTGACGAGGCGGATCGCGGTGTTGCGCAGCATGCGGGCCGGTCGCGGACGCAGGGTCGCCATCCGGGTCATGCGATCGGTGAAGGCGACGACGTCCAGCGCGACCGGGCGGCGGGTGCGCTCGTACTCGTCGAGCAGCGCGTCGGGTTCACCGCTCAGCACTCGGGCCAGCAGCGTGCCCAGCAGGGCCGCATCCTGAATGCCGGTGTTCATTCCCTGCCCACCGGCCGGGCTGTGCACGTGCGCGGCGTCTCCGGCCAGCAGAATCCGCCCGGCGCGGTACCGGTCGGCGACCCGATGGTGCACGCGGAAACGTGAGCCCCACAGCACCTCTCGCACCGTGGCGCCCGGGCAGCGGGCATCCAGCAGCGCTTGCACCTGGGCGCGGCTGGGATGTTCGGGTGCTTCGGCGACGGTGGCGACGATGCGGAAACGGTCGTGCTCGGCGTCCGGCAGAGGTGCGACCACGATGATGCCCTCCGGCGAGACGTGCAGGGATACTTCGTCGCGCGGCGCGGGCCAGTCCATCCGCACATCCGCGAGGACGAACGATTCCGGGTAGGTGGCGCCGGTGAATCCGATGCCCGCCGCCTCGCGGACCCGGCTGTGCATCCCGTCCGCCCCGATCACGTACTGCGCCCGGATCGACCCGGATTTCCCTGTGGCATCGGTGAATTCGACGGTCACCGCCTCCTCGCCCGGTAGCACCGCGGTGACCTCGACGGGGCGCAGCACCGTTCCACCCGCCCGGTGCAACCGGTCGAGCAGGACCGCCTCGGTCGTCTCCTGACCGATCATCAGCGTGTAGGGGAACGCTGTCGGCAGATCGGAGAAGCCGATGGTGGTCAGCCGATCGGCGCCTTCGTACATGACGAAACGCGGCACCTCCAGGCCGCGGTCGTGCAGGGCCGCGGCGATGCCGAATTCCTCGAGGACCTCCAGGGTCCGGGCGTGGACGACCGCGGCGCGGGACGTGTTCGCCCCGGCGGCCAGCCGATCCAGCAGAACCACATCGGCGCCGGCATCGGCGAGGGCGATCGCGGCGGTGAGCCCGGCGGGGCCGGCGCCCACGATGACGACCGCGGCGGTGGCGGGAACGGTGCTGCTCATGACTACTCCCTCAGGTTTGCCAACGTATGTTGGCCAACGGCTGTTGGCATCGAATGTAGGACTGTTCGCACTGGAAAGTCAACAGTTGTTGGCCTACGGTTGTGGGCATGAGTGAAGACACTGCGCCGCGTCGCTCGGACGCCACTCGCGCGGCGATTCTGGAGGCGGCTCGCCGGCATTTCGCCCGTGAGGGATTCGCCAAGGCGACCATTCGGGCCATCGCCGCCGACGCCGGCATCGATCCGTCGATGGTGATGCGGTACTACGGCAACAAGGGCGGCCTGTTCGACGCGGCGCTCGACGTCGATCTCGGCCTCCCGGATCTGGCGGCGGTGGCCGAGGACGAGCTCGGCGAGACGGTCGCGCGACGCTTCCTGGAACTCTGGGAGAAGCCACCGAGTAACGAACTGCTGCTGACCCTGTTGCGCTCATCGGTGTCGGACGCGACTGTGGCGCAACGGTTTCAACGTGTCTTCGCCGAACAACTGATGCCGATGGTGACCCGCGTCGGCGATCCCGCGGACGCGCCGCGGCGAGCCGGGCTGGTGGTCACGCAGATTCTGGGACTGGCGGTGTGCCGCTATGTGCTGCGCCTGCCGCCGGTGGTGGCGCTGACGGCCGAGGAGATCGTCGCGGAGATCGGTCCGACGGTGCAGCGATATCTGGTGTCGGCGCCGGCGTGAGGCGGTCCGGGCGGAGACATGAAAAAGCCCCGAGTCCGGCGGCGCGGGCTCGGGGCATCAGGGCTGCGGTGCGGTCCTCGAGTGTCGGCGCACGGCATCTACCTCCGTTCGATCGGATGGACGCTGTCCCGGTCGGTCAGCTGTAGAGGCGCTCGATGAATGCGCGCAGATTGGTGCGCACTCGCTCGGCCTTCTCCTCGTCGGTCAGATCCTCGCGATACCGGTTGCCCAGCGCCGGGCGCTTCTTGTTGCGCGCGTACAGCGAACAGGCGAGATCGGTGCACATGTAGATGCCGATCGAATTGCCGCGCCGGCCGGAGTCGCCGGCCTTGTGCGCGGTGAGCAGCGAGACGCCGCTACCGGTGTGCGTGGTCAGGCAGATCGAGCACAGCTGGGCCCGGCCGGATCCGCCCGTCTCGTAGCGCAAGGCCACGCCGACCAGCCGATCGTCCTGCGGCGTCACCAGATACGCGCGGCCCGGCATCGACCGATCGTTCCAGCCGAAGAAGTCCAGGTCCTCCCAGGGTTGCGCGTCGAGATCGCGGGGGACCGGCATGCGTTTGGCATCGCCCTTGGAACAGTTCACGAACGACGAGCGGATCTCGCGTTCGGTCAGTGGTTGCACGTGTTCACTCCCTTCCGAATGGATGAATGGAAAACGGAGCGAGGCTACGGCCCCCGGTCGCGGCGGGCAATCGAATATCGGCTCAGCCGGTGGTGCGCAGCCCGGCCAGGGTGACCGTGATCAGCCGTTCGGCCGCGTCGGGTGACGTCTCGCACGCGACGCCGATGCCGTGGCCCAGGCGCAACAGATCCCGCGGTTCGATTTCCGGGCGGACCAACCCGGCCTCCTGGGCCGGTTGCAGGACCGAGGTCGCGGCGTCGGTGATCAGCTTCGAACACAGCGTGAAGGTCTGCGAGCCGCGGTCGATGGCGGCCTTGAGAGTCACCGCCAGACTGCGCTTGTCCATGACGAACCGCACCTGGGCTCGGAACCACTGCTCCAGGGCGTCGAGCGGGGAGAGGGTTTCGGTCAGTTCGGCGGCGAGTTCGGCCAACGCCTCGATGCTCGATCGATAGACGGCCTCGATGAGCGCGTCGCGGTTGGGAAAGTGCCGGTAGAGGGTGCCCGGCCCCACGGCGGCGCGGCGCGCCACCTCGTCGAGGGGCGCCTCGGGACCGTGTTCGGCGAACGCCTCCCGCGCGCATTCGAGTATGCGCTCGTAGTTGCGCCGCGCATCCGCGCGCATCGGCCGCGGCGGCGCCGCGCGCCCGGACCCCTGTGTCGACGGTGCGCTCACGATTCCTCCAGTGGAAACGGACGAACTCTCCGCTTAGTCTTGCGTAACCGGAGAACTTCTCCATATGCTATCTCCATTGGAAACGGAGACATTCTCCGTTTAGTTCCGCATCCGATGGAGCCTCCTTGACTACCTCCACGATTTCCCCTTCCACGCAGGCCGGCGCACCGCCCGGGCGGCTGCGCTCCGGCCTCGTGCTGGTCACGCTGCTGACCTGCCAGTTGATGATCGTGCTCGACATCACCGTCATGAATGTGGCGCTGCCGCGCATCCAGCACGATCTGCACTTCAGCGCCACCGGCCTGTCCTGGGTGATGAACGCCTACACGCTGGTCTTCGGCGGGCTGTTGCTGCTCGGCGGCCGGGCCGGTGACCTGTTCGGACGCCGGCGCGTGTTCATCCTCGGAACCGTGCTCTTCACCCTCGCCTCGCTCGGCGGCGGCCTGGCGCCATCGGCCGCCTGGCTGATCGTCGCTCGCATCGTGCAGGGCCTGGGCGGCGCGATGGCCGGACCGAATACCCTCGCCCTGCTCACCACCACATTCGCCGATCCGAAGATGCGGGTCCGGGTGCTCGCCCTGTTCTCCGGAATGTCCAGCGCGGGATTCGCGATCGGGCTCATCCTGGGCGGCCTGCTGACCCAATGGCTGAGCTGGCGCTCGGTGCTGTTCATCAACGTGCCGTTCGGGCTGGTGGTGGCACTGCTCGCGGTGCGGTACCTGCCCGACGCGCCGCGCCGTCGCGCCCACCTCGACCTCCCCGGCGCGGTGACCGCCACGGGCGCGGTGGCCGCACTGGTCTACGGCTTCATCAGCGCCGCGGCGCACGGCTGGGACGATGTGACGACCGATCTGTCGCTGACGGCCGGCGTGCTCGCACTGGTGGCGTTCCTGCTGATCGAACGCCGTGCCGCGCAACCGCTGCTGCCCCTGCATCTGTTCGCCGACCGCAATCGCGCCGCCGCCTACGCGAATATGTTCCTCGGCCCGATGGCGGGCACCTCGATGTTCTTCTTCCTCACCCAGTATCTGCAGGAAGTGCGGGGAATGAGCGCGCTGGCAACAGGTTTCGCCTTCCTGCCGACCGCGGTGACGATGTTCACCATGATCCGGCTGATTCCCCGCTTGCTGCCCCGTTTCGGTCCCAAGCCGGTGACGCTGGTGGGGACGTCCGCGATGATCGCCGGGCTGGTCCTGCTCACCTTGCTCGACACCGATACCGGTTACTTTCCGCTGCTCGCGGTGGCGACCGTGTTGATGGGATGCGGTATCGGCCTGGCGTTTTCGCCGCTGAACGTGATCATCATGGCGAATGTGGCGCCCGAGGAGGCCGGTGCCGCCGGCGGTGCGCTGCAGACCTTGCAGCAGACCGGTGCGGCGCTGGGGCTGGCGGTACTGGTCACGGTATTCGGCACCGCTGTGCGGGCCGCGTCGGGATCGGCCGTGCATGTGCTGGCCTCCGGCATCACGACCGCCTTCGCCGCGGCAGCGGGGATCGCGGTGCTGACATTGCTCGTGGCATCGACATTTCGGAGTGTGCGGGCGCAGCGGTGAGCGATTCGGGTGAGTCGCGAGCCGCTAACGGGCCACCGCGGGGCTGTTGTGATACGCGGCGACCGTCCACCTGCCGTCGCGCCGGTGCAGCACCCAGGTCGCGTTGACGTACCGGTCGGCGGGTACCTCGGTTTCGCCGGCGAACAGGATCGCGGCCTTGCTGACCGCAACGGCGTGGTCGGCGCCGAGGAACCGGATATCTCCGATGTCGTCGGTGACGGTCGAGTTCGCGAGAACGGTTGCGAAACTGTCCGCCATACCCTCTCGGATCTCCGCCCGGCTGCGCCGATACGTCCCCGGCATGATCACCGTGGCGTCCTCGGCGTAGTCCGCGACGAAAGCGTCGGCGTCCCCCGCCGCCCAGGCCTTGTACTGATCGGCCAAGATCTGCGCGATGGCGGCCGAGTCGTCGGTTCGAGTCGTGGTCATGGCATGTCCTTCGTTCGTCGGCGCGGCCCGTGTTCGGGCCGTACACCCCTCCGACGCGCGACCACCCGCCGAATCGACAGACGAGAAAGGTCCCGACCGATGCCGGCGTACCGCGAGCACCGGCTTTGTACCCCTCGGCCCGGCTACACGCTGCCGTTGGCCTTTCCGGAGAGGATGTGCGTGTACGGGTCGGCGTCGGCGCCGATGTGCTCGGGCATGGGGTAGTAGGTCTTGATCAGCAGGTTGCCGTCGGCGTCCCAGGCGAAGGTCTCGATGCTGTGGACCATGATGACGTCGTCACCGGTGCCGAATCGGTTCTCGCACACCCAGGCCATCTCGTCGCCGTTGACCTGCACGGTCAGCATGGTGATCCGCAACAGGCTCTGGAACAGATCCCACGCGTGGGTGGTGACGGTGTCGAAACCGGTCTTCTCCTCTGTGCCGACCGGGTCGAACATGCGCACTGCGGCCGGGAACATGGTGCGCCATGAGGCCACCCATTCGTCCTTGCGGCCGGCGTTCCACAACTCGGCATGCCGAGCGGCATGTGCGAGCCGCGCTTCGCGGGTAGGCACTTTCGACATGATCTGCCCCTTCCGGCTCGACGGCCCCCTCCGGGCGACCGGGCTAGACACCAAGCTAGACACCTGTCTAGTGTGATGTCAACCGGTGATTCGGCGCGCTCGCTCGAGCGGGCCGTGGAGACGACCTCGATGGTTCTCGCCATCGAACGAAAACTGTTGGGACATAACGTGACTCGGGCCATCAAGCCCAAAGCGGCACGAAGCGGAAGCTGGTTACCTACACGCCGGCCGAGGTGTTGACCCACATTCGGCTCCATGACGCTCGTCACACCTGCGGGACGCCGATGCATCCGCGCGAGGTTGTGACAACTCCTGACACCGGGGCTGGCTGGGGTGACAGACGAGAAGGGCCCCCGACCGGTGAATTGCTGGTCAGGGGCCTTTGCCGTGTGTGCCCTCGGCAGGATTCGAACCTGCGGCCTTCTGCTCCGGAGGCAGACGCTCTATCCCCTGAGCTACGAGGGCGGGGATTGGACCCGGTCGACACCAGTGGATACGTCGTCCGATCGGGCGGGGAAAGCGTATCGCATCACACGGCGTGCGCCAAAAGACAGGTCCGAGCAGGGATTCAGCCGATCGGTTCGGCGTCGCGGCACTAGTGCGTCGGCATCGGCGCCCCCGGCATGCCGGGGATGGCCGGAACGCCGGGGATACCGGCGGGGAATTCGTCCATCTGGCCGGTGGGCGGGACGGCCTTCTCCTTGTCGGCGTGGTGGCGCGATTTGGGGACGAAATAGACGACCAGCGCGACGACCAGGGCGGCGATCACCACGACCGCGCCGACCAGCGCCCAGGGAACACGCCGGGGCTTCGGCGGGTTGGAATTGCCGTTGTACGCCCCACCGGGGGCGGATTTCGCGGCGGCACGAATCGCCTTGGCTGATTTCGCGCTGGTGTTCGGCATCGGCGTAGCGCTCTCTTCGGGTGTGTCGGAGGGGTACGGGCGCGGCGGGCCGGGGCCGCCGGTGCCGGATGCCGGGTGCGCCGAGCAGGTGCCCGCTGGCGGCGCACACCCGCTCGGACCATAGGATAGAGACTCGTGACTCCAGCTGACCTTGCAGAACTCCTTCGTGCGACCGCGGCGAAGGTGCTCGTCGAACGTGGATCCGACCCTGCGGTCCTGCCCGACGAGGTCAAGGTGGAGCGTCCCCGTAATCCGGAACACGGAGACTATGCCACGAATGTGGCCATGCAGGTGGGCAAGAAGGCGGGAATGAATCCGCGCGAACTGGCCGGTCTGCTGGCCGACGCGCTGGCCGCCACCGACGGCATCGAATCGGCCGACGTGGCCGGCCCGGGCTTCCTCAATATCCGCCTCGCCGCGGCCGCCCAGGGCGCCATTCTGGAGCAGATTCGCGCCGCGGGCGCCGCCTACGGCACTGCCCGGACGCTCACCGGCACCAAGATCAATCTGGAGTTCGTCTCCGCCAATCCGACCGGTCCGGTCCATCTGGGTGGCACCCGCTGGGCCTCGGTCGGCGATGCGCTGGGCCGCATCCTGGCCGCTCAGGGCGCCGACGTGACCCGCGAGTACTACTTCAACGACCACGGCGCGCAGATCGACCGCTTCGCCGAATCGCTGGTCGCCGCCGCCACCGGTGCGCCCACGCCGGAGAACGGCTACGCCGGCGCCTACATCTCCGAGATCGCGGGCCAGATCACGGCCGCGCACCCGGACGCGGTGACGCTGCCGGAGGACGAGCGGCACGAACTGTTCCGCCGCGAGGGTGTGGAGCTGATGTTCGCCCACATCAAGCAGACGCTGCACGATTTCGGCACCGATTTCGACGTGTACTTCAACGAGAGCTCGCTGTTCGCCTCCGGCGCCGTGGAGAAGGCGCTCGACCAGCTCAAGGCCTCGGGCAATCTGTACGAGAAGGACGGCGCCTGGTGGATCGCCAGCACCGAATACGGTGACGACAAGGACCGTGTCGTCATCAAGAGTGACGGCAAGTCCGCCTATATCGGTGGCGATATCGCCTACTTCCAGAACAAGCGCTCGCGCGGGTTCGACCTGTGCATCTACATGCTCGGCGCCGACCATCACGGCTACATCGGCCGGTTGAAGGCGGCGGCGGCCGCGTTCGGCGACGATCCGGACACCGTCGAGGTGCTGATCGGCCAGATGGTGAATCTGGTGCGCGACGGCGTGGCGGTGCGGATGAGCAAGCGCGCCGGCACGGTGGTCACTCTCGACGATCTGGTCGAGGCGATCGGTGTCGACGCCGCCCGCTACGTGCTGGTGCGCAGTTCGGTGAACTCGAGTATCGACATCGATCTGGATCTGTGGACCAAGCAGAGCAGTGAGAATCCGGTCTACTACGTGCAGTACGCGCACGCCCGCACCTGCGCGGTCGCCCGGAATGCCACCGACTTCGGATTCGCCGGTGTCACACCGGATCTCGGCCTGCTGGTCGCCGACGAGGAGGGCGAGCTGATCCGCACCCTCGGCGAGTTCCCGGCCGTGGTGGCGAGTGCGGCCGGCCTGCGCGAACCGCACCGCGTGGCCCGCTATCTGGAGGAACTGGCGGGCGCCTACCACCGCTTCCAGACCAACAAGACGCTGCGGATCCTGCCGCAGAACGACGACCCGGTCCTGCCGGTCAACGCCGCCCGCCTGCAACTGGTCGACGCCACCCGTCAGGTGCTGTCCAACGGTCTGGCGCTGCTGGGCGTATCCGCTCCGGAGCGCATGTGAACCGCCGCCGGTCAGGTCATCGTGTGAGGAAGGAATTATTGTGAGTGCGCATCCGGCGGGACCTCGGCACGCCGAGATCCCCCACGCCCCCAACTTGCCGGAGCGGCCCGCGGACCCCCGAGCGATGATCGACCTGCCCGAAAAGGTCTGGCCCCGCAACGCCTCTCGCGATGCCGACGGGGTGGTGCGCCTGGCCGGTCTGCCCGTCACGCAGCTCGCCGCCGAATTCGGCACGCCGCTGTTCGTGGTCGACGAGGACGACTTCCGTTCGCGCTGCCGCGATATGGTCCGTGCATTCGGTCCCGGCGCGCGAGTCCACTACGCGTCCAAGGCGTTTCTGTGCGGCGAGATCGCGCGCTGGGTGCGTGACGAAGGTCTGCACCTGGACGTGTGTTCCGGCGGTGAACTGGCGGTGGCGCTGCACGGCGGCTTCCCCGCCGAGCGAATCGCCTTGCACGGCAACAACAAATCGGTCGCCGAGCTGGAGCAGGCCGTGGCGGCGGGCGTCGGGCACGTCGTGGTCGACTCGCTGATCGAAATCGAGCGCCTGGAGGCGGTCGCCGCCCGCGCGGGCGTGGTACAGGATGTGCTGGTCCGGGTCACCGTCGGCGTGGAAGCGCATACCCACGAATACATTTCGACCGCGCACGAGGATCAGAAGTTCGGCTTCTCGATCGCCGGCGGCGATGCGATGGAGGCGTTGGCCCGGGTCTTCGAGGCGGATAATCTGCGCCTGGTCGGCCTGCACAGCCACATCGGATCGCAGATCTTCGACATCGACGGCTTCGAGATCTCCGCGCGGCGCATGCTGCGACTGCTGCGCGATGCGATCGAGAAGTTCGGCGTCGAGCGCACCGAGCAGATCGCGATCCTGGATCTCGGTGGCGGGCTGGGCATTTCGTATCTGCCGAGCGACGATCCGCCGCCGCTGGACGACTTCGCCGCGAAGGTGCGCGACCTCGTCGAGGTGGAGGCGGCGCAGATCGGCCTGCCCACGCCGACCATCGCGGTGGAGCCCGGCCGGGCGATCGCCGGCCCGGGCACCGTCACCCTCTACGAGGTCGGCACCACCAAGGACGTCTCGCTCGACGCCGGCGCGCAGCGCCGCTACGTCAGCGTCGACGGCGGGATGAGCGACAACATCCGGCCCGCGCTGTATCAGGCCGACTACGACTGCCGGCTGGTCTCGCGCTCCAGCGAGTCCGCCCCCGTGGTGGCGCGTGTGGTCGGAAAGCATTGTGAGAGTGGCGATATCGTCATCCGGGACACCTGGATGCCGGCCGATGTCGGACCGGGAGACCTGGTTGCGGTCGCGGCCACGGGCGCGTACTGCTATTCGATGGCCAGCCGCTACAACATGCTCACCCGCCCGGCCGTGGTCGCGGTCCGCGACGGGCAGGCGCGGCTGCTGCTGCGCCGCGAGACGACGGCGGATCTGATGAGCCTGGAAGCGACGGAGGTGCACGCATGACCGAGGCGACGAACCGGGCCCGAGGCGGTGCGTTCGGAATCGAACGTCCCATCGGGGTCGCGGTGCTCGGCATGGGCAATGTCGGCACCGAGGTGGTGCGCATCCTGCGCGAGCACGCCGACGATCTGCGCTCGCGGGTCGGCGCCCCGGTGGTGCTGCGTGGCGTCGCCGTGCGGCGCCTCGACGTCGACCGCGATATTCCGGCCGAGCTGCTGACCACCGACGCCGAAGCGCTGGTCGCCCGCGACGACGTCGACCTGGTGGTCGAGGTGATGGGCGGTATCGACCCGGCTCGCAAGCTGATCCTGGCCGCGCTCAACGGCGGCAAGTCGGTGGTGACCGCGAACAAGGCGCTGCTGGCCGACTACACCGGTGAGCTGGCCGCGGCGGCCGAGGGCAGCCGCGCCGACCTGTACTTCGAGGCCGCGGTGGCCGGCGCCATCCCGGTGGTGCGCCCGCTGATCCAGTCGTTGTCCGGCGACCGGGTGAACCGGGTGGTCGGAATCGTCAACGGCACAACGAATTTCATTCTCTCGGCGATGGACGAGACCGGCGCCGACTATGCCGACACCCTCGCCGAGGCGACCCGGCTCGGCTATGCCGAAGCCGATCCGACCGCCGATGTCGAGGGGTACGACGCCGCCGCCAAGGCCGCGATCCTCGCCTCGCTGGCCTTCCACACCCGCGTCACCGCCGCCGACGTCTACCGCGAGGGCATCTCGAAGATCACCGCCGAGGATCTGGAGACCGCGGCGGCGGTCGGCTGCACCGTGAAGCTGCTGGCCATCTGCGAGCGGATGCCCGGCGGCGAGCGGCTGTCGTTGGACGGTTCGGCGGTGGCCGCGCCGGGTGATGAGGGGAGTACGCCCGTCGGTAAGGACCGGGTGTCGGTGCGCGTCTACCCGGCGCTGATCCCGCGGCGGCATCCCCTCTCCTCGGTCGACGGCGCCTTCAACGCGGTGGTGGTCGAGGCCGAGAACGCCGGCCGGCTGATGTTCTACGGCCAGGGCGCGGGCGGCGCGCCGACCGCCTCGGCCGTGATGGGCGATCTGGTGATGGCGGCCCGCAACAAGTTCTATGGTGGCCGCGCACCGGGTGAATCGGTTTATGCTGAGCTGCCGATCGCGCCGATCGGCGACATCCCGACCCGCTATCACGTGAACCTGCAGGTTGCCGACCGCACCGGGGTTCTGCAGGCGGTGTCCGGCAAATTCGCCGAGCACGGTGTCAGCATCTCGACGGTCCGCCAGGAGGGACACGACGAGGGCGCCCGACTGGTCGTGGTCACCCACCACGCACCGGAGTCGGCGCTGGCCGATACGGTGGCAGCACTTGCCGAGCTGGAGTCCGTCACGTCCGTGACCAGCGTCTTGAGATTGGAAGGCACCGAGGAATGAGTCAGACAGGAGCGCCGCCGTCGGCCGGGGCCGTGCACACTCCGTGGCCGGGGCTGATCGCCGCCTATCGGGAACGCCTGGCGGTCGGCGCCGACTGGGAGCCGGTCACCCTCTACGAGGGCGGCACGCCGCTGGTGCCCGCGCATCACCTGTCCGAGCTCACGGGCTGTGAGGTGTATCTCAAGGTCGAGGGCCTCAACCCGACCGGCTCCTTCAAGGACCGCGGTATGACCATGGCGATGACCGATGCCAAGGCCCGCGGCCAGAAGGCGGTGCTGTGCGCCTCCACGGGTAACACCTCCGCCTCGGCGGCGGCCTACGCCACCCGCGCCGGCATGCACTGCGCGGTGCTCATCCCGCAGGGCAAGATCGCGATGGGCAAGCTCGCGCAGGCGGTCATGCTCGGCGCCAAGATCATTCAGGTCGAGGGCAATTTCGACGACTGCCTGGAGCTGGCCCGCAAGGTGACCTCGGACTTCCCCGAGGTCGGCTTGGTGAACTCGGTCAACCCGGCCCGCATCGAGGGACAGAAGACCGCGGCCTTCGAGATCTGCGACGCGCTGGGCAAGGCCCCCGACGTGCACGCCCTGCCGGTCGGCAACGCGGGCAACATCACCGCGTACTGGAAGGGCTACAGCGAATACCACGCCGACGGCCTCACCACGAGTCGCCCGCGCATGCTCGGCGTGCAGGCCGCGGGGGCTGCGCCGCTGGTCAACGGGGCGCCGGTGAAGGATCCCGAAACCATCGCGACCGCGATCCGGATCGGCGCGCCCGCGTCCTGGAACAGTGCGGTGGCCGCCCAGGAACAGTCCGGCGGCGCCTTCCGCGCCGCCACCGACGAGGAGATCCTGGCGGCGTACCGCCTGGTCGCGAGCACCGAGGGCGTCTTCGTCGAACCCGCCTCGGCCGCCAGCGTGGCCGGTTTGCTGGCCGCGCGCAAGGAGGGCTGGCTCGATTCCGGCCTCACCGTCGTGTGCACCGTCACCGGCAACGGCCTGAAGGACCCGGACACCGCGCTGCTGGGCATGCCCGCGGTGGAGGCGATCGCGGTCGACCCGGTAGCGGTGGCCCGCGAGCTCGAGTTGGCCTGAGTTGAGTGCGCGCGAAGGTCAGTTGATGACGCGGACCCTCCCGCCCGGTATCACCGTGACCGCGAAGGTTCCCGCCTCCAGCGCCAATCTCGGCCCCGGATTCGATTCGCTCGGTATCGCTTTGGGGCTGTACGACGAAATCGTGGTACGCACCACCGATTCGGGGCTTACCATCCGGGTGGAGGGTGAGGGCGCCGACGATGTTCCTTGGGGCCCTTCGCATCTGGTGGTGCGCGCGATCGAACGCGGCCTGGAAGCCGCGGGCGTCTGGGCGGACGGGCTGGACGTGGTGTGCCGCAACGTCATTCCGCATTCGAGAGGGCTGGGATCGTCGGCCTCGGCGGCGGTCGGCGGACTCGCCGCCGCGCGTGGACTGGCCGCGAAGTTCGACCCGGCGCTGACGGGTTCGGATGCCGAATTGGTGCAACTGGCTTCGGAATTCGAGGGACATCCCGACAACGCGGCCGCCAGCGTGCTGGGCGGCATCGTGGTGTCGTGGACCGAATCCGACCGGGCCGGCGAACTCGACGCGAGCAGCTCCGTCGAGCACCACCAGCGCGTCTACCGTGCGGTGCGGCTGGAACCGCACCCGCGGCTGCGCGCGACGGTGCTGATCCCGCAGGAGCGGTCCTCGACCGCGCACACCCGCGGCCTGCTGCCGGAAATGGTGCCGCACGGCGACGCCGCGTTCAACGTCAGCCGCGCGGCGCTGTCGGTGGTCGCCCTGACCGAGCGTCCCGACCTGCTCCTGCCCGCGACCCAGGACCGTCTGCACCAGGGCTATCGCGCCACCGCGCTGCCGCTGACAACCGCCTGGATCACCCGGCTGCGCACCGCCGGACTCGCCGCGATGGTGTCGGGCGCCGGACCGACCATCCTGGCGCTGGGCACCGGAGAATTTCCGGACGACCTGCGCAAACTCGCCGAGGACGACGGTCTGCGCGTGGTCGAACCCGACATTTCCGCGGGTGTACGCGTGGACTGATGGCGTGGCTGCCTTGCTGACGTGGTCAGACAGAGCTATCCTGAGCACGTCCGTACATCGTGCGCGTCAGACGCCGGTGCTTCATCAGGGCAATCGCTCCAGCAGGCTCCTTGCTCAAGCTCGGTGGCTCGGGGGCTCGAATCACTCGGGACTTCGACCTCGACGTCGGGGACAGCGACTGGAATGATCACTCCCACTCAATGAACCGGTGGCCGTGACCAGGTGGTGATTCCATCGGTCCGGCGGGGCAGGCGATACGGCATCCGAGCTCGGCACAGTGATCGGGCTTCGGGACGAACCCTCGAATATGCACACGGCAATCGAGGGAAGGAAAGGATCTCCGTGACAGATACGGACCTGCTCGCGACACCCGGGGTGGACACTGCAAATCCCTCGGACGGCCGCGAAAGTGACTCCGGACAGATTTCGAAGATGAGCGAACACACCGACGTCGCACGATCGGGGCTGACTGGAATGTTGTTGCCGCAGTTGCGTGCGCTTGCCGGAGAGCTCGGTATCCGAGGCACATCCGGAATGCGTAAGGGCGATCTCATCGCCGCCATCAAGGAAAATCAGGCCTCCGCCGGCAAATCCGCGCGTGGTGGCCGGGGCGATGCGAAATCCGCCGAATCGGACGCGGGCGCCGAGTCCGCCGCGAAGTCCGCGTCGAATGCCGGCGTTGCTACCGAATCCGGGGCGGCGGCGAAGACCGAGTCCACCCGGACCGCCGAGAACGCCGCCGAGTCCGCCGGCAAGGGCCGCGCCAAGAACGATGCGCCGAAGGGCACCCGCAACGGTGCCGCGCGTGGTCAGCAGCAGACTCTCGACGGTGTCGGCACCGAGAACGCGTCCGCCAAGGCGGAAACCGCGGAATCGGCTGCGCGCCCGGCCGATTCGGGTGACGAGTCCGGCCGTGACGGTGGCCAGCGTGGCCGCGGCCGCCAGCGTCGTGGCCGCGACCAGCGTGGCGAGGGCGGCGACAACCGTGGCGAGAACCGCGGTGGTGAGGCTCGCGCCGACACCAAGACCGAACCGAAGGTCGAGGGCGGCGACGCCAAGCCGGATCAGGAGTCGGGCGATCGTCGCCGCGACCGCAACCAGGCCGGCGGCCAGAACCAGGCCGGCCAGAACGGCGCCGCCCGTGGTGGCGACCGTGGCGGTGACGACGAGGAAGGTGGGCGCGGGCGCCGCGGCCGCCGGTTCCGCGAGCGCCGTCGTGGCGGGCGTGACCGTGAGGGCGGCGAGGGCCGCGAGGTCGAGATCCGCGAGGACGACGTCCTGCAGCCGGTCGCCGGCATTCTCGACGTGCTGGACAACTACGCGTTCGTCCGCACCTCCGGCTACCTGGCCGGCCCGAACGACGTCTACGTGTCGATGAACCTGGTGCGCAAGAACGGCCTGCGCCGCGGCGACGCGATCACCGGTGCGGTGCGTGCTCCGCGCGAGGGCGAACAGGGCAACCAGCGCCAGAAGTTCGATCCGCTGGTGCGGCTGGACACGGTCAACGGCTCGGATGTCGAATCCGCCCGCCGCCGGCCGGAATTCAACAAGCTCACCCCGCTGTACCCGAACCAGCGGCTGCGGCTCGAGACCACGCCGAACAAGCTGACGACCCGCGTGATCGATCTGATCATGCCGATCGGTAAGGGTCAGCGTGCGCTGATCGTGTCGCCGCCGAAGGCCGGTAAGACCACGATCCTGCAGGACATCGCGAACGCTATCGCCACCAACAACCCCGAGTGCTACCTGATGGTGGTGCTGGTGGACGAGCGTCCCGAAGAGGTCACCGATATGCAGCGCTCGGTGCGCGGCGAGGTGATCGCCTCCACGTTCGACCGTCCGCCGAGCGACCACACCTCGGTCGCCGAACTCGCCATCGAGCGGGCCAAGCGCCTGGTCGAGATGGGGCAGGACGTCGTCGTGCTGCTCGACTCGATCACCCGGCTGGGTCGTGCGTACAACAACTCCTCGCCCGCCTCGGGTCGCATCCTGTCCGGTGGTGTGGACTCGACCGCGCTGTACCCGCCCAAGCGGTTCCTCGGCGCGGCCCGCAACATCGAGAACGGCGGCTCGCTGACCATCATCGCCACCGCCATGGTGGAGACCGGTTCCACCGGTGACACGGTGATCTTCGAGGAGTTCAAGGGCACCGGTAACGCCGAGCTCAAGCTCGATCGCAAGATCGCCGAGCGGCGCGTGTTCCCGGCCGTCGATATCAACCCGTCCAGCACCCGCCACGACGAGCTGCTGATGTCGCCGGACGAGATGGCGGTCATCCACAAGCTGCGCCGGGTGCTCTCGGGCCTCGATTCGCAGCAGGCGATCGACCTGCTCATCGACCGTTTGAAGAAGTCGAAGAGCAATGTCGAATTCCTGATGACGGTCTCGAAGACCGCGCCGGGCGCCTTGGACGAATAGGAGAGCAGCACGTCTCTCCGTGCCCGGTGCGCACCCGTAGGTGCCGCTCGGCTCGCGATAATGCGGCCCCGCTTCGGCGGGGCCGCATTGCTGTCTGCGGCGACCGCCCACGTCGATGATGGCGTCGGCCGGCGCGTGGCGGGGCCGGCGAATAGAACAACAGGCCGATCATCGCTGCGGCGGTGATCAGGCAGATCAGGATCAGGGCGGTGACACCGGTGATGGATCCGGTGGAGACCGAGGTCGCGGCGAATTCGTAGGGCCGGTCCGGTCCGGCGGGTGTCGCGACGGTCGCGCGGGGCGGGGAGCCGGAGGCGGTCAGCCACCCGGCGAGGACGAGTATCCCCAGCGTGGCCAAGACGGTCGCAGCGCCGATCTCCTTCGCATGTGCCCGGCCCGATATCGGGCCGACGGTGCGGTCAGGACGACGTTCTCCGAGGCGGGACTCGCCGACGGCCGGGGCGCGCGATCTCCTACTCGCCCCCCGCGCGGTGTGGAAATTCACTGCTGTCCCTCGGATCGTCGGTTCGATTGCCATGGGTCTTCTTCCTGCAACGAATCTACGAACAAAGGTGTTCATACTCCCGAGTAGCCGACTACTCGTTTTCAGCGTGGCTCGAGAACCCGCGAGTGCGCGTGCCATTACTTCCTTGGGGTGTGCCTGCTGCCGGGGTGCGCCGATGCCGGAACAAATGCGGTGCGGGGTGCGTTGTGAGTGCGTATCGGCGGTTCTGGCATACTGGACCGTCGGTGCGTCTGCGATCGGCAGACCATCCCGCCTAGTCGGTTCCGGTTCACGTCCAGCACGGCAGCACGGCAGCTACAGCCGTGGGCCCGGGCGACCCGGGGCCAGATCGAGAGGACACCCATGAAGGCAGGAATCCACCCGGCATACGTGCCGACCACCGTTGTCTGCGGTTGCGGCAACACCTTCCAGACTCACAGCACCAAGGAGTCGGGCCACATCACCGTCGAGGTCTGCTCGCAGTGCCACCCGTTCTACACGGGCAAGCAGAAGATCCTCGACACCGGCGGCCGCGTCGCCCGCTTCGAGGCCCGCTACGGCAAGCGCGCCAAGAAGTCCGAGGGTTCGGAAGCCAAGTAGCTACCCCGCCAGCGCCCGTCCTGCCTACGCAGGCCGGGCGTTGGTGTGTTTCTGGTGTCCGAAAGCTCCCAGCAGGAGGCATAACCGCCATGGCCGACAAGATCACGGCCCCATCCGCCATCGACGACATTCTCGCCGAGCACGCCGGCCTGGAGACGCAGCTGTCCGATCCGGCGCTGCACAACGACCCGGCCGAGGCTCGTCGCGTCGGTAAGCGGTTCGCCGAACTGGCGCCGATCATGTCGACCTACACCAAGCTCACCGCGGCCCGCGACGATCTCTCGGCCGCCCGGGAGCTGGCAGCCGACGATTCGTCCTTCGCGGCCGAGGTGCCCGGCCTCGAACAGCAGATCGAGGAGCTGGAGAAGACGCTCACCGATCTCCTGGCCCCGCGCGACCCGCACGATGCCGACGATGTCGTGCTCGAGGTGAAGTCGGGGGAGGGCGGCGAGGAGTCGGCCCTGTTCGCCTCGGACCTGGCCCGCATGTACATCCGCTACGCCGAACGACACGGCTGGAAGGTCGAGGTGCTCGACGCCAACGTGTCCGACCTGGGCGGATACAAGGAGGCGACGCTGTCGATCAAGAGCCGCGAACCCAGTCGCGACGGCGTCTGGTCCCGGCTGAAGTTCGAGGGCGGGGTCCATCGTGTGCAGCGCGTGCCGGTCACCGAATCGCAGGGCCGCATCCACACCTCCGCGGCCGGCGTGCTGATCTACCCGGAACCCGACGAGGTCGAACAGGTCCAGATCGACGAATCCGACCTGCGCATCGACGTCTACCGCTCCTCCGGTAAGGGCGGCCAGGGCGTCAACACCACCGATTCCGCGGTCCGCATCACCCACCTGCCCACCGGTATCGTCGTGACCTGCCAGAACGAGCGCTCGCAGCTGCAGAACAAGATCCGCGCGATGCAGGTGCTCTCGGCGCGGTTGCAGAGCCTGGCCGAGGAACAGGCCGAGGCCGACGCCGCCGCGGGCCGTGCCTCACAGATCCGCACGGTCGACCGCTCCGAGCGCATCCGCACCTACAACTTCCCCGAGAACCGCATCACCGACCACCGCATCGGCTTCAAGGCACACAATCTGGATTCGGTGCTGGACGGCGACCTGGACGCGCTGCTCGACGCTCTCGGCGAAGCCGACCGCGCCGCCCGGCTCGCGGCGGAATGATGCGGGGCCCGGGCGAGGCGGGCGGGCACCGGCTGCCGCTGCGACCGGCGATCATCGAGGCGGCCCGCACACTCGCGGCGGCCGGGGTGCACAGCCCGCAGATCGACGCGGAATTTCTGGCCGCCTTCGTCCTCGAGGTCGAGCGTTCGCGCCTGGCGCTGATCCCGATGGTCACCCCGGAACAGCTCGGACGGTTCCACAAACTGGTGGCCCGCCGGGCCGAGCGGGTGCCGCTGCAGCATCTGACCGGCGCCGCCTCCCTGGGTGAGGTGGATCTGGAGGTGGGTCCGGGCGTATTCATCCCGCGACCGGAGACCGAGCTGGTCTTCGCGTGGGCGCTGGCTCAGCTCGAGGCGGCCGGCCACGCGCACCCTCCGATCGTCGTCGACCTGTGCACGGGATCGGGCGCGCTGGCTCTGGCGATCGCGAACGCCCGTCCCGACGCCGAGGTGCACGCGGTCGAAATCGACCCCACCGCAAGGCAATGGGCGCAGCGCAACGCCGATCGGCAAGCCGCGCAAGGGGATACGCCGATCGTGCTGCACGCCGGCGATGTCACCGACGCGCAGGTGCTGGCCGAGCTGAACGGCCGCGTCGACGCCGTGGTCGCCAATCCGCCCTACATTCCCTCCGGCGCGCGCCTGGATCCCGAAGTGGCCGAACACGATCCGCATCTCGCGCTGTTCGGCGGCCCGGACGGACTGGAGGTGATCGCCCCCATGGTCACCACCATCGCGCGGCTGCTGCGTCCCGAGGGCGTGACCGCCGTCGAACACGACGACTCGCACGGTCCGCAGGTCGCGGCGCTGTTCGCCGGACACGGCGGATTCTCCGACGTCGTCGAACATCCGGATCTGGCCGGTCGCCCGCGCTTCGTCGCCGCCCGCCGCGCCCGCTGACACGTCGATTGCCGAGAATTTGCGCGAAGCCGGGCAACGTGCCGTGAGACACATTCAATAGACTCACCGCCGTGAGTACCGTCTACGACTGCTCCGATCCCGATTCTCGTGCCGCCGGATTGACCGCCGCGCGGACCACCCTGAAATCCGGACGGCTGGCCGTTATCCCCACCGATACGGTCTACGGAATCGCCGCGGACGCGTTCGATTCCACGGCCGTGGCCGGTCTGCTGGCGGCCAAGCGGCGCGGGCGTGACATGCCCGTGCCCGTGCTGGTCGGTTCGTGGAACACCATCGACGGACTCGTCTTCTCCGTGCAGCCGCAGGCGCGCGATCTGATCCGCGCCTTCTGGCCGGGCGGGTTGAGCCTGGTCGTGCAGCAGGCGCCCTCGCTGGCCTGGGACCTCGGCGACGCCCGCGGCACGGTGATGCTGCGTATGCCGCTGCACCCGATCGCGCTGGAACTGCTGCGCGAGGTCGGCCCGATGGCCGTGTCGAGCGCGAACGTCTCCGGGCAGCCGCCGGCCACGACGGTCACCGAGGCGCGACAGCAGCTCGGGAGCCAGGTCGGCGTCTACCTCGACGGCGGGCCGGCCGAACACGGCGTGCCCTCCACGATCGTCGACCTGACCGGCGACCGCCCGCGCGTGCTGCGTGCCGGCGCGGTGACCGTCGCGCAGGTCGCCGAGGTGCTGGGCATGGCGCCGGACGAACTCTCGCCCGAGACCACCCGCTGACGGCCTGGTAGATGGTTTTCAGTCAGGGTGCGGTCGTCCCGCTGCGCGAGCTGCTTCTGGTGCTGCTCGTGTCCGCGGTGGTGACGATGTTGTCCACCGGCGGAATTCGGGTGCTGGCCATCGGTTTCGGCGCCATCGCGGTGCCCCGCGATCGTGACGTGCATCTCGAGCCGATTCCTCGCATGGGCGGGGTCGGCATCTATCTGGGCGTACTGGCCGCGGTGCTGTTCGCCCATCAGCTGCCGGCGCTGCGCCGCGGTTTCGACTATCCGCGCGATATTCCGGCCGTGCTGGTCGCGGGCACGCTGATCGTCCTCGTCGGCATCGTCGACGACCGCTGGGGCCTGGACGCGCTGACGAAGTTCGTGGGCCAGATCTCGGCCGCCGGGGCCATGGCCGTGATGGGCCTGAGCTGGGTGGCCATCTACAACCCGTTCAGCAACACCACGGTGGTGCTCGACCAGTTGCAGGGCTGGGTGGTCACGGTGGCCATCACCGTCACCATGATCAACGCGATGAACTTCGTGGACGGCCTCGACGGTCTCGCGGCGGGGCTGGGACTGATCGCCGCCGCGGCGGTCTTCGTGTTCACCGTGGGTTTGCTCTATCAGCAGGGCGGCGCGACCGACGGCTATCCGCCGGCGCTGCTGGCCGCGGCGCTCGCGGGCGGATGCCTGGGATTTCTGCCACATAATTTCCACCCGGCCCGAATATTCATGGGCGATTCCGGATCGATGTTGATCGGTTTGATGCTCGCCGCCGTGTCCACCGGCGCATCCGGCCGAATTCCGCTCACCGGATACGGGCCGCGCGACATCGTGGGTCTGCTGTCACCGCTGTTGCTGGTGGGAGCGGTGATGTTCATTCCGGTATTGGATCTGGTGCTGGCAATCGTGCGCCGGGTGCGCGCGGGTGTGAGTTTCTCCACTCCCGACAAAATGCATTTGCATCACCGTTTGTTGCAGATCGGCCATTCGCACCGCCGCGTGGTGTTGTTGATCTACCTGTGGGTCGGCGTGCTCGCATTCGCGGCCGTGGGAACCTCGTTGATGGACCGTCGGGTCGTGGTTCTGCTGTTCGCGGCGGGTTTGGTTTTCGCCCTGGTTGTGACGGCCGTCCCATCGCTGCGCGAAGTGGTCGGGCTCCGCGGTCGCCGCAAGTAAGGAACGGGTAAAGTGGCTCGACGTGAGCACGGCACCCGAATTGCACCCCGACGCGCCACTACGAGCAGCGCTGCGTTACGGCATCGCCGGATTGTGCGTGCTGGTGGTGGTTTCGGTCGTCGCCGGCTCGATCGTCGCGGGCTGGGCCGGTTTCTGGGGCGCGCTCATCGGATCCGCGATCGGTGGTTTCTTCATTCTCACCACGGCCGCGCTCGTGCTGTTCAGCGCGAAATTGGATTCCGGCATTCAGGGCATGGTGATGCTGGCGAGCTGGATCGGCAAAATACTGGTCGTGATGATCGTGGTCGCGATCTTGCACCAGTTCGATTTCTACAGCCCCGGCACCCTCTTCCTGACCGTCGTGGGGGCGTTGCTGATTGTTCTCGGAGCCGAGACGTACGGGCTTCTGCGCCAACGTGTTCCGGTGATCGACCCGCCCGCGGGATCCGCCGACCAAGATCGTTCGAACGTGTGAACAAGGCCCCCTACACGTTGTCGTAGATACCTTGGTAAACTCTTTACCGTAAGCATCCGAACCAACGGGGCCGACCGCATCGTCGCCGGTGCGAGAGGTTATGCTTGCTGCTGTGCCGGTCCTTCGGTGAGAAGTCCCGGCCCTGCACCGTCGACGATGTCGCCGACGTACAGACGCCACAGCGGGGTTTCCCGCGCAGCTGCTGACGAACTTCGAGCCGACCTGAGTCGACCCACCTGATCGTCAATGTCCGATCGAACCGCGAGATGGAACATGTCTCGCGGCCCGAACACGGGAGAGAACGCTGAGCGTCACCACTTTGGCGGGCGAGTTCCACGCGCCTTCGCTGCAAGACTTCTTCCCTCCAGCTGTGCTGTTCGAGGGGACGCCTTTCGAGCTCGACCGTTTGATGCTCATTCGCATCATCATGGCGGCAGTCCTGGTCGCGGTCATGTTGCTCGCATTCCGGAGCCCGCGCCTGGTGCCGCGCGGACTGCAGAACGCCGCGGAAATCGGTCTGCTGTTCGTTCGCGAGCAGATCTGCGAAGAGGTGCTCGGCAAGGAAAGTGGCCGCCGGTATTTCCCGCTGATCGCCACGATCTTCTTCACGGTGTTGTTCCTGAACTTCTCCAGCGTCATCCCGTTCTTGAACATCTCCTCCAACGCACGCGTCGGTATGCCGTTGGTGCTGGCGGTCATCGCCTATATCGCCTTCAACTACGTGGGTATCCGCAAGTACGGCTTCTGGAAATACATGCGCTCGTCCATCGTCGTGCCGAATGTTCCGGTCGCGCTGCACGTGCTGCTGATTCCGATCGAGTTCATCTCGACCTTCATCCTGCGTCCGTTCACGCTGACCGTCCGACTCATGGCCAACATGCTGTCCGGTCACATCATGCTGGTGCTGTTCTTCAGCGCCACCCAGTTCTTCCTCTTCGACGCCGCGTCGTGGATGAAGATCTTCTCGCCGTTCTCCTTGCTCGCGGGATTCGGATTCACCCTGTTCGAACTCCTGGTGATCTTCCTGCAGGCCTACGTGTTCGCGCTCCTGACGGCCGTCTACATCGGCCTCGCGCAGCACGCCGACTCGCACTGACCGCACGACCGCACAAGAACTGCCCCACCGGCCGCCGGGCGGGTGGGCAACAGAAAGGGAAAGAAATCTCATGAGCCTCTCCTACGTGGCCGCCGAACTCGCCCAGACCTCGGATCGGGTCAAGGGCTACGGCGCTATCGGTTACGGTCTGGCCGCGATCGGCCCGGGTGTCGGCGTCGGCATCGTCGTCGGTAAGGCGATCGAGGGCATCGCCCGTCAGCCCGAGCTGCAGGGCACCATCCGGACCAACATGTTCCTGGGTATCGCGTTCACCGAGGCCCTCGCGCTGATCGGTCTCGTCGCCGGCTTCATCTTCTGATTCCGATGAACAACATGTACTTGCTCGCCGAGAATGCAGAGGACAAGAACCCTCTGATTCCGGAGCCATACGACATCGTCTGGTCGGTGGTGTGCGTTGTCGTCATCGGGATCCTGTTCTACAAGTACGTGGTTCCTCGATTGACGAAGGTGCTCGACGAGCGCTCGGAGAAGATCGAAGGCGGGATGGCCAAGGCCGAGGCCGCGCAGGCCGAGGCGCAGGAAACCCTGCAGCAGTACCAGCAGCAGCTGGCCGAGGCCCGGCTCGAGGCCGCGCGCATCCGTGAGGAAGCGCGGACCCAGGGCCAGCAGATCCTCGCGCAGCTGCGCTCGGAGGCTCAGGCCGAAGCCGATCGCATCGTCTCCGCCGGTCACGCCCAGCTCGACGCGCAGCGTCAGCAGATCGTGACCGAGCTCCGGTCCGAGCTCGGCCGCACCGCGGTCGACCTGGCCGAGAAGATCATCGGGCAGTCCGTGGCGGACGAAGCCAAGCAGGCGGCGTCCATCGATCGGTTCCTCACCGAGCTGGATCAGAAGGCCGGCATCGGGGTCGGAAGGTAACCTGCGCCTGAGAGGTCTTGTCGGTGACGCAAGTCACCGGCGCCCGACCACTCCGGGCCCCGGAATTCAACACAGTGAAAGTGGGAAGCATGTACGCAGCGAGCCGCGAGGCGAGTTCCCGTGCGAGGGAAGCTCTTTCGGCCGCACTCACCGGGAGTGACTCCGTCGCCGCCACGACGGGCTCCGAACTGTTCGCCGTAGTCGCCGTGCTCGACGACCAGCGTTCGCTGCGTGTGGCGCTCGCGGATAAGTCGGTGTCGAGTTCGGTGCGTGCCGAACTGGCCGAACGCGTTTTCGGCGGCAAGATCAGCGCGGCCACCCAGGCCGTGCTGACCACTGCCGTCGCCCAGGACTGGTCTCGGACCCGAGATCTGGTCGACACCCTGGTGCTGCTCGGGCAGGAGGCGCTGTTGCGCTCCGCGGCCGACCGCGGACGTATCGACGCCGTCGAGGACGAGTTGTTCCGGCTGGGCCGCACCGTGGAGGACAACCCGGATCTGGAGCAGGCGCTCACCGATCGCGGTAAACCGGCGGCCGCCAAGCGCGACCTGCTGGCGCGGCTGCTCACCGGGAAGGTCGAAGACGTCACCATGCAGCTGGCCGAGCAGGCGGTCGGCCGGTCGCGCGGTGATGTCGGCGTCGCCTTCGATCAGCTGTCCGATCTGGCGGCGTCGCTGCGCAAGCAGATCGTCGCGCACGTTCGTTCGGCGACGGCCCTGACGCAGCAGCAGCGGGAGCATCTCGCCGCGTCGCTGCAGCGAATCTACGACAAGCCGGTCACCATCCACGTGCAGGTCGATCCGGCGCTACTGGCCGGTGTCGTCGTGCGCATCGGCGACGACGTCATCGACGGCAGCGCCGTCGGCCGGCTGCAGCGCCTGCGCCAGGCCCTGGCCTAGCCGAGCCCTCGAGCCGGCAACCCCACCCCGACATTCCAGACCACAGCGAGAGCAGGAAGAACCATGGCGGAGCTGACGATCTCCCCCGATGAGATCCGTAGCGCGATCGAAAGCTACACCCAGAGCTACACCCCCGAAACCTCCATCGAGGAAATCGGCACGGTCACCGACACCAGTGACGGCATCGCGCACGTCAGCGGCCTGCCGTCGGCGATGACCAACGAGATCCTCGAGTTCCCCGGCGGTGTGCTGGGTGTCGCGTTGAACCTCGACCCCGACGAGATCGGTGCGGTCATCCTCGGTGAGTTCGACGGCATCGAAGAGGGCCAGCAGGTCCGCCGCACCGGTGACGTGCTCTCGGTGCCGGTCGGCGACAAGTTCCTGGGCCGCGTCATCAACCCCCTCGGCCAGCCGATCGACGGCCTGGGCGAGATCGAGGCCGACGAGCGCCGCGTGCTGGAGCTGCAGGCTGCGACCGTGCTGGAGCGCCAGCCGGTCGAGGAGCCGATGGCCACCGGCATCACCGCCATCGACGCGCTGACCGCGATCGGTCGTGGCCAGCGTCAGCTGGTCATCGGCGACCGCAAGACCGGTAAGACCGCGGTCTGCATCGACGCCATCCTGAACCAGAAGGCCAACTGGGAGTCCGGCGATCCGAAGAAGCAGATGCGCTGCATCTACGTCGCGATCGGCCAGAAGGGCTCCACCATCGCCGGCGTGAAGTCCGCGCTCGAGGCTCACGGCGCGATGGAGTACACGACCATTGTCGCCGCCCCCGCGTCGGACTCCGCCGGTTTCAAGTGGCTCGCGCCCTACACCGGTTCCGCGCTCGGCCAGCACTGGATGTACCAGGGCAAGCACGTCCTGATCGTGTTCGACGACCTGTCCAAGCAGGCCGAGGCCTACCGCGCCATCTCGCTGCTGCTGCGTCGCCCGCCGGGCCGTGAGGCGTACCCCGGTGACGTCTTCTACCTGCACTCCCGTCTGCTGGAGCGTTGCGCGAAGCTGTCCGACGAGATGGGCGCCGGTTCGATGACGGGTCTGCCGATCATCGAGACCAAGGCCAACGACATCTCGGCGTTCATTCCGACCAACGTCATCTCCATCACCGACGGCCAGGTCTTCCTCGAGTCCGACCTGTTCAACAAGGGTGTGCGCCCGGCCATCAACGTCGGTACCTCCGTCTCCCGTGTCGGTGGCGCCGCGCAGACCAAGGCCATGAAGACCGTCGCCGGTTCGCTGCGTCTGGAGCTGGCCTCCTACCGCGAGCTCGAGGCGTTCTCCGCCTTCGCCTCCGATCTGGACGCCGCCTCCCTGGCACAGCTCGAGCGCGGTGCGCGCTGGGTGGAGCTGCTCAAGCAGGACCAGTACTCGCCGGTCGCGGTCGAGGACCAGATCGTCTCGATCTACCTGGTCGACGCCGGTTACTACGATTCGGTGCCGGTCGGCGACGTGCGGCGCTTCAACGCCGAGCTGCTCGAGCACCTGCACAACAAGGTGCAGAGCTCCTTCGACGCCCTCGAGGGTGGCGCGAAGCGGCTCGAGGGCGAGCCCGCCGACACGATCAAGGCCGAGACCGAGCGCTTCAAGCAGGGCTTCCTGGCCTCCGACGGCAGCCGCGTGGTCAACGAGCCCGGCGCCGGTGAGCTGGACCACGAAGAGGTCGAGTCGCTGTCGGTCACCCGCAAGCACGTCGAGAAGTAAGCCGGGTCCGACCATGCCTACCGATCCGACACGCAAAGGGAGTGTGAACCGCTGATGGCAAGCTTGCGCGAACTGCGCTCCCGTATTCGTGGTGTGAGCTCGATCAAGAAGATCACCAAGGCTCAGGAGCTGATCGCGACTTCGCGAATCAGCAAGGCCCAGGCTCGGGTCGCCGCCGCGAAGCCCTATGCGGAAGAGATCACCAAGGTGCTCGGCGAACTGGCCAGTGCCTCGTCCAATCTCAACCATCCGCTGCTCACCGAGCGGCCGACTCCGCGCCGTGCCGCGATCCTGGTGATCACCAGTGACAGCGGTATGTGCGGTGGCTACAACTCCAACGTGCTCAAGCGCACCGAGGAGCTCATCACGACGCTGCGCTCCGAGGGCAAGGAGCCGGTGCTGTACGTGATGGGCAACAAGGGCCTGACGTACTACACCTTCCGCAACCGGCCGCTGGCCGGTTCGTGGACCGGTTTCTCGCAGCAGCCGCACTACACCGACGCCTCGGCCGCATGCCACCACCTGGTGGATGTGTTCATGGCGGGGTCCGGGACCGAGGTGGAAGCGCCGGGCGGCGGGACGATCGAGGGCGTGGACGAGATTCACATCGTCTACACCCGCTTCGTCTCGATGCTGTCGCAGGTGCCCGAGGTTCGCCGGCTCGCTCCGATCCAGGTGAGTTTCATCGACGAGAACTTCGAGCTCGGCGAGGACATGCTCACCGACTCGCCGGACGCGAAGATCACCTCGCTCTACGAGTTCGAACCGGATGCGGACAAGCTGCTCGGCGCCCTGCTGCCGAAGTACATCAACACCCGCATCTACTCGTCGTTGCTCGAGGCCGCGGCCTCGGAGTCGGCCGCGCGCCGCACCGCAATGAAGGCTGCCACCGATAACGCCACCGAGCTGGTCAACACCCTGACCCGCGAGGCGAACTCGATCCGGCAGGCCAACATCACGCAGGAAATCAGTGAAATCGTCGGCGGCGCGAACGCGCTGGCTGCGTCCTCGGATCGCGACTAAGCCCCCACGGAAGAAGACAAATGACCGCAGCTGTCACCCAAGAAAACGCAAGCCGGGCGGGCGCTGGCACAGGCCGCGTCGTCCGGGTCAACGGCCCCGTTGTGGACGTCGAGTTCCCCCGCGGCGCCATCCCTGACCTGTTCAACGCGCTGCACGCCGACATCACCCTGCCGTCGGTGGCCAAGACCCTGACCCTCGAGGTCGCGCAGCACCTGGGCGACAACATCGTCCGTACCATTTCGATGCAGCCGACCGACGGCCTGGTCCGCGGCGTTCCGGTGTCCGACACCGGCAAGCCGATCTCGGTTCCGGTCGGCGACGTCACCAAGGGCCACGTGTTCAACGCCCTCGGCGACTGCCTCGACACCCCCGGCCTGGGCCGCGACGGCGAGCAGTGGGGCATCCACCGCCAGCCGCCGGCCTTCGACCAGCTCGAGGGTAAGACCGAGATCCTGGAGACGGGCATCAAGGTCATCGACCTGCTGACCCCGTACGTGAAGGGCGGCAAGATCGGCCTGTTCGGTGGTGCCGGTGTCGGCAAGACCGTTCTGATCCAGGAGATGATCACCCGTATCGCGCGTGAGTTCTCCGGTACGTCGGTGTTCGCCGGCGTCGGTGAGCGCACCCGTGAGGGCACCGACCTCCACCTGGAAATGGAGGAGATGGGCGTCCTTCAGGACACCGCCCTCGTCTTCGGCCAGATGGACGAGCCGCCGGGCACCCGTATGCGCGTCGCGCTGTCCGCGCTGACCATGGCGGAGTACTTCCGCGATGTGCAGGGTCAGGACGTGCTGCTGTTCATCGACAACATCTTCCGTTTCACCCAGGCCGGTTCCGAGGTCTCGACCCTGCTGGGTCGTATGCCTTCGGCCGTCGGTTACCAGCCGACTCTGGCGGACGAGATGGGTCAGCTGCAGGAGCGCATCACCTCGACCCGTGGTCGTTCGATCACCTCGATGCAGGCCATCTACGTCCCCGCCGACGACTACACCGACCCGGCGCCGGCGACCACCTTCGCCCACCTGGACGCGACCACCGAGCTCTCCCGCCCGATTTCGCAGAAGGGTATCTACCCCGCCGTCGACCCGCTGACCTCGACCTCGCGAATCCTCGAGGCCTCGATCGTCGGCGAGCGGCACTTCGCGGTGGCCAACGAGGTCAAGCGAATCCTGCAGAAGTACAAGGAACTCCAGGACATCATCGCGATTCTGGGTATGGACGAGCTCTCCGAAGAGGACAAGGTCCTCGTCGGCCGGGCGCGTCGTCTGGAGAAGTTCCTCGGTCAGAACTTCATCGTGGCCGAGAAGTTCACCGGTCAGCCGGGTTCGGTCGTGCCGCTGGAGCAGACCATCGACGACTTCGAGCGGGTCTGCAAGGGCGAATTCGACCACCTGCCGGAGCAGGCGTTCAACTCCTGCGGTGGCCTGGACGACGTCGAGGCGGCCGCGAAGAAGATCGCCGGGAAGTAGTCCACCATGGCGGATATGTCAGTTGATCTGGTCGCCATCGAGCGGCGGCTGTGGTCGGGGACGGCGAGTTTCGTCAGCGCCCAGACCACGGAAGGTCAGATCGGTATTCTGCACGGCCATGAGCCCGTACTCGGCCAGCTGGTCGAGGGCGGGATCGTGACCATCGACAGCACCGAGGGCGAGCGGATCGTCGCGGCTGTGCACGGCGGCTTCTTCTCGTGCACGGGTGAGGCCGTCCGGATTCTCGCCGAATCGGCGGAATTCGCGGGTGATATCGATCTCGACGCCGCCCGCGCGGTACTGGCCGATCCGAATGCCTCGGAGCAGGAACAGAATGCGGCGACCGCGCGAATTCGCGCGGTGGAAGCGATAAACGCCTGACGCGAACGCCTCAGGGCGACAACCGAATAGCGCAACCGTGTGGCGGTCCGGATGTCCGGGCCGCCACACGGCGTTTCCGCCACGGCGAGGTTTGTTCACGTCCGGTTCGAGGTCGAGAGCACCTGGAAATGCCGGGTGACTACGGCCGGGAATCGCACGAGAACTTCCCGCACGCGTTGTCGGGTGAACCTGCGAAACGTTCGCAACCTGCGAATACGGGCCCATTGTGAATCCTGTGCCCAGCCAACCCGGGTGTGCTTCGAATGTCTTTGTGCGAGTGTGCCTCTGATCACCTTCCTCCGGATCGGCGAATCGGCCGATATCCTCGTTTGTGGAACGGATGTACCGGCTGTGTGCCGCAGCGCCCTGGTTTGTAGACTCGCTGCGGGAGCGGCCTTGTTCGGGGATGGCACGGCGCTGGCGACGGCACAGGGGCGAAGCGAAGGGACGGACCTGGATTGCGGACCGGGATGGTGCTTCTGATCATTCTGGTGCTGCTGCTGGTCGGCGTAGCGCTGGTGTCGCTGTATCGCCTGATCATGTTGCGCCGGGGTGGAACCGCGGCGATTCTGCGCGTACTTCCGGCGCAGGGTGGTCAAGGGTGGCGGCACGGCCTGATTCGCTACGGCGAATCCCGGCTCGTCTTCTACAAACTCACCAGCCTGAAGGTGGGACCGGATTCGACCATCCGGCGGCTGGGTATCGAAGTGGTCGATCGGCGTTCTCCGGTGGGCGACGAGTACGACATCATGACCGACGACATCGTCGTGATCGCGGTTTCCGACGGTGACGGCAGCTATGAACTCGCCCTGGATCGCCCGGCGCTGACGGCATTCCTGTCCTGGGTCGAATCGCGGCCCTCCGAACGCATCCGGCGCCGTCCGGGACGTTGACCCAGAAATAGGTGGTCACCAGCAATGAGTGTGCATCTGACCAAGATCTATACCCGGACCGGTGACGACGGCACCACCGGTCTGAGCGACTTCTCCCGGGTGCCGAAGACCGATCCGCGGCTGGTGGCCTACGCCGACTGCGACGAGACCAACGCCGCCCTCGGCGTGGCCCTCGCTCTCGGACAGCCGGAAGCGCGCATCGCCGAGGTGCTGCGCCAAGTGCAGAACGATCTCTTCGACGCCGGCGCCGATCTGTCCACCCCGGTCGTGCCGGATCCGAAATATCCGCCACTGCGGATCACCCAGTCCTATATCGACCGCCTGGAACGCTGGTGTGACGAGTTCAACGCCGAACTCGCTCCGCTGAATTCGTTCATCCTGCCCGGCGGCACGCCGTTGGCCGCACTGCTGCACACGGCCCGCACCGTGGCGCGCCGGGCGGAACGCGCGGCGTGGGCGGCGGTGGACGCGCATCCGGACGACATCGGCGTGTTGCCCGCGAAATACCTCAATCGGCTCTCCGATCTGCTGTTCATCCTCGGCCGGGTGGCCAACCCGGACGGTGACGTGCTGTGGCGGCCCGGGGGATCGGAGACCGGCGGACCGGCCGCGACCGACCAGCCCTCCCGTTAGGCTGGCCCCCGTGAGTGAACGGTTTCTGGTGACCGGGGGCAGTCGGCTGGTCGGCGAGGTCGCGGTGGGTGGCGCGAAGAACAGCGTCCTCAAGTTGATGGCCGCCGCCCTGTTGGCGGAAGGCACGACGACGATCACCAACTGCCCGGACATCCTCGACGTGCCGCTGATGGCGGAGGTGCTGCGCGGTTTGGGCTGCGATGTCACCGTCGACGGATCGGTGGTCGCGATCACCACCCCGGCCGAGCCGAAATATCACGCCGACTTCCCGGCGGTAACGCAGTTCCGCGCGTCGGTCTGCGTGCTGGGACCCCTGATGGCGCGGTGCAAGCGCGCGGTCGTCGCCCTGCCGGGCGGTGATGCGATCGGGTCCCGTCCACTGGACATGCATCAGGCGGGTCTGAGATTGCTCGGCGCGACCAGCGAAATCGAGCACGGCTGCCTGGTCGCGCGCGCCGACGAGCTGCAGGGCGCGCGCATCCGGCTGGATTTCCCGTCGGTCGGCGCCACCGAGAACATCCTCATGGCCGCGGTCCTCGCGGAGGGGGAGACGGTCATCGACAACGCCGCGCGCGAACCCGAGATCGTCGACCTGTGCACCATGCTCACCCGGATGGGCGCCCGCATCGACGGTGCCGGCACCTCGGTGCTCACCATCTCCGGGGTGCGCAAACTCGCGCCCACCACCCATCAGGTGATCGGCGACCGGATCGTGGCCGCGACCTGGGGAATCGCCGCCGCGATGACGAGGGGTGACGTGCGCGTCACCGGCCTGAACCCCAAGCACCTCTCGCTGGTGCTGGACAAGTTGCGTTCGGCGGGGGCGCGAATCACGTTCGAACCCAACGGTTTTCGCGTGGAACAACCGGAGCGGCCGCGCGCGGTGAATTTCTCCACCCTGCCGTTCCCGGGCTTTCCCACCGACCTGCAGCCGATGGCGATCGGCCTGGCGACCATCGCCGACGGGACGTCCATGATCACCGAGAACATCTTCGAGGCGCGCTTCCGTTTCGTCGAGGAGATGATCCGCCTGGGCGCCGACGCCCGCACCGACGGCCACCACGCCGTGGTCCGCGGCATCCCGCGGCTGTCCAGCGCGCCGGTGTGGTCGTCGGATATCCGCGCCGGCGCGGGTCTGGTGCTCGCCGGTCTGGTCGCCGACGGCGTCACCGAGGTGCACGACGTCTTCCATATCGACCGCGGCTACCCCCACTTCGTGGAGAACCTGCGCTCGCTGGGCGCCGAGGTGGAGCGGGTCGGAACGCCGGCGTAGTCCGCCGTACATCCGAAAGGCCTTCCTGACCAGGCGATTTGACATAGAATCCACCGCCACGTAACTTATTCCAGGTCAGAGCGACACGGACACCAACCCCGGGCCGAAAGGCAAGGGGACAACGCGGTAGTACGGGGAGCGCCTGACGATCACACTGGTTCGACCGAGACCCCGATTTGGTTGGGGTCCGATGGTTGAGCTAAGCTGGAAAAGTTGCCTCGCCGATCGAACAGATGAAAATCTGGGAGATGGTGAG